>CAVSMR010000027.1:0-757975 GCA_963729115.1 uncultured Actinomycetota bacterium | reverse complement strand
CCCACGTTGGACGACGCGCGCATGATGAGCGGGTCGTCGGCCCGCAGGGCCGATGCGGCGAGGTCGACGACGAGGTCGCGGGTACCGGTCGACAGCCAGCGGGATCCTCTACGGCACGGAACGCCGCAGGCGGGCGAGCGGTCATAATTGGCGCTCATTCCAGTCTGGAGGCGTTGTGGGTCAGGTCATCGCGACGGTGGATTTCGGCACCTCGCACACGGTCGCCGTGGTGTCCGGTCCCGGGCTGCCCGCCCGGCTGGTCACCGTCGACGGGCACCCGTGGTTCCCCTCCGCGGTGTTCTGGACCGGGCAGGGCGAGCCGGTGGTGGGCACCGACGCGCTGCGGTTGGCCCGCACCGAGCCGGCCCGGCTCGAGCCACGCCCGAAGTCCCGCCTCGCCGAGCCGGACGTGCTGCTCGGCGACGCCGTGGTGGCGACGACCACGCTGGTGCGTGCGGTGCTGGCCAGGGTGGTCGAGGAGGCGTCGATCACGGCCGGCTCGCCGGTGCAGCACCTGGTGCTGACCCACCCGGCGAACTGGGGCTCCACCCGGATCGGCGCGCTGCTGGCCGCCGCGCAGGGCCTCGCGCCCCGGCTGTCCACGGTGTCCGAGCCGGTGGCCGCGGCCGCCTGGTTCGCCGGGCGCAACGACTTCCCCACCACTGCCGCGCTCGGCGTGCTCGACTTCGGCGGCGGCACCTGCGACGCGGCGGTGGTCCGGGCCGGGCGCGACGGGCTGACCGTAGCCGGCTGCGCCGGGCTGCCCGACCTCGGCGGCGACGACCTCGACCAGCGGATCGTGGACTGGGTGCGCGCCGGCGAGCCGACCCTGGCCGGCCTGCTCGACGACCAGCAGCGGGCGCGGCCGGAGCAGATGGCCGCGCTGCTGCGCTTCCGCGACGACGTGCGGGCGGCCAAGGAGGTGCTCTCCCGGCACCCGCAGGCGGAGATCGCGCTGCCCGGCGACCTGCCGGACCGGCTGCTCACCCGCGCGGAGTTCGAGGACCTGGTGCGCGCCGACCTGACCCGTGGGGTGGAGCTGCTCACCGAGGTGGTGACCGGCTGCGGGCTGGCGCCGGCGGACCTGCTCGCGGTGCACCTGGTCGGCGGTGCCAGCCAGGTCCCGCTGCTGGGCAGCCTGCTGGCCGAGGCCACCGGCGCGCAGATCCGGCTGGACGAGTCGCCGCAGTCGGTGGTGGCGCTCGGTGGCCACGCGCTGACGGTGTCCGAACAGGACGGTCAGGTGCCGACCGGGCCGGTGGATTCGGACGCCACCCAGCGGGTGACGGTGGCCGGCTATCCCCCGACCGGCCCGACCGCCGTGCACCCGGTGCCGACCGGCCCGGTGCCGCTGCCGCCCGCGCCTCAGCAGGCCAAGCGCTGGCCGTGGGTGGCCGCCGCGGCCGGGCTGACCGCCGCCGCGCTGGTCACGGCCGTCACGGTGAGCCTCGGGGACGACCAGCGGGTGACCGGGCAGGCCGTGGGCGCCGGCGGCGGCGCGGACGTCGAGCGGTTCACGCTGCCGGCACCGGTCGACGGCAATCCGATCACCGTGCCGGGCCGGTCCACCGAGCGGCTTCCCGTTGTCCAAAAGGGACAGACGGTGGAGTACGAGAGCGGTGGGGCCACGCTGACCTGGCGGGTGGATGCGTTCGTCGACACCCCGGAGCAGAGCGCGGAGCTGGCCGAGGCCGGTGTGCCGGTCGACGACGCGCACCGGCTCGTCCTGGTCCGGATCAGCGCCGGCACGAAGGACAAGAAGGCCGACCCGGGCGTCGTCGAGGCCAACACGTTCGTCGTCGACGACCGGGGCCTGATGATCACCCAGGCACCGAACTTCCGGCTGGACGGCTGCCCGGAGCGCGGCGGTGTGGACGAGCTGAACCCCGGCGAGACCCGCGAGTCCTGCCTGGCGTTCGAGGTCGGCAGGACCGCGCCGATCACCGAGGTCGCGCTGGCCACGGCGGCGACCCGCTACCCGGGGAGCAGCCAGCTCACCGAGGGCGCCCGGGTCCCGCTGACCGGCCAGCGGGTGGACGGCGCGCCGCAGCAGGTGCCGGCCGGCGCGCTGCCGCCCGGCGGGGTGCACGCCTTCGTCTCCGAGTACGACGGCGGCACCGGGGCGGAGGTGGCGGTGGTGGACCTGGTGGCGAACCCGTCGCGGTACTTCACCAGCGAGCCCATCCAGCTGCCCGGCACCCGGGGCGTGCTGGCCCGGCTGGCGGTGCGCAAGGCCGACGGCGCCGAGCGGATCCCGGGCCTGTTCGTCGTGCTGCGCGACGACCGCGGCACCGCCGTCGAGCAGGCCACCTCGGCGAACGTGGACGCACACGACTGCACCGGCGACGTCTCACTGTCCGATGCGGACGGACTGCAGCAGCTGTGCGTGCTGTTCGCGTTGCCCACCGGCTCCCCGGTGCGCAACGTGGCGGTGTCGGCGGACGGCCGCGACTGGGTCGAGTGGGCGGTGTCATGACCGGCGAGTTGACCTTGGCGATCGACTTCGGCACCACGAACACCGTCGCGGTGGCCACCCGGGACGGGGCGGCGCCCCGGGTGGTGAGTGTGGACGGTGCGCCGCACCTGCCGTCCGCGGTGCTGCGCGAGCCGGACGGCCGGCTGGTGGTCGGCACGGACGCGCTGCGGCTGGGCCGCACCGCCGCGCACCGGTTGGAACCGCGGCCCAAGTCCCGGCTGGACGAGGACACCCTGCTGCTCGGCGACGCCACGGTCGGCGTGCTGGACGTGGTGCGGGCGGTGCTCGCGCGGGTGTGCGCGGAGGCGGCCAGGCAGGCCGACCGGCCGGTGGGGCACCTGGTGCTGACCCACCCGGCGGACTGGGGCGCGCTGCGGATGGGCCGGCTGCCGCAGGCCGCGGCCGGGCTCGCGGCGCGGCAGAGCCTGGTGCCCGAGCCGGTGGCGGTGGCCGCGCGCACCGGGCTGCCGGACGGTGCGGCGGTCCTGGTGCTCGACCTCGGCGGCGGCACCTGCGACGCCGCGGTGGTGCGCCGGGAGGGCGCCGGTTACGCGGTGCTGTCCTGCGCGGGGCTGCCCGACCTCGGCGGCGACGACCTCGACCAGCGGATCATCGACGGGATCCGGGCCGCGCACCCGGAGGCCACCGACCTCGATCCGTCCTCACGGGACCCCAAGACGATGCGGGCGGTGCTGCTACTGCGCCAGGACGCGCGGGCGGCCAAGGAAGTGCTCAGCCGGCACGAGTCGGCCAAGCTCACCGTGCCCGGGGTGGCCGAGCCGGTGACCCTGACCAGGGCGGCGTTCGAGGAGCTGGTCGAGCCGGACCTGCGGCGGGTGGTGGCGCTGGCCCGCCGGGTGCTCACCGAGTCCGGCGCGGCCCCGGAGTCCAATGTGGACGGATCGGCGGTGCGCGGGGTGCACCTGGTCGGCGGCACCAGCCGGATCCCCCGGCTGGCCACGCTGCTGGGCGAGGAACTCGGCCTGCCGGTGCACGCCGACCCCGAGCCGGAGGCCAGCGTGGCCTGGGGCGCCATCGAGCTGGCCGCCGCCACGGCGTCCACCGCCCCGACCACGCCGAACACCCGGCAGTCCCCCGTGCCGATCGCGCCCGCTCCGCCGCCTGTCGTCCCCAGTGGACGGTCCGGCGGCCGGCGGTGGGTGGCCGGGGTCGCCGCGGCGGTGGCCGTCGCGCTGGTGGTCACGGTCGCGGTGTTCGCCGGGCAGCGGATCGGCGGGCAACCCCGCGCGGCCGGCTCGGCGCCGACCAGCCTGCCGACCGGCCCGGCGTCGTCCGCGCCGTCGGGCGAACCGTCCGCGCAGCCCGACGGGCCGGTGTTCCCGCCGGTGCGGCCGGGCAAGGCGGTGGTCAACATCGACGCCCCGGACCCGATCGTGGTGCCGCCCGGCCAGACCGGCCTGTTCAGGTCCAAGGGCACCTACGAGGGCGCCACCGAGGTGCAGGAGGAGGTCCGGCTGGAGCGGGGCGAGGTGGCCGACCGTCCGGCGCCGCCCGGCTACCGGTGGGTGTCCGGCACGATCGTGACCACCATGCGCGTCGGCGAGGGGCTGCCCAGCGGCGACGGGCACCGGGTGTTCCTGCTCGACGACCGCGGCCAGCTGGATCGAGTCGGTGAACCGGGCCGGCGAGGTGACCGTCGCGCTGTGCGGGTCGAACCAGCAGAACCTGCCCGAGACCCCGGTCGGCAAGCCACGCACCGAGTGCGCGGCGTTCCTGGTGCCGGTCGCCACCGGGGTGCGCGGCGTGCTGTTCGACGACCGGGGCGACGACCCGACCGGCGTGAACGCGCTGCTGTTCCCGCTCGACCTGCCGGCGGCCGGCAAGGCCACCCTGCCCGCCGGCGAGGGCCGGGTCGGCGGCCAGGCGGTCGAGGTGCCCGCCGACGACGGGTTCGCCAGGCTCACCATCGCCAACCTGCTCAAGGAGCCGTCGGCATACCTGGTCGACCCGAAGCCGAAGCCCGGCCGCCGGGTGTACCTGCTGCGCTTCGCGATCACCGCGAGCGGCGTCGGCCCGGTGTCGGTGCCCACGATCACCGACGGCCTGTTCCTGCTCGACGAGCGCGGCCTGCCGGTCGGGCGGGCGTACTACGACATCCAGCACTGCAAGCAGCAGGACGAGTACGACGCCGAGCGGGTGCCCTCCGGCAACAGCCTGGTCATGTGCCTGGCGTTCGACATGGCCCGGCAGGCCACGGTCACCCGGATCGTCTACCAGCCGGGCCGCGACACCGACCCGACCACCTGGGTGGCCTGGCAACTCGACTGACTGGAGTACGACGTGACCCTCGTCCCAAGTGGACCTCCTCACGCCGCCCCATGTGTGGCGTGTGGACACCAGGAGACCAGCTGGGCCGAGGGCATGGTGTGGCCGGAGAATTGGGACGAGTGGACAGACCTGCTGGCGCCCCAGACTGATGGCGTCCGGTCGTGACGGCGCAGCTGCGGCTGCACCCGCTGCTCGGCTTTGTCTACAACCGGGCTGAGGTCAGTCGGTGGACAGGACGGCGATGGCGTCGATGGAGATGAGGAGGTTGCGTGGCAGGGCTGCGTTCGCCGGGGCTGAGCGAGCGGGTGGCGGGTCGGGCATGAAGCGGGCGTAGATGGCGTTGATGGACGCGAATTCGTCGACGTTCGTGTAGAAGATCGTGGTCTTGACCAGGTTCGCCATGGACGCGCCCGCGGCGGTGAGCACGGCGTCGAGGTTGCGCAGCGCGAGCGCGGTCTGTTCTTCGATACCGTCGGGCGCAATGCCCGTCGCTGGGTCGATCCCCGCCGTGCCCGAGCAGAACACGAATCCGTTGGCGATGATCGCCTGGCTGTAGGGTCCGATCGCCTGCGGTGCATTGTCCGTCGAGACGGCCTGCCGGGCCATGCTGAACCTCCATAAGCTCCCATGTGCACACTCGGCACATCCGACTCTGCCTAGGTGTTCTCGGCGACCTGCAAGCCACACCTTCGCAGGTTCTGGCTTCTGTCGGCCAGCGCGCAACGGCGGCTTCCTGCGCGCCTCACTCCCCGTTCTGGGCGACCTACGACTTCGACGTGGCCTCAGACGCCTGGACGCGGCTCAGACCCCTTGATTCGCTCGAGGAGCTCGTCGCGGTACTCCCGCACCGCCGGAAACTCCGGTTCGTCGCCGGTCGCCCGCTTCAACGCGCCTTCCAGGATCTTCAGCCCCTGGCGTTCGTCGCCGTGCGCATCCGCCTGCCTCGCGGCGTTCTCCATGGCTTTGGCGAGCTTGGTCTGCGCCTCGGGTTCCTTGGCGGCCTTGTTGATCCGGATCCAGTTGCCGCCCGGATCGACGACGGTGAACCCGGTGTACCGGTCGTTGCGCAGCCGCGGCCGGGTCATGCGCGGGATGCCGGAGATGAGCAGTTTTCCGTGCACGGACCGCATCCCTGCCGCGAAGGCCTCGAACAGCTCGCTGGTGTCCGCCACGATGACCAGGCACGTGCTGTACGACTGCGCCGGGTCGTAGCCGTCCATCCCGAAGAAGTGCAGATTGATGTCTTCCCGTCGCACCGCGATGTGCGGGTTCGGCCGCGTCTGCCGATAGGTGATCTCGAAGCCGAGCATCTCGTAGAACGACGCGATCTCGTCGATGGATGGACAGGGCAGGAGCGGAATGGTCAGTTCGTTCGCCACCGCCCGAAGCTAAGCCCGGACCTGCCGAAACGACACCGAGCCATTTGCTCATGCGAACGGCATGACGCTGCTCAGCGCGCCGAGGGTTTGCTGGAGTGTGACGAGCACGCGCCGTCGCTGTCCGCCCCTCCTGAACCGGGGACGGCCGACGGTAGCGTTCCCGGCATGGCACCCGCACCCCGGCTCACGCTCAGCGATCTGCCGCCGACTGCGCGGGCGATCGCGTCCGCGACGACCGACGCGATCGCGGCCGCGCAAGCCGGCGACAAGGCCGCGTTCGACGACGCCTGCAGCCGCCTCCTCCTCGCCGACCCCGAGCACGCGCGCGTCATCCTCGGCGACACCGTTCGGCTGCTGCTGGAGGAGGTGCTCCCGGACGGTGTGGACGGCGACGACCTCCGCGAGGTCATCGGCCGCACTGCCCGGTCGGCGGCGCCGTGGTTCCCCGGCGTCGACCCAGGGGTGATGGTGGTCGTCCTCAGCGGTGCGCTCGGGATCCATCCGGACACTCCGCCGGACCCCAGCACCGGGCAGGAGCGGCCGCCGGAACTGGACGACCCGTGGGACGCGGTCCCACCGCGACCGTCGGCGGCCGCGGTCACACAGCACGCCGTCGTACTCCTCGCCGACCTGCTATCGGTGCGCGGCCGCCCGCTACGCGGCTACCTGGAGGCCGCGTTCACCGAGATGGCGCGGCGGGAGACCGTCGAGCAGCCCTGAGCGACACCGCCACACCACCCGGCGCCACCGTCGGCGCCAGGATCAGGACGCCGGCCAGCCACGGCACCACCAGTTGGAAATGGTGCACCACTGGCGTGCCCGGGCAGCTTCGCGAAGCGCACCGCAGCGTGCTCGCCTAGCTGGGCGGCGTTGAGAGCTCAGGACCGGACCTTGTTCTTTACTCGCCAGGTATCCGTCCACCCCCACGCCATCGGACGGTTCCGTGACCAGCTTCTTCGCCCGCCACGGTTACGAGCCCACACCGTCGCCCTTGGATCGCAGTTCCCCGGCTGAGCAAGCGGCGGGTGAGTAGTGTTCAAGAGGAACGATGCGTCATGCCGGTGCTGGGCGTGGTAACACGGGGAGAGTGATCGATCCGATGCCGATGGCGAACATGCGGTTCGGTGTCAGCCTGTCTGGGCTCGAGAACAGGGCGTCGTGGGTCGACAAGTGCCAGAAGGCCGAGGACCTCGGCTATCACGTGATCACCGTGCCAGACCATATCGGCATGCCATCGCCGTTCCCGGCCTGCGTTCTGGCCGCCGAAGCGACCAAGCACGTGCGGGTCGGCACCTTCGTCAGCAACACCTCGTTCTACAGTCCGGTGCTGTTCGCCAGGGATGTCGTGTCCACCGATCGGCTCACCGGCGGCCGGCTGGAGGTCGGGCTTGGCGCGGGGTGGAAGAAGAGCGAGTTCGACCAGGCGGGCATCCCGTTCGAGTCACCGGGAAAACGGGTCGACCGGCTCGTCGCGACAGTGGAGGAACTGTCCCGCGACAGCGGTAGGCCCGGACCGCACGGCGATGCCGCGGCCGACCGGCCACCACTGGTGATCGGCGGCAACGGCGACCGGGTGCTGCGGCTGGCCGCCCGGCACGCCGACATCATGTCGTTCTCCGGGACGGCGTTCGACCCGCGCGGTCGCGGCATGTCATTTCTCACCGCACGGCAGATGGACGCACGGGTCGCGCTGGCCGAGGCGGAACTGCGACGGCTGGGCCGGGAGGCGGTGCCGCGCAATGTGATCGTGCTGCGCACCCAGCTGACCGGTGATCGGTCCGCCGCGTTGGAGGACTATTCCCGGTTCCTGCGCGGCACGCTGAGCCCGGACCAGGTCGGCGAGCTTCCCGCGGTGCTGATCGGCAGTCCCGAACAGATCGCCGTGCAGGTGTTGGCCCGCCGCGAGCGTTTCGGCTTCAGCTACCTCACGGTGCAGGAATCGGCGCTGGACGCGTTCGCGAAGGTCGTACCCCTTCTGGTTTGAAGCGTGGTTCGGCGTCCTGTCGGGTCAGACCTCGGTCGGCTCGGCGGGTTGCGGCGAGCGCTCCTAGTTCGGTTTGCACAGCTTCCATGCCGTCGAGACGTTTTCGGTCCCATGTGCCCAGCTTCTCCGGCTCCAGAAACAATGCGACTGTCGCGAATGTACGCACGGGCAGAGTCCGCTTCAGCTTGCGGAGCAAGGCTTCCGGCAGACGATCGCGATAGTGGATCTCCCCCGCCGCGCCCACGATCGCCTCGCAGTCGTCCCTTGGCACGCCATCGTGCGTCGCCAGCGTTCGTGCGAGCCATCGCACGTTCACCAGCGGGACCGTGAGCGGCTCGAAGGTCTCGGGATCCATCAGGAGCGCGAGATCGGCGTCGGCGTCCATTGCTCCGGACAGGTACTGCCCGGCAATCCAGCCGTGCGGGATCATGCCCAGGGTGCGGCACTCGACGGCGCGCAGTGCGCCCATCGAGGACGCACCCGCGATGTAGTGGCCCCCGTCGAGATACTCCCGGATCTCGGCGACCGATACGGCAAGGCTCTGGCCGAACTCCCCGTCGAGCACCAGCACGCGGGTGTTCCAGCCCTCGCCGGACGCGGTGTCACGCAGGTCACCGCGGACGATCGGCTTGCGGTGCACCAGCTTGACGCCCAGCTCCCCCGCCCGCGCGCGCAGGCACTCCACGTCCGGCGACGGGAGTGAGCTGCCGGCGTACACGACGAGCGTCAACTCCACGGCCGGATCCAATCGCTCTCCCCCGAGTCGCGCGCAGCCAGCAGTCGCACCCCGACCCGCCGGTGGTCCACGTGGCAGAACTCCGAACCGGGCACCACGACCTTCACCACCGAGAACGGCAGGCCGCGAGGGGCGAGCTCCTTGGTGAGCACCAGGTTCAGCCGCTGCTCGGCCAGCATCCCGAGCAGCGCGGCAAGATCGGCACGGTTGTCACCCGAACTGCGGTCGGGGATGGCGTCATAACGCAGCCAGGGCCGTCCGGCGCTCCACTCGTGCAGGTAGTCGCGCAGCTGCGCGTAGGAGGCGTGCCTGCGGTAGGCTTGGCCGTCGAGGTCCTCCCGCGCGCCGGAGATGACCGTGAGCCGGGACTGCGCGGCCTCGGTCAATGCACGGGTCAGCGCGATCTCCGGGTTGAGGTGACATCCCGCGCCACCGTTGAACAACATGCCGTCCCGCGAGTGCACGTCGTCGATGATCACGAAGAACGTAGGCACGGGAAGCCCGCCGGTGTAGACATGCACGGTCACCTCGAGACCGGCCCGGCGAAACTTCTCGACCAGCGCCTGATGGGCATCGGGCAGGCTGTCGATCTCCAGCCGGTAGCCGAGGCCGAGTTTCTCCCCGAACGCGGTGCTGTCGTGTTCCAGAACCTCGTACAGACCCTGGATCGTCGCGTCGAGGGAATCGTTGCCCGCGGCGAGCCCGATCGTGCTTGACATCATGAGGTTCGCCTCGTGCGGGAACGGCGTGAAGATCGCCACCGCCGGCACCTGTACGTCGAGGTCGTTGTTGATGCAGTGCATCGTTGACCAGGTGAGCGGGGTGTCCGGGGTCCAGGTGTTCCCGCGGCGGGGCACCAGCTTGCGAGGGTCGAGCTTGCGGCACCCGTCGGTCCGCGCCGTGTACGGCTCCACGACGGTGTCGGCGTCGCCTGCCTCGCAATAGCGGCGTTCGATCGCCTCCATCATCGCCGAGACGCGGGCGGCCAGCTTCGTGGTGCCCTTGCCGCTGGAGATCGTGGTGATCCCCCGGGCCGTGGTCGGCCGGACAGCGTTGTAGACCGGGATACCGATCACGTCCAAGTCGGTGACGTCGGCGACCCGGGTAATCCCGACGCGCTCGAGCATCGCCTCGGCGAGGGCTTCCACCTCTTCCAGACAGCGGCTCCGGATGGCTGCTTCCATGTCAGTGAACGTTCCCGTCGTCGCGCCGGTTCAGCGGCTGTCGTCGGCGTAGCGGACCACGTCGTCGGCGGACATCCCGGAATACAGCCGCCGCACCGCGGCGCACGCACGGTCGGCCTTCTCCGAGGCGTCGAGCAGGTGGTAGTCCGCGGTGACCGGGTTGGTGTCCAGGTGCTCCTGCGCGGCCGCCTGGATCGCCTGCACCAGTTGTCTCGCGGAGAACGACCGTCCCTCGACGAGCAGCAGGACACAGTCTCCGGCAGCGGCCGTGGCTGTCACGGCGGATTCGCGCGGCAGGTAGACGACGTCGCCGGGTGAGGTTTCGAACTCGGCGGCGCCGATCCGCCAGATCGTCCGGCCGTCGCACTGCACGGCCACCGCGGGCGCACCGTCGCGCGACGGAAGGTCGGCCGGCGCGCCGGCACGGCTCAGGCAGGCGGTCGCGGACACGGACTCCCCGCACGCACGCGCGACCGCGTCGACCACCGCGCGGGCGGCCGGCGTCCAGTCCTCTATGGACGGCAGCCGCACCGTGGCGCCGGCGTCGAGCTGGTCGAGGACGTAGTCCTGGTTGGCATAGCCCGACATGCGGTGGGTCTGCACGACGCGCGTGGTGTAGACCTCACGGTCGGGCCGGCGGACTCCGTCGCGGTACACCTCGACGTACGGCGTCGCCAGGATCCCGCACGTCAGGTTGCCACGAATGTAGACACCATCCGGGGTCTCGCCCCGGAACGACGGTCCGCGGCGCATATCTCCCGCACCCCAGCACTCGGCCACCCACCGGTGGAGCGGCGCCGTGAGATCGGTTTCCTGAGCCGTCATCTCTCCTTCATCCTGCCTGCGTGGCCGGCGACCCGGGCTGCCGGTGGCTCACGGCATCCGGGCCGACTCGATCTGGACCGCACGCTCGACCAGCGCCGCGCTGTCGACGGTGTTCCCGAACTCGACCAGGTTCGACAGCAACACCTTGCCCATGTCCGTCGGCGAGGAGGACTCGCCGTCCAGCAAGCGGATCGCGTCACCGTGGTTCGAGACCCACTGTTCGAGGTAGGCCTGTGCGAAGGCGCCCGGCGACGGTTCGGTTAGCGTGAACGTCAGGTGGAGCGAGTCGCCGTCGACGGCTTCGGCGGCGTGGGCGTAGCCGTGCGGCAGGAACAGCAGGTCGCCGGGCCGGAGCACGAGAGTGCGCGAGTCGCCGGTGACCGCGCAGACACCGACCTCGGACCGGGCCTCGATCGGCGAGTCGTACAGCTGCCAGCGTTTCGCCCCGGAGATCTGCACGACGAGCGCCCGCGCGCCGTCGCGGTGCGGCAGCAGCCCTCGCTTGTCGGCCGGGGTGTAGAAGAAGAAAGCCTTGACAGCAGCCGGAAACGCCGAGCTGAGCTCGTCCACCAGTACCTTGATCACCGGGTTCCAGTGTTCGGCCTGGTTCAGCTTCAGGGTGGCGCCCGCGGCGAGCTTCGCGCGGATCTTGGCTCCGTCGATGAACCCGTCGACCGACCGGCCGCCGACCCGGCGCCGCGACACGAGCTCACTGCCAGGTGGGGTGATGCCGTCGTGGAACACGGCAAAGTATGGTTTTCGTAGCAGGCTGCAGTCGATCAGCCGGTGGACGTAGTCCACGTCCGGTAGGTCATCGAGCTCGACCGCGCCGGTGAGGTGGACGGGCTCCTGGTCGGTGTAGGCGGCCCGCAGCTCCCCGTCCGGACGTAACAGGTGAGACAGTGCGGTAACCGACCCCACTGTGTGACCCCCAACCTGGGCGAGAGCAGGAACAGGAAAACGGCGGTGACCGAATGGTATTCAGGCACCGCCGAATTCGAGTACTAGCAGATCACGGAGCTGTCACGCACCGATGATGTTGGTGATCAACATGGGCGCATCGCCTTCGAACTCGTCGAGTTCGTCGATGGCGGCGGCCCGAAGTTCTGCCTCATCCGGCGCGAGCAGGCTGTCGATCTCAGGAGCACTGTGCACTTCGAGGGACATATCGCGGTTGCTCCATTCCGAAATGGCGGACATTCAACGGACGTCGACCGACCGTAACACGACGCATACTCTGCGTCAAGGTCGTTCGCTGTCCTGGTCAATACACCCGTATGCCGTCGTCAACACGTATTCGGCGGCAAAAGTCCGCTGTCGACAATGTCCGGACCGACGATTTCCACTGTCCTGATTGGCCCCGAATGCATTCCACTGAAGATCGACAAAACGCCTTGAAAACAACGCGCGGAGCCAGCATTCTGCGCGTTCACCGGAATTTCCGCCTGCTGTTCGGCGCGCATTCCGTGAGCCAGGTGGGCGACCAGATCAGCACGTTCGCCGTGCCGCTGATCGCGCTGACCGCACTCGGTGCCTCGAGCCTTGACCTGGGGCTGCTCGCCGCCGCGGCGACCGCCCCGCACCTGCTGCTTTCGCTGCCGGCGGGCGTCTGGGTCGACCGGTTCCGCCGCCTCCCGCTCATGGTCGTCGCCGATCTGGTCAGGTTCGCCGCCCTGCTGTCGATCCCCGTCGCGGGCGTCGTCGGCCGGCTTGGTCTCGCGCAGCTGTTCGCGGTGGTGATCGTGTCCGGCTGCGCGACGGTGTTCGCCAACATCGCCAACCAGAGCGTGCTGCCGTCCGTCGTGCCGGGTGAGCGGCTCCCCGAGTGCAACTCGCTGGTCACGACCGCGACCGAGACGGCCGATCTCGCCGGCCCCGCGGTGGCCGGCTGGCTGGTGGCGGCCGTCGGACCGGTGTTCGTGCTGGTCGGGGACGCGGCCAGCTTCCTCGCCTCGGCCTGGGCACTTTCCGCGATCTCGAAGGCGGAGCCGCTCAAGCCCACGCGGCGTGACAGGGGCGTGTTCCGGGACGTGATCGCCGGACTGCGCTACGTCCGGCAGCAGCCGGTGCTGTGCATGGTGAGCGTCAACGGCTTCTTCATGTGCGCCGCCGCCACGGCGCTGACGGTGGCCCAGCCGCTGCTGCTGGTGCGTGACCTGGGGCTGAACACCGTGGTCTACGGCGGCCTGCTCGCCGTCGGCGCCGCCGGCGGGGTACTCGGCGGGCTCGTCGCGCTGCCGGTGATCAGGCGCATGGGGCTCGTCGCCGCGATGTCGTCCGCCGCGGTTCTCGTCCTGCCCTGCATGCTGCTCATCCCGTTCACCGGCCGCGGCTGGCTGATCCTGCCGTTCGTGATCGGCCTGTTCGGGATGTCGATCTGCACGTCGGTGCTGGGCGTGGCACAGGTCAGCTACCGCCAGGCGGTGTGCCCGCCTGCCCTGATCGGCCGGATGAACGCCACGATGCGGTTCGCGATGTGGTCGGGGATGCCGTTCGGCGCGATCCTCGCGGGCCTGGTGGCGGGCAACGCGGGTGTCACCGCCGCGCTGTGGGCGATCACGGCGCTGGTCGTGCTCGCGGTGCTGCCGATGCTCGCCGTCCTGCCCCGGTCGCGGCGTCACAACCCCAGGAAGGACACCAGCGCTCGCCGGATGCCGGCACCGTCGAGGCCGTGAGCGATGGCGTGCTGCTTCGGCGTCCCATAGTTGCGCAGCTCAGCACGTCCGACGCCCAGGCCGAGCACGCGGTGCGGCACGTCGAGCAGGGCGTCGTTGACGCACGCCACCGACGTGCCGGCGAGATACGGCTCGACGATCACCACGGACCGCTCACACCCGTCGGGTAGCGCGGCACGCAGACCGCGGGCGTCGAAGGGCCGGACGGTGCCGGTGTAGAGGACCGTCACGTCGAGCCCGTCGGTCGCGGCCAGGACGGCGTCGGCCGACGGTCCCACGGCGAGAACCGCCCCGGTGTTTCCCTGCCTGAGCCGGATGATCGGACCGGCCCGCCCGTTGTCCGGGAGGAGGGCGCGTGTGTTGCTCTGGTTGGACAGCCGCAGGTAGACAAGCCCCGAGCCCGCGACGGCCGCGCGCAGGTGTGCCTCGGCCTCGTCCGGATGCCCCGCCACGTGGATCGTGAAGTCCGGCAAGGTCGCGAGCAGCGCGACGTCACCCGGCGCCTGATGGGTTCGCCCACCGCTCGAGATGTCGTACGAGGCGCCGGCGCTGACCAGCACGGCGCCGACACCCTGATGGCACAGGTCGAGCTTGATCTGCTCGAAGGGGCGCTCGACCAGGAACGGCGCGAAGCTGTGCGCGATCGGCCGCACCCCGGCCAGTGCCATCCCGCCCGCGACGCTGATCAGCAGCTGTTCCCGGATGCCGACGTTGATCACTCTGGTCGGATGCGCACGCCGTGCCTGCTCGAAAAGGCCCTCACTGAGATCCGCCAGCAGCACCGCGAGCCGCTCGTTCGTGCCGACCAGCTCGCCTGCGACCTGCGCGAACCGCTCTCGCATGATCCCGGTCATCGGCGATGCTCTCCCACGGTGCGCCGGCAGGTGGACGTGTTCAGCGGTTGTCCCCGACGTCGGCCACGACACACCGCGGCCGCCCCGGATGCGACCGGGTGAACGCGCGGTGGAGTGCGTCGTGGTCGCATCCGTCGACTCGCTCGGCCGCCCAGCCCTCGCCGGCGAATCGTTGTTCCGGACCGCCGGGCCAGCCAAGGCTCGCGGACCCGTTGTCGATGACGACGACGTGCAGCCGCTCCAGCGCCGCCCGACCGGCGAAGGCGATCGCCTCGTGGTTGGACCCCTCGTCGAGCTCACCGTCCCCGACCAGCACCCATACCGCCGGCTCCGGCCGCCCGAGAGCCCGCAACCCCAGCGCGGTGCCGACCGCGAGCGGCAGCCCGTGTCCCAGTGATCCGCTGGACACTTCCACGCCGGGGGCGACAACCCGATCGGGATGAAAGCCGAGTGGTGACCGAAACGTTCCGAAACGGTCCAGTATGCCGGGATCGATGAATCCCTTCGCCGCCAGTACCGCGTAGTACGCCATCGGGCCGTGGCCCTTTGACAGGTAGAAACGGTCGCGATTCTCCGCCATTTCCGGCGTCACCCGGAGGACCCGGTCGTACAGCACCCACAATACGTCGATCGTCGAAGTAGCCGCTGGGAGATGTTTCTGGTCGCCGACCATTCGCGACATCAGATCGCCAAGGCCGTCGAATTCCACCGCCGTCATATCGCGGAGCTCCTCAACGATTCCCGTAATTGTTTCCGGCCCGAACACTTATGATACAATCTATCACGGCCTGATTGCGACGCACGAAAGTTTCGGGTGTTAGATGGTGGATGACCCCCGGTCGTTGCTCGTTCCAGCACCCCGGGGCACGTGCCCGTTCGCTCCCCCGCCGGCCTACGAACGGATGCGGCGCGCCGGCTCCATCGCGGCGGCGCGGCTCCCGCACGGGGATCGGTGCTGGGTGGCGACCGGCGCGTCGCACGTGCGGTCCGTGCTGCTCGACGGCCGGTTCAGCGCCGACCCGCGCAATGCGGGCTTCCCTTTCCTCTCCCGGGACCACGAGGTCGTCGCGAAGATCCAACCGACGTTCCTCCGGCTGGACGATCCCGAGCACGCGCGTTTCCGCAGGCTGATCGCCCGGGACTTCACTGCGAAGGTCGCCGAGCAGCAGCGGCACGAAGTGACCGACATCGTCAACGAGGTGCTCGTCGCGATGATCGCGAAGGGGCCGCCCGCCGACCTGGTCACGGAGTTCGCGCTGGTCGTGCCGGCGTACACGGTCTGCATGGTGCTGGGCGTTCCCCGGCGCGACTACGCCTCTGTCGAGCGCCTGGCCAGCACGGCGGTGGACACGCGGACGCCCGCCAGAACCGTCCAGCTCGCGCAACACAAGCTGACCACCTACTTCACGGAGCTGGCCGCGTACAAGCGGCGTGCGCCCGACGACAGCCTCTTCGCCCGGCTCGCCGCGTCCGACCTGGACGACCAGGAGTGCGCCACCATGGCGATGGTGCTGCTGATCGCCGGGCACGAGACGACCGCGAACACCATCTCGATGGGCATGCTCGCGCTGCAGCGCCATCCGGACCAGGCCGCGATGCTGCACGCCGACCCGGCGCTGATCCCCAACGCGGTGGAGGAGTTGCTGCGCTACACCTCGGTGGTGCACCTCGGCCTGCCGCGCACCGCGCTGGCCGACGTCGAACTCGACAGCACGGTGATCCCGGCCGGCGAGGGGGTGCTCTGCCAGCTCTCGACGGCCAACCGCGACGAGACGGTCTTTCCCCGCGCGGCCGACCTCGACCTCTCCCGGCACACCGGCGGGCACCTCGCGTTCGGCTACGGCGTCCATCAGTGCATCGGCAAGCCGCTCGCCAGGGTCGAGCTGCAGGCCGCGTTCACGGCGCTGCTGCGACGGCTGCCCGGGCTGCGGCTCGCGGTGCCGTACGAAGAACTCGAGTACCGGACCGAGCACGCCGTTTATGGAGTCGTGGAGATGCCCGTCGCCTGGGATGCCGACCAGCCCGGAGTGGAACGATGAGCCTTTGTGATCTCGGTTTCGACGCCGGCGACTTCGCGACCACGTGGCCCGCCACCCCGATGACCGCGACCGCGGAGGCGGGCGTACTCGACGCGCTGACCCTGGCGGACATCGACCACCTGATGGCGTTCCGGGGAATCCGGACACCCTCGGTCCGCGTCGTCCACGACGGGGAGGTCGTCAACCCGCGGCGCTACGCGCGCGCCGGGCTCGACGGCAAGTCCACTGCCGCGCTGTCCCAGGTGGACGCCGACGCGGTCGGCAACCTCATGCGTTCCGGCGGCACGCTGGTGCTGCAGGGCGTGGAACAGCTTCACCCGCCGGCCCGGGAGCTCGGCACGTCGGTGGCCCGCGATCTCGCTACCCCGGTGTCCATCAACACGTTTGTCACACCCGCCGGAGCGTCGGGTTTCCCCGAACACTCCGATCCGTACGGCGCCTTCCTCGTGCAGGTCGCCGGCGCCAAGCGCTGGGAGCTGCGCGCCTCGGCGGACCGGCGTGCCGAGTCCGTGACCCTGCGGCCGCGCGACGTGCTCTGGATTCCGTCAGGGTGGCTGCACCGGGGCGTCGCCGAACCGGGGAGTCCCAGCGTGCACCTGACGCTGGCCGTGGTGCCGGTCACCGTCTCCGAGATCATCACCCTGCTGCTCGCACAGCTTCCCGGAGAACTCGGCAAGACCGTCCTGCCGCCGCGGGTGAAGCTCGATCAGGACGGACTGCGGAAGGCGATCGAAGAGTTGTCCGGCCGGGTCGCGACGGCGGTCGCCGGCGCCGACCTCGGACCGGTCGTCGAAGCGGTGACCCGCAGGCTGGCCGAAGACACCATGTCACCGGCCAACAGCATCAGCGCCGCCCTGGCCGTCGGAGGGGACAACGACAGCCGATGACCACCGCACCACACGACAACGAGGCCGACCTGCCCCGCGCGCGTGAGCTGCTGGCCGCCCGGCTGGCCGGCCAGCACGGCATTCCCACCTTCTACGACAACTACGTTCGGGCAGCGATCAAGGCACTCGAGAATCGCGACGGTGAGCCCGCCCAGGATGCGGCGCCGTCGGCGGCCGAAGGCACGTTGCGGTCGTTCGTCGAGCTGGCGGGCGGCGACCGGTTCCAGGATCCGGAGCCCAGACTTCGCCGCAGTACCAAGGAGGTGCTGCGCAGCATGGCCGTGCCGTGGGCGGCGTACACGGCGAGCCAGGGCGCGCTGCGGCACCTCACCTGGAACGGCCACGCAATCTTCAAGACGGTCTACGATCTGGCCGCCTATCCCATGCTCCTGCACGAGCTGAAGCCGGCGACGATCATCGAGCTCGGCTCGGGCACCGGGGCGAGCGCGTCCTGGCTGGCCGACGTGTGCGCCCCGCTGCCGTCGCGGCCCCGAATTCTTTCGATAGACCGCGAACAACCGGAGGTGTCCGACCCCCGCATCGAGTTCCATCGGCTTGACATCTGCCGGATCGGCACGTTCCTCACGGCCGAGTTCTCCGCCGGCCTGGCACACCCGTGGCTGGTCATCGAAGACGCACACGTCAACATCGCCGAGGTCCTGTCGACCGTGCACGGGCTGCTGGAGCCCGGGGACTACTTCGTCGTCGAGGACAGCATCACCAAGCGTGGCGAGCTGCTCGACCTCGTGACCGCCCATCCCGGCCGCTACGCGCTGGACACCCACTACTGCGACCTGTTCGGCGAGAACTCGACCTGCGCGATGGACTCGTTTCTCGTCCGGTACGAAAGTTGACGGACTGCCGTCCGGGACCGGCCGGGGTCGTTCCTCACGAAGGTTGACCGTCGTCGGATGATCCATCAACGCGGCCGAGCCGGGCGCGCGATGCACCGGTAGTAGACGCCTTTCCGAATGCTCGCGCCTTGCGTTCGTCCGCTCGTCCGCCACGCTCGGCCTACGGGCGCTGGGCAGTCCTCCGGCCGTCTTGGTCCGACGCAACAGGTGCGCTTCGGTGAAGGTCTCAACTGCACAGGTCCACCCCGTACGCGGCGAAGCGCGGTGCGATGATCGAGAACTGGCTGCCGAACCAACAGCGCGTGCCCTCCCCCACCACGACCGCGCTCCAGCCACGGTCCGGCCGCTTCAACTCGGCCAGGAGCCGCGCCGGCACGATGGGGAGGAGATGGCCCGGAGGCCTGGCCTCCTACGAGCTCACCCCGCCACCGCTCGGATTTCCTCCGTCAGCATGGCGTGGAACTCCTCGAGAAACCCCGTGATGTCTCTGACGAAAACGTCGCCTTCCGAGGCCTTCTGGTCCCGCCGGACGGTGATGCGGCACCAGAGACCGTCGGTGTAGCCGATCTGGAAATACAGTGGAAATGGCAGTGGCCGTCCGTCTGAGCGAACGTCGACGTGCCAGGCGTCGGGGCCTTCGCCACGGGGGGCGAGGTCCGCTGGCGGCCTGCCCGGCAGGAAGCTGAAGACGGAGCCGAAACCCTCGCCGAGCCCGTTGATCCCGTAGGGGCGGCCACTTCCGACGCTTCGTCGACATCGAAGCTCCCGTGCCGGTAGGAGCGGAGTGCGCGCAGGTGGGTGTGCCGCGCGAGCGAGCTGAGGTCGTCGGCGACCGTCCGATTGAAGAGCATCGGGACGAGATGGTTGACCGAGCTGACCAGGTCTCCATCCTGGGGTCGACGCGGTTTCCCGCCATGAGCGCGATGAGAACCCGGTCCTGTAGCAGGCGTCGCGCCATCGTGGCGCAGAACGCGGTGAGCAGGACGCTCTGCATGGACACCCCCTGCTGTCCAGGGCCGCCATCTCCGAAGAGCCGTACATCTCCACGGCCCCCGTCGCGGTCGCGCACCGCGCCGCCGACCTGGCCCTGACCAGGTTCAGTTATCCGCGACTTAGCCTCGATGTAGCCACACCGACCACCCTTCCTCTTTGCGGGAACTGGGCGGCCGTCTACGTCCGGTTTTGCATATTCATTGCCGCCACTGTGCGAATGAGGCTACGGTGGCGAAGCACGCATCGGAAATTTGCCCGACGCGTTCATGGGGTTGAGGGGAAAGTAGGGGGAAACGGGGGAAATTCACGATTGTTCGTCACGGCCTGTGTCTTGCCGACCACCTGGCTGAGCTGGTGTTTCTCGACCGCTCGCGGGCCAGATAATCACTGGAACGGCACAACAGGACGTGTTGTAGAAACGCGTCCGCATGCGCCTGAACATCGAGCCGATGTCTCGCGACGCCGGCGCATGACCCATACGGAAATAATATTCAGAACCGGTAAGAGTTGAGGCTCATGTCGAATCCGTTCGATGATCCAAATGGTCGTTTTCTCGTTGTCGTGAACGATGAGGGACAGCATTCCCTGTGGCCGGAGCTCGTGACCGTGCCGGCCGGCTGGACGACTGTCCACGGCGCGGCCGACCGTGCCTCGTGCCTCGAGTTCGTCACCGCGAACTGGACCGACATGCGCCCGCGCAGCCTCGTGGCGCATCTGGCCGGGACGCGCCAGGAATCGGCCCGATGACCACCAGCAGCCCCGAAGCCGGCGAGCAGGCCCGCGCACGTCGCACAGCGGCATCGCAGGCGCGCCTGGACACCATGTCCCCGGCCAAGAGAGCGCTGTTCGAGAAGCGTCTGGCCCGCCGGCGGGTGCAGCCCGACGAGTCGATCGTCCCCGTGTCACGCGACACCGAGATCCCGTTGTCCTCCGCGCAACGCCGACTGTGGTTCATGGACCAGCTCAGTCCCGGCAGCGCGATGTTCAACCTGTCGATCGCCCTGCGCCTCATCGGTCCGCTACGCCACGACGTCCTCACCAGCGCGGTGCGCGAACTGTACGACCGGCACGAGTCCCTGCGAACCACCTTCCCATCGCGGGGTGACACTCCCGTGCAGCGGATCGCGCCCGCCATCGACGTCGACCTCGCGCCCACGCTGCTCGATGGTGACGTCTCCCTCGAAGCGGCTCTGGAAACCGAGGCGGCGCGGCCGTTCTCGCTCGGGCACGGCCCGCTCGTACGAACGCGACTGTTCCGCAACGGGGCCGCCGACCACGTCCTCGTCCTCACGCTGCACCACAGTGTCTGCGACGGGCTGTCGATGGGCATCCTGGTCGACGAACTGCTCGCCCGCTACCGCGCCGCCATGATCGGCGCCGACCCGGATCTCGAGCCGCTGCCGCTCCAGTACGCCGACTTCGCCGCCTGGGAGGCGCAGCCGGCCCGCGCAACGGAGGTGGCCGAGGCGCTGACCTACTGGCGCGAGGCGCTTCGCGGCGCGCCCGCGGTGATCGACCTTCCGCTCGACCGGCCGAGGCCCGCGACGCAGAGCTTCCGCGGCGGGAGCCACCGGTTCGCACTGCCGCCGGGAAGCTGGAAGGCGGTGCAGGCACTCGCCCGCGAGGAGCGTGCGACGCCGTACATGGTGCTGCTGGCCGGTTTCGGGGCCCTGCTGTCCCGCTACACGGCCCAGGACGAGTTCTGTGTGGCGACGCCGGTGGCCAATCGGCCGCACGCCGAGCTGGAGACCATGGTCGGCTTCTTCACCAACTCGATCGCCTTGCGTGTCGACACTTCCGGCTCCCCCACCTTCCGCGAGCTGGTCGGCCGCACGCGAGACCTCGCCCACGAGGGCCTGGGGCGCAGCGCGGTGCCGTTCGAGCGGGTCGTCGAAGCGGTCGATCCGCCACGCAGTCTGGGCCACGCACCGATCGCCCAGGTCAGCTTCGCGATGACGGACGATCCGACGCTGGACCTCCAGATCGGCGAGCTACGGGTCACGTCGATCGACCACCACACCGGGGCCTCGAAGTACGACCTGACGTTGGAGCTGTGGCCCGGCGCCGACGACGAGCTGCACGGCAGCCTCGAGTATGCGGCGGACCTGTTCGAGGAGTCGAGCGCGGCCCGGCTGGCGGACCATCTCGGCCTGCTGCTCGACAGGCTCACCGGAGCACCGGACACCCGGATCGGGCACGCCCGGTTCGTCTCCGACACCGAGCTGCGCGAGGTCGTCGCGGACTGGAACCGCTCGGACGAGCCAGGCCCCGGCGACGTGAACACGGTGCAGCTGGTCGAGTCCGCGGCACATCACGATCCGCGTCTCGCCGAACTGGACCGGCGGGCGGCCCGGCTCGCCGCGCGGCTGCGTCACGAGGGAGTCGGCCCACACGACCACATCGGACTACTCCTCGAGCGCGATGCCGAAGCCGCGGTCGCGGCGCTCGCGACCCTGAAGACCGGCGGCGTGTGCGTGCCGCTCGACGTGGCCGACCCCACCGCCCGCCTCGAGTACGTGCTGGTCGACGCGGGCGCCCGAATCGTGGTCACGGACCGGGCGCACGCGGCCGCGCTGCCCACCGGCGTCGCCCGCGTCGTCCTGACCGACGAGCCGGGCCCGGAGGCCGCGACGGGTTCCGAGGTGCCGCCGCAGCCGGACGCCATCGCCGTGTTGCGCTACGAGTCGGGGGTGACCGGGCGGCCGGAAGGCCTCGTCGTCACCCACCGAGGGCTCGCGAGCCAGGTCGCGGCTCGTCGCATGGACATGGCGGACGCGCTGCTCGACTCGCTCGGGTCAGCGCCGATCCGCCGGCCCGGTGGCGGTACCCGGCTCTACGTCCTCGACCCGGAGATGACTCCGGTCGCGCGCGGCATGGCCGGGGAGCTGTACGTCGGTGGTGCCGGGGTTCCCCGCGAGTTCCGGAACCTGCCCGGCCGGACCGCGGCGCGACTGGTGCCGGACCCGTTCGCACCGGCCGCCGGCGCCCGCCTGTTCCGCACCGGCGATCTCGTCCGGATCAGCTCGACCGGCGATCTGGAGTTCCTCGGCCGCGTCGACGGCGCGCTGACGGTGGACGGCCGTCGCGCCGATCCCGCGGAGGCCGAGGCCGCGCTGACCCGACTCCCCGCCGTGCGGCAGGCCGTGGTCGTGTCCCGCGACGGCGAGCTGACCGGCTACGTCACCCTGGCCGGCCCCGCCCCGGACACCGACTTGCGCACCGCGCTTCGTCGCGAGCTGCCCGACTACCTGGTGCCCTCGTCCATCGTGACGCTGGACGCCCTGCCGCTCGACCCGGACGGTCACGTCGACCGGCGCGCGCTCCCCCGCCCCGGTACGGACCCCGACGCGGAGAACGCCGTCTACATCGCCCCCGCGACGGCGCTCGAAGTGACGATCGCGGACGTGTGGGCGGAGATCCTCGGCGTGCCCGCGGTCAGCCGTGACGCGAGCTTCCTCAAGCTGGGTGGTCACTCGCTGCTCGCCACCCGCGCGGTGGCCCGGCTGCGTGACGCGCTCGGCATCGATCTTCCGCTGCGGGTGTTCTTCCAGGCTTCGTCGCTCGCGGACCTGGCCGTCCGCATCGAGGATCTCCGCGGCAAGCCGACACGTCCCGCGATCGTGCCCGCGCAACGCAGCTCCCCTGCTCCGCTGTCCTACGCGCAGGGCCGGCTCTACTTCCTCGACCGGCTCGCGGAGGACGGTTCGTTCTACAACGTGCCGATCGCCCTCCGGTTCGACGGCGAGCTCGACCGCGACGCGTTCCGCGCGGCTTTCGCGGCTCTGTGGGAGCGCCACGACAGTCTGCGGACCCGCTTCCCGGCGATCGACGGCGATCCCGTGCAGGACGTCCTGCCCGCCGACGAGGTGCCCTTCGCCGAGCTGGACCTCGGGGACGAGCCGGACCCGGTCCGGCGACTCGACACGCTCGTTGACGAGGAGGCCCGCACACCGTTCGACCTCGCGCGCGGGCCGCTGCTGCGGGGCACCCTCGTGCGGCTCGGACCGAGTGCGCACGCGTTGCTCATGACGTTGCACCACGCGGTCTCCGACGGCTGGTCGGTGTCGATCGTCGTGGACGAGCTGGTGGCGCTGTACCGCACGTTCGCACAGGGCGCCTCGTCCCCGTTGGACTCGCTGCCTTTCACCTACGTCGACTACACGTGCTGGCAGCGCTCCTGGCTGGAGGGTGGGGAGCTGGAGACGCAGTTGGGCTACTGGACCGAACAGCTCGCCGGCGTGCCGACCCTGGAGCTGCCGACGGACCGGCCACGTCCCGCGGCGCAGACGTTCCGCGGTGCGCGGCACGAGATGACCTGGCCCCGCGAGCTCTCCGGCGCGATCGCCGATCTCGGCCGCCGCGAAGGGGTGTCCCTCTTCATGGTGTTGCTCGCCGGGTTCGACGTGCTCCTCGCGCATACCAGCGGGCAGCGTGACGTCGTCGTCGGCACGCCGATCGCCGGCCGGACGATGACCGAGCTGGAGCGGCTCGTCGGCTTCTTCGCCAACACGCTGGCGCTGCGCGTGGACCTGTCGGGTGACCCGGCGTTCGTCGACGTGCTGCGGCGGGTCAGGGAGGCGGCGCACGACGCGTACGCCAACCAGGACGTCCCGTTCGAGATGGTGGTCGACGCCGTCGCACCGGAGCGCAGCCTCAGCCATTCGCCGCTGTTCCAGGTTCGATTCGCGCTGCAGAACCAGCCGAGCGGCGACCCCGACCCCGGCGACGGACTGACCCTCACGATCCTCGAAAACGAACAGCGCACCGCGCGGTTCGACCTCGTCGTGGACATGTGGGAGACCGACGCCGGACTTGAGGGGTACGTCGAGTACAGCACGGACCTGTTCGACGCCGACTCGGTTGCCGCGCTGATGGCCAGGTACGAGGCCCTGTTCGAGCGGCTGGTGCGCGATCCGGCGCAACGGGTGTTCGGTGTGGACATCCAGACGGCGGGTGAGCGTGCGCGGGTCGAGGCGCTGAGCTCCGGAACGCCGCTCGGGCTCGGCGCCGACGAGCACACCTTCGTGCGGCGCTTTCATGAGCAGGCGGACCGGCGGCCCGACGCCGCGGCCGTGACGACGGACGGCGTGACGCTCACCTACGGCGAGCTGCGCGGTCGGGCGAGCGACCTCGCGCGGGTGCTCGCCGCTCGCGGCGTCGGACCCGAGACCCTGGTCGGCGTCTTCCTCGAACGCGGTGCCGACCTGGTGGTCGCGGTGCTCGCGGTCCTCGAGGCGGGCGGTGCGTACGTGCCGCTCGATCCCGCGTATCCCGTGGAGCGCGTGTTGGCGATCGTGGCCGACGCCGCCCCCGCGGTCGTGCTGACCTCCCGGGACCTCGCCGCGTCGGTTCCGTCCGGGCCGGAACTGCTCATCGTGTCGGACATCGTGTCGGGCGCGGCCGACGAGCCACGTGCCGAGCGGGTGCCGGCTCCCCTGCCCGACCATCCGGCGTACGTCGTCTACACGTCCGGCACCAAGGGGCAGCCGAAGGGCGTGGTGATCACCCACCGCAGCCTCGCCGCGTACCTCTCGGCACTGCCCGCCGCGCTGGAGCTGCCCGACGAGCCGGTGTTCCTGCACACCGCGTCGTTCGCGTTCTCGTCGTCTGTCCGGCAGCTGGCGGTGCCGCTCGCGCTCGGCGGTCAGGTGGTCATCGCCCGGCGGGAGCACCTCGCCGATCCGGACCGGCTGCTCGCGTACGCCGCCGAACACGGCGTGCATGTGCTGGATCTCGTGCCGTCCTACCTGCGCGTGGTCGAGCCGGCGCTCACGCGTGCCGGCGACTGGCGACCCCAGGTGGTGCTCACCGCGAGCGAGCCGTTGCTGGCGGACCTGCCGGAGGCTGTCCGCGGCGCGCCGCGGGCACCGCGCCTGGTGAACATGTACGGGCAGACCGAGACCACGGGCATCGTCGCCGCGGCGCCGGTTTCCTGGCAGCGCGAGGGGCGCGGTGTGGTCGTGCCGCTCGGGCGCCCGATCGCCGGCACCCGGGTGCACGTCGTCGACGAGGCGCTGTGCTCGGTTCCGCTCGGCCAGCCCGGAGAGATCGTCGTCGGCGGCGCCAGCCTCGCGCGCGGCTACCTCGGCGACCCGGCGCTCACCGCGGAGCGCTTCGTTCCCGACCCGTTTGGTCCGCCGGGCAGCCGGCTGTACCGCACCGGCGATCGCGGACGGTTCCTCGCGAGCGGCAAGGTGGAGTTCCTCGGCCGCATCGGCGACCAGGTGAAGATCCGCGGCCACCGGGTCGAGCCGGATGAGGTCGCGGCCGTGCTCTCGACGCTCGAGGGTGTCCGCGAGTGTGCGGTGCTCTGCGTGGAGGAGGGCGCGGACGAGCGTCGACTCGTGGGCTACGTCGTACCGCGGATGGACGGTGCCGCGACGGCGACGGTCTTGGCCGCCGCACTCAGGACACGGCTGCCCGACTACATGGTCCCGACGCTCGCTCTCGTCGACGAGCTGCCGAGACTGCCAAACGGCAAGCTCGACCGGGCCGCACTGCGGGAGGTACCGGTGGCGACAGCGCGGGCCGGGACCGAGCCGGACTCCGCCTCGCACGGCCGGGTCGAGGGTGCCCTCGCCGCGATCTGGCGCGAGGTGCTGCGGCTGCCCACCGTGGGCGTGACGGACGACTTCTTCGCACTCGGCGGGGACTCCCTGCACGTGATCCGCGTCGTGGACCGCGCACGCAAGGCCGGCTTCACCATCACACCCGCACAGTTCATCGCCAACCCCACCATCGCCGAGCTCGCCGTGATCGCGGATCCCGACAAACTCGCCCGCGACACGCTCGCGGCGATCTGGCGCGAGGTGCTGCGGCTGCCCACCGTGGGCGTGACGGACGACTTCTTCGCACTCGGCGGGGACTCCCTGCACGTGATCCGCGTCGTGGACCGCGCACGCAAGGCCGGCTTCACCATCACACCCGCACAGTTCATCGCCAACCCCACCATCGCCGAGCTCGCGACGGTCGCGACGACTGCGGCGGCCGACACGGTGGCGGCGGTGCCGGTGGCCCCGGCGACGATCCCGCTCGTGCCGTCGCACCATGCTTTCCTGCAGCGGGACTTCGCGGACAAGCACCTGTACACGCACGTGTTCACGTTCGAGCCGGCCGAGTCGCTCGACCCGGCGCTCGTCGAGCGTGCGGTGGCGGGTGTGGTCGTCCACCACGAGTCGCTGCGCATCAGCTTCCCGCGCGACCGGGGGCGATACCGGGTACAGGTCCAGGAACCCTTCGAACGTCCGCCGTTCACGAGTGTCGACCTCTCCGCACTCGAACCGTCCGATCAGGACGTCGCGTTCGGACGGCTCGACCGGACGTTGCACCGCAAGCTGGACTACACCAACGGGCCGCTGCTGCACGTCGCGCTGGTGCGGTTCGGGTCCGGCAGGCCGGACCGGCTCGTCGCGATCGTCCACCACCAGCTGATGGACAACAGTTCGTGGGGCGTGCTGCTGGCGGACCTCGAGGAGAGCTACGCGGCTCTCGCCGCCGGACGCGAGCCCGTGCTCGAACCGCCGACGGCGTCGTTCGCGTCGTGGGCACGCAACCTCGACACGCTCGGGCACTCCACGGAGCTCGATGCGGACATCGCGTACTGGACCGCGCTCGCCGCACGGCCGATCCCGCGGTTGCCGCTCGACCACGCCGACGGGGACAACTGCATGTCCTCGGAGGACACCGTTTCCGTGGGGCTCGCCGCCGCGGAAACCACCGAGCTGCGCCGGCGGATGCCGCGTGAGTACGGCCTGTCGGTGAACGACGCGCTGCTCGCGGCCATGCTCCGCGGCTTCGCCGACTGGTCGGGCCAGACCTCGGTCCTGCTCGACCTCGTGGCCCGCGGCCGTGAGCTGGGCGGGGACGAACTGGACCTGTCCCGTGCGATCGGACGCTTCTCGATGACCGCGCCGCGGCTGCTCGAACTGCCGTCGGCCGAGGGGACACGTGCGCTCCTCGACAGGTCGCCGAGCAGGTCAGGGCCATGCCGCGCGGCGGGCTCGGGTTCGGACTGCTTCGCTACCTCGGCGGGCAACCGGCGGTGGCCGACGCGCTCGCCCCACTGGGCGAGCCCGACATCCTGCTGAGCAACTGGGGCGAGATCGAGCAGCTCTCCGACGAGTCACCGCTGCTCGGCTCGCCGGTCGAGGACCTCTGGCCGATGCCGAGGCTCGCGCGGATGCACCGCCTCGTCGTCAACGCCGGCATCTCCGGCGGCGAACTGGGCCTCGCCTTCCGCTTCAGCAAGAACCTTCACGACCGCGCGAGCATCGAGCGGCTCGCGGACCTCGTGGCGCGGGCGCTCCGCTCGTTCCTGCGCGCCGAGGACTCCTGATGAACAACGCGACAGAACGGATGACCCGCGAGATGGACCACGTGAAAGCGCTCGAACTCGCAGACGTGACCGAGGCGTGCCTCTTCCCCGATCGGGACAAGGTGGCGCTGTTCGAGGCCACCGCGCCTGGCATCAGCCCGGTGGCATGGGCGCAGGCGAACGAGGCCCGCCTGCGGGCGCGGCTGGCCGAGGCCGGCGCCTGCCTCTTGCGCGGTTTCGACGCGCCGGACCCGTCGGTGTTCGCCGAGTTCGTCCGGGAGCTCGACGGGGAGCTCGGCGAGTACAACTACGGCTCGACGCCGCGCCGGAAAGAGGGCGATGTCTACACGTCCACCGAGTACCCGGCGAGCGAGCTCATCCCGCTGCACAACGAGATGAGCTACACGAGCGTGTGGCCCTTGCGGATCTGGTTCTACTGCGCGGTCGCCGCGCCGGTGGGTGGCGAGACACCGCTCGCCGACAGCCACGCGGTCTACCTGCGCATCCCCGAGGACGTGCGTGCGCGGTTCGAGCGCCACGGCGTGCGCTACGTCCGCAACTACCGCCCGGGCCTCGGCATCTCATGGGAGGACGCGTTCGGCTCGGACGATCGCGCCACGGTCGAGCGGTTCTGCACGGAACGGGGCATCGAGTTCGAGTGGCTCGCGGACGGCTCGCTGCGCACCGTCGAGACGGTCCAGGCAGCCATCACGCACCCCGGCACAGGGCAACCCGTGTGGCTCAACCAGGCGCACCTGTTCCACGTCTCCAACCTCAAGCCGGAGACCCGCGAGGCGCTGCTCGGCCTGATGGCCGAGCACGAGCTTCCCCGCAACTCCTACCTCGGGGACGGGAGCCCGCTCGACCCGGCCGACCTGGCGTCGATCCGTGCCGCGTACGCCGCGGAGACACTGGCCTTCCGTTGGCAGCCGGGCGATCTGCTCATGGTCGACAACCTCGCGATGGCCCACGGGCGCATGAGCTTCGAAGGTCCGCGCAAGATCCTGGTCGCGATGACCGCGTCCTCCGCCGACGCGCCGGCCGGGTGAGGGCGACGATGACGAGCCGACTCGACAAGATCGCCTTCCTCGAGCAGCACGGCGCGGGCGCGATGGCCCACTCGGACGCGGACCTGCTCGCGCACCTGCGGGGCGTCCACGACCTGCTGCGCGCCTGGGACTCGAGCGATGCGCTGTGCGACGCGGGGCTGTTCCACTCGGTGTACGGCACCGAGATCTTCCCGACCGGCGCGGTGCCCCGGGAGCTGCGGCCCGTGGTGCGCGAGCTGATCGGCGAGCAGGCCGAGACGCTCGTCCATCTGTTCGGGGTCGTCGCGCGGAGCAGCATCTTCGACGCGGCGTTCGATGGCGCGCCGTTCCTCCTGGAGTCGCGCGAGGGCGAGCAGCTCGGCGTGACCGACGCGCAGTACGCCGACCTCGCGACGCTCACCGTGGCGAACTGGTTGGAGCAACGCCCCCGCTTCCCGGAGTCCAGCCGGTTCAGCCGGGCCAGGGAGTTCGACGAGATGCGCCGGTACCTCCCCACGGCCGCTCGTGCGGCGCTGGAGGAGACCTACGGTCTGGCCCCGCTCGACAGGCCGGCATCGTGAAACGAGACCGAGCGACGACGGTCGCGCCGGACCGGCCGAGTGCCGAGGGCGACGCGAACGTCTTCTCGCGCGTCTTGATGCGGTGGCCGTCGACCCTGGTCGAGACAGGCACGACGCGACCACTGCGGCTCTCCGACCGCCTCGAGCCTCCGCCGTACGACGACCTCGCGCGGGTCGTGCCGACGTTCGAGCGCGCCTACGCCGAGCGGCGCGCTCAGCCCGGCGGGCTGCGACGGGCGCTGTACGACACGTTCCGCCGGCGCTTCTGGTGGGCCGCGCTGATCTTCCTCGGGTACGAGGTGTGCGCGACGGTGGGGCCGCTGATCATCCATGCGCTCATCTCGTGGTTCGAGGGCGACAACCACGGCCTGGTCGGCCAGGGCGTGTTCATCGCGGCCTGCCTGGGTGCCTTCCACGTGGTCGAGTCGGTGGCGCACAAGCATCAGTGGGCCGAGGCGTGGAAGTCCTCGCAGTCCATCACGGCGCTCATGGGTACCCAGGTTCTCCGCAGGTACCTGCGCATGGACCGCGGCGCCCGGACGGCGTTCCCGACCGGCGAGGTGATCACGTTCGCCTCCTCGGACGCGCGGCGGATCGGGCAGGTCTCGTTCGTCCACATGGCGTGGGCGGTGCCGCTCGGCATCGCCGGCTCGTGCGCGCTGCTGTGCTTCCTGCTCGGCTGGGTCGGGCTCGTGGGCATCGCGGTGCTGCTCGCCGGGCTCGGCCTCTCGGCCGTCGCCAACGCGCGCGTCTACGCGCTGGTGCCGAGGATCCGCGAGGCGAACGGGAAGCGCATCGGCCTGGTGAGCGAGCTCGTCGCGGCGATGCGCACGCTGCGCTCGCACGCGTGGGAGGACGTCGCCGAACGAGCGGCGATGCGCGAGCGTTCGGTGCTCAACGAGCTGCTCGTTCGCCGCCAGAAGCGCCTCGCGACGCTGTATCTGGTGAACTCGGCGACACCGGTGCTGATGATCACGATCACGCTGATCACCTACGCCGCCGTCGGTCACGAGCTGCGCGCCGCCGACGTGTTCGCGGCGATCGCGGTGCTCACCGTGCTGCGCTCGCAGCTGCCGGAGATGGTGCGCTACCTGGACATGCGCAACGAGACCCGGGTCGCCTTCGGCAAGGTGCGGACGTTCCTGGAGGCAGCCGACGGGCCGTCCACGGCGACGGTCGAGCCGGACGGGCCGGGGCACGACCCGGCACCCCCGGGCGCGGTCACGCTGTCGGACGCGGCGTTCGCGTGGCCCGCCGCGCAGGAGACCGCTCCTTGTCTGTCCGGAGTGGACCTGAGAGTCGCGCCCGGCGAGCTGGTGTGCGTGCTCGGCAAAGTCGGCAGCGGCAAGTCCGCGCTGCTCGGCGCGATCGCCGGGACGATGCGGACCGTCACCGGCGACGCGCGGGTGACCGGGAGCGTGGTGTACCTCCCGCAGAAGCCGTGGATCATGCAGGGGACGGTCGAGGAGAACATCCGCTGCTTCTCCCCCGACGACCCGGATCGCTACGCCGCCGTCGTGCGCGCGACAGCCCTGGACGCGGACCTCGCCGCGATGCCCGCGGGCGACCAGACCGTGATCGGCGAGCGTGGCTCGAACCTGTCCGGCGGGCAGCGCCAGCGCATCGCGCTCGCCCGCGCCGCCTACGAGGACGCCGACGTCTACGTCGTCGACGACCCGACGAGCGCGGTCGACGACTCGGTGGCGGGAACGATCATGGACGCCCTGTTCGCCGGCGTGCTCGCCGACCGGACCCGGGTCGTCGCCACCCACCGTCTCGACTACGCCCGGCGGGCCGACCGGGTCGTCGTCCTCGACAGCGGGCGGATCCTTGCGAGCGGCACGTTCGACGAGATCGCCGCCCGCATCCCCGAGCTGCTGCCCGAGGTCGCCGCCCCGGCCGAGAAAGAGCACATCGAGACCGGCGCGCCCGACGTGGCGATACCGCTCGACGTCGCGGACGAGGACGCGGCTCCCGCGCGCAGTGGTGCGATGCTGCGGGACACCTATCTCGGCTACCTGCGGGTGCTCACCCCCGGCGCACTACTCGTCGTGCTGGTAGCGCTGGCGTTCCTCGGCCAGGCCGTGCTGGGCGGCGGGTCGTTCTGGCTTGGCTGGTGGACCGAGAACCCCGGGCAGAGCACCCTGCTCTACGCCGGCGTCTATGCCGGCATCGGGTTGCTGGCGCTCCTGCTGGACCGAACGCTGTTCAGCTTCGCGTTCTCACGCGGTGTCAAGGCAGGCCTCACGCTGCACGCCTCGATGCTCCGCCGCGTCCTGCGCGCGCCGCTGTCGTTCTTCGACCGGAACCCGTCCGGGCGCGTGCTCACCAGGTTCTCCGCGGACATGGAGACCATCGACCTCGAGCTGCCCGGGCACACCATCGACACGCTCGGCATCGTCGTCGGGCTGCTCCTGCCGTGGATCGCGCTGGCCACCACGAGTCCGCTGACGATAGTCCTGGCCGTGCCGGTCCTGCTGCTGTACCTGCGCTGGCAGCGGCGCACCCGGTCCAGCACCGTGGAGGCCTCCCGGCTGTCGAAGCAGGCACGCGAGCCCGTTCTGTCGCTGCTCTCGGAGGTCATCGAGGGCGTGACCTCGATCGAGGGCCGGGACCGGCGCGTGCGTGGCTTCGAGACGGAGTTCCTCGCCCGGGTACGGATCTCGCGCAGCGCCGACTACACCGTCAACTCGCTGTCCCGGCACTTCAACCTGCGCCTCGATCTGTTGGGCGCGGCTGTGCTGTTCGGCTACGCGACGTTGCTCGTCGTCCAGGGCAACATCGGCGCGGGGTTGGCCGGCGTGGGCATCAGCTTCGCCTACCTGTTCACCGAGACGCTCGCCATGGGCCTGCTCACGATACGGACGATGGACCTCGCGCTGGCCAGCTTCGAGCGCGTCCAGGACTACACGCGGCTGCCCATCGAGAGCACCGGCGGCTCGCCCGCGCCGGAGGGGTGGCCCACCCGCGGTGACGTCCGATTCGAAGGCGTGACCCTGCGCTACGAACAGGACCGTCCGCCCGCCCTGGACGACGTCCATTTCCACGCGCCCGCGGGCGAGAAGGTCGGCGTCGTCGGGCGGACCGGAAGCGGCAAGTCGAGTCTGTTCTCCGCGCTGCTGCGATTCGTGGAATGCGAGCGGGGCAGGATCCTGGTCGACGGTGTCGACGTGGCCACGCTGCGGCTGCCGGACCTGCGTGCCCGCATCGCGGCGATCCCCCAGGACCCGGTGCTGCTGCCGGGCACGCTGCGGGCGAATCTCGACCCGCTGCGGGGCTTCGCCGACGACGACATCGAGGCGGTGCTCGCCAAGGTGGGTCTCGCGGACAAGGTCCAGACGCTGCCGGGCGGGCTCGACCACGCGGTCTCGGCGAGTGCGTCCCGGCTCAGCGCCGGCGAGCGCCAGCTCCTCTGCCTGGCCCGCGCGCTGCTGCACCGCGCGAAGGTCGTGCTCATCGACGAGGCGACGGCCAGCCTCGACGCGGAGACCGACGCGCGGATCCAGCGCACTCTCGACACCGAGCTCGCCGGCGCCACCGTGCTCTGCATCGCCCACCGGCGCGACACCTTGCTCGACGCCAACCGCGTGGTGGCGCTCGACGTCGGCCGCGTCACGCGCGTAACGACTCGCGAGCCCGCCCAACCGGCCGCCGCGAAATGACGACACGGGAAGCGACTTACATGAACGCCCACGACGCCACGCTCGCCGCGCTGTTCGAGCGCCAGGTGGACCGGACGCCCGACGCGGTGGCCGTGCGGGCCGGCGGGGACGTGCTGACCTACGCCGAGCTCGACGAGCGGGCAAACCGGCTCGCGCGGGTGCTCGTCCGCGCCGGAGCCGGCCCGGAGACGTGTGTCGGCGTGTGTCTCGAACGCTCGCTCGACCTGATGGTCGCGCTCCTCGGGGTGCTCAAGGCCGGTGCGGCGTATGTGCCGCTCGACCCGGACTACCCGGGTGAACGGCTCGCGGCGATGGCCGCCGACGCCAACCTCGCCGCCCTGGTGACCACCCGCGCGCTCGACGGTCTCGTCCCCGCCGGCGACGCCACGGTGCTCAGTCTCGGGCCCGGAGGGCAGCGGCTCGCCGACGAGAGCTCCGGTCGCCTCGACGTGCCCGGCCACCCCGACTCCCTCGCGTACGTGATCTTCACCTCCGGCTCCACCGGACGGCCGAAGGGCGCGATGAACACCCACGCCGCGGTGGCCAACCGGCTCGCGTGGATGCAGGAGGCGTACCCGCTCGACGGCTCCGATGTCGTGCTGCAGAAGACACCGGTGAGCTTCGACGTGTCGGTCTGGGAGCTGTTCTGGCCGCTGCTGGAGGGCGCCACGCTGGTCATGGCGCGCCCCGGCGGACACCGCGACCCGGCCTACCTCGCGCGGACCATCGCCGAGCACGGCGTCACCACGCTGCATTTCGTCCCCTCGATGCTGCGCGCGTTCCTGGCCGAGCCCGCCCCGGGCCGGCACACCGCGAGCCTGCGGCGCGTCTTCTGCAGCGGTGAGGCGCTGAGCCCCGACCTCGTCAGCCGCTTCCACGAGCTGAGTGTGGCGCCCGAGCTGCACAACCTGTACGGCCCGACCGAGGCCGCGATCGACGTGACGTTCTTCGCCTGCCCGCCCGAGGTCTCCGCGGGCGGCAGCGTCCCAATCGGACGGCCCATCGCGGGTGCCAGCACCCATGTTCTCGACGGTCGGCTCGGCGAGGTGGCGGACGGCGAGATCGGCGAGCTGTACCTCGGTGGGCTGCCGCTGGCCCGGGGCTACGTGGCGCGGCCGGACCTCACCGCCGAGCGGTTCGTGGCAAGCCCGTTCGGCCGCGGCGAACGGCTCTACCGCACCGGCGATCTCGCGCGCCGGCGCGACGACGGTGTACTCGAGTACCTCGGGCGCACCGACGACCAGGTGAAGATCCGCGGCGTCCGCGTCGAGCTCGGTGAGATCGAGAGCGTCCTCGGCCGCCACCCCGACGTGAGCGCGGCAGCCGTGGTCGCGCGAGGCGAGGCGGACGACCGGCGGCTCGCCGCGTACGTCACGCCGCGCCCTGGCGCGACACCAGATGCGAGAGCGCTGCGCGACCACCTCCGTGCCGCGCTGCCAGAGCACATGGTGCCCGCGTGGTACGTGCGGCTCGCGGCATTGCCGCTGACCCCGAGCGGCAAGCTCGACCGGCGCGCGCTGCCCGCCCCCACCCGCGACGACGCGGCGGCGGGGTCCACCCGCGCGCCGCTGGCCGGTCCGGTCGAGCACGAGCTGGCCGAGGTCTGGGCCGGGGTGCTCGCCGTGCCGGAGGTGTTCGCGGACGACGACTTCTTCGCGCTGGGCGGGCATTCCCTGTTGGCCGCCCGGGCCGCCGCGCAGGCCGCCGCACGGCTCGGGATCGAGCTTGGCATGCGGGACGTGTTCGAGGCACCGACGGTCCGCGCGCTCGCCCGCCGGGCCGCCGACGACAGCCGACCCACGAAGGCGCCTGCGACGATCACGCCGCTCGGGAACGGCACGCACCCGGCGTCGCCCGGGCAACGGCGGCTGTGGTTCCTCGACCGGCTGGAGCCCGGCTCGGCCACCTACAACGAGCCGCTCGCGCTGGACGTCTCCGGCCGGCTGGACCTCGACGTGCTGCGCGCCGCCCTCGACGCACTCGCCACCCGTCACGCGGCGCTGCGCACCCACTTCACCGGCGATGGCGCCGAGGTGCGCCAAGTCGTCGAGCCCGTCGGAACGGTCCCGCTTGCCGTCGACGATCTGCGCGCGCTCGACCCGGCCGCGCGCGATGCCGCGGTGGCGGACCACGCGGCCGCCGAGGCCCGGCACCCGTTCGACCTCGAACGCGGCCCGCTCGTCCGGGCCAGGGTGCTGCGGCTGGCGGCGGAACGTTCGGTCATGCTGCTCACGTTCCACCACATCGTCTACGACGGTTGGTCGCTCGGCGTCCTCATGGCGGACCTGGGCGCGCTGTACGGGGCGGGCTGCCGCGGCGAGGACCACGCCCTGCCACCGCTCCCGGTGCAGTACGCCGACTTCGCCGCCTGGCAGCACAGCCTTCTCGACGGCGGCGCCCGCGACGTGCAGCTGCGCTACTGGCGCGATCGGCTCGCCGGCGCGCCGCCGTCGCTGGAGCTGGTCACCGACCGGGTGCGTCCGGCCAAGCCCCGCCACGTCGGCGACACCCTGCCCATCACGCTGTCCGCGGACACCGCGCGACGGCTCGACGAGGTCGGCCGGGCGCACGGTGTCACCCGGTTCATGACCCTGCTCGCGGCGTTCCAGCTGATGCTCGGCCGCTACGCCGGAGTACGGGACGTCAGCGTCGGCACACCTGTCTCCGGCCGTCCCCGCCCGGAACTCGACGGGCTGGTCGGGTTCTTCGTCAACACCCTCGTTCTCCGTACCCGGTGGGCGGACGAGCCGACCTTCGCCGAGCTGCTCGAGCGGGTCCGCGAGGCGACGCTCGGCGCGCACGAGCACCAGGACGTCCCGTTCGAGGAGGTGGTGGACGCGCTGCGGCCGCCGCGCGACCTGAGCCGTACCCCGCTGTTCCAGGTCGCCCTCGCCACCCGGACCGCGCCAGTGACCCCCGAGGCACTGCCGGGCCTCCTGGTCGCCCTGCGCGAGGCGGCGAGCCGCGTCGCGAAGTTCGACCTCACGGTGTTCTGGGACGAGACCGTCCACGAGTCCGGCGAGCTGCGCGGCGTCGTCGAGTACGACGTCGACCTGTTCGACCGCGCCACGGTCGAGCGGATGATGGCTCACTACGTGGCGTTGCTCGAGTCGGCGCTGGCCCGGCCGGGCGCGCGGGTGTTCGAGCTGGCCCACACGACACCCGCGGAACGTGTCCGGCTGGCGGATTGGGGCACCGAGCCCACCAGCGGCCGGCCGGAGAACCTCGCGGCCGGGTTCCTCGCGCAGGCCATCGCGACACCGGATGCCGTGGCGCTGGTGTTCGACGGCGAGACCGTTACCTACGACGAGCTGCGGGCCCGGGCCGAGCACCTCGCGGACCTGCTCGCCGACCGCGGCGTGGATCCGGAGGGCGTGGTCGCGCTGGCCATGGACCGGTCGGCGTCCCTCGTCGTCGCGATGCTCGCGGTGCTCCTCGCCGGGGCGGCCTACCTGCCGCTCGACGCCGGCAACCCGCAGGCGCGGCTTGAGTTCATGGTCGCGGACAGCGGTGCGAGCCTGCTGATCGCCGACCGGACCGTCGGCTTCGCGGGTGACGTACCGGTCGTCCGGATCGACGAGCTCGCCTCCCCCGCCGGCCATCGGTCGCGGCGGGCCCGTCCCGCCGTGCACCGCGAGCAGCGCGCGTGCGTGTTCTACACGTCCGGCTCCACCGGCACGCCGAAGGGCGTCGAGGTCACGCACCGCGGCATCGTCCGGCTGGTGTGCGATGCCGGGTACCTCGGCTTCGCCGAGTCCGACGTCGTCGCGCAGGTCGCCAACGTGTCGTTCGACGCGGCGACGCTCGAAGTGTGGGGGGCGCTGCTCAACGGCGGACGCACCGTCGGGATCCGCAAGGAGGAGGCGCTCACGCCCGAGCTGCTGCGCGAGCGAGTCGCCGCCCACGGCGTCACCGCGATGTTCCTCACCACCGCCGTGTTCAACCAGTGCGTGGACGCCGCGCCGGAGATGTTCGCGCCGGTACGCACGCTGCTGTTCGGCGGCGAGGAGGCTGACCCGCGCCGCGTCGCCGCGCTGCGCGCAGCCCTGCCGGAGCTGCGCCTGGTGCACGCGTACGGCCCGACCGAGTGCACCACGTTCACGAGCACCCATGACGTCGTGGCCGTGGCCGCCGACGCCGCCCGGGTACCCATCGGGCGGCCCATCCCCGGCACGAGCGTCCACGTGCTCGACGAGTACGCCCGCGACGCGGGCATCGGTGTGCCGGGCGAGGTGTACATCGGCGGGCCCGGCGTCGCGCGCGGCTACACCGGGCGGCCCGGCCTCACCGCGGCACGCTTCCTGCCCAGCCCGTTCGGCGTCGGCGAGCGGCTCTACCGCACCGGAGACCTGGCGCGCTGGCGCGAGGACGGCGTCATCGAGTACCTGAGCCGCGCGGACACGCAGGTGAAGATCCGGGGAGTCCGCATCGAGCCGGAGGAGGTCGCGAGCGTCCTCGCGACCTGCGACGGCGTGCGGGCGGCAGTGGTCGACGTGCAGGGCGACCGGGACTCGAAGCATCTCGTGGCCTACGTCGTCGCCGACGGCACCCGGCCGGTCGAGCCGTGGGCCCTCCGTGCGCACCTGGCGGCCCGGCTGCCGGAGGCGATGGTTCCCGCGTGGTACGTCCCGCTGCTCGAGGTACCGCTCACTGCCAACGGCAAGCTGGACCGTCGCGCGCTGCCCGCGCCGACCGAACGCGACGGCGTCCAGTCCACCACCTACGTCGCGCCGCGGGACACGACCGAGGAGCTGGTCGCCCAGGTGTGGGCGGAGTTGCTGAACGTCACGAACGTGTCGGTGCACGACGACTTCTTCGCACTGGGCGGTCATTCCCTGCTCGCGACGAAGGTCGTGGCGCGTGTCTCGGCCCGGCTCGGGACGAAGGTCGGCGTGCGTGACCTCTTCGAGGCGCCGACCGTCGCCGGGCTCGCCGCGCACGTCGCGACAGCCCGCGGCGCCGACCCGCACGCTCCGATCACGGCGGCCGGCGACGGACCGCATCCGCTGTCATTCGCCCAGCAACGCCTCTGGTTCCTCGACCGGCTCGCCCCGCGCAGCCCGCTGTACAACGTGCCGCTGGCGCTCACCCTCGACGGCACGCTCGACGTGGCCGCCCTCGCGGAGAGCGTGCGGGCGCTCGTGCACCGCCACCCCTCCCTGCGCACCCGGCTCGTCGGCGGCGACGAACCGCGGCAGGTGATCGACGCGGACCCGGTGGCCCACCTGACCGTCAGGGACCTGCGGCACCTGCCCGAGCCGGGCCGCGAGCGCGCGGCGGACGAGCACGCGGCACGCGAGGCGGCGCAGCCGTTCGACATCGCGGCCGGGCCGCTGTTCCGGGCGCAGCTGCTCCGCCTCGGCGAGACGCGGTCGGTGCTGCTGCTCACCATGCACCACGCCGTCTCCGACGGCTGGTCGCTGGGTGTGCTGCTCCGCGACCTCGACGCGCTCTACACCTCCGCAACCCGTGGCGAACCGGCCGTGCTGGCGCCGCTGCCGGTCCGGTACGTGGACTACGCGGCCTGGCAACGTCGGCTGCTCGACGGCACCGTCCGCGACGAGCAGCTCGCATACTGGACAGGGCGGCTGCGCGGTGCGCCTGCCGCGCTGGACCTGCCGACCGATCGACCGCGGCCACCCGTGCCCCGACATGTCGGCGACGGGTTCGGCCTGCGCCTGTCACCCGAGCTCACCCGAGCGCTCGACGAGGTGAGCCGCGCGCACGGCGTCACCCGGTTCATGACCCTGCTCGCGGCGTTCCAGCTGATGCTCGGCCGCTACGCCGGAGTTCGGGACGTCAGCGTCGGCACACCTGTCTCCGGTCGCGCCCGCCCGGAGCTGGACGAGGTCGCCGGACTCTTCGTCAACACCCTCGTGCTGCGCACCCGGTGGGTCGACGACCCGACCTTCGCCAGGCTGCTCGACCGGGTGCGGGAGGACACGCTCGGCGCGTACGAACACCAGGACGTCCCGTTCGATCATGTCGTGGAGGCGGTCCGACCGCCGCGCGAGCTGAGCCGCACACCGCTGTTCCAGGTGATGCTCTCGATGGAGGAGGCAGCGGGGACCGCGGCCACGCTGGCGGGCCTCGCTGTGTCCGTGCGGGACGCCGCCAGCCGCGTCGCGAAGTTCGACCTCACCGTGGCGTGGGACGAGGCCACGCTCGACCACGGCGAGTTGCGTGGCGTCGTCGAGTACGACGTCGACCTGTTCGACCGCGCGACGGTCGAGCGGATGATGGCTCACTACGTGACGCTGCTCGAGTCCGCGCTCGCCGCGCCGGACACCCGGGTCACGCACCTCGCGATGGTCCCCGACGACGGGCTCGCGGACCTCGCCTCCGTGCCGGAGTCGCCCGCGCCGCGCACGGTGACGCTGCCCGAGCTGTTCGACGCGGCAGTCGTGCGCTGGGCGAACCGGCCCGCGCTGGTCCAGGACGGTCGCACGCAGAGCTACGCCGAGCTGGCGACGCAGTCCGACCGCGTGTGCGCGTACCTGCGCGGGCGCGGCGTGCGCACCGCAGACACCGTGGCCGTCGCGCTCGACCGCGATCTCGCGTGGCCGGCCGCGCTGCTCGGGATCCTGAAGGCGGGGAGCGCGTACGTCCCGCTGGACGTGCGGGCCCCCCGCGCGCGCGTCGAGCACGTCCTGCGCGACTCGGCCGCCACGCTCGTCGTCGGCTCACGCGACGCCGGGCCGCCGTCCGACCTCGTGCCGTTCGCGCCCGTCGAGGACGCACTCACCGCCGAGCCCGGCGAGCCCGCGGCGACGTCTCCGTCCGCGCCGGCCTACGTGCTCTACACCTCGGGCACGACCGGGCTGCCGAAGGGCGTGTGCGTCAGTCACGCGAACCTCGTGCACTCGCTGGAGGCGGTGGCCGACCGCTACGAGCTCGGGCCGGACGACCGCGTCCTGCAGTTCGCGGCGCTGACCTTCGACGTGGCGGCGGAGGAGCTGTTCGCGTCGCTGCTGCGCGGCGCGGCTGTCGTGCTCGTCGCTCCGGGACCGGCGCCGGGCGTGGCGGAGCTGGTGACGCTCGCTCGGCGCGAGCAGCTCTCGGTGCTCAACCTCCCTGCGTCCTACTGGCACGAGTGGGTGGCCGTGCTCGACCAGTACCCGCCGCAGACGTGCCCGGCGCTTCGGCTCGTGGTCGTCGGCAGCGAACGGGTGGACGGCGGCCGGCTCGCCGAGTGGCGGGCCGGCGCGCCCGCGCACATCCGCTGGCTCAACGCCTACGGCCCGACGGAGGCGACGATCACCGCCACCGTGCACGAGCCGGCCGGGCCCACCCCGGGTGCGACGGTCCCGATCGGCACCCCGCTGCCCGGCGTGCGTGCCTACGTGCTCGACGACGCGCTGCGCCCGGTGCCGCGGGGCGTTCCCGGCGAGCTGTACCTCGCGGGTGGCGGAGTCGCGCAGCACTACGTCGGCGATCCGGGCCGAACCGCGACCCGCTTCCTTCCGGACCGATGGGGCCGGCCCGGCGAGCGGATGTACGCGACGGGCGACCGGGCGCGCCGCACCGCGGACGGCGTGCTGGAGTTCCTCGGCCGCGGCGACGACCAGGTGAAGCTGCGCGGCTTTCGCATCGAGCTGGGCGAGATCGAGGCCGCGCTCGCCGCGCACCCCGGCGTGCGGGACGCGGCGGCGGCACTACGCGCGGACGTCGCCGGTGAACCGGTGCTCGTCGGGTACGTGGCACTCGCCGACGAGGTGTCGACAGCAACTCTGCGCGGGCATCTGGCCGACCGCCTGCCGGGCTACATGGTGCCGGCCACGATCGTCATCCTCGACCGGCTGCCCCGTGCCGAGGGCGGCAAGGTCGACCGGCGTGCGCTGCCCTCCCCCGCGCGACCCACCGCCGCGACCGCGGTGCGGGTGGCACTCGCGAGTGAGGTCGAGCGCGCGGTGGCGGCGATCTGGCGCGACGTGCTCGCGCTGGAGCACGTCGGTGCGGACGACAACTTCTTCGAGCTCGGCGGCCATTCGCTGCTCATTCTGCGGATGCAGGCCCGGCTGGCCGCTGCGCTCGACAGGTCGGTCCCGGTGGTGGACCTGTTCCAGTTCCCGACGGTACGCACCCTCGCGCGCCACCTCGCCACCGTCGGCGCGCCGGGCGGGCATGACAACACCGGCACGTCCGCGGGTGGCGCCGCGGGACGCCGCCGGGCCGAGGCACGAAAGACGCAACACGGCGCGCGAGCGCTCCGGAGGCGGGCAAGCGCCCGAGACGTTGGAGACGAGACCGATGACTGAGCACCACCCCATGCCCGCCAACGCCGTCGCGGTGGTCGGAATGGCGCTTCGCGTACCCGGAGCGTCCACATTGGACGAGTTCTGGCGGAACCTGCGTGGCGGCGTCGAGTCGATCACGACGTTCACCGACGAGGAGCTGCTCGCGGCGGGCACCACACCGGAGGATATCGCGCGACCGGGCTTCGTGCGCGCGTTCGGCGCGCTCGACGGCGTGGCGGACTTCGACGCGCGGTTCTTCGGCTTCGCCCCGCGCGAGGCGCAGCTACTCGACCCGCAGCACCGGCTGTTCCTCGAGTGCGCGTGGGAGGCACTCGAACACGCCGGCTGCCCGGCTGACGCGACCGATGTCGTCACCGGCGTCTACGCCGGGGTCGGCGAGAGCTCCTACCTGCTGCACAACCTCCTCGCCAACGAGGGCCTGGTGGCACGCATCGGCGCGTTCCAGACCTCGCTCGGCAACGACAAGGACTTCGTGCCGACGCGGGTGTCCTACCAGCTGAACCTGCGCGGGCCGAGCGTCAGCGTGCAGACCGCGTGCTCCACCTCGCTCGTGGCCGTGCACGCGGCGTGCCAGGCGCTGCTCGGCGGCGAGTGCGACGTCGCGCTCGCCGGCGGCGCCTCGGTCGACGCCCTGCAGGGCAGGGGCTACCGCTACGAGCCGGGGGGCGTGCTGTCCCCGGACGGCCACTGCCGCGCGTTCGACGCGGACGCCGCGGGCGCGGTGCCGGGCAGCGGCGCCGGCGTGGTGGTGCTCAAGCGGTTCGCCGACGCGATGGCGGCCGGCGACGTGATACACGCGGTGATCCGCGGCTCCGCGGTCAACAACGACGGCGGGCGCAAGGTCGGCTTCACCGCGCCCAGCGTCGAGGGACAGGCCGAGGTGATCGCCGAGGCCCTCGCTGTGTCCGAAGTGGACGCTGCGACGGTGACGTACGTGGAGGCCCACGGCACCGGCACCGCGCTGGGCGACCCGATCGAGGTGACCGCCCTGCGGAGCGCGTTCGAGGACGCCGGAGAGGGCCACCGGTGCGCCATCGGCTCGGTGAAGACGAACGTCGGGCACCTGGACACCGCGGCGGGCGTGGTCGGCATGATCAAGACGGTGCTCGCGCTGAAGGCCCGCGAGCTGCCGCCCTCCCTGCACTTCACGAGGCCGAACCCCGAGCTGCACCTGGACGGCGGGCCATTCCACGTCAACACCGAGCTGACGCCGTGGCGCGGCGAGGTGCTGCGAGCCGGCGTCAGCTCCTTCGGCATCGGTGGGACCAACGCGCACCTGGTGCTGGAGGCGGCACCGGTGCGCCGGCCAGCAGCTGAGGAGCACCGCCCGCACGTCCTGCCGCTGTCCGCCGCCACGCCGACCGCGCTCGCCGCCACGGCTGCCCGGCTCGCCGACCGCCTCCGCACCGACCCCGGTGCACGCATCGACGAGGTCGCCCACACCCTGCAACGCGGGCGCCGGGCCCTGCCGCACCGCCGGTTCGTCGTGGCCGACACGCTCGACGCGGCGATCGACGCCCTCGCCCGGCCGCCGGCCGCCCGGCAGACCGCCCACGAGCCGACCACCGACCGCGGGGTCGTGTTCGCCTTCGCCGGCCAGGGCACGCAGCGCATCCACATGGGACAGGCCCTGTATGCGCGGGAACCTGCCTACGCCACGGCGTTGGACCAGGTCGCCGAGTTCCTGGAACCGGCGCTCGGGATGGACATCCGCCGGCTGCTGCACCCCGCGGTCGGCGACGACCCGACCGCGCGCGAGACGATCAACCGCACCGAGTACGCGCAACCTGCCCTGTTCGCGGTCGAGTACGCGCTCGCGAAGCTCTGGATGTCGTGGGGCATACGGCCGGTGGCGATGCTCGGACACAGCATCGGTGAGCTGGTGGCCGCCAGCCTCGCGGGCGTCCTGACGCTGCCGGACGCGCTGCGCCTCGTCGTCGCGCGTGGGCGGCTCATGCAGAGCGCGGACGAGGGCACGATGGTGGCGGTGCCGCTGCCGGAGGCCGAGGTCGGCCCGCTGCTCCGCCGCGGGCTCACCCTGGCGGCGGTGAACGGCCCCCGGGACTGCGTGGTGTCCGGCCCGGCCGACGCGGTGGCGGCTCTCGAGACGGTTCTCGCCGGGCGCGGCGTCCTGTCCAAGCGCCTGCGGACCTCGCGCGCCTTCCACTCGCCGATGATGGACGGGGCCGCCGCGGCGTTCGAGGTCGAGGTCGCACGCGTACCCCTTGCCCCGCCACGGATCCCGTTCGTATCGAACGTGACCGGCACGTGGATCACCGACGAGGAGGCCGGCAGCGCGGAGTACTGGGCACGCCAGCTGCGTTCGACGGTCCGCTTCGCCGACGGCCTGCGCACCGTGCGCACGCTCGACGCGCTGCTGCTGGAGATCGGCCCAGGGCAGGTGCTCTCCCGGTTCGCGCGCGCCGGGGAGGACGGGGCCGGCGCGGTCGCGTCCCTGCCCTCGCCCGCCGGGGACGGCGATGACGCGACGGCCTGGGTCGACTTGCTCACCGCCGCCGGGGAGCTGTGGAGCCGGGGCGCACCGATCGACTGGGCAGCGCTGCACGGCGCCGCGACCCCGCTACGCACCGTGCTCCCGACCTATCCGTTCGAGCGCGAGCGGTGCTGGGTCGACCCTCCGCGCGGCACGGCTTCCCGCACGGGCGGAGAGGGCCTCGCGGTGCGTGGTTTCCGCCGGGTCGGTCCCGTGGTGCCGCGGCCGGACACGCCGTCGGGCAGGTGGCTCGTGGTCGGCACCCTCGACGCGGTGGGCGCGCTCGATGTCCTCGGCGACCTCGCCGAGCGGCGGGGCACCCAGGTCGTCCCGCCGCCCGCCGACGGCGACTACGCCTCGCTGCTCGCCAGCGCACTGACCACGGAGGACCGTCTGGCGGGAGTCGTGCACGAGGCTGCCGCGCCCGCGGCACTGCACGCACTCGAAGCCGCGCTCGACGCGCGCGGACAGGAGGCGGCGCGGATCTTGGCGGTCTGCGACCACGCGGTGGACCTCACCGGCGACGAGCCGGTCGAACCGCACCAGGCCGCGCTCACCGCGTGGGCAGCGGACCGGCCCGGCAGGCGGACGTTGCTGGACGTGCCGGCGGCGGCGACTCGGCGGTTGGCCGCCGCATTGCACGCCGAACTCGACGGCGTGCCGGGTGAACCCGTGGTCGCACTGCGCGGCGGGCATCGTTTCGTGCCGTCGCTAGAGCCGTTGCGCCCCAGCACGGACGCGGGCCGGCACGCGGGCACGCACTACACGCTCGCCGGCGACGAGCGGGTCGCCGCCATGTTCCACCGGGCCCTGACCGCGGCCGGTGCGACGGTGTCGCACGCCCCGCTGTCCGAGGCCACGCTCGTGGTGCTCGACGCGGCCGGCCCCGAGCCCCGAGCACACGACGTGCCCGCCGGCGAGCTGCACATCGTGGGCGATGTGCACCTCGACGCCACGTGCTCCGCGGTCGCGGCGCTCGTCGAGGCACAGGCCGCCCGGCGCGGGAGCGAGTCCGATCGGTCGTGGACGACCGTCGTCTGGCCTGCCGCGGACCACGGCACGGTCGAGCGGCTCGTGCCGTCGGTCGTCGGTGCGGCCCCCGGGGCGGGCCGTCTGGTCGTGCTGCCGCCGCAGCTGGACGGGTCCGCGGCCGAGGTTGCGGAGAGCGCGCCCGAAAGCGGTGGCACACCGTACGAGGGGGACACCGAGCCCGAGGTCGCCGCGATCTTCGCCGACCTCCTCGGGATCGCGAACATCCCGCCGGACACCAACTTCTTCGAGCTCGGCGGTCACTCGCTGCTTGCCGCCCAGCTGGTAGCCCAGCTGGGCAAGGCAGCGGGAGTCACGCTGCCGCTGCGGACCTTCGTCGGTGACCCGACCATCCGCGGCGTCGCGCTCGCGGTGGACGCGGCCCGAGCCGGGACCGGCGAGCTCCTGGCGGAGGAGCTGCCGACGATCGTTCCCGACCCCGGCTCGGCGGACCTGCCGTTCCCCCTGACCGATGTGCAGGAGGCCTACTGGATCGGCCGCGCCGGCGTGTTCGAGCTGGGCAACGTCGGCATGCACGGGTACGAGGAGATCGACATCCCGGACCTGGACCTGCCTCGGTTGGAGCGAGCCTTCCGCACCCTCATCCGGCGGCACGGCATGCTGCGCGCGATCGTGCTCCCGCACGGTGAGCAGCAGATCCTCCGCGACGTGCCCGACTACGTCATCGCCACCGAGGACGTGCGCGGCCTGACCGTCGACGAGGCCGACGGCGTGCTCGAGCGGACCCGCGCGGCGATGTCGCACCAGGTCTTCGCGCCCGACCGGTGGCCGCTGTTCGAGCTGCGGGCCACCGTCCTCGGCAACCGCACCCGGCTGCACTACAGCATGGACGGGCTCATCACCGACGCCTGGGCCTCGCACATCGTGATGCGCGAGCTGGTGCGGCTCTACCGGCACCCGGACACTCCGCTGCCCGACCTGGACCTGTCCTTCCGGGACTACGTGCTGGCCGAGCGCGCGCTCGCCTCGACGGAGGTCCACCGGCGCGCGGCGAACTACTGGCAGGAGCGGGTTCCCGACCTCGCCCCCGCACCCGAGCTGCCGCTGGCCCGCGATCCGCGCACGATCGACGACCCGCGCTTCCGGCGGACCGCGGGCACGCTGCCCGCGCAGCCGTGGACGCGGCTCAAGACGTGGGCCTCGCGCCGCGGCATCACGCCCACCGTCCTGCTGCTCACCGTCTACGGCGACGTGCTGGCAACCTGGGCGAAGAACCGCCGCTTCACGCTCAACCTGCCCATGGCCAATCGGCTTCCGCTGCACCCGCAGGTCGACAAGATCATCGGCGACTTCACCTCGGTGACCCTGCTCGAGTTCGACGCCGCGAGCGAGATCCCGTTCGCCGATCGCGCCGCCGCGGTCCGCGACCGCCTGGCGAACGACCTGGACCACCGGTCCTTCAGCGGTGTCCAGGTGCAGAAGGAGATCAAGCGGGTGCGCGGCGAGGCGGCCGCGACCATGCCGGTGATCTTCACCAGCCTCTTCCTCGACGATGGCGACGACGCCCACCTCGGCGAGGTCGTCTACAGCATCTCCCAGACGCCCCAGGTCTGGCTCGACGCCCAAGTGTACGAAGTGGACGGTGCGCTGGCCCTGGACATCGACGCGGTCGAAGGGCTGTTCCCGGACGACCTGGTCGAGGCGATGCACGCCGCGACGCTGAAGCTGCTCGACCGGCTCGCCGAGGACGAGGCGAACTGGGATCGCCCGGTGCCCTCGCTCGTGCCCGCCGCGGATCTGGCCGGCCGCGAGGCGTACAACCTGACGTCGGGCCCGCTGCCGCGGGGTCTGCTGCACGAGCCGATCTTCGCGACGGCGGCGCGGACACCCGAGCGGCCCGCACTCATCACACCCCACCGCACCATGACCTATGGCGAGCTGGCCACGCGCGCGTACGGCGTGGCCGCCCGGCTCGGCCACCTCGACCTGCGACCGAACGAACTGGTCGCGGTCGTGATGGAGAAAGGCTGGGAGCAGTGCGTCGCGGTCCTCGGCATCCTCGCCGCGGGCGCGGCCTACCTACCGATCGACCCGGAGCTACCTGACGAACGCATCCGCTTCCTGCTCGACCACGGCCAGGTCCGCGCGGTGCTCACCCAGTCGCGAGTCGCCGGGGCGAGCCGGTTCGGCGACCGGGACACCGTCCTGCACGTGGACGAGCTGCCGGTCGACGACGCGGTCGAGGCGCCTCCGGCCGGCGACGTCACCCCAGGCGATCTCGCCTACGTCATCTTCACCTCGGGCTCCACCGGGCTGCCGAAGGGCGTGATGATCGACCACCGCGGCGCGCTCAACACCTGCGTCGACGTCAACGAGCGCTTCGGTGTCGGCGCGGAGGACCGGGTCCTGTCGCTGTCCTCGCTCAGTTTCGACCTGTCCGTGTACGACATCTTCGGCCCGCTCGCGGTCGGTGGCGCGGTCGTGCTGCCGGCGGCCGGCACGCATCGCGACCCGGCGGCCTGGCTCGACCTCGTCACGACAGCCGGTGTGACGGTCTGGAACTCGGTGCCGGCACTGATGGAACTGTTCGTCGAGCACCTCAGCGTGAACGAGGCCTCCGGCGCGGCGCTGCGGCTCGTGCTGCTGAGCGGGGACTGGCTCCCGGTCACGCTCCCCGACCGCATCCGGCGGATGCTCGGCTCCCCCGAGGTCGTCAGCCTGGGTGGGGCAACCGAGGCGTCGATCTGGTCGATCCTCTATCCGATCGGCGAGGTGCCGGCGCAGTGGCCGAGCATCCCGTACGGCCGGCCGATGCGGAACCAGACCTTCCACGTCCTCGACGAGGCGCTGCGCCCCCGCCCGACGGGTGTCCCGGGACAGCTCTACATCGGTGGTATCGGCCTCGCCCAGGGTTACTCTGCATGACCCGGCGAAGACCGACGCGAGCTTCTTCGTGCACCCGGAGACCGGTGAGCGGCTGTACCGCACGGGCGACCTCGGCCGCGTCCTGCCGAGCGGGGACATCGAGTTCCTCGGCCGGGAGGACTTCCAGGTCAAGGTGGCGGGCTACCGCATCGAGCTTGGCGAGATCGAGGTGACGCTGCTGGCGCACCCGGCCGTGCGGGCGGCGGTCGTCGAGGTCCAGGGCGAGCCGCGGGGAGCCAAGCGGCTCGTCGCGTTCGTCGTCCCGCAGGTCGCCGGCGAGCTGCCGGCCGACCTGCGCGAGTTCCTCGGCACGAAGCTGCCCGCGTACATGGTGCCCGACGTGTACCTGCGACTGGATGCCTTGCCGCTCACCGCGAACGGCAAGGTCGACCGGCGCGCGCTGGTGGTGCCCGAGGACCTCGCCGACGACACCGCGGCGCCGTACGAGGCGCCGAGGACGCCGGTCGAGGAGGCCGTCGCCGAAGTCTGGGCGAGCATGCTCGACGTCGATTCCGTCGGCGTCCACGACAACTTCTTCCTCCTCGGTGGCGACTCGCTCATGGCGATGCGCGCGGCGGTCCACCTCCGCAAGGCGCTCGACGTCGAGGTACCGGTCCGCGTCCTGTTCGACAGCCGGACGCTGGCCGACACCGCGCTCGTGATCGAGGACCGGCTTCTCGCCGAGCTCGAGGCCATGTCCGACGAACAAGCCCAGGCACTGCTGTCCAACTGAGACACACCGACCAACCCACGGAGAAGAGCACGTGAACCGAACCGCCGTACCGAAGACCACCCGCGCCGGCGGCTGGATCGTGACCACACCCCGTCGGAACGCGCCGGCCGCCCGGCTGTTCTGCCTGCCGTACGCGGCGGGCGGTGCCGCCGCCTACGCGGACTGGACCGGTGCGTTCGGCGACAACGTCGAGATCTGCCCCATCGAACCGCCCGGCCGCCAGACACGCTGGAACGAGGCCCCGTTCGACCGCGTCGAGCCACTCGTGGCCGCGCTCGCCTCGGCGATCGCGGGTGAGCTGGACCTCCCCTACGCCCTGTTCGGGCACAGCATGGGTGCGCTCGTGGCGTTCGAGTTGGCCCGCGAGCTCCGCGAGCGCGGCCTGCCCGGGCCGCGGGTGCTGTTCGTGTCCGGCGGGCACGCGCCGCAGCTGCCGCCGGCGCGCCCGCCGGTCCACGACCAGCCCGACGACGTCCTCGTGGCCAAGCTGCGGTCCCTCGGCGACCTCCCCGACGAGATCTACGCCGAAGAGGAGCTGCTGGAGCTGCTCATGCCGACCATCCGCGCGGACTTCGCGGTCTGCGAGACCTACAGCCACCAACCGCAACAGCCACTCCCGTACCCCGTCGTGGCCTTCGCCGGCACCGAGGACGCCGAGGTGCCGCCCGCGCGCGTCGAGCCGTGGCGCGAACAGACCACGGCGGGCTTCGTGCGGCACGACCTGCCCGGCGACCACTTCTTCCTGCGCAGCTCCCAGACCGCGCTGCTCGACACGGTCCGCGCCGCGCTGGCCGACGCGCTTCGCCACGGGCCGGCCTGACCCGACTTACCACCACCGGAGACACAGTGAACGAGACACAGCACCCCGAGCCAGTGTTCAAGGTCGTCCTCAACGACGAGGACCAGTACTCGATCTGGCCCGTACCGCGGGCCGCCCCACCGGGGTGGCACGACGAGGGCACCCAGGGCACGCGGACGCAGTGCCTGGACCACATCGAGACCGTCTGGCAGGACATGCGCCCGCGCAGCGTCCGGATCCGACCCGGCAGCGAGTCCTGACCATGACCACGGCACTCGACGACCCGAACCCCAACACCTCGCGCCCGCCCGTGGACGCGGTGGACGCCTATCCGCTCTCCGTGGCGCAGGCCGGCATGGTGCATCACACCGAGCTGGATCCGCGGCTGCTGCCCTACCACTGCGTGCACAGCATGCGCGTCCGCCTGCCGTTGCACGTCGAACTGATGCGCCGCGCCGTCCGTGACGTCCAGGCCCGCCACCCGGTGCTTCGCACCTCGTTCGACTTCGCCACCCAGGACGAGCCCGTACAACTCGTGCACGAGCGCGCGGAACCGGCGATCGTCGTCGCGGACCTGCGCGGCATGCCGACCGAGCCCGCCGAGTGGGTGCTGCGCGAGTTGTGGCACCACGAGCGAAAGCGGCCCTTCGACCTCGCCCGGGCACCCCTGCTACGCCTGTTCCTGCATCAACGCACCGACGACGTGTTCCAGTGGACGATCACCGAGCACCACGCGATCCTCGACGCCGCCGGCCGCTTCGCCGTCCACACCGAGGTGCTCGACCGCTACCGGCGCCTGCTGGCCGACCCCGAGGCGCCCCCGGACCCGGCACCGTCCCGTGGTTATGGGGACTTCGTCGCACTGGAGCGCGAGATCGCCGCCGACCCGGACGAGCAGCGGTACTGGACGACCACGCTCGCCGGTCTCGAGCCCACCACGCTGCCGCGGTGGCCCACGTCCGGCGCCACCGGCGGCCACCGAACGCTCGAGCTCGCGGTCCCCGCGGACCTGGCCACCCGGCTCACGGCACTGGCCGGCCACGCCGGGGTGCCCCTCCGGACGGTGTTGCTCGCGGCGCACCTCAAGGTCGTCGGCATCGCGACCGGCCGCCACGACATCGCCACCGGCGTGGTCACCAGCGGGCGACCCGACGATTCCGACGTGCGCGGGATGTTCCTCAACGTGCCGCCCCTTCGCGTCGATCTGACCGGCGGCACCTGGCTCGACCTGGTGCGGCGGGTGGCCGACGCCGAGCGGGAGATGTCGGCGCATCGCCGCTACCCGCTCGCGAGCATCCAGTGGACCCTCGGGAACGTCGAGCTGTTCGACACCGTCTTCGAGCATCAGCCGTTCCCGGCATCCGTCGCCGACTTCCGCGCCGAGCCGAACCACTACGCGCTCACCACCGGATACCGGCACGACCCGGCGGAGTCGTTGCTGCTGCGGCTCGACGTCGACACCACGCGGGTACGTGACGCCCAGGCCGAGGACATCCGCGACACCTACCTCACGGTCCTCGACGCGATGACGGAACCCGCGGCCCCGCACGAGGCCCTCAGCCCGCTGACCGCTGCGACCTACCAGCGGCTGATGGTCGAGTGGAACGGCCCGGCCCGGCCCTACCCGGTGGACCGCTGCGTCCACGAGCTCATCGAGGAGCAGGCACACCGCACCCCGGACGCGGTCGCGGTCACCGACGGCGTCGTCGAGCTCAGCTACGCCGAGCTGAATCGACGCGCGAACCAGCTGGCCCGCCGCCTGCTCGCGGAGGGCGCGGCCCCCGAGACGGTGATCGCCGTCCTCGCCGAACGAACCGCCTCGCTCGTGGTGATCCTGCTCGCGATCCTCAAGTCGGGCGCCGCGTACCTGCCGCTCGAACCCCAGTACCCCGCCGAACGGCAGCGGTACCTGCTGGCGGACTCGGGCGCGACGCTCGTCGTGGCGGAGCACGGACTGGCGCCACGGCTGCCGGACGGTCCGTGGGCCGTGCTGGACTCGACGCGGGCGATTCGCGAGGCGGACGGGCTGCCCGCCGGCGACCTCGGCCGGACCAGCTCGCCGGACAACCTGATGTACATCATCTACACCTCCGGCTCCACCGGAAAGCCAAAGGGCGTGCTCGTGCCGCACTTCGGCGTCGTGAACTACCTCGGCTGGTGCACAGAGGGCTACGCGGCGCGGGGCACCGGTGGCGCGCCGGTGTTCTCGTCCATCGCCTTCGACATGATCGTGCCGAACCTGTACACGCCGCTGATCACCGGTGAACGGCTGTGCATGCTGGACGACTCGCTCGACCCGGTCGCGCTGGCCGACCGGCTCGACGAGCTGGCCCCGTTCACGTTCATCAAGCTCACCCCCGGCCACCTCGACCTGCTCGACCAGCTGCTCGAGCCCGAGCGAGCGCGCCGGCTCGCCACCACGCTCGCGGTAGGCGCGGACGCGTTCCCCACCCGGATCCTCGACTCCTGGCGTGCGAAGGACACCGTCAGCGTCGTGCTCAACGAGTACGGGCCGACCGAGGCATCGGTGGGCAACACGGTGTACGTCCCCGAAGGTCCGGTTGCCGCGGAGCAGGTGCCGATCGGCCGGGCGATCCCGAACACCACGATGTACGTGCTCGACCACGCCATGAACCCGGTCCCGCTCGGCGTGACCGGCGAGTTGTACATCGGCGGCGACTGCGTCGTACGGGGCTATGCGAACAAGCCGCGGCTCACCGCCGAGCGTTTCGTGCCCGACCCGTTCAGCAGCGAGGCGGGCGCGCGGATGTACCGCACCGGGGATCTCGGCCGCTGGCTGCCCGAGGGTGCGCTGGAGTTCCAGGGCCGCCGCGACGACCAGCTGAAGGTCAACGGCTACCGGGTCGAGCTGGGCGAGATCGAGGCTGCGCTCGTGGAGCACCCCGCGGTGAACCAGTCCGTGGCCGCCGTTGTCGGCAAGGACCGGTTGGTCGGCTACTACATGGCGGATCGGGACGTTCCAGAGAAGGAGCTGCTCGCGCACCTCGCCGAACGCCTGCCTCCGTACATGGTGCCGAGCACCTTGATGGCCATCGACACGCTGCCGCTCAACGCGAACGGCAAGGTCGACCGCAAGGCGCTGCCCAGCCCTGCCGAGCCGGCGCCGGCTGCGGACGGCGGCGAGCCCCCACGCCCTGGCGTGGAGACGGTCATCGCGACCGCCTGGCAGGACCTGCTCTACCTCGAGGAGGTCACCCGCACCGACGACTTCCTTGCGCTGGGCGGCAACTCGCTGCTGGCGACGGAACTGGTCCTGCGGCTGAGGCGGCAGGACGTCGAGGTCGACATAGCCGAACTGATGCGCGCGGCGACGCTCGCAGACCTGGCCGCGCCACCGCGCCGGTCAGGCACCGAAACGGGGACATCATGAGTGTGAAATCAATCGAACAGCAGCTGCCGCGCGGCCGCGTGCCGGTCGACGCAGCGCGACTGCTCGACCGGATCGACCGGTTCGCCGCCATCGGCCGCAACGCGGCGGGTGGCATCGACCGCGTCGGGTTCGGCGACGCCGACAACGCCGCCCGCGCCGAGCTGCTCGGCGAGGTCGAACGCGCCGGGCTCGCCGGCTCCGTCGACGCCGCCGGCAACGTGCTGGTGCGCAGGCCCCCAGCGCTCGTCCGCGCCGACCGGCCGACGCTACTGCTCGGCTCGCACCTGGACACCGTGGTCAACGGCGGCCGGCTGGACGGCGCCTACGGAGTCCTGGCCGCGTTGGAGGTCCTCCAAACCATGGTCGAGACGGGCGCCGAGCCCTCACCCGAGCCGGTGGTCGTCGCCTTCGCCAACGAGGAGGGCGCCCGCTTCCCGCAACCATTCTGGGGTTCGAAGGTGCTGGCCGGCCAGTTCGATGAGCTGCCCGACGACCCGCGCGACCACGACGGCGCGTCCCTGCGGGGACCGCTGGCCGCGGCGGGGGGCGACATCGACCGGCTGGACACGGCGGCCTGGCCGCCCGGCTCGGTCGCCGCGTACCTCGAGATCCACGTGGAGCAGGGCCCGGTGCTCGAGACCGGCGGGGACCGCATCGGCGTCGTCAGTGGCATCACCGGTCGCACCGTGCTGACCGTCGAGGTGCGTGGGGCCGCGGGGCACGCCGGCACCACGCCGATGGAGCTGCGCCGCGACCCGCTGACGGCCTCGTCGCGGATCGTCCTCGCGGTCGAGGCGCTCGCCCGCGAGCAGCGGTTGTGCCGGGTGGCCACTGTCGGCCGGCTCGACGTCCGGCCGAACTCGCCCAACACGATCGCGCGGGAGGTCGCGCTGACCGTCGACCTGCGCGACGGCGACCCCGTCCGGCTCGAGCTGGCCGAACACGCGGTGCGCAACCTGGTGGCCTCGGTCGCCGCGGAACGCGACGCCGAGGTCGAGGTATCGGTCAGCACCCGATCCGGGCCCGCCCAGGCGGATCCCACACTGATGGCCGCGATCGCCGACAGCGCCGACGACCTTGGCCACCCGTACCAGGTGCTGCCGAGTGGTGCGGGGCACGACGCGCAGATCGTCGCCCGTCTGGCGCCCATCGGGATGATCTTCGTGCCCAGCATCGGTGGGGTCAGCCATGTGCCGGAAGAGGACACCGCGCAGGCCGACCTCGTCGCGGGCGCGGAGGTGCTGCTCCACACCGCACTACGACTCTGACCACAGCGGCCCTGCTGCCCGGGTAGTAGTTTCTCGCTCACGACCGAACGGGAGCTGGGCGGAGTGGCGCGTCTTCATGTCGGCTGTGCGATGTGGACCCACAAGGCGTGGTCAGGGCGGTTCCTGCCGCAGTCGCTGCCGGCCGGGGAGCGGTTGCGGGCCTACGCCGGCTGGTGCAACGCCGTCGAGGGCAATACCACCTTCTACGCGACCCCCGCCCGAAACACCGTCGCCACCTGGGCGCGGCAGACCGACCTCGGCTTTCGGTTCGTGGTCAAGCTGCCCGACGCGCCGTGGAAGTGCGCCACCCCGGGTTCTTCACCGACGCCGCCTCGACGTCACAGCTGGAGCGGACACTCACCGACACCGACACCGAATGGGTGCCCTTCGACACCACGGCCTTCTTCCAGAACCCGCCCACCAGCGAGGCCGAACACGACGCCTGGGCCAAGAAACCACGGCTACCGCGACGAACGCGCGCACTGACCGACCAGCCGATCGTCCGCTACCTCGGCCGGGACTCGACCGACGAGACCGTCCAGGGATGGCGACCGTGGACCCGGGTGATCGCCGCCTGGCTACGCGAAGACCGCTCACCCACGATCTTCCTGCACACCCCCAACAACGACGACGCGCCAGCACTCGCCCGCCGATTCCACGACGATGTGCGCTGACGGGTCCACGCCGGCTTCGATCGCCGCCTGATGCCGCCGGAGTCGTAATTTGGCATCGGCCAGTCGCTTCTTCGCTGTCTCGTGCCGACCCGCGCCTTCGCCGGGCAGGTCCTGGGATGGGAGAATCGCCGCAACCGTCTCGTCTCGGTTCTCCGGCGCGAAGACTCCGCCGATCCATGCATTTAGTGAATCCAGGAGCGCATTCTCACGCAGATTCACTGTGCGGGGATGCTCCGCGAGCACCCGAGATCCGGGCGCGAGCGTCCGCGCGAGGCACCGGTAGTACACGCCCTTCCTGATCGCCGCGCCTTGCATCCGGCGGTCACAAAGATCACAACGCATCAGCCCGCGAAGCACGTAGGGCCGCGTGCCCTTGATCCGCGTGCGTTCCAGCTTCGCCCGACCGCGCATCCCACCGGCCGCACGAGACTTACGCAGCAACTGCACTTGCGTGAACTCCCCCACCGCCACGATCTCCGGATGCACGGGCCGACGAGACCGCACGATCCGATCCGGTGTCGACTTCCGGAACCGCACCACGTGCCCGGCGGCAACGTCATCCGGGTCGAGCAACGTCTCGTGCTTAGTCCAGCGCCCGAAGATCGCATACCCGGTGTACCGCGGATTGTCCAAGATGGACTTGACCGTCCCACCCTGCCACCCATCAGCCAGCCGATGCGTGGTCGCTTCCATCCACCTATACATGATCGCCTGGGAGATGCGGAGCGCCTGCTGGTGATGGGCAACAGCTTTATCACGCCGGCCGGGTCGGCGGCGATCGTAGGGTTGAGGAGCGAAACGCGTCAACCACCCTCGGCGGTTCAGAGGCCGATGAGGGCGAACCCGCCGCCACCGGGGTTGGGCTGGGAGCAGGCGTTCTTGACCCAGCTCAGCACTGGTTCGGTGATGAGCACCGCCCTGCGCAACTCCTGCGCCTCGCGGGACACGTGGATACCGTGTTGGACGATCTTGTCCATCACGGAGTCGTACGTCCACACCGGTGACCCGCTGTTCCCGCTCCAGGTGTCGTGGGTGTAGATGAGGGTGTTGGTGTCGATGTGGACACCGGCCACCTGGTCGACGTCCAGGTACATCTCGCCTCGCCGGTCGCCGGGATAGCCGGTGAGCGTCACGTCCTCGCCGACGATCCCCTCACCGGTCACGGTGGGCTGGAAGTACGCGAACGGAGGCCCGACCTGCACGGGTTGGGCCAGGCGGCAAACCCCGACGTCCCAGGCGTCCTGGCCCTGGGAGAAGTTCACGTTGTAGTAGCCGGTCGACACCGCCGCGCCGCCGGGTGGCGGGCTGGCGGGACGTTGCTCGTTGTACGCGCGGTAGAAACGGACCTCCGTCGCCTGCCCAAGTGGGGGTGTGTCAGTGACGGGATCGATGAGGTTGTGGGAGCACGTGAGGATGTGGCGGTCGTCGATCAGCGCGCCGGAGCCGTAGGCCCACCCGCCTGTGCTCCAGCGCATGGCGAGGTATACGACGGCACTACGTGGCGGTATGTCGACGTCCTTGACACGCTTCGCGGTCATTTCCGCATGCCTTTCGTCCACGCATTCACTGACGCAGCTCCGACTGCGTCAGTGAATGCTCGATGAGTCAGCGTGGGCGTGTCAGCGAGGAGAGACCAGTTGCTGGATGTCGTCGTTCGACGCCTTGATGTCCGCCGCCAGCGGGTCGTACAGCATGTAGTTCTTCGACTTGGTGAACTCGCCGGACGGCGTCGAGGGAACGAAGTATCCCTTGCTCCGGCTGTACTTGAGGCCGATCGTCGTGACCCCTTCGCCGTAGGTGGCGATGGCCCGCTTGCTGGTCACCTGTGTGATGACCGTGCCGCTCAGCAGATTGGACTCCAGCCACACCCAGACACTGGTCAACGGGGTCAACGTCACGGACTGCATCGTCGGGACGATGGCGGCGCTGATCGGCGCGTTCAACACCGACATGGGCCCGATCGCCGCGGACTGGGTCAGGCCGAAGGTCAGGAACGGATACAGGGGATTGTCGTTCACATTGCTGACCGCGAATGTCCCATTGGGAACCGGCGGCGCGGGTGAGGGATCGCCGAAGGTGTTCGTGGCCTTGAAGGGGTAGGTGTTGCCGTCGTCGGCAACGTCGACGTACCCGACCTTGTAGATCTTGGCGCCTGCCTGGATGCTGCTGTTGGATGCGTAGAGACCGTAGATCTCTGACCACTCGATCGTGTTCTCCGAGAAGGGATCGATGGTCAGCCAGGTGACGTTGGGACTTCCTCCCCCTACCGGCTTCGCGATGATGATGTTCTGCTGGGCCGCCTTGAGGATTTCAAGATCCGACGGGTCTATCTTGAGTTGGAGTGTGTAGTCCATTTTCGATCCCCGATCTCGTGCCGGTGCAATGTTACGGCACTGTTGTCTGCTGTCGCCTGACCTTTGGGGTTGACTATTTTTCGGGATCCCAGCAAAAGGGTCCCTGCGCGAAGCTACAGACGATCTGAATGGGCGGGCAAGATCGCTACGTCAGCGGTACACGAAGTGCTACGGCCACCGTCACCTGAAAGTATTTCGGTTACCGCGCGTCAGATGGCAGCGGATTTGTTGCGGCACAAGGCAGGATGAACCGCCCCGGGTTCGGTAGAGACTCGTTACTGGGGTCAGGTGACCGACTGGTCAGGTCGCCTAGCTCGTACAGGGTCTCGAACTCGGTCGGTGGCCGATAGCCACAGGCCTCGTGCAGCCGTCGATTGTTGTACCACGCTACCTACGTGACGGTGGCGATCTCGACTCGTTCTTATCATGCCACGGGCCTTGCGGTTTGATCAACTCAGTTTTGTAGAGACCGATCGTGGATCCGTCAACGCATTGTCGTATGCGTCACCGACCGTGCCGATTTACGCATCAATGTCCGAGTCGATAAGTTCCTGCGTGAACCGGAAAGACGTGTACTGGCTCTCGGCATCGGAATGGTGAACCAGCTTCTCCTCATCACTCGCCGGGCGATAGTCACGGAGCCGCAATCCATGTCGATCGCGTCGAGAACCAAGTCGGTTTCCTTGGACATACTCGCCCACCAGCCCACGATCTTGCGGGAGAAGACGTCGATGGCGAACGCGACATAGACAGTCCCGGCCCAGGTGGCGACGTAGGTGCAGTCAGCTACCCACAACCAGTTCGGCGCACCAGCACTGAACCGGCGCTTCACCAGGTCCGCGGCCCGCACACCGCCAGGGTCCTGGATCGTGGTGCGCACCGTCTTGCCGCGCAGCACGCCGGTCAGGCCGAGCCGGCGCATCAACCGCTCCACCCGACCACGCCCTACCTGGACGCCGTCGCGCCGCAGCCATACTCGCTGACCTGCTCAAACACCAACGCAACCGCACGCTCACGGAACTCACGCGAGTAACTCTTTCCCGGCCATGATCCACATCCTCACTCAACGAGTGAGTCTCCATCAGACCCGGGGCGGTCCAATCTCAGTAGCGAGATGGTTGAGGACCTGAACCGTTTGTCGACACCTCGGTTGGTCGCAACACCGCGCGTAGGCGGCCTGATCGCCGTTGAGGTGTACGTCATCGGCATGATCACCGGCTGGCGCCGAAGACCCTAGCCGCGCCACATCAACACCAAGAATTGCATCAGCACCGCTGCGACTACGGCCTATCGCCTGGCCGTGCGCGGATCATGTCGCCAACTGAAGGCCTGTGGTTAGCGTGCACGACCCTCCTCGGACACGTTCACTATCCCTACCCAAGCGGATCGCCGCGTCGATCGCCTGCTCGTCCGCGTGGTAGGTCATCTCCAGCCGGAGCTGCTCGTAGAGCTTCTGTAGTTCGGCCGGTGCTCCCCGTTCCAGCGCGGCGCCGACGTCGCCGAGGTAGTCGATCATCGCGTACACCTCGGCCCGACTGATCGTCTTCAACTCAGGCTGCCGCGCCTGCTCAGCCTCGGCGGCCGCCAGTTCGGCTTGCGCTGCGTTGATCGCATCAAACGAGCGCGGCCGGATTTCGCGCCAGCCGCGATTGCGTCCTGGAACCGACGGACCTCGGCGGGTACTGTGCGGTGCGCCCGCCGACGTTCTCGACCTGTCCAACCGGTACGTCGGCGCCCACTTGGGGAGGATGGGTGCGTGTCACGATCATCGATCCAGGACGTTCCGGTAGCCGAGTTGCCGATTCGGCTGGGTCAGTTCCTCAAACTGGCGGGTCTCGCCGAGCACGGGGCGCATGCGCGCGAGTTGGTCGAGACGGACCAGGTACAGGTGAACGGGCACGTCGAGGCTCGAAGAGGAGCGCAGCTGCAGTTCGGAGACGTGGTCGCCGTCGCCGGACAGCAGGCCCGTCCTGTGCGTTAGCGCCAAGGCGTGACACCGTCAGGCCCTCTGTTCGCCGGGAAGGCGGTCAGCTCCGCACTCGTTGTCTCGGACAACGGGGATTAGTCAGCGCCGACCACGATGCGTACAGCACCAGCGGAGAAATCCGATGATGCAACCGCGAACCGCTGTCACGCCGTCCAGCCGACATGCGAATCGTGTGGCGACTACTCGGCGTCGCAGCATTGAGCGCCGCGGGCCTGTTCGTAGGTGCCGCCGCCGAAGCGTCAGCATCGTGCGCGGCGCCACCGCCGGTATCTCCGATGGCGTTCACCGGCACCGTCGTATCCACCGAGCGCGACGGCAGGGTCGCGGCAGTGTTGACCGACGACGGGCACCGGGTGGAAGTCGTCGGAACGGCGTCCACCAGCGGGTTCACGTCCGTGGACCGCGCCTACGAGATCGGCGCACGCTACGAGTTCCATCCCGCCAACGCCACCAGCCCGTTCCAGGACAACATCTGCACCCGGACACACCTGATCAGCCCTCCCCCCGCCGCAGCGGCCACACCGGGCATGGCACCCACACGACCAGCAGCCAGCGACACGCTCCCCGGTCTCGGACCCACCGCCGCGATCGCCGGAACAGGCGCCGCGATCGCCCTCATAGCGACGCTCGTCGTTCGGCGAAACCGCCGCGCGGGGTCCGGGTAGCCTCTCTGCCGCCGGCTCATGGCAGGTGTAGGCGTGTGGTTACTTGAACGGCGCACTGCGCTGCGGCGGCGTCCGCGCCGAGTCGGCCACCCGCACGAGGCACTGACACCCGGAAGATGGGTCGGCCGATGTGCGAGTGCCACCACGCCGCCTCAGCTCGATATCGACAGATCGCTCAGCAAATGTTCCGCGACATGTTCCTCGGACACCGTCGAACGATGTTCCTGCAGGGCGGGCGCGAGCTCGGGATCCCACGGGGCTTCGGTGACCGCACCCGGGTCCGGCCGGCCCGGGCGGACCTCTGCCAGGTAGTCTCGCGCCGACATGCGCCACGCTGTCGCACCGGTTCGTGACATGACATACGCGGCAATCCGTAAGCCCTCGCCATCGAAGTCACCGTGGTAGCCGAGCGCGACTCCAGCCTCGTCGAGTTGGCGCATCAGCAGCATGCAGGCGCTGTTCGGCCACCCGGAGGTGGCGATCACCGGTGGACACCGGGACCCGAACCTCGCGATAGCCATCGCGAGCAGGGATGGGTTCTCGACCACGCGCACACGCGACGCGGGCAACGTCAGCGGGCCGTGTTTCTTGAGTTGCGCCAGCGTGATCACTGCGACATCCGCATGATCGGCCCACTGCCTCAACGTGGCCGACAGCGGGTCCGTGCCGACGGGTCGTAGGCCCGCGACGAGAACCGACGTCGACAGCGCGTCGCACGCGATTCCGGCTCGTTCCCAGCACGCTCGACGCTCCTCGGCGTCTTCCGGTGGCGGTTCGTCGTGAATGGCCGCGAGAGCCTTGAGAACGAGCGCGGACAACCTGGTGCCGTCGTCGAGCGCGTGCGTGTCGCCGCAGACCGCGCCCGCGAAGGTGGGCAACGGCCGCCCGTCGGACGGCAGCTCGGCCAGCACGGCGAGCGCTCGCGCCAGCTGGCCACGGGTCTTGTCCACCGAACCGTCGACCACGCCGGTACGCCGTACCCCCGCGACCCACGTCTCAAGCGCCGGCTGGCCGCGGACGATCTCGTGCCGCGCCACCCAGTCCCACAGCTCGGCGCGTGCCCGCCGGTCGGACTCCCGCCGCAGGGCCCGGTTGTCCAGCGGCCCGACGATCACCGCTACGACGGCGCGCGCGTCCAACCCCACGGACGAACGCAGCACGTCGTCCAGAGCCGCGACCCGCACGGCCGTCTCCGGCAGTGGCATGCGATCGAGGCCGAGCAGGTCGGCGAGAGCAGACCGCTGGGACGAATCGAGGCCACGTAAGGTCACACTCGCGACGGCCTTGCCCGACGAGTACCGCTGCCACAACGCCTGCCATAGCGGCGCGAGCTCCGGCCCGCCGTACAGGACTCGCGGGTCACTCATCCAAGTCCTCGTCGGGCACGATCTCGTGCCCGTTCCAGGTGAACCGAGCCGTCGTGACCGCGTCGTCTCCGTCGTCTCCGGTGAGCAACTGGTGGATCGCGATCCCGTCCAGCTCCTGGTAGTCGCACCACTCGTGGTCGGACGTGAGCACCATGTCGAGCTCGAAGCCGACGAGCAACTCCAACAGCTGTCCCCGGTTCGTGCTGTCCACGCCGACGAACACCTCGTCGAGCAGGATCAGCCGCGGCGCGGCCGGTGTCGCCTGGTAGTGCGCAGCCGCCGCGGCGAACAGTGGGAGGTGCAGGACAATGGCCTTCTCACCTCCCGACAAGGCACCATGCAGTCTCCTGGTGACCGGCTGCCACCCATCGCCCTTGCCACGGTCGACCTTCACCACGAACTGGTGCCACGCCGTGTAGTCCAGCACCTGGAGCAGCTGCTGCTCCCATCCGGCCGCGGTCTCCGTGGCACGGGCCTCGTCGACGCGCTCGCGGAAGAACCGGTGCAGTGCCTCCCGTTCGGACTCGGCCAGGTCCGCCGGACGGTGCAGCAACAGGTTCCTCGCCTCCTTGGTACCGGGCGGCAGCTGCGGATCCACCTGCCAGACCAGGCTAACCCGCACCCTGGAGGCGGTGCGGACCCGTTCGAGCCGGGCGTTCATCGTGTCCACGAGCTCGTTCGCGGCGCGGATGCGTTCGGCGAGGTGCCGTCTGGTTTCGCCGGTGAGTGTCTTGTCGAACAGTTCCCGCTCGCCGGCCGTGATCTGGTCGGCCGTGCGCTCTCGTTCGGTGCGCAGCAGGTCGAGCAGCGCCGCCGCGCCGTGCCGGACGCCGTCGACGGTCGCGGTGAAGACGCTGACGTCCTCCTCCGGCTCCAACGACAGATCGGCCCGGCCCGCCAGTGTCTGCTGCGCGTCGTGCACGGCGTTCGCGAGGTTCGCCTCCGCGTCACGAACGTTCCGTGCCTCGTGTGGCACCCGGCCGAGCTTCTCGGCCAGCCGACGCGACGCGTCCAAAGTAGACCGCTTGCTGTCCATCGAGTCCAGGTCCACTCGCGCGTCCGCGGACAGCGACCCGGCGGCCAATTCACGGAACCGTTCCTCGTATCCGTCCCGGACCGATACCGCTTCATCCTTTTTGGACTCGTCGTTGTCGTGACGTTCACTCAGCGTACCGATGAGCTTGCTGAGCCGGTTGTCCGTCCCGCGCACCCGTTCGCGCTGGTCGCCGATCTCCCGCAACCTGCCACGCATCGCACTGAGATCATCGGCCAGCTTGCGGAACTCGGCACCGACCGACCGCTCCACTTCGGCGAGCGTGACCGCGACCCTCGTCTCCTCCTCGCGCCGCTCCACCGCGACGTCCTCCGCGTCGGTGGCGGTACCGGCCGTGGCCGCCGCTCGGGCCGTGGCGTCGCGTGCGGCTGATGTCCTGGTGGCCGCGTCGTGCCGGCTGTCCAGCCACTCGTCACCGGATGCGCGGAGAGCCTGCACTGCTGTGTCCACTGTAGACAAACTGGTCTCACTGGTCGGCAACCCGTGCTCGCCGCCGGTTCGGGTCAGCGCCCGGAGCGCGTCGGTGACCGCCTTCTCCGCGGTCTCCAACACTTTCTCGGCCCGCGCGACCATATCAGCGGTGGCCGCGTGTCGCTGCTCGGCCGCGGCCTGCTTGCGGTCGGCTTCGTCGAGTGATGCGTACCCGGGTCGCTGGTCCAGGTCCTGGCCGAGTTCCGTGCGCTTGCGGGCGACGCCCCGAAGCGCCTCGTCGACCTCCTCGACACGCGTGTCGAGGAGGTCGATCAGGGCGGTCAGCTCCGCGATCCGGCGTTGCCGAGCTCGCTCCCTGGCCGAGGCGCCGATATACGCGCTCTCGGGCTTGTGCCAGCGACCATGCGCGCTCGCGAGCCGCCAGCTGCCGTCCGCGCCCACCGCCGCCTGATGATCGGGCGCGGTGTCGCCGAAGGCGATACCGGCCAGCAACTGCCGCACCCGGTCGGCGGCCACGGGTGAGTCGGGCTCGACGACGAGGATCTCGGTGAGCGACCGGCCTGGCGCCTGGACGGCGAGCAGCGTCTCGGCAAAGGTATCCGCGTCCGGCGCGGTCAACACACCGTCCGGGAGCACCCACGCGTCGAGCAGGCCGGCCGCCTCCAGCCCTGCCTCGACGGCCGCGCGCGCGTCCTCCGGCACGTCCGCGCGGAAGTCCAGGATTCGCCACAGCGGCGCGCCGGTCAGCGTGGCACGGCCAGTGCCGCGTGTGTGCGGCGCAGGCGGGAGCCGGTCCACCTTCCGTTCCAGCTGTTCGCGTTCTTTCTCGTGCTCACGCCGCTCGTCGAGCAACACGGCGCGTTCTCCGCGCCGCTCGGTTTCCACACGTGCGAACCGCTCTCGCAGCGTCGTCACCCCGTGGGTCACGATCGCATCGACCGCCGGTCGGTCGGCGGCGAGGTCGGCCAGTAGTTCAGGTTCCGGCACCGCGAGCTGCCGGCAGCCGCGGGCCCACCGGACCAGCTCCTCGCCGAGGTCGACCAGTGCCTGCTCGAACTCCCGACGCGTCGTGTCGACAAGCGCGGCGGCGACCGCCAGGTCCTCCCGTCCTCCGTCCAGGTCAGCCTCGGCCTTCTCCCGGCCGGCGACAGCCTGCTGGTGCTTGCCGAGTGCCTGCCGCACCGCGCGGATCTGTCCCGACCTGCTGTCCACGGCTGCGCGAAGCAATCGCCTGCTGGTCTTCAGGTCGGCGGTTGCGTCGATCTCCTCGTACACGGCGGGCATGCCGGCACGGTCGGCGGCCAGCCGGGCCTCCGTCGCGCCACGGGCGGCGAGCTGTACGGCGAGTTGCGCGGCCCGGGCCGCCACTTCAGCCGCCGTCGCGTCCTCGTTGGCTCGTTGGCGCAGCGTCGCCGCGTGGCGGGTCGCCTGGCCGGCGCGTTCCCGCGCGCCAACTACGTCTCGGCGGAGCTGGTCCAGCCGGCTCCCCTCCTGGTAGGCGGGCAGCTCGACGATCGCCTGGATCCGGGCCTCGGTCGTCGCGGCCTCGCGAGCCAGCTCCTTGTCGTGCGCGGTGACCCGTTCGAGGTCGCGGTTCGCTTCCTCGAGACTCTCCTTGCTCTCCCTCGCCGCGCGGGTCAACTCGGTCATGGTCGAGGTGGCGGCGATGAGGTGCGCGGCCGCGGCACGCAGCACCCGCTGGGCATAGGTCCGCTGCCGGGCCGCCAGTGTCTCCGCGGCCGCGACCTCGGTGTCGAGGTTGGACAGCTGCTCCCGCTGGCGGTCGAGGCGTTCGAACCCCTCGGCGATCTCCGCGATGTCCGTGTGGTCCAGCGGCGGCAGCGCCCTGGACAGCAATGTCGACAGGACGGCGGGATCGAGCCGCTCGGACAGTTTCGGCGTGCGTAGCTGCAGCAGCGCGGTGACCAGCGCGTCGTACCGCTGCTCGTTCACCCCTGGGAACAACGTCTGGCGGACGGTGCGGCGGTACTCGCCGGGCGATGGGTGCACGTCGCCCGCGTCGCCGATCGCCGCGGCAAGGTCCGCGCGGACGAGCGGCCGCCCCGCGTCGTTGACCAACGCGAGCCCGCCCGGCAGGCCGATTCGCTGAGTCGTGGTGAAGTAGGTGGATGCGACGTTCTTGGTGTTCTCGGTGGCCTGCAGCCGCGCGCCACAGCTGAACCAGCGCTCCTCCCCGTCGACGAACCGGCCGAACTCCAGCCAGACGTACCCGACGCGAGTGCTCCCCTGGCTGCCCTCCCCCATCAGGTTCCAGTGCATGGTGCGGTCGCCACTGCCGAACGTGGACAGTCGATGGGGGCGCAGGTTCGCGTCGAACAGGTACGGCAGCAACAGCTCCAGCGCCTTGGATTTCCCGGTACCGTTCGGTCCGCGAAGCAGCAACCTGCCCTGATGGAACTCGAAGGTCTCGCCGTAGTAGCGCCAGACGTTGATGATGCCCGCACGAGTCGGTCGCCACCGGCTCGAGGTCTCCGATGTGTCCGTTGTGGATGATCGGTCGGCGTGCTGGTGCGCCGCCAGCTCGGACACGGTCACGCTGGCACCTCCCGCAGCTCGATGCGCTCGACGGCGTAGCGCGCGGCCGCGGGCAGCGCGAGCACCGCGCCGTCGGCATGGCGCTGTGCCAGCCCGACCGCGCACAGTATCGCCACGCCGTCGTCGGCAAGCCGCTCCGCGCCACCGTCGGACTGGTATGCCTTGGCCCAGGACCGGAAACGCTCCAGGAGTTCCTCGGCCGCGAGTACCAAGTCCCTCGCGGGCACGGGAGTCTCCGAACCGTTGAGCCGGTCCAGCAGATGAAGTGCCGCGGCCTTGGCGTGGGTACTGTCGTCCGGGAACTTGAGGTCGGTGGCGATGCCGTCCGGGTCGATCACCAAGTAGCCCTCTGCCCGCTCCTCGAGCACGCACCCGGCCTGATGGACGCCCTGCTGCACGAGCCGACGCCCGGTCGGTGAGGCGAGATAGCCGAGCTGGGCTGGTGTGAGGTCCCGTCGGTACACGACCGGGTCATCCATCAGCCGCCGCATGATCGAGTGCCGCAACCAGAGGTTCCGCTGGGTGTCGGACACGACGGTGTCCGGGTCCGCGGCTGGGTTGACGGCGTTGCCGTACCGGCGCTCCACCACCAGGTCCGCCAGGTCAGGCGGCCGGTACGGCTGGTCGTCGACCCGTGGTGGATCCAGCCGGGATGGCGGCACCGGGGCGGCCAGCAAACCAACCAGCAGCGTCGTGTCCACCTCGTACAGGACCTTGGCGTCGGCGTGGTCGACGTAGGCGTCCGTGGCGCCATCCACCGACCGCACGGCGCCGGTTCGCTCCAGCCACTTCAGCACGTCCACATAGGCGGACCGCTCGTCACGGCGCGTCGGGTCGAAGGTCCGGACCTCGGCGTCGGCCGCACTCGCCTGGACCACCCGGTCGGCGAGCAGGCCGATGGTCGTCACGGGGCCGGCGAGCAGTTCGGCCGAGATTACGCACAGCAGTGTGTAGCGGCGCCGGTCGAACGGCGCCCGGGCGGAGCGCAGGCGCCGGGCGGGACGGGTTGGGTCCGGCCGGTCGCTGACCTTGACCAGACGCGCATAGCCGAGGCGGGGCTCGACGGTAAGGCGCCAGCCGCAGTAGTACTCGAACCACTTGACCATCGGGTCGCGCCTGCGCCGCACCAGCTCGAACCCGTCCTCGTCGGTTTCGGTCGTGAGCAGAGGTTGCGCCAACAGCAGCCGAATGCCGCGGGAGACCTCCTCGACCTCCTGCTTCGCCAGCTGGTTGGCAAGATTGCTCATTGCGCCTGCCTCCTCGGGACGGCCCCGGTCGCGCGGATGTCGACGAGGAAGTCCGGCCCGGTGAAGGTGCCGCGCGGTGTGCGAATCGTGGCCGTGGCCGAGTCACGCGGTTGGCGCAGCTGGATCTCGACTCGCCCGTCGGCCGTCGTCGCCCGCCGGACGCCAGACCTGTCGCGCCGTGCGGCCAGCGCCCGGCCGACCAGGTCGAGCAGCCGGTGAAAGCTGTCGTGGTCCAGCTGCTCCAGGCTCGACAACCGGACCGAACCGGCGGTGGCCAGCTGCCGCCACGCCGCCTCGATCTCGGCACGCTCCCGCCGCGCCGCCGCCCGCCGCAGGCGGCGCAGCTCCTCGACGTCCCGGACTTTGCCGGTGCGGGCGACGTGCTCGGTACGGCCGCTGCGCCGGAGCAAGGGTGACACCGGAACCGGCGGCGCCGTTCCCCAGCTCTCCGTGTGGGAGATCAGCTCATCATCCTCGTGCCCGAGGTGCGCGTGCCGCGCCGGCCACATCCCGAAGGCGGCGTTGAACAACCGATGCGCGTCGGCCTCGGTGTCGCTCGCCGCGAACCATCGCGCCAGCACCCGGAAATCGGCGGCCGCACTGGACGAACGCCGCCTGGTCTCACTCATCCGGTCCAGGACCCGCAGTAGCGAGACGATCGCCCGCCGGGCGACGTCCTGGAGCTCGTCCACCCGGGGCGACCCACCGTCCGGCGGCAGGAACCACAGCCGCAGGCCGTCCCACCTGGCGGACCGGTGTCGCAGCCATTCCGGCCCAGGGTCGTCGGCGGTCAGCCGAGGCAGCTCGGCACCCGCCAGCGCCCGATGATGCATGGGCGCCACGCCGAGGTCCTCGACTCGACCGAGGGCGTCCCGGATGGTGTGCCGCCGCTGATCCAGGTTGGTCACGAACTCCTGCAGGTAACCGACGGTCGCCCGCTTGACCTCGTGAAACGTGGTCAGGTCCAACTGCTCGTCCCGCAGCAGCCGCTGCAGTTCGCTGTTGAACTGCTTGGTGTTGGTCCGTAGCGCGTCGAGGTGCCCCTCCAACTCCATCAAGGTGGTGTAGAGACGCCGGTCCGACGAGCCGTTCTCGGTCAGCAGGCGATGCAACTCGTCGAGCCGATCCGCGATCGCGTCGAGCACTGCGGTCTGCAACGCTCCACTGGACGCGAGGACGGACAGCGCATGCTGCACTCCCTCGAACGCCGCCTCGCCAAGCTTGGTGAGCAGATACTGCAGGTTCTTCCGCTCGTAGTCCTCGGCGGTCGTGTAGTGGACGGCGTGGTTCTGCACCACGTCCACCAGCCCCCACTGCCTGAGCCGGGACAGCGTCGCATCGAGTTCCTCGTCGGTGACCACCTCGAACCAGCCGACGGATCGCAACCGGGTACGAACCTCGTCGAAGGTGAGCGCGGTCTCGAGCCGCTCGTTGGCCTCCCCGAACGCGTACAACGTCGCGGTGCGCAACTCCGCCTTCTCGGTCGTGGTGAACATGAACATGTCCCGCGGCACCCGAGGAAACCTCGTCACAAAGAACACCTCCTCTCAGCTCCTCGGCGCCCACCGTAGCGACGAGGACCGACAGAAAGGCATCGGCTCGGCGAACAGCAGCTTCGCCGAGCTTCCGTCGCCAGGTCCGCCGGCGAGAGTGGTGATGAGGGAGCAGCCCCGCGACCCACCTGTTTCGGTGGCGGGTGGCGGGGCCGGATGGTGCGGATCGGGTGAACGGTTATCTGGTCACTGGGTTGGCCGGAGGACGTTGTCCTGGTATGCGCCTGACATGTTTCCGGCTGGGGAGAAGTTCACGGCGATGTAGGTGTCGTGCCACGTGTTGTCTTCGGTGCCGCACACGCGGCCCGCGCCGATTTTGGTGCTGCCCTTCCAGACGAGCTGGGTGAAGTGTCCGATCGTTTTTGTGGCGTTGGTGGCGAGGTCCTCGAAGTTGTAGTCCTTGATCTCGCCGTACCAGCTGTCGGAGGCTTGCGTGGCCGGTCCGACGGTCGGTTCCGACGAACTCGCCGACGCGAGGTTCTCTCCGTACCCTTGGGTCCCGTCGTGGACGAGGGCTCCCTTGTCCGCAACATGCTCAGCGCGGGACTTGGCGTAGTCGACCAGCTCCTGGTCGAGTTCCACGGGCGGGACTCCGTGCTTCGCCCGGTACTGGTTGATGCTGTCCACCATGCTCTTCAGAAAATCTTGACTTGTTTGGTCGGAGAATCCAGCTTTCATGTTCTCTTCTTTGTTTGTAGATTATCGACGATGCCCGTCGACGAACAACTTGAACACGAAGGGCGGGTCCGACGCGGTGCCGGGGCAATCGTGGCGACCACCACGCCTGCGCACCCGGACCAGCTGACACCGCCACGACTCGTGCCCATATTTCATTCGTCGCCGAGCTAGGATCATCCGTATCCGAAATTGGATATCTCTTCGAATGTTGAGCCATTCAGACCACTCCCCCACCTCCTCGACCAGTGTTTCTCTGTCTCACAAAGGTGATTCGTCCACCGGCGGGCACGGTCAGCTCGGTCTTTTTCCGCGTCCTCGGTCTCGACCACCACGAGCAGCCGCAGGCGGCCTGCGGACCAGGTGGATCAAGGCGATCCGGGGACCGACGACCACGGCACGCTTCGGTGCGTGGGACAGCCGGAAGAACCGGGCGGAGGGGATCAGCGCCACCTCGTCCACCACGCCGTCGAGACGGTCCATGGGATCCGGTTGGCGCGCAGCCGCCGCCCCAAGCACGCGCGAGCCTGCGCGCCCGGACGACAAGCCAGGGCGCGAGTAGCGCGCCCGCGATCTGCAATTGGTACATCCACCCGTCCAGGTTCGTGCTGATGGCCGCTATCACCAGGACACCGCCGCCGCACCAGAAGACGAGGCCGAAGAGCCCGGTGAACTTAGACCGTCGGAACGCGGACCACGGCCAGCGCCGGCGATCAACACGAGCGCGACGCCCAGCTGCCACGAGGTCAGCGTTATCGGCACCGCGGCGAGAACGATGGACGCCGCCAACGCGGCAGAGTGCAGTCCGATGTCCCTCGGGACACCCAGGAACGTCATGGCGCCGGCCATCACGATCACGCTCGCGACGAGAGCGCCCGCGATCGTCACGAACCAGCTCATCGACCAGCCGTGGGCAAGTTCCCTGAGAGGTAACGCTGCTCAGCGCGCCGAGGGTTTGCTGGAGTGTGACGAGCACGCGCCGTCGCTGTCCGCCCCTCCTGAACCGGGGACGGCCGACGGTAGCGTTCCCGGCATGGCACCCGCACCCCGGCTCACGCTCAGCGATCTGCCGCCGACTGCGCGGGCGATCGCGTCCGCGACGACCGACGCGATCGCGGCCGCGCAAGCCGGCGACAAGGCCGCGTTCGACGACGCCTGCAGCCGCCTCCTCCTCGCCGACCCCGAGCACGCGCGCGTCATCCTCGGCGACACCGTTCGGCTGCTGCTGGAGGAGGTGCTCCCGGACGGTGTGGACGGCGACGACCTCCGCGAGGTCATCGCCCGCACTGCCCGGTCGGCGGCGCCGTGGTTCCCCGGCGTCGACCCAGGGGTGATGGTGGTCGTCCTCAGCGGTGCGCTCGGGATCCATCCGGACACCCCGCCGGACCCCAACACCGGGCAGGAGCGGCCGCCGGAACTGGACGACCCGTGGGACGCGGTCCCACCGCGACCGTCGGCGGCCGCGGTCACACAGCACGCCGTCGTCCTCCTCGCCGACCTGCTATCGGTGCGCGGCCGCCCGCTACGCGGCTACCTGGAGGCCGCGTTCACCGAGATGGCGCGGCGGGAGACCGTCGAGCAGCCCTGAGCGACACCGCCACACCACCCGGCGCCACCGTCGGCGCCAGGATCAGGACGCCGGCCAGCCACGGCACCAACGCCTCTGCTAGGCATTTCACGCCCTGCAGGGGCGTCCGCGTCGTCCTTCGCGCTGTCGACCGACCTCAAGCACGCGGTCGCAACCCGGGCGCGCCGAACACCCGCGTGGCGGTCAGAGTTCCAGTTGGCAGCGTAGGGATAGTGCGCAACTCCGTCTCGGACACTCCATTACCCCATGGGAGACCACTCGGCGCCCCGTTTACTGATTGAGCATGGGACGGGTGAATAGTGTGCAAGATCGTCCTCGGACACGCACATTAACCACACGCGGTGAGGCCGCAACATAGACGGCCTGTTCCATGGGTTCATACCGGATCTGCATCCGCAATTCCTCGTACAGCCGAGTCAGGCGCTCGGGTTGGTTGCGATTCCTGCTGCGCGGTGAGTCGCGCACCAGGTGCCTCATCGATGAGCGGCGGGTGGGTGTTCGAGTCCGGCGCTAACTGGTGTGCCTGGCGGCCCCAACGCGCATGCGCCCGGTTCGGGTGCGGTCCAACATCCACCAACTTGTAGCCCTACAGTGGACGGCCACCCAGGAACCGGCTTTGCAGACAAGTCTGCGCACGCATCGCCTCCAACGTCCGGTGCCGTGCCCGCACGACCTCGAGGCGCGATTCGGCACCCAGCATCAACAACAGGGCCCTGTGCACCGGACTGTCGACATCAACCACTCCCCGGCCTCAGACAACGAGAGCGGCACAACACGCCGTCTGAGCAAGGCCAGGACGAACTCGAACTAGGGCGTGTCTGACAAAGTCTTGGTCCAGGTGATCACGGCGTTGAGGATGATGGCTGAGCGGTAGACGGTGGCGAGTGAGTCGTAGCGGGTGGCGATGCCTCGCCATTGTTTGACGTGGTTGAAGCGGCGTTCGATGACGTTGCGGCCGCGGTAGTCGGCGGCGTCGAAGGCGGGTGGTCGGCCGCCGCGTGAACCTCGGCGTGCGCGGTGTCCAGCTTGGTCGGCGGGTTCAGGGATGACCGCGGTGATCCGGCGGGAACGCAGGTGCGTCCTGATCGCCCGCGAGGAATAGGCCTTGTCACCGCGTACCCGGTCGGGCCTGGTCCGTGCCCTGCCGCGCCCGACGCGCGGCACCTGAAGGTGACGCATCAGGTGCGGAAAGATCGGTGCGTCATTGGCCTGGCCGGCGCTGATCAGGGTGACCAGGGGACGTCCGGATGTGTCGACGAGCTGATGGATCTTGGTCGTCAGCCCACCGCGAGACCGGCCAAAACCACACGCCCTATTCCATCGCCCCGGCTGGCGATCGTCTCCTCAGCGATCTGCTGATGCCAGCGTTATGACGTCTCCCGGTCTTGGAATTCCTCGGTCGACATTCGACCGCAGAACGCGAACCGCAACCACGGGCTGACCACGTCCGCCTCACGGCGGCCCTGGCGGCCGGAACCACTCATTGAGTTGTCACCTTCTCGGGCGCGATGTGTTGTGTGGTGCGGGTGCCGGAAAGCGTGAGTAGCAAGCAACAGACGGTGAGTCCGGCAGCCACGAGATAGATAGGTCGAGGGCCGGCGGCGGAGTCGGTGATCACTCCGCCGACCAGTCCGGCGCAGGCGGCGGCGACCTGGTATCCCGAGGCGTTGACGGCTATGGAGAGGGTGGGCGCCTCCGCGGCGGTGTGCATGACGCGGGCCTGCATGCCGGGGATGATCGCGAAGGCGAGCGCGCCGATCACGACCACGGCTACGGCGGTCGGGAGGGTTCTGCCAGCCACGAACCACACGGCGACGAAGGCTGCTGCGAGCAGTCCGAGCAGGGCGGGCTGGTACAGACGCGGGTTCCGGTCGTAGAGGGCGCCGCCGATGAGGTTGCCGATCGTCGCCCCGACGCCGTACCCGACAAGGAGCGCGGGCAGACGGTCGAGTGGGTGCCCCGCCAGGCCGGTGAGCAGCGGAGCAAGGTAGCTGAAGACCATCAGCGCGCCGACGTTGCCGACCGCGGTGATGGACAGTGCCAGCAGCACCGGCCCACGTCGCAACACCCGCAGCTCCGCGACCGCCGAGGTCCTGGCCTCCTTCGGCGGAGGCTGGATCAACCACGAGACCAGGGCCAGACCGATCAGGCAGGCGATCCCGATGGCCACGAAGGTCGCCCGCCAGCCCCACTGCCCGCAGATCGCGGTGCCGATAGGTGCGCCGATGATCATCGCCAGGTTCATCCCGAACACCAGCCTTGCCACGGTGCTGGCGGCCCGGCCGGGCGATGCGCAGCCGACGGCGACCACGATCGCCTGTGCGAAGAACGTCGAGGTCACCAACGCGGTCAGCACTCTTGCGACCAGCAGCAGCGAGAAGTTGGGAGAAAGCGCAGATACGCCGTTGCCGATGCCCGCGACCAGGAGCAGTACCTGCATCAGTTGCTTGCGGTCTGAGGCGGCGGTCAGCGCCGTGAGGACCGGACCGCCGATGACCATACCGATGGCATAGGCCGAGACCAGCAGGCCCGCGGTGCCGACAGTGACGCCGAGGTCGGCGGCGACCGACGGCAGGATCCCGGCTACCACGAACTCGCCGGTGGTGATGCTGAAGACGCAGAACACCAACGTTGCAAGACGGAACATGCCAGCACGCTAAAGTCTGACGTCAATGTGAGAGTCAAGCCGAAGACACGCGGAGGCATCAGTGAAGATCGGTGAGTTGTCGCGCCGGACCGGTGTCAGCGTGCGCGCTCTGCGGTACTACGAGGAGAAGGGAGCTCTGAGGCCGGAGCGCACCTCAAGCGGGTACCGGATCTTCCGCGATGCCGCCGTGCAGACCGTCGAACACATCCAGACCCTGCTCGCGGCAGGGCTACGCATGGACCTCATCACCGAGATCGTCTCCTGCGTCTCCGGCGAGAGGCTGTTGCTGGAGGACTGCCGGGAGCGCCTCCTCCACGAACGACGCCGACTGACCTCCAACATCGACCAGATCGACGCGGCCCGTTCGATGCTCGACCGACTCCTCACCGACCCGAGTCAAGTTCAGCAACAGTACGGCGCGTCTGCCAGCAGCAGTTGGCCCGAGCAGTGATCCGGTCCACCCCATGGCCGGGTCCCGTCTGGTCAAGAGACTTAGGTCGTCTCGTCGCCGAAGTGCTCGAGACGGTCGAGCATTCGTCGCGCGGCCGGCTTGTCGATGGCGCCGAAGGCATCGGTGTCGGCGGCATGGATGGCACGGCGTATGGCGGGATGCCATTCCGGTGTTGCTGTGAGGCTTTCCAGCACCGGAGCCTTCAGCTGCCACGGCACCGGACCGGAGGCGCTGAGCACTCTGCGCAGACGCAGATCGTTTGCCCCGTCGGTCATCTCGCGCCAGGCCGTCACCGTTTCGGCGTCAGAGCCTTCGAATGGGCCACACCACAGCCAGTACACCGCCGGATCGGCCAACCGTGGATCGGCATTGTCGAGCAGAGCTCGCAGCTCCGCCCAGAAACCGGGTCCAAGACCCCAGAAGCCGACATACATCAGGTTGGCATAGCAAGGCATCGCCCTGTACAGCGCGAACGCAAGTCCGAGGTCGCCCTCCACGGCATCCGACAACTCATGCGGCACCTCGTCCAGCCCGTCCGGCCACACACCGCGGTCCCTGCCGGTGTCCTCGGCAGTCGCCCAGGCCATGGTGCACGCACGCTCAAACCGCTCGGCGCCCACCAACTCCGCGAGACCGGACAGGTCCATAGAAGAAGAATGCCAGCACCGGTCGACGGATTCGTCGACGCGCTCGTGCCATGGACAGCTGTTGTTCGGCATCGACGGCTCCGCGCGTTCAGGTCACCGTCGCGGTTCCATCGTCGCCAGACCTGTCGGTCGCTGAACGCCTATCGGCGTCCGGCGTGGATGGTGTGACGTCTGGGAACTCGTGATAGTCGCGGAGATGCCGCACCTCGGTCCGGCCGTGCAGCGGGAACCGGAACGTGGAGCCGTCCGGCCAGGTGATCGTGCTGGTGCGAAAGTTGAGCCGCGGCCGTCCGGAATGCTGGGCGTGCCACAGGATTCGTGGCTCCGGGGCGTCGGCCGGGTCCAGGTAGGTGGCGCCGGTGTCGACGACGGCCAGGTGCGACGGGGAGCACGCCAGCCACGGCCCGGTGGCCGGCCGCAGTTTGTCGACCAGCTCCAGCGCCATCGCGTCCGCCGGGCCGGTCACCCGGATCTCTCGCTTGAACGGGTTGCCCACGCCTCCGCCGCCGAACAGCGAGAAGAGGTTGATCACGACGCCGGCCACGCACCGGCCAATGTTCCAGAAGAACCGGCCGACCAGGTTCTTGCCCTTGACGGTGCCGTCCAGGCGCCGCCCGGACACGGCGAACCCGAGACCGAGCCTCTCGTCCAGCCGCACCACGACGGCCGGCTCCCGCCACAGCGCGGCGACCAGCTCCTCGACCCGCTCCCGGAAACCGGGGCGCACCAAGGTCTTGTCCACCTTCGCCTCGAGGTGCTGCTCGTGCGCGATCAGGTCACGCGCCGCCCGCTGCCTGGCCGCCGCCCGCGGGCTCAGATGTCCAGGTCGCTCCGGGTCTCCTCCGGGCTCCGGTCCCCGCCGATCTCGCTCTTGTTGAACCATGGCTCGTTTCCTCCGAGGCCGACGTCCTCGCTGCCCTCGCCGTAGATGCCCCGGCCGGCCCCGATCCCCGCCTTGACGCCCGCGCCGCTCAGCAGCGGCCTGACCCCGACCGAGGTGCCGAACATCGTGGTGAGCACCCGGTTGCTCGGCGTCAACGCGGCGCCCGCGGTGTTCTCCAGGACGTCCAGGGTGAACTTCGACTCGCCCGCGTAGGTGCCGATCCGGAACTTCCTCGTCGCCTGTATGACCTTTGTGGAGTACTTCGCCAGAAAGTCGATGAACGTGTCGAGCAGCCTGCCGAACCGCCCGAGGTAGCCGGTGACCTTCTTCAGCACGGCGGCGGCCTTCGCGATCGACGCGGTCATCGCCGCCGCGACCGAGCTGCCGAAGCTGATCACCGAGGACGCCAGCGCGGGCAGCCAGATGGTGATCAGCCAGGACACCAGCTCGGTGATGATGGCCTTGATCACCTCCTCGATGACCACCATGACCATCGACCACATCTTCAGCACCTCGGACACCGACCCGGCGGCCGAGCCTATGCCGCGGATGCCGGCGGAGAAGTCGCCGAGCGCCTCCCGTGCCGCGGTGGCGGCGTCGTCGATCCAGTCCTTGAGCGCGGTGTCGCCAGTCTGCTCGAAGTCGTCTGCCAGCGCGACGAAGCCCTGCGCGATCGTGACGAAGTTGTCCGACGCGTGCCCGATCGCCGGGCCGTCCCCGGTGACCTGGTGCAGCGCGTCCTGCAGCGGTTGGACCAGCTCGAGCAGCATGTTCAGCCCGTGGCTGACCAGCCAGCCGATCGGGTCCATGGCGAACGTGGTCACGTCCGCGGCGGCCGCGCCGACGAACGCCGACCCGTCGCTCACGAGCGCCGCGCCGGCCGAGGCCAGCTCGCCGGGGTTGTCCGCGGCCGCGGCCTGCTGAGCGTGCTCGGCGATCGACTTGCCTGTCTTGTACACCGTGCCGACGACCGGGACGTGGCCGACCGCCCGGTCGATGTTGGCGCCCGTGCTCTCGTCGTAACCCTCGACCTCGAGCGCGTCGGCGATGCTCGGCTTCGAGTCCGTCACGCCGGGCCCTCCATAGCCTCGATCTCGGCCTCGTACCGGCCGAAGGTGATCGTCCCGGCGTCCTCGATGCCCTGGTACATCTGGGCCGACTGGGTCACCTTGGTAGTGAGCGCGTCGATGCCGGTCTTCATGTCCTCGAGCAGCGAGCGCAGCTCCGCGAGGCGCTCGGTGTAGCCCTGCTTGGCGAAGGAGCCGATGATGCCCCACGCCTCGTTGGTGACGTCGGCGGTGTCGATCAGGCCGCCGAACTTGTCCGCCTCGCCGTCGTAGTAGCCGAGCTGGCCGGCGTACGCGGTCAGTGCCGCGATGTCTACCTGCGTTCCCTCCGACATCCGTTCCCCTCAGCGCCCGTAGATGGTGTCCTGGTCGAAGTCGTGGTCCGACGCGGCCGGTCGGCGCGCGGTCCGCTCCGGCTCCTCCGACGCATGATCGTCCGCCACGGTTCCGGCCGCCTCGGCCTGGGCCTGCTCAACCAGCTCGGAGGTGTTGACGCCGAACGTGTCGCCGAACATCTCGTCCACGATTCCGGCCTGCTGCCGCGCCGCGCCGGCGACGGCCTGCCGCAGGGTGGTCATGATCATCGCGGCCAGCTCGGTGGAGGCGAGGCTCATGGCACCGGGCGCGAGCCGGAGGTCGGTGACCATGCCACCAGCCCCGGCGATCACCGTGACGTTGCGGTCCGGCGACGTCGCGACGCTCTCCACCTGGGCGACCCGGTCCCCCATGTCCGCCACCCCGGCGAAGCGGCTCTCGGCCTGCCTGATCCGGGCGCTGAACTTTTCGAACTCGGCGATCATCTGGTCCAGGTGTGCGGACATGGGCGTTCCCCCCGTTCGTGACTGAGACAGCCCGCATCATGTCACGGCGTTTCGTCCGGAGCGCCCGATACGAGGAACCTCGCCCGCGCAGCTGACCTGACACAGCCCGGCGACACGGGAGGGGCCATGACGCCTGGGCGCCAGCGCGACACAGACGGCCTGTTCCTGGGGTTCATACCGGACCTGCAACCGCAATCCCTTGTAGAGACGAGCAAGGCTCTCCGGCTTGCCACCATTCGGCGCGGCGCCGACGTCGCCGAGAGAATCGATCATCGCGCAGACCTCAGCCTCGCCCATCTCGTGTCGGCTCCCTGCGCTCACCAGTTCGGCCCGCGCTGCCTCTCGTGCTGCCTGCGCCTCGGCCTGTGTGAGGCTCCTTGATGTCGAGATCAGACATCAAGCAAGGGGTAGAAACGCCTACGCGGGGTTTCCGCCGGTCGAACGGCAGGTACCCGAGCCTCTCCGCCGGCACCAGCTCCGCCGCCGGCACGTGCTGCGGCTCGTCGGAGAGCTCCACGTGATCGTGGGCGTCACAGATCGCTCGATCTCCGCCTGCGGCGGACTACCCCAGCGCCGCTCCGCCAAATAGCCACCGAAAACCGGTGTCCGCGTCGAGCTCTCCGTCGCTCATCCACCGAACCCCACAGTTACACCACCAGGCCACCCTGCGTAACGCCGATCGTAAATTTTCGGAGAACATACTGCCGCGGTGGAGTCGAGAACATTGACGCGGCCTTGACCTGGCCGGATGACGTTTCGGCATCCAGCAAAGAGTTATCTATAACAATTGCCTGCGCACCTGCGGAAGCCGTAACGCGTCGGCCGGCAGGGCGAGTCTCAAATATACAGATTCGGCACCTGGCGGCCGCAGCGGTCTGTGGCAGGCATGGTCCGTCTTTCGGGAGGATCCATGACTCAAACGACGAGCCATCAATTGACCGCAGCGAGACGGGCGCACGCTCCTGGAATGGTCCGGCTTTTTCTTCAGTCAGTGTGGTCGACGGCGCGGGCTCCGGTGGGCGTAGTGCTGCGTGCCCGTCGCCTGGCACGGCAGCGACGTAGCGGGGTGAGCAGGCCACACCGGTGGCGTTCGCGTCCCTACATCCGGTTGGCGACTTTGGCAACCGGTGCGTTCGCCGTACTCTTCATCGCGTGGCTGTTGCGTGCCGTCATGGTGTTTATCTTTGGCGCGGGGTCGGATCCGTTGAATCTGGACAGCGCGTGTCGGACCATCGGTGTGTCGTGCGGTGCCGTCATCGGGTTCGGCACCACGGTCACCTCCGTCGCGTTCGCCGCCACCGTGTTCTGGTTGTTGCGGTTCACCAGGGTGCGCCGTTGGTATCAACGCCGAGCGCGCAAGCATGCCCGCGATCTCGTTTCGACGGCGGGGACGCTCATCGGCAAGGTCGTAGGGCGCGACGAGATATGCGATGTGGTTATGGAGGATCTGCATGATCGGAAAAACTGCCGACCGCACGTGTTGGTTGGCGGCGTAGGCACTGGCAAGACGGCTGTGCTGGTCCGGCTAACTCAGCTTCTAGCCCGCCGCGGCGCCGTCCCCGTGCCGATCCAGTTGCGGGGAACGAAAGGCGACGTGGATTTCGCCGAACTCGCGCAAAGACGGTTCCTCGAAGAGGTCGACGGCCGGCTGGTCTCAAGAGCTCAAGGCGAACGAATCTGGCGTCAGCTACGTCGCAACGGACAGATCGTCGTACTCGCCGACGGTCTCGAGGAGGCTCTCGTCCAAGAAGGTGCCGAGCTTGAGCGAGACAATATTCTGCGTCTCGCCATCCGCCGGGCGTACCAGGCCCGCCTCCCGTTGTTCATCACCTCTCGGCCGCACGATCCGCTGAGGGGAATGGATGCGACGATCGCCGATCTGGAGGCGCTGAGCGAGGAGGCCGCGCTCATGTACTTGGGCGGCGCCGACTCTGGGGAGGACGAGCGCAGGCTGGACTGGATAGTCGAGACCGCCGGCGTCGCCGAGGCGCCTCTCTACCTTCAGATCACCAAGCAGCTGTACCGCGTTCGCAGGCTCCACCAACTGGTTCCTGGACAACGCGGCGCGCTGAACACGCGCAGCAAAGACCGGTCGACACTGCGGCTGTGGTTGTTGAAGACCTGGGAGGACGCCCTGGTTCAGGGCTATCTCTACGGGGAGGTCCCGCTCAAGGGCAACGAGCGAAAGGCGGCGATGGACCAGCTGTCGATGCTCGCCTGTGTGGGTTTGTCGCGGGACAAGCTCGAGGTGAAATTCGAAGATGAGGAAACCAAAACGTTGTGGGCACGGCTCGAAGATGTGGTCGAGCCGGCCATCGATGTCAGGTTGGCTGCAACCTGGGGAGCTCAGCTCGGTGTGGTCAAGGCACATGGCGGCGGCGTGCGGTTTCCGCACAGTCTCATGCAGGCATATCTCGGTTCTCGGCTGATCAGGTCACTACTAGTCGACACCACGTTCTTGGATGACGCGCTGCGCAAGCCGGGTCCCGGACGGGAACTGCTCATCGCGCTCGTCCTGCACTCGAGAGCGGGCGTGACGAATCAGCTCTCCCCAGCGGACACGGAGCCGGACACACAGATCACCCGTTCGAAGAACGTCGAGCATGTCCGCGACGTACTCGTGGATCACGCCATGGGGCGCGACGACAACAAGGCCCTCGACATGTTCGCCGCCGCGCTGGAAATCGACTCCGTCACCGAGAATCCGACGCAGACACACATAGCTGACAAGCTCTGCCAGCGCTGGCCGGGCATCTGGGCCAACGATCCGAGAACGCTCGAGGAGGGCAAGCTTGGACTGGTGCACCGTATCGGTGAGTCGTGTCGGATGCTCGATGCACGGCGGGTGAGTCGAGAGACCACCGCGAAGTCGGCGTACACACAACTGTTCCTCATGGGCTGCAGCGAACCCTCCTACGCGATCCGGCTTGCCATGGCACAGGAGATCGGTGCCGGAGGCTATGCGGCATACAAGGATCTCCGCCCTCGACTGATGGCACCGTGCGACGGGTGCGCCGACAAGTGGAACAGCCGAGCACTTGGAGCCCCGCACGGCGACCAGCTGGACGCCAAGGCCATGCCGAACGCGCGGCTGATGGGCGCCTGGCTAGCACCCTTGCTCGTCGGCTCCGTGCGTGTCGGCGATGACGGTCGGAACGTGCGGACGACGGACGTCGCGAAGGACCTCGATCAGTGGCTCGAACACGTGATACCGCGCCCTCAGCAACCGGGAGAACAAGACCTGCTGCTGTCCGAGGAGATCGCGCTCGCGCAGGGCTTCAAGTACGCGGCGAACCGTCGCCGGCGTCATCCCCACGCCAGGGATGACTCGAGAGCACACCTGGCGGAGCAGGCATTGCAGATGCTCAAAGGTGCCCAGTTCTGGTTCTCACAGCTGACCCTGATCCAGGCGTTGTGCCTGTGGTCGCTTCGCGAGGACCACAAGGAGCACACCCACGGGCACGGCTCTCAACCGCGTGCCCTCGTGGAGTACTGGCTCGAGTGCGCCGGCAGCATGCGGACGAATGCAGCTCGGCGGGACAGCAAGAAGAGTGTCGCCGCCCCACTGCATCCGTTCGTCGCCACGGCCGCGGAACTCGCGATCCTCGCCTTGGAGACCGGTCAGCCGGAACGTTTCTGCTGGATCGACGAAAGCGGTGTCGTGTCGCGGGTGGGCTCGCGTTTGGAGGACTCCGCGCGGGACAACCGGAAGCACAGTCTCTGGATCCCACCATCGGTGGGCTGGAGCACCCTGGCGCCGCGTGCCCAGCAACTCGTCGCCGATGTGTTGTTGCTGTTGAACCTTGCCGAGCGCGGCGAGCAGCCGAGTGAGGTCGAGCAACGTCAGGAACGGGCGAACCGTCACGACCTTCCGCCGTGCCTCGTCAAGGATCGCGGGCCACTAGATCCGGAACGAACCGTCGGCACGGCCTACACGTCGACGCCGGGCACCAACTGCGTCGACGGGTGCCACTTCGAGTTGTGCCCGTATCCTCCAAAGGGTGCCCAACCGGCCCGGGTCGAGCTGAGCGAGGGCTTCTGCAGGCGCCAGCGGACGCTGCTGAACAGGAAACGCCTCTGGCGGCGACGGACGGGTTCCTGGCAAGGAATATCGCGGCGTCAGCTTCAGCGATTCTGGACCACGATGGCCGACCGAGCCCGAGGAACGCACACTGAGACAGACACAGACTGACCGCCCTGCTCCACACGACCTGGTGATCGTCATCGGTGCGGACGCGGTAGCCACATACGGCGGCCGTCGTGCCACCGTGCCTTGCGCCGCGCCTTGTCCGGTCGCGACGAGCCGGCGACAAGGCGGGGGCTGTTCAGCGACCCGGACCGGACCTCGCTGCTGCTATCTTTGCCAGCCGGCACAACATGACACCGGAGGCCGCCGACCGCCTGCGCGCGGACATGCGGGACCACGCCGGCTAGGGCAGCGTTTGCTACGACTCGGCACATGGTTCGTGAGCGCGCGGCGTTAGAGGCCGACGGATTGCGCCGCGTTGATCACCTCGACGAGCGCGGCCGGGACGACGCCGGCTGAGATGGCGGCTTGGAACTTCCGCAGCCGCGCCTCGGCATCGGCAAGGCGCCTCCTCTCCCCCGCTGTGCTCACGCATCGCGCGCTGCCCCCTGCGGGATTGCGCCGTCGACGTGGCGGTTTCTGTTCGGTGAAGTAGAGACAGATGTAGCTGGGGACGGATGTCCGGCCGAGGGGATAGGTGTCCCAGGTGGCGATGCCAGCGGGAATATCGAGTGCGTAGTAGTAGGCGGATCGTGGGTCGAGCCACACCGTTCTGGACGGCATGCGTGCGCTGGGGCCGCAGTTCTGCTCGCCTGCCGGATCCACTGCCGGACACGACGTGCACGGCGGCAGGGTGATGTCGTGGGCCGTGGCGCCCGCAACGAGGACGCGGTAAGCCTTGCGGCTGTCGTTGTAGAAGGTGAGCGGGACGCTGCCACGAGCGCCGAGCGGCGGCGGAACCGGCAGCCGTGCCTTCGCTCGTGCGGCCACTCGCGCGCTGATCTGGGCGGCCTTGCCCTGCCGATATCGTGGGTGGCTCGGGTAGTCGTTCACGTAGTTGTCGAGAATCGGCGCCGCGGTAGCGGCGTTGCCCGAACGCAGCGTGCTCAGCCCGCACTCCAGCAGCGCGTCGGCTCGCGTTGTGTCTGCTGTGGACACGACGTCGGTGGCGACGGCCGGGTCGATGGCAGCGAAGTAGTTCATCACCGGCAGCGACGCGCAGGCCTGTTCTCGGGTGAACGGTTTGCTGGCGGCGGTGAAGAGCTCGGCGAACATTTCCGGCACTCTCTCGGCCGCCGGCGTGTCGCCGAACTCCTCGTGCACGACCACCAGGGCCTCGGCCGCTTCCCGCGCGGTCGGCAAGTCCAGCGGTTCGGTCCAGTCGCCGGCTTGTTCCAGGTATGTCTCGGCGAGCTCGCGGCGCACGACGCCGGCCATCGCGCCGCGGGAGAAGGCCTTGGCCATGTCGCGGTACGCCCGAACCGCCGCCGCGTAGTCGCCGCGTTCACGCGCCCGGGCCCCCGCAGATACACGTTGCACTCGCGGCGTCCGGCGTCGGCCGCCATGACGTCCGCGCCGAGCCGGTAGACCCCGGTCGCGGCGTCGAACCGGTCGAGGGCCGCCGCGCAGTCCCCGGCACGCGCGGCCGCGATACCGTCCGTGGTCGCCGCGCGCGCCATCGCGCCGTACCCGGCTACCCCGCCGGCAACGAGCACGACCGCGACCACCCCGGCGAACACCGGTCGCCGTCCAGCCGGCCCTGGGTACCGGTGCGCCAGCACTCCCGCGTGCGCCGCGAGCAGCCCGGCCCACAGCATCGCGGTCGCGCCCCACAACCACGGCAGCGCGTACATTCCGACCACGGCCCCGGCCACCATCAGGGCAACAGTGCCGGCCAGCGCCGCCCCGGCGAGCCACCAGCGGCGCAAGTAGCCATAGCCCAGACCCAGCCCGGTGAGGTTCAGCAACACCGCGCCCGGCACCGACCGCGCCGGCGCTCCGTCTCGAGCGCCCGCAGCCGGATCATCATCGGTCATGCCGCCCCCAAGCCGTGCCCACGCGTGTCCGCCGGCTGGTCTGGAGACGGCCGGCGGCGTCGGAACGATTCGCGTGGATCCTGGTCCGCCCGTTACCCGGTGTTCGACGCGTTTCAGTAGATCGCGGTGACGTGGAGGGTTCCGGGTAGTCGACGTGGAGATCACCACGCGCCAACGGGTTCCAGCCACGCGAACGAGTACGGGCAGCGCTACGGGCGGGCGCGTAGCAGCGGTAGAACGCCACCTATTTCGTGGGCGGTTACGTCGAATCAGGAGCCAGCGAACTCCTGGTCCCGTCCGGGCACCCTGACCACCTCCGCACCTTCTACGCGGACGTGCCCTTGCGGTTGCACGCCCGCGCGAAGGTGGGGCCGGATCAGACGACGGCCAGGGTCTGGTCGCCTATGTCGAGGGTCTGCACCAACCAGAACGAGGCGAACAGGCCTGCCACGACGATCTCCAGCCAGAACACGGAGATGACGCCGCTCCACGCCAGCGCGATGCCGCCCGCGCCGACGATGACCATGACCCACGCGATCCACGCGTACAGGTCCAACCGCGCCGGTGAGCCGATCATCAGGTTCGCCGGAGGCCGGGATCCGCCACCTGGCGGCGGAGGCGAAGGCGGGGATCCGCCGCTTGCCTGCGCCTGGGGGAAACTGGTGACTGCCGGCTGTTGCCGGCGCCAGGCGTTGGCCACCGCCACGATGACGACACACGCGAACAGCCCCAGGGCCGCGACGTAGTGGCCGTAGTCGATGAACGTCGGCATGAACCAGAGCCGGGCTGCCAGCCCGAGGACCCACACGGCGCCCGCCACGACGAGCCCGAGCAGGATCCACCTGCGGTCAAGCGCGCCTTTGGTGCCGCGCACATAGAAGACCACGGCGATGACGAGCGCCAGGAAACCCAACACCAGCAGGGCCACCAGGCTGTTCTCGACGTTGGCCCGGGTCGCGTCCTCCAGCGCTTGGGCCGCGGGGCAGTCGGGATCGCCGGGCGTGCTCCCCGCGAGCACCTGACCTTCCGCCTCCTTGCAGGCGCGAATCAATGCCTTGAAGTCCGCGCCGCGTGACGTCGGCACGATCGCCACGACGGCGGCGAAAATGCCGCCGAGGTTGAGAAACACGTCCTCGACGACGGTCATTCCCTTCAGCGCGACCATACACGCGCCGAGGCCAATGAGAGCGCCGACGAAAATCGCCTGCGCGGGCGTGTAGTAATAAGCGCTGACGGACGCGAGCAGGGGCGCGCCCTGCTGCCAGGACTGATAGAACACCGCCGCCGCCAGGCCGACCAGCAGCAGCACTATCGCCATGCGCAGGTACAGATAGGACCCCACATAGGTCGCCGAGCGCCGCTGCTGCCCCAAATCCACCATGACTTCCTCCTCACCGACCATGGATCTGTTCTCCGTGGTGACGAACCAGAGGAGCCGGGTGGGCGGCCTGATACACGTATCAGCCACGGGCACGTCACCTCTGCGTCAGCAGGGTCCGAAAACCGATCGAGGAGAGAAGATGTGCCCGGACAAAGACAAGAATGGTTCGAAAGAATGCACCGGCTGTGGAGGTGACTGCGAAAAGAATATTCCAGCCGAGTGCCGCGGACCGCGTCCCGTTCCCTGGTTGACCGACGACCGGACGCAGTATTTCTACGAGGCGCGATCATTCGTGGTGCGACGGTTCGACCAGGGCTGGCTGGTGGTTCGGGTCACCTATCAGCACCGGCTCGAGCTGATCGGGCGGCAGCAGGGTGGCCTGCTCTTCACGGTCACGCTCCTGCCCGGTGAGTCGGTCGACGTCTACGAGTCCAACCGCTACCGGCGGGTCCGCGCCGTCGAGGAGCGCATGTCCGTGCACACGTCCTTCCGGCAGACGGTCAGCGCGCTGTCGCAGGCTCGGCGGCAGTCGTCGATGTCCGCGTACAGCAACAACCTGACGGAGATCCGCACGCAGCTGGACACGTCGGTGTCGGTCGGCGGCGGCCTGCCCGGCCTCCTCGGCGGGCCGGTTGTGAACACGGAGTTCGGCATCGACACTGAGACCTCGCTGGCGAGCGGGTCGGCGGTCTCGACCGTGACCGACCAGTTCACCCAGAACGCCATCACGGCGGCGCAGGCCACCGAGTCGGAGCGGTCCGTCGTGGTGTCGACCTTCGAGGACGACGAGAACGCGCAGTCGACCCGGCGGACGCTGCGCAACGAGAACCCGTGCCACGCGGTGACCTACTTCGTCCGGCGGGTGATGGAGGCCTACACGGTGTCCACTCGGGTGCAGTCGATCGAATGGGCGTACGAGGGCACCCAGTGGCGTTCCATCGATGACCTCACCCCGGAGGCGGCCGAGGCGATCAAGCAGGCCGGCACGCTGCCGGCGGTGCGCGACGAGGTCCGGGACGAGCGGCGGGTGACGCTGCCGACGGATGGCACGCTGTACGAGCCCGAGCTGGCGCACTGCTCGTCGTGCGACCCGATGCGCGAGGCGCGGCTGCGGATCGAGCTCGAGCTGGAGCGGATCAAGGCCCGGCGGGCGTGCCTGGAAGCCGAGCGGCTGGACGATCACGACGACGACACGAGCGCGGAGTCGGCGTAGCACCTGAGGTCGCGGACGTGGATCCCCGGTGGCGGACGGCCCACGGCCGCGGCTCAGTTGCCGATGCAGACGAACCTGGCGACCGCGGCGATGCCGGCGTGGTGGCTGTGGACGGTCTGCTGCTGCGCGGCCGCGAGGGCGGCGGCCGGTGGGTGGCCCGCGATGGTCAGCCGGTGGAAGGCGATCATCAGCGGCGCGGTGTCGACGTCGTGCACGGCCACAACCGGCGCGATGACCCGATGCGTGCCGTGCGCGAGCAGCGTCGCGGCGAAGCCCATGACCTCGTCACCGGCGAGGACGACCGGCCGTCCGGTGTCGCACGCGGCGAGCACCATGGTGGCCGGCAGCCGCGCGACCCGGGTCAGGTCGTAGGCCATCAGCGGGCCGTCCGCGAGCCGCAGCGAGCAGAACAGCGGGTTGTCCGTGCGCAGCAGGCCGTGCGCCGCCAGGTGGGCGACCCTGCTCCCCTTCAGCGCACCGGTGACGACGTCGACGTTCGCGGCGTCGTCCAGGAACGGTGTCACGCCGTACATCCGGGCGATCGAGGTCGCCTCCGCTCGGCCGCCGGGAAGGCCTGGCCCCGCCACGACGACGGCCTTGCCGTGCTCGGGCGGGGTGTGCTGCCGTGTGTTGCGCAGCAGTGCCGCCGACGGCGTCACCGACACCGGCCGGCCCACGCAGGCCGGCAGCACGGCCCACGGCACCTCCTGCAGCGGACCGGTCGGCACCAGCACCAGGGACCGGTCGGCGATCTCCGGGGTGTCACCCAGCAGCATGCGGCTCAGGCTGTTGGCCGCGTGCACGAACAAGGATTGCGCCGCGATCACGCTCTCCCGGGGGGCCTGTTCCCGGCACAGCCGGCGCAGCGCGTACAGGAGCATGTCCACCCGCCTGGCGACGGCCGCGACGGGGGCCAGCCGGTGCATCCGCGCCTGTCCGTCCACAATGGTCACAACGTGGAGGACGCCGTCGTCCTGGACGAACTCCAGCAGCACCGCGCCGGCGAGGACGTCGCCGAGCTCGGCCACGCCGGGTGGCTCGCCCGCCGCACGCGCCGTGCCGCTCATGCCGCTGCGGTGGTGGTCGCGAATTGACCGTTCGAGCACGACCTGCCGGTGCCGGAGCCGGGCATCCACAGTGCCCTCTCGCCGGGCCTCCGTGATGTCGCGGGTGACCGCCCGCAGCTCCGCGACGAGCTCGGCGAGCCGTGGGTCGTTCGGCGGGCGCGCCGGCGGATTGAGCAGGTAGCTGGCGCGGCCCAGCTCCGCCCACCGGAACACCCGCTCGGCCCGGCCGCCGCGCAGCGCGATCTGCAGCCCGATCCGGGCGAGCTCGACGCGGTTGCCGGCAGCGCTCGCGCGCAGGTCCGTCGCACCCAGCGCCGCCACGTGCTCGTCGATGACGCGCAGCCCGGCCCGCGCCGAGCGGGCCGCGCCGGCCGAGTCACCGCCGGCCTGCCGCAGCAGGGCGGTGGCGTGCCAGGCCAGCGCGCGGGCGGTGACCGGACCGCGGTTGCGGTGGCTGGCCGCGTCCCCGAGAAGCCGCAGGCCGAGCTCGCGCCGGCCGCGCTCGATGGCCAGCTGCCCGGCGGTGAGCCGGCCGTAGACGGCGGCGTTGGGCCAGGCGGCCGCGACGGTCTCGGCGAGGCGTTCGAGGCGGGCGGTGCTGACCCGCGGGTGGGCGGCGCCGGCTCGCTGGGTGCTGAGCAGTGCCAGCGCGCTCAGCGCCGCCCACCCGTCGCGGTGCTGGCGGGTGAACTCCCGCATGGACAGCGTGGCCTGCTTCTCGGCCTGTTCGGTGTCGCCCGCCATGAGCGCGGCCCGGGTGAGGATCAGCCGCGCCTCGGGCAGGGCGAGGCCGCGCGGCTCCTGCTCGAACTCGTGCACGGCCTGTGCCGCCGCCTCGCGGGACTCGGTGAACAGGCGCAGGGACAGCAGCAGCTCGGCGCGGTCGATGAGCAGCTCGCCGAGGGGGCAGCCGAGGTCGCGGAACCTCGCCTCGGCCTGGTCGAAATAGCGCAGCGCCGCCGGCGCGTCGCCGCGCCGGGCGTGCACGAAGCCCAGGTTCTGGTGCACGTACGCGAGGGACAGCTCTAGCTCGTTGTCGAGGCACAACGCCTCTGCGGCGCGCAGGTCCTCCTCGGCGGCGACGAACTCGTTGCGCTGGGCGTGCAGCACGCCGCGGTTGCCGAGGATGCGTTGTGTCCAGACCGCGTCATCGGCCCGGCGGAGCCCGGGCAGCGCGGCGCGGTAGTCCGCGATCGCCTCGTCGAGGCGGCCGATCTGGTGCATGATCGCGCCGCGCTGGCCGGTCGCGCGGGCGTTGTCGGCGCCCCGCAGGTCCACGAGCGCCTTGTCAAGCGCCCGCAGCGCGGCCCGGGGCCGGCCCTGCCGGCTCAGGACGCCCGCGAGCGTCATCCGGGCCTGCGCCGCGACGCCCGGGCTGTCCGTCCGCCGCCCCAGGCTGATCGCGCGTCGCAGGTGCTCGACGGCGCCGTCGATGTCCTGGAGTTGCATGGCGGCGAGTCCGAGTGCGCGCTCCGCGACGGCGGCCGCGGCCGGGTTGCGTTCGAGCCGCGCGGCCTTGACCGCGCCGGCCGCGAGCCGCATGGCGCGCTGCGGGTCGGACTCGGCCAGGCGGACCGCCTCCCGTGCCTGCTGGCTGGTCGCGACGCTCATGCACATCATTGGGCGCCGCCACAACGGTCAAGTCAACATATTTCGCCGAGGAGCGTTGTATCACCAATGAACAGGACGACTCTTCAGTCATGGAGGGCTCTCCGTGCAACGCAGACGAGCAGACTGGAGAGAGAGCCGATGAACGAAGTCGTCACCAGAGAAGCAACGCGCGAGTCATACACCGGCTGGGAGATCGCGGTGGACCTTCCGTACCGCGACGTGGTACTTGCCGAACTGCTGAAATTGGGTCCGAGCGGGAATCAGCCCTGCGCGAAGCTGGGCGAGGCGGAGCCGCTCCTGGACCTTGGCCTGATCACGCTTCTCCAGGTCGACGCCACCACGGCGAAGATCAAGGACTATTTCGGCCCCAGGCTTCGCGTTCCAGATCCCGAAGTTCCCGACGTCGTCACCATTATCGATGGCCTACGGCTGCATTTCAGCGACAACCATGGCGGTTGGGAGCCGCGGATGGGGCTGAACCGGAACACTGACACGATCGGCGGTCTACCCCATATCGGGACCGGAGATTGGTATTATCCCACCGCGAAGGGAGGGGTGCCGGAATTAGCCGTGGCACCTGTTACCAGTCCCTTCGGGCAAGGCGTCCGGGTCGGCGTCATCGACAGCGTCCTATTCCGCAACGAGCGGCTCACGGATCGCTGGTATGCCCTCGAGTCGAAGTCGATCCTGCCCGACGCCGCCGAGTACGAGTTTCTCAACGGGCACAGCGCCTTCGTCGCCGGTCAGATCCTCAGCCGCGCGCCCGGCGCCAAGCTCGAGATCCACGGCGTGCTCGACGGCCCCGACTCGACGGCCACCGTCTGGGAGGTCGCCAAGGCGATGGCGAGATTCCTCTCGATCGGAATCAGTGTGCTCAACCTTTCCATCGGGTGCTACACCGCGGACGGAAAGCCGCCGTTCGTGCTCGAGCGTGCGGTGGAGGTGCTCGCCAGCCACGGCATTGTGTTGCTCGCCGCCGCCGGAAATCACGGGCAGGACGGTGGCTCCGACACGATTCCTCCCAACGCGCCGATCTTTCCCGCCGCCTGCCCGGGCGCCATCGCCGTCGGCGCACTCACCGATCATGGGAGCGGGTTCTGCCGAGCACCGTACAGCCCGGCGGCAGAATGGGTCGACCTCTACGCGCCCGCGACGGATGTCATCAGCACCTATTTCAAGGGAACGGTGCGGATCACCCAGATCCCCGGGCTGCCCAAGCCGCCGGCGGAGCTGGTGGAATTCGACGGCCACGCGACGTGGAGTGGGACGTCGTTCGCCGCGGCCGCCGTCGCCGGCGAGATCGCACGGTTCGCCGTACCCGGCAAGAAGACGCCACAACAGGTGCTCAACGAGTTCCTTGCGCGGGATCCTCGGTCCAACGGCAACAAGGGAATTGGCAAGTACCTGGCCGACATTCCTGTTTGTCCTCATGACAACGAGGAATGACCTTTCCCTGGCCGAACTGGTCGACCGGGCCACGGGCGGTGACCGCATCGCCTGGGACGAACTGGTCGACCGGTTCGCGCCGTTGGTGTGGAGCGTGTGCCAGCGCTTCGGCATGCGCCGGGAGGACATCGAGGAGACCGGGCAGAACGTCTGGCTCATCCTGGTGGAGAACATCGGAAACGTGCGCGAGCCCGCCGCGCTCCCCGGGTGGCTGGCGACCACCACGCGCCGGGAGTGCCTCCGCGTGCTGCGGGGCCGCCGGCTGCGGGAGCAACGGGAGTTGCATTCGGACGAGGAGGTCGGCGCGACCTCCGACGACACCGACGTCGAGTCGTGGCTGTTGGCGGAGGAACGCGACCACGCGCTGCGCGAGGGGTTCCGCCAGCTGCCCGCACGTTGTCAGCGGCTGCTCGAGATGCTGATGGCGGATCCGCGACCGCCGTACGCGGAGATCGGGAGGAGACTGGACATGCCGATCGGCGCGATCGGCCCCAACCGGGCTCGGTGCCTCGACAAGCTGCGGCGATCTCCCGCGTTCGCCGGATGGCTGGCCGAGCATCCCGAGGAGCCGGGAGTGAGGTGCCTGGAATGACCGACGACGACATCGACGGTTCCCTGCTCGCCGCCCTCGACGACGCGCTGTCGGCCGCACGCTCGGTGCCCCCGGACTTCGTGGCCACCGGCAAGGCCTGCTTCGCGTGGCACGGCATCGACGCCGAGCTCGCGCAGCTCACCCGCGACTCGTTCGCCCAGCCCGACCCGGCGACCACCGCCCGCGCCGAGTCGGCGGTGATCCGCTCGCTGACCTTCGTCGCCCCGCGGCTCACCATCGAGCTCGAGATCGGCGAGAACGCGATGCGGGGCCAGCTCGTCCCCCACCAGGCGGGCGACCTGGAGCTGCAGCTGGCGAACGGCGAGGAGATCCACACCCGCGCAGACGAGCTGGGCTACTTCGTCTTCGCGCACGTCCCGACCGTCTCGTTTCGACTGTCCTGCCGCACCGAACAGGACGTCGTGGTCACGACGTGGCTGACCCTGTGATGGTCGGACGGCTGCGCGAACTGGGCAGCGCTGCGATTTCAGCCGTCGGTCAGGCCGCACTCGTTGGGCTGCGGTCGTGTGCTCGACCGGCACGTTCGCGTCCCGCACGCTCAGCCCGAGCGCGCCGTCGACCTGCCAGGCACCAATTCCCGAGTCCACAGAGGACGACGAGCACCGCCAGGCCCCGCAACCGGCGGTTATCCATCCTCACACAGGCGGCCGGCGACATGGCGGCGGAGGAGCCACGTCGCCGGCGTAGGCGCGGGCGAGCTCGTGGAGCGCGTACTCCCCCGAACCGCACCGCTCGACGACGTGCCGGTCGGCGAGCAGGCGCAGCAGGCGCCGCGCCTCTTTGACCGGCACCCGCGCGAGCGCCGCGGCCGCCCGCGCGGTCACGCTGCCGCCGCGATGCCCGCCCAGTGCCCGGAAGAGGTGCGCGGCGTCCGCCGGCAGCGCGCGGTACGACCACGAGAAGACCGTCCACAGGTTCGACCACGGGTCCTCGTCGTCGGTCAGGGCCGCGACGAGCGACTCGCGGTCGCGCATCGCGAGGGCGAGCCGGGTCAGGGAGGTGTCCCGCGCCGAGCAGTGCCCGACGATGCTCAGCGCCAGGGGCAGTCCCTCGCAGCGGCCCATGATCTCGTCGGCCGCGGCCGGCGCCGCCGCGATCTCGCCGGCGCCCAGCAAACGGTCCAGCAGGGCACGGGACTCCGCCGGGCTCAGCCGGTCGACCGTGATCCGCTGGGCGCCGTCGCGGACCGCGAGCCCGCGCAGGCGGCTGCGGCTGGTGACGAGCACGACGCATGCGGACCCGCCGGGTAACAGCGGCCGGACCTGGCCGGGGTCGCGGGCGTTGTCGAGCACGACCAGCACCCGCCGCCCGTCGAGCCGGGTGCGCAGCAGGGCGCTGGCCGCGTCGAGGTCATCGGGCACCCGGTCGGCCGGTACGCCGAGCCCGTGGAGCAGGCGCAGGACTACCTCGCCGGGAGGTTCCGGGTTCGCGGGTGCGTAGCCGCGCAGGTCCGCGAACAGCTGGCCGTCGGGGAACCGGTGGCGGACACGGTGTGCCCAGTGCACGACGAGCGCGGTCTTGCCGATACCGGCCATCCCGTCGATGGTGGAGACCACCGCCGTGTCGTCCCGGTGGTTCAGCAGCGCGTCGAGGCGTCGCAGCTCCGTCTCCCGGCCGGTGAACTCGGGCACGCCGGCGGGCAGCTGCGCGGGAACCGGCTCGGCCGCGGCCTGGCTCGGTCCGGCCGACGCCCGGAACCACGCCTCCGCCCACTCGCGTTGCTCGGCCTGGCTCGCGCCGAGCGCGATCACCATGTGGTCGAGCACGTCGGCCGGCGGAAGGGTGCGGCCGCTCACGTAGGTGTGCACGGTCGACCGCGGCATGGCCAGCCGGCGCGCGAGCTCGTCGAGGCCGACCTTGGCCTTGCCGCTGCCCCGCGCGGCACGCCTGCGCAGCAGGTCGAGTTCGTTCACGAGATCCACCGCGTCCGCCACGCGGTGGGCGCCGGGCCCATTTCCGTCCCGCATGTCCGTGGTGTCCCGATCCGTCCCCAGTTCTCCAGCCATGTCGTCATTAAGACCGGCCAGGGACCGACGTTGCCCGCCGGTCCAGGAAAGTCCGCAAAAGTCCAGGTTCACCGCCGCGAGCGGGACCGGCCGGGTGCACTGTCCCGGGCCGCCGTCCCAAACCCCATATCCGGGACGGGGCCGGAAACCCGGGAAACCCCCGGAGATCTGGAGGAACCTCGTGATCGGACTGGTCAAGCGGGCGGGGGCCCGCATGGTGGAGCTCGTCCTGCCAGGCACGAGTGCCGCGGCCGGCTGCGCGCCGGAGTGCTACTGCCAGCAACAGCTGAACAACGGCAGCTGGCGGCACCGCCAGTGCTGCTACACCCCCGCGTGCACCGTGACCTGTAACGCCTGGTCGGGCGGGAAGTGCTGACCTTCGTCCGGTGAGCTCTCCTGGTCCCCGCCGGCCGCCGACCGGCGGGGACCATCGAGCCGAGGAGTTCCTGTGGCCCTTGTGGTGCTGGCGTGCCGGTGGTGTCTCGCCGCGGTGTTCCTGGTGGCCGCGGTCGCGAAGTTCCGTGCCCTGGCCCGGTTCCGCGCGTCGCTGCGGTCGTTGCGGCTCGTGCCGCGCCGGCTGGTCCCGGCGGTCGCCGCCGGTGTCGTGGCGACCGAGTTCGCCGTCGCCGTGCTGCTCGTGGCGCCCGTGCCTGCGGTGTGGGGACTGGTGGCCGCGGTGGCGCTGTGCGCCGGGCTCGCCGCCGTGCCGGCAAGCGCGCTGCTGCGCGGGCAGACGGTCACCTGCGCCTGCTTCGGGTCCGCGCGGCTGCCGTTGGGCTGGTGGCAGCTGGGCCGCAACCTCGCCCTGCTCGCGGTGGCCGCGCTCGGGGTCGCCGGCACGGCACTCGGCGGCCCGGCCGTGGAGCCGGCCGGGCTGCCGATCGCGCTGGCCGCCGCCGCGTTCGTCGCGGCGCTCGCGGTGCTCACCGATCACGTCGCGGTCCTGTTCGTCCGCGTACCGCACTGAGGCGAAAGCCTTCCGGGAAAGGACAATCGTGGGGTTTCTCGTCGCAGGTCTCGTGCTCGTCGCCGTCGTGGCGGGCGTCAACTTCGTGTTCACCATCGGCCTCGTCGGCAGGCTGCGGGACCTGCAGGACACGCTGCGGGCGCTCACCCCGGCCCCGCCGGCGATCGCCCTGGAGCCGGGCGACCCGCTGCCCGACTTCGCGGGCACGGCACGCGACGGTTCGTCGGTGCGCCGCGCGGACGTGCTCGGCTCCGAGGTGCTGTTCGGCTTCTTCTCGCCCGACTGCTCTGCTTGCGTGGACGCCGTACCCACGTTCACCGCGCACGCGCGCGAGCTGTCGGCCGCCGGCGGGCGCACGGTCGCGGTCGTCGTCGGCGACGGGGCGCACACCAGCGAGGTCGCCACGAAGCTCGCGGGCGTCGCCGACATCCTGGTCACCGAGGACCAGCAGATCCCGCTGAGCGGCGCGTTCGAGATGGTCACCTATCCGGTGTTCGTCACGGCCGACGCGGCGGGCACGGTCACCTCGGCGGGAGTGGGTGTCGCGGCCCTGCCCCGGGCGGGGGTCACCGCGTGAGCGGACCGGCCGAACGCGTCGGCGGGCGGGAGCTGTTGCGCCGCTACCGGGCGGCCTTCGTGATCGCCTGGCGTGCGGCACCGGGGCCGCTGCTGTGGAAGGTCGGCGCCGCGGTGGTCGCCGGTGCCGGGCCGGTGGTCACCGCGTGGCTGCTCAAGCTCGCGCTCGACGAGCTGACCACCCCCGCACCCCGGGTCGCGCTGCTCGTGACGTTCGCCGTGGCGCTGGGGCTGCTGGCGATCCTGGTCGCGGCCGGGGCGAGCATCGCGACCTACGCGGGCGCCCGGCTGCGGCGGGCGGTCTCGCTGCACGCCCAGGACCGGTTGTTCGGCGCGGTCAACGACCTGCGCGGCCTGCGCACGCTGGAGAGCCCGGGGTTCCACGACCGGCTGCGGCTCGCCCAGCAGGCTGCGGACAGCGTGCCGGACGAGCTCGTCAACACCGGCCTGGTCACCGTGCAGAGCGTGCTCGGCGTCGGTGGGTTCGTCGCCGCGCTGGCCACGCTCAGCCCGGCGCTGACCGGTCTGGTGGTCCTCGCGGCGGTACCCGAGCTGGTGCTGCGCATGCGCCTCAGCCGCCGCCGCGCGGACCTCATGTGGGAGACGAGCTCCGCCGTGCGCCGGCAGTTGTTCTACCGCGGGCTGCTGACGGATCTCCAGGCGGCCAAGGAGGTCCGGCTCTTCGGGCTCGGCGCGTTCCTGCACGGCCGCATGCTGACCGAGCTGCGGTCGGTGAACCGCCGGGAGAACCAGCTCGAGTCGCGGGTGGCGCGGGTCGAGATCGGGCTCGCGGTGCTCGGCGCGGCGCTGTCGCTCGCGGGGCTCGTGTGGGCGCTGCAGGCCGCGGCCGCGCGGACCATCTCGGTCGGCGACGTGTCCGTGTTCGTGGCCGCGCTCGCCGGCGTGCAGGCCGCGTCCGGCGCGCTGGTCGACGGCCTCGCCAACGGGCACAAGGCGGTGCTGGTGTTCGGGCACTACCTGTCGGTGCTCAGTGCCCCCGACGACCTGCCCGCCGCGCCCGACACCCGCCCGGCGACGCCGCTACGGCACGGGATCGAGCTGCGCGACGTGTGGTTCCGGTACACAGTGGACGGACCGTGGGTGCTGCGCGGCGTGAACCTGACCGTGCCGCACGGAACCAGCCTCGCGGTCGTCGGCCTGAACGGGGCCGGGAAGAGCACGCTCGTGAAGCTGCTCTGCCGGCTGTACGACCCGGATCGCGGCTCGGTGCGGTGGGACGGCGTGGACGTGCGCCGGCTGCCCGTCGACGAGCTGCGGGCGCGGATGAGCCTGGTGTTCCAGGACTTCATGTCCTACGACCTCACCGCCGCGGAGAACATCGGCCTCGGTGACCTGCCCGCGATCGCCGACCGCGACCGCGTCCGGGAGGCCGCCCGGCTGGCCGACCTCGACACGACCCTGAGCGGGCTGCCGCGCGGCTACGACACGATGCTGAGCCGCGTGTTCTTCGCCGAGGCCGACGACGCCGAGCACGGCGTGCACCTGTCCGGCGGGCAGTGGCAGCGGCTCGCGCTCGCGCGCTCGCTCATGCGGCGCGGCCGGGACCTGCTGGTCCTGGACGAGCCGAGCTCAGGCCTGGACGCCGAGGCGGAGCGGATGGTGCACGAGCGGCTGCGGACCTTGCGGGAGGGCGCGACGAGCGTGCTGGTGTCGCACCGGCTCGGCGCGGTGCGGGTCGCGGACCAGATCGCGGTGCTCGACGGCGGGCGGATCCGGGAGACCGGCACCCACGAGGAGCTCATGGCCGCGGACGGCCGGTACGCGACGCTGTTCCGCACGCAGGCCGCCGGTTACCGCGACACCCATCCGCCCGCGGCGGTACCGCGATGATCGTGGTCGCGGGCGTGGCCGTCGCCGTGGTGGTCGCCGCGGTCGTCCTGGCGCGCCGGCGTCTGGTGACGGTGACCGTCGAGGGGTTCAGCATGTATCCGGCGCTGCGGCCCGGCGACGTGCTGCTGGTGGCGGTGCGTGCCCGTCCGCGGCCGGGCGGCGTCGCGGTGGTGCGCCGCGGCCACCCGGTGCACGGCTGGCGCTCCCCCGCCGCCCCCGGCGGTTCGCGCTGGCTGGTGAAGCGGGTGGCCGCGGTGGCGGGCGACCCGGTGCCGGCGTGGGCGCCCGTGCCGGACGCGGTCGTGCCGGCCGGTGCCCTGCTGGTGCTGGGCGACAACCCGCGCTCCGCGGACTCGAAGCAGTGGGGGTACTGCCCGGCGGGGGCGGTGCTGGGCCGGTCCCTGTGCCTCCTGCGCCGCGGTCCCGCCGCGCGGCCGATGGTCCACGAGACGGATCGGCCCAGCACCCCGCCAGCCGACGGTTCGGCGACCGGTGCCGGGCGAATGCCCAGCCACGGCGGACGCACCTGACGGTCCACAGTGGAGCGCTCGGAGCCCGCTCAGGGGAAACCCTGAACTTGCCCCCATATCGCGGTTCGGGACGGCCGATCGTGGCGTTGCCGCCCGTAGGTTGGTCACCAACCACGAGGAGGGTTTTGCCAACCATGACCGAATCCGACGTCCAGCACCCGACACCGCGCATCCAGTTCCCCGGCATCAGCCCGCGTGCCTACGAACACCCCGCCGACCGGGGCGCGATGGCGACACTGCGCACCGTGCCCGGGGTCGGCAACGTACTGAAGACGTTGAACTCCCTGTTCAACGAGCGCGCCGAGCGGCTGATGGCGGTGGCATCGCACGTGCGGGTCGGGCCGGCGCAGTACCCGGTGATCGACAAGCTCCGCCTGGAGTCCGCGGAGATCCTGGACCTGCCGAAGACGCCGAAGCTGTACGTGTCCCGCGACCCGCGCGCGATCGCGCAGACCAGGGGCATCGACGAGCCGTTCATCGTGCTGTCCACGGGCCTGGTCGAGGCGCTGGACCCCGACGCGCTGCGGTTCGTCATCGGCCACGAGATGGGCCACGTGCTGTCCGGGCACGCCGTGCTGCTCACACTGCTCGACCGCCTGCTGCGGCTGCAGCGCTCGGTCGCGTGGGTGCCGCTCGGGGTGATCGGCCTGCGCGCGGTGATCGCGGCACTGCACGAGTGGCAGCGCAAGTCCGAGCTGAGCTGCGACCGGGCGGGCCTGCTCGCCGGCCAGGACCCGCAGGCCGCGTTGCGCGCGCACCTGTACCTCGCCGGGGCCACCGACCTGTCGCAGATCGACATCCCGTCGTTCCTGGAGCAGGCAAGGGAGTACGAGGAGATCGACGACATCCGCGACAGCATCATCAAGCTGCTGGCGGTGGAGAGCGAGCCGCACCCGTTCGCGGTCGTGCGGGCCTCGCAGCTGCAGCGGTGGGCCGCGTCCGACGAGTACCGCACGATCCTCACCGGCGACTACAAGCGCCGCGACGCGCAGGACGAGGACAACCCGCTGAACGAGGACATCCAGGGTGCCGCGAAGTCCTACAAGGACACGTGGAACAACTCCACCGACCCGCTGGTGAAGGTCGTCTCCGACGTGGGCGGCGCCATCTCGGGCGTGGCCGACAAGGTGTTCGGTGGCTTCCGCCGTTCCGGCCGGCCGGAACCGGCGGGGAGCGAGACCGCGGCGAACTGACGTCCGGTCACCCGCCGGCCCGCTGGGGCGCCGTCGTGGTGGTGAGCTGAAAGAGGTCTGGGCGCGGCCTTCCGTCACCGCGACCGCCGCGATCATCAGTGCGGCAGGCCGCTGTCGACCACGGTGTCGAGCTGCCCGTCGTAGCCGGACAGCTCGGTGGCGTCCGCGGCGACGACCTCGACCGGCAGCCGTCGTTCGGCCGCCTTGTGCCACGCCGCCGCGATCGCGCTCGGCGCCAGGTCGATGCCGGTGACTGAGTGTCCGCGAGTAGCGAGGTCAGCGCAGGGTCAGGCGCGCCCAGTACTTGTGGTGGTCCGACAGGCCGGTCGGGACCGGGTCGGACCAGTCGGGGGTGAACGCCGACGCGAGGGCGAACACGTAGTCGATCTTGCGGCCGCCGTCTCCGGTGCCCGGTCCCCCACGCGTGCAGCAGCCGGTCGCCTCGTTGTGCCGGCCTTGCGCGCCACCCCCGTAGGCGGGGCGGTACATCGGGTCGAGCTGGTCTTCCGTGGGCTGGGTGTTGAAGTCCCCGCCGACGTAGGCCGCATGGCCGGCGTCGGCGAAGCCCGCCATGATCTTCGCGACCTCGCGGATCTGGGCGCCGCGGGTCCCGTCGCCGTGGAAGTCGATGTGCGTGGCGCAGGCGAGCACCCGCGGCGCGGCGAGCTTCGCGCAGACCATCGCGCGGGGCTCGTGCTTGCCGGGGTTGGGCAGGTCGTACACCCGCGTCCACGTGGCGTCGCCACGGTAGGCCAGGGCGATGCCGTACCTCGAGCCGTCGTCGCACCGGTGGGCCGTGGGGACGTGGCGCACGTGGTAGCCCGCACCCGCCAGCCGGTTACGGATCCGGGTCGCCTGGCTGGCGCAGACCTCTTGCAGCTCCACGGATGCCGGCCGGGTCGGCCGGTCGAGCACGACGTCCGCGACGTGGTCGGCGACCGCGAGCCGGCCGTCGTTGCACTTGTTGCCGCACATGTTGAAGCTCAAGGTCACCACGCGGCCCGGTGCCGCGGCCGGGTCAGGCGCGGCCGCCGCACCACCGCTCGGCGACCACGACAACACACCGATCACCGCAACCGCGGCCGACATCGCGACGATCACCCGGAAACGAGACATGCGCCATGGGACGCGTCATCGTCAACGGCGGTTCCCACCACCTCACCTCATGGGAGACGCTGCTCTTGGAGAACCTGTTCTTCTTCTGGGAGCCGCGACAGAGGCCCCGGACGGATGCCATCCGGGGGGACCTTCGTCTTCGCAGTCCGGGGATGCGATGACCTGCCGGCGCACAAGCGTTGCCGGGAACCGCCGCTTGGCCGGAACGCTCGGCGAAGCCGATTCCTACATGCCCCACGGATAGCTCTCGCTGTGCCGATCGAACGCCCCGTTCAAGTCGGCGTCACTCACCAGCCGATCCGGCACGACGGAGGACCGATTGGCAAGGCCCGCGACTTCGACCACACAGAACACGGCGTGAGCAATCGCGGCGTACTGATCGTTCGGCAGGCCGGGCGGCAACTTGAGGTAGAGCCCGCGGCAGTCAGTCTGGAAATCCACATCTGGGATTCTCAGTCTTGCCCCATGCGCACTCAATGCGCCGGCAGGGTTCCTGGCGTAGCGATCGGGCGACGGTCATTCGGATGTGCGCAAGGCTTCCGGCGCGAGTGCAGCCTTCGGGCGCGTCTTCTCGGCCGGGTCCGCAGAGCAGGCCCAGCTCGCCCGGTCCAGTCTTGAGGAGAGCGTCCTCAACCCGATGCGCGAGCCTGTGACCAGGCGACGAGACGGTCGACGTGCCCGGCGGCGTAGGGTCGGTCGGCGAAGGAGTCGCGCAGGCCGGCACAAGCCGCGTCCAGCTCTGACGACGGGCCAAGTGCGGCGAGCAGAACGACCAGCGCCTGCCAGTGACCGACCTGCTTGTCGGCCAAGGCTCGCAGCTCGTCGAGGTAGTGACCCGGCTGAAGGAGGTCGATCAGCCGGTCGGCTGCCCGCGCCACCCCGGCCAGGAGATCGACGCGCAGCCGGTCTATGTCCGTATCAGCCGCCAGTCGCCATTGGTAGGCGTAGTTGTCGGTGTGGGCAGGATCCGTCGACTCCACGCGGCCCTCGAGGAGGCGAATCCCGTTGGCCTCGCGCGCCTTGTCCAGCTGACTCGTGGTCCCCTTCGTCCATTCCCACCACACCGTCGGCACCACGGCGGTGTCCAGGAAGAACAGCTTCGCGGCCGATGTCGAACCCCGCGCCCCCTGAGTCTCGATCACGGCGACGCCTTCGGCCGTGACCAATCGCCACACCCCACCCGAACCGCGAAAGCCCCGCGGCCGCAGCGTGGCCCCGATGTCGCGCATCAGCCCTCGCATCACCGAGTCGAGATCAGGCATGCCGAGACGATACGGCTACCACGTGCCGAGTCCCGCATCGCGCCGACGTTTGGGGTGCGCTCGGAACGCTCGGGGGTTGGGCGGGCAATCACTGGTGTGACGATGGCGCATGTGAATGCCGGGAGCGGTGGGCACGGGCCGGACCTGTCCGGACGTGACGGAGGTACGGCGCTGACCCGCCTGTACGACCTGCACGCGCGGGAGCTGCACCGCTACCTGGCCAGACGGCTCGACCCGGCGACCGCGGACGACCTGGTGGCGGAGACGTTCCTCGTCGCCTGGCAGCAGCGGCGGCAGTACCGGCCGGAGCGGGGCAGCGCCCGGGCGTGGTTGTACGGGATCGCGACCAACCTGCTGCGCCGGCATGCCCGCACGGAAGGCAGGGCGTGGCAGGCGATGGCACGGCACGGCGGCCGTCGGGCCGTGGCGGACGGGCCGGAGGCCCTCGCCACCCGGCGGATCGACGCAAGGGTCGCTGCCGGACGGCTGGCCGGTGCGCTGGGCGGCCTGCGCGATGAGGAACGGGACGTGCTGCTCCTCGTGGCCTGGGCGGGCCTGCGGCCGGTCGAGGTCGCCGAGGCGCTGCAGGTCAACGTCGCCACTGTCCGCACCCGACTGCACCGCGCCCGCACCGCGCTGCGCGGCTGCCTCACCAAGGAGGACCAGCATGACTGACCGTAGGAACGACAAGGACGACGAGATCGACCAGCTGTTGGGCGCGCTGCGCTCGGACGTGCCCGACATGGATCCGCGAGCCTTCACGGCAGGACGTGCGCGGCTGCTCGTCGCGATCGGCGCACGGCCGGCGGCCGAGGCCACGCCAGAGCCGGACGGGGCGGTGACCCTCGCGCTGCCACCGGACCGACGTCGGCGCAGCCCGCCGCTGCGCAAAGCGGCCCCCTGGCTGGCCGTCGCGGCGGCCGTCGCCGTCGTGGCGGTCGGCGCGGTCGCCTTCCTGCCCGACGGGGCGCCGTCCGGCGGCTCCGCGGCGACCACGTCACCGCGGCCGAGCCCCAGCGCAGCTGCCACCGAGCCGCCAGGGCCCGGTGACCCGCTGCCGCCCATGCCTGCCGAACCGCTCAACACGGCCGGCGACCTCGCCGAGCACGTGCGGGACATCGAGCTGCGGCCCGGCCAGGTGCACTACCTGCGCATGGCGCGGACTCAGGCCGCAGGCGACGCCGGTCCCGGCGGGACGGAAGTCGAGGAGCTGTGGATTCCCCACGACCTCCTCAAAGGCGATTGGTTCGTCCAGCGCAGCGCGGACGGCGAGATCCAGGGCCGGTCCGAGAAGGACCTCGTCGAGGACCGCGCGAAGGGTGGACGCTTCGAGAGCGGATGGCCCTTCCAGGAGGACCCGGCGAACGGCCCCAGCCTGCCCCGGGACCCCAAGGGGTGGTACGAGCGGCTGCAGGCCGAGGCGGCGGAGCCCGCCGGCACCCAGACGGCCGCCCAGCAGGCCATCGAAACCGTGATCTCCCTGCTCTCCGACTCGACCGGGGCCGTCCCGGCCGACGTTCGGGCCGCGCTGCTGCGCACGCTCGGCTACCTGCCCGGCGTGACCGTCGACCCGGACGCCAAGGCAAGCGACGGGCGGCCGGCGGTCTCGCTCGGCCACGAGCTCGACGACGGCACGTACCGCAACGAACTCCTGCTCGACCCGGCCACCGCGCGCGTCGTCGACTGGCGCAACGTCGCCATCAAGGCGTACGGCGGCTGGAAGCCCGGCCAGGTGTTCACCTCGGCCCCGCAGACCGAGGCCGTCGTGAGCGAGCTCGGCCAGCGGCCCTGACCGGCCGCCGACGCAACGTTCCTCCCACCCGCCGACGGGCCCCGCGCCAGCTTCTCCCGGCACGGTTCGCGGCGGGTGGGAGGACGCCATGCCGACACGATTCCCGCGTGCTGGACAACGAGCGGCTAGGTCACCCGTTCAATGACCGGTAGTGCTGTGGACGGCGGCATCTCCCGGAGGGCAGCCGCAGCTGGCTCGGTGTATCAGCCGGGTGTTCAGCACCAGGTCGAAGCCGGGCTCGCGCTGTCCTTTGATGTGCCGCTGCAGGCCCCGCGCGGTCTGCGCGCCGAGTTCGCGCATCGGCTGGCGGACGGTGGTCAGCGTGGGATTGGTGAGCGCGGCCGCCGGTATGTCGTCGAAACCGGTGATGGCTACGTCATCCGGCACCCGCAGGCCCGCACCGAGCACGGTGACCAGCACGCCGATGGCCAGCTCGTCGTTGGCGCACACGATCGCCGTCGGGGGCGGGTCCAGCGCCAGCAGGTGGTTGGCGGCGATGATGCCGTCGTGCTGTGCCAGGCCAAGCTCGAGCGGCCTGGGTGGCTCGGGTAGGCCGCCCACCTCGTGGGCCGCCCGGAAACCAGCCCAGCGGGCGGACACGTCCGACGACCCGGCGGGGTTCCCGACGAACGCCAGGCGGCGGTGGCCGTGCTCGCGAAGGAGATGCAGGCTCAGCCGCTCGACGGCGTCCCGGCTTTCCGTGCGCACCGTGGGCACGCCCGGCACCGGATCGCCGGCGAACTGGATGACGTGCTCGCACCGCCGGGTGATCGCGTCGAACACCTCCGCCGAGACGCTGCCGCCCATCACCGCGATCCCGTCGACCCGGTCGGCCATGTCGAGCGCGAGCTCCTCGGCGTCGCGGAGCAGGTGGGCGCCAAGGGTCAACATCGACAGGTGTGCCTTGACCGCCTCTGCCGCGAAGCCCGCTACGACCTCCGAGTAGTACGGCCCGGCGAGTCCCGGGAAGAGGATGCCGAGCGCGGCACGCCGGCGGTCGGCGGGCACGCGCCCGAGGTGGCTCGGCCGGTAGTTGTAGCGCTCGATCGCCTCGAGCACCCGCTGCCGCATCTGCGGCGACACCTGGCCGACGCCGCGGGCGACCCGCGAGACCGTCGCGATGGACACCCCGACGCGGTCGGCGATCTCCCGCACCGTCGGCCCCCTGTGCCCCACCACGTGTTCCCTCACCGCGGGTGAGCCCACCGCTGTCCGGGCTCGAGCCGGTGATCGCGTGCTGTGGGGCCGCAGCGCCATGCCGAGCGTCGACGGGTGCGGAGCGGCTCGGCGTTGGCCGTCACCCGCACCGACCCGCTCATGGCGCGGAACCATAAATGACCTGGGGTCAGCTACACCACCCCCGAGCGTCGGTTATCCCGGCAGCAGGGCCCGCACCATCGCGGCGAGCTCGGCCGCGAAGTCGACCACGAACGGCTCCATGCCCGGCTCCTCGAGCACGGCGCGCACTGGCGAGGCCGGGTCGGCCAGGTGCCACAACCCGATCACGAACGCGTCCAGGCGCAACAGGAAACTGGCGCCGTCCCCGGGCCGCAGCGCCGGCACCCGCCGCTCGAGCAACGTCGCCGTGGTCGTCAGGTGCGCGAGCAGGAACTGCTTGAAGTCCCGTACCCGCGCCTGCTCCACGTTGCGCTCCAGCGTCGTGTGCAAGATCGCCAACAGGCGCACCAGCGCCGTCCTGCTCGACAGCGACGCCGCGACGAAATCGCTCAGCTCATCGGGCCCGACCGGGGCGGCACTGTTCGCGAGCCACGCATCGAGCTCCCCGAGCCACTCCCCCAGCCGGTCCTCCACGACCGACAGGAAGAGCTCCTGCTTCGTGTCGAAGTACAGGTACAGCGTCCCCTTCGCCAGGCCCGCGCGCTCCGCGACGCTCGTCATCGTCACTGCCTCGTACGACGTCTCCTCGAACGTCGCGAGGGCCGCTGCCACCAGTGCCGCCCGGCGTTCGCGCTTGTCATCCGCGTTCCGTGCCCGCCTCCTCATGCGGAAAGTGTCACATGCAGGGGTGACTGCGCGCGCAGTCGGGTGTCCACTTCGGACGCTTTCACGTCCGGTTTGACCCGTTCGGCCGACAACCATCGTCGCTGTAACATTTTTCCGCGGTTTCCGGTCTGGTGCGCCGATGCGTTCGCTCGTAGCGTTGCGTTCCTCGTAAATGGACGATTCGGTCGACATTCAAGTGCTGACACGGCACTGAGTTCGACGACCTGACCGGGGTGGTCACATGGCCGCGAGTACGTCGACGACGACGGCGGACGCCGTGGGCGCCTGATGGATGGTCGCGAACTCGTCGACGACGTGTTGCTCGGCAACGCGGGCGGGGCCCCGCTACGCCTTGGTTCGGCGATGAGTCTGGACGCCCTGCGCAGTGATGTCGCCGCCGCCGAGGCGGAGGTGAGCGTGGGGCCCGGCGACGTGCTGGCCCTCCGCCTGCCGCCGTCGCCGGCCCTGGTGTGCACGCTGCTCGCGGGTTGGCGGGCCGGCGCGCAGGTGGTCCTGCTGGACCATCGCCTGACCGACCACGAGGTGGCCGCGGCACTCGAGCTGCTGGCGCCGCGGGCGCTGGTGTCGGTGGCGAGCGGGTACGGTGGCCCGCTGCTCGGCCACCACCAGGTGCGTACCAGGATCGACCGCTTTCCGGGGCGCCCCGCCGAAAGCGGCCACGTACTGGTGCAGCTCAGCTCGGGCTCGACCGGCCCGTCGAAGGTGATCGGGCGGACCGCCGCCGGCCTCGCCGCCGAGCTCGAGCGCTACGCCCGGACGCCGGGCATGCCGGGTCGTGGCGACCGGATCGTCGTGCTCGGCTCCCTGATCCACACCTACGGGCTGATCGGCGGCCTGTTGTACGGCTTGCACGCCGGCGCCGAGGTGGTGGTGCCCGACCAGCTCACCTCGAACGGAATCATCGACGCGATCGCGGCCGGATCCGCACCGACCACCGTGCTCGGCGTACCGGTGCACATGGAGCTCTTGGCCGCCACCGGCGGGCGGGCCCCGCTGCCACAGCTGGCCGCGGTGGTCTCGGCGGGTGAGGTGATCCGCCCCGAGGTGCCCGGGGCGTTCGCCGAGCGTTACGGCGTGCCCGTCGGCGAGTGCTACGGGATGACCGAGGTCGGGCTGATCGCCATGGACGTGGCCGGCGCACACCGGCCGGCGGTCGGACCGCCCGCGCCCGGCGTCGAGGTCCGGCTCGACGGCGGCGAGCTGCTGGTGGCCTGCCCGGAGAACCCCTACACCGGCCCGGTCGACGAGGCCCGCTGGGTGGACGGCTGGCTGCACACCAGGGATGCCGCCGAGATCGACGACGCCGGCGCCGTGCGGGTGCTCGGGCGCCTGGACTCCCAGGTGAACGTCGGCGGAACCAGGATCGATCTGTCCGAAGTGGAACATACGCTTGCCGCCCTGCCGCTGGTAAGCGAGGCGGTCGTCGTGTTCGACCGGAAGATCGAGGCGTACGTCGCGCTCCGGGACCCCGCGCGGCTGGCCGACGTCGAGGCGGAGCTGACCAACCGGCTCGCCCCGTTCAAGCGACCGCGGCTGAACCTCGTTGCGCGGTTACCCCGCACCTCCAGCGGCAAGCGCAGGCGGGACCTGCCCGCCCTGCGGGCGTGCACCGACGAACCTCAACCAAAGGAAACATCGCTGTGAAGGACGAACTGCGCGCACTGGTCGTCGAAACGCTCAACGACCTGAATCAGGGGGTCACCGACCTCACCGACGACACCCCGCTCGGCCCGGCGGGGCTCGACCTCGAGTCACTGGTCATCGCCGAGCTCGGCATGCGAGTCGAGGAGACCTACGGCGCGTCGTTCGCCGACGAGGACATGGAGCGCGCGGCCGGCCAGACCCTCGGCGAGTTCGTCACCGAGATGGCCGAGCGGGCCGAGCTCGCGAAGGCCGGCACCACGAAGTCATGAACGAGCGACCGATGCTGGACCGCGACGAGGTCGTGGCGATCCTTGCCGCGCAACAGAACGTCGCCCACGACGCGGTGGACGAGCGGCTCGACTCGCTGGATCTCGTCTGGTTGCTGCACACCGTTCAGGAGCGGTACGAGGTCGCGATCGACCTCAGCGACGGCCAGTTCGCCGGCGTGCGGACGATCTCCGACGCGGTCGCGGTGCTGCGGCAGAGGCTGGCCGATGCCGCGTCCACCTGAGACCGGTCCACCCGGGACCGGGCGGCCGGTGGCGATCACCGGCATGGCCGTGACCACCGCTGCCGGCCGAGGCACCGCACCACTGGCCGAGCGGATCTTCGCCGGCCGGTCGGCGTTCGGCCCGGTGTCCAGGTTCGACACCGCCCGCTACCGGGTGGGCGTCGACGCGCACCTGCCGGATGCCGGATCGCTGTCCGACGAGCTGGCCACGGTGGTCGCGGACGCCTGCGCCGACGCACGGCTCGCCGGCGCCGACCGGGCGGCGTGCCCGCTGTTCCTCGCCGCGCACCGGGACCCGGAGTTCGCGCGGCTGACCGCGGCGGCACGTTCCGCCGCCCTCGCCGGCGGCGGCCACGCGGGTGCGCTGGCCGGCCGCACCGGCCTGGGCGGGCCGGTGCGCACCTACGTCACGGCCTGCGTGTCGGCGAGCACGGCGGCGGCCGACGCCGCCGCGATGATCTCGTCAGGCCGGGCAGACCGCGCGGTGGTCGCGGCCGGCTACCTGGTGAGCGAGGACGACTTCGCGCTGTTCGACTCCGGGCGGGCGCTGGCGGCCGACGGCCACGTGCGGCCGTTCAGCGCCGGGCGGCGCGGGTTGCTGCTCGGCGACGGGGTCGCCGCGGTGGTGCTCGAAGCCGAGCCGGCCGCCACCCGCCGCGAGATCCCCGCACTGGCCAGGCTGGCCGGCTGGGGCAGGGCCGGCGACGCCTACCACCCGTGCCGCCCGCAGCCGGCCGGTACCGGCACCGGCCGGGCGGTGACCGCGGCGTTGCGGCGGGCCGGGGTGGGGCCCGACGACGTCGGCTACGTCAACGCGCACGGCACCGCGACCCCGGCCAACGACCCGGCGGAGGCGGCGGGGCTACGGCTCGCGCTCGGCGAGCATGCCGGCCGGGTTCCGGTGAGCTCCACGAAATCCGTGCACGGCCACACCCTCGAGGCAGCCGGTCTGGTGGAGCTGGTGGCGACGGTGCTCGCGCTGCGCGAGGGCCGGTTGCCGGTCAACGCCGGCTTCCTCAGCGCCGACCCGGACTGCCCGCTCAACCTGGTGCTCGATGCTCCGGCGGAGCAGCGGCCGCGGTACGCGCTGAGCGTGAACGTCGCGTTCGGCGGGGCCAACACCGCGCTCCTGGTGGAGAGGAGTGCGGCGTGACGCTCTCGGCCGGCAGTCGCGTGACGGTGCTCGCCAGGGCGGCCTGGCCGGAGTCCGATGTGGACACGGAACCGCCGGAGCTGGCGATGTTCGTCCGGTCGTCGTTCAGCCTGCTGGTTGCCGAGGTCGCGGCCCGCTGCCTGCGCCGCCACTACGGTGCGCCGCCGGCGGACCGGGCAAGCGGAGATCGCACGGCCGTGGTGCTGCTCAGCGTGGCCGGTGACGACGTCACCACGGCCGAGGTGGCGGCTGCCGTAGACGGCGGCGTGCGGCTGACTCCCATGCTGTTCTTCCAGTCGGTGCCCAACGCCGCGGTCGGCCATGTGGCGGCCACCTGGGGCCTGGCCGGACCGGTGGTGTGCCTGAGCCCGCCCGGTGATCCCGCGGCCGGGCCGTCGTCGCTGGCCGACACCGCGCTGGACTACGCGGCCGAGCTGATCGGCGACGGGGACGCGGACCACGTGCTGGTACTGGTCGTCGAGCAGGCGGAAGCGAGCGGCGACCGGGATCGCGCCGCCGCGATGTTGGTGACCGGAACAAGCCTGGAGGAGCGGCCGTGAGCACTTCGTCCATTCGCGCCGGGTTGGCGGCCGACCCGGCGGCCGGTGCCGGGAACGTGCTCGGCGCCCTGCTCGAACACGGCGCACCGCTGGACGCGCCGACCCTGACGTTCGACACCGAGGTGGACGGCCATCCGGCGTGGCGTTCGTTGCCACTCGGCGCGTTGGTCCAGCGGGTGCGGGCACGCGAGGCCTGGCTGCATTCCCGCGGCGTCCGGCCACGGGATCCGGTGGCCGTCTACGCCACCGACGCCGCGGACATCGTGCTCGGCTACCTTGCGCTCGCCCGGCTCGGTGCGATTCCCGCACTGGTGAACGGAAACCTGGACGGCGCGACCGCGGCCGTCTACATCGGCCGGCTCGACGCCACGGCGGTCCTGGCCGACCGGGAACACCGCGAGCGGCTCGCCGGTCACCTGCCTGACCTGGCGCGGTTCGACACGGAGGCGGTGGGCAGCGGCCGGCCGCAGGACGCTCCGCCGGCGTACCGGCACCACCCCACCGACCCGGTCGCGATCACCCACTCGTCCGGCACGACCGGCCCGCCCAAGCCGATCACCGCGACGCACGACAGCCAGTTCGCCGTGGTCCGCCACCGGCTGCGACGGCCGAGGGCACAGGGATCGGAACGCTCGCTGTCCGCCCTGCCGGTCCCGCACAACTCGACGCTGTCCATCCTCAACTTCGCCCTCGGCTCCCTGTCCGAGCTGCTCCTCCTGTCGAGGCAGGACGGGCAGTACACATTGGACGCGATCCGGCGGTGGCGGCCCGGCACGGTGCTCGGGTTCGCGGTCACCTGGGCGGAGCTCGCCAGGATGGACATCCCCGCCGGGGACCTCGAGTCGGTGACGCTGTGGTGGAACGTCGGGGACTGCGCCCACGAGACACACATCCGCAAGCTGATCGCCTTCGGCCGGCACCGGATCGCCACCGCGAAGGGTCTGCAGTGGACCGACGGATCCGTGTTCTCGGACAACTTCGGCTCCTCCGAGCTCGGGCAGCCGGTCCTGTCCATCAGGCATCACCACGGCACGCAGCGATACGGCCGGTGCGTCGGCCGCGCGGAGCCGTTCGCGGAGGCGGTCGTGCTCAGCCCGGCCGGTGACCTGCTGCCGCCCGGTGAGCCCGGGCTCCTCGGCGTCCGCTCGCCGTCCATGTCGCCCGGGTACTGGAACGACTCCACCGCCACCTACCGCAGCCGCCTCGCCGGCTGGCTGCTCACCGGTGACGTCGTGTACGAGGACGAGGACGGCTACTTCTACCACCTCGACCGGCTCACCGACTCGGTGTCCACTCCGGACGGGACGGGGCTGTACACGGCGCTGATCGAGGAGCGCGTGCTGGCCGCCTGCCCGGACGTGCTCGACTGCACGGCTGTGGCGAGCGCGCCCGGCGACCGGCCCGTGGTCGACGTGCTGCTGCAGCTCGCGGCGGACGCCGACCCGGACGTCGACCGCACCGCCGAGGTGCGCGCCGCGCTCGACCACGGCGTCGCGTCGGCCGTACGACAGGTCGTCGTGGTCGACGACGCGGAGATCCCGTTCGGCGCCACCGGCAAGGTCCGCAAGCGAGTTCTGCGTGAGCGCATGGCCGGGACGGTGAACTGAAGGTGACCGAGTCCGTGCGGGAGGACGCACCCGCGGCTGAAGACGTTCCGCTGCACCGGTTCTGGTGGCTGCACGACGCCCGGTGGTACCAGGGCGTGGCGCGGCGATTCGGTCAGGAGGCCGCCAACGAGATCAACACCGAGGCGCTGCGGTTCGTCGCCCGGCGGGTCGCGGCGTGGTGCGCGCGCCAGTACGACCGCCGGCCCGCCGACCTGCCGATCGACGAGCTGTTCGCATTGCTGCTGCGGATCAACCACACCATCTGGCCCGGCGACATGGTCTCCGTCGAGCACCACCACGTCGGTAGGACCGCCGACGGGGCCGACGAGTGGGAGACCGTGGTGGTCAACCATTTCGTGCCGAAGATGCTGCGCGCCGCACGAAGCGCGGACGGCTACCGGTGCGCCAGCATCGAGGTCCGGGCCGGGCTCTACGAGGGTCTCGGGCTGTCCGTCGAGGAGCGGCACGTCGAGTGCCAGTTCGACGGTGCGACGGCGTGCAGGTTCCGCGCGATCCGCCTGCCGGTGCCGGAGGGCGGCCATGAGTGAGCCGCGGTACGCGGTCGACGTCTGGGTCGATCCGCTGTGTCCCTGGGCATGGCAGACCGCGCGCTGGCTGCTCGAGGTGGAGCGGGTCCGCCGGGTGCCGGTGGGGTTCCGGTTGATGAGCCTCGCGGTGCTCAACGAGGGCCGCGAAGACGTCGACAAGTGGTACCAGTTCCTCGCCAGACGGGGCTGGGGACCGGTGCGCGTGTGCGCCGCGGCGGCCGCGAAGCACGGCGACGAGGTACTGCGCCCGCTGTACCTCGCCATGGCCGAGCGCGTGCACGAGCGGCGTGAGGGATGGGGGCAGGGCATGCTGCGCGGCGCGCTCGCCGACGCGGGGCTGGACGAGGTGCTGGCCGACGCCGCCCGCGAGCCGGAGCACGACGCGGCGGTGCGGGCGAGCCACGCCGCCGGCGTGGAGCCCGCGGCGGACGCCGCCGGCACCCCGATGGTCCACATGCGACGGACAGCTGGCGCGGTCGACGGCTTCCCCACCGCGTTCTTCGGGCCCGTCCTGTCCGAGGCCCCGGCCGGGGAGGCGGCCGGGCGGCTGTGGGACGCGTTGTGCGTCATGGCCGAGACCCCTGGCTTCGCCGAGCTGAAGCGTCCCCGCGAGCCCGCATCGTGACGCGCGCCGCCGCGGTGGAGTCGCAGGGATCGGTCCCCCAGCAGCCGGCCTGGCCCGACCCCGGACTCGTGCGGCCGGTGCGCGCCGAGCTGGTCACCCGCTCGCCGCTGGTGGACGCGGGACAGGTACTGCGGTTCGCCGCCGTGCTGGCCACGGTCGCCGCGCGCAACGCCGTGGTCGTCCACGGTGGCGACTGCGCCGAACGCTTCGCCGACGCGGCGCCGGCGGCCGTCCGCGCGAAGGCGAGTCAGCTCGACTCCCTCGCCGGCCTGGTCACCGAGTCGACCGGGCTGCGGGCGGTGCGGCTCGGCCGAATCGCCGGCCAGTACGCCAAGCCTCGCTCGTCCGACCGGGAGGTGCTGGCGGACGGCACGACCGTGCCGAGCTACCGCGGGGACGCGGTGAACGGTCCGGCGGTGACCGACCGCGAGCCCGACCCGACGCGGTTGCTGCGTGCCTACGACAGCGCGCGGCGCACGCTCGCCGAACTGGCCAGGATCAACGCGGGCCGCGCGGACCTCTGCCGGATCTACACCTCCCACGAGGCGCTGCTGCACGACTACGAGGTGCCGCTGGTGCGTGCGGCATCCTCGGTGGACTTCGCCTCCTCCGGCCATTTCCTGTGGATCGGCGACCGGACCCGCGACCCGTTCGGTCCGCACGTCGAGCTCGCCGCCCGGGTGGCCAACGGCGTCGGCGTGAAGGTCGGCCCCGGCATGGCGCCGGACGAGGCGGCGCTGCTGTCGCGGCGGCTGAACCCGCACGGGGTGCCCGGGCGGCTGGTGTTCATCGCGCGCCTCGGCGCCGGCCTGGTGGACCGGGTCCTGCCGGACCTGGTCGAGCGGGTGTCCACGGCGGGCGCACCCGTGGTGTGGTTCTGCGATCCCATGCACGGCAACACGGTCCGGACGGCGAACGGCACGAAGACCAGGCTGCTCCCCGCGATCCTGGCGGAGATCGAGTCCTTCGTACGGACCGTCCGGGCCTGCGGGCAGTGGCCGGGCGGCATCCATCTGGAGCTCACCCCCGACGACGTCGTCGAGTGCGTACCCGCGGGCGACCCCGTCCCCTTGCGCTACCGGTCCGCCTGCGACCCGCGGCTGAATCCCGCGCAGGCCGTCGACGTGGTGCGCCGGTTCACCGAACTGCTCTGACCGACCCCACCATCGTGAGGTGCCAGATGCGAACCCTTGTCATCGACAACTACGACTCGTTCACCTACAACCTCGCGCACTACCTCGCCGAGGTGACCGGTGCCGAGCCGGTGGTGGCACGCAACGACGACCCGGCGCTCACCCTCGACGAGCTGGACCACTTCGACAACGTGGTGCTCTCGCCGGGCCCCGGCACACCACGGCGGGTGGCGGACTTCGGCTTCTGCGCCGAGGTGATCCGCGCCGGCCGGCTGCCGGTGCTCGGCGTGTGCCTCGGCCACCAGGGCATCTGCCACGAGCTCGGCGCGACGGTCGGCCCCGCGCCGGAGGTCCGGCACGGGCGGACGTCCGGCGTGTGGCACACCGGCGCCGACATCCTCGCCGGCCTGCCGTCGCCGTTCGACGCGGTGCGGTACCACTCGCTCGCGGTCACCGGCCTGCCCGCGGAGCTCGAGGCGATCGCGCACAGCGCGGACGAGGTGCTGATGGCCGTGCGGCACCGCACCCGGCCGCTGTGGGGCGTGCAGTTCCACCCCGAGTCGATCTGCACCGAGCACGGGCACCGGTTGCTCGCCAACTTCACCGAGCTGAGCCGCCGCTGGAATGCCGAGCGCGACCGTCGGGTGCGCCCCGCGGCGATGCGGCCCGCGGCCGCCCCACCGCGAACCCGGCCGGAAACCGCCGCCGGGCTGCGGGTGCGGCACCTCCGGTTCGACCTCGCGCTCGACCCGGAGGTGGTCTTCGACGCCTGTTACCGCGACTCCGCCTACTCGTTCTGGCTCGACAGCTCCCGGTCGGGGGCACCGCACGGCCGGTTCTCCTTCATGGGCGACGCCGCGGGGCCACTGGCCAGGGTGGCCACCGCGAACGTCTGGGAGCAGCGGACCACCGTCGAGTCGGCCCACGGCGTGACGATCCGGCACGGTTCCTTCTTCGACTGGCTGGACGAGGACCTCGCCGCACATCGGATACCGGCGCCCGATCTCCCGTTCGACTTCGCGCTCGGGTGGGTCGGCTACCTCGGCTACGAGCTGAAGGCCGAGTGCGGTGGCGACCGCACGCACCGGTCGGACAACCCCGACGCGGCGATGCTGTTCGCCGACCGGGCCATCGCGTTCGACCACCACGAGCACGCGGTGTACCTGCTTGCCCTGACCGACGACGCGCACGAGGCAGGAGCGCAGCGCTGGCTGACCGAGACCGGCGAGCGGCTGGCCTCGCTCGTCGACGCGCCGCCACCCACGCGGGCCGGCGACGTCGGGGAGATCGGCGAGCTGGTGCCGCGCCACGACAAGGAGCGCTACCTCGCGCTGATCGACCGCTGCCGGCGGGAGATCGACGCGGGCGAGACCTACGAGGTCTGCCTGACCAACATGCTCAGCGCGACCGGGAAGCTCGACCCCTGGCAGGCCTACCGGCGGCTGCGCGCCGACAACCCGGCGCCGTTCGCCGCGTTGCTGCGGTTGGGGCTCCTGTCGGTGCTGTCGACCTCACCCGAGCGGTTCCTGCGAGTCGCCGGCGACGGCATCGTCGAGTCCAAGCCGATCAAGGGCACCCGGCCGCGGTCCGCGGTGGCCGAGGAGGACGAACGGCTGCGGCGGGACCTTCTCGGCAACGTCAAGGACCGTGCCGAGAACCTGATGATCGTCGACCTCGTGCGCAACGATCTCAGCACGTGCGCGCAGGTTGGCTCGGTACGCGTCGAGAAGCTGTTCGACGTCGAGAGCTACGCCACCGTGCACCAGCTCGTGTCGACGGTCCGGGCGGAGTTGCGACCGGACTCCTCCGCCGTGCGGTGCGTGCGGGCGGCGTTCCCCGGCGGGTCGATGACCGGCGCGCCGAAGATCCGCACCATGCAGCTCATCGACGAGCTCGAGGCAGGTCCGCGGGGCGTGTATGCCGGCGCGCTCGGCTACTTCTCGCTGACCGGCGCGGCCGATCTGAGCATCGTGATCCGCACGCTCGTGGTGGCGCCGGACCGGGTCGAGTACGGCACCGGGGGCGCGATCGTGGCGCTGTCCGACGCGTCGGAGGAGTTCGCGGAGACGGCCGTCAAGGCGGCCCCCTTGCTGCGCCTCCTCGACCGGCGGTTCCCGGGCGGCGTGCCGCACGAGGTGTCCTGAGTGGACGCCATGCGCGAGTTCCGGACAGCCGGCACGTGGGTCGACGGCACGCCGCCGGCCGAGGCTCCACTGGTGGTCGACTCCTGGCTGGTCGAGGGCGGCGCCGTGCGCGGGCTCGACCGCCACTTCGGCCGGTTTCGCGCGGCCGCGACCGGCACCGCGGGTGTCCCGGCGGCCGCGGTCGACGACTTCCTCGCCGCGGTGCCCGCCCGGCTGCCGGACCGCGGCTCGTGGTTCCCGCGCGTCGAGGCGTGGCCCGGCCAGCGGCTCGCGCTGTGGGTGCGGCCGGCCCCACGCCGAGCCGCGACAACCAGGCTGTGGGTGCCGCCCGAGCCGGATCCACGCCGCCTGCCCGGCGTGAAGGGGCCGGACCTCGGTGCGCTCGCGGCACTGCGTGAGCGCGCCATCCACGCCGGCGCCGACGACGCCGTGCTGTGGGCACCCGGCGGCACCGCGCTGGAGAGCGCGCACGCGGCACTGTTGTGGTGGCAGGACGGCGCCTTGTGCCGGCCCATCGGCCCGGCACTGCCGTCGGTGACCGTGACCCTCGTCGAGGACATCGCCCGGCAGCACGGGATCCCGCTGCGGCGCGGGCCGTGTGCGGTCGACGAGCTGCCTGACCGTCCGGCGTGGACGGCCAACGCGCTGCACGGGCTGCGGCAGGTCGAGGGTCCGTCGCTGCCGGAATACGCGGGCAGGCCGTTCGCCTGGTGGCGCGCCGCGCTCGCGGCCACCGCCCGCCCGCTGCCCCAGACTTCACCCCACTGAGGAGGAGACACGTGACCGCACCCACCGAATTCGAGACCGAACGGGCCAGGCTGGTCGCCCACCCGCTCTACTCGCGCATCGACACCGAGGACCGGCTGCGGACCTTCATGAAGCACCACGTGTTCGCCGTGTGGGACTTCTTCACCCTGCTCAAGCGCCTGCAGACCGAGGTCACCACCGTGACCCTGCCGTGGCGGCCGAAGGGGCATGCCGAGCACGGCCGGTTCATCATGGAGATCGTGCTCGCCGAGGAGACCGACGAGGACCTCGACGGTGGCTACGTCAGCCACTTCGAGCTCTACCGGCGCGCGATGACGGAGATCGGTGCCGACACGGGGCCGATCGACGGTTTCCTCGCCGCGCTGGCCGACGGGATCAGCCCGGCCGCCGCGCTGAAGCATCCGTCGATCCCGGACAGCGTGCGGGAGTTCGTGAGCCACACGCTGGACGTCGCCTTGTCGGGCGAGCCGCACGAGGTGGCGTCCTCGTTCTGTCACGGCCGGGAGAACCTGCTGCCGGACGTGTTCACCGAGGTTCGCGCCAATGTGGACGGTGTGCTGGCGAACGCCCCGGTGTTCCGCCACTACCTGGACCGGCACATCGCGCTCGACCACGACGAGCACGGCCCGCTGGCGCTGCGCCTGCTGGCCGACCTGTGCGGCGGCGACCCGGCGCGGGAGGCCGGGGCCGAGCGGGTGGGCGTCGCGGCGATCCAGGCACGCATCGCGTTGTGGGACGGCGTCCTGGCCGAGTTCGCCGCGGCCGGCTGAGCCCGGCATGCGGGTGTTCGCGAACCTCGACGAGCTCGCCGCCGCCAAGGGCGAGCACCTGGGCACCGGCGCGTGGGTCGAGCTTACCCAGGAACGGGTCGACACGTTCGCCGACGCCACCGGTGACCACCAGTGGATCCACGTCGACCCCGAGCGGGCCAAGGACGGGCCCTTCGGCACCACGATCGCCCACGGTTACCTCACCCTGTCCCTGATCCCCGTGCTCAGCCGGGACGTCTACCGGGTGGACGGCGTCCGCATGGGCATCAACTACGGGCTGGAGAAGGTGCGCTTCCTGTCCGCGGTTCCGGTCGGCTCCCGGGTGCGGGCCGGCGTCGAGCTGCTCGACGTCGTCGACAAGCCGCCGGGCAAGCTGGCGACCCTGCGCACCATCGTGGAGGTCGAGGGCACCGGCGTACGCGCCTGCGTAGCCGAGTCGATGGTTCGGTACACGCCATGACCCGGCCACCGGCCGGGCCTGCCTCAAGACGCTGTGCGCCACCATCGCCGACGCGGAGCGGGCCGCTGCAGGTGGCCCGTGGCGTACAGCCATGACTCGAACCCGTCCAGGTCGGCGCGAAACGAGGTGTCCGCGCGCTTCGGGTGCTCGACCGCCCACTCGTCGAACAGCGGGCCGAACCGCGGCCCGAGCCGGTCGGCGAGATCGGGGCGCAGCTGCGCGGTGACGGTACGGCGCTTGGCCCCCAGCGCGGCCGCCTCCACGCCGAGCCGGCGCGCGTCGAACCCGGCCGGTACGGGTCCGCCGGCGAGCAGTGCGCGCACCAGGGCGAGCTGCCGCGCCGCGAGGTCGTCCCGCGCGGTCACGGGGCCCCGCCATCGACGACCGCGCGGATCGCGGCCAGCTCCACGGCCAGGTCGGCGTCCGCCGGGTAGTCGTCGTCGCGCTCCAGCAGCACACCGGGCGGGTCGGCCCTGGCGCACAACGCGCCGAGCAGGTCCAACACCTGCGGCGGCACCGCGTGTGCGTGGGTGTCGTGGTAGATGCCGTCGTGGCTGACGCCGCCCGCCACGTGCACGTAGGCGAGCCGATCAAGCGGCAGCTCGTCCAGGAACGTCTCCGGTCGGGTTCCGACGTTGACCGCGTTGGCGTACAGGTTCGCCACGTCGACCAGCAGCCGGCAGCCGGTCCGCTCGACCAGCTCGGCGAGGAACTCGCCCTCGGTCAGCTCGTTGTCCGGCCACTCGAACAGCGCCGCGACGTTCTCCAGCGCGAGTGGAACCGGCAGGTCCGCCTGTGCTCGCCGCACGTTGTCCACCAGCACGTTCAGCGCGTCCCTGGTCCGGGGCACCGGCAGGAGGTGCCCGGAGTCCAGCCCGCCGGCGCGGGTGAACGCGACGTGCTCGCTGACCAGCGGCGCGTCCACCGCCGCCGCGACCGCGGCGAGGTGCGCGACCCGAGCGCGGTCGAGCGGCTCGGCCCCGCCCAGGGACAGCGACACCGCGTGCGCGACGATCGGGATCCCGCGCTCCCGCAACACGGCCAGCGACTCCGGTAGCGGGTCGGCACGCACGTTCTCCGCCAGCACCTCGACGAAGTCGAGGCCGGGCAGCCGCTCGACGGTCAGGTCGATCTCGGGTCGCCACCCGATCCCGATCCCCAGCCGCGGGGCTTGCGACTCCACCATCGCCGAACTCGCCCCGGTCAGGAGGACCCGCCGCCGCAGCCGCCACCACCGCCGCAGGACGAACCGCTGGAACTGCTGCTGCACGAGTAGCTGCTGGAGCCGTCGTACCCGCCGCCGGACGACGACCCGGCGAACGCCGCCGTGGGGACGTAGGTGTTGAACGAGCCGGCGGACGCGTAGCTCCAGGCGGGCGGCACGCGCCCGGGTGTCGAGTGGGTCAGGGCGAAGGACAGGCCGGCGTCCGGGTGCGCGCGTGGCCCGGACACGGCCACCCGCTCCGCCGGGTCGGCGTCAGATCCCTTCGCCCGGACCGCGGCCACCGCGCGGTCGCCGTGGACGGTGCGGGCCTTCGGGACCGACAGGGTGCGTACGTTCAGACAGACCAGCGAGATGCCGGTCACCGCGAGCAGGACGGTGAGGTAGCCGACTGGCAGGTTGTTGTCCATCCCGTTGATCCAGCGCACGACGCCGACCGCGAACACGACGTACAGCACGAGCGGTCCGAGCCGCCGCGCGCGGAGGGCCTTCACCGGCGGGACCAAAAGGCCGCGTCGGACCAGCGAATCGCCGATCGCGGTGGTCGCGTTCTTGACCGCGGTCCGCCGGCTCAGCGCGGTCACCATGCGCGGCTTGGTGAGCTCGCCCAGCACCGCGTCGTCGAGCGGCTGACCGGTCGGCTTTGCAGACGAGGCCGCGGACAGCTGACCGCTCCGGTTCGCCCGCACGACCCCCGACTCGAACAGCCGGACGACCGCGACCTGGACCGCGTTCTCCGGGCCGCCACCGAGGAACCCCAGCTCGGCGGCGTCCAACGCGGCGGGCGGCTCGACCAGCCGGGGCCGGCGCGCTCTCATCCGCGCCCCGATCGCCACGGCGAGCCCGATCACCAGGCCGGCGATGTACAGCCAGAGAAAACCCGGCCCCGACAGTCCCCACGGATGCATGCGACAACCTCTCCCCGACTCCGCTGAGATCATCCATGGACGACCACCGGCCCGAGCACGGGATGGCCAGGGCCGTGACCATCCTGTTATCTAAGCCGAATGTAGGTAAGGCCAGCCCGGGGAATGCCCCTGTCCAGGGCCGCCGACATCGGGACGCCCTGCTCCCCCGGGCCACTACGTGCCGGGTCCCGACGGCGAGTACGTGCTACGCCAGCGCGCCGGCAGCACCGACCCACCCAAGCGACTGGTTCGTGACGGTTCCGTGTGGACAATCGCGGACGAGGCACGGCGGAGGATCGCCGACGTGGCCCTGCGGGTCGGCGACTACCAGGCCCGCACTCACGCGGAGCGGCGAGACCTGCTCACCCGGTTCGAACAAACTCCTGCGCCAGCCCGGGTTCACGTTCAAGACGGCGTGGATCAACAACCTGCGCGGAGCGCTGAGCGAGCGGCTCTTCGTACCCGTCGCGCGGCAGCTCGGCAAGGTCAGGATCCCCCATCCCGCGCGCCTCGACCACGCCGCCGCACTACACCCGGTGGGTGGAACAGAAGTCCGACCTGATCACCGCGCCGTCGGGCCGCACGGACATCTACGCCCCCGCGAAACGCTATGCCGCGGACGCCGTGCTGGACTACCAGTCGCTGCACAACACCACCGCCACCGCCAACGACCTGATCTTCATCGAGTTCGTCCGGTCGGCGGGCAACGCCGCCACCGAGACCGCGATGCTCCGCGAGCTCTTCGGCGGCGATCCCCCCATCCAAGCCGCCAAGTTCGGCGAAGGCCCATGGATCGAGCGAGCCACCTGGCTCGCGGCGAATCCGCTCTGATGACGCCCCGCGGCAGCTGGCCTCCGGCGTGTTCGTGGCGCACCCTCCCGCTGTTGGGACCCGTCAGACCGGCTCGGCCAACTTGGCCAGCGCGCGCTCCACGACCGCCGTCTGGGCCGCCGGTGGTGCCTGCAGCTGTTCGAGCCGGCCGATCTCTATCGAGCTCTCCACGACGAACCGGCACCGCTCCTCGCGCCGGGCGGCGAACGCGGTGAACGTCTCGGCGACAGAGCCGCGAGCGGCGAACTCCTCGGCGAGCACCAAAGCGTCCTCTACCGCGATACCCGCTCCGGAGGCCAGCTGCGGTGTCGTGGGATGGGCGGCGTCACCGATGAGGATCACCCGCCCGGAATACCACGGGCTGGGCAGGTAGAACGACTCCAACGGACGGAACGCGATCTCGGTGTCCTCGGTGATCGACTCCCGGAACTGCCGCACGTATCCGCCATACGGCTCGAGCAACTCGACCAGGCCCGCCGGCAGCTCATGCCGCTGGCGCACCACTCGCGGCGTCCGCTCGACCACGAACAGATACATCTGGGTCGCCGACACCGGCGTCCACCCGACCTTGACCTGGCCACCGAGGAAGTAGTGGCGACGGTCGACGTCGGGCGGGCGCGAGACGAACATGCGCCACACACTCTGCCCGGTGTACTCGGGCCCCGGCGCCGCGGGGAGGATCTGGTCGCGCGTGCGCGAGAAGATCCCATCCGCCCCGACGACCATGCTGTACCGCTCGGTCGCGCCGTCGTCGAAGGTGACCTCGACACCCTCTTCATCCTGGACGAGCCTGTCGACGGCCACACCAAGGCGCGGCCACACACTCACCTCACGCATCCGCGACGCGAGGATGTCGTGCAGCACCGGCCGGGCGATCCCGCCCGAGCCGCACACTCGCGCCTCCGGCGGCACCCACGTCGGCACATCCCGGATGGGCGTGCCGTCGACCGCGCAGACGCGGATGCCCTCGCCGACGTACCCGTGCGCGGCGACCTCGTCGTACACGCCGAGCTGCCGGAACGCACGCAGTGTCGGTCCGGTGATCGTCAGACCGGCCCCGGTCGCCTTCCATTCGTCGTTGATGTCGATCAGATCGACCTCGACGCCGCTGCGACGCAGAGTGATCGAGGCCGAGGTACCCGCGATACCGGCACCGATGATCAGCACTCGGCCCAATCGCCCCGAGCTCATCCAATTCCCCTATTTCCGGAGGCACACCACAACCACTTCTTTCCGTCGAATTGTCGCACAGGAATCCGAAACTTGGACTTAACGCCAATTTGACGGCTTCACTGCGGGGTGACCCGACCTCGGTCAGCGGCCATATCCCGCAGTCTACGCGCCTATCCGGCCGATCCGCGCTCCGCTGTCAGCAGTATTCGGCCACGCAAAATCGGGTGGTTAGACGTCTTTAAGGGCTTTTTAAGCGGCCGTTCATATCCTCGACTCACCGAGGCTCAACTGGGGTGGCTAATTGTAGGTGACCTCCCGCCAGGCCCGCGATAAATCGCGTGGTCCACGCCGGTGTCCTGGGCGGTCGGGAGGCGTACTTGCCGGGCGAGCGGGCGAACCCACCGCCGCATGTCCACCGGGCGCCAGCGCCCGGAACCAGCGCCGATTGAGCACGCACCGAGCGCTTCACCGAGATCCGGGAAGAACTCCATATGACAGACGCAGCAGTCGTCGGGGCATCGCGTCGTGTCCCGCCTGGCCCGGTCCGCTGGGCCAGGACTCAGCGAAGAGACGTGCAGACCACCGTCGAACTCCGCGCACTGGGCCCAGTGGAAGCGACCATCGCCGGCCGTCAGGTGGATGTGGGGGCACCCAAACAACGAGCACTACTGGCCCTCTTGGCGAGCCAGGCGGGCCAGCCGGTGACTGTCGACGTGATGCTGGAGGCACTGTGGACGGGGCACCCACCGCCGTCGGCCATGGCCTCGCTCCACGCTTACGTGGCCAACCTGCGCAAGCTGCTGGAGCCGGGCCGCGCGCCGCGGACACCGGCCACCGTGTTGCGAACTTGTCCCGGCGGCTACCTGCTCGACGCGGGGTCCGTCGACGTCGATGTCCGCTTGTTCGGCGACCACGCCGCGGCGGGGTGGCAGGCGTGGGACCGCGAGGACCCGCAGCAGGCATTGCGCGAGTTCGAGGCGGGACTGGCGCTGTGGCGCGGCCATGCCTATCCGGAGGTGGCCCACGCCCCGTGCGTGCTTCCCGAGGTGGCGCGGCTGGAGGAACTGCGGCTGGCGGTCGTCGAGATGCGCGGCGCGGCGCTGCTGGCCGTGGGAGCGCACGAGGTCGCGGTGGCCGAGCTCGGTGCGTTCATGAAAGCGAACCCGTTGCGTGAGTACGGATGCGAGCTGCTGAGCCTGGCGCTGTACCGCTCCGGGCGGCAAGCCGAGGCGCTGGAGGTGCTGCGGACCATCCAGACGCGGCTGACCGACGAGCTGGGCCTCGACCCCAGGCCCGCGCTCCAGCATCTCAAGCGCGAGATCCTCAACCAGGCACCGAACCTGGACTGGCGCCCGATCTCCGCCGCGGAGACCACAGCCGCGGCGGACGAGCCGGTGTTCATCCCGCAGGCACGAGACCCCGCCGCGCCACCGAAGCCCGAGTCCTCCGACGGCGCGGTCTTCGTCGGCCGCGAGACGGCGCTGCGACCGCTGACCGAGGCGCTGGCGGCCGCCGAGGCGGGACGGGGACAGGTCGTGCTGGTGTCCGGCGAGCCGGACATCGGCAAGACCAGCCTGCTGCGGCGGTTCACCGAGCTGATGGACACGCCGGTGCTCTGGGGTACCTGCCCTGAACACGTCTCCGCGCCGCCGTTGTGGCTCTGGGAACAGGTGCTGCGGGCGGCGGGCAACGCGTTCCCGCGCCGCCCCGTCCCGGGACCGGTGGCCGGGCTGCTCGACGGCGAAGCCGGGCGAGCCGCCGACGGCGCGGACGCCACCGGTGTCTTGCTGCGGCGATTCGAGGCGGTCGTGGCGTACCTGACCGAGTTGTCCCAGCTCAGCCCGCTGATGGTGGTGCTGGACCACCTGCACCGGGCGGACTCGAGCTCGCTGCGGCTGCTGGCCCACCTGGCCGAGTCGTTGCCCGCGAGCAGGCTGCTCCTGGTCGTGTCCTACCGGTCGGACGAGGCCGAGAACCTCGTCGAGACCGTGGCCGCCCTGGCTCACCGGGAGACGACCCGTATCGACCTCAAGGGACTGAGCGTTCAGGAGACGCGGACCTTGGCGAGCGTCCTCGTTCGCCGGAAGGTGGGCGAGCACACCGCGGAGGGGCTTCGCGACCGGACCGAGGGCAACCCGTTCTTCCTGCGGGAGCTCGTCAAGGAGCTGCGCGGTGAGGACGGCCTGGACGACCCGTATGCGACGCCGGTGCCGGCCCCGGTGCGGGAGGTGGCGCTGCGGCGCATCGCGCGGTTGCCGCACCCCGCGGCCGAGGTGCTGTCCGTGGCCGCCGCCGTGGGCAGGCACTTCGTCATCGAGGTCGTCGCCGAGGTCCTGTCGATCGAGATCGACGAGGCGCTGGAGATCCTCGACACCGCGATCGCGGCGGGGCTGGTGGAGGAGGACGAGGAGCGGCTCGGCTGGTTCCGTTTCACCCACGTCATGGTCGCCGAGGCACTCGACGAGACCGCCGGAAGGCTGCGCCGGGCCCGGCTGCGGCGGCGGATCGGCGCGGCCACCAGCCGCGCGTGGGCTCGGGACGCGGTGTGGGTGGCCGAGACGGTTCGGGCCGCTGGGTTCCTCATGACGCCACCGTCGACCAGACCCGACTCCGCGCGGCCGCTGGCGGCGGTCCCCGCGGCCGACAAGTCAGAAGCGCGACCTGCAAAGGAGGCTGCACAGTGGTGAGTCCGACCGTTTCCACGACCGCGGATGTGCCGTTCCTCAACGTTCTCGACCCGGCGTTCGACTTCTCCGGTCCCGAGGCCATGGCGGCGCAGGAGCAGAGTTGGTACGCCGACAGCCCGATCGGCCTGCTCGTGCTGCGCTACGAGGAGGCCCAGGAGCTCCTGCGCGACCGCAGGCTCGACCACAACGGCCGGGGCTTCATGGAACAGAGCGGCGTGGTCAGCGGGCCGATCTACGACTGGTTCGTGCCGATGATCAACAATCACGACGGGGAGAGCCACCGCCGGCTGCGCGGCCTGGTGTCCAAGGCGTTCACCCCGCGCATGGTGAGCGAGGTACAGCCGTTCGTCCGCGCCGAGGCCGAGCGCATGGCCGACCAGATGGGCGCAGCCGGGACGTGCGAGTTCGTGGCGAGCTTCGCCGACCCGCTGCCGCTGGCGGTCATGTGCAAGCTGCTCGGCGTGCCGAACGCGGACTACGACACCTTCCGGGTGTGGACCAACGACATCGGCCTCGTCTTCGCCATGGTGCACGGCGGTGACATCGTCGCCCGTGTGGAGAAGGCCGTGGTCGGCCTGAACGGCTACATCTCCGCGCTCGTGGCGGAGAAGGCTGACAACCCCGGCGATGACTTGATCTCGACGCTGGCCACCGCGCAACGTACCGAGGGCACGGTCAGCGCGGAGGAGCTGCGCAACCTCCTGGTCACGCTGGTGTTCGCCGCACACGACACCACCTGCCACCAGCTGTCCAACGCAATGGTCGTCTTCGCCGAGCATCCCGACCAGTGGGAGTTGCTCGCCCAGCGTCCGGAGCTGGCGACCACGGCGGTCGAGGAGCTGATCCGCTGGGTCCCGTCGACGCCGATCATCTACCGATGCGCGGCCGAGGACTTCGAGTACCGAGGCCTGCAGGTCACGAAGGGTGCCTTCATGACGATGTGCGTCCAGACCGCGCAGCGCGACCCGCGGGCGTTCGACCGCGGCGACACGTTCGACATCACGCGCACCAACGCCGCGTCACCGTTGCTGTTCGGCGCTGGTCCGCACTACTGCCTGGGCGCCCCGCTCGCCCGGACCGAGATCGCCGAGGCGCTGCCCGCGCTCGCCGAGCGACTGGAGCCCCCGGCGATCGCCGGCGAGGTCAGCTGGCGGCCGCCGACCGGGATCCGCGGCCCGAACGAGCTGCCGCTGCGCTTCCCCGCCCGTGCGCGCTGATGGGGGCCGCGCACGTACCGGTGTCACGGTTCGTGGTCACGAGGCCCGGACTGGATACCGGGCGCCGGAGCCGCCCGGCGCCTGCGCGGACCGGCGGACCGGGGCGGCAGTGCACGCATGTGGTCACGCACCCGGGTCATGATGTCTTCCAGGTGTTTCAGGTCCTCATTGGACAGCGGCTCGAACAGCAGCCGGCGGGTGACCTGGACGTGACCGGGCAGCACGCGTCCGACGAGGGCCGAGCCGGCGTCGGTGATGCCGACAAGGGTGGCACGCTCGTCGTCGGGACTGGATACCCGAGTGATGAGGCCCGCTTTCTCCAGCAGGCTGGCCTGGTAGGTCAGGCCGCTTCGGCTGTAGACGACACCGTCGGCGAGCTGTGTCATGGTCAGCTGGCCGTTGGCGGCGACAAGGCGAGCCATGAGCTGGAACTGCACGTAGCTGATGTCTCCCTCGACACGCAGCTGCTGCACGACGGCGTGCTGGAGCATGCTGACGGACTCCATCAACGCGAAGTAGACCTCCAGTTGCCGGGGGCCGAGCACGTCGGGTTCCGTCACACCATGGAGGGTAACTGCTTCGAATCGGAAGTAACGCGCCGTGGGCGCACTTTGCTTCGAAGTCAAAGTACATTACAGTGATGCTTCGACTTTGAAGCAAAGGTAGGGAGACCTCATGAAGGCAGCGCGTTTCCACTCCTACGGCTCCGAGGACGTCATCGTCCACGAGGACGTCGACCGCCCGACGGCTGGTTCGGGTCAGGTCGTGCTGCGGGTGGCGGGCGCCGCGTTCAACCCCGTGGACGCCTCGATTCGCGCCGGCAACCTGACCGCCGCCTTCCCGCTGACGCTCCCGTACACCCCGTGCTACGACGTGTCGGGCGTCGTCGACGAGATCGGTGATGGCGTGACCGGCTGGAACATCGGTGACGCGGCCGTGGGCTTCCTGCCCATCCCGGTGGCCGGGGCGGGCGCGGAGTACGTCGCCGTGCCCGTCGAAACCCTGGCCGCCGCCCCCCACACGATCGACCTGGCCGACGCCGCCGGGTTGCCGTCGGTCGCGCTGACCGCGCGGCAGGCGCTGTTCGAGCACGCGGGCCTGAAGGCCGACCAGAGCATCTTGATCAACGGCGCCGGCGGCGCGGTGGGCGGCTACGCGATCCAGCTCGCGGCTCGGGCCGGCGCCAGCGTGACCGCGACCGCCAGCCCGCGCAGCCGCGACCGCGTCCAGGCCCAGGGCGCGGCCCACGTCATCGACCACACCGAGAGCCCAGCCTGGGAGGCGGTGGCCGGGCAGCGGTTCGACGTCGTGCTGAACCTGGCCTGGTACGAGAACCAGGATCACGTCACGAAGCTGATCGGCCTGGTCGCCGACGGCGGCGCGTACGCCAACACCGTCCCGCCGACCCCGGAGAGCGCTGAGCGTGGCGTGCGGACGCAGGGCGTCTTCGTCCGCAGCGACGCTGACCAGCTCGCCGAGCTGGTCAGCCAGGTCGATGCCGGGCACCTCACGATCGACGTCGCCCAGCGCCGTCCGCTCGCGGACCTGGGCGACGTACACCAGCAGGCCGCGAGCGGGACCCTGCCTGGCAAGACCGTCCTCATCCCCTGACCGGCGGGGCCGCCCGGTCCGCATCCAGGTCTGAGACGACCGCACGTCAACTACACATCCGAGGAGTGGCGAACACGATGACGTCGACGTTGGAATCGGACGCGGTAGCCGCGACGCTGAACCGCCTGTTCGCCGACGAGGAGCAGCAGGACCTCATGACGGCCTTCGCGAACGCGGGTGTGGACATGCGGGGTGACTACCCCGTCGATATCGACCACGCGGACCTTGCCGAGCGGACCAAGGACCTCATCATGTCGGTGTCCCGGGAGGGCGGGCAGCTGCTGTACCTGCTCACCCGGGCCATCAAGGCGCGCACCGTGGTGGAGTTCGGCACCTCGTTCGGGATCTCGACGCTGTTCCTGGCCTCCGCCGTTCGCGACAACGGCGGCGGCCAGGTGATCACCACCGAGTTGCAGGCGGACAAGGCGCGCCGCGCGCGCGCGAGCTTCGACGCCGCCGGCCTCGGCGACCTAATCGACCTGCGGGTCGGCGATGCCAGAGAGACGCTCGGGGACCTGCCAGGTCCGGTCGACCTCGTGTTGCTGGACGGGTGGCTGGACCTGCGGGCGCCGATCTTGAAGCTGGTGCACCCCCGGCTACGGCCCGGGGCGCTCGTGATCGTCGACGACATCGACCTCTACCAGGGCCAGGCGTTCAACCAGGAGTTCTCCGACTTCATCGAGGATCCGGACAACGGCTACCTCTCCATGCGGATCCCGGTACACCAGGGTGTCCAGGTGTGCCTCAAACTCGGCTGACGCCGGGACACGCCGATGTACATCAGGGTCCTCGGTCCGCTGACGATCCACCACGGCGCCGCCGAGGTGAACCCCACGGCACGGAAACCGTCCACGGTGCTGGCGCTGCTGCTGCTCAACCAACGGCGAGTGGTACCGGTGTCCGCGCTGATCGACGAGCTGTGGAAGGACGCGCCGCCCAAGACCGCCCGCGCGGCGCTACAGGTCTACGTGCTGAACCTGCGGCGGATGCTGGCCCAAGCCGTCGGGCACACCACCGGCGAGGTGGCCGAGACCGTTCTGCAGACGGTGCAGAACGGGTACCGGTTCATGGTGGAGCCTGGCCGGTTGGATCTGGAGGTCTACCACCGGCTGCGGCGGTCCGGAATCGACGCCATGAACAGCGGTGCTCTCCCCGCGGCCGCGCAGTACTTCCGTCAGGCCCTGCGTCTTTGGCGGGGGTCCCCTGTGGACGACGTGGAGCCGGGTGTCAGGATCCGGGCCGAGATCGCCGCCCTGGAGCAGTCCAGAATGATGATGCAGGACTACCGGATAGAGCTGGAGCTGCGGTTGGGCATGCACCGCGACATCCTCAGCGAGCTCGTGGTGCTGATTTCCCGCAACCGCTTCCACGAGAACCTGCATGCCCATTACATGCTCGCGCTCTACCGGTCGGGGTACCGAATCCGGGCTCTGGAGGCCTACCACCACCTGCGGCACGACATGCTCACCGAGTTCGGGCTCGAACCCTCGCCCAAGCTCAAGGTGTTCCACCAGGCGCTGTTGACCGTGGACTCCGCTCTCGACGACGTCGAGGTGGTGCCCCTGCCGGTACGGCCGCTGGCGGACCTGCCGGAGCTCCCGGTCCTGGCCAGCTCGTTCTGACCCGGCTACGGAGTCGGCTGAGCAGTCGTCGTGACCGCGTCAGCCGCCGCGAGCACGGTCGCGACGCAGTCGTCGACGATGCGCTCGGCCCGCTCCCGCGACACCGCCGCGTCGATGTGGGTGAAGTTCCAGGACAGCTGGTCGTGACAGGTGCTGACGGACGAGGCGAAGTAGCCCACGACCGAGATGCCACCGACGAACTGCGCCCCCGACAACCGCAACCCGCCCGCCGCGTCCGGGAAGTCGAACCGGCCGATGTTCGACACGAAGAAGTTGAACGAGCCGTGCTCCTCGATGTACCGGACCAGGGGCTCACTGTCGGCGACCCCGCGCGGGCCTTGGCTGGCGAGGAGGCTGAACACCGGGTACTGCTCGCCACGGCGCCGGCGCTCGGCGATGTCGCGGTTGACGAACCTGGCCATCGACCACAGGTCGTCGGGCTGGTAGGCGACGACGGAGTGCACCGCGGACACGTAACAGCCGACCTCGTCTTCGGCCACCGGTCGGGTCAGCTCGTCGCGGAAGTCCACCGGCGAGCCGACGGCGAACGGGGTGCGCGGCTCGGCCTCGGCGTCACGGGCCACGGCGCAGGCCATCGCCGCGGCGAGCACGCCGTGCATCGTCACGCCCTGCAGCCGGCAAGCGAGCAGCAGGTTCTCCAGCACGTCACCGTCGATGGCCCGGTGCAGCATCCGGGTGCGGCGCTGATCGAAGGGCACGAACCGGTCCGGGACGAACCGGCCGACCTGCCCCTCGTCGGCCGGTTCCGACTCGCTCCCGGCCTCGGGCTCCTTGTCCGGGAGGTCCGACGTCTCCCAGCGGTGCATCGGGAACAGGGCCTCCACCGGCGGCGGAACGAGGTCGCCCACAAGGTCGTGGGCGCTCGCCGGCGGTTTGGCGGACAGCTGCACCCACTGCCGCAGCAGCGCGAGCGCGGTGGTGCCGTCCGCGATGCAGTGCGGGATGCTGATGATCAGGTCGCTGACCTGACCGGGCTGCCTGAGGACTACGGCGCGGGCCAGCGGACCGGACCGCCAGTCGATCGGCTCGGCGAACTCGTGCACGTCCACCTCGCGCGCCCAGCGCGTGTCGTCGACCTCGTCGGAGTGCACTTCGCGCAGCGGGATCGGGTTGTCCGTGGACAGGAACCGCGGTCCGGACGCCTCGTCCGCGATGGCCAGGCGCAGGTACGGGTGGCGAGCGCGCAGTGCGTCCAGGGCGGTGCGTAGCGTTTCGGTCGGCAGCTCGCCGTCGACGCGCACCCGGGCACTGACGTTGAGCGTGGAGAGCTGGTCGATGATCCAGTACCAGCGTTCCGCCGGGCTCAGCTCCCGTAACAGGCCCGCGGGGTCTTCCGTGGTGGTCAGCGCCCTCGTGGTCGAGGTGTCCATAGTGACGGTCCCCATCGCAGTGCGTTGTGCGCGGCATCGGCGGCGGAAATTGAGACATTGCGCAGAAACATTCCGTCCCGCAATACCCGCACGATGCTAGCAAGCCAACAAATACTGTCAATCACGGTCATTGTGACGTGAATCACACGTGCGTGTACCTGCAAATTTGGCGGCATTTAGCCGATTTTCAAGCGTTCTGTGCTGCCATTCGCATGCCGCCAACCGCGCCGTGAACTCGCCGTCGGTTTCGTTCGACCGGGAGGGCAGGACTGACTTCCCGAGAATTCTGCGGCGGCATAAATAGCGAATGTGAAGGCGGGCCATGCCGAGCGGCAATCAGTCTGCCGGCAGGGGTGCCCCGTTCCGAACGCCGCGTCCAGGCAGCCAGGAGGCATGTCCCGATGACCGATTCGATGGTCGACCAGTCCATTCCACCACTTGTCCACATCGATCCCGCGGGCACCGACCGCCACGGCGAGGCCGCCCGGTTGCGCGCGGTCGGTCCGGTGGTCCGCGTCGAACTCCCCGGTGGCGTGCGGATGTGGATGGTGACCGACTACAAGCTGCTCGCCGAGCTCGCCGCCGACTCACGGGTTGGCCGGGACTGGCGCCAATGGACGGCGCTGCAGCGCGGCGAGGTCCCCGGTGATTGGCCGCTGCTCAGCATGATCCGGCTCAACAACGCGATGGCTCGCGACGGCGCGGAGCACAGGCGGCTGCGCCGCCCGCTGACCCGTACGTTCACCCGCAACCGGGTCGAGCGACTGCAGCCGCGCATCGAGCAGATCGTCGCCACCATGCTGGCCGACCTGCCCGACCACGTCGGCCCGGATGGCGCCGTCGACCTCCGGAAGCACTACGCCTACCCCTTCCCCATGCAGGTCATCTGCGAGCTCATCGGGGTGCCCGAGGCGTGGTGGCCCCTGTTCCGCCAGCTGATCGACACCGTCGTGCGCGCCGACACGACGGCCGAGGAGTACAAGGCGACGCAGGAGAAGCGTCACGAGATGTGGCAGCGCCTGTTCGCCATGCGTCGCGCCGAGCCCGCCGACGACCTGACCAGCGCCATGATCGCGGTCAACGAGGAGGACGACGACGTACTCACCGACGAGGAGCTCGAGGACACCCTGTGGATGCTCATCGGGGCGGGCCATGAGACCTCGATCAGCCTCATCGTCAACGCGACGCGGGCCCTGCTCGTCCACCCGGAGCAGTTGGTCAGGGTCCGTGACGGCGACGCGGACACGTGGTCGCTGGTCATCGAGGAGACCCTGCGCTGGGACGCCCCGGTGGGCAACTTCCCGGCCCGGTTCCCGACCGAGGACGTCACCGTCGCGGGGGTGACCATCCGCAAGGGTGACGCCATCCTCGCCCCGTGGAGCGGGGTCAACCGCGACCCGTCCCAGTACGGCACGGACGCCGACAAGTTCGACATCGGCCGCCAGCCCCAGCGGCACCTGGCCTTCGGCACCGGACCGCATGTGTGCATCGGGCCCGCACTGGCTCGGCTCGAGGCGTCGGCCGCCCTGCCCGCGCTGTTCGCCCGGTACCCGGAGATGCGGCTCGCCGTCGATCCCGACGAGCTGACCGCGGTCCCGTCGATCTTCTCCAACTCGGTGACGAGCCTGCCGGTGTACCTCGGGCCGGCACGGGACTAGTGCCACCCGCGGCTACTCGGTGGCGGGCGGGATGTTGTGGTTCAGGCGGAAGAGGTTCTGCGGGTCGTAGACGGCCTTGATCCGGGCCAGGCGCTCGTAGTCCTCCGGGGCGTACGCCGAGCGCACCTGGTCGCCATCCTTCTCACCGTTCATGAAGTTCAGCGCCCGGCGCCCGGTGCTCCACGGTGCGAGGGCATCGAAGATCCGCTCATGCGCGGTGCGGATTTCGGCGATGTCGGCCCGCTCCAGCCGGGATATCACGTTCAACGAGTACTGCGCGTCGCGGTTGCCGACGGCGTTGGGCACGGCGGCGGGCTTGGCCAGCTGCCCGCCGAGGTGACGCAGCTCGACCACATGCGGAACCGGCGCGTGCGGCCCGGCAAGGTCGAGCAGGCTGTGCACGCCGGCCGCGTCGAACTCGCCGAGCTGGGTGGTCCCGGACTCGAACATCCCCGGGACGACCGGGTCGTTGTGGATCGACCCGGACTCGCCGAAGGGCATCTCGCGAAGGGTGTTGCTGAACGGTCCGAGCGCGAGCAGCGGCGCCACCAGCCGCTCGCCCGCGCTGAGGTCGTCTGCGGCGTAGGCGATCCGCACGTGGACGACGTAGCGGCCGCGCAGTGTCGGCGGCAGCACCGGGATGTCCGGGAAGGAGATCATCGCCACCGACGAAGTCATCTCGTCGGGAACGTTCATCGTCCAGTCCACATAGGTGTTGAACACCTCCGGTGCCGACCCGGCGTCGAAGAACAGCGCCCCGCCGTAGATCGTGGTGATCGGCATCAGTTCGATCTCCATGCCGGTCACCACGCCGAAGTTGTCCCGGCCGCCGCGCAGCGCCCAGAACAGGTCGGGATGGGACTCCTGGGTGACATGGCGCAGCCCGCCGTCGGCGGTGACCACGTCGAGGCTGCGCACGTGGTCGGCGGCGTACCCGTAGCGCCGGGACAGCATGCCCAGCCCGCCGCCGAGGGTGTAGGAGACCGCGCCCACTCCCGGAGCCGAGCCCGACAGCGGCGCCAGCCCAGCGGCGGCCGCCTCGTGGATCACCTGGTCCCACTGGAGGCCGGCGCCCAGCCACGCGGTGCCGGCCTCGGCGTTGATCCGGATGCCACCGATCCGGGAGGTGTTGATCAGTATTCCGCCATCGCCGGCCACGGCGGCCAGCGCGTGCCCGGTGCCCTGCACCGCCACCGGCAGCCCGTGCCGGCCGGCGAAGGTGACAGTCGCCTGCACGTCGGCCGACCCGACCGCGCCCACCACCAGGTCCGGTCGGTGCCAACGGGCGGTCTGGTGCCCGGCACGCGCGGTGTCGTACGAATCGTCCGTGGGAACGACCACCGGGCCCTGCACCTGCTTGGCCAAGGCCTCGACCGCCGCGGCGTCGACACCGTTGACCTTGCCGCCGTCGTGGACGAAGTCGCTCATTTACCTTCCAATCTCTTTGCCGGCGAGAGGAGGCGGGACACCTCGGGCGGTACCTCGGACAGGCGTACGCGGGGCACCCGGAGAGGACGGGTGCGGCGGTTCCAGCGCTCGCACGATGGGATTGTCGAGGTTGGTCAGGCAGCCGTATCGTCTGGATCCACGGTATGGTCAGGCAGCCAAACTGTCAACCTGCCTGACTAAGTGGCCGCATCAGAAAGGTCTCCGGCATGACGACGCGATCCGGGAAGCGCGACGACAGCGCCAGGCCGCTTCCCGCCTTGCTCACGCAGGCCAGAGACAGCACGACCACCCTGCTCCACCAGCGCCTCGCCGAGGCGGGGTTCGAGGGCGTCCGCTACCGGCACGGCTCGGTGTTCCGGTTCATCGATCCGGCCGGGTCGCGGCTGACCGCGCTCGCCGAGCGGTCCGGGCTCAGCAAGCAGGCGATCGGCGGTCTGGTCGACGAACTCGCACGCCTGGACTACGTCGAACGCACGGCCGATCCGGTCGACGGCCGGGCGAAGATCATCCGACTGACCGAGCGGGGCGTGCAGGCCCAGGTCGCCGCCGGCCGCATTCTCCGGGAAATCGAGCGGGGCTGGGTACGCCATTTCGGCCAGACCGAGATCGCCGACTTGCGCCGGACACTCGAGGAGCTCATCGCCCTGCAAAGCAGGTAGTAGGCGAACCTCACCGAGGAAATCAGACAAATCGCCGGCGCTCGCCGGGAGCCAGTAAATTCGACCATTCGCTGGGCCGCACGTTCCCCGCCTATCCCCCGGGCGTCAAGCCGGCGCCAAGCCGATGGCAAGCGGCACGAGCGATGGTCATGACTGTGCATCTCCGAGTCGAAGCCAGGACCGCCTCAGGCGTGTTGACAGCTCGGCGTCGGAAGGGGGCACGAGGGCGAATGAGTGCGTACTGGACTCCACAGAAGGTCGACGTCACATATGCCTACGATTTGCAAGCCGTCGGTGAATGTTCCCGAGCACATCATCACGATGGAGGACACTCTGGAATTTGCCAAGGGAATGCATGCCGGAAAGCCACAGCTGCCGTTGGCCCTTCGGTTGATCCAGAACACAGGCGTCATGAAGCGGCACATCGTGCAACCCATCGAAGAGACGCTTCGCCACCCCGGCCTGGAAGAGCGCAACCGGATCTTCGAGGTGGAGTCCAAGAAGCGGTGTCCTGCCGTCATCCAGCAGGCCCTGGCGAACGCGCAGCTGACAGAGCAGGACATCGACGCGATCATCTTCGTCTCGTGCACCGGGTTTCTCATGCCGTCGCTGACCGCATGGCTGATCAACACCATGGGGTTCCGGTCCAACACCCGGCAGATCCCCATCGCGCAACTGGGGTGCGCGGCGGGCGGCGCTGCCATCAACCGCGCGCACGACTTCTGCACCGCCTACCCGGACAGCAACGTCCTGATCGTCTCCAGCGAGCTGTGCTCGCTGTGCTACCAGCCCGGAGACGACGGGGTCGGTTCCCTGCTCTCGGACGGGCTGTTCGGCGACGCGGTCGCCGCTGTCGTGGTGCGGGGTAGCGGCGGGGTCGGCGTCGCGTTGGAGCGCAACGCCTCCTACCTCATTCCGCACACCGAGGACTGGATCTCCTACGCCGTGCGCTCAACCGGCTTCCACTTCCAACTGGACAAGCGGGTACCCGGAACGATGGAGCCGCTGGCCCCGGTGCTGCGCGACCTGGCCATGGACAACGGCTGGGACATCGCCCAGCTCGACTTCTACATCATTCACGCGGGCGGCCCGCGGATCCTGAGTGACCTGAGCTATTACCTCGGTATCGACGACAACATGTTCCGCCACAGCTGGCGGACGCTGACCGAGCACGGCAACATCGCCAGCGCGGTCGTGCTCGACGCGCTGCGCAGGCTGTTCGAGGAGAACGAGCTCACCCCGGGCGCCACCGGCATGATCGCGGGCTTCGGCCCGGGCATCACCGCCGAGATGTCGGTGGGCCGGTGGTCCGTGGACGCGACCTCGGCCGTGAACGGGGTCCTGCACGCGGTCTCGGCCTACCACTGAGCGCCGCGGGACCACAGCCAGTCGGAGTCTCCGACGACGCACCGTGCGTACAAACCCCTTGGACTGCGGGAGGCACTGTGACCAACGACCAACCAAGGCCGGACCGGATTCTGGAGATCGCCAACGGATACTGGGCCACCGGCATCCTCGGCGTCGCGGCCAAGTACGCGCTGTTCACCCATCTCGACGCGGGCGCCGACACCGCCGGACGGCTGGCCGCCGAGACCGGGATGTCCGAGCGAGGCGCGCAGACCCTGCTCGACGGGCTCGCGGGTCTCGGCCTGGTCGAGGTACACGACGGCGGGTACCGCAACACCGCGGAGGCAAGCGCCTTCCTGGTGGCGGGCAGCCGAGCAGATCTGAGCGGCTACGCCAAACTCAAGTTCGCCCAGATGGACAAGCTGGCGAACCTGCCGGAGGTGTTCCGCACCGGCGGGCCGGTGCAGGCGATGACCGAGGTGGCGGACAACCCGCACTGGGAGGAGGTCGTCCCCGCGATCGCCGCGCAGTCGGTCCCCGTGGCCGTCACCGCCGCCGAGCTGCTGGGGCTGGCCGACGCCGGGGAGGTCTCGATCCTCGACCTGGGCGGCGGCTCGGCGATCTTCTCGTCGATCTGGCTCGAGCTCAACCCGTCCGCCCGGTCGACCCAGCTGGATTGGGAGCCCATCAACGCGATCGCCCGCAGGCTCCTGAAGGAACGCCACGTGGCCGATCGGTTCACCTCTGTCGACGGTGACCTGCACAGCGTCGACTTCGGCACCGCGACCCATGACATCGTCGTGTACTCCCACGTGGCCCACCAGGAAAGCGCCGCGGACAACACCGCGATCTTCGCCAGGGTCCGGCGCGCCCTCAAGCCGGGGGGCACCTTCGTCGTCTGCGACTACGTGGTCGACGATGATCGGAGCGGCCCGTTCTTCCCACTCCTGTTCGCCTCGGAAATGCTGCTCAAGAGCAACAAGGGCGGCACCTGGCGGCAGTCGGACTACCGGTCCTGGCTCGCCGAAGCAGGGTTCGCGGACATCTCGTTCCACGCCACGCCCTCGCCCGCCACTCTGGTCTTCGCCCGTTAGCACCAGGGCGGTGCGCCGTGTTCGCCGCACTCGCGACCTCGTCTGCCGTAACGCCGTGCCGCCGGCATACCCCGGTGGTAGCGTCGGTGACCAGGAGTCACGAGATGGAGTTCCGGGTGCTAGGCCCGCTGTCGATACAACAAGACGGCGACGAGTTGATTCGTACGACAGGCAAACCGCGGCAGCTGCTGGCCCTGTTGCTGCTCAATGAACCGCACCGGGTCTCGGTCACCTCGCTGGTCGCCGAGTTGTGGGACGACGCGGCTCCGCGGTGCGCCCTCAGCACGCTGCAGACCCACGTCTCCTATGTGCGTGCGGAGTTCGTCCGCATGCTCGACGTCACCCGCGGCACGGTCGCCCGAGACCTGTTGCAGACCCGTGACGGTGGCTACCGGATCAACCTCGGCGGCAATGCCTTCGACCTGCGCGAGTTCCACCGCCTGCGCACGTTGGCGCAGACGCGGTTGACCGCCGGAGACGCCCAGGGCGCCAGCAGGTTGCTCAGCGAGGCCCTCGACCTGTGGCGCGGGCCGGCGTTGCTGGACGTCGACCACGGCAGGCTTCTGCGGGCGAGGGTCACCGGGCTCGACCGCGCCAGGCTGGACACACTGGCCTTGTTCTTCGGCACGCTGCTCGACGCCGGCGGACACCGAAAGGTGCTCAGCGAGCTGGCGCGGCTGGTCGTCCGGCACGCCTGTGATGAGGAGCTGCACGCACAGTTCATGATCGCCCTGTACCGGTCGGGCTACCGGACCCGCGCTCTCGAGGTATTCGAGGAGCTGCGCAGAAACCTGCACGACGAGCTCGGCACGACGCCGTCGTCGCGGCTCAACGCGCTGTGCCACGGAATCCGGGTCGCCGACACGACGGCGGTGGACGCCGCCCGCGGCTCCGGTGTGGCCAAGGCCGTCTAGCGCGGCTGTATCGGCAGCTCTTTCGGCAGCGGCAGCACCGACACCTCGTCCAGCCGCGGGTCCGAGGTCAGTACCGCGTGGTAGTACCAATGCAGCCTGGGAGACGGATCGAGGCCGAACGTGCCGGCCATGTCCTTGCGCAGCCGGTGAAACGCCTCGAGCGCGCGGGTACGGTAGCCGCTGCGGTACAGCGCAAGGAGAAGCTGCGCGTGCAGGTCCTCGTGGAACCTGTCGTGCGACACCAGCTCGGTGAGCTCGTCGAGGATCTCCCGGTGCCGTCCACGCCGCAGCTCCACTTCGATGCGGTGCCCCAGCATCGTCGCCCGCGACTGGTCCAGTCCCGCCACCGCCGCCCGGATGCCCGGGCCCGGTTCGACGTCGGTCAGTGCCGGGCCGCGCCACAGCGCGAGCGCCGCACGGAAGTACCGGGACGCCGAGGTCAGGTCGCTGTCGGCCATCGCCGCGGTCCCGGTCCGTTCGAGGCGGTGGTAGGTCCGCAGGTCGAAGTCAACCAGGTCCTCGGCGACGAACTCGTATCCGTTGCGCACGGTGCGCAGCATCTCGCCGCTCACCTCGTCAATGGCGCGGCCGGTGACTTCAGCGAGTTGTTTGCGCAGTTGGTGGATGTAGATCTGCACGGCGGCGCGAGCCGTTTTCGGCGCGGAGGTGGCCCACAGTTCGTCGATCGATGCGGTTAGCGGGACGACTCGCGAGTAGTTGAGCAGGAGCAGGGCGAGCAACTGGCGCGGCTTCCGCGCAACGCGAGGCATCCCTCGGTCAGCGCTGGAAATTCGTAGCGGCCCCAGAAGCTGTAAATGAATGCGGTTTCCTCCTCCGGACACTGCCGCCCATGCCCTCGGCTCGCGGCCGGGCAATCTCCCACCGGGGCGATCGCTCGCACATCGACACCCCGTGGCCGCGCAGCAACCCTAAGTAGGAGCCATTTTTTTGTCAAGGTACTTGATGATCTCCAACGAGACGTTCTGGCAGGGCACCAAGTCGGCGCCAAGCCGCTGACCAGTCCCGACCAAGTTCCGTGGCCGATGGTGGGAGCATGACCGCAGAAGCGACGCTCGGGCGGATTCGTGAGTACATGGTGGGGCCGACGCGGTTCATGAACCTGCTGTCCTGCTTCGAGCTCGGCATCGTCGACACCGTCCGGGACAACCCCGGCGCGACCACCACCGACATCGGCGCCACCGTCGGCGTCAAGCCCGACGCCGTGGAACAACTGCTGTTCCTGCTCGTGAAGGAAGGCTTCGTCGCCCACGACGAGACCACCGGCGGCTACACCCTCGACGCACTCGCAGACGTGCCCGATCAGGACCTGCAGCGCCCGCTCGAGTTCATGGACAAGATCAAGGTAACCGTGCTGCGGCAGCTGTTCTATCTGTCCGAGAGCGTGCGGACGGGCACGCTCGTCGGCCTGAAGAAGCTCTACGACTTCGACGGCGACCTGTACGCCGCGATGGGCAGGCACGAGGACCTGCGGGTGTCGTGGTCGCGTCTGATGGACTCGGTCACCGAGCGCATCGACCCCTGGTTCTTCGCCAATATCGACGTCCCCGCCGGCGCACGGGTACTCGACCTGGCCGGCAACACCGGCCTCGGCGCAATCCACACCTACAAGTACAAGCAGTCAACAAACCTGCGGGTGACGACCTTCGACCTGCCGGACAAGGAAGACGCGTGCCTGCGCAACTTCCGCGAGTCCGGTCTGGCCGAGCACTGTTCGTTCATCGGCGGTGACGTCTTCGACGAGGTCCCCACGGGCTTCGATGTCGTGCTGATCAAGCACTTCCTGAACATGTGGGACAAGGACGACGTGTTCCGGATTCTGCACAACGTCAATCGGTCGCTGGCAGTGGGCAGCCAGGTGCACATCCTGGTGCCGATCCATTCGGAGGACATCAAGGATTCCTGCACCGTCGACTACTACCCGGCTTTCTTCCTCGGCTGTGCCACCGGCCAAGGAGGGCCGCAGAAGATGTCGACGTTCCGGAGGTGGCTGGAGGAGTGCGGGTTCACGATCACCGGGACCATCGCGCAGAAGCCCGCGGATCTGCCGCCGGACGCCCTCCCGCTGCAGGGCATCCTGTCTGCGAAGAAAACCGCATGACCAGCGGGTCACCGATTTCACGCGACTAGAAAGGGATGGGCGGCATGACCGCAGAAGCGACGCTCGGGCGGATTCGTGAGTACATGGTGGGGCCGACGCGGTTCATGAACCTGCTGTCCTGCTTCGAGCTCGGCATCGTCGACACCGTCCGGGACAACCCCGGCGCGACCACCACCGACATCGGCGCCACCGTCGGCGTCAAGCCCGACGCCGTGGAACAACTGCTGTTCCTGCTCGTGAAGGAAGGCTTCGTCGCCCACGACGAGACCACCGGCGGCTACACCCTCGACGCACTCGCAGACGTGCCCGAACGGGACCTCAACGCGGCGCTCGACCTCATGTACTTCATCAAGGCCACCACGCTGCGGCAGCTGTTCTACCTGTCCGAGAGCGCGCGGACCGGCACGCTCGTCGGCCTGAAGAAGCTCTACGACTTCGACGGGACCCTGTACGAGGCCGCGGCTGAGCACCAGGAAATCGGCCGGCCCTGGTCGAAGGTCATGGACGCGACCACCGAGCGCATCGACCCCTGGTTCTTCGCCAATATCGACGTCCCCGCCGGCGCACGGGTACTCGACCTGGCCGGCAACACCGGCCTCGGCGCAATCCACACCTACAAGTACAAGCAGTCAACAAACCTGCGGGTGACGACCTTCGACCTGCCCGAACGCGAGGCGGAATGCCTCCAGAACTTCCGCGACCATGGGTTGGCCGAGCAATGCTCGTTCATCGGCGGTGACGTCTTCGACACGATCCCCAAGGGCTTCGATGTCGTGCTGATCAAGCACTTCATCGACATGTGGGACAAGGACGACGTCCTCACGATCTTCCACGGCGTCAACCAAGCGCTGGAGGCGGGCGGCCAGGTCCACATCCTGGTACCGGTGTACCCGGAGAACGTCAAGGACTCCGACAACTACACCATCGACTTCTTCCCGAGCTTCTTCCTCGGCGCATCGATGGGCCAGGGCGGCCCGCAGAAGCTGTCGGTGTACGAGAGCTGGCTGGAAGAGTGCGGGTTCACGGTCACCAAGGCGATCAGCAGGAAGCCAGCCGAGTTGCCCCGCTACGCCCTCCCCGTACAGGGCATCCTCTGCGCGACCAAGAACGCCTGAGTCCATCATGGCGGACCGCACGAGACGTGCGGTCCGCCATGATGGTAGTGAGCTCCACCCGGTTCAGGTGGTCTGCCGGGCGCCGGCGGGGGCCCTCGTCGCGTACCGCGACCCTCAAGGAAATCGGACTAGGGAGTTCGCATGGCTCTGTTCAGCCGCCGCGCGGTGCTGGCCGCCGGCGCGGGTGCGGCCGCCGGTTTCACGCTGCCCGGGGTTGCCCACGCCGACGGTCACCGCACCACCAGCGTGGGTTTCGTCCTCGACGCCGTGACGCTCGACGGTGGCGAGCAGGTCACCTCGGTAACGCTCGACACCTCGCGACTCGGGTCGATCGACCCGGCGAGCCTGACCACCGGCACGTTCAGCGTGCACGCCAAGGCCACCAGCCCGATCGACACCGGCGGCCAGGCCGTCGGGTACGACCTGGACCGGACGGTGACCGCCGCCCGGCTCGACCAACGCGGGAACATCGTGCTCACGCTGAGCTCCGGCGAAGGCCAGGTCGGCGGCGGCACCCTCGGCTACATCGTCAGCAAGAGCCGCAACGTCCAGCTCGATCTCGTCTACGCCATCACCCAGAACACGCCGATCCTCCTGCGCAACGGCCGGCCGGTCACCATCTCGCGCTTCGTGCAGGGCCGGCTGACCAACCCCGAGGTCGACGCCTTCAGCCACCACGTCTCCGGCTCCGGCATGAAGTACCGCCTCTACTCCCCCGCGCCCCGGCACGGCAGACAACCTCTGATCGTCTGGCTGCACGGCGGCGGCGAAGGCGCCTCACTGCCCGACGGCTACTACGACAACGAGACCACGCTGCGCGCCAACCGTGGCGCGCTGGGCTTCGCCACCCATGAGGCACAACGGATCTTCCGCGGCGCACACGTCGTCGCCCCGCAGAGCACCTCCGCCTGGATGGACGACGGACCCCGCTTCGCCCCGCTCATCCACGAGATCGTCCGGGACGTCGCCCACAGGCGGTCGGTCGATCCCGACCGCGTCTACGTCGCCGGCTGCAGCAACGGCGGCTACATGAGCCTGAAGATGACCACCGTCTACCCCACGGTATTCGCCGCGTCGATACCCATCTGCGGAGTCGTCACGGCCCGACAGGCGGGCGACCCGCCGCTGGTTCCCGACGCCGAGCTGGCCGCGATCAACACACCCACCTGGCTGGTCGCCTCCCGCGACGACACCACTGTGGACCCGCAGGCCAACACCGCCCACGCGCACGACCTCATCCCCGACTCCTTGATGACGCTCTACGACCACGTCGTCTGGAACGGCCACCCGTTCCCCGGCCACTGGTCCTGGATCTACGTAGCCCGCAACGACCCGAGCAGCCACGGAACCCACATCTGGCAGTGGATGGCTCACCAACAACGCTGATCAGAAAAACGCGAGGATCCGGAACGGCGTCGATGGTGCCCGCTCCGCACCGGCACGCGCACGAGGAGGACGCCGGGCTGGGTCACGATCGAGGTCCGGATCGACTGGACGGTCGGCGGTGCTCCGTTGACCGTGCACGGCGAGGCGCCGGTGTTCGTGAACTGCCCGGCCGGGGACACCGACAACGCCGCGGCGGCGGCTCTGCTGCACGCGGAGGTGGGCATGTGGGTGGCGGCGGCGACGCGATATTAAGTGCGTGGCGCCTGACCCCGCCGGGCCGTTTCGCTGGGCCCGGTCGCCGCGATACCTCAGGTGTACGTGCCTCGCGTCGGAAGGCGGGCACGCGCGACCTCGTCGAGGGAGTCACCGCGATGACCGTTTCGTTCCTCCTCACCCCGGAACAAGAACAGCTCAAGCTCGCCGCCCGCGGCTTCGCCCAGGAGCAGCTTCGCGAGCTCGCCGCGGCCACGCGCGCCGAACCCGACCCCAGGACCCGGGCGATGCTGCTCCGGCCGGCGTTCGAGAAGGCCGTCGCCGCCGGATTCCTCAAGGGCCTGATCCCGGTGCCGTTCGGCGGAACGGCAGCCGGTGGCGTCGACGCGGCCATCTTCGTCGAGGAGTGGGCCGCGGAGAACCCGGACTTCTTCATCTCGATGGCCGGCCCGCTGATCGCGTTGATGCCCGTCTACCAGGCGGGCACCCCCGACCAGGTCCAGCGCTTCGTGCAGCCCTTCCTGGCCGACTCCGGCGCACCGCTGGCAGCCATGGCCTTCAGCGAACCAGAGGGCAGCGCGAACTTCGACCTCGACGCACCCGGCCAGGGCATCCGCACCACCGCCGTCCCCGACGGCGACGAGTGGGTCATCAACGGTCGCAAGGCCTGGGCATCCCACCTGTGCGGCTGGGACGGCGACGGCCCGGACATCATGACCATCGTCTGCCGAACCCCCGGCGGCATCTCGCTCATCGTCGCCGAACGCCAGCACCTCGCCGGCCACATCGAGGTCGAGGAGTACTACGACCTCCCCGGACTCAAGGGCTGCCTCACCACCCGGATCCGGCTCACCGACGTGCGCGTCCCACGCGGCAACCTCGTCGGCGAACAGGGCCAGGGCGCAGACCTGACCCGCAACGCGTTCTTCCCCAGCGGCGCCTCGATCGGCATCTTCGCCACCGCCGCGATGCGGCAAGCCTTCGACATCGCCTACCGCTTCGCACTCACCCAGACGCGCGGCGGACCGGTACCGATCATCGACCACCAAGCCGTGTCCGACGTCCTGGCCGACGCCAAGGGCAAGATCGAAGCGGTACGGCTACTGGCCTGGCGCGCACTGGACGCCGTCCTCTCGATGCACCCCAGCGGGCCGGAACTCGCCCTGCACGCCAAGATCTTCGGCTCCGAAACCGGCGTCGAGGTCATCAACGACCTCATCAAGATCGTCGGCGTGACCGCCTACGACGAGAACTTCCCCATCATCCGCCACCTCACCGACGCCCTCGCCTACCCGATCATCGAAGGAAGCAACGTCGGCGTGCGCCGCAGACAGCTGCAAACGCTCTTCCGCACCCCCGGCTACGACCCACTCTTCGCCTCCGGCATGGCCTGACAACGAGCACGCCGTCCACGTGGCGACGACGTGCCGGCGCCCATGCGGGATGTTGTTGTGGCTGGCCAGGTTGGTGCCTGTCCCTGGGCGAGGCGGTCCTGCAGTTTCGCGTGCCGGAACTGGTACACCGGGCCGGTTTGGCGGAGTATGCCCAGTCGGTGGGCGTCGTCCAGGAAACTCAGCAGGCGGAGGGGAATCTGCTGGCGGGCGCACAGCACGGGCACGGTCACCAGGTACCGGCCGCTGGGTTGGTGGAGCCCGACGCCGAGGGCGATCGAGACGGTGACGAGGACCCCGATCGTGAGTCCGGTCGCCAGTGCGCTCGTGGTGGTGCCCTGCAACCAGAACGCGACACCGAGCGCGAGCCCTCCCGCGAGTGACTTGATGGACACCAGTCGCAGGTCGCGGCGGAATGTGGTGATCGGCGTCTGCGGGCGGTCGTTGGTCACTGGTGTCTCGGCCCAGTCGATCAGACCGATCGCGAGCGAGGCCGTGAGTCCGTACAACAACCCGTAGACCAGACCGGTCAGTGGGCCGTTCGGGACTTCGCCGGCGAGGGCGAGGACGGCGCCGTACATGAGCCCGATCGCAAAGCCGGGCACGAACCTGAGCAACAGGCGACCGCCGGCCCAACTCGTGAGCGTCCGCGCGAGCACCCGAACTCGTCCGCGTAGCGGAGATCCGCGTAGGCCGGCGCGTCCACCGGGGTCGAGCGCGCGGCCATCCAGGCGATGACCACGACGGGGATACCGCCCGCCAGCGCGAACGCCAGTCCCAGCATGGGTTCGCCCCCCGACCAGACCCGCGCCCACGGCGGCGCCCAACAGGTTGAACCCGAATACGAGGCCGAGGACGTGCCCGACCGTGAGTCGCTTCGTGAACCCGACGATGAGCCCGAAGACGAGCCCGAGCAGAGGCCCCAGGAGAAGTCCGTCGGCGAGTCCGACGAGCAGTCCTTCGGCGAGCATCACCGTGGGCCCCAGCACGCCGCCCGCGACCTGGCGCGGGGCCGCATGGTGCAGCCGCCACCAGACGAGGTCCCGGCTGCCGGTCAGGTGCAGGCGGCCGGCGAGGAACGTCAGCCACCTGGTGGCGTCGACCGGATTCCAAGCATGCTTTGGCCGGAACGGGTGTCGATGTAGACCTTGCGCAGCAGCCACAGGGCGAGTGGTGTGGACAACGCCGTGGCGACCGGGCTCTTGCCATTCTGGAGAGCGGCCAGCAGGCGTTGCCAGGTGTCGCCGGATCGTGGTGGGAGACAGCCGGTGATGTAGGCCGTCCAGGACAGGCAAAATCCTCCGTCCAGTCACGAGGGACCGGGCAGCGTTCGGGCCGAAAACGGTGGCGCGCAACGCGGGGTAGTCCTCGACCAGCCGGCGAGTCAGCCACTCGGGTAGCGATTCGGCGACGGGATCCCAGCCCGCCATCGCTGCCCATCCCCGCCTCGCCCAGGATGACCAGCCGCCGCCGCTTCAGCTTGCGGAACTCCTTGGCCATTTGCTCGATGCGGTCGGTTCTGCCGGTGAACCGGTGCCGGCCGCGGTCGAGCAGAGCATCCAGCGGACTCTCGCGGACGATGTGCTCGGCGCGGTCGGCGACATCGAGTTCGGTGAACCGCCAGCGCACCGCGAGCGGACCCGGGTCATCCAACTGCCGGACGGTGATCTCGTCACGCCACTGGCCCAACCCTGGCTCGCCAGTTGACGTTTGTGCGGCGTCTGTCTGTTCGGGAGTCGAGAAGGCCACGGCCACCCGCGAGCGGTAGCACGCTCGCCGGCGGTCCAGCTCCAGGAACAACCTGCGGCGCACCGGCCGATAGCGGATCACCAGGGACAGGAACACCAGAATTTCCGACCGATAGCGCGCGCCGGCCCTGCGGGGCACACCTCAGGCCGCAACATGTCGGGGTAGCCGAGACGATGGGTCACCACAGATGATCAAGTACCTCCTCACGACCGCGGCGGTATATCTGGTTGCTGTCGGTCTGGCCCTGCAGTTCGTGCCGCTGCAGTTCGGCGTCGACGCGGTGCCGAGTGACGCCTCCCCCGAGCTGCTCGCGTTGCTCCGGCTGCTCGGTGGGCCGTTTCTGGGGATCGCGATATTGAACTGGATGTCCCGCAACGCAGAACTGTCGACGGTGCGCAATACGGTGATCCTGGCAAATCTCGTCGGCTTCGGTGTCGTCGCCGCGAACGACATCGTGGGGGTGCTCAGCGGCGGCGCGCGTGACCTCGCGAAGGTGTTCTTGATCGTGCACCTGTCGTTCACGGTCGCGTTCGCCGTCGCATGGGTACGCGGTCGAGTACCGACTCGTCACCCGATCGGGTAGGCAACGGCTACGACGAGGTCCGCACCTGCGTGTTCCGGAACGTTCGCGGGCTCACCCCGAACTTGGCGACGAACGCCTGGCGCAGGGTCTCGGCCGAGCTGAAGCCGCATCGGTGCGCGATCTGCGAGAGCCTCAGGTCGGTCGTCGCCGCGAGGCGCGCCGCGATCTCGAGTCGCATGAGGCGTACGGCGCTGCCCGGCGACTGGCCGGTGTGCTCGCGGAACAACCTGGTCAGCTGCCGCGCGCTGACACCCACGCGATCGGCGAGTGCTTCGACGCCGAGGTCGGCGTCCGGGTGCGCGACCACGTAGTCGGTCACCAGCCGCACGATGGCGTGATCCGGTCGCGGCGCGGCGGTGAACATGCTCATCTGCGCCTGGTTGCCGGGCCTCTGCAGGTACGTGACCATGCCCATCGCCACCCAACGCGCGAGCTCGGCGTCGTGGTCCTCCTCGATGAACGCCAGCGTCAGATCCAGCGACGCGGTCACACCACCGGACGTCGACACGGCACCGTCGCGCACGAAGATCGGGGACGGGTCGACGCACACTTCGGGATAGGCTCGCTTGAGCTCGTCGGCGTACAGCCAGTGCGTGGTCGCGCGCCTGCCATCGAGCAACCGCGCCTCGGCGAGCACGGTGGCGCCGGTGCAGACCGAGGCGACCCTGTCCGCGTGGCCGGCCAGCCGCCGCACCTGGCGCACGAGCTCGATGTCACGTGCCGCCGCCTGATGACCCCCGCCACCGGACACGATCACGGTGTCCGCGCGCCGGATCGCGTCGAGTCGCGTCTGCGCGTGCAGCGCGATCCCGCTCTCGCATCGGATCGGGTCACCGGTCACGTTCGCGAGCACCACCTGGTACGCCGGGTCGGCGCCGAGCCGGTTCGCGAGCGCGAGCGCCGAGGTGACGCATGCGATGTCGACCAGTTCCGCATCCTCGTACCCGACCACGACAACCCGGTGGGAACCCATGGGCACACGTTAATGCGCCCGCAGGCGAATCGCCGGGATGCGGGTGCGACAGGTATCCAAGGATTTCGGCCACGACCGCCGCGCCGACTGGGCGCCACTTCGGTTGGCTGCGACGCTTGTGCCGTGGACAAGCTCGTCCAGCAACGCCAGATCGACCTGTCACCAGTACAGGAGGAGCATCGCCATGTCGCTCGCCCGCGTTCAACAGTTCTCCATCTCACTCGACGGTTTCGGTACCGGTGAAGGGCAGAGCAAGGAGGCCTACTTCGGTCACGCCGGAGAACGGCTGCACGAATGGATGTTCGGCACCCGATGGTGGCACGAGAGAGGTGGCCAGCCCGGTGGCACCGGCGGCGTCGACGACTCGTTCGTGCGACGGCACGATCAGGGGATCGGCGCCGAGATCATGGGTGCCGGGAAATGGGGCTACCCAGGATGGCATGAGGACTCGGACTGGCAGGGCGCGTGGGGTCCGAATCCGCCGTTCCACACGCCGGTCTTCGTCCTCACCCACCACACTCGGCCGCCGATCGAGATGGAGGGCGGGACGACGTACCACTTTCTCGACGCCTCGCCCGCCGAGGCGCTCGAGGAGGCCCGCGAGGCCGCCGGCGGACTGGACGTGCGCATCGGCGGCGGCGCCACCACCATCCGAGAGTTCGTGGCCGCCGGACTGGTCGACCACATGCACGTCGTGATCGTGCCGATACTGCTCGGCCGCGGCGTACGCCTCTGGGACGGACTGGAAGGCCTCGAGAAGGGCTACGAGATCGAGGCCAGCTCCTCGCCCAGCGGCGTGACCCACCTGACCTTCACCCGCACGGGCACCTGACGACCGCCACGAACGTCTCCCGCGACCACCCGGGCCGGCGCCAACGCGGATCGGACGAGGCAGCGCGTGACCTGGATGGCCGCACGGCCAAGTTGGAAGGGCCTATCACACAGTTCCACCAAGACGGCACCTGGCCGTGGCCGCCGCCGACATCAGCAACGCCTCGGTACTCGACGGTCACGAAACGGGCGATTGGGAGCCCATCTCTGGCCGAGGGCCCTTCTCCAACGTCTTGATCAGCTCCGTGCTACGGAGCGGGTGATGATCTCCTCCTTGGTGAGCGGGCTGCGTGGGTGGTAGCTCAGGCAAAGCGGGGTTCTCAGTTTGCGTGGTGCCGCGCCTTCGGCGGCCAGGTAGAACTCGCCGCTGCTCAACCTTGAGATATCCGGCACGTCGCCACCCTTGGCCTTGGCCATCTCCCGGGCGGCTTCTACCTGGATCGGGCTGTTGAGCAGGCCGTAGAACTGGGTGGCCGCGTTGCCCGGGATGCGGTTGTGCAGGCCCTTGGGTGCCTGCGTGGCGAAGATCAGCCCTAGTCCGTACTTGCGGGCCTGCGAAGCCAGCGCCAGCGTGCTTTGCGTGCAGGCGGTGATGGCACCTGACGGGGCCAGCGTCTGCGCTTCGTCCATGACCAGAAGGCCGAGCAGGGGGCGGTCGCCGGCCGGGTGCATCTTGATCCAGGCGAACAGCGCCATCTGCAGCTGGTTCACGAAACTCTGGCGCGCCTCATCGGACGGCAACCCGATCATGCTGATGACCGAGATCCTGGCGCGCTTGCCCGCAGCCGGGGTGAGCAGCAGGCCGGGATCGACCGGCGTACCGGTTCCGCCGAACATCGGGTCGTTGACCATCGTGGCGGTCAGGTTCTGTGCCAGGCTGGCGCCGATCTTGTCGGCGTCGGCCAGGTCGACGATCCCGTCCGGCAGGTTGGCAAGCGTGTCGATGAGACCCTGCAGCCGGGTACCACCGCGCCGGCCGAAGTGCTCGACGGCCCGGCGCAGTACGGCTTGTCCCAGGTGTGCCTTGGCGGTGGTCCGGCTACCCAGCATCGCCCGGGGAGCGAGCGACGCGACGGCTGCTTCCACGGCTTCGGCGAACTCGTCGGGGTCGTCGAGCGCGGCACCGAAGTCCGGCAGCGGCTGGAAGCTCAGCGGGCGGCCGGCCTCCCGTCGGGGTGTCCACACCACGACATCGGTGTGTGCCAGGTAGTCGGCGGCCTTCGCCGCGTCACCGTCGTCCCATTGCGGTGGGGGCTCCGGCCACGCGTCGCCGAGTCGGGCCAGGTCGTTGTTGGGGTCCAGCACGATCGACGAGACACCTTGCAGCGCACACTCCTCGGCAAGCCTGCGGATCAGCACCGTCTTTCCCGAGCCGGATCCGGCGAAGATCGTCATGTGCTTGCGCAGCGCTTCGAGGTCGAGCCGGACCGGCTGCCCGGCTTCGTGATCGCGGCCCACGACCAGTGCCGGCCCGGCGGCCGGAATTTCCCGCGGTGTCTCGGGCACCGCGGGCTCGTCCCGCACCGGCATGGTGGACGGTTCGGACTCCCGACCGGCGGAAGGCCACGAGTCGGCGTCCGCCAGCGCCGCCTGCAGAACGGCGAGATGCCGGGATGGGCGGCGTTCGGCCAGCCACGGCTGGACCCCGATCGGGTCCTCGTCGAGGAGCGCGCGCAACGCGGCGAGGACCCGCAGGTCCTCGTGGTCGAGTGGCAACGTCCGCCCGCCTTGCTCGCCAACGGCCTGGAGCTCCTGCCGGGTCTTGGCGCCCGCCGACCACTCGTCGTTCCGGAGCAGGAAGAGCTGCCGTTTGGTCACCGCGGCGTCCAGGCCGGCCGCACTGCTGGCCCGGCGTAGGCGGTTGAGCGCCGCGTTTCCGTGATGCTTGTCGCTGACCGCCCGGAAGCACCAGTGCACCTGGTCCTCCGTGCTCTCGTCGAGGGTCAGCCGCAACCGGGCGTGCAGGTCGGGCTTCGCGCTGGGCCGCGGGTCCACACTGAACACCGCGCCCTGCTCGCCCCGCTCGAGGATCCAGGCGGTCAGGCCGGCCTCGAGCAGCCTCGGCACCGCCCAGTCCTCGGTCTCCGCCTCCAGCGGTGTCGTCACATCGGCGGCGTCCTTCAACTCCTCGAACCAGGTGTCGTACTTGGCCAGGGTTTCGGAGTCCATGGTGGACACTGGCACCGCACCGGCCGGCGTCGCTCGGTCGCTCGGCAACTCGCCTAGCGACGCCAGCTCGACGATCTCGCCGGAGAGCAGGCAGTCGTGGATGTGTGCGTCGATGGCGATCAGCAGCTGCCGAGGGGTGAAATCGCCCGCGTCGTCGAATGCTTCGGGCCGAATCGGCCAGGTGGGATACGGCGGTTCGAAGCCGAGCTTGCTGAAGTACGTGTCGAACCTACGGGCAATGATCTTGCTCGCCAGCTCCCGGCTCTTGATGGTGGTCAGTCGCGGCGCTTCCCGGAACCGGTCGCGCACCGTGGCCGTGGCCTTCGTCTTGATCAGCGTCCAGGTACTCGGCAGGCAGGCCACCACGGTCAGCGTCCGTCGAGTGCGCTCGCGTAGCGACATCAGGCCGCCGGCGACTCCCTCGAGAACCACCGCGTAGTGCACTGCATCCGCGTCCGCGCCGGGTTGCTGCGCCTGGTCGGCACCCAGCGCCGACTGAGCCAGCAGTACGTCGATCTGGTCGACCGCCATCACCGTCGGACCGGTCAGTGCCAGCAGCCGGGACAGCTCCTCGACTATCTCCTCGGCGGTACGCGCGGCACGACGCATTCCCCACGCGGCACGTTCCCCGGGAACGGCCTCCTCATCGCAGATGAAGTAGTTGTCGGCGACCTCCCAGTGGGCCGGGTCGGCCGAAGCGCTGAGCGCCAGGGCGCGGGCGGTCTCCTGACTGGTACGAACGACATACTGGTCAACCGCGGCCAGTCCCTCGATGAAGGCGTCCAGGGCCTCTCTGGTCAGCGCGGTCTCGCCCATGAACGCACGGCGCACGGCGCGAGGAGCGCCCACCCGGGCCGACAGCCGCCGCATCAGCAGCCGCAGCTGAGAGTCACTGCCGGGTACCGGCCGGGCCAGCCCGTCCAGCATGGACCTCAGCACGCTGAACCAGAACTGCTGTGCGCTGAGCAGACTTACCAGAAAGAAGTACCCGCCGCCGGCCTGTGCCTGCTGGCGGAGCCAGCCGAGCAGGTGTGTCTTGCCGGAGCCTCGCTGCCCTTCCAGCGCCAGGCCGATCGGGCTGGCGCCGTCGCTGGCGGCGGCCTCGTCGAGGCCACCGCGTACCGTCTGGACGACACTCGCGTGGAGTCCGTCCACATGGAACGGCAATGGCCGCCACACATCGTCGGGCACCGCCGCCCAGTTGAACCTGAGGGCGGCCAAGGCGGCGCGCTCGGCGTCGTTCATCACACCCCAATCGCCAACAGGTGCTTGTCCTGGCCTCCCAGGTAGATCGCCGCGGCCCTGTCGGCCTCGGTGAGCGACTTCTGGTTCTCTTCCGGCGCCAGGTTGACGTCCGGCGCCTGGCTCAGGCCCCGCAGCGCCGCGTCCACCTCCACCCTGGGCACGTCCCCGAAGAACGGCCGGAGCCGGGCCAGCGCCACCCATGCCCGCGGCTCGGCCGCGAGCGCCACATACGCGTTGCGGAGGCGTACTTCCAGGTTGGTGGGTGCCTCCGGCGGCGCGATGTCCGTGCGGGAGAACATCTCGGCGAGATTGTGGTGCCCGATGCGGGGCAGCACGCGATTCCGGAGGTTCAGGTGCAGCGCGGCAAGTGCGCCACCCACCGCGCGTGCTTTCGGGCTGCTGACGTCCAGGTCCTCCTGCACCCGCGTCCAGCCCTTGTCGTCCAGCACGTGCGAGTACGTCCGGCCCGACTTCTCACTGTGGACGAGCTGCAACCGGTTGAGCTTGTCCCGACGCTGCTTGTCGACGTTGATTCCGTACGCATCGACGAGTTCGGTGTTGAGCATCGGGCGCGCCTCGGCCATCAGGGCGATAAGGGTCGCGCTTTCGGACGGGGTCAGGTTGTCATTGGTCATGCTGTCCCTTCCCGGATTTCGCATCGTTGGTGGATTTCTCGGAGCCGGGCTCGGTCATCCGCCCGCTCCCGGCCCGCCGGGTAATCCGTCCGCGCGCAGGCCGTACTGCCGGATCTGGTCGCGGCCGGCCGCCGCGTCGGCGGTCAGCAACGCGAGGTAGCGCTCGGCCGCCTGGTGCGTACCCGCGTTCACCTCGGTCAGCAATGCCTTCTGGTCACGGGCGTCGAACAGCAGCGACGTCAACTCGGCCGCGGCGTCCTCGTCGCCCCTGTCCGCCGCAGCTCGCAACCGGGTGAGCTCCGCAACATCCGGGCCAGCCCCGAGGTGCCGCTCCCGCAACCGATCCAGGTAGAGGCCGGCAACCGGGTCGCCGGTCTCTACGCGCCGCAGGAGCTCCTCCTCCCGGCCGAGACTGCCCAGCACGAAGGCGAGCCGCTCGGCAGCGAACGGGTTTCCGCCGTCGGCGAGGTCGCGCAGCTCCGCTACACAACCGCGATCGGCCAGCAGTTCGGCCAGATCTTCGACCGCGACCACGTCTTCGGCGGCGCGCTGCCGCAGCGCGTCGGCCTGCCCGCCGTCCGCGAGCAACTCCACCAGCAGCTCCGCGTCCCGGGGGGCGCCCCCAGCCCGGAGCTGTTCGGCACGTCGCTGGACCTCGACCAGCTCGGCACGCAGCAGCCGGCGCTGCTGGTCACCCCGGTCGGCGGCCAGCCAGGTGTCCGCCAGCGCCATCGCCTCTCCCATCCGGTCCTGGCGGCGCAGCAACGCGATCAGCTGCGCCACGGCAGCCCGGTCGCCGGCCTGCTGGAGCCGGCGCAACCCCTGCTCGGCGTAGCCGTAGCGCAGCCGGGCCAGGGCCGTGCTGGCCAGCCGGCGCAGATCGTCCAGGTCTGTCACGTGGGTTACCACGGCCGTCCACAGGCTGTCCGGCGGGCAGTCGGCGCGGCGGACGGTGCCGATGTGCTGGGTTAGGTAGTCGGCGACCACGTAGCCGTCCACGATGCCTGCGCGCTCGCGGGCGACCGGGGTGAGCGCCGAGACCGCACCGTGCAGCTGGTTGGTCGCGTGCGTCAGCGCCCGCTCCAGCGACGCGTCGACTGGCGCCGCCCGCTGGGCAAGCGTGAGGTAGTCCACCATCGCTTCGACCAGCACCGCCGCGGGAAGGGGACTCTGCACGCCGAGGCGGCGAGCGTCCGCAGCGGCCGAGACAATGGCTCTGCTGTACGGGTCGGGCGCTTGTTCCCACGAGGTCACCAGGTCGGGTCCCGCAGCGAGCACCTGGGTGACACCGGCGTCGGATACCGCAAGTGCGGTCCTGATCCTGCGGTCGACGGCCGCCACCTCGGTGGCGGCTTGCCGCTCTGTCTCGGTGAAGGCCTCCGGAACGGTGATCACCTCGGAGAATCCGAGCAGCAGGCGATCTTCCGCGTGTCGGTCGCCACCGTCCACCGGAAAGCTCTTGCACCTGAAGTAGTAGTCCGGCCAGAGGGTGCCGACCACGATCATCCCGGTCGTCCGTACCAGCGACACCACGTGTTCCCTGAGCAGCGGCGGGTCGGAACCGAGGTAGCGGTGGAGTTCGTCCAGCCACAGCACGGTCCGTTCGGTGGGCGCTGCTCGCAGATCGTGGATCTCCTCGGTCCTCGCCGGCTGGACCAGCCACCAGTCGGGCACGACCTCCCGCACCGCCTCGTAGAGCGAACGGGTCTTGCCGAACGACGATCCACCGATCAGCAGGACGAAGCAGCCGCCTTCGGCGCCCCGGGCGATCTTGCGACGGAGATCTTCGTCGAAGTCGCGCGGTACATATGTGGTCAGGTCTTCGTCCGCGCCGTCGACGGAAATAGCCGGGTGGACTCCGAGTTCGCGCGGGGACGCCTCGTCAACGCGTCGCGCGTTGGCCGGGCCCTGCCCCACGGCCGAATTGATCCGCTGCCACGCGCCGACCGCTTCCACGGTTTCCGCTTTCGGCACCTGCCACGCTACGAGCAGGCTCTCCAGCAAGTTCTTCTTCACTGGCCGCTTGCCGCTCAACGCGTCGCTGACGGTACTGGTCGGCAGGTCCCGCAACCGCGCGTTGGCAGCCGAAAGCCTCCTTCCGATCTTCTCGAGCTCCCCCAGGCTCAACCCGCTCCGTTGGTGAACGCCCTTGAGATATGCCGCGAAATCGGGCCACGTATGCGCGGCTGAAAGATCGAGAAGGCCGGCGGACGTCAGCGTCATCACCCCTCCGGACGGGCTGCCGGACGTTCCCGGACAGCCTACGAAGAAAAGCGCGCTCAACGCCATAGGGGCAGCTCGCTATCCCCCACCACCCGTTTGGCCTATCCGAGGTCGTCCGCAGGTGTCCGGAAACGTCGACCGGCCCCCTGCGCCCTGTTGCCGTGGTCCTCAATTCCACCTGATCACACGGCTAACAAGGACTCACGATGCGACACCATTGGACGCGGTGGCGGGACACGGACCGCACGGCGCAGCGGCTCAATATCCGGCAGCTGCGAATTCTGCTGGGGCGTTGCGGCATGAGCGTGCGCGGCTATGACATCGAGCACGTTGCCACCCTGACCGGCCCCGGCGGGCGGTGCGCCTACGGTGCCAGCCCGCACGACGGACATGGTCGTCCACTCGTCGGCGCCCGGGGCCGCCCGCTGATCCAGTTGTCCAGTCTGGGGCTGCGCAATACGGAGACCGCAGTAGTGACGATCTTCCACGAGATCGCACACCATCGGTCGTACCGTGTGGTCGGTCACGCCGGCTCCGAGGCGGAGGCCGAGACGCACGGCCGGCGGATGTACAAGGAGTTCGTGCGGCAATGGGCCTAACAATGCCCGCTCGACACGCAGGTGACGCGCACTCAGCCATGCACCGCCGCGGGCCCGCTCACATTGCGGTCGGGAGCCTTTATGCCCCGGCTGCTGACGCCGCGCACGCCGGGCGGCTGCGTCAGCTCTGCACTGCTCGCCGTTCTTTGCGCGGCGGTGCACTCGCGATCCAACTCGAGGACCTGACCTGACCGCTGCCTCGTGCGGCTGCGGGAGATTTCTCAGATCCTCGGACGGGCCACACCTAGATGTGGCCGGCGGCGGCCTTACCCAGCTCGACCAGCTTTGCCTTGGTGTCACCCTCGAACTTTCCGGGCGGCGGCTCCGAGAACAAGTTGATCGTGACCACGTCGTCCCCCTTGGCGACCGTGACGTTCGGGAGTTCCGGCGCGTAGAACGCCTTGTCTCCCACGCCTGGCACGTCGACTATCTGCTCCGCGGTGATGTTGCGGAGCGTCTGGTACCGGCTGGCATCGTCCTCGACCTTGGCGAACATCAGTTGCAGACCGTCGGCCGACGCGAACTCACACTTCAGCCCGCTGCCGTAGGCGAGGGTGAACGTCACCCCGGTAGCCCGCTGGATCTCCTCGACCGTCGCCATCTCGCAACCACCCGCCGCCGCCTGGCCGCCGGCGGCGGGTGCGGCGTCATCCGCCGGAGCGCCGCCACCGTCCGAACCATCCTCGCCGCTCCCGCAACCGGCGCCAAGGCTCAGGACGAAGAGGCCAGTCAAGGCCACCATCCGCGACCGTCGGCCTGACCATCTTCCGGACGACGTCTGCTTACCGTGCATCGCTACCCCTGTTCATGACGCAGTGGAGTTCGGGTCGCCGGAAACCGTATGGAAGGGACGAGCCGTGGCACCATGTGAGACCGGCGGAAACACCGGCAGAAACCCTGGTGAGAAGTCCGGTTCGTGTTCGCCCGGCGGTGGTGACCTCCTGGAGAGGCTCAGGTCGCTTCAGCCGTGCGAACGACCGCGACCGGGCACTGCGCATGATGGAGCAGGTGCTGGCTGGTGGAGCCCAGCAGCAGACCGGTGAAACCGCCGCGACCACGGCTGCCGACGACCACCAGCTGGGCGTGTTCCGCACGCCGCAACAGCGCACGGGCCGGGCGATCGCGCACCACCTCGCGGGTGACATGTACGTCCGGGTACTGCTCCTGCCAGCCGGCGAGCCGCTCGGCGAGGGTTTCCTCGGCCTGCTGCGCGAGCGGGGTGAAGTCCAGGGCAGCCGCTCCCCCGGCGAACGCCGTCTCGAGGACGAGGTCGGTCCACGCGTGCACCGCCACGAGATCGGCGCCGCGGGCTGACGCTTCCGCGAAGGCGAACGCGATCGCTGCCTCACCGACCAGGGTTCCGTCGACCCCGACCACGACAGGGCCGGTCCCGTCCGAGTGCTCGCCGCGCACGACAATGACCGGGCAGTGCGCGCGGCCGGCGAGCTCCACCGCCGTCGATCCGACCACCAGGCCGGAGAAGCCGCCGAGTCCCCGGCTGCCAAGGACCACCAGCGCGGCGTCCCTGGACTCCTTGACCAGGGTCGGCACCGGGGACGTCAGCTCCAACGCGGTCTCGACCGGAAGACCCGGAACCGCCTTCTCAGCCGTCTCGCGGGCCGTGGCGAGCCAGCTCTCGCCTCGTTCCCGCATCGCGGCGTGCAGCACATGCACATCGACGACCGCCGGTGCGTAGTGGGTGAGCAGCTCACAGGCATGCATGAGGCGTAGCCCGGCACCACGCCGCCGCGCCTCATCGGCGGCCCAGCGCACGGCGCGCAGGGCACTGTCGGACCCGTCGATCCCGACGACGACGGGGTGAGCCGTGGTGGTCCTCATCTCGTACCTCCAACGCGCGGCACGGCCTGACCCGGGTCTCCGGGCCGCCTGCCCTTTAGCCTGACCGCGACAAGGATCTGCCGCGTGTCGGCTCCCCCGCCACCGCCGGTCCAGTGCGTCACCCACACGAACGACAAACCTGCCACCGCACCGCACCGCGGTGGCAGACTTGACCAACGAGCACCCACGACTACGCGGGCACCGCCTCGATCATGGACAGCGTGCCCGGGGTGGGGATCACCTGCGTGATCCGGAACCCGGCCCGTTCGATGAGGTGCTCGTACTCCGGTTGGGTGCGTCCCTGCCCCGGGACGAGGATCAGCATCAGCATGTCGAGCGCCTTGCCGAAGTGCGGGTCGTTGCCGGGTGGGATGACCGTGTCGACGGCGAGGAGACGCCCGCCCGGGTTCATCGCGCGGTGGCAGTTCTCCAGGATCCGCACGCACTGGTCGTCGTTCCAGTCGTGGAGGACGTTCTTGATCGTGTAGAGGTCACCAGCGGGCACCGAGGAGAAGAAGTCACCCGGGAGCAGCGTCCACCGGTCATCCGCGCCGAGATCGGCGAGTACGTTGCCCGCCAACACTTTTTCCTGGTCGAGCAGGATGCCGCGCAGGCCGGGGCGGGCGCGCAGCGCTTCCAGCAGCAGGCCGCCCCGCCCACCGCCGACATCCACCATGACTCCGTCGTTCGGGAAGTCGTAGCCGTCGATGACGTAGCCGATGTCACCGACCGAGTAGGCCGCCATGCCCGCGTCGAACAGCGGGCCGTGCTCCGGATGGTCGGCCAGGTAGGCGAAGAGGGGCTGGCCGAACTGGCGGTCGAACGCCGGCTCGCCGCTCCGGACCGCCTCGGCGAGGCCGGCGGCGGACTGCAACCAGCCGTCCTGGGTCACCAGGAGCACCCCTGCCCGCATGGACCGGGGAGCGTCGGCCCGCAGCAGATCCCCTTGGGGCGTCAGGTGGAACCGGCCGTCCTCGTCCTCCCGGAAGGTCCCGTGGGAGGCCAGAAAACGCAGCAGGCGCCGCAGGTACGGGCCGTTCGCCCCGGTCAGCTCGGCGAGCTCGGCCACGTCCCGCGGCCCGTCGGCCAGCTGCTCGGCCACCGCCAGCTGCACCGCCGCCCGCAGCGCGGCGGGGTACAGGAACGCGATGGAATTGGCGGCGAGGTGCCGGTACGCATCCTCTGATGAGTTCGTCATCTCCCTTTCATGGCACAGATTCCGCTCTGTGCAAAGGGGTGCGCGGACACCACCTCGCGTGCCTGGGAAACCCACTTGCCCATGGCTACCGCGGCCCCTTCTTTACGGATCCGATTCCGTACTGAGCAGCCCGGCTATTGATGACGCGAGTTGGACGCCCGCTATCCGGCACGCCTGATCGGTCGGTTCGGGGTGGGTGTAGTCGACGGCGAACACCTGCCCGTCGCCTGTCTCGATTGCCAGGATGCATTCTCTGTCGGTGCGCTCCTGGCGGGCCGGGTAGTCGGCGCCGAAGGTGCGGGCGGTGACCTGGCCGCCCTGCAGCTGGTGCGGGAACCCGTCCAGGCCGCCGGCGCCTGTCGAGATCAGCTCGCGCAGGATGCCGTGATCATCCTGGTAGGTGCAGGAGGTGCCATAGTCCGTGGTGTCGGTGCGTGGATTGTCCTCGATGACCGGGGTGTAGATCGGGTTGGTCACGAACTCGCACGGCTTCAGGCCGGCCAGAACCGTTTCGTCGGGACGTTGCGCGGTTCCAGCGAACGGTTTGCCACCGGCCAGCGGGACGTATCGGCGGGCGAGGATATCTGCTGCCTTGGCGGCCAGCTCACAGTTCGCCCGGTTGTCAGAGCCTGGGAAGTTCTCGTGGTTGAAGGCGTCGACCGTGAGGTCGGAGTAGGCGCGGGACGTCCAGGGCGACCGAGCAGAATGTCGGGTCGTCATCCGGCTCGAAGACGTAGCGGCGGCCAGGAATGCCGGCGACTTCGACCGGCTCCAGCAAGACGGTGGGCTGGTTGATCTCCATGTACGGTCCGGACAGGTGAACCTGGATGATCTGGGGGCTGCTGTTTCCCCCGCCGAACTGGCAGCCGGACCCGGTGCCGTTCGCGTACCGAAGCCCCAGCGGCGCGAGCGCGGGCAGCGCATCATCCATCCACCGGCATCCGGAAATGCCGTGAGTCGGCGGCAACGGCAGCGGTTGGTCGATGGGCTGGCCGGCCTCGGACCCATCCGAGCGTGGCGATTCGCTCGAGCCCTCAGGACCCGGGGAGCCATCGACGACGGTGACGCATCCCGTCAGGAGCCCGCCAACCGCGAAGACGGTAGCAAGCAAACGAATCAGTCGCACACACTAAGAGCCCCTAACGCATTGATGATCTTGGTTTGAGATGATCTTGGTGTGGCTGCGCCCTGGGTTGTCTCCGACGAGTTGTGGTCCCGGATCGAGCCGCTGTTGCCGGTCCGGCCGGCGAGCCGGACTGGGCCGAAGCCGTTGCCGGATCGGCTGGTGCTGCAAGGGATCTTGTTCGTGCTCTACACCGGTATCGGCTGGGAGGACCTGCCCCAGGAGCTCGGGTTCGGGTCCGGGATGACCTGCTGGCGGCGGTTGCGTGATTGGACCGAGGCCGGGGTGTTCGATCGCCTGCATCAGGCGCTGCTGGCCGAGCTGAACGCGGCCAGTCTGATCGACTGGTCACGCGCGTGCGTGGATGCCTCCCACGTCCGCGCGAAAAGGGGGGCGCCGACACCGGACCAAGCCCGGTGGACCGCGGCAAGACCGGCTCCAAACACCACCTGATCTGCGACGGCGGCGGCATCCCGCTCGCCGTGACGCTGACCGGCGGCAACCGCAACGACGTCACCCAGCTCATCCCGCTCGTGGATGCGGTTCCGCCGGTCCGCGGCCGGCGTGGACGCCCACGCCACAAGCCCGACATCATCGTGGCTGACCGCGGCTACGACCACGACAAGTACCGAACCCTGCTACGACAGCGCGGGATCCGGCCGTTGATCAGCCGGCGCGGCACCCGGGACAACAACCAGCCGGTGCGCTGGGTCGTGGAGCAGACCCTCGCTCTGCTCCACCAGTTCCGTCGCCTCGCCGAACGCTGGGAACGCCGCACCGACATCCACCACGGCTTCCTCACCCTCGCCACCAGCATCATCTGCTGGCGACGACTTCGGACATCAACGCGTTAGGAGCTCTAAGTATGCGGGACTCACAGAACGTAGCAGCTGGCGGCCCGCGGCTCTGACTGGAGAGATCGTGAACGAGTGGACCGGTACTACGATGCCCGCATGCCGACAGAGCGACCGAATTGGGCACCGGAGGACGTCGACCTGGATCGGCCCAATGCTGCTCGGGTGTACGACTACCTTCTCGGCGGGGTGGCGAATTTTGCCAAGGACAGGGAGTTCGCCACTCGTCTGATCGAGATCGCCCCGGACGCTGCGACGATTACCCGGATCAACCGGGCGTTCCTTCGCCGGGCGGTGAGGTACTGCCTGGACAACGGGATCCGGCAGTTCCTCGACATCGGCTCCGGCATCCCCACCGCCGGCAACGTGCACGAGATCGTCCACCGGGTCGAGCCGTCGGCCAAGGTCGTCTACGTCGACATCGAGCCGGTCGCGGTGGCCCACACGGAGTTGATGCTCGCCGACAACGAGAACGCCGCCGTCGTGCGAGGCGACCTGCTCGAGCCCGAGACGCTGCTCTCGTCGGACGCCGCGCGTCGGCTGCTGGACTTCGACGAGCCCATCGCCGTGTTGATGGTCGCGGTGCTGCATTTCCTCGACGACGACAAGGGGCCGCATGCCGCCGTCGCCCGCTACGTCGACGCGATGGCATCAGGGAGCTATCTCGTGCTCTCCCACATCGCGAGGGATGACAGCGATGAGCAGGCACAGGCCCGCACGCTTTACCGGAAGGACGCCGTCCCCATCATTGGCCGCACCCCCGAGCAACTCGCGGCATTCTTCACCGGCGTGGAGATGGTGGATCCCGGCATCGTGTGGACGCCGAAATGGCATCCGGAAACATCCGACAACGTCGTCGAACCGGAGCGTTCGAAAGGGCTTGCGGGCGTCGGCCGCAAGTCCTGACCGGTGGCACATCCGGCGCATGTCGTCCAGGCGCCGTCGCTTTTGCTGACGCCATCGAAGGATGGTAGCTGTCCATCCATCGCGATGACCGGTGCCCGAATGCGCTTAGGAAAGTACCAGCGTGCCGTCGATCCGACGCGGGATTCCGCTGTAGGCCGTCATGTCGATGGACGTGTGCTTGGTGTTGGTCGACGGCTACGGCCCACCGTGGTGCTGTGCCCGGGAGACGGCAACGCCGGTCGGGTAGGCGTCGTAGCTGCCCGGCGAGTGGCCGCAAACACTCGGAGATCACACGCGGCGGGGCGGCCTCCTCCGCGCCGCAGCCTCGGTGGTGAGTGACGGCGGCAGCTCACTGAGTGAATGGAAGAGCTCGTATACCCCGTCGTAGCGGACGACAACGGTGACCGGGCCGAAGCTCTCCTCAGTCACCCTCGCGCGGCATTTGCGCGGCGGGCACGGTGAGCAGCACCGGCGCGACGGCGAATCCCGTCCCTCGGCCGAGTCGCCACGGGCGACCGTCGCCACGTTCGGCGCCTCCGCCAGCCGCCCTGAGGTCCGTTCGTATGTCTCGGCGATGCCCGCGCTGAGCAGCAGCTGCGGGTCTGTCTCCTCCACGGCGGCCGCCATCGCGTCGACCACGCCGTCCCAGGCCATGCCTGCCGGGACGAGCACGAGACCGGGCTTCGTGCAGAACTGTCCCGTGCCGAGAGTGAAGAAACCGACGAGCTCCCGCCGATCGTCGCGCCGCACTTGTTCGCCGCATCTGGCGTGACGATCACCGGGGTTGACGCTGCTAGCTCACGCGTTCGTTATTGACGCTCCGATGCATCCACGTGTTGGCGGAGTTTGAGGATAGTGTCGCTGGCGTGATAGCCGCGGATGCTTGTACCCGCATAGGCGATCACACGCGGGCCAAGGAGCGTTCCCGGGTTGGTGACGACATTGCAGCCGAGCTGGGCGTCGTCGCCGATGATTGCGCCGAGTTTGCGTAGCCCGGTGTCGTAGGTGACTCCGTCGACCGTAACGATCACGGAGCGGGAGCCAGTTATCGTCGCGTTGGACAATTTCGTTCCCGCTCCGAGGTTGACGCGGTTGCCAAGGATGCTGTCACCGACGTAGGCGAAGTGCGGAGCTTTCGCGCCCGGTAGCAGGACAGAGTTCTTCATCTCGGATGCGTGTCCCAGCACGGCATCGTCGAGCAGGATGCAGTTGGTCCGGATGTAGGCGCCATGGCGCACGACTGCGCCACGGCCAATGTACGCCGGTCCGGCGATGTAGGCACCGGGCTCGACGCGAGCGCCGAGTGCTATGTGGACGGGAGCGTTGCCCAGCAAGGCGCCGTCCATTACGTCGCCTTCGACGATCTGGCGGTCGGCTAGCCATTCCGCCAACAGGTCAGGCAACCGCGGTAGGAGTTCCCATACATGGTCGACGCCGTCGAACACCGCACGGGAGAGTCTGTCCCTCAACTCGAAAAAATGTTCGGGCTTGACCATGGTGGCTCCCTGACGGACTGGTTACTTCCGCGACGTGTCGATCCACGACACGAGCGCGTGTTCGACAGAGTTCCGTACCGCGTCGGTCAGTGTTTCCGAGGATGGGCCATTACTCAGGTGATAGGCCAGCGCGGCGTTGAACGCGTTGTTCTTGCCGGGCTGGTCCTGGTTCCTCGGCATGCCCGGCCGGACGGTGACCGGGGCTTGGAGCCGACCGTCGAGAATGATGTGCGCGGCCGCATCCTCAGCGGACACGTCACCGCGAACGATCGTGATGCGCGGCAACTTTCCGCTTCCTGCGAACAGGTGGAGCGTGTCCGTCATGGACTGAGCCGCGGGCGGGGTCACGCCTGCGATCGCCATCAGTTGTCGCAGCTCGGGGAACGTGCTTACGTACACGTCGATCAGGCCTCGCTGGAATGCGGTGATCAGCGTCCTAGCTTGGTTGACGTGGTCTTCGGGAACGAACCGGCCGTGGTCGAGGCAGACAACGAGATTCGGTGAGAGCCGTGCCAGTGATCGGCAGAGTTCCTGGTGGAGGCCGGTCCGGAAGTAGCCGGAGATGTGGAGCACGCCGCCGCGACCCGTCTTACGGATCAGCTTGCGCAGCACAGGGTCCCAGTGCAGGCCGTCAAGCGCGCCCCTGTGTGTAAACGTGGTCCGGTAACTTCCGTCGTCCTGCACGACGTGCACGGACACCCCGGACTGGTCGTGCTTGTCATCTTCGAAACCACGTCGATACCCCTTCATCCACGGCTCGCGCCGCAGAAGACGCCGCAGCTCGCCGCTCAGCACACCCCACCTGCCCAGCCGAGAGAAGAGGAAGCTCTTCTTGCGGAAATTCTCATAGAGGTAATGCCCGACGTGGCAGGCAGAACCGCCGGTGTAGCAACGCACACGGTCGAGGTCGCTGTGTTCCTGGTTCTCCAGCTTCTTGACTTTGACATTCTGGACCATGATGTCGAGGTAGACGCCGCCTAGGATGAAGAACCCTCGCCGCCAGGATTCCCGCGCCTTTTGGATCCGCCATTCCAGTGTCGTTCTGCCGCGGGTTATACCCGCCTTCAGCCGCCAACTCGGGTACGCCTGGTCGACTCGTCGGCCGACTGCCGCCTCCAACGCGTCTGGCGCGAGTTTCACCAGCCACCGGCCGAAGGTCAAGATCGGTTTGCGGAGGACCCGGTAAGTCAACGCAGCGATCACCAGTGCAAGAACCTTGAGTCCAACCTCCTTCAGCCATTCCGCCGACGTGACACCCGCGAAGAATGCGCTCACCGTCGAGTCACCTCACCCCAGTATTCGGGCCTTGGAAAGCCGTAACGCAAGCTTCGTCGTGCCATCATCGCGAGACGTTACCCCGGGGTCCCAGCCGTTACTAAATCGCTTCTGAGCGAAAAATCACGACCGGGCCGTCCTTGTTGGTTCGATATTTCCACGGGCCATCCACCGGAACGCGCACGAGATGTCCATATGAACGTTCCAGAACAACGAACGCGTACGCCAACCGGCCAACAAGAACTGGCGATGTCGAGGGATCTCCGCCAGGTAGTGTTCCTTAACGAGCTGGTCGTCCTCGTAGCCCCGGCGCCCATGACGATCAGAATCCGATCCACAGCGCGAACGTGTCACGTCAAGAAGGCAAGCTTGAGGACATGATAGGCGAATAGCGTGCGAGCTTGGCCGCTGAGATAACTCACCGCCGTCGTCAGTGTCTGCCGGGCCAGGGCGTCGCCGTAGGCGGCCGCATTGCACTAGGGATGGCCGGACAAAATTGATCTACAACTTGGACGCTGTCTGCCCGGTGCAATGAGTCAGTCGGGTTCGAGTGTCCATCTATCGGCTGCGGAGCAGGCGATAGATCATCCGGTGGATCAGACGCCGTCGGGGCGTCGACGTCGTTGAGGTTTGCGATTCGGGCCGGGATGTGCCGTGGGGTGGCTGGCTGTGGCGCCATGGCGGAGCTGCGCGAGAAGCGGCCCGGCGGCAGGCGGCATCGAGACACCATCCGCGGATGATCGTCCCCGAGCGCTCGTCTATTTGATCAACGAGACGACCAGACGAGCACCAGTTCGCCAAAGTGGCTGATCAAGACTTCGAAGGACGGCATAGGTCCGACGAGTGATCTTGAGCACGCGGCACGTCGCCGCCGCGTGAACCCGTCCCAGGCGGCGCGGTGGGTTGGCTAGGGTGCTCGCACTCTGACCGCGTACTGGGAGCGTCGTGCCGTTCTTCGTCAAGCGAGTGTTCGCCCGTGTGCTGACCACGCACAGCTGGGCGGTGCCGACCGCGCTCATCCTGATGGTCTTCCTGACGAGCTGGCCGCTGATGGTCCTCGCCGAGCCGGCCGGTAGCGAGCTCGTCCTGCCGGTCAACTACTGGTGGTACTTCGTGGTCACCGCCGCGACCGTCGGGTACGGCGATCTCAGTCCGGTCACACCGCTGGGCCACGTGGTGGGCGGCTACGTCATCGTGGGCGGGATCACTGCCCTCACCACGGTGTTCACCCGGTTGGCCACCGCCATGGAGAGAGCGAAGGGACAACGCATGCGAGGGTCCGTCACGGTCGAGGAGTCCGACCATGTGGTCCTGCTCGGCTACACCCCGAGCCGTACCGAACGCATCGTCGCCGAGGTGGTCGCCGACGGGCTGACCAAGCTGGTGCTGTGCGCGTGGGACGAACAGCAGAGCCATCCCATGCCCGAGCAGGACATCCACTTCGTACGCGGCGACCTGACCGCGGAGGACACCCTGCGCCGCGCCGGGGTGCACCGCGCGCGCACGGTGCTCGTGGACGCCCGCGACGACAACGAGGCGCTCGCGCTCGCGATCGCCACCGCTCACGTCAACCCGCAGGCCCACCTCGTGGTCGCGCTGCGCGAGCTGGACCGAGCTTCGCTGCTGCGCTACGTGGACAAGAAGATCCGGTTCGTCCAGTGGCATGCGCGGCGCATGATCACCGAGGAGCTGGTCTCGCCCGGCATCGCTGAGGTCTACGCCGAGCTGATGTCCAACGGCGGCCAGGCGAACACCTACTCCACCCCGCTGCCGGCCGCGCTCGGGCCCGTGAGCGTGCGGCGGTGCCAGACCGGGCTCGGCGACCGGCACGGCGCGACCGTGCTCGCCGCGCGCGTCAGCGAGCAGCTGCTGGTCAACCCGAGCTGGCAGACCGAGCTCCCAGCGGGGGCGATGCTGTACTACGTCGGCGATCGACGGCTCAGCTCGCAGGAGATCGCCGCCGCCCTGAGTTCCTGACCACCCGATGACGACCGGGGCCACCGCACGGTGACCGTGCAGTTCCCATGCGGACGGAACGCGAGGCCCGGTCCGATACGTCGGAACACACGCCGGCGGTCCGGGCAGTCACCGGGACCGACCGCGCAGCGTGCACCGTGACCATCAACAGAGGAGAGATAACCGTTTTGGGTGACACCCCACGCCGCCGAATGCGATCGGCGCACGTCGCTATCGGCGTGACCGCCATGGCCGCCGCGGCATTGACTGGCTGTTCGTCGTCGCCGGACTATGCCGCGGTATGCGTCGATGAGCAGACCCAGGAACGGGTCTCGGACTACGAGTGCGACGACGATGACCACGACTCGTACGGCGGCTCCTACGGCAGTTCCTACATCTGGTACTACCTGGGCAGCTCGCAACGGGTCCCGTCGGTCGGCAGCCGTGTGTCCGGAGGGAGCACCAGCGAGCCCTCTGGCTCGGTGCAGCGCGGCGGCCTGCCCTCATCCGGCGGCTCGTCGGTCGGTTCCACCGACTACGGCGGCTTCGGCAGTAGCAGCGGCCACACCTCGTCCTGACCAACCCAGGTCTCCCGTCGCCACCCTTGGCATCCCCATCATTTGCGAGGAAACGTCTCCATGAACAACCTGCTCGACGCCCTGCTGCACGCCGTGGTCTACGCGGTTACCGCCGGAGTGCTGCTGCTCGCCGCCTTCTACGTCCTGGACCTGGTCACCCCCGGCCGGCTCGGCCAGCGACTGCGGGGAGGGGTGGACGCGGACACGGCGCCGCCGTCCAACTCCGCCGGGGTGGTCACCGCCGCCTGGCTGATCTCCAATGCCCTGGTGCTGTTCACCGCGATCTGGACGAACGGCCAGACCTCCCTCGGCGTGGCGCTGACGTGGACGCTGGCCTTCGGCGTCCTGGGCATCGCGCTCAACACCGTGGTGTTCTTCGCGGTCGAGGCGCTGACGCCGGGCCGGCTGCGCGAAATCGTGTGTGCCCCGGGCCCGGTGCGTCCGCTGGCCATGGTCGCCGCCGCCGCGTCGCTCTCGGTCGCCGCGATCGTCTGCGCGAGCATCGCCTGATGCGTCGGCACCTGCTCGACCCACGGCCGGGGTGGGAGCGCATCGTCACCGAGCAAGGCCTGATCTTCCCGATCACCACCCGGCCGGACGGCACGACCGTGCCCTACTGGAACGAGACCGCCTGGTACGAGTTCTCGCTGACCGAGGTCCTGCTGCTGGAATCGGCGACCGAGGAGCTGTGGGCGATGTGCCTGGACGCCGCCGGGTACCTGGCGGCCACCAGCACCGACGCGCGGCTCGGCCTGCCCGCCGGATCGCTGGACCTGGTGCGCGAGTCCATCAGGCGCGGCGACCAGTCCGTCTACGCGCGCTTCGACCTTGCCCCGAACGGGACCGACCTCGCGACCGGCACGCCGGCGCGGATGCTGGAGATCAACGGCGACACGCCCACCGGGCTGGTGGAGACCGGGGTCGCGCAGTGGCGCTGGATCGAGGACGTCCTGCCCGGCACCGACCAGTGGAACAGCGTGCACGACCGGCTCGTGCAGCGCTGGCGCGACCTCGCCGAGTCCGGTGCGCTCGACGGTGACCTGGTGCACTTCCTGCACCTGGACCCAGACCTCGCCGCCGACGACGGCGAGCTGGAGATGACCATCCACTACATGCTGGACTGCGCCGTGCAGGCCGGGCTGCGGGCGGTCGTCCAGCCCATCGACCAGGTCGGCTGGAACCGGGACCGCGAGGTGTTCGTGGACCGCACGGGCCGCGAGATCCGCAACGCGTTCAAGCTCTACCCGTGGGAGCTCATGCTCGGCGAGCGGTTCGGCCACATGCTGCGCGACCGCGCCGAGACCCGTCCGGTGAACTGGTTCGAGCCGGCGTGGAAGGCGCTGCTGAGCACCAAGGCGATCCTGCCGGTGCTGTGGGAGCGCAACCCCGGCCACCCGCTGCTGCTCCCGGCGTACTTCGACAGCCCGCGTGACCTGACCGAATGGGTGGCGAAACCGTTGCACGGCCGGGAAGGCGACAACGTCCGCGTCCACCGCGCCGGTGCCCCGGACGTCGAGATGCCGGGTGACTACGGTGCCGAGGGCTGGGTTTACCAGGCCTACACTCCCCTGCCGGAGTTCGACGGCAACCACGTGGTGCTCGGCTCCTGGATCGTGGACGGCGAGGCGGCCGGAATGCTGGTGCGCGAGTCGGACGGCCTGGTCACGGACTACTTCAGCCGCGTGGTGCCGCACGCAATCAGCGACGCCGCCACCCCGGACGCCGAGCAGGCCCGGGAATGGCGCACCGAGCGCACCGGCGAACTCCGCGTCCCGGTCCTCCCATTCTGACTGCCGACCGAAACGCGTCGTAGGTCGCGGTGGTGACGCGCGCTTCCCGATCGAGTCAGCGGATCCGTCGGCCGGTCTCCGCGCATGAGTAGCCGCCCAGTGCCTCGACCTCGGCGTGGAAGTCCGCGCGATCGAGTAGTGCCCACAGCGGGGCCAATCGATCGTCGGCGACGGTGTCCGCCTGCAGCACCAAGTCGTACGGTTCCTGTGCGATGGGCGCGAAGTCGAGGCCGAACGCGCGGGCGGCGGCGAGGATGCCCAGGCCCGCGTCCGCGCGGCCGGCGGCCACCGCCGCCGCGACGGCGAGGTGGGTGTGTTCTTCGCGGGTGTAGCCGGTGATGTCGGCTGGATCGATGCCGCGGGTGGCGAGCTCGTGATCAAGGAGCGCGCGGGTGCCCGCGCCTCGTTGCCGGTTGACGTAGCGCACGCCGGGGCGGGTGAGGTCGTCGATCTTGGCGAGCTCCACGGGGTTGCCCGGCGCGACGATAAGGCCCTGGTCGCGGTGGACGAGGCGGATCACGGCGGTGTCCGGCCCCAGCAGTTTGTCCACATAGGGCAATGTGTACTCGCCGGTGGACGGGTCGAGCAGGTGCGAGCCGGCGAGGTGGCACAGCCCGTCTCGCAGTGCGACGAGGCCGCCGAGCGAGCCCACGTTCGACGACGCCAGGGTGATGAGGGGGTCCTGGGCGCGCAGGGCCGAGGCGGCGAGGTCGAGAACGAGGTCGTGCGAGCCGATCGCGACGATGGTGCGGTTGATCTCTCCCAGCCCGCGCAGGAGCTCGACCCGCACCTGTTCGCCCGCGTGCTGACCTTCCACACCGGACGGGACGACCAGCAGCCCGTCGGCGCGCACGAGCGAGGTCAGCACGCCCGCGCCCCGCGGCAGCGGGGTCGCGACGACGCGGTCCCGCACGCGGCCGAGGCGTACCCGCACCCAGTCGTCCACGCCGATGGCCGACGGGAGCTTCCGCGCGAGGTGTGCGGTGGTCGACGGCCGTTCGCGCGGAGCCGCACCTTCCAGCTCGGCTAGCACCGGTGCGGCGAAGATGTCGAAGGTGAGCGCGGCGGACACCGGGTAGCCGGGCACTCCGACCACCGGGGTGGCGTCGACGGCACCGAGCACGACCGGGTGACCGGGCCGGACGGCGACGCCGTGCACGGCGAGCGCCCCGGCCCCGGCAACGACCCGCGCCGTGTAGTCGTCGCGGCCGGCACTCGAGCCCGCGATCAGCAGAACCAGGTCGGCACCGGCAGCCGCCGCGCGCACGGCCGCGGTGATGGCGTCCGGGTCGTCCCGCACGATCTCGGCGACCTCGGCGGCACAGCCCGCCTCGCGGGCCTGCGCGGCGAGCATCAGCGAGTTGGTGTCGAGGATGTCGCCCGGGGCGAGCTCGGCGCCGATCGGGCGGATCTCGTCCCCGGTGGGGATCACCGCGACGACAGGTGCGCGGCGTACGGCGAGCTCGACGAGGCCGGCCGCGGCGCACGCGGCGACGTCCACGGGACGCAGGCGATGACCCTCCGGCAGCAGCAGCTCGGTGGCGCTGATGTCCTCGCCGATCGACCGGACGTGCTGGTAGGGCGGCACGGCGGCGCGCAGCTCGGCCCGGTCGCCGGCGCGATGGACGTGCTCGCGCATGACCACCGCGTCGTACCCGGTCGGTAGCGGGTCGCCGGTATCGACGACCTCGAACGCGTCCGCGTCCAGCCACACCGGCGTGGTCTCCGCGGCGCCCACCGTGTCGGCCGCGCGGACGGCGATCCCGTCCATCCCGGACGAGTCGAACGCGGGTGAGGACCGTCGCGCCCACACGGGTTCGGCGGTAACCCGGCCGACCGCCTCCCCGACCGGCAGGCGCACGACGTCGACCCGCACCGGGCAGCCCGCGGCTGCGCGCGCCTCCCGCCAGGCGAGGTGGGCCTGGGCGGCGGGAACGTCGGAGACGAACGGGCTCTCGGCACTCATCGATACAGGATGATCTCGACCTCGGTGCCCGCGTCCAGACCGGTGGCCGGCTCGGGTACGACCAGGTACCCGTCGGCGCGGGTGAGCACGGACAGCAGCGCGGATGGGCCGAACAACGGTTCGGCGACCCCGTTGCGCAGCAGGACCTGGACCACGTCGAGCCGGCCGGCCGCGGACGGCAGGTCCCGCGACAACCGGGCCCGGGTGCTCGGCGCGGGCGGCGGTGTCTCGCATCCGGCCAGGCGCCACAGCAGCGGCACGCCGACCTGGCCGAACACGACCAGTGCGGAAAGCGGGTTTCCCGGCAGGCCGATCAGCGGTCTACCCGCGCAGTCGGCGAGCAGCGTGGGCTTTCCCGGCTTGATCGCGAGTCCGTGGCACCAGATCTCGCCGATGGCGGCCACCGCGCCGGCGGTCTCGTCCCGCGCGCCGACCGACGACCCGGCCGACACGACCACGAGGTCGGCGTCGGGCAGCACCTCGGCGAGGCGATTCTTCAGCGCGCCGGGATCGTCGCTCACGATGCCGGCGATGATCGGTTCGCCGCCGGCATCGGCCACGAGCCCGGCCAGGGCCGAGGCGGTGGCGTCCCGCACCTGCCCGGCGGCGAGGTCCGTGGTGGACGGCGGGACGACCTCGTCGCCGGTGGAGATGATCGACACGCGTGGGCGGGCGTGCACGCGGACCGTGGTGACCCCGGCCGCGGCGAGCAGACCGAGGTCGGGCGCGCGCAAGGGCCGCCCACCGGCCACGAGCGGCGCCCCGGCGGCCACGTCCTCGTCGGCCCGCACCAGACCGCCGCCGGGCGCGACGGGCCGGGTGACCTCGATGGTGCCCGGCATCGTCTCGGCGGTGTACTCGACCATCACCACCGAGTCGGCGCCGTCGGGCAGCACTCCCCCGGTCGGCATCGCGACGCAGCCGCCCGGACGTACCGCGAGGTCGGGTGCGGCGCCCATGCGTACCGCACCGAGTAGGTCCAAATAGGACGGCAGGCCGTCGGACGCGCCGTAGGTGTCGGCCGCCCGCACGGCGTAACCGTCCACGGTGGACCGGACGAAGCCCGGCAGGGCCGCGGGTGATGGCACGTCGGTGGCCGGAACGCGGTGCAACGCCTCGGCGAGGGGAGCGTCCTCGACGGCCGTGCGGTGGCCCGGGCGGAACCCGGCGAGGGCCTCGGCGACGGTGCGGGCCGTGAAGAACTCCCTGCCGCTCACGGCGTTTCCTCGCGGGCTCGAAGACACCGCTCGCGGTCGCCCTGTGTCATGTTCGCTCGCAACCTCGCTCAGCGGCCCGGCTGTTCCTTTGCGCCGCCCGGCCGGGGTTGCGCGCGGGCCGCGGCACCGCCCTTGTCGAGCCCGAGCACCGACACGACCGGGCCGAGCGCGACCTGTCCGAGACCGCAGATCGATGTCTTGCGCATGGCCTCCTCCAGCTGCATGATCCGTCCCCGCCGCGCGTCGTCGAGTGGTGAGCCGGAGTCCAGCACCTCCCGCAGCAGCGTGTGGGCCTTTGTGGACCCTACCCGGCAGGGCACGCACTTGCCGCAGGACTCGTTGCGGAAGAAGCGCAGTACGTTCGTGGACGCGGCCAGCAGGTCGGTGCCCTCGGCGAGTACCACCAGCGCGCCGGAGCCGAGCATCGTGCCCGCCTCGGCCAGCGTGCCGAAGTCCAGCGCCAGGTCGAGCCGGTCCGGGCCGATGAAGTTCGACGACGCACCACCCGGCTGTACCGCGCCGACCTCCCGGCCGCCGGACACCCCGCCGGCGGCGCCGATCAGGTCGCGGATCGTCGTGCCCATCGGCACGCAGTACACCGCGGGGTGCTCGACGTGTCCGGACACGGCGAAGAACTTCCAGCCGATCGAGTCGCCGATCCCCTGATCCTGCCACCAGTCCGCGCCGCGCTGCAGAATGACCGGGACGTCGGCGAACGTCTCCACGGAGTTGATCAACGTGGGCCGGCCGTGCAGGCCGTAGTTGCCGGGGAAGGGTGGCTTGTTGCGTGGCTCGCCACGGTGGCCTTCCATGCACTCCAGCAGCGCGGTCTCCTCGCCGAGGATGTAGCCACCCGGCGAGACGAAGATGTCGAGCTCGAGCCTGCGCCCGCTGCCGCACGCGTCGGGCCCGACGACGCCGGCCTCGCGCAACGCCTCGATCTCCGCGCGCAGGACCCGTTCCTCCGGGCCGTACTCGTGGCGGATGAACACCCAGCCCTGTTCGGCGCCGACCACGGCCATGCCGAGCAGCAGTCCCTCGAGTACCAGGTGCGGCTGGTCGGCGAGGATCTGCCGGTCCTTGAACGTGCCGGGCTCGGACTCGTCGGCGTTGCAGATCGCGTACTTCACCGGGTCATCGGTACCGGCGACCAGCTCCCATTTCTTGCCTGTGGGGAAGCCCGCGCCGCCCATGCCGCGCAGCCCGGACTCCGACAGCGTGGCCACGATGTCCTCGGCACGCAGCTCGCCACGCAGTAAGGCCCGCAGCGACGCGTACCGCTCGGACACCCCCGCGTTTGCCGGGTACGGGTCGTTCGGCCACGGCGCGGTCCGGCTCGCCGCCACCGGCTCGCCCACCCCGTCCGCTTGGGCGGCCGCCACCAGCGAGTCCACATCGGACACCGGCCCGGGATGCTCGTTGACCGCGACGGCCGGTGCGACGTCACAACGCCCCAGGCAGGACACCTCCACCAACTCGACGTCGGTGTCCTCGCCGTACCTGCCACGCAGCTCGGCGATTCCTTCCTCGCCGGAGCGTGCCCAGCACGACAGGTCGTGACACACGTGCAGCGCTACCTTCGCGGGCGGCGTCGTGCGGAAGTGCGGATAGAACGAGATGAGGCCCTCGATCTCGTACCGCGGCCGCCGCGACTCCCGGGCCAGCTCCTCGAGCTCCTCGCGCGGCAGCCATCCCAACCGAGCCTGGATCGCGTTGAGTGCGGGAATCAGTGACGGCCCGGGGAACTTCCCCGCCCGGCCCTCGACCCCGGGCACCCGGCGCGACCGCGCCTGCGCCGCCCGCTCGGGACTCAACGTCATTCGTGCGCTCCCAACACCGTCGCCGACCCGTTCCGCGGGTGGGTCGCGCCGAGCGCCTCGACCTGTACCGCGCAGAACTTGAACTCGGGGATCTTGCCGAACGGGTCGATCTCGTCGATCGTCAGCAGGTTGGCCGCCGCCTCCCGGAAGTGGAACGGGATGAAGCAGTTGCCCAGCTGCTCGCGATGCGAGATCCGCACCTGTAGCTCGATCACCCCGCGCCGCGACCGCACCCGCACCATCTCGCCGTGCGCGAGGCCGCGGTCGGCCGCGTCCTTCGGGTGCAGGTACACCTCGGCGATCGGCGAGATCGTGTCCAGCGCGAACGAGCGGCGCGTCATCGACCCGGTGTGCCAGTGCTCGAGCAGGCGGCCGGTGTTGAGCACGAGCGGGTACTCCGCGTCCGGCAGCTCCTTGGCCGGCAGCCACTGCGCCGGCACCAGGTGCGCGAGCCCGTCGTCAGTGTTGAACCGCTCGTCGAACAACACGACCGTCCCGTCAGTGTGCTCGGGGTCGGTGTTCGGGTAGAGCTTGCCGGACAGGCCGAGGTTGTCATGGCGCAGGTTCGCGTACGACGGCATGAGCGCGACCATCTCGTCGAACACCTCGCTCGTCGAGGTGTAGGACCAGTCCAGTCCGACGCGCTGCGCGATGGCCTGCACGACCTCCCAGTCCACCCGCGCCTGTCCCGGCGGGTCCATCACCTTGCGACCGAGCTGCACCCGGCGGTCGGTGTTGGTGTAGCTGCCGTCCTTCTCCAGATAGGACGACGCCGGAAGGATCACGTCGGCGAACTCCGCGGTTTCGGTGAGGAAGATGTCCTGCACCACCAGGAAGTCCAGCGCCGCGAGAGCCTTGCGCACCTTGTTGATGTTCGGGTCGGACAGGAACGGGTTCTCGCCGAGCATGTACATGCCGCGCACGCCGCCCGGCTTGAGGGCCGAGCCGATGATCTCGGTGACGGTCAGGCCCCGCTTCGGGTCGAGCTTCGTGCCCCACGCCTGCTCGAACCGCTCGCGCGTGCGGTCCTGGTCCACCCCCTGGTAGTCCGGGTAGAACATCGGGATCAGCCCGGCGTCCGACGCGCCCTGCACGTTGTTCTGCCCTCGCAAGGGATGCAGGCCCGCGCCGGGCTTGCCGACGTTGCCGGTGATCGAACACATGGCGATCAGGCAGCGGGCGTTGTCCGTGCCCGTGGTGTGCTGGGAGATGCCCATCCCCCAATAGATGACGCCGGCCCGCGCCTCGCCCCACAGCCGGGCGACCTCGCGGATCATGTCCGCGTCCACGCCGGTGATCTGCGCGGCGCGCTCCGGCGGGTAGTCGGCGACCGTGCGGGCCAGCTCGTCGTAGTTGGACACGCGGGCGGCGATGAACTCGCGGTCGATCAGCCCGAGGCGGATCACCTCGTGCATGAGCGCGTTGTAGAAGGCCACATCCGTGCCGGGTTTGACCTGGCAGTGGTAGTCGGCATGCTCGGCCACCGTGCTCGCCCGCGGGTCAACGTAGACGATCTTCGTGCCGCGCCGGCGGGCCTGCTTGAAGAACGAGCTCGCGACCGGATGGTTCGCGGTCGGGTTCGACCCCGTGATGATCACGACGTCTGCGTTCGCCACGTCGCCGTAGGTCGTGGACACCGCACCGGACCCGACACCTTCGAACAGCGCCGCGACCGACGAGGCGTGGCACAGCCGGGTGCAGTGGTCGACGTTGTTCGTGCCGAACCCGGCCCGGATGAGCTTCTGGAAGAGGTAGGCCTCCTCGTTGGAGCACTTCGCCGAGCCGAAGCCGGCGATCGCGCCGGGCCCGCCCTCGGCGTGGATCTCCTTGAGCCGCCGTGCGACGAGGTCCAGCGCCTCCTCCCAGGTGGCCTCCCGGAAGTAGGGCATGACCTCGTCGTAGTCGACCAGCCCGCCGGGCTTGCGGCGCCCGTCGCGGCCCTTCTTCTTCTCGCTGCGCCCGTTCTTCTCGTCGCGCCCGCCGCCGCTGCGGTTGCCGCCGGCACCGCCTCGGCCGCGGTCGTTGTCCCTGCCCTTGTCCATGTCGCCCCGGACGTCGGCGGACAGCGCGCCCTTCGGGTAGGCGGCGTCGATGCGGATCAACGGTGTGGTCAGCCGCTGGGGTGAGGCGGCGTAGTCCCAGCCGTAGCGGCCCTTGACGCACAGCCTGCTCTGGGACCCCGGCTGGTCGCGGCCCTCCGCGAACGCGATCGCGTCGCGTTCGCGGTCCACGTAGTAGGTCAGCGCGCAGCCGACGCCGCAGTACGGGCATACGCTGTCGACGGCGTCGAGCTGCTCGCGCGGCTGGATCGGGATGTTGTTGATCGCCTTGTTGGTCAGCGCGCCGGTCGGACAGGCCTGCACGCACTCTCCGCACGTCACGCAGGAGCTCGCGCCCATGGGGTCGTTGAGGTCGAACGCGATGGTGGTCGAGTAGCCCTTGCCGGAGCGGCCGATGACGTCGTTGCCCTGGATGTCATCGCACGCCCGCACACAGCGGTCGCAGAGGATGCAGGCGTCGTGGTTGACGTCGATGACGGGGTTCGACGCGTCGTGGCCGCGACCCGAGCCGCACGGCAGGTCGGTCGACTCGCGCGACACGTCGAACCCATCGGCCAGGTCCAGCAGCAGGTTGTCGGCGGTCGTCGTCTGTTTCGGGTCCTCCGCACGCGGTGGCTGGTCGGAGACCAGCAGCTCGGTCAGCACCGCCCGGTTGCGCTCGATCTCTTCGGTGTTCGTCTTGACCGTCATGCCGTCCTCGCACGGCCGCACGCACGCGGCGGCGAACACGCGCCCACCGGTGTCGACCACACACATGCGGCATACACCGACCGGGTCGTAGCGCTCGTTGTGGCACAGCACCGGGATGTCGACGCCGACCTGCTTGGCGGCGTCGTAGATCGTGGTGCCCTCCGGCACGGTCGCCGAGCGGCCGTCGATGTCGGCGGTGACGGTCCGCACGGTCGTGCCCCGTTCGTCGAGAGTCGTCATGCTTGCTCCGTCCCTCGGTATTGCATACAGCATACCGACCGTGCCGCTGCGGTGCCGCCGACGCTAGGCGTCGAGCAGAAGATCCGCCAGATCCGCCGGAACCACCCGGCCATCCTCGTCCAGTCCGCGTGCCAGGTAGTAGCCCGCGATCATCGACCGCAGCCGGTCGGCGCTCAGCGCGGCACTGCGTCCCGAGCCCAGCTCGAGCGGTGTCTCCAGCATCCGGGCCGGCAGCGTGTCGTCCGCCGACGTGGCGCCTTCCCGCAGGTTGAACGCCCTTTTCGCCCGGACGATCCGGCGTGCCGTGGCATGCAGCTCGTTCGCGTCGAGGTCCCAGCCGGTGACCAGCGCGAGCAGCTGGGCCCAGTCGGTGAAGGGGTCCTCGAAGACGCCGCGGAGGAACTTGCACAAGATCATCGAGTCCATCACGGCCGCCCGGTCCTCGGTGTCGACGGCCGCCGCAACGTGTGCTGAGCCGCCCGCGAAGCGGTCCAGGTTGCCGGACAGGTCGGCCTCGTAGGCGCCGGAGCGGTTGTGGTCGGCGCCGCGGGCGTTCACGGCGAGGCCGAGCGCCATCGACTGCAGGCTGCGCGGCTCGTAGCCGGGCATCTCCAGGCCCTTGACCTGGGCGGCGAAGTCGATCGAGCCCTGGCCGACCAGCTCCGCGGCACGCCGTGAGCCGTGCGCGAGCAGCTCCCCCAGCCCCGCCTTGCGGTCGCCGATCTCGTCGAGTGCACGCCGCAGGGCGGCGCCGTCGCCGAAGCGCAACCACGGCTCGTCGATGAGCCCGCGTTCCACGCACTCCATCGCCCACGCGATGGTGCCGCCGGCGGAGATGGTGTCGATGCCGAGCTCGTCGCAACGGGCACTCGCGGCGAACACCTCGTCCGGGTCGTCCACGCCGCACAGCGGGCCGAGCGCGAACACGTTCTCGTACTCCATGCGCTGGCTGCCGCCACCCTTGCGGGCGTAGATGTGCTCGCAGCCGATCGAGCAGGACGCGCAGCTGTTGCGGGCCACGCCGCGCAGCTCGTGCAGCTCCTCGGCCGCGAGCTTCGGGGCGCCGTCGAACGTGGCAGCGGTGAAGTTCCGCGTGGGCAGGGTGCTGACCGCGTTGAATGCCAGCAGGTTCGCGAGCGTGCCGAGCTCACGGTACTTCGCGGTGGCCGGGCCGAAACTGCGCTTTCGCAGGTCGCGGGCGGCCTGCAGGACGCCGGCCTGGTCGGCCACGCCGACCTTCGTGGCCGCCTTCACCAGGACGGCCTTGATGTTCTTCGCGCCCAGCACCGCGCCCAGTCCACCCCGGCCGGCGTGCCGGCCGTCGTGGCTGATCGTCGCGTAGCGCACGCCCCGCTCCCCCGCCGGTCCGATCGCCGCGGTGCGCCAGCCACGTCCGAACCGTTGCCGCGCCTCGGTTTCCGCGTCCGCGGCCGGTAGGCCCGCCAGTTCGGGCGCTGGTTCGAGCCGCGCGCCGTCCCCGTCGATGAGGAGGACGGACAGGTCGTCGGCGCGGCCGCGAATCACGATCGCGTCGTGGCCGGTGAGCTTGCCTGCGATGGCGAACTGGCTGGAGGCGAGCGCGTCGGTGAGCAGACCGGTCAGCGGCGACTTGGCCACCACGGCGAACTTCGCGGATGTAGTCAGCGGGGTACCGACCAGCGAGGAGAACACGAACGCGAGCGGCGCCTCCGGCGCCAGCGGATCCACCCGCGGCGGAGCGAGCCGGTGCATGAGCCAGGTCCCCAGACCGACGCCACCGAGGTAGGCACGCAGCACCCGGTCATCCAGCTCGAGCGCGGTGCCCGCAGCCGCGCGGCCGCCGACGTCGACGACCAGCGCCCGTCCGAAGAATCCACCCGGGGCCATGTGTCGACTGTATGCCTCACCCGCCGGCGTCCGCCGACAGGAAGGCGACGGTGTCCCCCGCGACCAGCGGAAGCAGGTCGTCCTTGGTCACCTGGTCGCCGTTGACCGCGGCCACCACGTGCCGGTCCAGCGTCAGGCCGACGGCCTGCGCGGCGGCGTTGATCGTCGCGGCGCGCACCGTGTTCGGCCGGTGCCCACCGCCCTTGGCCAGCGCGCCGAACCGCTCGACCACGACCTCCGGCGGCTCCCGGTCCCGGGCGGCCGCGTATTCGTCCGGGGTGTTCACGTTGACCACGGAGTCGAGCTCGGGGTCGTACTTCGCGAGTGCCGCGTCGTCCAGCAGGGCCGCGTCGTCCAGCTGCACGACCTCGCAGTGCTTGAAGAGCATCCCCGGACGATCGTTGCCCTGCGCCAACAGGTCGGCCACCAGCCCCGCGATCCGGGTCCGATAGGCCGCGGCGAGCGGCTGGCGGAAACCACGCGCCACCGGCAAGGCCACGTCGACATCCTCGGTCAGTCCGCGCAGGACCCTGCGCACGTACGCGGGATGCAGGAAGGGCATGTCCGTCGAACACACGAACGCGACATCGGCCCGATCGGCGACCTCGGCCAGCCCGGTGGCCAGGCCCCGCATCGGCCCGAGCCCCTCGACCGGATCCTCGACCACCGCGACGCCGGCCGGCAGGTCGGGCAACTTTTGCCCAGGGGCCGCGACGACGACCACCGGCCCGTCGACCGTGCGTGCGAGCACGGCCGCCGCGCGGTACAGCAGTGTCGAACCGTGCCACTCGAGGTCGGCCTTCGCCGCGCCCATCCGGGTGGAACGCCCACCCACGAGCACGACTCCGGCAGCGGTCACCATCTGAGCGATGATAGTCACGCACTGGCCGTGACGACCGTCGTCGAGTGGCGGTCACGGCCGTTCGAGCCCGACGCCGAGGGGGTGGCGCGATGGACACCGGTCCCGCGCACGCCGTCCCGGTCGGGGAGCGCCTGCGCGCGGCACTCGACGCGCGCGGCTGGACCCAGGCCGAGTTCGCCGAGATCCTGGGCCGGCCGGCACAGTACGTGTCGGAGGTCGTCTCGGGCAGGAAGGCCATCACTCCGGAGTCTGCCGCGCAGCTCTCAGCGGCGCTGGGGACAGCCCCGGAGGCCTGGACGAGCGCCGCCGACCGGCGACAGCCACTAGACGAAGGCGGCCGGCGGCTCGACGACGTCCGGCTCCGGGCCCGCCTCTACGAGCTCGCGCCCGTCGCCTTGCTGCGCAAGCGTGGCGTGATCACCGCGACCACCAGCCGGGGGCAGGCCGAGCAACTGTGCCGCCTGCTCGAGATCGACGACATCCACGACCAGCCCCGGTCACCGGCCGCCGGGCACCGCACACTCGCGGAACGTTCGTCGCTGGTTCAGCTGGCCTGGCTGGCGTGCGTGCGGCGTAGCGCGCGGCAGATCGACGTCTCGCCGTACTCCCGAGAACGGTTGCGAGCACTGGCGAAGCGGCTGAGCCGAGACACCCGGACGCCCTCCGCGTTCGCGGTGCTCCCCCGACGGTTCGCCGAAGCGGGCGTCCGGCTCGTCCACGTCGAGGTGTTCCCCGACAGCAAGCTCGACGGCGCCGCGTTCGACATGGGTGGCAGACCGGTGGTCGGGTTGTCGGGCCGGGGCCGCCGGCTCGACGTGGTGCTCCGGACCTTGCTGCATGCGGTGGCACACGTCGTCCTCGACGACATCGCGGACGTGGTTCTCCTCGACGAGAACCACCCGCACGGCGCGGGCAAGGACAAGCAAGCACTCGACCTCACGGAACGCTGGCTCCTCCCGGAGCCGTTGAGCCCCATCCCCGACCGCGTCAGCCGGGTCTGGCTGAGCACCGAGGCGAGCGTCCAGGGCGTGCACCCGGTCGTGGTCCTCGGTCGGCTGCAGGACAGCGGAAGGCTCAACCGGCGGAGCGTCCTCGCCAAGGACACTCCGACTGTCACCCGCTACCTGCAAGGCTGGTGAAACGCGCCCGCGGCCATCATGGCGAGCGGTCGCATTTGCGGAGGTCCTCGCCGGCGATCGCGAGGCGAACCGTCGTGCCGGGAGTCCGTGTCACATCGTCGGTGGTGACCGCGGTGACCGGGCCGGCGGTGGTGACCACGTCCAGCCGGGTCGCACCACCGAGCGGGACGGCCCGGCGAAGTACGCCCTCGACGACGACCGAGTCGGGTGGCGGCGGTGCGGAGTCGGCGAGTGGGACGCACCGTTCGGGACGCGCCACCAGTGTCAGCTCCCGCCCGGTGAGGGCCGGCGGCAGCCGGGTGGTGAAGCCCAGCAGGTTCGCGCAGTCGAGGTCAGCCGGTGTGTCGAGGACGTCTGTCGTCGTGCCGATCTGCCGGACCTGTCCCTTCACGAGCAGCGCCGTGCGTCGTGCGAGAGCGCGCGCCTCCTCGCGGTCGTGTGTGACGAGCAGGACGGCGGCGTCCTGCTCGTCCAGCGCGGCGCGAAGGTCGGCGAGCAGGTCGATGCGCGTGGTGGCGTCGAGGCCGGTGAACGGTTCGTCGAGCAGCAACACGCGTGGTGCGACCGCGAGGGCCCGAGCGATCGCCACACGCTGCGCCTCGCCACCAGACAGGGTGCGGGCGTTGCGGGAGGCGAGGTGCGCGACGCCGAGCGCCTCGAGCCAGGGCTCGGCCCGCCGACGAGCCGCGCCACGCCGCACCCCGCGCAGCCGCAGGCCCGCCGCCGCGTTGTCGAGCACGGTCGCGCGCTGCAGGACCGGGCGCTGCAGCACCGCCGCCACGGCACGGCGCAGCTCGGCTGTGGTGGCGACGTGGCCGTCGAGCAGCACCGAACCGGCCCGCGACGCGGCGCCCAGATGCGCGAGAGCCCGGAGCAACGTCGACTTCCCGGCGCCGTTGGACCCGAGTACCGCGAGAGTCTCCCCCGCCGGGATGTCCAGCCTCGGCACGGAGACGAGTTCCCGGCCGCCCGCGGTGACCCGCAGGTCACGGCAGCCGATGCTCACCGGCTCGCCGCCTGACGGTGCTGCGCGAGCGTGATCGCGAGGTTGACGACGAACGCGATCGCCAGCAGAACCAGGCCGAACGCGATGGCCAGCGCGAACTGGCCACGGCTGGTGGCGAGCACCGCAGCGGTGGTGAGTACCCGCGTCTCGCCCGCGAGGTTGCCGCCCACCATCTGCGCGGCCCCGACCTCGCTGACCACAGCGCCGAACCCCGCCATGCCCGCCGCCAGCAGTGGCAGCTTCGCCTCCGTCAGCAACGCGCCCAGCGCGCGGAGCCGAGTGGCGCCCAGGCCACGCATCTGCAGCAGGAAATCCGGGTCGACCTGCGCCAGGGCGGCGGCCGTCAGCGCGATCACGATCGGCGTGGCGATCACGGCCTGCGCGATCACCATCGCGGTCGGCGTGTACAGCAGGCCCAACCCGCCGAGCGGGCCGCTGCGCCACAACAGGACGGTGACGAACAACCCGATCACGACCGGCGGCATGCCCATGCCGGTGTTCGCGGCCGCGTGCAGCACGCGCCGGCCACGGAAACGACCGAGGGCGAGCGCCGTTGCAGCCGGCACGCCGAGCAGGAACGCGATCAGCGTGGCACTGAGCGAGACGCGCAGGGTGAGCCCGGTGATCGCCCAGGTGTCCTCGTCCCCGGTGAGCAGCAGCCGCAACGCCTCGACCAGGCCGTCGCCGAGCACGTCCACGCCGTCAGTTCCCCAACGCCGCTTCGTCCTTGCCCGCGTCCGGCACGAACAGCGGCTTCCCGCCGCCCTCCTCGGTGCCGAACTCGCCGATCATCTGCTGTGCCGACTCACCGACCATCCAGTCGGCGAACGCCTTCGCGGCGTCGGGCTGGACCCGGTCACCAGCGTCCTTGGTCATCTCGATGACGTGGTAGATGTTGAGCAACGCCTTGTCGCCCTCGCTCAGCACGTCGAGCGAGAAGTTCCCGTGCTGCGCCAGGTAGGTCGCTCGATCTGTCAAGGTGTAGGCCGACGTCTCACTCGCCACGTTCAACGTGGCACCCATGCCCTGCCCGGTGGAGCGGTACCACTGTCCGGAAGGGACGATCTTGTTCTGTTCCCACAGCTTCTTCTCCCGGGCGTGAGTACCAGAGTCGTCGCCGCGTGAGACGAACCCCGCCTTCGCGGTGGCGATCTTCTGCATCGCCTGCACGGCCGGCAGACCGCGGATGCCGGCCGGATCGTTCGCCGGCCCGACGAGCACGAAGTCGTTGTGCATGACCAACCGGCGCTCCCCCGCGCTGCCTTCCGCCACGAACTCGCGCTCAGCCTCCGGGGAATGCACGAGCAGGACGTCGGCCTCACCACGGCGACCGAGCTCGATGGCCTGGCCACTGCCCACGGCCAGCGACTTGACCTCCCAGCCGGTGTCCTTGGTGAAAGCCGGCAGCAGCTCGTCGAGCAGGCCCGAGTCCTGCGTGCTCGTGGTGGTGGCGAGGATCAACGACTTCTCGTCCGACGGCGCGGCCTGGTCCGGGCCACCGCACGACGTGAGCGACAACAGAACCGCGAAGAACGCCAGAACCCGACCCCGCATGGCTGACTCCTTCTGTAGCATCACACCGCGAAACAGGCTAACCGGCCATGGACATCGAGGGACAGCCCGCGTGACCCGGTATCTGGATCTCAGCTCGGAACTCGCCAAGGCGGTCCTGGCCGGCGAGCTCGTCCCCGGCGCCGAGCTGCCGAGTGTCCGCGACCACGCCACCGCGAGTGCCACCACGGCGGCCACCGCGAGCCGCGCCTACCGGCACCTCGCCGACCATGGCGTGATCCTCTTGGCGGCGCGCCGCCGGGCGCGAGTGAGCCCGGGAGCGCCCGCCGCTGCCCGACGCCTGCTCGGCGGCACGCCGCTGTTCCGCCTCGCCGGCAGCGACGACCCGGCGATGAGCCTCGTCCTGCGCCACCTCGGCGACCGGGTCTCGGTGGTGCCCTCGCGGGGAAGCCTGGCCGGGCTCGTCGCCGTGGCCTCGGACACGGCCGACGGCGCGACCACCCACCTGCGCCACCACACCGGGGTCTACAACGCGCCGTTCGCGAAGGCGGTGCTACGCGGCCGGGACCCGGTCCTGATCCACTTGTGGCGGCGGGAGCAAGGCCTGTTGCTGCCGGCCGGCAACCCGCGACGGATCACCGACCTGCGGCATGTGCACGGCCTCCGAGTGGCCAAACGCGGCCCCGGGACCGGCACGCGAGTGCTGCTCGACCACGCGCTCACCGCGGCGGGCCTAGAACCCGACGACGTCACCGGCCCCGAGTTCGACTCGCATCTGGAGGTCGCACTCGCGGTCGCGGTCGGCGCGGCGGATGCCGGGTTGGCGGTGCGCGCGTCGGCGACGGACCTCGACCTGAACTTCCTGCCGATCGCCTGGGAGGACTACGACCTCGTCCTGCCCGCCGAGGCACTCGACGCCGCGACTCCGCTCATGGACGCGGTGCACGACACCGGGATGCAAGCGGCCATCACCGCCCTCGGCGGATACGACCTCAGCCAGGCCGGCGTTGTCGACCACCTCACCCAGCCGGCGATCAAGTAGAGGTACGCGCCGCCGTATCGTGTGCCACGAGAGGGGGACGAGTGGCGCGTCTTCATGTCGGCTGTGCGATGTGGACCCACAAGGCGTGGTCAGGGCGGTTCCTGCCGCAGTCGCTGCCGGCCGGGGAGCGGTTGCGGGCCTACGCCGGCTGGTGCAACGCCGTCGAGGGCAACACCACCTTCTACGCGACCCCCGCCCGAAACACCGTCGCGACCTGGGCACAGCAAACCGACCCCACCTTTCGGTTCGTGGTCAAGCTGCCCAAGGTCGTCACGCACGAGCGCCGGTTCGTCGGTGTCGAGACGGAGATGCGGGCGTTCCTGAACGCGATCGAACCCCTCGGTGAACGCGCGGTCCTGTGGACCCAGCTGCCCGGCTCGTTCGGCCCATCGGATGTCGACGCCCTCGGCCGCTTCCTGCGCCGGCTCCCAACCGACCGACGACGCGCCGTCGAGGTACGCCACCCCGGGTTCTTCACCGACGCCGCCTCGACGTCACAGCTGGAGCGGACACTCACCGACACCGACACCGAATGGGTGCCGTTCGACACCACGGCCTTCTTCCAGAACCCGCCCACCAGCGAGGCCGAACACGACGCCTGGGCCAAGAAACCACGGCTACCGCGGCGAACGCGCGCACTGACCGACCAGCCGATCGTCCGCTACCTCGGCCGGGACTCGACCGACGAGACGGTCCAGGGATGGCGGCCGTGGACCCGGGTGGTCGCCGGCTGGCTGCGCGAAGGCCGCTCACCCACGATCTTCCTGCACACCCCCGACAACGACGACGCGCCAGCACTCGCCCGCCGATTCCACGACGATGTACGAGCACTGGTACCCGACCTCGACACGCTGCCCGAGCCGGCACCGGTCGAACCCGCGACCCTGTTCTGAGCGACGTCGTGCGCGTCCCGCGCCTCGCCGGCTCTTGGGCGATGTCGGTGCCGGATGGCAGTATGCGCTTCACTCAACGCCGATCTGAGTGACGAGGAGTGACACCGTGACGCGTCGATCTACGCGGAAGGTATGGGTGCTCGTGCCCGCGCTGGCACTGGCGCTCGCGGGCTGCGGGAACGACTCCGGCGATGGCGGTGCGGCCGACAGCCCGAAGCTGGTCAACGAAGGAACGTTGATCAACTGCACCGGCCTGCCGTACAAGCCGTTCGAGTACGAGGAGAACGGCGATGTCGTCGGCTTCGACATCGACCTCGTCGACCTGGTTGCCAAGAAATTGGGGGCCGAGCAGGAAGTCGTGGACACCCCGTTCGACGGCATCCAGTCCGGCGCCGACTTCAACTCCGGCAAGTGCGATATCTCGTCGGCCGGTATGACGATCACTGACGAGCGCAAGCAGAACATCGACTTCTCCGATCCGTACTTCGACGCCACCCAGGCGCTGGTCGCGAAGAAGGGGTCCGGCATCGCTGACATCGCCGATCTGGGGGGCAAGAAACTTGGCGCCCAGAACTCGACGACCGGCTACGACTACGCCAACGAGAACGCCAAGGACGCGGAGATCGTCAACTTCGAGGATCTCGGCCTGCTGCTGACCGCGGTGGAGTCCGGTCAGGTCGACGCCGGCATCAACGACAACGGCGTGCTCTATGACTGGGTCAGCGAGAAGACCGACTTCGAGGTCGTCAAGGAGTTCGACACCGGCGAGCAGTACGGCATGGGCGTCCGCAAGGGCAACAGCGCCCTGCTCGACGTGGTCAACGAGGTGCTGGCCGACGCCAAGTCGAGCGGCGAGTACGACCGGATCTACGAGAAGTGGTTCAAGAAGCCGCCCACCAAGTAGCCGGTCGGGTGTGGGGCTCGCGCGTCTCTCGCGCGGGCCCCACGCATGTGGGCCACCAACTCTCGAGGAGTTGTCTTCGCATGGCGATGTCCAAGCGCAAGCGGGCGCGAGTCGTCCGTGGGGTGCAGTACGGCATCCTGGTCGCGGTCGTGCTCGTCGTGGCGTTCACCGCCGACTGGGCCAAGATCCGCTCCACGTTCTTCGACCTCGAGGTCGCCCGGGACATGTTCCCGGAAGTCATCACGGTCGCTCTGGTCAACACGGTCATCTACACCGCACTGGGCTTCGGGTTCGGGCTGGGGCTCGCGCTCGTACTCGCACTGATGCGGTTGTCGACCGTGCGGGTGTATCGCTGGATCTCGGGCATCTACATCGAGTTCTTCCGCGGCCTGCCGGCTCTGCTCGTCATCCTGGCCGTCGGCACCGGTATCCCGCTGGCGTTCGGCACCTTCCTCGACAAGTACGTGGCCCTGATGATCGCGCTCGGCATCGTCGCCTCCGCCTACATGGCCGAGACGCTGCGGGCCGGCATCCAGGCGGTACCGCGCGGTCAGGTCGAGGCGGCTCGCTCGCTGGGCATGTCGCCGACTCGCACGATGGTCACCATCATCATCCCGCAGGCATTCAAGATCATCTTGCCGCCGCTGACCAACGAGTTGATCCTCCTCACCAAGGACTCCTCGCTGGCATTGTTCCTCGGCGCCTCCGTGTCCGAGTACGAGCTGACCCAGTTCGGCCGGGTGGCGCTGAACGAGTCCCGCAGCCTCACCCCGGTACTGGTGGCCGGCGCCTGTTACCTGATCATCACGATCCCACTGTCCTACCTGTCCCGGTACCTGGAGCGGCGAACCGGCGGCAGGAAGTTCAGCACTCCCGAGTCGACCGAGGTGAACGCATGAGCACGGCGGAGGAGGCTCCCGACCTCGCAGTCGACATCACCGGCCTGCACAAGTCGTTCGGCTCGGTCGAGGTCCTGCGCGGCATCGACGTGCGGGTCGAGCGCGGTGAGGTGGTGTGCGTCATCGGCCCCTCCGGGTCCGGCAAGTCCACGTTGCTGCGCTGCGTGAACGTGTTGGAAGAGCCGACCGCGGGTTCGGTCGTCGTGCACGGGCTCGAGCTGACCGACCCGGACGTCGACATCGACACCGCCCGCACGAAGATCGGCATGGTCTTCCAGTCGTTCAACCTGTTCGCCCACCTGAACGTGCTGAGCAACCTCACGATCGCGCAGGTCAAGGTCCTCAAGCGCGGCAAGGCCGAGGCCGAGCAGATCGGCCGCGCGAACCTCGAGCGGGTCGGTCTCGCGGGCCGGGAGACCGCGATGCCGAGCCAGCTCTCCGGCGGCCAGCAGCAGCGGGTGGCGATCGCCCGAGCGTTGTCGATGGACCCGGACTTGATGCTGTTCGACGAGCCGACGTCCGCGCTGGACCCCGAGCTGGTTGGCGACGTGCTCACCGTGATGCGCCGGCTGGCCGACGAGGGCATGACGATGCTCGTGGTCACGCACGAGATGCAGTTCGCTCGCGAGGTCGCGGACCGGGTGCTGTTCATGGACGACGGCGTGGTCGTCGAGGAGGGTCCGCCCGAACAGGTCATCGGTAACCCGCGGGAGCAACGCACGCGCACGTTTCTGGCCCGCGTGCTCAACCCGGTGCATGTCGACGGGCCGGATGAGAAGCCGGGACTGGACGTCGACGCCTGATCGCACTCGCTGTGGCACCATGTGACGCCGGCAGAAACCGGGCGGAAGCACTGGTGAGATCCGGTTCGGCTTCGCCCCCTGGACGGGAGGGCTGTCGTGGCGTTCGCGGACCTGCTGGCGGAGCTGCGGCTTGGCCGGGGTCTGTCGCAGGAGGAGCTGGCGGCGGTGGCGATGGTCAGCGTCCGGGCGATCAGCGACCTGGAACGCGGCCTGACCCGGCGTCCGCAGGGCGCGACCGTTCGCAGGCTGGCCGACGCGCTGGGACTGGCCATGGCGGAGCGGGCTGAGTTCGAGCTGGCGTCCCGGCAGGCCCCGCCCGCACAGCGCGGCCGGCTGGAGCCGGCGGCCGCCGCCGGTCTGCCGGCCCCGCTGGCCTCGATCGTCGGCCGGGACGCCGATGTCGCCGCGATCGGCCGGTTGCTGCGGGGATCCGCGCGGCTGGTCACGATCACCGGGCCCGGCGGGGTGGGCAAGACCCGGCTCGCCGTCGAGGCCGGCTGGCGGATCGGCGGCCGGTTCGACCGGGTGGGGTGGGTCGACCTCAGCCCGCTGCGGACGGCCGACGAGGTACCGGCCACGATCGGTGCCGCGGTCGGCCCGACCGGGCAGCCGGGCTCGGTGCGGTCGCTGACCGGCCGGATCGGCTCCGCGTCCTGGCTGCTGATCCTCGACAGCGCCGAGCGGGTCGCCGACGCCGCACCCGCGCTGGCCGACCTGCTCGCCGGCTGCCCCCGGCTGGTCCTGCTGGTGACCAGCCGGGTCGCGCTCGGGTTGCGCGGCGAGCATCTGTGGCCGCTGACGCCGCTTCCCGTCCCGCCACCGGCGGACTCGGGAGAGCTGGACCGGCTCGCCGCGACGCCGGCCGTGGCACTGCTGGTCGAGCGGGCCCGCGCGGTCCGCCCCGGGTTCGCCCTCGACGCCGGCAACGCGGCGGCCGTGGCCGCGCTGTGCAGACGACTCGACGGGCTGCCGCTGGCGATCGAGCTGGCCGCCGCCCGGCTGCGCACCCGGGAACCGCGCGACCTCGCCACGCTGCTCGGCGAGCGGCTCGCCGAACTGAACTCGGACGCCGCCGATCTGCCCGACCGGCACCGCTCGCTGCCGGCCACGCTCGCCTGGAGCACCGACCAGCTCGCACCGGTCGAGCGGCTGGCGCTCGGCGCGCTGGCGCTGTTCCCCGGCGGGGCCCGGCCGGCGGCGCTGCGTTCCGTGCTGGCGACCGCCGTCGATCCGTCCACTGTGGATGGAAGCGTCGCGGCGCTGGCCGCCTGCAGCCTGGTCACCGTCACCGACCGCGGCGGCGCCGCGTGGGTCGGGATGCTGGACACCATCCGGGAGATCGCCGGCGACCTGCTCGCCGAGGCCGCGGCCGGGCCGGCGGTCCGCCGGGCGTTCGCCGCGTACGCCGCCGGGCTGCTGCGCGCCGACACCGGCGGCGAGCCGGACTACCTGCGGGTGGACGCCGAGCTGCCGGCGGTCCGGGCCGGGCTGGCCGAGGCGGTGGCCATCGCGCCGGAGCTGCTCGACCCGGAGCTGGTCCGCGCGGTGACCGCGTACCACACCTCCCGCGGCCACTTCCCCGCCGCCCGGCACACGCTGACCGCGATCGCCGAGGCCGCGCCGGACCCGGCCGCCCGGGCCTACGCGCTGCTCGGCGCCGGCATCGCCGCGAACGAGGACGGCGACCATCCGGCGGCCGTCGAGCTGGGCGAGCGAGCCGCGGCCCGCTTCGCGGAGCTGCCCGAGCACGCTGGGCGGTGCGCCGCGCTGACCCTGGTCGGCAACGCGCACAAGCTCTCGGGCCACTACCCGCCGGCGCGCACGGCGTACACCACCGCACTGGACCTCGCCCAGGCCGCCGGCGACCGCGCCCGCGTCGCGGTGGTGCTGAACAACCTCGGCATCCTGGCGCACGAGACCGACGAGCACCCCGTCGCCCGGGATCGGTACGCCGCGAGCCTGCGGATCAAGCGGGAGCTCGGCGACGACACCGGTGCGGCGGTCACCCTGATCAGCCTCGCCGACCTCGACCTCGCCGACGGCCGCCTCCCGACCGCGCGAGAAGCCGGCGAGCAGGCCGCCGCGATCTTCCGGGCACACGGCGAACGCCGCAGCCTCGCCCACTCGCTGGCCGTCCTGGCCGGCATCGCGATCGCCCAGCACCGGCACGACGACGCGGTGGCGCTGGCCGGCGAGGCCCTCGACATCGCCCGTGCGGTGGAGTACCGCCCGGCGATCGGGCTGGCCCTCGCCCGCCTCGGCGACCTGGCCGCGGCAGCCGGCGACCGGGCCGACGCCGCCCGCCGGTACCGCGATGCCCTGGACCATCTCTACGACGCCGAGGCCACCGCCGCCGTGGTGCACGCCCTGTCCGCGCTCGAGACGGTCGACCACGCCGGCCCGGCCAGCGACTGACAACCTCCCGCCGCGGCCTTCTCACCGGAGTTTCCGCTGGTGTTTCCGCCGGTCTCACATGGTGCCAAGCCTCGTGCCCTCCATACGGTTTCCGGCGACACCAGGCGCCGAAGACCCGGAAGGTGCACATGAACAGACCGACCTACCCGCCCCCACCAGGACCCTACGGCGGCGTGCCGCACGGTGGTCCCCCGCAGGGCGCGCCTCGTGGCCCGTACGGTCAGCCGGGGCGCTACGGCCCCAGCGCATCCCCGCCGCCCGAACCGAGGGCGCCGGCGAAGCCGAAGAGGCGCACCTCCAAGCGCGTTCGCGGCGCGATCGTCGCGGTGATCATCGTCGTCGGCGTCGGGATCTACCAACAGCTGGACGGGCCGTCCGGAGCGTCGCCGGGTGATTGCATCAAGGTCAACGACGTCGCTGACGCAGAGGTCGAGCGGGTCGACTGCGGTTCCGCGGACGCGCTGTACAAGGTCGCGCTGACGTTCTCCAGCTCCGGGGCGCGCTGCCCGAACGGGGACTACGCGGCCTACACCGAGTCGGGCCGGCGGTCCAGCCACCTGCTGCTGTGCCTGACGCTCAACGCGAAACCGGGCGACTGCTTCACGACCAGGCAGGAGATCGAGGTCCGGGCCGACTGCGCGAAGGACGCCGAGTTCCAGGTCGTCAAGGTGATCGAGAACAGCGACGATCCACTGAAGTGCGGCGGGAAGAACGCGAAGAACGCGCTCACCTACCCGGACCCGAAGATGACCATCTGCGTCGCACCACCGCGCGCCCAGACGAATTGACCCCCGGGGTCATTGTGGACGCTTGGTGCCACCGAGGGTGTCGTCGAGCCAGTTGAAGACCCGGTGGTGGAACGTGGCGCGGCCGGACATCTCGCAGTGACCGGTCACGTGGTCGGCCGCGCCGAAGGCGACGTACTTGCTCGGGCAGGCCAGCTTGTCGGCGAACGTCCTGGCGTTCTGGCTCAGCTCGTCGCCGTCAGTGCTGCACACGAAGGTGGGACACCGGATGAGGTGCTCGCGGCCCTTGAGGCTGTACTCGCCTGCCATGGCCAGGAACGTCATCGGGTCGTCGACCGCGTGCACCCACAGATTCCGCCGCAGCGCCCAGCCTGCTGTCGGCTTCGTCAGCACATAGCCGAGCGCCCGCGCGAGAAGCCGCAACGCGACCTTGTTCCCGTCCGGCAGCTGCCGCGCGAGCACGCCCGGGATCCGCGCGACCGTCGCGTCGTACAGGTCGTACGGCCCGCAGTCCGACACGCATGCGGCCAGCCGGTGCTCGGCGGTGGCTGCCCGGGGCGCGGTGTAGCCGCCGAAGCTCCAACCCATCAGCACCAGCGCGTCCGGGTCCACCTCCGGCATCGTCAATGCGTGGTCGACGACCGGACCCACCACGTTCTCCCAGTCCGGTCGAAACGGGATCTCCTGCTCGAGGATCACGGTCCCCTGGCCTGGCCCGTCGAAGGCGAGCACGTGATAGCCACGTTCGAGTGCGGCCGCCCCGTTGGCGAAGTACAGCTCCTCGAGCGTGCCGTCGTAGCCGTTGGTGAGGATGACCGTCGGGCCCGGCGAGTCGGAGGCGGGGAAGAAGTATCCGGGCAGCGTGGTCTCTTCGTACGGGATCTTCACGACCCGCGGCGGCGAGGCGAACATCGCGGCACCCTTGCCGAAGGTCTCCGTCTGCTTCGCGATGCTGTGCCGGAGCCGGTCCTCGACCGGCGAGCGCATGAGGAACAGCCCGGCGGTGCGGTAGTAGTTCGACGCCCGCAGGTACGCGTCGCGTACCCCGGCGACGTCGCCGCCGCCCTGCTCCGCGGACTTCTCGACCCGCTCGGCAGTCGCCAGCCACTCCCGGTACCAGAGGTCGACATCCGTCTTGGTGATCCGGCCGGCGGTCTCGAAGCACTCCCCGATGTCCGCCCCACCGGACCGCGCGTAGGCAAGGGCACGGACGAACTGAGCATCGAAGAGCTCGTCCTTGAAGGCGAGCGCCATGACCGCTCCAATCCTCTCCCTGCCCCGACCATCGCGGCAGCTCCCGGGCGCGTAACCGCTCCCGGGCGTATGGTCCTGGTCTCGAGGGAGGTCGAGATGAGAGACGACATCGACAGCGAGTCCGACCTGCTGGAGCCCGAGGACACCCTCGTGGACCGCGGAGTCAAGGATGTGCTGGACGAGGGCTACTCGCCAGCCGAGCGGCCGTCGGACTTCTATGACGGGCACGAGGCGCTGGCCGGGCGGCTGTCCAGAGAGCTACCCGACGTGTCCGACTCGGCGGACGGCGACAACCTCGGCGACGCGACGGACACCGACGGCGAGCTGTACGACGAGGAGGTCGGCGTCGAACGCGCCGGCCGGCTCGTGGCGACCGACGAGGGCTCGGGCGGCGACACCGACGCGTACCTGTACGCCCGCGACGTCGGCATCGACGGCGCCGCGGCGTCCGCGGAGGAAGCCGCGGTACACACCATCCCGGACGACCAGGAGTAGCCGCCGAACCGTGATCATCGTCGCCCGCGGAGCTGCACGCTCATCCAGATGAGGACACACAACGCGGCTATCTTCTGCGCCTGCGGGTCGCTCACGATCGCGCCCAGCACGCGGGTGACGGCGTCCCACGCGGGGCCCGGCGCGAACGACAGGTACAGCGACAACGTGCCCAGCACCACCAGCATGACCCCGAGCCACCGTTCCGCGGTCGGCATCCGCCGGGGCAGTCCGCGCAGGTGCCGGCGTGCGCCGGTGGGGAGGTGCCGCAGCGTCGTCCAGGGCACCACCCCGTACAGGCACAGCAGCACGGTGCCGGTGGCGGCCCGTGCCCACCAGGCGTAGTCCACGGCGGCTGGGACCAGCGTGATCGGCAGGAGGCCGAACCCCACGAGCAGCAGCAGCCGCCGCAACAGCTGGACCGCCATCACGTCGAGGTTCCGCTGGATGGTTTCGTCGTTGGGTGCCAGCCGCAAACCCGCGGCCACGTTCCGCGCGGCGCTGCCGATCCGTGCGGAGTTGATGTCCGCCGCCGCGAGGTTGTTCAGCGCGGGTGCCGACTCCGGGTCGATCCGCAGCGCCTCCAGGTACGCCGCACGCGCCTCGTCGTCGCGGCCCAACCCGGCCAGGGCCAGGCCGAGGATGACGTGTACGTCGGCCTCGAGCGGTGCCAGCTCGACTGCCTGCCGGGCCATCTCGAGCGCCTCTTCGTAGGCGGCCGTTTCCGAGTAGACCATCGCGCGCACGTGGTGCGTCCGCCAGTTGTCCGGGTCAGCCCGCACCGCCGCCTTGGCCGCGGCTCGTGCGTCGCGGTATCGCCGTAGCCGGACCAGCGCCAGGGCCCGGATCCGCAGCGCCCACTCCTCCTCCGGCGCGACCGCGACCACCCGCCCGGTGGCGGCCAGCGCCGCCCGCGGTTCGCCGGCCTCCAGCTCGCAGTGGGCGAGCATGCACAGGCCGAGGACCGAGTCCGGCTGCCGCGCGAGGTGGGCGGCCAGTTCGGCGCGTGCCTCGTTGTGGCGCCCGAGATCCATGAGGGCCTGGGCCCGGTGGAGGGAGGTCATCACGCCATCCGGTGCTTCTCGAGGTACCGGAGCAACTCGTCGTACTCGCGCATGGGGGCGAGAAAGGCCGCTTCGAGGCGCGCCTTGACCTCGGCCTCGACGGCTCTGCGCAGACTCTCGATCAGGGCGTCGTTCATCGTCCTCCCCGGTGCGTGTGAGCGCATCGTAAGGACGGAGATCGAGTGGAACAACGGGGTTGCCGGCGCGTCGGTGGCTGACAGGGACGGTGCTACGTTCAGGCACGGAAACTGGGGCTGGGGGGACACATGGTCAGGAACATTCGAAACATCGCCCTCGGCACGCCGGCGGCGCAGGCGACCGAGATCAGCCCGATGCACTACTCGTGCGGGCAGGCCCGACCGCCGCAACTGGACGGATCGGCGATCCGGTCCGCGATCGCCCCGGCGAACGTGTACCGGGGCTCCTCGGTCGGGTGCGGGGTCAACGGCTCGATGCAGCTCGGCGACAAGTTGGACTACTACTGTTTCACCGTCGGCAACGACGGCGAGACGTGGACGTACCTGTCCGTCTACGAACGAGGGTTCGCGGGCTGGGTGCTCGACGTCTACCTGCCCGGCAGCGGCAGTCTGGTGCACTGCCCGATCTGACCGCGTCGCGGGTCCAGCCAGCATTGGCAACTGGCATCACCGGTTGGACCTGCCGGACAGTCAGAACCGTGACCTAGCGTGCCTGGCATGGTGCGTCGGGGCGTGGTGGTCGCCGGTCTTGTCGGGGTGCTGTCGGGGTTGCTGGTCGTGCCCGCGTCCGCGGACCTGCCCGCCTTCTCCGTCGCCGGCGGGGTGACCCAGCCGATCCACTCGTTGGCCGACGCGGTGCGCGAGACCGTGTGGGTGGACATCGGGCTCGACCTGGACGCCGACGGGGTCGGCGACCGGGTGGCCACCGACATCGTCCGGCCGGCGACTGCCGAGCGGGTCCCGGTGATCATCGACGCCAGCCCGTACTACGCGACCTCCGGGCGTGGCAACGAGAGCGAGCGCAAGAGCTACGACTCGGCCGGTGTGCCGATCAAGTTCCCGCTGTACTACGACAACTACTTCGTGCCGCGCGGCTACGCGGTCGCGCTGATCGACTTCAGCGGGTCGTCCCGGTCCACCGGGTGCATGGACACCGGCGGCCGGTCCGAGGTGGCCTCCGGCAAGGCCGTGATCGACTGGCTCAACGGCCGGGCCACCGGGTACTCGGCGGCCGCCGGCGGCTCGGTGGTGGCCGCGAGCTGGTCCACCGGCGCGGCCGCGATGATCGGCAAGTCCTGGGACGGCAGCGTCACCCAGGGCGTGGCGGCCACCGGCGTGGACGGGCTGCGCACGATCGTGCCGATCTCGGCGATCAGCTCCTGGTACGACTGGTTCCGGTCCGACGGCGTTTCGTTCCGGAGCTTCGGCACGCCCACCAGCCTGGCGTCGAACTTCGAGAACGCCAACGCGCGGGCCCGGTGCGCGGCCGTGCGGTCCGAGATGACTGCCGGCGCCCCGGCCAACGGCGACTACACCGCGATGTGGCAGCAGCGGGACTATGCGCGCGGTGCGGCGAACGTGCGGGCCGCGGTGTTCTCGGTCAACGGGCGGGCCGACCTGAACGTCAAGCCGGTGAACTGGGGCCAGTGGCTGGACGCGCTGCCGGCGTCGGTGCCGCGCAAGCTGTGGCTGTCGCAGACCGGGCACATCGACCCGTTCGACTTCCGGCGGGCGGACTGGGTCGACACCCTGCACCGCTGGTTCGACCGGTGGCTGCTGGACATCCAGAACGGGATCGAGAACGAACCGCGGGTCTCGGTCGAGCGCGCTGTGAACCAGTGGAGCGACACCGCCGACTGGCCGCCGGCCGGCACCCAGACCCAGACCCTGCACCCGGTGGCCGGTTCGGTCGCCGGCGTCGGAACGCTGCGGACCTCCCCGGGCGCGGCGGCGACGTCTTCCTTTACCGACAACGGTTCCGGAACCCCAGCGAGCTACATCGCCTCGCCCGGCACCACCTCGGCCCGCCGGGTCGTGTACAGCACCGACACGCTGGCCGCGGACCTGCGCGTGGCCGGCGTCTCCCGGATCACGGTCGCCGCCACCCCGTCGACGTCGACCGCGCACCTGTCGGCCTACCTGGTCGACTACGGCCCGGCGACGTCGCGGAGCAGCACCGGCGAGGGCATCCGAACGCTGACGACCGAGTCGTGCTGGGGCGAGGACCGCCCCGGCGACGACGCCTGCTACTTCGACACCGCGGCCACCACGGCCACCGTCGACGCCCAGATCATCGCCCGCGGATGGGCCGACCTGGCCAACTACTCCTCACTCAGCACGCCGCAGCCGCTGGTTCCGGGCACCGAGTACCTGATGACCTTCCGACTGTCCACAACGGACTGGCTCGTGCCCGCCGGACACCGGCTGGCGCTGGTGATCGCCGGCAACGACAGCAGCATGACCAGCACCCCGGCTCAGCTCCCCCGGGTGACGGTCGACCTGGCCGAGACCTCGGTACAGATCCCGCTGCTGGGCACCGTGCCCACGGCCCGGTCCGCGGCCGGCCCGCAGGTCGGCCGGATCCAACCGGACATCGTGCCGGGCCGGCTGGACGACTGACCGGGGCCATCACGACCCTCGAAAGGGGGGTCGATCGGAGTGGCCCCCCGCCACCCCGATCGACCCCTCGGGGCGTCCCCCCGTCACCCCGGCCCGTAGGTGTCCCAGAGTTGGCCGACGAAGAACCGGCCGAAGCGCGCCAGCGCGGTGACCTTGTCCGGCCCTTCGGCCTTGAAGCTGCCCAGCGTCGCGACGAGGTCCTTCGCCTGGATGCGCAGCGTTCCCGCGCCGTCGATCACCGCGTCGGCGTCTCCGGCCGGTGGCACGTGGCCCCGCAGCAGTCGGCTGTACAGCGTGGACGTGTCGTGCCACATGCGGGTCAGGGGCCCGTCGTGCACGTCCTTCCACCCGACGAGGGTGTGCGGGTGCCCAGCCTCGTCGGTGAACCAGAGGCGGTAGCGGATCTCGCGCCTGTCGGGTGCGCCGTCCGCCGTGAAGAGGTTGAACCAGCCCCGGTCGACGGCATGCCGGCACCCGCCGACCCGCACCCAGCCTTCGGCCCGGGCGAGATGGTGGGGCTCGGCGAGGAAGGTGTCCACGTCGTCGACGTGGATGGTCAGCTGGAACGACGCCCGGTCACCCTGCGGAAGCTCGGTCGATGACGGATCGGTGACACCCATGACGATGGCCCCGGCCATCTCCTCGTCGAACGACAGCGACGTCGGCACGGCAGCCGCACGCTCGGCCACGCCGCCTCCTCGCACTCGTGGCGGCCGGGCCTCGAGCAGCCGGGTCGACATGCGGTCGGCGAGCGCGGCGATAGTCAGGGACGGGTTGGGCCCCACCGAGCCCGGCATGGCGGCCCCGTCCGCGATGTACAGCCCGGGATGGTCGAAGACCTCGCCGTACGCGTCGCAGACACCCTCGGCGGGATGGTGCCCCATCGGCGCCCCGCCGAGGGGGTGCACCGTGACGAACCGCTTCCCCAGCCAGCCGGGCAGTCCGGCGTACTCGGCACCGAGCACGTCCGCGATGCGCCGCATGGTCGCCGCTACCCGGTCGAAGTACTCGGCGCTCGCCTTCGAGTTCCACTGGACGTCGAGCTTTTCCCCACGTAGCCGCAGCCGCCCGTTCGGCACGTCTCGCCCCATCCCGAGCAACGGCAAGGAGCCCGCGGACAACTCGGCGTCCCGGAACAGGCCGGCGAGCTCCGCGGACATGTTCGTGTCGCGGGTGAGCAACGCGTTGAGCCGCTCGATGACGAAGCGTGCGGCCCGCGCGACGTTGTGCCGGACGTCGGCGCCCTCCGCCAGCCAGGCGACGAACCCCGGATAGCCGCCGTCCTCGATGTAGGCGCCCCGGCCGGTCTCGTTCGGTTCGTCGACCCGGTCGACCAGGCGGATAGCACTGGTGATCACCGGGCCGTGGCTGGCACCGATCTCCCGCGTGCGGCTGCGGTCCTTGGCCCGGAGCAGGAAGGCGAGCACGTCGCCGTTGCCGGAGAACCGGCTGCCGAGCATGCCGGAGAGTCCAGGCAGCCCGCTCTGGCTGCGCAGCAGGAGGTTCGTGGTACCGAACGTGCCCGCGGCGAGGACCACCCGGTCGCAGTCGATGGTTCCGGTTTCGGGGGTCGCGTCGTGGTGGACGTAGTCCACCGCGTAGCCACCGCCCGCGCGTTGCCGGACGGACCGCACCTCGTGCAGCGTGCGCAGGTCCGCGCCGTGGTGGTGGGCCGCGGAGAGGTAGGTGTGGTCGAGTGTGTTCTTGGCCCCGTCGTTGCATCCCATGTCGCACTCGCCGCACAGCCGGCAGGTGTAGCGGGTCGCGCCGTGCAGGTTGCCGTACGCGGGAGCGGCGATGGGCAGGCCGGGCCGGGGTTCGGCGCCGGGCTCGGCCGCGAAGCTGATCGCCAGCGGCGGCAGCTGCCAGTCGAGCCCCAGCTCCATGGCCGCGTCCCGCAGGGCGGTGGTCTTCGGGGTGTGCGCGTATGCGGGGTGCTCGAGTGGGTAGGGCGTGGCGCCCAGCATCTTCTCCACCGCGTCGTAGTGCGGGTCGAGCTCGGCCCTGCTCACCGGCCACGACTCGTAGCCGCCACCGCTGAGCGGTTCCTCGTTGACGAACCAGCGTTCGTCCTTGCGCAGCAGCACGTTTGCGTAGATGAGCGAGCCGCCGCCGAGCCCGCTCGCGACCACCGAGTCGCACCCGCTGAAGTTCCACACGTCGTACATGCCGTACAGGCGCTCCTGGGGATCCCAGAAGGCGGTGCCCATCTCGGCTGGCGTGCGGGGAAACGAGCCCGGCGGGTAGGCGCGGCCGCGTTCGAGAACCACGACCGACAGCCCCGCGGCGGCCAGGCGGTACGCGGCGACCGAGCCGCCGAACCCGGAGCCGACGACCACGACGTCGACATGTTCGTTCCGCACGTCGGCTCAGCCCCCGTTCCGCTTGAGGAAGTCGACGATGCGGGGGAACACGTCCATGTGGGCGTTCTTGCCGATGATCGGGTCGATGTGTCCGTACCCGTCGATGACCTCCAGCTCGTGGCGGCCGGGTACGCGCTCGTTCAGCAGCCGATGGCACACGATGTTGGAGTCGGTGAACACCTTGTTGCGGTCGCCGGTCAGGAACAGCACGGGTGTCTCGACGTCCGCCATGTCCGCGAGGTAGTCGTCGGGGAGGTCCCGGTGCGCCGGGTTGGCCGGGTCGAACTTCACCGCATGGCCCGCTCGCACGATCTTGCCGATGTGCCGGTAGTAGCCGACATCCGCCGCGCCGTTCAGGTCGGCCAGCCGCTCGTGCTCGTGGGTCTGCGGTGCGAGGTTGTCGTGGTCGTACATCGCCGGACAACCGCTGCCCCACATGAAGCTCTGCATGTGGCAGGCCGGCACGCGGCAGGTCCGGTGGGTCAGCGAGACCGCGCCGGCGAGCAGCCGGCGGCGGGTCAGCGCTGGTGCCGCGCTGAACCGTGGATCCACATAGGACAAACCCATGCCGTACTCGAGAAACCACGGAGCGAGCGCCAGCTTGATCCTGGCCCAGCCGGGCACCCGCGGCGTCAGGCCGACGCTGTTGGCCACCATGCTTGCGACGCCTTCGACCGCCCCGCCGAACATGCTCATCTGGAACGAAACCGAACCGAGGCAGTGCGCGATCACGTGAACCCGTCGTCCCCCCACGTGACGGCGGAGCTCGCGGATCGCCGCGGGGTGGTCGAAGGCGGCGACGTCGTCCAGGGTGTGCCGCCGGGTTTCCATGTTGTACGGAAACCGGTTGCTCATGCGGCAGTCCAGCGTCCAGACATCCCCGAACCCGTTGGCCTGGAGGAAGTTCACCAGGTTGCGGTGCTCCGGCATGATGAACATGTCACTGGACGAGGTCAGCCCGTGGACGAGCAGCACGACGTTGTCGGACTCCGCCGCGAGAAATCTCGTCAGCGTCAGACCGAGCCTGTCGTCGGTCGCGAACGGATGCACCGAGATCTCGGCGTCCGGCACACCGTTCAGTGTGTATCTCGGTACTCCGTTCCTCATTTCAACGCCCTCCCCCGTCGTGCTGACATCACCATGCCCGTCCACGGCCGCGCGCGGCATCGTGGGAACCACGTACATTCGCCCGCAGTCAGGCGTCGCGGGCCAACTTCGCCGCCACGCCGGCCCGGGACGCGACGCCCAGCTTCGCGAAGACCCTCGACAAGTGGGTCTCGACGGTCCGCACGCTGATGAACAGCTGCCGGGCGATCTTCTGGTTGGTGAGTGCCTGGGCGACCAGCGAGGCGATCTCCAGCTCCCGGGGCGAGAGCCCGTAGGGGCCACCGGACTGGCCGGGCGCCGACGGGCTCGGCACGCGCTCCCGGAGCCGGCGTCGCTCCCGGATGGCTTGGCCCTCCAGCGCCCGGGCACCACAGGAAGCGAACACGTCGGTGGCCTCGCGCAGTCGCTCGCGAGCTCTCTCGTCGCTGCCGGCCGCCGCGTGGGCGAGGCCCGCGGTGAGCAGCGCCCGGCCCGCGTCGACGCGCCGGTGAGCGGACGTGAGCCGCACCGCCGCCTCCTCGGCGCACGTCGCCGCCGCGGCGGGGTCCGCGGCGCGGGAGGCATGCGCGCGCGCCAGGGCGACCAGCCCGGCGGGCACCGGCAGTTCGGGGTCGTCGAGGCCCGCGGCCTGCTCGGCCCATCGGGCGGCCTGCGCACCGTCACCCTGCTCGGCCTCGACCTGGGCCAGCAGCTCGCAGGTGGACACCACCGTGGCCGGGTCGAGTCGCAGGTCGAACTCGGCACGGATCGCCACGAGCGCGTCGACGCCGTCGGCCGCCCGCCCGGCGCGGATCATGGCGACCGCCAGGGCGTTCCGTGCCCAGAAGGCCCAGATCTCGCGGCTGCCCGAGACCGTGGCGACGGCCTCCTCCCCCGCGGACAAGGCGGCGTCGTGGTCCCCCGACCAGGTCAGGACCTGGCACAGCTCGGTGAGCGCGGGCGCCAGCTGGTGTCCGGACCCGAGCAGCCGGGCGATGTCGACCGACTCCTCGACGGTGTCCAGCGCCTCCGGCAGCCGGCCGAGCGCGACGAGCGTGCGGGCCTTGCCGGCGAGCAGGTTCGTGACCACATAGATCTGTCCGGTGGAGCGGGCCACGCCGAGGGCACGCTCGAAGAGTCGCAACGCCACGGGGTAGCGCCCGAGGTTCGCCTCGGCCCAGCACAGCCACGCCTCCATGTCGAGCCACTCCGCCAGGTGGCAGTCGGGGGTCGCGTCGACGAGGCGCTCGGCCGCCTCCGCCGTGCGCACCGCATCGGCCATCCGTCCGGCGGCGTACGCCGCCATCGGGCGCAGCGCGGCGACCGCTGCCGCGAGCCCCGGCGGCCAGTCGTCGCCGGAGTCGGGCATCAGGTCCAGCACGGCCTGAGCGGCCCGGAAGTCCATGCGCATCAGGCTTTCCGCGACCAGCCGCAACCGCAGCGGGATGGCGGCGGACGTCCGCGGATTCGGCATCCGGTTCAGCTCGTCGAGCAGCAGGGCCCGAGCCTCGTCCGGCCGGTCGAGCTGGCGTTCCATGATCGCGCCCATGCGGGCGGCCCGGGCCCGGCGGGCGCGCTCGTCGGCGGGAAGCACCCTGAGCAGCTCACGCGCGGTGTCCCTGCTCTCGGCCAGCCGGCCGCTGACGCCCTGGGCCCAGGTGAGCTCCATCAGCAGCTCCAACCGGTGTTCCAGGGTGTGGGGCTCGACCGGCATCAGCTCGAGGGCCTTGCGCAGCCAGTGCGCACAGGTCTCCGGTGCCTGGGCGGCCACGGCACGGGCGGCGGTCACGAGCGTGGTGACCGCCTGCCGGTCGCCCAGTGAGCCGGAGAGCTCGACGTGATGGGCCTGCACGGTGGCCGGCGCGCCGGCGCCGGCCAGGTGAGCGGCCAGCCGGGCGTGTGCACCGTGGCGCCACCCGGCCTCGGCGTACTCGTAGGCGGCCTGGCGCACCAGTGGGTGGCGGAACCGGAAACGGCCGGCTGTGGCCGGGCGGACGATGTCGCGGGCCACCAGGTCGTCCAGCGCGGCCAGCGTCGCGTCCGCCGGCACCTCGGCGGCTACCGCCACCAGGGCCGGCTCGAACTCGTCGGCGACCACCGCGGCCGCCTGCGCGAGCCGCAGCGAGCGCGGCGGCAGGTCGCCCAGCTCCACCTGCAGGGCCGCGCGCACCGACGCGGGCAGCTCGCTGACCGCCAGCCGGTCCATGCGGGCCAGCGCCTCCAGGTAGAACGGGTTGCCGCCGCTGGCCTCGTACAGCGCCCGTCCGCGGGCGCCGTTGACGCCGGGCCCGAGAAACGCCGCGACCTCCGCCGGACCGAGCGGGCCGACCGTGACCTCGTGGCCGCCGGCGGCGTGCACCAGCGCGGCGACCCGGGGCGATGTCTGCGCGGGCCGGTAGGCCACGGCCACGAGCACCCGGCCCCGCGGTGGGTGGCGCACCAGGTGGTCCAGGAACTCGGCCGAGCTCGGGTCGGCCCAGTGCACGTCGTCCAGGATCAGCGCGAGCCCGGCCGGTGCGGCCAGCTCGTCCACGAGCTGGCGCAGTGCCCGGTACAGCCGGAGGCGGACCATGCCGCTTCGGTCGGTTCCCGTGTCCGGGTCGGTGTCCTCGACCTCGCCGGGCGTCGTCGCGGCGAACGCGGGAAACGCCGTGGCCAGCAACCGCTGCTGTGCGGTGCCGAGCCGCGCGGCGAGCTCCGGATGACATGCGTCGACGTGATCGTCCAACGCGTCGACCAGCGCGCTGAACGGCAAGACCTGCTCGAACTCGGCCGCGCGGCCGGACAGCGTGGTGAACCCCTGAGCACCGGTGAGCGCCGACAGCTCCGCCAGCAGCCGCGTCTTGCCGACGCCAGGCTCGCCGACCACGGCGAGGAACTGGAACTCGCCCGCGAGGGCGGCCTCGACCACCCGGCCGAAGGACCGCAGCGCGGCCTCCCGGCCGACGAGCGGAGGCCGGTCGGGCCGAGCGTGCTCCGCATCGGCCCTGAACGGCATCGTGCGGCTACTCATATCCGCGCCGTTCTCACGAATCAGGACGTGTCACGCACCGGCTCATCTTCGACCCCCAGTCTCCGCGGCCAGCTAGGCGTTGTGCTCGCCAGGCATCATCGACAGGCCGAACTTCGCGTCGCGGCGTGGTGTCATGCCCCCATGAACGTCCAAGCGACGAGAAATTCAGCAGCGCTGCAATGAGTTATGCAAGCACACCCCTACCGCCGAACGCAAGGCATTCGCTCGGCGGGCGCGCGAGAATCACCGGTGGATTTCACATTGTCCACTTCTTTGTCAGTCTGAGGTCGTATCCCCATTCCCGGACTGGTCGAAGGTGGCCGGGGGCCACCTTCGACCGTCCTGTCAGATCGCTGCCACAATGCCGACGCGGCAACGGATTGCCACCGGCCGGGCCGGCCGGGCTACCTCGCCAGCGACCAGTCGGCGTCCCCGTCGGTGACCGTCCCGTCGCTGAAGGAGCTGGTCGTCGGGTCGGGCCACTTGCCGCCGGGGAACGTGCTGTTGTCGATGGCCTCACCGTGCAACGAGATCATCTGCTGCGCCTGGGTGCCGAGCGCGGCCGTGAGGGCGCCGATGGCCGCCCAGATCAGCCCGCTGTTCACCCCGGCTTCCTCGATCACCAGCGCAGCGCCCGCCCAGGAGAACACCGCCGAGCCGAACGCGGCGATCGCGGTGGCCATCGCGGCTATGAACTTCACCAGGATGACCGCTATCGCCACGTAGAACGCCAGCCCGACACCGGCGCAGATCTGCAACGCGGTCGCTGTCTTGTCCGAGATGGTGGCGAGCTTGTTCGCCGCGTCGCCCTGCGGCTTGATGATCGCCTTGTACGCGGTGGCGGCCTGGCCGGTCCAGCTGTTGACCGCGGGCATCGCCTCCGGCTTGAGCTGACCGGTGACGCCGTTCGCGAGGCCGCGCACGTCCTGCCAGTCGAATGCGTACTTGAAGAAGTAGACCGGCGCGGCGATGCCCTTCAGCACATCGGTGATCTTGTCCCAGATCCACTTGGCGAGTTTGCAGATCTCCTCGGCGCACCACTTGATGGCGTCCTTGACGAACCCCGGTATGTACCAGTGGTCCATCGCGGCGTTGGCCGCGGGGGGAACCTCGTTGATCTTGTTGCCGAGGTCGGTCATGCCTTGGTTGAGCTTGGCGATCGTCTCGTTGAACTGCGCCTCGTTGAAGTCCATGGAATCCGCTGCCTCAGTAGATGTTGTTCAGTTTGTGGACGTTGTTGGCTTCTTCCTGTTCATAGGTGTCGGCCACGGCGCGCAGAGTCGTGCCGATGTCGAGCATCTCCTTGTTTCCCTCGCCCGATCTTGTGATCACCTGATCGATCACCTGACCGTAGGTGTCGAAGATGATCTGAAAGAGGCCGGCTTCCACACGATTCAGGCGCAGGCCTTCGACCTTCGACTGAATATCGGACATCGACCCGGCCTGGGTGTCCCAGACTCCGGCCTCGGTGCGCAACGCCTCGGTCGCGACGGTGACCTGGTCTGCTGTTGGTGGCGCCATGATTCTCCTCGGGTCTGTATGCGGTCGGTTTGCAGTCTGCTGAGCTGTCTTTTCGGTGTCCGCCCGCTCGTCGGACGTGTGTGGCCGGCTCAGTCGGCGAACCTGCCGGGGTTGTTGAGCAGCGCCATCGTTTCGGCGAGCAAGCCGTCGAGGCCGCCTGCCGAGTCCGCGCGATCGGCGTCGCTCTGGGCGAGCTCGCGCTTGGCGGCCTGCAGGGCTTCGCCGAGCGCCTCGGCGATGGTGGTTCCCGGCTGATCCTCGGCCCACTCGGCGTCCACCGTGCACGCGGTGAGTGCGGTGGTGGACAACGTGATCGTGACCTTCCCGCTCCGGTCGGCACCCGCGGTGGGGTCGTTGGACGGTGGGCTGGTCCGCGCCTTGTCGAACGCCACGAACATGTCCTCGGCGACCGCGCCGATGGGTCGCGGGGCCACGTCCGGGACCGGCTTGCGGAACATTGCTGGAATGCGGCTCTCCGGCGCCTTGCCCCGTTTCATCTCGTCCACGCGGTCCTGGAACCCGTCCTCGGCGAGGGCCTCGGTCCAGACGTCCATGCGCTCCTTGACAGCGGTCTGAAACGCTTCCATGACCGCGGACCCGACCCCGGCCGGATCAATTGCCCGCTCCCACGACGGGTCTACCCGTACGGTTTTGGGCAAGCCGTCTGACCCCAGAACGACCTGTACCACGCCGGTGCGGTCGGTGCCCGAAGATTCGTGGGGCGCCAGTTCCTGCGCGTCGGAGAGCAGGTGGCGTAATGCTGCTGTGTAGTTCTGCATCCGGGCGAACTGCGCGGTCAGGTCGTCGGTCAACGTCTACCTCTGTCATCTCTGTGTGGGGGGCCGTCATTGTGTGGGAGCGTGCCGGCCGCGCGCGTGATGTGCGTGGCGACCGGGACGGCGAGCACCCAGCCGACAACGAGCAGGAATGCCGGACCGGGCTCGCTTCCCAATGCGGAGATCGCGAGCACCACGACTGCCGCGAAAACGAGGAAGAGCAGGGAGACAACCGTCACGAGAGTCGCGCGCGCCAACCGCGCGGGGATCGTGGCCACCACCATCGCCACGATCAGGACGATCATCGCGCCGCCGACGACCGCGACCGAGCCAGGGCGGCCGAACGCGGCGGTGCCGGCCGCGGCGGAACTGCCGAGCCAGACCACAAGGGTCGTGCCGAGCAGGATCTCGGCCATGACGCCACAGGTCAGCGCAGTGGTACGCCGGCTGCGCGTCCCCCGGTCGACCGCCACCTGGCCTCCGCTCGGCCCTTGACGAAGTCTTTGCCGCGCTTTGACGCGGCCGGACGGCTTTCGGTTTCGCGGGATTCTTGCGCAACGACGATCGCCGGCGCCACCCGCGAAGCGCAGTCGTTCTCCCGAAGCCGTGAGGCGCCACGGACGGGCGGGAACAATGCGGAATGGTTCCAGTGGCTCAGTCGTCTCGGCTGTCCGGCACGACAATCGGAGCGAACGGCGCATCGCGGCTTGCCGGGAATGCGTGAACGACTATGTATGGCCGCACGAAAACCTTTCCCTGAGCAAACGTCTCGAACCCGCCGGACAAATCCGCCTGCCCTTCTCGTCCCTACCTCAGCCCCACGGTGAAGAGCACGTCCTCGAAGTCGTCGGAGTAGTAGGTGACCACATCCGCGCCGTCGTGATGCCCGACGGTCTCGAGCCCACCCAGGGGCATGGGACGCCACCAGTACACCCGTGAGCTGAGCTGGTGCGCGCTGTTCGCGTAGCACTCGGCGGCGAGCCGCCCGACCTCGTCCAGTGCCGCCAGCACGCCGGCGGTGTCCCGGTCCCGGATGACGTGGAAGACGAGCTGGTCGCGTGCGGGCATCGCGACGAGTGCGCCGTGCGGCGCGTCGGCCACCCCGGTCACGGCCTCGATCACCCACGGGATGACCAGCACCAGCGAGGCGACGTGGTCCGACCCCTGCAGGTAGTAGACGCCGTCGGCCTCGAGGTACTGGTCCGGCAGTTCCCCCGCGAGGTTCTCCAGGCCGGCGTCGTAGAGCCGGTCGAAGCCGTGCCGCCGTACGTCCTCGTCCCTCATGATCATGATGGAGTCGGGCTGGTCGAAGGCGAGTACCTGGAGCAGGCCGGGGGTGATCTCGTCGGCGTAGGACGCCACCTGCGCCACCCCGCTGTCCGAGGTGGCCAGGCGCACGTACGTACGCTGCAGGACGACCTCGGTCGGCCCCTCGACGTCGGACCGGTCCCCCGTCCCGAGGGCGATGGCCCGCTGGAAGTGCTCGTCGACCAGCTCCGGCCACTGCTCGGACGGAGTGTCGGCCAGGGCCGCCGAAAGCGACTCGAACCCGAGCTCGAGCGACTCGGGATGGGTGACCTCGACATGGTCGTCGTGGACGACGACCCGCATGCCGATGAACGCCGGGCTGCGGCGAGCCAGGCGCCGCAGCCGGTCCTGTTGCGGGGCGGTGAGTAGGTGCACCGCCGGGACGTTACAACGCCGGCGGCGACGGCATGATCACCTGCCGGTAGATCGCCGGCGGCGACTGACCGATCCGGTCGGATCGGGAGTGGCAGGCGCTGGTCCGACCCCGTGTGGTGTGATCGGGGGTCATGGGCTACCAGTCGAAGCCGGTGCCGGGCGGCAAGCCGCCCCCAGGCAGCGAGCCGACCCCGGGTGATCGGGTCTTCCTCCTTCAGGACCCCGAGGAGCCAGCCGCCGAGCAGGTCGCGGACGACGTCCCCGCCGACGCGCCACCATCGCCCCTGCGGCGACTGCTCGAGCACGAGGAGGCGCGCTCGGCGGCACTGCGGCGGTCCGACCGTCGCGCCGCGAAGCGGGCCTTCGCCGACGTGGTCGCCGACCTCGACGAACTGCTCGACATGGTCAAGGCCCAGCTCCGGCTGCTGACCGGCGGCGACCAGGCGGCGGTGCGGGACGGGGTGTCCGCACCCGGCGCGGCCGACGCGCTCGCCGTCCTCCCGCTGGGCGACGTCGCCCAGCTGCTCGGCCTGCCCCGCGACACCGCGCGACGCGTCCTCGACCGCCTCCGCGAGAGCGGCGGGCTCGGCGGCGAGGACCGGCGTCCGGTGCTGCGCGCGCTCGACGAGTTCCGCCTGGAGCTACGGATCGTCGCCGACGACGTGGACCACTCCCTGCTCGACCGGCTGGTCCGGGTGGTCGTCATGCTCTCCGGCCAGGTCGCGGTCGCCGTCACCGCCACGTCGTGGGCGGCTGAGGACGAACCGGTCAACAGTGCGGTCGTCCGCGCGGCGCTGGCCGTCCTGGCCGCGCTGACGCTGGAACGGCCGGCCGACCTGGTGCGGGAACCGCACGAGACCGGGGACCCGAGCACGCAGGCCCGCGCCGCGCACGAGGCCCTGCTACGCGACCTTCCCGACACTGATACCCCGCCGCGAACGGTGACCCGTGCCGCCGTGCTCCTCCGCGTCTGTGCCGCCAGGATCACGCTGATTCCGCTGGAGTGGACGGACAAGCACGCCTACTGGGACCTGCTGGACCGGATCACGACGGCCACGGAACACGCGGAGACCTTGACCGGTCCGCGCGGCGAACTGGCCACGCTCCACCCCTGAGCCGTCTCGGCCGTCACGAGTCGCGAAGAAACTCGCGTACGACGGTGTTGAACTCGTCCGGTGCTTCGACGTTGCACACGTGGCCGACACCGGGCAGGACGACGAGCGTGGAGCCGCGGATCTCCGCGTGCAGGCGGTGAGCCACCTCCAGCGGTGCGCGGACGTCATTGTCGCCGTACACCAGCAGCGTCGGCACCCGCACCTGTGAGAGTGCGTCGCGCAGGTCTGCGGCCGAGGCCAGCGCCATGGCCCGGAACCCGGCCGGGTGGAACGCGAGCATGCTGGCACCGAAGTCGTCGAGCACAGCCGATGCCGTTCCGTCGGTGAACATCGTCGGCAGCAGCGTCGCCCTGAACTGCTCGGGCGTCACCTCGGCCAACGTCAACGCCTGTCGCAGGCGCTTGTCCGCCACGTCGGTAGGCAGCGACCCTGCCCAACCCGCATAGGCAGACGCCAACACCAACCCGCTCGGGATGTCGGGATACCGCCGGGCGAAGTCGATGGCGAGCGACCCGCCGAACGACAGCCCGACCAGGAACGGCCTCTCCAGACCGAGTCCGGCGATCAGGCCGGCGAGGCAGTCGGAGTATCCGGCCATGCCGAACGATTCCGGTGGATCCGACGATCCTCCCGTGCCGGGCGCATCCCAGGCCACCACCGTGAACTCGCCGGACAACGCGGCCAACTGGCGGCGCCACGTCGTCGCGCCGTCGCTCACGTAACCATGCAGGAGCACAACCGCGGGGCCGGCACCGACGCGCTCGTAGGCGATGCGCAGGCCCTCGACATCCATCGTTTCCATGTCCGTCAGCCGGTCTCCTGTTTGATTTCCGCGCCCTTGTTGGCTGCGTCGCCAAGTAGGAGGGCGCCCTCCCCTGGAGCAGCGAAGCCGCAGTCCAGCGCCTTCGACTGCTTCTTCTCAGCAGGGGATCCGGCAAACGGGATACCGACTTTCGCAGCTGTGGCAAAGCACGCCGCCCCCTTGTCGTATGCCTTGCACGCGTCGCCGACGAGCGCATAGGCCGGCTGCAGTCGGTCGCTGACGGATACACCTTGCACGAGCTCCCGAGTGCAGGTTCGCAGCGAGTTGCCCAGCTTCGTCATCGCTGACGGGGTGAGGGTGACGATCGCCGCCAGACCCTTCTCGACCTTCATGCTCACTGCCGGAATGGCGTCGAGCCAGGCGAGATCCTCCTCGGTCAACGGCGGGACGGTCGTGGTTGGCGCCACCGCGGCGGTTTTGGCTTGGGTCGCCGAATTCGAGTCGCCAGCCTTGCCGGCGCACCCACCGACGAGCACGACGAGCACGATCGAGGCAGTGAGGCAGACGATGGAGTGACCGGTGATGGTTGGCATGAGGAAGTCCTCCCGCGCTGCAACGCGGCAGGGGTCGCGCGCCACGCGTGGTGACAGGTGATCGGCGACCTGGCGTCGAGCCAGCTGTGGGGGCCGGGGCCGCTGCTGCGGCGACCTCCTGGTCCTCAAATCAGAATTCTATACCTTTGCCCTTGACATTCAGCGAGAACGAAACAAATGAGGACGTTTGTCAACGTCCCGTAGGTGAGTCAATACGCTCGGTCCGTGCCGACTCAAAGGTGTGGGCGGTTGCGGAGGTGGTGCACGAGGGCTTCCAGCGCGAGGGAATAGCCACGCCAGCCGCCGCCGGCTAGGTACACGGTCGCGTCCTTCGCGAAGATGTCCGTCCGATCGCGACCATCCCAGGCGTGCCACTGGGAGATGTGCACGACGGCGAACGGGCGGTCGGTGTCGCGCAGAGCGTCGAGCCACGCGTAGCCGTACGAGGCCAGGCCGGCGGGGTTGACCACGTAGCCGTCGATGTCGGCATACCGGTCGTGGATCCACTCGGTCAGCGCGCCCTCGTGGTTGGACTGGAAGTGCCGGGCGGTCACGTCCAGCCGCACCGCGGTGGCGTCGACGTCCGCGGTGATCTCGTCGAGGGTGGCGACTCCGTACTTGTCGGGCCGGCGTTCACCCAGGCGGTTGAGGTTCGGTCCGTGCAGGATCGCCAGCTGCATCAGGGGTGTCTCCTCGGTGGGTCGGGAGGATCGACCGTGGGATCGGGCCCTTGTTGCGCTGGCCCTGGGTGGTCTCCTCCCAGGCATGCGCCAGGATTCCCACGCTCCTGCTGAGCACGAACAGGCCGCGGGCCAGCGGCGGCGGGAAGCCCAGCTCGGCGTAGATCACCGCGGTGGCGCCGTCGATGTTCATCGGCACGGGTTTGCTGCGGCCCTCGTTGAGCACGCTCTCGACCGCGCGCGCGGCCCGGGCGTGCCGGCCGGGGACCACGCCGTCGTCGACGGCGCCGTCGACCAGGGCGAGCAGCGGGTCGCGACGCGGATCCACCGGATGGAACCGGTGCCCGAAGCCGGGGACGTAGCGGTGGCTCGCGACCACCTGCCGGGCGGCCTCCTCGACACCGAGCCCACTGTCCTCAAGGGACACGATCTCGGACAGGAGCTCGACGCACTGCTGGCCCGCGCCGCCGTGCGAGTCGCCGAGCGCGTTGACCCCGGATGCCATGGCGTTGTTGAGCCCGACACCGCAGGTGGCCGTCATCCGGGCGATCGCGATCGACGGTGCCTGCGGACCGTGGTCGACGGACGCGACCATGGCCGCCTCCAGTAGCCGCGCCTGCCGGGGATCGGGCAGCTCGCCGCGCACCAGCAGCCAGATCGTGGAGACGAACCCGGCTGAGCCGATGAGGTCCTGCACCGGCATGCCGCGCAGCTCGATCACGCCGGGTTCCATCCGGATGATGCTGGTGGCCCACCAGTCGGCGGACTCGGTGTTCGCGCTCATCCGGCTCGCTCGTCCTCTGCGGCCACGGGAACGGCGCGCGTGCGGGCCCACCGTGCGATGAACTCGGGTGTCTCCGCGTTGTGCTCGCCCAGCACGGGTGGCGGCCCGGACGGCCGGAGCGGTTCACCGTTGACCAGCACGCCGTTGCCGCTGGCGCGCACCATGCGGCCATCACCGCCAGTGCCGTCGCCAGAGCCGTTGCCACTGCTCGGGAACGGCACATCGGTGAAGAACCCGCGATGCGCCAGCTGGGTGGACTCGACCGCCTGCGGTACGGACAGGATGCGGGCGGCGGGGACCCCGATGGCGGGCAGGAGCTCCTCCCATTCGGCGGCGGTGCGCTTGCGCAGCTCGCGGTTCAGCTCGTCGTTCAGCTCGTCGCGGTGGAGCTTGCGGGCCTCGCGGTCGGCGAACCGCGGGTCGGTCATGAGGTCGGTGCGTTCGAGCAGCTGGCAGAGCTTCTCGAACTGGGCCTGGCGGTTGGCGGCGATGTTGAGCAGGCCGTCCGCGGTGTCGAAGGTGCCCGAGGGCGCCGCGGTGACGTTCTGCTGCCCGGTCGGCGCCGGCCGGACTCCGCTGATCACGTAGTGCGACACGGCCCAGCCCATCGCCGACATCGACGCCTCGAGCATCGACAGGTCCAGGTAGCACCCTTCGCCGGTCTGCCCACGGCCGACGAGCGCGGACGTGATGGACAGGGCGGCCATGAGCCCGCCGACGGTGTCACAGACGGGGAAGCCGACCCGCAGCGGTGCGGTCTGTTCGGTGCCGGTGATGCTCATCATTCCGGACAGGCCCTGGATGATCTGGTCGTAGGCAGGCGCCTGGCTCATGGGGCCGGTCTGGCCGAAACCCGAGATGGCGCAGTACACCAGCAGTGGGTTGAGGTCGCGCAGGTGCGCCCAGTCGAAGCCCAGCCGGGCGAGGACGCCCGCGCGGAAGTTCTCGAGGAGCACGTCGGCGCCACGAACGAGATCCTCGAACTGCGCGCGCTGTTCGGGGTCCTTCAGGTCGAGCTCGATCGATTTCTTGCCGGCATTCTGCGCGAGGAACGACGCACCGATTCCGGCACCGTTCAGCTCCGCGTCCGGGCCCAGGTGACGGGCGAGGTCACCCGACCCCGGAACCTCGACCTTCACGACCTCCGCGCCGAACAACATCAGCTGGTAGCTGCAGTAAGGGCCGGCCAGCACGTTGGTCAGGTCGAGTACGCGGATACCGTGGAGCGGCGATTTTTCCATGCGTCTACCCCTTCTGCGATGACACGCAGAACAGAATTTCGCCCGAAAGGAGCCCGGCGGCTACATCCGGAATGGGTGGTCGAATCCCCGCTCGGTCATGTGGGCCGACACCTCCGCGAGGGCGTCGACGAACTCCTTGAGCCGCTCGTCGGGGAAGCGCACGGTCGGTCCGCTCAGCGACAGCGCGGCGATCACCGCGCCGGCGCGGCCGATGACCGGGACGGCGACCGCCGACAGCCCGGTCTCGCGCTCGCCGTGACTGAACGCGTATCCCCGTGCCGCGGCTTCCTCGATCTGCGCGCGCAGCGAGTCGACGTAGTCCTGCCCGTAGGGAGAGCTCTTGGCGACCCGGGCGACGTGCGTGTCGTCGGAGTTGCGCAGCAGGATCTTCGACGAGGCGCCGGCCCACAACGGGAGCTCGTCTCCCACGTGCACGACATGGCGCAGTGGCTGCGGGCTCTCCTGCTGTGCGACGCACACCCGGTAGATGTCGCGCGCGACATAGAGGTTGACGGTTTCGCGCTGACGCTGCGCGAGACCGCGCATCAGATCCTTGGTCTCCGGTGGCAGTTCCCAGCTGCCTCGGGCCAGGTGCGCCCAGCGCCACAGGCTCGGGCCGGCCATGTAGCCCTTGGCGGTGGCCCAGAGCAGCCCGTTCTGTTCCAGCGTCTGTACGAGCCGGATCACCGTGGTCTTGGCAAGACCGGTGGCGCGGACGATCTCGGCCACGGAGATGGCGGGCTGTGACTCGGTGAGCAGTCCGAGGATGTCGATAGCGCGCTGCACGCTGCGCACGCCCTGGCCGGCGTCACCGGTGGCATCGCCGGTGCCGCCGTTGGCGTCCCAGCGGTGCTCAGCAACCTGATCCGTGCCGGTTGACTTCACTGCACCGTCCCCTCCTGCCACCACGATCCACCATCCTCACCGTTTCGCCTTCGCTCCGTCCAGTTTCCGCGCCGGGCGGCACCATCGTTTCGGGCCGCCCCCGCCATAACGTCTTCGGCTCGAAGACTTGCCAGCGAATGTGGCGAGCCGTACGTTACACGCAGTCCGTACAGCGGTCCAGATGTGCCACTTGATGGTTCACGAGGAGAACTGTGGTGCTGCACGACGTGCTCAACCCAGCCAGACCCGACTCCCCCACCGAGGCCGCGGCGTACGTCGCCGGGCGGTGGATCGCGGACGGGACGCCCGCCAGGCGGATCGGCCCGTACCTGCGCGAGGTCGTCACGCACTCGTACGCGGCCTCCACGGAACAGGTCGAGACGGCAAGGGAGTTCGCCCGCACCGGAGCCCGTGCGGTCGCCGCGCTCGCGCCGGCCACCCGTGCCGTGATCCTCGACCGCGCCTCGGTACTGGCCACCGAGTTCCGGGCCGACTTCGCCCGGCTCATCGCCCGCGAGCTCGGCAAGCCGGTGAAGGACGGGCTGGGCGAGATGGACCGCGTGGCGGACACGTTCGCGGTCTGCGCGGCCGAGGCGCGCCAGATCGGTGGCGAGAACGTGCCGGTCGCCGGCTGGGCGCGCGGAGTCGGCAACACCGCGCTGACCTACCGCGCGCCGGCCGGGGTCGCGCTCGCGATCACCCCGTTCAACGCTCCCGCGAACCTGCTGGCGCACAAGCTCGGCGCCTCCTTCGCCGCCGGGAACACGACTCTGGTGAAGGCACCGCCGCAGGCGCCCGGGACCAGCGCGGCGATGGTGGCACTGGTCCTCGAGGCGGGCATGCCGGCGACGGCGGTGCAGCTGCTGCACGGCGGCGGTGACGTCGGCGCGGCGCTGTGCGCCGCCCCGGAGGTGAGCGTCATCAGCTTCACCGGCAGCCCGGAGGCCGGCGCCGCGGTCGCCCGCGCAGCCGGCGCCAAACGGCTCGTCCTCGAGCTTGGCGGCAACGCGGCCACGATCGTCTGCGCGGACGCCGACCTCGCGCACGCCGCACGCACCTGCGCGCGGACGGGTTACAGCAACTCCGGGCAGAGCTGCATCTCCGTGCAGCGGGTCTACGTGCAGCGCGGGCGGTACGAGGAGTTCCTCGAGGCGTTCTGCGCCGAGGTCGCCGCGCTCACGGTCGGCGACCCGCTCGACCCCGCGACCGACGTCGGGTCGATGGTCGACGAGGACGCGGCCGCTCGCGTGGAGAAGTGGGTCGGCCAGGCCACCGCACAGGGCGCCCGCCTGCTGGCCGGCGGCAGCCGCGACGGCGCGACGCTGCACCCGACCGTCGTCGCGAACCCGCCCGCCGACGCCACCCTGGTGACCGAGGAGGTCTTCGGCGCGCTCGTCGCCGTGCTGCCCTTCGACGACGTCGGCGAGGCCATCGACACCTGCAACGGCAGCAGGTTCGGGCTGCAGGCCGGCCTGTTCACCAACGACATCAACACGATCGTCCACGCCTGGCGCGAGCTGCAGGTCGGTGGGCTCGTCGTCAACGGGTCGTCCAACTTCCGGCTGGACCACGTCCCGTTCGGCGGCGTCAAGGACTCGGGCTTCGGACGGGAGGCACCCAAACAGATGATCGACGACTACACCGTGGTCAAGACGCTCATCCTGCGCGGCATGTCGATCTGGGGCCAGGCGTGAGCGCGCGGACCATCACGGCCGCGGAGGCGCTGGTCGCCCAGCTCGAGTCCTACGGTGTCGAGTACGTCTTCGGCCTGTGTGGACACACGAACATCGCGTTCCTGGACGCGCTGGGCCGCAGCAAGATCCGCTTCGTGATCTCCCGGCACGAGCAGACCGCCGCCCACGCGGCCGACGGATACGCCCGGATGACGGGAAAGCCGGGCGTGCTGCTGGTCCATGTGGGGCCGGGGATGATGAACGCGGTGACCGGCGTCGCCACCGCGGCGCTCGACTCCGTCCCGCTCGTCACCATCGCCGGCGACATCCCGTCCTACTACTACGGCAGGCACCCGCACCAAGAGGTCAACCTGCACACGGACGCCAGCCAGACCGCCATCTACGCGCCGTTCGTGAAGCGTGCCTGGCACGCGCACCGGGTCGAGGACCTCCCCCGGTTCGCCGAGCGCGCGTTCTGGACCGCCACCTCCGGCCGCCCGGGCACGGTCCTGCTCAACATCCCGATGGACCTGTTCTCCCGCCAGGTCCCGGCCGAGCCCGCGACCGCGTACCCGCTCGTCGCGCACCGGCCGGCGCCCGCGCTGCCCGAGGTGGACGCCCGCCGGATCGCCGAGCTGCTCGCCGGCGCGGAACGACCGCTGATCTACGTCGGCGGCGGGCTGCGCGACGACGCCGGGCGCCGGTCGCTGCTCCAGCTCGCCGAGCACCTCGACATCCCCATCGCGCACTCGCTCATGGCCAAGGGCACCGTCGACGACCGGCACCCGCTGGTCATGGGCATGACCGGCTTCTGGGGCCTGGACCTCACCAACAAGTACACAAAGGACGCCGATGTCGTGCTGGCGCTCGCGACCCGGTTCGCCGAGACCGACGCGAGCTCCTGGAACTCCGACTACACCTGGCGGTTCCCCCCAGGGCGGTTGATCCAGATCGACATCGACCCCGCCGAGATCGGCCGGAACTACCCCGTCGAGATCGGCGCGGTGGCCGACGTCGGGCTCGCGGTCGAGGCCATCGCGGCGGCCGCGGTCGCGGTGAGCCCCGAGGGCGGCGCGCGGCCGGCGCTACGCGACACGATACGAGGCGAACGCGAACAGCTGTTCTCGGCGAGCAGGGCACGCGGCCGCAGCGACGACTTCCCCCTGCGCCCCGAACGGATCCTCGCGGACCTGCGCGACGAGCTGCCGGCCGACGCCGTGCTCGTCACCGACGTGGGATGGAACAAGAACGGTGTCGCGCAGTGCTACGAGCTGCCGCCGGATGGACGGTTCATCACGCCGGGCGGGCTGTCCACAATGGGCTTCGGACCGGCGGCCGCCGTGGGCGTGCAGATCGCCGAGCCGAACCGGGTGGTCGTCGCGCTCGTCGGCGACGGCGGGATGAGCGCCCAGCTGCCGGCGGTGCCGATGGCGGTCGAGCAGGGCCTGCCCGTGATCTTCCTGGTGATGAACAACCGGGCCCACGGCACGATCGCGGACCTTCAGGCGGCCAGCTTCGGTGCCAGCTTCGGCTGCGAGTTCCGCGACGTCGACGGCAACCCGTACTCGCCCGACTTCGCCGCATACGGCCGGGCGTGCGGTGCGGACGGCTATCTCGTCGAGAAGCCGGCGGACCTCGCCGCCGCGCTCCGGGACGCGATCCAGCGGCGCCGGCCCGCGGTGCTGGACGTCCCCATGGTGAACGAACCCGTGCCCACCCCAGGACATTGGAACATCAAGGACATCTACCGCGGTGCGTTCGACTAGTCCCCGAGAATTCCCCACAATGAGGTGACATTTCATGGCCAGATCACGAATTGCGCGAGTTCTCGCATCCGCGGCGGTCCTGGCCGTCGCGACGGGTACCGCATGCAGTGCCCCCGGCAGCACGTCCCCGTCGGACGGCGGCTCGGACGGCCCCATCAAGATCGCCGTCGTCAACGCGCAGAGCGGCCAGCTGAGCTCGCTGGGCCAGTGGGAGTGGAAGGGCGCGAAGCTGGCGGCGGACGAGTGGAACGACAAGGGCGGGATCAACGGGCGGAAGATCGAGCTCAAGCTCTTCGACGACACCGGTGATCCGACGGTCGGCACGAACCTCGCGCGCAAGATCGCCAGCGAGGGCTACGTCGCGATGATCGGCACCGCGGAGAGCGCGGTCACCGTCGCCATGATCCCGATCCTGCAGCAGTCCAAGATCCCCAACATCACCTCGGGCCAGTCGCCGGCCATCGCGGCGGCCAAGAGCCCGTTCGCGTTCTACAACGGCCCGACCAGCACGACCTACGACGAGACGCTCGCCAAGTATCTCGTCGACGACCAGGGCAAGAAGAAGGTCGCCCTGATCAGCAACAACGGCTCCTTCGGCAAGGGCGAGCGCGAGGCCTTCACCAAGGCGCTGGCGGACCGGGGTGTCAAGCCGGTGGACGACCAGGTCGTCACCACCGACCAGAAGGACTTCAGCGCGGCGTTGACCTCCATCCGGCAGAAGGCTCCGGACGTGTTGTTCGTCGGCACCGAGGAGGTCGAGGCGGGCCTGATCGTCAAGCAGGCACGCGAGCTGGGCATCACGGCGACCATCGCCGGCGCCGCGCCGATGGGCACGCCGGTCTACCTGTCGACCGCGGGCGCCACCATCGCGGAGGGCACGGTCGTGAGCTCGCCGTACCTCAGCAACGACACCAGTGACGCCTCCCGCACCTTCGCCAAGGCCTACCAGGACGCCTACCAGGAGGAGGCCGAACTGCACGGCGCGAAGGCCTACGACGGGGCCAACATCGTGTTCACCGCGCTGAAGGACAGCGGCGGCGCCACTGGCGAGAAGCTGGCCGACGCGATGCGCGCCACGAAGTACCCGGGCCTGCTCGGCGACTTCGAGTACGACGAGACCGGCGTCGGCATCCACGAGACGTCGATCGGCATCATCAAGTCGGGCAAGCTCGTCGCCGAGTCCGCCAGCTGACCCGCCCGGGGACGGGCATGCCGCGTGCCCGTCCCCGGCCAGGTAAGGACGACCATGGAAGCCTTTTTCCAGACACTTGTCGGCGGGCTCGGGTTCGGCGCCGTCTACGCCCTGGTGGCGATGGGATTCTCGATCGTCTACCGGACGATGGGACTGGTGAACTTCGCCCACGGACAGGTGGTCATGATCGGCGCCTACGCGGCGTCGACCTTCTACATGTCCGCGCACCTGCCGTTCTTCGTGTCGATCCCCGTCGCCATGGCGGTCACCGGCCTCATCGGGCTGGTGATCGAACGCGTGCTGCGTCCCTTGGAGAACAAGGACTTCGACCTCATGCTGATCGGCACGATCGGCTTCGGTGTCGTCCTCGAGTCGCTCGCGACGATCATCTGGGGGGCGACCGGCCACGCCGTGCCCTCCCCCGTCGACACCGCGCCGCTGGACATCTTCGGGATCCGGGTACGCACCTACAGCCTGGTCGTGCTCGGCATCGCCGCGGTCGCCACCGCGGCACTCGTCCTGTTCCTGCAGCGCACCAAGCGCGGCGCGGCGATGCAGGCGGTCGCCATGGACCACGAGGCGGCGACGGCCGTCGGCATCCACGTGGGACGCAGCAACGCGATCGCGTTCGCCATCGGGGCGGGGCTCGCGGCCCTCGCCGGCGCGCTGGTCGCGCCGATGCTGTACGTCAACCCGACCCTCGGCGGCTCGCTGGGCATCAAGGGGTTCGCCGCCGCGATCCTCGGCGGCTTCGGCAACATCCCGGGCGCGATCGTCGGCGGACTCGCCATCGGCGTCCTCGACTCCTACGCCGCAGGACGCTTCCAGGCGTACTCCGAGCTCGTGGTGTTCCTGGTCTTCACGGTCATCATCATGGTCAAACCCACCGGGCTGTTCGGCGAGCGGACGGTGAACCGGGCATGAGACTGCGTATCGCGGGCTTCGCGGTCGTCGGCGTGGCGGCCTGGTTCCTGCCCTACCAGCTCGACCTCTACGGCATCCACGTCCTGGACATCGCCCTCGTGTTCGCCCTGCTGGCCGTGGGCCTCGGGCTCGCGATGGGCATCGGCGGCCAGATCAACCTCGCCCAGGTCGCCTTCTTCGGCGTCAGCTCGTACGCCGTCGCGATCCTCACCACGAAGGCGGGCTTCGGGTTCTGGACGTCGGCGGCGCTCGCGATGGTCGCCGCCGCGCTGGTCGGCCTGTTCGTCGGCATCCCGGCGCTGCGCATGCAGTCCCACTACCTCGGCATCGTGACGCTGGGGCTGGCGCTCGCGTTCACGAACTGGGTCACCAACAGCACGATCTCCGGCGGCGCCGACGGCATCTCCGCCATCCCGGCGCCGCCGCTGTTCGGCATCGACGCGTCCAACGAGTACCTGTACTACTACTTCGAACTGATCGTCTTCGCGCTGGGACTGGCCTTCGCCGGGTTCCTCGCGAACACCGGCCTGGGCCGGCGGATGCGGGCCATGCGGGACGACTCGCTGGCCGCCGGCGCGATCGGCGCTCCGGTACCGATCTTGCGGATGACCGCGTTCGTGCTCTCGAGCCTCTACGGCGGCGTCGCGGGCGTGCTCTACGCCGGGCTCATCCGCTATGTGGCACCGGAGACGTTCAGCATCGCCAACATGTTCCTGCTGCTGGCGATGGTCATCATCGGTGGCCGGCAGAGCATCCTCGGTTGCGTGGTCGGCGCCATCGTGTTGTCGCTGTTGCGCGAGGCCCTGGTCGACTTCTCGGTCTACGCACAGCTCGGCTTCGGCGCGGTGGTCGTGCTGATGGTCGTGTTCGCCCCGACCGGTCTCGCCGGCATCCCGTCCCGGCTTCGCCAGCTGGTGCGCCGCCGGCGGGCGGCGGGCGAGCGCGCCACGCTGCGTCCCTTCCAGCCGGGCTCGCCCGTCGCCGGCGAGAGCACCGGCGCGAGCCTGGAGATCTCCGGAATCAGCAAGCACTTCCGCGGGCTGCGGGCCCTCTCGGAGGTGTCCATGTCCGTCGAGCCCGGCGAGATCCGTGGCGTCGTCGGGCCGAACGGATCGGGCAAGACGACGCTGTTCAACATCGTCAGCGGGATCTACCCGGTGTCCGAGGGCAGCGCGTCGGTCAACGGTCGCGTCGTCACCGGGCGGCGCTCCCACCAGCTCTCCCAGTTCGGCCTCGCGCGGACCTTCCAGAACCTGCGGCTGTTCGACCGGATGGACGTCCGGGACAACGTCCTGGTCGCGCTCGACCGCTCGTCCATGTGGTCGGTGTGGCGGTACCTGCTGTGGCCGGTCGGCATCTGGCGGACCGAGCGCGACCTGCGCAGGCACGCGGACGAGCTGCTGGCACGCTTCGGCCTCGCCGACTTCGCCGACGCCGCGCCACACTCGCTGCCCTACGGCATCCAGCGCCGTCTCGAGATAGCTCGGGCCATGGCCACCCGGCCGTCGCTGCTGCTCCTCGACGAGCCCGCCGCCGGGCTCAACGGTCAGGAGGTCGGCCAGCTCAGCGAGATCGTCCGGTCCATTCGCGACAGTGGGGTGACGGTCGTGCTGATCGAGCACAACATGGGGCTCGTGATGTCCCTGTGCGACCGGGTGACCGTGCTGGCCAGCGGCAGCGTCATCGCCGACGGCACGCCGGCGGAGGTGGCGGTGCGCCCTGAGGTCATCGAGGCCTACCTCGGCGACTCGATGAACACCGCGGAGATCGCGGCCGAGGTGGAGTCGGAGGTGGCACGATGACCAGCGACACCACCCCGGTCGCCGAGGCGGTCGAGCCGGGCGGGGCCCCGCAGGAGCTCGTCGTGTCGGGCCTGTCCGTGCACTACGGCGGGGTGCGGGCGGTCAACTCCGTCAGCTTCACCGTCGGCGCCGGACAGTGCGTCGGCATCATCGGCGCCAACGGGGCCGGCAAGACGTCCACGCTCAAGGCGTTGATGGGCCTCGTACCGCGATCGGCGGATGCCATCCGGTTCGGTGCGCACGACCTCACCAAGGTCAAGGCACGCAACGTCGTTCGCTGCGGGATCGGCTACGTGCCGGAGGGTAGGCACGTCTTCCCCGGGCTGTCCGTGGAGAAGAACCTCTTGCTCGGCGCGTACCTCCGCGCGTGGAAGGGCGAGACCCTGCGGACGCTGCACGAGGTGTTCGAGTTGTTCCCGATGCTCGGCGAGATGCGGCACCGCCTCGCCGGGGCGCTGTCCGGTGGCCAGCAGCAGATGCTGGCCGTCGGCCGCGCGCTGATGTCGAAGCCTCGGCTCATCCTGCTCGACGAGCCCTCGATGGGCCTGTCCCCCAAGCTCATCGAGGACATCCTCGCCGTGCTGCAGCGGCTCAGCGCCGCGGGCCACGCCCTGCTGCTCGTCGAGCAGAACGCGAAGCTCACGTTCGAGGCGACGAAGACCTGCCTGGTGATGGAGAACGGGGAGGTCGCCATGACCGGAACCTCCGCGGAACTCAGCCGCGACCCTCGGGTGCGGCAGATCTACCTCGGCCTGTGACGCCCAAACCGTGGCGGTGAACGGATGCGTCCACCGCCACGGCGCCAGGCCGGCTACCGGCAGAACGGCTGCGCGCCGGCCGCGGACAGGATGCCGCCGACGATCAGCTTCTGGAAGGACGCCGCACCGTCCGCGGTGGGCGGGTCGGCGAAGGCGGCCGCGTCGTGGCCGAGCGTCGTGACCCACGACCGGCCTCCGTCGTAGTACTGGCACCACGCGACGGGGTGGTGCTCGCCGTGTCCGGGATGCCCCATCGAGCCGCGCACGCCACGGGCCAGCGACGTCTCGTCGACCTCGGCCAGGACACGGACATCGGTGGGCGAAGGCACCAGGTTGTACCACTCGTCGGCGAACGCCCACCGGCCCGGCAGGTCCTTGGTGGACACATCCCTGCGGTCGACGGTCCGCACCGTGCCCGGCTGGTACGGGCCGTGGTCGTAGTAGTTGGCGTTGCCCAGCAGGCCCTCGTACCACTGCCAGTTGTACTCGGTGCCGAACGCGTTGTGGAGGCCGACGAACCCGCCGCCGCCACGGATGTACTGGCGCAGCGAGGTCTGTGCCGCGTCGTCCAGGGTGTCGCGGGTCGTGCTCAGGAAGATCACCACGTGGTAGCCGAACAGCCGCGACGGACTGGACAGCTGGGCCACGTCCTCGGTCCAGTCGGTGGTGAACCCGTGCTGCTGGCCCAGCCGCACGATCGCGTTCTGCGCGACGTTGGCGGCGGTGAGCGGTGGGTTCAGGCCGGGCGCCAGGGCCGGCCCGAGGTTGGCGTGCCGCGGGCCCGCGGTTCGCGAGTAGACCAGCACCCGGACGCCCTGGGACAGGTCGAAGTTGCCCCAGTCGTGGTAGCACTGCGGCCGCGGGCCGCGGCACACCCCGTAGTCCGGGTTGCCGAGCTCCCGGGCGCCGGTCCCACCGCCGTCGTTCGCCGCCGCCGGTACACCGAGGGCGACCACCGTGGCCGCGGTTGCGACGACCGCGCTCACGATCGCGGTCATCAACGTCGATGCTCGTCTGTTCACTGTGCTGGGCCTTTCGTGGGTGGGCATGGCTATCTCGTCGGCACGGGCAAGGGCTTCCTGTCGAAGGGGTCCGTCACGCGGACCTGTTGAACCGTTCAGAGAATTGGACGCTACCTCTGCGATTGTCGCCGAGCAAGGCGCCGATGGCCGTCGGTGGCGGACGTTGCAAGCCTTGTGGCGGACGCGATCGGATGCCTAAGCTGAACCGTCACACAGTCCATATAGTCCGCTAGACGGACCGCTGCTCGACTGGTCGATTACGGAGGTAGCGCGGCATGGCGGAGATCCAGCGAAGAGAACTCATCAAGGGCGCCGCCGCGGCAGCAGTGGGCGTCGCGGTCGGCACGTCGCTGACCTCTGGCACGTCCGCGACGGCCGATCCCGCGGTCCGCGGACACACCCCGCCGCCCGTGGCCACCGTGCCCGGCGGCCGCGACTTCCCCATGGTCGGCGGCAACCTCGGCAACCAGAACTACACGGCGCTCGACGGCATCGGGCGCGGCAACGTCAGGAAGCTCGGCGCGACGTGGGTCAACCGGATCGAGGGTGGGCTCGCGTCGGGCAACAGCCAGAGCACCGCGGTCGCGGTCGACGGCGTGCTCTACATCGAGTCCGCGCTCGGCAACGTCTTCGCGGTCGACGGCGCGACCGGCGTCACCAAGTGGGTCTACCGGCAGACCCGCGGCACGCTCACCCGCCGCGGCGTGGCGGTCGGCGGCGGCAAGGTCTTCACCCACGCCAGGGGCAGCTGGGTCGTCGCCCTGGACCAGGAGACCGGCGCGGTCGCGTGGGAGCGACAGGTCACCGGGTTCGGCAACATGGAGAAGGTCGCCGTCACCTACCACGACGGCCGGCTCTACTGCGGCACGCACGACGGCGACCGCGGCGCCGGCCTCGCCCTCGACGCGAGCAACGGCGACGTCGTGTGGCACTTCTGGGGCGCGCCCGAGCCGGGTGAGATCGGCAACGACACCTGGGAGGGCGACTCGTGGCAGACCGGCGGCGCCACGCCGTGGATCCACCCGGCGGTCGACCCGGACCTCGGCCTCGTCTACTGGGCGTTCGGCAACGCCCGCGGCAGCCGGTCCTCACAGGACGGTTCGGAACGCGGTGGCCGCAACCTGTTCTCCAGCTCGCTCGTCGCGATCGACATGGCGACCGGTGCGTACCGGTGGCACTTCCAGTCCATCCACCACGGCATCTGGGACATGGACAACACGATGGCCCCCGTGCTCGCCGACGTCCGCATCCGCGGCCGCAAGCGCAAGCTCGTCATCTACGGCAGCAAGTGCGGCATGTACTACATCCTCGACCGCACGGACGGCTCCGCCCCGCTCGGCATCGACGAACGCCCGGTCCCGCAGGACGCCCGCCAGAAGACCTGGCCCACCCAGCCCTTCCCCCGCCAGGGCCCGTGGACCGAGACCACCGTCGTGGACCAGCCGCTGGGCACCTCGATCCCGGGCGACCCCAACCGCGCCGTCCCCAACTACGTGCGGGGCTCCCTCTACGACCCGCACTGGGACATCCCGATCCTGTCGATCCCCGGCCACGGCGGCGGGGCCGACTGGAGCCACCAGTCCTTCAGCCACAGCACGGGCCTCGTGTACACCGGCTTCGGCTACGTCGCCGCGGCGCACTCGCTGACCGAGTCGAGCAACGGCCTGCGGCCGCCGGGCGAGTACCAGACCGGCGGGATCGTCGCGGTCGACGCCAGCAGTAACGAGGTGCGCTGGAAGAAGCTCATGCCCTACTCGCTCGCGCACGGCAACGGCATCCTCACCACCGCCGGCGACCTGCTGTTCATCGGCCAGCCCGACGGCAACCTGCTCGCGCTGGACGCCCGCAACGGCCGCGAGCTCTGGCGCTTCCAGACCGGCGCCGCCATCAGCAGCAGCCCGATCATGTACGAAGTGGACGGACAGCAGTACCTGGCCGTGTACGCGGGCGGCACCGGCATCCCGTACGGCGACTCCGCTCCCCGCGGGGACTTCCTGTGGGCGTTCAAGATCGGCGGCGACGTCGGACCCGCGCCCACCCCGCCGCCACCGGTCATCCGCCGTCCCGTGTCGGGCGAACCGGTCGAGGGCAGCGCGGTCGGCGACACCGTCGTGATCGGACGGACCTACGACGCCGAGACCGGCGAGATCGGCGCCACCGAGTCGACCGCGGTCAACGCCATGGCACCGACCCACCTGCGCGTCCCGGCCGGCACCACCGTGACGTTCACCAACCACGCCGGCAACGCCAACACCCGCGGCGTGACCCAGTTCTTCGAGGGGCTCTTCGACGTGCTGCTCGCACCCGGCGAGTCCTACACCCACCGGTTCCGGAAGAAGGGCGAGTACTTCTTCAACGACCCGTACAGCCCCCGCTCCACCGGCAAGATCGAGGTCTACTGACGCCGGCGTGGGCACGCCGGACGGCCTCCGGCGTGCCCACGCCCCACTTCCGTCCCTTCCCATCGGACCCGCGCACGGCGTATAAGTAACTATCTAGTTCGTTCGCGATGGTCTGGACGTCTCGCCAGGGGAGCTCATGACATCAGCGCGCAACGGCACCGGCTACCTCGTCGGACTCATCGGCTCGGGCATCGGCACCTCGCTGACCCCTGCCCTGCACGAACGGGAAGCCGACGCGCTCGGCATCCGCTACCTGTACCGCGTCCTCGACATCGACTCCCTCGGTGTGCCCGCGCACGCCGTCGGCGACCTGGTGACCGCGACCCGGCTCGCCGGCTACGACGGGCTCAACGTGACCCACCCGGTCAAGCAGCTGGTGCTCGACCACCTCGACGAGCTCTCCTCCGGCGCCGAGGCGGTCGGCGCGGTCAACACCGTCGTGTTCTCCGGCGGCCGGTCGGTCGGGCACAACACCGACCTGACGGGGTTCTCCCGCGCCATGAGCACGGGCCTGCCCGGCGCGAGCCTCGACCGGGTCGTGCTGCTCGGCGCGGGCGGGGCCGGCTCCGCGGTCGGGCACGCACTGCTGTCCCTGGGCGTGGGCACCCTGGTGATCTTCGATCTCGAGCCGAGCCGCGCGGAGACGCTGGCGGCGACCCTGGCGGCCCGGTTCGGCGCGGACCGGGTGACCGCACGCCGCCTCGACGACACCGGTACGCCGGCCGAGTCCATCCTGGACGCCGACGGCCTCGTCCACGCCTCCCCCACCGGGATGGAGGGGCACCCCGGGATCGCCCTGTCCCCCAACCTGCTGCGACCGGGGCTCTGGGTCGCCGACATCGTCTACCGGCCGCTGGAGACCGAGCTGCTGCGCGCGGCGCGCGCGGCCGGCTGCGCGGTCCTCGACGGTGGCCGGATGGCGTCGTTCCAGGCCGCCGACACGTTCCGGATCATCACCGGCCTCGAACCCGATGCGGACCGCATGCTCCGCCACTTCGACGAGATCGCCCGGAACACGACCGTTGGGAGGCAGCACCTTGCGCACGGCTGAACTCACCGTGTCCGCAGCGGCCACGGACGGCCCGGTCACCGAACCCAGGCGGACCCTCGCCTCCGTGTGCCTGTCGGGCACGCTCGAGGACAAGCTCGCCGCGGCCGCCGCGGCGGGCTTCGACGGCGTCGAGCTCGTGCAGGACGACCTGATCGCCTCGCCGCTGTCGCCCCGCCAGGTGCGCCAGCGGTGCGCCGACCTCGGCCTCACGATCGACCTGTACCAGCCGTTCCACGACTTCGAGGCGGTTCCGCCGGACACGCTGCGGGCGAACCTGCGCCGGGCCGAGCGCAAGTTCGCTCTGATGCGGGAGCTCGGCGTGGACACCTTGCTGGTGTGCTCGACGCTGTCCGCGGACGCCGTCGACGACGACGACCTCGCCGCCGAGCACCTGCACCTCCTGGCCGACCGCGCCGCCGGACACGGCCTGCGGATCGCGTACGAGGCCCTCGCCTGGGGCCGGTTCGTCAACACCGCCGCCCACTCCTGGCGGATCGTGCGCCGCGCCGACCATCCCGCGCTCGGCCTGTGCCTGGACAGCTTCCACGTGCTCGCCCGCGGTGACGACCTGTCCGGGATCCGGATCATCCCCGGCTCGAAGATCTTCGTCCTGCAGCTGGCCGACGCGCCGCCCCGGCACATGGACCTGGCGCAGTGGAGCACCCATCACCGGCTCTTCCCCGGCCAGGGATCGCTGGACCTGGCCCGGTTCGCGAGCACCGTGCTGGCCACCGGATACGCGGGGCCGCTGTCGCTCGAAGTGGCGAACGACGTGTTCCGCCAGGCCGATCCCCGGCCAACGGCGACCGATGCGATGCGCTCGCTCGTCTCCATGCAGGAGGCCATCGACGCGCCGCGCGGGGAACCCGACCTGCCACCGGCACCCACCCTGTCCGGCCACGCGTTCATCGAGCTGGCCGTCGATGACGCCTCCGGACCCGTGCTAGCCCGCACGCTCGCCGCCCTCGGCTTCGTCCACACCGGACAGCACCGGTCCAAGCCGGTACAGCTGTGGCAGCAGGGCGCGGCACGCATCCTGCTCAACTCGGCACCCCGCGCCACGGCGATGCCGGGCACCGCCGAGATCACCGCGCTGGCGGTCGAGAGCGGCGACCCGGCGGCCTCGACCCGGCGCGCCGAGCGCCTCCTCGCGCCCGTACTCCCGCGCAGCCGCCGGCCGGACGAGGCGACCCTGCACTCGGTGTCCGCGCCCGACGGCACGTCCGTCTTCTTCTGCCGCACCGGTGACGCCGACAACGACTGGCTGGCCGACTTCGCTCCCACCGGGACGCCGACCGCCGACCGTGACCTGCTGACCGGGATCGACCACGTCTCCCTGACCGAACCGTTCGACGACTTCGACCAGTCCACCCTGTTCTACCGGTCCGTGCTGGGCCTGCACGCCCAGACCGCCACCGAGTTCGCCGCGCCGTTCGGGATGATCCGCAGCCGGGCGGCGACCGATCCGAACCACCGCGTGCGGATCACGCTGAACGCTGCCCTGTACCGCCGCGGGCAGTGGGCGCCGGCGGTGACCGACCCCCAGCACATCGCGTTGGCGACCACGGATGCCATCGCCGCCGCCGCGGCGCTACGCGCGCTGGGCGCCCCGCTGCTGGACATCCCCGACAACTACTACGACGACCTCGACGCCCGCGTCGAACTGCCTGCCGAGCTACTCGACGCGATGCGGCAGCATTCCGTGCTCTACGACCGCGACGAGCACGGCGAGTACCTCCACCTGTGCACCGACATGCTCGGCTCCCGCGTGTTCTTCGAGATCGTGCAACGCATCGACGGCTACAACGGCTACGGCGCCGTCGGCACCACCCCGGTACGCATGGCCGCACACCGTCAGCGCCGCCTGGTCGCGACCCCGATCGTCCCGCGGCCGCCGGCGGTCCGCGACGAGCAACCCGCGCACGAGTACTCCATCGCCCACCTGTCCGCGCTCAGCCTGTCCCCGCCCGACCTCATCGAGGCCGCGGCGAGCGCCGGGTACGACTGCGTCGGCATCCGGCTGACCAGGGTGACCCCCGACGAGCCGCACTACCCCGTCGCGACCGACCCCGCCCTGCTGCGCGAGACCAAGGCGAGGCTGGCCGACACCGGCGTCCGCGTCCTGGACATCGAGCTCGCCCGCATCGGCCCGCACGACGACCCCCGCGCGTTCCAGCGCCACCTGGAGGTTGGCGCGGACCTCGGGGCACGCCACGTCATCACCCAGCTGCCGGACTCCAACATGGACCGCAAGACCGAACACTTCGCGCAGCTGTGCGACCTGGCCGCGCCTCTGGGTCTCACGATCGACCTCGAGTTCCCGTCCTGGACCGAAACCCCCAACCTCGCCGAAGCCACGCAGGTCCTGCGCGCCGCCGGCCGATCCAACGCCGGCCTGCTCATCGACCTGCTGCACTTCGCGCGCTCGCAGTCCAGCATCGAGGACCTGCGGGCGCTGCCACGCGAGTGGTTCCACTACGCCCATGTCTGCGACGCGCCGGCGCGGATTCCCACCACTGTGGAGGGTCTCATCCACACCGCCCGCTACGAACGCCTCTTCCCTGGCGAGGGCGGCATCGACGTGCGCGGCATCCTCGCCGCCCTGCCACCCGACATCCCCTACGCGCTGGAGATTCCCCGCGCGAGCCTGACCGCCCAGGTAGGCGAACGCGAATGCGCCCGCCTGGCCCTGAACGCCACCCGCGAACACCTCGCAACCGCGGCAACGGGAGCACGGTCAGCCGGCCCCACCTGAGCTTGCGCGCGCGGGCGCCGTCGTCGTGGTGAGCCGGAAGAGGTCCGGGCGCGCGTAGTGGCCGACGACGTCGAGGTCGAGATAGGCACCGTCGAGCACGGCCAGGTCCAGCTCGGCGAAGAGGACCTCCCGCCGGTCGAACACGGGGCCGGCGAGGAGCCGGCCGAACGGGTCGACGACACAGCTGCCGCCGCGGATGACGACCGGGTCGTCGCCGAGCGGGAAGTCCGGTGGGTAGTCGTCGCGGACGGCGAACTGGGTCGCGGACAGCACGAAGCACCGGCCCTCGACGCCGATGTGGCGCATGGTCGCCGCCCACGTGTCCCGGCTGTCGACCGTCGGCGCGCAGTAGAGCTGCACCCCTTGCTCGTAGAGCGCGGTCCGGTAGAGCGGCATGTAGTTCTCCCAGCAGATCGCCAGGCCCACCCGGCCGAGGTCGGTACCGACCACGGCGACGTCCGCGGCGTCGCCCTGCCCCCAGATCAGGCGCTCGGTGCCGGTGGGCACGAGCTTGCGATGCTGGCCGAGCAGCGTGCCGTCCGGCGCGATCAGCAGCGCCGTGCAGTACAGCGTGTGCCCGGCCCGTTCGATGACACCGACCACGACGTGGACCCGGGACTTCGCGACGGTCGCGCGGATCTCGTCGAACGCGTCACCGGGGACGTCGATGGCGCAGCGGCGGTACCGGGCGAACAACGCGCGCCCGCCGTCGCTGCGTTCGCCGACCGTCGCACCGAACGTCGCGCCCTTCGGGTAGCCGCCGACGAAGGCCTCCGGGAACACCACCAGCTCCGCACCGCCCGCGGCCGCCTCGGCCAGCAGCGTCTCGAACCGCCGCAGCGTCTCCGGCAGGTCGAACAGGCGTGGCGCGGCCTGGACCACCGCGACCCGACAGGTACTCGACGCACACATGTCACGACCGTAACGCCGCCGCGGCCGGCTCCGCTGTCAGCGGGCCTGCCTCGGGTCGACGTTGGACCGGCGTTCGCGCACGGCCGCCACGGCCCTGGCGACCTGGGCGTCGAAGGCGTCGAGCTGCTCGGCTTCGGCTGCGTTCGCGACGAAGGCGCGCCGATCGCACGCTGTGCCCGCGCGCCAGATCCGCTCGATCGCGCGTGTCGCGGTGACGTCCGTCAACGGGTCGCCGGACACCAGGACGAGATCCGCGCGCCGCCCGGCGGCGATCCGTCCTCGGTCGGCGAGGCCGAACACCCGTGCCGGTTCGGTGGTGGCGGCGGCCAGGGCCTGCGCCGGGCTGATGCCGCACCGGACGAGGAGTTCCAGCTCCCGGTGCAGGCTTGCGCCGAACACTGTCCCCGGGTTCGGGGCGTCGGTGCCCGCCAGCAGCGTGACCCCCGCATCGGCCAGTCGCCGCACGTTGTCCTCGGCCCGCGAGTAGGGCGGCAACCTCCGGCCGTGCCGTCCCGAGGCACCCGAGGACAACCGGCGGGTCCAGGTGTCCCCGAGCGCCTCCGCGAGCCGCGGGTCCGCTGCCACCGCCGCGCCACCCGGTTCACCGAGGGTGTTCTCGATGGTGGCCAGCGTCGGGCCGACCGCGATGCCCGCCTCCGCCATTCGCTCGACCAGGGCCGTGTCCAGCTCGGCGTCCGCGGGGACGTGGGCGACCACGTCGACCCCGGCGGACACGACCTGCTCGACACCGGCCGTCGAGCTCACGTGCGCGACGACGACCAGGCCGTGGGCGTGCGCGGCGGTGACCAGCGCCGTGATGGTCTCGGAGTCGAGCGACGGCCACAGACCCCCGATACCGGAGATGATCTTCAAGTAGTCCGAGCCCGCCGCGATCCGTGCCGCGACGAACGGCTCGGCCTGACCGGCGGCGGTCAACGTCGGGAACGGGGCGTACATCATCGACGGGTGCCCGCCGGGCGCGGTGGCACCGACACCCGAGGACCGCACATCGGCCACGTCCGGACGGGAGCCGGCCTGTTCCTTGGCCGCGGCCACCTGGTCGGGCTTGCTGAACATGTCGAGAACGGTGGTGACGCCGAAGGTCAACGACTGCGCGAGGGCGCCGGGCACGAGGTGCACGTGCGCATCGATCAGACCGGGCAGCACGGTCCCGCCACCCGCGTCGATCACGTCGTCGCCGTCATGCGCGACCGAGACGGCGGAGTACTCGGTGATCAACCCGTCAGCGAACCGGACCGAAGTCCAGTCCCGCGACGTCGTCCCGTCGAACACCTTCGCGTTCACGATCGTTGTCGCCACGGGTTCTCCGATCAGCGACGGCGGGCCGACACCGCGAGCTCCGCCGTGCCGTAGCTGTTGTCCTCCGGGTTGATCGTGACGCCCGGGGCGACGAGCGCGTCGATACGGTCGAACATCCCGATCGGTGTCCCAGAGTTCGGTCAGAAGCCGGGGAAGACGCGGCGCAGGTCGTCGAGCGTGACGCTGCCCTCGACGGTGACGCCCTTGTCGTGCGGTGCCTTGAGACGGCCGCTGACCAGCCGGACGAACGCCTCCGCCGGCCCGTTGAACTTCGCCGAAGGCGCCTCGAGATGGTCGACCACGGTGACCGCGTCATCGATCACCAGACCGGCGCCGGGGACCGCGACCGACACCGGGGCCGCGAGCTCGGCCGGCTTCGCGACGAAGCCCAGCATGAATCCCACCGGCCCCGCCAGCAAGTCGACGGCCACCGCCGCCGAGTCGGCGGCCACTCCGGCATCTGGGTCGAAGGCCACGCGCACGTCCCACGAGTGGTTGGCCACCTCGTTGAGCCGCATGCCCAGGGCAGTCACCAGCGGAACCGGCTCCGGCAGGAACCCGAGATCGACGGTCAGCGACGAACGCTGCTCGGGCGTGAGCGCCTCGACCGTGTCGAGCCAGCGGCCGTTGTACTCCAGGAAGCCCTCGGCCTGCGCACGCGGCGCGGACCCGTCCCAGCGAGCCCAGATCGCCTGGTTGTCCTCGACCACCACGGTCTCACCGGCAGCCCTGGCGATCGGCGCGCGACCGATCTCCGCACTGCTGCCCAGATGGGACAGGACCTGGGCCACGGTCCACTCAGCGGCACCGCTGGTGGCGGCCAACTGGTCATCGGTGATGGTGCGAGCAAGGCCGGCGAGCACGTCGTGCTCGGCACGGAGGGCGGCGATCGTCCGGTCCACGAGTTGGTTCATGCCATGCCCAACTCGCGAACGGACGGATGTGTTCCATTGATCAACGTCGCACTGGACCGCTTGGTGGCGGGCAGGGCTGCCCCCCTGGAGCAACCCTGCCCGCCACGTCAAGGGCGGCCTCGCTGTGCCGCCCCGAACCCGATCAGGCCTTGACCCCGAAGTGTGACGAGCACGTCGAGAACGAGCCCTTCACGACACACACCCACATGGTGTAGGGGTTTCCCTCCGGCAGGTTGCCGGAGACCTCGTCCGTGTAGTTGGCGTCGTGCCCGGCTGTGGACGCGACCCGGCCCGTGCTGAGGTGTGCCACGATTCCGTAGCTGTCTGGCAGCCCGTCATAAGCGATCAGCGTGTCGCCGGTGGAGCCATCATCCAAAGGATCTGCACGCCAATCAGCGTGCCCTGCGCTTGTCCATCCAGGCGTCGTTGTAGACGTTGATGACGCCGCTCTTGTCGTCATCCAACAGGACGAAGTTGAAGCTGAAGCTGTCCTCCAGGACCGTTTCGCTCACCCTCTGGTTCGACACGTCCGCACTCGCCATCCCCTGGACCCCCAGGGTGATCCCGAACGCGGCCAGGACGCCGAGCAGCACGGCTAATTTTCGGTTCATTTCCCCTCATTTTCCTTTCATCTCGCCGGGCGGGCCCCTCGGCCGCCCGGGTTGACCTCGTCAGACGAGGACGTTCTTGTAGAAGATGTTGCAGCGGCGGTCGCCCTCTTCGCCGGAGGCGAAGCCCAGGAACAGGCGAGGTTCGCCGGCCTCCGTGCGGTAGACGGCCATGCCCTCTGGTTCGCGGTAGACGAGGCTCCCGCCCGCGTTGGTCGGCTCCCGGGTGAGCGGACCGCCGTTCAGGCTGACGCTGTTGACGAACGTGTTGCCCGGCGGCGGGTTGTCCGCGTCGTAGTAGTCGCCGTCCAGCAGGTAGAGGTACTCCCCGTACGCCGTGTAGCCCTGGAAGTTGCCCAGCCCGGCCGGCTGCGCGATGTCGGCCAGCCGCCTCGAGTAGATGCCGGCCCGCACATCGGCGATGTCGTAGACCGCGAACCGGAACTGCTTGTCGATGGTGCGGTAGCGCATGATCAGCCGCTGGTTCACCGGGTCGACGGCACAGGTGAACCGGTCGACGCCGGCGATGGGCTGGTGTTTCTGCAGCGAGCCCGACGTGTGGTCGATCTCCGCGCCGTCGACGAACCGGAAGCGGGCCAGCCGGGTCCCCCAGCCGTCCACCGCGTCGACCTCGGTCCACAGGTAGGAGTCCGAACCGACCGGCTCCACCCCGATCGACACGCCGTGCCCGAACCCGGTCAGGGACATCTGCCCGACCCGTTCCCCCGAGAAGCTCAGCTGCGTGACGCACAGGTTGCTGTCGCCGTCGGACAGCTGCGCGACGAACAGCCGCTGGTTGGCGTTGTCGAAGGTGAACGACTGCATGACCGTCGGCAGGCTCAGCGGTTTGTGCCGGAACAGGTCGTGGGAGGCCTGGGTCAGGTCGAAGCGGGGCGAGGAGGGCACTGCTGGCCGCGGCCACACCCGCACCCTCGACCATCGCCGCGAGGGCGAGCCCGCCACCCGCGGCCAGGATCCGCCGGCGGCTGATGCCGGTCCGAGGATGAGACATCGCGGTCCTTTCTCGTGTGCGATCTGGTGACTCCAGAAGTAGCCGGACGCGAGTTGTCCAGCACTGGTCGGGCAGCTGGACAACCAATTCGGGTCAATTCGGCGCTACCTGCGCCAGGTGGGCGCACGGCGGTCAGCCCGGCTGGACCGCGGGTGCGTGCACGTCCTCGGGTTCGACCACCAAGGACAGCCGGCTAGCCGGCGATGTGGTCGATGATCGTGTCCGGGTCGAGGTTCCAGGCGATGACGCGGGGATCGGCGCCGGTGGAGGCGAGGAGGTCACTGCCCGGTGGACCGAAGGCGACGGCGTTGGACGGACCGGTGTGCCCGGTGAGAACGGCGAACTGCTTCCTGGTGTCGAGGTTCCACAGGGTGACGGTGCTGTCGTTGCCGGCCGCGGCGAGGAGGGTGCCTTCGGGGTTGATGGCGAGGTCCCGGACGGCGCCGCGTTGCCCCCGGAAGCCGGCCGCGCGGGAGTGCCGGTCGAGGTCCCACAACGTGATCGTCCCGCTGATGTCGCCGACGGCCAGCATGCGCCCGTCGCGCGTGAAGGCCATTGCCTTGACGGTGCTGCCATTCCCGTCGAGCGTCGCCTGTGGACGCCCGCGAGTCAGGTCCCAGAGCGTGATCAGTCCATCGGCCCCGCCGGTGGCGACCACGCGGCCGCTCGGGCTGATGGCCACGTCCTCGATCGGTCCGCCGGCGGGGGCACGCAGCAGCCGGGGCGGGGACTGTCCGGTTGGATCCCAGACCTGGATGCTGCCGTCGGCGGCGCCGGACACCCCGAACCCGCCGTCGCGGCTCAGCGCCAGGCCGGTGACCGCACGCTGATGCGTCGCGATCGTCCGAAGTGGACGCGCGCGGGCGGCATCCCAGGCGGTGACGGCCCCGGCGCCGTCCGCGGCGATCAGTGAACCGTCGGGGTGGAAGAGCACCGAGGTGACCGGAGCGGGAGCCGAGATGGTGTCTCGTCGAGTCCCGTCGGGGTTCCAGGTGATGATCAGCCGGTCCGGTCCGGCGGTGGCCAGCAGCCGGCCGTCCGAGGAGAACGTGACGCCCGTCGGCGGAATGGAGTGGCCGGTGAACGGGGGCAGGGCGACCGGCCAGACACTCACGTCCGCTTCGCCACCGGTGACGAGGTGCCGTCCGTCCGGGCTCAGTTCGGCCGCTCGGAAAGCGGCTGCCCGCGTGATCAGCCCGGTGAGCCAGCCGCCGTCGGGCACCGACCACCACCGCACGGTGCCGTCGTCGCCGGCGGTGAGCAGCATCGAGCCGTTTGGCGCGAACTGCAACGCGCGCACGGGGGCGGTGTGGCGGCGCAGGTGGACGGGCGCGGTTCGGCCGGCCAGGTCGCGCAGCACCACCTGGCCGTCGGCGCCGCCGGTCGCGAGCGCGCCCGAGTCGGGGCGCAGTGCCACGCCGAGAACAGCACCGTCGTGGTCGTGGAACACCTGGACGGCACCGCTGGCGCGGTCGAACAGCAACGCCCCGGCCGAGGCCGCGAGTGCGACCATGCGGCCGTCGGCGCTGAGCGCGACGTCGGTCACCTCCCCCAGCCTGTGGGGAATGCCGGCGAGCTCGGACCACCGGCTGCTGTCCCACAGGATCGCCGTGCCGTCCTGGGACGCCGAGGCGAGCACGCGGCCGTCCGCGCTGAACGCGAGGCTGTTGAGCCGGCCGTGCGGGACGGACAAGCTCCCTCGCCGGAGTGCGTCGCTGGAGATCCCAGAGAACGATCCGCCCGTCGTCGCCGGCCGCGGCGAGGAGGTGGCCGCCGGGTTGGAAGGCCAGCGCCCGGATGGTGGTGTTCTGGGTCAGGGATACCGGCGCTGTTCGTTCGGCAGGGGTTCGCAGGAGAATGGTGTGGTCGCTACCGGCGGAGGCGATCAGCCTGCCGTCCGGGCTGAACGCGACCGCCATGACCGCACCCTGGTGATCGACGAAGACGGTCCGAGCCGGCTTGTACGCGGCCGTGCTCAGCAGCGCGCCACGCGCCTCGGCGGTGGGCGCCATGCGATAGGCGGACACCGCGAGTCGTTGCGCGGCATCCGGCCACGCCACGCTGAGATCCTGCGCCCGGACGGCGAGCTGCCGGGACTGCGCCACCTCCTGCTCGTACACGGCGGTTCGGCGCTGGGCCACGGCGACCGCCGTGATCACGAGGCACGCGACGACCAGCGCGCCCAGCGCCTTGACGAGCCGCCGCAACCGGCGGGCCTGGCGCGACGCGGTGTTCCGCTCCGCTGCTTCGTGTTCGCTACTCGCCTCGAGGAACTCGCGTTCCACCTGGGTGGACGACACCTGCCAGTCGTCCCGCTCGACCAGCGCCTTGGCGGCCGACAGTCGCACGCCCCGGTACAGCGCGCCGGCGTCCCGCTCGAGGGTGACCCAGGCCGACGCGGCGCTGGTGAGCTCCCGATGCGCGCGCAGCCCTTCGCGGCTCTCCGTGATCCACTCCCGCAGGCGCGGCCAGGCCCGGGTCACCGCCTCGTGTGCGAGCTCCACCGCTCCGTCGGCCACCACCACCAGTCGCGCGGCGACGAGTGCGTCCACCACCGCCGCGGTCTCGGCCGGCTCTCCGGCCGCGAGCACCTCGGACAGCTCGGCCCGCCTGCGCAGGTCGGCGCCCTCGCTTCCGTCGTGCACCAACCGAAGCAGCACGCCGCGGGCGACCGCTTGTCCCTGCGTGGTGAGCCCGGCGTAGGCGCGTTCCGCGGAGGCGGCGATCGCCCCGGTCACTCCCCCGCTGGCCCGGTAACCGTCGAGGGTGAGCCGGCCGTTCTGGCGGCTGCGCCAGGTTTCCAGCAACGCGTGCGACAGCAGCGGCAGCCCGCCCGGCTGGCCGTGCACGTCGGTCAGCGCCGCCGAGACCAGGTCCGGGTCGACCTTGAAACCGCCCTCGACGGCCGGCTGCTCGATCGCGCGCCGCAGGTCCTCCGGGGCCATCGGTCCGACGAGGACCTGCGCGTCGCGCAGGGCTTCCACCAGTCCGGGCAGGGTGGCGCAGTGGCCGAGGAAGTCGGCACGGCAGCCGATCACCACCCGCGTCGGTACGGCGAGCAACGCCTCGACGAATCGGTGTCGCTCGTCCTCCGAGCAGAGGGTGAAGACCTCCTCGAACTGGTCGACGACGAGCAGGTCCGCGTCACCGGCCACGCTCTCCAGCTCGTGCAGCGGATGCGCGGTAGGGGTGATCAGCGCCGTTCGCCACGGGACCGCCGGGATCAAACCGGCTCGCAGCAGTGACGACTTCCCGCATCCGGACGGGCCGAACACGCCGAGAAACCGCTGCCGGCCCATGCGTGCCACCAGATCGGCGACCAGGGCCTCCCGCCCGTGAAACCGTTCCGCGTCCGCCGGCTGGTAGGCGGCCAGTCCCAGGTAGGGCGGGGACCCGCTGTCGGACACCGACGACGGCACCTCCGCGGCGACCGCGCGCCAGTGCTCCTCGAACTCCCCCGCGTCACCGTCACACGCCTTGACATAGGCAAGTGCCACCGCCAGCGACGGAAACTGCTCTCCGCCGGCGGCCTCGGACAATGCGGTCGAAGAGAAGTGCGCGCGGCGGGACAACTGCCGATAACTCGGTGATCCCGCCTTCTCCCGCAACAACCGCAGTTCCCACGCGAATGCCTGTACCGGCCCAGCATGCGGATCAATCGGACGTTCCGGTCTGCCCACACCAACTCCCCGGCACACACATTGATGTCCAGCACCACAACCCTGGCACAAGCATCCCAGGTCGACGCACCGATTTACCACGGCCGATCGGGCACCCCTGGTTGGCCCGAATTGATTGTCCAGCGCCTCGACCTCGTGCTGGACAACCACCCGGCGGCTAGGAATAGGAGGTGTTCGACGACAAGCCGCGTGGGGGCCGCGCAGGGGAGCCGGCCCCCACCACCGAACGAAGTTGACCGCGTCGTCGAATCGCGCTATCAGCCAACCGGGCCGGCTCCGGCCCGTCAGGGGGACGATAACCGTGGAGCAGTTTGGCGCACACATCCTCGCCACCACTCGGCGAACAGAATTCATCGCCGAAGCCGCAGCGGCACGCCAGGCCGCCGACTTCCGTGAGCACACCAGCAGGCAACGTCGCGAGCCCTGAGCTCGACACCGGCGGCATCCAGGCGAGTTCGTCGCGTTCTCGCGTTTATCGCCCGCTGCCGGTATTTCCCGCAGAGTGCTCGTTCGGCGCGGGGGACCGCGACGTCACTCGTGCCCGATGTCGACGCCGCGGTGCACCTGCTGCGCACCGAGCTGGCGGCCGCGCGGGCGGCGTCGCGGATCCGTGCCGCTGAGCACCGCGACGGCGCCGTTCGCGAGGCCGGTCAGTGGAGCCCGACGGAGCCGTCCGTGGCGTTCCACGCCGCGGCTCGGCGGTCCACTCCCCCGTCGCGCCGGCCAGACCACCACAGCACCGACTGCATGCGCGACTGCCGCACACCACGAGCGGCCTTGGCGTCGGTGGTCAGGCCGTAGTGGATGCTGCCGATTCGCCGGCTGATCGCGTATTCGAGCGGCAGGTAGAACAGCAGGTTGAAGTACTCGAAGCTCGCCGCTGGTGCCGCTGTTCAGCCGCACGGCACCATCACCCAGCGCCGACTGGAATGCCCGGGCGTCCGGTTCCGGCAGGTACATGGCCGCTACGGGAACGTCGTGCGCGCTCGCCATATCGCGCACGACGTCTGCGATCGCCCGCATGACGGTCCGGCGCTGTGCGCCGGTGAGATCGTCGGCGACGAGCAGTTCGTTGGTGCTCATCCGGCTGCCGACCAGCAGATAGGGCCGCCAGCCCGGATCCGCGGTATCTCCCAGCACCTCGCTGAACACGCCTGCCGGATCGTAGAACTGGCTGAACGGCTCGACCGTGAGAAAGTCCCGGACCAGGCCAACATTCCTGACGATGAGTGGTCGGTGCTGGCCGAGGGCCGCACGCTACCCGCCATGTCACCGACGGTAACGCAGGACCGCCGGGGCAGCGCCCGATTCACAAAGAGGGACTTTCCGGGTGAAGGGACCGACCGACGGCTCTACTGCCAACCGCGGTGTCGGGTCTTCAATGGCTTCTCGGTGAAGCACTCGACGCGTGGAGCGAATGGAGGCAGTAGCAGTGGGACGGCACTACCCGGAGGGGCAACGGCCCAAGCGATCGTCAACCCTGGTGGTGGGCATGTTGCTCGTGGTCGTGCTGGTCGGCTGGTTCACGTTCGACGTGCTTCGAGACAAGATCAACTCCGCCGGCTGTGACTCGGACACCGTGGTCACGGTGGCCGCGGCGCCGGACATCGCGCCGGTCGTGACCCAGCTCGGTCGGCGGGCGTCAGCGGAGGGCGGCGACGGCTGCTACCAGGTCCGGGTGTCCAGCCGTGAGTCGGCTGAGGTGGCGGAATCGGTGGTGGTCTCCGACGGCGCCGAACGGCCGGACGTGTGGATCCCGGAGTCCAGGCTGGCGTTGCGGCGCGGGCAGGAAGCGGGCGCGTGGAACACCCCGGTGACCGGGACCTCGATCGCCAGCTCGCCGGTGGTCCTCGCGGTCGCCGAAGCCCAAGCGTCCAAGCTGGGTTGGCCCGACAAGCCGCTGACCTGGGACCAGGTGATCGGCCCCGGCTCCGCCTCGGACAAGGGAGCGCTCACCGTCGGGTTCCCCGACCCCGTCCGCGAGTCGGTCGGCGCCGCGACGCTGTTCGGGCTGCAGGGGCTGCTCAAGAAGGCGCCGAAGTCGGCCAGCGCGGTGGCCCTGCGCGCGCTGTCCGCGAACACGGTGCCCAAGCGATCCGAGCTGGCCGACCGGCTACCGGGCGGGTCGAACTCGGGCAAGCCGCTCGGCGCGTTTCCCGCTTCGGAGCATGACGTGCTCGGGCACAACCTCGACCAGGGTTCGCCGCTGGTCGCGGTCTACCCGGAGCCGTCGATCGAGTCCGTGGTGCCGACGCTGGACTACCCCTACGTCGTGCTGCCCGAGATCCCCGACGACGAGCGGGCGGCCGCCAAGAAGTTCCTCGCCCGGCTCTTCGAGAAAGCCAGTCGGGAGAAACTCGGCGACGCCGGGTTCCGCACCCCGGACGGCAAGGCGCTCTACGATCGGCCCCGGGACGAGCGCACCACCGCCGACGTCATCACCGCGACGGTGACCCCGAAGGCGCCGGAGGTCGAGGGGGTGCTCAACGCCTGGGCGGCGATCAACCTCGCCGGCCGGCTGCAGGTGCTCCTGGACGTGTCGGGGTCGATGAACGAGCAGGTACCGGGCACCGGCAAGACCCGGATGCAGACCACCATCGAGGCCGCGGTCGCCGGAACCAAGCTGTTCAGCCCCGTCACCAAGTTCGGCGTGTGGCTCTACTCCACCCACCTAGACGGCGACCGGGACTATCGAGAACTGCTACCGGTGAAGCCACTCGGCGAGCACCTCGCCAACGGTGGCGTGGACAAGCTCCGCACGGTGCAGGCCCAAGCCGCCAACACCGCGCTCTACGACGCGATGCTGGCCGCCTACCGCGACGGCACCCAGAACTGGGAAGCCGGCCGGATCAACACGGTGGTCGTGATGACCGACGGTCAGGACGACAACGACAGCGACATCACCCGCGACCAGCTGCGCACCGAGCTCCGCAAACTGCACAACCCCCGACGCCCCTTGCGGCTCATCGGCATCGGCATCGGGCCCGACGTCGACGCCGCCGAGCTCACCGCCCTCACCAAGGTCACCGGCGGCCAGGCGTTCGTCGCGCCGGACCCCACCAAGATCGGTGACGTGTTCTACTCCGCGCTCTCCCTCATGCTCTGCCAACCCCCCACCTGCCAACCCGACACCTCCGGCGGCTGACGCTCACGGTCGCCCGCGGCAAACCCGGCGACGTCGGTGGTCGTCATCGCGATAATGGCCGGCGTGGAGGAGGTCGAGGTCGTCGTCGCCCATCAGGAGCGCGCGACCCTGCGTGTCGGCGACGTGTTCCTGAAGATCGACGCTGATCAGACACGCACCGGTGTCGAGGTCGAGGCGATGGCCATGGCGCCGGTCCCGACTCCGGAGGTCCTGTGGCGCAAGCCGCCCGTGCTGGCGCTCGCCGCCCTCCCGGGCAGGGCGCTCGGGCAGCTCGGCGAGCCGTCGACCGCGTCGGCGGCGGCATGGGCCGCGGCGGGTGCCGCCATCCGGGTGTTGCATGACGCGCCGCTGCCACCATGGCCCGGTTCGAGCCTCGACGAGATCGCATCGGAGCTCGACAGCGAGTGCGCATGGCTCGTCACGAACGGCGTCCTCCCCGCCGATCTGGTCACCCGCAACCGCCAGGTCGCCGAGGCCGCGCTCCGGCCGTGGAATCCGGTGTTCACCCACGGCGACCTGCAGATCTGTCACGTGTTCATCGACGATGACCAGATCACCGGCGTGCTCGACTGGTCCGAGGCAGCCCAGGGCGATGCCCTGTACGACCTCGCCACCCTGACGCTCGGACACGAGGAGCACCTCGACGACGTCGTCGCAGGCTACGGCACCGACGTCGACCTCGACGTGATCCGCGCGTGGTGGTCGTTGCGCAGCCTGCGCGGAATCCGCTGGCTGGTCGATCACGGCTTCGACCCGTCCTTGCCGGGCTGCGAGGTCGACGTGCTGAGGTCCCGGATGTGAGTCCGGTGTTGGTCGGCTTGGCCCCCAGCATCGCCGAGTGAATCCCATTTATCGAGTGTTCATCTGTGTGTGCTGATTTGAGGAAATCAATTGACAATTGCTGTTCCGCTGGACGGAACGGAGAGTTGTGACCGTGCCGGTCGTGGTGGCACATTGCGATCTGCCCGGCGCCGAATAACCCGGACATCTCAGTTCGCCGGCGCCGCCCCGCCGATTCTGCGCGCCCTTGGCGTCCGTATTCCCGACCGCCGTGCGCACCGTCCGTGCGGTGGTGGGCAGGAGGAGGAACCTGATGATGCGCAAGCGAAGCAGACGAATGCTGGCCGGGCTGTGCACGGCCATGCTGGTAGCGGGGCTGGCCCTGGTGGCCACCGCAACACCGGCGGCGGCGGCGTCCGACCCCGGCGAGGCATTCGGTTGGGGTGACAACGGCAACGGCAAGGTCGGCGACGGCACGACCATCGACCGGTCGGTGCCGGTGGCGGTGTGTGCCCCGGGTGACACCGCCCCGTGTGCCAGCGTGCTGGACGACGCGGTGCAGGTTGCCGGCGGCGGGCAGCACAGCGTGGCCGTGCTGTCCGACGGGTCGGTCTACACCTGGGGCGACAACGCCTTCGGTCAGCTCGGCGTCGGCAACACCACCGACAGCAGCGTCCCCGTGCAGGTGTGCGCGGTCGGGCAGAGCGCCCCCTGCGGCACGTTCCTCGACGACGTGGTCTCGGTCTCGGCCGGGAACTTCTTCAGCATGGCGCTGCTGTCCGACGGCGGCATCGTCACCTGGGGAACGAACAGCGACGGTCAGCTCGGCGATGGCACCACCACCGCCCGCAGCGTGCCGGTACAGGTGTGCGCGGTCGGGCAGAGCGCCCCCTGCGCGGCGTTCCTCGACGACGCGGTCGCCATCTCCGCCGGCAGCTTCCACGGTCTGGCGATCGTCTCCGGCGGCGAGGTCCGCGCCTGGGGCGACAACACCGGCGGCCGGCTCGGCGACAACACCACGACCAGCCGATCCGTGCCGGTTGCCGTGTGCTCCGCGGCCGCCTGTTCCGGACCACTCACCGGCATGACCGCCGTCGCGGGCGGCAGCTTCCACTCGATGGCGCTCGCCACCAATGGCACCGTCCTGGCTTGGGGAATCAACTCCGACGGGCAGTTGGGCAACGACACCACCACCAGCAGCAGCACCCCGGTCAGCGTGTGCACCGCGGCCGGCTGCGGCGGGCCCCTCACCGGCGCAACCCAGATCAGCGGCGGCGACCGCAGCAGCCATGCCGTGCTCGCTGACGGAACCGTGCGCTCGTGGGGCGACAACCCCCAGGGCCAGCTCGGCGACGGCACCACCACCGACAAGGACCTGCCGGTCGGAGTCTGCGCAGTCGGGCAGACCGCCCCCTGCGCCAACCTGCTCATGGGCGTCGACGAGATCTCCGAGGGCGCCGGGCTGCATGCCCTGGCCCGCATCGACGACAGCGTGGTCGCCTGGGGCGTCAACTCCCTCGGTGGCGCGCTGGGCGACGGCACGAACACCAACAGCAGCGTCCCCGTCCAGGTCTGCGCGGTCGGCCAGACCGCACCGTGCACCCAGTTCCTCGATCTCGTCGGCACCATCGCCACCGGCAGCATCCACTCGCTGGCCGTCCGGGTCACCCCGCCACCGCCGGCCGACGAGGCCGACCTGGCGGTCAGCTTGTCCGCCGCCGCCGTCTTCCTCCAGTCCAAGATCGACTACACCGTCGGTGTCACCAACAACGGCCCCGACGCCCTCACCTCGGCGACGGTGGTCACCGCCGTCCCGTCGACCACGACCAGCGTGGCCAACCTCGGTCCGTGCAGCTACAACAACACCCTCAAACAAGTCAGCTGCCCCGTCGGCGCACTCGCCAACAGCGCCTCCACCAACTTCACCTTCCGCGCCACCATCTCCCTGCTCAGCGTCGGCCTACCGCTCCACGCCGGCGCCCAACGCACCGCGAGCAGCCCCAACGACCCCAACCCCGCCAACGACTTCGACCCCGCCAACTGCGCCGTCATCACCGGCCTGATCATCCTCTGCTAGGTCCCACCCCCACGATCAATGAGCCCGCTGGCCAGGCAACGGCCCGCGGGCTCGGTCGCGCCCGGTGCGATCGAGTTCACCCGCCCCTGAGGCATCCCGCAGCCCGGCCACCCCGGCGGGCTCCGGCCGCCATCGCAGTGGCCGGGTTGATGGCGGCCCGCCGTTCTTGCGCGCCCTGGCTTCCGTATTCCCGGCCGCCGTGCGCACTGGCCGCGACACGGTGGGCAGGAGGAACCGATGACGCCAAGCCAAGCCGACGAACGCTGGCCGGGCCGCACACGTCGACCGCCGATCGAAGGGTTCCGGGCCGCGGCGCAACGGGCTCGGCGCGAGATCCATGCAACCTCCGGCCCCGGGACACCAACTCGAGTCAGGTCCGGCGCCAGACGGCCGGCTGGTCGAATGGGCGGTCAGTCGACTGCAGTCCGACCGAGCCGACGACGCTGTCGTCGTCGCCGACCGTGCGATGGCCGACGGAGTCGTAGCCCGGCGGGATCGGGAGGCTGCCGTCCGGCCCGCCGTTCTGCCAGGTCATGAGCTCCCCCGCGGCGAGTCCGGTGGCGTTGATGTCGTTGGCCCGCTCCCCGCCGGGCAGCAGTCCCGGAATGCCGATCGTGGGCCACCAGTACGCGTTCGTGTCCTCCTCGCCCTCCCAGGCGACGGAGCCCACGACGACCCCGCCGCGAATCGCGCTGCCCCGGGCGGTGCGCCCGGCCGGCACGGGCAGCTTGGTCATCGTGCCGTTCCGCCACAGGTACGGACCCTCGTCGGTGCCGAACAGGACGGTCCCGTCGTCGTCGATGTCGACCGGGGTCTGTCCCTCGATCGTGTCCGGGATGACCATCGGCTCCGCCGACGGCCGCCACACCACGGTCACCTCCGGCTCGGCGCGCGGCCCCGCCTGCCCGAGCACGTCGCCCCGCTGGTTGATCGCCGTGGGATAGGTGTCGGGGTAGGCCCCGACCCGGGCCAGCGGGTGGTACTGGCCGCCGCTGTAGGTGTACGCCGCCCAGTCGGCACCCGCACCGCACCCGCTCGCCTCGACCACGATTACCCGAGACGCGTTCTCGCCGACGGTGCCCACGTCGATGCAGCCGGCCGGCGGGTTCACCACAATCGGGTCACCACCCCGCCAGATGACCACCTTGGACGAGCCGTCGTTACCGTCCACATAGGTCCCGGAATATTCGCCTTTCCCATCGGTGCCGACCGCCCAGCCGCCCCGCCAGCCGTCCGGCAACGGCAGCACGCTCGCCTGCCAGCCCACTGCCGCGTCCGCGTGTCCCGCCCCCATGAGACACGCGGCCAGGATGACCGCTGACGAAATCACAGTTGATCGCCAAGGCATGGAATCCCCCCAGAGTCGATTGCCTATCCACTACCTATACCACGTCGATGCTCCGGCCAGGAAAGACGTCAATTCTGTGCTGCCGGCACCTCGGTGAATTGATCGTCGAACGTTACGATCTCGGCGTGCAGGTCCAAGTGCGACTGCTGGGCGGCTTCGCCGTTCTGGTGGACGGCACGCCGACGCCCGCGAGCCGGTGGCAGCGCCGGCACGCGGCCCTGCTCGTGAAGCTGCTCGCCCTTTCCCCCGACGGACGGCTGCACCGCGACCGCGTCGTGGATGCGTTGTGGCCCGACCTCACGCTCGACCTCGCGCTCCCCCGCCTGCACAAGGCCGCGCACTACGCTCGTCGCGCCCTGGACGATCCTGCCGCGGTCGTGCTCCGGAACGAGGTCGTCACGCTCTTCGCCGGTGCGATGCTCGACGTCGACGCGGTCACGTTCGAGGAGGCCGCCGATGCCGCATTGGAGTCGCCGGCCTCCGCCGACCGGTGCGGCGACGCGCTGAAGCTCGCCGGCGAGCTGCTTCCCGACGACCTGGCCGAGTCCTGGCTGGAGGAACCCCGGCAACGCCTGCGCCTCCGGGTCGCGCAGCTGCTCGGTGGCGCCCGTCGCTGGGAGGACCTGCTGCGTCTCGACCCGGCGAACGAGGAGGCACACCTCGAGCTCCTGCGCGAGGCGGTTGCCGCGGGCGACCGGACGGCGGCGCTGCGCCACTACGCCCGGATGGAGCGATCCCTCGACGCCGAGCTGGGCATCTCCCCCGGCCCGGAGGCCGTCGCGTTGCGCGCGCGCCTGCTGGCGGTGGCCGACACGATGTCGCCGGTCCCGAAGCGGCACGATGCACGGCCGGCCGCGGCCAGGACCGAGCTGGTGGAGCGCGACGCGGAGCTCCGTGAGCTGACGACGGTGGTCGGCGCCGCGATCGACGAGGGACGTGGCGTCGTGGTGCTGATCTCCGGCGAGCCCGGCGCCGGGAAGTCGGCCCTGGTGCGCGGCTTCCTCGAGCGGCTCGCCCCGGGCGTCACCGCGATCGTGGGTGGCTGCGACGACCTGCTGGCGCCGCGGAGTCTTGGGCCGTTCCGCGACATGGCGACCGACCATGCGGAGCTGTCGGCCGCCCTGTCCGGCAGCCGGCTCGACGACGCGTTGCCCGCCCTGCTGCACGTCTTCGCGGCACGTCCGGTGGCCGTGGTCGTCGAGGACGTGCACTGGGCCGACGACGCGACCCTCGACGCGATCCGCTACCTCTCGCGGCGGATTCCGGGCATTCCCGCGGCGTTGCTGCTGACCTTCCGGGAGACCGAGGTCCTCGCCGATCATCCGCTACGCCAGATACTGGGCAGCCTCGCCGGCGCCACCGTGCGGCGGGTGTCCCTCCCGGCCTTGAGTGTCGAGGCCGTACGCCGCCTGGGCGCGCCCTCCGACGCGGATGCCGCGGAGATTCACCGGGTGACCGAGGGCAACCCGTTCTTCGTCACCGAGGTGCTCGCGGCCGGTGGCGCGGGCGTCCCGCCGACTGTCCGCGACGCGGTGCTGGCCCGCCTCGGCAGGCATGCGGCGGCGGTGCGCACGTTCCTCGAACGCCTGTCCGTCGTCCCCACGCGCGCGGAACGCTGGCTTGCCGAGACGCTCGCGGACGGCGATCCGGGCACCCTCGTCGAGGCGGAGCGGTCGGGCATGATCATCGGCGGCACCGCGTCGGTGTCGTTCCGCCACGAGCTCGCCCGGCGGGCGATCGAGTCCTCGCTCACCGCCGGCGAACAGCTCCATGCCAACCGCGCGGTGATCGAGGCGTTGCTGGCGCGGCCCGGGGCGGAGCCGGCGCGCCTGGTGCATCACGCCGAGCGCGCGGGTGATGCCGGCATCATCCTCGAGCACGGCCCGCCCGTCGCGCGTGAGGCGGCCCGGCTGGGTGCGCACCGGCAGGCCGCCGGAGTCCTGCGGGTCGTGCTGGACCACCGCGACCAGCTCGATCCGCACGACGTCGCGGACCTGTACACCCGCCTCGCCTACTCCCTCTACGTGGTCAACCACTTCGCCGCCGCGCTGGAGTGCGCCGAGTCCGCCGTCAAGGCGGCCGAGCAGGCCGCCGACACCGTCACGCTGGCGGACGCGTTGCTGGTGCTCGCCCGTGTCGCGCTGTTCGCGCGCGGGCCCCTGCGCGCGCGGCAGGCAGCCGAGCGAGCCGTCGAGATCCTCGAACCGGCCGGCGACGACGCCCGGCTCGCGGCCGCCCTCACGGAGCTGGCCCGCGTGCACAGCAACCTGGCGACCGTCGGCATCGTGGCCGAGCCGGGCGAGCGGACGGAGGCATTCGCCGCGCGAGCGCTGGAGATCGGGCAGCGCCTGCGGCGCGAGGACATCTGCGCGCTGGCGAGCAGCTACCTCGGCGACGCGCGTCTGTCCCAAGGGGACCCGCGCGGCGCGGACGACCTGCGGCGCGCCATCTCCCTCGCCGGATCGGACAGTCGCGTCGAGACGCAGGTGCGCTGTTACGTGGCCGCGGCCGGTGGCGCGTACCGCACCGGGCGCCTGGACGAGGCGGAGCGGTACGTGGCCGCGGGCCTGCGGGTCGCGGCCGACGGGGAGTTCTTCGCCGGCCAGTACCGGCTGCGGCTCACCGCGGCGGCGGTGCAGGCGAGCCGCGGGAACTGGGACGCGGCCGTGGCCGACCTGCGCGTGTTGGTGGACAGCCCGGGCGAGCCCGGGGCGATGGCGGCGCTGGCCCGCGGCCTCCTGGCCCGCGTGCTCGCCCGGCGCGGCGATCACGAGGCCGGTGAGGTCCTCGCCGCCGCGCTGGCGGACCCCGCGTTCGCCGACGACAGCTTCGTCGTCGGTTCGCTGGCCGTCGCGCGGGTGGAGCTCGGCTGGCTCGACGGCTCGCTGGGCTCCCTGACCGGCGAGGTGCGGCAGGCGCTCGCCATGGCGCACGACGCCGGACACCGGGCGGTGCATGCGGAGCTGTGCGCCTACCTGCGCAGAGCCGGCGTCGACGTCCTCGCCCCGGCCGACCCGCCGGGCCCGTGGGCACCCACGCTCGCCGGGCGATGGACCGATGCGGCCGCCGCCTGGGCCGGGCTCGGGGAACGCTACGAGCAAGCCGTCGTCCTCGCGACCGCGACCGACGAGCGGGCACGTGCGCGGGGCGCGCACCTGCTCCGGGACCTGGGCGCGACCGCGACGAGCCAAGCCGTCTGACCGCGGCGCCACGCGCGGGGAAGTCGAGGGGAAGCTCCGCGGAAGGTCGTGTTCCTAGCGTCCTCGCCATCAGGTCACTGCCGGACATCGGCACGAACCATGGAGGACCCATGACCACCACACAGAGCGCGCACCGCAACGGAGTGGACACCGCCGCGCTCTTCGCCACCCTCGACGCCGTCAGGAACCAGCCCGAGATCGCCAGGTTCCAGTTCCGCGCCAGCAACACCTGGGTGAGCGGAACCCACAACCGGTCCACTGTGGCCGGCTTCCACGGCGCGCTGCAGGAGATGGAACACAAGCACACCACCGTGCTCGAGGCCGACCACCCGGCCGTCCTGGTCGGGCAGGACAACGCCCCGACCCCCGTCGAGTACCTGCTGCACGGCATCGCCGCCTGCCTGACCGCGGGCCTGGTGAACATCGCCGCCGCCCGCAAGGTGACGCTGACCAACGTGACCTCGACGGTCGAGGGCGACATCAACCTGCTCGGCATCCTGGGCCTGTCCGACGGGTCGGTGCGCAACGGCTACCAGGAGATCCGGGTCACCCTCCGCATCGAGGGTGACGCCGACGACGCGACGTTGCGCGGCCTGGTCGAGCAGTCCCGCGAGCGCTCGGCCGTGTACGACGCGCTCACCAACCCGACGCCGGTCGTCGTCGACGTCGTCACCGGCTGACGCCAGGCACCGCCATGACCCGAGTGGACACCGTCGTGCTGGGCGCCGGGCACGCCGGCCTGGCCGTGAGCAAGCTGTTGTGCGACGCCGGACGCGAACATGTCGTCCTGGAACGTGGCCGGGTGGGCGAGCGCTGGCGCACCGAACGGTGGGACTCCCTGCACCTGCTCAGCCCCAACTGGATGACCCGCCTGCCCGGCCGGCGGTCCCGGTCGGCGCCCGACGGGTACGCCAGCGCCGGTGACGTCGTGCGGCTCCTCGACAGCTACGCGGAGTCCTTCGACGCTCCGGTGATCGGGGCGTCGAACGTCGAGGAGGTGTCGTTCTCGTCGGGGGCGTCCCGCCACCCGTACCTCGTCGGCACCGACCGCGGCACCTGGCGCACGCGCCACGTCGTGGTCGCGACCGGTCCACATGGCACCCCGGCCGTGCCCGCCGCCGTGACGGACGCGGTGGCGGGCGGTGACCTCGGCCCGGTCGAGGTGATCACCACCCAGCGGTACCGCAATCCCGCGCAGCTGCCCGCCGGCGGCGTGCTCGTGGTCGGCGCGTCGTCCTCGGGCGTGCAGATCGCCGACGAGCTCGCCCGGGCGGGGCGTTCGGTCGTGCTCGCCGCCGGCCGGCACCGGAGGCTGCCCCGCCGCTACCGCGGCATGGACATCTTCTGGTGGCTCGAGCGGACGGGCCGGCTGGCCAGGACGATCGACGAGATGCCGGACGCGGCGGCGGCTCGCCGGGAACCGTCGATGCAGCTCGTCGGCCGCGCCGGCGTGGACCTCGACTTCGCGGCGCTACAGGACGTCGGGGTCCGGCTCGCCGGACGGCTCGATCGGCTCACCGCCGGCACGGCGTGCTTCCGCGACGATCTCGCGGACACGATGGCGGACGCCGACCGGCGCATGCACGGCTTCCTGGACGCGGTCGACCGGCACCTCGCGGCCGCCGGTCTCGCGGCGCGGCCACCCGCCATTCGACCGCCCCGGGTCCCGGTGCGGCTGAACCTGCGCGCCGAGCGGATCGGCACCGTCCTGCTCGCCACCGGTTTCCGCCCGCACCATCCCTGGCTGAGGCTGCCGGTGACCGCACCGGACGGCAGCATCGAGCAGTACCGCGGCGTCACGGCCGCGCCCGGGGTGTACGTGGTGGGCCAGCGGTTCCAGCACCGCCGCGACTCGGCGTTCATCGACGGCGCCAGGCACGACGCCGCCGCCGTCGTGCGGCACCTGCTCGGCGGCGCGATGCGGGAGCCGGCGGCATGAACGGCTACGACGTCGTGGTGGTGGGCGGCCGCGTTGCGGGCGCGTCCACCGCGCTGCTGCTCGCGCGCGCCGGTGCCCGGGTCGTGCTGGTCGAGCGGTCACGCGCCGGCAGCGACACGGTGTCGACCCACGGGCTGATGCGGGCCGGCGTCCTGCAGCTGCGCCGCTGGGGTCTGCTGGACGAGGTCGTGTCGGCGGGAACACCGGCGGTTCGCAGCACGGAGTTCCACTACGCCGGGCGGCCAAGCGTGCGGGTGTCGATCCGGGCCGATGCGGGCGTCGATGCCCTGTACGCGCCACGTCGGCACCTGCTCGACCGGCTCGTCGTCGACGCCGCGACGCGAGCGGGGGCAGAGGTGCTGCACGAGACGACCGTGACCGAGCTGCGGCACGACGAGCGGGGCAGGGTGTGCGGTGTCCACGCGGTCGACCGTTCCGGACGGACGATCCGCCTGGCCGCGCCGATCACGGTCGGGGCGGACGGCGTCCGCTCGACGGTCGCCACGCTGACCGGGGCGCCAGTTGTCCGAAAGGGACGGTCCGGCTCGGCGATGTGCTACCGCTACGTCAGCGGCCTGCCGGCCGACGGGTACGAGTGGGCCTACGGCGCCGGCACCGCCGCCGGCCTGATTCCCACGAACGACCGGGAGACGTGCGTGTTCGTCGGCACCTCTCCCGACCGGATGCGCGAGCTTCGCCGGCTGGGCACCGAGCACGCGTTCGCGGCGCTCCTGGCCCGGGCGGCACCCGCGCTGGTCGACCGGGTCACCGCCGCGACGCCGGTGAGCCGGATCCACGGCTGGGCCGGCATTCCCGGGCACGTCCGCCGGTCCTGGGGGCCGGGGTGGGCACTGGTCGGGGATGCCGGCTACTTCAAGGATCCGATCACGACCCACGGCATGACCGATGCGATGCGTGACGCGGAGCTGCTCACCCGGGCGATCCTCCGGATGAACGCCGGCGAGATCCCCGCGGCGGCCGCCGGCGCGCGGTACCAGGCGACGCGGGATCGGCTGTCCAGCAGGCTGTTCGCGGTGACGGAGGACGTCGCGGCGTACGACTGGGATGTCGACACCCTGCAGCCGCTGCTCCGCCGGGTGAGCTCCGCGATGACCGACGAGGTGGACTACCTACGGAGGCTGCCGGATCACCCGTCGACGTCCCCGGAGTCCGCTGGTGCGAGCGTCGCCGAGGTCGGTTGACCTGACCGGGCGGCGGCCGCTCGGGCTCACCGCACGCTCGCCGAGACGGCGACGCGTGCGCCCAGGAACTCCCCCAGCTCGTCGGCCGCGGCGTGCAGCGCGGCGGTCTCGGCGGCGTCGAACGGCCGGAACAACACGGCATCGAGCACGACGGCGTCCGCCCGGACCGTGCGCTTCCAGCGGCCGGCCACCTGCGTGTCGACCACGATGACCCCATTCGGCAAGGAGGCCTTACTCGCCGCTGTCGCCAGGTCGTCGAGGTCGAGCAGGTACCTGCTCTGCGTGTAGCCGACGATGTACTCGTCATACGCCTGCAGCAGCCGCACCGACGGGGACGGGGCCGGCGTGGCCGTGTCGCCCGGCGCGGACCAGAAGGTGAGGCCGTCGACGTCGGTGCGCTCCAGCGCGCCGCCGGCGAGCGAGAGCCCGGTGGCGATGTCGGCGCGCGTGAGGCTCGACCACCACGCCAGGTCCTTCGCCGTCGCCGGACCGTGGCTGGTGAAGAACCGCCGCACCAGCTCGGCCAGCGCCGCCTCCCGCTCCAGGCTCGGCGTCGGCGGGACCCGCTCCTCCAGCAGCGCGTACGTGTGGTGCTTGCCCCGGCGCGGGCCGCTGCAGATCAGCCGCTCCAGCTCGGCGTGGATGAGGATGTAGCCGAGCCGGAACCCCTTCGCGGTGATGCCATCGTGCGCGAGCAACGCCGCGATCTCGGTGCGGGTGAGGTGGTTCCCGCCGGCGAGGGCGTCGGCGATCAGGTCCGTGGTGCGGCGCAGCAGCGGGCCGTCGAGCTCGCCCCGCCGGTAGGCATAGGCGTTGAGCGCGTGGACCCGCGGCGCGGTCAGCTCCAGCAGCCGGCGCAGGTCGGCGGGGGCCACGAAGTGCCAGGTCGGGCGCAGTACATGCGTGCGCAGGATGACACCGTCGTCGAAGGCGCGATCGAGGCCCGCGTCGGTGACGCCGGCGCCGAGCCGCTGGGCGAGCGCCCACTTCGCCGGGTGGTAGTCCTGAGCCTGCAACGCGCCGAACCAGCCGACCACATCGGCGGCGTCGGCGAACGGGGCCGGCTGCGCGCCGCCCAGGCCAACGGCGCCGGCGCGGCGGTGGACCAGCTCGAGCCGCACCGCTGCCTCGCCGGCGGGGTCCGATGGTGCTCCAGCGACTGGCCGGCCGTTCACGCGGACACCCCGCGGAGCTGTCGGAGCGTGTAGCCGGTCCCGGCCGGGTCGAGGGTTCGGGTGTGCTGCTTGAACAGGTACTCGGCTCGCTCGTAGGAGAGCCGGCTGCGGCCGGTCTGCGGGCAGAGGTCGGCGGGCGCGACCGTCCGTGCCGGGCCGGGACGCCGGTCGGCGAGGAAGAGCGGACCGCGGACGCGGTCGGCGACGAGCGCCGGCAGCAGCCGAGCGGTGCGGGCGCGCCAGCTCACCCAGCCGCCGCGCTCGCGCGCCCGCCGGTCGTCCAGGTCGAGGTTCTCGACATCGAGCGCGAGGACGGCGCGAACTGGTGCGCCGGACTCGTGCAGCAGCAGCCACAACACCCGCTCACGCAACCGAACCTGCGGTGTACTCCAGATCCGGTCGAGGACCGCGGGTGGGATCGCGGGGATGGGCGGGGTGAGCTCGTCGCGCCGGGCGAGGCCCGCGTCCAGGCCGGGCAGCGCGGCCCAGGCCCCGAACGACCGGATCGCCGCCCGGTGCCGGTTCCAGGTCCGTGGCGCGGTGCCTGACCACGCGGTCGTGAACACCCGCTCGACCTGGTCCGCGGTCAGCGCGGACAGCGGCAGCTCCGCACCGAGCGAACGGCACATCCGCTGCATCGTCTGCCCGTACGAGCGGACCGTGGCCGGGCCGAGATCCGCGCGCCCCAGGAACTCCCGAGCCGCCCCCGCCAGGGTGGGAGCGCTCGGTGCCGGCCCGGTGCCGGCCCTGCGGAGCAGGTGGTCGCGCTCGGCGCGGTTGCGGGTGAGCGCCGCGGCCCGCTGGAACTCGCGTCGGGCCTGCACCACGCGCCCCGCCCTGGCCAGCAGGTCGCCGCGGACTCCGGGCAGCAGGTGGTAGTCGCGCAGGACGGGGTCGTCGGCGATCTCGTCGAGGGCGGCGAGCCCGGCGTCCGGCCCGGCCGAGCGGCCGATCGCGACCGCCCGGTTGAGACGGACGACCGGTGTCGGCAGCACGCGTGCCAGCGCGTCGTAGAGCTCGGCGATCCGCGCCCAGTCGGTGTCGGCCGCGAGGCGGGCCTGGGCGTGGCAGGCGGCGATCGCGGCCTGCAGCACGTACGGTCCCGGCGGCCCGCCGAGGTCGCGGGCGCGCAGGAGAGCGGCGAAGCCGCGGTGGATGAGCAGGTGGTCCCAGCGGCCGCGGTCCTGATCGTCGAGCAGGACGGGTTCACCGGACGGGCCGATCCGTGCGGCGGCGCGGGAGGCCTGGATCTCCATCAGCGCGATCAGGCCGTGGACCTCGCTCTCGCCGGGGGCCAGCACGGCCAGCAGCCTGCCCAGCCGCAGCGCCTCGGTGCTGAGCTCGGGCCGGAGCAGGCCGTCGCCCGCGGTCGCCGTGTAGCCCTCGTTGAAGATCAGGTAGACGACCTCGAGGACGGACGACAGCCGCTGGGCCAGCTCGGCTCCCTCCGGGAGGTCGAACGCGGCGTGCTGCTCGGTGAGGGTGCGCTTGGCGTCGGCGATCCGCCGCCGGATGTCCTGCTCGGTGGCCAGGAAGGCCCTGGCGATCTCCGCCGCGGTCAGCCCGCCGAGCAGGCGCAGGGTGAGCGCGACCCGGGCCGGGGTGGGCAGCACCGGGTGGCAGGACAGGAACATCAGCCGCAGGACATCGTCCTGCTCGCCGTCCGGCTCGGCGGCTTGCTCGTTGCCGAGGTCGTCGTCGAGGTCGACGCGCTGTGCCTGCCGCAGGTGGTCGATCGCGCGGCGCTTTGCCACGGCGGTCAGCCAGGCGCCGGGATTGTCCGGAACACCCTCGGCCGGCCACTGGGACAAGGCCGCGACCAGCGCGTCTTGGGCCAGCTCCTCGGCGAGCCCGACGTCGCGGACGAGCCGAGTCAGCCCGGCGATGATCCGGGCCGACTCGAGCTTCCAGGCCGCCTCGACGGTCCGTGCGACGTCCACCGGCTCAGCCGCGGGTCAGCTGAACACCTGCTGGATGATGGTCGTGCCGTCCCCGCCGATCGCGGCGGACCGCCGGGTCAGCTCGATCGCCTCCTCCCGCGAGTTCACCTCGACGAGCGCGAACCCGCCCGCAGCCTCCTTGGCCTCGGTGAACGGCCCGTCGGTGACGGTGAACTCGCCGCCCAGGCTCGTGACGTGGATGCCACCCGGTTCCAGGCCTCCGGCGGCCAGCAGGACGCCCGAAGCGGACAGCTCCTCGACGAACTTGCCCATCTCCTCGAACTGCCGCTCGTCGGGGGTGCTGCCATCGCCGAACGTCGTCATCAGGTAGCGCACGGGGTCCTCCTTCGCTCGTCTTGCGCGGCGGGTGCCGTGCCCTGTCGTCGATCGAGCCTAGTGGCAGGGAGTCCCGCTGTTCCCTGTCACATCGGGGGTCGACGCGAGGCGAGGCAACCAGCCGCCTAGCTGGCGACGGTGCCTTCGACGAGCGTCCGCAGCACCGCCCCCGCCGACTCAGCCTGGTCGATTGCGACGATGGCGTCCCGGTGTCGCGGGGCCTTGGTTCACACTGACCTGAGTACCCGTTCCCGCAGCAGGTCGTACTGTGCACGGCAGCGCTTCGGCGGACCGCCCGGGCGCACGACGACACGCTGCTCGGTGATGATCTCCTCCGGACTGAACTGGTCCCTGGTCAGGTCGATCTCGAGGCCGCCGCCAAAGCGGTTCCAGTAGTGCACGCCGGTCCGCTCCCCCGCGACCCGGACCTCGCCGAGCATCAGGTCACCGCCGAACAGGTCGTGCAGGACCAGCGCGGTCACCCCGCATTGGCCACGCGCCGGGTTGTCCGGCCGCCAGTCCGCGAGGTCGGCCGGATCGCAGGTGTCGACACCCCAACCCGCCCGGATCGCATCCTCCACCTCGGCAAGCGTCCATCTGGCCATGCCGACAGTGTGCCGGGCACCTCTGACGGCGCGACGAGGGTCGGCGTGGCGTCAGCGGATGATGATCGCGCGGTCTCGGACGCGGTCCCAGGTGGAGACGGGCAGTTCGGTCAGGGAGAACAGGTCGTCCACGGCGATCACGGTGTCGCGGATCGCGACGACACCGGCGGCCTGTTCGAGGGTCAGGTCGAGTACCTGGGCGATCACGGTGTCGGGGGCGCTGGCGATGTCGACCAGTCCGCCGTCGTCGTAGTCGCTTGGCAGGTCGGGTCGGCCGATGCGGAGTTCGCGGGCCATCAGGGGGTCGGTGGCAGCGAGGTCGCGAGCTCGGTCCCGCTTCGCGCGGGCCTGCAGGACCTGCTGTATCGCCGGGTCAACGGCAGGCGCTGCGTGGGGGATGACCGCGATACCGGGCGACGAGACAGGTCGCGGGGGTTCGCCGAGGTGGTAGACCTCCCGGCGGAGTCTGGCCAGCATCGTGGTGCCGATGACCATCGTGCCGAGCACCGCGACGAAGAACCCCGCGTCGACCAGACCCGGTGTCGTGCCGTCCGGTTGCCCGGAAACGTAGGTCACGCCAGCCGCGACCAGCGCGAAAATGACGGTGGTCAGCCACACCCAGGGCCTGCGCAGTCGAATGGCGGCGTGCAGGAAAGGCAGAAACGTCAACAGGCCGAGCGTCAACAGCGGCACCAACAGGTACCACAGGCTGCCGATCCTGACCGCTCTGCCAGCCTGCCGCCTCGACGTGTCCACTCTCGACTCCTCCATCACCGCAGTCGACCACATATCGGCTCAGGACGCGCACCGTTACGCCAATCAAGCAGCGCAGCGCCTCACCGCCCCGCGCGGTCGGCGGGGCCCGGGTGGACGGGCAGGCTGCGGTGGCCGTTGGACAGGAAGGTGGGCATGGTGGTCAGCTCGCCGGCTGGCACCGCGAGGGTGAGGTCGGGGAACCGGGCGAACAATGCGGGCAGCGCCACGTCGGCTTCCATCCGGGCCAAGGGGGCGCCGAGGCAGTGATGGGTGCCGTAGCCGAAGGCGAGGTGCTGCTTGACGGCACGGGTGATGTCGAACTCGTCGGCGGTGTCACCCTGGATGGCGGGGTCGCGGCCGGCCGCGGCGTAGCCGACCAGAATGGCTTCACCACGCGGAATCACCGCGCCATCGGCGAGCTCGATGTCCTCGACGGCGAACCGGAGGGGCAGGTATGGCACCGGCGCCTGCCAGCGCAGTGCTTCCTCCACCACGTCGGACCAGGATCGTTGCCCGGACCGGACGAGGACGAGTTGATCGGGGTGGGTCAGCAGGGCGGCGATGGCGTGGTCGAGCAGGTTCACCGTGGTTTCGTGGCCGGCGGAGAGCATGAGCATCATCGTGTCCACCAGCTCGGGTTCGGTCAGCGCACCGTCCTGCTCGCTCCGCGCCGCGATCAACGCGCTGGTCAGATCATCGGCTGGGCTCTCGCGTTTCCGCGCGACCAGTTCGGTGAACAGCTCATAGGCGGCCACCGTGTTCGCCTGGGCCTGCGCGGGGGTGATCGAGCTGTCGAAGAAGGCGTCCACCACCGTGCGGATGCCCGCGCGCAGGTCGTCGGGCACACCGAACAACCCGCAGATCACCTCGATCGGCAGCGGATAGGCGTACCGCGCCCGCAAGTCGACGGACTCCCCCGCCGGGGCCGCCTCGATCTCGTCGAGCAGTCGCTCGCAGATCTCCTCGATCGTCGGCCGCAGCGCCGCGGTGCGACGCGCGGTGAACGCCCCGGCTACCAACGACCGCAGTCGCCGATGGTCGTCTCCGCCGGCGTTCAACATGTTCCGCACCGACACCCAGATCCGCAACGGCCAATCCTCGGCGACCTCACCGTCGATGAACGCGGGCCAATGCCGGTACGCGTCCTTCGACACTCGCGGGTCGGTCAGCAACCGGCGCAACGTGTCCTGTCGACACGCTGCCCACGCCCGCACACCACCCGGCAACACCACCGGCGCGACCGAGCCCACCTCACGCAATCGGGCACCCTCGACATGAATATCCGAACCGTTGACGTCGAGTGAGATAGGCGGTATTCCAGTCATCACGCGTCCTCGCCGATGTCGCTACCGTTGTCCCGGTGAAGCTCCCGGAAACAGAACGTCAGCTTCGATCTAAACAGCCCAGCACGGCTCCGGACAACCTCGCGTCATTGCCTGAATTTTGTCCGCACCGGATAACTTGAATTCTATTATCACCATTTCCGACGTGGCTGGTTTACTGGCCGGGTGCTGTCACCAGAGTCCGATGACGACCTAATTGCCCGCCAGCGGGCACTGCAAGCCGAAGGGGCCGAGGTGCTCGCTCACCTCGACCTGACCGCGATCGTGGCCGGCGTCGGCCCGGTGCTGCTGACCGGGAGCTACGTCTCCGGCCTGATGTGCTGGCCAGACCTGGACATCATGGTCCACGTCGGCGCCGCCTTCGCCCCGGAGGACGTGCTACGGCTCCTGCGGCCGATCGTCGGCCGTCCCGGTGTGGTCGGGTTCGACTACCGCGACGAGCGCGGCCAGCGATCACCGACCGGTACCGTCCGGGACGAGCGGTACCACGTGCCCATCGCCCTGACCCGCAACAGCCGGACCTGGCGCATCGACCTCACCATGTGGCTCAACGACCCGCACGCCAACCTCACTGCCTGGCACGAAAACCTCCGCGACACCGTCACCGCCGAGCAACGCGGCGCCATCCTGCGGATCAAGGACGTGTGGCACCGGCTACCCAGCTACCCCGACCAGGTCGGCGGCATGCAGATCTACACCGCGGTCCTCGACGACGGGGTACGCGCTCCCGAGGAGTTCGCCACCTGGCTGGCCGACCACGGTTACCCACAGGCATGAAGACGCGGAGCGGTTCCTGGACTCAGCCGGCGGTGGGTGCCGGTGAGACCACCTCAGGACCGCCCTGAGCGGCCCATCCGGAAGGCCTCCAGCAACCCGATGGCGAGCACGACGACCGCGCCGATAATCCACACCCACGCGGGAATCCCGCCCGAGTCGCTTGTGGACACTGTGTCCGACACCGCGCCGGGCAACAAGTGCGATCCCCCGTGGGGCACCGCAGGGGACGCCGTGGACGATGCGGGGCTCGGCGGCTTCGCGCCCTTCGACGGTGGCTTCGCTGCCGACTTGGTGTCGGGGCTGATGAGCGTGAACGCGATCGTGCCGGTGATCGGGTCGCCGTCAAAGATCACGTTGAAGGTGATCGTGTAGGGGCCGAGCGGTCCGCGCGACAGCACCGGGGCGGTCACGACCGGCCCGGTGATCTTGGGCTGTCCCAGGGTCCACGACGCGCCGTTCCCGGCGGTGATCGTGATCGGGTTCGCGGCGAGCGTCACGGGCTTGTTGAACGAGAGCATGACCAGCTGGGGCGAGGCGAGCAACGAGCCAGGCTTGGGTGAGCTCCCGATCAGCTCGAGGGATGAGCTCTCGATCGGCTCGGCGTGCGCGAGCGCGGGTGTCGCCACCGCCACCGTCGCCACCACGCTGAGCAGCAGCGCGGCGACGGCTCGTCGAATGCTCATCGCGGGTGTCCTCCACAGTCGTCCGCAGTGTCCGCGGTCCGCCATCATGCCACCGCGCCGGAGCCTGTGATGCCACCGATGGCCAGATCGCCGAGGACGTGGAGCTGCCGCGTCACCGTTCCTCGGCGTCGTGCGCGGCCATGAGCTCCTCCATCTCGGGGAACTTGAGCATCCGATCGACCACGGCCGCCGTGGTCCCGCCTGCCAACTCCGTGAACGTGTCGGTGATTGCCTGCGCGGCCGCGAGGAGGCCGGCCACCGGAACGACGATCACCCCGAAGCCCAGCTCCACCAGCTCCGACCGGGTCAGCTGTGGCGTGACCCCGCGCTCGACGATGTTGACGACGAGCGTGTGCCCGGAGAGCTCGTCGGCGACCCGCGCCAGCTCGTCCCTGCTCGACGGCGCCTCCACCCACAGGGCGTCGGCGCCGGCCTCCGCGTACCGGCGGGCGCGCTCGATCGCCTTGTCCACCCCTTCGACCGGGCAGGCGTCGGTGCGACCGATGACGAACAGGCCGCGACGCCGCGCCTGGCAGGCGACCCGGATCCGCTCGGCGTGCTCCTCCGCCGACACGAGCGGGTCCTCGCCGGGGCGGGGCGGCCACGCCTTGTCCTCCAGGAGGATGCCCGCGGCGCCGGCACCCTCGAGCTCGCGCACCGCACGGCGCAGGTTGAGTGGCCCGCCGTAGCCGGTATCCGCGTCCGCGATCACCGAGAGGCCGGATGCCGTGCCGACTCTGGCGACCGTGTCCCGCATCTCGGTATGGCCGAGCAGGCCCTGGTCACGCAGCCCGAGCTGGGTGGCGCTGACGCTGAAGCCGGACACGAACACGGCCTCGAAGCCCGTCCGCTTGGCGATGAGCGCCGACAGGGCGTCGTACACGCCCGGCACGACCAGGGGCCCGTCGGCGACGCGCGTGCGCAGCCGATCGCCGGGCGTCGGCTCCGGTTCCATGGTGCTCACCTCTCGCGAGTGAGATCGGTCAGGCTGGGGTTTCCGAGCGCGGCCGCGACCGCGGCACGTACGCGTTCGGGTTGTGGCGCGACGACGGCGTCCACGTAGCCGTCCGGGCGCAGGACGATAGCCGAGCCCTCGATACCCAGCGCGGAGGCCACCGGATCTCCCGGCGGGCAGTGGATCGTCTCGACCGGCAGGTCGGCCAACTCGTCCACGAGCCGGTCGAAGCCGTCGAGGCCGGGCGTTGCCACGAGCGCAACCAGCCGCTGGCCGTGGTCCGCCTCGGGGCGCTGCGCCGCCGGGCGCCCGACCAGCGGATGGCCGCCACGGTGGTAGTCGCCTTGCGTGGTGAAGCGGACGTCGTTGATGTAGCGGCGAGCCCGCGAGCTGTACACGGCGGCGCGGAGGGCCAGCGCCTTGCGCGCGCGTTGCAGGGCTGTCGGCGGCTCGATGAAGTCGGCGGTGCTCTGCGTCATCCGGAGGTTCACGAGCGCGGCGCCGCGACGCTCCTCGTCGTAGGTGTCGAGCAGCGCGTCCGGCGCCTCTTTGGCCAGCACGAGCGCCAGCTTCCAGGCCAGGTTCACCACGTCCTCGACACCGGAGTTGAGGCCCCGCGCCCCGAAGGGCGCCATCAGGTGCGCGGCGTCGCCGGCCAGGAACACGCGGTCGGCGCGGAAGTTCCCGACGACCTTCTGATGGAACCGCCAGGTGCTGAGCCAGACCAGCTCGTAGTCGTCGATCTCCGGGAGCAGCGCCCGGATGCGGCGGTCGAGCTTCCCGGACTTCAACTCCTCCTGGGGGTCGGTTCCCTCGGGCACGTGGTAGTCCGTGCGCCATACGTCATCCGCCTGCGGATGCAACCAGATGTGCCGCCCCCGATTGCTCGACGGGTCGAACCAGAACTTCCGGAGTTTGGGCCCAGGAAGATCGGCCTGGATGTCCGCGAGCAGGAAGCGGCCGTCACACGTCGTCCCCTCGAACGGGATGCCCAGCAGCTCGCGCACGGTGCTGTGCGCGCCGTCGGCCGCGACCAGGTACTCCGCATCGAACGTGCCGCGGGTCGTCTCGACGCGAACTCCATGATCGGTCTGATCGATCCCGGTGACCTCGGCCCCGAACTCGACCGCGGCGTGCGGCGAGGCGGAGATGCGATCCAGCAGGATGCGCTCGGTGTGCGCCTGCTGCAGGTTCAGGAGCCTGGGTGTGCCTTCCTCGGCCGGGAAGTCCATGCGCCCGACCTCCCGGTTGCGGTAGTACGTACGCGAGCCCTCGAGGCGGACGCCGCGCTCGAAGATCTCCGTGCAGCCGAAGCGGGCGAAGGTCTCCAGGGTGTGGCGCGCGAGCACGATCGCTCGCGAGCCGTCGGGACGGAGCGCGGGCCGCGACTCCAACACCACCGACGCCACGCCGTAGCGCGCCAACTCGAGGGCGGCTGCCATCCCGACCGGCCCCGCGCCGACGATCAGCACTCGCGACCCGGAGCGGATCGATGCCTTGTCTAGCTGCATGGCGTCCTCCCTGAACGACTGGTGGCGCCGGCAGGGCCGGCCCCCGGGTGAACTATCCGTTGTTGATGGTCGCCCTCGGGAACTTCGAGGGCGACGCCGCCGCCGCGCGCCTGCGCGGCGGCGGGAGTCACCGGCGTTCGCCGGCCGTTGTCCCTGTTCATCGACTCACGCGACCGAGCTCGACTCGACCGCGGACCGGCGCGGACGGCACCCGTCGCCGGTCAGCCGACGCCACGGGCGATCGCCGCGACCTCCCTGGCAGCGTCGAAGGTGTCGACATGTTCGCGGACCGATCGGCGCCGCCCAGCCGCGAGCCGGGGCGCCCGCGGGGAATCGTCCAGGCTCGCCGGCGCAGCCCTGGTCGCCTCGCCGAGCCGCCCAGCCAGGCGGCGCGGTCTTCCCCACCCGCCTCGCGTGCTCGATGCGCAACGGGCCGCTGAACCATCTGCCCTCCAGCGCGTTCGAAGCTGACGTCGCCCGGCCGCAGTCGGCAGCCACCGCGCGGGCACCGGCCCGGGCTGCCGGCACCCGCCCCAGCCCGTCACCGTGGCGCGCGACGCCACCATCCCGCGCCGAGCTGGTCCAGGTCGCGGGCCGCCTCACCCGCATCGGTTGGTGGACCAGAGCCTCAGCGCTGTCGGGCAGAGTACCTGCGGACTCGCAGTCCCTACTTGCGCATTCGCGCAAGCATCTAGCGAATCAACGCGACGCGGTCGACGAGGACAAGAGGCTGGTTAGCCTAACCTAAGCTCACGGTGCGTTTCCCTACTAACGTCAGGTATGTGGCCGCCCCATGGCCGCTAGTGTCGACATAGGTCTATTAGGACTCGCGGGTAGTTCTCGTATCTAGGAGAACCCAGATGTCTCGTGCGGTGATCGAGCCGGCCGCGGTCGAGGTCGTCAGTACAGCGACGACCCCGCCGGCCAGCGGATTCGAGCAGTGGGAGCGCCATGCGCAGGAGACCTGCGGGACGTTGCGGGTGCTCGTCGACCTGCATGTCTCGGTGATCTCGGCAGACCCACACACCGTCGTCCGGCAGCCGCGCGCGACCGGCGGCGAACCGGGCCATGTCTACGTCACGACACCGTTGCGAGGCTTCGCCATGGTGAGCCAGGACGACCGCCAGGTGGCGGTGCCGCCCGGCGAGATCGTCACCTTCGACAGCAGCCGGCCGTACACGCTCACGATGCCGGAGCCCTTTCGGATGGTCTCGGTGCGGGCCCAACACCAGTCGCTCGGCCTGACGCCGGACTCCACTCGCGGACTCGAGGCCAGCTCCTGGTCCAGCCAGACCGGAATCGGCGCGCTGGCCAGCCGAACGTTGGCCACGCTCGGACAGCACCTCACCGAGTTCGACGAGGCATCCGACGAGGCATCGCTCGAGCCACTGCGATCCACCGTCGTCGGCCTCGTGACCACGCTGTTCGCCGAACCCCTGCAGCCCGCCGGCGACCCGCGACTCGACAGGGGGACGCTCATGGCCAGCGTCTGCCGAACCGCGCGGGAGTGTCTCGCCGACACCGAGCTCAACCCGGCCATGCTCGCCCGGCGGCACAGCATCTCGTTGCGCTCCCTGCAGCTGCTCTTCGCCGACCACGGCACGAGCCCGGCGAGGTGGATCCGCGACGAGCGGCTGCACCGGGTGCGCGCCGACCTGACCGACCCGCGCCTCGCCCATCTCACCGTCGCGATGATCGGAGAGCGGTGGGGCCTGGTGGACGCGTCCCAGGTCAGCCGGCTGTTCCGGGCGAAGTACGGCGTGTCGCCGAGCCAGTACCGCAAGAACCCGGCCGCCGCCAGGACCTGAGCGACCCTCGCGGCGCATGTGGAGCCCCGCCACCCACTCCTCCCGGTCAGGCGGCGCGGGGTTGGTGCCGAACCCGCGCGGATCGAGCGGCACCGCGGCCGTCCGGTCGGCGCCCGACCGGACCGGCCTTCACCACCGCGACGCTCGGGCCGCCGTCCGCGCGCGTGGCCACCGGCGCCGCCCGTTAGTCCTGGTGGCGGCCCGTTCGGCCATCCGGCGCAAGCCGTCTTCGGCCGACGTCACCAGTTGCGCGAATCCGCAATACTCGTGCGCTTCTTGGCCAGGACCGGCACGTCCGAATGGGTACTATCAGCCCCGGGCCGAGTTGGAGCAGCAGGGTCAGATTACCGAAATCGCCAGTCGGGGAGATGCGGTGACCGTCCATCTGCGCGGGGCGATATGCCCTATCGCCACCGGGGCACGCGGGATGACCACGTGCCTCGATGAAACGAGGAGCCGTCGGCACGACGGCCTCATGATCAATGACCTGACCTCGGTCTCGCTCGATCCTCGGCTCGTATCCGTGTGTCTTCGGCACCACTCGGTTTTCGATGTCGGCGCGACGGACATCGCCCAGCATCTCCCCGCGGTCGCAGCATGGCGACCGGCCAACCGTCGTTGACCACCACCGATGCAAGGAGCACACGTGAACCCTACGAACGACAGCACAACCTCGCTCGCCGCGTCCGGCCCGACCGCTCGACCGCTCGACATGGACGGGCTGTCCTGGATCCTGTTCGGACACGCGGCGTTCCAGTACCTCAACGCGGCCACTGAGCTGAACCTGTTCGAGCTGCTCGAAAAGGGCCCGCTGACCAAGGAGGAGATCGGCGCCGAACTCGACCTCGCCGAGCGCGCCAACGACACCCTCCTGCTCGGCTGCACCTCGCTCGGGCTGCTGGAGAAGACCGACGGCCGGTATCGGCTGGCGGGGGTGCTGTCTGCCCTGCTGGCCACCCCCGACTGGAAGCGGTTCAAGGACACTGTCGCGTTCGAACAGTACGTGGTCTACGAGGGCCAGCTGGACTTCACGGAGTCGTTACGTACCAACAAGAACGCCGGCCTGCGCCGGGTCCGCGGCTCTGGCCGGGACCTCTACCACCGGCTGGCCGAGAACCCGCACATGGAGCAGGTGTTCTACCGGTACATGCGATCGTGGTCGGAGCTGGCCAACCGGCACCTCGTGGCCGGCCTCGATCTGAGCCAGACCAAGCGGCTGCTCGACTGCGGCGGTGGCGACGCGGTCAACTCCATCGCGCTCGCCGAGGCGAACCCGCACCTCGAGGTCACGGTCTTCGAGATTCCCGCGACACAGGTGATCGCCGAGAAGAAGATCAGCGAGGCCGGCCTGTCCGAGCGGGTCTCCGTCATCGGCGGCGACATGTTCGCCGACGACCTGCCGACCGGGTTCGACTGCGTGCTGTTCGCGCACCAGTTCGTGATCTGGACGCCGGAGGAGAACACCGAGCTGCTGCGCAAGGCATACGAGGTGTTGCCGGAGGGCGGTCGAGTGGCGGTGTTCAACTCGATGTCCAACGACGAGGGCGACGGACCGGTGGTCGCCGCACTGGACAGTGTGTACTTCGCGGCCATTCCCGCGGAGGGCGGCATGATCTACCCGTGGTCGGTGCACGAGCGTTGCATGCGCGACGCCGGGTTCCGTTCGGTGGAGCGCATCGACTGCGCCGGCTGGACTCCGCACGGGTTGGTCGTCGGCACCAAGTAACTCGGCCAGGAGTAAGTGCTTCGCCCTGTCCCCGCGGAGCACTCACCGGCCGTGACGGACAACGGACTCACGTAAACTTGGTATCGACCAAGGAGGTGTCATGCCGGCCGTCACCGCCGACACGCTGACCCTGCCCCGGCTGCCCACGCTATCCGAGCCGGACACGAGGTGGCGTGGCGTCGGCCAGGTCGTCATCGCGCAGCGGTCCCTCGAGGGCGAGGGATTCGAGGTTCGGCGCCCGTTCCCGAGCGCCGAACTGGCGCTCGCCGACCCGTTCCTGCACCTGGACCACGTGGGCGCGGTCGAGTACAGCCCCGGCGAGGCGAAGGGCACGCCGTGGCACCCGCACCGCGGGTTCGAGACCGTCACCTACATGATCGACGGCGCCTTCGAGCACACCGACTCCATCGGTGGCGGTGGACTGATCACCGACGGCGCCACCCAGTGGATGACCGCCGGGGCCGGCATCCTGCACATCGAGGTGCCGCCGCAGGACATCGTCGCGAAGGGCGGGCTGTTCCACGGCGTGCAGGTGTGGGTCAACCTACCTCGCGCGATGAAGATGACCACCCCGCGCTACCAGGACATCGCTGCCCCGGACGCCACCCTGCTGTCCAGTGACGACGGTGGCGCGCTGGTCCGCGTGATCGCCGGCTCGCTGGCCGGGCACGACGGTCCGGGCGTCACGCACACCCCGATCACCTACCTGCACGCGACCGTGAGCCCCGGCGCGCGGCTGGCCATGCCATGGCCGGCGGACTACAACGCGCTGGCGTACGTGCTGTCGGGCCGCGGCACGGTCGGCCCGGAACGGCGGCCGATCGAGGAAGGCCGGCTCGCGGTGTTCACCCACGGCGAGGCGCTGACGATGCAGGCGGCGGACACGCAGCCGGCGAACAGCCCCACTGGTTGGGAGATCCTGCTGCTCGGCGGCCTGCCGATCAACGAGCCGGTGGCCCGGAACGGCCCGTTCGTGATGAACACCGACGACGAGATCACCACCGCGGTCGAGGACTACCAGGCCGGTCGCCTGGGCCAGATCCCCGCCGAGCACCTGGTCCACCACGCGTCCGCGGACGAGAACCCCTGAAAACACACCAAAAGGACGCCCCTCGGTGCACGGACCGCACCGAGAGCGCAGTCCTATGTGGAGCGAACTGGGTCGGTCGCCTGATGGCGGATGGACCCTTGACGGATGGTCCGATAGCCATAAAGTGGTGTTCTGAATAGACGTTCAGCACTTCACCCATCTGCCTGTCGGGGCACTAGGAGGCGGCTGTGAGCCAATGGGACGGAACAACCTACGAGGCCAAGGAGAACATGCTCCGCGTCATACGCCAGGAGGCGGAGGGGTTGTTCGCGCTGGCTGAACGCCCGGGCGCGTGGGAGGCGCCAACCGCGTGCACGGACTGGCAGGTGCGCGACATCATCGGTCACATCGTCGACACCACCGAGGGGTACCTCAAGGGGTTCGACGCGGCCCGCGGCAACGGCACCCCCCACGATGTGGTCGGGCTCGATGTCATGCAGGACAAGGCCGGACAGGGTGGCTTAGCGTTCCGTTCGTTCTCGCAGCAGGAGATGATGCAGCGGGCACAGGACGACTTCAAGAAGATGATGGGGGTCGCCGAGGAGCTCGGGCCTGACGAGTGGGCCGGGTTTACGGTCACTCACCGCTACATGGGGCCGCTGCCCGCGTTCTTCTACCCGGCCGGCCAGCTCATGGACTTCGCGGTCCACTCGTGGGACATCCGGCAGGGCGCCGGGGGTTCCCACGCGCTCGACGGCGAAGCCGCCGACCTGCTGGTCCCCTTCATGTTCGTCCTCTGGCAGAACACGGTGAAGGGCACGCCCGACGAGCCGTACACCATCGGTATCCGGATCACGAGCGGCGCCAACGCCGGCGACTTCCGGGTGTCGGTCGGCGCCGACGGCTTCGCCTACGAGCAGGGTCCGGTGGACGACCTGCCGGCGGTTCTCGAGTTCGACGCGAGCAGCTTCGTTCTCCGCGTGTTCGGCCGGGCCAACTGCGGCACGATCCGGGGCGACCGGGAGCTGGCCGAGCGCCATCTCAACCTGTTCTTCGCGATCTAGTGCGCAGTTGAGGACGGTCGGTGCGTCGATCCGTGTGTTCGCACCGAACCGTCCTCACGGCTGTTGTTCGAGTGTTACCTTTCGGATACTGTCGAGCGCTGCGACAGAACCAGGAGTTCTAGGAGGTAGACGGATGTCGGGGCAGGTTGACCCTTCACACATCATGCAGGTCGGCATGGGGTTCTGGGCGTCGAAAACGCTCCTCTCCGCGGTCGAGCTCGAGCTGTTCACCAAGATCGGCGACGGCATGACCGCTGCGGAGATGACCCAGGCGCTCGGGCTGCACGACCGGGCGGCCCCCGACTTCCCCGATGCGCTCGTTGCCCTCCAGCTGCTCGACCGCGACGGTGACGGGCCCGATGCCGTCTACCGCAACACGGAAGCAGGTGCGGTCTTCCTCGACAAGGCGAGCCCTGCCTACGTCGGCGGGATCCTCGAGATGTCCAACTCCCGGCTGTATCCGTTCTGGGGCGATCTCACCGAGGCGCTGCAGACCGGCAAGCCGCAGAACGAGATCAAGCACACCGGCAAGCCGGTGTTCGACGAGCTCTACAGCGACGAGGGCCGGCTCGAGGAGTTCATGAGGGCGATGACCGGGCTCTCCGCGGGGCCGTTCATGGCGCTGGCGGAGAAGTTCGACTTCTCCAAGTACGGGAGCCACTGCGACATCGGCGGCGCGACCGGCCAGCTCGCGATCATCCTCGCGAACAGGCACCCCCACCTGAAGGGCACCACCTTCGACCTGCCGCCGGTCGAGCCGATCGCCCGGCGAACGATCGAAGCAGCCGGACTGAGCGACCGGGTGCAGGCAGCGGTTGGTGACTTCTTCGTCGACCCCCTCCCCCATGCCGACGTCATCACGATGGGCATGATCCTCCACGACTGGAACCTGGAGCGGAAGAAGCACCTGGTCAAGGCGGTCTACGACGCGCTGCCGGTGGGCGGGGCCTTCATCGTCATCGAGAACATCATCGATGACGCCCGCCGCGACAACGCGTTCGGCCTCCTCATGTCGCTCAACATGCTGATCGAGTTCGGCGATTCGTTCGACTTCACGGGCGCCGACTTCGCTTCATGGTGCAAGGAGGCAGGCTTCCGGGAGGTCGAGATCCTTCCCCTCGCCGGCCCGACAAGCGCTGGTATCGCGTACAAGTAGCGCGCTCGGCTGAACGCAGCGCCCCGAAACCCCTCGCTCCACACAGGACTCGAAGGGTTTCGGGGCGTTGTGCTGATCAGGCTCGAGTCGAGCGCGCGGGCGGTGTGGGACTCGGGTCGGCGGGCAGCGCAACGGTATGGCCGATGCCGAACAGGCGGAACCGGCCGCGGCTGATCACGCCCCACAGCCCCTGCGGAACGAACAACGTGACGACGATGGCGACGACGCCGAGTACGACCAGGTAGGTGACGCCGAACTGCGCGAGCCACTCGCGGAGCAGGAAGAACAGGACGGCGCCGACGAGCGGGCCTTCGAGCGTGCCGACCCCGCCGATGACGACCATGAAGATCATGAAGGCCGTCCACTGGACGCTGTAGACACTGTCCGGCTGCACCCGGAGGGAACTGAGCGCGAGGATCGCGCCGGCCGCGCCGCAGCCCGCGGCGCTGACGACGAACACGATCCGCTTCACGCGGGTGACGTCGACGCCATTGCTCGCCGCGGCGGTCGGCTCGTCGCGAATCGCGGTGAGGGCGATCCCCAGGCGGGAGCGGACCAGCAGGTACGTGGCGAGCACCGCGAGCGTCGCGACGCCGAGCGCGAACCAGTACGTGTACGCGATGCGCAGGTTGCTGTCGATGTCGCTGAGGCTGCGAAGTGACAGGCCCGAACCCGCGCCCAGATCGTCCACCTGCACCGTGAGCAGCCGCACGACCTCGGCGATCACCCAGGTGCCGATCGCGAAGTACCCGCCCACCAACCGGAACGCGAGGAAGGACACCGGGATGGCGACCACGGCGGAGACGATGGCGACGAGCGGTATGGAGAGGAACGGGTCGACGTCCAGCTGGTCGGCGAGGTAGACCAGGCCGTACGCGCCGATCCCGATGTAGGCCTGCTGCCCGACCGAGACCATGCCGCCGTACCCGGCGAGCAGGTTCCACATGGTCGCCAGCACGATGAACACCAACAGGTCGATGAGCCCGAAGACCTGGCTGGGCACCACGATGTAGGGCAGCATCGCCAGCGCGACCACACCCAACGTGAGCAGGCCGCCGCTCACCCTGGTCGACCTGGTGGCTCGCCGGATGGTCACGGGCTCGGTCATACCGGAGCTCCCTTCGCGACCAGCCCCTGCGGCCGGAGTGCCAGCACCAGAAGGAAGACGAGGTGCCCGGCCAGCACCTGCTGCGCGGGTTCGATCCAGGCGCCGATGTTCTGCGCCACGCCGAGCACGACCCCGCCGAGCAGGGTGCCCCACAGGTTCCCGAGCCCACCGATGATCACCGCCTCGAACGCGAAGATGAGCAGGGTCGGGCCGGCCGCCGGGCTGAAGTTGGTCTGCACGCCGTTGAGGACACCGGCCAGCGCCACCGTGGCGAACGCGATCGCGGTGGCGAGCGCGTACATGTGCCGGCTGTCCACGCCCATCAACCGGGCCGTCTCCTGGTCGTCGCTGGTGGCGCGCATCAACCGCCCGAGCCGGGTACGGCCGAGGAACAGCGACAGCCCGACCAGCAGCGCCACCGCGATCGCGAACACCATGGCGGGGAAGTAGCCGATCGCGAGGTCATCGGTGAGCTGGAAGCTGCCGGTCTCGAAGCTGCCGAGCTGCAGCCGGCGCTGGTCGGCGGAGAAGAGCTCCAGCAACAGGTTCTGGATGACGATCGACAACCCGAAGGTCACGAGCAACGCGGGCAGTGGGCTCTCCACCACGGTGCGCTGCAGCACGCCGCGCTGCAGCAGGTACCCGAACGCGGCCATGACCGGAACGACGATGAGCAACGTGACCAACGGGGAGAGCGCCGCGGAGTTGACGAGGACCAGGGCGAAGAAGGCGCCCAGCACCGCGAAGTCGCCGTGCGCGAGGTTGACGACGCGCATCACCCCGAACATGAGCGAGAGCCCGGTGGCGAACAGCGCGTACATTCCGCCGAGCAGGATCCCCTGCACGATCGCATTGACCAGGGTCACGACACGGCATCCGTGATCGAGCCGAAGTAGGCACTCGCGACCTGGTCCGCGGTGACGTCCGAGACCGGGCCCTCGAGGGCCGTACGTCCTTCGAGTAGGCAGTGCACCCGGTCCGCGACGGCCATGGCCTGCCGCATGTCCTGCTCCACGACCAGGACCGTGGCGCCGGACGCGGTGATGGCCGGCAGAGCCGCGTAGAGCTGCTTGACGACGATCGGCGCCAGCCCGAGGGAGACCTCGTCGAGCAGCAGCAGCCGCGGGTTGCTCATCAGCGCCCGACCGATGGCCACCGCCTGCTGCTCACCACCGGAGAGCACGCCCGCGGGTCGCTTCCGCAGTGGACGCAGCATCGGGAACAGCTCGTAGACGGATCCCCGGTTCCAGGGACCCGGCCGTGCACGGTGACCGCCGACGAGCAGGTTCTCCTCGACGGTGAGGGAGGGGAAGAGCCGGCGTCCCTCGGGTGCGAGCGCGATGCCCATGCCGACCCGCTTGTGCACGGGGATGCCACGCAGGGACCTGCCGTCGTAGCGGAGGTCGCCGGCGGTGACGGGCAGCACCCCGGTGATGGCCTTGAGCAACGTCGACTTGCCCGCGCCGTTGGCGCCGAGCACGGTCACGGTCTCGCCCTCGGCCAACGCGAGGCTGACGCCGTAGATCGCTTGGAAGTCGCCGTAGTGCACGTCGACGCCGACGAGGTCCAGCAGCGTCCCTCCCGGCGCCAAGCCGGTCACTGGGCGACCTCCAGGTCGGGGTCGGTGCCGAGGTACACGTCGCGTACCAGCTGGCTGCCCAGCACCTCGTGCGGGTCGCCGATGGCGAGCACCCGTCCCTCCGCCAGGCACATCAGCCGGTCCACCACCGACAGCAGCGCGTGGATGACGTGCTCGATCCAGATCACGGCGACGCCCTCGTCCCGCAGCTCCCGCACGATGCCGATGAGCTCGGGAAGCTCGTGCTCGGCCAACCCGCCCGCGATCTCGTCGAGCAGCAGCAACGCGGGCCGGCCGGCGAGCGCCCTGGCCAGCTCGAGCCGCTTGCGCTCGAGCAGCCGCAGCTTCCCCGCGGGCACGTTGGCTTGCGCCAGCAGTCCGGTCCGCCGCAGCGCGTCGAGGGCGAGGGTGGACGCCTCCCCCCGGCGCCGGCCGGCGAACGTCGCGCCGACGAGCGCGTTCTCGAACACGGTCATCTGCGCGAACGGCCGCGGGACCTGGTAGGTACGGCCGATCCCGGCGCGGGCGCGGGCCGCCGCGCCCCGCCGGGTCACGTCGTCTCCACCAAGGCGGATGCTGCCCTGTTCGGGGGCGAGGACGCCGCTGATCAGGTTGAGCAGCGTGGACTTCCCGGCGCCGTTGGGTCCCACGACACCGAGCACCTCGCCCCCGGCCACGGAAAAGGACACGTCCTCGGCCACGACGACACGGCCGAACCGTTTGCCCAGACCGGTTGCGTCCAGCAACGGCATCGTCACCGCAGCGGTTCGACCCTGCCGCCGACGGGGATCTCGGGGCTCTCCTTGTTGCTCACGACGACCAGCGAGTACGACTTGTCGGCGTTCCGCCGCCACTGGCCGCCTACCAGCGGGGTCTTGGCGACGTTGGGCACCGGACCGCTCGTCCAGTCCAGCGGCCCGACCACGGTGTCGGTCTTCAGGCGGGACAGGGTCTTCCTGATGCCTTCCTTCGTCCCGTCCGACCGGGACAGGGTCGTTGCCGCGACCTCGAAGAGCGCGTGGACGAAGCCGACGAACTGGGTCAGCTGCTTGCCGGTCTGCGCCGTGTACGCGTCGGCGAGCTGCTGCGCGGTCTGGCCGGTGAGCGAGCTGCTGTACGGGTGCGACGGCGTCCACCACACCTCGGTGGCGAGGTTGTTCCCGAGGTCACCGAGCGCGTTGAGATTGGTCGGGGTCAGCAGGGCCTTGGCGACGGTCACGAACTTCGGCTTGAAGCCCTGTTGGGCGGCCTGCTTCCAGAACGTCGTGAAGTCCGGCGGGATCGGCACCCCGAGAAGGATGTCCACTCCCTCTTCCTTGAACTTGGCGATCTGGGCGGAGAAGTCCTGGGCGCCGTTCGTGTGGTGACCATACTTGGCGATCTGGTACCCGTTCTTCTTGACGACGTCCGGGAAGCCGGTCTTGGGGGCGTCGAAGGCGTTGCCGTCAGGGTCGTTCGGCCAAAGCGCGCCGACCTTCTTGTTGGTGTCGACCTCGTTCCACATGTCCTGGTAGACGGTCTCGAGGTCCTCCAGTCCCCAGAAGAAGTGGTACGTCCACTTGAAGGGCTTCTCCGGATTGCCGTCCCGCCCGAAGAAGACCGGCTGCCAGGGGGCGAGCGTCGTGATGACCGGAACGCCGTTGGCCTCACCCTGGTCCGCGACCGGAACGGCGATGTCCGGCGTGTGCCCGGAAACGATCAGGTCGACGTTGTCCTTGAGGATCAGGTCGGCGGTGACGTCCGCGGCCCGCTCGGGGTCGGACTGGCTGTCCCGCACGATGATCTCGACGTCGCGCTGCTTGCCCGCGATGGTGATTCCGCCGATGGAGTTGAAGTGCTCCTTGACCTGGCCGACCACGAAGCTGTCGGACTCCCCGAACGTCGCGAGCGGACCGGTCTGCGCGGTCACATACCCGATCTTGATCGGGCCGCCTTCGGCACCACCCTCCTCGCTCTTGACCTCGCTGCAGGCGGCTAGCACGAAAGCGAGGACGGTCAGGAACACAAGAGGTCGAAACCGTATGCGGGACAAGACATTCTCTCCAGGTCGGTAGGTCAGGGACGGCGCCGACGATCAGCCGGCGTGGGCGGACATCCGCTGGTGCATCGCGTGCTCGACCAGCTTGATGAGCGTTTCCGTGGTGGACTCCCGGTTGCGCGCGTCGCAGGTGACCACTGGGACCGTCTGCTCGATGGTGAGCGCGTCGCGCACGGCCTCGATCCGGTGGTGCAGCACCTGGTCGAAGCAGTTGATCGCCACCACGTAGGGCAACTGGCGGTCCTCGAAGAAGTCGATCGACGCGAAGGCGTCGGCGAGACGGCGGGTGTCGACCATGACCACGGCGCCGATGGCGCCGCGCACGAGGTCGTCCCACATGAACCAGAAGCGGTGCTGACCCGGCGTGCCGAACAGGTAGAGGATCAGGTCGCTGTCCAGGGACACGCGCCCGAAGTCCATCGCGACGGTCGTGGTGACCTTGTTCGGGGTGGCCGACAGGTCGTCGACGCCCACGCTGGCTTCGGTCATGACCGCTTCCGTGGTGAGCGGCACGATCTCGGACACCGAGCCGACAAGTGTCGTCTTGCCGACCCCGAATCCGCCGGCGACGACTATTTTCGCCGAGGTCGTGGGCTGCGGCGTCGGGTTGCGCGTGCCGCGGGGACTAGAGCCTGCGGAGACCACTGAGCACCCTTTCCATGAAGTCGATCGAGGGCCGGTCGCCGACGACCATGCCGCTTTGATGGATCAAGACGAGCCCCATGCCGGCCATGTCACCGATCAACACCCTGGCCGAACCGAGCGGCAGCTTCAGGTGGACGGCGATCTCCGCGACGGACCTGGTGTCCATGCACAGGTCACAGATCGAACGGTGCTCCTGCCGCACCGACGCGTCCGGGTCCATCCCCCGCTCGCTGGTGGAGACCAGAGCTTCGATCGCCAGGTCGTAGTCCGGCTTGGTCCGGCCGCCCGTCTTGAAGTACGCGCGAACCAGCGTGCTTTCCTGCGGCGTGGGTGGTGCCACGTGGCTACCCGTGTGGTCGGCGAACAGGTCGGCACTGCTGCCCCAGCCGCCGCCCTCGTGGTACGGACCCGCCCCACTGTTCTCGTTGCCGCCGACCGCCGGGATTTCCTTGCTGTCCCACACGCTTTGGGCGGGGATGCCCGTGTCGCCATACAGCGTCGCGGCGGGGCCGCCGAACAGCCGGGCGTGGAACTCGTCGCCCTGGAACCGGCTGGACGCGTCGCCGACGTCATGCCCGGGTAAGTCACCCCAAGCCTTCTCCGGCATCTTCACTCGCCTCCGATCTGACTCGCCGACACGCGGTAGCCGTTTGTACACATATCCCTGAGCCGGGCGCATCTATCGTTCATCGTTCGCTCCGCTCAAGCCGCCGCCGCGCCGTACGCATGACCTACCTGCGCTGTGCGCCCTCAAGTTGGGCCCGCAACTCTGGAGTCATCTGCTGGCCCACGCGTTCCATCAGCAGAGTCATCTCGTAGGCGACCAAACCGATGTCGCAGTTCGGGGCGGCCAGCACCGCGAGGCACGAGCCGTCCGAAATGGACGACAAGAACAGGTAGCCGCGGTCCATCTCGACCACGGTCTGGTTGACACCGCCAGCCTCGAAGCACCTCGCGGCGCCTGCGGTGAGGCTGACCAGGCCGGAGGACACGGCCGAGAGCTGCTCGGCGCGGTCCCTCGGCAGGCCCTGGGACCCGGCTAGGAGCAGTCCGTCTGCAGACACCACGACGGCATGCGCCACACCGGGAACCTGGCGGACGAAATCTGTGATGAGCCACCCGAAGTTTCCGGGCTGATTGGCGGACGGGGTCGTCACGGCTGCTCCTCGTCTCTGCGGGTGTCCTCGTCTCTGCGGGCGTCCTCGGAACCGGACTGGTCACCAGGGTGGGCATCGACGAGGGCGTGCCGGCCGCGCCGAACACCCTGTTGGAAGCTCGACATGCGGTGGCGGATGGCTTCGGCCGAGCGCGGTGGCAGTGGCGGAGCCGCCGATGGCGCCTCCGCGGTGGTCGCCGCCTGCTGCGGTGCCGCCGAACCAGGCACGAGGTGTGCCTTGGGCACCCGCTTGGGCAGACCGTTCGTGGTCTGCGATTCGGGGGCCTTGTCCGCCAGGGCCTGCGCGGCTTGCCATCCCTCGTCGCCGGGCGAGGACCAGCCGTTGGGGGCGGTCTCCGGCGACTGCTCCCCGACGGTCGTGTCCTCGGCGCCGTTCTCCGCCGCCGGCGGCGGCGTGGCTCCGGCATCGGGCGCCTCGAACCACTGGGAGAGCACGGCCTCGTAGACCGGCAGCCGCTCGGTCGGCGTGTCCGGGGGCGGATACGGCATCGCGTTCGCGCCCGGCTGCGGGTAGCTCGTCTCGGCCGGCCGCGGCGGCTCGGGCAACGGCGTGCCGAACAGCGCCGAGGGACCACCCTCGGTGTGGCCGTTCTGCCCGCCCAGCGTCTGCTCGATGGAGCCGTTCGCGGTCGTCGCTTGTCCCGGCTGCTCGCCGCCGGGACTGAACGCCGGATAGCCGGCGACCTCTTCGGGGGTGCGGGACTGGCTGGTGTCGCCATCCTGGCGCCGGGCGCCGAACGCACCCGCGATGCCGGCGTTGCGCACCGGGAGGTTCTGGGCGACGGTGACCGCCGCCAGCGACGAGGTCGTCGAGGTGGCCGACATGGACCGCGACGGCGCGCCGATGGGCTGGACCAGGTCGGGCGGCACGTTGATCCGCGCGATCAGGCCGCCCTCGATGTCCTCGTTGTCCCGCAGCCGCACGGTGATGTTGTGCCGCTTGGCCAGCCGGGCGACCACGTACAGACCCATGCGCCGGGTCACCGCGACGTCCAGGTCCGGCGGGTCGGCCAGCCGGGCGTTGGCCGCCTGGATCTCCTGCTCGGGCATGCTGACGCCCCGGTCGGTGATCTGGATGGCCAGTTCCTTCTTGCGGGTCATGGCCATCCGCACGGTCACCCGCTTCTCCGGCTCGGAGAAGAAGGTGGCGTTGTCCACCAACTCGGCGATGACGTGCACGAGGTCGGAGACCGCACGGCCCTGCACCGCGACCTCGGGCGCGATGGTGACGTCGACCCGGGTGTAGTGCTCGACCTCGGACACCGCGGCGCCGACGACCTCGGCGACCGGCACCGGGCGGTTGAGCTGGCGGGACAGGCCGGTACCCGAGAGCACCAGCAGGCTCTCCGAGTTCCGCCGCATCCGGGTGGCCAGGTGGTCGAGCTCGAACAGGCTCGCCAGCTGGTCGGGGTCCTGCTCGTCCTGCTCCAGCCGCTCGATCAGGTTCAGCTGGCGTTCGACCAGCGCCTGGGACCGGCGGGACAGGTTGACGAAGATGGAGTTGATGTTGTCGCGCAGCAGCGCCTGTTCGGTCGCCATCAGGATCGCCTGCTCCTGGACCGCGTCGAACGAGCGGGCCAGCTGGCCGGTCTCCTCGGTGGTGAACACGGCCACCGGCTCGACCGCGTGCTTCGCGGCCTCCTGCGGGTCCGGGTCGGCCAGGATCCGCTGCACCGAGGCCGGCAGCCTGCGGTTCGCGACCTCCAGCGCCTCGCGGCGCAGCACCCGAAGCGGCTTCAGCAGCGCCCGGGTGACCACGGTCATCAGGGCGAGCGCGACGAGCAGCGCCAGCAGCACGGCCACCGAGTCGCGCCACGCGGACTGCGTGGCCGCGTCGGCCAGCACGTTGGCGTTGTCGCGCAGGTCGTCGAGCAGCTTGGTCTCCACCGTGCGCATGCTCTCGAGCGTCGCCAAGCCGTCGTTGGTCAGTTCGGCCTCGTCGATGCCCAGGTCCACCGCCCGGTCTGGCGTCGAGGCCTCCGCGGCGGCGACGGCCCGCGCCTTGAGCTGCTGGCGGTTGTACACCTTGGGACCGGAGACGGTCTCGTTGAACAACTGCTGCTGGATGGGCGAGGCGTTCCCGCGGAAGTCGGCCAGCTTGGTGATCGAACTGGACTGCGCGTCGCGGAGGCGCTGCAGGAGATCGGCCGAGAACACGCCGCGTGCGGCCGCGATCTGCAGGATCGAGTTCTCCCGGCCGATGTCTTCCTTGGCCTCGGAGATCGACTGGATGATCGAGCTCTCACGGAGCAGGTCCCGGTCGGTGACCGCGGTGCTGATCTCCCGGCCGAGCTGGATCAGCGCGTCGAGCACACCGGTGTACGCGCCGAACAGCGCTGCGTCCGGGTAGTTGTCCTGCTCCACGGTGCCGCGGATCGAGGCCAGCTCGGAGAGCTTGCGCAGGCCGATGTTGTAGCGGTTCTTCGCCGCCTCGTCATCGGTCTCCAGCGACGAAGCCGCCGACCGGGCCGAGTTGACCGCCTGGTCGACGAGGTTGACCTGGGTGTCCAGCTCGGTTCGCGAACCCTCGCGGTTCCCCGCGATCCGGGCCACGGCGAGGGTGCGTTCCTTCTGCAGCTCGTGCACCACGCTGGTGACGTTGCGGGCGAGCTCCACCTGGCTCACCGTCGCGCGGAAGTCGGCGGCGCGGTCCAGGTTGTCCTGGGCGCGCAGGCCGACCAGCACCAGTGCCGTCAGCGTCGGGACGACGATGACGGTGATGACCTTGGTGCGCAGTCGCCAGTTGCGCATGCTGAGGCGCATGCCGCGCTTCATCACGTTCGCTGGCGGCGCCGACGCAGGATGGCGGTAGCCCGGGTTCTGCTGGGGCGCGGCCGCACCATAGTCGGCACTCATGCCGGCACGAGGTGGGAAATCAGTCGGGTCGGGCACTCCCACGCACTCTCCCTGGTTGTCGAGCCGGTAGCCGCCAGCTCGAACGGACAGGTACCCCAGTGAAGACTTGGTCCCCCTGGGCGCCCCCACAGGTGACACGCCCGTACGGCACTCCCCAGCTCCCACCACTGGGAAGCACACGCAAGATCATTGGGCGTGCTCCTTTCATGCTTTGACGAACAAGCCTCACTGCAGATGACGGAGGGTAGCGGAGTCTGCCCGCTACGGCGATCCCTCCGAAAGGAGGGTAACGCGTCTGGGCGAGAAAGGGTGATTAAGTCACACACGGACGACCACTTTCTCGATCGGTTCAGAAGCCTCCCCTTTCGAGACCGTGGCCGCGGAAGGGCTCGCGCTTGGCGTTCACAGTAAGCATTTCGGCCAGATGCGCCCCGTCCACATCGGCCAGATGCGCGCCGTCCACATCGGCCAGACCGCTGATCCGCGCGTGCGGGCTCAGGTGAGCCGCCACCCTCAGCGTCAAGCGGCGCACACGGATCAACGCCGTCAGCCCGGGCGTTGGCGCAGGACAGCAACGTGCAGATCGAAATCCTTCGATCCCGGCCGCTCCCCCGGGGTTCGATGCTGGCGATCACGCCCACTTCCAGCAAAGCGACGAAGGTATGGCGATCATCCAGGTATGGTGGCGCGGACTTCCACTGCTGTAAACAACCGATCACAGGAGGCAACAATGAACCTACGCCGGCTGGCCGCCCTGGCCGCCGTCCCCTTAGCAGTGGCAGCTGCCGTCGTGCCGTCGTCGTCGGCCAGCGCGGCTGGAGGACGGCAGGAACAGGTCTGCCTGGTCTCGTCGGCGGCATCCGGCCAAGAGCAGACAGTGCGGCGTCCGCGCGCGGAGGTGGATCGGCTCGTCAGGGACACCCCGTCCTACCGCGGTGTGTGTGCGGAGTACGGCGAGCGGACCGGGCTTGGCAACGGCGAGATTACCGCCTACAGCCAGCGAGAAGGGTCCCGCCCGGTGTCGATCGGGCTGGTCATGACCGACGGCGCTCTCGACGGCCTGCCTACCGAAATGCCCACCGAGGGCAAGTGGTGCTTCGACAAGGACGGCAACGGCACGACCGACCCGGTGACCGAGTGCACCGGCGGGTACGAGAACCAGCTCGAACTCAACGGGGCGTTCAAGGATCAAGCCGACACACCGTTCACCTACCTGCTCGCCAACTGGAACCCCCACGGGCACATCCCGGTTGGCGTCTACAACGTGCCGCACTTCGACGTGCACTTCTACACCGGCACGGACGCCGAGCGGACCGCGATCCGGGTGGGGCCCTGCCCGGCGCTGGTGAACTGCGACGACTACGCGCTGGGCAAGAAGCTGCCCGACGCGAAGTACATCGCGCCGGACTTCATCGACGTGGACGCTGTCGAGCCGGCCATGGGCAACCACCTGGTCGATCCGACCGGGCCGGAGTTCAACGGTCAGCCGTTCACCCACACGTGGATCTACGGCACCTGGAACACGAAGACGACCTTCTTCGAGCCGATGGTCACCCACGACTGGTTCGCCGGGTTGCGCAGCGGGGCGATCGAGGACGCATGCTTCAACTTCAAGCTGCCGGGCTCGTTCCAGGAGTCGGGCTGGTTCCCGACGAACTACTGCCTGCGGCACCGCGACAATCGCGGTGACCTGACGATCTCGCTGGAGAACTTCGTCCACCGTGACGCGAGCTGACGTCTGGCTCGGTTTCGACCACAACTGAATACGCAAGTCAGGCCCCGCTTCGGCGGGGCCTGACTTGTTTGCGGGTTGCTCACTGACCGCCCGAGGTTGCCGCCGGATCATCCTGGGGCGGTGGCCGATCAAGCTTGCGGAACTCGACCCATCGCCGGCTCACATCGCCCCAGATCTGTTGCTGCTCCACGAAGAACGCACGCAACCTGCATGACGCTGGGCGGAGCCTGTCCACGCGACCACTACATCCCGCCAGCCTCTCGGACGATTGCTCGATCCACAAGGACTGAACCTGGCTCCTCCCGGCCAGGCAGAACGATGCCGGGCCACAACGGGTTCGACCGGAGCCCAAACGCTATGCCCTCAACGAAGCGTTCCGCCTGGCGGCACGCGGGTTTTCGCTCGTCGCAGCCGGCAATCACCGCACCGCTGTCCACAAGGGACTCGTGAACAGCAGTGTGCCGCGGAACGGCACGTGTCCTTTCCGGTCAGGCGCCCAGTTGCTCGGCCGCCAGCTGGGTTCCCCGCACGCGGGCCTCGATCTTGGCGAACGCGGTGTCGCGGGAGGTGGAGGTGTCGTCGGCGAACGGGGAGAACCCGCAGTCGTCGCAGGTGCCCAGTCGTTCGACGGGGATGTAGCGCGCCGCCTGCAGCACGCGGTCGCGTACTTCCTCGGGGGTCTCCACCCGGGGGTCGATCGGGTCGATGACGCCGACGAAGATCCGCTGGTCGTCACGGGAGTGGTCACGCACGATCTCCAGCACCCGCACCGGGTCCGGCTCGCTGGCGAGCTGGAGGTAGAACGAGCCGGCGTTCAACCGGAACAGCTCGGGGAGCAGCCCGGCGTAGTCGACATCCAGGCTGTGCGCCGAATCCTGGTCGCCACCGGGACAGGTGTGCACGCCCAGCCGGGACCGTTCCGCCGGCGTGAACCGGTCGAGCACGGTGTTGTTCAACGCGATGAACTGACCCAGCACACCGCCGGACGGGTCGAGCTTGAGCGAGAGCCGGCCCTCGGTGAAGTCCAGCTGCACCGACGCCGCCCCGGCGTCCAGGCACTGCCGGATGTCGGCCTCGGCCTGGTCGGCCAGATCGGCGAGGAACGTCTCCCGCGGGTAGTCGGCGATCCCGTCGGCCGGGTAGAGCAGGCTCAACGCGGACGGGGCGATCACCGGTTGCTTGACCGGCTGTCCGGTGAGCTGCTGGGCCTTGGCCAGGTAGGCCGTCGCGAAGGCGCCGTAGCGAAAGGGCCCGCCGGTCAGGCGGGGCAGCTGGCGAGTGTGCCCGTCGGCGAACGGGATGACGGCCCCGTCGGGCGCGAGCCCGTCCACCCCGCTCAACGGGTAGGTGGCGAAACTCGGTTTGCCCTGCTCCCCATCCGTGAGCACCGGTGACCCGGTGGCCGCCAACCGCTCGATGGTCTCCGCCAGCGCCCGATCCACCAACGCGTCCACGGCGGCCTGGTCGGTCGTGCCCGCCGCCAGACCGGCCATCCCGTCCAGCAGGTACCGGGGGCGGGGAATGCTGCCGATCGGCTCGGTCGGAATAGGCATGCAGGCTCTCCTCAGTAGCGTTCACCCGAACACCTCTGAACCTAGCTTCAAGATCACGAAGCGTCGTCGGCCATAGCGGTGAACAGAGGGTCCCCTACCCGCGGCTCTCCGGGTGCCGTTCACCGAAACGCCGTCGATGGACGCGACGTTCTCGTGAGCCGGAGGATGTCTCGGCTCACGAGCACGCCTTGTCCCGCTGGCGTTTCTCGAGATCGTCTCCCAGTCGCGTCCACGCTTCGGCGCATCGGCGGGCCAGCGCCACGGTCATCTCCGTCAGGTACTCGGGAACGGCATCGACGGCACGCTCGTCGCGGATCGAGAGCACGCCCATCCACTGCAGCAGCGCGCGACCGGCGTCGGTGAAGCGCAGCGACGGGTCCCGGCGCAATATCTCGAGAGCCGCTGCCATGCGATCGTCCGGGTCGTGCACGCTCGACCTGCGAGACCGGCGCGGCTGCCGGTCCGCCGGACTCGCGCTGGACCGGCCGGGAACCGGGTGCTCCCCCCGATCCACCCGCTTCCGCACGTCCTGTGCCGTGCTGACGGAGACGTTCGCGGCTCGCGCGACCTCCCGCAAGGAAGCGCCCGGCTTCGCGGAGATCAACTCGCTCGCGCGCAGGCGACCGTCGACGGCGCTGAGCGGCCGCACCCTGCCATCGCGGCCGACCCTGACCTTCGACTGTCCATTCGTGCCGGTCCACCGCCGGCGAATCGAGCCGACGGTCGGCGGGCTCAAGCCCACCACATCGGCGATCGCGCGGTCGGACAGCCTGGGGTGCGTCCCGATGATTCGCTTCACCGCAGCCTCTCGATCCACCCGGGACAGCGGCAGGCCATGGCCGGTGTTCTCGCGTACCGCACGCACGAACGCGTCCGCCGCGCTGCCGTCGTAGTACTCGACCTCGATCTCCCGGTCGCCACGGGCGATGGCCGCCTGCAACCGGTGCATGCCGTCGATCACCCGCATCGTGGCGCGTTGGACCACGATCGGCGGGAGCTCGTCCGGAGACTCCGCGAGGATCCGCACGTGTTCCGCGTCCTCCCCGCGGACCCGCGGTGAGTCGCCGGGCAACACCTCGTTGACCGGCACCAGCTGGACCCGCCCAGCAGACCTGGTTTCGCTCCGGCTTCCCCCAGGCAACAGCCTTCACCTCCGGACCACTACACGCGGGCAGGCGTCGTCGGCCAGTCACCTGACGGCGTGGCCGACGCCCTCCGAACGCTAGCCATCCGGGCGGGCGCGGTCTTGAACGAAATTGACCTGGTCTCGCCCGAAGGGTGGTGCACGCAGGTCGCGTAGCCAGGCCGCCGCTTGCCTCGGCCGGCGCAGTCGAACCACGGTGAGGTGCTCGTGTTCGTTCACCTGACTGTCCAGGTAGGACCGTCGAGCGGCGTGTCCGGTCCAGGCGGTGCGCACGGGGTGGTCGGGTGAGAGCCACTCCCGCCAGGTCTCGACGTTGCCGTTGAAGATCCGGTCGCGGCGCAGGCTCCGCAGCAGCGAACGCCCCAGCGCGCGGCGGGTCACGACTGTTCGGGAGAAGTCGAGCCATACCACGGTGTCCGCGCGCCGCCAGAGCAGCTCACGCACCGATGGCGCGCCGTAGGAATCCACCACCCACCGCTGCGCGCTGGTGAGCGCGGTGACGTCGTCCGCGTAGGCCGCCCGCTCCCGCCAGCCCGGCTCGAACGCGAGCTGGTCCAACTCGGTGAACGGCAGGCCCAGGCGCCTGCCCAGCTCACGCGCCAGCGTCGTCTTGCCGGCCCCGGTCATGCCGGTCACGATCACCCGCTGCACGGCTGCTCCGCGTTCACGCCGGCCATGCTAGGTGGTCGACGTGATTTCACCGGGACGGGCGAACCGACCGAGGATCGCTCGGCCGGTTCGCCTGTCCCCGGTTTCCGCGCCGGCCTACGAGGTGAAGAAGAACGACTCGACGTTGAGGAAGTAGTCGGGCAGGAAGTCACCGCCGTTGAGCGGTGGGACGAAACCGCACTGGCCGCTGTAGCCGGGGTCGGTGCAGGTGATCACGAACAGGTCCGGGTCACCGTTGAAGGCGCTCTGGCTGTTGTTCGAGATGGGCTCGCCGAAACCGGGACCCCACATGGGGTAGATGGCTCCGGCGAGGTCCGGCACGTTCAGGAAGATGTCGGCCAGGCTGCCCTGGAACCCGTTCAGCCGGAACAGGCAGAACTCGAACACCTCGCAGGCGCCGTTGCCCGGCGAGATGTCGGTGGTGGCGTCGCCGGGCTTCTTCACCGGGCTCGGCACCTTGCCGTCACCGGTCGCCGCGCCGTCCGTGACGTTCGCGACGTCGGGGGTGACGGGGGCGGGTGCGGCCGCCGCCGTTCCCGCCATCGCGCCGACGGCTAGCGCCAGCGCGCCGAGCACGATTCCGGCTCTGGACATGGCTCTTCGCATCGATTCACTCCGATCTCTGTTTCCACGCGGCCGGTCGGCCGCGCCGGCTCAGGGGTTGACCAGCCGCCGGGACAGCGCCAGCTCGGCGTCGTTGGCCTGCCGGATCCGCCGCAGTTCGGCGCGGTTGTCCGCGACCAGGCCGGCTTGGATCGCCGACTCGGCGGTGAACCACACGCCGACCAGGTTGGTGGCCCGCTTGCACTCGACGTCCGCGGTCGCGGTCGTGATCTCGACGTCGGCCGGTTCGCCCGGCCCGGCGAACCGGCGGTCCGCCGGCGGTGCGAGCGGGTCGGGGTAGCGCAACCCGTTGGCGCGCATGCATTCCGACCACTCGCCGACGGCGGCCACGACCGCCGGATCGCGGCGCGAACGGGCGAAGCTCTCCGCGGTCAGCCGGCGCGGAAGATCACGATCGAGCTCCGGGGCGCCACGCCGCTGCTCCTCGCCGGCCCGGACCGCGCATCCCCGCGGACCGTCCAGCGCCGCTCGGTGTTCCGCGTCCAGCCGCGGTGCCGGCCTGGCGACCGGCTCGCGGTCGCCGAGCCCGTAGCCGTCCACCGCGGCGAGGTCCGGGTCGGTGATGCCGTAGCGGCGCTCGTTCCAGGTCCTGGGGCCCATCGGCGCCGAGTCGGCACGCGACGGGTAGTCGAGGCCCGCCGCGGTCATGCACCGCCGGATCAGGAGCACCCGGGCCGCGCTGAGCTCACGCAGTTCGGCCGGGGAGAACAGGTAGTCGTCCAGCGGCAGGCGGAGGTCCGCGCTGCGCAACAGATCCGGCGGCGCCACCTCGGGCCCGGGAGCCGCCGCACAGCCGGCAAGCAAGCCGGCGGTGAACGCCACCGTGATGATCAGCTTCCGCATCCATCCTCCCCAGCTGGTGCGCCAATGCCAGAAGGGTCGCCCGCGGCCGCTCGGAAAGAGTTGTGGATGTGTTGCGGTCGAGGTCAAAAGTCCAATTGGCGGCCGCCAACCGTGCGGTAATGTCGTGTTGTTGGAACTTCACATTCTGGGCACGGTGCAGATCCACGCTGCCGGTCACGAGTTCCCCGTAGGAGAGCCGCGGCAGCAAACAGCCTTGGCCGCCTTGTCGATCGATGCCGGCCGCACGGTCCTCGTGGACACGCTGGTGGACCGCGTATGGGGGGACGCCCCGCCGCGCCAGGCGAGGCGGTCCCTCCAGGCGCACATCGCCCGGATCAGACGCTCTCTCGCGCAGGCCGCCGCGGCGGCCGGTGGCGGGCAGGACCAGCCGCTCGTCCGGGACGCCGGCGGCTACCGCCTCGACGTCGACCCGCACCGTGTCGACCTGCTGCGGTTCCGCGCGTTGCTCGAAAGCGCCCGGCCGGCGGAAATCGACGACCACGTCCGGGCGGCCAGCCTGCGTGCGGCGCTGGGGCTGTGGCGCGGCGACCCGCTGTCCGGGCCGACGGGATCGTGGGCCGAGCGGATCCGGCACAGCGTGCGGGCCGAGTACGTCGACGCGGTGGTGGCGTGGGCGGCGGCGGAGATCCGCATCGGCAACGCGGACGCGGTGCTCGGCCGGCTCACCGAGCTGGCCGACGAGCATCCGCTGCTGGAGACCGCGACCGCCACGCTGATGCGCGCGCTCTACGCCGCCGGCCGGGCAGCGGAGGCCCTCCGGCGCTACGACCACATCCGCCGCGGGCTGCGTGACGAGCTCGGCGCGGATCCCGGGCCGCGACTGCGGGCCGTGCACGAAGCCGTGCTGCGCCACGACCTGCCGCTGGCCACCGCGGCGCGGACCGTGCCCGCACAGCTTCCCGCCGACGTGGCCGCGTTCACCGGACGCGCCGGCGAGCTGGCCGAGCTCGACGGGCTACTCGGCGGGATGCTCGACACCACCGCGGGCGGGTCGACGATCGTCTGCGTCACCGGCACCGCCGGCGTCGGCAAGACGGCCTTGGCTGTGCACTGGGCCACCCGGGTACTCGACCGGTTCCCCGATGGGCAGCTCTACGTGGACCTGCGCGGCTACGACCCCGAACGGCCGGTGGCACCCGCCGACGCGCTCGCCGCGTTCCTCACCGCGCTCGGCGTGGACGCAACGCAGATCCCGCTGCGGCTGGACGTGCGCGCCGCCAGGTGTCGCAGCGAGCTGGCCGGCCGCCGGATGCTGATCATGCTGGACAACGCGGCGTCCGTCGACCAGCTCCGTCCGCTGCTGCCCGGCGGCTCGACCTGCCTGGTCGTGGTGACCAGCCGGGACTCCCTCGCCGGCCTCATCGCGCTGCACGGGGCCCGGCGGGTCGCACTCGAGCAGCTGCCCGCGCCCGACGCCATCGCGTTGCTGCGCCGCCTCATCGGTCCCCGGGTGGACGACGAACCCGGTGCCAGTGCCGCGCTCGCGCAGCGGTGCGCCCGGTTGCCGCTCGCGTTGCGCCTGGCCGCCGAGCTCGCGGTGTCCCGGCCGTCCGGCACGCTGGCCGACCTACTCGCCGAGCTGCACGAGCGGCAGCGCGCCCTGGACCTGCTCAGCGCGGGCAGCGATCAGCGGGCCGCCGTGCGCGCGGTGTTCTCCTGGTCGCTGCAGCACCTCGAGCCGGCGGCCGCCCATGCGTTCGCCATGCTCGGCCTGCACCCCGCGGCGACGTTCGACGCCTACGCGCTGGCCGCGCTCGTCGACGTCGCCCTCGACGAGGTGCGGTCCCTGCTGGACGCGCTGGTCCGGGCGCATCTGGTCGAGGCGACAGGCGTCCAGCGGTACCGCATGCACGACCTGCTGCGCGCCTACGCCGCGAGCCTGGCCGGCGAACCGGCCCAGGCGCGCGCCGCGATCGGCCGCCTGCTCGACCACTACCTCGGCGTCGCCGCGGCAGCGATGGACCGGCTGTACCCCGGGGAAGCCCGCCGCCGTCCGGCGGTCCCCCAGCGCACCACCGCGGCGCCGGACCTCGCCGATCCGGCTGCCGCGCGGGACTGGCTGGACGCCGAGCTGCCCACCCTGGTGGCGCTTGCCGCCCACGGCGTCGCGCACGGCTGGCAGGACCACGCGGTCCGGCTCTCGGCGACCCTGTTCCGCTACCTCGACGGCGGGCACGGCATCGCCGGCCTGACCATCCACGGTCACGCCCGCGACGCGGCGCGGGACATCGGTGACCGTGCCGGGGAGGCCCGCGCCCTCAACGCGCTCGCCACGCTGCACATCCAGGCCGGCCGCCAGGACCTCGCGACCGCGCAGCTGGCCGAGGCGTTTCGCCTCCACGCCGCCGAGGACGACCCGGTCGGGCAGGCCGGAGTGCTCGGCAACCTCGGCTCGATCGACGAGCGCGCCAGCCGGTACGCCGCCGCCGCGAAGCACTACGCGCACGCGCTCGCGCGGTTCCGCGACGCGGACGACCAGACCGGTCAGGCGCACGCGCTGACCCGGCTGGGCACCGTCGAGACGCGGCTGGGACGGCACGACGCGGCGACCACGCACCTGGGTCGAGCACTGGAGCTGCACCGCCGGGCCGGCCACGAGTTCGGGGTCGCCTGGGCGCTGACCGGTCTCGGCGAGCTGACGGCCGCCGCCGGGAATCCGGCCGCTGCCGCGGACCTGTGCCGCCAGGCCATCAGCCTGTTCCGCCGGCTCGGGCACCGCACGAGCGAGGGCTGGGCGATCTACGGCCTCGCCGGCACCGAGACCCAGCGCGGCCGGCCTGCCAACGCCACGCGCCTGCACGAGCAGGCGCTGCGGCTGTTCCGCGAGTACGGCGAGGTCGACGGGCAGGTCTGGTCGCTCAACGGGCTCGGCGAGGCGAGCCACGCCGCCGGACACGAGGCGCCGGCCCGGGCCCACCACGCCAGCGCGCTCGCCGCGGCGCTTCGCACCAACGTCGCGGACCAGCAGGCGCGGGCGCACCGCGGCATCGCCCGCAGCCACCGGTCCGACGCCGAACTCGCCCGCGTGCACTACCGCCAGGCGGCCGAGCTGTACGGCCAGCTCGGCATGCCCGCCGCGCAGGACGTCCGCGCCGAGTTGGCCGCGCTCCCCGACGACGTCACCGACTGACGGTCAGAACGGCCCGGCCCCGATCTGCTGGAGCATGGACAGCTGGTCCCACAGCGCCCACTCCTCCTGGATCGTCGCCGGAACCGCGAGCACGCGGCGAGTTTGAGGATGAAGGCGCTCGACGCCCTGTCGATCGCGGGCTGCTCGCCAGCGGCACAGCGCTCTTGGCGCCGACCAGGGCCCTCGGCGGCCCAGTGCTCGGTCACCCTCGAGCAACGCTGATGCTCGCTGCGCGACCCACCGCCGAGCTGACGGCCGGGCCCGTCGTCAGTTGCCGCGTCGGCGCATCGACCGGTACAGGGCCCACAGCGTCAGTGCGACGGGCACGAGTACCGCGGCGAGGAGGATCCCGGCGAAAATGCCGTAGCCGTGCGGGTCGAAGGACAGGCCGGTGACGCTGAGCGCCGCCTGGCCGAGGAGCAGCACGATCAACGCGACGACGCAGGCGAACGCACCGAGCACGACGCGCCGCAGCGCCGTCCGTAGCGAGCTGTCCATGCCATCACTCCGGGTCGGGAGTGCAGATGGTCAGGAACGACCATCTGCCGTTCGGGGTGGTCACCAGCCGGCCACCGTTGTCGTGCACGAACCCCACATCGTCGTCTTCGTCGGCGCGCGGTGAGTGGTCTGGCCGTGCATTGTGCGCCAGGTCAGCGGAAGTAGGCGTCGACCACCTGCGTCATGACCTCGGTCGCCTGAGTGATTTGCTCCTGCGTCACCGTCGCGTCGAGGCTGGACGCCAACGTGCCTCGACCACCGTGCGCGTTCAGCGCGATGTGCAGGTTGCCGGCCTGGTCGAGGTTGTCGTTCGGCGACAGGTAGATGTCGAACTCGCTCTTGCGCTCGTTCCAGAACGTCACCGCAGGCAGGCCGGCGACCTCGGTCTCCTCGCGGTCGCTGTACAGCCGGCCACGGCCGTAGTCCGACGGCCGGTTGCCGGCATCGACATTGACCCTGATGTCGATCACGTGCGTAGGGTCGACGAAGAAGCAGTGTTCCCCCCACGTGACCGGTGAAAAGTCCTTGCCGAACACGTTTTGCACAGCGTCCTCGAACACCGCGCACTGCACGTTCTGGTTGATGCTGGGCGCCGCCATGATGTCGTCGGGCTTCGGTGGGACCCGGACCTCGTGGTAAGGCTCGCAGTCCTTGAGACCGCCGCTAACGGGGAGGTCCACGCAGTCACCCACCGCGCCGGTGTCGTTCTCGTCCGCGCCGTACAACAGCGGACGTTGCGGCTCGACGTCACCCTCGTGGTCGGCCACGGCGACGGCGTCGGGGTTCCGCAGCTTCGCGACCGTGCCGGCGGCATACTGCCGGACGATCGGGCACAGCTCGGCCTTGTCGAGCAACATGTAGCTGAGCTCGATCGCCCGCACGAAGCTGACCGGGATCAGGACGCTGCAGCTCGAGAACTTCTCGGTGTCGCTACTGGCTTGTTCGTAGGCCTTGGACCCGGCGAGCGTCAGCGGCGTAGTGCTGTAGCGGGTTATCTGATCCGAATCGACGCCGACGCGGAGCTTGAGGCCGGGGTCGAACGCCGGGTCGTAGTCGGGACTGGATACCAGCTGGCACTCGCTGGATCCCTTGCGGATCGTGACCGCGTCCGGCCGACCTCGCTTCTTCGCTACGCCCAGGTCGAGCAGCTTGCACGGATCTAGCTGGCGCAACGCCGCTGCGACTGCGTCCGGGTCCCGGTCCTTCGGCCGCGGTGTCTTCTCCGGCTGCTCAGGAACGCCTGCCGGCGTCGACGAGTCACCGCGCTCGGTCACCGTCCCTGGCTGTGGCTGCTGCTGATCGTCGCCACCGACAAGCACGAGCGGCACTGCCACCGCGGCGGCCGCAGCGACAACCAGCAGCAGCCACGGCCAGCGCTTCCGCCGGCCAGCCGGCGGGCCGGCCAGCGGCGGCCAGTGTTCGGACCGCTGGTTTCCCTGCCAGTGCGGTCGAAGCGGCGAACTCATGTCTCCCCCAGATTCTCCCGGACGGTGAGGCCGTGTCGTCGGGCCACCCGCGCCTTGCTATCCGATGGCGTTCATGCCGTCACTCCGGGTCGGGAGTGCAGATGGTCAGGAACGACTTCTGGTTCTCCCGCCGTACGTCCGAGGCGTCCATCCAGCCGCTCTGGCCGAACAGGTAGCTCCCGGACGGATGCTGGGCCGACTCGGCGAGCAGCGGGGCGACGTCGACCCGGGCACCGTTCGCCTTCGGGCCGTCGACGGCGAAGTTGATCGACTCGGCCTTGGTCCAGTCGTAGTCCGCCGGCAGGGGTTGCTTGACCTGGAGGGGTTCGGCGTCGTCCGGGGACGATCCCTGGGCGGGCCCCAGCAGGTCCATGCGCTCCAGCGACACCCCGGGCAGTGGTGCGGACCAGGTCTGTTGCGTGCTCTTCGACGTGCCGGAGTCGAAGATCAACGTCACGCCGGTGACGCCTTCGCAGGGGGTGCCCGTCCACACCTTCAGCACGCCGTCATCCACCCGGAACCCGGCCACCGCCGGCAGGGACGGCGCGTACTGCGCCTCGGTGTCGCACGCCACGGTCACCGACGCCACGAGCAGGGCGGCGCAGGCGACGCGCGGCCACCTAGCGATATCCGCCATCGGACAGTCCCGCGTCTTCCTCGGTCTCGTTGCCGCCGGTGAGCTGCTCCCACGCGTAGGAGGCGAGGAAGCCCGTGTAGCCCTCGCGCGCCCATTGCTGGGAGTGGCGCTCCTCGTGGTGGAGCAGCCGGTCCATGTCGAGATCGCCCCGTTGCGGGCCGCCGTCGCCGTCGTACCACGCGTGGCCCGAGCCGGCCACCTCGCGAAGCTGTTGCGCGGGATCCTGCGGGTCGTCGATGTTCAGCATGAACGTGTCGCCCCAGGTCGTGCCGCCCCGCTGGCTGAACTGATCTTGGATGAGGTTCCCGCCCAGGCCCATCATCATGCCGTTCGGGGTGGTCACCAGCCGGCCACCGTTGTCGTGCACGAACCCCACGTCGTCGTTGTAGCTCCAGTCGTTGTCCCGTTGCCGGTCGACGATTCGTTGCAGTTCCTCGGATCCGTACGGGGTGGGGCCGAAGTCGGTCGACTCCCCCTCGGTGCCGTAGTCGGTGCCCGCGTTCAGGATGTAGGTCATCCGCACCGCCTTGGCGGCGTCGTCTCCGCTGATGTCGGTCGGCATCAGGAAGTACGACTTGGAGATCCCGTTGCCGTCCTCGTCCTCGCGGATCTCCTCCATGCCGTCGAGGATCGCGAAGTCCTCCGGCCTGATGTGGTGATCGGCGGCGATCTGCTTGATCGTGTCGATCGACACGCCTCTGCGTACGGCGTTCTCGAGCCATTGCCGGTAGTGGCCGGACGCCGGCGGCCCGGTCAGCAGCCCGGCGTCTCGCAGCGACTGCTCCATCTCGGCCACCTGGGCTTCGAGCACGCCGGCATTCCTGGCGTCGGCCAGGGTGGTCGCTCCGTGGTCGCTGACCTGGCCGTCCTTCGCGAGCTGCAGCACCCGCGCGAGGGTGACGTCGATGCGGTTCGCTTCGGTGAGGATCGCCCGGGTTTCCTGCTCCAGCTGCCCCTTGATCTCCGCGCGGTGCCGTTGGGCGGCGGCGCGTTCCTCGGCCTCGAACCGCGAACTCGGCGCGGAGGTGTCGGCGGGCTGGTTGTCCACGACGGTGCCGTCGGCGGAGATGCCGAACTGGTAGCTGGCGGCGAGGGAGTCGTTGTTGGAGACCCGGGTCATCAGGGCGGCGACGTCGTCCGACGCCGTTTGCAGCGCGCGTTCGACGGCAGACAGCTCCGCGGTCAGGGTCTCGGCCTTGTTCCGCGTATCCCCCAGCGAACCGCGCGCCTGCTCGCCGGCGGTGCCGTGCCAGTCCGGCAACCTCCTGGCGTCGTCGAGCTCGTCCTGGAGCCCGACGAGCTCGTCCCGCTTCCCACGCAGGGTGGTGGCCGCCGTGTCGAGCTCGTCAGCGTTCCACTTGCGAACATCGTCGTAGCCGATAGTCATCCGCCGAACGCCCTCTCGGCAGCGCCCTCGTTCTCGGCATAGGTGTTCGCCGACGCCGAGAGGTTCTCGCTCCATCGGTCGATCTCGTCTGCCCACCCGGTCGCGCGCTCGTCGAGCGTCGATGCCAGGGTCGGTGCGCTCCTCGCCGCCTCACCGCCTGGCAAGGCCACCGCGATCGCGCCCAAGCCGCTGCCCGGTTGTACAACCCTGGCCTGGCTCGCCGCCGACCCGGCCGCCCTCGACGCGGCCCGCAGCTGGTCAATCTCGACTTCGTACCCGCTCACAACCCGTGAACTCCCACCCTGGATCCACCATCGGGCCGCACTCTACTTGAGCTCGGGCGCCGGTGTGTCCAATCTGAACCAGCACGCGCGGATCCGGGGCTCAGGCGGGTTTCTGCCGGTAGCGCGCCAGCTCGTCGTCGAGGAACCGGCATGGTGACGCGCATCTGGCGTCGCACACGTGCGTGGCCTGGAAGTACTTCAGCAGGATCAGGGACCGCCGGGAGCTCGCCTCGCTGCCCGGGATCGCGAACTTGTCACAGATGTTGGAGACGTGGCGGTCGACGGTCTTGGACGACACGCCCAGCCGATCGGCTATCCCCTTGTTCGAGCATCCCCGCGCGACCAGTTCCAGTACCTCGATCTCCCGATCGGTGAGGTCGTCGAGCAACGACTTGTGGCTCTTCGGGTTCAGCAGGCGCTTCGCGATTTCCGGGTCCACGCTCATCGTGCCGGCGGCGATGGAGTTCAGCGTGTCCCGCAAGGTGTTCGGGCAGGTCACCCGGTCCTTGATGAGGTAACCCCGGCCACCCGCGCCGTCGCAGGAGAACAGGCGGAGCGCGAACTGGGTCGAGTCGTACCCGGACAGCAGCAGGAGCCCGACGTCTGGATGGGTCCGATGGAGGGACTCGGCGGCGTGCAGGCCGCCGTAGTCGCCGGGGGGCATCGCGATGTCGAGGATGATCACGTCCGGGGCCTCGTCTCCCACCGCCTGCACGATCTCGTCACCGGTCGCGGCCTGGGCGGTGACCCGCACGCCGATGCTCTCCAGGAGCAGCGCGAGGCCCTCCCGGAACAACCGGTTGTCGTCGGCAATGGCTACCCGCATGGAATCCTCACCTTGATCGTCGTCCCGACACGTGGTGGCGAGTCGAGCTCGAGCCGGCCGCCGATCGACTGGACCCGGTCGCACAGCCCGGCCAGGCCGGTGCCGCGGGTCAGGTCCGCCGCGCCCTTGCCGTCATCGGAGACCGTGACGACGAGGTCGCCGTCGCACACGTCGGTCTCGAGGTGGACGCGGCTGGCGTCAGCGTGCTTGAGGACGTTCGTCAGCGCTTCGCAGACGACGAGATAGGCCATGTACTCGATCTCGACGGCAACGCGCTCGCGGCTGACGCGCGCCTCGATCGGGATGGGCTGCCGCTCGACGAGCGCGTGGATCGCCGGGCCGAGCCCGTACTGGGCGAGCTCGGGGGGCGCGAGGTCGTGCACGATCGAGCGGAACAGCGGCAGCAGCTCGGCGAGCTGCCGGCAGGCGTTGTCGATCGTGGCGCCCGCCGGCTGCCCACGGGTCTGTTCCCGGGCCACCGCCAGGCACGTGCCGAGGGCGTAGAGGTGTTGCTGGACGCCGTCGTGGAGATCGCGCCCGAGGCGGCGACGCTCGTGCCAGCGCTCCTCCTCCAGCCGTCGCTGAAGCAGGCGCCGTCGCCGCGGGGCGATTACCAACAGTAACGGGGTCGCGGCGCCGCGACCGCGGCCGACCTCGTCGTCGAGCACGGCCAGGATCCCGCAGAACGTCGCGCACAGGAGCACCGGAACGGTGACGTACGCGGGCGCACGCGCCCACAACGGCAACGTGCACGACGTCGTAAACGTGAGGACGACCAGCATCAACAGGGCGACAGTGCGGCGGGCGCGCGGACCGGTGAGCGACTCCACGAGGTTGTGAGCCGGCCACGATCGACCGTGCTCCGCTGCCACGGGTCAGAGTGTTACCCACGGGCGCACACCGAGGCAAGACTTTCACGCACTGTGATCGACATGGGTGACTTGCTCACGTCGCACTGGGTAGTCGGCGCCGACCGGCATGCCGCCAATTCGCAGGCGCCGGCGCGAACTCTTCCGATGCCGAGCTGGGCAGGAAACCGAAAGATCAAGTGCGACCCTGCACAGAGGAGGACTTCACTTGTCAGCTGTCAGAATTCGCCGAGCCGCCACCTTGGGGATCGCCGCCGCGGCGCTGACCGCGGCCGCCGCCCTCGGGCCCGGAATCGCCTCGGCCGAGCCCGCCGGCGTCGTGTCACCCGCCACCATCACCGCGTGCTCCCCCGGCATGGTGCCCCTGACCAACCAGAACACCTGGGTCAGGCACGGCCCCGGGTTCGAGTTCGTGACGAAGTACACCCTGCCGGCCGGGTCCGGCTTCCGCATCCTCGCCGGCCCGTCCTCAGGCGACGGCCTCATGTGGTGGTACGGGAACGGCAACGGTCAGGACTTCGGCTGGGTTCCGGACCAGAACCTGACCTGTCACTGAGCAGACCGCGGTCCCGGGGTCGGCGGTACGCCGGCCCCGGGACCGCGCGTGTCCGGCTCGTGGGTTCTTGCCTGTTCGTGCGGAATCCGAGCCATGGTGTGCAGGTGCGGTGAAAGCGGCGGTGCGCTCCGGCGCCGGTGTCCTAGCGTTCGGGCATGGGGATCGAGTTGGGGTACCGAGTCCGTTCGGTGGTGAGCCTCGTCGCGACGGTGGCCGTGCTCGTGGCCGGCTGCACGAGCAGTACGGCGGGTTCGAGCCGGGCCGGATCGCAGGCCGAGCCGCAAGCCGCGCCCGGCGGGTTGCTCGAGGCGTTGGCCATGGTGCGGGCCACCGAGAGCACGCGTGAGCTGGTCCGGTACGGCGACATCGGCCGGACCCGCGAGCTGCTGGCCGCGGATCGAGCGCGGTTCTTGGGGGTGCACGGGCACGGCCTGGGCCGGATCCGGGACTACTCGGCGCAGATCGACGACGGGTTGGGGTTCGATCCGCTGGCCTTGCGGGCCGCCGTTCAGGCCGGCGGATCGGCGGACTACTCGGCGATCGTCTGGGGTGACTACGACGTGGCCGCGGTCGACGACCGCCTCGCCGACCACAAGATCAGCCGGACCGACCGGGACGGCGCGACCGAGTGGACCATCGACGCCGACGGCGAGTGGAACCGGGACGACCCGCTGGCCGGGATCGTGCCGACCAATGAGTTCCACAACCTCCGCACCCAACCGGGCTCCTTCGCCTTCTCCCCCTATCGCGACGACCTGGCCTGGGTCACCGATCCGGGCCAGGACACCCTCGATCGGGACTCGTCGGCCAGGGCGCTCGCGGAGTGTCTGGGTGACGTGGTGGCGGCGACGGTCGCCACCAAGCGCTTCGACGCGCCGCTCGCGGTCGGCGTGCGGGCACCCGAGGCCACCGACGTCAGCGAGGTGATCTGCGTAGCGCCCGGCTCAGCCGACCAGGCCGCGAGAATCCGTGATCAGGTGCGCACCCTGCTGGACAACGGCGAGTCACCGACGACCCGGGCACCATGGTCGCAACGGGTGCCCAACGCCACCGTCGAGGTGACCGGTGACGCCGTCGTCCGCGTGGTCGCCGAGCTCGACTCGAACCAGGCGCCCGGCGGGATCCTGGGCATGGTGGAGACCAACGAGATCAAGGACCTGGTCGAGTCCGGCTGATGGCGGCCTATGCGGTCTGACTGCGGCGTTGGCTCCCGGTCGCCACGCGCGCGGCGACCTCGCGACCCTGGGCCTCCCAAGTGGACTGGTCGTGCAGCATCGAGCCCATGCCCTGGAGGTCGTAGACCGCCGACATCGGCAGGAGGTCCCCCTCGACCGGGTACGCGGAGTCCGCCTCGAGAATGCGCTCCGCGACGCTCATCATCGCCAGCGCGGCACCGCGCAACCCCTGGTTCGCATAGATCACCCCGCTGACACCGTGCTCGCGCAGTTCCCGGGTCGTCACATCGGGGTAGGTCGTGGGCACCACCAGGATGGGCAGCGAGCCGTCGTAGCGGGTGCAGAACTCGCGGATCTCGCGCGCGGTGTCGGCCTTGGAATGGACCAGCAGGGCATCGGCACCCGCTTCGCTGTAGACGGCGGCACGGTGCAGCGTGTCGTCCATGCCGGCGCCGGCGATCAGGGACTCGATCCTGGCGACGATGGCGACCGTCGTGCGTTCCGCCCGCGCCGCGATCAGCTTCGCCGCGAAGTCACTCGCGGGAACGAGCTGCTGGTTGCCCTCGACGAAGCTGTTCAGCTTCGGATAGACCTTGTCCTCCAAGCAAATCCCGGCGATGCCGTCGCTCTCGCACTTCGCGACGAGCCGTCGGACGTTGTTGACGTTCCCGTACCCCGTGTCCGCGTCGAGCAGCACGGGTACGTCCACCGCGGCGGCCATCCGCGCGGCCCGATCGACGACCTCGGTCATGGTCAGCAGGTTCGCGTCGGGATACCCGGCGGACGCCGAGATCTCGAACCCGCTCGCCCACACGCCGTCGAACCCGGTGCGTTCGACGATGAGGGCGCCGAGCGCGTCGTGCGCGCCCAGCAGGCGCAGGGTGGCGCCATGCGCGCTGGACAACCGGGCACGCAGCGACTCCCCTGCGAACCCCTGCGGGCGGTCGATCGCCTTCGTTTCGGGAATGTTGTTCATACCCCAGAACACTCCTGACTCTCTTCGGTTCCGTTGGTGATCGCGCGGGCAAAGCGTGCTCGAAGCTCGGTCGGAGGCAGCCGCAGCCGCGGGCCGATCGGGTAGTCGCGGCGATGGCATCGCAGGTGCCAGAGGGCGGGCTGGGACGGGAAGTCCGCTTTCGAGCGGAGTGCGTCGAGGGAGGCGATCTCCGCCGCCGTCGCGTAGCCCGCCCCGTCCGCCAGGTCCATCAGGTCGTCCGGCCGCAGCGTCTGCTGGCCACCGGTGCTGGCGTGGACACCGTCGTCGAGCACGACGTGCAGCAGCCGCCTGCCGTGGCGCGCGGCGAGGATCGTGCCGCCGAGGTTCATGGCGAACGATCCGTCCCCGTCGAGGGCGATCACGTCACGGTCCGGAGCGCCGGCGGAGATGCCCGCGGCGATCGGGGCGGCCATGCCCATGGAGCCGACCAGGTAGAAGTTGTTCCGGCGGTCTCCTGCTGCCAGCAGGTCTCGGGAGATGTAACCGCAACTGGAGACGACATAGGCGTGCGGGAACATCTCGACGAGGCACCGCAACGCCGCGGGAATGTGGATCATGCGGCCATCCCGCCCTGCACGAGCAGCGCGACCGGTCCGTCGCTCGACGGGTGCGACGCGAACCGCGCGATCCCATCCAGCGCGCAGTCCTGCGACGAGTCGTCGAGGACGATGGTCCGGACGCGGTAGAGGGCGAGGAGCTCCGGGAGGGTCGCCCCGATCACGTCGTGCTCGACCGCGTCGTCCGCGTGCCCCCGCCAGCTGACGACGAGGTGCAGGTGCACGCCGTAGATCATCGTGAACGAGGTGAGGACGTTCATGCAGTAACCCAGCCCCGAGTTCTGCATGAGGACCACCGGCCGATGTCCGGACAGGACCAGTCCGGACGCGAGGCCCAGCGCGTTGTCCTCCCGGTTCGCCATCAGGTAGTCCAGTTTGGACGCACCGGACTCCAGGATCCCGAAGACCTCCGCCAGGAAGGAGCACGGCACGCCCGTCGCGTGCGTGAACCCGCGCCCTGCCAGCGCATCCAGCAGCGCCGCGCCGTATCCCCGGCTCGCCATCGGCTTCTCCTTTGCCAGTCCGTGGGCTGTTCCGACTGCCCGCATTCAGGATCGTCCGGCTACCGCGGCCCAGACCCTGGCCGCCACCTCGGCATCACGCCCGGCGGCGTCGACCCGGACGAGGGACGCCTCGGTGCGCAGCTGCTCGTACGCGTCCCGCATGGCCACCAGCTGCGCCGGTGGCTCGGTGTCGAGGCCGCGCGCGTGGATCCTGGACAGCGCTTCGGCCGGGTCGACGTCGAGCCACACGGTGAGATCGGGTCGCCCACCGAAGGACAGGACCTGTTGCACGTGTTCCGGGAGACGCCGGCCGACGGACATGGCCAGGACGATCCGGCAGAGGTCGCTCCGGTCCGAGACCACGCTGAGGCCCGCGGCCGTCATGGCCGCCGCGGACGTGCGTCTGCGGGCCCACTGGAGCGCGCCGAGCAGGTCCATCGTCGCGTGGCCGACGACTTCGCGGATCTGTCCCCAGTCGCCCGTCCCGATGGTCGCCCGCAGGACGTCGAAGGCGAACTCGTCCTTGCTCGTGTCGAGCTTCGCCGACCAGCCGGCGGTGTTCAGGCGCCCCACCAGCAGCTGGGCCTGCGTCGTCTTCCCGCTGCCGTCGATGCCGGCGAACGCGATGTGTTGTGCCGCCAACGACATCTACCGGCCGATCCTGCGCTTGATCGTTGCCTGCACCTCGGCCACCGGTGCCGTGCCGTCGACGACGAGGTACTCCGACGCTTCGGGAAGCGACCAGTACGCCTCTCGCAGCGCGGTCAGGTACTCCACGGTCTCCTCGTCCTCTCCCCGTCGCATGATCCGCTGCCGGGCCTCGGTCACCGGTACGTCCAGCCACACCACGGCATCGGGGGGCGGCACCGCGGCGAACGCCGCACGCAGGTCGGGCTCACACTGTTCCGGGCAGAGGCGGTCGACGGCGTAGTGGCACAGCGAGAAGCGGTCGCCCACCCACAGGCCGTCGCCGCGCACGGCCGCCATCGAGTCACGGATGGCAGCCGCCACCTCGATCGCCCGCTCCGTCCGCGCCTCGGGCGGATCGGTGAGCCGCACCCCGGCCGAGCGGGTGTACAGCTGTGTGCGCACGCCCGCTTCGGCGAGCCTCCCGGCGAGGCGGGTGGCCTGTGTCGTCTTCCCCGCGCCGTCGACCCCCAGGATCACCACGCTGTTCACCGTGCGAGTCATTCCGGAGATCCCTGTTCGTGGGCGAGCTGGAGCAGGGCGTTGATCTTCGCGACCCGGTCCATCCGGCTCGTCCCACCGCACTTGACGTAGGAAGCGCCAACGGCGCAGGCGAGATGGGAGATCAAGTCCGACCCGTTCTCCCCGGAGCGCTGGGAGAGCAGCACCGTCATGCCGGCCTTGCGCGCGATCTCGGCGGACTCGACCACCTGCCACACGGTGCCGACCTGGTTGGGCTTGAGGACGCAACCGTTCGACCAGTTCGCGCCGGCTCCCTGCGCGATCCGCTCGGGGTTGGACGCGTAGAGGTCGTCGCCGGCGACGATGACCGGGGCGAGCGCGTCGGCCAACGCCGCGAAGGATCGGTGATCGTCGTCGGTGTAGGGATCCTCGAGGTAGCCGAGTGGATAGTCCGCCGCCCAGCGCCGGTATTCGGGCTCCAGGCCCGCCGCGGTCATGGGCTCCGGCAACCACCCGAACGCGTACCTGCCGTGGTCGAACACATCGGCCGCGGCCATGTCGAGGCCGATCGCGAAGTCCTCCCCCGGGAGCAGCCCCAGGATGTCGGCAACGCGCATGATCTCGGCCAGGCCCTCCGTGACGTCGGCCAGGGACAGCGAGAGCGCCCCTTGCTTGCTCGATCCGACCGGCACCCCCGCGGCCAGCAACCTGTCCTCGATCAGCCTGCGCATCCGGATCGCGTTCGCCACGAAGGTCTCGGTGCTCGCCGGGGAGCCGGCCGGGCGGTACACGAGGAACTCGTGGTGGAACACGTGGCTGCCGGCCGCCGCGGAACCGTCGATCAGGTTGATCATCGGGGTGGTGGCAGCCGGCCCGGCCCGCCCGACGAGCTCTCGCAGGTGCGCGTACGGACTGGTCCGCCGTGACCTGCTCGCCGCCTCGAGCACGGCCAACGACGTGGCGACCATCGTGTTGCCGCCGACCTTCGATCGAGACCAGCCGTCGTCGAGACCGACCAGGACGGCGTCGGCAGCGCGCTGGTCGTAGGCGTCGACTCCGCGCAGCGCCGGCGCCACGTGGTCACGGAGGGCCGCGAGGGCCGGCTCGACGGCGCGGAGGGACGGCTGCGCCGGCTGGTCCTCCAGGTGCAGCGCCTCGAACTGGCCGGTGCTGGAGCCCCTGGGGGCCAGGCCGGCGGCCACCGTGCCGTCGGCGAGCTCCACGGTCACCTCGATGGTCGCGTCGCCGTTGGAGTCGTAGGCGCCCCGCGCCTCGACCCCGCGGATCGTTCCCCGCTCGGACACGTTCGTCACTCCTCGGGCTCGGTCAGGTGGGCGACAAGGCTGGCACTGGCGAAGTCGAGCTCTTCGGCCGACGTGACGAACGACGGAGCAAGCGTCAGGTGGTGCGCGGCGCCGCTGCCGTTGCGTGCTCTGCGACCGGCGAGGACGAGGAGGTCACCGCTGCTCCACAAGGTGTTCGCGATCGTGTCGCTGGTCCTGGCCGAGGCGATGTCGATCGACGCGAGGAGCCCGACCCGGCGATACGAGACGGCGGTGGGCGACTTCGCCACGACGTCGCGCAGCGTCGTGTCGAAGCTCGCCGCCAGGGCGTCCAGCGACCGTTCGAAGGCCGGGTCGGTCGTCTTGTCGAGGACAGCCAGGGCGGCGGCCACCGCGATCGGGTGGCTGTTGTAGTTGTGCCCCAGCAGCTTGCCACCCCGGACAGCGGACTCGGCGACACTGCCCGAGGCCAGCACCGCCGAGATCGCCGCGTACCCGACCCCGAGTCCCTTGCCGACGCAGACGATGTCTGGGCGCAGCCCGACGAGCGGCGAGGTGAACTTGGCGCCACACCGCCAGAGGCTCGTGGTGATCTCGTCCGCGATGATCAGGATGTCCCGGGCCTGACACAGCTGGACGAGCTCGGACACGTACCAGGCGGGCAGCGGCAGGGTCCCCGACCCGTTCGCGACCACCGGTTCGATGACGACGGCCGCGAGCTTGCCGGCGGCACGGGCGAATGTCTCGCGAAGCGAGGCGAGGCACTGATCCGGGACGGCGTCGTCGCCGGGGAACGGCAGCAGCAGTCGCTCACCCAGGTACGCCTCGTAGGACTGGGTCACCCGGGCCGTTCCGGTGACCTGCAGCGCGCCCAGCGTGGAGCCGTGGAAACCGCCGGACATGCCGATCGCCCGCGTCCGTTCGCCCCGGCCGTGCACGGCCTGGTGGAGCACCGCGAGCCGGATGGCGGCCTCGACCGCGTCGCTGCCGCTGACGGTGAAGTAGGCCCGAGGGTCTGCCAGCGGAGCGCCCTCGACCAGCCGCTGCGCCAGCTCCAGCTGTGCGGCGAAACTGCCGCGCGAGTCATGCACGTACGGGAGTTCGTGCCCGGTCCGCGTCATCGCCGCCACGACGTCCGGGTTCGAGTACCCGAAGTTGGCGGTCATGGAACCGGACACCAGGTCCAGCACCCGGTCTCCGTCCGCGGTGACCAGGTGGTTCCCCGCCGCGCGAACGACCTGCCTGCGCGTGACGGACGGACTCCTCGGTATCACCTTGCCGTCGGTATCCATGTTCCTACTCCTCCGACCAGTGCAGCTTGACCTGATGGGCGAGAACGTCGCGGTGAACGCCGAACTTGGCCTGCAGCTCGGCCCAGGACCCGCTCTCGGTGAACACGCCGTCCACCCCGAGGCTGACTTCCTGGCAGGAGCGGGGAGCGATTCGCCGCACGACGCCGCCGAGGCCGGACCGCGAAGCGTGCTCCTCCGCGGTCACCAGCAGTTCACGACCCAGGAGCCGGACCGCCAGCTCGTCGGGTACCGGCGCCAGCTGGTTGACCGCGAGCACGTCCACCGCGATCCCGCACTCGTCCAGACCGGCCTGCGCGGCGAGGGCCTCCGCCGCGGTGGCGCCGTGCGTGAGGATCAGGATCGGCGCGTCGCCCGGCCCCCACAGCCGCCAGCCGGTGGCCAGGGAACCCGCGTCCGGGTCGGGCGCCTCCCCCACCGGGTTGCGCGCCAGCCGCAGGTAGCTCGGGCCCGCACCGAAGACGGCCCGGTCCAGGCACGTCGCGACATCGTCGTCGAACGCGGGTGCTTCCACCCGCATCCCGGGCAGCTGAGCCATCAAACCGAGATCGAAGAGGCTGTGGTGCACGGCCCCCTCCGGGCCGGCGGACATGCCCGCGTAGTGGCCGACCAGCGTCACCGACAGGTTCTGGTAGCAGACGCTGTTGACGACCTGGTCGAAGGCGCGGTTGAGCATGGCGGCGAACGCGTTGGCAAGGACCACCCGGCCGTCCAGGGCCAGCCCCGCGGCGATGCCGACCATGTTCTGTTCCGCGATGCCGACGTTGAGGAACTGCGCCGGCCACCGGTCGGCGACCACGTTCGTCCGCGTCGACGTCGCGTTGTCGGCGTCGAGAACCATGATGTCGCCGGACCGGGGGACGAGGTCGGTCAAGGCCGCACCGTACGCGTCACGCATCAGCCGTCCCCTGCCCGAGGTACTCCGTCAGCAGTCGCGGCGACGCCAGCGAGTGCCAGGCCGGATCGCCTTCCATGAACGGGACACCCTTGCCCTTGACGGTCTCGGCCACCACGCATCTGGGCCCGGCGGTGGGCTGCGCGGACAGGAGGGCCTCCTCGAGCGCATCGTGGTCGTGCCCGTCGACGACGGTGGCCGTCCATCCGAACGCGGTGAACCGGTTGGCGATCGCCGCGGGTGAGCCGAGCGACATCACGTCGCGGACCATGCCGTCGTGCTGGACCCCGTTCGCGTCGACGACCCAGACCAGGTTGGGCAGGCCGAAGTGCGCGGCCGCCATGGCCGCCTCCCAGACCTGGCCCTCCTGGAGCTCACCGTCACCGAGGATCGTGACGACCTCGTCGCGGCAGGACCGCAGGCGCATCGAGTGGGCGAGTCCGACCGCGATCGAAGCACCCTGCCCCAACGATCCCGAGCTGATCTCCAGCTCGGGGCAGAACCGGCGGTCGGGGTGCCCCTGCAGGGCCGACCCGAGCCGGCGCAGCCCGCCCGGGTCGGCCTGGAGCTGTCCGGTGAGCATCATGGCGGCGTACAGCGCCGGCGCACCGTGCCCTTTGGACAGGAGAACCCGTTGCCGCCGGCTCCCACCGCGATGGGCGAAGAGCACGGCGAGGATGTCCGCAATGGACAGTGAGCCGCCGGGGTGCCCGGAACCGCCGTCCCGGATGAGCGTGAGGGCCAGCCGCCGTAGCTCGCCGGCGAGCTCGACGCTGCGGGTGGTGCCGGTACGGACGACCGATGTCATCGTGCCTCCAGCGGCAGTTCGATGTTTCCCGCCTCGGCGCCGAGCTCCGTCGCGTGCTCGCGGTAGGCGTGCAGCAACCGCTCGGCGGTCGGGCAGACCGGCAGGTCCCGGCCGTTCAACGAGCCCGCGGGCCGCAGGCCGAGCGACGAGCTCGCCAGCAGGATGGAGGTCGCGCCAGCAGCCTCCGCCGGGGAGATCTCGGCCTCGACCCACTCGATACCGAGGCGACGCGCCAGGACTCCCACTGTCCGCCGGGTTATCCCGTCGAGCACGCCTTCGCGCAGGGGCGGGACCAGGCAGCGACCGTCGGTGACGAAGATCGCGCTCGACCGGGTCGCCTCGGTGACCCGCCCCCACTCGTTGCGGAACAGCACGTCGTCGGCTCCTTGGTCGTGGGCGGCAAGCAACGCCCTGCGCACGGTGGTGTACGTGCTCGGTGACTTGATCCACGGCGGCAACCCGCCCTCGGCGTGCTTGCGGAACTCCCCCATCAGCAGCGCGGGTGCGTGCGCGGGGCCGTAGGCACTGAGGTCGACGGTGTCGTAGACGTAGTCGACCTCGTCACTGAGGACACCGGCGGACGAGATGTACGCGAAGATCCGCACGCCGAACGGGCAGGCAGGAGGCTTCCGCGCGACGACCTCCGCGATCTCGGCCAGGTGTCCGGCGTCGTGCTCCCGCGAGGGCATGCCCAGCCCGTGCAGTGAGGCTCGCAGGCGCCCGAGGTGTGGCGCGCCGCCCAGGAGCACGACGGTGCCTGCCCGGTTCCGGTCGGCCCGGATTCCCTCGAAGACCGAGATGCCGTACCGGAATGCCGCGGACGCGTGCCAGGTCGACGGGGACCTCACGCCATCGCCCGCTCCGCGTCGGCGGTCATGATCTCGACCTGGTTGGCCGGCTTGTACCAGGGGTTGAAGTCGTTGTCGTCGACCTCCCCGAGGATCCGGCGTTGCCTGCGGGTGAGTTGCCGGTAGTCGAGCGGGTTGCTCGGCACGAAGTCGAACGGCTGGTGCCACATCTGGCCGTACCGCAGGATGATCGAGCGCCGGGTCCGGCCGTGCCGGTTCGGTGCGACCGCGTGCCAGAGCGAGTAGGGGAACACCACGGCGTCGCCCGCCTTGGCGTGGAGTTGCACGGCGCCTTCCGGCAGCGTTCCCGACTCGAGGTTCTCGTTCGCCTCCGGGATGAAGCAGCCGTACTCCGTGCGGCTGGGCCGCCGCCGATGGCTGCCGGGGATGAACATGAAGTTCCCGTGGTCGGGCTCGTCGACATCGGTGAGGAAGATCTGCACCTTCGTCTGGAGCGCGCGAGCGGTGTGGTCGACGGTCGTCATCTGCATGGACGGGCCGCCATCGGTGTGGAACCGCACCATCGGCGCTTCCGCCGCGTCGCGCACGAAACCCTCCGAGCCGACCAGTCGCAGGTAGGGCCCCATCAGGTCGAGCAGGACGGGGAAGAACCCGGGGTGATCGACCAGCGCGCCCAGGCTCATCCGCCGGCCGATGATGTTGCGCACGCGGATGCTGTGCGCGCCCTCCAGCAACTGCTTGTCGGGCACGCCGTTCTCGGTCGCTTCCCGGTACACATCGGTGATCTGGCCGGCGTAGTGGTCGATCTCCGCGGGCTGGAGCGCACCCCGGATGAGGAAGTATCCGTGCTCGGCGTAGGAGCTACGCGCGTCAGCGAGCAGGTTTGCGTCCATCGCCGTCTCCTTCGGTGTCGTGTTCAGTCAGGTGGACGAAGAAATACACGCCGCGCTCTTCTGATTGCGGCAGCCTGCGCAGGAAGTCGACCATTATCGGAACGCTGCTCTTGTGCAAGAACAGACAAGCCCCTTCCCGCGCGGCCTGCTCCCACGCCCGGTGCAGCAGCTGGGCCATGATGCCCCTCTTGCGGAAGGCGGGATCCACTGCCGCGTAGTCGGTGCGGGCGTGGCGTCCGGTAGGGGCGAATATGTCGGTGAGGTCGTACAGGATGAATCCGGCCAGCTGGTCACCTGCGCGCGCGATGATGCCGGACTTGTACTCGCCGTCGGCGTATGCGCGCATTATCCGTACCGCATTTTCGTCGTCGGCGGACATCCGGTAGTGCGGGCCGAAGTCCCGGCTCAGCAGGGCCAGGATGGCGTCCAGGTCGCCCGCGCGCGGACGGGAGTACTCGATGTCGAGCTCGGTGCCACTCCTGGCGGTTTCCGATACAGAGATGGTGTCCTCCTTCCTGGTGCCGACCGCGCGGATCCCACCGCGAAACCGATTCGGCCAATGCCGCAACACGCGGCACAACCGCATTACGTGGCGGCACCGCTTACCTGGCGATACAAACTGTGAACTATTGCTCCCCAGCGTTCTATCTACAGCTACAGGAGCCCGTCATAACTGTCAATTGACCTGTTCGAAATGCGTGACGCGATCAGGTCGCCGTCGCGAGCAGCAGCTCCGTCGTGCGCAGCGTGGCGAGCCCCTCCTGCAGCGTCACGATGTCCGACTCGCGGCCGAGTACGGCGTCGCGGAACCTCTCGTGCTCGGTGCGCAGCGGTTCGCGCTTCTTGATCGCGAACCGGGTCGTGTCGCCCTCCGACACGCCGCGGAAGTCCGCCACCGACTCCCACCCGGTCGCGACCATGCCGTTGGCATGGCAGGTGAGGTCGGCGGTCAGGGTGTTCGCGACGAAGGTGCCCTTCTCGCCGGTCACGACGGTGACCCGTTCCTTCGCCGGGGACAGCCAGTTCACCAGGTGGTTGGTCACCGTGCCGTCGACCAGCCTGCCGGTCGCGGCCACCAGGTCCTCGTGCGGCCGACCGGAACGCAGCGCGACCTGCGCGGAGACCGTCAGGTACGCCGACTGCGCCAGCCAGGCGGTCAGGTCGATGTCGTGCGTCGCGAGGTCCTTGACCACCCCGACGTCCGCGATCCGGGCGGGGAACGGCCCCTGGCGGCGGGTGGCGATCTGGTAGACCTCACCGAGGTCGCCGTTCGCCATCCGTGCGCGCAGCGACTGCAGCGCCGGGTTGTACCGCTCGACGTGCCCGACCGCGCCGACCACCCCGCGGGCCGCGAACGCCTTCACCAGCCGCGCACCCGCGTCCACGGTGTGCGCCATCGGCTTCTCGATCAACGCGTGCACCCCGGCCTCGGCCAGCGCCAGGCCAACCTCCTCGTGCAGGCTGGTGGGCACCGCGCACACGGCGGCGTCGATGCCGGCGGCAACCAGCTCGTGCACGTCGTTCAGCACCGGCAGCCCGCCGGCCACGTGGTGCGAGTCGCCCGTGGCGTCGGCCACCGCGACCAGCTCCATACCGTCGATCTCACGCACCACGCGCGCATGGTGGCGGCCCATCATGCCAAGCCCGATCAGGCCCACCCGCAGGTCGGCCATCTCACGTACCCGGCTCTGCCGGACAGTGGTCTCGTGTGATGGCCGCAATGGGTTCCTGAAGACCCGGCCCGCAGGCCAGAATCGAGAAGTCCTCTTCAAGCCTCGTCAACGGATCCCGGTAATCGATCGCGCAGCCATCCATGCCGGAGAACGTTCCGCCGGCCTCCTGCACGACTACCTGCGCGGCGACGCAGTCCCAGATACGGTTGTGGCGATGCATGAACGCGCCGTAGACACCCTTCGCGACCATCATGCAGTCGAAGACGCTGTTACTCATGCGAATGCCCCGGCAGCGGGTCGCGACACTGCTCAATAGCTGGCAGTCGAGGGCGACCTCCGCGGGATGGATGTCCATGCCGTAGGCAACCAGCTGCTGCGCCAAGCCGCCATCCGGCTCGGCTCGCAACCTGGTTCCATCCAGGTAGGCCCCCTGCCCGGCCTCGGCCACGTATGTCTCCGAGAACGCCGGCAGGGCCACCCCGCCGGCCACTGCCTCGCCGTGCTCGAGAACTCCCACCATGACACCGAAGAGCGGGCTTCCCGCGGCGAAGTTGGCGGTGCCGTCCACCGGGTCGACGATCCAGGTGACCGCGGACGTACCGCGTACGACGCCGAGCTCCTCGTCGATGACGTTGTCGTCGGGATGCTCAGCCCGGATACGGCTCACGATGTGGCTGCCAATGGCCCGGTCGGCCTGCGTGACGACCTGGTTCGGATCGGCGTCCTTGACCTCGGTGGACATGCGCGACGGAAACGACGTGGCCAGCCTCCCGGCGTCTTCGAGCAAGGACTCCAGGAACGCCAGGTAAGTCATGCGGAAACACTCCCAAGATCACGAGGTTGCCTGCAGCATTCTGGAATATTCCGCCAGGATCGGCACCTCTGGCGCGATCGGGTCCGCCGGAAGATCGTGTACCGAGAAGAGTCGTGCCGTGGTCACCTCTTCCGGATCCAGCTGAAGTGCCCAGCCGCGTGCCCGTGCCGTGTACACGGTTGTCACGTTGAAGACCTGGTCGCCGTTCGGATAGCGGAAGTACTGTTCGGGCCCGGAAAACACGCCCATCAACGTGAGCTCGTCGAGCTCCAGGCCGACCTCTTCCATGACCTCCCGCCGCGCGGTCTCCTCGAGGGACTCCCCCGGTTCCATGAACCCCCCGGGTAGACCCCAGCCACCGGTGTCGGCTCGCTGCATGAGCAATACCCGGCGGTTGGCGTCCGTGACGATCACGGCAGCCCCTGGCAGAATCAGTGGCCGGGTACCCAAGACTGCGCGCAGTTCTGCGATATAGGTCATCGAGGATCCTTGGTTCGGTACGGCAAGGCTCAGTCCGAGACGGACCGCATTGGCAATCCCGTAAACCTGTGGCGACCCCCAAGCGGCAGATTGCCACCGTAGCAACGCCTGCGTGGCGGCCCCAGCGATTCGCTCCAGGCCGAATCCCCCGCGCGTTCGACTGAAAATGACTGTCAGTCGTACTCCCACCCCCAGCGATTCGGTCCTGACCGAATCATCCGCCTCCCCGGCGGAACAGCGTTGCTGCGCGAAGCGGCCTGGTGTAAGGATGAGATGACTTGCCCAACTTCGTTAACAACGGTAACGAAGGGTTCTTTTCTATGACTGAAACGCTATCTCAGGAATCAGATTCCACAACGACGGAACCTGAACCGCACATCGGGCCGGACACCCTCAAGAGAATTGCCGCGGCATGGCCTCGGCGGGCGACCATCCGCACCGACATGACCGCGTTCATGTCGCCCGAACCCCCGGCGGCCAACCTCACGGACTACCCCGTGCAGCTGATCCCGTTCGCCCAGCACCCGCGCTTCCTCGAGGCTCCCGCGGAGTCGCGTCAGCTCGTGAACACCCTTGCCTGGCAGGCGTACAACGCCCGCGTGATCGCGGCCGAAGAGTACGTCGCCAACCCCACCTTCGAGATGCTCACGCACGGCGTGTTCCCCGGGGTCGATCGCTACGAGGCACGAGAGGCCGTCCAGCAGTCACACATCGACGAGGTGTGGCACACGTACATGCACATGACGGCCATGCAGCGAACGACGGAAGCACGCAACCTGACCACCCAACCCGACTACTCCCATCCCATCACCAACCGGCGCCTGTTCGAGCTGACCGCGGAGCGCAGCGAGAAGTGGGAACGAGACATGCTGTACCTGGCATGGACGGTGGTGGGCGAGCTCCACATCAACAACTTCCTCGAGCTGCTCGCGCGGGACACGACAATTCAACGCATGCATTCGCTGGTGGCCCGCCTGCACGCCAGGGACGAGGCGGCACACGGACCGATCGTCGCCGAAGTCATGAAGGACATCTTCGTCAACCTCAACAAGAAGCAGCGCGAGCTCTTCATCCGTACCCTGCCCGACGCGATCACCGCGCTCGGCGCGCAGGACTACGAGATCTGGTCCGACATCCTCCGGTTCGTCGGAGTCCCCGGCACCACCGAGATCATCAACGACACCCGCAAGATGCCGGGCACGGCGATGATGCTCACGGACTTCTCGACGGTGGCGCGCCTCGTCCGCGACCTGGACATCGAGGACCGGGTCGACTACGACTTCGCGAGCACCTCTTGACCCGGGGACTAGATCAACAAGAGGGTTAGCTGATGCTGCGTTCTTCCGAGAGAACTCATCCGTCAGCATCCATCTGGTCCAGAGCCTTCACACTCTTCTTCGCGGCCAGGACCATTTCGATCCTCGGCGACCTGATGCTCGTCCCGATCACGGTCACGGTCGCCGTGTTGCAGGCCGGGTACGGCATCACCGGAGTGGGACTCGCACTCGCCGCGCACACCGCGCCGCTGGCCGTCCTCGTCATCTTCGGCGGCGTGCTGGTCGACCGCTTCACACCGGTGCGTGTCATGGTCGTCGCAGACGTCGCCCGGCTGGTCATCCACGGCACCCTGGCCGTCTCCTTCGCGGTCGGCACGCCCGACCTGTGGCTGATCATGGCGTTGCTCGCCATGGGTGGCGTGGGCACGGCAGCCTTCCTGCCCGGCATCGCCAGTGTCATCCCGCGGGTGGCTCGCGACGTCCAGCAGGCCAACGCGTCGATTCGCGTCGCGGAGTCGCTCATGACGGTGGCGGGACCCGCCGCGGCCGGGCTGCTCCTCGCTTTCTGGTCCGTGTCGGTCGTCATCGCGATCGACGCCGCCACGTACGGGGTCAGCGCCGTCTGCCTGCTCGCCATGCGGCTGCGGATCGCTCGCTCGCCACAACGGGCGCCCCTGCGCGGCGACCTCGTCCAGGGCTGGCAGGAGTTTCGCTCCCGCAGGTGGCTGTGGAACGTCATCGTGATCTACATGCTGTACCAGGTCACCGTGAACGGCCCGTTCCTCACGCTCGGGCAGAGCATCATCGCCATCGAGCACGGGGAAGGCACCCTCGGCTTCATCATGTCGGCACTCGGCCTCGGCGCCGTGCTGGGCGGCTTGGCCGCCACCCGCGTCAAGCCGCTGCATCCCCTGCGGGCCGGCGCGATCACCATGACCGGCGGGCTCTTCAGCCTCCTGTCGCTGGCCCTGCAGCTGCCGCCGGCCGTGATCGCGATCGGTTTCGCCATACACGGTGCGGGCGGGGCGTTCTGGCTGGTCATGTTCCATTCGAGCGTCCAGACCCAGATACCCCCCGACGTCCTGGGCAGGGTGCACGCCTACGACGTGGCCGGGTCGGTCGTCATGCGACCGGTGGGACAGGCCGCAGCCGGACCAGCCGCCTTGTGGCTCGGCGCCATACCGGTGCTGTTCTTCTCCTCGACGATGCTCGTGGTCACCGTCGGACTGCTGCTCGCCGTTCCGGCGATTCGCAACCTGCGACGGGCCACCTGGCGTCAGTCGGTCAACTCGGCGAGCAGGACGGCACCGGACTCCTCCAGCTCGTAGAGCACGCGCGGCCCGACACGATGGCGCCGGACGAGTCCGGCCGAGGAGAGGACGGCGAGGTGCTGGGAAACCGTGCTCGGTGCCAGGCCGATCGAGCTGGCCAGACGGGTCGTGGTGGTCGGTGACCACAGCGCGCGAAGGACCGCCGCACGGCCGCGCCCGAGAAGAAGGGTCAGCTTGTCACGCGAGCCCGGGCCGCCGGCTGCCCGTCCGGCGTCGCCGGCTCTGGCACCGAGCACTGCCGTGCCCTGTGCCTGGTAGGAGAACGCGGCCGTGTCCTCGTGCGTGGAGAAGACCCGGATGCCGCGCGCGAACAGCACGGCGACGATGGTCAACCGGCCGTCGTTCATCGGCCAGTCGAAGTCGGCCTGATGGGGAACGCTCAGCTCGGGCGGCTCCCATCTGATGCGGCCCCCCAAGTCCTCCAGCATGGTGGCCGCCCCGCCGGTCACCAAGGTCCGGCCGCGCACCAGGATCTCCTCCTCCAGCACACCACGCATGGCCGACCAGTAGGGCGCGATCGCAGCCGCCCAGTAGTCACCCATGAGCTGCGCGAACCTGTCGTGGCCCGCCGCTCGCAATGCGGTCAGCTCGTCCTCGATGGCGGGCGAGGGCCCCATCGGGATCGGTGTGAGCGCGGAGAACGACGTGCTCGTCCACTGCGCGCGCATCATGCCGGCCAACTCCTGATGCAGCGCACGCGACACCTGGGACAGCGCGGTCGTACCCCATTTCGCGTAGGGGTGGGGAATATCGCTTCGATATCGGTCGGTCAAGGCGATGCTGGAAATCGCTTCCCACAGCGGACTGATTGCTATCCGCACACGCCCGAGGGTCAGCTCGTCCAGTCGTATCCGAATCATGCGATCATCGTCGCGACGGCTGCGACGTCAGATTTCCATCTTCATCGACAGGTCCTGACACAGCGCGAGCACCTCGTTCACCCATTTCGATGGCTGGTCCGGATCGAACGTACGCATCGTCTCGAGGTCCCAGTACTGGGCGAACTGAAGCACCTCAGGATTGGCCGCTTCGAACCGGCGGGCCCGCCATTTGCGAATATGACTTCCGTACTGCCCCCGCTCTTCCAGCAGGGCGTCGACGGTGTAGCCCAAGGCGTTCCGCGCGGAGAGCACCGCGCTGTTCAGATCCCCGTTCTCCATCTGTCCGAGCGCGTCTTCGACGGCCATACCCGCGTAGCCGAGCGAGCGCGTGACGAGGATGGACTTGAAGGCCGATGCCTCGACCTCAGCACGGCGGCGCGCCACCCACTCCTCACCGACCAACGGCACGCAGTCCGCCAACCGGCCGAGGAATATCTCCTCGCGCGGCGCGAGGACATCGTTGCTCGCGGCCCGAACACGGTCGTACCTGTCCCAGGAGATCTTGTCGAGCATCTGGTCGACCTGGCCATCTGCCCAGTAGGCGAGATCCCAGCCACGGTCGTCGGCGTGAAACGTCTGCCATTGAACCGTGGTCGGCTCGAGCGGCACCGGGACTCCGACGCTTTCCGGGCCCGACCACGGCTCGGTACTGATCAGGCAGAGGTCGACGTCACTTCGCTTATTGCTCCAGCCAAAGGCGGCCGACCCGACCACGAACATGGCTTGGCACGTATCCGGCACCAGCTGCCTGGAACGCAGGGTGTCCGACAGCCGATTCACGTCCAACTGCATCAGCGATCTCCATTACGAGGGAAACTCTCGACACTTCCACCGCGCCCTGGCGCGCAGTCAATCACCATCGATACTCAATGCTTGTGCTCCTTGTTGTCAATCGTCGCAAGCCCCTATTCATCCGGATGCTGCGCGGCGCCGAGTTGATTCGAAGCCACCCCGTCTCGCGCGCGTTTCTCGAGGTGGTTGCCCAGGCGCGTCCAGGCCTCGGCGCAACGGCGAGCCACCTCCACCGTGATCTCCGTGCAATACTCCGGAACGGCGTCCACGACTCGCTCCGGCTCGTCCCGGATCGAGTGCACGCCCATCCACTGCAGCAACGTGCGGCCGGCGTCCGTGAAGCGCAGGGACGGGTCCCGGCGCAGGATCTCCAGTGCCGCCCCATCGCGCTCGAGCGGTGCCGGCTCCCTGGGGCTGCGGGGGCTGGGCACGTGCGGGTCGACCGGCGCCGAGCGGCCGGGCACCGGGTCCTCCCCCCGGCGGACCCGCTGCCGCACGTCCTGTGCCGTGCTGACGGAGACCTTCGCTTCCCTGGCTAGCTCGCGCAGCGAGGCATCCGGGCGGGCGGAGATGATCTCGTTCACGCGCAGCCGACCGTCGGCGGCGCGCAACGGACGCACCCGTCCATCGCGGCCGACCCGGGCATTCGCCCGGGCATCTCCCCCGGCCGTGCGCCGCCGGATCGCGCCGACGGTCGGCGGGCTCAACCCCACGACAGCGGCGATCGCCCGGTCCGACAAGCGGGTGTGTATGCGGATGATCCGCCGCACCGCCGCCTCGCGATCGCTGCGGGACAGCGGCAGGCCGTGGGTCACGTTCTCGCGTACGGCATGCAGGAACGCGTCAGCCGCACCGCCGTCGAAGTAGGTGACGGCGATCGCCGGCCGGCCACGCGCGATGGCGGCCCGTAACCGGTGCATGCCGTCGATCACGCGCATCGTGGTTCGGTGGACGACGATCGGCGGGAGCTCATCCAAGGACTCCGCGAGAATCCGTACGCGTTCCGCGTTCTCCCCGTGGATTCGTGGCGAGTCTCCGGGCAGCAGTTCGCCGACGGGAACCATCACGACATTCCCCCTGGGCGCGGTGTTGCTCACAGCTGAGACGTGCTCCTTTCCGGCAGGTGTCCCCCAGGCGCGACGGTGCGCCCCGATATGTCCTGCAGGGTGCCGGATGCCGTCCTTGCACCGTCCTCGAACAGTCCTCGATTGCGCATCGCGGTGGTATTCTCACTCCTCGTAGTCTTCAGTCGGTACATGACTGCCGGAGGGGACCGTGGGGGCAATTGTCGAGTTCAGGGTTTTGGGCGCGCTCGAAGTCTGGATCGATTCCGAACAGATATCGCTACATGGTCGCCGACATGAAAAGCTCCTGTCCGCGATGCTTCTCAGTGCCGGGAATGTCACGCCGCTACAACACCTCGTCGACGCCATCTGGAACCAGCATCCACCGAGCACCGCGGACAAGCAGGTTCGCAACGCGGTCTCCAGCCTGCGGTCATTGCTGAGCGGTACCGGCGCTGTCATCTCGGCCGTCGCGGCCGGATATCGGCTGGATATTCCTCGCGGCACGATCGACCACACCGTGTTCGAGCAACACCTCGCGGCGGCTCACCGCCACGCCGAGCACGACCGGCTCGCGGACGCGGCCGGCGAACTGCGGTCTGCCTTGTCGCTGTGGCGCGGCCCTGCGCTGGCCGGACTCGACAGTTCCGCGCTGGAACCGCAGATCGTCGGGCTGAACGAGTCCCGGGTCGCCGCCGTCGAGAGTTACCACGATCTCCAGCTCAGGCTCGGTCATCACCTCGCGGTGGTGAGTGAGTTGTCCGAGTGGGTTTCGAGGTATCCGCTGCGGGAGCGACTCGCCTCCCAGCTGATGCTGGCGCTGTACCGATCGGGCCGCCAAGCCGGCGCGTTGTCCGTCTACGACGGGCTGCGGCGGGCCCTGGCCGACGCGCTCGGCATCGAGCCCGGACACGAATGCCAGGAACTACGCCGGCAGATCCTCGGCAACCACGCTCTCGCCGGCCTGGACGATCCCGGCCGGCTGCCCTCGCCACGCGCCCACCACGACTCCCCCGCGTACCGTCCCGCGCAACTGCCATCGGTGGTCAGCCCGGTCATCGGCCGCGACGACGAGCTGCGCGAGGTCACGGCGCACATGTTCGAGGATCAGCCGGCCGGGCACACCCCGGTCGTCGTCATCGAAGGGCCACCAGGCGTGGGCAAGACCACGCTCGCGCTGCGCAGCGCGAACGACGTCGCCGACCGGTACCCGGATGGCATCCTGTTCGCCGACCTGCACGGCTACTCCGACCTCCCGCTCGTCGACCCGGCCGACGTGCAGGTGCGGTTCCTGCTCGCCCTCGGCATCTCGGCGCCGTCGATTCCGCGTGCCGCCGAGGCGCGCGCGTCGCTGTTCCGCAGCGTGCTGCGGAACAGACGCGTGCTCATCGTTCTCGACAACGTCAAGAACTCGAGCCAGGTTCGCCCGCTGCTGCCCAACTCGCCCGGATGCTGTGTCCTCGCGACAACCCGGACCAGGCTGTCCGGTCTGGTGGTCCGGCAGCGAGCCGTCGTCCTCGGACTGAGTCCGTTGCGATCGGCGGACGCCGTCGAGGTGCTCCGCACCATCGTCGGCCGCGATCGGGTGGCCGCGGAGTTGGCGGCGGCGGTCGAACTCGTGGAGAAATGCTCGGCGCTGCCGCTGGCGCTGTGCCTGGCCGCCGAGCGAGTGGTTTCCCGGCCCCATTCGAAGCTCGCCGACCTCGTCGACGAGCTGACGAACGTCTCGGACCAGCTGAGTTGGCTGACCGGAGCGGATGCCGACGAGGACACGGACGTGCGCAAGGTGTTCTCGTGGTCCTACCGGGCGCTCGATGAGCAGACCGCCTACCTGTTCCGCACGCTGGCGCTCGCACCGGGCGCGGAGATCAGCGTCGAGGCGGCCGCCGCCCTGACGGGGCACTCGGTCCAGGAGACCCGCCGTCAGCTGGACAACCTGGTCAGCGCACACCTGCTCCGGGCAACCGGTCCGCGGCGCTTCGGCTTCCACGATCTGCTGCGCGTCTATGCATCCGAGCTCAACCGGATCGAGGACCGGGAGACACACCGACGGAAGTCGGTCGACCGGCTGCTGCGGTGGTACCTGGCCGCGGTGCACGCGGGAAGCCGGGCGATGGCGCCGTACCGGCGGCGGCCACCGTTGCCGGTCGATGTCGACGGCCTCGCTGTGCCCGTGTTCACCGGGTGGACCGACGCGGTGGCGTGGTGCGAGCGGGAGCTGCCGAGCCTGACCGTGCTGACCGGATGGGCGCTGCGCAGCAGCCACGTCCACGTGGCGCACGACTTACCGATCGCGTTGTGGGACTTCTTCTTCCTTCGCAGGCCGTGGTCGGCGTGGATCAGCATGAACGAGAACGGCCTCGAGGCCGCGCGGGTGAGCGGGAACGAACGCGCGGAGGCGTGGACGCTCTGCAATCTGGGCGTCGCCCACCTGGATCTCGGCGAGCTGGACGAGGCGCGCGGCCTGTTCTCCCGGTCGTTGGAGATCAGGCGTCGAGTCGGCGCACCCACCGCGGAGGGGTGGAGCCTCGTGTGGCTCGGCAACACGCACCTCGCGGTGGGCGACCCGCAGAACGCCGCCGAACTGCTCGAGCAGGCGCTCGGCCGGTTCGTCATGGTCGGTGACCGATGGGCGAGCGCCATCTGCCGTGGCTACCTGGGAAGTGCGTACATCGAGCTCGAACGCTACGAGGAGGCGCGCACGCACCTCGGTCTCTGTGAGCGGACGCTGCACGGGATGGCTGACCGCCAAGGCGAGGGATGCGCGCTCGACCTGCTGGCCAAGCTGTTCCTCGGCCGGGGCGACTGGCCCTCAGCACGGGAGTACCTGCATCGGGCGATCGAGCTTCGCGCCCAGATCGGTGACAGCCGCGGACAGGCCGACACGCTGTTCACTCTGGGCAAGGCGCACCAGGAGCGCGGGCATGCGCGAGAGGCGCGGGAGACCTACCGCCACGCGCTCGAGCTGTTCACCGATCTCGGTGCCCCGGAGGCCGGCTCGGTCCTCGAGCACCTCGAGGCGATGCCCGCGTGGGACGCCCGGCAGGTCCTGACTCCCGGGCCAGGCATCGACGGCCCAGCCAAGCATCGGTGACCAGCCGGTCCCCACGCGCCCGAGGGCCCGGCCTCACGTCAGGTGCCGGGCGAAGAACCGGTTCCCGGCGTCGCCCTCGAACTGCGGTACGCCGGTGTGCCCGCCCATGTTGGCGTGCAGCGTCTTCTCCGTGGAGCCGAAGGCGTCGAACACGTCCAGGGCCAGCTGCCGGTCGTTGCCCTCGTCGTCCCACTGCAGCAGGACCAGCAGCGGGATGGTGACCTGCCGGGCCTGCTCGAACATGGAGCGGGGCACGTAACTTCCGGCGAACAGAAGGGCGGCGCGGATGCGCGGCTCGACCACCGCCAGCTGGATGCCGATGGCGATCACCCCTCCCGAGAACCCGACCGGGCCGTCGATCTCGGGCAGCGACAGGAGAGCGTCCAGGACGGCCCGCCATTCCGGGACCGCCTTCTCGACCAGCGGGAGGACGAGCCGGTCGACGATCTCGTCGACCGGCTCGCCGGCCGCCAGCGCCCGGCGCAGGTCGGCACGGGCCTGTTCGGCGGCGGCGGAACGAGGCCGGTCGCCGCTCCCGGGGAGCTCGATGGTGGCCGCGGCGAAGCCCTCCGCCGCGCCGTGCCGGGCCCGGGCCGCCAGCCGGGGGTACATCTTGTGCAGTCCGCCGGGGTGGCCGAGCAGGATCAGCGGGGCCGGCGTGGACGCGGATCCGGGCGTCCACAGGATGCCGGGGATCTCGCCGAGGGTGAACTCGCGCTCGAGGACACCGTCGTCGAGGCGCTGTTCGGAGGTGAATCGCATGGTCGTGCCTTTCGGGAGTGCGCGTACTCGGCGCTCCCGGACGACCTATCGCCCGACCGTGACCCCTGAGGGGAGCACCCATGTCGATACGTTCACGGGTACCACCTCCTCGGTCTCTCGCACGGCCGTCGCGAAGCTAGCAGTGGTCGCCGCGGTCCGCCAACCGGTTTTGCGGCGGACCGCGGCGCACGTCCCCCGGCTCAGCTCGGCGGCTGGGCGTCGGGCGGGGAGGGCGGCGTGTTGGCTGCCGCGGTCAGCTCGGTGGCCATGCCCTCGCGGCGGATTCGTTGGTCGGTGTAGAGCAGGACGGTGACCGCGGCGACGAAGGGTTCGGTGAGCGTGCTGGCGACGATGTTGCCGATCGTCGTCGGGACCAGGTAGCTCGCCGACAGCGAGACCGAGCCGGCGGACGTGGTGATGCCGTCCCCGCCCGCGGCGTCGAACGGCAGGGACACGATCCACGAGACGGCGAACGCGATGATCCAGGCGAGCAGCGAGATGCCGAAGATCCGCCACCACGACCCGGTCACCAGCTGCCGCGACCGGCCGAACGCCGCCCCGACACCGACGTTCTCCAGCACCAGCGCGGCCGTGGCGAGCGAGAAGAGGATCACCAGCCAGATGCCGACGACGAACATGGCGAGGGCCAGGATCACCGCGAGCGGCGGCACCGCCAGCGCGAACACGAACACCACCAGCCCGGCGCCGATGGCGACCGCGAGGTAGACGAGGGTCAGGCCGAGCAGCGGCAGCAGGCGGGGGCGGACCCGGATCCAGATATCGCGGAAACCGACCCGCCGGCCGATCACCGCGGCGGCCACGACCTGCGTGAAGAACCCGGACAGGAAGATCCGCCCGGCGAGCACGAACAGCACGCTGATGGCCGCCACGCCGAGGGTCTTGCCGACCAGGCCAGCTATGTCGTACGACAAGGGAGGCCCGCCGGGCGCCGCCGCCCTGCCGATGTCCTCCAGCAGCGGCGCGGCCGCGGCGAGGCTGATCAGCGAGGTGATCGTCACCACGACCGCCGTCACGCCGAGCATCAGTGCGGGGTGACGGCGGATCGTGGCGATCGCCCCGCTCAGGATGTCGCCCACTTCCAGCGCACGCAACGGGATCACACCGGGCTTGGCCCCCTGCCGGTGCTCGCCCGGCTCGGGTGGCATCGATGGACCGTACGGCCCGGCCGCGTCGGGATTGCGCGCGTCGGGATTGCGATCGTCGGGATTGCGATCGTCCGGATTCGAGGTGTCGCTCATGGTTCCCCCATCGAGTCGTCAGTAGAACGGCACATCCTGGCAGCCCCGCGGCGCGCGTGGGTCTCCTTCCGGTGACGAATTCACCGGGCCATCCACAAAGGACAGCGTCACAGGCCCAGGGCACCGACGAGCAGGGCGGCGACGGCGGCCCGGTTGCCGGGGCTGTCCTGCCAGCGAAGGCGGCGGCCGGCCTCGACCACCACACCGAACCCAGCGTGCACCAGCACCCGGGCCTGGCGCGAATCGAGCTCCGGCCGTGCCAGTCGCAGTTGCTGCTCCCACACGGCGATGTGCTCCCGCTGCGCGATGACCACGGGTCGCTGCAGGGTGGCCGGCAGGCCGCCGAGCTCGGAGTTCGCGACGTTGGTGAGTGCGGTGTGCTCGAAGCTGTAGGCCACGTAGGTCGCCGCCAGCGCGACCACGGCGTCGTGCGGGTCGGCCACGCCGCGCAGGTTCTGTTCCACCGCTTGGGTCAGGAGCGCCGCGGCCTGCAGGCAGGCGGCGGCGAGGATATCGGCCTTGCCGGGGAAGTAGCGGTAGATCGCGGACGGGACCAGTCCTACGGCCTGCGCTATCCGACCGTTCGTGACGGTGGTGAACCCGTCCCGTTCGAACAGCGGGATGGCGGCCGCGAGGATCTCCGAGCGCCGGGTGCGCGGCACGGGCGGGGTGGGCAGTTCGACGAGGCGTGCGCTCCCGGTGGTCACCGTCGGGTCGGTGGCGACCACCCGCATGGCGCAGGTCGCCAGCAGTTCCTCGACCCGGCGTTGCGAGATCGAGGTGTGATGCATCGTGATGGACCCGATCGCGCCGAGGGCCGCCGCGGCCCGCAGGTGCTCGTCGGGCAGCGGGTGCTCGCGTCGCACCACGCCGGTCACCCGCCCGACGACGTGCGCGAACTTGGTCCTGAGTACCTGGCGATCCGCGCGGTTGAGGTAGCGGGCCTCCCACCGGTACACCCCGCCCGACGCACGGTGGGCGACGGTGATCCGGGTGATCGCGGCGAGCACCTCCGCCAGGGCCGCCGCAGGGGGCACCTCGTCCAGCGCGGTGACGAGCCGGTCCACCATGACGTTGGCGCACTCGGCGAACAGCGCGTACTTGTTCGGGAAGTGCCGGTACAGGGCTGCCGCGGTGATGCCGACGCCGGCGGCGATCTCCTCCATGGACGCCGCGTGGTACCCCCGTTCGCTGAACACCCGACCGGCCGCGTCGACGATGAGCTGCTTGCGGTTACGCGGTCGGACGGCCGCGGTCGACTCGGCGGTCACCGCGGCACCCGAGCGGAGCTACGCCGCAACAGGGCCATGCGCGCCAGTCAACCACGAAACGGACCCGGTCTCGCAGACCCGCCCGGCGCGGGCCGCCCCGCGGGTCGTCCCGCCCGGTCGCCGCGTGACTCCCGATTTACATAGCGCTTCTCAGCCGACCGCTGGACAGGCATAATGACGCGGCGACCGCCACCGGTCCAGTAGTCGAGGAGTGGCCCATGCCGACCGATGCGGTACCCGCCTGGTCCTTCCGGCACCACTGGATGGCGCACGCCGCCACCCACGCGATGATGCGACCGGACCGGCCCGCGCTGCGCTACCTCGGGGAGACCACGACCTGGGCACAGCTGTCGCGGCGGTCGTTGCAGCTGGCCGCCGCGCTCGCCGGCCGAGGCGTCACCGACGGCGACCGCGTGGCGATGCTCACCCTGAACCACCCGTGGTTCGTGGAGAGCGTGCTGGCGGCGAACAGCCTGGGGGCCATGGCCGTCCCGCTCAGTTTCCGGCTCGCGCCGCTGGAGCTCGACTACATCCTGACCGACTGCGCGCCGTCGGCCATCGTCGTCGACGCGCGGTTGCTGCCGCTGCTCCAGGCCGTGCCGGCCGCCGCGTCGATCGGCACGGTGATCGTCATCGGCGGGCCGGCCGAGAGCAGCATCGCGTACGAGGAGTTCCTGGCCGCGCACGAGCCGATGGAGCTGCCCGACGTCAGCGAGGAGTCGACGGCGCTGGTCATGTACACGTCGGGCACCACCGGCCGGCCGAAGGGGGTGCTGCTGTCCCACCGCAACATGCAGTTGCAGGCGCTCACCTGCGTCCGCGCGATGGAGATCTTCGACGACTCCGATGTCGGCTTCCTGACCGCACCCTTCTTCCACATCGCTGGTCTCGGGTCGATAGTGGCGAACCTCCTGGTCGGCAGCGCGGTCGTGATCCACCCGCTGGGCGCCTTCGACCCGGCGGCGGTGCTCGACGCCTACGAACGCGAGGGCGCCACCGTGGTGTTCAACGTCCCGCAGCAGTGGGACCTGATCTGCGCCCAGCCGGACATCGACAAGCGCGACCTGAAGCTGCGCATCATCAGCTGGGGTGCCGCACCCGCGAGCCACGCGACGCTGCGCGCCATGGCCGAGAAGTTCCCCGGCGCCCGCAACGTGGCCGTGTTCGGCCAGACCGAGACCTCGCCGATCACCTGCGTGCTCCGCGGCGAGGACTCGATGCGCAAGCTCGGCTCCGTGGGCCGGCCGATTCCGACCATCCAGTACCGCATCGTGGACGAGTCCATGAAGGACGTCGCCCCGGGCGAGGTGGGCGAGATCGTCTACCGCGGGCCCACCGTGACACAGGGGTACTGGCGCAAGCCACAGGAGACCGCGGAGGCGTTCGCGGGTGGCTGGTTCCACTCCGGCGACCTGGTCAGGCAGGACGACGAGGGCTTCGTCTGGGTGGTCGACCGCAAGAAGGACATGATCATCAGCGGTGGCGAGAACATCTACTGCGCCGAGCTGGAGAACGTCATCGCCGAGCACCCGTCGGTGCGCGAGGTCGCCGTGGTCGGCAGGGCCGACGAGCGCTGGGGCCAGGTGCCGGTCGCGTTCGTCACCGTCGCGTCGGGCGCCGAGCTGTCCCTGCCGGAGCTGACCGGGTTCCTCGACGGACGGCTCGCCTCCTTCAAGATGCCCAAGGACCTGGTGGTGGTCGCCGAGCTCCCGCGCAACGCAGGCGGGAAGGTGACCAAGGGTTCACTTCGCACGCTGGACGAGAAGCGGCTGGCGTGAGCCCTGCGGACCGCGGCGACGATCCTCTTGCCGACGGGCGGCTGGCTTCGATATGTTAATGAGGAATCTCACACCAGGTTCAGTGAGAAGGTGGCCGGTTTGCTACCGCTACACCCTGCACAAGCGGCGCCAATGCCTACCAGGAAGCTGGGTATGTAAATGAGCAATCTCAGCCGGAGGAACGTCCTTTCGCTCGGCGTCGCGCTGGGCTTGGTGAGCGTGGCGGGCACTGCCCCGGCCGTGGCGTCCGCGGCGGGCTCGTCGACCGGAGCCGCCGCGGGCACCGACCCGTGGTGGGCCTGGGACGACGAGGTGGACCAGTTGTTGGCGGCCCTGCTCGACAACGGCCAGGTGCCGGCGGTCAACACCGCGATGCGGTCGTGGGTCAACAACAACGATCCCCTGCCCGCCGGCCTGCCGACCGACCTCGCCGCCTACCTCCAGCGGGTCAACAAGCTGCCCGCCTGGGCCGACCCTGCCAAGCTGCGCCTCGCCGCCGACTTCAACCGGCGCAAGGACACCTACCTGTTCATGCTGTACGGCCTCGGCAGCGGCATCATGAGCACGGTGATCCCGCGCGAGGCCAAGGCGGTCTACTGGTCCGCGGGTGGGGCCGACATGCAGGACCGCGCGGCCAAGACGTTCACCTTCGGCTACGACCTGAGCGACCTCAACGCCTTCGAGCCCGGTGGCCAGTTCACGGTCACGGCCAACAAGACCCGGCTGGTGCACGCCGCGGTGCGCCACCTGCTCCCCCAGTCGTCGCACTGGTCGGCGGGCGCGGACGAGCAGAACGGGATCCCGATCAGCAATGGCGACATCCTGGTCACGTTCCACAGCCTCGGCACGTTCGTGCACCGGAAGCTGAAGGAGTGGCACGTCCCGATGTCGGCGGCGGACGAGGAGGCCTTCCTGCACAGCTGGCAGGTCGCCATCTACCTGCTCGGCGTGCGGGAGGAGTTCATCCCCCAGACGTGGGCCGCCGCGGACGCGCAGGCGGCGCAGGTACTCACCCCGATCCTCGCCCCGTCGTTCGAGGGCCGGGAGCTGGCCGAGGACCTGCTCGGGCTGACCGCGCAGGTCGACCTGGGCGTGACCCGTGGGTTCCTCAACGAGTTCGTGCGCTACGTACTCAGCGACGCGATAGGCGACTGGCTGGGCCTGCGCCGCGACTACGCGGCGGCGGCGCTCGTCCGCACCGGGTGGCCTGCCTACATCGCGTTCCGGGAGGGGCTGCTGCCCGTCATGCCGGTCGGCTTCTACATGTTCGACCAGTTCATCCGCGCACTGGCGATGCTGTTCCTCAACAAGGTCTCCTCACCGACGACCACGCCCATCATCATCCCCACCGGGAATCGCCCCGGAGCCTGAGCCGTCTCGTGCCGATCGTCGGTACCGCGATCGGCTTCGCGCCGCCGACCAGCTCGAGCGTGGAATCCCCGCGTCCGACCCGCGGACCCCGCCTGACCCGCGCCGCGGAACTGGCGCTGACCACGCGTTGATCAGCTCCGAACGCTAGCCCCGCCGATCGAACGGTGGAAGCTTCATCGCGCGCATCATCGCGTCGCCCACGGGGTTTCTGGACATGAAGAAGGCGAACCGCGGGAAGTAGAACAGGATGCCGAGGCACGTGACGAACATCGGCAGGCAGATCAACGGCCCGCGCGCGTAGTCGGCGATCGTCATCGGCGTGCCGGTCAGCAAGGTCAATGGCCGGTCGCAGGTGATCCGTACGTCGCCACGGGCCAGTGGCTTGACTGGCACGCCGATAGCGATGATTTCCGTGCTCTGCCGTCCGTCCTCGGTGACCAGGCACCGCGTCCATCGAGACATGTCGGTGCTGATCTTGTTGGGCGTCCGTTCGAGCGCCATGGTCTCGCCGGCAGGCCAGGTCGCCTCCTGCCCGGGCCCAGCGGGTGTCCCCCCGCGCGAGACGGCCAGCACGCCGATGCTCAGCTGCAGCAAGGTGGCGAACAGCCCGCAGAGCAGCAGCGCCCGCGCCGTGCGACGCAGCGGCTTTCGCGGCTCGAGCGGTCGCTTCACCGTTCACTCCCCCCGGCTCACCGGTTGGCGGCTCACCTAGCGCAGCGCGGCCAGCACCTCGACGGCCGACTTCTCCGCGCGTTCGCAGTCCGGACCGTCCGCGTCCGGATCGACCCGGACATCGATGATCGCGACCTGCGCGTCGTCCGCGACCCCGAGATAGAGCCGGCACATACCGTACTTCGCCTCCGGCTTACCGTTCGCGCGGATCGTCGGATAGCCGTCGACCTCACCGACCGTCCACTGGGAACAGTCGATCGATTTGACGACACCACACTGGGCGTACGCATCCCGCAGACCACCGTCCAGCATGACCACTATTCGCTGATAGTTCACCGGGTCCGGCTTGTCGCCATCCACTTGGAGGTCACACCGCGCCGGATTTTCCGCAGGGGTATAGACGCTGTCCGGCAGTCCGATCTCCGCCCGTGCGGCCGGGCCGATCAGCGAGCACGGCTGCTTCGCGAACTCGCTGACGTCCAGCGGATCGTGCACGCTCGGGATGCTGAGATCCGCCTTCCCAGTCTTGCTGGTCTCGCTTGGCTCACGCGGCGCGCCATCCGAATCGGCGCAGCCCGTCGGCGCGACCGTGAACACGACGATCGCGACGGCCATGACCATCCGTTTCATGTGCCGCCTAACGCCTGCGCTTGAGCACGCCGCGACTGAACGGCTCGTCCTCGTCACGCTCCCTGGCGGCGGCGGCGCGGGCTGAGTTGCCTCCTCCCCGAGCCCGGCGAAGACCGCACCGAAGTCCAGGTCGCGCATTGCCTCCACACCGTGCTCGATGTACTCCGCATACACGCCGCTGGACGCGACCGTCCGCCAGGTCATGGTGCCGCCTGCGATCCCGGCACCAATCTCCCTCGTCACGGGATCCTGGCTGGCCTGCATTTCCTTGAGCAGCAACGCTTCGAGCTGCCTCTCGTCGTTCAGGCAGGCCTCGAGGGGCGTGCCCCGCGCGAGCTCGCGCAGCTGGTCGAAGTTGGCCGGTTTCGTCACCGTCACCTCCCTGGTGCAGAGATCGGAGTGGCAGGAAGCGAGGGCAGCGACGGCCTGCTCACCTCGGCGAAACCGTCCTGCGCGGCCTTGAGCTCGGATGTCACCGTTTTGAGTTCGCTGACGAGGCTGAACAGGTCCCGGATCCCGTCGATCACCTTGTTGATCTTCACGCCGGCGAAGAGGGCGGCGGCCGCGGCGACTGGCGTGCCGACCCCGGTCGACGCGCTGCCGCCGATGACGCCGCACGCCACTGCCGCCTCGACTGCGGAGTCTCCGATCGTGTTGAGCACACCGATCGCGGCGTCGCGGCGGAGGACCATGTCCGCGGACGCCTGCTCGTACTGGCTCGCCAGCTTGTCGATCGGGGGCCACGCGTTGTCGACGTCGAGCGGCTTGGCCAGGTTGATCAGGTAAGCGACCGCGCCGTCGCCGGCGTTGCCGTGCCACACCCGCTCGGTGCTCTGCGATGCCCATTGGATGTTGATGGCCGTGCTGTTAACCGCGCGCGCGACGTTGCGCAGGACGTCGGCCGCGGCCCGGGCGCCCGCCCAGTCGCCGATGAACGGCTGAACCAGATGCTCCTGGGGGTGGAAGGGATCTTTGATCCACTTGAGCCACACCGCGACGTAGCTGACCTGTCTTGATCGCCTCGCCACACCAGGTCATCCCGCTGGCGGCATCCCACCACTCTGGATGGGACGCGAGCTCGGTGTGGTAGTCCCCGGGGTCCTTGTCCAGGTGCTCCTGAGCACTGGACGCGTCACCGAACCACGGCGTGCCCTCGGACTCGATCTCCGGGGAGCGCTCTCGTGCTTGGTCCACGTCCGTCGCGGGATAGGTCCCGTCCAGGCTCGCCGCCGTCGCCCGGTCTGTGTTCTGGTAATGGTTGGCAGACGCTGTGACTGCCGCGCTAGTACCGGCGATGGTCGGCTCGGCGGCCTTGTCGAGCCAGCCGGCCAACGTGTTGTACGCGGCGCGATGCCCGTCGAGGCACCCGCCGAGCAATCCCTCGCCGCCGTCGAAGTTCTCCATCTTCGTTAGATACTTCCGGGCGCCGTCGACGTCCTGGCGAGCCCGGTCGAGCAATGCGGCAAGCTCGCGCAGCTTGGCCGGCTCCACGTCGAAGTCCATGGCCCTCCCCCGATCGATACCGTGGCTCGACGTAGACAAGCACACGTGGTTGACGCAGGCAAATCAACGGATTCACATAGACTTCGGCGGCGTCCATCAACTCCGGATGCTCGTTGTGGTCACGTCAACCGAGCTGTGCCAGCGCGGTCTCGATCTGCGCGACGCGGCGTGGCATTCGCAAGTCGGTCCCCGCGGTGAGAGCTTCTCGATACGTTTGGGCGGCGGCCGGGTCGCCTCGGGTCGCGCGGATGTCTGCGAGGGTGTGCAACGCCCGCGCGGCGGTCCAGGAGTCGCCCACGCGGTTGGCGTCGGTGATGGCGGTCGCGGCGAGCTGTTCGGCGAGGTCGGTCCGGCCGAACGCGGCGGCACCGGCGAGGTCGCCTCGAGAGCGGGCGTGCACACGGACGGCGCGCTGTCGTGTGGCGGAGGTGGGGTGTCCAGCGCCTCGTAGGCAGCGAACGCGAGCGCGGCGTACACGCCGGCCTGTTGCTCGTCGCGGGTGGCCTCGAGATGCACCATCAGGCCCGGCATGGAGGCCTGCCCCTGCCGGTCGCGTAGGTCGTCGGCGGCTGCGAGGCCGTCGTTCTCCTCGTCGACCTACGTCATTGGGATCGGCGCCGGCAGCGGCCACGGTATGAGGCGCCGACGGGGCCCATTGCGGTTGATGGCGCGATTGGACTAGACAACAGGGACCGGCCGAGTGAGCCGGTGCGGGGAAGTCGGGAAAGGGAGAGCAAGTCATGACAACATCAGCGAGGGCAAGACAGCGAGGATCGGGGCTGCTATGGCTCATGAGGGGAGCGTTCGCGGTGCTCGCCGCGATGCTGGCCGTCGGCGCCACCTCGGTTGCCTCGAATGCGCAGCCGTCCGGCGCGCCGGACGTCGGCATCATGGCCACGCACAAGAGTCCGTTCAACTGCGACAAGACCTTCTACGCCAACAACTGGAGCCCCGGCCACAGCCCGTCCGGCTCCATCGACTGGCAGAGCTACGGCAGCGACGCGATCGGCGGTGAGACGGTCCGCGCCACGGCGAGCGGCACCGCGCATTTCTACACCACCCTCTCCGCCGCCGGCGATGTCGGCATCATGGCCTACGGAAACTACGTTCTCGTCACGCACGGGGACGGCACCAAGACCCGCTACGCGCACCTCGCGAGCATGGTCCGCAGCCCGGGACAGTCGCTGTCGGTGAGCCAGGGAACCGCGATCGGCACCGTGGGCGGAACCGGCGGCGACTACGCGCCACACCTGCATTACGAGCAGATCTCGACGTCGGGCTCGATCGACACCAGCCCCACCGTCGAGGGCACGACTGTCTCACTCGGACAGAAGAAGGCGGTCAACAGCACCAACAACTGCGGTGGCGGGAACCCGTACACGCCCGAGGAAGTGTGCGGCAGCGGCTTCAGCGTCATCGACGAGGCCGCCCTCACGGGTGGCCGCGTGTACCTGCTCTACAACGCCACCGCCGGGGACAACTGCGTCGTGACGCTGCAGTCGAACGTCAGCACGGCGAGGTCGATGTCGGCGTTCCTCGAGCCCGAGGGTGGCAGCAGGACGACGGACCAGGGCACCTACACCTACTACGCCGGCCCCGTTAAGAAGCACGCACCAGACGTGTGTGTGCGATGGGGTGGCTCCATCGCGAGCAGCTCGTACACCAGCCCGTTCGAACACTGCAGCTAGTACCCGGTCCATGGACGCCGGCCGGCTCGGGGACACGCCGGCCGGCGTTCATGGCTCGACGACAAGGTGGCCGGTGCGGGTCAGCACCACAACCGGCCGCTCGGAAATCCGCCGTTGGGGTTGAACTGCGGGACCCAGTCACACCTGTCGGAAAGGCTGTCGTTGAGGGGGTTCGGGTCGGCCGGTGCGCTGGCCGCTCGAGCAACGGTGAGCCGCACGGAGTCACCGCGCGGGTTGGTGGTGTCGAGGCTGAAAACGATCACCGAGCTGGCCGTCGCCGTGGCACCCTCATCGAGCGGACCGAACTGACAGGTCAACGTGGAGGTCGGCCGGTCGAGCGCACACGGCGTCTGCGTCGACCCCATAGGGCGGTCGGCCCGCAGCGTCACCGTGGCGGACTGCAGTGTCTCCGGCCCGTTGTTGGTCACCGACACGTCGAAACGACCGTACGGCAACAGGAGATATCCTTGCGCGGTCAAGTCAACGGCGACATCCGAGCCGCCTGTGGCGGCGGCAGAAGAGCCACCAAAGACCGCCAACCCGCCGGAAATCAGAATTACTGACAAGCATCTCGCGAGTCGAATCATCGGCCGATTTTATCGGCAGCAGTATTCGACCTATACCGCCGGTCGAGTGGTCATAATTTGGCTGTTCCGTGCGTTTCAGCGGTAGTCGGATACAGGGGCATATAAACGTACCGAATTGTTCGTGAACCAACGGACTACGTCGCGGAGACGGGAATAGCGAGACCGGCGGCCCCCGGTGTCGAGCAGGCTGCCTCGACCCCGGAACGGGCCAGCAGGTCCAGCCCCAGCCGGGCGCGGCGAACGCGCTCGCGGGACAGCCGGACCGTGGTGTCGTCCAGGTGCGTGCCCGACGGGTACACGTCGGGCGCGTTGCGCAGGCCGAACTTCACGTACACCGGCGACGCGAGCTCCACCAGGCGCGGGATCTCGTGGTGGCGCACGAAACCGCCGATGTTGTCGGGAGCCTCCACGTACACGTCGAGCGGCACCGGCACGGCCGCACGGATGCCGGCGATCTGGGCCAGCGACAGGTCCGTCGGCAGGTTGATCGTGTCCGCGCCGAGCCCGGCCAGCACGCCGGCCGTGGCCGGGTTCGCGGCCGGCAGCATCACCGACACCTTCACCCGCAGGTCCGCGGGCAGCACGCCGTCCGCGCGCAGCCGGCCGACGACCGACAGCAGGCCGAGGTCGGCCACCAGCACGCTGCGCACGCCGAGGTCGGCGGCCCGGCAGACCTCGTCGACCGCCGCGGCGAGCTGGTCGGAGCCCCATGCACACGGCGCGAGCACCCCGCCCGCGGGCGCGCGCGTCATGGCCGACGTGCCCCACGCGGCGCACGGCCGGGCGAACAGGCTCAGTTCGACGCCCGCGCCGGCGGCCAGCCGCACCATGGCACCGATCTCGGCGTCGGTGAGCAGCCCCACGCCGCTGCCTTGCGAGACCCGCGTGACCGGCACGTCGAGCCGGGTCGACTCGGCGAGCACGGCCTCGAGGCAGCGCGGCCCCTCGACACTGGGGATCTCGACCCGGTACCGCGCGCCGTCGGGGAACCTGCCCGGCGACGACGGCGGCGTGGTGAGGTCGGTCTCCGGCAGCCCCAGCGTGCGCAACAGGCCCGCGCCGGGCGCGGGTACGGGTCCTGCGGTCATCGCTCTCCTGCTTCGGGATATCGAATGCCGTTCGAGTAGTCGACTCTAACCCACGATCTCGCTTTGACAGCCCGGCCTGGCCGTCCTTACGCTGCGGGCGACCATTCCGACGCCATGCGACGAGGTGCACAGTGGGCCGAACGGTCCCGGCCGTCGGGCGCGCCCTGGACGTGCTCGAGCTCTTTCTCGCCACGCCGGAGCTGTCCGTACCGGAGATCACCGAGCGGCTGCGGCTGCCCCGCACGACCGTGCACGAGCTGGTCACCACCCTCGCGGACCGCGGCTACCTGACCGTGGTCGCCGCCCAGCCCGTCCGCTACCGCCTGGGCCTGCCGCTGTTCCTGCTCGGCAGCAGCTTCGCCGAGCGGCTCGACCTCACCACCGAGGCGCAGCAGGTGGCGGCGCGGACGGCGGCGGAGTGCGACGAGACCGTCCACGTGGCGCTGCTCGAGGGCACCGACGTCGTGTACATCGCGAAGGTGGACAGCACCCATCCGGTGCGCATGGTGTCCGCCGTCGGGCGGCGGCTGCCGGCGCACTGCACGGCGGTGGGCAAGATGCTGCTGTCCGGGTTGACCGCGGCGGCGCTGGACGCGCGCTACCCGCGGGACCGCCGGCTGGCGGCGATGACGCCGCACAGCCTCACCTCTCCCACGAAGCTGCGCACGCAGCTGTCCGGGATCCGCCGCGCCGGCGTCGCCTACGACGACTGCGAGTCCAACGACGCCGTGCACTGCGTGGCCGCGCCGGTCCACGACCGCTCCGGCGCGATGGTGGCGGCGATGAGCATCTCGACGCCGAACATCCGCTGGGACGACCCGCACCGTACCGAGTGGACAGAGCTGGTCCGCTCGGGCGCCGCCGCGCTGTCCCGCCGGCTCGGTCACGACCCCGGCCACGCCTGACTCTCGTTGACTCGATCTTTGCCCAGCAGTACCGTCGAGTCGGAAATTTCGAATGCTGTTCGAAATTTCGAACAGCACGAGATTGGGGGCTCCCCCGATGAAGTGGCTCACCCGGACCGCATCCCCACTCGGCGCTATCGCTCTCCTCGTCCTCGGCACCGTCGCGGCCGCCCCGGCGGCGACGCACGCGGGCGCGGAGACACAACACCCGCCCAGGATCGAGAAGGACGTCTTCGGCACCACCCCGGACGGTGTCCGGATCGACCGGTACACGCTGACCAACGGCCGCGGCATGCGGGCGCGGGTCATCACCTACGGCGGGATCATCCAGTCCATCGAGACGCCCGACCGGCACGGCCGGACCGCCAACATCGCGCTCGGCTTCAACAACCTCGCCGACTACCTGGAGCGCAACTCGCCCTACTTCGGCTGCATCGCCGGCCGCTACGCCAACCGCATCGCGAAGGGCAGGTTCACCCTCGACGGCGTGACCTACCAGCTCAACGTCAACAACGGCGAGAACCACCTGCACGGCGGCAACGTCGGCTTCGACAAGCGGGTCTGGCAGGCCAGCGAGATCCGCGAGCCCGGCGCGGTCGGCGTCCGGCTCACCTACGTCAGCCCGGCGGGCGAGGAGAACTACCCCGGCACGCTCTCGGTCGCGGTCAGCTACCGGCTCACCGTTCGCAACGAGATCCGCGTCGACTACCACGCGACGACCGACGCGCCGACGATCGTCAACCTCACCAACCACACCTACTTCAACCTGGCCGGCGAGGGCTCGGGCGACATCTACGACCACCGGCTCTCGCTCGACGCGAGCCGGTACACGCCGGTGGACTCGACGCTGATCCCGACCGGCTCGCTCGACCCGGTCGCCGGCACCCCGATGGACTTCCGCCGCCCGACCGCCATCGGCACCCGGATCCGCGACAACTTCCAGCAGCTGCTGTTCGGCCAGGGCTACGACCACAACTTCGTCCTCGACCGCCACGGCGCCACCTCGCTCGCGCCGGCGGCCCGGGTGAGCGAGCCGACCACCGGGCGAACCGTCAGCATCCGGACCACGGAGCCCGGCATCCAGTTCTACTCGGGCAACTTCCTCGACGGCACGCTCGTCGGTACCGGCGGTCACGTGTACCGGCAGGGTGACGGGTTCGCGCTGGAGACCCAGCACTTCCCCGACTCGCCGAACCACCCGTCGTTCCCGTCGACCGTGCTCCGCCCGGGCGGCGCCTACGACACGACCACGGTCTACCAGTTCGGCACGACCCACTGACCGATCGGTTCAGCTGGTGGCGACCGGGATCCAGACCCGCATCGGGCCTGGCTCCCGTTCGCCCCACAGGAAGTACGGCACCGCGGTGAGCTCGATCGGCACGGCCTGGCTCGCGGTGGCGACTCCGGACGGGTACAGGGCATCCGACGCGGGCGGCTCGATCGCACCGCGCGCCGTGATCGCCACCGGGACGTCCCTCCGCCGGCCGGCGGCGGTCACCGTGGCCGGGTCGACCCGGACGTCCTCCAGCACGACGCCGGCCGGCAGGTCGGCCTGCTCCAGGCAGTACACGAGCGGACCGCGCGCCAGCGCGACGCACCCGCGTACGGCGTCGATCCGCGGGTGGGGCCGGATGGCACCGGCGGGCATGGGCAGCTCGAGTGTCACGGTCGCCCCGGCGGACCAGTCCCGCCTCATCCGGAGGTAGCCGTCGGCGGCCTCGACCGGCGCGCCGTCGAGCCGCACCCCGGCCGGCGGGCACCAGCCGGGGACCCGCAACGCCAGCGTGAGCGGTGCGTCGGTGGTCACGGTCAGCTCGACCCGGCCGTCCCAGGGATAGTCGGTGCGCACGACGACGTGCACGGCCGCACCGTCCACTGTGGTGTGCAGCTCGCCGGCCGCGTACAGGTGGACCTGGACTCCACTGTGGTCGGTGGTGACCGCGTAGCCGGACAGCGACGCCAGCAGCCGTGCGAGGTTCGGTGGGCAGCACGAGCACGAGTACCACGGCAGGCGGCGCGAGGGCGCGTCCTCGTGCGAACCGTCGTGGCCGGTGCGCAGGTGCAGCGGGTTGGAGTAGAAGAAGTTCGTGCCGTCCAGCGCGGTCGAGCCGGCGATCACGTTGTACAGCGCCCGTTCCATCTCGTCGGCGTGCTCGCGCTCGCCCGTGGCCAGCAGCATGCGCCAGTTCCAGTGGAAGCCCGCGATCGCGGCACACGTCTCGCCGTAGGCCCGGTCGGGCGGCAGCTCGTACGGGTCGCCGAACGCCTCGTCGCGATGGCGCGACCCCTGCGCGCCGGTGAGGTAGGTCTTCGCGCCGTACGCGTCGGCCCACAGCCGGCGGGCGGCGTCCAGCAGCTCGTCGTCGTGCGTCTCCACCGCCACGTCCACCACGCCCGCGAGCAGGTAGAGCTGGCGCACCACGTGACCGGCGACCGTCTGCGCCTGCCGCACCGGAACGTGGTCCTGCAGGTAGGCCGACCCGAAGTGCTCGCCGTTGAGCAGCCCGTGCCCCCGCAGGTCGACGAACCGCCTGGCCATATCGAGGTAGGGCCGGTGCCCGGTCGTCCGGTACAGCTCCACCAGCGCGGTCTCGATCTCCGGGTGCCCGTCGACGTCGTCCACGGTGCCGAACCGCTCGACGATCAGGTCCGCGAAGCGCCGGGCGATCGTGACGAGCTCCCCGCCCACGCCCGCCCGTGCCGCGGCGACCGCGGCCTGGATGAGGTGGCCGGCGCAGTACAGCTCGTGGCTCCAGTGCAGGTGCTGCCATCGCTCGTCCGGCTTGACCACGCGGACGTAGGAGTTGAGGTAGCCGTCCTCGTCCTGGGCCTTGGCCAGCAGCGCCGCGGTGCTGTCCACAAAGGATCGCAGGTCGGCCGCCTCCGGTGTCCGGCCGAGCTGCCAGGCCGCGGCCTCCAGCGTCTTGTAGACGTCGCTGTCGGCGAACCACATGTTCTGGTAGTCACCGTCGGCCGCACCGGTGACCCGGCGCAGGTTGTCGATGTTGCCCGCGGTGTCGAGCCGGTCGATGCAGTGCGGCAGCGAACGGGTGGCACTGCGCCGCTGCCACTCGCCGAGGAGGCCGGCGGGCGCGAAGCTGAAGTCGGTCAGGGGCAACGGCCGCAGCGCGGCGATCGCCGCGGCCGTGGGGGCGACGGGACCGGGGATCGAACCAGTCATCGCAGAGTCCCTTCAGCCCTTGAGGGCGCCCGTGGTGAAGCCGCGAACGTAGTACCGCTGCAGGATCAGGAAGACGGCCACGCACGGCAGCGCGGAGGTGACCACGCCCGCCTGGAGGGCGCCGAAGTCGACCGAACCGAGGTTGCCCGACTGGAGGTTGAACAGCGCGACCGGGAGCGTGAACTTCGCGCCGTCGGTGAGGAAGATCAGCGGTGCGACGAACTCGTTCCACGACGCCAGGAACGAGAACAGCGCGATCGTGACGATGCCGGGCAGGACACCGCGCAGCAGCACGCGGCGCAACGCCCCGCCGATCGTGCAGCCGTCGATGAGCGCCGCCTCCTCCAGCTCCACCGGCAGCGCCTCGAAGGAGTTGCGCATCATGAACAGGCCGAACGGCAGCTGCAGCACGGCCATGACGAGACCCAGGCCGATGAGCGAGTTCTGCAGCCCGAGCCAGCCGAGCAGGATGTACAGCGGCACCAGGATCGTGGTGTACGGCACCATCAGGATGGCCAGCGTGACGATGAAGAGCAGGTTGCGCCCGGGAAACGCGAGCCGGGCCATGGCGTATCCGCCGAGCGTGGTCGTGACCACGGTGACCGTCACCGCGACGACCGCGACCACCGTCGTGTTGACCAGGTAGGTGCCCAGCCCGATGCCGTAGTCCGCGAGCCGCCGGTAGTTGTCCGCTCCCCAGCCTTCGCCACCGTTCGCGGCCTTGCGGCCCGTGACCGACGAGTAGAGGGTCGCCAGCATCGGCAGCAGGAACAGCACGGCCAGCGCGGCACAGGTGAGGTAGAAACCGGACCTGCGGAACACCCGGCCTCACCGCCCCTCGCGACGGATCAGTCGCAGCTGCGCGATGTTCAGCACGATCAGCACGGCGAGGGTCGCCACCGAGACCGCCGCCGCCCGGCCGAGGTCCTGCGCCAGGAACGCCTCGCGATAGATGTCGATCACGACCGTCGCGGTGTCGTGCCGGCCGCCGGTGAGGATGAAGAACTGGTCGAACGCGAGCAGCGAGCCGGTCACCGACAGCACCATGGTCAGCGCGAGCGTCGGCCGGAGCAGCGGCAGCGTCACCCGCCACATGATCTGCCAGCGGCTCGCACCGTCGATGCGCGCGGCCTCGTAGAGCTCCGGGTCGATGCTCTGCAGGCCGGTCATCAGGATGAGCATGTAGAAGCCGGCGAACCGCCAGGTGATCATGCCGACGGTCGAGCCGAGCGTGCTGGCGTTCGAGCCGAGCCAGTCCACCTCGCCGACGCCGAGGAACCGCACCAGCTGGTTGAGCGCGGACCCGTCGGTGTTGAACAGCCCGTAGAACAGCAGCGTGGTCGACGCGAGCCCGACCGCGCTGGGCAGGAAGAAGATCGTGCGAAACGCGCCGACCGCCGGCCGGTCTCGCTGCATCAGCAACGCCATGCCGAAGGCGACCAGGCCGAGCACGACGGTGGTCACCGCCGTGTACTTCAGCGTGAACCAGACCGCGCGCAGGAACAGCGGATCCCGCAGGGCCCGGTAGTTGTCCAGGCCGTTGGGCGCGGACGCGCCGAGCAGCGGCCAGTGGTTGAACGACATCCACACCATCAGCACCAGCGGGACGACGAACAGCACCACCACCAGCAACGCCATCGGGGCGGAGTACAGCATCCCCAGCCGGCTCCGGCTGACCGCGCCACGCCGCGGGGTCGGCCGGGCTGCCGGTGCGGCGGGGGCCGGCACCGGCACCCTCGTTGACGACAGCGCCACCGCGCCCTCAGCCGCCACTCGCCAGCGACTCGGTGATCGCCGGGTTGTGCTCGCGCAACGCCGAGGCCGCGTCACCGCTGCCGAAGACGGCTTCGATGACCGCCGCCGTCCATGGCCCGTTGGGGTCGTTGAAGGTCTTGCCGAAGTTGACCGAGATCGGCGTCTGCCCCTCGCCGGCGAGCTGGTTGAACACGCCGAGCCGGGGATCCTGCTTGGCGTAGGTGTTGTCGGCGAGGTCGGCGCGGACCGTGATGTTCTTGCTCTTCGCCACCACGTCCACCTGCGCCTGTTCGGACAGCGTCCAGGAGATGAAGTCCCACGCCGCGGCCGCGTGCTGGCTGTTGGCACTGATGCCGAGCACGTCACCGCCGACGAACGACGAGCTGCCACCGGACAGGCCCGGGATCGGCGCGACCCCGACCTTCAGGTCCGGCCCCTCCTCGAGGCTCTGCAGCAGGGTGGCGCCCTGCGGCTGGATGCCGACCTTGCCCTCGGAGAACAGCTGGCCCCAGGTCGGCCCGGACTCGTTCTTCGCCGACTTCGGCACGGATCCGTCGGCGTAGAGCCGGCGCAGGACCGAGTACACCTTGGCCGCGGTCGGGTTGTCGATCGTGGACGCGGTGCCCTCCTCGTTGAGCACCGTGCCGCCGGAGGCCCAGATCATCGGCCAGCTGGTGAACAGCTGGCAGCCGGGGCAGGCGCCGCCGAAGAAGTAGCCGCTGACGCCGCCGCCGAGTGCCTGGATCTGCTTGGCGTAGGCGACCATCTCGTCCAAAGTGGTCGGTGGCTTGTCGGGGTCGAGGCCGGCCCGTTCGAACAGCACCTTGTTGTAGAACATCGCCGACAGGTCGATGTCGTGCGGAACGGCGTAGTTCCTTCCCTCGTGTGCGGCGGCCTTCATGTGTGCGGGCGCGAGCGTGTCCTTGAACGACAGCTCGTCCACCCGGGCGGTGAGGTCCAGGTACACGCCCCCGGCCGCGTAGTTCGGGGCGTACACGACGTCGGCGGCGAGCACGTCCGGGAGGTTCTTCGCGCCCGCCGCGGTGCCGACCTTCTGCTGGTAGGAGTCGGCCGGGAACGCGGTCAGCTTCACCTTGTTCCGGTGCCCGGCGTTGTACGCGTCGACGAGGGTCTGGCTGAAGGCGACCGTCGGCGACCTGGTCCACATCGTGATCGTCGTGCCGTCGTCCACCGACTTCGTGTCCCCGGCCGACTCGGTCGACGGACCACTCTGGCAGGCCGCGAGGGTGAGTACGCCGGCCAAGACGGCGGCGATGCACCTGGGTCGAGTCATCGTGCCTCCTAACACCAGGCCTGACACCTGGCGACGAGGAGTGACGAGGAAACTGCGGAAACCGGTTTCCGACAACGCTAACACCACACCGTGGAGTGTCAAGCCTTTGAATGCCAACGGTCCTGGTGCGACGGGAGGTATCCTGCGGCTATGCCATCGGAAACTCCCGGCAACGGTCTTGGAAACAAGCCGGCCACCATCAGCGACGTCGCCCAGCTCGCCGGCGTCGCGATCGGTACCGCGTCCAAGGCGCTCAACGGCCGCGGGTCGCTGCGCGTGGAGACCCGGCGCCGGGTGCTGTCCGCGGCCGAGCAGCTCGGCTTCCAGCCGAACAAGGCGGCCGTGGCGCTGAACTCGGGCCGGACCTACACGGTCGGCATGATCACCACCGACACCATCGGCCGGTTCAGCATTCCGCTCATGATGGGTGCCGAGGACGCGCTGGGCGCGGGCGAGATGTCGATCTTCATGTGCGATGCCCGCGACGACCTCATCCGCGAGCAGTACTACCTGCGGACCCTGCTCAGCCGCCGCGTCGACGGCATCATCGTCACCGGCCGCCGCACCAAGGCCCGCGCGCCGATCGGCACCGACCTGCCCATCCCGGTGGTGTACGCCTTCATCAACTCCACCAGCGAGGGAGACTGCTCGGTCGTGCCGGACGAGGCAGGCGGTGCGCGCAAGGCCGTCGACCACCTCCTCGCCGTCGGCCGGCGCCGCATCGCCCACATCACCGGCCCCGAACACCACCACTCCGCCGCGGTCCGGGCCGCCGCGACCGGGGAGCGGCTCACCGAGTCCGGCCTCGACCTGGTCGGCTCGCCACTGTTCGGCGAGTGGAGCGAGGCGTGGGGCCGGCAGGCGGTGAAGATCCTGCTCGGCGCGGACCGCGCGTTCGACGCGGTCTTCTGCGGCAGCGACCAGATCGCCCGCGGGGTGGCCGACGCGCTGCGCGCGGCCGGCCGCTCGGTCCCCGACGACGTGGCGCTGGTCGGCTTCGACAACTGGGACGTGATGGCGCTGGGCTGCCAGCCCGCACTGACCAGTGTGGACATGGAGCTGGAAGGGCTCGGCCGGACGGCCGCGGACCTGCTGCTGGCCGCCATCAACGGCGAACCCGCGCCCGGCCGCCACACCCACCCGTGCCGCCTGGTCATCCGCGACTCGACGGCCGTCCCCATCGCCCCACCACCGAAGACCACCTAGCGGCCGTTCAGCCGGTACTCCGCGTGGACGAGGTCGAGCAGCTCCGCGACCGACGTGTCCTTGGCCGGCCGGTCGAAGGTGATCTCGCCGTGCTGCAGGAGGTTGACCCGGTCGCAGACGTCCATGATCTGGCCGTAGTTGTGCGCGATGAGGATGATCGCCAGGTTCCCCCGCTGCCGGAGCTCGACCAGCAGCCGCAGGATCAGCCCGCTCTCCTTGGCGCCCATCGCGGCGAGCGGTTCGTCGAGCAGCAGCAGCTTCGCGTCGGCGTGCACCGAGCGGGCCACCGCGATCGCCTGCCGTTGGCCGCCGGACAGCATGCCCACCTCGGCGGTCACCGACGGGATGTCGATGCCGATCGAGTCCAGCGCCGCCCGCGCCCGGCGGCGCATCTCCCGGCGCCGCAGGAACGGCACCGGCCGGTGCACCAGCTCCTTGTTCAGGTGCAGGTTGAGGTACACCGGCAGGTCGTTGACCATCGCGAGGTCCTGGAAGACCGTCTCGATGCCCAGCGACCGGGCGTGCACGACCGACTTCAGGGCGACCGGCTCGCCCTCGAACAGCAGGCGCCCGCCGTCGGGCTGGTGGTAGCCGGTGAGGATCTTGATCAGGGTGGACTTGCCGGCGCCGTTGTCCCCGATGAGGCCGAGGATCTCTCCCCGGCGCACGTGCAGGTTGATGTCCGCGAGCGCGCTGACCGGGCCGAAGCTCTTGCGGATGCCCTCGGCCCGGATGACCTCGTCGCCGCTCATGTCAGCTCCCGGGATCCGAGGCGCTTGCGCACGATGAGCAGCACCACGTTGAGGATCATGGCGATCAGGATGGCCGCGCCGAGCACCACGTTGAACGCGTTCGCGCTGACCCCGGTCAGGTTGAACCCGTCGAACACGATGCCGAGCAGCAGCGCGCCGAGGAACGCCCCGACCACGGTGCCCGATCCGCCGAGCAGCGCCGTGCCGCCGATCACCGCCGATGCCACCGAGAAGAACATCATGGTGAAGCCGCCGTTGGTCGGGTCGTAGGAGCCGACCCGCGTGCCCTGCAGGATCCCGGCGAGCCCCGCCAGCGTGCTGACGAGCGCGAAGTTGATCACCTTCACCCGGTTGACCGGGATGCCGGACTCCGCGGCGCCGATCGGGTTCCCGCCCGTCGCCTGCGTGTGGATGCCGAACCTCGTCGCCGACAGCAGGATCTGCATGCACGCGACGACCGCCACGGCCCAGAGGAACTCCGACCACCGCGCCCCGCCGAACACGTCGACCACCCAGTGGTCCCGCGGCGCGCCGACCGGCCGGGCGTTGGAGATGATCAGGACCAGCCCCTGCAGGAGGAACGCCATGCCCAGCGTGGTGATGAACGACGGGATGGTGAGCACCGTCCGGATCAGCCCGTTCACCACCCCGATCAGCGTCGAGACGAACACCGCCAGCACCAGCGCGAGGAACAGCGGCGTGCCGTTGACGAGGAACTGCATCAGCAGGAACGGGGCGAGGGTGAACACGAACCCCGCGGACAGGTCGATCTCCCCGCAGATCAGCAACATCACCTGCCCCGCCGCGATGATCGACCACGGCGCGACGTACTGCGCGATCGTCTGGTAGTTGTCCGTGGAGTTGAACGCGTCGCTGGTCGCGGTGAAGTACAGCCCGGCGGCGATCGTGACCAGCAGGATGCTCAGCTCCTTGATGCCGACCACCCGGAGCAGGAACGACGACATCGTCCGCTACCGGGTCAGCACCGACGGCGGTGGCAGCGGGATCGAGGACGGCATCTCGACCACGTCCGTGTTGTCACCGCCCTCGAACGTGCTGTGCGCCTCGGCGTACGGGCCGATGTTCTCCTTGGTCACGAAGGTGAGCCCGGTGTCGGTGACCGGCGGGAAGACCAGCGTGCCCGACAGCCGGTACAGGTAGAGGTAGAGCACCGTCAGGAACCCCTGCAGGTACGGCGACTGGTCGATGGTGAAGTCCAGCGCGCCGGCCTTCACGCCCTCGATCGAGTCGTCGAGCAGGTCGAACCCGCCACCGCCGATCTTGCCGGACAGGCCCCGGTCGGCGATCAGGCTCGCGCAGGCGGCGGTGGTACCCGCGTCGACCGCGTAGATCCCCTTGACACCGGTGTTCCCGGTGTAGGCGGCGGTGATCGCGTTGAGCTCCCCGGCCTGCTCGGCACCGGAGTTGACCGAGCGGACCCGCACCCCGGGCGCCTTCTGCTTCAGCGCGTCGATGATGCCGTCCAGCCGGGGCTGCACGTTGTTGCCGCCGGGCTGGGAGATGCCGACCAGGATGTCCCCCGAGGTGACCTTCTCGGCGATCCGCTCGCCCATCCGGAACCCGGACAGGTACAGGTCCTGGCCGACGTAGGTGAGCGCGAAGTTGCCGGCCGCGTTCGCGTTGTAGGCGATCACCGGGATGCCGGCGCCCAGGGCCCGCTTGGTGAGGTCGACGAAGGCGTTGTCGTCGGTCAGCGCGACGGCGATCCCGTCCACCTTGCTGTTGATCGCGGTCTCCATGGCACTGGCCATCTGGGCGACGTTGCCGTTCTCCGAGCCGGTCCACTGCGGCTCGGGCACGCCGACCAGCTTCGCGGCATCGGCGAGGCCGGTCCTCGTCGGGACGAAGAAGGAGTTCGTGGTCACGTGGTTGACGAAGACGAACCGCCAGTCGGGGGTGTCCGGGAAGACACCGGAGGAGCCCCCGTCCCCGCCGTTCTGGCCTTCCTGGACGCTGGTGCACGCCGACAGCAGCGTGCCGGCGGCGAGCGCGCCACCGCCCATGCCCAGGTACCTGATAGCCGCTCTACGTGACGTGGTGCCGGTTTCAGACCTCATCGTATGACCCCGCATCCATCTTGGCGCTACTAGCGTGAATCATTCGATGATTCGTTAATAGAGTCAAGAGCTGGCTGCCTGGCGCCGCTCCCAGCCCGCCGCGAAGAGGTTGAAGTCGACCGGAATTCGCGGATGCCTGGCCAGCTCCGCGTGGTCGAGCTCGACGCCGAGCCCGGGCGCGTCGGGCAGCTCGAAATAGCCGTCCACCACGCGGCCGAGCCCGGGCACGCAATCGTTCACGAACGGGTCGGCGAAGTCGTTGAAGTATTCCTGCACGGCGAAGTTGACGGTCGTCGCGGCCAGATGCACGTTGGCCGCGGTGGAGATCGCACCGCCCACGTTGTGCGGCGCCATCTGCAGGTAGTGCGTCTCGGCCGTGCCGGCGAGCTTCTTCGCCTCGAGCAGCCCGCCGGAATGGGTGATGTCGGTCTGGACGAAGTCCACCGCCTGCAGCTCGAACAGCTCCCGGTAGTCGAACCGGGTGTGCATGCGCTCCCCCACGGCGATCGGGATGTCGGTGTGCGCCGCCACCTTCGCCAGCGCCTTGAGATTCTCCGGCGGCACCGGCTCCTCGAGCCACGCCGGCCGGTAGGGCACCAGCAGGCCGGCGATCCGGATGGCCGTCGCCGGGCTGAACCGGCCGTGCATCTCGATGAAGACGTCCACGTCCGGGCCGACCGCGTCGCGGACCGCTTCGACCAGCGCCAGCGATCGGGCCGTCTCCTCGGCGTCCAGGTCGAACATCCCGGCGCCGAACGGGTCGACCTTGAGGCCACGGTAGCCGCGCTCGACCACCGCACGCGCGGCCGTGTGGAACTCCTCCGGGGTGCGCTCGACCTGGTACCAGCCGTTGGCGTAGGCCTTGATCCGGTCGCGCACCGCGCCGCCGAGCAGCTTGTACACCGGCAGGCCGAGCGCCTTGCCCTGGATGTCCCAGCAGGCGATCTCGACGGTGGCGAGCGCCGACATGGCCACCTCGCCCGCGCGGGCGTAGTCGTGCCGCGTCATCCGGTGCACCAGGCTCTCGACGTCGAACGGGTCGGAGCCGCGCACGTGCCGGGGCACCGCCTCGGCGAGGTAGCCGTGGAGCGCGTCGGTGTGGTTGAGCATCCGCACTTCCCCGAGACCGGTGACGCCCTCGTCGGTCTGCACCTCGACGATCGTGAAGTTGCGCCAGGGCGTGCCGAGCACGTGCGTACGTACCCCGGTAATCTTCATGAGCCCAGGTTAGAGCGTTTGACATTATCGATCAATCATTCGATGATTTGCAGGTGAGTGCGATGGAGGGCCCACTGGGGCGGCATCGGACGATGCACGGTCAGGTCGTGGAGTGGATCGGCCGGCGCATCGTCTCCGGTGAGCTGACGAACGGGAGCCAGCTGCCGAACGAGGCGGACCTGGCCGCGCAGCTCAAGGTCAGCCGCGGTGGGGTGCGCGAGGCCGTCAAGGCATTGGCCGCCAAGGGACTCGTCGAGCCCCGGCCACGCCTGGGCACCCGGGTCCTCCCCCGCGACCAGTGGAACCTGATGGACCGCGAGGTCATCGACTGGCACGGCAACGCCGCCACGCCGGAGTTCCTCGACGACCTCCTGGAGCTGCGCCTGATGGTCGAGCCGGCAGCGGCGCAGCTCGCGGCCGAGCGGGCCGACGACGAGCAGCTGGCCATGCTGGAGGCGGCCTACGCCGGGATGGCCGAGCACGCTCCCCTGCTGCCCAAGGCCGAGGCGGCCTTCGTGGAGGCGGACCTCGCGTTCCACCTGACCCTGCTGCGCGCCAGCGGCAACCAGCTGGTCGCGCATCTCGGCCGGCTGCTCGAGACGAGCCTGCACCACGGACTGGAGGCGAGCTCGCACGTACCCGGCAGCGTGGCCGCGACGCTACCGCTGCACCGCGCGGTGCTGCTCGCCGTACGTGGCAGGCGGCCGACCGCGGCGGCGCGGGCGATGCGCAAGCTCATCGAGACCACGGCCGACGCCGTGCGGCAGCTGACCGCCGACCGATAGTCCACAATGGATGGACAGGCGGTGCGGATCGACGGGCCGGGACGGCTGCGGGTGGTGGCCGCCGAGCCCCGGCAGCCGCGGGCCGGCGAGGCGCTGGTGCGGGTCGCCTGGGCCGGCATCTGCGGGTCCGACCGGGAGGTGCTGGCCGGTACCCGCCCGGCGGCGTTCGTGCGCTACCCCGTCGTGCCCGGACACGAGTGGTCGGGCACCGTCGTGTCGGTCGGCGCCGGGGCGCCCGCGGAGCTGGTCGGCCGGCCGGTCGTCGGCGAGGGCTTCCGGTCCTGCGGGCGGTGTACCGCGTGCCGGCGCGGCGACACGAACCTGTGCGCGGCCGACTACGACGAGACGGGCTTCACCCGGCCCGGCGCGTGGGCCGACTACCTGACCCTGCCCGCCCGCCTGCTGCACGTCCTGCCGGACGGCGCCGACCTTCGTGCCGCGGCCGTGCTCGAGCCGGCCGCGTGCGTCGCCGCCGCCTGCCTGAAGGTCGCGCCGGTGCCGGGCGAGCGGGTCGCGGTGGTCGGCGCGGGCACGTTGGGGCTGCTGGCCACCCAGCTGCTGCGCGCCGCCGGGCCGAGTGAGCTGACCGTGGTGGACCCCAAGCCGGAACGCGGCGACCTCGCACGTCGCTGCGGCGCGACCGCGCTGCGCTCCCCCGCCGAGGCGGCGGCTTCGGCCGGCCGGTTCGACGTCGTCGTCGAGGCGGCCGGAGCCGCGGGAGCCGCACGCCTCGCCGTGCGGCTGGCCCGCCGCGGCGGGCGGGTGGCCCTGCTCGGACTGCCTGCCGTGGACGACGATCCGCCGTCGCCGACCGACCTCGTGCTCAACCAGGTCACCGTGCTCCCGGTGTTCGGCGCGCCATCCCGCGCCTGGTCGCATGCGGTGCGCGCGTTCGCCTCGGGCGTGCTGGACCCCGCCGCGGTGATCACCCACGAGCTCCCGCTCGCCGAGGCGTCCGCGGCGCTCGACCTCCTCTCGGACGCCGAGGCCGGCGCGGTCAAGGTCCTGCTCCGGCCCTGAGCGCGACCGGTCTGGTGATCAACGATGGCAGACTCGGGCCATGGCTTCTGAGACGACCGGCGCGGCGGCCGCGGGAACGTGGACGCTCGGGGATCTGACGGTCAACCGGGTCGGGTTCGGGGCGATGCGCCTGCCCCAGCACGGCACGGCGTTCGCGCCCGAGGCCATTCCGCGTGACCGCGACCAGGCGATCAAGGTGCTGCGCCGCGCGGTCGAGCTGGGTGTCAACCACATCGACACCGCCGCGTTCTACTTCTCCTCGCTGCGATCGGCCAACGAGCTGATCAACACCGCGCTGTCGCCGTACCCGGACGATCTGGTCATCGCCACGAAGGTCGGGCCGGGGCGGGACCCGTCCGGCGAGTGGCCGCCCCCGGCGGCACCCGACCAGCTGCGCGGCCAGGTCGAGGAGAACCTGCGCCAGCTCGGCCGCGACCACCTGGACCTGGTGAACCTGCGCCTGTCCGGGCCGGACTCGATCGCCGACCACTTCGGCGCGCTCGCCGAGCTGCGCGACGCCGGCCTGGTTCGCCACCTCGGCGTGTCCAACGCTCGCCCGGAGCATCTGGCCCAGGCCCAGGCGATCGCGCCGGTGGTGTGCGTGCAGAACTCCTACGGCCTGGGCCACCGGCCCCAGCAGGACCAGCTCCTGCGCGCCTGCGGCGAGCAGGGCGTGGCGTACGTGCCGTTCTTCGCCATCGCCGGCGCCGGGCGCGAGGCCGGCCCGGGCGGCGCCGAGCACGACGAGGTGCTCGCGATCGCCGGCGCGCACCATGTCACCCCGGCGCGGGTCCGCCTGGCCTGGGCCCTGCACCGCGGACCGCACGTGCTGGTCATCCCGGGTACCGGCGACCTCGACCACCTCGCCGACAACATCGCGGCCGGCGCGCTGCGACTCACGCCCGGCGACCTGGCTCGGCTCGAAGCGGTCCACCAGGACGGGCGATAGGCCGCGGATGCGAAGATTCTGGTGGAGCCGTCCGTAGACAACGGATAGCGCGCTCGTGGAAATGAGGCTCAGTGGAGATCGTCTATCCGCCGGTGATCCTGGGCTGCAAGACCCTGTTCCGGGTGCTCGACCTGAAACTCGACCTGAAGGGCACCGAGCACATCCCGGCGACCGGCGGGGCGGTGCTCGCCTGCACCCACGTCAGCTACCTGGACTTCATCTTCTGCGGGCTGGCCGGCTTGCCCGCCAAGCGCAAGACCCGGTTCATGGCCAAGCAGCAGGTCTTCGCCAACCGGATCGCCGGGCCACTGATGCGCGGCATGCACCACATCTCGGTCGACCGGTCGGCCGGGCAGGCCTCCTACCGCGAGGCGGTGGCCGCGCTGCGGGCCGGCGAGGTGGTCGGCGTGTTCCCCGAGGCCACCATCAGCCGGTCCTTCACCGTGAAGCCGATCAAGACCGGCGCGGTACGGATGGCCGCCGAGGCCGGCGTGCCCCTCATCCCGATGACCGTGTGGGGCAGCCAGCGGCTCTGGACCAAGGGCCGGCCGCGCAACCTCACCCAGCGCCACGTGCCGATCCTGATCCGCGCAGGCGAACCGATCCACCCCACCGCCGACGAAGACCAGGACGTGCTCTCCAAGAACCTCCGAGCCGCGATGAGCACGCTCCTCGACCAGGCACAGCGCGACTACCTGGCCGCCCACCCAGCCACCGACCCCGGCGACGACGTGTGGTGGCAGCCCACCCACCTCGGCGGCACCGCCCCCACCCCCGAGCAGGCCGCCGAGCTCGACGCCCAACGCTAGCCGGCAGGGAACTCGAGCTCCGGGCAACGGCGGCTCCAGGCAACGGCGATCTCGCTCACCGCGGGTGCACGCCTCCGTAGAACTCGCCGCCGGACAGGCTGTGGTCGACCCGCTGGACCCGGTCACTCGAGTTGCCCTCGATCAGCGTGACCTGGTCGCCGTTGACCGATTCCACGACGCCGATGTGGGTGCTGGTGTCCGTGGACTCCGGGCCGGTGCCGAACAGGAGCACGTCACCGGGGCGTGCCTGGCCGAGGTTGCCCGCGTCGTAGGCCAGGCCGCGTTCCTCGCCCCAGGTGTAGACGTCGCCGGAGAACGGCAGGGTCGGGATGTCCACACCGGACTCACGCCACACCCACGTGGCGAACGACGAGCACCATGCCGCGGACGGGCCGTACTTGTTCTCGTTGCCGGGACCTTCCTCGAAGCCGAGCTCGCCCCGGGCTTTGTCGACGATCTCGCCCTCCGTCTCGCCGTTCGGGCCCTGCACACCGGGCGTCTCGCCTGGCGGAGCTTCCCCACCCGGCGGAACCTCCCCGCCGGGCCCCTGGCCACCGGCCGGACCACCGCCAGGGGCGCCGCCCGGCGTCTCACCACCCGGACCACCACCCGGGCCACCGCCAGGCGCGCCGCCCGGGGTCCCACCACCAGGACCACCCCCCGGGGCCCCGCCCGGCGTCTCACCACCCGGACCACCACCCGGACTGCCGCTCGGCGCCGTGCCGCCCGGCGTCTCGCCGCCACCCGGTTCCCCGTTGCCCGGCCCGGGCTGTTCCGGCACGGCCGGGATCCACTCCAGCGGCTCGCCACCGGACGGCGCGAACGTGCCGGTGCCCGGATCGGGCATCGTGGAGAACTTGGGGCTGATCCCCTCCAGGAGCCCGGACACCGTGGACGCGGCATCCGTCAGCGCCGAGCCCGCGAGGTCGACCTGTTCCATGACCTGCGGGCGGTAGCGCTCGACCACCTCGTTGACCTTCGTCTCGAGTTCGCCCTCCTCCGCCGGGCAGTCCATCGCCTGCACCTCGGTGACGAGGTTGGCGAAGACCCCTTCCAGCGCGTCCCGCGCACCCAGCACCGTGCCGCCGGCGTTGTGCAGATCGGAGCCCGCGTTGGTCAGCGCGTCGGCGACCGACAACCCGGCGGTGGTGAACCCGTTCATGTAGTCGACGAAGCTGTCGGCGGAGGCGCCGTCCCACGCGCCGTCCACGTTGCCGATCACCGACTTGACCTTGTCCGTCGCCACCGCGGTCTTGCCGCCGGCCTCGGTGAACCTGGTGCCGAGATCGTCGAACACGCCGGCGTCGACCGTGTTGTAGACCGGGTCGGCCAGGGCCGCCAGCTGCGGCGCACCGCCGGGCAGGGCGCTCGCGTCGTCCTTGTGCGTCATGGTGTCCTCACCTCAAGCCAGTCTCATGCCGGGGCCAGGCACCGGACGTTGTTCTGCTCGGTCCCGCGAACGCTGTCGATGACGGCCTCGACCCCGGCGCCGACCTGGGTCAGCCGCTCGCTGGCCGCGCCGATCTCGGTGCCGACGGCTTCGGAGAACGCGTTCACCGCGTCGGCGAGCTGCCCGGCTCCCTCGAGGTCACCGAACGAGCCGGCGCTGACCCCGCCGGGAAGGCCGTCCGCGGCGGCGGCCATCGGCCCGGTCTGGCCGGACACCTCGGTGCGGCACTGTTCGAGAGCTTCGAAGTTGACGGTGAATCCGTCCATGGCCATCCCCACTGGTGTCGCCGGTGTTCGAACGTGTCACCGACAGTGGCGTGCACCATGCCCAACAGGCCAGGACCGCGCACCGGACATCTATGTCCCGTGGGAAAAGCGGTGGTCAGCGCGCCGGGTCAGTCCTGCATGGCCTCGGTGAAGAACTCCGGTGGTGCCTGCAGATCGTGCGCGCGGAACAGGACGGCGTGCTCGACGCCCATGTCCTTGCCGCTCATCGCGGCGAACATCGGGATGATGTGCTCGGGAGCCGGGTGGTCCGGGAGCGCGGCCAGGTACGCGGCGTGCGCCTGCAGCGAGGCGACGCCGCGGCGCAGCGGCTCACCCGTGACGTCGACGCCGTGGGTCGCGCCGGAGCCGGCGAGCCCGGGGACGATGTACCAGCGCACGGAGTGCGGTTCGAGGTCCTCGTGCTCGACCTGCTCCGGGAACACCCACCGGTTGCCCGCGTCGCGCACCGCGTCGAGCGTCGCGAGCCCAGCCGCGCGGTGGTCGGCCTGGTCGAAGCCGAAGGGCGTCTCGATCTCGTAGCCGGTGCCGAGTACGACGTCGGGCTTGAACCGGCGGATCTCCCGGCAGATGTCGCGGCGCAGGTCGAGGCCGTAGACGAGCACGCCGTCGGGATGTTCGAGGACGGTCAGGTGATCGACGCCGACGACCGTGCAGGCGGCCCGCTGCTCGGCGACACGCAGGCGTGCCGTCTCCTCGGGAGGGTTCGGCATGCCGGCCTCGCCGCGGGTGAGCAGGAGGTAGCCGACCTCGATGCCGCGCGCTGTCCAGCGAGCCACGGCCGCGGACGTGCCGTACTCCATGTCATCAGGATGCGCGACGACGCAGAGCACGCGCTGGAAGGACTCCTCGGGGAGGGCAGGCAGTGTCATATCGACCATCCTGCCGCGTTCATGGCGCGCCGGCCGCGATCGACGTTCCGTCCCCCTGTCGCCCGCCCTCGTCCATCGCGGACCTACCGTCGGGGTATCCAGGCGGCGACCTCGGCGATGGCGTCCAGCACCCTGTCGTCGAACTGGCCGGTCACGGGCTCGGCTTCGGCGGTGACGGCCACTCGGTTGGCCAACCTCGACGCGTAGTGCTGGCCGGTGAGTTCGACGTCGGCCATGGCGAGAACCGCACCGGCGATGGGCCTGATGTAGCCGGTGCCGTAGTCGTCGCTGAGGCCCCGGTACCTCTTGGCGGCCGTTTTGCCGCGGAATTCCACCCACGAGATCGCGATCACGGTGACGTTCCCACTCCCGTCGGCGAGCGCGACGAGCATTCGGTCGAGGCGCCGGCACGGGGTGCGGGTCAGGAACTGCTGAACCTGCCCTTTGGAATGCACGACGCACTCGGCGTACCGCTCGGCGTGTTCCCGAAGAGAGCGCAGGCCCATTCGCCGCCAGGCCTTCTTGGTATCACCGCGCTTTGCGGAGTTCTTCGCGTCCACCTTCTTCGCACCGAGGTTCCTTGCCAGGGTGGACTGCGCCGCCCCACCAGCCGACGATCCGAGGGCACCACCGCCCACGACACCACCACCACCCGCGAATAACGCCATCGCTACGGCCGCGGCAGCGACCTTGCCCGTGCGGGGACTCGATCGATTGTGTGCGCGTACCGGGCTACCGTCGCGAATGTGCGCCCTGACTCTGACCATGATTGTCCTCGGCAAGATTGGGGACGGGGCTAGTCATGTTAATGCGGCGCACCGACAGAAATAGAACCCATCTGACACATCTCGCTGAAGATATTGTGGACATTTATTGGACAACGGTAGCCATCGACCGTCGCCGACGAACGTGGCGAACGTTCAGGGTCCGCCGTCTGGCGCGCTGAGGTAGCTCAGCCGCGGCGGACCCGTCCGCGGGCGCGGGCGCCCAGCCAGCGCAGCGCGTGCCGCAGCCGCGGCGCCAGCGGCCGCTCCACGTACCGGTGCACCAGCCAGGCGATCAGGATCAGCACGCCGGCGACCACGGGTACGAGCAGCAGCGGCGGCACGCGGTACTGGAACAGGTAGAGCAGCGCGCCGCCGAGGTCGAGGTGTAGCAGGTACAGCGGGTAGGTCACCGCGCCGCCGACGACCAGCCAGCGGCCGCGCACCCAGGACAGCCAGCCGAGCGCGACCGCGACGATCAGCAGGAACCACACCCCCAGCAGCACGATCACCGGGCCGTTCGGGATGACCTCCCCCATCTTGGACTCGAGCTGGTTTCGGTGCGTGACCGCCGGCAGCGCCAGCACGAAGGACGCCGCGATGATCGCCCACGACGCGAACGTCGGCCGGAACCGGTACATCAGGTAGCACGCTATGCCCGCGGTGAACAGCGGGGCGTAGTCGGTCGTCAGGACGGTGTGGACCACGCCGACGTCGGGCAGGAACACCTTCGCCGCGGCTGTTGCGCCGAGCCACAGCGCGCAGAAGGCGACCACCCGCCGGTACGTCAGCCCCCACCACACCAGCAGCGAGAACAGCAGGTAGAACCGCACCTCCGCCCACAGGGACCAGTACACGTCGGCGATCGCCGGCACCCCGACGGCGTCCTCGAACATCGTGAGGTTGACCAGGACGTCGAGCGTGGTCGGCCGCCACGGCAGGCCGGGGAACACGGTCATCCCCGCGGCGACCACCAGCACGGACAGCCAGTACGCGGGGTACAGCCGGACCGCGCGGGACAGCAGGAACGACCCGGCCCCGCGATCCCAGCCGCTCATGCAGATCACGAAGCCGCTGATCAGGAAGAACAGGTGGACGCCGAGCCAGCCGTGGGCGAACGGCTGGCTCGGGAAGACCTCGGTGGCCGGGCGGTGCCACACGTGGGCAATCGCGGTGTAGTGGTAGGCGAGCACGGACATCGCAGCCACGAACCGCAGACCGTCCAGCACCACCAGCCGTGGCCGCTCCGTCACGTCCGCACCTCTCCGCCGTCAGGCAACCAACCCTCTCAACCTCGTAAGACGACGAATCGCCGACATGAGTTCTCCGAGCCGACTTTCTCCATTTCGGACTGCGGCGCGCCGCGGGGTGGCAGGCTGTGGCGCCATGGCGGAGCTGCGCGAGAAAGCGGCCCGGCGGCAGGCGGCATCGAGGCTGCTCACCCCGTCGGGGCTCGCGCTCGCGCTGATCTGCTTCCTCTTCGGCTTCCTCGCGGTCTCGTGCGACACCCCGGGCGGGTTCGGCCGCTCGAAGCAGGGCGGCACGACGACCTACACCGGGCTGGACCTCGCCACCGGCGCGCAGCCCACGGTCGACCCGGCGTTCCTGGCACCGGAGCCGACGGCGCGGCCGGACCTGCTCGGCTGGCAGCCGGCCGTCATGCTCGCCGCGCTGGCGCTCGCGGTCGCGATGGTCGCCGGGGCGGGGCGGTTCCGGTTACGCCGCCGGGTGGTGGTCGCCTCGACGGCCACGGCGCTGGTGCTACTCGTGCTCGGCGAGGTCACGGCGCGGGACGCGCTCGTCACGCGGGTCGCCGAGCAGGTGGCGCGCCCGCTGCCGGGCGGGAAGGAACCCGCGGACTACGTGGTCGTCGGCAGCGGGTTCACGATGGCCGTCACGATCACGACGGTCGTGCTCGTCTCCTACGTCGTCGCCCACCTCAGACGCCGCCGGCGGACCTGACTACGTCGTGGCCTTCATTGCCAGCGGCGCGACCAGGTGTTGCATGAGCCGCGAGGGCGCGAGGCCGAGCTCGTCGCGCAGCAGGGTGCGGTAGCCGTAGTAGGAACGCAGCGCCTCGGCGACGTTGCCCGACTTCAGATGCACCTCGACGACCAGGCGCCGGCAGCTTTCCCGCAGTGGCTCGGACTGCACCGAGGCCAGCGCCGCGATCAGCGCGTCGCCCAGGCAGCTGCGTTCGATCAACGCCGATGCCGCTCGCTCCAGTGCCTCCAGCCGTAGCAGCCGGAAGCGTTCCCGGTCGGCGGCCACCCATTCGTCATCCCAGTCCGGCAGGAGCTCGGCAGATCTGATCAGCTTGGGCAGGTGGTCCAGGTCGTCACCGGTCGGGTGGTGGATCAGGCGGTTGGCGAGGCCCGACAGCTCGGTGACGTCCACCTGCACGGCCGGGTTCAGCCGCAGCCGGTCCGACTCGGCCGTGACCAGGCAGCGGCACGCGCGGCCGGCGCGCCAGAGGGTGGTCCGCAAGCTGTTGGCGGCCTGCTTCTCGCCCACCTCGGGCCAGAGCTCGCAGGCGAGTCGCGACCGGTTCACCGGACGGTCGTGAAGTGCGAGGTAGGCCAGCATGCGCGCGACACCGTGTGACAGGGTCAGCCGCCGCGAACCAACGCTCGGCTCGAATTCTCCCGTGAGTTTGAGACTGACCGCAGGATGGTTGCGCATGTCGAACGTCATTCTCCCTTGCCATCGGTCTCGAAAGGACGGACGCGTCCGCACCCCAGGCACACGAACCAGAATGGCGTGCCGCAGAAGAATTTGCGATTACCCATCTCGGTGACACCCATCAGTTCCAACGTGTGACTGTTGCGCGAGTACCCGCTGGAAATCGGCGAAGACGTCCTCGACAAACCCGTCGGGGAACACGCCAAGTCGGTAGTCGCAGTCGAGGGTCAGCAGCCCACCGAAATTGTGCGCGCAGACATCGAGATCGACGCCCGGTGTAAGGGAAAAGCCCGCGCCCAGCGTGACGCCGTCCGGCAATGCCGGTGGTTCGTCGAGCAGGCTGCTGGTCAGCACCACCCGGGGCGGCAGGCCGGCTGGACGCGGTCCTCCGGCGGATCCGTCCAGCCGGGACAGTGCGGTGATCGGGCCCCCTCCCCCATGCCGAAGATCCGCACGCATGGTCTGCCGCACGCTGCGCACCCTGTTGCCGAACGGGGTGTCCTCCATCGGCTCGGTCACCCAGCACAACCTGGTGAAGTCACCGAGACTCCCGGGTGGCCGGTCACCGCCGCCGGTGACCGCCACCACGATGGTGAACGGGCCGCCGCGTACCCGGGTTCGCAACACCGAGGCGAACACCGCGACCAGCACAGCGTCCACGTCGGCTTCGTACCGTCGCGCCGTCTCGACCAGCGCGGGCCAGCAGTCCAGCCGGGCCGACCGCCGTGCGCACGGGAAGTCCACCGGGCGCGGGGCGTCCGCCTGAGGCAGCGCTGGGCCTGGCGGCGCCGAGGCGACCTTGCGACCCCAATAGCCGTCCGCGTCGGCATCGGGCGGCGCCGGTGCCGCGGCCGCACCAACCCGGACGGGCTCTGCCCGGAACAACCAGCTGTACAGCAACAGGATGCTGCAGGCGTCCAGGACGGCCATGTCGGTGGCCACGTGCACCCGGCACCGGTCGCCGGGCATGGCACTCACCCGGATCCGCACGCCCGGGCGTCCGGCCGCGGCCAGCATGCCCCGCCGGATCGCCTCGATCCGGATGGCGCGCGCGTCCGGCCCGAGCAGGGACAGGTCCTCGACGGCCAGGTCCACGCCGCCGGTGTCGGCGGACCAGCCCGGCCACGACCGGTGCAACGCGGGGCTGGCCGCGGTGAGCTCTGCCAGGGTGTCGCGCAGCCGGTCCGGGTGCACCGCGACGGTGTCCAGCTCCTGGTAGACCCGGCCCTCGGCCCACGGCCCGGCACCCGGCCGCAACCGCTCGGCCAGGTACACGCGTTGGAGCGTCGTCAGGCCGGTGGACTCGTCGTGCCCGAGGGAGCGCAACGCCGTCTCGAAGTTCGCGAGCAGGGTCGCGGCGAACGTGCTCGGCAGCGCCACGTCCCAGTCGATGGCCAGGCCGCCGTCCCCGGCCGCCGACACCCGGCACTCGATCGCCACCCCGTCCGTGCGGCTCGACGCGTACCCCACCTGGCCGCCCCAGCCCGGGCCGGCGGGGCGGGTGGCGAGGTTGGCCGTGAACACCACCGGGAACGCCGGGGCACCGCCCGCCGAGTCGGCGAGCACCCCGGCCACGCACACGTCCTGGTTGTCCAGGTTCTGACAGATCTGCCGGTCCAGGTCCGCGACCAGGTCGGCGGCGGCGCGACCGGCGGGGTCATCGACCTGACAGATCGACGCCGTGGTGAACGGGCCGAGTATCCGGTGCGGCCCGGGGAGGAACCGCTGCCGGTGCGCGTGGGTGAGCAGCAGGGAGAACCGCCGCTCCGCCTGGGCCGGTGCCAGCGCCATGGCCAGCCCGGCGAGCACGACGCTGGCCGGAAACACCCGGTGGTGGGCGGCGAACGCCCGCAGGCGCGACCACGTGGCCGGGTCCAGCTCGGCGTGCAGGCGCTCGACCGCCGGTGTCGCACCGGAATCCGGCGCGTCGAGACGGGGACCTGGCGCCACGGAGGCGATCCGGTCGCGCCAGAACCGCAGCTGGCGGGCGCCGGCCGGGGAGGCCCGCCGCTCGTGCAGCCGGCGCACGTGGTCGGCGAAGGTGCACGGCTGGGGTTCGAGGACCGTGGCCGGATCCAGGTAGAGCGCGGCCAGGTCGGCCATGAGGATCTCCGCGCTGGGCCCGTCGAGCACCCACGAGTCCATGCTCAGGTGGACGATCGCGAGGTCATCCGGGCACCAGGTGACGCGCAGGTCGAACAGCGGCCAGGTGCCCGCCGGGTAGGCACGGCGGGACAGCTCGGCGCGAACCTCGGCGAGGTGCTCGCCGAGCCGGGCCGGCCGGTGATCCGCGATGTCATAGGCGGGCACCTCGTCCTGGATGACCTGCTCGCCGGCCGTGGTCACCCGCATGCGCAGCATCGGGTGGTGGGCGACCAGCCGGCGCCACGCTCCGGTCAGGCGGTCCAGGTCGAGGCCCTCGACGGTGACCTCCTGGTAGTTGGTGCTGCCGATCCCGCCGGCCGCCTTGGCGACGAAGTAGGCCGCCTGCAGGTCGGTGAGCGGGAACGACTCACCGATCACCGGCCCTCCCGACGGCCAGGACGTGCTCCTCGACCCGTTCCAGCACGGCCGAGAGCGACGGCTCGTGGATCAGGAGCCGGATCGGCACCTCGACGTCCAGCGCCTCCTCGAGCCTGGACTTGAGCCCGGTGGCCTCCAGCGAGTCGCAGCTGAAGTCGGCGAGGTCGGCTTTGCCGGCCAGGCTGCCCGGCGGCAGCCCGAGTGCGGACTCGAACGCACGAAGCAACACCGACTGCGACGACCCGCCCGGCACGACGGGCGGCGACCCGCCCGGCACGGCGGGCGACGTCCTGTCCGACACGGCGGACGAACTCCCAGCCGGCACAGCGGGCGACCCGCCCAGCGCAGCGGGCGACCTCCCGCAGGCACAGCGGACGACGACCCGTCCCGCCTGGCGGACGGCGACCCGGCCGGCACAGCGGACGGCCTCCCGGCCGACACAGCGGACGAACTCCCGTCCCGCACGGCGGACGAACTCCCGTCCGGCATAGCGGGCGAGCCCGTCCCGCCACGGCGGACGACGACCCGGCCAGCACGGCAGACGACGACCCGGCCGACACAACGGACGAACGACCCGTCCCGCACAGCAGACGACGTCCCGCCCGACACGACGGACGACGACCCGTCCCGCACAGCAGACGACCTCCCGCCCGACACGACGGGCAGCGACCCGTCCTGCACAACGGACGACCTCCCGTTCGGCACGGCGGGCGACCCGGCCGGTACGGAGTCCGGCGGGCCCAGTAGGGCCGGCCAGCAGCGCTGCCGGTCGAAACGGTAGGTCGGCACCGGCACCCGGCGCACCTGCTCGCGGGGGAACAGGCCGGCCACGTCCAGCGCCGGTGTCGCCGCCAGCAGCGCCCCGAGCTCGGTCAACGCGTGCCGGTATCCCTCGTCGTCCAGGCCGCCACCGGTCAGGGTGGCCAGCACCGCACGCGCGTGGCCGGGTGGGTCCGGGTCGATGCCGGCGCCGGCCGCCACCCCGGTGAGGGTCTCGGCTAGCTCGTCGTGCGTGGCCGCGACGGCCCAGGTCGACTTGCGGTGCCTGGCCCGCCCGGTGAGCAGGGTGAACGAGATGTCCAGCAGGTCGTGGTCGCGCCCGGCGCCCACGACCCACTCGCGGAACCGGCGGGTGAGCGCGGCCAGTGCCGTCGTGGTGCCGGCGCTGAGCAGGAACAGGCAGGCCGGCGGGCGGGAACGCGTCGGCCTGTGCCGGGGCGGCGCCTCTTCGAGGACACAGTGGACGTTCGTCCCCGACAGCCCGAAGGAGTTGACCGCGGCCCGCCTCGGCGTCCCGGTGCGCCACCGCTCCAGCTGGGGCACCAGGTAGAACGGGCTGCCGGGATCGGTGAGCCCCGAGCACGGTGTCTCGACGCCGACCGACGGCGGCAGCCGCTGGTGGCGCAGGCACAGCGTCGCCTTGATCAACCCGGCGATGCCGGCGGCCTCGTTGAGGTGGCCGATGTTGGCCTTCACCGAGCCGATGCCGCAGTGCGGCCGGGTGGCGGTGGCGCCGAAGGCGCTGGTGAGCGCTGCCACCTCGATGGGATCGCCGATCGAGGTGCCGGTGCCGTGCGCCTCGACGTAGCCGATCGTCGCCGGGTCGATGCCGAACCGGCGGTGCACCCGTTGCTGCAGGTCCGCCTGGGCGCGCGGGTTCGGCGCGCCGAGACCGTTGGCGCGCCCGTTGGCCCCGAGCCCGGAACCGATGATCACCGCGCGGATGTCGTCGCCGTCGCGCAGCGCGTCAGCCACCCGCTTGAGCACGACGAACCCGGCGCCCTCACCCTGCACGGTGCCGTCGGCGTCGCGGTCGAACGCCCGGCACCGCCCGCTCGGTGACAGGATGCCGAGCTCCCGGGTGGCCAGCAGGAAGTCGTGGGACAGCACGAGGTGCACGCCGCCGGCCAGGGCCAGGTCGCACTCGCCGTCGACCAGGGCCCGAGCGGCCAGGTGCACCGCCGTCAGCGACGACGAGCACGCGGTGTCGACCGTGACGGCCGGGCCGGACAGGTCGAGGTGGGCCGCGATCCGCGCGCCGAGCATCGCCGGGCTAGTGCCGAGCAGGCCGGTGGCGCTCGGTGCCATGCCGGCGCGGTCCAGCAGCGGACCAAGGTCACCGCGGCGCATGCCGACGAAGACCCCGGTCTGCCCCGCGGACAGCGAGGCCGGGGCGTAGCCGGCGTCCTCGAAGGCACGCCACGACTCCTCGAGCCCGATCCGGATCTGCGGATCGAGCAGGGCCGCGTCCGCGGGCGCGATGCCGAAGAAGGCCGGATCGAAGTCCGCGACCTCGTCGAGCAGCGCCGCCCGCCAGCCGTCACCGAGCAGTCCCGGGTCGATGCGCTCCGGTGGGATCGGTTTCACCGCGCAGTGCCCGCCGGCCAGCAGCGACCAGAACCGGTCCGGCGTGTCGGCAGCCGGGAACCGGCACGCGATGCCGATGATCGCGACGCCGTCGGCGGCGTCCCGGCGCGCCGGGTCCGGCACCGGACCGGATCGCCCGGCCAGGTGGGCGGCTAGGTGGGCGGCCAGGTCCTCGACCGTGAAGTGCTCGTAGAGCGCGGCCGGCGTCACCGCGAGGCCCAGCCGCTCGCTGAGCCGCCGGGCGTACTCGACGATGTGCAGCGAGCTCATGCCGTGCCGGTGGAACTCGGTGGTGTCGGTCGACTCGTCGAGGTCACGGCCGAGCAGCTCGGCCAGCACGCCCCGCACCTGAGCGACCGGGCCGGCGCCGGCCCGGCGGACCACGGCGTCGCCGGGCCGGGTGGCGAGCCGGGCCACCGCGCGGCGGTCGAGTTTGCCGCCCGGCAGCCTGGGCAGCTCGGGCACGAGTCGCACCCGGGTGGGCACCATGAACGGCGGCAACCGGTCGGCGGCGAACGCGACCAGCTCGGCGGGGAGATCACGGCTGGGTGCGGCCACGGCCACCGCGACCAGCTCGGCGTCCGCCTTGGTCACCGCGCACGCCGTGACCGCGGGATGGGCCATCAGCACGCCCTCGACCTCGGCCGGCTCGACCCGCCGGCCCTGGATCTTCAGCTGGTGGTCGGCCCGGCCGACCAGGGTGACCGAGTGGTCCGGCCCGACCCTGGCCAGGTCACCGGTGCGGTACAGGACCGGCCCGGTGGCCGGGTCGAGGTCGTTGGGCACGAACCGGCCCGCACCGGCATCCGAGCAGGTGACGGCGAGCGGGACACCGGCGACCGCCAGCTCACCGATCGCGCCGGGCGGCGCCGGCTCCCCGTAGCGGTCCAGCACGTACGCGGCGAGGTTGGCGATGGGCCGCCCGCTCGGCAGCTCGGTGTCGCCGGGCCGCAGCGTCCGGTGCAGGATCGTGTTGGTCTCGGTGCACCCGTAGTCCTCGATCATGGTGGCGGCGGGGACGACCTCGTGGAAGGCCGCGGCGAACCCGGGCGGCAGCAGCTCGCCGCCGATGGTCACGTGCCGCAGCGTGGCGAGGAGCGACCGGGCGTCCGGCACCGCCGCCAGCGCCGCGAACACCGACGGTGGCATGGTCATCCGGGTGATGGCGTGCTCGGCGACGAACCGGGCGAGGCGCGCGGGGTCCCTCGTCACCGAGTCCGGGGCGAGCACGGTCGGCACGCCGTGCAGCAGGCCGCCGAGCAGCTCCCACATGACCGGCATGACTCCGAGGGGGCTGCGCTGGCACATCACCTCCCGCTCACCGAACGGGTGGGTCTCCCACATCCAGTACAGCCGGTTGAGCACCTGGTGCTGCCGGTGGGTGACCGACTTCGGCGGACCGGTCGAGCCGGACGTGTGGAAGATCAGCAAGCCGGGCCCGGCCGGGTCGGGAGGCTTCTCGACGTGGTCGCCCGCCGCGGGCCGGCGCACCGTGAGCAGCGCGGTCGCACCGACGTGGCCGCGGATCCGGCCGGCCGTGCGGTCGTCGGTCGCCACCACCGCGGGTGCCACGTTCTCGACGATCCGCCCGAGGTAGGCCGGCGGGTGCCCGGCGTCGGCGGGCACGTAGGTGGCGCCGATCTTGACGGTGCCCAGCAGCGCGGCCACCGCGGCGGGCCCGCTGGGCAGGCAGACCACGACCGGGGTGCCGGGACCGGCGCCCAGCCGCAGCAGCGCGGCCGCGACCGCGTCCGCCCACCGGTCCAGCTCCTCGTACGTGACGGTCACGCGCGTCCCGTCGCCGTCCTCGCCGGTGATCGCGACGGCGTGCGGGAGCGTCGCGGCCACCTGCTCGAACAGGCGCCGCAGCCCGGTGCCGAGCGGGTAGCCGACGTGCGGTCCGGCGGCCGCGGCCAGCAGCGCGGTCCGCTCGGCGGCGCCGAGCATCGGACAGCGGGCCGGTGGGAGGTCCAGGGCGCCGGGCATACCGGCGAGCGTGGCGAGCACGTGCCGGGCGAACCCGAGCACGAGCCGCACGGGCACGGTGCCACGCCGAACCCGGACGGCGAGGCCGGTGTCCGCGCACAGCGCGAGCAGCACGTCGGCGTCGCCACGGACCAGCACGTCCTCGTGCGGCGGCAGCGCTTCCGCGCGCGCCACGACGACCGCGAACACCCGGCCGCCGTCGCCGCCGAGGACGCCGCCGCCGCCGAGAGCACCGGGTTCGGGCGGGTGGGCGGGCGCGGTCAGCGCGTCCGCGATCCGCTCGACGAGGTCGCGCACGGGAGCGGCCGGGTGCCAGGCGAGCTCGACCACGCCGGGGCGGGCGGGTGAGCCGGTCCCGGCGACGAACCGCACGGTGTCGCCCGGACCGTAGCGGGCCAGCGCCAGCGCGACCGCCGCGCAGAAGAAGGCCGGCGGTGGGAGCCCGGTCGCCGGCACAGGTCCGTCGAGTTCCAGGCGTACCAGCGGGTCCCCGGCCGGAAGTGCCGTCGTCACCTCGCTACCGGTTGCGGGACGGCGGCGTCCTGCCGGTCCACCACTGTCCACGTGGGATAGTGGTTGCCCATCTCGATGGCGAACATCCGGCACTCGTCCCAGTACTCCTTCTGGATACGACGCGGCATCCGGTAGGTCTGCCCGCGATCGTGGTCGATCGCGATCAGCGTGTCCCGTGGTGGCTGCGCCGTCACCGGCCCGTCGGCCTCGGCAGTCAGCCGGGCGCTCTCGCCGCAGACGTCGTACGGGCTGTGGACGAGCCACCCCCGGCGCCGGTCTTCCAGGATCCGCACGGAGTCCAGCCGGGCAGGCGGTTCGACCGGGAGGTTCGCGTAGACGTGCGGCCTGGTCAGGATGTCCACGTCGACGGCGGCGGCGATCAGGTCGGCGTGCGGGCCGCCGAAGATGTCCGGGTTGGCCGCGACGAAGTCACGCAGCGTCTCGTCGAACTCGGCTCGCATGGTCACCAGCGCCGCCTCGATGAGGTGACCCGGCCACGACAGGGTCGAGTAGATCTCGTCGACCTTCTCCCGGCCCATCCGCCACATCCGGCCGAGCTCGGTACCGGGCAGATCGTCCATCCAGGACCGGAACCGCTCGAAGATCTCGGTGCGGCTCGCGATGCCGAGACCGTGGACGATCGCGCAGGTGTGATGCAGGGCGCGGCAACCGTGCAGCAGCTGCACCGCGTTGGTGAACATCAGGCCGTCCACCCACTCCGCGAAGGACACCTCGGCCGTCTGGATCACCGTGCGGGCGCTGCTGTTGGCGTCGCCACAGTCCAGGGTGACCACCCCGAGCTCCTCCTCCTTCCCGATGTAGCCCACGTTGTTCAGCCACAGCAACGGGTACACCGAGAACGCCTGCGCACCCATCCGGCACAGGTTCTGGATACCGTCCTTGAACGACGCCAGGGTCTCCCCCGGCATGGGCCAGATCAGCTCGATGAACGAGGCGATGCCCAGCTCGTTGGTGCGCGTCTGCAGCCGGTAGTAGGTCTCCAGGGGGATGTTCTTGCGCTTGGCCAGTTCGAGGACACGTGGGCTCAGGCTCTGCAACGACAGTGGCTGCACGGACAGCACGCCGCCCTCCGCCAGCACGGTCGCCACCTCCACCGCGCGGTCCGGGTTGTTCTTCGCCGAGCTGTACCGGACGTACCGCGGGAAGCCGGTCTCCTGCCTGGCCGCCACGAAGCTCTTCGCGTAGTCCACATCGGCGGGGAAGATGCCGAAGTTGGCGTCGCACAGGTAGACCGCCCGCGCCTTGTGCACGCCGAGCATCTCGATCTCGGCGGCCACCCGGTCGGTGGTCAGCCGGTGCACCTTCTGGCCGACGGCGCCGCCCCAGAAGCAGAACTCGCACTTGTAGGGGCAGCCCCGGTTGGTCTCCAGCAGCGCGACGGAGAAGTCGCGGCGGTCGAAGTAGCCGAGCAGGTAGGGCGACGGGATCTCGTCCAACGACTCGATCCGGGGATACGGCGGTGTGGTGTGCAGCTCGCCGTCCCGGTAGTAGGACAGGCCACCGACCTCCGCCAGCGCGGGGGCGGGCGCCATCAGTGCGAGCAGCAACGCCCGGAACGTCTTCTCGCCCTCGCCGTTGCAGACCCAGACGTTGCTCCACTGTGGATCGACCAGGTGCGCGGCCCGGCCCATCGCCTCGTTGCCGCCGAGGACGAACACGGTTTCGGGCATCAGCTGCCGCAACACCGGCAGGATGCGCCGGATCAGGCCGGCGTTCCAGACGTAGGTGCTGAACCCGACCAGGTTGGCGCCGGACCGCTGGATGGCGGCGATCAGGCGCGACGGTGCGGTGTTGTCCACGAAGGTCGTGTAGAGGTCGATCTCCCAACCTCGTTCGATCTCCGGTTCGGCCATGGCGTACGCCTTGAGGTAGCCGCCGGCCAGCGGCGTCACCCGCTCCATTCCGTTGATGTGCACCAGCATGGCTCGGCGCTTGGCGCCGGTGGAACTCTCAGCCAGCATCGTCACCCTCCGTTCGACTCGTCTGACCCGCTCTGTCCAGTTCCCGACGCAGCACCTCGCGCAGTTCGGCCTTGAGCACCTTGCCGGTCACGCCGACCCGCAGCTCGCCGCGCTCGATCACCCGTATCTCGGTGACCGGTTGCAGGCCCGCGGCCGCCAGGGCGGCGGTGACGCGCGCACGCAGGGCGTCCGGGTCGCCCGTCGCGTCGCGCGGCACCGCGAGGCACACCGAGTACGCCTCGTGCGGCCCGGTCCCCAGCGCGACGACCGCGCAGTCCAGCAGCTCCTCGACCGAGCTCAGCAGCACCTCCTCGTAGCGAAGGGTGTGCAGCGGGCCGTGCCGGGTGTGCACCGTGTCGGTGACCCGGTCCAGGTGGAAGAACCGGCCGCGGGCGTCCCGCACGGCCACGTCTCCGGTGAGGAAGTACCCGGCGAGCCGGGAGGCGTAGGTGCGCCGGCTGTCGTTCCAGTAGCCGGCGAACAGGCTCGGCGACCGGATGCCGATCAGTCCGGGCCGGCCCGGCTCGGCCTCGGAGCCGTCCGGGTTGAGCGTGACCGCGTCCACCCAGGGGCGGGGCAGGCCGACGCAGCGGCCGAAGTGCCTGGTGCCAGGGGAATGCACGATGCTGAACACGGTCGAGCCGACCTCCGACGAGCCGAGCCCGTCGACGAACTGGGAGCCGGTGACCCGCTTGCCGTCCCGCTCGTGGTTGCCGAACCGCATCAGCTCGCGGATGTGGCTCTCGTGCGCGGCGTCGCCGAGGTTGAACCACATCGCCACCGAGCTCAGGTCGTAGCGCTCCGGCCCGGAGGCGAGCAGGTCGACGTAGGTGTGCGGGAAGGCGACCACGCTCGTGGGGCGGTGGGCCTGGATGGCTCGCAGCACGAGGGGGCCGTCCGAGGCCGGCATCAGGAACAGCTCCCGGCCGGTGGCGATCGACGTGGCGGCCGCGGTCATCGCGGCGTTGTGGGACTGCGGCAGGGCCGAGAGCACCCGGCGGGTCGGTGGCGCCGGCTGCTCGGCCAGGCCCATGACCACCGGGAAGAAGAACGCGTCGTGCTCGAGCACGACGGCCTTGGGCACACCGGTCGTGCCGGACGAGTGGGTGATCAGCACCGGGTCGTCGTCGACGTGCCGGTGCGCCACGAAGGCGGCGTCGGCGGGGATCGAGGCGAAGTCGTCCTCGACGACCACGAACCCGAGGCTGGTCCCGGTGCCGGCGAGCGCGGTCCGCCGCGTCTCGTCGGTGAACACGCCCACCACGCCGACCGAGGCCAGGTGCCGCGCGGCCATGCCGGCGGGCATGCGCTCGTTCACCAGCACCGCGATCGCCCCGATGCGGGTGAGGGCGAGGAAGTGCACCAGGTACTTCGCGCCGTGGTCGACGTAGACCCCGACCGGATCACCGCGCCCCACGCCGAGAGCGACGTAGCGCCGGGCATACCCGTCGGCGAGGGCCGCCAGCTCGCCCAGCGTGAGGCTGCCGGCGGTCTGTCCCCAGCCGGTGCGGACCGGACTGGTGAAGACCACCCGGTGCCGGGGATGCGGGTCGGCCTCGAGCATGCGCCACAGGTAGTTGCCCATCCCCATGCCGGTGTTCGACGGCGTGCTTGGCGTCGTGCGCACCGGCATCACCCCCGCTCCGGGCGGTAGCGCCGGCCGCCGGGGCGGTCCTTGGTGGCGTTCCACGACTTGACGGCGTCGCGCAGCGACGCCCCCTTGTTCCGCTCGTCGGCGAAGAAGGCGCGGATGTAGGTGTTGTAGACGCCGTGCTCGGCGATGGGCGCCCGGTACTCGGGGTCCTTGCGGCGCTCGTGTTCGGCGACCCACTCGCCGACCAGGTCGCCGTAGGTCAGGTCGTCGTGTGCCTTGCGGAACTGGTTGAGGTGGTAGCTGAAGTGGAAGTGCGGCCCGATCTCGTGTTCGAAGAACGCCCGGGTCGCATCGTCGCTGCGGTACTCGACCACGGGCGTGTCCCTCGTCAGGGGTCGCTCGGAGTCTCGTCGCCGCCCGTTCCGGCGCGGCGACGGCCGGCGGTCGGGCAGGCCGCGAAGCCGGCGCTCGACGCGCTCGGTGAGCTCCGGTTTGGGTCCGGTCCCCGGCACGTCCAGCCGCTTGGCGAGGTCCTTGAGCTCGGCCACGGTCCAGTAGTTGTCCCGGAAGTCCTCGACCGGCAGGTCCGGGGTGAGCGGCGGGCGGGCGGAGCGGTCCCGCCGGGTCATCGGCTCAGGCTCCACAGGAAGCGGGCGAGCTCGGCGTTGAACGTCGCCGCGTGGGTGAGGAACGGGTAGTGCCCGGCGTTGGCGACGTCCACGACGCGAGCGGTCCGGAAGTTGGCCGCCGCCTGGTACGCGGCCTCCGGTGGTACCACCGTGTCCAGCGTCCCCGCGACGAACATGGTCGGCGACGCGATGTCCCTGGCCCATTCCGACGGGCGCAGGCCGAGCACCTCGTTGAGGTATCGCATGCCCACCGAGGGGCTCGCCTTCTGCGCCGACATCAGCAGCGCCCGGCCAGCCGCGATGTGGTCGCGGATGTGCGCGTTGCCGGGGACTTCGGCGATCGTGTCGAAGTCGGCGCCGAGCGAGTCCGCCGCGGCCTTGGTGAGCTCGGCGACGTCCCGCGCGGACAGGCCCTCCGGTGGCACGGTCGGTATCGCGACGCCCTCGACACCCGCGCCGCACAGCGTGAGGGACGCGACCAGCTCGGGCCGGGTGGCGGCGAGGTACTGGGCGACGATCGTGCCGAAACAGGACGCGACGACGTGCACGGGGCCGTCGACCTCCAGCAGCTCGAGGGTCTCGGCGATCGTGCCGGCCAGCGCCGCGGTGCTGGCCTCCCCCGGCGGGTCGCTCCGGCCGTGTCCCGGCGCATGGACCGCGAGCAGGGTCCAGTCACCGCGGAACGCCTCGAACTGCGCGTGGAAGATGGGCGCGGTCAGCCCGATCCCGGGGATGAGCAGCACGGTCGGCCCCTGCCCGCAGCTGAGCACCTCCACCGCACCGTCGGCGCCCGCCACCAGGCGCCGCCGGAAGCAGTCGGCGCCGAGCTCGGCGCGGGCCGCTGCCGCGGCCGGCATGGGGGTGTCCTGCTCGTCGAACCGCCGCGGGTACTCGAGCAGCAGCTCGGTGACCCGCACCGACTCGGCCACCTCGAGCAGGGACACCGGGCCGGCCGGTGGTGCCGCGGCGGGTTCGGCGACCTGGTCGGGGACGAGCTCCTGCTCGCCCGGGTGCTCCGCGACGACGAGCGCGGCCACGTCGCGGACCGTGTCGAGGGCGATCAGCTCCTCGACCGGCACCCGGCCGAACTTCTTCTCGACGGCGTCGGCGAAGTCGAGGAACAGGATGGAGTCCAGCCCGTACCGGGCGATGTCGGCGGTGGGATCGATGTCGGCCGCGCGCAGGCCGAGCGTGTCGGCCAGCAGCTCGGTCACCACGTCGACCACCTCGGCGGGCGGCCCGGTGTCCGGTGACCGGAGTCGTTCTCCGGCCGGCAGCGCGGCCGGGCCCGCGGCTGGCTCCGCGGGCGGCTCCGCGGTGAACAGGCCCATCCGGGTCAGCACCTCCTCCCCGGCGTCGAGGAGGACGAGCTGGGCGCGCTCGCCGCTCAGCGACGAGGACAGCGCCCGCATGCACGTGCCGGCATCCAGTGGCCGGACGCCGCGGGCCGCCAGGGTCTGCGGGTTGAGCCGCTCGGCACCCGCCCAGTAGCCCCAGTTGACCACGCGCACCGGGAAGGGGCTGGTCGCGGCGGCGGACAGCGCGAGCGCGTCCTGATACGCGCAGCCGCCGGTGTAGCAACCGAGCCCGATGTTGCCGGCGAGCACCTCGGCCGACGACATGAAGCAGACGAAGCCGGGGCTCCGATCGGCGAGCCGGTCCAGCAGCACCTTGCTGCCCAGCACCTTCGCGCTCATCAGCGCGTCGGCGTCGGCGGCGGTCACGTCGGCCAGCCTGCGGAAGTCGAACTCGGCGCCCAGGTGCAGCACGCCGTCGACCGACCCCCACCCGGCCATGATCTCGTCCAGCGCACGGTCGAGGGCGTCGCCGTCGGTCACGTCCGCGCAGTGGTAGCCGACCCCCCGCGGCAGCCCGCCGTCCGCGCGTACCGCCGACTCGGCGCGGCGGCCGATCCAGGCCACCCTGGCGTCGTGGTCGGCGACCAGGTGCTCGGTGACGATCCGGCCGACCGCGCCGCTGCCGCCGACCAGGACGTAACCACCCCCGCGCCGCAACCCAGGCGATCGCCCGGCCGGAGTGTCGGCCCGGCGCAGCCCGCGCTGGTAGAGCGCGCCGTCACGCAGCGCGTGTGGTGCTGAGGTGTCCGGCACGGGCAGGTCCGCCGGATCGTGCACCCAGCCGTGGCGGGCGGCCGGCGTGACGTCGAGGAGCCGTACCTCGATCCGTGGCAGCTCCCGCGCGGCGGTCATGCCGAGGCCGACGAACATCGCCGCGACCGGATCCGGCCGCTCGGCCGGGGTGGCGGCGATCCCACCAGCGGTCAGCACCACCAGCCGGCGTACGGCGCCCGGGTAGTCGCGCAGGCTCTCGACCAACCGGCAGAACGCGGTCATCGCCTGGCTGCCGGCCTCCTGTCCCGGCGCGAACAGCACGGTGTCGGCCGCCGGCCGGGACCCGCGGGCCCCGGCGAGGTCGTGGACCTCGCCGGCGTCCAGGACCAGCACCGGACGGTCGGTGAGCTGGCCGAGCGGCACCGCGTGCGTGTCCGACCGCCGGCAGGCGACCTCGAAGATCATCTCCTGGATGTCCGGCCGGGTGTCCGCATGCGTTTGTTCCGGTGCGGTGTCGTGAATCATGCGCAACCCCTCGATCCGTATGATCGGCTCGGTGTCGTCGGCGACGACACACGCCCAGCTACCGCCCTCCCGGCCGTCGAGCGTGACCGAGCCGGAGCGGACCGGAACGTCCAGCAGGCACAGCACGTCGGCGGTGACCGCGTCGGGCGCCCCGGCGCCGGCCAGTTCGGCGGCACTGTCCAGCACGAAACCCAGCAGGTCGGTCAGGACGGCGCCCTCGCCGTCCCCCGCGGTGTCGAAGGTGGCGGTCACCGAGTCGCCGGTCCGGGTGACGCGCAGCGTCAGCGATCCGGCGGTGACGGTCTCGCCGCCCGCCGGTGGCGCGCCGTCCGGTACCTCGCAGGCACGCAGCGGCGCGCCGAGGCGGGCGGCGGGCACCGGGCGCGCCGAGAGAAGCGGGACACCGGAGCGCGAGGAACCACCGACGGTCAGCTCGCCGTCCCCGGCACCGCTGACCCTGGCGACCAGGTCCGCCGGGCCGATCGCCGGGTACTGGATGGTCACCGACGACAGGTGCAGCACCGACTGGCGGTGCCCGGTGAGTCCGGCCAGCGCGGCGACCACGCCGGCGGCGCGCCGCGCCGGCGGGTCGGCTGACGTGGCACCGCGCAGCGGCAGGGCGTACTCGACGACCGGGGTCCGCTCCCCGACCGCCGCCGGCACCGGCACGGCCGGCATCGGTGTCCAGCAACGGGTCCTGGCGAACGGGTAACCCGGCTGGTCGGTCAGGCGCGGCCGCTGCCCGTCGAACAGTGCCCGCCAGCCGATCTCGGCGCCCGCGCACCACAGCTCCGCGAGCGCGGTGACGTCCCCGGCCGCGAGCAATGCGGCCACCTGTCCGGGTTCGGCCGCCCGCGTTCGCGGCGCCGATCCGGTGCGCAGCCCTGGCGCGGCACGACCGTCGAGGTGGGCGGCCAGCACGTCGGCGAGCTGGTCGAGGTCGGCGGCGACGACGGTGAGCCGGGCAGGCATGGCGTGCCGGCCGACCAGGCTGGTGTACGACACGTCGAGGAGGCTCGGCCCACCGGCGTGTTCGCTCCGGTCGCCGCGCAGCCAGGACAGCAGTGACCGCGTCGCGACCACGAGCCGGTCACTGTCCACAGCGGACAGCACGACGAGCCGGTCCCGGCCGGCGTCGGGTGGGGGCCGCTCGGGTCCGGGCGGCTCCTCGACGACGAGGTGCGCGTTGGCGCCCCCGGCGCCGAAGCTGCTGACACCGGCCCGGCGGGGCGTGTCCGGCGTGGGGGTGGTCCAGTCGGCGCACTCCGCCTGCACGCGCAGCGGCGTGGCGGCGAAGTCGATGTGCTCGTTGGGTGGGTCGGCGTGCAGCGACGGCACCAGCACGCGGTGCCGGAACTGGAGCAGCACCTTGATCAGGCCGGCCACCCCGGCGGCCGACTCGAGGTGGCCGATGTTCGGCTTCACCGAGCCGATCGCGCACGGCCGCGCCCGCCGGCCCAGCGCCGCGGTCAGCGCTCGCACCTCGATGGGGTCGCCGAGGGCGGTGCCGGTGCCGTGCGTCTCGACGTAGCTGACGGTCGACGCGTCGACGTCCGCGTCGGCCAGCGCCGCGGTGATGACGTCGGCCTGCGCGGTCGGGTTGGGCACGGTCAGGCCCCTGGTGTGCCCGTCGTGGTTGATCGCGGAGCCCTTGATCACGCCGTGGACGCGGTCCCCGTCGGCGAGCGCGTCCCGCAGCGGTTTGAGCACCACCGCGGCGACTCCCTCACCGGGTACGTACCCCTGGCCGCCCGCGCCGAAGGCACGGGTGCGGCCGTCCGGCGACGCGAACCGCCTGCGCACCAGGAACCGGTGCTTGGCCGGATGGGTGTCGACGTTGACGCCGCCGACGATCGCCACCGGGATCTGCCCCGCACGCAGGCTCTGGCAGGCCAGGTGAATCGCGGTCAGCGAGGACGAGCACATCGTGTCGAGCGCGATGCTGGGCCCGGTGAGGTCGAGGAAGTGCGACACCCGGTGGGCGATCGAGCCATAGGAGGACGCGGTCGCACCGGTGTCCGCGCCGTAGAGCTGGTACTGGCCCCACATCACGCCGGCGTAGACGCCGACCGGACTCCCGGCCAGGACCGGCGGCGGGTAGCCGGCGTCCTCCAGCGCGTGGTACGCGCACTCGAGGAACAGGCGCTCCTGCGGGTCCATCATCTCCGCCTCGGTGCGCGACACGGCGAAGAAGGTGTGGTCGAACCGGTTCCAGTCGGCCAGGAAGCCGCCCCACTGAGGTGGCGCCGAGCCGTCCTGCGCCCAGCGGTCCGCGGGCAGCGGGCCCACGCAGTCCCGGCCGCCCACCAGGTTGCGCCAGAACTCGGCCAGGTCGGCGGCCAGCGGGAACCGGCCGGACATGCCGATGACGGCGATGTCACCGGCGTGGGCCGCCGGCCGGTCCGCGACCGGCACCGGGGACTTGTCGCCGGGATGCCGCTCGGCCAGATGGGTGGCGAGCGAGTCCAGCGTGCGGTGCTCGTAGAGCAGGGTCACCGGCAGCTCGCCGAACTCCTCCGCCAGCCGTTCGGTGACCGCGATCGTCAGCGCGGAGTCGAGGCCGTAGTCCTCGAACTCGGCGTCCGGATCGATCTCGTCGGGGGCCAGGCCCGACTCGGCGGCGATGGCCGCCAGCACGGCCTGCCTGGTCCGCTCGACGTCGCCGGCCGAAGCGGCGGCCACCGGCGGGCTCGGTGCGGGCGGTTCGTCCGGCGTGGTGAGCCATTCCGTCAGCCGGCGCGGGTCACCGCGGACGGCCACGACGACCGGCGCGTCCACGCGCAGTGCCGCGGTCAGGGCGTCGAAGCCCGTGCCGTTGTCGAACTCGACCAACCCGTGCTTGCTTGCCAGGCCGGCCAGTTTCCCGGCGGGCAGCCGCATCCCGTCGGTGTCCCACGGTCCCCAGCCGATCGCCACGGTGCGACCACGCCGCCGCGTCGCGCGGTCTCGTGCGAAGGACTCCAGCCAGCCGTTGGCGAGGCCGTAGGCGCCCTGCCCGACGGCGCCGGTGGTCGCGGCCAGCGATGAGAACAGCGCGAAGAAGTCCGGCTCCTCGTCGGCCGTCGCGAGGTCGAGGTGCATGGCACCGGCGAGCTTCGGCGCCGTGACGGCCAGCGCCTCGGCGACGTCGCAGCCGGCGAGCAACCGGTCGTGCAGCGTCCCGGCGCAGTGCAGCACGCCGTGCACGGGCCCGATCAGCGAGCGCGCGGTCCGCACCAGGTGGTCGACGTCGGCCGCGTTGGTGAGGTCGGCGGGCACGTAGTGCACCTCGCCGGCCGCGCGCAGCGGCCCGAGGCGCTCGGCGACCCGTGCGTCGTCGGCCGGCGAGCGCCCGCACAACACCAGGCGGGCCCCGTGCCGGACGAGCAACTCCCGGCCGACCTCGACGCCGATCCCGCCGAGCCCGCCGGTGATCAGGTACCCGCCGCGGTCGCGCGGGGCGGCGGACCCGTGCGGCCGCGCACCCGCTTCGGCCAGGCTCGCCGTCCGCAGGTCGCCCCGCGCCGGGTCGAACGCCAGCTCGGGCTGGTGGTGTCCACCGAGGACGGCCGCGAGCACCGCGTCGGCCAGGTGCGCCGGATCGGTGCCCGGCACCGCGATCGAGGAGAGCAGCACACCGGGGTGTTCCAGGCGCACCGTGCGGGCCAGTGCCGCGACCGCCGGGCCGGGCTCCGGGGTGGACGCGACCGCGCCGGCCGCGTGCACGGCGAGCACGGTCGCCGGGCCGGCCGGGCGGGCGACCGTCACCGCCCGCACCGTCTCCAGCAGTACGGCGCTGTCCACGCGCCAGTCGCGCGCACCCAGCTCGACCACCGTCAGCGCACCGGGCACGACCGGTACGCCCGGCTCGGCGGCGAACCGGGACACGGCCAGCCCCCGGCGTTCCAGTTCGGCGGCGAGGCGGGCACCGCCGACGAGGACCACGTCCGGCGACTCCGGGCGGGTCCGCGGCGAACCGCCGGCCGCCACGCCTTCCCGGCGGACGAGCAGCGTCGTGGTCACGAGCCCGTGCTGTCCGGACAGCGCGGCACGCAGCCCCGACAGGCGCGCGACCGGGCGATGTCGTTCGTCGGTGATCGTCACCCCGGTCACCCGCGGCCGGCCGGCGACCGCGGGCTGGTCCGCCCGCACGGTCGCCGCCGCCCGGTTCCGCGACCGGGCCGGCAGCGTCACCGAGGCGATCCGGGTGGGCACCGGCAGGCCGGCCAACGGCGCGGTCGCCAGCTGCCACACCAGCGCCGCCTGCAGCGCTCCGTCCAGCAGCGCGGGGGCGAGGCCGGGCGGCGGGTCGGCGCCGGCCGGGTCGAGCAGGTCGGCGGAACACCAGTCCTGGGTCACCCGCACCCGCTCGAGACCACGCAGCGGCGGCCCGATGTCGACCCCGGCGGCCGACAACCGCTCGTAGCAGGCCCGGCTGTCGAGCTCGCGGCCACCGGTGGGCGGCTCGTCCGGGTCCGCGCCCAGCTCCCCTTCTTCGTCGCCCAGCGTCGCCGTGGCGCGAGTGTGGTCGTCCTGGTCCCTCAGGCCGACGTGCCAGCCGGCCTCGACCCGCTCCCAGGTCGCCGACAACGCGGTGGGCACGGGCAAGCCGGCGCCACTGAACCGGACGTCGGTGAGGTGTACCGCCCACCGGCCGGTCAGCCGGTGCGCGATCCGCTGGAACGCGGCGAGCAGCACCGCCGCGGGCAGGACGGGGCGGCCACCGACCCGGTGCGCGTCGATGAGCTCGGCGTGGTCGGACAGCTCGACCGGTGCCCGCCCGGTGGCGTCCGGCTCGGCGGCCCGCAGGTGCGCGGGCCAGTGGCTGGTCGTGGCGAACGGATAGGTGGGCAGGGCGACGCGGCGACGTGGTTCGGCGGGCCAGGCGATCGACTCGGCCCAGTCGACCGGCCGGCCCGCGGTCCACTCGCGGGCCAGGGCGTGGAGCGCGGTCTGGCCGGGCTCCCCCGCGTGGCCGGGATCGATGATCGACCCGGGCGGCGCGGCGTTTCCGGCCAGCCAGGCCCGCAATGCCGTGCGGGCGTCGTCGATGGTGTCCGCCACGCAGGCGAGCCGGCTGGACAGCGCCGGGCGCCCGGCGAGCGTGGTGTGGGAAACCGCGTCGAGCGGGTCGCGCTCCTCCTGTGGCAGGCCGGCCTGCCGGTCCAGGTGGCCGAGGAGATCCGCGACCCGGCGGCGCAGCGCCGGCCGGTCCACACCGGACGCCACCAGGAGGTGCGGGCCGTCCCGCCGCTGCCCGTGGTCCGGCGCGCCGTCCAGCGTCTCGTCGAACTCCACGAGCACGTGGGCGTTGGCGCCGCCGAACCCGAACGAGCTCACCCCCGCCCGGCGCGGCCCGCCGGGTCCGGTGGGCCACGGGGCCGGCGCCGTGCACAGGAAGATCGGCGACCCGGCCAGGTCGACCAGCTCGTTGGCCACGCCGAAACCGGCGAGCGGCGGCACCACACCGCGCCGGACGGCCAGCGCCGCCTTGATGAACCCGGCGATCCCGGACGCGGCCTCGAGGTGCCCGATGTTGGTCTTGACCGCGGTCAGCGCGCAGTGCGGCCGGCCCTGCCCGTTCCCGGCGCCTGGTTCGCGAAACGCGTCGACCAGTCCGCGGGCCTCGATCGGGTCGCCGAGCGCGGTGCCGGTGCCATGGGCCTCGATCATGCCGATGGTGTGCGGATCGACGCCGGCCCGCCGGTGGCAGGCGCGGATCACGTCCCGCTGGGCGGCGGGGCTCGGCGCGGTCAGCGAGGTGGTCCGGCCGCTGTGGTTCACGGCGGAGCCGATGATCCGGCAGTGCACGCGGTTGCCGTCGATCCGCGCCCGGTCAGCCGTCTTGAGGTAGACCACGCCCACCCCTTCGCCGCGGGCGTAGCCGTCTGCCCTGGCGTCGAACGTCCAGCAGCGTCCGGAGTCCGAGAGCATGCCGACCCGCTCGAGCGCGAGGTCCGTCCCCGCGTCCAGCATCAGGCTCACCCCGCCGACGACGGCGGCGTCGCAGTCGCCCGCGCCGATCGCGGATACGGCCCGGTGCAACGCGACCAGCGAGCTGGAGCAGGCGGTGTCGACGACCTCGCTCGGCCCGGTCAGGCCGAACACGTAGGAGACCCGGTTGGCGATGACGGACGGGGCCACCCCGGTCAGCGTGTGCCCGTCCACGGTCTCGAGGTCCCGGTAGGACAACCGGGCGAAGTCGTCCCCGGTCGCGCCGACGAACACGCCGACTCCGGTGCCACGCAACGAAAGCGGGTCCTCGCCGGCGTCCTCGACGGCGGTCCACACGGCCTGGAGCATGAGGCGCTGGCGCGGGTCCATCAGGTCGGCCTCACGCGGGGTGATGCCGAACAGCCGGGCGTCGAAGTCGTCGATCCGGTCGAGATAGCCGGCCAGGACCGTGGGGGCGGCGCTGGTGAGCCGGGCCCGGTCCGCCGGCAGCGGGCGCACCTGGTCGGTGCCGTGCGACAGCGTGTGCCAGAACTCGTCGAGGTCGTCGGCGCCCGGCAGGCGGCAGCCCATCCCCACCACGGCGACGCCGGCACCGGCGGCGCGGGGCGCGGGCGGCGCGGGTCGGGGTCGGCCTCCGGCAGGGCCGGCGCGATCCGGGCCACCACGCCGTCGAGGGTGCCCGCCTCGTAGAAGTCGACCGGACTGACCTTGACGCCGAGGGCCTCGAACACGCGCCCGCTCAGCACGGCGAAGCCGAGCGAGTTCAGGCCCAGCTCGCCAAGGGGCCGGTCGGCGCCGATGCCGTCCGCCGGCCCGCCGACGATCTCCGCGATCTCGGCACGCAGCAGCGCGGCCACGTCCCCGGCCGGGGGCACGGCGGGTGGGTCCGGGACGGCGGGGTCACCGGTCGCCGGCGCGGCGAGGCGGGCCACCGCCTTGCGGTCGACCTTTCCGTTGGCGGTCAACGGAAGCTGGTCGACCAGCAGCAGCGGGGTGGGATGGGCGTAGGCGGGCAACACCGCGCCGAGGCGGGCGAGCACGGTGTCGGCGGTCAGGCCGGGCTCCGCCGGCACCCCGGCGGCGACGATCCGCTCGGTGCCCGCGACGTTGGGCACCGAGGCGGCCGCGGCCGCCGACAGCCCGCACCGGCCCAGCGCCGCGTCGACCTCGCCGAGCGCCACCCGGTACCCGGACACGTTGACCTGATCGTCGAGCCGGCCGAGCAGCTCGATGGTGCCGTCGGGCCACCGCCGGGCCTCGTCGCCCGTCCGGTACATCCGCGCACCCGGCCCGGTCGCGAACGGGTCGGCGGGAAACCGGGTACCCGTCAGCTCCTCGTCGCCGAGGTAGCCCATGGCCAGGCAGTCGCCACCGATGTACAGCTCGCCGCGCGCGTCCTCGGCGCACGGCCGGCCGTCCGGGGTGAGCACGTGGTACCGGGCCCAGGGAACCGGCTGCCCGTAAGGGATGCTGGCCCACGAGGGGTCGACCTCGTGCACCACGAAGTAGTTGGACCAGATGGTCGCCTCGGTCGCACCGCCGAGGGCGACCAGCTCGGCGCGGGGGAACGCCGCCCGCAGCTCGGCACGCAGCGACAGCGGAACCCAGTCGCCGCTGACGAACGCCAGCCGGAGGGTCTCCCTGGCCACCGCACCGGCGCCGCGGACGAACGGCAGCACCGACCGCAGCAGCGCCGGTGTCGAGTTCCAGAACGTGATCGGTTCGCTGGTGAGCAGCTCCGCGCAGCGCGCGGGATCCACCCTGGCCGGGCCGGAGACCATCCGGACCGCGGCGCCGAGCGCCGGCAGGCCCAGCAGGTCGAACATCGACAGGTCGAACCCACCGGGACTCACCCACAGCCCGGCGTCGCCGGCGCCGATGCCGAACCGCTGGCCGAGCCATTCGACGAGACGGACGAGCGGGCGATGGGCGACCGCGACGACCTTGGGCGTGCCAGTGCTCCCGGACGTGGAGATCCCGTAGGCGGCGCCATCGGCACCGGCATCCGGTCGGCTACCGGTGCCGACGGCGTCGGCCTGCAGGAACGTCTCGTCGACCAGCACGATCCGCAACGCGGTCGTTTCGTAGGTGGCGACCGACTCGACGTCGGTCACCACCCAGGTGGCGCCGGCGAGCCGGACGGTCCGTTCGATCCGGTCCGGCGGCTCCGGCAGCTCCACCGGGATGAACGCCGCACCGGCCTTCAGCACCGCGAGGATCGCCACCAGCAGCAGCCGGTCGCGGGCGAGGGAGACCACGACGTAGTCGCCGGCGGTCACCCCCAGCTCGCGCAGGCGCTGAGCCAGCCGGTCGGACGACCGCTCCAGCTCGCCGAACGTCATCGCACCGGAGTCGGAGACCGCCACCACCGTGTCGGGTGTGTGGCGACACCGCCGGCTGATCAGCGCCTCGATCCGGCTACCCGTCCCGAGCACGCTGACCGGCGGCGTGGCGACTACCGGGTGAACGTCCACTCCATGCCCACATACTCGTCGCCGTTGGAGTCGAGCATGATGCCCAGCAGCACCCATTCGTTCTTGTTGATCTTGTTCTCGACGAGCCGGACCGGCAGCCGGTCGACGCCGACCACCTGCTCGGCGTCCGCCGACACCCGCGACATCCTCGGCATCGTCACGCTGCCGTCCCAGGTCCGCTGGGCGCTGACCCCGGTGCTGACCTTCCGGTTCGCGTCGAGCGAGGTCACCTTGCTCCCGGACATCGGGTCGAAGCCGTCGAAGCTGTGCATGTCCATGAACACGCCCTCGAACCTGGCCTTGCTGACGTTCCAGGTCGCCAGCGTCATGGAGTGGTACGGCGAGCCGTCGGGGTTCTCCAGCTGGGTCTCCAGCAGCCCGGCCCGGCCGTCGACGAGCAATCGGTAGGTGGCCCGGCCCTTGCGCTCGACCGGGCTCGCGCCCGGCGCCGTGAACACTCGCTCCATCGCGTACCACTCACCGGCCTCGAAGTCGGAGAGCGCCCTGTGCTGGCTGGTCATTTTCACTACTGGCCGACCGTTTTCCTTGGTCATGTCTATCCCTTCGTATTGGACTTCCATCCGTCGCTACCGTCGCGACGGAACGCTCAGGACAGCGCGCCGACGGCGGGTTCGACCGGCATCCGCCCCGCGGGCACGCGCCCGTTGGACATGACGCGGATGCCGCGCAGCGCGTCCGCCTCGGCGATGGTCAGCTGTTCGTCGTTGCCGCCGACCTCGTTCGGCACGGGGCGCGCGACCAGGAAGGTGATCGCCGAGCCGACGTGTGGCATGGCCACCCGCGCCCAGCGGTGCTCCCCGAAGACCGCGCCGACGACCGGGATCCCGCCGGCGTCCGCGGCGGCGCCGGTCGCCGCGATCAGCGCGAGCGCGTCGGCGACCGTGTGCGCCCGAGCGGCGATCTTGCGGAACAGCGGCTCGCGAGCGGCCTGCGCCTGGAACTCCCGCTCGGCCTCGCGCCGCGTCATCGGCTCCTGGCTGTGGAACGCGGCGGCGAACTCGCCACCGGCACTGCGGCAGTCCTCGTTGACCTTGTCGACCAGCTCGCACCGCGAGTGGCAGATGCCGCCGGTCATCCCCGCGTCCAGCGCGCGCCGGACCGCGTCCCGGGCGACCGGTGCGGCACCACCGGTGCCGAAGTGCGCCACGAACGTGGGCCCCGGCCAGCCGCCGCGGGCCAGCAGTTGCCCGAACACGTCGTCGGGAACGAGGTCGGCGCGGATCTCGACCGCGTTGACGCCCCACTCCCAGACGAGCTCCTGCTGCCGGACGAGGCCGTCGAGAGTGTCACCGCTGACCGTCGCCCAGAACTCGTGCGGTTGCCCAGTTAGGATTCCCATTCGCCGTTCCCTCCCATGCTGTCGCGCGACATCCTTCGACAGCATGGGAGGGCCGCGTAACGGCGTCGGCACCTGCCCGCCACGCTCGCGTCAACGGCCCGGCACAGGCTTCAACCAGCGACTGACCCGGCGTTCACGGCGTCAGGGCGCGGATCTCGCCGAGCAGTTCGCGCGCCCGCAGCTCGCCCGGCCGCTCCCCGGCGTCCCGGGCGATCTCCAGGGCGCGCGCCAGGACCTCGCCCGCCTCACCGAGCCGGCCGCAGGCCAGCAGCAGGTCGCCGAGGTCGAGCCGGGCGGCGCACTCCAGCGTCCGGTTGGCGCTGCGTTCGGCGATGTCCAGCGCGGCCCGGTGGTGCCGTTCGGCCGTGACCGGGTCGGCCTGGCGGCGGGCCACCCCGCCCAGCCCGACGTGGGCGAAGCCGCGGGCCACCGAGCACTCCGGCGGCTCGGCCGCCTGCCAGGCCCGCTGGTAGAACTGCGCCGACTCGGCGTGCCGGCCGGACCGGTCCAGCACGTCCGCCATGTTGAGCAGCGCGCCGCAGTACCGCAGGGCGTGGTCGTCCGCCTCGGCCAGCCGCAGGTGGGCGGCGTAGTGCTGGTGCGCCTCGGCCAGCCGGCCGAGCTCGACCTCGACCTCGCCGAGGTTGCACAGCGCCCGGCCGACCAGGATCCGGTCGGCCAGCTCCTCGGCCAACCGCAGCGCCGCCCGCAGCGTGCCGGCCGCCCCGGCGAAGTCGCCGACCCGGCGCTGGGCGATGCCGAGGTTGTTCAGCGCGTGGCACTCGCCGGCCCGGTCCGCGGCCGCCCGGCAGGCCCGCGCCGCCTCCGCGTGCACCGCGAGTGCCGCGTCGTGCAGGGCGCCGTAGTGCAGGTAGCTCCACAGGTCGTTGGACAGCCGCAGCACCACGTCCGGCCGCCCGGCGCGACCGGCCAGCCCGCACACCGCGACGACGGCCGGGAGCTCGTCGGCCAGCCAGCGGCGGGCGGACTCCTCGCCGGCGAAGCCGGGCGGGTCGGCCGGGACGTCCAGCGGCGGGCGGCGGGTCCGCTCGTGCGGCGCCAGCACGCCGGTGGCGGCATCGACGGCGGCCAGGTAGTGGGCCAGCAGCCGGTCCTCGTCGCCGGCGTCCTGCTCGCCCGCCAGCGCGTGCCGCCGGTGCAGCTCGGCGGCGTACCCGCGGACCAGGTCGTGCTGCCGCCACCGGTCGCCGGGCAGCCGGTCGGCGAGGTGCACCGCGGCGAGCGCGTCCAGCAGGCCGCGGGCGTCCAGGGCCGGCACGCCCAGCAGGGCGGCCGCCACGGCGGTGGGGACGGCCGGCCCCGGGTGCGCGGCGAGCGCCCGGAACATCCGCGCCTGAGGCACGGCCAGCGCCGAGTACGACCAGCTCAGCGCGCCGCGGACGCTGAGCGAGTCGTCGCCGGGCGCCAGGTCGAAGGCGGCCGTCGACCCGTCCAGCCCGGCGGCGATCTCGGCGAGCCCGACCCCGGGCATGGCCGCGGCCCGCCGGCCGACCAGCGTCACGGCCAGCGGTGAGCCGGCGCACCGGTCCAGCAGCGCGGCGGCCGCCGCCGGGTCCGCCGCCGCCCGGGCGACGCTCACGATCGAGCCGAGCAGCACGGCCGCCTCGTCCGGCGCCAGCGGGCCGACCAGCACCGGCTCCGCGCCGACCCGCACGGCCAGCCCGTCCAGCCGGCTCCGGCTGGTCACCAGGGCGAGACAGCCGGGCTCGGCCGGCAGCAGCGGCAACACCTGGTCGGCGTCGCGGGCGTCGTCCAGCACCAGCAGCAGCCGGCGGCCGGCGGTCATCGTGCGGAACAGCGCCGCCCGGGCGTCCAGCTCGGCCGGGATCTCGGTGGCCGGCACGTGCAGCGCCCGGAGGAACTGGTGCAGCACCGGGGCCGGGCCGGCCGGCGCGGCCGGGGCGTAGCCGCGCAGCCCGGCGTACAGCTGGCCGTCGGGGAACCTGTCGCGCACCGAGCCGGCCCAGGTGAGCGCCAGCGCGGTCTTGCCCATGCCCGCCCCGCCGTGCACGACCGCCACCCGTACCCCGTCCCGCGTCAGCAGCACGTCGAGCGCGGCGAGGTGGGCGCGCCGCCCGGCGAGCGGCCGGCCGGCCGGCGGCAGCTGGGCGGGCGTCCGGCTCGCGGGCGCGTCGTCCGTGGCCGGCCGGGCCGCCTGACCGGTGAAGGCGGCCCGCTCCTCCCCCGCCAGCCCGAGCGCGTCGGCGAGCGCGGCCAGCGAGTGCCGCCGCGGCCGGGCGACCACGCCGCGCTCCAGGTTGCGGACCGCGCGGACGCTCAGCCCGGATCGCTCGGCGACCTCCTCCTGGGTGAGTCCGGCGCGCAGCCGGGCACGCCGGGCGATGCTGACCCCGCTCGCCCTGCACGGCCCCAGGCAGGTCCATGCGGGCCACCTTAGGGGCCGGACAGCAGGCCCGGCCGGCGAAAGTGCCGGTGAAAGTGCCGGTCCTTGTTCCTGGCCCGGGGCCCGTACTGCTGGCCGAATGAGCGGGAGGCGCGGGACTGCCGCGTCCGGACGAACGGGACTGCAGAATGAGACTCAGTCAACTCGGTGATCGTGTGCTCGACCTGCTGGTACGCCGCGGCGATGCCGGCGCCTGCGTGCCCAACGCCGGCAATCCCTGCGACAAGACCACGGTGACATCCTGCGGCGGCCACGTGCTGTACGAGGTTCACCGCCACGGCGTGTACCAGTGCGACGGAACCTGCCCGCTGGTCTACCGCCAGCCGATCGGCAAGTGCTGAGCCGATGACCGGGAGCCTGGTGCTGTTCGCCCGGGCCTCGTTCGCCGTGCTGCTCGTCGCCGCTGTCGCCGGGAAGGCCTCCGGGCGGCGGCGGTGGCGGGCGTTCGGGTCCTCGCTCGAGCCCCTTGCCGGCGGACTGGCCGGGCCGGCCGCCGCGGCGGTGCTGGCCGCCGAGACAACCTGCGTGCTGCTGCTCTGCGCGCCCGTCGCGCCGGCCTGGGGGCTGGGCGCGGCGGGCCTGCTGCTCGCCGTGTTCGCCGCCGGGATCGGGTACGCCGTGCGGTCCGGGCGGCGGGTGCGGTGCCGCTGCTTCGGGGTGGACGGCGGGGAGCTGGACGCGGCGGCCGCGGTCCGCAACGCGGTGCTCGCGGCGGTCGCGCTGGCCGCCGCCTGGGCCGGCGCCGCCCTGCAGCCGGCCACCCCGTCCGCGTCCGCTGTCGCGTTCACCCTGCCGCTCGCCCTCGCCACCGGATACGCCATCACGCGGTGGGACGACCTCGTCTACGCCGTCGTACGACCTCGGGAGACAGCCTGATGTCCGCTCTCGCCGCCCTGGTGGGCGCGCTGACCCTGCTCACCGGGTTCAACCTGTTCCTGCTGTTCGCCGTGCTGCGGCGGCTGCGGGAGATCGAGAACCGCGGGGCGCCCGTGCCGGCCGAGATCTCGCCGGCCGTGGGGACCCGGGCCGGGCCGTGGTCCACGACCCTGGCCGACGGCGCCGTGCTGACGGACGTGGACCTCGGGCCGGACGCGGTGGTGCTGTTCCTGACCGTCGGCTGCGACCCGTGCGCGCGGCTGGTGCGGCGGGTGGCGGACGACCCGGCGGTGCTGGGCGGCGGTCCGGCGCTGGCCGTGGTGGTCGGCGACCTGCCCGGCGCCCGCACCTACGCCGAGGTGCTGCCGCCGGACCTGCCGGTGGCCTACGCCGAGGAGGACGACCCGATCGTCGCGGCGTTCGGCGGGGTGGGCGCCTTCCCGACCGTGGTGGCGGTCCGCGGTGGGGTGGTCCGGGCGAGCAGCCACGACCTGCACGCCGTCGACGCGCCGGCCCCGGTGTGAGCCGGTCGATCCGGACGGCACGGGCGGCGATCGGGCTGGCGTGGCGGACCACGCCGGCGGCCGTGATCGGGATCGCGCTGCTCAGCCTCGTCGGCGCGGCCGCCCCGCCGGTCGCGGCCTGGACCGGGAAGCTGCTGTTCGACGGGCTGGCGTCGGGGGCGTCGACCGGCCACGTCGTGCTGCTCGCGGTCGCCGGCTCGCTGTCCGGCGCCGCGGCCCTGCTGACCTCGCTGTCGGCGACCAGGGTCGGCGAGGCGGCCCGGCTGCGGCTGGCGGTCGCGGTGGAGACCGCGCTGTTCAGCCGGCTGAACGGGCTGGCCGGCATCGCCCAGTTCGAGAGCCCGCGGTTCCAGTACCGGCTGCGGCTGGCCGAGGAGGGCGCGCAGCAGGCCCCGCTGGCGGTGAGCCAGTTCGGCCCGGACGTGGTCAAGGCGGCCGTCGGCACGGCCGGGTTCCTCGCCGTGCTGCTCCTGGTGTGGCCGCCGATAGGTTTGGTCGTCGCGGTGTCCGCCCTCGCCGGACTGGTCGGCCAGCTCGCGCTGGCCCGGCGGCGCGCCGAGGCGGCCCCGGAGCTGGCCCGGATCGGGCATCGGCGGCTGGTCTACCGGATGCTGCTGACCGACCGGGACGCGGTGAAGGAGATCCGGCTGTTCGGGGCCGGCGACCTGCTCCGTACCCGGATGACCGACGGCTTGGCGCGGGCCAACACCCGCCAGCTCGCGCTGGACCGGCAGGCCTATCGCACCCAGCTGGCGATGACCCTCGGCTCGGTCGCGATCGGGGTGGTCGGCCTCGCCGTGGCCGCCGCCCGGGCCGCCCGCGGCGAGTTGACCATCGGCGACGTCACCCTGTTCACCGCCGCTCTGGCGGCCGTGCAGGGCAACCTGTCCTCGCTGGTCGTGCAGTACGGCTCGCTGGCGACCGCGCTGGACCAGTTCGGCCACTACCTCGACGTCCTGGACGACGTGCCGGACCTGCCGCCGGGCCATCGCGACGCCGGGCCGCTGCGGACCGGCATCGAGCTGCGTGACGTCTGGTTCCGCTATGACGAGGACGGCCCGTGGGTGCTGCGCGGGGTCACGCTGACCATCCCGGCGGGGACCGCACTCGGCCTGGTCGGCCTCAACGGCGCCGGGAAGTCCACCCTCGTCGCGCTGCTCTGCCGTTTCTACGATCCGGTGCGCGGCCAGGTCCTCTGGGACGGCGAGGACCTCCGCTGCCTGGAGGTCACGTCGCTGCGCAGGAGGATCCGGGCGGCCTTCCAGGACTTCATGAGGTACGACCTGACAGCCGCGGAGAACATCGGCATCGGCGACCTCCCCCGGCTGCGCGACCGGGAACGGATCGCCGGGGCGGCCGGCCGTGCGGAGGTCGCCGGGACGCTGGCCGGCCTGCGCGACGGGTACGACACGCTGCTGTCCCGGATCGTGCTGGACGAGGACGCCGGCCAGGTCGGCACCAGCCTGTCCGGCGGCCAGTGGCAGCGGGTGGCGCTGGCCCGGTCCATGCTGCGCGAGGACCCGGACCTGCTGATCCTGGACGAGCCGGGCGCCGGGCTGGACGCCGACGCCGAGCACCGGGTGCACGCCACCCTCGCCGCGCACCGCCGCGGCCGGACCAGCGTGCTGGTCTCGCACCGGCTGTCCGCGCTGCGCGACGCCGACCGGATCGTCGTGCTGGCCGGCGGCCGGGTGGCCGAGGAGGGCTCGCACGCCGAGCTGGTCCGGGCCGGCGGCGAGTACGCGCGGCTGTTCGCCCTGCAGGCCAGCGGGTACGTCGACGCTCCGGCCGGCGACCCGGTCGAGGTCGCGCCGTGAGGCGGCCGGTGCGGGCCCGGGTGGTCGGGTCGAGCATGGCGCCGACCTTCGCCGACGGGCAGCGGGTGTGGGCGTTCCACCGGCGCCGGTACCGGGTCGGGGACGTGATCGTGTTCGCCGTGCCCGCGGGCGGCGGGGGCGGGCCGGATTGGCGGATCAAGCGGGTGTGCGCGGTGGCCGGCGACCCGGCGCCGGACTGGATGCCCGGCCCGGCGCGGGCCGTCCCGAGCGGTGCCGTGGCCGTGGCCGGTGACAACCCGGTCAGCCAGGACTCCCGCCAGCTCGGCTGGATCCCCGTCACCGCCGTGCTCGGGCGGGTCCGGGAACCACGGCGCGGAACCTCGGCCCGGGGCGTCAGAGGGGGTGCGCCGGCACGTCGATGAGATCGGCGTTCTTGCCGTGCATGAGCCGCCGGACCAGGCCGCTGCGGAGGAAGTCGTGGGGGTAGCCCAGCTTGATCCGGCTGACGTCGGTCAGGCGGTCCGCCTGCTCGTCGGACAGGCCGAACTCGAAGCAGGCGGCGTTCTCCCGGATCTGTTCCGGTGCGGTCGCGCCGAAGACGGGCACCGCTCCCCGCCGGCGCAGCCAGTTCAGGGCCACGTGCGCGGGGGCGCACCCGATCTCCTCGGCCACGGCGCACACCTCGTCGGCGATGCGCACGTTGCGGTCGGTGCGGGGCAGGAACCGCGACATGACCGGGTCGGCCAGCCGGCCGGCCGCCTGGCGGTCGTGCCGATACTTGCCGGTGAGCCAGCCGCTGGCCAGTGGCGTCCACGCGGCGACCCCGAGGCCCAGCGCCCGCGCCATCGGTGCGAGGTCGCGGTCGACGTCGCGTTCGACGAGGCTGTAGGCGTGCACCCACTGCAGGTCCAGGTAGTCGGTTCGCAGCCGCCGCCGGCTGGACTCCACCGAGCGGACGAGGCTCTTGCGGTGGCCGCCCGAGGCATTGACGTCCGCCGGGTCGAGACCTCGGCCGGCCCGTAGGTGTGGGTGTGTCGACGAAGTTGCCGCCCACTTCGAGGAACTCCTGGAAGACCTTCCTGCCCTCCTCTTTGGACACACACCAGCCACCGCCGGCCGCGTCGAAGGTCATCGTGCCGAGGCACGGGCCGGACACCCGCAGGCCGCTGCGGCCGAGCACCTGGTACCTCAAGGCGGGCCTCCGTCAGGCGATCTTGCGGGCGCCGATCATGCGGAACTTCTCAGCCGTTCCAGTACCTGGACAGGAGTCCGCTGAATTCGGCCGCTCGTCCTGGTACGCACGCTCAGCGCCGGAGCCACTCCGAGCCGGATGGAAATCGGATTGGCAATCCTGCGAACGAACACGCCGGGTGCGAGATAGTTGCTCATCGCTTGCACAATACGTACGACGGAAGGCGCATATGGACTGGGCGATCACCACCGCGGCGGAGCGGGACGCGGGCGAGATCATGACGGTGCAGCGGGCCGCGTACGTGTCCGAGGCGCAGCTCTACGACAACACGAGCCTGTCCGCGCTGTCCGAGCCGCTGGCGGAGATCCGCAAGTCGATCGCGGCGGACGAGGTGCTGGTGGCCAAAATGGGCAGCCGGATCGTCGGCGCCGTCCGCGGCGTGCGCAAGGACGACGAGTGCCACGTCGGGCGGCTCGTGGTGGCGCCGGACATGCAGGGCCGCGGTATCGGCGCGGCCCTGCTGCGCGCGATCGAGGAGCACGGCGGCACGGGCGTGCGGCGGTTCGTGCTCCACACCGGCGACCGCAGCCACGCGAACCTCGACCTGTATCGCAAGGTCGGCTACACCGAGACCCATCGCGTGGTCGTCGCCGAGACGCTGTCCCTGGTCTACCTGGCGAAGCCAGCGGTCACAAGCTTTCCTTGAAGACGACGCCGGCCTTCGTGAGCTCGCCACTGTCCACGCGCAGTATTCGCACCCACGTGCGCAGGAACGAGCGGGCAACGCCCACGTTGGCCAGGCGTGCCTTCTCGATCGCCTTCCTGCTGTCCTCCGTGCTGTTGGCCCGCCCGCGACCCGACAGTCCGACCGGTGTCTCCTTCATGGCGACGCTTTGCGGCAGGCGATCGTCCTTCGCGTTCGCCTCGGAGTACTCCCCCGTGATCTTCCACGTCGTCTTCGCGCGTTCCTGCGCGTCATTGCGGTAGTTGTCGACGCTGTCGCGGTACAGCTTCTTCCAGGCCGCCCGGCTCACCTCGAGGTTGACGTCCTGAGTCTTCAGGCCCTGCTCGGTCAGCCAGGCGGACAGGAGCGTCGACGGGCACTCGGCCATCGTCCCGAGTACCTCGGCCCCGAGCACGTTGGCGTTGAACACCGAGTCGAAGTAGCTGAACTTGCCGTCCACCGTCGCCTTCAACACGTGGTACGCGCGCATCGCGGAATCGACGGTGCACTCGAACCGCCGGTTCGTGCTCGGCGTCGCGTGCCAGACCAGGTCGTCGACCCACGAGACGTAGATGTTCTTGCCCCTGGCCACGCCGCCGCTCACGTCGCTCTTCGTGCCGTGCAGCTCGCGGAGGCTCTTCCGCGCGAACTGCAGTTCGGTCACATGGGACGGCGGCAGCAGGGACTCCTGCCACAGCTTTCGCTTGTCGCTCGGCTGCTCGAGGTCCGCGAACCACTCCGTCGCCTCGATGTCGTTCTGGTTGTCGAACATCAGGTTGACGAATATGTTGTTCCCGCCGGTGTCCTTGTGGAATATCGGAGTCACCTTGTACCCGGATCGGTCCGGATAGTAGTTCACGTCGATGGCGATGACGTACTGGCCACTCGTGAACCAGGGCTGGGCCTCGATGTAGTCCCACTGTCCATTGCGTTTCATGAATTTCTCGAGAAAGTTGACCGTGTCGTCCACTCTGGTCGTGTATTGGGCGTCGCTCAGCTTCTTTATGACGCGGTCCTTGTGGTACGCGTAGTAGACCGTGCACAGTTGGGCGACGTACTCCGCCTGGTCTTCTGTCGACAGATAGGTCTTGATGTAGGTCAGGAAAATATCCTTCAGATCGTGCGCGATGTTGGTCCAGGTCTGGTGTTCGGGGACGAGGTCCTCGAGCGGGCCGGTTTTCATCAGGAGCGAGTCCAGTGACAGCGTGTTTCCCCGGCTGACAGGGTTGTCGGCCATAATTCCTCCGGGCATCTTGTGGGGTCCCGAATAGCATCGTTCGCGGTCCCGCGACCGTGACGTACCGGGTCAATTCGGCGTGGAATAGACCCGGATGGCCGAGGCTCGGCCGGCGGGCGACATCACGAATCGGTACCGCCATGTCGTGCGGCCGGCGGTGCCAGCCGGGACGATGGTGATCGTGAGCCGACGAGCACGCACGGTCTCGGCCATCGCCGCGGCGGTGGCCGTCATCGCGGTCGCCGGGTTCCTCGTCGCGGTCAATCGGGACGAGGAACCGAGGCCCGCCGCTCGCCGGTCCGCGCCACCCCCCACGACGTCCACCCCGTCCACGACGTCTGCCCCGCGACCAGCCCCGGCACCGCGGGGCTCGCCGGTCGTGGCCATCAAGATCGACAACGTGGCGGACGCGCGGCCACAGACCGGCGTCGGCTCGGCGGACGTGGTCTACGTCGAGCCGGTCGAGGGCGGGCTGACCAGGCTGGTGACCATCTACGCCGGCCGGGCGCCGCGCGTGGTCGGTCCGGTCCGCAGCGCCCGGCGGACCGACATCCAGCTACTCGCCCAGTACGGCCGGCCGGTACTCGCCTACTCCGGCGCCGCGCCCGAGCTGCTGCCGTCCCTGCGCGCGGCCGACCTCGTCAACGCCCCACCCGAACGGGCGCGCCGGGCGTTCCACCGCAGCGGTGCCCGGCCCACCCCGCACGACCTGTACGTGCGCCCGGCGAACCTTCCGCGCGGCGCGCGGGCCCCGGCGCAGCCGCCGCTGACGATCGGCGCCGCGCCCGGCGGCGGCCGGCCGACCTCGCGGCAGGACGTCGGCTACCAGGCCGCCCACTACACGTTCACGTGGTCCGCCCGCGCCCACCGATGGCTCGTGTCGCTGGATGGCCGGCCGCTGATCTCCACCGAGTCCGGGCGGGTCGCCCCGGCCACCGTGGTGATCCAGCGGGTCAAGCTGACCGCGCGCGAGCGGATCGAGGACGCCCGCGGCGCCGTCTCGCCGGTCGTGGCCACCGTCGGTCATGGCCCCGCATTCGTGCTGCGCGACGGCCGGCGGTTCAGCGGCACGTGGACGCGGCCAGGCCCGCGGGCACCCACGCGCTTCCACACCGTCGCCGGCCTCGACCTCCCACTCGCCCGCGGCCCGGTGTGGGTGCTCCTGGTGCCGGCGTAGGAACGCGCGCCAGACGTCGAAAACGGGACGGCTTCCGCCCCCACCCGACATTCCACAACACTGCCGGTAGCTCACCTGTCGACGCAACCGAGACGCCTTGACATGGCGCGCGGCGCGGCCACAAGATTTTTACTCGACGGCGCACCGAATAGCATGCCGGAGTTGGGGAATTGTGAACGCGATATTCACGCAGTTCAATGATTGACCGCGGCGTGGTCGGCAGCCTGAACATGAGGCGATTCGCGCGGACCCTGCTCGCCCTGGGGCTCGCCGTGCCCGTCGTGGTGCTGACGCCGTGGTCGTCGTCGGGTGATGGTCACGTCGACCTGGTGGCGCGGTTCCTGTTCTCCGTCGCCGTGATCCTGCTCGTGTGCCATCTGCTGGGGGCGCTGCTACGCCGGTGGGGCCAACCCCCGGTGCTCGGCGAGATCCTTGGCGGGCTGGTGCTCGGCCCGTCGCTGCTCGGGCTCGTCTCGCCGTCCATGCAGGACTGGCTGTTTCCGCCCGAGGTCGCCGCCGGCCTCAACTACGCCGCGCAGCTGGGCCTGATCACCTTCATGTTCCTGCTGGGCTGCGAGCTGCATCCCGAACGCATCGCGAGCAAGAAGGTCGTCGGCGGCATCGTGCTGGGCGGGATGGGCCTGCCCTTCCTCGCCGGCGTCGGCATCGCCGCCGCCTCCGGTGGGCTCGCCGGCGATCGCGTGGGGCTGGACCAGGTGCTGTACTTCGGCGTCGCCATGTCCATCACCGCGCTGCCCGTGCTCGCGAGGGTGCTGGTCGACCTCCGGCTGGATGGCACGGCGGTCGGCGTCACCGCGCTGTCCTGCGCGGCCATCGGCGACGCCGTCGCCTGGACCGCGCTGACCATGTTGCTGGCCGGCGCCGGGGACGCGGTCACCACTGGCCTGCTGGCCGCCGCGGTGGTCGCCTTCACGTTCGTCGGCCTGCGGCCGATGCTGGCGGTGCTGGTTCGCCGCGTCACGTCCGACCAGATGCTGCTGGGCGCGCTCGCCGTGGGCGCGATCGGCTTCGCCGGGCTCACCCAGCTGATCGGCCTGCACCCGGTGATCGGGGCGTTCCTCTTCGGCGTGGCCGTCCCGCGCGGCGAGCCCGCGATAGAGCGGATCGGCCAGCACCTGCGTGGTTTCGCCCTGGCCATCCTGCTGCCGTTGTTCTTCGCCGGGGTCGGCCTGAGCACGTCGGTGGGGCTGCTCGGCGGCGATGCCGGGCACTGGCTGCTGTTCGCCGCCGTCCTGGGGGCGGCCATGGTCACGAAGTACGTGGGCACCGGCACCGGAGCGCTGCTCGGCGGTGCCTCCCGCCGGCAGGCGATCCAGCTCGGCACGCTGATGAACTGCCGGGGCGTCACCGAGCTGGTCGTGGCGACCATCGGCCTGCAGGCCGGCCTGATCAGCCAGCTGGCCTTCACGATGCTGGTGCTGGTCGCGATCGTCACCACCGCGATCACCGGCCCGGTGATGCGCTACCTCACCAGGACGGAGAGGGCGGCCTCGAACAGCCGGTGACCGAAGCCGGCCAGCGGGCTTGCCGGACATATCGCGGGCATATCGAAAACCACATACGTGCTGGCAACACCAGGCTGCCTTGACTGGAGGTATGACCTGCGGCGAGACAGAGGCGCAGCATGCCGGGCGCTTGGCCGGGCGGCTTGCGGCCGCGAGGCTACGTGGCTTCGTCGGGCGGAAGGAGGAGCTCGCCGCCTTCGACGAGGCGCTGTGCGGCGGGGGCGGGGTGCTGTTCGTGCACGGCCCCGGCGGCGTCGGCAAGTCGGCCCTGCTGCGGCGCTTCGCCCAGCTGGCCACGGACGCCGATCGCAACGTGACGATGCTCGACGGGCGCACGCTCGACCCGTCCCCCGCGGCCTTCATGGCCGAGACCAGCTCGATGCTCACCGACGAGCGCGCGGTGCTGCTGATCGACGCCTTCGAGCGCATCCACGGCCTCGAGAGCTGGCTGCGCGAGCGGTTCCTGCCGATGCTGCCGGTCGGCGCGCTGGCCGTGGTGGCCGGGCGCACACCGCCGGACCTGATGTGGCAGGCCGACCCGGGCTGGGCCGACCTGGTGCAGGTCATCGGGCTGGGCGCGCTGGAGCCCATGGACGCCGCCGCGCTGCTGGACTCCCGCGGCGTGGCCGACGAGCTGCGCGACTCGCTGCTCGCCTTCGCCGGCGGGCTCCCGCTCGCCCTGTCGCTCGGGGCCGCGGCGGCCGTCAGCGACAGCACCGCCGACTCCCGCTGGGCGCCCGCCCAGGACGTGGTCGCCACGCTGCTCGACCAGCTCGTCGGCGAGGTGCCCAGCCCGGCGCACCGGCGTGCGCTGGAGGTCTGCGCGCACACGTACATGTCCACACAGGACGTGCTGCGCGCGGTGCTGCCCGACGAGGACGCGGCGGCGCTGTTCGCCTGGCTGCGGCGGCTGCCGTTCGTCGAGTCGAGCCCGCTCGGGTTGTACCCACACGACGTCGTGCGCGAGATCCTCGAAGCCGACCTGCGCTGGCGCGACCCGCAGGGCTACGCCGACATGCACCGGCGCGTCAGGGACCACCTCACCCACCAGATCCGCGCCGCCGACGGCACGGACGGGCTCGGGGCCGTCGGCTCGCTGCTGTACCTGCACCGGAACGAGGACCGGAGGCCGGCGCCGCACGTCTGGCGCGGCGCGGACGAGGTCTACGAGGACGTCTTCCGTCCCGAGGACGCCCCGGACCTGCTGCGCCTGGTCACCGAGTGGGACGCGGCGGCGACGGCCGCCGTCACCCACTGGACGGCCCGCCAGCCGCAGGCCTTCCGTCTCTACCGGTGCACCGCGAACGGCGAGCTGGTCGGCGCCAGCGCCTGGCTGTGCGTGGACTCGGAGGCGGACGCGCAGGCGGACCCGGTCGTCGCCGCGGCCTGGGCCAGCGCCCAGGCCAACGCGCCGCTGCGGCTCGGCGAGCACGTCGCCGTCCACCGCAGCTGGGTGCGCAAGCGCCACCGGGGCCCGTCGCCGGTGATGAACCTGATCCAGTGGCGGGCCGTGCACCGGTTCCTGAGCTCGGAACGGATGGCCTGGTCGTTCCTGGCCGTCCGCCGTGACGACCCCTTCAGCGGTCACTACAAGTACTACAACCTCCACGACCCCGGCGACCACGCGCGGGAGGGGGACGTCGAGTACTTCCTGCCCGCCCACGACTGGCGGGTCGTGCCGGCGCAGGTCTGGCTCGACCGGCTGCTGTCGGCCGGCACGCAGGAGGCCCCGGTCAAGCACGAGCCGGAGCTGGCGGTGCTGTCCCAGGAGGAGTTCACCGACGCCATCCGCAAGGCCCTGCGTCACCTGTCGAAGTACGGGGAGCTGGCCGCCAACCCCCTCACCCGCAGCAGGCTGCTCGCCGGCCGGGCCGACCCCGTCCGGGCCCTGCGCGAGCTGCTCGAAGAGAGCATCCGGGACCTGGGCCGCGACCCGCGGGCGGGCAAGCCGCACCGCGCCCTCGACGTCACCTACCTGCGCGGCGCTCCCACCCAGGAGGCCGCCGCCGAGCGGCTCGGCCTGTCGTTCACCACGTATCGCCGGCACCTGATCGCCGGCATCGAACGCATCGGCGAAGACCTCTGGCGCCGCGAGCTCTACGGGTCGTACTGAGGCGTCAGCCGAACAGGGCGAAGCCGGCCGCGGCCTCCGCGTGCAGCCGGGCGCTGGGCAGCAACGGGATGGCGGTGTCCTTGTCGGTGATCAGCAGCTCGATCTCGGTGCAGCCGAGGATGACGGCCTCGGCGCCCTGCGCGGCCAGGTCGTCGATCATCCGCACGTAGGCGTCCCTGGACTCGGGCGCCAGCACCCCGCGCACCAGCTCCTCGAAGATCACCCGATGGACCAGCTCGCGGTCGTCGCGCCCGGGGACGACCACCTCGAGACCGTGCCCGGTCAGCCGGTCCCGGTAGAAGGGCTCCTCCATGGTGAAGCGGGTGCCCAGCAGGCCGACCTTGCGTATCCCCCGGCCACTGATCTCGGTGCCCACGGCGTCGGCGATGTGCAGCACGGGCACGCTCGCCGCCTTCTCCACCTCGTCGTTGACCCGGCTGAACGTGTTGCTGCAGATGAGAAGCAGCTCGGCCCCGCTGTCCTCCAGCCGGACGCCGGCGTCCGCGAGCATCTCGCCGACCGCGTCCCATCGGCCGGCGAAGATGAGGTCCTGGACGGTCTGGTAGTCGACCGACCAGATCAGGCTGTTGGCGGAATGGCTGCCGCCGAGGTGCTCGCGCACCCGCTGATTGATGACCTGGTAGTAAATGACCGTGGATTCCCAGCTCAATCCGCCGATCAGCCCGATCGTACGCATGGCTCTCCGTCCGTCAACGTAACGGCAGGCTAGACGGAGTCGTTGTCCAATTCGCAGACCAAGAACTGTCCATTCGGCCGCGCGCGGCTGAGCACTTTTTGGCCAAAGCGACCTGTCGGGCGCGCGGTGCGTGCGGTCCGCACTCGCAATGAGCGCTGATCCCGTGGTGAACAGAAATTGACCAGTGAATGCTCTGGTATTCGATCGGCCGGAGCTCCAACACTGCCCGTGTTGGCTTTGGCTGAGGAAGGCTGAACGATCATGACCGAACGCATGCGCGTGGCGGTGCTGGCAGGTGGACCGTCTGCCGAGCACGAGGTGTCGATCCAGTCGGCGCAGGCGGTACTCGACGCGCTTCCCAAGGAGCGGTACGACCCCGTCCTCGTCGTCATCGACCGGCAGGGCAGGTGGTCGCTGGACCTGCGCAAGGGCGTGGTGGACGTCGTCTTCCCCGTGATGCACGGCCCGTTCGGCGAGGACGGTGTCGTGCAGGGGCACCTGGAGACGCTGGGCCTGCCGTACGTGGGTTGCGGCGTCCTGGCCTCGGCCGTGGCGATGGACAAGACCGCGATGCGGCGAGCGTTCCTGGCCGAGGACATCCCGATCACTCCGTACGTCTCGTTCACCGAGCACGAGTGGAACACCACGACCGACCGATGGGGCCTGGTCAAGTCGCTCGACTGGCCGATGTACGTCAAGCCGGCCAACCTGGGCTCCTCCATCGGCATCTCCCGCGTCACCTCCATGGACGAGCTGCACGCGGGCGTGGAGCTCGCTTTCGGATACGACCGGGTCGTCGTCGTCGAGCAGGGCATCGTCGCCCGCGAGCTGACCTGCGGGGTGCTCGGCGACTACGACACCCCCGAGGTCTCGGCCGCCGTCGAGCTCAACCTCCGCGGCGACTGGCTCGACTACGAGTCGAAGTATCTGAGCGACTACGAGATCGCCACGGTTCCCGCCGAGCTGCCCGAGCGGATCGCCGAAGAGGTACGCGAGCTGTCGCTGCGCGCCTACCGGGCGATCGACGGCTACGGCCTGGCCCGGGTCGACTTCTTCTACCAGGAGCGCACGGGCCGGCTGCACGTGCTGGAGATCAACACGATGCCCGGGTTCACCCCTCGTTCGGTCTATGCCAGGGGCTGGGAGGCAAGCGGGGTCTCGTACCCGGAGCTGCTGGGCCGTCTCATCGACCTGGGGCTCGCGAGGAGCGCTGCATGATCCCGATGACGCTGGCCGGGATCGCTCGTCTCCTGGACGCGAGCCTGGTCGACGTGCCCGAGCCGGAGGCGCTGGTGACCGGTCCCCCGGCCGTCGACTCGCGCGAGGTGGTGCCCGGCGGGCTGTTCGCCGCGACGGTCGGCGCCCGCGTCGACGGTCACGACTACGCGGCCGGAGCCGTGGCCGCCGGGGCCGTGGCCGTGCTGGCCGCCCGCCCCGTCGGGGTTCCCGCGATCGTGGTGGCGGACGTGCAGGCGGCGCTCGGCGTGCTGGCTCGGCACGTGCTCACCCGCCTCGACTGCACGGTGATCGCCCTGACCGGCTCCGTCGGCAAGACCTCGACCAAGGACCTGCTGGCCCAGATCCTCGAACTGCATGCGCCGACGATCGCGACCGACCGCTCGTTCAACAACGAGCTCGGGCTGCCCCTCACCGTGCTGCGGGCCGACGCCGGGACCCGGTACCTGGTGCTGGAGATGGGCGCGAGCAGGAAGGGCGACCTGGCGTACCTGACCGGGATCGCGCCGCCCCAGGTGAGCCTGGTGCTCAACGTCGGCGCCGCGCACGTGTCGCGCATGGGCGGCGGGCTGGCGGACGTGGCCGAGGCCAAGGGCGAGCTGGTGGAGGCCCTGACGCCGGACGGGTACGCGCTGCTCAACGCCGACGACCCGAACGTCGTGAGCATGGCGGAGCGCACGACGGGCCGGGTCGTCCTGTTCGGCCGGTCGCCGGGCGCCGACGTGCGGGCCGAACAGGTGTGCCTGGACGACCGGGCCCGGCCCGCGTTCGACCTGGTCACCTCCTCGGGCCGGGTCCGGATCGCACTCGATCTCATCGGCGAGCACCAGGTGGCCAACGCGCTGGGCGCCGCCGCGGTCGCCACCACGCTGGGGCTGCCGACCGACGAGATCGCCGCCGGGCTGAACACGGCCAGGCGCCGGTCGGCGGGCCGCTTCGAGATCACCGAGCGGCCCGACGGCGTCACCGTCATCAACGACGCCTACAACGCCAACCCGGAGTCCATGCGAGCCGGGCTGCACGCGTTCCGGGCGATGGCCGGTGGCCGCCGCACCATCGCGGTGCTCGGCGCGATGGGGCAGCAGGCCGACGCCTCGCTGGCCCGGCACGAGCAGGTGGGCCGGCTGGTGGCCGAGCTCGGCATCGACGTGCTGATCGCGGTCGGCGAGGGCGACCCGCAGGCCATGGCGCGGGAGGCGTCCGGCACGGAGGCCGCGGACGTCTCGGTGCTCGCGGTCGACGACGTGGCCGGGGCGGTCCGGGTGGCCACCGAGCTGATCGCGCCGGGAGACGTGGTGTTCGTCAAGGCGTCCAGCGAGTACGGGCTCGGCGCCTGCGCGCGTGAGCTGGCCGCGTACTAGGGGTCTCGCTCAACCGTCCACTTCGGATCCTGATCGGGTGCCGAGCCGGCGACGGGCGGCTGTCGCCGCGGCAAGGGTGCGCAGGACGGTCCGGGTGGTGGCGATGTCGATGCAGGCGTCCGTGACGGACTGTCCATAGGCGAGCGGTCGGCCCGGCTCGAGATCCTGGCGGCCGGCGTTGAGGTTGGACTCGAGCATGACGCCGACGATGCCGTGTTGCCCGGTCTCGATCTGTTCGGCGATCTCGCCGGCGACGACGGGTTGCCGGCGGTGGTCCTTGCGGCTGTTGTCGTGGCTGGCGTCGATCACGACTCGACGGGGCAGGCCGGCTTCGGCGAGGGTGGTGAGTGCCGTGTGGACGGACCGGGGGTGGTGGTTGGGCGCGGCGTTGCCGCCGCGCAGGACGAGATGGCAGTCGGGGTTGCCGACGGTGTGCAGGATGGCGGGCACGCCACCGGGGTCGACGCCGGGGACGACGTGGCGCGCCGCGGCGGCGCGGATCGCGTCGATGGCGACGGTGATGTCGCCGTCGCGGCGGTTCTTGACACCGACGGGCATGGACAGCCCGCTGGCGAGCATGCGGTGGTTCTGGCTCTCCACGGTGCGGGCGCCGATGGCGCCCCAGGAAACGGTGTCGGCGAGGTAGGCGGGGATGGTGGTGTCCAGCCACTCGCACGCGGCGGGCAGGCCGCGGTCGGCGAGCTCGAGGAGGAGCTGGCGTGCCGTTCGCAGGCCGTGGTTGACGTCGCCGGTGCCGTCGAGGTGGGGATCGTTGATGAGCCCCTTCCAGCCACCGACGGTGCGGGGTTTCTCGAAGTACACGCGCATGACGATCAGCAGGTCGTCGGCGAACTGGCCCGCGGCGGCGGCGAGGTGGCCGGCGTAGTCGAGGGCCGCCGCGGGGTCGTGGATGGAGCACGGTCCGGTGATCACGAGCAGCCGGTCGTCCGCCCCGTCGAGGACGCGGACGACGGCCTCCCGGCCCTGTCGCACGGTGTCGGCCGCGGCGGCGCTGAGCGGCAGTTCATGGTGCAGCAGGGCGGGTGTGACCAGGGGAACCATGCGGTCGATGCGCTGGTTGTCGAGATCTAAGGCAGCGACGGTTGTCATCACGGCACTCACCTTCCCGCACTCGGGTGGCCGAAAGAACCCGTCCAGACCGGATCCCGTTTCTCGGCGAAGGCCCGGGCGCCCTCGAGCGCGTCCGCACTCCGCCGGCGGCGGTCCTCCCACCGGTAGGACGTGGTGAACGCCTCCTCGAGGGGGAGGTCGAGCGACCGCAGCGCGGCCTCCTTGATCGCGCGTACCGACAGCGGCGCGGCGCGCACGAGGCTGTCCGTCCATCCGGCGACGCACCGATCCAGGTCGGCCGGCGGCACGACCTCGTTCACCAGTCCGTACCGGAGGGCTGTTGCCGCATCCATCCGGCGCCCGGTCAGCAGGTAGCCCATCGCGACCTTGTGCGGGAGCTGGCGCGGGAGCCGGAACACGCCTCCTGCCCCGGGGATCAGTCCGAGTTGGACTTCCGGCAGGCCGAACACCGCCTCCTCGGAGGCGATCGCGATGTCGCAGGCGAGCACCAGCTCGAAGCCGCCACCCAGCGCGTAGCCGTGCACCCGGGCGACCACCGGCTTGGACAGCGTGAACCGGTCGGTCAGCCGGGGATGCCCCGCCTGTCCCCTGCTGCCGAACGTCGAGGCCGCCACGCCCGCCTCGCCCAGCAGCGCGCGTTCCTTGAGGTCCTGGCCGACGGAGAACGCCCGGGTGCCCGCGCCGGTCAGCACCGCCGCCCGGATGTCGTCGTCGGCCTCGACGTCGTCCCAGATCTCGGCGAGCTCCTCGTGCATCCGCCGGTCCATCGCGTTCAGCACGTCGGGCCGGGCCATCGTCACGTAGGCGACGTGCTCCCTCTTCTCGTACCGCACCCGCGTGTCGCTCATGCCGATCCCGCCGCGAACCTGCCGACCTTGCCGATCACGTCCGCGCCGTAGATGCGCAGCGCCTGCTGCAGGGCGAACTCGGCCATGTACCGGCGGAACTCCTCGGGTGGTTCGTCGGCGAGGTTCACCATGCGCCGGTTGGCCAGCACCGCGTCCGCGTCCAGACGGGACAGTGCGCGGTCGATCGCCGCGTCCATGTCCGCCGGCGGGACGACCTCGTCGACGATCAACCGTGCGTCCGGCTCGTCCGCGCGGATCCGGCGGCCGCCGAGGATCACCTGCCGGGCGACGCGTGGCCCGGTGAACCGGGTGAGCCGCAGGTTCGCCGCGCCAGGAATGATCCCCTCCGTCGCCGCGGGCAGGCTGACGTAGGAGTCGGACGCCGCCAGCACGTGGTCGAAGACCAGGAGGAGCTGGGCCCCGCCGCCGATGGCGAAGGAGTCGACGGCCGCCACCCAGGGCTTGGCGGTCAGCCGGGAGCGCCACGAACCGTCCGTCCACACGCCACGGACGATCTTGTGGAGGTAGCCCAGCTCGCGGCGCAACAGGAAGTCGACGAGCGGGATGTCGCCCGTGCTCAGCTTCTTGAGGTTGATGCCGGCGCAGAACACCCGGCGCCCCCGGTAGCGGGGATGACTCATCTCTCCGCCCCGCAGCAGTCCCACCCGGACGGACGGGTCGAGCAGCGCCAGGTCGACCGCGGTCTCCAGGTCGTCGACCTGCTGAGCGTCCTCGGCGTTCAGGCAGTCGTCCCGGCACAGGGTCAGGTGCGCGACGCCGTCCCGGCGTTCCAGCCGGACCGCAGCCATGCGCACGACGCCGGACTCGGCGAACTCGGGTAGCAGCCGCAGCGCCCTGGAGGTGGGCCGGAGCATGGCGTCGAGCAGGTGCGGGCCGGCCGTCGGGGCGGCCAGGATGCCCCGCAGGAAGATGCCCTGGTCTATCTCGCGTCCTTCCTTCGCCGCCTGCGGCCGCGAGCGCTCGGCCGCCATCTGGTCCGCCGTGGGCACCAGCCCGGGATACGCCTGGGCGGCGGCCTGGACGAGCTCGTCGATGCGCAGGTACTCGGTCCGGCTCGCGGTGAGCTCGTCGTAGATCTCCTCGGCGTGCGCCGCCACGTAGCCGGTGCGCATCGCCCTGATCTCGTCGAGCGCCGCGGCCGCGGCGGCGCGCTGCTCGGGGGTCCGGCCGGGCGGCGACGGCAGCTCGGCCAGCAGGTCGTCGACCCGCTGGGCCGCCTTCGCCAGAACGTGCCGGTCGAGCAGCGACCCTGGCGGCAGCGTCGCGGAACCCGTTGTCACGACACGGTTTCGCGTCGCAACGCCCGGTCCGCCGCGGCCAGGTGCGTACCGAGCGCGTCCTCGAACGTGGTCGAGCCGGCTTCGAAGATCAGCTGCCGGCGGATCGCCAGCTCCGCGCCGTCCATGGCTTCGGCGGCCTCGGCCAGCTCGGCCAGCGTCGCCGCCGGGTCGTCGGACACCTCGTCGACCAGGTTGAGGGCGAGTGCGCGGCCGGCCTCGACCGGAGCCCCGAGCAGCACGGCGCGCCGGATGCCGGCCGCACCGGCCTGCTGCGTGAGCCGGTGCACGGTCATCCCGGGCCAGGTGGCGCCGCCGACCCAGCAGAGCAGCAACCGGGTCCCCGGAGCCGCGATCCGCACGTCGGCGGCGAGGAGGAGATCCAGCGCCATGCCGGCGCAGTCGCCCGAGGCCAGCGCGACCGTGACCCGGCCGAGCCGTTCGAACCGGCGCACGACCCGTTCCCATTTGGACACCAGGCCGACGGTCAGCTCCCGCGACCAGCTCTCGGGCGGGACACCCGTGACGTGGATCGTGACCGGGCCGGACTCCCGGTGGTCTTCGGCGCGGTCGCAGAACTCGTCCAGCTCGTCGACCGACGCGGCCGACAGCGGCCGGGTGCCGTCGAGACGCAGGGTCAGCTCGCCGTCCGGTTCCGTACGCCTCACCATTGGATCAACGCCATTTCGATCGAGGAGCCGGGCCCCATGGTCATGAGCACGCCGTGGTCCCCGGGCCGGGTGACGCCCTCGTCGGCGAGTCGCTCGTAGGAGAAGAGGAAGGAGCCGCTGGAGAGGTTCCCGTAGTCGCGGAGCACGCCGGTGGTGTGGCGGACGTCGTGCCGGCTCAGGCCGAGGTTGACGACGACGGCGTCGATCACCTTCTTGCCGCCGGAGTGCACCAGCCAGTGGTCGATATCGCTGCGGCGCAGCCCCGTGCCGGACAGCAGCCGGTCGACGACGGTCTCGGCATGCGCACCGACCACGTAGGGAATCTGCGGGTCGAGGAAGAAGCTGAACCGGTCTTGGGCACGGTCCCAGTCGTAGCGCATCGCGTCGACCGCGTCGGTGATGATGTAGCTCGCGAACTTCAGCACCCGGGGGCCGGGCACCCGCCCGTCACCGGACACGACCGCGAGGGCGGCGGATCCGTCGCCGAACAGGCTGTTGACCACCGCGGTCCGCATGGTGCCGTCCAGGGCGTAGGCCGCCGAACACGCCTCGCTGCACAGGACCACGCCGAGCTCGCCCGGGTGCGCGGCGGACCAGCCGGAGACCACGTTGAGCGCGTTGAGGCCCGCGTTGCATCCCATGCCCACGATGTCCGAACGGCTGCAATGCGGGTCGATCCCCAGCTCACGAATGATCAGTGCGCTCAGGCCGGGGGTCAGGAAGCCGGTCGAGGTGACACAGCACAGGTGACGCAGGTCCGAAAGCGTCACCTCCGCCGACTTCAGGCAGGCCTCGAGCGCGCGGCACCCCATGTCGACGGCGATCTTCTTGTGTTTGTCGAGGAGGTCACCCTGCGGTTCCGGCACGCGTCCGCCGGGGCCCTCCGGCGGCAGGGTGAGGAAACGCCGGTCGATCGCGCTGTTCAGGAAGACCGACCGGACCTTGGGATCCGCGATGTCGAGGAGCTCGAGAAGCTCGAGCTGGGAGTAGGAGGTGGCGGACACGGCGGTTCCCACGCCGGCGACCCTGGTGATCTCGGTCAGTCCGGTGAGGACGGACAGGTCCTCGGCCGGTGCGACACAGGTAGTCATCGGTACATCCACCCCCACGTTCTGAGCTTGCTTCGGATTACCTGCTTGACCTGTGATGCGGTCATCACATTTCCCTTCCGGTATTTCGGCGGCACCCACGAACGTAGGCTCGGCCGATCACGACGGTCCAGATCGTCCAACGGTGCCGAGCCGGCGGATCGCGCTCACCGACTCGCAGCCCGCCAGGCCCATCGCGTCCCGAAGCTCGGCGGCGAGCAGTTCGAGTACCTGCCGCACGCCGTCCTGGCCGGCCGCCGCCAGCCCCCACATCGCGGGACGTCCGACCAGCACGGCCGACGCACCGAGGGCGACCGCCTTGAGAATGTCGCCGCCGGTGCGGACTCCGCCGTCCAGCAGCACCTCGCAGCCACCGGCGACCGCGGCGGCGATCTCGGCCACCACGTCGATGCCGGGCACGGCGCCGTCCAACTGACGGCCTCCGTGGTTGGACACCACGATGCCGTCGGCGCCCGCCGCGACGGCGCGGCGGGCATCCTCGACGGCGAGAATTCCCTTGAGTACCAACGGTAGATCGGTGTGCGCGCGGACCGTCGCGACGGTCTCCCAGGTGGCCGGCGCGAACTCGCGTGCGGTGTGGTCGGCCACGGCCGAAACCCCCCGGGCGCGACTGTGCGCCATCACCCCGGCGTCGAAGTTGGCCGCCACCACGGAATCCGGTAGGGCGAAGCCGTTTCGCAGGTCCCGCAGCCGCCGGCCCATCCAGGGCACGTCGACGGTGAACACGATCGCCTCGCAGCCGCAGTCCTCGGCGCGACGGACGAGATCCAGGGACCGCTTCTCGTCGCGCAGCCAGTACAGCTGGAACCACGACCGACCCCCGACGGCCGCGACCTCCTCCAACGCGACGCTGCTCAGCGTGCAGATGGTGTTCGGCACACCGGCGTCGCGTGCCGCGCGGGCCGCCGCGAGCTCGCCATCGGGGTGGAACAGGCGCTGGTATGCGACCGGCGCGACCGCCACCGGTAGCGCGGCGCGCCGGCCCAGGATCTCGACCTCGGTCGTGCTGGTGGTCAGGTCCCGCAGCATCCGTGGAATCACGAAGATCCGCTCGAGCGCGGTGCGGTTGGCCACCAGCGATGCCTCCGTGCCGGCGCCCCCGGCGAGGAAGTCCCAGATCTCGCCGGGGAGGACGTCCCGGGCGACCCGCTCGAGGTCGGCCAGGCACGAGTACGTCATCGCCGAGCGGCGCCGAGCTCGTGCTGTCCGGTCCGCTCCAGCTCCACGGCCTCGTACAGGGCCTTGATGTTGGAGCTGCCGAAGGTCTCCGCGCCCTGGCGCTCGATGACCTCCATGAAGAGGGTGCGGCGCGGATGAGTGGAGGCGGTGAAGATCTGGAACAGCTGGCCGCCGTGATCCTCGTCGGCGAGCACGTTCGTCGCCCGCAGATCGTCCAACGTGTGCGTGTCCAGCGTGATCCGCTGACCGAGCATGTCGTAGTAGGTCCCCGGGGTCTTCAGGAACTCCACCCCGCGCTGCGACATCGCCCGGACCGTGCGGACCGCGTCGTCGCTGACGAAGGCGATGTGCTGAATGCCCGGCCCGTGGTGTTCCTTGAGGAAGTCGTCGATCTGGCCCGGGGCGGCGGTCGGATCGGGCTCGAGCAGGGTGAGGGTGACCGCGCCCGACGCGCTCTGCACGACGGTGGAGTTCATCGCCTGAGCACCGATCACGATGTGCTCCTCGAAGATCTGCCGGAACCCGAGGGCTCGCTCGTAGAACTCCGCCGTGGGGCCGAGGTCACCCGCGTTCAGGCTGACCGCGAAGTGATCGATCCCGAGCAGGTCAACGCCTGTCCTGCCGTGCCCGGTGCGCGGCGCGGCGGCTGGTCCGTCGTGTTGGACCAGGGTGTGCACGACATCGCCGAAACCCCCGATGGTGGCCGTGACGACCGGCCCCGCTGACTCCGCCGTCAGGTGCCGCGCCGGCTCGCGAACAGGCTCAGCCCCCGCCCGCACCGCGGCCTCGAAGGCGGCGGCCACGTCCGGGGTGCGCAGCGCGATGTCGGCCACACCGTCACCGTGCGTCTGGAGATACGTGGCCGCCGGATGGCGATCCGAAGCCGGTTCGGCGAGGATCAGCGTTATCGGCCCCTGCCGCAGCGTGATTCTTCGGTGGTCCGCCGACCTGTCCGTACCGGCGACCGTGAAGGCGTACTCGTCCACCCAGCTTGACGCGGCCGCCTCGAGATTTTCCACGTACATTTTCACGTGGTCAATCTCGAAATTCTGCACAGTCAATTGTGGAGTCACGACGTTCCTTCCATGAATAGGCGTTCGCCTATTCACAGGATGGTGCCAAACGAATTTCGCATCAACGGTGTCAGGTGGACACCTCAAGGGCGTCCGAACCGCCCGAGCTGCCAGCACCGCCGCTTGTCGTCAGGCCTGGTCGTCAGCTGTTCCCGGGTGCGCCGGCGCGGCGGGCAGTTGCACCGTGACGCGGAGCCCGCCGGCGGGGCGGGTGGTGATCGTGAGGGTTCCGTCGTGTGCCTGGGTGATGCTCTTGACGATTGCCAGGCCGAGGCCGACACCCGCGTGGCCGGTCTGCACGCGTTCGGTGCCACGCTGGAATGGCTCGGTGAGTGTCGAGGTCTGCTGAGCGGTGAGCTTCTCGCCGGTGTTCTCGACAGTGAGCACCACGGTGTTGGGGCGGACGCTGGTATTCACCCAGACGATGCCCTGTTCAGACAGGTTGTGGACGATCGCGTTGTGCAGGAGGTTCGTGGTCATCTGCAGCAGGAGCGCCGGCGAGCCGACGGCGATGCTCATGTCGCCGGAGTCTTCGATGGTGACACCGTGCTTTTCCGCCAAGGGGACGAGCGTCTCGATGGCTTCCTCCGCCATGAGGGACAGGTCGACGTGTCCCTTGGTGAATGACCGCTGGTTGGCGCGGCTGAGCAGGAGCAGTGCTTCAGTGAGGTCGATGGCTCGGGTGTTGACCAGGCGGAGGCGCTCGACAAGCTCGCGGGTGTCGCGGTTCGGATCGTTGCGGGCCACGTCGAGAAGCGTCTGCGTGACCGCCAGCGGGGTGCGCAGTTCGTGCGAGGCGTTGGCCGCGAATCGCTGCTGTTCGGCGACGTGGGCTTCGAGCTGCGCGAGCATGGCGTCGAAGGAGTCGGCGAGTTCGCGGAACTCATCCCGGCGGCCCGGTAGCCGGATCCGGTGGGACAGTGACCCCCCTGCGGCCACCCGGGTGGCGTCGGCGATGCGAGTCAGCGGGGCGAGCATCCGGCCGGCCAGAATCCACCCGCCCACGAGACCGAACACCAGCAGGAACGCCAGCACCAGGATTCCCGCCGGGACGAAGACGACCGGGCCGAAATTGCCTGGGTCGAAGGCGCGCAGGAAGTCGGCCAGATCGGGGACGTACAGGCTGCTCGAACTTCCTCGCAGCAGGAACACCCACACGGCGGCGAGCAGCAAGGCCCCCGCGATCACGAGGAACCCGGCGTAGCTGAGGGTGAGCTTGAGGCGGACGCTCATACCTTTTCGCCTAACCACGCTCCGCTCCCCCGTCATCGGCGCCCGGTCCGGTGTCGATGCGGTAACCGACGCCGGGCACGGTGGCGATGACCCGGGGCTCGCCGAGGCGTTTGCGCAGCGCCGAGACCGTGATGCGCACGGCGTTGGTGAACGGATCCGCGTTCTCGTCCCACGCTCGCTCCAGCAACTCCTCTGCGCTTATGACACCGCCTTCGGCCGCGACGAGGACCTCGAGCACAGCGAACTGCTTCCTGGTGAGCGCGATGTAGCGACCCTCGCGGTAGACCTCGCGGCGGAACGGATCCACCCGTAGCCCGGCGATCTCTCGCACCGGTGGCCTGCTGTAGGCGCGCCTGCGGTCGAGTGCTCTGAGCCTGAGCACGAGTTCCTGAAGTTCGAAAGGCTTGGTGAGGTAGTCGTCGGCGCCGAGCTCGAACCCGGAGGCCTTCTCGTCGAGACGGTCGGCAGCGGTCAGCATCAGGATCGGCATGCCGCCGCCGGAGGCGACGATGCGCTGGGCGATCTCGTCACCGGTGGGTGCGGGGATGTCCCGGTCGAGGACCGCGATGTCGTAGGCGTTGACGCTCAGCAACTCCAGAGCGGATTGACCGTCACCGGCGACGTCGGCCGCGATCGCTTCCAGGCGCAGCCCATCGCGGATGGCCGCTGCCATGTAGGGCTCGTCCTCGACGACCAGCACACGCATGCGCTGATGCTACGAGCCAGCGCTTATCGTCGGCATGTCGAGACCCGATACGGGCTGGCAACATTGCTCCCGACCTGCCAGAAAACGCCAGGGCCTTCACGGCGGAACGCTCCTTTGCATCCGGTTGATGTCACGAAGCCAACGTTCGTGATCGGTGATGCGCTTGGCCGCATGGTCAGCGACCTCGGGGTGCGGGAGGATGAGGAACCGATCGGCCATGATGCCCGCGAACAGGGCGTCCGCCACCTTCTCCGGGCCGATGGCGGTCGAGCACAGCTTCAGCCCGGCGGTTGAGACCGCCGCTTCGCGGAGTTCGGTGCGCACGCCGCGCGGGCAGACCGCGTGCACGTGGACGCCGCGATGCCGGTAGGTCAGCGACATCCATTCGGCGAACGCGAGCGCCGCATGCTTGGAGACCGCGTACGGCGCCGCCCCGATCATGGTGACCAGAGCCGCCGCCGACGTCACCGAGATGAAGCGGCCCTGACGGCGGTCCAGCCACTCAGGCAGCAGGTCACGGGCAGCCCGTACGTGCGCCATGACATTGACGGCCCAGGACGTGGTCCAGTCGTCGTCGGTTGCCTCGGGGCCGCCGGCCCGGAGGACGCCGGCGTTGGCGCAGTAGACGTCGACGGTCCCGCCCAGTAGTTCGCGAGCCGGCGGCACCAGGCGGCCTGAGGCGTCGCCAGGCAACATCATCCCACCGATCTCGGCGGCAACCGCCGCGGCTCGGTCGGGGTGCCGGTCGTTGACCACGACCCGGGCGCCCGCTTCGGCGAACTTCCTCGCCAGGGCGGCCCCGATGCCTCGACCGGCGCCGGTGACGACGACCCCGGCATCGCGCAGGCCGGCCACGGGATCGTCCGCACGCCCGTTGTTCACGTTCATCGCCGTCGTCCCTCCTTGAGCATCGAGGTGGCGATCGCTGCGCCAACGACGGGTCGATGATGGGCGAGAAGTCAGGCGGAGGCGGAGACTGCGGACAGCCGCCGCTCGATCTCCAGACTGGTGGCGTAGTCCGGCAGCAGGCCCTGCCGCTGTGCTTCGGCGAGCGTGCTGGCCGCCCGGTCCCGATCGGACAGGATCGGTTCGATGCCGGCGTCGATGGGCAGGCCCAAGGCGGGATCCAGGGCGGAGAGGGCGAGCTCGCGCTGCGCCACGTAGGCCCCGGAGAGCAGGTACGACATGACGGTGTCGTCCTCGAGCGCCACGTACGCGTGGCCGACACCGACGGGGAAGTACATCGCCCGGTGGTCCTGCTGGTCCAGCAGTACGGTGTCCCACTGGCCGAACGTGGGCGAGCCGACCCGGAGGTCGATCACGATGTCCAAGGCCGTGCCGCGGGTGCAGTAGACGTATTTCGCGGTACCCGGTGGTGTCACGGTGTAGTGGACGCCCCGCACCACGCCGCGTTTGGACTCGCTGTGGATCGTCTGTGCCACGTGGAAGAGCGGGCCGCCGTGGGCATCGAGGAAGGCCTCTTCCTGGAACGGCGCGACCACCAGGCCCCGGTCGTCGGGAAAGACGCGCGGGGTGAACTCGATCGCGCCCTCGACGACGAGTTTGCGTGCTCGCACAGCTGCTCCTGTGGTTGGCGTGGTCAGAGCGTGGACAGGACTTCGCGGACCGCGTGGATGACCTTGTCCTGCAGGTCGGCGGAGAGCGCGGGATACATCGGCAGGGAGAAGATCTCGGTGGCCAGTTTCTCGGTGACCGGGAGCGCGCCGGCCGCGTAGCCGAGGTGGGCGAAGCCGGTCATGGTGTGCACGGGCCACGGGTAGCTGATGTTCAGCTGGATGTCGTACGCCTTGAGGCGCTCGAGGATGTCGTCGCGGCGCGGGTGGCGCACGACGTACACGTAGTACACATGCTCATTGCCGGGGACGGTCCGGGGAAGCGTCAGCCCGGTGTCGGCGAGACCGTCGGCATAGCGCTGGGCGACGGCTCGGCGGGCGGCCGTGTACGTGTCGAGCCGCTTGAGCTTGCGCCGCAGGATCTCGGCCTGGACCTCGTCCAGACGGCTGTTGTGAGCGGGCGTTTCCAGCGTGTAGTAACGCTCGTCCATGCCGTAGTACCGCAACCGCCGCAGCCGTCGCGCCACGGACTCGTCAGACGTGATGGTCGCGCCGCCGTCGCCGTACGCGCCGAGCACCTTCGTTGGGTAGAAGGAGAACGCGGCCGCGTCACCGGTCGCACCCGCGATCGTGTCGCCCTGCCGGGCCCCGTGCGCCTGCGCGCAGTCCTCCAAAATGGACAGCCCGTGCTCGGCGGCGAGTTCCTTCAATGGAGCCATGTTCACGCACTGCCCGTACAAGTGCACCGGCAGCAGGCACCGGGTGCGGTCGGTGATCGCGGCCGCGACCTGGCTGGTGTCCATCAGGAAGTCGTCCTCGCGGACGTCGACGAAGACCGGCGTGGCGCCCGTGCCGTCGATGGCGACCACCGTCGGGGCGGCCGTGTTCGATACCGTGATCACCTCGTCGCCCGGCCCGATGCCCAGCGCCTGCAGGCCGAGCTTGATCGCGTTCGTCCCGTTGTCGACGCCGACGCAGTGCTCAACCCCGTGGTACGCGGCGAACTCCGCCTCGAAGCCGCGGACGCTCGCGCCGAGCACGAGCTGTCCCGAGTTGAAGACCGTCTCGACCGCGTCCAGCAGGTCGAGCCGCTCGGCCCGGTATTCAGCCTGGTAGTCCCATACACGCGTTGCCATGAGCGAGCCCTTCCATGATCGTCTTCATGTCATGCACCACCTCGATGCTGTGCGGTCGCGGCGTTGAGGCAGGCGAGCAGCGTGCGGGCCTCGACGTTGACGTAGTGCCCGTGCTGGGTGAGCGCGGTGAGTTGGGCCGGGGTGGCCCAGGCGTAGCCAGGTGGTGGATCGACTGTCTCGTCCGCGTCGATCGCGAGATACCGGGCCCGGACGTTGCGGAAGCGACCGCCTTCTTCGGAATGTATTGCCTCGTAACGGATCCGCGACCGCGGCGCGTTGAGGACGACGTCGAGGAAGGGCGGGTGGTTCTCCGCGGGCAGGTGCGCGTAGTTCCGGGGCGTGCACTGGACGGTCGGAGCCAACTCGACCGTGTCCAGGAAGCCACCGTCGGCGCGGGCATGCACCAGAATGTGCGGCACGCCGGCGATCTCGCGCACGAGGAATGCGACGACGCCGAGGTCGACGGATTCGAGCAATGGCTGGGTCCAGCTGATCCTCTCGCGATTACCGCCTTTCACGGCTACCGCGAGGACCTTGAAGTAGCGGTCGTCCTCGTGCTCGATGGCTTCGTCGCCTTGCTTCCAGCCGCGGACGTCCGCGAGCGGAATGCGGCGGGCACGCACGTCGTGCCGCGAACGCTCGTTCGTGAACCAGGACAGGAGTTGGACGTCGGAGAACACCGCGCCGGGAGCTGTGTCCGGGTAAGGCAGACACGACAACACGCTCCTGGCATTCATGTTGATGATCTCGTCCTCGTGCATCAGCTCCGCGATCTGGCCGAGGGTGAGCCAGCAGAAGTCGTCCTCCATCGGCACGTCGTCGACCGTCTCGACGATCATGTTGCGATTGGACTTGCGGAAGAACCACGAGCCTTGCTCGGCCTGGAGAACGTCGACGATGATCCGCTCGGGGTCGGGTGGGGCGACGTACTCGATCAACTTGACGTTCGAGCCGCCGTGCGCCCTGGTGTAGTTGCTGCGGGTGGCCTGCACGGTCGGCGAGAGCTGCACGAGGTTGGGATTTCCCGGCTCCATCTTGGCCTGCATCAGGAAGTGCAGCACGCCGTCGAACTCCTTGCCCAGGATGGCGAGAATGCCCACTTCGGGCTGAACGATGACCGGCTGCTGCCACTCGCGGTAGGGACCGTCGCCGTGCGGTCCGTCGTGCTCGACCACGTGCAGACCCTCGATCGTGAAGAACCGTCCGCTGCCGTGCACGAGATTGCCCGTCACGCCATCGAACCACCACTGGTCCAGGTCCGCGAAGGGGATGCGTTCGACGTGGAAGAGATTGGCCTCGCGGCGTTCGGCGATCCAGTCTCGGACGTCCTCGGTCCGCATGTGCACGCCGTCGGCGGTCGCGGCGGACAGGGCGATGCGGTCGGCATGGTCGCGCTCATAACGCGGGCGCACCGCGGCGAATGGTGGAACGAGGCAGGACGACATCAAAGAAACTCCCCTCTGCTCCAAGTCCGCTGCTTCATCCCGGCCGCCGTGGCCGGTTCCACATCACCTCGATGCCGGCACGGCACCGTCCAACTGACGACCTCCGTGGTTGGACACAGCTCCACGACGCCAGGCCACATTTCCTCCCGGGTCAACGCCCCGTGAACCGCACCGAGAGCTCCCGGTACCCCTGCACGACGGTCGCGCGCAACCAGGTCGGCTCCGTCACCAGCTCCACCCGCGACACCCGCTCGGCCAGCTCTCGCAACACGACCGACAGCTCGATCCGCGCGAGCGCGGACCCGAGGCAGTGATGCACCCCGTGGCCGAACGTGATGTGCCGGTTGGGCTTTCGCCAGGGGTGGAACGTGTCGGGGTCGTCGAACTCGGCGGGGTCCCGGTTCGCGGCGGGCAGCCACGCGACCACCGGGGAGCCGGACGGCAGGTCGCGGCCGTTGAGCGTGACATCGGCAGTGGCCACCCGGAGCACGTGCATCGCGGGCGAGGTCCAGCGCAGCACCTCCTCCACGACGGTGCCGACATCCGCGTGCCCGCCTTGCAGCGCCGGCAGCAGGCCAGGCACCGTGGCCAGCGCGTGCACCGCGCCGGTGATCGCGTGCCGCGTGGTCTCGTTGCCGCCGATCAACACGTTGTCGCAGTTCAGCAACACGTCATCGATCGGGAGGTCGTCGGTGAGCAGCGTGCTGACGAGGTCGTCGCCGGGGCGCGCGCGGCGCGCTGCGATCAACTCGTCGAAGTAGACGAGGATCTCGGTGTGCGCCTGACGCGGCGTCATCCCGTCGAACAGTTCGTCCTCGCCGCCGAAGGCGTGGTTGGTCAGCTCGATGAGCATGTCCTCGTCGTCAGCGGGCACACCGAGGATCTCGCACACGACCGCGGCGGGAATGCGCGGGCCGACCGCCGCGGCCACGTCGCACACCCCGCCGTCGAGCACTTGGTCGAGCACCGCGCGTACCTCGGTCCGCACCCGCTCCGACAGCTTCGTGGCGGCCGCCCTGGAGAGCAACGGGCCGACCAGCGTGCGCAACCTGCGGTGCGGCTGCCGTTCGGAGACCACCATCATCCGGCCGCTCGAGGTGTCCGGGTGGTCCCGGTCGAACCCGATCATCATTCCGTACTCGGAGGTGAACGGCGCGGACGGCGCGAGGACCGCGGCGCACGCCCGGTGCGAGAACACGGACCAGAACCCGGCGGGTGAGCTGCCCGGCTCGCTCCACACCATGGCGTCTTCCGCCGCGAGCTCGCGCCAGCGGGTGTGGCGGTCCGGCGTCGTGTACAGATCGGGACTCCCCAGATCCACGGCGTTCATCGACCGCATCAGTGGTCTCCAGGCCGTGTCGGTGCGGCGTCGAGCACCTTGGCGAGTTGCGCCACGGTCGGCGCGTCGAAGAAGGCCTGCACCCGCAGCCGGACCTGCAGGCCGGCGCGGACCCGGGACACCAGCCGGGTCGCGAGCAGCGAGTGGCCGCCGAGCTCGAAGAAGCTGTCCTCCACGCCGACGCTGCTGACGCCGAGCACTTCGGCGAACAACGCGGCCAGGCGGATCTCCGTGCGTGTGCTCGGCGCACGCCCCGATGTCGCGCGCCCGGCTCCCTTTCCATCGGGAGGAGCCAGGGCGGCTCGGTCGACCTTGCCGTTCGGTGAGGTCGGCAGGCGTGGCAGGCCGATGACCACGTCAGGTACCAGGTAGGCGGGCAACCGCTTTCGGAGCTGTGGCAGGAGCTCTTCGGCCGCCACCCGCGTGCCCGCGATGCCGGCCACATGGGCGACGAGCCTGTTCTCGTGCTCGGTCACCGCCGCCTGCGCGACCCCGTCCACCGCGAGCAGCGCGGTCTCGACCTCGCCCGGCTCGATCCGGTGACCACGAACCTTCAGCTGGTCGTCGGCGCGGCCGACGAAGACGAGTTGGCCATCCGTTCGGGCCCGCACCCGGTCGCCGGTGCGGTACATGCGCTCGCCCGGGCCGGCGAACGGGTTCGCCAGGAACCGCTCCGCGGTCCTCCCCGGTCTGCGCAGGTAACCGCGGGCAAGGCCAGGGCCGGTCGTGTACAGCTCGCCCACGTCCCCGTCCTTGACGACCCGCAGCCGGTCGTCAAGGACGTACGTGCGGACACCGGTGACCGGCCTGCCGATCGGCGGCGTGTCTTCACCGGTCAGCGGCTCGCTCGCGGTCACGGCAACCGTGGCCTCGGTCGGTCCGTACGCGTTGATCATGACGCGGCCGGTGGCCCAGCGTTTCGCCACGGGAGCCGGGCACGCCTCGCCCGCGACCAGGAGGGTCAGACCCGCGGGCAGGCCGCCGGCCTCCTCCAGCGGCGCCAGCGCGGACGGCGGCAACGTGACGTGGGTGATGCCCTGGTCACGCACCAGCCGGGCGAGCGGCTCGCCCGGAACCAGGTCCGGCGCGGAAGCCAGCACCAGGCAGCCACCGGCAAGCCAGATCGGCCAGAACTCGGCGACGGCGGCGTCGAAGCTGGGTGACGCGAAGGCCAGCAACCTGCTCTCCGGCAGCAGCCGCTGGCGGCGCACGTAGTCGGCGGCCAGGTTCGGAATCCCGCGATGCGTGACCAGCACGCCTTTCGGCCGCCCGGTCGAGCCCGAGGTGTAGATGACGTACGCGGGATGGTTGGGCAGCAACGGGTCGAGCCGGTCCCGGTCGTCCAGGTTCGGCACGGACCGGCCTGGCTCCCGTTGCACGCTCAGTACGACGGGAGCACCGGCCACCTCCTGCCCGGGCAGGCGCAGCAGGCAATGCGCTGACGTGTCGTCCAGCATCTGCCGCTTGCGTTCCTCCGGATAGTCCGGGTCGACGGGCACGTACGCGGCACCTGCCTTGTGCACGGCCAGGATCGCGATGACGAACTCGATCGACCTCGGCATCGCCAAGGCGACCAGCCGCTCAGGGCCCACCCCGTGCCCGACGAGCCGGTGCGCGAGGAGGTTGGCCTCCGCGTTCAGCTCGGCGTAGGTCAGCGTGGTGTCACCCATCGCCACCGCCGGCCGGGCCGGCACCGCCGCGGCGGTTGCCTCGAACAGCGCGGGCGCCGTGGCCGGCGGCGCGATCGCGCCGGTCATGCGGTCTCCTCCAGTCGCTCGCGGGACTCGGCGCGGAGGAACCGAACCAGCTCGCGGTTCACCGCTTCCGGGTTCTCCAGGTAGCCGAAATGGCCGCAACCGGGAATCGTGCGGTGCGTCGCGCCGGGGATCGCGGCGGCCAGCTCCCTTCCGGCTGCCGGCGGTGCCACGAGGTCGTGCTCGAAGGAGACGACGTAGCAGGGCACCCTGATCGCACGGTAGGCCTCGATGCGATCGGGCAACGCGCTCAGCAGCAGCTGCGCCCGGACGCCCGGGCCGGACCTCCCCGACGCGGCGAGCAGGTCGAGCCAGTCGCCGGCGAGGTCGTCGTCGGCGAGCGTCGCGGGGCCCAGGTTGTGCATGGCGCGAACGGCGGCGAGGTAACCCGGTGGCAGCTCGGTACCTCGTTCGATCAGCTCCGCCTCGCCCTCCGCGAGCACCCGTTGGACGAGGCTGCTCCTGCCGCAGGCCGCCATCAGCACGACCGCGTCCAGCAGGTCCGGCCGGGCCAAGGCCAGCTCCTGTGCGATGTACGAGCCCATCGACGTGCCGACCACACGGCACGGGGCCACGCAGAGGCGGCCGATCAGGGCGGCCACGTCCGTGACGAGGTCGTCGATGGTGAACCCGGCCGCACCGTCATCGCTGGGCTGGATCCCGCGGTTGTCCATGGTGATCACCCGGAATCCGGCGGCGCGCAGCGCGGGCACCTGGTGCAGGTCCCACACCGAGCTCGGCGCCCCGGTGCCGGTCAGCAACAGGACGGGCGGACCGTCACCATGGTCGTGGTAGGACAACCGGATCCCGTTCTCAGTTGTCATCAGCATGAAGGTCCCCAGGTGCAGTGTGTGACACTCGTGTGACCGTACTTCGGATATCGAGTATCTGGAGGAATTGGCGATGGACACCGACTATTGCGGACACTGTTCGTAGCAAGAATCAGCGAGAATCGCCGCCAGATCGCGTCCGCGGCCGCTGCTTGACACCTCGACGGCGCATGGCAAGCCTAATATTCATGGATTCACACGGTCTGTCCACTCGATTGAGCATGGAATCGCTACACGGCTCGCTCACCGATCCGGCCATCTCGTCGATGAACCTGCTCAACGAGCTAATCGACGAATATCCTGTAGCCATTTCCATGGCGGCCGGCCGCCCGTACGAAGAGTTTTTCGACGTCCGCCTGATCCACGAGTACATCGACGCCTACTGCGACCATCTCCGGCACGATCGGAAGCTCGACGAGGCGGGGGTCACCCGCACGCTCTTCCAGTACGGCACCACGAAGGGCGTCATCGGCGATCTCATCGCCCGCAACCTCGCCGAGGACGAGGACATCGACGCCGCCCCCGAGTCCGTGGTCGTCACCGTGGGCGCCCAGGAGGCCATGTTCCTGGTGCTCCGCACGCTGCGGTCAGACGAGCGGGACGTGCTGCTCGCCCCCGCCCCCACCTACGTCGGCCTGACCGGGGCCGCGCTGCTGACCGACACCCCCGTCTGGCCGGTCCGGTCCACCGAGAACGGCGTCGACCCCGACGACCTCGTCCTCCAGCTGAAACGCGCCGACGAGCAGGGCAAGCGGATCCGGGCCTGCTACGTGACACCCAACTTCGCCAACCCCACGGGCACCAGCATGGACCTGCCCGCCCGCCACCGGCTCCTCGAGGTCGCCGAGGCGGGCGGCATCCTGCTCCTGGAGGACAACGCGTACGGGCTCTTCGGATCCGAGCGCCTCCCCACGCTGAAAGCACTCGACCGGTCGGGGACCGTGGTCTATATCGGCTCCTTCGCCAAGACCGGCATGCCCGGTGCCCGGGTCGGCTACGTCGTGGCGGATCAGCACGTGGCCGGGGGCGGCCTGCTCGCCGACCAGCTCTCGAAGCTCAAGGGCATGCTCACCGTGAACACCTCGCCCATCGCGCAAGCGGTGATCGCCGGAAAGCTCCTGCTCAACGACTTCAGCCTGAGCAAGGCAAACGCCAGGGAAATCGCCATCTACCAACGCAATCTCCAGCACACGTTCGGCGAGCTCACCCGCACGCTCGGCGGCTGCCCCGAGGTCAGCTGGAACACGCCGACGGGCGGGTTCTTCGTCACCGTCACCGTGCCCTTCGTCGTCGACGACGAGTTGCTGACCCACGCCGCCCGCGACCACGGCGTCCTGTTCACCCCGATGCATCATTTCTACGGCGGCAAGGAGGGGTTCAACCAACTCCGGCTTTCGATCAGCCTGCTCACACCGGAGCTGATCGAGGAGGCCGTCTCCCGGCTCGCCGCGCTCATCACCGCACGCCTCCCCTGAGCCAAGCTCAGCGGGTCATGCGGAATCGCTCCGCATTGACGCCTCCAGCAACAACGCGTCATGGCTACCGCCGGCGGACGCGAACGAGGTCGGCCCACTCACGTCGAACCCGGCCTGTTCGACTTCCCGTGCCACCTGGTTCGCGTCGAGGAGCCGCAAGCGACTCGTGCAGACGACGAAGGGGTCAGCCGAATCGTCGGCGGGGCAGACGGTGATTTCCTGGATTTCCTCCGCCGGCGACCGCCTGACATGCAGCACGTACCGTCGGCCGCTCCGACCCGACAACTCCTGATGGCGCACCAGCGACTCCGACCTGCCGGTGTCGGCCATGCTGATCATGAACTGCCCGCCGGGTTCGAGGTGCGCACGAACCGACGCGTACAAGCCAAGTCGATCGGCGTGGTCCAGGAGGTTGATCGAGCCGTAGCTGATGATCACAGTGCCAAAGCGCTTGTCCAACGCGAAGGCGCTCATATCGCCGTGAACCACCGTGCACCGATCCCGATGATCCGCCGGCACGTCTGCCAACTGCCTCCGGAGGGTGGCGATCATTGCGGTCGACAGCTCGAGTGCGGTCACCTCGAAACCGAGCGTCAGGAAGGGGAAGGTCAGCCTGCCCGTTCCGGCAGCGAGTTCCAGCACTGTTGCGGCCCCGGGGCGAATGCGGGCGGCCATCTCCCGTGCTTCCGAGATTCCGTCCGCTTCCTGCATCAAGTCGCCCGCGACGTCCTCGTCGTAGAAACTGCGAAGAATGCCTCGCTCACCTACGGAGGCCAGCAGGACGTCCGCGTGAGCGGTTCGTACCGGGTCGCGCTCCAGCTGATTACTCATATGGCCAACCTCCTGGTCGACATCTACCTCGGCACAGCATGGCAAGTCAGCTCACGTGCACATTCGGCACATACCGGATCCACTGCCCACCGGCCTCACGAAAAGCCTGCTCCGCGTTCATGATCTCGTCGGCATGGTTCCAAGCGAACAGCAGCGCGTAGTCCGGGTGGTTGCCTGCGAACGCCCCGTGCTCTCGGACGGGGATGTGCTGCCCGGGGCTGAGCCGGCCCTGTTTGGCCGCCGTGGTGTCCGAGATGAACTCCACCAGGTCCGCGGTGAGGCCACAGAAGTTGATCACGGTGGCGCTCTTGGCCGTCGCGCCGTAGCCGACGACGCGCTTGTTCTCGGTGCGAAGGCTGGTCAGCAGCGCGACCAGGTCTTCCTTGATCTTCTCCACGTTGGTGGCAAATCGTTCCAGCGTGGCGTGCTCCGCCAGCTTGCGCTCGGCCTCCCAGGCGAGCAGCTCGGCCACGGCCCTGGCCGGCTCACGGGCACCGGTGAGCGCCAGGGTGTAGCGGACCTCGCCGCCATGCACCGGAATGCGCTCGACGTCGACGAGCTCGAGACCGTTGCGGCGAGCCATCTCCTGGACCGAGCGCGCCGTGAAGAAGAAGAAGTGCTCGTCGTAGATCTGGTCGAAGGACGTGCGCTCCACGATGTCACCGAGGTATGGATCCTCGAACACGAACACGCCGTTCGGGCTCAGCAGCGTGGTGATGCCCTTCAGGATCGAGTCCATGTAAGGGATGTGGCACAGGGTGTTGGCCGCGTAGATCACATCGGCGGGGCCGTCGTTCGCCCGGATGCCGGCTGCCGTCGCCTCCTCGAAGAAGTCCTTCTGGACGCGGATTCCCTTTGCGGCGGCCAGGTCAGCGACGCCGCCAGAGGGTTCGACGCCGAGTTGGCGCACGCCTGCCTCGGCCACGGCCTTGAGCATGACGCCGTCGTTGCAGCCGATCTCGACGATGAACGGGTCCTCGCCGGTCAGCTCCGTGGCCAGGAAGCGCTTCGCCAGTTCGTTGAAGTGCGTGCGCATGAATGTCGAACCGGATGACAGGTAGGGGTATGCCTCGTGGAACATCAGGCCCCTCGGGACCTCTTCCATCAGCTGCACCATCGTGCAGGAATCGCAACTCCCGGCGGCGAGCCGGAAGAAGAACTCGTCCTGCTCGTCGCCGGGAACGACGAACGCGTCCGACAAGGGCTGGCGTCCGAGGTCGATGAACTCGTTGACAGTGCCGCTACAGATACGGCACCGGGACGTGGCCGGCATGCGGTCCCCTCCGTGCTTGTCGTCGACAGGATTGTGGCGCGCACTCGCGACATTCGACCGCGGGCGCCGGTTCGCTGACTCGGTGTGGTTCACGCGGGGACTGTGGGCCGGTCCCGGCTGGCCGCGGCGAGCACCAGTTCCGCGGCCACCGCTGTCCCGTCGTCGCGGATCGTGCCTGCCACAGCCTTCGCTCGCGCGCGGGTTTCCGGGGCAAGGGCCGTGCCGAGCGCGGCCGACAGGGAGTCGAAGGTCGGGGTCGGACCGTCATGCGCCACGCCGACACCCAGCTCGGCCACCCGGCCGGCGAAGTAGGGCTCGTCCGTATGCCGAGGTATCACGAGCTGCGGGGTGCCGGCCCGCGTGGCCACGTGCGTCGTGCCCGCGCCGCCGTGGTGGACGACGGCGGCCACCCGGCCGAACAGCTCCTGGAGGTTCACCTCGCCGACGGCGAAGCAGTCGTCCCGATCGTCGGGCAGGACCACATCGGCCCAGCCGCGGGAGAGGACCACCCGGCGGCCATGGGCACGGATCGCCTCGACGACCACCTTCGTGGCTTCAACGACCCCAGGTCCGGGCAGGCTGCCGAAACACATGTGCACCGGCGGCGGCCCAGCAGCCAGAAACGCCTCCAGCTCCCCGGAAAGAGGCCGTTCGTCCGGCAGGATCCACGCGCCGGTCTGCACTGCGTCGAGATCCGGCTGCAACGGGGCCAGGATCGGATCCGTCGCCAGCCAGGGCTGACTGGTGAGGCCATAGTCGAAGAGGTTGTCCAGCGGTGGCAGGCCGATCGAGGCCCGCCGGCTGTTGAGCGGGCCGCCGAACCGCTGGTGGAAACGCTGGTGGCGCTGCTCCCACAGCTCCTGGTTGTCGGTCACGCCCGGTGTGGTCGGCTCGTCCAGCGGCGGCGGGAGGTGCGGGGACGGCAGATAGGCCGGACTGCAGGCGGCGTAGAAGAAGGGGATACCCAGCTTCTCGGCCACCGACCGCACGCCGGTCGCGGTGGCCAGGTCTCCGTTCGCCACCACCGCGGCACACCCTTGCGCAGCCGCGGGAACCTCGTCGAACTGCATGTCGATCGCCTCGGCCGCGCGCCGGCGCAGGTGCTCGGGCGACGGCCGTGGCATCCCCTCCTCCAACATCTTGTGCTGCCGCAGGCCGACCGGGACATGCGGCACGCCGACCTCGGCCAGCCGCTCCGCGGCGGCCGGCAATGCGCACATCCGCAGTTCCACGCCGAGTTCCCGCAACCGAACCGCCAGTGCCACCATCGGTTCGACGTCGCCGCGGGTTCCACACGTCGACAACAACACACGCATTTCGCATCCCTACGTCGATAGGTTCTGGACCCCGGCAGGCGCCGGTTCGGTGTGGGTTGCAGAAGCAGACGGTTTCTCCCGGCTGACCGCGGCGAGCACCAGTTCCGCGGCCACCGCTGTCCCGTCGTCGCGGATCGTGCCTGCCACGGCCTTCGCTCGCGCGCGGGTTTCGGGGGCAAGGGCCGTGCCGAGCGCGGCCGACAGGGAGTCGAAGGTCGGGGTCGGACCGTCGTGCGCCACGCCGACGCCCAGCTCGGCCACCCGGCTGGCGTAGTACGGCTGGTCCGCGATCTGGGGCACCAGGACCTGGGGAGCTCCGGCTCGCGCGGCCACGTGCGTCGTGCCCGCGCCGCCGTGGTGGATGGCGGCGGCCACCCGGCCGAACAGCTCCTGGAGGTTCACCTCGCCGACGGCGAAGCAGTCGTCCCCGCCGTCGGGCAAGATCAAATCGGCCCACCCGCGGGAGAGGACCACCCGACGGCCATGGGCCCGGATCGCCTCGACGGCCACCTTCGCGGCGTCAGCAGGCGCGCGCAGGCTGCCGAAACCCACGTACACCGGCGGTGGCCCGGCAGCCAGAAACGCCTCCAGCTCCCCGGAAAGGGGCCGTTCGTCCGGCAGGATCCACGCGCCGGTCTGCACGGCGTCGAGGTCCGTCGGCTGCAGCGGGGCCAGGACCGCGTCCGCCGCCACCCAGGGGTGATCGGTGTAGCCGAAGGTGAAGATGTCCTCGACCGGTGGCAGGCCGATCGCGGCCCGCCCGCTGTTGAGCGGGCCGCCGTACCGCCGGTAGGCGCTCTGGTTGTTCCGCTCCCACAGCGCCCGGATGTCGGTCACGTCCCGTGCGGGCGGTTCACCGATGGGCGGCGGCGGCGGGTAGTGCGGCGACGGCACGTAGCTCGGACAGTGGAAGGCGTAGAAGTAGGGGATGCCCAGCTTCTCGGCCACCGACCGCACGCCGATCGCGGCGGCCAGCACTCCGGTCGCCACCACCGCCGCACACCCTTCAGCGGCTGCCGGGAGCTGGTCGAACTGCGTAGCGGTCACCTCGGCCAAGGCCCTGCGCATGTCCTCGGGCGACAGCGGCGCGCGTTTCGGCGCGCGCGCCGACCGGCCGACCGGCGCATGCGGCACACCGACCTCGGCCAGCCGCTCCGCGCAGTCCGGCGGTGCGCACACCCGCACCTCCACGCCGAGTTCCCGCAGACTCCCCGCCAGTGCCGCCAGCGGTTCGACGTCTCCGCGGCTGCCGGACGTCGACAACAACACACGCATTTCGCACCCCCCGTTTTCGTAGGGCCTGGACCACCGACGAACGCCCGAAGAGCGGAGGGCTCATGCCGGATGATGAGTCATCCATTTCATCCCGTCGGGCGAGGTCACGAGCCCGCCGGGGAACAGCGGCAGCTCCGGCTCGGCGTCCTCGCCGAGCAGCGCCTTCATCTGCACCTGGCCTGCCTCCTGCATCGCCTGCTTGACCACCTGCGACTTGAACATCGGCACCATGTCGGCCTGGTCGCCGCCTGCTATCTGATCCACGGCCGCGGCGAACTCGGCGCTGCGCTCGGCGATCCGGTCCGCCGCCGTCAGCGCCGTCTCCCCGGACGAGACGCCACCGATCAGCTCGACGAACGCCTCGATATCGGTGTTCACGTTGTTCGTGACCTTCTTCGCCTGCCAGAAATACGAGTCCTCGTTCACGTTCATTTGGTAGAACGACATCAGGAACTCGTAGAACACCCCGAACTCGCGGCGATACCGCGCCTCGAACTCGGTCAGCACCGTCTTCTCGTCCAGCTCGCCCGCGAGGACGCTGTTGATCGAACGGGCCGCGAGCAGCCCGCTGTAGGTCGCCAGATGCACCCCGGAAGAGAACACCGGATCCACGAAGCACGCGGCGTCGCCGACCAGAACCATCCCTGGCCGCCAGAACTTCGTCTGCTGATAGGAGTAGTCCTTGCGGACCCGTAGCTCCCCGTACTTGCCGGTGGTCACCCTGGTCGCGTTCGACAGGTAGTCCGAGATCATCGGGCACTCGGCGATCAAGGCATGGAGGGCCTTCTCCCGATCCCCTTGGATCTTCTCGGCGTCCTCCCTGCGCACCACCGCGCCGACGCTGGTCAGCGTGTCACTCAGCGGGATGTACCAGAACCAGCCACTGTCGAAGGCCACGCTCAGGATGTTGCCCGAGACCGGCGCGGGTAGCCGCTTTCCTCCCTCGAAGTACCCGAACAACGCCAGGCTGCGGAAGAACTCCGAATAGTTGCGCGTACCGCCGACGTTGGTATACAGCCGGCTCTTGTTTCCCGACGCGTCAACCACGAAGCGCGCCGACACCGCATGGGCATTGCCATCGGGATCGGTGTAACGCAGGCCGGTGACACACTCGCCGTCTTCCACCACGTCGGTGACCGCGCACCCTTCCCGCACGACCACCCCCTTGCGTTTGGCGTTGTTCAACAAGATCTCGTCGAACCGCGCGCGCTCGACCTGATAGGCGTGCGACGTCGAGCCGGCCATCCGGGCAGAGATGCCGAAGTGGAACGTCCACGGCTCCGGGCGAGCACCCCAGCGGAACGTGCCGCCCCGCTTCACCGGGAACCCGGCATCGGCCAGTTCGTCTGCGACGCCGAGCATCCGGCACACCCCGTGCACGGTGGCGGGCAACAACGACTCGCCGATCTGGTACCGGGGAAAGACCTCCTTCTCCAGCAGCAACACCCGATGGCCCTGCATGGCCACGAGGGTGGCCACGGTCGAACCGCCGGGCCCGCCACCGGCCACCACCACATCGAAGTCATCGACCGACATCTCGCCACCATTCCTCTGTAGAGCGTCAATTTGTAGCGACTGGCTTGCACACCGGACCGCGCTCGATCGCTACCAGGTCACTGGCACCCGATCCGGACAGTCGACGAACGCGTTTCGGTACTTCACTTCCCCGATGGGCACTGCCAGCCGCAGCCCGGGGAACCGTCGCCAGAGAGCCTGGTAGGCCATTCGCAGCATCGCCCTTGCCAACGCCGCGCCTACGCAGTAGTGGATGCCGTGCCCGAAGCCGACGTCCGAGACCGGCTCCCGGTTCGCGTCGACGATGTTGGGATTCGGCGTCAGCGCGTCATCCCGGTTGGCCATGAGAATCGAGCACAGGACATAGTCCCCCGCCCTGATCTGCTGACCATCGATGACCACGTCCTTGAGGGCCAGGCGGGGATTCGGCCCCTGCACGGGCGACAGGTAACGCACCAGCTCGGTGACCACACGATCGGCCTTCTCGCGGCCCGCGAAGAACAACGGTATCTGGCCGGGATTGTCCAGCAGCGCGACAACCCCGAAGCCGATCATCCCCGCCACGGTCTCGACACCACCGAGGATCAGCGCCATGCACAGGCCCGTCAACTCCTCGTCCGTGATGTTGTGTCCGTGTGCTTGCACGAGCATGCCGAGGAGCCCCTCGCCGGGGTCCTTCCGCTGCCGGGTGATGAAGTTGTTCAGGTACCGGTTGAACACCGCGCTGTCGGCCGCCCTCGCCTTGAGCCCACGGCTCAGATCGACGTTCCGCCTCAGCCGCCGGACGAACTCGCGTCGGTCATCCCGCGGGATGCCCAGCAGCTCACACAGGACACCCGCGCCGATCGGATCGGCGAACTCCGTCTGGATGTCCGCGGGTGGTCCCGCAGCCTCCATCAGCTCGAGCCGATCGTCGATGAGGACTTGGATCGCGGGCTCCATCCGGCGGATCCGCCGGCCCGTGAACTCCGGTGTCAGCATCTTTCGCAGGCGTGTGTGCTCGGGTGGATCATAGGTCGATATCTGCCCGACGAACTGGGCCTCTACGTGTTCCCCTGATTCCGCCTGGGTGAACCGAGGCCGCGTCGTGAAATTCTCGTGATCGCCCAGTATCTTGCGCACGACGTCGTAGCCAAAGGCCTGCCAGACATAGTCCCTGCCCAGCTGAGCAGACGCCTCACCGACTATCCGGAACAGCGCCCCATGCGCTCTGAGATCGACGTTGTCCGCATGCGGATCGCAGTTCGTTCTCGCCTTGAAATTCGCCGGCTCTCGTAAGAGTGACGTGAGCTGACCGGTATCCTGCCCCATCCGAGTGGAATCTCCTTCACTGGGCCGAGACTGGCGCTGCGGAGTGGCCGTCTAGCGGGCGTATCCGTACCGCTTCGCATAGTGCCCGAACTCCGAATCGCCGTACAGCAGTGTCTGATAGGCGGACTCGATGTCCTCGCCCAAGAAGGACAGTGACCGGTCGCCATAACTGCCCTCGCCCACGAATTTCGGCCCGTCACCGCTGGACTCTCGGCCGGCGGGCGATACCCCGCCATCCAGCCGCACGCTCTGTTGCTCCAGTTCACGCATCCGTTCCAGGGTGCTGGCGTCCACCGCGCGACGGATGTTCCCGAGCTCGACGGGTTCCCCGAAGTCGAGGAACTCGATGATCTCGGCGAACCGCGCTACCGGGTCGGCCCGCAGGTCCTCGTAGCGCACCGTCAGCAGCTCCGCGTTCGGGAAGCGGTCACTCGACGACTCGGTCCAGGTCCGCACGTTCTCCGGCCACGACCCGATACCGACCCCCGGCGAGAGTGCCGCCAGTTGATGGCCTTCCGTGGCGATGAACTCGCGGGCGAAGGCGCGGCTTCCCGCCAGGTCGTCGCGCGGTATCGCGGCCATACGCAGCGCGCTGAGCAGGATGTCCCTCGGGTTGCGCACGAGATAGAGAACCCTGGCGGTCGCCTTCCGCAACACGTCAAGCACCGGTACATCGGCCCTGAGGTGCGTCTTCAGCAGCACCGGTTCCGTCGGCTCGGTCGGCGGCAGATCGCCAGTACGCAGCATCCCCTCGAGCACGGGGGTCGTGGCGTACACATCGGTCCAGACCTGCGGTGGCTTTCCCGTTAGGTAGGCGGCCAGCATGCACCTGAGCCAGGTGTTTCCGGCCTTGGGATACGACGCGATCCAGCGAATTCCGTTCATGTCCACTCCTCTAGCCGGCATACCCGTACTGCTTCGCGTAATGAGCGAACTCGGAGTCGCCATGCAACAGCTCCTGATAGGCGGACTCGACATCCTCGCCCAGGAAGGACAGGGACTGGTCGGACCTGGCCTCCCCCACGAACTGAGGCTTGTCGTCCCCCGTCATCGTCCTCGCGTCACCGTGGCGGATGGGCGAACCGTCGCCCTGCTGCTCGCTCCGTTTCTCCAGTGCACGCATCCGCTCCAGCGTGGAGGCAGCCACGGCGCGGCGGATGTTCCCGATCTCGACGGGCTCCCCCAGGTCGAGGAACTCGATGATCTCGGCGAACCGCGCTACCGGATCTGCCCGCAGATCCTCATAACGCACCGTGCACACGTCCGCATTCGGGAAGCGGTCACTCGACGACTCGGTCCAGCTCCGCACGTTCTCCGGCCACGATCCCAGGCCGACCCCGCCCCCGGCCCCGAGCGTGTTCCAGCCGAGGCCTTCGTGGGCGATGAACTTGTGGGCAAAGGCGCGGCTCTTTTCCCGGTCTTCGCGCGCTATCCAATTCATGCGCATCGAGCTGAGCAGCATGTCCCGCGGGTTTCGCACGATGTAGACGGCTTTCGCCGTAGCCTGCCTGAACACGCCCAGCACTCGCACATCCGTCCTGAGGTGCGTTTTCACCAGCACCGGTTCCGTCGACGCGATCGGCGGTAGGTCGCCAACGCGAAGCATCGCCTCGAGCGTGGGGGACACGTCCTCCAGGTCCTTCCAGACCTTCGGTGCCGCACCCATTACGTAGGCGGCCAACATGCACCTGAGCCACGTGTTTCCGGCCTTGGGATACGACGCGATCCATCGAATTCCGCTCATACTCACTCCTCCGTGGTCGTTACCATGCGACCGTCAAACTGGTTAGTCCATACGCGGGGGTGGACAGCCGGTACCTGGGTCCCTGGGTGGGATCCGCCAGTCGCAACGTGGGAAAGCGCCGCCACAGAGCGGTGTAGACCGTCCGCAGTTCGAGGCGGGCCAAGGCGGCTCCCAGGCAGTGATGGACGCCGTGTCCGAACGCGACATGGGGAACGGGCTCGCGGGTGACATCGAGGCGGTCCGGATCCGGCGTCAGGGCAGGGTCCCGGTTGGCCGCCGGGAGCGAGCAGATGACGCTGTCCCCCTTCTTGATCACCTGGTCTGCGATGGTGACGTCCTGCATGGCGACTCGGGGTGTCGGGGAATAGGTGACCGTCAGGTAGCGGATCAGCTCGTCGACCGCCCGTTGCGCCGGCTGCTCGTCGCCCCGGAACGCGGCGATCTGCTCGGCGTGGCGCAGCATCGCCAGCACGCCGAGCCCGATCATGCCGGAGATGTTGTCGTCGCCGGCCAGCATCACCTGAACGCAGAACCCTCTCAGCTCCTCGTCCGTTGCCGCGTCGCCGTGTTCGGCGACGACGGCTCCGATCAATCCCTCGCCCGGGTCCTTGCGTTCCCTGGCGATCATCGCCAACAGGTAGCGCGAGAACGCCTCCCCGGCCGCCGCCCGTTTCTTCTGGCTTCGCGAGGCGTCGAGATGCCCGTGACACAGCTGCATGAACATGGCCCGGTCGTCTCGGGGCACGCCGATCAGCTCGCACAGCACGGCCCCGGGCACCTCGTCGGCCACGAACTCGATCAGATCCGCGGGGGATCCCGCCTGCTCCATGGCATCGAGGCGCTCGGTCACGATCTGTTCGATGTATGGCTGCAGCCGTTGCATCTTGCGCACGGTGAATCCGGGAGTCAGCTTCTGCCGCAACCGGGAGTGCTCGGGCGGGTCGTAGTCCATCAGGTTGCCGACCAGCTCACGCGGCCGGAAGATGCCCTTCCCACCGACCTCGTCCCGCCGATCCCAGCGTCGCCGGGTGCTGAACCTCTTGTGATCGCCCATCACCTGTCGTACGACGGCGTGCGTGGTGGCCATCCAACGGGTCACGGCTTCGGCTCCGGATCCGGCGGTGAGCCTCGTCAGCGGTCCGGCAGCGAGCAGTTCGTCCGCCGGATCGAGGCCCTGCCGGCGAATGTGGACGGGACGCGAGTCGTCACCACTCAACGGAAAGCTCCTCCCCTACCATCGGTTCTCCACCTGGATCCGGCGTCACCAGTCGAGCAGCAGGGCTTGCACGTTGAGCGGCGGCCGCCCCAACTTGATCTCGCAGTCCGGTTCGGCCAGCCGCAGGGTGGGAAAGCGGTGCGCCAGAGCGGGAATCGCCACCCGGAACACCAGCTCGGCCAGCGACCGGCCGAGGCAGTGGTGGATGCCGTGTCCGAACGCGACATGCACGGGCTTTTCCCTGGTGATGTCGAACCGGTCGTCCGATCCGGGGAAGTCCCAGCGGTTCGCGGCGAGGAACGAGGGTGTGACGGTGTCGCCTGCCTTGACGGGACAACCACTGATGACCACGTCCTCCAACGCGATGCGCGGCGTGGTCTTCTCGTCGCTGGAGATGTACCGGACGACCTCGTCCAGCCAGCCCGGCACGGTGTCCGGGCTGTCTCGCAGCACGGCGAACTGCTCGGGCTCCTCGACCATCAGCCACGCGCCGGCCGCGAGAAAACGAGCCACCTGGTCCCCGCCCGCACCCATGACGAACGCGGCCACTCCGATCAGCTCCGCATCGGTGATCTCGTCGCCGTGTTCGCGCACCACGACACCGAACAGGTCGTCAGCGGGATCGCGGCGCGTACGGGTCACGACCTGGTGCATGTACGCCCAGAACTTGTTTCCCGCCGCCAAGCGCCGCTTACCGGACCGTTCGGCCCGGCTGGCGTGCAGGGCGCGGGACAGCTCCACCTGATCATCGCGGGGAATGCCCACGAAGTCGCAGGTCACCGTCGTCGCAATGGGCCACCCGAAACGCGGGACGAAGTCCACCGGGCCACCGGTGGACTCGATGTCGTCGAGGATGGCCTCGACGATCTTCTCGACCTGCGGCCGAAACGCCTGCATCCGCCGGATGGCGAACGGGGCCGTGACCATCCGGCGCAGGCGCGTGTGCTCTGGTGGATCGTACTGAGTGAGGAAACCGGGGAAGATGAAACCGGCCGCGGTGCCAAGGTACTGCAGCTTGGAGCTGAACTTGTCCGAGCCGAGAACTTGCCGGATCTCGTCGTACCCGGCGGCAAGCCACGCGGTCCGCCTTTCGGGGGCATCCTCGACGCCCATGACGACCATGGGGCCCTTGGCCATATAGGCGCGTAGCTCCGGCACCGGATCGAACCGGTCCCGCCGGTGTATGTCGATGCCCAGGTCGACGTTGATCTCCTCGAAGTCGCCCCGGACGACGCCGTCCTCCTCGAACACTCCACAGGTCCTTTCGCATCGTCCAGCAGCCGGGCGCGGAACGGTTGTCACGAGCCGGTTGGACGAGCGGCGAGCCCGTCCAACCGTCCGCATTGAGCGGCTGGACACCTTTTCCTTTAGGCGCCGGCTTCCTGGATGAGGCTCTTCGGCCGCAGGTCCGTCCAGTTCTCCTCGACGTAGGCGAGACACTCCTGACGGGTGGCCTCGCCGTGGACCCGGGTCCAGCCGGCCGGCACCTCCGCGAAGGTCGGCCAGAGGGAGTGCTGGCCCTCATCGTTGACCAGCACGAAAAAGGCACCGTCTTCGTCGTCGAACGGGTTGGTCATCGTTGTGTCCTTTCGCGCTCCGGCCGGGGCCGGAGTTTCTCGGCGACGATGGCCCCGATCTGGGCCAGCGCCGCGGGTTGCACCATCTCGTAGTGGTTTGCCTGGATCTCGTGGGGCTCGATGGTCCCGTTGGTGAAGTCCCTCCAGCTGGCTATCGCTTCCGACACGGGCAGATGCGCGGGACGGTCCACCGAAGCGACGAAGAGCAGGATGTCGCCGGCGAAGGGCGAGGCGGAATGCTGCGGCCCGACCTGCCACAGATTTCGCATCACCGCCTCGAGGCGCTTCCTGGCGCCGGGCCCCTGGACCATTCCACCGGCGAGCTCCAGGTCCTGCTGCTTGCGCCTCTGCACCTCCTCCTCGTCGCGCATGGCTTCCTCGCTCACCGTGCCGGTCGCGTTCCGTCCCATGTAGACGGGATAGGCGTCGAGCAGGGCGAGCAGGGCGACCTCCTCCCCCTCCGCCTCGAGCAACGCGGCCATCGCCTGCGCGATCCGCCCGCCGAGGGACCAACCGAGGAGGTGGTAGGGCCCGGTCGGCTGCACGGCCCGGATCTGCTCGAGGTAATCGGCCGCCATCTCCTCGACGCTGCCGGGCAGCGCTTCGGTACGGGCCAGGCCGCGCGCCTGCACTCCGTAGACCGGCTGATTCGCGGGAAGATGCCGCAGCAACGGCTGATAGTTCCAACTCAGGCCACCGCTCGCGTGGAAGCAGAACAGTGGCGGGCGGTCACTGCCGACCTGCAGCGGCAGCAGGACCTCGTAGTCGCCCATCTTCACCGAAGAGGTCGAGCGCCGCCGCTCGCCTACGACGACCAGGGTCTTGGCGGAAGTCTTCCGGGCGAGCAAACCCGTGCGCAGCATCTGATGTCCCGCAGTCCCAAACGGACAGGGCACGGTCGGTTGGTCGGCCTTGCCCGCGTCCACCGCCGGCCCGGTGACGTAGAGATCGCCCACGGCCCCGGGAGCGACCGGGCGCAGCCGGTCATCGAGCAGGAGCGCGCCGAGCGGACCGTCCTCGGCCAGGCCGGCGAGCACCGGGGGCACGGCCCCTGACCACCGCGCCGGTGCGATGGCCGGACGGCTGCGTTGGAAGTCGTCCAGGAAGATGTCCAGGTCGCTGACGCGGCACCCAGGATCCGCCGCCACCTGCTCGAGAACACGAACCAGCCGCCGGGCCATCGACTCGGCCGTTTCTGCGTCGAACAGGTCGGTGGCATAGCGGAGGGTGCCTTCGATGCCGTCCTCGTTGTCGTCGTCGTCGCGGCGGTCGGTGAGCTTGACCGCGAGATCCAGCTCCATCGCCTCGGCCCCGCCGGGTTCGGCATCGGTGCGCAGGCCCGGCAGTTCCATCGCGTCCCAGGTGCCGAGCTCCTCCTCCAGCACCTCCAGTCCCACCTGGAACACGGGGTGGCGGGAGAGCGAGGCGGGCAGGCCGAGCAGCTCGGCGAGCCGCTCGAACGGCACGTCCAGGTGCTCGTCCGCGGCCTGGACCGCTTCCTGCACCCGGGTGACGACCTCCAGGAAGGTCGGGTCGCCCGAGAGGTCCGTGCGCAAGGCGACCGGCCGGGCGAACGGCCCGATCATCGGCTCGAGGTCGATGAGGTCCTCGTCCCGGGGCAGCGTCGTGCCGATCACCAGGTCGTGGCCCGCGCCCAGTTTGGTCAGCAGCATGGCGAGCGCGGCGTGCACCACCTGGCGCGCGTCCGCGCCGGCCGAGTCCACCGCCGCCATCAACCGAGCGTGCGCACCCGCGTCCACCCGCAGGTCGACCGTGCCGGCCCGGCGCGACGGGACAGCCGGCCGCAAGCGGTCGAACGGCAGCATCGTCTCGCCGTCGATGCCGGCCAGGTTGTCCCGCCAGAAGCCAACCTGCTCGTTGGTCAGGCTGCCCGGCTCGTCCTCGTCGGCGAGCAGTCGCCGCTCCCAGATCGCGTAGTCGGCGAACTGCAGGGCCAGGGGCGCGCGCTCCGGGACCCGGCCCTCGCGCCGCGCGCCGTAGGCGGCCGCCAGGTCGCGGAAGAACACGTCCAGCGAGTCGTCGTCGGCGAGGATCCGGTGCACCCGCAGGTGCAGCACGTGCTCCTTGTCCGAGAGTCCGAAAAGGTCACATCGCCACGGCACGTCCTTGGTGAGGTCGAACACCGACTCGCGCCGCTTCGCCAACAACCCGGGGAGGTCCTCCTCGGTGGCCGGGACCGGAGTCAGCTCGACCGCCAGGGCGTCCTGGATGTGCTGGTGGACGCTCTGCGCATCGCCCGGGAAGGTCGTGCGGAAGATTTCGTGCCGGGCCGCGACGTCGCCGAGCGCCGCCGCGAGCGCGGGCACGTCCAACCGGCCGCGCAGGCGCAGTGCGACCGAGACGTGCAGGCCAGCCGTCTCCTTCCCGGGCTCGGCCAGCAGCCAGGCGCGCAGCTGCCGGGCGGTGACCGGCAACCGGTCCGGCCGCTGGACGGCTTCCAGTGCGGGGCGTGACTTCGCGGCAAGCATCCTCGCCAGGCCCGCGGGTGTCGGCGAGGAGAACAGCTGCCGGATGGGCAGATCCGCGCCGAGCTCCTCACGGATCCGCGCGATGAGCCGCATGGCCAGCGCCGAACTCCCGCCCAGGTCGTGGAAGGTGTCGTCGGCACCCACCCGGTCGACACCGAGGATCTCCGCGAAGAGCGCGCACAGCACCTTCTCGGTCTCGTTGTCCGGCTCCTTCTCCGGCCCGCCTCCCGCGACATCCGGGGCAGGCAGGGCCCGGCGATCCACCTTGCCGTTGGGTGTGGTGGGCAGGCCGGCCAGGGCGACAACCGCGACCGGAACCAGGTAGCCGGGTAGGACCCGGGCCAGCTGCCGCCGGATCTCCTCCGGCCCCGCGTCGCCGCCGTCGGACACGAAATAGCCGACCAGGCGCTTTTCGCCCAGCTGGTCCTCCCGCGCCAGGACGACGGCCTCGACCACTCCCGGCTGAGCCGACAGCGCGGCCTCCACCTCGCCCAGCTCGACCCGGTAGCCGCGGATCTTCACCTGGTCGTCGGCGCGGCCGAGGAACACCACCTCGCCATCGCGGGTCCAGCGCGCCAGGTCGCCGGTGCGGTACATGCGTTCACCGGCGAGGAACGGGCACGCCACGAACCGGCCGGCCGTCAGGCCGGGACTGTTCAGGTACCCACGGGCCAGGCCCGTGCCCGCGATGTACAGCTCGCCTGCCACGCCCGGCGCGACCGGGCGCAGGAAGGCATCGAGGACGTAGATCTCGCGGTTGGCCATCGGATGGCCGATCGGCAGCTCCCGGCCGAGCACGTCGCCGGGCTCGATCGGCAGCCAGGTCGCACACAGGGTGGTCTCGGTCGGCCCGTAGGTGTTGCGTACCCGCAGGCCGGGCTGGGCCCGCCGCAGGTTCGCCACCGACTGCAGGGGAACCACGTCGCCGCCGGTCCCGATCTCGACCAGGCCTTCGAAGCATTCCGGCGACGTTTCCGCCAGCGCGCGGAAGGTACCGGCGGTGAGATGGACGAAGGTCGCACCCCGGCGCACGGCCTGCCGTACGCCGGCCGCGTCCAGCACGCCAGGCTCGGTGAGCAGGACCCGGGCACCCGAGACGAGCGGTACCCACATCGCGTAGAGCGACGGGTCGAAGACGTGCGTCGCGTGCATCAGCACCCCGTCACCGGGACCGAGCTGCCAGCCCGCGTCGCCCGCCAGACCGGCCACGGCGCCGTGCGGGATGGCCACGCCCTTCGGCAGGCCGGTGGATCCGGAGGTGTACATGACATACGCCAGATCGCCCGCGGACAGCAGGACTTCCGGCGCGGCACAGCCGTGCACCGCCGCGCGCGTTCCGGGCGCGTCGAGCACGATCGCGTTCTCCGGCGCGACCGCGCTGGTGGCTTGGGTGCACAGGACGGTCGAGACGCCAGAGTCGCGGAGAATGAACGAGATCCGCTCGGCCGGGTACTCGACGTCCACCGGAACGTAGGCGGCGCCCGCCTTCCAGATCGCGAGGAACGCGATCAGCAGCTCCGGCGACCGTTCCATGGCCACCCCGACGCGGTCGCCGCGGCCGACGCCGCGACCGGCGAGGTAGCCGGCCAGCCGATCCGACGCCTGGTCCACCTCGGCGTAGGTCAGGTTCGCGCCGCCGGCGTCGGTGATCGCCACCGCCTCCGGCGCCGCGGCCACCCGCCGGGCGAACAGCTCGACGACCGACTCCCCCGGCACCGGGCCCGCGGTCGCGTTGAACTCGTCCACCACCAGGGCGCGCTCGGTCTCGCTCACCAGTGTCAGCCGGCCGACGAGGACGTCCGGCTCGGCGACCAGCCGCTCCAGCACCCGGGCCAGCGCGCCGACGACCGACTCGGCAGCCGCGGGGTCGAACAGGCCCCGGTCGTAGTCGAGGATCAGCGGCATGCGCTCACCGGGCCCGGTGATCAGCGTCAACGGGTAGTGCGAGGAGTTGCGCCCCCGCTGCACCGGGATCAGGCTCAGGCCACCGTCGGATGCCCGGCCGAGTCCCTTGCGGGGGAAGTTCTCGTAGATGACGAGCGTGTCGAAGACCGCTCCGGGCCCGGCGACAGCCTGCACGTCCTGCAGGCCGAGGTGCTGGTGGGCCATGAGCGCCGACTGGTCGCGCTGCAGCTGGCCGAACAGCTCGGCCGCCCGGCGCCCGCCGTCGAGCCGGACACGCACCGGCAGGGTGTTGAGCAGCTGGCCGACCATCGCCTCCACCCCGGCAAGCTCGGCGGGCCGCCCGGAGGCGGTCGCGCCGAACACGACGTCGGTACGACCCGCGAGTTGTGCCAGCACGACGGCCCACGCGCCCTGCACGACGGTGTTCAGCGTGAGGTCGTGGGCCCGGGCGAACTGGGCCAACCCGTCCGTCAGCTCCGGGCCCAGCTCGAGCATCGCCGTGTGGATGTCCGGGACGCGGGCCGGATCGAGCGCGGCGACCATGGTCGGCGTGTCCAGCCCGGCGAGCTCGCCCCGCCACGCCGCCCGCGCCAGATCCTTGTCCTGCCGGCCCAGCCAGGCGAGATAGTCCCGGTAGGACACGGGGTCCGGGAGCCCGGACGCGTCGCCGCCCGCGGCGTAGATCGCGGCGAGCTCGCGGTGGATGATCGGCATCGACCAGCCGTCCACCAGCACGTGGTGCAGGGTGTGCACGAGCCGGTGGCGCTCCGGGCCGAGCCGGATCAGGTGCAGCTTCATCAGCGGCGCCGACTCGATGCGCAGGCGCTCGGCCACCTCCGCCGCGGCCAGCCGATCCACCTCGTCCTCGACGAGGTCGTCCGGCAGCCCGGATAGATCCGTCTCGCGCCACGGGACCTCGGCATCCCGCGCGATGACCTGCACCAGTTGCGCGCCGCTGACCCAGCGGAAACAGGCCCGCAGTGCGGCATGCCGGTCCACGACGGCCTGCCACGACGCCTTCAGCCTCGCGGCGTCCAGCGGGCCGTCGATGCCGTAGACGGTCTGCACCGTGTAGGTGTCCGACCCGTCGTGGTCCGGGGCGTTGTCGAGCGCGGTGTGATAGAGCATTCCCTCCTGCAGCGGCGAAAGCGGCCAGACGTCTTCCACGCTGGAGCGAGGCTTTGCGCGAGTACCGTCAACGATCACGAATCTGCTCCCTATGGCGCTTGGTCGCCGGCCAGTCCGGTCACGAGTTGGTCCATCTGGTCAGGGGAAAGGTCCACGAGCGTGCCCGCCGTGGAGGCCGGCGCCGCGGTGCCCGCGCCGTCGGCCGGGAGGTTCTGGACGAGCACCGCCAGCCGTTCCGGCGTCTTCTCCTCGAACACCTGCCACGGGCTCAGTTCCAGCCCCTTCCGGCGGGCTCGGGCCGACAGCTGCATCGAGACGATCGAGTCACCGCCGAGTTCGAAGAAGCTGTCCTCGGGACCCACCTGTTCCAGGTCGAGCACCTCCGCGAACAGCGCGCACAGCCTGGCCTCCATGGCCGTGCGCGGCTCCCGCCTGGACGACGTCCCGGCGAACACGGGGGCCCGCAGCGCCCGGTGATCGAGCTTGCCGTTCGGGGTGAGGGGCATCTGTTCCAGCGGCACGAACGCCGCGGGCATCATGTAGTCCGGCAGGCGTTCGGCCGCCAGCTCACGCAGCGCGGAGACCAGTGCGACGCCCTCGGCGCCGGGCGAGGGCACGACGTACGCCAGCAGCTGCTTGTCGCCCGGCCCGTCCCGGCGGACGGCGACCGCGACCTGGCCGACCCCCGGATGCGCCGCGAGCACGGCCTCGATCTCCGCGGGCTCGACCCGGTACCCGCGCACCTTGACCTGCGCGTCGATCCGGCCCGCGAAGACCAGCTGGCCTTCCCTGGTCCAGCGGAACAGGTCGCCGGAGCGGTACATCCGCTCCCCGGGGGCGAACGGGCTGGCGACGAACCGTTCCGCGGTCAGGCCGGGACGGCCGAGGTATCCGCGAGCCAGCCCGACGCCCGTGATGTAGAGCTCGCCGACCATCCCGGGCGGTACCGGCTGCAGGTAGGCGTCGAGCACGTAGTGCCGCACGTTGTGGATCGGGCCGCCGAGCGGGACCACGTCGTGTCCCGGGGACAACGGGGCACTCATCGTCGAGCAGATGGTCGTCTCCGTCGGCCCGTAGGCCTGGATCACCCGACGGCCCGGTGACCAGCGGTCCACCACAACGGCCGGAAGGGCCTCGCCGCCCGTCAGGAAGGTCTCCAGGGTGTCCGGCAGGTCGTCCTCGGCCGCCAGCACGCTCGGCGACACGGTGAGGTGAGTGATCCGCCCCCGGCGCAGCGCCTCGCCCAGCGTCACGCGGGGCGGCATGCTCTCCGCGTCGGGCAGCACCAGGGTCGCGCCCGCCAGCAGAGCCATGTACAGCTCGGAGACGATGGCGTCGAACCCGATGGCGGACAGCTGCAGGACTCGGGAGGAGGACGTCACGGCCATCCGCTCGATGTGCGCGTACCCCAGGTTGACGAGCCCGGAGTGGGTGACCAGGACGCCCTTGGGCACCCCCGTCGACCCCGACGTGTAGATCACGTACGCCGCGTCATCCGGCGCCACCGGCGGCAACTCCACTGCCGGGTCGGCGGCGGGCAGGTCGTCCAGCACCAGCACCGTGCCCGCGAACTCCTTCGGCACGACCGTTCGGGTCGCCGCGGTGCACACCAGCACCTCCGGCGCCGAGTTGGCGAGCATGAACTCGACGCGCTCACGGGGATAGTCCGGATCGACCGGAACGAACGCCCCGCCGGCGAACGAGACTCCCATCAGGGTCACCGCCAGCTCGGCCGAGCGGCCGACGACCACACCCACCCGGGTCTCCCGCCGCACGCCCAGCCCGACGAGCAGCCGTGCCAGCGATTCCACCTCGGCGAGCAGCTCGCCGAACGACAGCCGGCGCCTGGCGTCCTCGACCGCAATCGCGTCCGGCGACTGCGCCACCTGCCCGCGGACCAGCGCCGGCAGTGTCTCGGCCGCCAGCGGCACGTCGGTCCGGTTCCACGCGTCCACCACCAGGCGGCGCTGCTCCGGGCCGATCAGGCCGACCCGGCCCACCGGCGTCCGCGGCTGCGCCACCACCTGTTCCAGCGCCCGGAGAATCGCCGCGAGCAGTTCCTCGGCCTCGCTCCGGTCGACCACGTCCGGCCGGTAGATGAGCTCACCGTGGACGAGGCCTGACGCGGACGCGCGCATGGACAGCGGGTAGTGCCCGGTGTCGTTCGGAATCCCGGTGGAGCGCATGACGAGCGCGTCGGGGTCCTCGGACCACGACGGCGGGGGCGAGAACGGGTGGTTCTCGAACACCACGATCGTGTCGAACGCCGCGCCCGGGCCGGCGAGCTGCTTGAGCTCGGCCAGTCCGACGTGCTGGTGCGCCATCAACGCGACCTGCCGTTCCTGGAGGTCCGCCAGCATGTCGAGGAACGGTTCGGTGCCGGTCAGGCGAGCCCGGACCGGCAGCATGTTCATGAACAGGCCGACGGCGGACTCGACGCCGGGGATCTCGGGCGGACGCCCGGCCACCGCGGCACCGAAGACCACGTCGTCGCGTCCGGTCAGCCGGGCCAGCAGCAGCGCCCAGACTCCCTCGAAGAGGGTATTCATCGTCACGCCGTGCCGGCGGGTGAACTCCACCAGGCGCCGGCTCAGCTCGTCGTCGAGCTCGAACGCGACGCGTTCGGGCTCGAGGGGCGCGGTGATCGTGTCCGGCGGCACCACGTGGGTCGCCTCGTCGAGCCCCGCGAGCTCGGTCCGCCACGCCGCTCCGGCGGCCGCCTTGTCCTGGCGGGCGATCCACGCGAGATAGTCGCGATAGGACGTTGCCGCCGGCAACGCCCGGCCATCACCACCGGCTTCGTAAGCAGTCAGCACGCCCATGGTGATGAGCGGCAGGGACCAGCCGTCGGCCACGATGTGGTGCGAGGTGAAGACCAGCCGGTGCGTGCGCTCGCCGAGGCGCACCAGGTGCAGGCGCAGCAGCGGTGCCCGGGTCAGGTCGAACCGTTCGGCGTGCATCCGCGCCGCGAGCCGATCGACTTCCGCCAGCGCCTCGTCCTCGGGCAGCCGGGACAGGTCGGTCTCCTGCCAGTCCAGCGTCACCCCGCGGGCGATCGCCTGCACGGCCGTCCCGGAGCCGAGTTGATGGAAGCTCGACCGCAGGGCGGGGTGCCGGTCCAGCAAGGCCTGCCAGGACGCACGGAAGCGGGCGGTGTCCAACGGTCCGTCGAGCGCGAGCTTCCGCATGCTCGCGTAGACGTCCGGGCCACGCTCGTCGGCGGCGTGGAACAGCAGGCCCTCCTGGAGCGGGGAGAGCGGCCAGATGTCGAGCAGGGCCGGTACGGCGGCTTCGACCTCCGCCACGTCCTGCTGGGTCAGCGGGATGAGCGGGAAGTCGGACGGCGTGTGCCCGCCCGCGTCCCCGTCGCCGACGTGCACGGACAGGCCCGTCAGCATGTCCAGCCATGCCTTCGCGAACGACTCCGCCTCGGCGTCGCCGAGCAGTCGCTCCGCCCAGGTGAGGGTGAGGCTGAGCTCGGGTCCGCCGGCGGCGTCCAGCACGACCGTGTCGATCTCCAGGACGTGGCGCAACGGCGCGTCCTGCTCCGATGTGCCGCCGATGGTTCCCAGCAACTGCCAGGGCTCCGCGGCGGCGCCGGCCCGGGCCGCGAAGCGGCCGAGGTAGTTGAACCCGATCTCCGCCTTCGGCAGCGCCGCGAGGGCCGGCTTCGTCTCGGCGTTGAGGTACCGCAGCATCCCGTAGCCGAGCCCGCCGTCGGGCACCGCTCGCACGTTCTCCTTGACCTGCTTCAGCAAGCGACCGGCCGCGTCGCCACCGGCGATCGCCTCGGCCGGGTCGGCGCCCGTCACATCGAGCCGGAGCGGATGGATGTCGGTGAACCAGCCGACCGTCCGCGACAGGTCCAGCTCGCCGATCGGCCGGCGGCCGTGCCCTTCGACGTCGACCACGACGGCGGTGCCGCCGCGCCAGTGCGCCGCCGCGCCCGCCAGGGCCGCCAGCAACACCTCGTCGACTCCACAGTGGAAGGCCGAGGTCGCCTTCTCCACGAGCACCGCGGCCTTGTCCCGCGGCACCGTCCAGGTCCGGCGTCCCGCGGTCGACACTGTGTCGCGCGTGGGATCGAGCTCGCCCAGCCGCGAGTGTGCGCCGCTGAGGATCTCCGTCCACGTCTCCAGTTCCCCGGTACGGACGGCGGCCTGGTCGGCCAGCATTCGCGCCCAGCGCCGGAACGAGACGTCGACCGGATCCAGCGCCGGTGCCCGGCCGGCGGCCACGGCTTCGCACGCCACTTGCAGGTCCGGCACCAGGATCCGCCACGACACGACGTCGGCCAGCAGGTGGTGCGCCACCACCACGAGCCGTCCGGCGCGGCCCGGTCCCGCGTCCACCCATACCGCGCGCAGCAGCACGCCGGCGGCGGGATCCAGCCGCGCGGCCGCCGCCTCGGCGCACCGATCCGCGAGCTCGTCCAGCGCGCCGGTACCGGCCTCGACCCGCTCGACCAGCGTCGCGGCGTCCACCGTTCCCCGGTCGGCCACGATCAGCCGTGGTTGTTCGCCCTCGGTCTCGACGACCCGGCCGCGCAGCAGGTCGTGGGTTTCGATCACCGCGGTCAATCCGGCCACCAGCGTGGCCATCGACAGGTCGCCGGGCGCGCCCACGGTCACCCATTGCGCCAACGCCCCCCGGGTCATCGCGCGGGGATCGCGGTCGAGCAATGCCCGCGTCACCGGCGTCCACGGGACCTCACCGACGCCATCGGCGGCGTCGGCCCGCGCCGGTCCGCCCTGCTCGGCGACCGCCGCGATCCCCGCGGGCGTCTTCTGCTCGAAGACCTGCTTCGCACCGAAGACGACGTCCTCGCGACGCGCACGGGCGGCCAGCCGCATCGAGAGGATCGAGTCGCCGCCCAGCTCGAAGAAGCCTTCGTCGGCGCCGACCCGCTCCAGCCCGAGAACCTCGGCGAACAGGTCGCACAGCACGCGCTCGGTCTCGGTGCGCGGCTCGCGACCGACCGCGTTCGCGGTGAACTCGGGAGCGGGCAGGGCCGCGCGGTCGATCTTCCCGTTGAGCGTCAACGGGAAGCTGTCCAGCACCAGGACCGCCACCGGCACCATGAACGCCGGCAGCCGCGACGCGAGGTGCTCGCGGACCGCGCCGGAATCCAGTCCCCGCCCCGATTCCGCGGTCACGTAGGCGATCAGCCGCTTCTCGCCGGGACGTTCCTCCCGCGCCACCACGATCGCCTGCCCGACGTCGGGCACCCCGGCCAGCGCCGCCTCGATCTCCCCCGGCTCGACGCGGTAGCCCCGGATCTTCACCTGGGAGTCGGCCCGGCCGGCGAACACCAGCTCGCCCTGGTCCGTCCAGCGCGCCAGGTCGCCGGTGCGGTACATCCGCTCACCAGCGGCGAACGGGCTGGCCACGAACCGCTCCGCGCTCGCCCGGGTCGCGCCCAGGTAACCGTGCGCCAGACCGGCGCCGGCGAGGTAGAGCTCACCGGTCACGTTCGGCGCCACCGGCTGGAGGAACGCGTCGAGCACGTACACCTGCCGCCCGGCCAGCGGCGTGCCGATCGGCAACACGTCGCCCGTTTCCGTCCCGGGTTCGAGGAGCTGCCAGGTGGCGCAGAGGGTGGTCTCGGTGGGGCCGTACAGCTGCCGGACCCGAACCTGCGGGCACGCCCGGCGCATCCGGGCGACGGAGGCGAGCGGCACCGCGTCCCCGCCGGTCAGGATCTCGCGCAGGCCCCGGAAGGACTCCGGCGACTCGTCGGCCAGCGCGCGGAACGTCCCGGCCGTCAGGTGGACGGTGGTCACGCCGCGCTCGATCGCCTCCCGTAGCCGCTGCGCGTCGACCGCGCCCGGTTCCGCCACCACCACGCGGGCCCCACTGACCAGCGGCACCCAGATCTCGACCAGCGACGCGTCGAATGCGTGCGACGCGTGCAGCAGCACGAGATCGCTCGGGCCCTGCGACCAGCCCGGATCGCCCGCCAGGGCCGCCACACTTCCGTGCGGCACCGCGACGCCCTTCGGCACCCCGGTCGACCCCGACGTGTACATCACGTAGGCCAGGTCCTGCGGTCCGGCGCTGAATTCCGGTGCCTCGTAAGGCATTTCCCCGCTCGCCGGTGCGTCCAGGACCAGCGGCTCGACCCCGTCCGGCACCACGTCGCGGGTGGCCGCCACGCAGACCGCCACCGAGGCGCCGGAGAGGGCCAGCATCCGCTCGATCCGTTCCGCCGGATAGTCCACATTGACCGGTACCTGCGCCGCACCCGCCTTCCAGACCGCGAGCAGCGCGACGATCAGGTCCGCGCCGCGTTCGGCCACCACGCCGACGCGGTCGCCGCGCCGGACGCCCAGCCCGGCCAGGCGTCCCGCCAGCCCGTCCGATTCCCGGTCGAGGTCGGCGTAGGACAGCGTGCGCACGGCGTCCACGACCGCCACCGCGTCCGGGAACCTGGCCACCTGCCGCCGGAACAGCTCCGGCACCGACGACCCGCTCGCCCCTTCGACGGCCGAGGTCCCGCGCGCCAGCACCGACGCGCGCGCCGACTCGCTCGTCACCGCCAGGCGGCCCACCGGCAGCGAGGGCTCCGCCACCACCCGTGCCAGGACCCGCACGACCTGCCGAACCACCTCGGCCGCCGTGTTCCGGTCGATCCGATCGGGCCGGTAGGCCACGTCGATCCGCAGGCGCTGTCCGGGAGAGACACTGATGGCCAGCGGATAAGTGGTACCGGTCCGGGTGCGGAGCGAGCTGATCGCGAAACCCCCGTCGCCGCCGGGACCGGCGGCGTCATCCGGGTAGTTCACGACCATCACGATCGTGTCGAAGACCGCGCCGGTTCCCGCCTGCCGCTGGATCTTCGACAGTCCCAGGTACTGATGCTCCGTCAACGCCGATTGGCGCCGCTGCAGGTCCCGCAACACCTCCAGCATCGGCCGGCTGCCGTCGAGCCGCACGCGAACCGGAACGGTGTTGATGAACATCCCCACCATCCGCTCGACATCCGGCACCTCCGCCGGACGCCCCGACACCACCGTCCCGAACACCACGTCCGTCCGGCCCGCCAGCCGCGCCAGCACCAGCGACCACGCGCCCTGCACGATCGTGCTCACCGTCAGCCCATGGCCACGGGCGAAGCCCGTGAGGGTCCTCGTCGCCTCCTCGGACAGCCATTCCGCGTGTCCGTCCGGCAGGACCATCGTGTTGTCCGCGTCGGCGTCGATCAGGGTCGGTTCGTCCGACCCGGCGAGCTCGGACCGCCACGCCGCCCGGGTCGCCTCCTCGTCCTGACGGCGAAGCCAGGACAGGTAGTCCCGATAGGACGGTGGGGCCGCCGAACCCCGTCCTCCCGCGTAACCCGTCGACATCTCACCCAGGACGATCGGGGTGGACCAGCCGTCCAGGACGACGTGATGCGACGTCACGACGAACCGGTGCGTGCGCTCCCCGAGCCGGATCAGCAACAGCCGGAGCAGCGGCGGCTTGGTCACGTCGAACCGCTCCGCCTGATCCCGCGCGAGCAGCCGGTCGACCTCCGCGGCCGCGGCCGCCTCGTCGAGGTGCGACAGATCCACCGCACGCCACGGGACGTCGACCTCGCCCGTGACGACCTGCACCGTTTCGCCGTCGCCCAGCTGGTGGAAACTCGCCCGGAGCGATGCGTGCCGGGCGACCAGCTGGTTCCACGCCGCACGCAGCCGATCCACGTCGAGCGGTCCGTCGAGGTCCAGGATCCGCTGGCTCTGGTAGACGTCGACGCCGTCCTCGTCGAAGGCCCGCTCGAAGAGCATGCCTTCCTGCAGCGGCGACAGCGGCCAGACGTCCGCCAGCCCCGGCGCCGCGGCCTCCAGCTCCGCCACGTCCCGCTGCGTCAGCTCGACGAGATCGAAGTCGGACGGTGTGTACCCGCCGGCGCCGGGATCCTCGGCAAGCGCCGCGAGGCCGGTCAGTGTCTCCAGCCATGCCTCGCCGAGCCGCTCCACCGTGGCGGGGTCGAGATCCCGGCCGGTTATGGCCAGCCTCAGCCGGGGCCCGGCCGGCGTGTCCTGCACGTCCGCGGCGACCTCCACCGCGTGGGGCATGAGCATCTCCGGGCCGCCGCCGAGCGACCCTTCGCTCACCTGCCACGCGGTGTCCCCGGCGGCGAGGCTGGACCGGCCGAAGTAGTTGAACCCGATCTGCGGGGATGGCAGCGCGGCCAGTCTGGCCGCGGTGCCGGGGTTGAGGTAGCGCAGCAGGCCGTAGCCGAGGCCGTCGCCGGGAACGGCGCGGACCTGTTCCTTCACGGTCTTCAGCAGCTGCCCGGCCGCGCCGCGCGGGTCGATACCGGAGACGTCGAGGCGGACCGGATGAACGCTGGTGCACCAGCCCACGGTGCGCACCAGGTCCGCACCGTCGTCGGCGTGGCGGCCATGGCCTTCCACGTCGACCAGAATCCCGGCTCCGGCACCGCGCCAGCACGCCACGGCACCCCCGAGGCCCGCCAGCAGGATCTCGTGGGTCCCGCAGTGGAAAGCGCCCGGCAGCCGGTTCACCAGATCGCGCGCCGTGGTTCCGGCCAGCGTCCGTGACCAGGAGTGCGACTGCCCGGCTCGCCTCTCGAAGAACGACTCCGCACCATCCAGCACCGCGACCCAGTGCTCTGCTTCGGCGATCGTGGTCTCGCTGAGCGCCTGCTCGGTCAGCCAACGCGCCCACTGCCGATACGAGGTCGACGCGGGCTCGAGTGCGGGGGTCCCGCCGGAGATCAGCGCGTCGTACGCCGAGCGCAGATCCGGCAGCAGGATTCCCCACGAGACCGCGTCGACCGCCAGGTGATGCACGACCCATGCCAACCGGCCCGGCCGGGCGCTGCCGGCATCGACCCACACGGCCCGCGTCATGATTCCCGCCGACGGGTCCAATGTGTCCGCCGCCGTCCTGGCTTCGTGCTCGGCGAGCTCGTCGAGGTCCCCGGTCCCGGCCGCCACCCGCGTGACCAGGCCGGTCGCGTCCACCGCGGCGCGCTCGGCCACCACCAGCCGCCCGTCCGGCGCCACCCGTGCCCGCAGCAGATCGTGCACGTCCAGCACCGCCTGCAGGGCGCCCACCAGGGCGTCCGGGCTCAGGCCGGCAGGGGTGACCACGACCTTCGCCTGCGCGAAGCCAGGGCGCACCGCGGCATCCCCGAGGGCACGCATCACCGGCGTCATCGCGATCTCGCCCACGCCGGTGACCACCTCGGCGCGGGCCCGTGCTGGCGTCGTCAGGATCTCTTGTGCCAGTGCCGCAATTCGCTCAGGAGTCCGGTGCTCGAAGATCTGCCGCGGGGTGAGGGGGATCCCCTCGCGCCGCGCTCGGGCAGCCACCTGCATCGACGAGATCGAGTCCCCGCCCAGCTCGAAGAAGCCGTCCGTGACCCCGACCCGGTCCAGGCCGAGGACTTCGGCGAACACTCCACACAGGACTCGCTCGGCCTCGGTGTCCGGTTCCCGGCCGGCCGCCTTCGTGGCGAAGTCCGGTTCGGGCAGGGCCTGCCGGTCCACCTTTCCGTTGACCGTCAACGGCAACTGGTCCAGCACCAGCACCGCGGCCGGAACCATGAACTCGGGCAGCGTGCCGGCGAGCTGTCCGCGCAGGCTCGCCGGGTCGACGTCGTGCCCCGCTTCGGCGACCACGTAACCGATCAGGCGCTCGTCCCGTACGGACACCACGGCCTGGCCGACACCGGGCAGACCGTGCAGGGCAACCTCGATCTCGCCGGGCTCCACCCGATGCCCGCGGATCTTGACCTGGTCGTCGGCACGTCCGGCGAACGCCAGCGCACCCTGGTCCGTCCAGTACGCCAGGTCCCCGGTCCGGTACATCCTCCCGGCGGGCACGAGCGGGTCGGCGACGAACCGCTCGGCCGTCAACGCCGCACGGCCCAGATAGCCCTGCGCCACACCGGCTCCGGCGACGTACAGCTCGCCCGGCACGCCCGGGGGCACCGGGTGCAGGAACGCGTCGAGGACGTAGACCCGCCGCTCCGCAAGCGGTCGTCCGATCGGCAGCACCGATCCCGCCGCGTCACCGGGTTCGAGCAACCACCACGTCGCGCACAGCGTGGCCTCGGTCGGGCCGTAGAGATGCCGCACCCGCACGCCAGGACTCCCCCGCCGCACCCGCTCCACCGCCGCGGGCGGCACCGTGTCCCCACCGGTCAGCACTTCGCGCAGACCGGCGAACGACTCCGGTGACTCCTCGGCCACCACCCGGAAGGTCCCCGCGGTCAGGTGCGCGGCGGTGACCCCGCCGGCCACGTATCCGGCCAGCGCCGCGCCGTCCACCGCACCCGTTCCGGCCAGCACCACCCTGGCACCCGACAGCAGCGGCACCCACAGCTCGAACAGGGAGATGTCGAACGCGTGCGAGGCGTGCATCAGCACGGCGTCGTCCTCGCCCACCGCCCATCCCGGTTCCCCGACCAGCGCCGCGACGTTCTCGTGCGACACCGCGACGCCCTTCGGCGTCCCCGTCGACCCCGACGTGTACATCACGTAGGCGAGGTCGTCGGCGCTCGCACCGACCGACAGGCGGGTGCACTCCGCCACCGCCTGCCGCGTCCGGGGATCGTCCAGGACGATCGGATCGAGCCCGACGTCCAGCACGGCGTCCCGGTGCGCCTTCGCGCACACCACCGCCGCCGGCTCCGCGTCCGCGAGCATGAACTTCACGCGTTCGGCCGGGTAGGCGGGATCCACCGGGACGTACGCCGCTCCCGCCTTCCACACCGCGAGCAACGTCGCGATCAGCTCGAGCGACCGGTCCATCACCACGGCCACCCGATCCCCGCGCCGAACTCCCCTGCCGCTCAGATAGCCGGCGAGCCGCTCCGCGTGCCCGGCCAGTTCCCCGAACGACATCGTCCGATCGCCGTCGACGACGGCTACCCGGTCGGGGCGGCGCTCCGCCTGGCGGTCGAACAGCTCCGGCGCCGACCGGCGCGGCACCACGCCGGACGCCGCGCCCCATTCGTCGACCACCACAGCACGCTCGGCCGCTGTCGTCACCTCGACCTCGGCCACCGTGCGCTCGCCCGCCTCCGCCAGCTGCGCCAGCACCGCCGACAGTCGCTCGGCGATGGAGAACGCGGTGGCCTGATCGAAGAGATCCGTCAGATAGTCGATCTTGAGGAGCATCGACTCGCCGGGGACGACCACCAGCGTCAGCGGATAATGGGCGGCTGCCCGGCCCTGCGTCACCCGAATGCCGAACGTTCCCGCGGCGTCCGCTTCCGCGGGCTTGTGGGGGAACTTCTCGAAGACGAGCAACGTGTCGAAGATCGCGCCAGGACCGGCCGCCTGCTGGATGTCCACCAGCCCCACGAACTGGTCGGGGATGAGCGTCGCCTGCCGTTCCTGCAAGTCCGCCAGCAGCTTCCTGACCGGCGTCGAGCCGCGGAGCGACACGCGCACCGGAACGGTGTTGAGGAACAGCCCCGCCATCGCCTCCACACCTGGCAGATCCGGCGGGCGCGCCGATACCGACGCCCCGAACACCACGTCCGTCCGGCCCGCCAGCCGCGCCAGCACCATCGCCCACGCGCCCTGCAGCACGGTGTTCAGCGTCAGCCCCTGCCCACGAGCCAGCTCGTCCAGCGAGCGCGTGAGATCCGCCGGCAGCTCGATCTCGACGCTCTCCGGCACGGACGGCGCTCGCGCCGGATCGGCGGGCGCCACCAGCGTCGGCTCCTCGGCGCCACGCAGCTCCGCCGCCCAAGCCGCCAGCGCCCTCTCGCTGTCCTGCCGGTTCAGCCACGCGAGGTACTCCCGGTAGGACGTCACCTCGGGCAGGGCCAGCGGGTCGCCGCCGGCCGGGTACAGCGCCGACAGCTCGTTGACCACGATCGGCAACGACCAGCCGTCCATGATCGTGTGATGGCAGGTCACCACGAGGCGGTGCGTCCGGGCGTCGAGACGGATCAGGGTCAGCCGCAGCAACGGTGCCGTCGCGAGGTCGAACCGCTTCGTCCGGTCCTCCTCGGCCAGCTCGCGCACGGCCTCCACGGGGTCCTCGAGGTGCGACAGGTCGACCACCCGCCACGGCAGGTCCACCTGCCTGGCGATGACCTGCACGGTCTCACCCGACTTGCGCTGCCGGAAGCAGGCCCGCAGCGGTGCGTGCCGGGTCAGCAGCGCCTCCCAGGCCGCGCGCATCCTCGCCGCGTCCACCGGCCCGTCCAGGTCCAGGATCCAGTGTCCTCTGTAGACATCGATACCTTCGCCGTCGTAGACCGCGTGGAAGAGCAACCCGGCCTGCAGTGGCGACAGCGGCCAGATGTCCTCGATCCGCGACTGAGCCATCAATATCTCCTCGATCAGCGAAGGCTGGACGTTCGTAGAACCAGCCTTGAATTCCCGCGATCTCTGCTTCGAACGCGCACGGCTTACCGGTGGTCGAACTCGGCCTCGAACTCGTCGATCTCTTCCTGGTCCAGATCGAGGAGCTCGACGTCGGCGGCCGGCTGCCCGCCCGCGGCGGGACCCGCCCCGCCCAGCTCCACGACCGTCGCGATGCCCGCGGGCGTCCGGTGCTGGAACACCTCCCGCGCGCCGAAGGCCATGCCGTCGCGGTGGGCCCGCGCCGCCAGCTGCATCGAGAGCAGCGAATCCCCGCCCAGCTCGAAGAAGCTGTCGTCCGCACCGACCCGCTCCAGACCCAGCACCTGGGAAAACAGCGCACACAACATCCGCTCGACCACCGTGACCGGTTCCCGGCCCGCTACCCGTCCGCTGAAGTCGGGGTCCGGTAGCGCCTTGCGGTCGACCTTCCCGTTCGCCGTCAGGGGCAGCGCCTCGAGCACCACCACCACCGCCGGCACCATGTATTCCGGCAACCGGGCCGCCACACCGTCGCGCACCGCGACCGCGTCCACTGTGGACTCGCCAGCGGCGGTCACGTACCCGACCAGCCGTTCGCCGATGTCGCTGGCACGGACGGTCACCACCGCCTGCGCCACCGACTCCTGCGCCACCAGCGCCGCTTCGACCTCACCGGGCTCGATCCGGTAACCCCGCACCTTCACCTGGTCATCGGCACGACCGGCGAACACCAGTTCCCCGTCCGGGTTCCACCACACCAGGTCCCCGGTCCGGTACATCCGCTCACCGGAACCGAACGGATCGGCCACGAACCGTGCCGCGGTCATTCCCGGTCGCCCCAGATATCCCCGCGCCACACCCACACCAGCTATGTACAACTCGCCCACCGCGCCCGGCGGCACCGCCCGCAACCACGAATCCAGCACGAGCGCCCGCGCGTTCACGGTCGGATACCCCACCGGCGGAATCTCGTCGCCGATCGGAATCGGCGGACCGATGGTCATGGCGATGGTCGCCTCGGTCGGCCCGTAGGTGTTGATCATTCGGCGACCGGGCGACCACCGGTGCACGAGCTCGGGAGAACACGCCGCCACACCGAGTACGAGGCACGGCAGGACCGTCTCGGGTACTTCGGGCACGGTGGCCAGCACGGGGGGCGGGATCAACGCATGGGTGATCTCCTGGCCGGCCAGTACCTCGGCCAGCTCTCCACCGCCCACCACGCCCTCGGGCGGTACCACCAGTGCCGCGCCGCCGCCGATGGCCATGAGCAGTTCCAGCACCGAGACGTCGAAACTCGGCGATGCCAACGCCAGAACCCGGCTCCGTGCGGTCAGCTCCAGCCGCTCGACCAGGCTGGCGGCCAGACTGGCCAACCCGGTGTGGGTGACCACGACGCCCTTGGGTTCCCCGGTGGAGCCGGAGGTGTAGATGAGGTAGGCCGAGTTCTCGGCCGCTGCCGGCGACCGCACCTGCTCGGTGGAGTATCCGCCGGCCGCACGCACCACCGACTCGTCCACCACGACCGCCGGTCGCGCGTCGGCGAGGATGTAGTCGATGCGCGCCTGGGGATAGCTCGCGTCGATGGGCAGCCAGGCGGCGCCGGCCTTGGTGACACCCAGCACGGCGATGACCAGTTCCAGGCTGCGCGGCACCATGACCGCGACCCGGTCCTCGAGTCCGACACCGTGGTCGATGAGCCAGCGGGCGAGCTGGTTGGCCCGGGCGTCGAGCTGGGCGTAGGTCAGCGACTGGTTCTCGAAGATCACCGCGGTCGCCGCCGGGGTGGCGGCGACCCGCGCGGCGAACAGCTCCGGCAGCGTCCGGGCCGGTACCCGCGCCGCGGTGTCATTCCACGCCCGCAGCTGGTGTTCTTCGGGGCCGGACAGGATCGGCACCACGGACAGCGGCGACCGCGCAGCGGCGACCACGGCTTCGAGCACCCGCGCGAACCGGTCCAGCACGGCACCGGCCTGCGCGGCGGTGACCAGCGCCGGCTGACGCTCCAGCCGCAGCTGCAGGCCGTTGCCCGGGATGGCCGTCAGTGCGAGGGGATAGTGGGTGGAATCGGCGTCGGTGATACCCCGCACCCGCAACCGGTCCGGTTCCGCATCGGCGGCTCGGTTCTCGGCAGGGGCCGGTCTGGGGTAGTTCTCGTAGACGAAGAGGGTGTCGAACAGCTGCCCCTGCCCGGCGTCCTGCTGAATGTCGGCGAGCCCGAGGTGGTGATGAGCCAGCAACGCGGCCTGCCCGTCCTGCACTCGCCGCACCAGCTCGGTGAAGGTGTCCTGCGGCCGCATCCGGACCCGGACCGGGACGGTGTTGATGAAGAGCCCGACCATGGTCTCGATGCCGGGCAGCTCTGCCGAGCGCCCGGACACCACCGACCCGAACACCACATCGTCGCGGCCGGTCATCGCCGCCAGCACCACTCCCCACACCGCCTGCAGGAACGCGCTGACCGTGACACCGCATTCGCGGGCCCGCGCCGCCAAAGCCTCGAACAACGCCTCGTCCAGTGCGGCCCACGTCTGTTGGGACGCCTGCACCGGCGCCGGCCGGTCCGCCGCGATCAGGGTCGGCCCCGGCAAGTCCGCCAAAGCGTCGCACCACGCGGCGGTCGCCGCGTCCCGGTCGGTTTCGCTCAACCAGGCCAGGTAGTCCCGATACGGTTTCACCGGCGCCAGCGCGAACGGATCGGCTCCGTTGCGGTAGAGCGTGAACAGTTCGTCCAACAGCAGCGGGATCGACCAGCCGTCGAGCAGGATGTGATGGGTGGTCAGCACCAGCCGGTGCCGGCCCGGACCCACCACGATCACCGCGAACCGCAACAGCGGGGGCCGGGCCAGCTCGAACGGCCGGGCCCGTTCGGCCGCGGCCACCGCCACCGCTTCGGCCCGCGGATCCACCGAGTCCGTCACGTCCACAAAGGACACCGGCACCGCCACAGCGCCGGGGATCACCTGGTAGGCGGACCCGGCGGCGTCGTGCCGGAACCCGGCGCGCAGGTTCGCGTGCCGCGCCAGCAGCTCGCGCACCGACTTCCGCAGCAGCGGCAGATCCAGCGGACCGGCCAGGCCCAGTACCGCCTGTGCGGTGTAGACATCGACGCCGGCGGCGTAGCCGGCGTGGAAGGCCAGCCCGTGCTGCAACGGCGACAGTGGCAACACGTCGGCCAGTCCACCGGCACCCGCGTGTTCGGCCTCGAGGGCCTCGATCTCGGTCTGGTCCAGGTGGACGAGGGGGAAGTCGGACGTGGTGTGCCCGCCCGCGGCGGGATCATCCGCCTGCCGGGCCAGCCCGGACAGCATGTCCAGCCATCCCCGGCCCAGCCGTTCGGCCTCGGCGTCGCCGAGCAGGTCGTCCCGCCAGTCCAGGGTGAGTTCCAGCTCCGGACCATCCGGCAGATCCCGGACGATCGCGTTGGCCTCCAGCGCATGCGGCAGGTCCGTGCTCGAATCCATCGCACCGCCGAGGCCGGCGGCCGGCTGCCACGGCCGCACGCCATTCTGCTCGCCGGCGAACCGGCCCAGGTAGTTGAACCCGATCCGCGGCGACGGCAGTGCCGCCAGCACCAGCCCGGTCTCCTCGTTGAGATACCGCAGCAAGCCGTAGCCGAACCCGTCGCCGGGCACCGCCCGCGACTGCTCCTTGACCGACTTCAGCAACGTGCCCGCCGCCGGACCACCGGCCGGCACCTCCGCCACGTCGATCCCCGCGACCTCCAGCCGCACCGGGTGCGTACTGGTGAACCAGCCCACCGTCCTGGACAGATCCATACCGTCGGTGGGGTGGCGGCCATGGCCTTCCACCTCCACCAGCACCGCGTCGACGCCGTCCTGGCGCGCCACCGCGCCCGTCAGCCCGGCGAGCAAGACCTCATGCACTCCACAGTGGAACGCCAGGGGAACCCGCCCCGCCAACGCCGCAGCCGCCGCTGCCGGCACCACCCACGACCGCGAGCGCACCCTCCCGGTCCGGTCCGCGTCCGGCCGAAGCGCTCCGGGCGGCTGCTCCTCCCGACCGAGAATCGCCTGCCACGCCGCCAGTTCCGCGACCCGCTCAGCGGAGACCGCCCACTGCTCCAGCAGGCCCGCCCACCGCCGGAACGGCACGCCCACCGGGTCCACGACCGGCTCCCGGCCCGCGGCCGCCGCCTCGCACGCCACGCGCAGATCCGCCGCGAGTACCCGCCACGACACCCCGTCGACCACCAGGTGATGCGCCACCAGGACCAACCGGCCCACCCGGCCGGGCCCGGCATCCACCCACACCGCCTGGAGCACCACGCCCGCCGCCGGATCCAACCGTCCTACGGCCTCCCGCGCGGCACTCGCCACGACCTCGTCCGGTGAACCGCCGTCGGCTCCCACCCGGGCGACCAGCCCGGCCACGTCGACCGACCCGCGCTCGCCCGCCACCAGGCGCCGGCCCTCGTCGCCGATGACGACACGCGCACGCAGCATGTCGTGCGTATCCACCACCGCCGTCAGCCCCGCAACCAGCGCGTCCTCCGCCAGGTCCGAGGGCGTGCCCAGGACCACCCACTGCGCGAAACCCGGCCCCGCGACGCCGTCCCCGAACATCCGCATCACCGGTGTCCAGGGGAGTTCACCCGCACCGTCGGCCGCCGCCGGGTACGCACGGTGCGGCAGTGGGGACTCCGCCGCCAGCTGCGCGATCCGCCCCGGCGTCTTCCCTTCGAACACCGCGTGCGTGTCCAAGGCCATTCCCTTGCGGTGGGCCCGCGCCGCCAGCTGCATCGACAGGATCGAATCCCCGCCGAGCTCGAAGAAGTTGTCGTCCACGCCGACCCGCTCCAGACCGAGCACCTCGGCGAACAACGCGCACAACACCCGCTCGGCCTCGGTGACCGGCTCCCGTCCCGTCGTCGCGGCGGCGAAGTCGGGATCGGGCAGCGCACCCCGATCGATCTTCCCGTTCGCCGTCACCGGCAGGGCGTCCAGCGCTATCACCGCCGCGGGCACCATGTGCTGTGGTAGCCGGGAGGCAAGCTCCTCCCGTACCGCCCGCGGATCGACATCGCCCGGGGAGACATAGGCCAGCAGCCGGTCCGCGCGGACGGTCACCGCGGCGTGGGAGACCCGAGGGTGACCGGACAAGGCCGACTCGATCTCGCCGGGTTCGATTCGGAACCCGCGAACCTTGACCTGGTCATCGGCCCGCCCGGCGAACACCAGCTCACCCTGGCTCGTCCAGTACGCCAGATCACCGGTCCGGTACATCCGCTCACCGGAACCGAACGGATCGGCCACGAACCGCTCCGCCGTCAGGCCCGCACGGCCCAGATAGCCGCGGGCCACCCCGATTCCGCCCACGTACAGCTCACCGGTGATCCCCGGCGGCAACGGAAGCAGGAACGCGTCCAGCACACAGCACCGACCCCCCGCGATAGGCGTCCCGATCGGGACCACATCGCGGCCCGGCACCAGCGGCGCGCTCATCGCCGCGCAGACCGTGGCCTCGGCCGGCCCGTAGGCATCGATCAGCCGCCGCCCCGCCGACCAGCGATCCACGAGGTTCGGCGAACAGGCCTCCCCCGCCACCACCACCGTCGCCAGCCCGTCCGGCAGGGTGTCGGCTGCGCCGAGCACCGACGGCGGAACCGTCACGTGCGTGACCTGCCACCGTTCCACCGACTCGGCCAGCGACACCCGCGGTGGCAGGTCCCGCGCCGGCGCCATGATCAGCGTCGCCCCCGACAGCAACGCCATCAACACCTCCGACACCATGGCGTCGAAGCCCAGCGCCGCGAACTGCAGGACCCGGGACGACGGCGTCACGGCGAACCGGTCGATCTGCGCCGCCGCCAGGTTGCCCAGTCCCGCGTGGGAGACGACGACTCCCTTCGGCGCCCCTGTCGACCCCGACGTGTACATCACGTACGCCGCATGATCCGGCCGCACCCGCGGCAGCTCCGCGCCCGAGTCGCCTGCCAGGCCGACCTCGTCGGCCACCGCCAGCCGATCCGCGAACTCCGCCGGCACCGCCGAACGGGTCTCTTCCACACACACCACCGACACCGGATCGGCGTCGTCCAGAATCCATCGCACGCGTTCGGCCGGATATGCGGGATCCACCGGAACGAACGCGCCACCGGCCAGCGACACGCCCAGAATCCCGGCCACCCACCACGACGACCGCCCCACCACCACGGCCACCCGGCGCTCCGGCCCGACCCCACGAGCCCTCAGCTCATTGGCCAGGGCCACCGCCCGTTCCCACACCTCCCCGAACGACAGCTCACCCGCACCATCCACCACCGCCACGTCGTCCGGCCGTTCCGCCACCGCCCGCTTTACCAAGGCCGGCAAGGACTTCCCCGCCACCAGCGCCGGGACCGGGTGCTGCGCCGGGCCCGCACCGACACCGGCCTGCCCCACCGATCCGGACGGATCGGCGATCAGCGTGGCGAGCGCGTCGACGAACCACCGCAGGGCCGAATCGGCAACGCGCTGCGGGACCTGCCCGCGCCAGTAGCCGAGCTGGATCCGGAACCGCTCTCCCGGGATGACGCCGAGGGTCAGCGGATAGTGGGTTCCCTCGATAGTGCCCAGGTACGTGAACGGGCCGGCGAAGTCGCGCGGGTAGTTCTCGAACACCAGCAGCGTGTCGAACGCCGCGCCGGGTCCGGCCGCCTTCTGGATCTCCGGCAACCCCAGATGGTGATGCGGCATCAAGGCTGCCTGCCGGCGCTGGAGGCCGGTGAGCATGTCCAGGACCGAGTGCCCACCGTCCAATGGCACCCGGACCGGCACCGTGTTCATCATGATGCCCGGCATCGACTCCACACCGAGGAGCGCCGCGGGACGGTTGGCGACCGTCGCGCCGAAGACCACTTCGGTCCGCCGGAGAAGTCGCGCCAGCACCATCGCCCACGCACCCTGTACCACCGTGTTCAGCGTCAGCCCGCGATCGCGGGCCAGCCGCGTCAGCCCGGTGTACTGCTCCGGCGACAGGTGCTCGACCCGGTAGTCGTAGCCCGCCGCGCCGGCCGCTGTCGCGATCAGCGCGGGCTCGTCGAGGCCGGACAGCTCCGCGCGCCAGGCCGCCCGTGCCGCGTCCTTGTCCTGCCGGTCCAGCCAGGCCAGGTAGTCCCGGTAAGAGGCGACACCCGTGCGTTCGGGGAACCGGCCACCGGCCGCGTACGCCTCGGACACCTCGTTGAGGATGACCGCTACCGACCAGCCGTCGATCAGGGTGTGGTGAATGACGACCAGCAGGCGGTGCCGTTCGTGGCCGATCCGAGCCAGCACGAGCCGGGCCAGCGGAGCCTGCGCGAGGTCGAACCGCTTCTCCTGTTCCCGTCTGGCCAGCGCGTCGACGGCCGCGTCGACATCGCTCGCACCCGACAGATCCACCTCCCGCCACGGCAGGGTGACGTGCTCGTGGACGACCTGCACCGTCCGGCCCGACGGGAGCCGGTGGAAGCTCGGCCGAAGCTGGGCGTGCCGAGCGAAGACCGCTTCCCAGGTGGCCCGCAACCGGGCCACGTCCAGCGGTCCGTTCAGCTCCAGGATCCAGTGCACCTGGTAGATGTCGAGACCCTCGTCGCGGGTCGACTGGAAGAGCAGGCCCTCTTGGAGCGGTGCCAGCGGCCAGACCTCCGCCGCCTCCGGCACGGCGCGTACCAGCTCCGCCTCGTCCTCCGCGGTCAGGGCGATCAGCGGCTCGTCGGCGGGGCGGTCGGCCTGGACCGCCTGCGCCACGGCCGCCAGCCGCGCGGGGGTCTGCTCCTCGAGGATCTGGGCGGGTGTCACCAGCAGACCAGCCTTGAACGCACCTGCCGCCACGCGCATCGCGATGATCGAGTCCCCGCCCAGCTCGATCAAGCCGTCATCGGGCCCGACCCGGTCCAGCCCGTGCAGTTCGGCGAAGAGATCGCACAGGACGCGCTCCGCCTCGGTCACGGGTGCACGACCGGCGGCGTTCGCCGCGAACTCGGGCGCGGGCAACGCCGCCCGGTCCACCTTGCCGTTGCCGGTCAGCGGCAGCGCGTCCAGCACGATCACCGCGGCCGGCACCATGTACCCCGGCAGTACCTCCCCGAGACGCTCGCGGAGGAGCGCGGGATCCACGTCCTCATCCGCCACCACATACCCGATCGGGCGCTCGTCGATCGCCACCAGCACGGCGTCGTGGACGCCCGGCTGAGCGGTCAGCGCGGCCTCGATCTCGCCGGGCTCGATCCGGAACCCGCGGATCTTCACCTGGTTGTCGGCCCGGCCCGCGAACAGCAGCTCACCGTCCGCGGTCCACTGGGCGAGATCGCCGGTCCGGTACATCCGCCCGCCATCCCCCACGGAGGCCGCGTCGCCGGGTGCGAACGGATCGGCTACGAACCGCCCCGCCGTCAGGCCCGCCCCGTTCAGGTAGCCGTCCGCCAGCCCGGCACCGGACAGGTACAGCTCACCGACCACACCCGGCCCCACGGGCCGCAGCGACTCGTCGAGCACGTGCACCCGGCGGCCCGGCAGCGGCTGTCCGAGCGGCAACACCGGACCCACCTCGTCACCCGGCTCGACGAGCTGCCACGTCGCCCACACTGTCGCTTCCGTCGGGCCGTACAGGTGCCGGACCCGCACCCGGGGACAGGCCTCCCGCACCCGTGCCACCGCGTGCGCGGGCACCAGGTCACCGCCGGTCTGTACCTCGTGGAGCCCCGCGAACGATTCCGGCGCGTCCTCCGCCACCGCACGGAAGAGCCCCGCGGTCAGGTACACCCTCGTCACCCCGGCGGCGACCACCTCCCGCAGGCGCCGGGCGTCCACCGCCCCCGCCGCGGCGACCACCACCCGGGCGCCCCACGCCAGCGGCACCCAGATCTCGAACATGGACGCGTCGAAGGCGTACGGCGCGTGCATGAGGACGGCCTCGCCGGGGTCCATCGCCCAGCCGGAACTCGCCACCAGCTCCGTCAGGCTCCGATGCGGGATGGCCACTCCCTTCGGGGTACCCGTCGAGCCGGAGGTGTACATCACGTACGCCAGATCGCCGGGGCACACCGTGACCGACGCCGCGTCGCCCGCGCCCTCGCCCTCGCCCTCGGCCTCGTCCTCGTCCGGGGCGGCGTCCAGCTCGAGCGACTCGATCCCCTCCGGTACACGGTCGCGCGCCGCGGCCGAGCTCACCATCAGGGACACGCTCGCATCCGCCACCATGAACGCCACCCGCCGCGCGGGATAGGTGGCGTCCACCGGCACGTACACCGCCCCCGCCTTCCAGATGGCGAGCAGCGCCACCAGCAGGCCGGCCGAACGGTCCATCATGACCGCGACGCGGTCGCCGCGGCGGACGCCCCGACTGATCACGCGCCCGGCCAACCGGCCCGCGCGCTCATCGAGTTGCCGATACGTCAGAACCCGATCACCGTCGACCACGGCCACCGCGTCGGGCGTCCGGTCCACGTGCGAGGCGAACAGCTCCAGCACCGTCGGTGTGGCCTGCGCTGCGGAATTCATCGTTCTCCTTCACGAACCACCTGACGCACCGGCCGGAGCGCACTGTCCGGTCCCAGCCCGGTTCCGAGCTCGGCAGGCCCGGCGCCGTTGCCTCCCGGCTTGACGAACTGCGTGTGATAGAGCTCGGCATAGAGGCCGCCCTCGGCCAACAACTCCTCGTGCGTCCCGTGCTCGCAGACCCGTCCGTCGTCGATCACGAGAATCTGGTCCGCCTCGCGGATCGTGGACAACCGGTGGGCGATCACCAGCGAGGTACGGCTGCGCAGGGCGATCTTGAGTGCCCGCTGGACGGCGGCCTCCGACTCGGAGTCCAGGTGCGCGGTGGCTTCGTCGAGCACGACGACCGAGGGCGCCTTCAGCAGCAGCCGGGCAATGGCCAGTCGTTGCTTCTCCCCGCCCGACATGCGGTAGCCGCGATCGCCCGCGACGGTGTCGAACCCGCTCGGGAGGGACTCGATCAGGTCCCAGATCTGGGCCCCTTTGCATGCCTCGATCAGCTCGTCCTCGGTGGCGGTGGGGCGAGCGTAGAGAAGGTTCTCCCGGATCGTGTCGTGGAAGAGGTAGGCGTCCTGGCTGACCACCCCGATCGCTTCGCGCAGCGAGTCGAACGTGAGGTCGCGCAGATCGTGTCCGCCGACCCGAACGGTCCCGGAGGTCGGGTCGTACAGCCGCGACACCAGGTGGGTGATGGTGGTCTTCCCCGCGCCGGACGGGCCGACGAGCGCGGTGAGGGTGCCGGCCGGTACGTGGAAGTTCACGTCACGCAGGGCGTCCGGCGTCGCTTCCCCGCGCTCCCGGGCAGCCCGCACGTGCTCCAGCGACGGCAGCGAGACCTCGTCCGCCGTGGGGTAGCGGAACGCCACGTTCTCGAACTCGATGTCCGGCGCCACGTCCTTCTCGAGCCCGACCGCGTCGGGGCGTTCCTGGATCAGCGGCTTCAGATCGAGCACCTCGAAGATCCGGGAGAAGGCCACGACGACGATCTGCGCGGTCGCCTGCAGCCCGGACAGCTGGGTGATCGGCCCGAACAGCCGCCCGAGCAGGGTGGCGATGGCGACCAGCGTGCCGAGCTGGAACACCCCGGCGAGCACGAGCCCGCCACCGATCCCGTAGACGAGCGCCACGGCGAGCGAGGCCATCAGCGCCATCATGACGAAGGACATCCGGCCCCAGATGGCAAGGCTCACGCCGATCCCGCGGATTCGCTTGGCGCGGTCCTCGTACTGGGCCATCTCCTCCTCCGGACGGCCGAAGAGCTTGGCGAGCATGGCCCCCTGCACGTTGAACCGCTCCTGAAGAAGACCGCCAAGGCCGGCGTTCACCTCCATCAGCCGCCCGGTGCGCCGCTGTATCACCCGTCCCACGTGGACCCAGGGCACGAGGAACAGCGGAATCAGCACCAGCGTGACGACGGCGACGAACCATGACAGGTAGACCAGCAGGGCCAGCACCAGCACGACCGTGACCGCGCTGGTGGCCGCCATCAGCAGGAAACCGAACTGCTGCTGCGCCATGATCAGTTCCGTGTGCAGCCGGCCGACCAGCACGCCGGTCTGGGTGCGGGTGAAGAACGCGATCGGCAGCTGCCGTACGTGGCCGAGCGCCTCGACCCGGAGGTCGTAGGTGACCCCCTGCCCGATCCGGCCGGCGATGTAGGCCGACACCAGCGACAACAATGCACCCAGCACGGCAAGCCCGCCGGCCAGGCAGGCGGTCACGATCACGATCCCGAGATCGTTCTCGAGGATGCCGCCGTCGACGAGTTCCTTCAGCAGCAACGGAGTTGCGGCGACGGCAAGCGACTCCAGCGCGGCGACGAGAACGAAGAGCGCGACCTTGCCGATGTGCGGGCGAAAGTAGGCGAGCACCCTGCGCACCGTTCCCGGGCGGATCTTGGTCTGCCAAGGATCGGGATCGTCATCACGCTTTCTCACCCCCCCGGTGCGCATCACCACATCCACGCAGGCACCCCTCTCACACGACTCGCGAAGTCAGCGACCTCAATCGTGCTGAATGGAGTCCATGTCCACGAGTGGGTACGAGCGAACAACTGTGGGCGGCGACAGAGTCGGTACGGAACGTGCGACGATCCGAATTGCGGTCAGGGCCGGAGCCGACCGGGATCACCGTCCGTTTTCTCGCCGAGCGAACAATCATCCCGGCTCAGCGCCGACAACCACGCCGGCAGGAAACTCCGGCCGGTGATCCCCAGTTTCTTGAATACGCGTGTCAGGTGCTGTTCAACGGTGCTCGGCGTGATGAACAGCCGCTCCGCGATCTCCCGGTTGACGCATCCGCGCGCGGCGAGCGTCGCCACCCTCAGCTCGGCGCTGGTGAGCGAGACGCGTGCACCCTTCTCCCGCGCCGTCCAACTGCCCGGCCTCGGTGGTTGGACACCCCTGCCGCTCGACGTCCTCCGGCACACCAGGCCAGCATCGCACGGACCTCTAGTGCCGGCAATTGACCAACAGTGGCAACACGGTTGTCGGCATCGACGCGGCGCTGACCAGGCGCGCGACCAGGTCCTCATAGGACACTCCAGCGGCCGCGAACATCTCCGGCAGCGTCGACTCAACAGTCATGCCGGGCGTCGTGTTGACCTCGTTGAGGACCGGGCCGTTGTCGGTGAGGAAGAAGTCGAAACGCGCGACTCCGGCGCAGCCGAGCGCGTCGAACAGCGCAAGCGCCGCCTGGGTGAGCATTGCGCTGTCGGTGCTGTCGAGCCGGGCAGGCACGGTGAACTCTTCGGTTCCGTCGAATGTCGTTGCCGTGTCGCGCACGTCGCCGGCGTGGACCTCCAACGGTGGTGGCGCCCAACTACTGCCGCCGGCTTCCAACAGGACCGCGACCTGGATTTCCCGGCCGTGGACGACGTGCTCGACGAGGATCTGGTCGTCGTAGCGAGCGGCGAGGCGCAATGCCTTGTGCAGCTGGACGGCGTCCCGGGCCAGCGTGACTCCGTTGCCGGAGCCACCGGAGACCGGCTTGACGACGACGTCCGCCACGAACTCGATGTCCGCCATCTGGGCCGCGCGTACCAGGTGACCCGAGGCGGTGCGTATCCCGATGGCTTCGGCGATGAGTTTGGTCGCCCACTTGTCCATGCCGATCGCGCCGGCCCGCAGCCCGGAGCCGGCCACCGGCTTCTGGACGAGGGCGCACAAGGCCGCCAGCGTCCCGTCCTCGCCACGCGGACCGTGCACCGCGGGGAAGACCACATCCACCTGTTCCAGCAGCGGCAACGCCGCGGCCAGCGAGGTGGCGGCGCTCGTCCCGAGCGCCCGCGTGCCGTCAGACCATGTTCCGTCACGGCCGATGGTGATCGTGCTGACGTCGAACCCGCCGGAACGGAGTGCCTCGACGATGGCCGCGGCGGTCTTCACCGAGACGCTGTGTTCGGCGTTCTGGCCGCCGCCGATGACCAGGACGTGCTTCGTCACGCTCGCTTCAGCATCCTCGGGTCCTGGCTGGCGTCGGGGTACATGGGCGGCGGGCCGTGCTCGATGGCTTCGGGACGAAGTTCGTAGTGCCAGGGTTCGTTCGCGTAGATCTGGCACAACCCGTAGTCCGCGCCGTGCTTGGACAACCACGCGGCTGAGTTGGGCGGCCCGATGTCCACCGCGTCCCCCGCCACATGAGCGGAGGTCTCCGCGGTGGCCACCCAGCGCGCGGCTTCCGCCATGGATCCGTACCTGGTAACCGCGTTGCGAAGAAGCTGTTCCTGGTACGCCGGGGTACGCCAGCCACTGTTGACGACGAACTCGACGCCGTCGTCCGCGGCATCCGCCGCGGCCTTCCGGAGGGCCGCGAGGAGGGCCGGTTCGAGATTGGCCACGCCGGGGACCTCGTCGTCGAAGACCGTCACGCCTTCGGGGACGGCACCGTCAGCCACGCCGAGCGCCCCGCGCCCCTGGATGCGAATCAGCCGGTAGCCGAGCGGCCGGGCGATGGCGGCGAGGACGGCTCGCACACCGGCGGCAACGATCCGGCGAATCCGGCGGGGCGTCGTCGCGACGATTCGCGGAGTCCGACGACTCGTCGTCAAGGCTGATTGGCTGTAGGTCATGCGGCCAGTAAATGCAGCGCGGTGTTGCCAGCTGGTATGTGATTTTCGATATGCCGACGATATGCCGCGAGCGTCAGTCGAGGGTCTCGTGGCCGGCCCAGGCGAACCCGACGCCGAGCAAGGTGGGCGTCGAGGATCCACCGGGGACGGCGGGATGTGGCAGCCGATATGCCGACGATATGCCCGGCTCGTAGCATCGGGGCATGCGTGTGTTGATCGTCGAGGACGAGCAGTACCTGGCGGAAGCCATCCGCGACGGCCTTCGCCTGGAGGCGATTGCGGCGGACATCGCGGGCGATGGCGACACCGCGGTGGAATTGCTCGGCATCAACGACTACGACATCGCCGTTCTCGACCGGGACATTCCGGGCCCTTCCGGTGACGAGATCGCCAAACGCATTGTCGCCTCCGGTAGCGGCATGCCGATCCTCATGCTCACCGCTGCCGACCGTCTCGACGACAAGACCACCGGGTTCGAGATCGGTGCCGACGACTACCTCACGAAGCCGTTCGCGCTCCAGGAACTCGTGCTCCGGCTCAGAGCACTCGACCGCAGGCGGGCGCACAACAGGCCGCCGGTGCGAGAGATCGCGGGCCTGCGGGTGGATCCGTTCCGCCGCGAGGTCTACCGCGACGGCCGCTACGTCGCACTGACCAGAAAGCAGTTCGCGGTGCTCGAAGTCCTCGTCGCCGCCGAGGGCGGCGTCGTCAGCGCCGAGGACCTCCTGGAGCGAGCGTGGGACGCGAACGCGGACCCCTTCACCAACGCAGTGCGCATCACGGTCTCGGCACTGCGCAAACGGCTCGGTGAACCCTGGATCATCGCCACGGTCCCCGGTGTCGGTTACTGCATCGACGCTCGACCGGGTGCCGAACGCGAAGGTGGCGACGGTGGATAGGCCGCCGGGTTGGGCGTTCGCCTCGAATTCACCCTGAGCTGCGCCGGGTTCCTCCCGCGTAGAACCACCACAGGTATTCGACCTCGCTGCTCGCATCCTCATGGACACCCCTCGTCCGCGTAACATCCGACAAAGTCGACCAATAAACTCAAGATAAAGCGAGGGGCCGACGTGGACGTCAGGACGGCGACCTACGAGACGATTTCCGACACCGCAACGGTCGTGCTGGACGAACTGGAAGCCGAAGCGATCCACGTTCTGCGCGAGACCGCAGGAGCGTGCCGCAAGCCGGTGCTCCTCTACTCGATAGGCAAGGACTCCTCGGTGCTGCTGCACCTCGCCGCCAAGGCGTTCGCGCCGGGGCGCCTGCCGTTTCCGGTGTTGCATGTGGACACTCGCTGGAAGTTCCGGGAGATGATCGAGTTCCGGGACGCCACCGCACGCCGCTTGGACCTGGACCTCCTGGTGCGCACGAACACCGAGGCAGCCACCGCGGGAGTCACCCCGTTCACCCACGGCACGCACGAATACACCCGGATCATGAAGACCGTGACGCTGCGCCGGGCGCTCGACGCGGGCGGCTTCGACGCGGCGATCGGCGGTGCCCGGCGGGACGAGGAACGTTCGCGGGCGAAGGAACGGATCTTCTCCGTCCGCGAACCCGGGCATCGCTGGGACCCGCGCCGGCAGCGGCCGGAGTTCTGGCGGTGGCCCAACACCCAGCTGGCCGACGGGCAGTCGATCCGGGTGTTCCCGCTGTCGAACTGGACCGAACTCGACATCTGGCGCTACATCCGCCGCGAGGACATCCCCGTCGTCCCGCTCTACCTCGCGGCGCCGCGCCCGGTGGTCCAGCGGGACGGCGTCCTGCTCATGGTCGACGACGACCGCTTTCCGCTGCGGCCGGGCGAGACACCCGAGCATCGCTGGGTCCGGTTCCGCACCCTCGGGTGCTACCCGCTCACCGCCGCGGTGGAGTCCACGGCGACCACCCTCGACGAGCTGATCGACGAGACGAGCTCCGACCGCCGGTCGGAACGGGCGGGCCGGCTCATCGACGGTGACGGCGGGTCGTCACTGGAGACCAAGAAGTCGGAGGGCTACTTCTGATGGGCGCGGTACTGCGGCTCGTGGCATGCGGCTCGGTGGACGACGGCAAGTCCACGCTGATCGGCAGGCTGCTCGCGGACACCGGCAGCGTGCCGCTCGACCACCTCGAGCAGGCGCGGCGGGTCCGCCGGGGTGGCTCGACCGTGCCGCCGGGCGAGATCGACTACTCGCTGCTCACCGACGGGCTCGAGGCCGAACGGGAGCAGGGCATCACCATCGACGTCGCGTACCGGTTCCTCGACTCGCCCGGTGGCGGCCGGGTGATCATCGCCGACGCGCCGGGACACGACCAGCACGGCGCCAACATGGCGGTCGCCGCCTCGACCGCGGACCTGGCGGTGCTGCTCGTCGACGCGGTGCTCGGCGTGCGGCCCGCGACCTGCCGGCACCTGGCCGTGTGCACCACCATGGGCGTGCGATCGGTGCTCGTGGCGATCAACAAGCTCGACGCGGTGGGCTACGACCAGGCCGTCTTCGACCGGATCGCGGCGGACATCCGTGCCGCGGGAGCCAACCTCGGCGCCGAGGAGCTGCACGTGGTCCCGGTCAGCGCGGTCCGTGGCGACAACGTGACCGCGCCGTCGCCGAACATGCCCTGGTACGACGGGCCGACGTTCCTCGACCTGCTGACCGGCTGGCGGCGCAAGACCGGGAACCGGGCCGCGAGCGCGCGGCTGCCCATCCAGTACGTCATCCGCACGGACCGCTTCCGGGGGCCGGCGGGCACGGTGGTCGGTGGCTCGCTGCGCATCGGTGACGCGTTGACCGTCGCCGGCACGAGCGAGGTCACCACCGTCGACCGGCTGCTCGGCCCCGCGGGCGACCTGGACCACGCGGCCCCCGGCACGCCGGTCACGGTGGTGCTCAAGGACGACGTCGACGTGCGCCGCGGCGACGTGCTCGTGCCGGCGGGCGGCGACACCCCGCCACCCACGACCGCCCTGGTCGCGACGGTGGTCTGGACCGGCCCCGACCCGCTCGAGGTCGGGGCGAGCTACCTGCTGCTCGCCGGCCCGCGGACGGTCCCCGCCGAGGTGACCGCCCTCCACGGCCGGCTCGACGTCCGGACCGGCCAGGAGCGGCCCGCGAACACCCTGTCCCGCAACGAGATCGGTACCGTCGACGTCACCGTCGCGGCGCCGGTACTCCTGGAGTCCTATGTGGATAACCAGGACACCGGATCCTTCCTACTGGTGGACCGGCGCACCGGGGACACCGTCGGCGCGGGCATGGTGCGCCGGCCGACCGGCCGGCCCGACGTGGTGCCGCAGGGCTACGCCATCGACCGGACGGCGCGCGAGCAGCTGAAGGGACGGCGTGGCCGGGTCGTGTGGCTCACCGGCCTGCCCGGTGCCGGCAAGTCGACGGTCGCGGATGCGTTGGAGCGCCGGCTGCACGGCATGGGCGTGCACACCTACGTGCTGGACGGGGACAACGTCCGCGGCGGACTGAACCGCGACCTCGGCTTCAGCCCGGCGGGCCGCGCCGAGAACGTCCGGCGCGTCGCCGAGGTGGCCGCCCTCATGCTGGACGCGGGGCTGACGGTCGTCGTCGCGCTCGTCTCCCCGTTCCGCGCGGACCGCGCCGCGGCCAGGAAGCTGTTCGCACCAGGGGACTTCGTCGAGGTGTGGCTGGACACGCCGTTGGAGGTGTGCGCCCGCCGGGACCCGAAGGGCCTGTACGCCAGGGCGAACTCCGGCACGTTGCTGTCCATGACGGGGGTCGGGCAGAGCTACGAGCCGCCGGAGGCCGCCGACGTGGTGCTGGACGGGACAGGCCCGCTCGACGAGGCAGTCGCCCGCCTGGTAGCCGCCGTCACGCAGGCACGGTGATGACGATCCGGGCGGCCTACTGGGCGATGTCCAGCCGCAGGGCCTGGGCTCCGCGCAGGTACACGTGGTGGATCGCCGAGCGCGGGCGTTCGGTCTCGATGTGGGCCATCAGCCGGACGACCCGGGGCAGCGCCTTCGGCACCGCGATCTCCGTCGCGCAGAGGAGCGGGACATCGTGAAAACCGAGCTTGCGCGCGGCCACGGCGGGGAACTCGCTGTCGAGGTCGGGCGTTGCCGTGAAGACCACGCTGATCACGTCGTCCGTCGTGAGCGCGTTGCGCTCCATGACCTCGGTGACGAGCTCCATCGTCCCCTCGATGATCGCGCCCGGCTCGTTGTCGTCGATCTGGACCGCGCCGCGCAGCGCCCGCACCGCCATCAGAGCCTCACCGCGTCCCCTCATCACCCCGCGAACACAGGCCGGGCACACGGCCCACCCGAAACGTCCCTCGGACGTGGTCGTGTGCCGCGTGCCCGATCTGTTCCTGTCCTGCCTAGCTCGTCATGCGGTCATCCCGCGGCCAGGTCGGTTGCCCGGTCATCCAGGCGATCCGCGAACTCCGCCCAGACCCGGGCGTGGTCCCTGGCGAATCCGGCGACCACGCTGCTCCAGTGCGGCGGGACGCCGTGCAGGATCCTGCCCCACTCCTGCCCGTCCATCGAGTGCATGGCGAGCATTCGCAGCAGGATTCGGCCGGCCTCGCTCAGGCGCAGCGCGGGATCGGCCTTGAGTCGCTCCAGCACGGCGAGGCGATCCCGGTCCACGGCACGGCCGAAGTCAGGCTCCGCACAACGCAGCGGCGCTGGCTTGGCCCGCAGTCGCCTGCCGCCGTCCGGAGTCGGGCTCTCGCCACGCTCCAGCCGGCCACGCACATCCCGGACGGTCTCCGGCGAGATGCCGACCTGCTTGGCGACCTGCCGCAGCGAGAGGCCCGGATCACCGCGGATGAGCTCGGCGGCGAGCTTGCGTCCCTCCGAACCGTCGACGGGGCGGATGCGCCCGTCCCGCCCGATCCTCGCCTCGTTGGCACGCTCTGCGCCATCCTGCTCTCCGTGCCCGCGCAGGTCGGCCACCGTGCCGGCCGAGATGCCGGTCGCCGAGGCCACCCGCCGATCCGACCACCGCGGATGCGTGCCGATGATCTGGACAGCCGCACGCTTACGATCGGCGAGAGAGAGCGGCAGACCATGCCGTACGTTCGCCTCGACAGCCAGCACGAAGGCGTCCGATTCAGTGCCGTCGACGAACTTCGCCGCGATTTTCCTATCGCCTCGGACTCGCGCCGCCTGCAACCTGTGCAAGCCATCGATCACCTGCATCGTCGGTCGGTGGACGAGAATGGGTGGAAGCTCCCCGGCTGCCGACAACAACGTCTCGACGTGCTCCGGATCCTCACCCGAGGTTCGTGGTGAACCTACGGTAGACAGCCGGGACAGCTCGATTTCAACCACCGGGAGAGCGACTAGGTCAACTCTCGTCGAATCCACCAGACCCCCATGAATTCTTCGGACGGAAGTCGCGTCGTCGTAATTCGGTCGCGGCCTGCTCGATCCGTGCGAATGGTACAGACGCAGACTTACCTCGCTGATTCCCCCATTCCACCCGAATATGGCGCCGAACCCCGGGACTAATTTCCCCGTTGCCCGCCTGCCCGACTTGCAGAACCCTTTCCGTCAGCATTCCAACACCCCGACTGTAGTGGGTCTTTCATCAACATGCTAAAGGCGGCGATATTCCTGAACCACCCCCCTATTCCGGACACCATCCCCCGCTCGGTTGCCACCGCGAGCAGAATCTCGCGCCCTGTCCAACTGCCCGGCCTCCGTACTTGGACACCACGCCACCAGACCGTGTGCGCGCAGATCACCGCCACGGTCGTCCCGTTGGATTTGCCGTATCGCCCCCCAGTCAGTGCACCCATGCCAGGATCGCACGCTAGATCGTCGGCGGCAATTAACTAACAGGGTGACAATCGCGGCGCGTACCTCCAGGTTCGGTATCCGATTGTCGACATCGGTTGACCGTGGTGTCCGCTTGTGGCGACCGAGTACACACCGCCGCCCGCCCCGGTGCCTCCAGTTGCCGGCCCAGGGGTTTGGTGTCACCTTCGACGCGGCGGCATCCTCCATTCCGGACGCTGCCCGGCCCCGGCGAGCAGAGGAGATCCGACGGTGACGACCCCGGCGACCATCACGGCCATTCCGCACGTCGACGCCATGGACCCGGCGGAATTCGCCCAGCGTTACGTCGCGCAATGCGTGCCCGTCGTCCTATCCGGAGCCACCGGGAGGTGGCCGGCCTTGACGAAGTGGTCGCACTCGTGGTTCAAGGAGGCGTTCGGGGACCGTCTCGTGTCCGTTTCGTTCGACGGGCCGCTGTCCGGCAATCGAGAAGTGATGGCGCTCGGCGACTACCTGCACGACATTGCCCGGCCTGCCGGGAACATCCAGCCCTATCTGCGCCTGGAGCGCCTACCCGGCGTATTTCCCGAGTTGCACGAGGACTTCACCACTCCCCCGTACTGCCCGCCCGGCAGAACGGTGACCGTCCACCTCTGGATTGGTCCGGAGAAGACGGTCCAGCCGTTCCACAAGGACAATCGGAACCCGTTGTCCCCTGTCCACAATCTCCTCGTGCAGGTCTGGGGGCGGAAGCTGGTGAGCCTGGTGTCGGCCGACCAGGACGAGAAGATGTATCGCCACCCGACCGGATCCGCCCACCCCAACTACAGCCAGGTGGACTACCTTCGCCCCGATCTCGAGCGATTCCCGCTGTTCGGCGAGGCGCGGATCGCTGAGACCGTTGTCGAGCCTGGCGAGATGGTGTTCATTCCGGCCGGCACCTGGCATCACGTCCAGTCCTTGCAGCCGAGCATCTCGCTCAGCTTCTGGTGGTACCAGACGGCCATCGCCGACGTCGTCGCCACGCTGGCGTCGCTGGCGGACGATTCGGCGACGCACCCGAGCCCGCTGGGGTCGGGGCCACTGATCGATGTCCAGGACGTCGACGAGTTCGGTGGGATCTGGGCCCTCGCACTCGCGACTCGGACGTTGCCCGCCGAGCGGCGCCGGCTCCTGGTGGACGCCTGTACCGAGCCCGTGGCGGTCGCGCTCCGGGCGGCGCAGGACCGCCTCGGGTGAGCCGGCCCGTCCAGGTGTTCGCGCTCAGAGGTGCCACTGTCCATTTCGGCCGAACGCCGAGACGTCCGTCAGCGCCACGTCCCCCGAACCGAGCGCGACCCGCAGGAAGTAACTGCTGAGGTGGCTCGCCTGGAGCCGATCCAGCACCGATGCGTAGGCCGCGCGGACCCGGTCCCGTTCCGCCGCCGCGATGGCCGCCACCACCGAGACGAGCCGCTCGAACAGCATCTCGCCTTCCGCGAGCGGCGTATGGGAGAGCACGCTGCAGCGGATCGACAGGTCCCGTTCGCGAGCGACGGCCGCCAGCCACTCCCCCAGCCGGCCGGATCGGCCGTCGGTCAGGACCATCCCCACGAGGTGCGCGCGACCCCGGTCCGTGAGGGCGTCGGGCAGGCCCGCCAGCACGCGGGACGTCAGCCGCAGGCCGTCCTCGCCGCCGTGGCCGATACGCGGACCCGGCAGGTCCGCGGCCGGGTACGGCAAGGTCGGGGGGTTGGCCACGACGAGGTCGAAGCGCCGGCCGGCGACGGGCTCGTAGAGATCCCCCGAGAGCACCTCCACGCGGCCGGCCACACCGTTCAACCGGGCGTTGAGCCGGGCGAGCCGGGCAACGCGCGGATCGAGCTCCACCGCGGTGACACCCGGCGCGAAGCGGGCGCAGTGCACGGCATGGATGCCGGAGCCGGCGCACAGGTCGAGACAGCTCCGCGTGGCGCCCGGTGTCAGCCGGCGCAGCAGCGCGAGCGAGTCCTCCCCGAGGTAGAAGAGCGGATCAGCTCGCGGCGGATGGCAGGCGATCCAGCCTCCGCTGACCAGCAGTACGACGACACCGCCGGCGTCGACGTGTCCGTCGGCCCGCTCGGTCAGCAGGCCCGCCGCCACCAGGCCGGGCACCAGAGCCCGCAGGCCCGATGGGAGCGCGGCCGGACGCACGGCCGCTTCGAGCAGGAACAGGTCGACGACCGGGAGCAGGGTGGGCGGCAGGCATGCGCGGGCGGCCCGCCATGCCGGGGGGCTGAGGGTGAACGGGTCGAAGCAGGCCAGGAACTCCGCGTACCCCACCCCGACGAGCTCGGCGGCCAACCCCTCCACCGCCGTGAGCGAGGCGCCCAGCTCCGACCACTCCGCCGGGTCACCCGCCGCCAACGCCGGACCGGCGCTAGGCATGGGTGCGCTGCACCGCGGGGGGTTCGAGACACAGTCCGCTGCGCAGCACCCGCTCGACCGTCCCCCGGACATCGAGCGGCTCCGCGCGGCCGTCCAGGGCGCCGTTGACCATGGACTCCGCCTCGACGACCGACGTCTGCCCGTCGAACAGCTGGAGGAGCGCGAACTCCCGCTCGGAGAGGGGCAGCGAGGCGCCGAACTCGTTGAGCCGGGCGACGGCGATCCCCGCGTCGGAGAAGAAGAAGTCGACGTCGAACTCAAGGCCCGGCAAGTACTGCCCCTGCGTCCGGCCCTCCTCCGGCGCCCAGGCGTAGGAACCGCTGTCGAGCGCGGCGCGGCCGACGATACGCCGCTCCGCCCAGGCGAACACCACCCGCGCGAAGGTGACGCAGCGCAGGGCGTGGGAGACCGCGAGCTCTCGCCGCGGTTCCACCGGCGCCCGGTGGAGGTCCCAGAGGAGGCGATCCGGCCGCAGACCGGTCGGCCGCATCCTGAGTGGACGGTCCCAGTCGGCCGGGAGGCGCTCCAGCAAACGGCTGCGCCACTTGGGGTTCGGGTTCGTGAGGTGGTGGCCCGCCAGCAGGCCGTCGACGCACTGGCCCAGGAGATCCTGCGCGGCGTAGCCGAGGGTGGCGTAGTCGCGCTCGTCGCGGTACCCGACCATGTCCACCTGGATCGTCCGTGCCAGGTGGCGCGCGACCTGCAGTTTGAGCCTCGCCAGGTCCGGCCGGCAGGGCCGTGACGGGTGTTCTCCTGGATGGGGCCTGGTCGGATACACCTGGAGCCCTTCGAGCAAGCGGTGCAACAGGAGCCGCTCGTCGTAGTCGAAGGGTGCCAGCTCGACGAGGTTCCAGGGCAGCCGTGCCCAGTCGCGCAGCCGGCCCGTCAGGCGCTCGACGGTCTCGGAGCGGAGGATCCGAAGGTCGACCATGCGGTGCCCGATGGCCCAGCACCGCTCGGTCTCGGCGCGGCCACCGTCCCCGTCGCCCGCGACGAGCAGGAGGTCGAGGTCGGACTTGCTGTTGCCCAACCGCTCCGCGCCGGACCCGACCGCGAGGACCAGATCACCGCGGCGCAGCCCGATGACGTCGTCGACGCTCGCCACGAGGGACGCGTGGTCGGTGCCGTACCGCGCCAGGCACTCGTCGAGCGCGGTCGGGGTTCCCGTGGTGCTACTGCCCACGGCTCACCGCGGGACTCAACCCGATCTCGTGCAGCACCGGCTCGGCGCCGCCCGCTCTGGCCCGGCAGGTGGGGCGCCGCGCGCAGCACGCGACCGAGCAGTCGAAGACGTTGCCGCCCAGCTCCTCGGTGGTGATGGTGTTGAAGTCGTGGAGCCGCTTGCGGAACAGGGCCGCCAGCCGTCCGGGATCGGCGTCCCACCCGATCTCCTCGATGAGCATCGCGGTGTAGGCGATGTGGCTGAGCTCGTCCGCCAGCAACGAGTCGTGGAGCTTCGTGATCTTGGCCAGGTTCTCCGGTGGACAGTGCCCGGCGAGAACCGGACGCTGCATCGTGTGGTGGATCGCCGTGCGTATCTCCGCGATGTTCATCTGGAGGAAGTCGTCGATCGTCGGCACCTTGGCATACGGCGAGCCGGGGACCGGGAAGAGCTCCTTGCGCATCGAGAACCCCGGGGACAGCTGCCGGAGCTCGGTGCCGAACTCGTGCGTGACCGCTCCGGGGAAGGACAGGTCGAGCAGCGCCAGGTACATGAGGGCGTGCCTGGACTCGTCGCAGGCATGACGCTTCAGCAGCCGCCGTTGCTTCTCGTCGACGGAACACGCTGCCAGCGACCAGAGGCGTCTGGCACCGTCGCCTTCACGTTCCGAGTTCGTGATGAGCGACACCGCCATCCATCTCGGCTCGACCGAGAGGCTGCGGTAGATCTGGGCATACTCTTTCGTGCCGAACGGCGGCGGCTCCTCCCGCATCGCCTGGTCGAGTCCCGCGAAATAGCGCGGCAATTCGATACCGGGATAGCGACATCGAACCGCCACATCCGCGATCGATCGAATTAGGTCCGTCGACGGCTCGCGCCCGAGCAGCGTATGCGCGAGGACAATGTCGTTCGGCACGCCCGACCCCTCAGGTATGCGGCGCGCTAGACGGCCCGCGACTCGGCGTCGAAGGGAGAGTTCATCGCGACGAACGAGATATCCGCTTCGGGGAACTTCCGCTGGATATCGTCGAGAGTCGGCTGGTCGAGCTCGAGCTTGCCATTCTTGATCCGCCCGGTCAGCACCAGACCCGTACGGTTTTCCTGGAGTGTCACCGCCGCCTGCGCAAGCCGCTCCGTGTCATCGGCGTGCCGCGCCGCGTAAGTGTCGTCCCCTGCCATGACGGTCCCCTTTCACTGAGATCATCCGGTAATCCCAGCCAAACGTAGCGCGGCCGGCCGTCAGCGACAAGCACTCTGGTGGCATTTCGCGGCGTCGATAATTGATCCACCGATATGGTGACACAGAAGTGACGCGCCGAGCCGAATAACCCTCGAAGCAGGCGGTTACGTCGCAAGGACAATCCATTCGCGTGTAACCCACATGGGCGGCGTACCGAGTAGCGGTTTCAATTCCCCCAGGTCCACAAAGGACGGCCAGTGATCGGCTGGTGGTCACCGAGTTCTGGCCGCGATCCACGTTCGCAGCAGCAGCCGGTCCCTGCCCTCGCCGGGCTCGTTCTCGAACGGGGTCCGGCCGTGCACGACCGTCCGGTTGTTCACCACGATCAGCTGGCCGGGCTCGAGGCGGAGGTGGCTCTGCAGGTCCGTCCGATCGAGCAGCGCGTCCAGCCGATCCATCGCGTAGACCTGGACCGGGGACAGGGGCTCGATCCCCGGCCTGCGGTGTCCACTGTCGACGTACGCGCGCAGGTAGGTGATGCGCGCGCTCCCGCCGTCGAGCTCCAGGATGGGCCGCGGCACCGTCGCCGGCCGGCCGGGCCGGTCGTCCCGCGTGTCGAAGTGCACGGGCTCGCGCAGGGTGGCCACCACGACGTCCGGCTCCTGGCGCAGCTCCCGCATGAGGTCGTCGATGTGGACCAGAACGAGCGCACCGCCGACCGCCGCGCGCCGGACGCAGTGCAGGGCGAAGTAGGCGGGAATGGCGCCGGGCCGGTGCATACCGTCGGTGTGCAGGTTCCCGCCCTCCCGGGTATCGGAGTAGCGCGCCGTCGGCGCGGCTGCCAGCGTCACGCCCCGGTAGCGCACCTCGCGGACGAGCTCGCCATCGAAGTCGTGCGGCATCGGTTCGCCCAGCATCGCCGACAGGGCCAGGACGAACCGCCGGGCCGCCGCCTCGTCCAGGTACGCGAGGCCGGACAGGACGAAGTACCCGGGGGCGGGCAACAGGTGGCGCGCCGCGTGGTCGTGCAGCACCGCCGCGAGCTCCGCGCACGCTCCGGGCGCGCCGCCGGCCACCCCGTCCGCGAGTCGTGGCGCGGCCTCGAAGGTCAGCCGGCTCAGGGTGTCGTGGTTCATCTCGCTCCCGAGAGTTCCGTGAGCGCCCGGGACCTGTCCGACCACCAGTCGACGATGTCCCGCCCGTGGTGACGCAGGCCGGCCAGCTCGATGCCGGCGACCGCACGCGCCATGCGGTCACCCGCCTGCGCCCGGCTCGGCCCGGTGGCCAGCACCTGGCTGGTGATCGTGTCGAACGCGACCGCCCGATCGCCGTCGAGCGTGCAGTCGACGAGCACGCCCGGCACCGGCGCCGGCAGGCGCACCCGGCTGACCCGTTGGGGCCGCGGCACGTCGGCGCGCAGGTACAGGTGGGCCTGCACCGCGTGCGCCCCCGGGCCGGCCGTGGCCGGCGCCGGGGTCAGCCGGCGGCCTCTGGCGAGGTCGAGCTGCAGGGCGATGACGTCGATCCCGGCCTGTGCCTCACAGATCCGGTAGGCGCCCGTCAGCCGGGCGTTGACCTCGAGGAAGGTGTAGCCGGCGGGGTGGGCGAGGAACTCGACGGTCGCGAGGTTGCGCAGGCCGAGCGCGCGCACCAGCCGGACGGCGTCGTCACGCATGGCCCGCACTATCGCGTCCGGCACGTCGAGTACCGGCGCGGCCTCCAGCAGCTTGCGGCTGTCGGCCACCAGCAGGCTCTCCCGCTCGCACAGCCGCAGCGGTGTGCCGGCGTCGTCGATCGCCAACGTCACGCCGACCACGCGGGCCGCCTCGACGTACCGTTCCGCGTACCAGCCGGCGCGCTCGGTCAGCGCGGCGCGCAGGTCCGCCTGGTGCCGGATCATGCGCACTCCGTTGCCCTGGTTGCCATCCGCCGGCTTGAGCACGACCGGCAGGCCGTGCCGCTCGACCAGCGCGCGGATCGCGCGCTCCCCGGTGGCGTGCGGCAGCACCGGCACGCCGATGGCCTCCGCCGCGGCGACGGCGCGGGCCTTGTCGCGGGTGACGCGCAGCGCCTCGGGGGGCGGGCCGACGAAGCGGATGCCCAGCTCGGCCAGCCGTTGACCCAGCAGCGGGTCCTCGGCGACGGCACCCCACCCGGGGTGCACGGCGTCCACCCGCGCGTCGCCGGCGGCACGGACAACGCAGTCGACGCAGTCGTAGCCGCCGCAGCCGGTGTCGTCCAGGAACACGTGACCGGCGCCGGCATGCCGGCGCTGCGGATCCGATCGCGCCACGACGGTCACCGGGACCAGACCGAGGGCGCGGCAGGACTCGGCCGTCCGCACGGCCGGCGCCCCCCGCCCGACGACGAGAACCGACCTCATGAGCCCACGACGCGAAAGTGGGTGGTCAGCCGGTTGTGGTCGTCGAGCACGTGGAACGCGAGTGCGGGTGGCAGGTCGAGGTCCACGACCGGATCGCCCTCCAGTGGCAACCGCACGGTGGAGGCGACCCCGGCACCGACGCACAACGGGATCCCGGCGAACGTGGTCACCGCCGCGACGTGCGCGTGGCCGCACAGCACGGCGGCCACCCGGGGATGGCGCGACAGCACGGCGGCCAGCCGCTCCGCACGGAACTGCCGCAGCCGGTCGACCCAGGGCGTGTGCAGCTCGAGCGGCGGGTGGTGGAAGCACACGAAGGCGGGCAGCCCGGTGAAGTCGGTGGCCAGCGACCGGTCGAGCCAGTCGAGCGCGTTCGTGGTCAGCAGCCCGGAGTCCTCGCCGGGGATGGTCGAGTCGCACAGCAGGAAGTGCGCTCCGCCGGCGGCGACCGAGCGGTTGATCTCCGCGTCGGAGGGCTCGCCCGCCAGCAGACCGGCCGAGAACGCCGCGCGCACGTCGTGGTTGCCGGGCAGCACCAGCACCTCGTACGGCAGGTCCAGCAGCCCCCTGGCCTCGGCGTACTCGGCCGGCCGGCCGTGGTCGGCGATGTCGCCGGTGACCAGCACGACATCCACCGGTCCCGGGGCGGTGCGCAGGAAGGACAGCACCCGGCCGGCCCGCTCTGCCGCTCTCGGGCCGCCGTCCAGGTGCAGGTCGCTCACGTGCGCGATGGTGATCATGTCGGCGTGCCCACGCCGGCCGGGCGCACGCGGCCGGCCGACGCCACCCGCTGGAACCGCGCCCGGATCTGCTGGTTGGTGTGGGCGGCGGAGACCCGTGGCGGCGAGCACGAGCCGCCGGGCGCGATGCGCATCGCGACCAGGTGCGGGCCGGGGGTGCCACCGATGCGCCGCAGGCGCTCGTCGATCTGCTCGACGGTGTGGCAGACCGCGCCGGTGCGGTAGCCGACCGACAGCGCGAGGCGGTCCCAGGCCAGCGGGCGGCGGCGCGTTCGCTGCCCCCCGGTGGAGTCGAAGGTCCCGTTGTCGAGCACCAGGTGGGTGAGGTTGCCCGGCCGGCAGTCCCCGACCAGCGCCAGGCCGCCGAGGTGCATCAGGGTCGACCCGTCGCCGTCCACCACGACGACCGGCGTGTCCGGCCGGGCCATCGCGGTGCCGAGACCGAGGCCGATCGCGTGGCCCATGCTGCCCTGCATGTAGAAGGTGCCCGGGTCGTCACGCAGTCCGAACAGCTCCCGGCTGATCAAGCCGGTCGTGCTGTACACCAGCGCGCCGTCCAGGTACCCGGTGACCGCCCCCAGCGCGTCCCGGCGCTGCATCGCCGCCCCCGCTGCCACTGCTGGCCGGGGGCAGGAGCCCAGCGCCTCCTTCGGCACGAGCACGACGAAGCCACGGTCCCGGCGGTATTCCTCCTCCGCGCGGTCCAGCAGGCCGGCGAGGCTCTCCATCGACGGCGCGAGCACGCCGTGTGCCACCCCGACGGCGTCCACCAACGCGGCCGTGGCACGCCCCATCACCTCGTGGTGCGCCTCGTCATCCGCCGGACGCGGCCAGCCCCGCAGGCTCGTGAAGACCAGCAGCGGGATCTCGTACGGCATCAGCAGGGAGGTCAACGGGTCGAGCAGGTTGCCCAGGCCCGAGTTCTGCACCAGCAGCGCGGCGCGCCGCCCGGCGAGCTGGGCACCGGCCGCCATCGCCAGCGCCACGCCCTCGTTGGGCGCGGGCACGTAGCTGTCCCGCTGCTCGAGCCGGGCGAGCGGACCCTGAAGGTAGGAGCAGGGCACGCCGCTGAAGAAGCCGAACCCACGCGCCTCCAGCGCCTGGCAGAACAGCTCCGCGTCGATCATGCCCCCCGCTCCTCCCACTCCGCGGTTCTCGTCAGGCTGAAGATCTCCTTGATCGGCGCGATCGACTCCTCAGCGGTGCTGGCGTCGCCACGCAGCTGGATCTCGCTCAACACGTTGCGCATGGCCAGCACCGACGCCCGAAGCGTCTGGTTGGCGTAGATGACCAGCGAGACCCCTACCTCCTGCGCCTCCGCGATGCTCCACCGGTGATAGGTGGTCGGCACCGCGACGACCGGTGCGCGGCCGCGCCACCGGCCGAGGAACTCGACGACCTCGCCGGGATCGCGCCGCTTGGAATGGATGAGCAGCGCGTCGGCGCCGGCGTCGACGTAGCGGTGCGCCCGGCGCAGCGCCTCGTCCATGCCCCGGCCGGCGATCAGCGCCTCGCACCGGGCGACGATGCTGAAGTCCACATCGGACCGGTTGCGCACGGCCGCCTCGATGCGGTGCGCGAAGACGTCTGGGTCCTCGAGCAACTGGTCGCCGTCGAGGTAGCTGTTGCGCTTGGGCAACACCTTGTCCTCGATGCAGATGCCGGCGATCCCCGCCGCCTCGTACTGGCGCACCACGCGCGCGAGGTTGATCGCGCCGCCGAAGCCGGTGTCGCAGTCGGCCAGCAGTGGCAGCGTCGTCGCCTCGTTGATGTGCGTGGCGGCATCGAGGCACTCGCTCATCGTCAGCAGCCCGAGGTCCGGCAGCGCGCGCGTGGCCGACAGCTCGAAGCTGGAGACCCACACGCCGTCGAAGCCCGCCTCCTCGACGAGGCGGGCGGTGAGCGCGTCGCGCGCCCCGACGAGGCGCGCGGTGCCCGGCCTCGTGAGCAGCTCGCGCAACGTGGCCGCCCTGCTCATGACCGCTCGTCCCCATCCCGTCGAGTGCGCGGTGGCGCGGTGGCTGTCTCGCCCTTCTGGAAGAGGCAGTGCCAGTGGTAGGAGCCGGGTGCCGACTGCTCGGCGTCGAAGGCACTCAGCAGCTGGAATCCACGGTGCAGCCGGACCAGATCCCCCGCGTCGACGTAGAGGTGCGGGTGCACCTTGTCGTCCTCGGCGTCCGGCTGGACGAACGTGTTCGCCGTGACCTCGATGCCACGGCCGTACTGCGCGTTGCGCTTGGACAGCATCGTGGTCTGGTAGTAGCCGCCCGGCCGCAGCACTCGGCGGACCTCCGACAGCGCGCGGCCGAGGCCGTCCTCGTCGGCGTGGTAGACCACGTTGAAGGCCAGCACGTAGTCGACGTCGGCCGTCGGGTAGGGCAGGTACGTGACGTCCGCGATGTCGACCTTGACCGGCAGCTCGCGTTTCGCCGCCTCGTCGCGCGCGAACGCCACCGCGGCGTCGCTGCGGTCGATCGCCCGGACCGCGAAGCCCTCCGCCGCCAGGTGCAGCGCGTGCCGGCCGACGCCGCAGCCGAGGTCGACCACGTCCCGCACGCCCTGACCGCGCAGCCGCCCGGCGACCTCGGCCACCCACGGGTGCGGCTTCGACCAGTCGGCCCGCCCCTCGTCGGTGCGCCACATCCGGTCCCAGTACAGGTGTGCGGTCACGAAATTGCCCCGCCCGTAAAGTCGCGACAACCACCCTTCGAATCAGTGGTCCACAATCGGGTGAACAACAAATACACCTGATCGAGTACACAGTCCGCGATGCCGCACATCCACGCCCTCCAGAGTTGGTTCGAACCATCGATGATCGTCGATTGCTCGCTCGCCCGCGAACCTCAGAGTAGCTGGTCAGGTCCCGTTCGGCGGGTCGAGTCGATCTCCGCCGCCCCGCGTGTCGAGCAGGACGCGCGCCTCGTGATCCGGGTCCGAAAAACCGGCCCGGCATGGCGGCAGCGGCGACCGTGCTCAGGCGCGTCGGATCGATTTCCTTGATTCAATATCCATCGCCACAGAATTGGCTGCCGCGGATTGAGAGTTGTCGTGATCGTCGCGTTGGACGGCCCGGACGGAGCCGGGAAGAGCACCCAGGTCCGTGACCTCGTCGAGTGGGCGCGTGCCGAGGGCTACACGGCGACGGTCGTGGGCAAGTGGGACGTGTTCCGGCCCGGAACGGTGCCCACGGCGCGGTTCCTGCGTGGCACCGATCAGGAGGAGCTGCGCACCTGCATCGCAGAGATGCCGTCGCCGTCGCGCATGCTGTTCCTGGGCTGGCTGAACACCACCGCCGCCACTCGCGCGCAGGAGGCCACCGAGGACCTGGTGATCCTGGACGGCTACTGGGCCAAGCACGCCGCCGCCGAGCTGATCGCCGGCTGTCCCCCACCACTCGTGCACGCGATCACTGCCGCGATCGCCCCGGTCGACCTGATCGTCTACCTGGACGTGACCCCGTGGGAGGCGCTGCGCCGCAAGGGCACCGACCTGGCCCCCTACGAGTGCGGCCGCGACCCCGAGTGCTCCCGCGCGAACTTCCTGACCCACCAGACCGCCGTACGCGCGGTGTTGCTCGACTGGGCGAGGATCCACGCGTGGACCGTGGTCGGCGCGGACTCGAAGCGCGGCGTCGCGCACCAGCTCCGCGAGAGCGTCAGCGCGATGCTGCGAGCGGCCGGCAACGGCCTGGGGCCGCCGGCCGGATCAGCCGGAGCTCGCGCCGATCATCCGTAGGGCGAGGTCGGTGTAGTAGCCACCGAGCGCCTCGGGTGAGTCGGCGCCGTCGAGTCGGTACCACCGAACGAGATCGATGCCCAGCGACAGGATGGCGCGGACGGCGTGGTTGACGTCGGGCACGTCGAACGCGCCGGCCCGCGCGCCCCGGGTGACCGCCGTGCGCAGTATGTCGCTGAACCGCTGCCTCAGGTCCAGGACCGCGGCGAGGTGGTCGGACGTGAGAGCGGCCAGCTCGTACTGGCAGACCCGGGCCACCGTGTGGTGCCGCGCGTGCCAGGCGACGTGGCTGGACACGAGCCGGCGCACGTAGCCGGTGGGGTCGCCGTCGTCGGGCTGGGATCGCATCGCTTCGAGGGCCTGTTCGTGGCCGGTCCGGACGATCTCGAACAGGACGTCCTCTTTGGACGTGAAGTGCACGTAGAGGGCGCCGGGGCTCAGGCCGACGGCGGCGGTGATGTCACGGGTCGTGGTGGCGTGGAACCCCTTGCGGCTGAAGCACAGCACCGCCGACACGAGCAGGGCGCGTACGGCCTCCGAGCTGCCCTCCCGCCACAGGTCGGCGGACCCGCCCGCGGCGAGATCGGCCGGCACGGCCACTGCCCTGCTCGGACCACCACTGCGGTTCCGCCCGGCGACCATGCGGACCTACTCCCCCTCCGACCACGTCGCGGGCCCACCTTGACACGAGCCTCGCATGGGGTAACTATGCGCTTAGTTAGATCTACCGACAAGCGATTCGGGCAGCAATCGCCAACTCGACATCGCGACGGCAAGCCGGGCCGTCCGGAGCGCTCGCAGCGCAGCCACGGATATGGCGAGGTGATCAATGGTGATGGAACGCCAGCCGTCCACCCGCGACATGACGGTCGTGCTCGACGGCTTCTCCTACCTGGAGTGCCCGCGGTGGCGGGACGGGCGGCTGTGGGTCTCGGACTTCTACACCAACCAGGTCCTCGCGACCGACGGCCACGGCAGCACCGAGGTGATGGCCGAGATACCGGGCCAGCCGTCCGGGCTCGGGTTCCTGCCCGACGGGCGCGCGCTCATCGTCTCGATGCGCGACCAGCGCATCCTGGTCCGCGACGACTCGGGAGCGCTGACCGAGCACGCCGACCTCTCCCCCGTGGTGCCCGCGGTCCTCAACGACATGGTCGTGGACGACCAAGGCGGCGCCTACGTCGGCAACTTCGGCTTCGACCTGATGGGCGGTGCCGCGCTGCGCGACACCACGATCACTCGGGTCGACCCCGACGGCAGCGTCCGCCCGGCGGCCGACGACCTCTCGTTCCCCAACGGCATGGTGATCCTGCCCGGCGGCGTGCTGGTCGTCGCCGAGACGTTCGCCGCCCGGCTGACCGCTTTCGACATCCTCGAGGACGGCGGCCTGGCCAACAGGCGGGTGTGGGCGACGCTCGGCGAGCCGCCCGGCACCGACGACGTCGGGGTCGCGGTCGAGCGGCTCGCGGTCGCGCCGGACGGCATCTGCGCCGACGCCGAAGGCGCGATCTGGGTCGCCGACGCGCTGCACGCCCGCCTCCTGCGCGTCCAGGAGGGCGGGGCGATCCTCGAGGAGATCACCGCCAAGATGGGCGTCTTCGCCTGCATGCTCGGTGGTGCGGACGGCCGCACCCTGTTCGCCTGCGCCGCACCGTCCTTCGCCGAGCACGAGCGCCGCCCGGTGCGCGAGGCCGAGCTGCTCGCGGTCGATGTCGAGGTCCCGCACGCCGGCCTGCCCTGATCTCGACAGGTCCGTTTCGACCCGCGATGGAGGAACCAGATGGACGTGGCATGCGCCTTCCCGACCGCCCTGGACTCGCCGGACAACATCGCGTTGGCGGAGAGCCTGGGGTACACCCGGGCCTGGGTCTACGACACCCCGCAGCAGAGCCCCGACGTGTGGATGACGCTCGCCCTGGCCGCGCAACGGACCGAACGCATCGGCCTCGGCCCCGGCGTTCTCGTGCCCAGCCTGCGGCATCCGATGACCAACGCGGCCGCGACCGCCACCCTGGCGGCCCTCGCCCCCGGCCGCGTCTGCGTCGCCTTCGGCACCGGGTTCACCGGGCGCCGCGCCATGGGCTACCGGGCGATCAGCTGGTCGTTCATGGACGCCTACCTGACCGCCTACCGTGGCCTGCTCCGGGGCGAGACCGTCGAGTGGGAGGGCAAGCGGATGCGGATGCTCCATCCCGACGGGCACGCCCCGGCACGGCCCGTCGACGTTCCCGTCCTCGTCGCCGCGCTCGGTCCCAAGGGCAACGAGGTCGCCAGGAAACACGGCGACGGGCTGTACGCGACGCTGCAGCTGCCCGACTTCATGAGCGAGTACTCGTGGGTGCCCTACCTCGCGTGGGGCACCGTGCTCGAACCGGGTGAGGCCCTGGACTCCGAGCACGCCCGGCTGGCCGGCGGTCCGGGTTGGGCGCTGGCCTACCACGGGGCCTACGAGTTCGGCGGCCCGGACGCCGTCCGCGCCCTTCCCGGCGGCGAGCAGTGGCTGGCGGTGGTCGACCGGGCGCCGGCCGACGAGCGGCACCTGACCGTCCACTCAGGACACTGCGTCGAGCTGAACGAGGCCGACCGGGCGGCCTGGGACGCGGGCGGCCACTCGATCCTGACCGACGTCACGATCAGCGGCACCCGTGACCAGGTCCGTCGCACCCTCGACGACATGGCGGCCCGCGGCGTCACCGAGATCGTGTTCCAGCCCTGCGGACCGGACATCAAGGCAGAGCTCGAACACTTCTACGACGCGGCCGGCTCCCAGCCGACGTGAGTGAGGCGGCCCGGACAGGTCCGGGCCGCCTCACTCCACACCGGACGGGGTGTCAGCCGCCGAGCTTGTCGTTGTAGTCGGCGATCTGCTTGGACGCCTTGTCCTGCGCGTCAGTCAGGGCCTGCTTGGCCTCGGTGCCCTGGAGGACGGCGGACTGCAACGCGTTCTCCACGTTCTTGCGCACCTCGGGCATCTCGCCGACCGAGCAGCCCTGCGTGGCGTGGGTCAGCTTGGTGCCCTGCAGCTGCTTGATCGCCGTGGCGAACTGCGGCTTCTGGCTGACCCACTGCTTGTCCGCCGGCTCGTCCAGCGCCGCCTTGCTGATCGGAAAGTACCCGGTCTTGGTGTGCCAGGTGACCTGGGAGTCCTTGCTGGACAGGAACTTCACGAGCTCCCAGGCGACCCGGGCCTTCGCCGGGTCGTCCTTGTGCATGACCCACAGCGAGGCGCCGCCGATGATCGGCCCGCCCTCGTCGCCCGCGTCGACCTTCGGGAAGTAGCCGGTACCGACGGTGAACGGGTTCTTCGACGCGGCCGCGCCCTCGGTGAACGTGCCGAGCGAGCCGGTGGACTCCAGGCTCATCGCGACCGTGCCGGAGCTGAACGCGTTGTCGCCGTTGTCGGTGTTGCTGTCCAGCTTCATCGCGAGGCCCTGGTCGACCATCTGCTGCCACCACTGGACGAGCTTGACGTTGGTGTCGTTGGCGAGCGTGACCTTGCTGGCCCGGCCGGTGCGGCCGTTGTCCGCGTCGCACAGCGTCTCGTCCGCGACCGCGTTCCACTGCTCGACGAACCACCCGTAGAGCGACGCGCCGAAGCCGTACTGCACGGTCTCCCCCGGCGTCGCCTTGATCTTCTTGGCGGCCGCCATGATCTCGTCGAGGCTCGTCGGCGGCTTCTCCGGGTCGAGGCCGGCCTTGGTGAACGCCTCCCGGTTGATGTACATCAACGGCATCGAGGTGTTGAACGGCATCGAGTACAGCTTGTCGTCGACCGTGTAGTACCCGGCGATGTTGGGCTGCAGGTCCGAGGCGTCGTGCTTGTCGACGTCGATGAACGACTGCATCGGGATCGCCGTCTTCGAGTCGATCATGTAGCGGGTGCCGATGTCGTACATCTGCATCATGTCGGGCCGCTGCTTCTCGGACGCGTTCTTGTACGACGCGAGCACGCTGTCGTACTGCCCCTTGTAGTTCAGCGTGACCTTCATCTTGCCCTTGTGGTCGGCGTTGAACTGGTCCACGAGCAGCTGGAGCGTCTCGCCGTTCGTGCCGCTCATCCCGTGCCAGAACGTGACGTTGACCTCGCCCTTGCCGTCGAGCACGTCCGCCCCCGGCGCGGCGGCGTCGCCGCCACCCGAGGAGTCGCCGGAGCTCGCGGCGGACGAGCAGGCCGACGCGGTGACGGCCAGCGCGAGCATGACCGCCAGCGCGCCGATCCGGCGACGCAGTGTGTTGTGCACGGTTGTCGTTCCTTCCTGTCGCAACGGGTTCACTTCACGGCACCGGCCATGAAGCCACGAACGAGCCAGCGCTGGCCGAAGATCACCAGCAGCAGCGTGGGGATGAGCGTGATCGTGACGCCGGCGAGGACGAGCGCCTGCTGCGTGCCGTTCCCGTTGTTCTTCAACGCGAACACGGCGGTCTGCAGTGTGTTCATCGAGTTGTTCGACGAGGAGATGATCAGCGGCCAGAAGTACATGTTCCAGCCCTGGAGGAACGACCACACCGCGAGCGCGGTGAGCGACGGCCGCGCCGAGGGCAGCACGATGGTGAACAGGAAGCGCAGGTGCCCGCAGCCGTCGATCAGGGCCGCCTGGTGCAGCTCCTCGGGGAACTGGCGGAAGGACTGGCGCATCAGGAACACGCCGAAACCGTTTGCCAGGAACGGAAGCACGAGGCTCCACTGGCTGTTCTCCACCCCCATGCTGCGGATGAACAACGCGTTGGGCACGACGATCGCCTCGTAGGGCACCATGATCGTGGCCATGAACAGCCAGAAGATCGGCCGGCGCAGCGGCATCCGGACGAAGACCAGGGCGTAGGCCGCCAGGCACGACGTCACCAGGTGGCCCAGCATGATCACGAAGCCGACGAACAGCGAGTTCGTGAACGCCGGCAGCAGGGGCACGACGGTCTGCTGCCAGGCCGCGACGTAGTTGTCGAGCGAGTACTCGCCGCTGAACAGCGCCGGCGGCTGGCGCACCAGCTGCCCCTCCGGCAGGAAACCGCCGACCACGGTCATCAGCACCGGGAACAGCAGCACGACCGCCAGCAGCACCAGCCACACGTAGGTGAACACGCCGACCCCCGCGCCGGGGCGGTCGACGGTGTGCGGTCGCCGCGGCGGCGGGGTGCTCGCCGCCGGTGCGGTGGTCGCCGGCCGCGACGTCGTTGCCTGGCTCACCGGTAGTGCACCCGCCTCTCGATCACGCCGAACTGGATTGCCGCGAGCGCGATGCCGATGATCAGCAGCACCAGGCCCTGTGCGCTCGCGAGGCCGTAGTCGTTGTTCCCGTACTCGAACGCGTTGTGGAAGATCGAGAACACGAGCGTGGTGGTGGCGCCGTTGGGGCCGCCGTCGGTCATCACCTGCACCTGGCCCAGCGCCTGCAGCGAGGTGAGCGTGGTCGTGACGACGACGAAGAACACGCTCGGCGAGATCATCGGCAGCACGACGCCGAAGAAGTTCCGGAACCCGGTCGCCCCGTCGATCCGTGCGGCCTCGAGCACCTCCACGTCGACGCCCGCGAGCCCGGCGCTCAGCACGAGCAGGTTGAACCCGGCGACCACCCACACGGTCGCCCACGCCACGGTGATCAGCGGCCACGGTGCCTCGGTGGTCCACCCGGGGGCGTCCGCGCCGACCAGGCGCAGCACCCAGTTCACCGGCGACATCGACGGGTCGAGCATCAGGAGCCAGACCACGCTCGCCGCCGAGGCGGAGTAGGCGAACGGCAGCGTGAACAGCGTGCGGAACAGCCGCATCCCCGGCAGCCGCTGCGACAGCGGCACGGCCAGCGCCATCGGCAGCACGAGCCCGACGATCACCACGAACAGCGTGAAGAGCAGCGTGTGCAGCAGGACCGTGCCGAACTCGGGCGTGAACAGCGCGGCGAAGTTCTCCCCACCCACCGACCGCGACGGGTTGCCGTTGATGTCCGTGCCCCGGGTCGACAGGAAGATGGCCTGGAACAGCGGGAAGATCACGAACGTGCCGAGGCCGGCCAGCGCGGGCACGCAGAACAAGAGCCCGAGCGCCACCTCCCGAGGCGAGTACCGCCGCCGCGCCCGCGGCGGTCGAGACAAATCGCCCATCGGTGATTTTCTCACTAGCTCCGTCTCGACCATGGCGGCATCTTGCCATCAAGAGATCACCGAATGACAACGGCCGGCGCGGAGGCGCCACACTTCGCCTGCCGTCGGTTCAGCGCACCGCGTAGGTGGCGATCACCGGGGCGACTGGATCAACGGGGGAAGCGGGCCGCGAAGTAGGCGTGGACGGTGGGGCGGAGGTCACGGAGCAGGCTGGGGTCGTCGACGTAGGTGGAGAATGACTCGGCGTAGTTCTCGGACCAGGAGGCCTCCGAGTAGTCGGTCAGGCCGTGGGAGAGGGTGCCGGTCGGGTCGGCTACCAGGCCGTCGGCCAGGGCGGCCTTGCGGAAGTCGCCGTCGCGGCTGGACTTGTCCGGGTCGATCTTGATGTTCATCGTGCCCGACGCCGCGGTGGTGATCGTGAAGCGGGAGCCGCTGGGTGAGCGCGCGGCCAGCAGGCGTGCCTTGCGCTGGCCGAGAGTGCCCGTCGCCGGGTTCTTGAATCGGGCGTTCGCCCTGGCCAGCGCCTCCTGGTCGTGTGCGTGGCCGATCTCGTGGGCCAGCGACGCGTACAGGACCGGCCACGTGCCCTCCCGCCGGAAGTCACCGGTTGCGAAGGCCGAGTCGAAGACCGTGATCTCGTGACGGCCCGCGGCGAAGTTGAACGTGTGGAAGGCCGCCCATGCCGGGTTGCACGTGGTGAGCGGCGCGCCGGGCGCGCAGTTGGGGGCGGGCTGCCGCATGAAGGTCGTCGGCGTCGGTGGCAGCGTGCTCGGCGGGAACAACGCCAGCGCCGCGGTCAGCTTCGCGAAGTCGTTGGTGCGCCAGTTCGCGTCGAGCTGGTAGGTCTTGCCGCCGACCGTGAACGTGGCCGCCGTGACCGCGGCGTCGGCCACCGCGGCCGGGAGCGCCGTGGCCGGGCCGACCTGCTCCACCAGCATGACCGCGGCACCGATCCGGGTGAACCGGAACACCTGCCCGGTCACCGGGATCTCCAGGTTGATCGTCCCGTTCGGCGCCAGGAACGGCTTCGCCGGGTCGCCGCGCGCGATCTGGTCGAGCAGGTAGGCGCCGGCCGCCCGGGCACCCGTGGTGAGCGTGCCGTCCACGCTGTTGCCCACCTCGACCCGCTGTTTCGCCGGCACGGCCGGGCTCGGATCCGGCTTGGGGCCGAAGAACCGCCCCAACGAGGTGACCCAGCCCGCGGTGACGATCATCTCGTCGCTCTTCAGCTCCGTCCGGGCGGCGAGCGGCTGCCGGCCCAGCGTCTCGCCGGGCAGGTGGAAGCCGAGGACGATGTCGTAGCAGTCGGCACGATGGAGGGGGCCCAGCTCCTTGACGCAGTCGAGGAGCCTGGCGGCGTCGGTGTCGGTGATGTTCATCCACGGGGCGCGGCGGGGGACGCCGGCCATGCGGTCGGCCTCGCGCTCTTCCGGGTCCACCCGCCACCCGCCCGGCGGCAGCTGTGCCTGCACGCGGGCGGGGCCGCGCCGTTGCTGCACCGTGTGGGTCAGCTCGTGGGTGAGCAGCCGCAGGCCGGGAACGGTGTCCGGGCGGTACTCGCCGGCGCCGAAGACGATGTGGTTGCCGACCGTGTACGCGAGTGCCGGCATGGCCCGGGCCGACTCGGCCGCCACGCCGTCGAGGTGGACCCGGACGTCCGCGAAGTCCTCGCCGGCGAAGACACCCGCCATCGACAGGCGCAGGCCGGCCGGCAGCGGGGTGCCCGGGCCGAGCGACGCGAGCATGCCGTTCCCCAGCAGGCGATCGGGGCCGGCCGGCGCGCCCGAACCGGCCGGGCGACGGGTCGGTTCGGGCGTCCGGGTGGCCACCGCGCGCGCCGCGGTGGCCCTGGTCCGCTCAGCGCCCATCGTCGCCAGGGAAGTCGCCTGGGATGTCGTCGTCCAGGCCGAGCAGGGCGCGGCGGACGTCGACCTTCGGCAGGAGCACGCCCGCGGCCTGCACCCGCACGACCGGCCGCTGCGTCGGCCGGTACAGGACCACCCGCTGGTAGGTCCCGTCAGGGAACACCGGTGCCGGCGTCTTGCCGAAGACGTGCTCGAACGTGCCGTCGTCCAGCGACCAGATCACCTCGGCGTCGTGGCCGGGGCCGAGCCGCTCGCGCCGCGCGTCCTGCGGGGTCACCACGATCCGCGCCGCGAGCATCTTGCTCGGGTGGTTGTGCACGCGCGTCACCTTGATCTTCGTGGCCGTCGGGCTCACCTTGACGGTGGCGAACGTGCTGATGGCCAGGGACCGCGTGTACGGGTTGCCGTTCACGGTCAGGCCGTCGACGAACAGCTGCCACGCGTAGGTGCCCTCCTTGAACACCCGCGCGAACGTGTTGGTGTAGTTGCCGTCGCCCTCGGGGTCGAACAGCTGGTCCGTGCCGTCCACGAACAGCCCGCTCGACGGCAACGTGCTCGACGGCAGGTGGCGCCAGTTCCGCTTGCGCAGCAACGCCTCGATGCGCCGCTCCAACCAGGGCCGCGCGTCCTTGTTGTCGATCGTGTTGTCCTCCGGCACGTCGCCGGTGGCGGACAGCTCCTCGCCGAGCCCGACGTCCGGCGCGGTCAGCTCGGCCCGGATGGTGCTGCCCAGCACCGGCCGGAAGTCCTGCCGGATCCGCACGGTGAGCGTCATCCGGTCGCCGGTGCCGTAGCGCGGCTTGTCGAGGATCACGTCCGCGAGCAGGTGGAGATCGAGGTAGGCCAGCACCTGCGCGAGGGTGAGCGGGTGCGCGCCGGCGGGACCGGTGCCGTGGATGACCCGCCAGTGCTGCGTCTCGCCGTTCGCGGTGTCGGGCAGCTTGGCCGCGGAGATGGACCGGTCCGACTCGGTCGCGAGAACCGGCGAGGGCACCGCCTGGAAGGCCGCGCCGTTCCACCTGGCGAGCTGGATGGTGTCGGTGATGACCGCGCTGCCCGCGGGCGGGAGCACCGACACCACCAGCCGGTCGACCTCCTCGTCCGTGGACAGGTAGACGCCGTTGCCGCCGGCGGTCGTCATCGTCGCGGCGTCGGGGTCGGGCTGGCCGCTCGTCGGCGTCAGCTGGTCGATCACCGCGTTGACGTCCTGCGAGGTCTCCAGCATGTGCCCGAACTTCTCCGAGAGCTCGGCCGGGTCGTTCACGTGGGCGAACTCGCCGTGGTGCGCCGCCGCGAGCAGGCTCATCTGGTCCGGGTCGGCAGTGGGGCCGAGCGCGATCCCGTGGAGGTGGAAGCGAGTCGGGTCGACCACCGCCTGGCGCAGCGGGTTCGCCGGGCCGATGGCCGTCGTGAACGGGACCGCGCCGCCCGTCGCCAGCGTGGCGTCCAGCGCCACCGTGCCGCTGTTCTCCAGCCCGTCGCTGACCAGGATGATGTTGAAGTTCTGGTCGGTGATCGGGCCCGCGGCGGCCAGCAGGTCGATGGCCGCGACCAGCCCGTCGCCGATCGGGGTGTTGGTGCCCGGCACGCCGAAGTCGAAGGCCGGGTCGTCGATGGCGGTGACCGCGTCGTCCACTGTGGACAGCGGGAGGAGCTGGGTGATGAGCGGCGACGGGCTGCCGCCGCGGAAGCCGGCGGTCGCGTCCTCGAACGCGACGATCGCGATGCGGTCGCCGGCGTTGACGCCGTCGCGCAGGCCGGCGAAGAGGTGCACCAGCACCCGGCACGCCGCCTTCGCGTTGCCGTACCGGTTCTCGATCGACATGCTGCCGGACCGGTCGATGACCAGGACGACGTGTTGCCGCCGCTGGACGACGGTCACCGGCTCCGGCGTGCTGGCCGTCTGCAGGAAGTCGGCGTAGTTGCCGGCCTTGTCGGCGAACTTGGTGGTCACGGTGAACGGCACCGACACCGGGTCGTACACGCCCTTCGGGGTGACGACGAACGTCGGAGCGTCCGTGGTCGTGGGCAGCTCGGTGATGGGGTTGCTGCCGGTGTGCGTCCAGGTGTACCTCGGCTCGATGAGCGGATCGGGGTCGGTCGGGCTGGTCGGCGGGATGGTCCCGGCGATGGTGCCGGGTGGGCTCGCGTTGGCCGCGTTGAGGGTGGTGGGCTCCTGCTCGAACACCGTCGCCGGGCCGGTCAGGACGGCCACCGGGTCCACGGCGAGCCACTGGACGTTCAGCACCGCCGTGGTCATCCGGTCCAGCGTCCACAGCACCGGGCTGTTCGCCGAGGACCACAGTTCCCACGACTCGCCGAAGTTGGGGCCGTGCCCCGTGGTCTCGACGACGTTGAACGTCGTCTGCGTGACGCCGCCGGACGGGGTGCCCGGGGAGAGCGTCACGGAGTAGTTCGCGACGTTCGCGGTGTCGCCTGCCGGATCCAGCGGTAGCTCCGTGCGCGTGCCGGTCGGGCCGACGTAGACGACCTTGAACGCCAGGCCCGCCAACGGGTCCGGGTGCGTCACGGAGAACGTACCCGTGTCCAGGGCGTTGAGGGGCAGGGTGAAGGCGGTGAGGAACGCCGTGGAGTCGTGGACGGTGTAGATCGCTTCGTTCCCCGTGGTGGGTGCGACAGTCGCTGGTGCCATGGTCATGGCCCCTTCTCAGATGGCAGTGATGATCCGTTTGGCGTAGATGTCGAGGTCGCCGGTCCTGTTGCCGCTCCACAGCACCTCGAGGCCGAGGCTCGGCACCATGAGCGGGTGCGGGCGCAGGTTGTTGAAGCCGTTGGACACCAGGCGTTGCGGCTGGCTCCACGGCCCGCCGGCCGCGGTGCGCCGCCGCAGCACCAGGTCGGTGCCCGCGCCGGCCGTGCGGGCGGAGAACAGGAGCACGCCGCCGTCGGTGTCCCGGACCGCGGCCGGCGTGCCGTCGCTCGCGTCGGTGTCGTTGACCTTGACGGTGGTCCACGCGTTGTTCGCGCACGTGGCCACGAACAGGCCGGTGCCGTCGTCGTAGAAGACCAGTGCCTCGGTGGCCGACAGCGCGAGGACGTACACGTCGAGCTGACCGCTCGCGGTGAAGTTGGCCGTCAGGTCGATGGCGACCGGCTCCGCCGGGTTCAGCCGCAGCACCTGCAAGCGGGTGCCGTCCGCGTAGGCGACCCAGACCATCCCGCCGGCCGAGGCCGCGTGCAGGTCCCGCTGGGTGAGCCCGGTCGCGGACAGCGCCACCGGGCCGGGGTTGTCGAGGAACGTGTTGTCGGTGTGGCGGTAGCGCCGGTAGAACCACTGCCGCACGCCGCCGCTCTGGTGGGTGAGGAACACGACCTGGTCGCCGGCGAGCACCGCCCGGACCGCCTGGTCGGCGACGGTGGCGTTGCTGGCGATCGCCTGCTCCCCCGCCGGGATGGCCGACAGCGGCCCGCGTTTCATCATCACGTCGGTGCTGGTCGCGTCGAAGATCCCCGTCTGGTAGGCGATGACCAGCTCGCCGTTCGGCAGCGCCACCGCCGCGGGCTCGAGTCGCGCGGCGCCGCTCGTGATCGGGACGACCGGGCCGAAGCCGGCCCCGTCCAACCGGGACGCGACGATCTGGTTGGTGCTGGCGGTTCTCGGCGACTGCCAGACGGCGACGAGCCCGCCGGCGGCGTCGAGGACGCTCGCCCTGGTGAGCACGTCCGGGCCGGGACCCGGTGCGACGGCGACCTCCGGCCCGCCGGGCAGCTGGCCGGACAGCAACGCGTTGATGGCCTCCCGCAGGCTGATCCTCGGCCGGTTCTCGCCGCGCCGGTACGCGGCGGCTGACGTGCCGAGCACGTCGTCGACCAGCGTGCTCGGTGGCATGAACAGGTTCTGGGCGCGCTGGTCGACCAGCGCGCTCGCCTGGATGGCCGCGACGCCGGCCTGCCGGTTCAGCAGGGCGAGCGCCAGGTACGAGTGGCCGGCCCGGAAGTCGCCGTTGCCCGGCACCGGCAGCTGCGTTGTGCCCGGCCGGACCCGGACCGTCCACTCGCGACGCAACCGCACGCACGACTCGACGCCGATCGCCGGGTCGACGAGCGTGTCGTCCTCCGCGGCGGTCACCTCGCGGTCCCACACGTCCAGGTACAGCAGGTCGGTCCTGGTGCCGGCACCGGGCGCGGACAGCGGGTCCACGACCGGCACGCCCCACTCGGTGGCGAGGGTGGCGTTGGCGAACAGCGGTTGCGCCGTGTAGGTCGTGCGGCCCTCCTGCACGGCGTCGCGGCCGTCGACGAGGCAGCGGCCCGCACCGTCCAGGGTGCCGTCGCCGCCGGTGATCACGACGTCGTCGCCGGCGCCTGCCGACGCGGTCACCCTGGTCAGCGCGGCGTTGATCGCGGTGACCACCTCGGCGGCGGTGGCCGCGCCGATGTTGGCGAAGCTCGCCGCCGCGAACGTGACGGTCTCCGGCGCGGCACCCTGGGCGGCGACCACGAGCGTCTGGCCCGCCGCGAGCGCGAACGGCTGGCCGGCCTCGCCGGTGAGCCGCGCCGCCGCGTGCCGGCGGGTGGCCTGCCGGTTCGCCTGCGCGAAGCCGAGTGCCGCGGCCGCCGTCGAGCCGGCCACGTCCACCGTCACCGACGTCCGGCCGGTCGTGCCGACCGAGGTGAGCCTGATCGTGTTGACGCCGCCTCCGGGTAGCGCGGCGATGCGGAAGCCGTCGTTGCCGGCCGGCACGCCGTCACCGACGAACCACTTGAGGAACGCCTGCACCTCGTACCGGCGGATGTCCTCGGCCTCGTTCCAGTCGGCGTCGACGAGCGGGACGCCCTGCTGCAGGCGGACCCCGACGTAGTGCTTGACGCGGTCGAAGGTGCTGCGAGAGAAGTCGCCCACGGTCCCCCCTTTCCTTAGGCTGTCGGGATGAAGACGGGCCGCGCGGTCACCGGCATGAAGTCGGGCAGCGCGCCGGCCAGGCGGGTGACGCCCGCGGCGATCGCGGCGTCGTCGTTGGTGGTCGCGGTGAGGAACAGCCCGACGGCGTCGCGGGCGATCCGGTCGTCGTTGGTGCGCCCGGTGTCGTAGGAGTAGGTGAGGAAGTCCTCGTACTCGCCGCGCGCCGCGAGCTTGGCCGCCGCCCCGGTGTCCACCGTGGTCGTGCCCGCGTAGCCGTGGTCGAGGGTGCTGGTCGCGCCGAACACCGTGCTGGGACGCAGGATGCTGTCGTTGGCGCGGTACACGAGCAGCACGCCGGACCCCGTGTCGACGGCGGCCGGGGCGCGGCGGGTGTAGGGGCCCGTGGTGAGCTGCTGGTTGGTGCCCCAGCCGAACGTGCTGGCGTTGACGGTGTTCCGCGTGACCGACCAGCCACCGTTCTGGGTGGTGCTCCAGAACGCCTCGACGTTGGTGCCCGACGGCAGCGCGACGGCCAGCCGGTCGTGATAGCCGCCCGTGCCGGCCTTGGGGACCTGGCGGACCGTCGACCAGTCGCTCACGTTCGGGTCCAGGCCAGCCTTGATGCGGTAGAACGTGGTCCATCTCGTCTGGCCGGCCGGGCCGCCCGGCTCGTGCCGGGACCAGAACACCCACAGCCGCTGGGTCGCGTTGGCGGGGTGGAAGAGGACGAACAGGTCGTCCTCGGCGCGGGGCAGCGCGCCGGCGTCGAGCGGGAAGGTCGCCGGGTTGGCGAGCTGCCAGGTCGTGCCGTCGTGCCGGTTGTAGCGGACCTGCCAGACACCGGCCAGCTTCTCCAGCCAGAACAGCCAGGTGCCGCCGGCGTTGTCGGGTACCGCGGCCGGCGCGCGGCGTTGCGTCGCGGGGTCGCCGAACGTCGCCGGTTGCGACCACCCGCCGCCGGCGCGGGTGGCGGAGGAGATCCGCCACTGCGTGTCGAACGACTGCCAGAACAACCGGAGCGTGCCGCCCTGCACGGCGGCCGTGGGGTTCGCGTCCACGCCGGGCCGGTCGATCACCGGGCGGCTCGCCTCCCACGCGCCGGCGGTGAACCGCTTGCTCCAGATGTCGCTGCCGTGGGACCTGTTGGTGTGGAAGAAGAACAGCAGCGCGCCGTCGGTGTCGCGGACGACCGCGGGCCGGCCGTCGGCGGCGAAGTTGACCGACGCCAGCGCCGGTGCCGACCAGTTGCCGCCGGTGTCCCGCAGGCTCGACCAGAGGTTGAGCCGCTCGGGCTGGTTGCTGCACGCCACGTTGTGCACGAACTCCTTGGTGCGGTTCGCCCAGCCGGTGAGCCGGGCGACCGTGGCGTCCACGGTCGGTACCGTGCCAACGGTCTGGTAGAGGTGTGGCGCGAACCGGATCTCGTTGCGCTGGGCGCCGACGGATCGGCCGAAGTCGGTCGGCCACCCGATCCAGTCGGCGAGCAGCGGCAGGAGGTTCCCGTCGACCCGGTCGAGGTCGGTGAGCGAGAGCGCGGACCGCAGCAGGCTGTACAGCCGGTCCAGCTCGCCGCCGGGCAGGTCGAGGAAGCCGCGGAGCTGGCCCAGAACCTGGCCGGCGGGATCGCCCGGGCGGATGGCGGGGGTGCGTTCCGCGTCGTAGCGGCGGTAGATCGACGGCAGCAACCCGTACAGCTGCTCGGCGAACCCGTACGGCGAGACGGCCATCGCGCTGGTCCGGTTGTGCGGGTCCGGGTCGTACACCGCCGGGTCGCCGGTGAACGGGAACAGCGTGTAGTAGTAGACGCGCTCGCCGGCGAGGCCGTTGCCGCCAGTGCCCAGGTCGGTGACGCTCGTGCTGCCGAGCGCGTGCGCCACCACCGCCCCGTCGTCCGGAGTGGACGGATGGCTGCCGGTGTTGCGCACCACGCGCACGCCCGGCGGCGCGCCCGGCGGGACGGTCCAGGCGAGGTCGATCCGGTTCCCGTCCGGGTGGCCGGTCGCGACGATGTCGAGCAGGCGGGCCATCACTGCGCTCCCGGGACGACGATGATCTGGACACCGTCGGGCGCCGGCACCGGCACCTCGTTGGGGCCGAGCACGAGCGTGCCGCGCGGGTCGACCGGTGGCGCCGCCTGGTCGCCGCGGCGGAACTCGGTGATGTTGACGAACACGACGCCGGGCACCTCCTGGCTCACCTCGTAGAACCGGCTGAGGTAGATGGTCTGGTTGAAGTCGACGCGATCGAACGCGAGCAGGTCCGACATCACCTGCCGCACCTGGGCGACCACGTCGGCCGCGACGTTGAAGCTGCGCACCGCGATCTCGGCCGTCACGCGGATCTCCACGTAGTCGACGTCGGCGATCTCGATGAGCTGGCTGAGCATCCGCTTGTCCTCGAGGTAGGCACGCAGCCCGGCCTCGAGCACGTCGCTGACCTTGCCGCCGCCCTCCGGCGCGACGTAGAGGGTCACGGTGTTCCAGCCGGTGCCGGCCGCGCGGATCTTGCCGACGCCCTTGAAGCTGCGGCCGAGCGCCTCGTAGTCCGCGGCGGTCACCGCCCGGCGCAGCGACCGGAACACCGCGGGCGCGTGCCGGACGGCGTGTGCGATGTCCTCGCGCTCCGCGCCGCCGGTCGCGGGTGCCGGGTTGGTGACCTTGGCGCCCAGCAGCGCGAGCTGCGGCGAGTCGACGACCGTGGTGATGGTGCCGGCGAGCACGTTGCCGGTCTGGCCGCCGCCGACCCGGTAGGTGACCCTGAGCTGCGCGCCGAGGGGCGGTATCGCGCCGAACGCGCCGTCGCCGAAGGTGACCGTCGCGTGGTCGTCGGCGTCGACGTCCACCACGTAGTCACGCTGCCCGGACTGGCTGAACGCCAAGGTCTCGCGCCGGGTCCACTCGTCGGTGACACCCGCGAGCTGGGTCAGCAGGACCACGTCCCGGGACGGTTGCTGCGCCGGGTCGGTGCGGCGCAGGACCGGGCCGGTGTGGGCGAGCGGGAACCGCTGGTTGGGCGCGCCGGTCGACGTGCCGAGTACCTCGCCGCCGATCAGCCTGCCTTCCTCCACCGGGACCCCGACCACCTTGCGGCCGCTGGCCGGATCGACGGGGACGGTGGCGAAGTCGATGGTGAGCGGGGACTCCTGGGTGTACTCGAACCGCACGCTCGGCCGGTCGGGCCGGCTCTTGGTGGCGAACGCGTTGCCACGGTTGACGGTCACGCTCGTGGTGACGCTCGCCGGGACGCTCAGGCTCAGGCTGGTCGCCGCCGGCGCCGCGGTGCCCAGCTGGTAGCCGATCAGGCGCAGGTGCTCGATCACGCTGCGCCGGGTGCGTGCGGTGCCCAGGAAGCTCTCATTGGCGACCCGGTCCTGGTAGTAGCTCAGGATGTCGCCGATGTGGGCGAACAGTTCGAGCAGCACGTTGCCGAAGTCGGCCTCGTTGGTGAAGTCCTGCCACTGCGCGAGCTTGTGCGGGATCTGGTCGCGCATGGCCCGCAGCAGGCTGTTGTAGTCGCGTGCCATGTAGTCGATGACCGGTCGCCCGTCCACCTGCCTGATCTCCGCCATCGCTTCGCTCCCCCTGGTGACTATCTGAAGTGGACCCGGACGGCCTGGCGGGTGAGGTCGCCGCGGCGCACGTACGCGACCTCGACGGCCAGCGTCTCCTCGTGCGACTGGACGTCCACCCCGCCGACCACGAGCTCGTCGCCGAGCCAGCGGGTCAGCGCCTGACCGACGGCGAACTCGACCGCGGCCGTCATGATCGTGTTGTTCTCGTCGAAGACCAGGTCGAACAGGCCCGCGCCGAACTCGGGCTGGTTCACCCGCTCGCCCGGCGAGGTGAACAGGACCTGGATGATCTTCCCGCGCAGCTCGGCGGCCGGGTCGGGGCTTATCCCGCCCGCCGCGTCGACCCCGAAGGGAAATACGAAACCGGTCACCGGGTCACACCCCGCACGTCACGAAGTCCTGGCCGCCCGCGGCCACCGTCGAGCCGGCCGGCGCGCCGACGCCGCTACAGGTGTCGATCACGTCCTGGTCCAGCAGCACCGGCACGCCGCCGACCGTCAGCAACCCGCTCCCGGCCCTGGAGCCCGGAGTCCCCGTGCCCAACGGCGAGTCCTGGATCACCAGCGTGATGAGGACCGGCGCCGGCGCCGGCGGCAGGAACCCGCTGCCCTGCGGTCCGGAGTGCTTGCCGGCCGGCGGTGCGTCCTCGCCCGGGTCGAGGCTGCTCTGGCTGGTCACCAGCGCCACCGGCACACCGCCGATCCGGACGAAGTCACTGAGCTTCTCGGTGATCGCGCCGGTGTAGTCGAAGTCGCCGACGCCGGCGTAGGCGACCGTGGGCGGTGGCGGGCCCGGGTTGGTGGCCTGGCCCTGCACGTTGTGCTTGTCCGTTCCGGTCACGGGATCGTTCTCGACCACGACGTGCTTTCCCATCGCGTCAGCCTTTCTGGAAGTCGATGCTGTCGCCGACGATCGTCACCGGCTGGCCGGACGCGTCGATCTTGAAGGGCACGGTCGACGTGATGGTCATGGCGTCGCCGGTCATCTCGACGGAGTTGCCGTTGGCGTCGGCGATCGTCACGCCGTGCTCGTGCAGGAGGATGAGGTGGCCCTGGACACCCTCGCGGACCAGGATCACCTCTTTGCCGTCCGCGTCCTCGAACTGGATCGTGTGGCCCTTGCGCGTCTTGATGGTCTTGCGGGTCGGCGGGTCCTGGACGTCGCTCTCCTCCTCGCCGTCGTCCTTCTGCGGCTTGGGGAGCTGGCTCTCGGCGTCGGGCTTGGCCCACGGCGCGCCGACCCAGATCGGGAACTCGAGGTCGCCCTCCTCGAACTCCACCCACACCGCGGCGTCCACCTCCGGGATGAACAGGAAGCCCTGGTTCGCCGCGCCGCCATAGGGCGCGCACGGCGTGGCCCAGCCGGTCACCACGTCCCCGAGCACGCTCGGCACCCGCACCTTCAGCCGGCCCAGCCTGGCCGGATCCTCGTTCTCCACGACGATTCCCCGGTACTTCCCGTAGCACCGCCGCTCGACCTGCTCGACGAGGCCGGCCACCACTCGCTCCAGGTTCACAGCACGCCGCCGAGCCCGGCGAGCAAGCCGCCGCTGTCGGTGGAGAAGTCCTCGTCACCGTTGGGGCGCAAGGCGTTCCGCTTGACCCGGAACGACTGGGTGTAGCCGTCCGCGACGAAGACGTGCGTCACCTGGGTGACGTAGTAGACCCCGCTGTGGGTCTCCCCCAGGCCCTTGATCGTGACCGTCGAGCGTGGGGTGAGCACGCCGCCGTACTTGTTGGCCGACACCTCGCCCTCGCCGGTGACGAACCACTCCCCCCGGTCGAACAACCCCTGGCACAGCTCGGTCATCTCCAGCTCACCCGTGGTCACCGCGTGTCCGATGTAGACGATCGCGGGAGCCGTGCCGGGCCCGGGGAAACCGCCGGCCGGTGCCGAGCCGAGCGGCTTGTGCCGGCCGGTGTCGACCGTCACGTCGTGCACCTCGCCGGTGACGTGGTCCACCTGGGACATGGCGACGTTGCTCTGCGCGAGCGCGTTGACCTCCAGGCTGAACCGGTTGACGTTGGTGTCGTCGCCGAACTGCACGGCCAGCACGGGTTGTGGCGAGGTGTCGACCGCCGGTGGCCGGAAGTGCCCGCCGTCGCCGTCCACGAAGCACTCGAACCCGTTGCGCAGCGCGAGCCGGTTGAGGAACTGGATGTCGGTCTCCCGCTGGATGATCGTCGACTGCTCCTCGTCGTGCACGATCCGGGTGTCCGTCACGTCGGGGGTGATCCCGTAGGACTGGAACACCTCGGCCGCGATGTCGCTGTCCTTGCGGCTGGGCCAGGCCTTGCGCTGGTCGACGCGATCCATCAGCACGCTGGCGTCCATTCCCCACACCTCGAGGCGGCACTGGTCGAGACCGTCGCCGAACTCCGGGCGCACGTGGGTGATGAAGCCGTCGAGGAGCGTGCGCGCGTCGTCCTCCACGCCCGCGGTGATCGTCGCCGGCTGCCAGATGGCGAAGCGTTCGTCGTCCAGGTAGGGCCAGGTGCCGTCGGGGGCGAGCAGGAGCCCGAGGCTGAGCCGGAACATGCCGGCCAGCTGCTCGTCCAGCTCCACCTCGAGGCGGACCAGGTCCCCGTAGAGCCCGTCCACCTCGTCGCCGCCGATCTCGACGCGGAGGCTGTCGTGAGTCATGCCCTCACCCGCTCCCCACCGGCGGGATGACGATGCGCTGCCCCACCTGTCCGAAGTCGGCGAGGGGGCCGACGGCGAAGCCCTGGTCCGCGAGCACGCCCTTGATCTCGTCGCGGGTCGTGTTGACGCCGTTGTAGGTGACGACGACCGCGCGGGCGAACTGCTCGACGAACAAGGTCACCTGCTGGCCGCCGACGGTTTGCTGCGTTTCCACCAGGGTCGAGTCCTCGACGACGGTCACGGTCACCACGCCGACCAGGTCGTTCAGCGCGGCGATGAGCGCGGCCCACGGTGGCGTCGCGCCGGCGAAGGACACCGGGAACCGGGTCGTCAGCACGGGTTCCCGCTCGACCATGGCGAGCGGCGACGGGAAGTCCGGGTTGGCGTCGCAGATGTGCCAGTACCGCAAGGGGTCGCCGTAGTAGGTGGTGGCCAGCTGGTCGGGCCGGTCGCCGGCGAGCACGGTGTGCCGGAACGGGCCGGTCACGTCGGGCAGCGGCCGGAAGTCCTTGGCCGCCACCACGCGCCCGGTCGCGTCGGGCACCGCGACGTCAGGAACCGTGCGGTAGCGGGAGAGCTTGTCGAAGACCACCGCGATCACCCCGGTACCACGACGTTGGCGACGTCGGCGATGTTGGCCAGGTTCAGCACCGACATCGCCTCGGTCATGGCCTTCGAGTACAGGAACGGCACGCTCTTGCCCTCGATGACGGTCAGGTTGACCGCGACCGTGGCGCGGATCGGGTTGAGGTCGGTGGAGAACTCGGTCTCGGTGATGTTGAGGGCGTTGATGTTCACCGGCAGCACCCGCTTGCGCCCGAAGATGAACAGCACCAGCGGCGGGTTGGCGCCGCGGGTGAAGCTGAACCCCTTCGGCTTGCCCAGCAGGGCACTCACGGCCGCGCCGAGCAGGCTCTCCTCCTTGGGGTAGGTCATCAGCTCGAGCGTGGAGATCTGCGGTGCGATGCCGAACTGCTCGGTGATCGGGTCGCCCTCGTCGAGCTTGTCGGTGGCGTCGAGCCGGATGTCGAACCCGATCGTCTGCTCCTGCACGGAAACCAGCTGCTGCTTCTGCAGGTCGGTCAGGTTGCTGAACCCGCCGTGGAACTGGCGCAGCGTGCGTTGTGACGCGGCGCTGGCCTGGTCCGGCTTGGGTGCGCCGGGAAAGGCGAACGAGAGCGCGCGGTTGCGGGTCAGCTGCAACGGGTTGAACTGGAACACCACGAACAGCGGTGGCAGGCTCAGCCCGAACTCCACGAACGCGCCCCGCAGGATCCTGGGCTTGTTGGAGAAACCGTCGGTCATGTCAGCAACACCGCCTCCACCTGGGCGAGCACCGCGTCGACCTCGCCGCGGACCTGGCCGGAACCGCACCGCGCGCGCACGGTGACGACCTCGCCGCGCGGGTTCCGGATGGTCCACTGTGGATTGAGGTCGGCGGCGACCACCAGCCGCATCGTCTCGGGATCCCAGTCACCCGGCAGGTCGGTCGGCCCGGTCAGGCGTTGGGCCGAGGCCTGCACGGCCCGGTGTTCCCCTTCGGGCCGGCAGGAGACGTGGACCTGGTAGCCCAGCGGACCCGGGACGTAGGTCGGTGCCTTGCCCGCCTGGTCCGGTGCCCGCACGAGGCCGTGGGTGACCAGCAGCTGGTCGCCGGACAGCACCCGCACGTCCGCACCTCCGGTGGCGCCCACGGCCAGCTGCCGGAGCGTCTCGAGGCGTTCGGGGATCGCGGTCATCAGTCGCACCTGATCCGGCCGAGACTGCACCGGCCACCCGGATAGGTGCCCGCGATGGCCTCGATGTTGAACTCCTTCGGGCCGATCGTGGTGAGCCAGGCCAGGCACTGGAAGATGTTGAGCACGTCGGTCGGCGTGGCGTAGAGGCGGCTCATCGAGACGCCGCCCGGGTAGTAGCGGAGCACGCCGCCGTGGTCGAAGCGCAGCGCGGCCTCGTACGCGTTGGGGCAGCCGTTCGCGTCCATGAGCCCGGGGAACCAGTTCGGGTGCACGGGGTGCGCGCCGGCCGCGCGGATGCCGCCGTGCGGCCAGAGGCTCTCCTCCGGGACGAGCGGGGTGGTGGGTCTCGCCCAGACCACCACGGCCGTCGCCGTCCCGGGCATGCCGACGGTGTTCAGCAGCCCCTGCACGAACCGCACGATGTCGATGCACTGCGCGCCGACGTCGAGGTTGTCCGCCAGCGTCCAGGCGTTCGCGAGCTGGACCTCGAGGTTGTAGGCCGTCCAGCGTTTCATGATCCCGCGGACCATGGGGTGGGGCGCCAGGCTGCCGTTCACCCGGGCCACCTCGGCGGTCATGCCGACCGCCGTGCGCATCCGCTTCTCGGTGATCTCGCCTGGCGTCAGCGGCGTGCCGGCGGTGACGTAGACCGTGTGGCGGGTGCGGGCGATCTCGTGCTTCCAGCTCCGCCACTCCAGCTCCCAGGCGATCTCCCGGTTGCGCAGCGCGGCGATCGTGTCGGGCAGCACGCCGGTCGAGACCATCGCCACGCGCCGGTCCGCCCCGCCGGCCATGGTCCCGGTGAACTCGAAGTTCAGCCCGGCCACCGGGCTGCGCCCGATCAGGCGCACCGGCGCGGTGGGCGCGGCGAGCGGGAACACGTCGAGGCCCACCTCGACCGACACGCTGGTGTTGCGGTTCTGGCTGATCGGGTTGCTGACGACGCCGTCGGAGCTCACGAACCACTCGGGCTCGCCGTACAGGCCGCCGGAGTTGCCCCAGCCCTCCGTGTTGTCCTTCATCATGCCGTGGTCGGACCGGAAGCTGATGCTCTTGATCAGCGTGCCGGGGTGCTGCCGCTCGTCGGTCTGCCGGGCGCCGCCGGCGCCGAACGCGCGGTCCCGCAGGTCGGTCAGCTCCTGCTTCCTGCTGTCGGGCAGGTTGTCCATCAGCCGGCCGAGGTCGACGGCGGCCAGCGCGGTGGCCAGCTGCTGGCCGGAGAGCCGCTTGAGCATGTCCAGGGCCTCGGTCGCGTCCCGGTCGGTGATCGCCCAGTCGAACAGCCCGTAGGACAGGCGGTCCTGGATGTCCACCACCGTGGACGCGGGCGGCGTCATGCCGGCCACGCCCGCGGCGAGCGCGTCCAGCTCGGCCACCCGCTTGTCCGGCAGGTTGTCCCGCAGGCGGCCGGCGAACTTCGGGTCGGCGAAGAAGGCGGCCTGCTGGAACCGGGGCAGCGTCTTGAGGATCGCGAGCGCGTCCAGGGCGTTCTCGTCGGTGACGGCCCAGTCGAAGATGCCGTAGCTGAGCAGGTCCTCGATCTTGCCCAGCTCCCGGGTGATCGCGCGCTGCACGGCGGGAGTGCCGCCCCGCTGCTGCACGACGTGGGTCAGCTCGTGTGCCATCAGGCGGTTGTCGTGCTCGGTCTCGCCCTGTCCGAGGTAGACGTCGCGGTCGTGGGTGAACGCGCGGGCGTGGATGCGGCTGGCGACCCGGTCGGCGTCCGTGCCGGTGTGCACGCGGACGTCGCCGAAGTCCACGCCGAACCGGGGTTCCATGAACGCCCGGGTCGCCGGGGCCAGCGGCCGGCCGGTGCCGGCGGGCAGGGTCACGGTCGGCGCGCCCGGTCCGGGGCCGGCGGCGGGCAGGCGCTGGATGCCGGCGCTTGCCCCGCTCGTCACCTGGTCGGCGACGTGGTCCGCCTCCCGTTCCGCGGGATCGCCGGCCGGGCCGACGCGGAGCATGGCCTGCACCTGCGCGCGCATGGCGCAGCCGCCGCACCCGCCGGTGCAGCCACCCGCCGACGCCGGCTTGCGGTCGGGTTCGGCGCAGTCGCTGGACCGTTGCAGGTAGTCGTTGCCGAGGCTGCGCTGGACCACCACCGGCCGGTGACCGGGCACACCGGTGACCGGGAGCGGCGCCGCAGGTAGGCGGTCGGCCGGTCTGGCCTGGAAGTCCATCGTGGTCACGCCGGCACCCCCGGCTCCTGCCAGAGCTTGCCGATCTTCTCGAACTCCCGGCGGGTGCCGCGCAGGATGTGCCGGCGGTCGATCACGCCGCCGTCGGCCGCGGCCAGGAACGCCGCGTTCAGGACGATGTTCTTGATGCTCCCGCCCGCCACCTCGAACGCCTTGCCGAGGTCGGCGAAGTCCACGTCGGCCGACACCGGCGCCTCGGCGGGGAACAGCGACCGCCAGATGCGCGTGCGGGAGCCGGCCGCCGGGAACGGGAACTCGACGACGAACCGGATGCGCCGGGTGAACGCGTCGTCGAGGTTCTGCCGCAGGTTGGTGGCGAGCACGACGAGCCCCTCGTAGTCCTCGAGTTGCTGCAGCAGGTAGCTGGTCTCGATGTTGGCGTACCGGTCGTGTGCGTCGGAGACCTCGGTCCGCTTGCCGAACAACGCGTCCGCCTCGTCGAAGAACAGGATCGAGTTGCCGGCGCGAGCCTCGGCGAACACGCGGGCGAGGTTCTTCTCGGTCTCGCCGACGTACTTGCTGACCACCCCGGACAGGTCCACTTTGTACAGATCGAGGTCGAGGTCGCCGGCCAGCACCTCGGCGGCCATCGTCTTGCCGGTGCCTGGCGGGCCGCCGAACAGCACGCTGAGTCCCTTGCCGTGGCTGAGCTTCGCGCCGAAGCCCCAGGCCGCGAACACCCGGTGGTGGTGGCGCACCTGCGCGGCGATGTCACGCAGCTGCTCGACGCGATCGTCGGGCAGCACCAGGTCGTCCCACCCGGCGTGCGGGACGACCCGCACCGCGAGCGTGCCGAGCGCGTGCGTGGCCTGCTGCCGGCACGCCGCGGCGAGGTCGCGCAGCGCGAGTTCGCGCCCGTCGCCGGCACGCAGCCGCTGGTCGGTCGCGAGCCGCGCCGCGGCCCGGATCCGGCCGGCCGGCAACCGGTAGCGGCTGGCCAGCTCCTCCGCCCAGCTCGCCGGATGTCCGTTGAGGACACTCCGCCAGGCGGCGGTGCGCCGCGCCAGGTCCGGTAGCGGCACGGCGACCGGGTGGAACCTCGCCCCGGCGAACTCCGCCGGCCCGGTCCACCGCGACTCCCCGGTGAGGAAGACGAGCCGCCCGAACTCGGCGACGGCCGCGACGACCGCAGCCCGCAGCGCGTCGTCGCGGTCCAGGACGTCCGCGCCGGCCAGGTGCAGGGCGGCGTTGTGCAGCAACGCCTCGCGGAACGCCAGCCGCACGTGCTCGCTCCCCGAGGCGGCGAGGTCGAGCCGCAGCACCGCGACCCCGAGCCGGTGGCCGACGCGCCGGGCCAGCTCCCCCTTGCCCGCGCCGGCCGGCCCGTGCAGGTGGTACACCAGCCCCGCGCGCCCGAGGTGGTGCTCGGCCAGCCGGTGCAGCTCGCCGGCGAGCTCGTCCTGGCCGCCGCTCCCGTGTGGACGGTGGAGTCGCGCCCGTCCCGCCAGGCGCCCGTCCAGCTCGTCCGCGCCGAGCAGGTACCGGCAGATCCGCTGGTCCAGGGCGAGGTACTGGGCGAGCCCGGACGACCCGGACGGGCTCTGCGGATCGTCGACCGCGGTCAGGATCCCGGTCCTGCGCAGCGGCGCCCCGTCGGCGAAGCACGCGCGCGCGGCCCACCGCTCCCTCTCGGAGCCGCACAGCAGCTCCAGCACGAGGTCGACGCTCGGCCGCCGGCGGGTGATGTCGTCCTGGAGGTAGGCGTAGAGCCGGTCGTACTTGCGCCGCAGCTCGGGCGCGAGACACACGACGACGGCGCCGAGCTCGAGTTCGGAGAGCCCGAAGAGCCGGCCGAGCTCGGGCAGCGCGAGGCCCTCGCTCTCCCGGACCCGCCCGGCGATCTCCGCGGCGAACCGCGCGACCTCGCTGCGGTCGGGGTCGCGGCCGGTGACGTCGGTGAGGAGGAAGTCGACCTCGTCCCTGGTGATGTAGACGGTGCGGGCGGCCTGGCCCTGCGGCACGACCTCGTTCTGCAGGGTGAGCTCCGCGAGCCGCGCCCGGATCAGCAGGTCGACCAGCTTGAGCTCGTCGGCGAGGTGCTCGAGGTTGTCCCGGTAGGCGGTCATGGGGTGACCTCGAACAGGAACGTCCGGCGCGACAGCTTGGCCACGTCGACGCGCACCTCGTAGAACCCGGGCAGGAGGTCGGCCGGGACGGTGGCGGTGAAGGTGTCGCCGGTCAGGTCCTGGCCGGGCACGACGACCTGGCTGCTGACGACGACCCGGGCGCGCCACCCGGCGAGGTGCTCGCCGGAGAACGTGATCGTGGTCCCGGCACTCCCGGCTACGGGCGCCATCGCGGTGACGGTGGGTGGGTTGAGCGGCGCCCGCACCTGCGGCACCCCGACCTGCCGGACCCGGTTGGCGAGCGGCCGGGTGGCGGCGGGCAGCTGGTCGAGCTGCACCGTGGAGACCTGGTAGAGCACGGAGAGCCGGAACGGCTGGGAGAACGTGCTCCAGATCCGGCTGAGCTCCTCGGGATCGAGGGCGTTGCTGGCGATCTGCAGGCGTTCCCGCGCGTCGGCGAGCCCCGGGTCGAGGTAGATCGGTGGCACGACGGGGTTCTCGTAGAAGACCCGCATCGCCTCCCCGAGGATCTGGTGCGCGGTGGCGTTCCCGGTGAGCGCGTCGTTGGGCGCGTAGGGCGTCAGCAGGTAGAAGAGGCTGAGCGACAGCGGCGCCGGCACGAGCTGGTTGGGACTCCCGGCCCGCACGGTGGCTGCCATGTTCTTGAGAAAGGGGTTCTCGGCGAGCTTGTAGAGGAAGAGGTTGACGCGCCGGGCGCCCCCGGCCTCGTCCGGCGCGAGAATGGTGACCTCGGGCCCGGGGTTGAGCCGCATCTCCCCGACGAGCAGGTTCCGCAGGGAGGCACTGACCATGCCGATGGCGGTCGAGGCGCTCATCGCAGGATCCCGACCCGAATGCGGCTGAGGTGCCGCCGCTCCCAGAACGCGACAGTCCTGGGTCCTTCGTGCACGACCACCACCTGCGGTGCCTCGACCACCTGTGGCACGGGCGGGGACGCGGGCGGCTCGTGCGGCGGGGCAACCACCCGCCTGCCCGGCCGGCGCTCACCCGACCAGACGTCGACCGGTGCCGGACCGGGACCAGGCCCGCCGGCGCTCACGACCGCCGGGCCGCCGTCGTGCCCACCGGCTCCGGCAACGGACGCGGCGCCGCGCCCGAACCCCGCCGGCAACCCACCGGCCGGAGGGATGTCGATGATCTCGGCTCCGGCCGCCACCTCGACGTCGGCGCGCGCCGGCACCCCCGCCGATCCGGACCGCGCCCCATGGCCGGCGGGCCGGCTGGCCGGCGGTCCGGCGGCGCGGGAGGCCCCCGGCCCACCACCTCCGCCGGCGGCACCGGCAGATCCGGTGTCAGACGGGCCCTCGGCCGCCGGAGGATCGTCCGCTCCGGCACCACCACCGGGGGGATCGGCGAGCCCGGCACCACCCACGCCGGTCGGAACCCGAACACCCACCTGCGGCGCAGCCACACCCGCGCCACCGGGAGCGTCGGCGAACCCCGCACCCGCTCCGGTGTCACCGGTATCGGCGCCGGCCGGCTCGGCAGTTCGACCGGCGGGCATGATCGGCTCGGTCGACGCGGGCGGCGCCGCGGCGGGTCGTTGGCGGGGTGTTGCCGGGACTGCTTGCGTTCGCGGTTCGGGGTGCCCCCGGGTGGGCGCCGGCACGGGCAGGTCCGCCGGCGCCGGGGTCGCTGGCCGAATGCCCGTGGCCGGTGGACCGGCCCCGGCCGGCGACTCCGCCGTCGCCGGCGCGGCGGGTTCGCGACCGGCCGGCAAGCTGTCCGCAGGCGCCGGGCGAACCGACTGCCGTTGCGGCAACGCGCGATCGCCCGCGGGTGAGTGCGGCCGCGACTGCCATTCCGGAAACGCCACCCGCGGGCCCGGCGACTCGTCGGCGGCGTGCGGCCAGTCGCCCAGGTCCGGAACCCGGGGACCCGCGGTGGTGCCGTCCCAGTCGTCCGGTCCGCGCCTGCCCTGTCCGGCCGGCGGGTAGCCGCCGCGCAGGTAGCCGAAGGCCGGGCGGGGGGTGGCCGGGGTGAAGTCGAGCGCGTCCGCGGGTGGCAGGCCCAGCAGCTCGCGGACCCGGCCACCGTGGTGGAACGGGGTGGCGCCGTCAGCCAGGACGGCGCTCAGGTATCCCTCAGCCGGCACCGTTCAGCACCTCTATCGCGTCGCCCAGGATCTCGAGGTAGGTGCGGCGCTTGTCGCGCGGCATGGCCATGATCTCGGTCTCGCTCCAGTGGTAATGGAAGGCCAGGTAGTGAACCTCCTGGTACAGCAGCTCGCGGTCGGTGCGGAGCTCGCCGAGCAGGAAGCGGTGGATGTCGAACGGGGCGAGGAACGTCCGTCCACACTCGACACACGCCACCTCCATGGTCTGCTCCACGTGCGGCGCCAGGCGAGCCATGTGGTCCGCCAGCTGCGCCCTGGCCGACGACGGCAGGTCGGCGACCGCGGTGCCGGGCACGCATCGGGTCAGCAACCGCGTCAACGCCTCGGCCTCGTTGGTCGTCGCCAACGCGGACAGGGCCTCCTGGTCCGCGCCGGTCGGGAGGCGGAACGTGACGGTGGAGTCCAGTAGCGGCACCGTGAACGTCGGGGCGCGCTCCGCGGGTGCGGTGACCGGGACCGCCGCCAGCGAGAAGTCCGCCGACACCCGCGCGCCGCAGTCCCGCCATGGGCACAGCAGGTTCGCGCGCACGGAGTCCCCGAACGTCAGCTGCCGCAACCGGAGCAGCAGGTACTGCCGGTCGCCGACCAGCAGCGAGCTCACCACGGACGGCGGCAGCGGGGCCGCCAGATCGCCCAGGCTCACCAGGCAGCTGCGCAGGACCGAGGTGACCAGCGACGCGGTCTCCCGCCCCTCGCCGGCCGTGAGGAGGAGCTCCTCCTCACGGCCGGTGAGCGCGGACAGCTCGAACGACCGGTGCAACCGCCCGTCCGCGTCCCAGTAGCCACCCGGCAGCAGGTCCATCCCGTCAGGTCTCCTTGGTCTCGGTGACCGACGTGTCCCGCACCCAGCCCTCGTTCTCGAGCTTGATCGTGCTGATCATCACGGCGTTGCCGCCGGCGTCGAGCTGCGGCAGCGCCTGGTACTCCGACACCCAGCAGCGGAACACGTTGTACGCCAGCACCTTCGTGCCGCCGTGGTTGTAGACCTCGATGCTGACGTCCTTGCGGAACGTGGCCAGCGACATCGACGCGTCGCCCGCGAAGTTGTTGACCTTGTTGGCCCAGTCCTCGAACGTGGTGTCGTAGGTGACGCCGGCCTCGAGGGTGATCGCGTCGTGGTTGGTCTTGCCCGGGATCTTGTGCGGCCCACTCGCGTCGCCGCCCTCGTACCACGACGTCACTTCCGTGGTCTTCTTGAGCGCGCTGCACTTGTTGAGGCCGGCCACCGGCTGCCCGTCGACGATTACCTTGAACCGGAAACCCAGGTACGGGTCGAACCTGGTGGTGTTCACGGTGAACTTGGTCATCGGCCGCTACTCCTTATCCGGATGCCAGCCCGGCTTTCTGGCTGATCTTGACGACTACGAACTCCGCCGGCTTCAGCGGTGCGAATCCCACCAGGACGTTGACCACCCCGGCGTCGATGTCCGCCTGCGTGGTGGTTTCCGCGTCGCACTTGACGAAGAACGCCTGCGAAGGCGTGGATCCCTGGAACGCGCCCTGGCGGAACAACAGCGTCATGAACGCGCCGACGTTGAGCCGCAGCTGTGCCCACAGGGGCTCGTCGTTCGGCTCGAACACGGCGAACTGGATGCCGTTGTAGATGCTGACCCGCAGCATGATCGCGGTGCGGCGCACCGGGACGTACCGCCATTCCGCGTCCGAGCTGATGGTGCGGGCGCCGAAGACGACCACCCCCGCGCCCGGGAAGCGGCGGATCACGTCCACCCCGAGGGGGTTGAGGTTGCCGTGCTGCACGTCGGTCAGCTCGGCGGCCAGCCCGACGACGCCGTTGAGGCTCGCCTCCGTGCCGGCCGGTGCCTTCCACACGCCGCGCGCGGAGTCGATGCGGGCATAGAGCCCGGCGACGTAGCCGGCGGGCGGCAGCAGGATCGGCGTCCGCGAGGCGCCGGTCGGGTCCAGCGCCTTGACCCACGGGAAGTACAGCGCGCCGTAGGAGTTCGCGGTCGTGAGCTGGTTGCGGAAGGTCGCGGCCTCGGCGGCGGAGTCGTCGTGGTCGGTCGTCTCCGCGAGGTAGAACACGTCCTGCAGCGGCCGGTTCGCGCAGTACCCCATGCCGAGGTCGGCCATCGGCGGGGTGCCCTCGCCGGGGACGGCGAGCAGGCTGAAGTCCGTGATGGCGTCGAGCCGGGTGAAGCTGTTGCTGAACGACGTCTCGGCGAGCGCCGCGACGCCGTCCGTGCCGGCCGTGGTCGGCGCGGCGACGGGCGGGGTGAGCGCCGCGTCGCCGACCTGCACCACGCTGGCGAGTGCCGGCCGGCGGACCGCGATGCCGTCCTCGGACCGCCCGCCCGCGCCGGGGCCGAGCCGGAGCAGGCTGGTGGCGTCGTTGGTGGCGGCCGGCTGCACCCGCACCGACGACGTCGCGCTGGACGTGGTGCCGGACTGCAGCAGGAGCCGGGTCTGCGCCGAGACGGTCTCGACGGTGCAGGCGAAGTTGCTGAACGCGGCGGCGTCGGTGGACGTCTTCTTCTTCACCAGCCCCTGCACGGCGGTCTGGATCGCGGTGGCGACGGCGGCGAGCGTGGTCGCCGTGCCGGCCGCGGCGGGCAGGTTCACGACCTGCATCCCGTCGCCGTCCACGTTGATCCCGAAGCTGATGTTGGCGCCCAGCGGCAGGTTGGACGCGGGCACGAAGCCACCCCGGTGCAGGCCGCGCTGCAGGCTCGTGTTGCCCGACAGCACCTGCGCCGAGATCAGCGTCGAGTTCTGTGCCAGCACCGAGACCACGTAGCCGGGCGAGGCCGGGTCCATGTCGAGGTTGTCGAACGTCTCCAGCGGCGCGGTGTCCAGCACGTTCGCCGGCACGAACGCCGGGTCGTCCTGCTGGCGGACGCTGATCTTGAACTGGTTGCCGGGGTCGAGCGAGCCGTCCTCGATCTGCAGCAGCAGCGAGTTGCCCCACGCGCCCTTGTTCCGCGCGGCGAACGTCACGCCCGGCACCGGGGCCGTGGCCCGGTTGTTCAGCGTGACGACCGCGGCCGCCGCGTCGGACCGGGTGACGCGCACGATGTAGGCCTGGCGCCCGCCGTTGTTGAAGTACTGGAACACGCTGTGTGCGAGGAAGCCGTCCGTGGTGAACGACCCGTACAAGCGGAGGAACTCCGCCCAGCTGGTGACCCGGGTGGCCTCGTCGGGCCCCCGCTGCGCCAGGCCCACGAAGGCGGCCGTCGAGGTACTCGCGGCCTCGAGTGGCCGTACCCCGCTGGAGATCTCCTGGACGTAGACGCCCGGATAGGTCAGCGTCGGCATGGTTTCTGTCTCCTCACTCCGACGAGGCGCGGCGCTTGCGCGACGTCGTGCCGTCGTCCTGCTTGGCCGCGGACGCCGCGGACTTCTTCTCCGAGACCGGCTCGACCTCGATCGCGCCCCGCCCGCGGAGCTTGTCCACCTTGGGGTTGTCGGCCGCTTCGACGTCCGCGAGCTCGGCGGACGTCTGGCCGGGCGACAGGCGCACGGTGAGCCCGCTGTTCAGTGGGACCATGACCGGGCCCGACACGAGCAGGCTCTTGATCCTGATGGCCATACCTGTTCTTCTCCTCTGTCAGTTCCCGGCGGCGGTCAGTTCCCGGCGGCGGTCCGGATCGCCCGCACGAGGTCGTCCGGCCACTCGAGCTCCGGCGTGTCCCGGCACGCGAACCGCAGCGCCCGAACCGGCCCGCCGCGGTCCACGGCCACGACGCCGAGCCGCGGGTATGTCCACATGAGATCGAGGTAGTCGCACACCGGGCGCGGTTGCGAAGCCGGCAGCACCAGCACGTCCACACCGGCCAGGCGCTCTGCCACCCCGTCCGGTCCGTCGGCCGTCCCCACGATCGTCATGTCCGCACGATCCCCCACGATTCGCCGCACGATGTCACGGTCCAGGGCCGCCATATCCGCGACGAGAACTCGTATCGGATTCATCGGCCCCCCACCTCACTCGAGGGGAAGTCTTGCAACAATGCGCACGAAGCGCATGAACCCCGGGATTCAGATTTGCGACGGGGTGGATCTAGATCCCCGAGCTCAGCCGTCGTGAGCGGGCGTGAAGTAGCCGAACAAGAATGCCAGCACCGTCGCCGAGGAGCCGGTCAGCGACGTCAGAGCCGCGTCCGGAAAGACGCCCTCCCAAAAGGTAAGGCTGGCCACGAGCCAGAAAATCGTCGCAACGGCGCCGCCCAGACCAGCGGCCCCAACCTTGGTCGACGGAACATACGAGCCAGCCATGACAGATCTCCATTCGCGAAGGGTTTGTGTTCTTCTCGATCGCCGTCGCAACCCCGGTGGTTACGGGGTTTCTCGCATTCCGTCATATCTTCTTCGCATCGAGAACCTGCCGCATGAATCCATGGATCCAGATCCGATCCACGAATGGGTTCAGGTGGCGGCCTGGTATCCGCGCACCAGCGCCGCGGCGGCGCCGCGGCCCTGGACGCCGAGCTTGTCCAGGATGTTGTGTACGTGGTTCTTCACCGTGGCGACCTGGATGCTGAGCTGGGACGCGATCTCCCTGTTGGAGAACCCCGAGTCGATGAGCGTGACGATCTCCAGCTCCCGCGAGGTCAGCTGGGTGACGGGGGAACGGCGCCGCTCCCGCGCGAGCGCGGCGAGCCGCAGCGCGATCCCGGCCGTCACCCGCGCCTGGCAGACGAACTCGCCCCTGGTGGCGGCCCGAAGCGTGCCGACGAGCTCGGCGAACGTGCCGTCGTTGGTCACGTACCCGGCGACCCCCGCCTCGACGCAGGCCACGACATCGGCGGGCTGGTCCCGGATACCAAGGGCCACAACGGGAATCCCGGTCGCCGCGGCGAGCCCGCCTACCGCGTCCGGACGTGTCGTGCCCGCCGGCTCTCCGGTCACGTCGAGGAGAAGGACGTCCGCGCCGAGCTCGTCGAGCAACGGCAGGACCGCCGCCGGGTCGGCGACGGACCCCGTCACCTCTGTCCCGTCCTCCGCGTCGAACAGCCTCGTCAGTCCCTGCCGGTAGATCCGCACCGGCGAGACGACGACGACCCGCATTCGCCCGACCCGATCCTGTATCGGCTCGTCCATGGCCCCACGCATCCCCCAAACCCAACCGTTGTCAGTCTCATCGCGACGCGCCCGGGCGGCATGAGTGCCTGTTATACAGGCGTGACTTCGGGAGCCCGTCCGGAAACACGAATTGAATTCGCAAGAATCGACGATCAAGAATGGGGCAACACGCGCACCACCCGGCCGGCGATCCGCGCGTGCGGGATGTAGCCGAGCTCGCGGGAGTCCTGGCTGCGCGGGTTGTCGCCGCTGACGAGCACGTGACCCGGCGGCACCGCGCCGGCGCCGCCGGGCATCCACGACGGAACCGGGTCGCCGGGGCCGGCCGCGACCCGTTTGATCCGCCACTTCAGATCCCGGCGCGCCGTTCGCCGGATGCGGAACACGATCACCTCGCCCGGCCGGTACTCGGCCCGCCGCACGGCCAGCACGCGGGTGCCGTCGGCGAACGTCGGGGTCATGCTGATCCCGCGCACGGTCGCGATGGTGAACCGCCTGCGCACGACGAGCACCGCGAGCGCGAGGAGCACGACGGGAGCTGCCGTCGGCACGACGAGGCCGGCCACCCACCCGCCGGTCATGCCGGGTCCCGGGCGACGTAGCCGCTCGCCTGCATGGTGAACAGCCTGGCGTAGTCGCCGCCGGCGCCGACCAGCTCGTCGTGCCCGCCTTCCTCCGCGACCCGTCCCTCGCGCAGCACGACGATCCGGTCCGCGTCGCGCAGCGCGGAGAGCCGGTGGGAGACCAGCAGGCTCGTCCGGCCGGCCCGGTGCGCCCGCAGCGCCTCGTGCACCTCGTGCTCGGCCTCCGCGTCGAGCCCGGAGCTGGGTTCGTCCAGGATCAGGAGGTCGGCATCGTCGCGCATGGCCGCGCGCGCCAGCGCCATCCGCTGCCACTGACCGCCCGACAGCGAGCTCCCCGCGGCGTCGTCCTCGTCGAGGAACGCGCGGGACAGCAGGGTGTCGTAGCCGCGAGGCAGGCCCGTCAGGTACGCGTCCAGCCGCGCGATCCGGGCGGCGTCGCGGATCGCCGGGCGGTCGTCGAGGCGCCGCACGTCGCCGACGCCGATGTTCTCGGCCGCCGAGAGGTCGTAGACCATGTAGTCCTGGAACGTGACCCCGAGCCGGGCGCGCAGCGAGGCGACGTCGAACTCGCGGATGTCCGTGCCGTCCCAGCGGATGCTGCCGCGCTCCGGCTCGTAGAACCGGCAGAGCAGCTTCACGAGCGTCGACTTGCCCGATCCGTTCAGGCCCACGAGCCCGACCGCGTGGCCGTGCGGGATCACGAGGTTCACGCCGCGCAGCACCCACGGCCCGTCCTCGTAGCGGAACCACACGTCGCGCAGCTCGATCCCGTCGCGCAGCGCCGGCGCCCGCCGCGTCCCGGGCGCCAGCGCGTCCTTTGCGTCCACAATGGACTCGTAGTGGCGGAACAGGTGCAGGGCGGTGAGCGCCCGGCCCGCCGTCGCCACGAGGCCCGACACCGCGGACTGGATGCCCGCCACCGCGGCGGTGAACAGCGTGACGTCGCCGATCGTGAGCTGCCCCTCGACGGCCCGCAGGGCGGCGAACACCATGGCCGTCGCCGAGACGGCCGCGGACAGCAGCGCGAGCCCGGCGGACAGGGCGGCGCTGCGGCGCGCGTTCGTCACCGCGACCCGCTGCGCCACCCGCAGGCTCGCCAGCATCCGGCCGTGGAACAGCCGGGTCAGGCCGAACAGGCGCGCCTCCTTGGCCGCCCGCAGGTCCGTGGCGAGGTACCGGTACTGGTGATGCCGCCGCTGGCTGTCGGCCGTGGCCTCGATGCTCTTCGCACGCATCCGGCCCAGGGCCCGCTGCGACACGACCGCCGGCACCACCGCCGCCAGCAGCACGAGCGCCATCGGCGGCCACACCGCGAGCAGGGCGCCGCCGAACCCCGCCACGGTGACGGCCGTGCGGATCGACTCCTGCGCGAGCCCCGTGACCGCCGGCGGCGCCTCCCTGGCGGCCTCCTCCGCCAGCCGCAGCCGGTCGAGGAAGCGCGGGTCCTCGAGCTCGGCCAGCCCCCGCAGCCCACCGACCGCGCCGATCAGCCGGTCGTCGACGGCCACGGTCACCCGGGACTGGATCAGCGCCCCGACGTAACCGGCGGCGCTCGCCGTGATCGTGCTGAGCACCAGCGCGGCGGTCACGCCGAGCGCGCACCACACCACCCGGGCCGGGCTCGCCGAACCACCGGCGGTCAGCTCGTCGAATAGCAGCTTGCCCAGCCAGGCCGACAGCGCGGGCAGCCCGCCGGTGAGGGCGGTGAGCCCGGCGAGCACGAGGGTGGCGCCCGGCGCGGCACGCCAGGACAGGGCCAGCGCCGTGCGCGCCGCGCCGGCCAGCCTGGCGGCCGGCCGCGTCGTCACCGGGCGACTCGTTCGCGGCCGCCGAGCACGCGGTCGACCGAGTGCCCGACCTTCTCGACCACGTCGTCGCGCAGGCGTACCAGCGTCGGGGTGACGTCGCCGACGCCGAACGCCCGGGCGACGTCGCTGTCCCGGCCGACCACCGCGGTGCGGACCCGCGGGCCCAGCTTCGCCGCGTAGGCCGCGGCCTCCTCCTCGGACGAGGTGTTGATCACGAACGCGACGATGTCCTCGGGCAGCTCGGCCACCCGCTCCGGCCACGTCTCCAGCAGCGTGGCGCACGGCCCGCAGGTGGGAGTCACGAACACGGCGAGGGTGTCGCCGAGCGGGGGCCCGTCGATCGACCCGCCGTCGAGCGCGGGCACCGAGTACGGCGCGACGGTGTCGCCGGCCTTGGGCAGGTCCGCGGGCGCGCCGCGGCCCGCGCGCATCGTTCGGACGATCGCCGCCGACAGCGACATGTTGAGCAGCGTCAGCACGGCCAGGATGACGACGCAGACGACGAGAAGCGACATGGCGAGCCTTTCGAGGACTTCAGGTCCGGTGGACGGGCGTGAGCAGGTCGGTGAGGTCGTCCCAGCGCAGGACGACGAGGGCGAGGAACGCGCCGAGGAGTACGGCCGGCGCCGCGAGGTCGAACGGGATGCCGGCGGGCGGCACGGTCAGGTGGGACAGCAGCGCGCCAGCACTCAGCACCGCGAGCGCGCCGTTGCGCACGACGTGGGTCGCCCGCAACGTGGCGCCGGTGGTGCCGAAACACCGGCAACGCAGCTCGCGCCCGCGCGCCAGGCTCGCGACGATGCCGGCGGACAGCGCGACGAGCAGCGCCGTCGCGGCCGCCAGCCCGGCGGCGGTCGTGCCGGGCAACGCCAGCAGGATCGCGGTGGCCGCCTCCCCGGCCGCGACGGCGGCAGCCACCGGACGCCAGTCGGTGCCGGGCCGGCGCAGCGGCGCGAGCGAGGCGGTGAACTCGGTGAACCGCTGCCGCGACCTCAGCTTCCCGGCCGCGGCGACGGCGAACACGACGCCGAGGACGATCCGGGCGGTGAGCACGAACTGCGAGGCGAACATGGTGGCTCCCAAGGGATCGACGGATGCCCGGGCCCGCCCCGCAGCGCGACCGGCGGGGCGGACCCGGGCTGGGGACTACCCGACGCAGGAGCCGTAGCAGTCGAAGTGGCCCCAGTTGCGGCAGCACTTGTCCCCGGCCTCGGGGACGCAGGCACCGGCCTCGACGTTGCCGAGGAACATGCCGAGCAGGCGGTCTCCGACGGCGGTGAACAGGCGAATCATCGGCTTCTCCTTCAGGAGGTGGACGGAAAACAACCAGGCGATCGTCGGTGACCCGGCTATCGCTCGCCTGCACGACGGCTCTCGCCGGCCGCGTCCACGGCGGCCAGCATCGCCTGTGCCGCCCGCCGTTCGACCGGGCTGTCGAACCGGTCGTGCAGCGCGAGCGCCGCCGTCGCCGCGGCCCGCGCGGCGGCCAGGTCGCCCCGCGCCAGCTCGACCGCGGCGAGCTGGACGGTGGCCGCCGCCTCCGCGTCGGGCCGCCCGGTCTCGCGGCCGGTGGACCGGGCGCGGCCGGCCATCCGGTGCGCGTCGTCGAGCCGGCCCCGGTAGGTGGCCACGTCCGCGGCGAGGACGAGACACCACACCTCGCCGACGGGGTCGTCGTGGCGGGTCACCAGCTCCAGGGCCTGCTCGGCGCAGTCCGCGGCCCCGTCGGGGTCGTCCAGCCGGAGGCGCACCCGGCCGGCCTGGACGAGCGTCATCGAGATCGCGCGCCAGTCGCCGAGCGCGTTCGCGAGCCGCACGGCCTCCCGGACGTGCTCGTCGGCGGCCTCGAGCCGGTTGCGATGCGACTCGTCGATCCGCGCGAGCCACGTGTGACACACCCACCGCCCGCGGGTGTCGTCGAGCCGCCGGTAGCAGGCCAGCGCGCGGTGCAGCGCGTCGACGGCGCCGGCGATGTCCGCGCGTCCCTCGCGCGCCACCGCCAGCAGCGACCAGACGACCGCCGCGGTCGTCGGGTCCACTTCGGACAGCTCGGTCACCTGGGGCAGCACGCCGGTGAGCAGCCGGCACACCTCGGTCAGCTCGGTGCGGTGCAGGGCCGCCTGCGCCTGGGCGATGGTCGCGCTGACCGTCGCCGCCACACCCGTGCCGGTGGCCGCCGCGGTGACGGCGTCCGCGGCGGCGGCGAGCTCGTCGAGCAGGTTGAGGCGGATCAGGAAGGACGTGGTCGACTCCAGCAGCGCCGCGGCGGGGGCCACCAGGCCGCACGCCACCCCGGCGTGCACGAGGGCGAGCAGCACGCCGCGCTCGCCGGCGAACCAGCGCTCCGGGTCCTCGCGGGCCGGCGGCAACCACTCCTCGCCTGCCTGGTCCCGCTCCACCAGGCCGAGCACGAACGCGCTGGACGGCGCACCGGTGAGCGCCGTGCGCGCCACCGCGGCGATCGCCACCGCGCGCACCAGCAGCCGCTCGAGCACGGCGACGTCACGGCCGGTCCGCTCGCCGGCGGCCGCGTAGACCCGCACGAGGTCGTGCGGGCGGTACCGCGGGCCGAGGCCGGCCGGGCTCGCCGCCGCCTCGAGCATGTGCAGCCCGACGAGCTCGTCCACGACCCGCGTGGCCTCCCCCGCCCGCACCTCCAGCAGCGCGGCGACCATCCAGGTCGCGGCGCCCGCGCCCAGCCTGGAGACCTCGGCGAGCACGTCACGCGCGGAGGTGGACAGCAGCCGGTGGCTGCCGGCCAGGCTCGCCCGCACGCTGCGCCGCCCCGCGGCGAGCTCGCCCAGCCGCAGGTCCGCGTCGCGCAGCCGCGCCGCCACGTCCGCGGTCGTCAGGTCCGGCCGGCTCGCCAGCCGGGCACCCGTGATCCGCAGCGCGAGCGGCATCCCGGCGCACGCCCGCACGATCTCGCCGGCCGCCGCCGGGTCCCGCGCCACGCGGTCCACCCCGGCGCAGCCGGTGAGGACGTCGCGCGCCGCGTCGTCCGCGAGCGGGGCCAGGCTCACCCGGCACGGCGCGTCGAGCCCGGGCAGCCTGGACCGGCTGGTGATCACCGTCGCGCAGCCGGAACCGGCCAGCAGCAGGGGTTCCACCTGCGCCTCGTCCAGCGCGTCGTCCAGCACCAGGAGCACCCGCCGCCCGGCGGTGCGCGTGCGCAGCTCCCCCGCGCGGCCCGCCACGTCCTGCGCGAGCCCGGCCGGGGACGCCCCGAGCGAACGCAGCAGGTCGCCCAGCACGGCGAACGCCGCGCGGGGCGTGCCGGCGGCGCCGTGCAGGTCGGCGTAGAGGCAGCCGTCCGGGAAGCAGGCCGTCGCGCGGGCGGCGGCGTGCACGGCGAGGGCCGTCTTGCCGATGCCGGGCATGCCGGACAGCACGGCCACGCGGGCGGCGTCCGGCGGGCTCGTGAGCAGCCGGTGCAGCATGGCCGTTTCCGCCGCGCGCCCGGTGAACCCGGACGCGGACGGTGGCAGCTGGGCGGGCACGGGACCGGCCACCGCCGGCGGGCCGGTGCCGTCGTTGAGGATCTCCGCCTCCAGCTCCTGCAGCGCGTGGGACGGGTCCAGGCCGAGCTCCCGGCGCAGGATCGTGCGGGCGGTGCCGAAGGCACGCAGCGCGTCGCCGCGCCGCCCGGCGCGGTAGAGGGCGACCATCCGCAGCCGGTGCAGCTCCTCGCGCAGCGGGTGCGCCTCGATCATGGCGTCCAGCTCGGGCAGCAGCGCCCCGGATGGCTCGCAGTCGAGGGCGGCCGCGACCCGTTCCTCGGTGATCGCCTGGCGCCATTCGGTCAGCCGCGGCGCGTCCGCCCGGGCGAGCTCGGCGGTGACGCCACCGAGCGCCGGCCCGTGCCAGAGCGCCTCCGCGTGGCGGTACTCGGCGACCGCGTCGGCGGGCCGGCCGGCGGCCAGCGCGGCCCTGGCACGGGCCAGGGTCACGCTCGCGGCGGCGATGTCGGTCTCGACGCGCTCGGCCCGCAGCCGGTAGCCGACCGGAACCGTGTCCAGGGCGTCGGCCACGCCGGCCGCCCCGAGCGCTCGCCGCAGCCGGTAGACCTGGGTGTGGACCTGCTCGCGCGCGGTGGCGGGCGGGTGGCCGTCCCACAGGAGCTGGATGAACCGATCCACCGACACCGTGCGCCCGGGTTCGAGGGCAAGGGCGGCGAGCACGGTCCGGCCGAACGTGCCGGCGATCCGGAGCCGGGTCCCGGCGACGGACCCGGACACCGGCCCGAGCAGGCGGATGGCGAGCGCGCCGCCCGCCCGATCGTCCACTTCGGACATCTCGGGGTTCGGTCGCCCGGCGACGAGCCCGGCGAAGCCGCGGCACAGCTCGCGGTGGGCGGGATGTGCCGCGGCGAGCGGGGCGAGCAGCTCCACCGCGGCGGCCGCGCGGCCGTCGGGCGGCGCGAGGCGGGCGAAGCGCACCGCGGCCCCGATCCGGGCCGACTCGAGTGCGGCGACCGCGGGGTGCGCCGCCGCACCGGCCGCCGCGCCGGTCCCGATCGGCCCGCGCCACTCCCGCAACGCGCGCTCGAGCGCGCCGGCGTCGGCCGGGCGTGCCGGCGCCATGGCGTCCCGGAACCGCGCCGCGTCGACCCGGGCCGGGGCCAGGTCCAGGCGGTACCCGGCGCCGGTCGCGGCGATCCCGTCGGGGGCGAGCCGCCGGCGCAGCCTCGACACGTAGGTCTGCACCAGGTTGGCCCAGCTCGCCGGGCGGGTGCGCGGCCACAGCGCGGCCGCGATCTCGGTGCCCGCAACGGCCTCACCCAGGCACGCGGCGAGCACCGTGAGCACGCCCGCTTCCATTGCGGAGCCCACCGGTGCCGCGCGGCCCGCGCGATCGATCTCGACCGGGCCGAGCACGCGTAACGTGCAGAGCTCGCCGCTGCCGACCAGCAATGCGGTCACGGTCCGCTCGCGAGGCGCGGCGACCCGCCCGGCCTCGACGTCCCGCACGGTGCGCAGCGCGACACCGGCCCGCTCGGCCAGCTTCCGCTGGCTCAGCCCGTGGCGAATCCGGGCCGCTCGTACCCGCGAACCGAGCCCGTCGGTCACGGCGGCGCGTCACGCCGGACCTGCCGACCCACTGCCGCCACGAGTGCCCCTTTGCCGAGCCAATTCCGCAGGCCATCGCCACGACGACTGTATAGCGAGCGTCCAGCCGCGCTCGCGGCGAACCGCCCGCAAGTGGCACTACGCGGAATGAGATCGGGGAGATCGGGTCGGGCTGGCGGTCACGGCACGCACTGCTCCCTACCCCTTTCAGTTTATAGCAGATCCGCGCGTCTCATGAGGAGCCGGATCTTGTTCCATACTGCGCCTCGCGAACCACCCGACGAACGATGGAGCAACGGAATTGGGTTACGTGCTGGGTTTCGAGCAGATCGACCGGACGACCGTCGCGGAGGTCGGCGGGAAGGGGGCGCACCTGGGCGAGCTCTCGCGGATCGACGGCGTTCGCGTGCCGGACGGCTTCTGCGTGACGACGGGCGCCTTCCGGCGGATCATGGCCGCGGCGCCGTCGATCGACGATCAGCTCGACCTGCTGTCACGCGTGGCGCCGGATGACCAAGCGGCGATCCGCACGCTGAGCGCGGAGATCCGCGGCGTCATCGAAGGCGTCGCGATGCCCGACGATCTCGTGGCGGCGATCAGCGAGTCGCTCGCCCGGCTCGGCGAGCAGACCGCCTGCGCGGTGCGTTCCAGCGCGACGGCCGAGGACCTGCCGACCGCGTCCTTCGCCGGCCAGCAGGACTCGTACCTGAACGTCGTGGGCCCGGCGGAGGTCCTGCGGCACGTCCAGCGGTGCTGGGCCTCGCTGTTCACCGAGCGGGCGGTGACCTACCGGCGGCGCAACGGCTTCGACCACCGCACCGTGCGGATGGCCGTGGTCGTGCAGCGGATGGTGTTCCCCGAGGCAGCCGGGATCCTGTTCACCGCGGACCCCGTGACGTCGAACCGGAAGCTCGCCACCGTGGAGGCCGGCTGGGGGCTGGGCGAGGCACTGGTGTCCGGTCTGCTGACCCCGGACGTGTACACGGTGCGCGACGACCGGATCGTCACCACGGCGGTCGGCGCCAAGCGGCTGGCCGTCCACGCGTTGCCGGGCGGCGGTACCGAGGAAACGCCGATCGAGCCGGAGCGGCAGTCGCGGGCGGCGCTGACGGATGCTCAGGTCGTGCGCCTGGTGCGGCTGGGCCGGCGGATCGAAGCGCATTTCGGCCGGCCCCAGGACATCGAATGGTGCCTGGTCGGCGACGAGTTCCACATCGTCCAGAGCCGGCCGATCACCACCCTGTTCCCCGTCCCCGCGACCGACGACCAGGACAACCACGTCTACATCTCCGTCGGTCACCAGCAGATGATGACCGACGCGATGAAGCCGCTGGGGCTGTCCCTGTGGCAGCTGACGACCCCGCGCCCGATGCACGAGGCGGGCGGGCGGCTGTTCGTCGATGTCGCCCCCCTCCTGGCGACGCCCGCGGGTCGCGCGGGCTTCCTCGGGAACGCGGAGCGGTCCGACCCGTTGATCCGGGACGCGCTGCAGACCGTCCTCGACCGCGGCGACTTCATCCGGCTGCGCCCGGACGAGGGCAATGGCGGCGGCAGCAGCGTCGGCGGCCTGCCCACTGGTGGCACGGCCGCGCCGATCGAGACCGATCCGGCGATCGTCACCGACCTGATCGCGCAGAACCGGGCGTCCATCGCCACCCTGCGGCGCGAGATCGGGCCCCTGTCCGGGCCGGCGCTGCTCGACTTCATCCTGGCCGACATCGCCGAGCTGAAGCGGATCCTGTTCGCGCCGCGGAGCAACCAGGCGATCATGGCGGCGATGGAGACGACCTGGTGGCTCAACGACCACCTCGAGACGTGGCTCGGCGAGCGGGACGCGGCCGACGTGCTCACCCAGTCCGTACCCCACAACGTCACGTCGGAGATGGGGCTGGCACTGCTCGACGTCGCGGACACGATCCGGCCGCACGCCGACGTCGTGGCGTTCCTGCAGCAGGTGGTGGACGACGGCCGCGAGGACGACGGCTTCCTGGACGAGCTGGCCGGACTGACCGGCGGACCAGCGGCCCGGGACGCCATCCGGGGCTACCTCGACGAGTACGGCATGCGCTGCGCGGGCGAGATCGACATCACCAGACCGCGCTGGAGCGAGCGCCCCGCCACGCTGGTGCCCACGATCCTCGGCAACATCAGGAACTTCGAGGCGGGCGCCGGCAAGCGACGTTTCGACCAGGGACGCGAGGAGGCTCGGCGCAAGGAGCAGGAGGTGCTCACGCGGTTGCGCGCCCTGCCCGACGGGGAGGCGAAGGCCGAGGAGACCAAGCGGATGATCGACCGCGTCCGCACCTTCGCCGGTTACCGGGAGTACCCCAAGTACGGGATGATCAGCCGCTACTTCGTCTACAAGCGGGCGTTGCTGGCCGAAGCCGGGCGCCTCGTCCGGTCCGGCACCCTGCGCGCCGAGGACGACATCTTCTACCTCCGGCTCCAGGAGCTCCGCGAGGTCGTGCGCACCGACGCGGTGGACGACGAGCTCGTCCAGGAGCGGCGGGAGGCGTTCCGGTCCTACGAGGCGCTCACCCCGCCCCGGGTCCTCACGTCGGACGGCGAGGCCATCACCGGCGAGTACCGGCGCGAGGACGCCCCACCCGGCGCGCTGGCCGGGCTGCCGGTCTCGGCCGGCACCGTCGAGGGCCGGGCCCGTGTCGTCGTGGACATGGCGCAGGCCGACCTCGAGACCGGCGACATCCTGGTCACCGCCTACACCGACCCGAGCTGGACCCCCTTGTTCGTCGCCGTCGCCGGCCTGGTGACGGAGGTCGGCGGCCTGATGACGCACGGCGCGGTGATCGCGCGGGAGTACGGCCTGCCCGCCATCGTGAGCGTCGACGGAGCCACCCGGCTGATCGAGGACGGGCAGCGGATCCGCGTCAACGGCACCGACGGGTACGTCGAGATCCTCACCTGAACCGCCGGGTGAGATCGTCCTCGGTCACCGGACGAGCTGGTAGAACCGCCAGTAGTCGGTGTCGATCGGCAGCACCCGCACGTCGGCGAAGCCGGCCTCGGTGGCGTAGCGGCGCAGCGTGGCCGGGCGCATGATGGCGCCCGTCGCCGCGGTGCCGGGGTCACCCATCGCCCCGGGCAGGCAGCTGACCAGGCTCCAGCCGTATTCCTGGCGCTCCCGCTCGGTCGCCGGCACGGTGAACTCGTCGTGGGTCCGGTTGTCCGCGACGAGCACCGTGCCGTCGCCGGTCAGCAGGTCCCGCGCCGTGCGGAGCGTGTCGACCGGCCGGCTCATGTCGTGCAGTGCCTCGAGGATCGTCACCAGGTCGTACCGGTGCTCCGACGGCAGCAGCGCGGCGTCGGTGGCCGAGAAGCGCACCCGGTCGGCGACACCGACTTGCTGGGCACTGCGCCGCGCAGCGGCGATGGCGTCCTCGTCGAGGTCGAGACCGTCGACGAGGATCTTCGGGTAGGCCTGCGCCATCGCGATGCTCGACCAGCCCGTGCCGCAGGCGAGGTCGGCGACCCTGGCCGGCGGGTCCGCCCGCAGCCGCGCGTCGACGTCGGGCACCGCCGGGAGCCACTGGGCACCGAGCAGGTTGATGAACCGGGCGCGGTTGGGGTTCGCCCGCCCCTCCGGCTCCCAGGGGGTCGGCGGTGGCGCACCGCCGTCCCGGTAGGCGTCCACCAGCGAGGCGAGCCGGCGCGCGATCCGCACCAGGTCGATGCTCACCGGGGTGCCGTAGCGCAGGTCGTCCTCGTCGGTGAGTACTGGAACGTGTTCGGCCGGCAAGCGGTAGCGCCGCGCGAGCGCGTCCGCCCGCGGGTCGTCGACCTCGACCAGCTCGGTCACGGCCTGGTGCTCGAGCCACTCCCGCACGTACCGCTCGGCGACCCCGGTGCGCGCGGCCAGCTCAGTCGAGGTCACCGCTTCCCCGCCGGCGAGCGCGCGGTAGAGCCCCAGCCGCTCGCCGAGATAGACCGCATACAGTTCGAGCGTCCCCGTCGCGTTCCGGAACAGCCGGTCGGCCAGCGCATTCGCGTCCATATCCGCCGGATACTAGCGAGACTGGGGACCGCTAGGCCTCACGTCGGGCCGCCTTGTGGCGCGCCTCCTCTTCCCTGACCTCGGCCTGGACGGCCCGTTCCCGCCGTAGCCAGTCGGGGTTGCTCGCCTTCAGCTCCTCGATCTGCGCGCTCGTCAGGGCTTCGGTGACTCCCCCGCGCGCGAGGCCGCTGATCGACACGCGCAACCTCGCCGCGACGACCTGGCGGGGATGCGGACCGTTGCGGCGCAGCTCGCGCAGCCACTCGGGCGGGTCGGCCTGCAGGACGTTCAGCTCGTCGCGCGAGACGACACCCTCCCGGAACTCCGGCGGGGTGGCCTCGAGGTACACGCCCAGCTTCTTCGCCGCGGTCGCGGGTTTCATCGTCTGGGGCGTCTTGTGCGACGTCATGCGGCCGATGGTAACGGGCACACCCGGCCACTCCGATCACGCCCGGTAACCTGAACCGGTGACAGGCCCGGACGTGCCGCCCCCGTTCCGGCTCGCGTACGTCCCCGGAGTGACGCCCGACAAGTGGGTCCGGATCTGGCGCGAGCGGTCCCCCGGGATCCCGTTGACGCTCAGCCAGGTGGCCGCCGCGGACGCTGCCGCCACTGTGCGCGACCGTGGCACCGACGCGGCCCTGCTGCGGTTGCCGATCGACCGGACGGGCCTGCACGCGATCCCCCTCTACACCGAGCAGACCGTGATCGTCATGCCGAAGGACCACTTCCTGGCCGCGGCCGACGAGGTCTCCCCCACGGACGTGGCCGACGAGGTGCTGCTCCACCCCGGGGACGACGTCCTCCCCTGGCCCGCGCCGCCCGGGCAACGGGCGCGCCAGGAGCCGGCCACGACGGCGGCGGCCGTCGAGCTGGTGGCGGCGGGCGCCGGACTGCTCGTCGTCCCGCAGTCGCTCGCCCGGCTGCACCACCGCCGCGACGTCACCTACCGGCCGTTCCCGGAGGCACCGGAGTCGCGCGTCGCGCTGTCGTGGGTGGAGGACGAGACCACCGACGTCATCGAGCTGTTCATCGGAGTCGTGCGCGGGCGAACACCCAACAGCACCCGGGGCCGCCCACCGGCCCCGGCAGCGCGCACCGATGCCGAGCCCCGGAAGGCCGCCGCGGGCAAGCCCGCCACCGGGTCGCGGCGGCGCACGGCCGGCGCACCTCGATCCGGCCGGTACGGGCGACCCCGCCGCCGCTCCTGAGAGAGCCGGCCAGACCTAGGCCGCCTTGCGGCCCCAGGCGGTGATCATCGGTGCGAGCATGAGGTCCAGGTCGCCGCGGGTGAGGTTCGCGAGATGGGTGTCGAGCTGCTCGGGCGTGGCCAGGTCCGCGGCCAGCAGCTGGTCGCGGACGTGCCGGACCGTGGCCGCCTCCAGGACGGCGCAGGCGGGTGACGCGATCGGGAAGTGGGCGTCCGCGCCGACGTCGGTCAGGCCTGACTCGCGCAGCAGCCGGGGCAGCGTGCGGCCGTAGGCGAGGTCCGCGCCGCGCTCGGCCATCAGCGTGCGCATCCGGGTGCGCAGCAGGTTCGCCAGCTCCTCGGCGGGGCCGCGTTCGTCCGGGCAGGCGAGCGGCTGCAGCGCGGGGTCCCCGTCCTCGATCACCAGCCAGCCGCCTGGCCGCAGCGCATCGATCATGACCTGCAGGGCGGCTGCGCGGTCCTTCAGGTGGACCAGCACCAGGCGGGCGTGGACCAGGTCGAACGTCTGCGCCGGCGGCGGGTCGCGGGTCACGTCGTGGTGGCGCACCTCGAGCGCGCCGCCGGCCGCGGGCTCGAGGTGCGACACGTCGATGTCGGTGGCCAGCACCCACCCGCTCGTCCCCACCCGCTGGGCCAGGCCGTGCGGCACCGAGCCCCCGCCGGCGCCGACTTCCCAGCACCGCCACCCTGCGCCGAGCCCCACGTCCTCGAGGTGGCGGAACGTCGACGGATCGAACAGCTCGGCGAGCGCGGCGAACCGTTCGCCCGCCTCCGGGCGGCTGTTGTCGAGCAGGTAGCGATTCACCGCACCAGCATGGCCCGGTCGACGACCTGCGGGTACTGGCGTTGACGAACGTCACCCGGGTAACGCGCATTCAGTGCGCCCTGAACCTCGCCGCCCAGTCGGCGTTGACGTGATCGGCCTGCCGACGGTGCCCGATCACCAGTTGCCGGCCCGGCGGCACGGGCAGGCCGAGATGGTCGAGCACCGCGTGTGCGGTGCGCAGCGGGTCCGCCGCCAGCTCCTCGTAGACGACCTCGTGGGGCACGATGCCGTGGGCGGCGAACCAGCGGGTCCACTCCGCCTCGAACTGCTCGATCGCGGCGACCAGCCGGCCGATCAGCTCCTCGTCGTAGTGCGGACGCCGGCCTCCGGGTTGGACGGCCTCGTCCGGATGCCAGAAATGGGTTTGCCGCGCCTTCGCCCACGACACCGCCTGCGCCACGACATCCCGCCGGCGCAGGTGAACGAATTCGAGCCGGCCCAGCTTGGCGCTCAACAGCTCCACATCGGACACTACCGAACCAGCGTCAGCGGCAAGGTCACCGATCAGTTCCGGCAGCGTCTCGGCCATGATCCTGCCGCCGAAGACACCATTGGATGTCCGGCCGGCGGCCAGCGCCGCTCGAACGTACGCTTCGTCGATCCGTCCGTCGCGAGGCCGGGCTATCCGCCAGGCGTCGGCGTAGTCATGTAGGCCCCGGCGGTTGAAGTAGGAGGCCGGTCGGCCGGCGACTCCGGACGACTTCAACAGACCGCACAGCAAGGTACTTCCGGTGCGTGGCGTCGCGCAGATCAGGTACGAGTCGAAGCCTGGATGGGTCACGGGAGCCGACCGTAGCGGACTTCGACACGAGAGCGAATCCTGAATTCGCGGACCCGAGGAATTGAATTACTTGTAGCCATTGGCGGGCGGCAGACGCTACATTGATGTGCTGTCTCGGGACGGCCGGCTGCTGGGGTGAAGGGGGCCGGAATCATGGATGTCGGCAGCGGTTCTGGCGAGCAGGTCATGCGTGATCATGAGCGAAATATGACCGCACTCCTGCGCATACCCGGCGTTCTCGGTGTCGCTTTCGGATTCCGGGAAACCGCGGGTGAGGTCGTGCCGACCCTGGCCTATCGAGTGCACGTCGCGGGAAAACGGCCGCTCGACGAGCTGGCCGCGGACGAGCGGATTCCCGCGGAGATAGGCGGCTTTCCCACCGATGTGATCACCGGTGATCCCGGTGACGTCGCGCCGGCGAAGGGGCCGACGCTGGTGCCGGGAAAGCAGATCAAACGACACGTGCCGGGCGAGAGCGTCGGCTCCGGCACGCTCGGCCTGCTGGTGAAGAAGAATGCCGTGCGCTTCCTGCTGACGAACCAGCACGTTCTCCACGACGACTCGTGGCTCGCTCCCGACACCCTCGACGTGTACAGCCCGGAACGCAAGACGTGCTCCGAGCTGCAGTGCAACAACCCGATCGCCCGGATCGTCGCGCAGAACCCGCTCGGTGTCGACGACTTCATCGACTTCGAGAACAAGAAGTTCCACGTGGACGCCACGATCGCGGAGATCAGGGCGGGCGTCACCGGCAGCAACGTGGTGGATGGCATCGGCCCGCTCGACCAGGGCCTGCGGGACATCTCCGGGGTGCCGCTGACCGGCACGCCGCCACATCCCATCGAGTTGATCAACGTGCAGAAGCGGGGCGCGACGACCGGCCTGACGAAGGGCACGGTGACCGCGATGTTCCGGATGATCAAGGTTGGCGTCCCGGAGCAGCTGATCACGTCGTGGGAGTTCCTCGTCCGGCCCGACCCGGCACACGCCTACGACTACGACGAGAAGTTCGAGCTGGCCCCCGACCAGAACGAGCAGGACATCAAGAACTTCTTCCAGGGCAAGCCGTTGACCGCGGAGATCACGCCGAGCGGCAGCCGGCGCACGTTGCGCCTGCACGGACCCGTCTTCACGCAGCCGGGCGACTCCGGCTCCGTCGTCGTCGACACCGAGCGCAAGATCGTGGGGCTGCTGTGGGCGACCCCGTTCATCGACATCAAGACGGCGAAGGACCCGTTCACGGCACGGTTGTCGAGCGGTGAGGGCATGATCGCCTACATCCGGCCGGTCTTCCACAAGATGGGACTGTCCGAATCGGACGGTGTGATCCCGCCGGGCACCCTGACGGCCGGTCCCGTGGTGACCGACGTGGACCTCGTGCCGCCGGCGGAGGTGACGCGTGACCTCGAGGCCGCCCTCTCCCGGGTGCCCGCCGGGCGCCAGCTGCTCGACCTGGTGCGCCGGTACGGCGAGCGGATCGCCCACCTGGTGCACGAACACCGCCGGGTCATGGTGGCCTGGCACCGCGCGCAGGGGCCGGCGTTCGCCGCGGCGTTGCTGCGGGGGCAGCAACGTGGTGACGGCGTGCTGCCGAGGGAGATCAACGGGGTCGCGCTGAGCGAGTCGCTGCGGCGCATGCGCGAGGTGCTGCTCCGCGAGGGCGACCAGGAGCTGCGCGAAGCGGTACTCGCGCACGGCGACGACATCGTCGCGCTCGCGCAGCGGGCGACGTCCATCCCGGCGCTGCTGGCGGCACTCGAACAGGCGGACGCCCGATGCTTCCGATCGTGACCGAGAGAGGGGTGCCCGGTGCGACCGGCGCGGTGCTGACCGGCACCGGCGGCACGGCGTACTTCGCGAGCTGCCACCACGTCCTGTTCGGTCACGGCGGCACCCGCGGCGACCGGGTGTGGGCGGTGCTCGGCGACCTGTGGGCACGCGAGCACGTCGAGCTCGGCCGGACCAGCCACGGGCTGTGCGGCCGGGTCACCCACGCCGGGCGGACGTACTTCGTCGACTGCGCGGTGGGCGAGCTGGCGCACGGTCTTCCCGACGTGGTCCGGCGATCGCTGGCGGCGGCCCCCAACGCGACCGGCGTGGCCGAGGTTGGCCGCCACGTCCACAAGGACGCCGCCATCACCGGCCGGACCGAGGGGGTCGTGGTCGACGACGCCCACTGCGAGCTGCCCAGCTTCGAGGGCGACCAGCGCCAGGCACCCGGTCAGCTCCTGGTCCGGCCCGATCTCGAGGACCGCTGGTTCTGCGCGCCGGGCGAGTCCGGCGCGGCGCTGCTCGACGACGAGCGGCTCGTCGGTTTCCTGTGGGGCGTCAACGCCGCCGGCTACGGCATCGCCTGCCCGGCACTGCCCGCCCTGGACCATCTCGGGCTCGAACCCGCCTGTATTCGGACGGAGGGGCGATGAGTGTCTACCAACCGGGCATGGGACTCAGGACCGAGACGGGTGCGAAAGGCGCGCTCGGCTGCATCGCGCGGACGGCGGGCGGTCCCCTCGGCACGGGGGTAGCGGTGATGCTCGGCTGCGCGCACGTGCTGTTCGGTGACGCGCCGACCCGGACCGACGTCGCGGTCCAGCAGGAAGGCGCCAGTTCCACGTGCAGCAAGATGCCGGTGATCGCCAGGACCAGCCTCGACTGGGTCACCGGCTTCCGGCCGGTGCGGATCAACGTCGCCGGCGAGCCGAAGCCGGTCCGCGACGGCGCCGAGACCGACTGCGCGATCGGCCGGCTCGCGCCCGGCATCCAGTTCGAGAACCGCATCCTCGGCATGAACGTGGTGATCGCGGGCACGCCCCAGGGAAGCGACCCCGGCGTGCAGAAGCCACCGCCATTCGGCACCGCGCCCCAACCCCAGCACCTGTTGCGGTTCTACAGCCCGGTCGACAAGCAGGTGCACTGGGGAACGATCGTCACCAGGACACCGGCGTTCAACGCCACCTACGTCGAAGGCGGCAGCGGTGCGGTGAGCCCGCTGGTCTGGCCCGAGCTGAACACGTCCTACCTCGACGCGATCGCCGACACGCTGCCGAACATCAACCAGTACATGGTCCTGCCGCGACCCGCGCCGGGTGAGAGCTACGACCCCTACGTGCAGCGGAAGCGAGAGCTGAGGTTCGGCCAGGGCGGTGACTCCGGCAGCGTGGTCATCAACCACGAGAACAAGGTCGTCGGGATGCTGATCCGCGCTGGGGACAAGCCGCCGGCCAACGCGACCGCCGTGGAGTGGACGGCCGCCAGCGGTATCGGGTGGGTGACGCCGATCGCCAAGGTGCTGGCGCAGCTGCAGATCACGATCCAAGCGGCGGACTCGGGAACGATCCCCACCGCGGGCCCCATCTCCGTCACCCGGCCGACCGCGGACAGCCCGACCGTGCACGCCGGCATGGACCGCTTCCGGACCGAGGCCCGCCAGAGCCGGTACGGCAAGATCCTGCTCGGCATGATGGCCCGGCACGCCGACGAGGCGCGCCGGATCGTCAACGGGTGCCGGCCCGCAACCGTGGCCTGGCACCGCAACCAGGGGCCCGCCGTCATCGCACACCTGATCCGGGCCCTGCACGACCCGGCGCACGAGATCCCGGTCGTGCTCAACGGCGTGCCACGAGAACGGCTGCTCGACGTGATGGCCGAGCAGTTCCTGCGGTTCGGCGGGCCGCGCCTGCGCCACGACGTCCAGCGCTACCGCGACCTGCTGCTGGCGAGCCCGATCACCACGGAGACCAGGATCGACCGCCTGCCGGCCGCGCTCGCCGCGCTGCGGCGCCCGCTGACCGCGAGTCCGCGGTGACCGCCATACCGGGCACCGTCCACATCGTCCTGGACGGGCTGCGCAACGTGCTGGCTCCGCTGTCGAACCGGCTCACCGTGACGGAGGCGCCGACGTTCTTCGCGCGGCTGGGCGTGCCCATGACCGACGCGCAGGCGGCCTCGCTCGCCGGGCCGCTGGAGCAGGTGCGAACCGGCGTCACGAACTTCGTGCGGTCCGTCGACGACCTCGACGGGGTGCTCGAGTCCGGCGAGCTCGGCCGGCTCATCGCCGGCCAGGCCGGTGCGATCGTGGGCCTGTCCGCGGTGTTCACCGGGCTCCCGGCGCTGGGCACCGCGGTCGGCGCGCTGCCCGGCGCACCACCGAACTTCGCGGCGACGTTCCCGCAGCGCATCTTCGACCACCAGCTCACCACGGTCCTCGCGCAGAACGTCGCGCTCAACGAGATCCTGGAGCTCACCGGGATCCTCGACCGCGTCGACGTCGAGCCTCCCGACCCCGCACAGGATCCGTTCACCGTCGACACCCTCCACATCGGACGGATCGGCGACTGGCTCACCGACCCCGGCACGCAGCTGGCGAGCCGCTTCGACTGGAACGCGGACGGTTTCACCGGCACCAAGCTGCTCACCGCGCTCGACCGGTTCTTCGCGATGCTCGGGATGCCGGTGCTGCTCGACCTCTCGGGTCCGGCCCCGGTGCTCGACCTGGTGTACTCGACCATCCGGCCGCGCCTCGACCTGACCCCGCCGGGCATCGCGATCAGCCTGGACATGGACACCCAGCCGCTGTCGGCCGAGCTCACCGGGCCGGGCTGGAAGTTCACGGTGTCCGTGGAGTTCTCGCTGCCACGCGGAACCGAGATCGTGCTGCAGCCGGGCGGCGCGGTGACCGTCACCCTGCCGGAGGCCACGACCACGGCCGGCAGCGTGCGGATCGGGTTCACCAAGACCGGCGTGGACGCAGGCCCGCTGCTGCTGTTCGGCATCCCGGGCGCCAGCCGGCTCGAGGCGGCCGAGGTCGGCGTGGAGCTGGTGGCCGGCCTGCGCTGGGCGGGATCCCAGGCGCGGGGCGAGATCGGCGTGCGGGGCGTCGTCAAGGGCGGCAAGCTCGTCGTCGACGTCGGGGATGGCGACGGCTTCCTGTCCACGATCATCCCGGGCCGGCTGGAGAACGACTTCGAGGTCGCCGTCGGCTACTCGGCCGATGACGGCCTGCACTTCGAGGGCAGCAGCGTCCTGAAGATCCAGCTGCCCGCGCACCTCGACCTGGGGCCGGTGGAGCTGACCGGCATGGGCCTGTCGTTCGGCATCGAGGGCGACCGGTTCCCCATCGGCCTCACCGCCGACGTCAAGGCCGAGCTCGGCCCGCTGACCGCGGTGGTGGCGGGCGTCGGGTTCGGCGCGGACCTCCGGCTGGCCGACGGGCAGCAGGGCAACCTCGGCCCGCTCGACCTCTCGCTGAGGTTCCAGCCGCCGACGGGCGTGGGGCTGTCGCTGGACGTCGCCATCGTCTCCGGTGGCGGGTTCCTGTACTTCGACCCGAAGACCGAGGAGTACGGCGGCGTACTGGAGCTCGAGTTCGCGGGCATCGTCGCCGTCAAGGCCATCGGGCTGATCACGACCCGGATGCCCGACGGCAGCAAGGGGTTCTCGCTGCTGATCGTGCTCACCGCGGAGTTCGGCGGTGGCGGCATCCAGCTCGGGTTCGGGTTCACGTTGCTCGGGGTCGGCGGGATTCTCGGGCTGAACCGCCGGATGGATCTCGACGCGCTGGTCGAAGGCGTGGTCACCGGGTCGGTTCAGTCGGTGATGTTCCCGAAGGACGTGGTGGCCAACGCGCCGCGGATCATCAGCGACCTGCGGAAGTTCTTCCCGCCGGAGGACGGCACGTTCCTCGTCGGGCCGATGGCGAAGATCGGGTGGGGCACGCCGGCGCTGGTGTCCGTCTCGCTCGGGGTGATCGTCGAGGTCCCGCCCGGGAACATCGCGATCCTGGGCGTGCTCGAGTGCGTGCTGCCCAGCGAGGACATCCCGTTGCTGGCGCTGCGGGTCAGCTTCGTCGGGGCGCTCGAGGTCGACAAGTCGCGGTTGTGGTTCTTCGCGAGGCTGTTCGACTCGCACATCCTCGCCATGACCATCGACGGTGGGATGGGCCTGCTGGTCACCTGGGGCGACAACCCCGACTTCGTGCTGTCGGTCGGCGGGTTCCACCCCGCGTTCACCCCGCCGCCGCTGCCGTTCCCGGTGCCGCCCCGACTGTCGGTCGACATCCTGAACTCGCCGGGGCAGCTGATCCGGGTGTCCGGCTACTTCGCCGTCACCAGCAACACCGTCCAGTTCGGCGCGAAGGCCGAGCTGCAGCTCGGGCTCAGCGACTTCGGGATCGAGGGCCATCTCAGCTTCGACGCGCTGTTCCGGTTCTCGCCGTTCGCGTTCGTCGTCCAGATCTCCGCCGGGGTCTCGCTGAAGGCCTTCGGTGTCGGCGTGTTCGGCATCGACCTGAACTTCACGCTGGAGGGGCCGGCACCGTGGCGGGCGCACGGTCGCGGCTCGATCACGCTGCTGTTCTTCGAGATCTCCGCGGACTTCGACATCACGTGGGGCGAGGAACGCACCACGACGCTGCCGCCCGTCGCGGTTCTCGCGCTGCTCGCGGCCGAGGTCCGCAAGACCGAGGGCTGGCAGACCCGGCTGCCGGCCGGCGGCAGCAACCCGCTGGTCACGCTGCGGCCGCTGACGCCGGGCGACGAGCTGGTCCTGCACCCGCTCGGCTCGCTGTTCGTGCAGCAGCGGGCCATCCCGCTCGGCGTCCGGATCGACCGGGTCGGCGCGCAGCGGCCGAGTGACGGCAAGCGGTTCACGGTCGTGCCGCGGCCGGGCAGCGGCCTCGTGCGGCGGTCGGTCACCGGCGACAAGTTCGCGATGGCCCAGTTCCAGGACATGGACGACGCGGCGAAGCTGTCCCGGCCCGCCTACGAGACCCAGGACGCCGGGCTGGAGTTGGTCGCCGAAGGCGGGGCGATCGCCTCGCCCCGGGTCGTGCGGCGCAGCGCCCGCTACGAGCTGAGCATCGTCGACAACGAGGCGCCCGGCATGGTCACCACCGTGCGCGCGGCGGCGGCGCCGGTGCGCAACGGGCGGGTTCGCGGACGCCTGTACACGCCGCCCGCCGCGGTGTTCGGCCAGCTCCTGTCGGGCAGCAGCACCGCCCGCTCGCCGCTGTCCCAGCGGGAGGCTCAGCAGCGCCAGCCGTTCGCCGCCGGGGAGACCGTGCGGGTCCCCGGTGACCGGTTCGTCGTCGCCTACCTGCGCAACAACCAGCAGGCGTTCGCGCCCGCCACCGCGAATGCCACGTCGTCGAGCTTCCGCAGCACGGCCACCGCGCAGGACGCCATGGCCGACTGGGTACGCGCGGACCCCGGCCTCGCCGGGCAGCTGCACGTCCTGCGCCAGGCCGACATGCCCGGTGGCGTGCTCGCGGAGCCGGGTGTCTGGTCGGCGGCCGGTTCGCCGCCCGCCGCGGTCGCGGAGGCCGACGCGGTGCGGCTGAGGAACGGGCAGGTGCTCGTCGCGGGTGGCGCCGGCGTCACCGGCGCGGCCGTGGCCACCTCCGTGCTGTTCGACCCGATCCCCCGCACCTGGGCGGCGGCCGGGCCGCTGGCCACGGCCCGGCGGCGGCACACCGCGACGAGGCTGGGCGACGGCCGGGTCGTCGTCGCGGGCGGTCTCGGCACGGACGGTGCGCCGCTCACGGCCGTCGAGGTGTTCGACCCCGTGGCCCGCACCTGGTCCACACCGGACACCACACCGGACACCGCGCCGGCGACCGCCCGGTCCGGACACTCGGCCGCGATCGCCGGCCGGCTGCTGCTGGTCGCCGGCGGCACGAGCGCCCGGGGCGCCGCGCTCGCGTCGGCGGAGGTGCTCGACCCGGCGACCCTGGCCTGGACGGCGGTCGGCTCGATGATCGAGGCCCGGACCGGGCACGTGGCCGTGGTGCTCGGCACGGGTGCGGTGCTGGTGGTCGGCGGTGCCGTGCCGACCGGCGATGGTGAGCGGGCGCTGGCGTCCTGCGAGCTGTACGACCCGGCGACGAAGTCGTGGAACGCGACCGGCAGCCTCGCCACCCCGCGCAAGGGCCACCAGGCGACGCTCCTGCCGGGCGGCAAGGTGCTGGTGACCGGCGGCGACGCCGTACCCACCAGTCCCGTACCGGGTCGGCAGCCTGGCCTCGGCCGAGGTGTACGACCCGGTCACCGGTGTCTGGCAGCCGGTCGACGACCTGCCCGGCGGCGGCCGAAGCGGGCACCGGTGCGTCCGCACCCCCAAGGGCGCCGTCGTCGCCGGCGGCGTCGGCCGGCCCCGCGCGACCGCCGGCTACCGGGACGTCGTCGCCTTCGACCCGGCCACGGGTTCCTGGTCACCCACCGGCGCCCTGGCCACCGGCCGGTGGGACTTCCCGGCCGTCGACCTGGCCGACGGCCGGGTGCTCGTCGTGGGCGGCCGCGCGCTGACCGGGCCCGCCGCGCCGGGTCCCGCCGAGCTCGCCACGACCGCCGAGACCTACCTGCCATGACCGAGGGGACAAGCAGATGACCACCAGCACCCTCGCGGCCGACGCGTGGTCGCCCGCGCCCGACTACGCCGTCGCCGCCTACTGGCGCGGTCAGCACGACGGTGCCGTCGTACTCAAGGGCGGCACGAAGGTCATGGTCGCCGGCGGCGCGAACGCCGCGGGCGCCGGCCTGCGCGAGAGCGCGGTGTACGACCTCGCGGCGGGCACGTGGTCGGCGACCATTCTGCTCGGCACCGCCCGGCAGCTGCACACGCTCACGCTCCTGCCGAGCGGGAAGGTGCTGGCCACCGGCGGCGTCAGCACGGCGACCGGCGCCCCGCTGAAGACGGCCGAGATCTTCGACCCGGCGGAGAACAAGTGGCGGCCGACCACCAACGCCATGGCGGCCGGCCGCGCCGGGCACAGCGCGACCCTGCTGGACAACGGGCTCGTCCTCGTCGCGGGCGGCGGCGGGCCGCGCGCGGGCGGCGGGGTGGTGGCGTTGCGTTCCGCGGAGCTGTTCAACCCCACCGGCGAGACGTGGCAACCGGTCGCTGCCGACATGACCGACGCGCGCACCGGACACACCGCATCGCTCTGCAGGACGGCAAGAAGGTGCTCGTCTGCGGTGGCAGCGTGCCCGTCGGCCCCGGCGACGAGGCGGACCTCGCGTTCTGCGAGCTGTACGACACCGCGAGTGCCAAGTGGACACCGACCGGGACCATGCACCACGCCCGCGGCGCGCACTCCGCGACCGCGCTGTCGGCGACCACCGTGCTGGTCGCGGGCGGCCGCGCGCCGCGCGCGACCAGCGAGGGATTCGACCCCTTCGCCCGCGCCACGGCCGAGGTCTACAACGTCGTCGCCCAGACGTGGCAGGAGGTGAGCCCGATGCCGGCGGGCCGGGCGTTCCACCGAGGGCTGCCGTTCGGGGCGGGCAAGGCACTGATACTCGGCGGCGCCGACGACGCGGACAACGAGGCCGGCTACCGCGGCGCCCTCCAGTTCGCCGCCGGCGCCTGGACGCCGTTCGCCGGCCTCATCGAGGGCCGGTGGGCGTTCGCGGCGGCGGCGGCCGGCACGAAGCTGCTCGTCGCGGGCGGCATCGCGCGCACCGGGCTGGCCGCCGCGACCGGACCGGTAGAGCTCACCGCGACCGCGGAACGGAGCGGCACGTGAGCGACGGCGCCTACTCCTTCCTGCCCTGGCTGCGGACGGGGCTCGCCACGAAGATCACCGGCGCGCAGGCCACCGGGCGGGCGACGATCCCGGTCGAGCTGGAGCTGGCCGCCGACGCGCTCGACCCGGTCAACCCACCGCCGCCGGTGCCGGTGCAGCGACCGGTGCAGCTCTACGGCCCCGGCGACGTGATCGGGGTCGAGGCGCGGGCGATCTCGCGCCTGGAGCCGCCACCGCTCGCCACCAACTTCGAACCGAACTACCTGGCACACATCGAGTTCTACGAGGAGGACTACGCGTGGCGCTACAGCCCGGCCGGGCCGGACGCCACCGCCCGGCGGCTCACCCCGTGGCTCGCGCTGATCGTGCTCACCGACGGCCGCGAGACGGGCCTCCCGGAGTTCGAGAACGGCACGGAGGACGGCGGTCCGCTGCCCTACATCACGGTCACGAAGCCGGCGGCGCTGCAGCCCGCGACCGAACTGGGTGCGTGGGCGCACGTCCACGTGAACGGCTCGCTGGCCGGCCGGGGTCGACGTGGACGACGCGACGCCCGGAGAGATGGGCAGCGTGCTGTCGAACCTCGCCGCGGTGTTGCGCGAGGCCCCGGACAGCGCCTGTTCCCGGGTGATCTGCCCCCGGCACCTGGACGAGAGCACCACCTACCACGCGTTCCTGGTGCCGGCGTTCGAGACGGGCCGGCGCGCCGGGCTCGGCCTGACGCCGGGCGACATCACGGCGACGACGCCGAGCTGGGACGTGCCGGGCATGCCGGCGCCGGGCCGGCTCCCGTACTACCACCGCTGGGAGTTCACCACGAGCAAGGCGGGGGACTTCGAGTACCTGGCCCGCCTGCTGAAACCGTTCGAGGCCAAGGATCCGGTCGGCCGGCGCGACATGGACGCGCACCGCTCGCCCGGCTTCGGACTCCCCGAGCTCACCACACCGGCCGTGCCGAACGGCGTGCTGCGCCTGGGCGGTGCGCTCCAGCTGACCGACTCCGACGCGGTCATCGACAACCACGAGAACTGGGACAACTACTACGGGCCGCAGGACCCGGCCGACCCACCCGCCCCGCCGTACCCGAACCAGTGGCAGAAGTCGCTCGCCGGCCTGATCAACCTCGCCGAGGCCTACCAGCACGACGGCGCGGTCACCGCGAACACCGCGCTGTCGACGCGGATCCCCCGGCTGGCCGCCCAGGTCGACCCGGTGATCACGCCGCCGCTGTACGGGCGCTGGCACGCGCTCACGCCGAGACTGCTGACGAATCCGGACGGCACCGACCTGCCGGCCGCGCAGGTACGCAACTGGGTGCACCGGCTCAACCTCGACCCGCGGTACCGGGTCGCCGCGCACTTCGGCGTCAAGGTGGTGCAGGCGCGGCAGGAGGAGCTGATGGCCGCCGCCTGGCAGCAGGTCGGTGCGGCGCGCCGGGCGAACGCGTGGATCAGAGCCGCGCAGCTGGCCAGGGAGGTCGGCAACATCCTGCACGGCAAGCACATCGCCGGGCAGGCCGGCGACGTGCCGGTGGCCGGCGATGTGCAGGCGGCCGAGCCGCTGGCGTCGGGCCGGGCGCTGACGCTCACCGCGCCCGTGCACCCCAAGGTGCTCGACCAGCCCGGCGCCGCCGGGGCCGCCGCCACGCCGGGCGAGGTCTACGCCGTCGGGTACAAGGTGGCGCGAAGCCGCGTCGCGGCGGCCCCGGTGTCGCCGGCCATGCGCCGCATCACCCGGCCACGCGCCCGGCTGATGAGGACCCTGCACACCTCGCTGGACACCCTCCTCGCCCGCATCGACGACCAGCTGATCTCCCCCGCGCCACCGCTCGACACGCCCCCCGGGCTCGTCACCCCGGCCCGGCTGGCCGAACGGGAGCTGGACAGCGCCGCCGGGCCGGCACTCGGCGAGCTGCGCGCGCGGCTGTCCCGGGTCTCGGTCGCGGCGGATGGCCGGGAGCCACTGGAGGTCGGCAAGACCACCACCGCCGTGCTGACCGGCCTCGCCGCGGACAAGACGATCATGACGAACATCATCGCGTCGGTGGAGCTGCCGGAGCGGCTCGCGCGCAAGGACGGCGAGCTGAGCGAGGTGATGGCCTACCCCACGTTCGACATGCCGATGTACACCGACCTGCTGGCGATGTCGACGGACACGTTCATGCCCAACCTCGGGCTGCTCCCGCCGAACTCGGTGACGCTGCTGGAGCCCAACCGCCGCTTCATCGAGTCCTACCTCGTCGGCCTCAATCACGAGATGGCGCGTGAGCTGCTCTGGCGGGAGTACCCGACCGACCAGCGCGGCACGCCGTTCCGGCAGTTCTGGGACCCGCGCACCGCGCCGGACGAGCCCGGCGAGACGGCGGTGCAGCGGCGTGCGCGCCTGTACGACATCCCGCCGCTGCACACCTGGGGCAAGACCGCGCTCCTCGGCGAGAACCACAAGCTGCCACCGGGTCTCGTGCTGGTGATCCGGGGCGAGCTGTTGCGGCGGTACCCGAACGCGGCGATCTACGCGCACAAGGCCGCGTGGCCGGTGGTGAACGGGAACCCCGACATGAGCGGTGAGCGCACGCTCGCCGAGCTGCCGGTGCCCGAGGACCCGCCGGCGACGCTGGTCAAGCTGCCGATCTACGAGGCCAGGGCCGAGCCGGACATCTACCTGCTCGGCTTCGACCTCGACGCCCCGACGGCCCGCGGCACGGATCAGGGCGACGACCTCGGCTGGTTCTTCGTCCTGAAGGAACGGCCGGGCGACCCGCGGTTCGGGCTCGACGAGGACCAGCCGAACGAGGAGCCGGTGGTCGAGGTGTGGAACGACCTGACCTGGGGCAAGGTCGACCCGGACGGGCACGGCTTCATCCAGTTCGCCGGCGGCCCCACGGTCTCACTCCACGGCGAGGTCCTCGAACAGGACGACCGGGAGAAGGTCGCGCAGCAGGCCGAGGACGTCCAGGTCGACGACTGGCAGCCGAACGCCAGCGCCGCGGACGTCGCCTACATCCTCTTCCAGGCCCCGGTGCTCGTGGCCGTGCACGCACAGGAGATGTTGCCGGATGCCCCCACTCAGCCATGACTTCCCCGTGCTGCTGGGCCCGGTCCGGATCGAGACCCGCTTCACGCAGACGGAGCTGCTGATCCGCGTGTTCCCCGACGAGTGGTCGGTGAACAAGTTCGAGCCGAAGCCGACGAAGGCCGAGGTTGCCGCGCTGGACGCCTACTGGGTCGCGTTGTGGGCCTCCGGCGGGTCGGCGGTGGGCGAGCAGGCGGCCTGGCACGAGCTCGTCGCGCGGATCCCGGCCGGGCGCGCCGGGTGGTTGCTGCAGACCCGCCAGCCGGCGAACCCGGCCGACCGGCCGCTGTCCGTGCCGGCCGGTGCGATCGTGCTCGTGGTCGCGAGCCCGCAGCCGTTCGCCGCGGCCGACCGGCAGGCCGCCGCCACGTACTGGACGGCGGTGTGGCGCGCACACGGCGACCGGGTGCAGCTGGGAGCGGCCGAGACCGGTTTGCTCGCCGCCGTCGGCGCGGCCAAGGCGGCCACCGTCAAGGCACGGCGTCCGTCCGGTGTGGACGCCGCACCCACCACTCCCGGCGACACCGTCGTGGTGGCCTTCCTCGTGTTGCCGACGCCGGCCGCCGGGCAGCTGGCGGCGCAGTCCTGGACCGTGGCCGCCACCGCGTCGCTGCTCCCCGACAGGTTCACCGCGTACGGGTACCGGGGCGACCAGCTCGTGTTCACCAAACCCGGTGGCCCGGTGCGCCAGGGCCTCGCGGTCAGCCCGAACCCGAACGAGCCACCCGCCACCCAGCTCAAGATCAACGAAGACACCGGCACGCTGAACCTGCCGCCGGCCCTGCGCTGGCTGACCGACTTCACCGAGGCCGTCACCGCCGGCATGGGCATCCGGGTCACGCTGACCGACGACTTCCGCGACGGCGTCGACCGGATCGTCGTGCTGGGGCTGCGCGAACAGCCGACCCCGCAGCAGAGCGCGGCCGCGTTCGCCGGCCTGCTCACCGACCAGCTGCACAGCCCGTCCGGGTTCAGCCTGCTGCCGCAGGGCACGCCGACCAACAACTCCGAGGAACGGCCGGCCGGCCAGGACCCGAGGGCCGAGGCCGACGCGGGCCTCGCCACGGTGGCGGGGTTCGCCGCCGCGGCGGACGACTGGACCACGAAGACCGACGGGGAGTGGTTCGCCGAGCTGCTCGGGCTCGACCCGGCCGTGCTGGCCGGGGTGCCGAACGTGGCGGGCACCGACCGGCGCGAGGCGCGGGCCGCGCACACCGCGCTGTGGCCGGCGACGTGGGGCTACTTCCTGCCCGCGCTGCTGGACGGCGTGCTCACCCCGGAACAGGTCGCCGAGACCCGGAAGTTCTTCCTCGCCAACGTGTCCGGCCGGGGGCCGCTGCCCGTGGTGAAGATCGGCCGCCAGCCGTACGGGATCCTGCCGACGACCGTGTTCTCCCGGCTCACCTTCCCCGCCACGGCACCGCACCGCACGGCACTCAACGCGGTGCTGAAGGCGGCGGCGCAGGACTGGCACGCCGCGCTCGAGCTCGTCGCCAACCTCGACGAGCTCGAGCCGGGCGACGACCGGCACCAGCTACTGCTGAACATCCTCGCGCTGCACCCGACCTCGGCCGAGTACCGCTTCCGCTATGCCCAGAGCCCTACGGCAGACGATCCGCTGCGGCCCGTGCTGGCCCAGGCCGCCACCGCTGCCCGGGAGCTGCTCACCCGGCTCGGCGCCGCACCGGACACCGACCCGGAGCCCCTCCTGCGGGTGTTCGCGGACGCCGCCGAGCCCCTGGTCGCGCCGGTGGTCGACGACCGGCCGCTGTCCGAGACGAACCGGATCCGGCCGTACACCACGGACAGCCGCGACTACCTGACCTGGCTCGCCGAGAGCGATGCCGCCACGGTCCTGAACGAGCAGGGCTTCGTGGACGACCTGCCGCCCTCCGCGCTGCTGTACGTGCTCGCGCGGCACGCGGTCCTGCAGGCGTCGGCACAGGCCTCGCCCGCGGAGGTGGCCGCGCAGGCCGAGGCGCTCGGGATCCTGGCCGCGCTGCCGACCGCGCGGCTGGAGCGGGTGTTCGCCGAGCACCTCGACTGCGCCACGTACCGCCTGGACGCGTGGCGGCTGGGGCTGGTCAACGAGCGGCTCGCCGAGATGCGGTCCGCCGGCCAGCCGGCCAAGGGCCTGCACCTCGGCGCCTACGGCTGGCTCGAGCACGTCAGCCGGACCGACGCGGTGATGGACCTGGTCGACGTGCCCGCCGACCTCACGGGAGTGTTCGGCGCCGCGAAACTCCCGCACGACAGGCAGAACGCGGGGTACGTCCACACCCCGTCGCCCGCGCACGCGCGCACCGCCGCCGTGCTGCGGGCCGGCTACCTCGCGAACGCCGACTCCGCGAAGCCCAACGCGTTCGCCGTCAACCTCAGCTCGGAACGCGTCCGGATCGCACTCACGATCGCGGACGGGATGCGTCAGGGCCAGTCACTCGGCGCGCTGCTCGGCTACCGCTTCGAGCGCGGGCTGCACGACCGGGCCGCCGGACTGGACAAGTACATCGCCGGCCTGCGCCTGAAGTTCCCCCTGCGTGCCAACAAGATCGACGACACCGTCCCGAAGCCGACCGACCCCGACCCCGACGTGCCGACGACCATCGAGCAGGTCGAGGCCCGCAACGTGATCCACGGCCTGAACCTGCTGCGACACGTGAACGCCCTGCGGGACAACGCCCCGCCGGGCACCGAGCACCCGGACGACTACCCGTTCGGGTTCGCCGACCTGGAGGACGCGGACGCCACCACGAAGGGCCACCTCCGGGCCGTGGTCGACGCGCTGCGCAACGCGCTGGACGCGGTGGCCGACGTGGCCGTCGCCGAAGGCGCCCACCAGGCGCTGCAGGGCAACACCGAACGCGCGTCGGCGGCGCTGGACGCGTACACCAGGGAAGGACTCCCGCCGGCGCCGTCGGTGGTGGAGACCCCGCGCAGCGGGACCACCCTCACCCACCGGCTGGCCGTGCAGTTCGACCCGGACGTCGGCCCGGACCACGGCGCGCCGGTGCTCGGCCACAACAAGCCTCGCGCGCAGGCGGAGCCGGCCGTCAACGCCTGGCTGCCGGCGGTGCTGCCGAAGCCGGCGAACGTGGTGGCGCTGGTGACGTGGCGCGACGAGGAAGACGAGCCGCGCAGCCGGCCGGTCACCCAGGCCGAGGCCGGGCTGGCGCCGATCGACCTGCTGTCCGTGCTGCGCCCGGCCGACCAGGCCGCGATGACCGACCTGGACGACCGGATCCTCGGCGTCGTCATCGAACAGACCAAGCCGCGGCCGGACTTCGAGCTGCACATCGAGTACACGACCCGGGTGACCAACAAGGTCACCTTCTTCGAGCTCTCGCCGCTGGTCGCGGCGGTGCGCACGCTGCTGACAACGGCCCGCCCCCTGCGCCCGAGCGATCTGGTGCCGGCCGCGGGCAGCGCCGCCGTGAACCGTGCCGCGGACGACGTGGTGTCGCTGCCGAAGGACCGCCCGGTCGCGGTGCTGGCGTCCCTCAAGGACCTGATCGCCGACGTGGCCGGCTACGTCGGCGATCTCGGTGCGCTCTACCCCGACGCCGCGCCGCCCGCCCGGCCCGCCGTGCTGGCCGGGATCGACAACTTCCTGACCCGGTACGGAAAGCTGACGGTGACCGCGGGCGGGTTCGGCCTGCTGCGCAGCGGCTGGGGTGAGCTCGCGCTGTGGCGGCGCGGGGTGTTCGGCGACCTCCTGGCGGCGGCCGCGGCACTGGCCGCCCGGATGGGCGACGCCCTCGATGCCGCGAACGTGCTGCTGGAACAGGAGGACGACCTGCCCCAGACTCCGGAAGAGCCCCGGTTCCGGTTGCTGGAGAAGGCGGAGCGGCTGCTCACGACCAAGCCGGGACCGCGCACCCAGACGGCCCAGCAGATGCGCAGCCGGGTGCGGAACCTCCGCACCGCGTTCACCAACAGCGTCAACGCGCTCGCGCAGCTGGCCGGCACCAACAAGACCACGCTGAGCGGGCTGCTCACCGAGGTCGCCGGGAAGCGGCCGCCCGCCGAGTTCGACGCGCAGGGCCTCGACTTGACCCCGTTCCAGGATCGCGTCGTGGCCTTCGGCCAGGAACTGCTCACGCGGGGGCGGAAGCTGGCCGACGAGCTGGACGCGCGACGCGTCGCCGGGGAGGCGGCGCTGGGCCGCTACGACTCGGCCGCGCCCGGGCCGGACCGGGTCCGCGCCGGGAGCGACGCGCTGAAGGCCCTGCTCGGCGAGGACGTCCTGGCCGTGCCCCGGTTCACGGCGACACCGGTCATCGCCCAGTGGCGCAAGGCCCGCGACGACAGCGACAAGCTGGTCGCACACCTCAAGCCCGCCAGGGACTTCCCGGTCGACGACTGGCTGCACGGGATGGCTCGGGTGCGGGAGAAGCCGCGGCTGTGGGAGCAGACCGTCCTGCTCGCCGACGCGTTGCTCGGCCCCGGCGGGCTGCTCGGCACCGGCATCCTCGGCTGGCCGGAACCGCAGCTGACGCCGGTCCAGCTGCCCTACGTGCCGAAGGACCACTGGCTCGGCCTGGAGTTCGCGAAGGACCCGAACCTGCCCAAGCAGCTCGACGAGGACCGGCTGCTGTTCACCGCGCACTACGCGGTCAACCTGAGCAGCGACGTGCAGTGCGGGCTGCTGCTGGACGAGTGGACCGAGGTGATCCCGACCGAACGCGAGACGACGGGCGTCGCCGTGCACCACAACGGGCCGGACTCGGAACCGCCGCAGGCGATGCTGCTGGTCGTGCCGCCGGCGCCGGCGGCGGGTGGGCAGTGGGCGTCCACCGACCTGGTCGACGCGATCACGGAGACGTTCGAGCTGGCGAAGACCCGTGCGGTCGAGCCGGCGCACCTCGGCGCGACGGCGTTCGCGCACCTGCTCCCCGCGACCGTGCTGCCGGCGGCGCCGGCCACCGACCTGGGAGCCGCCAACCTGCGCTGGAAGGCAGGCCGATGACCGAGTTCCCCGACGCCGGTGCGTGGAACCGGCTGGAAGGCCGCCCGCGCACCACCGACTTCAACCGCGCGCTGCGTGCGGAGGTCCGGGATCCGCTGTGGCTGCTCACCCGGCAGTGGCAGCTCGGCGAGTTCCACGGCACCGACGGCGGCACGCCGGTGACCGTCACGTACTCGGTCGCCCGGTCCCGGCCCACCCGGTTCCGTCCCTTCGGCGGTCCGCCGGAAGACCTGCCGACCGACCGTCCACTGGAGACGGTCGCGGAACGGCGGCTGCTGCGGTTCACCTACGGCGCCGAGCGAGTCGGGTTCGACCTGCGGCTCGCGATCGGTCACCGCTGGTTCAAGCTGCTCGGCCAGTTCGGGCTGCTCGGCCAGATCTTCAAGTACGAGGAGCAGTACACCGCCAAGTACCCGATCAAGCTGCCCACGACCGCCGACGTGACCCAGCGGGCCAACCCGGCCGTCTGGGCCACGATGCAGGCCGTCGCCGGCCGCCGCATGGACGGGTACGAGCTGTACCTGCACGTGAAGGGCGGCGGCGAGGCGGCCGCGGGCATCAACACGCTGCTGGACAGGGAGAAGCTCAACAACGCGGGCAAGCGGCTCGTCGCCTGGTTCGACGCCCTGATCGACCAGCCGACGGGCGTCACCCCGGCCCGCCCGGACGGGAACTCGGCCTGGGACCCGCGCCGGCTGGAGCACCGCTTCTCGGTGGCGGCCACGATGCCGGGCGGGACGGAGAAGACCCTTACCGCACAGGAATATCCCGGCGGCGAGCTCGACTGGCACGCGTTCTCCGTCGAGGCCGCGAACCCGCTGGGTGGGGCGAAACCGCCGGAGCCCACGCTGTCCAGGACGGTGTTCCCGGCCCCCGTGCGCTACTCCGGGATGCCGCTGCCCCGCTGGTGGGCGCTGGAGGACGGGAAGACCAACTTCGCGGCCGTCCGCCCCGACAGCACCGACCTCGCGCGGCTGGTGTTCCTGGAGTTCGCCCTGGTGTTCAGCAACGACTGGTACCAGGTGCCGTGCGACCTGCCGGCGGGCACGGTCGCGCGGATCCGCGGCCTGGCGGTCACCGACGTGTTCGGCATCCGGCAGTGGGTCAAGCCGGCGGGCCAGGGCTTCGACGAGGACTGGCAACGCTGGTCGATGTTCACCTTGGACACCATCGGGGTCGACGACGTCCCCGCGGACACCGACCTGTTCCTCCCGCCGAGCGTGCCGAAGGTCGCGGTCGGCCCGCAGCTGGAGGAGGTCCTGCTGATCCGCGACGAGAACGCGAACCTGGTGTGGGGCATCGAGCAGACCGTCCGCCTGCCCACCGGCGACCCGCACCGGGGCAGCGAGGCGGCCGCGGAGGTGCTGGCGTACCGCCGCAGGCAGGCGGGGACGCCGGTCGTCACGGACCCGCCCCGCGCCGCGCTGTCCTACGCCTCGATGAACACCATCCCGGAGCACTGGATCCCGTTCATCCCGGTCCACGTCGCCGGCGACAACCGGGAGATCCAGCTCCAACGCGCGGCGATGCCCGGTGCCACCGACGGGAAGCCGGTCCCGCCGAGAACCACGTTGCTACGCGAGGGTCTCGATCGTGGCAAGCAGTACTTCGTGAACGAGGAGGAGGTGCCGCCGGCCGGCACCCGCCTGGCCGTCACCTACAACCGCACCCGCTGGCGCGACGGCCGCGTGGCGGTCTGGCTGACCGCCCACCGGGGCGAGGGCCGGGGCGAAGGCTCGAGCGGCCTCGTCTTCGACCTCCTCACCAACACACCGATGCCTCCCGAGTGATCCTCGACTCGCGCCGCTCTCGTCGTGGACCTACTGTCGGTTGTGGACTGTCCACACTGACACGACGGAAGCGAGAGTGCACCATGAGGACCGCGAACGCACCCTGCGTAATCGACGCCGGCGGTGGCCCGCTCGGCACCGGCCCGGGTGTCGTGCTGGGGATCGTCGCCGCCGTGCTGCTCCTCGCCGCGGTCGGCCTGTGGTTGCTCGCCCGCCGGCGCGGCGGCCGCCGGACCGCCGGCGCGGCGGTCCTGGTCCTGGCCCTGCTCGGCTTCGGTGGCGCGACGATGGCCAACGCGGGCGACGCCTCTGCCGACCCGTGCCCGCCCGGCCCGACCTCGACGAGGGTCATCCCGCCCCCCGCCACCGCGGTGATCCCGACGACCGCCACGGCGGAGCCCACGCCGCCGGTCACCACCACGACGGTGGAGCCGCCGCCGGCCCCCACCACGACCAACCCGCCGGCGGCCGAGACCACGACGACCGGCGGCGGCGGTGGCGGGAACAACTAGGAGACCGGGCCAGGCCACTGACTGGACGGCCCGGCTGCTGAACACCGCGGCCGCGGTGCTGTTCGTCGCCGCCGTCGTGGTGGGCAGCGGGTTCCTGGGCCCGGCACCGGTTCCCGGGAACGCCCCGCTGCCGCCCGCCTCGCCCACCTCCGCCGCGCCGGCGGTCCCGGCCCGCCCGCCACCGCGTGGCGTGCCGTCGACCGTCAGCATTCCCGCCATCGACCAGCTCGCGGTCCCGGTCGTGCCCGCCACGGTCGAGCGGGAGGTGCTGGCACCGCCGGCCGACGTCCGCGTCGCCGGAATCTGGACCGGCGGCGCCACCTTGGACGCGTCGGCGGGCACCACCCTGCTCGTCGGCCACGTCAACTATGCCGGGCAGGGCGTCGGCGCCTTCTACGATCTCGCGTCGGTCGCTCCGGGATCGGCCATCAACACGTCCGGCGACACCGGTGCCGTGACCGCGTGGACGGTGACAGCTGTCGACGCCATGGCCAAGCACGCGGGGGTCGACCCGGCCGCGTTCGCCGGCCCGGCGGGCGAGCGCAGGCTCGTCCTCGTCACCTGCGGCGGCCGGTTCGACGCGCGCACCGGCTCCTACGAGAGCAACGTCTACCTGTGGGCGGCGCCGGCCGGGTAGCCCCGGCGGTCACCGTGGGCGGGCCGGGGAGCCGACGACCACGGCGCCCGGCCACACGTCCCGGGTGACCACCGCGCCGGCGCCGATCACCGCGTCGTCGCCGACGATGAGCCCCTGCAGGACGACCGCGCCCGAGCCGACGAGCACGCCGGCGCCGAGCCGCACCGCCCCCGCGATGTTGGCGCCGGGCAGCACGGTCACCCGGTCGCCGAGCTCGCAGTCGTGGCCGATCGTGGCGTTGTAGTGCACCTGGCAGTGCGCACCGGCGCAGACCTCGCCCGACACGAGTACGTTGGCGTGCGCCAGGAAGCCCGGTCCCAGCTCGGTCTCCGCCCCGACCACCGCGCGCGGGTGCACCAGCTGGGTGGGCATCAGCCCGGCCCGGTCGAGCATGGCCGCGAGCCGCGCGCGCACCCGGGCGTCGGCGATGGCGATCATGTAGCTCGCGCCGGCCGGCGCTTCCAGTGGCGCCAGCACCTCGAGCCCGCGCACCTTCTCCCCCGCCCGGAACTCGTCGAGGAAGCCGAGGACCTCACGGCCGCACGCCGCGGCGATGTCGAGCGCCTCGCGGCCCGCCCCGCCCGCGCCGACCACGAACAGCTCCCCGCCGGGCAACGACTCAGCCGGCATGCCGCACCCCGCCGTCCTGCTCGGTGCCGAAGCCCGGGTTGACCCCGCTCTGCCCGACCACGCCGCGGGGCCACAGCAGCACGCCGATCGTCCGCAGCACGATCCGCAGGTCCAGCTGCCAGCAGCGCCGCTCGATGTACCACAGGTCCAGCTCGATCCGCTCGGCCCAGGTCAGCGAGTTGCGCCCGCTCACCTGTGCCCAGCCGGTGAGCCCCGGCCGGACGGCGAGCCGCCCGCGCTGGCGGGGCGAGTAGTGCCGCACCTGCTCGGGCAGGGTCGGCCGGGGACCGATGATGCTCATGTCACCTCTCACGATGTTCACCAGTTGCGGGAGCTCGTCCAGGCTGGTCCAGCGCAGCAGCGCGCCCAGCCACGGCTGCCGGTCCCGGTCGGGCTCTCCGGGGTGCCGGGGCGGGCGCAGGGTGCGGAACTTGAGGATCACGAAGTCCTGCCCGTGCCGGCCGCACCGGCGCTGCCGGAACAGCACCGGATGTCCCATGGTGGCAAGGATCGCGACCGCGATCAGCAGCCCGGCCGGTGCGAGCACGAGGATCCCCAACGTGGCCAGCACGACGTCGCACCCCCGCCTGACCCGTCCGTCGCATGTGGACATCACGCCGTCGCCGCCTCGAGCACCTTCGCGAGCGCGACCGTCATGTCGTCCAGGTCGGCCGACGCGAGAGTGGGGTGGACCGGCAGCGCGAAGCAGGTCCGGCCCAGCGCGGCGGCGACCGGCAGGTACCGCGGGGTGTCGGGGAACCGGCGGAACGCCTGCTCCCGGTAGATCTCCATGCAACCGCCCTGCCGGGCGGGGATGCCTTCGGCGACGAGTGCGGCCACGAGCCGGTCGCGGTCCCAGCCGGTGACCAGCCGCTCGGGGCGCACGCGGGCGTAGCAGCGGTAGTACGCGTGCTCGATCCCGGCCGGCGGCTCGGCGACGTGGACGGCTGGCTGGCCGCGCAGGGCGTCGTGCAGTACGCCCGCGTTCGCCGTGCGCTGCTTCTTCCACCTGGGCAGCTTGCGGAGCTGGTTGCGGCCGATCGCGGCCTGCACCTCGGTCATCCGCGCGTTCCCGCCGAAGTCGTCGTGCACCCAGCGGAACCCCAGCGGCGCCGGCTCGCGCAGCGCGGTCCAGCTCTTGCCGTGGTCCTTGAGCTCCCAGCATCGTTGCCACAGCGCGTGATCCGACGTCGTGACCGCGCCGCCCTCGCCCGCCGTCGAGATGATCTTGTCCTGGCAGAACGACCACGCGGCGATGTCGCCCCACGCGCCCACCGGCAGGTCGCGGTAGGCCGCCCCGTGCGCCTGCGCGCAGTCCTCCACGAGCGGCAGCCCGGCGTTGTCGGCGAGTGCCCGCAGCGACGCGAGGTCGGCCGGATGGCCGGCGAGGTGCACGACGACGATCGCCGCGGTGCGGTGGGTCACCGCGGGTGCCGCCGCCGCGGCGGTCATCGTCATCGTGTCCGGGTCGACGTCCACCACGACCGGCCGCGCGCCACACGCCACGGCCGCGCTCGCGGTCGCGATGAACGTGGCGGCGGGCACGATCACCTCGTCGCCCGGCCCGACCCCGGCCGCGCGCAGGGCGAGCTCGAGCGCGACGGTCCCGTTGGCGAGCACCACGGCGTGGCGGGTGCCGACCGCGGCGGCGAGCTCCACCTCGAACGCCCGGCCGTGCTCGCCGGTCCAGTAGTTCACCCGGCCCGACGCCAGCACCTCGCGAGCCGCCTCCAGGTCCTGCGCATCGTGGGCCGGCCAGCCCGGCATCGGCGTCCGCCGGACCGGGTGGCCCCCGTCGAGCGCGAGTCGGCTCATCGCGCCACCCCGCGACGGAACAGCACGACGGCGCAGCCGGACAGTCCACAGTAGAGCGCCACGCAGCTGACGGCGAGCCCCGTGCTGCCGCCCAGCCGGGCACCGAGCAGGTAGCAGCCGACCGCCGCGATGCTCGCCGCCAGCCCGAACGCGCCGGCCGCGCGGGTCCGGCCGTCGCCGATGAGCCCGCGGCTCGCCACGGCGTACGGGGCGAAGCACACCTCCGCCACGACCAGCACCAGCAGCAGCGACCGCGCGGGTTCGAACGCCTCGCCGAACACCGGCACGATCAGCACCCAGCCGGCCACGGCCACCAGCACCCCGCCGACCGCGGCCGCCAGCACCGAACCGAGGATCCAGCGCGCCATGGACCTGCCCCCGGTTGCGACGTGCCGGACGAACAGCTGGCCGACCGCCAGCGGCACGACCCGGGGCACCTCGCTCAGCGTGGCGGCAAGGGAGTAGACGCCGACCGCGGCCGGCCCCGCGAACGCGCCGAGCACGTATCGGTCCGACCGCAGCGCGACGGCAAGCCCGAGGGTCAGCCCCAGCGCGGGCGTGCCGCGAGCGAGCAGCAGCCGCACCGCGGGACGCGTGGGCGGACCGCCCGCCAGCAACCCGGCCCGGCCGAGCCGGTCCAGCTGGACCGCGCAGACCAGCGCCGAACCAGCCGCCTGCGCGCCGAGCAGCGCGGCCGCGCCCGGGTCGGCCGCCGTGGCGGCGAGCAGCCCGGCGAGCCCGCCGGCCGCGCCGGCCGCGCACCACCGGCCGCCGCGGCGGAACAGCCCGTCGGCGTACCAGGTCTCGGTCGCCTGGGCCATGACGACCTGTACGGCCGTGAACGCGGCGACCGCGAGGAGGAAACCGGGATCGGCCAGGACCGCGCCGAGCAACGGCGCCGACGCGGCGCAGGCGGCCACCGAGAGACCCGCCGCGACCACCGCGCCCGCCGCACTGCACCAGGCGTAGGCGCGCAGCACCTGCCTCCGGTCCGGGCCCGCCGCCGGCAGCACCGAGCGCAGGGCCTGGCCGGTGCCCATGCCGCCGACGATGCCGCAGATCCCGCCGATGGTCGCGCCCAGCACCATCTCGCCGCGGCCGGTCGCGCCGAGCACGACGGTCGCCACCATCGCCGCGATCGCGTTCGCGGCGATCTGCAGCAGGCCCGCCGAGGCGAGCACCGACACCTCGATGCGGCGCGGTGCGGCGAGCGCGGTCACGTGCGCGCGCCCGGGATCTCGCGCAGCCACTTGCCGAACCGCTCCGCCAGCCGCGACAGCTCGTGCCGGTGGGCCACCCGCAGGTTGCGTGCGGACTGCTCGATCCACGCCGCCTCGTCACACAGCAGGTCCGCCAGCGCGGCGGCGAGCGCCACGTCGTCGCCCGCCGGCACGAGCCGCCCCGGGTCGAGCAACTCCGGGATCCCGCCCACCGCCGAGCCGACCGCGGGCAGCGCGCGAGCCATGGCCTCCTGCAACGCGCGGGGCAGCCCCTCCGTGCGGGACGGCAGCGCGAAGACCGAGGCCGAGTCGAGCAGCGCCACGATGCGGTCCCGGTCGTGCACCACCCCGGTGAAGGTCACGCGGCCGGCCAGGCCGAGCGAGCCCGCGAGGGCGATCAGCTCGTCGTGCCGCCGACCGCCGCCGACGAACACGGCGGTGACGGGCAGGCCGCCGTCGACGAGGCGGCGCAGCGCGTGCAGCAGGACGTCGTGTCCTTTGTAGAGTTGCTCCTGGCTGCCGACGGTGACCACGCGAAGCGATGCCGGTGGCGCCGTCCTCGGTCCGGCCACGAACGCCCCCGGAGCGAGCCGCGCGTTGGACACCGCGACGACCGGCACGCCCGGGGCCGCCGGGTATTCGTGCTGAAGGGTCCGCTCGGTCACGTACTGGACCGCCACCGCACGGCGCACCACCCACCGCAGGACCGCGCGGGTGAGGCCCACCGCGCGCCGTCCCGGCGTGCCGAGCACCCCCGCGGCGAGCACCTGTGCGGGATCGCCGATGACCTCGGCGGCGTAGCGCCGGCGCAGCACCATCGCGGCGAGCGCGCCGAGCAGGCCGACCGCCCCGGGCAGCCGCAGCACGAGCACGTCCGCGCGGGCCACCGCGCGCACCACGGCCGGGACCAGCCGGGGCAGCGCCCGCAACAGGCCCGGGACGCCCACGTAGTACGGCAGCGGGATGACCTCGACCCCGTCCCGCAGCGGATGCGCCGCGGTGCCCGGCCCGGTCCGCGCCCGTGCGACGAGCCGCAGCCGGGCTCCGTCCGCCAGGTAGGCCGACCAGGCGTCGGCACCCAGCGCGGCGTCCATGGCCGCCCACCGTCCGGTGCCGTCCCGGCCGAACCGGGCGTCCGTGCACACCGTGAACGTCCGGCCACCCTCCTCGGCGCGGCCGGGCAGCGTGGACTCGACGACGCCGGCCACCTCCTGCGCCGCGCGGGTGGCGTCGAACCGCTGCTCGACGTGCGCCCGCGCCCGCGCGCCGCGTTCGGTGAGCCGGCCGAGCCCGTGCTCGGTGTGTGCCTGCACCAGCGCGGCCGCCAGCGCCTGCGAGTCGCCGCACGGCACCACCCAGCCGCAACCGGGCCCGACGGCTTCGGGCAGTGCCCCGGCGTCGCTGACGATGCTCGGCACGCCCATGGCGCCCGCCTCGAGCGCGGCGCCGTGGTTGTCCGAAAGGGACGGCGAGACGCTGAGGTCGGCCGCCGCGTAGTACGACCGCACGTCGGCCTCGGTGTCCAGCCAGACCACCTGGTGCCGGTCGGGCTGGTACAGCTCGATGAGCCCGCGCCGGTACCGCTCCCCCGCCTCGTCGAACCCGCCGCCGACGAGCAGCAGCCGGCTGCGCGGGTGCTCGGCGACGAACGGGCGCCAGGCCGCGAGCAACTCGGCGTGGCCCTTGATGCCGCGACCGCGGTGGGCGAGCCGCTTGGGCGCGTACACGTACGCGACCATGATCACCACCAGCTCGTCCGCGGCGACGCCGAGCCGGGCGCGGGTCTCCCGGCGCCCGGCCGGGTCGGTCGCGGGGCGGAACCGCGAGGTGTCGACCCCGTACGGGATCGCCCGCGTGCGCGCCGCCGGCCGGCCGAGCGCGCGGTACCGCCGCGCGGTGTGCTCGCTGCCGCCGATCGTGACGGTGTCCAGCCGGGCGAGCACCCGCTCGGCGGCGCGGATCAGTGGCGAGTCGAGGTAGAGCGGGCCCGCGACCATGTGCACCCGGGGCACGCCCGAGCCGAGGGTGGCGAGCCGGGTCGCCACGGCCGAGGCGTAGAGGTGGTAGAGCAGCACGTCCGGCGCGAGCCGGTGGAGCCGGCGCCGCAGGCGGAGCAGCCCGGCCGCGGTGGCCGGACGCAGCGCGAAGTCCGTCCCGCTGTCCACAATAGACACCCCACGCTGCGCGAGCGCCTGCCGGACCGGGCCGTCGCCGGGTGGCAGCACGGCGATCACCTCGTGGCCGCGGGCACGCAGCGCGTCCACCTGCGGCACCGCCCACGGCGCGCACCGGCAGGACTTGAGCACGAGCACGACCCGCGCGTGGCCAGGGCTCACAGGAACTCCACGTGCCGGCCGGCCAGCCGGTGCCGGGTGTCGAACGCGAAGCCGGCGGCCCGCCCGACGAACTCGTAGTCGATGTCGTCGTGGTCGGTCAGCAGCACCACCGCGTCGGCGAGCCGCAGGGCGCCCTCGGTCAGCTCCACGGTCTTCACCCCGGCCGGGCAGTGCTGCGGATCCACGTGCGAGTCGACCACGTCCACGACCGCCCCCAGCTCGATGAGCAGCTCGACCACCCGGTGCGCGGGCGACTCCCGGACATCGCTGGTGTTGGGCTTGTACGCGATGCCCAGGGCGAGGATGTGGCTGTCCGACACGGCCTTGTGCCGCCGGTTGAGCGCGTGGGTGAGCCGCCGCACCACGTACTCCGGCATGTGGTCGTTGACCTCGTTGGCGAGCTCGACGAACCGGAAACCGCGGTGCAGCCGGCGGCGGACCTGCCAGGACAGGAAGGTGGGGTCGATGGGCAGGCAGTGCCCGCCGACGCCGGGGCCCGGAGTGAAGCGCTGGAAGCCGAACGGCTTGGTCGACGCGGCGTCGATGGCCGCCCACACGTCGACGTCGAGCTCGCCCGCGAACATGGCGACCTCGTTGACGAGCGCGACGTTGACGTGCCGGAACGTGTTCTCCAGCAGCTTGGCGAGCTCGGCCACCCTGGTTCCGGCGACCGGGACGGTGTGTTCGACCAGCCTGTCGTACAGCGCGCGGACGGCGGCGAGCGAGCCCGCGTCGATGCCGGAGACGATCTTGGGCGTGTTCTCGAACGTCCACGTGGGATTACCGGGGTCGATGCGTTCGGGGCTGTACCCGACCGCGAAGTCGCGCCCGGCCACGAGCCCGCTGCCCGCCTCGAGCAGCGGCACGAGCAGCTCCTCGGTGGTGCCCGGGTAGGTGGTCGACTCCAGGACGACCGTCGCGCCGGGACGCAGCCCGGACGCGAGTTGCCGGCCGGCCGACTCGATGAACGTGAGGTCCGGCCGGGACTCGCTCAGCGGGGTCGGCACGGTGATGATGGCCGCGTCGAAGCCGTCGGCGTCGGCGTAGCTGACCGTCGGGTGATAGCGGCCCGTGGCGAGCGCCCCGGCCAGCCGCGCGGCCGGCACGTCCTCCACATAGGACTCGCCGGCGGCCAGCGCGGCGACCCGGCAGGCGTCGAGGTCCACCCCGGTCACCGTGAACCCCGCGTCCACCGCCCGCATCGCGACGGGCAGGCCGACGTACCCCTGGCCGACGACGGCCAGCCGCTCGGCTCTCACCCGGGCCGCCCCGCGCCGGTGAGCGTGGGTTCGCCGAGCGCGGCCATCCAGTCGATCGTGCGTCGCAGGCCGGTCGCCAGCGGGGCCGGCTCGACCGACGGGAACAGCCGGCGCATCGAGTCGGCGCGGGCCTGCGAGTGGCGCACGTCGCCCGGCCGCGGCGGCTCGCCCACGACGGCGAGGCTCCTGCCGAACAGCCCGGCGAGCAGTGCCACGAGCGCGTTGACCGACGTGCTCGTGCCGAACGCGAGGTTCACCGGGCGCCCGCAGACGACGCGCCGTTCGACGGCGCCGGCGAGGACCTCGACGACGTCGTCGACGAACGTGAAGTCACGGGTCTGCGCACCGTCGCCCTGCACCGGCAGCGGCTCGCCGCGCAGGGCGGCGCGGACGAACTTCGCCACCACGGCCGCGTACGCGTGGTCGGCACGCTGCAAAGGGCCGTACACGTTGAACAGGCGCAGCGCCAGGCAGTCCAGGCCGAACGAGACACCGTGCGCGAGCGCGTAGGACTCGGCGGCGAGCTTGCCGGCGGCGTACGGGCTCGCCGGCATGCAGACCTGCTCCTCGGAGCGCGGCAGCGCGGGGTTGTGCCCGTACACCGCGCTCGACGAGGCCACCACGACGTGCGCGCCGACCTGCCGGGCCGCCTCCAGCACGCACAACGTGCCGGTGACGTTCGTGTCATGGCTGCGCCGCGGGTCCTCCAGCGATCGGGTCACCGACGGCACGGCCGCGAGGTGCACGACCGAGTCCGAGCCGCGGCAGGCGGCGGCGAGCGCGTCCGCGTCGAGCACGGACCCGATGCGCAGGTCGGCCGCCAGTCCATCCACATTGGACAGCAGGCCGGTGCTGAGGTCGTCGAGGGCGACCACCTCGTGCCCGCGGCCGACCAGCGACCGGCACAGGTTCGCACCGATGAAGCCCGCGCCGCCGGTCACCGTGATCCTCATCGTCGCCTCCCCAGTTCCGGGGCCGGCAGCAGCTCCTGCGCCGGTGCCAGCCCCTGCTCACTCGCGGCCGCGACCATCGCCGCGATCTCGCCGTCCCGCATCGCCACGTCGGCGAGCAGCGCCGGGTCCAGGCGCGGCACCGGGATGTGCGTGATCGCCGGGTGCAGGTGGCGCTCGCCCGACTCCCCCGCGCCGAGCAGGTCCTCGTGCAGCTTCTCGCCCGCGCGCAGTCCCGTGTAGACGATCGGGCTGGTCTGCCCGGCCAGCTGCATGAGCTGGGCCACCACGTCCGCGATGCATACCGGGTCGCCCATGTCGAGCACGAGCGCCTCGCCGGCCCGCCCGATCGCCGCCGCCTGCAGGATCAGCCGCACGGCCTCGGGGATCGTCATGAAGTACCGGGTGGCCTCGGGATCAGTGATGGTGATCGGCACCCCGCGGGCGAGCTGCTCGGCGAACGTGATCAGCATCGAGCCCCTGCTGCCGAGCACGTTGCCGAACCGGACCGACAGGTACCGTCCGCCCGTCCGGTCGCCGGCATGCGCGACGATCCGCTCGCCGATCCGCTTGGACCGGCCGAGCACGCTCACCGGGTTGGCGGCCTTGTCGGTGGAGATGTTCACGAAGGTCTCCACACCGGCCGCGACCGCGGCGTCGAGCACGTTGAGCGTGCCGAGCACGTTGGTCTGCCACGCCTCCCGCGGGTAGCGCTCGAGCATCGGCAGGTGCTTGAGGGCCGCGGCGTGGAACACGAGGTCCGGCCGGCAGTCGGCCACCGCCTGCCGCACCGCGTCCGGGTCGCGGATGTCGGCGAGGATGAGGTCCGGCGAGTCGAGCAGCGCGGTGTCGTGGATCGACAGGCGCACCGCGTGCAGTGCCGACTCGTCGCGGTCGAGCAGGAACAGCTCGGCCGGGCCGAACCGTTCGACCTGCCGGCACAGCTCCGACCCGATCGACCCGCCCGCACCGGTCACGAGGACCCGCCGACCGGCGAGCGCCTGGCCCACCGCGACCGTGCCGGTGTCGAACTGGCGGCGGCCGAGCAGGTCGGCCGGGTCGAGCGTGGGCAGGTGGTCGAGACCGATCCGGGGCCGGAACAGGTCGCGCAGCGGCGGCACCAGCGTCACCCCGACACCGAGCGCGGCCGCGACCTGCGAGACCTCACGCAGCAGACCGGTGCCCGCGTCGTGCACGGCGATCATCACGGCGTCGGCACGGGTACTGGCGATCAGCGCGGGCAGCTCCCGGCGGGTGCCGCGGACCGGGACGCCGCAGACCCGCACGCCGCGCAGGTCCGGGTTGTCGTCGACGAACGCGACCGGCAGGTTGCCGCTGCCCGGGTCGCCGAGCATCGCGCGCACGAACCGCTCACCGCGCGCACCGGCGCCGACGACGATGACCCGCCGCGCGGTGTGCTTGTCCGGCCGCCTGCGCCGCTGCCGGTGCCGGCCGACCGCCGCGCGGAACGCCAGGCACAGCACGAGCGCGAACGCGGCCGCGGTGAGTGGCAGCGACCGTGGCACGAACGGTTCCGCCGCGGCGAGGTCGGCCCCGAGGAGCACGCCGCCCGCGGCCAGCACCACGATCGCGAGCCGCGCGGACTCCTCGAGGCTGCCCTCCGGGTCGTGGCCGGTGTAGAGCCTTCCCACCCACCCGGCGACCCACTGCCCGGCGAGGACGATCGGGAGCGCGTGCAACAGGGCGGCGGAGTCCACATGCGCCAGATCGAGCTCGTCGCGCAGCCACGCGGCCACCGGCAGGGCGATCGTCCACGCGACGCCGTCCGCGACCACCGTGATGAGCGCACGCCGCCACCGCCTGCCCCGCATGAGCAACGCTCCCCTCGGAAAATTCCGGTGGTAACTCGACGCGTGCACCGCAGCGTGCTCGCGAGTTGTCTCGAATCTCGTCCGGGTTGACAGCGAACGCAAGCCGTGATCGTCGGCCGGCACGCGTTCACGGGCCCGCATTTTCCATCAAGATCAATGGTCACCGGCTTTTCCGCACGACAAAGCCGGTGAATCCAACCAGGCGCGGCCCGACGCGGCTCGCCGAAACCATCCTAACGAGAGGGCACTTGACCGGACAGCCTTGCTGCGCTCCACGATCGTGGCCGCACAACGGCTCCGCTCGAACAAACTGCCGCGCCGGTAAGTCCCGTGCGGACCGTCCTTTCTCGTTCGGGTGAAATGTCACGCACAACGGCCGGCGCCCGACCCCGCGTGGTCTGCGCGGTATTTCAGAAGCCGACTATCGTCGGCGCCGAAATGTCACCCGATAGGGACGAAGCGGGGTTTCCCCGGGTATTGCGGGGCGGGTCGCACCACCGAATCATGTGTACGGGAGGTTCGGGTGACGCTTTCGGGTTTTCTCCAGGTGGTGCGGGAGCGCTGGAAACTGGTGCTGGCGAGCTTCCTGCTGGGGCTGGGGCTGGCCGGCATTCTCACGTGGACCGCCACGCCGACGTACGCCTCGACCGTCGTGATGTTCGTGTCCGCGCAGCAGCCGGTCGACACGACCGGGGCGTACCAGGGCAGCCTGATGTCACAGCAGAGGGTGAAGTCCTACGCCCAGCTGCTCAGCGGCGGGCGGCTGCGCGAGGAGGTCGCCGCGCGCACCGGTCGCCCGGTCCCGCCCGGCGCGATCACCGCGACGACGAAACCGGACACCGTCCTGCTCACCGCGACCGCGACCGACCCGTCGCCACACCGCGCGAAGGCGCTCGCGGACGCCGTCGGCGCGGCCTTCCCGCCGCTGGTGGCCGGGCTCGAGAAGCTCGCGGACGGCAAGGCTCCGGCGGTCGCCGTCCGCGTGGTCGAGCCGGCGAACCTGCCCACCACGCCGGTCTCGCCGGTGCCCTGGGCGAACCTCGCCATGGGCGCGCTGCTCGGGCTGATCGCCGGCGTCGCCGCCGCGGTCGTTCGCAATGCCATGGACAACACCGTCAAGTCCGTGCCGGTCATGGAGGAGCTCACCGGCGTGCCGTCGCTCGGCACCATCACGTACTCCGCGGAGTCGGCGAGCCGGCCGCTGATCGTGCACGAGCCGGCCGGCGCGCCGCGGGCGGAGGCCTACCGGCAGATCCGTACCAACCTGCAGTTCGTCGACGTCGACCACCCGCCGCGGGTGGTCGCGCTCACCAGCTCGCTGCCGGCCGAGGGCAAGACGACGACCGTGTGCAACCTCGCCATCGCCCTTGCCCGCGCGGGCAAGCGGGTGGCCGTCGTGGACGCGGACCTGCGCCGGCCGCGGATCGCGGAGCTCCTCGGTCTCCAGGGCGTGGCCGGCCTCACCACCGTCCTCATCGGACAGGCCCGGCTGGACCAGGTGCTGCAGCCGTGGAGCAGGGAGGGCATCGTCGTGCTGGCGAGCGGCCCGGTGCCGCCCAACCCCAGCGAGCTGCTCGCCTCCCGGCACATGGCCGAGGTGCTCGCCGAGCTGGCACAGCGGTTCGACTTCGTGCTGCTCGACACCCCGCCGCTCCTGCCGGTCACCGACGCCGCGCTGCTCGCCGGCAGCTACGACGGCGTGCTCCTGGTCGTCCGGCACGGCCGGACGTCGCGGACCCACGTGCGGGCCGCCATGGCCGCGCTCGACAACGTGTCCGCCAACGTGCTCGGCGCCGTGCTCACGATGACCCCCAAGTCCGGTGACCGGCACCGGTACGGCTACTACGACTACGCCTACGTGTCCGCCCCGGCCCTACGGCCCCCGGCGTTCTCGCTGCGGGGGCTGCTGCGCTTTCCGAGGAACGCGGAGGTGACCATGCCACCGCGCAACGGCACCAGGGCGCGGGCCGGGTCCAAGGCGGGCAAGCGGTGACGACCCCACCGGACGAACCGGCCACCGGCGAGCACGACCGGGACGCCGACGCGGCCGCCGTCCTGGACGAGTTCGCCGACGAGCCGGCACCGGAGTCGCCGCGCCGCCGGCGGCGGTGGCGGCGGGCGCTGGTCGTCACCGTCGTCATGTTGTTCTCGCTCGTGCTGCTCGCCGCGGGCGGCCTCTACCTGATCAGCGAGCGGCTCGCCGGCAACGTGGCGCGCATCCCGTCGGTGTTCACCGATCTCGACCCGGCGCAGCGGCCGGCCAAGCCACCCGGTCCGGCCGGCGAGGCGGAGACCTTCCTGCTCGCGGGGAGCGACTCGCTCGCCGGCGAACCGACCACCGGGTCGGCCGCGCACGGCGCGGAGCCCGAGCCGGGCGCACAGCGCAGTGACGTGATCATGCTGGTCCGGGTCAACGCGGCCCGCACCGCGGCGGTCGTGGCCTCGATCCCGCGGGACAGCTGGGTGGCCGTGCCGGGCCATGGGATGGCGAAGATCAACGCCGCGTACGCGTACGGCGGGCCCACGCTGCTGGTGCGCACGGTGGAGGCGCTCACGAACGTCCGCGTCGACCACTTCGCCACGATCGACTTCGCCGGGTTCCGGGCCATGGTCGACGCCGTCCGCGGGATCGACGTGACGGTAGCCGAGCGCACCACGTTCGGCGACATCGTCTTCGAGCCGGGCCGCAACCACCTCGACGGGCAGCGGGCGCTCGCCTACGTGCGACAGCGCAAGGGCCTGCCGGAGGGCGACCTCAGCCGGGTGCAGCGCCAGCAGAACGCGCTGCGGGCGCTGCTGGCCAAGGCGGCCTCCAGCGGGATGCTGAGCAGCCCGGCGCGCCTCTACGACCTGCTCGACGCGGTCACCAGGTCGGTCGGGGTGGACGACACGCTCACCAACGACGACCTGCGCTCGCTCGCGTACGGGCTGCGCAACCTGGCGACCGGAGCCGTCACGTTCCTGACCTCCCCGGTGGCCGGGCTCGGCCGCGAGGGCGCGCAGTCGGTGGTCTACCTCGACCAGCAGCGGGCGGCGCGGCTGTGGCAGGCACTCGACCACGACCGGATCGACGACTACCTCGAGGACAACGGCGGCGACGTGCTCGGCGGCAACCCGCCGTGAGCCCGCCGGGTCCCGGCGGTGGGCCCGGTCATGGCCTCACTTCTGCCCGCTCGGCTCGCGGTGGACTCGGCGAAGGCGTCGGTGTGCTCGGCCGGCTCCTGGAAGCGCTCGGCGACCGGGCGGATCAGCAGGTTCGCGACGAAGCCGAGGGCGAGCACGCCGACCATGGTGAACAACGCCGGCCGGTAGTCGCCGGCGACCAGCTCGCCCGGCTTGCCCTGCGCGTCGAGGAACCTGTTGATGATCAGCGGCCCGGCGATCCCGGCGGCCGACCACGCGGTGAGCAGCCGGCCATGGATCGCGCCGACCTGGTAGGTGCCGAACAGGTCGCGCAGGTAGGCCGGCACGGTGGCGAACCCGCCGCCGTAGAAGGAGAGGATCACCGCGGCCAGCAGCACGAAGATCGCGGTGGAGGTCTGCCCGACGGTGGCCAGCAGGACGTAGAGGATCATGCCGACGCCGAGGTACATGACGTAGGTCGGCTTGCGTCCCAGGAAGTCCGATGTGGACGACCAGACGAACCGGCCGGCCATGTTGAACAGCGACAGCACGCCCACGAACGCGGTCGCGGTCGTGGTGGCCACGCTGGACTCCCCACCGGTGCGGAAGAAGTCCTGGATCATCGGGCTGGCCTGCTCGAGGATGCCGATGCCGGCGGTCACGTTGCAGAACAGGACCGTCCACAGCAGCCAGAACTGCGGGGTCTTGATCGCGTTCGCGGCGGAGACGTTCGCGGCGGTGATCAGCGGCTTGGCGGTGAGCTTCGCCGGGTCGAACCCGTCGGGCCGCCAGCCGGGCGCGGGCACCTTCACGGTGAACACGCCGAACATCATCACGATGAAGTAGACGATGCCGAGGGTGAGGAACAGCGCGGCCACGGCGCTGCCGGAGGGGACCGACGTGGAGACCGACGCGTCGTAGGCGGGGTCGTAGAGGGCCATCAGCTGGCGGGATAACGGCGAGGCGATGAGCGCGCCGCCGCCGAACCCCATGATCGCCATGCCGGTGGCCAGGCCCGGCCGGTCCGGGAACCACTTGATCAGTGTCGACACCGGAGAGATGTAGCCGATGCCCAGGCCGATGCCGCCGATGAAGCCGTAACCCAGGTACACCAACCAGAGCTGCGTGGTGGCCACCCCGAGCGAGGCCACCACGAAGCCGGAAGCCCAGAAGCAGGCCGCCGTGAACATCGCCTTGCGCGGGCCCGCGCGCTCCACCCAGGTGCCCATCACCGCGGCGGAGACGCCGAGCATGACGATCGCGATCGAGAAGATGATCCCGATCGCGGTGAGGCTGGTGTCGAAGTGCTTGACCAGCGCGGTCTTGTACACGCTGGTCGCGTAGACCTGACCGATGCAGAGGTGGATCGCCAGCGCGGCCGGCGGGATCAACCAGCGGCTGAAGCCCGGACGCGCCACCGTGTGCGCACGATCGAGAAAGGACAGCGCCACGACGCACCTCCATTGGCGGCAGACTGTATGCAAAGTTACTGACTCACGTGATCGAGGGTCAAGCGGTGTGCCCGCGGGGCCGGGGAGACGCGCTGGTGGGCGAGGTGATCGGAGATCATCCCGCCCGGGTGAGGTGTCCCGGCCGTGCGCCTGCTGTGCTCCCAGGGGACTCAGCAACACCGGAGGTGGGCGATGGGCCAGACGCTCGGCGACCTGCTTCCACTGGCGGTCGGGGTGGCGATCTCACCGATCCCGATCATCGCCGTGATCCTGATGTTGCTGGCGCCGAAGGCCGGCGGCACGAGCGCCGGGTTTCTCGCCGGGTGGGTGGCGGGGGTCGCGGTAGCCACCGTGCTCTTCCTCCTGTTGGCGGACACCCTGGAGCTGGGCGGCGGCGAGCCGTCGGCGACCGCGTCGTGGATCAAGCTGGTCCTGGGCGTGCTGCTGCTGTTGCTGGCGGCACGGCAATGGCAGACCCGCCCGCGAGCGGGCGCGGAGCCGTCCGCGCCGAAGTGGATGGCGGCCATCGACCGGTTCACCGCGGCCAAGGCCACCGGCCTGGGGTTCCTGCTGTCCGCGGTGAACCCGAAGAACCTGCTGATGTGCGTGGCCGCCGGGACCACGATCACCGCCGGCGGGCTGACGACCGGGCAGGACGTCTGGGCGGTGGTGATCTTCACGCTGCTCGCGACCAGCACCGTGTCCGTGCCCGTGCTCGCCTACGCGGTCGGCCGCAAGCGGATGGCGCGCCCGCTGGAGTCGCTGCACACCTGGCTGGCCGCGCACAGCGCGGCGGTGATGACCACCCTCCTGCTGGTGCTCGGCGTCGTGCTCGTCGGCAAGGCGGTCGGCGGGCTGCTGTGACCCCGTGCCGGTTCCCGGCGCGGCCGGCTATTCCTCCGATCCGGCGCCGGCGGTGACGAGACGCGCCAGCTCCTCGCCGACCGGCGTGAGCTCGTAGTACACCGCCCGGCCGCTTCGCCGGGTGGTCACGACCCCGGCTTCGCGCAGCGCCGCCAGGTGCGCGGACACGGTGCCGAGCGACACCCCGAGCAGGGCCGCCAGCTGGGACGGTGTCACCGGCGTCCGCACCTGGGCGAGCACCCGGGCCCGGCCCTGTCCGAGCAGGCGGGCCACTCCCCCGCGGGCCGGCGGGTGATCGGCCATGGCTCCTCTGGCCGGGTACACGAACGCGATCCGTGCGGGTGACTCGCAGGTCCACCGCCCGGACATCCCGGTGTGCGGGACGAAGACGAGGCCGTCGCTCCCGATGTGGCGGTCGGTGTAGGTCTGCGTGGAGAACTGGATCGCGTCGTGACCGACCCACTGGACGCCGGGAGCCATGCCGTCCAGGGCATGTCGCCAGCCGCTGACCGCGAGCACACCGGCGCGGTGGCGGATGTCGCGCTCCAGGACGGCGCGCCGCCGCGGCCAGTCCGGCTCGACGAACCGCGCCCAGCACCTGGCGACGACCTCGGCCGCGCGGCCGGTGATCCCGGCGACGTCGGCCCACTCGAGCCCGTCGCTCGCCCAGGCGTACCGCTGCGCCTCGACGAGCGTGGCGCGTGCCTGCCGGTCCTCGATCGCACGCATCTCCGCGAGCTCGTCCCGCAGGCGGTGGTTCAGCCCCCGGGCGGGCGGCACGGCCACGAAGTCGGGCAGGTACTTGGTGGCGGTCACCAGCCGCACCAGGCCGTTGGCGAACGTGTCCGAGCCGAGCCAGCCGCCGAACTCCTCGACACGCGGGCCCGCCGCCCCACGGTCGAGTGCCTGCCGTAGCCGGGTGAGCTCGCTTACGACCTCGGCCAGGGGAGACACCGCGAACCGGCTCGCGTGCAGGGCGTCCGGACCGAACCGCAGGAGGGTCACCCAGCCATTGTTACGACAGTTGCCGCAGGAGTTCACCCGCCCCCGCACCGTGTCCGAGATTGACGGCGTGACCGCTACGCCAAGGACAACCCCCACGCCGGTGCGGCACCTGCTGAAGGGTCGGTTCGGCTGGTTCTTCCTCGGCCGGACCGTCGATCTGGCCGGCTCCGCCATGACCACCGTCGCGCTGGCTCTCGCCGTGCTCCAGGCGTCCGGCCGGGTGGCCGATCTCGGCATCGTCCTGGCCGCCAACATGATCCCCACCCTCGTGCTCCTGCTCGTGGGCGGCGCGGTCGCCGACCGCGTGCGCAGGCGGACCGTGCTCATCGTGACCAACCTGTGCACCGCCGCCGTGCTGGCCGCGATGGCCGTCATCCTGATCACGGATCACTACGACCTGCGCGTGGTCGCCGGCCTCGCCCTCGGTAGCGGCGCCGTGAGCGCGTTCTCCCAGCCCGCGCTCCGCGGCATCGTGCCCGAGCTCGTCGAGCGCCACGATCTCCAGCGCGCCAACGCCCTGCTGGCCAGCAGCCAGAACACCGTGCGCATCCTCGGCCCGATGTTCGCCGGCGTCCTGGTGGCCACGATCGGCGGCGGGTGGGCCCTCGCGGCCGACGCCGCGTCCTACCTCCTGGCCGGCGCGGCCTTCACGCGCATTCCGGGGGCAAGCCGGCCACCGGCGGCGAGCCGGCCGCTGTGGCGCGACCTCGTCGACGGCTGGTCCGTCTTCCGGTCGAGGCGCTGGGTCGTCCGCATGACCGTCTCGTTCGCCCTCCTCAACGCCGTCAACGTCGGCCCCTGGAACGTGCTGGGGCCGCAGGTGGTGGCCGGGAACGACGGCGCCGTGGGCTGGGGCGCCGTGCAGACCGCGCGCGCGATCGGGCTGCTGGTCATGAGCGTCGTCGCCGTCCGGATCGTCCTGCGCCGCCCACTGCGCGACGGGCGGATCTGGGGATCCCTCGCCGGCCTCCCGCTGCTCGCGATCGGCATGTCCGGGGACACCTGGATCGTGGCCGCGGCCGCCTTCGCCGGCGGCCTCGGCTTCACCGTCGCGGCGATCACCTGGGAAAGCGCACTCCAGGCGGCCGTCCCCGACGATTCCCTGTCCCGGGTCACCGCCTACGACGACCTGCTGTCCTACCTCGCGATCCCGCTCTCCCAGCTGGCCGTGGGACCACTGGCCGCGGTGTACGGCGCGAAGGAGGTCAGCGTCGCCTGCGGAGTCGCCTTCATCCTCACGTGCCTGGCGCCCCTCCTGAGCCGGGAAGTCCGCGACCTGCGCACCTGAGGACGCGGCGGCCGCTTCACAGGTATCCGATCCGGTTGCCGAGATCGCGTTCGAGTGGGCCGCGGGTCTGCAGCCCCTGCGCGAACAGCGTTGCCATGCGGGCCTGCACGGTCTCCGAGCGGACCAGTTGCTGGAACCGCCGGGCGTCGGCGCGGATGGCGTCCGCGGCGGGCAGGGTCAGCTCGTTGAGCACCCGCTTGGTGGATCGCACCGCGTCGGCGGGGAACGACGCGATACGTCGTGCCAGCCGGGCCACGAAGGCGTCCAGCTCGGCATCGGGCAGCGCCCGGTTGATCCAGCCGTACCGCTCGGCCTCGTCGGCGTCGAAGTCGGCCGCGCCGAGAATCGCCTCCATCGCGCGGCCGCGTCCCAGCAGCCGCCCCAGGTGCTGCACGCCACCCGCGCCCGGGGACACGCCGAAGCCGACCTCCGGCTGGCCCAGGACGGCCGTCTCCCGGGCGGCGAACCGCATGTCGCAGGCCAGGGCCAGTTCGCTGCCGGCGCCCCGCGCGCGGCCGCGGAGCTTCGCGATCGTGACGACCGGCAGCTCGCTGAGCGTGTGCCACAACATGCCCAGCGACGCATCGTCCGGCCCGCCCGCCCTGGCCGCCTCGGCGGTGTACTCCGCGACCTTGGTGAGGTCGACGTGCGGCAGGAAGTAGTCCGGGTCGGCGCTCTCCAGCACCAGCACCCGAACGTCCTCGGTCGACTCCAGCTCGCCGGCCAGGGTCACCAGATCGCGCACCAGTTCCGGGCCGATGAGGTTCATCGGCGGCGCGTCGATCACGACACTCGACACTCCGTCGTCGCTCGGAGCGACCGTCAGCGTCCGGTACGGCTGGCTCATCTGTTGGTCCCTCAGAACGTCTCGAGGCAGCGGGGTACTTCGTGGTGGAGGAAGGCCAGCGAGGCCCGGGTCAGCGTGCCCGGTCGACACTCCTGTACCCGGCCGGCGGCGGCCAGCGTGGTCAGGCGGGTTCCACCGAGGAAGGCCGCGCCAAGTGTCGACACGTCCAGGGCCAGGTCGGCGGGCGCGTCGGTGCGGGTGACCTCGGCTCGCCCGTCCGGCCCGACCACCAGCCGCCACCGGCCGGCGTTCCACGGGCACAGGTCGTCGGCCACGGACAGCACCACGTCGAGGGGAACCACGTACCGCCTGGCCATCAGCGCCCGGTCGACGTCGACCAGGCGCACCCAGAGCGCGTCGAACATCGTGCGCACGGCCTGGCGCGGGTCGGCGAGCATGTGCACCAGCGGCTCGTCGGTGCCCAGCCGCAGCACCACCTCGCCGACGAGGTCGATGTCCAGCAGGTACCGCAGGATCGCCCCGTAGGCCGCCGGGTTCGCGGCCTCCAGCGTGTGCACGTTCACGGTGGACCGCGGCCCGCGGTCCTGCCAGTCCAGCCGCGTGCGGTACACGGCATAGGCCTGCGGATGGACCGCGAACCGGTGCCCGGTCTGACCGTCCCGCCGCGCCGGCCCGTCGGCGAGGTGGTACTCCCAGGCGCCCTCGGTGCGGTCGAGGTAGCCGGCGCGGGTGCGCCACACCTTGTCGTAGATGTCGCGCATGAGGGGCAGCGCCCGCTCCCGCGGCAGCTCGCGCACCGGCGCGGGATCGACCGCCACGTCGCGGCGGAACGCGGTGCCGCGCGGCAGGGCCAGCCGGGCGTACTGCGTGCCGAGCCCGTACCCGAACCGCCCGTAGATCCCACCCTCGGACGCCCACAGGATCGCCAGCGACTCCCCTGCCTCGTGCAGGAACGCCAGCTGGCTTCGCATGATCAGGCCCAGCACGCCCCGCCGGCGATGTCCGGGCGCGACCCCGATCGACGTCACCGCCCCGGCCGGGACCGGCTCGGGCCCGGGCACGACGACGCGGCGGCTCAGCAGCGCCCCGGTGCCGATCATGGTCTCGCCGTCGAACACCGCGTGGCTGCGCGACGGATCGAACACCGCGCGTTCCTCGGCGAGGAACTCGTCGCTGTGATCGGTCAGGAAGGCGCTGGCGAGCACCTCACTGAACGCGGGCAAGTCCGCCTCGGTCAGCGTGCGGATCGTGAGCTGCTCGGTACCCTCGGGCGGTTCGGCCACCACGCCTTGATACGCGGGACGCGACCGATCGCGCGACCCAATATCGGTCGTGCCATCACATCAGGTGATCACGTGGGCCAGGACTCAGCCCGGTCGCCCGCGGGCGACCGGGCTGTGCAATCGAGATCAGGGGAAGACCCATCCTTCGGTCCGGACGAGACGATATCCGCCGGTGACGATCTGGTCGTGGACGCAGGCGGCGGTTCCACAGGTGACGTTGTCGCCCCGTGATGGGCTGTAGTACAGCTGCAGCGGCACGGTACCGGGCTGCCGCGTGGGATAGACGTATCCCTCGATCCGGACGAAGCGATATCCGCCGGTGACGATCTGGTCATGCGCGCAGGCGGTGGTTCCACAGAGGACGTTGTCGCCGCGTTCGGCGCTGTAGTACAGCCGCAGCGGGACGGTGCCTGCCACGTGCGAGTCGTAGGACAGGCCTTCGTTCCGGATGTAGGTGTAACCGGAGACCCGCTGGTCACTCGCACAGGCAGCGGAGCCGCAGGTGGCGTTGTCCGCCCGGCCCGAGTGCCAGTACAACGTCACGCTCCGCAGCACCGCCGCGGCCTGGCTGGAAGCAGCGGCCGCCGGCGCGTCGTGGCTGGGGGCGGCAGTCGCGGTCGCGGGACCGATGACTCCGGCCAGTGCGAGCGCCAACATGACTGCTATCAACGGTTTTCTCATGAGCTCTCTCCTCCCTCGACTTCAGAGCGATCATCCAATTCGCCCTGACCAACAGCGTCGTGAGCGAGATTGCAGCCCTGTTGCAGAAGGTCTTCCGCCGTCCTCGGCACCGGCCCGCACGATCGGGCAGCGCCTCACCCGCAGTTGCCCGGCGTGGTGGTAGAGGTGTGCGCATGACCTACGAGACGATCCTGCTCGACGTGGCGAACGCGGTGGCGACGATCACCCTGAACCGGCCGGATCACCTGAACACGATCGTGCCGCCGATGCCCGAGGAGTTCGAGAACGCCATCACCGCCGCGGTGAACGACAAGTCGGTGAAGGTGATCGTGGTGCGGGGCGCCGGCCGGGCGTTCTGCGCCGGCTACGACTTCGGCGGCGGGTTCCACCAGTGGGACGACGAGCTCACCACCGACGGCAAGTGGGATCCCGGCAAGGACTTCCAGGGCACGTTCGGCTTCGGGCCGACCCAGCGGTTCATGTCCATGTGGCGATGCCCCAAGCCGGTGATCGCCCAGGTGCACGGGTGGTGTGTCGGCGGCGGCAGCGACACCGCGCTGTGTGCCGACCTCGTCATCGCCGCGGCCGACGCGCAGATCGGCACGCCGTACTCGCGGATGTGGGGCGCCTACCTGTCCGGCATGTGGATCTACCGGCTCGGGCTGACCCGGGCGAAGGAGTACGCGCTGACGGGCAAGCCGCTGTCGGGCACCGAGGCCGCCGACATCGGGCTGATCAACAAGGCCGTCCCGTTCGAGGAGCTGGAGGCCGAGGTCGCGGCCACCGCCGCGCGGCTGGCCAGCATCCCGGCCTCGCAGCTGGCGGCGATGAAGCTGATCGTCAACCAGGCCTACGACAACATGGGCCTCGCCTCCACCCAGACCCTCGGCCCGATCCTCGACGGCCTCATGCGCAACACTCCCGACGCGCACCGCTTCATCGGGCTCGCCGACACCGACGGTGTCGGCGCCGCGGTGGCCCGCCGCGACGGACCCTTCGGCGACTACAGCCAGGCCCCCGCGGACCGCAAGCCCGACCGCGACCACGTCATCGAGCCCTGACCCCGAGTCGATCAACGATACTCGGTCCGTGGAGTTCACCTACCTGACCCGCGTGCCCGGCCCGCCGCTGGACCGCTACGTCGAGCTCATCTGGTACGCCCGCGGCCAGATCGACCACGCACGCGAGCTCATCGCGCCGACCGGCTCCACGGTCGCGGCCGTCGTCCTCGGCGCGCCCATCCGGCAGACCCCCGCCACCGGCCCGCCCTTCCTCGCCACGACCGGCTTCCTCATCGGGCCGCACGACCGGCCGATCGTCAACGAGCCCACCGCGCTGACGCACTGCCTCGGCGTGGTCACCACCCCGGTCGGCTGCCGTGCCGTCCTCGGGCTCGACCCGGCGGGCCTGCGCGGCCGGGTCACCGGCTGGCGGCCGGCCGACCGGCTGCGCGACGAGCTCCACGGCACGCCCGCCGAACTGCTGCGGCAGGTCGAGCGCACCCTGACGATCGGCGACACGCGCGGCACGCAGCGTTGCGCCCGGGCCGTCGCCGCGCTCGAGGAGTCGCCCACGCGCAGCGTCGCGGAGATCGCCGACGAGCTCGGCGTCAGCCACGGCCACCTGGACCGCGAGTTCTCCCGGGTCGTCGGGCTCGGCCCGCGCACGCTCGCCCGCATCCTGCGCGTGCGCCGCCTGCTCGAGCACATCGACGTGCACGGCCAGATCGGCTGGACCGAGCACGCCGCGTCCCTCGGCTGGTTCGACCAGGCCCACCTCATCCGCGACTTCAAGCGGCACACGGGCGTCACGCCCTCCCAGTACCAGGCCGCCCTGCGCCGCTATCGCCCCGACGAGGTCGAGCCCGGGTTCGTGCCCATGTGAAATCCGTCCAAGACAACGCATCCGGGCACGGGCGAGGGTGCCGCCATGAGCTTCGCATTCACCACCACCCAGGTCATCGACCGTCCCGCCGGCACGGTCTGGCGCGTGCTGACCGACTGGCACCGCGCGCCCGACTGGATGGCCGGTGTGGACAGCGTGACCGCGGTCGGGGACAGCACGCTGCGGTTCGTCGCGCGCAAACGCGAGCGCACCAGCGAGATCACCGCCGTGCGGCCCGGCGAGTCGATCACGCTGACGTCCGTGCAGGGCGGCGTGCGGGCCGACTACACCTACTCCGTCGAGCCCGTCGGCACCACCACCCGGGCCACCCTCGTCGCCGACATCACGACCACACCGCTCTGGCGACCGGTCGCCCCGGCTCTGCGCGCGCTCATCCGCCGCACCGACGGCGGGCAGCTCGACGCGCTCAAGCGGCTCGTGGAAGCCCAGCCCGCGGCCTAGGATGGCGTCCTGCCAAGGAGGAGTCATGGGACGCGCCAGCCATCGCCGCGGCTACCTGCTGATCGTCTGCTGTGCACTGACCGTTGGTCTGGTCGCCGCGGCGAACCCGACAGCGCATGCCACACCGGGACGAACGCCGCACTTCTCCCCCGGCGCACCGGGCGCCGGGGACCCGTACTTCCCCGACATGGGCAACGGCGGCTACGACGTCAGCCACTACGACATCCGGCTCGCGTTCGACCCCGCGACCAAGGCGATCAACGCGACCACGAAGATCCTGGCCCGGGCCACCAAGGACCTCTCGCGCTTCGACCTGGACTTCCAGGGACCGCTGAAGATCAGCAGGCTCTCGGTCGACGGGCGGGCCGCCGCCTTCACCCGCGGCGGCGCGCAGGAGCTGGTGATCACTCCACCGCACGGCCTGCGGAAGGGCCGGCCGTTCGTCGTCTCGGTGAGCTACGCCGGCGTCCCGCAGAAGATCGACGACCCGGCGCTGGGCGTCTCCGGCTGGGTCGCGACCAAGGACGGCGCCGTGGCGCTCAACCAGCCGATCGGCGCGGCGACCTACTTCCCGGTGAACGACACCCCCACCGACAAGGCGACCTACACCCAGACCGTGACCGTGCCGAGTGGACTCACCGTGCTGGCCAACGGGGAACCCGGGCACACCACCGCGGACCACGGCCGGACCACCTACCGCTGGCACATGAACCGGCCGATGGCCAGCGAGCTGAGCATGATCGCGATCGGCAGGTACGACGTCACCCACGGGGTGACCGCCGACGGCCGTCCGAACATCACGGCGATCGGCAAGTCGATCGACACCGTGCCCGGTCAGGGCAGGGTGCTCAACCAGACCACGGCGCAGATCGTCGAGTGGGAGTCGTCGGCCTACGGGCGATACCCGTTCGACTCGACCGGTGGCATCGTCGCCGACGTCGACGTCGGGTACGCCCTGGAGACCCAGAGCCGGCCGGTGTACGACCAGACCACGAGCGAGGTCGACGGCGACCTGCTCGCCCACGAGCTCGGCCACCAGTGGTTCGGCGACAGCCTCACCCCGGTGCGCTGGTCGGACATCTGGCTCAACGAAGGCTTCGCGACCTACTCGGAATGGCTCTACCAGGAGGAGTTCAACGGCGTCCCCGTGCGACAGTCCTTCGACAAGACCTACGCCGAGGAGGAGGACTGGACCGGCAAGGTCGCCGACCCCGGACGTGACCACATCTTCGACGACCTGGTCTACAACCGCGGCGCGATGGCGTTGCACGCCCTGCGCATGGAGATCGGCGACCGCGCCTTCCTGCGCATGCTCACGCTGTGGCCGACGACCTACCGCCACGGCAACGTCTCGACGCGGACGTTCATCCGGTTCGTCGAGCGACTGACCCACCGCGACCTCGGCGCGTTCTTCCACACCTGGCTCTACCAGCCGGGCAAGCCGGCGCTCTGACCGCAGCGATGGGACGGCGAGGGGAGGGCGGGTGAGCCGAGGGGTCCTGGTCACCGGGGCGTCCGGTGGGATCGGGCGCGCGATCGCGGCCGCGTTCGCGCGTGGGGGCGACCGGGTGGCGGTGCACTACTCGACGCGCCGGGCCGAGGCGGCGCGGACCCTGGCGCAGCTGCCGGGTGACGGCCACGCGCTCGTGGCGGGCGATCTCGCCGACCCGCAGCAGGTCGCGGGCCTGGCCGCCGCCGCGGACACCGCGCTGGGCGGGGTGGACGTGCTGGTCAACAACGCCGCGGTCGTCACCGCCGGCTACTCGATCCCGGATACCGACTACGACACCTGGCAGCGAGCCTGGCGCGACACGCTCGACGTGAACCTGCTCGGCGCGGCCAACCTGAGCTACTGCGTCGCGCGCCGGCTCATCGACCGCGGCGTCGAAGGCGCCATCGTGAACGTCGGCTCCCGCGGCGCCTACCGCGGCGAGCCGGACGCGCCGGCCTACGGCGCGAGCAAGGCCGGCCTGCACGCGCTCGGCCAGTCGCTCGCCGTGTCGCTGGCCCCGCACGGCATCTCGGTGACCTCCGTGGCGCCCGGCTTCGTCGAGACCGACCGCGTCGCCGACCGGCTCGCCGGCGACAGCGGCGCCGCGATCCGCGTGCAGAGCCCGTACGGCCGGGTCGCCACCCCGGAGGAGGTTGCCGCCGCGGTGGTCTACCTGGCCTCCCCGGCCGCCCGCTGGTCCACCGGCGCCGTCCTCGACGTCAACGGCGCCTCGTACCTCCGCTGACCGGGGGCGCGGCTCAGTCGAGGGCCAGCGGGTCGGTGGCCAGTGGCCACGTGACTCGCTGGTCCCGGAACAGCCCCTCCGGTGCCCGGTCGAGCGGGAGTGGCTCGGGGTCCTGGTGGCCGTTGACGCAGCGGGCGAACGGCCCGGTCACCGCGTCCATCAGGGCACGCATGTTGGGGTCCGCGTAGTTGGTCCACCAGTTCGACATGCCCACCGCGGGGTCGAACCGCAGGTGCTCCCAGGCGCGCCAGATGGAGTCCAGCCGGGAGAGCGCCGGCGCGTGCCGAAACCAGCTCGAGCACCAGACCTGCCCCGACTCCGGCGTCGGCCGGGGATAGAAGTGCACGAGCCGCTCGGTGACGAACTCGGCGACGCTCGGGTAGAACAGCTCCGCCGGGCGGCCGACGCTCTCCTCGTCCCGCCGGATGTCCTCGGCCGACTCGTCCCGCACCTCGTCGGGACCTGGTGATGTCATCGCGTCATGCTCCTATCGTCAGCTGTGCCTGGGCGGCCTCGGCGTGGCGGCCGAGGCGGGTCAGGACCGAGGCGAGTGTGTTGACGGCCGATCTCAGGTTGTCCTGGTGCTCGTGCGGGTTGCGATCCACCAGCCGCCGGTAGATGCGGGCCGCGCGCCGCGCCGGTCCGACCGCGCGGGCTATCCGGCGCGCGTCGTGCCGGCCACACAGGCTCACCGTCGTGGCCAGGGAGGTGAGCAGCAGCGCGACCCCGGCGGGTGTCCGGCCGGGACGGTCGACGAGTGCGTGGCACCGCCCTTCCGCCTCGATGGCGGTGCGCCAGGCGGCGGCCGGGCGCCCCGCCATCGTCAGGCTCTTGGCCAGCCGCAGGAGTGCGAAGTAGACGAACCGCTCCTGGTTGCCGTCCGGGTCCGTGACGCTCAGCCGGCGCCGGAGCGCCACCTCCTGCTCGGCGAACCGGACGGCCTCGGGAAAGCGGCTCGTCCTCAGCAACACGCGGCCCAGCTCCTGGCAGGTGAAGGCCAGGTTGTCCAGCTGGATCGGGCCCTTGTCCGGCAGCTCGACGTACAGTTCGTACGCTTCGGTCAGTGCGGCGTACCCCCGGTCCGCCGTGAAGGCGGACACCCCGTAGCTGGCGCCGAGGTCGGCCAGGCAGTTGGCCAGCCCCTCGCGTTCCTCCTCGCTGTCGCGAGCCAGCCGGCGATGCAGCGACAGCGCGTGGCGCAGCACGATGCGCTCCTCGATCCGCCGGCCCTGCCGCCGGTACAGGCCGGAGAGGTTGCCGAGCGCGGTGGCGTACCCCGCCGTGTAGAGGCTCGGGCCGTACTCGCTGAGGCGGCGCCGGATGGCACCGGACTGGTTCGCGGCGGCGAGCGCGTCCGCCGTGCGGCCCAGGAACTCGTAGGACAGGGCGAGGCTGAAGGCGGTCCCCGCCTGATCGCCCAGCTGGCTCGCGCTGAGTGGAACCGTGGCGCGGGCGTAGGTCTCGAGGGACTCCTTGTAGCACTCCACCGCCGCGCGGTGGTCGTCCTCGCTCGCATGGACGTAGCCGAGCGCGCTCACGGCGTTGGCCAGCTCGGGCATGCCCAGCCCAGGTGAGTTTCGCGCCGCGGCCCGGCGAAGCTCGATGGCCTCTTCGATGGCGTCGGTGGCGGCCGGGTAGTCCCGCTCGTCGCACAGGTCCAAGGCCAGGTTGTACAGCGTCTGCGCCAAGGTACCGCCGCGTGCCTCGGGCAGATCCCGCGCCAGCGGGCGCAGCAGTTCGATCGACTCCAGCTCCATGGCGATCGCCTCGCTGCGCGGCTGCGCGGCTGCGTTGTAGTGGACCGCGTGGCCCATCAGCGCGTCCGCAAGGTCGAAGGCGTAGGAGTCGGGGTTCTCGCTCATCAGCTGGCGAGCGGTCCGCAACGCCTCCTCGCTCGGCGCCAACGCCTCCGGCGGCCGCTTGAGGCGCCAGAGGCTCTCGCTTCGCTGGGACAGCGCGTCGGTGAGCAGGAGCGGGTCCAGGTCGGCGTCCCGGCTCATCAGGTCGCGGGCCCGCCGGAGGGCCTCGTCGGTGTACTCGTCGGACCTGGCGATCTGGTTGAAGCGAATCGTCGCCGGGTCGAGCCGCCAGACGACCTGCGACTGGTTGAGCAGAGCCCGCACCAGGCCGCGCTCGCGTTTCTCCTGATCGTCGCCGCCCGCTGCCGCCAGCGCGCGGAACAGGCCCAGCGCCTGGTCGCCGGTCCGATGTGCCTCCGGCATGCCCCCGGTTCTGCGCAACGACCGCGACAGCACCAGCAACGAGTCGGCCCACTCCGTGCGGGAGGTCGTCGCGCCGTCGGCCGCCAGCCGCTCGCGCAGCGCCGCCGCCTCGCCGGCCGCGGCCACGGCGTCCGCCCAGTCGCCGACGGCCAGGTGTCGCTCGGCCAGGTTGTGCAGTGCCCAGGCGCGGTCGCGCAGCGCAGCCACGTCGTCGCCCAGGTCGCGGCACAGCCGGCTCAGCTCGCGGGCGACGTCGAGTGCGTAGTCCCGCAGCACGTGGGAATGAGCCGGCAGCGCGTCGGAGTGGGCCCGGAGCATGCCGGCGGTCAGCGGCGCGCGGGCGGGCGTTTCACGCAGCACGGCACGCAGCTGGTCGACGACCTGGTGCGCCTCGTCCGCGCGTTCCTCGTTGGCGTGGGCCACGGCCGCCCTGGCCAGCACGGTGAGGGTCTGCACCCGCTGGTGGTCCGGGGCGTCGGCGAACAGCCGCGTGAGCAGCCCCGGATCCTCGATGACCTTCTCGGCGGCGAGGTACTCCCCCAGCCGGTCGGGTTCGAGCTGGCCCCAGTACCGGTTCTCCGGCGGCGGGTACAGGTCGCGCAGCCACGCGGCGACCTCCTCGACCAGCGGCTCGCGGGGCATCAGCCGGGCGATGGTCGCCACGGCCTCGTCCTTGCTCGACGCGGGACACAGCACGGCGGTCGCCACCGCCTCGGTGAGCAGGCCCGGGTCCATGTCCCGCACGCGCCGCCCCTTGACGCTGTCCGTCCAGTAGTTGCTCTCGTGGACGTCGAGGAGTTCGGCCTCCAGCGGTCCCTCGCCCCTGTCGTGGGCCTGACGCAGCAGTGCGACCAGGGCCGCCATCTGGACGGTCAGGGCGGTCTCCGTGCCGGGACCGGGGCGGGTGACCGGGAGAGTCGCCGCGAGCCCGAGCCAGTCGACGTCCGGCCGGCCGACCCCGTCCGCCAGGCGGCGGGCGAAGCCCTCGGCGGCGAGCCGGAACGCGCGGTCCCGGTCGGTGGCGTCCGGGCTCAGCGCGTGCAGCGGGATCTCCCGCAGGTGGCCGGTCGCCTTGGTCTTCCAGGAGCCGAGCGAGCGGGCGAGCAGCAGCAGGCGCACGGGATGCGCGGCCCGCTCGGTCTGGTCCCGCAGCCGCTTGACCAGCTCGGGGCGGGACTCGGCGTAGTCCACGACGAGGAGCAGCGGGTGCTGGACCGCGCGCAGCACCCGCAGGTCGCCCGGCTCACCGCGCACCTCGCCGGTCACCCAGCCGTCGTCGCGCAGCCGTGTCATCAGCTGCCGCGCCAGCCTGGTCTTGCCCTGCCCGCCGGGGCCGGTGAGCACGCGGACGGACGGCGGTCCGGGTGTCCGGCACCAGCTCTCCAGGACGTCGAGCACGTCCGCCCTGCCGTGGAACGGGACCACCTCGGTGTCGGCCCGCAGCAGCATCGTCAGCGAGTGCACGTCCATGGGTGGCGCCTGCTTCAGCAGGTCGGCGAGCTCGACCGGTTCGAGCCGGGGGTCGCCGCCGGCCGCCTCGCGGATCACCGCACGGAAGTCGTCGCGCGCCAGCAGGTCCTCGGCGCGGGCAGCCGTCAGCCGGGTGCCGTGGCGCGGTTGGCGGTCCGCTTTCACCACGCCGAGCAGCAGGTCGTCCCCCTGCGGGAAGGCGGCCGCACCGGACATCCCGGACCACGGCGTGCTCGAGTCCTCGGGGCGCCCGTACGGGCTGTGGGGGTCCAGGATCTCGTGGGGCGGGCGACCGTGCGGTCGGAGGTGGCCCTGCAGCTCCTCGGCGCCCCGGCTGTCGTCCGTGCGTTGCTGCCGGGGAAATCCCATGGCCGCGACCGGTACCGGGATCCCGCCCGTCACGCACCGGCCCCAGCGTTGCGGTCGGCGGCTGAGGTGCCCCCGCAGCGTCGAGGGCGGCGCCCAGTCGCCGGCCGTGATCTCCACCAGCGCCGCGTCCAGCGTGTCGCCACCGTGCGCCCGCACCACCGCGGCGAACCGCCCGGCCGAGCCCGGGATCGATATCGCGAGCGCGCCGTCCGGCGCCACCAGGTGCGCGGCGGTCAGGACCAGCCGGGGCGCAATCAGGTAACCACTGCCGAACCGGGTGCCGTGCACCTTGACGACCTGCTCCTGCTGCATCGGCGCGGGTTACTCCCGGTCGTCGCCGACGGCCACATCCCCGCCGCCGCGGTGCTGCGGGTTGAGCCGCAAGGTCAGGCGCTGGGTGGCCCGAGCCGAGCGCTCGCGGCGCGCGTCCGCCTCGACGACGCCGAACTTCAGCGCGCCGCCGCCGTTCTTCGACCGCACCAGCTCGACCTCGAACTCGGCGGTGATCTCCCCCAGCACGAACCGCAGCTCGGAGCCCTGGCCGCGGCTCTGCGCCTGCGACAGCTGAGCCCGCAACACATCGATCGCGTCGGCGAGGTCCAACCAGTCCTCGTCCTGCCCGCTCAGCGCCATGCCCCCACCCTCCGTCACCCCATCATTGCTCACCCATCGTAGTGGCCGACGCGACGACCACCGGCGGGGCTTCAGGGATGGGTCAGCACCGCGGTGATGGTGTCGCGGTGCAGGCGCAGGTAATCGACGTCGGTCAGGTAGGCGCCTCTGCTCGCATGAATTCCACGAGCTCGACGAGCCGGCCGCAGGTGCGTCGACGATCTCGGCCCACGCGATCGGTCCGTACGCATCGCAGAACAGGCGCTCGGCGCGCCTGTGGAGGTCCGGCGCCAGCGGGTAGGCGTCGGCTTCTCCGTCCACGTAGGACACCACCTGGCGACCGTCCGGGGCCAGGCCGAGGAGTCTCGGCGCGTAGGCGTAGCCGCGTCGATCGGAGGCGAGGACCACATCGGTCCTCGCCTCCGATCGACGTGGGCTCGTCGTTGCCGATCAGACTCGCAGACCGGCTGGTGCGCGGCGGACGGCGGGGACGTCGGGCAGGCCGACCTGGTCGCGCAGCATCCGGTGTGGGGAGACCTCCGGCGGCGGCGCCGGCTCCGCGAGGCGGGCGTGCTCGTCCGCGTCGAGCTCGATCTCGGTGGCTGCCAACAGGTTGTCCAGCTGGTCGAGGGTGCGCGGGCCGATGATCGGGGCCGTCACCCCCGGCACGCCGAGCAGCCAGGCCAGCGCGAGCTGCGGCACCGGACGGTCGTGCTTGGCGGCGAGCGCGGTCAGCTCGTCGACGACCCGGAAGTTGCGCTCGGTCGCCCGGCGGTGGGCGGCCTCCTCCAGGTCCGCGGGGGCGCGGGTGACCCGGCCCTCGGGCATCGCGTCCCGCTGGTAGCGACCGGTCAGGAACCCGGCCCCGAGCGGACCCCAGGGCAGCACGCCGAGCCCGGCGGCGCGGCAGAACGGCAGCAGCTCCAGCTCGGCCGACCGCTCCACCAAGGAGTACTGCGGCTGCACGCTGACGAACGGCGCCCAGCCCTCCCGATCCTGCACGGCCACCGACCAGGCCAGCAGCCACGCCGGGAAGTTGGACGCGCCGAGAGCCCGGACCTTGCCGGCCCGCACCAGACCGTCAAGCGCGGCAAGGGTTTCCTCGATCGGCACCGCCGGGTCCGGGCCGTGCACCTGGTACAGGTCGATCGTGTCCACGCCCAGCCGGCGCAGGCTCGCGTCGCAGGCGGCGCGGATCCGCTCCGGCGACAGGCCCTCGCCGGGCGGGTCGCTCACCTCGAACCGCACCTTGGTCGCGATCACCACGTCGTCGCGGTGCCGGGCGAGCCAGGGCGCGAGGACTCGCTCGGAGGTGCCGTCGCCGTACACGTCCGCGGTGTCGACGAAGGTGCCGCCGGCATCGAGGAACCGGTCAAGCATCCGGTGTGCTTCGGGCGTGGGGGTGTCCCCGCCCATGAGCATGGCCCCCAGGCAGAGGCGGCTGACGGTGAAGGGACCGAGGGTTGTGGTTCGCATGGCCGCGAGTCTGCAACCCGAAGCGCGCTCCAGGTCAAGCCGAGCCGTCCCGCGACCCTGGCTCAGGCGACGAGGACGAGCTTGCCCCGGGCGCCGGGCGCGAGGATGCGCCGGTGGGCCTCGGCGGCGTCGCGCAGCGGTAGTTCGGTGCCGACGACGGGACGCAGGGTGCCGCTGCGGAGCTTGGCGGAGACGGCGGCGAGCGTGGCGGCGCTCTCGGCGGGGGTCGCGTTCCAGAGGGCGGTGCCGAGGATCGTGGCTTCCTTGCGCATCGTGAGCCGCGGGGTGAACTCGAGGGAGCCGCGACTGCCGACGACGACGATGCGGCCGTAGGTCGCGACGACCTCCAGGTCGGCCGCGAGGTTGACGTCGGCGAGCATCTCGATGATCACCGACGGCGCGAGGTCGGCGAGCTCGTCGCGGTAGCCGGCGGCGGTGTGGTCCAGGACGTGGTGGGCACCCGCCGTGCGGACGAGCTCGGCGCCTTCGGCCGTCCCGGCGGTACCGATCACGATGGCCCCCGCGTCGCGCGCGAGCTGCGTGGCGGGGATGCCGACACCGCCGCTGGCGCCGTGGATCAGCACCGTCTCCCCTGGCTGCAGCGCCGCCTTCACGAACAACGCGCGCCACGCGGTGGCGCCCGGGACGCCGACCGCGGCCCCCTGCGCGTAGGACAGGGTGTCCGGTAGCGGTTGGACGTCGGCGGCGTCGATGACGGCGAACTCCGCGTAGGAGCCAGAGAATCCCGCCGCGCCCAGCGAGCTCAGGAACACCCGCTCCCCCGGCGCGGTGGACGTGACGCCGGCGCCGACCGCGTCGACGACCCCGGCCCCGTCGAAGCCCGGCGTGTACGGCAGGGCCGGGGTGAAGAACGCGTAGTTGCCGGTGCGGACGTAGGTGTCCGCGGGGTTGACGCCGGCCGCGTGCAGGCGCACTCGTACCTGGCCGGTACCCGGCTCCGGCACGGGCACTTCGGTGTACTCGAGCGTGTCCTCGCCGCCGAACCGGCTCACTCGGATCGCGTGCATCGCCGCGCTCAGCGCCCGGCCTGCTTGCGGGCGTGGTCGAGCAGCGACTCCCGGGGCGGGTTGAACACGTCGATCTCCCGGCACGTCGAGTCCGTGGTGCGGGCGCCGTGCGGCACCCACGACGGAATCACCGCGACGTCGCCCGCGCGCATGATCCGCGTGTCACCGTCCAAAGTGAACTCGAACTCGCCCTCCAGCACGATCGTCAGCTGCTCCTCGGCGTGGACGTGCATCGGCGCCGTGGTGTGCTCCGCGAACGACACGAAGTTGGCCATGGTCTGCTCGGCGACCACCGGCCGGAACTCGAGGCCCTCGACGAACTCGACGGCCTCGACGTCGTCGACCCGCACGTAGCGGCCGGGTGCGACCGGGGTGCCGCCCGCCTCGGTGCTGAAGTGTTCGGTCATGTCTCCTCCTGCGGTGTCGTCAGGCTGTGCAGTACCTGCTTGGCGAAGTTGTCGGGAGTGAATCCATAGAGGACGAGCGTGGTCTCGGTGTGCCGGATGCCGGGCAGCGTCAGCAACCGTTCGAAGTAGACCTCGTTGAGATGCGGTTGGTCCCGTACTCGCAGCCGGACGCGCAGGTCGTCCTGGCCGGTCACCAGGTCGACGCCTTCCGCCTCGGGGATCGCCAGCACCTCCCGCGCGAGCTCGCGCTGGTTGTCGCTGCGTTCGGAGGTGATCCCGACGACGACGGTGAGCGTCCGGCCGAGCAGCGCGTAGTCGATCTGGGCGCGGTAGCCCTGGATCACCCCGAGCGTCTCCAGCCTGCTGATCCGGTCGGCGACCGCGGGGGGCGACATGCCGATGGCGCGCGCGATCGCGCGCTGGGACAGCCGGGCGTCCTCGGTCAGGTACTCGAGGATCCGCAGGTCCGTCTCGTCGAGACGAGGGGCCACCGGCACGGCATTCTCCTTGTCGATTGACATGTCGTGAGCAATCATAGGCTGACGAATGTAAGACGCAATGATCAATTCATCGACCAGTTGCGAGGTGTCGTCGTGAGGTACGCAGAGCGGGTGCGCCGCGTGGCGCCGTCGGCGATCCGGGACCTGCTGCGCCACGGGGCCGACCCGGAGATCATCTCCTTCGGCGGCGGCTACCCCGATCCAGCGCTGTTCCCGATGGCCGACCTGCGCGACGTCTACGCCGAGCTGCTCACCGGGGACCCCGCGGTCCTGCAGTACTGCCCGTCCGACGGGCTGCCGTCGTTGCGCGCCCAGGTCGCCGAGCGGATGCGCCGCGACGGGATCGACCGCACCGCGGACGACGTCCTGGTCATCCAGGGCGCCCAGCAGGGCCTCGACCTCGCGGCCAAGCTCGTGCTGAACCCCGGCGACGCGGTGGTCACCGAGAACCCCACGTTCCTCGGCGCGCTCATCGCGTTCAACCCGTTCGAACCGGAGTACGCACCCGTGCGCACCGACGAGGACGGCATGGACTCCGCCGACCTCGAACGCGTGCTCGCCGCGACACCGCGAGCCAGGCTCCTCTACACCGTCCCGGACTTCCAGAACCCGACCGGCGTCACGATGAGCCTGCCGCGCCGGCGCCGGCTGATCGAGCTCGCCGACGAGTACGACCTGCTCGTGGTCGAGGACACCCCGTACCGCGCGCTGCGCTACGACCGTGCCCACCTGCCGACCCTGAAGAGCCTCGACACCCAGGGCCGGGTCGTGCACCTCGGCAGCTTCTCGAAGATCCTCGCGCCGGGGATGCGGCTCGGCTGGGCCGTCGCCGACGGCGAGGTGCTCGAGAAGCTCGCCCTGCTCAAGCTCGCCGCCGACACCCAGTCCAGCACCCTCAACATGGCCGCGACGTCGCGCTACCTCGACCGCTACGACATCGAGGCCCACATCGCGACGATGTGCCGCTCCTACCGCGGCAAGCGCGACCTCATGCTGGCGACGCTGCGCGAGACCTTCCCCGAGACGGTCGCGCACACGACGCCCGACGGCGGGCTCTTCACGTGGCTGAGCTTCCCGGCCGGCTTCGACACCACCGCGTTCATGCGCGACGTCGCGCTCCCGAGCGCCCGCGTCGCGTACGTCCCCGGCGCCACGTTCTTCCCCACCACCGCGGAGCGCAACCACGCCCGGCTCAACTTCTCCGGCCTGACCGAGGAGCGGATCACCGAGGGCATCACCCGCCTGGCCAAGCACCTGCCGCGCTGAGCCCTCCCGATAGCCTCTGCGGCGAAGGTCGTCACAGGGAGGCGTACGTGAAGCAGGTTGTCACCACCGCGACCGGCGGGCCGGAGGTGCTGGCGCTGCGGGAGACCGAGGATCCCGTGCCCAGCGGCTCGCAGCTGCGCATCCGGGTCAAGGCGGCCGGGATCAACTTCGCCGACATCATGGCGCGCCGGGGCCTGTACCCCGATGCGCCGAAGCTGCCCGCGGTCATGGGCTACGAGGTCTCCGGCGTGGTGGACGCGGCCGGCCCGGATGCGCGCGAGGGCTGGACCAGCAAGGAGGTCTTCGCGCTGACCCGGTTCGGCGGCTGCGCCGACACCGTCGTGGTGCCGGAGAACCAGGTGTTCGAGAAGCCCGCGGGCCTGACCCACGCCGAGTGCGCGGCCGTGCCGGTCGCCTACCTCACCGCGTGGCAGCTGCTGGTCGCGTCGGGCGGGCTGGCCGCCGACGAGACCGTCCTGATCCACAACGCCGGCGGCGGGGTCGGCCTGGCGGCCATCGACATCGGCCGGCACGTCGGCGCGCGGATGATCGGGACGGCCAGCCGCGGCAAGCATGCCTTCCTCACCGAACGCGGCCTGCACGAGGCGATCGACTACCGCTCCGGCGACTGGTTGAGCGAGGTCATGCGGCTGACCGACGGCACGGGTGTCGAGCTGGTGATCGATCCCCTGGGCGGCCGGCACGTGAAGAAGAGCTACCGGGCCCTGCGACACACCGGACGGCTCGGCATGTTCGGCATCTCGAGCTCGACCGAGTCCCGGCTGCCCGGCCCGCTGAAGCTGCTGGGGATGGCCGCGGGGCTGCCGCTGTTCAACCCGGTCTCGCTGATGAACTCCAACCGCGGCGTGTTCGGCGTGAACCTGGGCCACATGTGGCACGAGGTCGACAAGATCCGGCGGTGGACCGATGTCATCGTCGACGGCGTCGCGGACGGCTGGGTCCGCCCGCACGTCGACACGGTGTTTCCCCTCGCCGAGGCGGGCGCTGCCCAGGCCTACGTCGAAGCCCGCAAGAACACCGGCAAGGTCGTCCTCGAAGCCTGACGTCGCGGCGAGTGCACGCGGTTCAGCCGGCGGGTTCGGCGATCGCGTGCTCGGCCGCCCGGCTCACCGCCTCCCACTGCGACCAGCCGTCCATGCGTTGCCGGTAGACGTCGAAGGCCAGGTCGTACGCCACGTTCCCGAGCAGCAGCCGCAACGGCGGGTCGTCGCTGTCGACGAGGGTCAGCAGCGCCTCGGCGGCCAGGCCGGGATCGCTGTCCACCGAGCTCTCGGCGAACGACTTCGCCAGCGCGGCACGCTGATCCGCGTACTGCGGCATCGCCTCGGTCGTCAGCATGCTGGTGTACAGGTCGGTCCAGTAGCCGCCGGGCTCGACGATCGTGACGTCGACCCCGAACGGCGCGGCCTCCATCGCGAGGGCCTCGCTCATCCCTTCCAGGGCCCACTTGCTGGCCGCGTACATGCCGACGACCGCGTGCCCGGCGAGGCCACCGATGCTCGAGATCTGCACGATGTGCCCGGCCCCACGCCGCCGCAGGTGCGGCAGGGCCGCCTGGCTCACCCACAACGCGCCGAAGAAGTTCGTCTCCAGCTGGGCGCGTGCCTGCTCCTCGGTGAACTCCTCCAGGAAGCCGTAGGACGCGATGCCGGCGTTGTTGACCACGATGTCCAGGCCGACCGCCGCAGCCGCCCGGTCCACCGCGTCCCGCACGGCGGCGCGGTCGGTGACGTCGAGCGGCAGCACGAGCAGCCGGTCACCGTGGCCGGCCGCCAGCTCGGTGAGGCCGCCGGCCGTCCGCGCGGCCGCCACGACCCGGTCTCCCCTGGTCAGCGCGGCGCGGGCGAACTCGAGGCCGAGCCCCTTGCTGGCGCCGGTGATGAACCACGAACGCATGAACCCCTCCTTGGCGAGACGGACCGTCTCGCCACACATTAGACGAGACGGTCCGTCTCGTCTATGCTTTTCGGGGTGCCGAACGTGACCCGCCGCAACGAACGCTCCCGCCGGGCGATCCTCGACGCCGCCCTGGAGCTCGCCACCGAGCTCGGCTACCAGAAGCTCACGATCGAGTCGGTCGCCGCCCGCGCCGGGGTCGGCAAGCAGACGATCTACCGCTGGTGGCCGTCCAAGGGCGCGGTGCTGTTCGACGCCCTCCTGGCCAGAACGCAGGACACCGACGGCGCGGGCGCGCTGCCGGACACCGGCGACCTGGCGGCGGACCTGAAGGCGGTGCTCCGCGCGACGGTCGCGGAGTTCGCCGACCCCGCGTTCAGCGGGCCGATCCGCGCGCTCACGGTGGAGCTCGCCCAGGATCCCGAACTCGCCGAGCAGTACCAGGAACGCCTCGACCGGCCCATGCGCGAGCTCAAGAAGGCCCGGCTACGCGCCGCACAGGACGCCGGTGCGCTGCGCGCCGGCGCCGACCTCGAGGTGCTCGCCGACCTGCTGTTCGCCCCGATCGCGCAACGCTGGCTGCTGCGCACCGGTCCGCTGACCCCGGAATACGCCGACGCGGTCGTGGATCACGCCCTCCACGGGCAGCTCACCGGCGACCGGTGACCGCCGGGCCGGTGACGGCGGCAGCCGCCGTCACCGGCCACGGGATCACACGTCGATCGTCCAGCCCACGAGCTGGCCGGTGTCGGCTGCCGCCTGGTCACTGACACGCAGGTTCCAGGTGCCGGTCACGACCTCACCGGACAGGTCGACCGTGTACGTCTGGTCGATGTTGTCGGTGCTGCCGCCCGTGCGGTTGTGCAGGTTGTAGGCCGTGCCGTCCGGCGCGACCAGGTCCACCACGAGGTCACCGATCCAGGTGTGCTGGATGTGCACCTCGACGGTCGCCTCGAAGCTGCCGGAGCCGGTGCAGTCCGCGATCGAGATCGGGCTGTTCACCGTGGTGTTGTCGGCGATGGCCACGGCCTCCGCGGTGGCGATGGGGTCGCAGACCGTGCTCGCCGGGAACACCGTCCAGCCGAACGAGACGTCGTCGGTCAGGCCCGCGCTGTCGGTGACGGTGGCCGTCACGTCGTAGGAGCCCTCGGTGGTCGGCGTGCCGGAGATCAGGCCGGCGCCGTCGATCGCCAGGCCGGGCGGCAGCCCGGTCGCCGACCAGCTGTACGGCGCGGTGCCGCCGAACGCGCTGAGCTGAGCCGAGTCCGCGGTGCCGGCGGCGCTCGTCTGCGCGCCGGGGCTGCCCGCGAGCGGCGCGCCCGGCACGCCGTCGGACGGGGTGTACAGCAGCTTGTTCGGCGAGCCCGTCCCCGGGCTGGTGATCTTGTCCGGGGTGCTGGTCGCGACGAGCGCGGCCTGCACGGTCGCCGGCGGGTCGTCCGGGTGGTCGGCGAGCCACAGCGCGGACGCACCGGCCACGTGCGGCGTCGCCATGGACGTGCCGCTGATGGTGTTGGTCGCGTTGTCGTCGGTGTTCCACGAGGACGTGATGTCCAGGCCCGGCGCGAAGATGTCGGTGCACGTGCCGAAGTTGGAGAACGAGGCGCGCGCGTCGTTGATGTCCGACGCGTTGACCGTGATCGCCTCGGTCACCCGGGCCGGGGTGAAGTTGCACGCGTCGGAGTTGGAGTTGCCGGACGCGATCGCGAAGGTGACGCCGGAGGCGATGGCGTTGCGGACCGCGTCCTCGGTGGCCTGGTCGGACCCGGTGGCACCGAGGCTCATGTTCGCCACGGCCGGCTTGACGGCGTTGGCGGCGACCCAGTCGATACCCGCGACGACGCCCGCGAAGCTGCCCGAGCCGGCGCAGTCGAGGACCTTCACCGCGACGAGCTGGATGCCCTTCGCGACGCCGTACTCCGCGCCGCCGATGGTGCCCGAGACGTGCGTGCCGTGCCCGTTGCAGTCGGTGTCGTTGCCGTCCCCGACGGTGTTGGTGCCCCAGGTGGCGCGGCCACCGAAGGTGCTGTGGGTGATGCGGATGCCCGTGTCGATCACGTACGCGTGCACGTTGGCCGCGGTCGGGACGTAGGCGTAGTTGTTGTCCAGCGGCAGGTCCCGCTGGTCGATCCGGTCCAGGCCCCACGACGGCGGGTTGGGCTGGTCGGTGGTGGCGTGCACGACCGCGTCCTGCTCGACGTAGTCGATGCGCGGGTCGGCGGCCATCTTGCGGGCCTGCTCGGCGGTCATGCGCGCGGCGAAGCCGTTGAGCGCGTGGCGGAACACCGTGCGCGCCTGCCCGCCGTACTCGGCCGTCAGCGATCGGGCGGTCGACGCCGCCTGTGCCTTCGGCGCGGCGTCGTCCTTGACGACGACGATGTAGCTGTCCTTGATGGCCCCGGCGCGGTCGGCACCGAGCACCTGTCCCTCGGCGGCGGCAGGCAGGGCCGACACCACGGTCAACGCGGACGCCGCGGCCGCGGCGAACAACAGGCCACCCAGTCTTCGTGACCAGGACGCGCGAACTTCACCCATGTCAGGGTTCTCCCTCTACTGAGGACAGGCACGCCGGTCGTCGACCGGCGTGCGGTGCAGGGTTGTGTCCGCGCGGACGATCACGAGCGTAGCGAGCCGGACTCGGGTGGACAATCTCCAACAAGACCAGCTTCGTTGCATCCTTCAGTGCATCGGGATGGCCCGAAGGCGCTCGCCATGTCGAGAACCCACGGCCGGCGCCGTCCCAGGTGCGACCGCGGCCGCCATGGCCGAGACGCATCGGAAGGAGACCCTCGTGGAGCGACACGAGATCGACGACGAACTGTCCGCGACCGGCGCGCAGGAGCTGCTCGCGTCCCCCTCGGCCGCCCACCTCGCCTACATCGGGAAGGACGGCACACCGCGGGTGATCCCGATCGGCTTCTTCTGGACCGGCGACCAGGTCGTGATCGCCACGGCGGCCACCGCACCGAAGGTCGCGGCGCTGTCGGCCCGCCCCGACGTCTCGCTGGCCATCGACGCCGGCGACACGCCCGCGGCCGCGCGATCCCTGTCCATCCGCGGGCGGGCCGGCGTCGAGATCGTCGACGGCGTGGTCCCGGAGTACCTCGCCGCCGCCAGGAAGGGCATGGACGCCGAGACGGCCGCCGGGTTCGAGCAGGCCGTCCGCGGCATGTACGACCAGATGGCGCGGATCGCGATCACGCCGCACTGGGTGCGCTACTACGACTTCGGCGCCGGCCGGGTGCCGCGCTTCCTCCAGGAGCTGGCCGAACGGAGCCAGTCCTGACGTAGCGGCGGTGGGCGGGGGCTCCCCCGTTGGCTATGCCGGCGCACCGGTGGTGGTGTCGGCGAACGAGTGGTGCTCGTGCGTGACGATCCACCGGCCGTCCGGCTTGGTCAGGCCGATGGTCAGCCGCAGCCGGTGCCCGGGGTCGCGGTCGAGGTCCGCGGGCGTGCCGCACCGCAGCAGGGCGAAGGCGAACGAGACGTCCGCGCCGGCGGTGACCTCGAGCGACTCGATCTCGAACATCGCGCCGGACGCCTGCCACTCGAAGAAGCCCGGCCAGGTCTCGCGGTAGGCCTCGATGCCGCGCACGCCCTGCTCGGGCGGGGGGACGTCGAACATGACGATGCCGGGGGCATGGTCGGCCAGCACGGTGGTCAGGTCGCCGTCGTGGACGGCGGCGGCCCAACGTTCGATGAGGTCGCGGATCTGCTGTTCGTCGGTCATGGCCGGCTCCTGTTCGTCGGTGCTGCGTACCGGTGGAACCCGGGGCGGCGCGGGAACTCATCGCGGGGGCCGGCGACGATCGGGCACGATGGGCGCATGACCGCGCCCGCCGAGCTGGTCGCCGCCGCTCGCGGTGGCGACGCCGGCGCGTTCGACCGGCTGGTCGCGCCGTACCGGGCCGAGTTGCGGGCACACTGCTACCGGATGCTCGGTTCGCTGCACGACGCCGAGGACGCGGTGCAGGAATCGCTCGTGCGCGCCTGGCGCGGCGTCGGCCGGCTGGACGACCGCGGCTTCGTCCGGGCGTGGCTGTACAAGATCGCGACCAACCGGTGCCTGACCGCGATCGAGCGGCGCGGCCGGCGCGCGCTGCCCGTCGACGTCGAGCCGGGCACGCCCGCCACCGAGATCAGCTGGCTCGAGCCGTACCCCGACACCTCGCCCGAGGAGCGGTACCTCGCCCTCGAGAGCGTCGAGCTCGCGTTCGTCGCCGCGCTGCAGCACCTGACCGCGACCCAGCGGGCGGTGCTGATCCTGCGCGAGGTGCTCGGCTTCTCCGCGGCCGAGGTTGCCGATCAGCTGGACACGTCGGCGGCGGCGGTGAACAGCGCCCTGCAACGGGCCCGCGGGATGATCGACACGGCCGCGCCGACCCAGCGCACGGTGCTGCGCGACCTCGGCGACGCGGCGGTCGGCGCGATCGTGACCCGGTGGACCGACGCCTGGCAGCGCGGGGACGTCGACGCGATCGTCGCCATGCTCGCCGACGACGCGCGTTACTCGATGCCGCCGCTGCCCGAGTGGTACCAGGGCAAGGACGCCATCCGCGCCTTCCTGCGCCACGGCCCGCTGCGGTCCCGCTGGCGATTCCTGCCCACCACGGCGAACGGTCAGCTCGCGTTCGGCACCTACCTGTGGGACGAGGCCGCCGGGCGGTACGTGCCCGGCGGGCTCGATGTCCTCACCATCCACAACGGACACGTCGCCGAGGTGACCGCCTTCCTCACCGCCGATCTCACCCGGTTCCGGCTACCCGCGCATCTCCCGGCGCGGTAGGCGCACTTGCCCGCTGTCGAGCAACAGGGGGCGGCGCGGGCCCGCTACCCCAGTCGACCGCGGTCCTCACTGGCCGCCCGGGTTGGCCGGCCAACCCGGCACCCCCGGTTGCCGATCATGGGCGACTCTCAGTCGGCGGGACCACGCAACGTCAGGATCACCCGCAGGACGTGCTCGACCGCGCTGGAGAATGCCGAGCCACGCAGCTCGTCGCGGGTTTCGAGGTTGCGCGAAGCGAACTCCAGCATGTGCTCCGTGCCCATCCGCCGGACGACGAGCGCGGCGATCTCGTCCAGGTCGAGGTCCGGGTGGTCGAGGCGCGCGAGCGCGAACTCGACGACGAGCTCCTCATCCGACACGGTCCCGATCATAGGGAGTCGGAGCCACGACGATCGGTGTTGCGCCGGGACGACCGTGCGTTCCTCGTAGGCTGATCCCACCCGCGATGGACAGGAGACCGAGGTGACCGAGACGACGGTGGCCGAGACGACGGTCGCCGAGCTGATGGCCGAGCTGGCCGCGCTCGAGGACCCGAAGGCCCGTGTGGTGAACGAGAAGCACGGTGACGATCACGGCGTGCACCTGGGCAAGCTGCGCGCGGTCGCGAAGCGGCTGAAGACCCAGCCGGAGCTCGCGCGCCGGCTCTGGGCGACCGAGGACACCGCGGCGAGGCTGCTGGCGATCCTGATCTGCCGGCCGAAGGCGTTCGACCGGGGCGAGCTCGACGTCATGGTGCGCGACGCGCGGCCCCCCAAGGTGCACGACTGGCTCGTGAACTACGTGGTGAAGAAGAACCCGCACGCCGAGGAGCTGCGCCTGGCGTGGTCCGCGGATCCGGATCCGGTGGTCGCGAGTGCCGGCTGGGCGCTGACCACCGAACGGGTGGCGAAGGCGCCCGAGGGCCTCGACCTCGCGGGCCTGCTCGACGTCATCGAGACGGAGATGAGAGACGCCCCGGACCGCCTGCAGTGGGCGATGAACCACTGCCTGGCCCAGATCGGGATCGAGCACCCGGAGTACCGTGCCCGGGCCGTCGACATCGGTGAGCGCCTGGAGGTGCTCAAGGACTACCCGACGCCGCCGAACTGCACGTCGCCGTTCGCACCCACCTGGATCGCCGAGATAGTGCGCCGCCGGCACGACAAGTAGGACACGGGTCGGGGCGGCCAGCGCCTCGCCGAGTGGCACCGGATCACCCGCGAACAGCAGGAGCCTGCCCTCGGCCGCGAGCGCCCGGCGTACCACTGCTTCCACGTGTTCCTGGCGCCAGGCGATGGTCGCCGGTGCAAGTCTCCACCGGGCTGGGCTAGTCGCGGTGTGCTCGCAGCAGCTGCGCGAAGAGCGCGGCGATGTTCCAGGCGTCGTCGACGCCGCGGTGATGGGTGCCCTCCAGCGGCAGGCCGGCCAGGTGGAGCGCCTCGTCCATGCCCACCTCCTCGGTCAGGCCCCGGCCGAGCGCGAACAACGCCTTGACGTTCACGTGCCGGATGCCGAACGGGTAGCGGACGCCGGCATCGGCGCACTGGCGCTGGAACTGCCGCCGGTCGTAGTCGCCGTAGCTGGCCCACACCCGCTGTTCGGCTCGGAACTCCTTGCGCAGCGTCGCGCAGGCCGCCGCGAAGCTCTCCCCCGACGCCACGTCCGCGGCGGTGAGGGTGGTCAGCTCTGTACAGAAGGGACTGACGTCGGAATGCTCCGGCCGCACCAGGATGCTTCGCCGGGCACCACGTGCCAGCGAGCCCACGTCGAGCACGCACACGCCGATCTCGATGATCTCGCCGCGCTGCCCGTCCGGCGGCGGGCCGTCCCAGCAGGTCGACTCGACGTCGATCACCAGGACCTGGTCCAGCACCTTCCGCGCCATGTCGTGCGCACCTCCGTCAGCCGGCGGCCGGGAGCACGTCGTTCTCGAGGATCGACAGGCCGTTGAACGCGTCCTGGTCGAAGTCACGGGTGTTCGTCGTCAGCACGACGACGAGATCCAGGTCCTCGACGATGTAGATCATCTGACCACCGAACCCCCAGGCCATGGCCACGTGGTGGCCCGCGACGTCCCGCAGCCAGAAATCGTAGCCGTAGCCGTACGGGGCGCCGGCGTCCACCTGGTTCGTCATCGACTCCCGCACCCAGGACGCCGGCACGAGCTGCCTGCCCTGCCAGCGGCCGTCGTGGAGGTAGAGCAACCCGAACCGCGCGAGCTCGCGCGGCGTCACGTAGAAGTTGTAGCCGCCCGAGAAGTAGCCCTGCGGGTCGCGCCCCCAGTGTTCGGCCACGATGCCCAGTGGCGCGAGCAGGTTCTCGTGGATGAACTCGCAGCCGGTCGCGCGGGTGGCCGAGGTCAGCACGGCGGAGCTCAGGTGGGTGTCGCCGGTGCTGTACTCGAACTGCGTGCCGGGCCGCGCGGCTCTCGGGAGCCGCAGCGTCGCCGCGACCCAGTCCGGCGTCCGCTGGATCTGGTTCTCGGTCGAGTTCTCGTTCCATCGGCTGCCCGAGGTCATCGTGAGCAGGTCGCGGACCTTGATCGTCCTGGTCTCGGGGTTCATCGCCGAGGCGTAGCGCGACGGCAGGGTCGAGGCGATCGTGGCGTCGGCGCCGGGGATCCGGCCCTGGCCGATCGCGATGCCGAGCGCGGCTCCCCAGATGCTCTTGGACGCCGAGTGAACGTTGTTGCTCTGGTTCTTCGCGCTGCCGTGGTAGTAGCGCTCGAAGACGAGGGCGTCGCGGCGGATCACGAGGAAGCTCCACGTGTACGGCAGCTTGGCCAGGGCGGCCGAGGCGCGCTCGAGGAGGCGCGAATCCATGCCCTGCGCCTCGGGGGGCGAGGTCGTCCACGATGCGCTGTCGTCGACCGGATCGGTGTAGGTCGGGTTGTCGTCGTAGAACTGGTTCGTCGACAGCGGGCCCTGGATCCTGGCGCAGTCGAACGCGGCACTCGCCTCGCCGGCCCCGGGGCCGGTCGCCGCGGGGGGCGGCTGTGGCGAGGAACAGGACGCGATCACGCTCAGCATCGCCAGCACGCCCATCCCGAAGCGCGGCATCATCACGGCCCTGCTACCCCCAGCGATCTCGTGCCATCAGCCACCGGACTGCCCTGCGCCGGGCGGTAGAGCCGATCGTCGGGTACCAGCGGCGACTTCGCCGGGACACGGCTGTGGAACACGCCCGGGACTTATAAACATATGAACAGTATTGACGTCAATAGTATCGAGACAAATGCCGCAGCCCATTGAGCTATTCAGCTCACTACTATCGTAGGATTTCCCGGCAATACCGGCGCGATTCGCCCTCGTCCTCAATGTGAATCGTCCTGGGGCGGCTCTGTGTTTCAGCTGATCGTCTCTATCGACCACATTGTCAGGTGTGCATGATTCGAATGCCGAGTTCGCCAGGTTCTGCTGAACGCGGCGAGCCCCTGCTTCGGACAATCGAGGAGCCCACACATGCAACGCAAGACCCTCTGTTGGGTCGCCGCGGTCGCGGTCGCGGTCGGTACCACGATCGGCGGCGGCGCGATCATGGCGGCGACGGCGGCGCCCCCGGCGAGCAACCCGCTCGCGACCAAGGCCGGGGCCCTGCAGCTGGCCAAGACCGAGTCCGCCAAGATCGCCTCTGCGGCAGGCATCAGCTCGCAGGAGCAGCTCGTCGTCAAGGACGCGGTCGTCACCTCGGACGGCCTGCGCCACCTGCGCTACGACCGCACCTACAACGGCCTGAAGGTGCTCGGCGGCGACCTGGTCGTCACCGAGAACGCCAAGGGCGGCGTCGTCTCCGTCACGAAGGCGTCGCAGGCGAAGTTCACCCTGTCGACCACGCCGGGCATGGCCGCACCGGCCGCCGCCGCCAAGGCCGTGGCCTCGGACAAGAGCGTCAAGTACACGGCCGCCAAGCCGACGCTCGTCGTCTACGCCGTGCACACCGCGCCGACGCTCGCCTACGAGACCGTGCTGAGCGGCATGAAGGCCGACCAGACGCCGAGCAAGATGCACGTGTTCACCGATGCCAAGACCGGCAAGGAGCTCTACTCCTACGACGCCATCGAGCAGGCCACCGGCACGGGCAACAGCCTGTACAGCGGCCAGGTCTCGCTCGAGACCACCGAGGGCGGCGAAGGCTTCAACATGGTCGACGGCACCCGCGGCAACCAGCAGGTGTCCAACGCGGACACCGGCGAGCTCTACACCGACGCCGACAACACCTGGGGCACCGGCGAGGGCACCGACGACCAGACCGCGGCCGTCGACGCCGCCTACGGTGCGTCCAGCACGTGGGACTACTACAAGAACATCCACGGCCGCAACGGCATCCGCAACGACGGGGTCGGCGCGGAGAGCAACGTGCACTACGGCGACGCCTACGTCAACGCCTTCTGGGACGACTCGTGCTTCTGCATGACCTACGGCGACGGCATCGGCGACTCGCACCCGCTGACCTCGCTGGACGTGGCCGGCCACGAGATGTCGCACGGCGTCACCTCCGCGACCGCGGGCCTGGTCTACGCCGGTGAGTCCGGCGGCCTGAACGAGGCCACCAGTGACATCTTCGGCTCCGCGGTGGAGTTCTCCACGAACAACACCAACGACCCGGGTGACTACCTGATCGGCGAGAAGATCGACATCAATGGTGACGGTTCGCCGTTGCGTTACATGGACGACCCGACGAAGGACGGCGCCTCGCTCGGCTGCTGGACCCCCGACGCGGGCAACGTGGACGTGCACTACTCGTCCGGTATCGCCAACCACTTCTTCTACATGCTGTCCGAGGGCAGCGGCGCGAAGACCGTCAACGGTGTGGACTACAACAGCCCCACCTGTGACGGCTCGACCGTGACCGGCATCGGCCGGGACAAGGCCGAGGCCATTTGGTACAACTCGCTGTCGACGAAGTTCACCTCGACGACCGACTACCACGACGCACGCACGCAGACCATCGCCGCAGCCGACGAGCTGTACGGCGCTGGGAGTGCCGAGTCGACCGCGGTCGCCGCGACCTGGGCGGCCGTCGCCGTCAGCTGACGCAAACCGCGAACGGCCCCTGGCGCCCCGTGCGCCGGGGGCCGTTTGTCATATCCGGACAATTCCGGGCTCGCCAGGAAATCAGCGAACGAGTTCCATCGGAAGAATGCGTCCGTAACGACATGCGTCCGTAACGACGTGCGGACGGCAGCCGACACCTGGACATGAAGACGGTCATCTTCGCGCGGCATGCGGAAATCGAGCTGCCACCCACGTCGGCCAATCCCGGACTGAACGACGCCGGGGTGACGCGAGCGGAGGAGCTGGCGCATGTCGTCGGCGCCGCCCACGTGACGGCGGTGTTCACCTCGGCGCTGCGGCGGACCAAGCAGACCGCCGCGCCGCTGGCGAGCCGGCTCGGGCTGCGGCCGGCGGAGGTGCCGCCGGCCGGGGAGCTCGCCCGCCGGGTTCTCGCGAGCGAGCCGGGCGCCGTGATCATGGTGGTCGGCCACAGCGACACCGTCCCCGAGATGATCGCCGCGCTGGGCGTGGCCGGGCCGCCGGCCATCGGCGAACGCGAGTTCGACAACCTGTTCGTCGTCACGGTCGCGGGCCGCGGCGAGGCGGCGCTGCTCGCGCTGAAGTACGGCAGGCCCTCGGGCACCTGAGGCGATCGCAAGGGGTCCGTTAGGTTGTCCCGGGGCCACTGGAGGGGGCCCGCAGCGGGTGGTGGCGGGGGCGGCTCGACATGTCCAGTGCGCCACGCGGCTGCCGGAAATCGCGCGGGGAGTGGACATGGATGCGGCGAAGGCGATCTCGTTGGTGGCGGAGCGGATCCGGTCTCGCGGCCTGGACTACCCCGCGGCGGAGCTGACTGCGGAGCACTTCTACGGCGGTTGGTGTGTGTACGCGCCGGTGATGATCGCCGTCAGCGACGTGCCCGAGGACCCGGACATGCCGATGACGCGGTCGGTGTTCCTGGTTGGTGAGTCCGGCAACGTCGAGGAGGTGTCGTCCGCGGATCCGGTCGAGGAGGCATGCCAGTGGTTCGAGGAGTCGTGCATCTGGTTCAGCGCGAGCCAGCCCGACCTCGGGCCGATGGACTCCGCCCTGCCCTCCCATCCTGATCTCGGCGGGTCGTCGCGGCCTCGCCAGCCCGCCGACTACGACCGCGCGGCAGTCGACGTGCTCGCCCGGGCCCTGACCCACGAACGCGACTTCGGCGACTGGCTGGCCGGCCGCCTGCGCGAGCTGGCCGATCTCCTGGGCGGCGACAGCCGGCTGATCTCCCGGCGCCCGCGCTCCTGGGCGGCCCAGCACGTGCGGGAGCTCGCCGAGCCCGAGGACATCGACGACCGCGGCGGGGTGTGGCAGACCTGGCCCGCGGTCGATCCGGCGAGCCTGCCCGACGCCGACACCGCCGGGTGGCTGCTCATCCCGGGCGCGCGGACGTGTGACGTCCTCGAGTCCCTGGAAACCGAGACGCCCGCCGCGACGCGCCTGGCCGACGCCATCGCCGAGCGCGCCAACCAGGCACCTCCGTGGCGGGCCTGCGGGGTGGCCGAGTTGATGCCCCAGCTCGTCGCGCTGCGCCGAAGTGACCAGCTCGACGCCGACTTCGACACGGTGCGGCAGCTCGCCGCCAAGCACGACGCGCACGACCACTTCGACTGGCTGCTGCTGAACCCGTCGTCCGGCGACGCGGACGTCGAGGCCCTGCTGCGCATCGCCGTCGATGCCGACCGGCGCGAACGCAAGGTCATCGACCTCGACGCCGCGGCCACGGCCGCCTACCGCCGCGTCCTCCACCGCCTCGACCTGCCCTTCGAGAACTACTGGTACGAAGCCATGTTCGAGTGACCGGCCGCGCGAACGGGCCATGACCAACGGCGCGCCCCGGGCGGTTGCCCGGAGCGCGCCGTGGACCCCCAGTGATCAGGCGGCGTCCGCGAGGACGACCTCCTCGGTCCGTTCGGTGGCCTCCGCGGTCTCGGCCGGCTTGCGCAGGGCGACGAGGGTGACGCCGATGCCGACGACCAGCAGCGCCGCGCCGATCAGGTAGGCCAGGTGGAAGCCGGAGTTCAGCGCGGCGAGCGGGTGCTCGCCGGCGGCGATCCCGGTGGTGGTGCGCTCCGCGGACAGCGTCGCCAGCACCGCGAGGCCGATCGCGCCACCCACCTGGGCGCTGGTGTTGACCAGACCCGAGGCCAGCCCCGCCTCGTCCGGCGTGATGCCGGACATCGCCATGGTCATCAGGCCGGGGAAGCCAAGCCCGGCACCCAGGCCGACGAGGACCAGCGCCGGCACGATGTCGACCAGGTAGTCGGCGTGCACCGGAGTCCGGGCGAAGAGCAGCAGGCCGGCCAGCATCAGCAGCATGCCCGGGACGAGCGTGGCCCGCACGCCGTACCTGATGGTCAGCGGGCCGGACACGCGAAGCGACATGTAGCCCATGGCGAACGTGGTCGGCAGGAACGCGAGCCCAACCTCGAGCGGGCCGTAGCCGAGCACCTGCTGCAGGTAGAGCGCGCCGAGGAAGAACATCGAGAACATGCCGGCGACCATCAGCACCTGGGCCAGGTTGGCACCGGCCACGCCGCGGGACCTGAACAGCCGCAACGGCATCAGCGGGTTGGCGACCTTGCCCTGACGCACCAGGAACGCGGCCACGAGGGCGACCGACACGGCGCCGAGGATCAGCGTCTGGGCGGCGGTCCAGCCCCACTTCTCCACCTGCGAGATCGTGAAGACGCCGAGCATCAGACCGGCGGTCAGCAGCGCCGCGCCCCGGGTGTCCGCACCCTGCTTGCGGCCGAGGCCGGGCCGCGCCTCGATCAGCCGGATCGCCAGCACCGCGGTGACCACGCCGACCGGCAGGTTGATCAGGAAGATCCAGTGCCAGTTGATCGCGTCGGTCAGCACCCCGCCGGCCAGGAGTCCGATCGAGCCACCCGCGGAGGCGACGAAGCCGTAGACGCCGATCGCCTTGCTCTGCTCCTTGGGCTCGGGGAACATCGTGACGATCATGCCGAGGACGACCGCGGAGGTCAGCGCGCCGCCGACGCCCTGAACGAACCGGGCGGCGATCAGCATGACCTGGGACTGCGCCACGGCACAGGCCACCGACGACGCGGTGAAGATCGTCAAGCCGATCAGGAACACCCGTCGCTGACCTATCAGGTCACCCAGCCGACCGGCGAGCAGCAGCAGGCCCCCGAACGCGATCAGGTACGCGTTGACCACCCAGGACAGGTTGCCCGGCGAGAACGCGAGGTCCTGCTGGATCGACGGAAGCGCGACGTTCACGATCGTCACGTCGAGCACGATCATCAACATCCCCGCGCAGAGCACGGCCAACGCCAGCCAGCGTGCGCGGTCGGTGCGGGCCAGGACACTCATGGGGATCTCCTCCGGTGTGGTTTCGCTGAGTCACAACCACGTCGAACCCGGGGCCGGCATTTCGACACCGCTCCGGAAGAAATCCGAGATCACTGTACGAAGCTCGCTGGACAGCGTACATTTATTGTACGTTGTACAGATTTGAGGTTGATCGCCATGGCTCAACCCGCCCCCCACACTCCCCCGCCGCCCTACCCGGTCCAGGTGCACGCGCGATACGACGGCACGCTCTCCCGCTGGCTGTGGCTGGTGAAGTGGCTGCTGATCTTCCCGCACGCGGTGCTGCTCGTCCTGCTGTGGGCCGCGTTCTGGGTGCTCAGCATCGTCGCCCTGGTCGCGATCGTGATCACCGGCCGATACCCGCGGCCGATCTTCGACTTCAACCTCGGGGTGCTGCGGTGGAGCTGGCGGGTGGGCTTCTACGCATACTCCGGACTGGGCACCGACCGCTACCCGCCGTTCTCCCTGGGCGAGGAGCCCGACTACCCGGCGCGCGTGGACATCGAGTACCCCGCGCGCCTGTCCCGTGGGCTCGTCCTGGTCAAGTGGTGGCTGCTGGCCATCCCCCACCTGATCATCCTCGGCCTCCTGTTCGGCGGCACGATGTCGTTCATCTGGACGTTTGGTGACACCGGCTGGGGCTGGGGCGGCAGCGTGGTCGGCCTGCTCGTCCTGATCGGCGGGATCATGCTCGCGGTCACCGGCACCTACCCCCGCCCGCTGTTCGACCTCATCGTGGGGTTGAACCGCTGGGCCCTGCGGGTCGCCGGCTACGTCGGCCTGATGACCGACCGCTACCCGCCGTTCCGGCTGGACGTCGGCGACGACGAGCCCGACGGACCGGCTACGCCCAACGCCGCCGAGGCAGGGCCGGCCGAGCATCCCACGCCGGTGTGACCGGCGGGACTGCCGGCGGTGATGCCATCCAGCAGCCGGTGCAGTCCCCACAGGTACTGCTCGGTGGACACGTAGCCGGCCATGGTCTCGGCCGCCGCCGCGGACAGCGGGTAACGGTCGGCCGGCGTGGTGGCGATGGCGCGGTGCCGGTCGGCGATGCGCTGCGTCTCCGGGGGCAGCGGGCCGGGTTGGTCGACGTCGGCGATCTCCAGCGCGATCGACCCGAACGCGTAGACGATCAGCAGGTAGGACGCCCGCGCGGCGTCGGCGGGATCGAGGCCGGCGTCGGTGAGGAGCTCGAGCACGCGCTCGCCCAGGGCGAGGGCGTGCGGCCCGGTCATCGGGGCGCCGATCAGGAGCGGGACCGCGCCCGGGTGCGCGGCCAGCTGTTGCCGGAGCTCGAGGGCGAGAGACTCCACGCGTCGGCGCCAGGGCTGCGCGCGGTCGGCGAAGACGTCGTGGTTCACGTCGCCGAGCAGGCGCTCGACCAGCGCGCGGAACACCGCGGCCTTGTCCGGGAAGTAGGTGTAGACCGCGTTCGGGGCCACGCCGACCCGGCCGGCGATGCCTCGCACGGACGCCGCGGCCGGGCCGCCCTCGTCCACCAGGGCAAGCGCGGCGTCGAGGATCTCGTCCTCGCTCAGGGTGCGCCGCCGTCCGCGGCGACCTCGTCCGTCTGGTTCCGGCATCGATCCTCCTTGACTTCCTTTCTGCGCACTGTACAGTAATTGTACAGTGTACAGAAACTGGGGCTCTGGAAGAGATGACGCGCATGGCCTACAGCGGAGTCGGCGGCGCCCATCGCCGCATCACCGGCAGCCTCTTCCTCGGCGGCGCAGTCGCATTCGGCGCCGCGGCCACCGTGTTGTCCTCGACGTTCAACTGGCCAGACGTCCTGCGCGAACCAGCCAGCGTGGTGCTGCCCGCCTTCGACGCCGGCGGCAACAGTCTGGTGTGGACGTGGTTCGCCACGGCCTGGACCTACGGCCTCCTCGTGGTGCCGATCCTGCTACTGCCGGCGGTGCTCGGCAGACGGCACGACCCCGCGCTGCGGGTGGCCACCTTCATCGGCGCCGCCTCCGTCTTGCTGTCGCTGATCGGGTTCCTCCGGTGGGTGTTCGTCGTCCCTCCGCTCGCCGGCTCCTACGCCGGCGGTGACGCCACAACCCAGGCCGCCGTGGACGCCGCCTGGATCGCCCAACATCAGTTCGGCGGTGCGCTGCTCGGAGAGCACCTGGGCCAGCTACTGGTCATCGGCTGGTCGGTCACCCTCAGCGTGATCATCCTGCGCAGCCGCGTCCTGCCCCGCTGGCTGGGCGCGACCGGGCTCGCCGCGAGTGCGCTGTACCTGCTCAACCAGGGCGACGTCCTGGCCACCGCGGTTCCCGGCTTCCCGGTCTGGGACCTGGCCGGGCTGCTCGGCAGCACCAGCTGGGGACTCTGGGTCGCCGCGCTCGGCCTCACCCTCCTGCTGCGCCCGAGCCGCGCTTCGACCTCCACCCCGAGCGCCACCACGGCCAACGGCGCCGACGCCCCACTCGAGACCCGACCCACCCCACCCCGGCCGGCCGCGACCGGGCTCAGGAGCTGAGCATGACCCGCCCGAGAACATCCCGATCGTCGTTCCTGCGCACCTGGCTGCTCTGGACCGCCGGCTTCCTCGCCTTCCCCGTCGCCGGACTGGCCGGCACCGCGCTCGTCGGCCGCGTCGACACCCCCCTCGCGGCGCTGCTCGGCGGCGCGGCCGCCGGGCTCGTCGTCGGCGCGGGCCAGGTGCTGGTCAGCTCGCGGCGTCTCGATCTCCGCTGGTGGATCCCCGCCACCACGATCGGCATGAGCCTGGGCCTGCTCCTCGGTGCCGCCACTGTCGGCTACCGGACCTCCCTGGCCGACCTCGCCCTCATGGGCGCCCTCACCGGGCTCGTTCTCGGTGTCGCACAAGCGATAGCGCTGCCCCGCCACACCCACCTGCGGTGGGCCTGGGCCGTCGCGCTGCCCTTCCTGTGGGCCCTGGGCTGGACGACCACCACCCTCGGCGGGATCGCGGTCGAGGAACAGTTCACGATCTTCGGCGCGTACGGAGCGGTGACGTTCTCCGCCCTGTCCGGACTCCTGCTCCACCGGCTCCTGCCCCACCGAGCCGACACCCAGCGAGACCGGGACCGCGGCCGGCCGAGGCGACGGCATGACCGGCGTCCGGCACGTCATCTTCGGCACCGGCGCGATCGGCCTGGCCACCCTCGACGCACTGCGCCGCCGCGGGGAGTCCGTCCGGCTGGTGAACCGCTCCGGGCGCCTTCGCGGGCCCGACAGCACCAGGGACGATGTCGAGGTCGTCGGCGGCGACGCCAGCGATCCCGCCTTCGCTACCGCGGCCGCGCACGGCGCATCGGTCGTCTACCAGACGCTCAACCCGCCCTATGACCAATGGACCGCACAGTGGCCCGCCCTGCAAGCCGGCGTCCTCACTGCCGCGGAAGTCACCGGGGCCCGGCTGGTCAGCATGGAGAACGTCTACATGTACGGGCGCCCCGCCGGCCATCCCCTCACCGAGGACCGCGCGTACGACGCCCACACCACGAAGGGCCGGCTCCGCGCGCGGATGGCGCTCGATCTCCTCGCCGCCCACCACGCCGGCCGCGTCGAAGTCGCGATCGGCCGCGCCTCGGACTACTTCGGCCCCCGCGGCGGCGCCCAGTCCAACCTCGGCGACCGCGTGTTCCCCGCCGCCTTGACCGGCAAGACCGCCACCCTGCTCGGCGACCCCGATCAACCGCACACCTACACCTACATTCCCGACATCGGCGAAGGCCTCGCCGTCCTCGGCGAACACCCCGACGCCCCCGGCGAGGTGTGGCACCTGCCCAACGACCCTGACACCCGCACCACCCGCCAGCTCGTCGATACCAGCTACCGACTCGCCGGCCAGGCCCGGACGAAGCTCCGCACCATCCCCCCGCTGCTGTTGCGCGCGGTCGCCCTGGTCAACCCCACCGTCCGCGAGCTCCTCGAAATGCGCTACCAGTTCGCCGAGCCCTTCATCGTCGACAGCAGCAAGATCACGACCAGGCTGGGCGTCACCGCGACCCCGGTGGACCAGGCGATCGCCGACACACTCGACACCTACCGCCACGGCACCACCCCGAAGCCGGGCGCCACCCGGCAGCACTCGTGACACGCTCGCTCTCACCCGAGACGAGTCGGGCACTAGTGTCTGGCGGCAACGCGAGGGCAGGACGGGCCGGCGCTCGATCGGTTGCTACCACAAGTAGCTGAACTCGGGTTCGAATCCCGCCGCCGGCTTCGGCCGGTGTCGTCCAGCGGCCAAGGACATGTCCGGTCGGCATCACTCGCCCGTCCTCCCTCGCGCCCGTAGCCCGAGGAGTACGCCGTGGCCGACCCGCTCACGATCGAGGAGCTGGCCCGGCTGCGCCGTTTCCTGGTGCTCGGCACCGACGGCGGCTCCTACCACGTCAACGCCAAGGACCTGACGAGCCGCGGCTCGCGGGCCGTGCTCGACCTCGCGCGCACCCGCACCGCCGAGCTCGTCCGCGAGATCGTGGCCGTGTCGCTGGCGGGCCGGGCGCCGCGGCCGCATCCCACGTTGTTCGCGCTCGCGGCCGCGTGCGCAATCGGCGAGCGCGACGGTCGCCGAGCCGCGCTCCAGGCGCTCCCGGTCGTCGCCCGCACCGGTTCGCAGCTGTTCCTGTTCGCCCGCTACGTCGAGCGGTTTCGTGGCTGGGGTCGCGGGTTGCGCCGCGCGGTCGCGAGCTGGTACCTCGCCCAGCCGGTCGACGACGTGGCGTGCCAGGCGGTGACGCACCGCCGGCACCAGGGCTGGTCACACCGGGACCTGCTGCGCCTCGCACACCCGGTGACCGAGGACGATGCCCGCAACCGGCTGTTCCGCTGGATCCTGGGCCACGACACGGCGATCGGCGGGCCGCGGATCGTCGAGGGCTACCAGCGCGCGCGGGCCGCCGCCGGCGCCGGCGAAGTGGCCGGCCTCGTCACGGAGTACGGGCTGTCGTGGGAGCTGGTGCCCCACCGGCACCTCGACCAGCCGGTCGTGTGGGAGGCGCTCCTGACACGCGGCATGCCGCCGACGGCACTGCTGCGACAGCTCCCCCGCCTCACGAAGCTGGGCCTGCTGCCGCTGCTGGGCGCGCGCACCGCCACGGTGGCCGCACAGCTCACCGATCCGGAGTGGCTGCGGACCGGGCGCGTACACCCGATCGACGTGCTGGCGGCCCACCGCACCTACGTGTCCGGCCGGCACGGCAGCCAGACCTGGGCGCCGGCGCAGCCGATCGTCGACGCGCTCGACGCCGGTTTCCACGCCGCGCTCGGCACCGTCGAACCGGTGGGCCGCGGGCTGCTGCTCGCGCTCGACGTGTCCGACTCGATGACCACCCGGATCCGCGGCATGCCGCTGTCCTGCCGGGAGGCGTCAGCGGCGCTCGCGCTGGTGACCGCGGCGACCGAGCCGCGACACGAGATCGTCGGCTTCACGCGCGACCCAGCGCTCGCGCCGCTGCCGATCGAGCCGCGCCGAGGCCTCGCGCACGCGATCGGCACGGTGTCGAAGCAGCGGGACGGCCGGACGGACCCCGCGCGGACGATCCGGCACGCACTGGACGAAGGCCTGCGGGTGGACACGTTCGTCGTGTACACGGACAACGAGACCTGGCCCGGCGACCCGCATCCGCACGAGGCGCTGCGCACGTACCGGGAGAAGACCGGGATCGACGCGAAGTTCGTCGTCGTCGCGATGACGGCCACGAAGATCTCGATCGCGCACTGGTCCGATCCCGGGATGCTCGACGTGGCCGGGTTCGACTCCGCGGTACCCAACCTGGTCTCGGACTTCGCCCGGGGCCGGTGAGCCGAGCGCCGCCACCGGCGGCCCGTCAGAAGACGACCGTCCAGCCCTCGTCGCGGCTCTGTTCGGCCGAGTACGACACGCCGTGGACCTTCAGCCCCTTGGGGTCCAGCAGCGTGATCGCACCGCCGTTGTTGCCCAGCTGGACCCCGTCGGTGACGGGCACCACGACGGTCGCGCCGGCCGCGAGCCGCGTGGCCGGCAGCGAGCACGCCTTCTTCGCCCGGTCCGCCAGCAGCCAGCCGGTGAGGTCGACCTCGGCCGGCGAGGCGTTCAGCAGCGTGACCCGCTCCGGCTCGGGTGCGGGACCGACGGGATTGACCAGCGCCCCCACGATGCGCACCACGGCCTTCTCGTTCGCGCCGGGCGCGCCGTCGATCGCGTGGCCGGTCGTGTCGTCGGTATGCCACGACTGGTTCTGGAACGCTAGGAAGATCCCGACCCAACGCGACTCCGCAACCAGGTGGATCAGCAGGCCGCCGTCCTGCCAGACCCCGTCGTCGCGGCGGAACTCCCCCGAGTTGCCCTGGTTCATGTGCACGTCGTGCACGCCGTTGCCGGGGCGGAAACCGAAGACCTTGTCCGGGACGCCCTCCTCGGGCCCCCATCGCTCGCCGAACGCGTAGAGCCGGACGTCCGGGTTGCGCCGCGCTCGCACCACGTAGTGATCGAGCAGGTCGGCGAGATCGTTGTCCGGCCCGGACACGTCCGGTGGCAGCAGCCGCATGGTGGCCGGGTCGAACAGGTTGGCCCGGATGAAGTCGAGGTTCGCGCCGCCCGGGCCGGGTGGCAGCGGTGTCCACCCGGATCCCGCCGCCCGCAGCGCGTCGGTGACCGGGTGCCGGAAGTCCTCGACCACGCAGTAGCGCAGCTCGGAAGGCGCCTGCTGGGACTGGACATTCACCGCGATGCGGTAGTGCACGCCGGCGTCGTCGACGAGCTCTATCTGGTAGTGCGGCGAGTCCGTGTTTCCCTCCCGCTCGATGTTCGCCACCGTGCCGGAAAGTACGCCATACGATTTCAACGGCACAGTTCGTTCCTTCGCTCACGTCGGGCCTGCTCGTCGTGCCTCCTGTTCATTGGAAGAGGCCGGTACGGGCCGGTGAGATACATCGGCGAGGCGGCGACCACGACGCCCGCGGGCCGCGCAAATGGCGGCGCCCGGCGGGCTGCCGGTCGTCTAGGGTCGGGGATATGTCGATCATTCCGGACACGTCGGGTTTCCAGCGCGACGGCGAAGCCGAATGGGTCGACCCGGTCACCGGGGACCGCATGTCCGTGTTCTTCTTCGACCTGGTGCCAAGCCTGCCCGCCGGTCTGAACGACCTCCCGCGACTGCGCTACGAGCTCGCCGTGCAGGCCGCCGTGGTCGGCGGGCTGGTCGAGGCGTTCGTGGTCACCCTCGGTGGCCTGCCCGCGCTGGCACAGGTGGTGAAGGTGCCACTGCCGGATCGGCCCGGCCAGGTGTTCCTCGCGTCGATCACGGTGCCCAAGGCCACGTCCAGCGCGGTGCTGCGGCTGCTGGCGGCCGAGGACCCGACGACCGGTGTCCGGGAGTCGATGGTGCTCTCGGAGACCATCACCGAGACCGGTGGCCCCGACGCGTACTACGCGCCGCACCCGTACGCGCCGCAGACCCGGCCGAAGCTGCCCTGGCACCGCGCCGACGATCCGCGGTACGACGAGCGGTTCCCGGATCACCCGCTGAGCCGCGCCCGGCGCTGGCTGGGACACGTGCTGGCCACCGCCCGGCTGGACCCGGGATTCGCCGCACAGCCGCCTTTCGGCTCGCCGGTGTCGGTGTCGATCGGACTGCCGATCGGGCCGTTCCTGCCACTGTGGACAGTGGACGAGCAGGTCACGTTCTGGCGGGTGGAGGACGGCGACGCGGTGCGGGCCCAGCTGGGCCGCGGCCGCGCGGACCGCCGCGCGGTGAGCGAGACCGAGTCCTGCGAGGCGGCGTGGCTGCATGCCGCGGACGGCGTGCTCGCGCTGTCGGCGAACGTGCCGCCCGTGCGGGTGGCGCCGGTCAGCGACGAGACGGCGTACACGAGCGTCACGCCGGACGAGGTCGCCGCGGCGTTCGACTGGATCGGTGAGCTGTCCGTGGCTTCGGCCGAGCGGGCAGAGATGTTGCTGGTGCGTACCGCGGCCACCGCCGACGGCGCGGACAACTACGTGCTGATGTGCCTGCAGGTACACGACGGCGACCGGGCGAACCCGTCGTGCGTGGTGGAGACCTCGCCGGTGCCGGCAGGCGCGGAGTTCTGGGACACGCTGCCGGCCCTGCCCACGCCGGACAAGGCCGGCTTCGCCCGCGTCCGCGACGCCGACCAGGCGCGCACCGACGGCAAGCTGACCCTGTGGGCGGTGCAGACCTGGGACGTACACCCATTCCGGCTGATGTTGTCGTACAAACCGAACCCGGACCTGCGGTAAGCCCTTTGCCACTGCAGGGTCGAGGAAATCACCCGTAGATGGCCCGGTGGGTGGATCGTCCAGACTCCCATACTGACGCCCGTTCGTAGTCAACCAACTCAAAGAGTGATTGCGTGTCCCCATGGCACCGCGAGCACCCGGCGCGGAGTCCCAAGTTGATCAGGGTGGTTGGTGGCCAACGCCGAGGTAGTAGTACGGTTTCGCCACCTCGGATGCCGACGCCTGCGGTGCCATCTCCCAGGGCGAAGGCCACCCGCCGATGATCTCCGGATCCACACGCGGCGCACGTGACTTTGTCATAATTTTGTCAGATCCGGCCAGCGATAGGCACAAAAGGACTCGTGGACGCAGCGTGACGGCTGTTGTACGATCCACCTACTGGGAAGCTCGAGGTCGAACATGATCGTAAGAAATCACATGGGTGCCGGCCACGGAAATCGTGACTACCCGTGGGACGAATTCAATCCCGTCGAGTACTTCAAGTTCAATTATGTGGACCTCCGGGATGACGACCGCGAGATCGTCGAAATTGTCCGCGACTTCCTGACCAGGAAACTAGCCGCCTCTCCCCTGCCGCGGAACGCACGTGGCATCGACGTCGGCACCGGTGCCAACCTATACCCGGCGCTGACGATGCTGCCGTTCTGCGAAGAGGTCACCCTCTACGAACACTCCGAGGCCAATGTCCAGTGGCTGCTCGACCAGACCAAGAACGGGGTGCCGTCCTGGGACGAGGCGTGGAGCCAGTTCTGGCACCTGCTCGCCGAACGCAAGCCGTATGGCGAGCTGACGGAAGCAAATGCGGCCGAGCTGCTCGCCGACCCCAAGCGCGTCCGGGTCGTCAAGGGCGACGTCCTCGCCCGCGAGGCACTCGGGCAGTTCGACGTCGCCACCATGTTCTTCGTCGCCGAGTCCATCACCAGTGAACGCGACGAGTTCCTCGAAGCGATGGACCACTTCTTCGCCATGCTCAAGCCGGATGCCCTGTTTGCGATGGCATTCATGGAGCACTCGCAGGGCTACCAGGTCGGGGCGCAGAAGTTTCCGGCGACCGACATCGGTGAGCAGGACGTGTGGAACTGCCTGCGCGCACACGCGAGCGACTTCTCACTGCACCGACTGAGCGCGGAGGACAAACCGCTCCGCGAGCACTACACCGGCATGATCGTGGCACACGGCCAGCGCAAGAAGGCGCGCTAGGCGCACTGGAGGGGTTCGTACTTGAGACTTCAACCGCGACTGCAGACCCTCGATATCTGGCGCTCCGTCGTCGGCTTTTCCTATGGCCAGGGCGAATGGAGGTGGGGTGGGCGGCACAGCCGCAACTCGATCAGCGACGCGGAGCAGTTGCTGTGCCTGATGTATCCCGCGGCCGACGTCAGCAACCTCGCCCTCGACCAACCGGACGCCACCGGCGACGACGTGCTGGAGGCATTACGGCCGCTGGGCGACCGGATGGGAATTCCCAAGGTCCTGGTCGACGTCTTGCTCGAGTACATGACGACCTACCAGTCCGAGAACGGCGCGCCGGTGTTCTCCGGTGACTCCTACTTCGTGCCGGCGGATGACTCGTCCGAGCTCAGCACGGAGCAACGGGCGCTCGACGTCGTCGACTCCTTTGCCATGTCGATCTCGCTCGCGTTGTCGACGCTGGGCTTCCTGAAGGTGTTCGGCAGGTCGGTCCGCAGGCCGCAGATGCGGCAGAAGATCGCCGAGCTCGAGGCCGCCACCAGCACCCGGCTGACGGCCGCGATGGTCGGGCTGCTGCGCAGTTTCGCCGTCAACGTGTTCGACGCGGACTCGCCGCAGGGCAGCGTGCTGCTGAGCACGCTGAACCAGGACGGGCTGCCCGATCGCGTGATGATCGAGGAGCTCCGGCGGACGTTGCGGCCGATCCGGGTCAGCCTGCGGGACGCGACCCTCGGCCTGAGCCAGGACGAGTCGCTCGACAACGAGAACACCTTGTTCGAGTGCGGGTGGTCGTGGGGTGTCACCCATGACGCGCCCACCGTCAAGACGGTCGCGGACATCGGTGCCCAACCCGACGGGGTCGCCCTCAGCGCACCGTTCCTCTACTTCACGGTGGTCGCGCTCGACGGCATCAACGACCTGTTCTCCGACCGGACCCGCGTCCTGGGCCTGCTCAACACCGAGCAGCAGAACCTGGCCCAGGCCCTGCAGCTGCGCTGGGACATCACCCTGGCGTACTGGTCGCGGATGGCCCGGTTCGGCAAGGGCCGGTGGCCGCTGGAGGACATCCCGTGGCGGACCACCGACAACGAGGAGTCGACGTACTTCAGCCTCCTGGTCAGCGCCGTGGTGCTGCTCGACCTGCTCGCCCGGCGCGCGACGGACGACGACCTCACGAGGGCGGTCGCGATTCTCGAGGAGCTCGCGATCCGGGGTCGGGTCAACCGCAGGGTCACCAAGGGCGACTCCGCGACCCGGCTGCACGTGCCCGGTGTGCGGATCGAGCTGCAGGGGGCGGAGAAGCTGGGACCGGCGATGAGCTGGCTGGTCTCGGACTTCGCGGCACTGCTGCTCAAACGCACGGTGCGCGCGGCGGAGCTGTCGCGGAACAGCACCGCCCGGGAGCGGCTGCTCACCGTGGCGGAGGAGTCCCTGACCCACCTGTGGCGGCGCAGGCTGATCGCCGGCGACGCCACCGGGCTGTGGGACAACCCCAGTGAGGTCTTCCCCGGCACGACAACGAACCACGACCTGCCGACCTGGAGCCTGACCCAGCGGATCATCGAGAGCCTGGTGATAGCGGCCGCGGCCGTGGGTGCGGCGCCGATCCGCAGCGCCCGGCTGCAGGAGATCGCGGGCGACCTGCTCAGCGAAGCCGACCACCTGTTCAACCAGGAACAGATGCAGACCTCCCGGCACAGCACGTCCTCGATGAACGCGAACCTGCGCCGGATCGAGAACAGGCTGCAACGCGCGCGCTCACTGCTCCAGGACCGGCCCGGCTCCGCGAAGGCCATCGTCATGGACGTACTCCGCGAGCTGGACGAGTTCGCCATGGCGCGGCAGGACGCGGCGAGGAGTGCGGAGTGACGCTGATCTTCGCGACCTCCGACAAGGGTGGCACGGGCCGGTCGGTCACCAGCTGCAACATGATGTACCGGCGCGCGCTGCAGGGCAGTGACGTCTGCTACCTCGACTTCGACTTCGGCTCGCCGACCGCGGGCGCGGTGTTCGAGGTGGAGTCCGCCATGACCGGTATCGACGGGAGCGGACTGCACTCCTACCTGCAGGGGCGGGTGGTCGAGCCGAAGCGGCTCGACATGTGGACGGCGTCGGACCGGGAGGCGCTGCGGTCCCGCCCGGTCGGTTCCGGCGCGCTGACCCTGCTGCCCGGCGACCGGGGCGGCGGCGAGTTCGCGTTGACCAAGGACGTGAGCCGCCGGTGTGCCGAGCTGTTCCTCCGGCTCGAGGAGGAGTTCGACATCTGCCTGGTCGACCTCAGTGCGGGCCGCTCCTTCGCGGTCGACCTCGCACTCGAGGTGTCCGGCCAGCCGGCCCTGCGCGGGATCACCACCCGGTGGCTCATCTTCCACCGGTGGACCAGGCAGCACATCGTGGCGGCGAACGGGCTCGCGTTCGGCGACCGGGGAATCCTCAAGACGGGCAAGGAGTACGGCCACGAGGAGTGGGCCATGCGCGACTCGATGCGGTTCGTGCGCACCGCCGTGCTCGAGCCCGACTCGCCCCTGCTCACCCAGATCACCCCGACCCAGTCCGCGTGGCTGCGGGAGTGCAACCGCGACCTGCAGGAGTGGGCGTCCAGGCACGAGCTCGGCCTCAGCAACGTGCTCGGTCAGACGCCGCTCGACCCGGTGCTGCAGTGGCGGGAGCAGCTGATCTCGGACGGCGACGTGTCGACCACGCACATCGCCAACGCCGAGACCGTCACCGCGTTCGACGCCCTCGCCAGACGGCTCACCGACGACTCGGCATGGGAGGGGTTGTGACCATGACGAACGCCGGGTTCCGCGAGGAGGCTGCCGACAGCCGCGTCGAGTCGGTCGCCCTGTCGCACGTCTCGCTGGAGCTCGGCCACCTGTACATGGACGACTACCTCGCCGGCACCGAACGGCTCCTGGCCCAGTTCCGCAGGGTTGCGCCGTGGGCCGAGGTCGCGCGGACCGTCACCGCGGCGGACAGTGGCACGCAGCGACCCCGGATCAGCACGTGCTTCCTGATCGACGACTACTTCACCCGGTTCTCCTCGCCGGCCAAGGTGCTGCCCGACGTGCTCGCGGCCGCGGCGGCGTGCGGCCTCACCATCGACTACATCGCGCGCGAGTCGGCCTGCGCGGTGGCGGCCGGGGTGCCGCTCGCCGAGATCGTCGCCGGCCGGCTCATCGCGCTGCCACCGGCCGGGGCCAACGGTTCCCGGCCGCCGCTGACGGAGGCCGGCTGGTTGTGCAACGGGCAGCGGTCGCCGGGCGTCGACGTCACCGAGGCGATGAACCGGCCGGCCTGGCTGCCGCCCGAGGAGACCGAGGCGATGAACCACTCGATCTTCGTCGACATCGAGCTGTGGTCCGAGAAGGACGCGCGGCGCACGTGGTCGTGCGCGTTCCTCGCGTCGGTGTGGCAGCTGCTCAGGCTCGGGATGCTCAGGAACGCGGGCCGGAACGTCGTCGATCCGGTGCCGCTGGCGGCCGAGCTCCCGGACGAGTGGGACGACCTCCCGCCGGTCGTGCGGATCAACGACACGGCCGCACCGTTCTGCGCCTACCGCACCCAGTCGGTGCTGCCGACGCGGTTCCTCAACGTCGAGCACGCGGTCCGGGTCATCGTCGGGCAGTACTCGCCGCTGCCGGCAGTCATCGACCAGATCGCCACCAGGAGTGGTCGTGAGCGTCTTGAGTTACCAGCCGACCTCACCGAGCGCATCGACTACGTCTTCTTCAGCGGCGGCTGACCGGGACGCCACGATGTTGACGATCGGCGAGGTGCGTACCTGCCTGCTGCAGAACACCGCGGCGGCGCACCTCGTGGACGTGGCTGAGCTCCTCCGCCTCAAACCCGGCGAGCGCGTGCGGATCTCGGAGCGACCGGTCGCCTACGCCGTCTCCCCCGCGCTGCTGACCGGACTGGACTGCCGGCTGCCGGCCGCCTCCGGCACCCGGGTGCGTGGCATCGGCACCGCCACGGCCCGCACCACGGTCACCGGCGGCCGGATCCTGCAGGGCTCGGTCTTCGCCAGCGTGGAACGCGGCACCTCCGACCGGCGCCTGCCCTGGTCGCACTACCTGGCCCGGCCCGGGGTGATCCAATCCACCGCCCGCTTCGACCCCACCGACGTGGCGAAGGGCTTCCTGACCGACCCGGTGCCGGACGGGACCGTCGACCTCGGCTCGGTGAGCGAGCAGGTCATCCGCCAGGTGCAGGCCAGCCCGCGACTCGACCACGTCACGCCGTTCAAGGCGCTGCGCACCCGGCTCAGGTGGGTGGCCGGTGCGGGCGGCCCGACGTACGGCGAGTTCACCACGGCGGATGGCAACCTGCGCACCTTCACCATCTCCGCCGACACGGCGCCGATCCAGTCGATCGTCGAGCTGTGCGAGGACCTCGCGCTGCACGACTGGCTGCTCACCACCGTCCTGCGGATCGTGGAACGCAGCCAGATCGGCGCGTCGACGAGTGAGCACGTGCTGACTCGACTCCGGCCCGCGATCGACCACCTGCTGCACCTGTGGATGCCCGGCGCCCGGGTCGCCGACGCGTTGCGCGGCATCTGGGACGACCTCGACCGCCGGCCGGGGTTCACCCCGCAGTGGCAGTCGACGGTCGCGCGCATCCGCGACCAGCTGTCGGTGGCCACCTTCGAACTGCTGAGCCAGCTACGCCCGACCATGTTCGAACGATTCGCGAGTGGGGGCGGTTCCGTTGGGGGAGCCCGGTAACACGCGTTCAGTACTGCGCAAGATAGGCACGACGTTGTTCATGGGAGCGGTCTCGTTCCCCTTCACGCAGCTCCTCTTCTCCGATCTCGCGGGCCAGATCGCCGCCGCGGCCGCGTTCGGCAGCGTCGCGCTCATCGTGCAGTTCCTGATCGAGTTCGAACGTCGGCTGGCCGCTGTGGAGGCCGGCCTAGTCGACGCGATCCGGCAGGTCCGCGAGGCGGTGCGGCAGGGTTTCGCCAAGGTCAACGACGCGACCGAGCTGGCTGCGCGGATCGAGGCCGGTGGTGTGCAGTCGGACGCGGTGGCGAGGCTGGTGACGCACGCGTCCGGGATCAGCTCGCACGCGCCAACGCTCGTCCGCGACTTCGTGCAGCTCGAAATGGAGCGGGTGTCCGAACTGCTCCGCGGCCTGACCGTGCACGAGGCCACCTACGACGGTGAGGACCAGGACTGGTTGCTGAACCTCTCCAGGTGCGCCGTGCACACCGTCGACGCGATCAGCATTCCCGAGGTCGACGCGGCCGGTAACACCTACTACAGCTTCTGGCAGTCCCACCTCGGCCGCCGGTACCTGGACGTGCAGCGCCAGGCCACCCACCGCGGGGTGCACATCCGCCGGGTGTTCGTCACCGAACGGGACGAGATGGCCAACGACCCGGTGCTGCAACGCATCTGTCAGGTCCAAGTGGACTCCGGCATCGAGGTGCGGCTGCTCTACCCGTCGGCCGTGCCGCTGGATCTCCGGGGCCAGATCACGGACTTCATCCTCTTCGACAACATGCTGTGCTACGAGACGACCCCTGCGCCGCACGTGGACCACGGCGACGTGCCCATGATCCTGTCCAGCCGGCTCGAGCTGCGCGACGACCGCTTGTCCGAGCGGATCGCGCGGTACCAGAGCGTCTGGGAGGCAGGGAGCCCGTGGGCGGAGGTCTCACCAACGGACCGGCTGCTGACCGCGGTGCCGGACGAGTCCTGAACACACAGCAACCCTGGGGAGGATTAACTGATGAGCGCTGACAACAAAATTGTCGCGCCCGACGTGCGTGTCCGGTCGGCGGGACCCGCCGACTTCGAGTCGCTGCACGAGGTCGACGGTCGCGTGTTCGGCGAGCTCGCGTACCCGTACTTCGCCCTTCGCCAACTGTTCGACGCGTTCCGCGAGTGCTGGCTGGTGGCGGCGAGCCCCACGGGACTCGTCGGCTACTCGCTGGGGGTGCCGAGCACCGACCGCACGTTCGCCTGGCTGTTCGGGCTGGCGGTCGACCCCAACCACCGAAACCTGGGCTACGGCACCAAGCTCACGCGGGAGACGCTGAAACTGCTCGTCACCATGGGCATCGAGGTCGTGTACCTGACGGTCGAACCGGACAACCACGCGGCGATGCGGCTGTACCAGAAGTTCGGGTTCAGCGAGTCCGGGTACCGGCGGAACTACTTCGGACCGGGCGAGCACCGGTTGGTCATGTCCCGGCACCTCCGCGGCATCCCGACACCCCGGCCGGATCTCGGGCGGGGCTAGCACCCGAGCCGCGGCCCCCTAGTCGTCGTCGTCCTCGCGGCTGGTGATGACCGGCGGTGCGGCCTCGACCTCCTCCTCGTGCACCTCGACGATCATGTACTTCCGCTCGTGTTCCTTGTCCCCCTCGCCGGCACCGCGGGCGCCACCCATGGCACCGAACGGAACGCCGCCCATCGCGCCACCGCCGGTGCCGGAGGTGCGGGTGGGCTGCTGCCTGCTGGCTTCCTGACGGACGGTGTCGGCGCCACGCCCGGCACCGACGCGGGCGCCGCTCGCGGGCGAGGCACCGATCGGTACCCCGCCGCCGAGCCCGCCCGAGGCGGGCACGCCGCCGCCGCCGGTGGAGCCGGCGAGCCGGGAGGTGTCAGGCACGGTGCCGTGGGTCGGCGTGCTCGGCGGGACCACGCCGGACGACTGGGTGGCCGGGCCCAGCGGGCTGCTCGAGCCCGCCGGCGTGAACGAGCCGGCCGACGGGGAGCCGCCACCGTACCCGCCGCCCGACGACGACGGGGTCGACGCCGGGGCCGACGATCCGGCCGGGGAGGTCGCCGCGGCCGCGATGTTCTCCGCGGCTCCGGCGTTCGCGGATCCGCCGCCTTGCTGATCGGCACCGGCGCCTGGTTCCGCGTCGGCCTTGATGCTCTGCTGGCTGATGCCCGACAGCGCCTGCTGGATCAGTTCCACGACGGCCATCGCGCCCTGGACGAGCTTGAGCAGGTTGTCCCCGCTCGCCATCAGCGCCGCCAGCTTCGCGGCGATCCTCAGCGCGTACTCGACGGCGATCCCCACGCACGGCGGGATGGCCTCCACGACGCTCTGGCCGAAGGTCTCCCCGGCCCTCGCCATCGCCTGGGTCAGGATCGGGACGATCTGCGCGACCGCCTCGGCGATCAGCTCGGTGACCTCCGCGATGGCCTGCGCCACCACCTGGCCCGCGCCGATGATGGCGCTGCCCACCGTGGTGCTCGCCTGGCCGAGGCCGGCGACGCCCTCCGCGTGCTGCGCACCGGCGTCGCGGTACTCCGACGCGGCCTCGCCGGTCCAGGTGGAGGTCTGCGCGCTGGTCGACGCCCGGTAGGAGTCGGCCACCCCGGCGATGTCCTGCCCGGCGGCACCGAAGTCCTGCGCCCCCGACGTGACCGACGACGCGTTGCCGCCCTGCAGCTGAGCGAGCCCGTCACCGAGGAACGACACGAAGGGCATGAACCAACCGAGGCCGGCCGCGGCGAGCCCGGTCAGCGGGTTGAGCGACGTACCCAGCAGGCCCATCGACGCGCCCGGCATGCCGAGTCCGGGCGCCACCCAGCCGTTGGCGCGCACGGCATCGTCCGTCGCCTTGAGCTCGGCGACCATCTGGGCGGTGTTCGTGTCGGTCATCGGGGGTACTCCCGGTTCAGGTTGGTGGCGTTGCTCTCGTCGGTGTGCTGGTAGCTGGCGGCGGTGCGGCTGATGCCGGTGCTCACCTCGGCCACCGAGGACGATGCGTCCGTGATCGAGTTCGCGACCTGCGTCATGGCGCCCTGCAGGCCGGACGCGACGAACTGGGCGAACAGGCCGAGTGCGAGGTCGGCGAGGCCGCTCGGCAGCCGCCCGCCGACGGCGGACAGTTGGTCGGCGACGTCGCCGACGCTGCCGGCGTGTCCGTAGAGCTGCTGGGTGTCGAGTTCGTAGCCGGTCATTGGGTGATCTCCGGAGGGTTGGCGAAGTAGTCGTCGTCGTCGAAGTCGTCCGGCACCTGAACGCCGGCCGGAAGGTGCTGCTTGATCACGTCGAGCGCGGGGCCCTCACCGAAGTACTTGGCCGAGATGCCGGCGATCTGGGCGCTGACCGCGAGTCGCGCCTTCCGCGTGGTGTCCAGGATGAGCTTCGCGAGCTCGTCGGACTCGAGCGTGCGGGCCGCCGGCTTGAGGGTGAGATCCTCGAGTGCGCCGCCCGCGTCGACCCGCACCTCGACCTCGCCGCGGGGCGACGCCGCGGTCGAACCGACCTGCCGCAGGCGCGCGCTGGCCCCTTTGGCGCGCGTCGCGACGTCGGTCAGCCGCTTGTCGTAGTGGGCGAGCCACTGTTCAGTATCCATCGTGTTCCCTCCTGGCGATCGTGGCCAAGTCGTTCAGCGTCTGGCGCAGCTCGTTGTGCCGCAACGAGTTGACGCTGGTCCACCCGTCGTCCGCGCGGTTCACCAGCACCCGGCCCCGCGGACCGTCCAACCAGGACAGTTCGGTCCCGGACCGGGTGGCCGCGCCGGTGCCGCGGCGGGTTCCGCCGAGCTGCCCCGTACCGGTCAGCTCGGGGACCAGCAGCCCGAGTTCCTCGCGTACCACGGGATCGCCACCGTCCGGCGGGATCGTGATCGGCATGGTCACGGCCGGCTCGACGTCGGGCACCATGCTGATCAGCTCGTCGGCCAGCGCGTTCTGCGCGACCCGCCGGACCCACACCCCGCTCGCCGCCGCGTCGCCGGTCAGCGGCTGGCGGCAGATCAGGGTCCAGGACCGGTAGACCATGGCCATGACGCCGACCGCCCCGTCCCGGCCGGTCAGCACGAGATCGACCGTGCCCCGGTACTCCCGCAACGCCGTGACCACCTCGGCCGCGACACCGAGCGGCCCGCGCTCACCGGCGAGGCCACGTGCCCGCAGGGTCACGCCGGCCGCGGCCAGCAGCACCTCCCGCTCCCCCTCGATCCGGCCGAACTCCGGCACCCGCATGGGAAACGGGAGCCGCGTACCCGCGTGCGCGGCGAGCAGATCCAGCTCCACGAGGCTGAACTGGATGCCCTCGGTCTCGATGGGGGTGCCCAGCGCGGGCGTGGCGGTCATGTCGGAGTCTTGTCGTCGTCGGTGAACTGCCAGGCGATGTCGTTGTCACCGTCCTGGTATCGGTTCACCGTCGCTTGCAGCGCCCGGTGATAGCTGCCCAGCTCGGTGTCGGCCGCGCTGACCTCACCGGTGAGCCCGGCCGGGCCGGCCGCCTCGCGCAGCCGCATCGCCAGGTGCATCGCGGGCGGCGCGGTGCCGAGCAACGGCTGGTGCTCGGCCAGCCGTTCGGCCGAGGACGTCAGGCCGCCCGTCTGGTCGTTGATGTCGACCAGCGCCCGGACCCGCCCGATCAGCTCGTCGGTCAGGACCTCGAAGCCTTGCTGGGATGACTTCCTAGAGATCAATGTCGTGCTCCCTGTCCGTCACGACCCCGATCACCGGGGCACTGGCTCGCTCGTCCAGCTTGAAGATCCCGTCGTCCACGTTGGGCAGGCTGCGGCGGTGCGGCCTGTCCTGATCGTCGCCCCCGTGCGGCGCGGCCATGCCGGGGAAGAAGCCACCGGCACCCATCGCACGCTTGGCGGCCGCGTCGGACAGCGCGGCGCTCTCCGCGGCCAGCACGCTCTGCACCGCCCCCGGACCGGCACCGGTCAGCCCGCCCGCGCCGGGCGGGCCACCCCCGACCAGCCGGCTCCAGGGCACCCCACCGCTGCCGCCCCCACCCAGGGCTGATCCCCCGCCGGGGGCCGCGGCCGCGCTGGTCGTCCCGTCCACCTGGTAGTTCCTGGACCTGGTGGCGTCGGACTGCGCCGGCACGACCTGGTGGCCGCTGTTCTGCAGGCTTGTCTCGTAGCGCTGCATCACGCGCACCGCCTCGGCCTTCGAGGCACCCGCCACCGCGTCCGCGGTGAACACCCGCGCGCCGCCGACGAGGATCGCCTGGAGCGGTGGCAGCGGTCCGGCGCCGACCGCGCTCGTCGCCAACGTCATCGGGTCCGGCGGCGGCGGTGGCATGGTGTTCCGGGCGAGGGCCAGCGCGTCGCCGGCGTCGCCCGCCGCCTTCTGCACCGTGCCCGCCCGGGCACCGGCGTTCCAGATCCGATCGCTGAGCTCCGCGAGCCGATCCGAGGCCAGGTCGGCCGCCCGGCCCTGCCAGTTCGACTGCAGCTCCTCCCGCTGGCTGCGCAGCGCGTCCGCGAAGTCGGTCAGCGCGGTGCTGTGCCGGCCCCATTCGGCGGCGACCGTGCCGACATCGCCGACATCCGCGTCCTGCCAGAGCATGTCGTACAGCTGCTGGTGGCTGTAGGCGTTCCAGTTCGTCCCGCCCGGCGGGACCGGCGAACCGAAGAACGCCGCCCACACGCCGTCCAGGCCGTCGGTCAGGGTTTTGGCCAGCGTCGCGAGCGGTCCGGCGGGACCCAAGACACCGGTGACCGCGCTCGCCAGGTCCTCGGAAGTTTCGAACACATCGCAACTGTGGCGCGGACTCCGGTGCCGGACCAGGTCTGCGGACCGGCCATCTATGTCCGCCGGAAAACCGCAGGTCAGCTGATGTCGGCCAGGTGCGCTTGGAGGCGTGCGTGCCGGAACTGGTAGACCGCACCGACCTGGCGCAACACGCCCCGGCGGCACGCGTCGTCAAGGAAGGCGGTCACCGACCAGGGCAGCCGCCCGGTCAGCGGCAGCCAGAGCCGCGCGAACACCAGCCACTGGCCCCACGCGGTCAGGCTGATCCCGATCACGAGTCCGATCACGGGGCCGAGCACGAGGTCGAGCGGGAGGGCGACCGGGTTCAGGTGCCCGACCGCGAGCGCGATCACCAGCAGGTGGGCGAACCCGAGCACGAGTCCCCACCCGAGGAACTCGACCACCACGGTCGCACGGTTGGTGCGCAGCATGTCGGTGGGGCCCACGGTCGACCTGATGTCGACCGGGGCTTCGAGCCCGGCCATCAGCCCCCACCCGAGGCCGGTCAGCATCCCCAGGCCGGCCCCGGCCGCGAGCCCGCCGAGGAAGCCGAACCCGACGAGCCCCATGGGGTCGAGGCCGGCCGCACCCGCGAGCCCCAGCACCAACCCGAGGCCGACGCCGCCGGCCAACCCGACCATGAGCCTGGGGCCGAACCGCGTGCGCAGCTGCCGTGCCCCGCCGCTGGTTCGCAGCCGGACCCGCGACGGCTCGAACGCCCCGCCGCCGAGCCTGATCCCGGCACCGTGCGCGAGCCCGAGAGCCAGCCCGAACCCGAGCCAGTTCCCCAGCGCGGCCAGGATCGCGACCGACCCGCGCCCGCCGGCCAGGGTGTCCACCAGCCAGATCAGGGACCCGCTGAACAACCCGACGGCCAGCCCGCACACCAGCCCGACGACCAGCATGCGGGAGACGCGGCGCATCGTGCTGCCCAGCTGCCACCAGGCGAGATCAGGAGTGCCGAGCCGGTCCAGGTGCTGGGCGAGGTACCCGAGCCAGCTCCGTACGTGCTCGGCGTCCCAGCGCGAGTGCTGGTCCCGGTAGACCGTGGGGATGAAGCTGCTCAGCAGGTGATCCTCGAGCTCGTACTGGCTGCCGAACCGGTCGGTGTCCAGCAACACCGACGGGTCGTGGCCGGCCGGGTCGCTGTAGATGGCGCGGGCGAGCCCCACCATCAGCGGCGTGGTCAGGACCGTACGGAGATTGACGCTGCCCGGACGCTCGGGGTGGTCGCGCAGCTCGTCCAGGACCGGGTCCCACACGGTCGCACCCCCGTTCTTGCGGGTGGTCCGGGGGAGGTAGTCGTCCAGATCGCGCACGGTGAGGTCGGTCAGCCGGACGGCCGCGGCGGCGGTCAGGGCGTCGGTGCCGGCGACGGTCGCGTACTCACCGGGCCGGCTGGTCAGTAACAGCGGCAGGGTCGTGGCGTTGAGCGCGTCCAGCGCGGCCCGGTGCAGGCCCGCGGCGAGCTCGTCGAACCCGTCCAGCACCGGCAGGATGCGGCCGGCCTCGACCAGCGCGGTCGCCAGGTCCGAGTCCTCGCAGCCGGCCGCCGCCAGCCCGGGATGATCGCGTATCAGCTGACCGGCCAGCCAGTCCCGGAACCCGGTGGTGGTCGGGTTCCAGGACCCGAGGCTGAACACGACCGGGACGGCGCCGCCACGATCGCGGCTTCGCAACAGGTCGAGGACGAACCGCGCGGCCAGCACCGACTTACCCGAGCCCCCTCGGCCGAGCACGACCAGCCGCCCGGACGGGATCCGCCGGTAGACGTCGGCGATGTCGGGCAGGCGGCCGGACAGGTCCAGCGGTTTCGCCGACTCCCCCGACGATGCCCGGCAGATGTTCTCCCAGTGGTCCATCACGTCGTCGGGCGCCAGCTGCCAGCGGACCGGCAGCGGGAACGGATCCTGGATCCGGCGCAGCTCCTCTTCCCTGCCCAGGCCCGCGCGAACCGCGTGCGCGAGATCGTCGGTGGCCTCCACCAGCCTGCGCTCGAACGCCGACTCCGGCTGGACTCCGTTAACGGGCGGCGGCTCCGCCACCACCTGGCCGTCGGCGACGGCGAGCATCTGGGCCCGCTCGTCCGGCTCGAGGTTCAGCGCGTCGGCGAGCAGCCGCACCGTGTCGAACTGCGGATTGGTGCGTTCGCCGGTCTCCAGTCTGCGAATGGTGCGCACGGATAGGCCGGAGCGTTCGGCCAGGTCCTCCTGTGTGAGCGCCGTCTCCCGGCGCAGTTGCCGAAGCAGCACGCTGAACTGGCTCGTCACGCTCGTCACACACCGCACTTTATCGAGCGCGGGCTGCCATCGTCGGCGTCTTGGCGGTCGTCAATTTTCCGGAAATTCCAGACCGGACGGAGTCAGCCGGCGGGAACGAGGCTGTGCGAGGGTGACGGCAGGCACGACAGCTGGGGGCTGCCATGACTGACCGGAACGCCGCTCGGCGAGAGCCGGATGCAGGACTGCACGGGCGCTATCCCCATGTCGCCTACCTGCTCGGCGCCTACCTGTTCGCTGACGACAGCCTGGAGTTCGAGATCGGCGAACTGGTCACTACCGAGGGATCCCAGCGAGCCGGACTCGTGCTGGACGAGGTGCGCGGGCTGCTTGCCGACACGACGGTCGGCGAGGAGGAGCTCACGGCCTTCGTGCAGGCCACGACGCCGTGGCTGGTCCGGACCGGCCGGGGCACGCTGCGACATGTCGTGGACCGCCTTGCCGAGGCTCTCGGCAAGGCGGCGCCCCGCTGACGAGGTCAGCCGGGCAGGCCCTGCCTCGCGACTACTCGTCGCGCGCGGCGTTGCCTTTGCTGGTCGCGGTCTTGACGGTCTCGTACAGCTCGTCCGGCAGGAAGCCGAGGTTGCGCAGGACCTGCGCGGCCGGGCTCGCCTCGGCGCGGATCAGGCCCAGCAGCATGTGTTCGGTGCCGACCCAGTCGTGGCCGAGGTCGGCCGACGCGCGGACCGCCTGCTCGATGACCTCCTTGCTCTCCGGCCGGAACGCGATGTGGCCTCGCGGCGCCTTCTTCCCCGCCGGCGGCAGCTGTTCCTCGATCGCGTCGCGGATGCGTTGCTCCGACTCGGTTTTCGCCATCAGCACCTCGTAGGCCAGGCCCTGCGGTTCGCCGAGCAGGCCGAGCAGGAGGTGTTCGGTGCCGATGAAGTCGTGCTTGTGCGTTCGGGCGGCCTCCTGCGCCAGCACGATGCCGTGCCGGTTCAGGTCGGTGAACCGGTCGAACGGGGCGGGCGCGTGGCGTTGCTGGGCGGCCTGCTTGGACACCCCGATGGCGTCGCCGATCTCGCTCCACGACGCGCCGGCCTGCTTGGCCTTGCCGACGTAGTGGCCGACGAGCTGGTCACCGAGGTCGGACAGCGTCTGGGCACGGACGTGTGCCTCGCTGATGCGGGCCAGGTCGTCGGCGTCGGGGAGTTCCTCGTCGAGGCGGGCAATCAGGTCGGCGAGGCTGACGTTGAGTGGGCTCATACGTCAACCGTAGGTTGACGACCCTCCATCGTCAACCCGTAGTTGACGCGCGCTCGGTCAGTAGTCCTCGCGGTAGCGAGGCGCGGGCTTGCCGGTCGGCCGGTTGGCCCAGGCATCGGCCGCCACGACCAGGCCCACGAGGAGGATCAGGATCACGCCGAGGATGATGATCCCGCCCCAGAGCACCAGGCCCGCGATGATCAGCATTGGCAGCACGGCGAACAGGCAGAACGGGTCGACCCGGCCGAAAACCTGCTGCTTCTGCCCCGGTGAAGGGCCGTACTGCCCAGCGATCGTCCGGCCACCCATCTTCCGCGCGTCTCAGGCGTACACCCGAATGGATGAAGGGCAGCATAGTTGCGACCCCCGCGCCGTGTCACGGCGGTCCGGGGCTCGAGCCGCTGACGCCGGCTCAGCCCTGCCTGCGCAGCCTGCGCGCGCCCAGGGTGGCCACCACCAGGCCGGCGACCGCGACCACGAGCCCGATCACCAGCCACATCGACGAGCTCGACATGAAGCTGCCGCCGATCACCCCGATCCCCTGCAGGAACCAGACTCCGCCGAGCACCACGCACACCACGCCGACCGTCACCAGCGTCCAGCCCTTCATCCACCCAGTCTCCCCTCCTTCGCGCGCCACGAACAGCGCCGAACGTCGCCGGAGATCTGGACAGCCGCGGCAGCTGTTGGCTATGATCGGTTGAAACGTTTCAGACCACCCTGCACGCTGTCGTTCGCCCAACGGAGGGTTCGCGATGAGCCATGGTATGAATCGTCGGCTTTTCCTACAGGGGGCGACATTGAGCGCCGGTGCGCTGGCCGTGCCGGCGCAGGCCGCCGCCGCCCCGGCTCGACCGGGGCGGGACGCGGCGATCAGCGTGGCGCGGCCGACCGTCGAGTACGCGGAGACGTTGCTGGGCACCGATGTCGCGCTCCCCCGGCTGTCCTGGGAGCTGGCCTCGGCGGCGAACGGCGTCGCGCAGACCGCCTACCAGGTGCGGGTCGACGGCTCCTGGGACTCCGGCAAGGTGCGGTCGGATCGGTCCATCGGCATCCCGTACGGCGGCCCGCCCCTGCTCCCCCACACGCGCTACACCTGGCAGGTGCGGGTCTGGGACGCGCAGGACCAGGCGTCGGGGTGGAGCGCCGCCAGCTGGTGGGAGACCGGCTTCCTCGGCACGCCGTGGCAGGCGCGGTGGATCGGCACCGCCCCTGCCGAACAGCCCCCCGGCTTCGACGGCGCGTCGTGGATCTGGTCGCCGGACTCCAGCACCTCCGACGCCCCGGCCGGACCACGCTGGTTCCGCGCGGCGCTGGACCTTCCGGCCGGCGTCGAGGTCAGCGAAGCGACGGTCGTCGCCACCGCGGACGACGACTTCACCCTCCTGCTCGGCGGTCAGGAAGTGCTGCACGCGCCGGAACAGACGGATGGCTGGCGGATCGGCCGGTTCGCGGACGTCACGGCGCCGGTGCGGGCCGCCGGCGGCCGCGTGGTGCTCGCCGCGCTGGCGACCAACCGCGGCGACGTGTCGATCAACCCGGGCGGCCTGCTCGTCCGGCTGGTGGTCGACCTGGCCGACGGGCAACGACGCGAGCTGGTCACCGGCGACGGCTGGCGGGTCAGCGACACCGAGCAGCCCGGTTGGCCCCAACCCGGGTTCGACGACAGCGGCTGGCCGGCCGCGCTCGTGCTCGCGCCGTACGGCGAAGGACCGTGGGGCCGGGGCGTCAGCGTGCCGGTAGAGACGCCGGCACCCGTGCTGCGCCGCCGGTTCACCCTCGACAACGCGGTCTCGGCCGCGCGCCTCCACCTCAGCGGCCTGGCGTACTACGAGGCGGAGCTCAACGGGCGGCGAGTCGGCGCCCAGGTGCTCGACCCGGGCTACACCGACTACGACGAGACGGTCCTCTACGCCACCCACGACGTCAGCCGGCTGCTCGTCCCGGGTGCCAACGAGATCACCGTGACGCTGGGCCGCGGGTTCTACGGCGTCACCACCCCGAACGCCTGGGGCTGGGACCAGGCGTCGTGGCACGGCGAGCCGAGGCTGCTCGCCCAGCTGCTGGTCGACCACCCGGACGGGTCGCGAACCACCATCGGCTCGGACACCGACTGGGACCTGGCCGACAGCCCGACCGTGTCGAACTCCGTGTATGCCGGGGAGACCCACGACGCCCGCCGGGTGCCGGGCGGCTGGCGCCGGCCGCAGGTCCTCGACGCTCCACAAGGGACACTGCGGGCACAGCAGCACGAACCCATCCAGATCGTCGAGACCGTGACGCCGGTGGCGATCACCGAGCTGCGGCCCGGCGCGTACGTCGCCGACATGGGGCGGACGCTGGCCGGCTGGACCAGGCTGACCGTGCAGGCACCCGCCGGCACCGTCATCCGCCTGCAGCACGGGGAGAAGCTCCGGGCGGACGGCAGCGTGCAGGGTGAGAACGGGCTCGTCCCCGGCCGCCACCAGCTCGACGAGTACGTGTGTGCCGGCACCGGAACCGAGAGCTGGGAACCGAGGTTCACCTACCACGGCTTCCGCTACGTCGAGGTCACCGGCTACCCCACCCGGCCGCGCCCGGAAGACCTGCTGGGCCGGGTGGTGCACAGCGCGGTGCCGGAGACCGGCACGTTCCAGTGCTCGGAGCCGTTCTTCGAGCAGCTCGACCGGGCGATGCGGCGCACCGTGCTGAACAACCTGCACGGGATCCCCACCGACACACCGATGTACGAGAAGAACGGCTGGACCGGCGACGCCCAGCTCGGCGCACCGGTCATGGCCTACGCCTTCGGCATGCAACGGTTCCTGTCGAAGTGGGTCGGCGACCTCGCGGACAGCCAGATCCCGGAAGGCCAGCTGCCGGTGATCGTGCCGAGCGGCGGCTGGGGCTACCGGGAGCTCGCGCCGTCGCCGGAGTGGACGACGGTCTTTCCCTTCCTGGTCCGGGAGATGTACCGGATCTACGGCGACGACCGGATCGCCGCCGAGCACTGGCAGGCACTGGTCGGCTACCTGGACTGGGAGATCGCCAGGTTGCGGGACGGCCTGGCGATCACCGCGCTCGGCGACTGGCTGCCGCCGGGCTACGGCGGGATCCCGCCGGAGGACACCAGGCTCACCGCGACCGCGTACCTGCACCGTGCCTTGACCGCCACCGCCGAGCTCGGCGACCTGCTGGGGCATGCCGACGTGGCGGCGCGGTACCGCGCCGTGGCGGACTCCTGCCGGGACGCGCTCAACGCGACGTTCCTCGTGGGCGACCGGTACGCCAGCGCGCAGGATCCCGACTACCGGCAGACGTCGAACGCGATCCCGCTCATGTTCGGGCTGGTGCCGCCGGATTCGGTCGACGCCGTGGTGGCGAACCTGGTGGCCGACATCCGGGCCCGCGGCGACCATCTCAACACCGGGGCCCTCGGCACCAGCGTGCTGCTGCGCGCGCTCACCGCGCACGGCCACGCCGACGTGGCGCACGCGATCGCGACCCAGCGCAGCTACCCGAGCTGGGGCTACTGGCTCGACAACGGTGCGGACACGATGTGGGAGATGTGGCCGCTGGACTCACGCTCGCGCGATCACTACTTCCTGGGCACGGTCGTCCAATGGCTGTACGAGAACGTCGCGGGGCTGCGGCCCGGTGACGCGGGCTACCGCCGGTTCGTCGTCCGGCCCGACGCCCGGGTCGGCGTGAGCTGGGCGCAGACCTCGATTCGAACCGTGCGCGGCCGGGCGGCCGCCGGCTGGACCCTGGTCGGCACGACCGTGCGGTTGACCGTCGAGGTACCGGTCGGTGCCACCGCGGAGGTCCACGTCCCCGCGGGGCCCGGCAACGCCGTCACCGCTCCACCGGAGGCCGAACTGGTCCGGGCCGAGTCCGGCTTCACCGTCTACGAGGTCCCCTGTGGACAGTGGCGGTTCAGCGGCGTCCTGGACGGTTGACACCTGACGGCCGGTGCCAGCGGACCTCGCCGTCGTGCCATTCGCCGGTCGGTTCGAGACCGCAGGCCGCGGCGACGGCGGCGGATGCGAGGTGATCGGGGTGGATATGGGCGACGACCGTCTGCGCGGGCTGCTCGCCGAGCCAGCCGACGAGTCCCCGGGCGGCTTCGGTGGCAATACCGCGCCCCTGCCAGGGGGTGCCCACCACCCAGGCGATCTCGGTGATCGTCCCGTGGTCCGAGGCGCTGACCGTGGCCTGGACCGTGCCCGTCAGGCACGCCTCGCCGCGCAGCCGGATCACCCAGTTGTGCCAGGCGACGGCCGGATCGGGAGATCCCGCGACCATGCGCCGATACCGCGAGCGCAGGGTTGGCGGCGTGTCCGGAGTGCCGCCGATGAAGGTGTGCAGGGCCGGGTCGGCCAGCACGGTGGCCATCTCCTCGGCGTGTTCGACGCGCAGCGGCAGCAGGTCCAACCGCTCCGTGTTGATGACTTCCGTTGCGACGGTGGGCATCTCGGCACCGGTTCTGGGGGTTCGACGGGGTTCAATTATCGGGGTCCCGCCCGTCGCACACATCCGCGCCACACCTCGGCGTGCCCGCGTGGTGTGGCGCGGATGCGATCAAGACGCGTCGCGACGTCGGTGCCTCACACGTCGATGTCGAGATCCGCGAGCCGCTGGTCGACGTCGGATCTCACGTCGGCGGCCAGGTCCTGGTCCTGGTCGGCGTCCTGGTCCTGAATCTGGTTCTGGTCGCTGTCCAGGTCCTGGTCGATGGCGTTGGTCTGGTCGAGGTCCTGGTCGCTGCTCTGGTCGGCGTCCACGTCCACGTCCGCGGTCGCGTTGCCGCCGGCGCCGCCACTGGCGTCCGCGTTCCCGCCGAAGCCACCGCTGCCGCCGAGACCCACGCCGTCCCCGGCGGTCGAGTCACCAAAGTTGATGTTGAACTTGCCCGCCTGCGAGATGTCGCCGGCGTTGCCACCGACGCCGAAGCCGGAGCCGCCGTCGGCACTGCCACCCACGGCGACGCCGCCGCTGCCCCCGTCACCGGCCACGGTGGTGGTGTCGGTGTCGGTGTTCTGGTCCTGGTCGCTGTCCTGCGCACCCACCTGCGCGTTGTCCGCGGTCGCCTGCTGCTCGTCGATCTGCGCGGCTTGCTCGTCCTGGTTGGTGTCCTGGTCCAGCACCGAGGTGAGGTCGAGGTTCGCGGCGGCCTTGAGCTCATCTGCCAGGTTGGCACCGGGGTTGGTCATTTGCGCACTCCTACCTTCTGTTTGGGGCGCAACGACTTTCGCGACGCCGAATGGGATTTTCCTTGAAATGGGGCCAACTCTAAGGGGGTGGAACGGTCCAGCCATAGGCACGATCCGGTCAGTCACCCAGCCAGTACGCAAAGCGCCTGCCGGTCACCAAGGGCTTTCGTCTCGTCGCGTGGAGTGCTCTAATTCGGCTCATGGCCGAACAGAACGCCAGTCTGGACGTCGAGCGATTCGGTTACCGCCAGGAGCTCAAGCGCTCGCTCTCGTTCTGGGACCTGCTGATCTACGGGCTCATCTTCATGGTCCCGATCGCGCCCTTCGGGATCTTCGGCAGCGTGTTCAACGCCGCCGGCGGCATGGTGGCGCTGGCCTACGCGGTCGGCGCGGTGGGCATGCTGTTCACCGCGCTGTCCTACGCGCAGATGTCCAAGGCGTTCCCGCTGGCCGGTTCGGTGTACTCGTACGCCGGACGCGGGATCGCGCCGCCGTTCGGGTTCATCGCCGGCTGGCAGATCCTGCTGGACTACATCCTCGTCCCCGCCTTGCTGTACATCATCTCCGGCATCGCGATGAACGCCTTCGTGCCGGGCATTCCCGTCGTGGTGTGGGTGATCGGGTTCATCGTCCTGAACACGATCGTCAACTATTTCGGCATCGAGCTCACGGCGCGGACCAACCGCGTGATGCTCGTCCTCGAGCTCATCGTGCTGGCGATCTTCCTGGTGATCGGCGTCGTCGCGCTCGCCAGCGGCAAGAGCACGGGCGACTGGCTCTCGCCGCTGTTCGACTCCGACACGTTCTCCGTAGGCCTGATCTTCGGCGCGGTCTCGCTGGCGGCGCTGAGCTTCCTCGGGTTCGACGCGATTTCCACGCTGTCGGAGGAGAACCGGGAGGCGGGCAACCAGGTGGCGCGGGCGACCGTGCTGTCGCTGCTGGTGGTGGCCGTGCTGTTCATCGTGCAGACCTGGGTCGCCGCGCTCCTCGTGCCCGACCGGGAGCGCCTGCTGACCGAGGGCGACACGTCGGGCACCGCCTTCTACGACGCGGCCGAGCACGCCGGCGGGCACTGGCTGTACGTGCTGACCGCGGTGATGACCGCGGTCGCCTGGGGGTTCGCCGACGCGCTGGTCGCGCAGGCGGCGACCTCCCGCCTGCTGTTCTCGATGGCCCGGGACCGCCAGCTGCCGCGCTTCCTCGCGAAGGTGCACCCCGCCCACCGGGTTCCCGAGCGGGCGACGTTCCTGGTCGCGGGGATCTCGCTCGCGGTCGGCGCCGGCCTGACGCTGCGTGCGGACAACGGCGTCTCGCTGCTCACCACGCTGGTGAACTTCGGTGCACTGACCGCGTTCCTGCTGTTGCACCTGTCGGTGATCGTGCACTACCTCGTGCGCCGGCGGAGCCGGGACTACCTGCGACACCTGGTCGTTCCCCTGTGCGGCATCGCGATCCTGGGCTACGTCGTGATCGAGGCGAAGGTGGCCGCGCAGGCCGTCGGACTGACCTGGCTCGGCATCGGGCTCGTCGTCATGGTGGTGCTGATGGTGACCGGCCGGACCCCGAGGCTGTCCGAACCGACCAGGGAGGTCACGTGAGCCACATCGAGTACCGCCCCGACCCGGCCGAGTTCGCCTGGACCTTCGGCGGCGCGTCCCCGGTCCGCACGGTCAAGCCCGGCGACGCGCTCTCGCTCTGGACCGAGGACTGCTTCGCCGGCAAGGTCCGCACCGAGCGGGACCTGGTGTCCCAGGTCTGCGAGTTCCCCTTCCTGAACCCGCAGACCGGACCGTTCTATGTGGACGGCGCCAGGCCCGGCGACACGCTGGCACTGCACTTCGTGTCGATCGAGCCCGCCAGCGACTTCGGGGCGGCGACGACCGTGCCGTTCTTCGGGGCGCTCACCTCCGACGCCCAGACCGCGACGCTGCAGGAGGCGTTGCCGGAGCTGGTGTGGCTGTACGAGCTGGACAACGCGAAGCGAACGGTCACCTACCACGCGAAGAGCGCGGACCTGACCATCGAGCTCCCGATGGATCCCATGCACGGCACGGTCGGCGTCGCCCCCGCCGCCCTCGAGGCCCGCTCCTCCCTGGTGCCCGACATGCACGGCGGCAACCTGGACACCCCGGAGATGCGCGCGGGAGTCACCGCCTACTTCGGCGTCAACGTCGAGGGCGCGCTGTTCTCCCTCGGCGACGGGCACGCCCGCCAGGGCGAGGGTGAGGCGTGCGGTACCGGCGTCGAGGTCGCCATGAACACGGTGGTCATCGTGGACCTGGTCCCGGGGATGGCGACCCCCTGGCCACGCCTGGAGTCCGACACGCACCTGATGTCCATCGGCGCGGCACGCCCCTTGGAGAACGCGTACCGGGTCGCCCAGGTGGACATGACGGGATGGCTGTCCGAGCTGTGCCACGTCGACCGCATGGACGCCTACCAGCTCGTCGCCCAGGCCGCCCTCACCCCCGTCGCCCAGGTGTGCAACCCGATCTACACCGTCACCAGCAAGATGCCCAAGTCACTCCTGCCCGCCGATCCCGCGTACCGCGGGAAACACGCCGAGCTGCGCGCGCAGGCGGCCCAGCTACGCCGCTGACCACCCGCGGCACCACCGCGAGCCACATTGGTGCCGACGTGACGCCATACGACTTGCCATGGCACCAACGTTGTGCCACGATGGTGCCATGGATCTGACGCCGTATGTGGACAACGTTCGCCGGGAGCTGGCCGTCGCCGCCGAGGCAGGTGGCGAGGAGGCCCGTGCGCTCGCTGAACGGCTGACCGCGCCACTGGCATCGGCGATCCGGCTCGCCCTGCTCGACGCACTGTCGGCCGCGGCCGACGAGATCACGCGGGACCTCGCCCCGGGGTCGGTCGAGGTCCGCCTGCGGGCCGGGGACGCGGCGTTCGCGGTCACGCCGCCCGTCGCCGAGCCGGCGAGCACACCCGAAGCGGCGGCCTATGCCACGCCCGCGGAGGAGCCCGACGGGCCGGCGGCGCCGGAGGACGACGGCTCGATGGTGCGCATCAACTTCCGGCTGCCGGAGAACCTCAAGGCACGCATCGAGGGGGCGGCCGCCGCGGAGGGCCGGTCGGTCAACGCCTGGCTCGTGCGGGCCGCGTCCTCGGCACTCCAGTCACCGGCCCAGCCCGGCCCGCCCCAGCCGGCGGGCAGCGGCCACCGCTCCTCGCAGCGCTACACCGGCTGGGTCAGCTGACCCGGCCACGACCAGCACAGACACTCACCACACCACCTCCGAGGGGATACCCATGCCTACTTTCGACACACCCGAGCCCATCGTGGCGAGCCTCGAGCCCGTCGTCGGCAACGTCCGCATCATCGCGAGCGACCGCACCGACACGGTCGTCGACGTCCGGCCGAGCGACGAGACCGACGCCTCCGACGTCAAGGCGGCGAAGCAGACCGTCGTCGAGTACGCCGGCGGCACGCTGTCGGTCAAGGCGCCGAAGATGCACCCGCTCGACTTCTCCAAGAAGACGAGGTCCATCGAGGTGACCGTCGAGCTGCCGGCCGGCTCCCGGGTGCAGGGCAGCACGGGCCTCGGCGACCTGCACGGCACCGGCCGGCTCGGCGCGTGCACCTACAAGTCCGGCATCGGGCACCTCCAGCTCGACCACACCGGTGAGCTGCACCTGCACACCGCGACCGGGAACGTCGTCGTCGAACAGGTCACGGGCAACGCCGAGATCAGCACGAGCTCCGGGCGGGTGCACGTCGGGGCGGTCACCGGCACCGGCGTGGTCAAGAACTCCAACGGTGCCACCACGATCGGCGCCGCCGGCAGCTCGGTGCGCGTGCGCGCGGCCAACGGCGACATCACCGTCGAGCGGGCGGAGGACGCCGTGGACGCCAAGACCGCCAACGGCGCCGTGCGCGTGCTCGACGCCGTTCGCGGCACGCTCACGCTCGAGACAGCCATGGGCGAGATCGAGATCGGCATCCGCGAGGGCAGCGCGGCGTGGCTCGAGGTGAAGACCCGGTTCGGCCGCGTCAGCAACAGCATGTCGGCCACCGCCGCCCCGGACGCGGCGGCCGACAAGGTCGAGGTGCGGGCCAACACCTCCTTCGGCGACATCATCATCCACCGTTCCTGACACCTTGGGGAGAGAGCACATGAGTCATCCGGCCATCTCGGCGACCGGGCTGCGCAAGTCGTACGGCGACAACGTGGTGCTGGACGGGGTCGACCTGGACGTGCCGCGCGGGTCCGTCTTCTCGTTGCTGGGCCCCAACGGCGCCGGCAAGACCACCACCGTCAACATCCTGTCCACTTTGGTCAGTCCGGACGCCGGCACCGCGTCCGTCGCCGGGCACGACCTGGCCACCGACCCGGACGGGGTACGCGCCGTCATCGGGCTCACCGGCCAGTTCTCCGCGGTCGACAACCTGCTCACCGCCGAGGAGAACCTGTTCCTCATGGCGGACCTGCACCACCTGCCGCGCCGCGACGGGCGCCGGCGGGCCGCCGAGCTGCTCGACCGGTTCGACCTCACCGACGTCGCGAAGAAGACACCGGGCACCTACTCGGGAGGCATGCGCCGCAAGCTCGACCTGGCGATGACCCTGGTCGGCGACCCGCAGGTCATCTTCCTCGACGAGCCGACCGCGGGGCTCGACCCGCGCAGCCGGCGCACCATGTGGGACATCATCCGTGGCCTGGTCGCGAACGGCGTGACGATCCTGCTCACGACGCAGTACCTGGAGGAGGCCGACCACCTCGCCGACCGGGTCGCCGTGCTCGACGGCGGCCGGCTCGTCGCGCAGGGCACGCCCGACGAGCTGAAGCGCCGCGTGCCCGGCGGGCACCTGCAGCTGCGGTTCCCCGACACCGGCGCGCTGCACGACGCGACGCGGGCGCTCGAGGAGTCCACACAGGACGAGGAAGGGCTCACGCTCCGGGTACCGACCGACGGCACCCTCAGCTCCCTGCGCGCCGTGCTGGGCCGCCTCGACGCCGAAGCCATCGCGGTCGACAGCCTCTCCGTGCACACGCCCGACCTGGACGACGTCTTCCTCAGCCTCACCGGTCACCGCACCGACGCAACCAAGGAGCCGGCCCGATGACCACCATGTCCTACGCCGTGCGGGACTCGACGACCATGCTGCGCCGCAACATGCGGCACCTGCAGCGCTACCCCTCGCTGACCATCATGCTGATCGGCCAGCCGATCCTGTTGCTGCTGCTGTTCGTCTACGTGTTCGGCGGCACCCTCGGCGACGGGCTGGGGCCGGACGGCGTGGGCGGTCGAGCGGAGTACGTCGGCTACGTGACACCGGCGATACTGCTGATCACCGTGACCAGCGCCATCCTCGGCACGGCCATCTCGGTCGCGACGGACATGACCGAGGGGATCATCGACCGGTTCCGCACCATGGCGATCAGCAAGGCCTCGGTGCTGACCGGACACGTCATCGGCACGATCATCCAGACGGCCATCGCGCTCGCCGTGGTGTTCGGTGTCGCACTGCTCATCGGGTTCGCACCGACGGCCGGGTTCACCGAGTGGCTGGCGGTCATCGGGTTGCTGTTGCTGGTCACCATCGCGCTCACGTGGTTCGCCGTCGCCCTCGGGCTGAAGGCGAAGAGCGTCGAGACGGCGAGCAACACGCCGATGATCTTCACGCTGCTTCCGTTCGTCGGCAGCGGGTTCGTGCCGACCGACTCCATGCCGGCCTGGCTGCGGTGGTTCGCCGAGTACCAGCCGTTCACCCCCATCCTCGAGACGATCAGGGGGCTGCTGCTCGGCACCGCGATCGGCAACAGCGGGCTGCTCGCGGTCGGCTGGTGCGTGCTGATCGCGGCGATCGGCTACACGTGGTCCAAGTCCCTGTATGCCAGGCAACGGGACCGCTGAGCGTCGGCACGCATCGCGCAAGAGGGTCGTACGCCGTCGCCGGTGTACGACCCTCTCGGTCACCACTCGCAGCCGTTGGTCACCAGCAGCATTGACGAGTAACAGTTGCTGCAGCAGGACGAGATCAGCGCTGGCTCCTCGCCCGTATTCTCCACGGCCGGCATCAGGTCGAGCTCAGGCGCATCGAGATTCACCGTGTCACACCTCCCTCCAGTTGTGCGGTCCGCGCCGGCGCGGAAGTCGCCGGCGAGTCGATGAGCGGTCGCTCCCCGCCGTGGCGCAGCCGCAGCAGGAAGGACAGCGCGCCCACGTAGCCGTTGCCGAACGAGGCGGTCACGTTGCCGCTCTCGTCGGGGGTGAGCCGGCGGCCGTCGCGCACGACGGCGCGGGCGGCGATGACCGCGGCGGTGTCCACGGCCCAGTCGCGATAGCGGGGCTCGCCCAGCACGTCGGCACAGTCGAGCAGGAAGTCCCCGTCCGAGGGCAACCCGTGGCACCACACCGGATGCGCGGTCCAGTTCGCGCACCTGACGGCGACCGCGGCGGCCTCGGCCAGCTCGCGGGCCGAGGCCGAGCCGGTCACGGCGAAGTAGCGCAGCAGGAACGTGCCCACGCCGCTGGATCCGTTGCACAGTCCCGTCAACCGCACGGTGTCGGCGCTCTCGTCCGGCTCGCCGCCCGCCCAGAACGCGGCGGCGCCGTCGCGATCCACCACGCCGGCCAGGGTCTCCGCGCAGCGCCGGGCGACGTCGGCGTACCGCTCGTCGCCGGTCGCCTCGAACACGTCGAGCAGGAAGCAGCCGATACCGGCGACACCGTGTGCGAAGCCCCAGTGCACCTCCCCGGCGAGCATGGTGTCTCCGGTCGCCGTCCAGCTCACCCGCTCGCCGTCGGCACGCATCGCGCCGAGCACCTCGTCCGCGCACACCCGCGCCCCGTCGAGCAGCTCGGCGGAACCGGTGGCCCGCCACAGCCGCAGCCGTGCCATGCCGGCACCCGCCAGACCGTGGAACACGTCCGGGATCGGCCACCGCACCGGCAGCCGCCGCGCCAGCTCCAGTCCGGCGGCGGTGATCGAGGTGTCGTCGAGCAGCGTGCCCGAGTCGAACAGGGTGATCGCGGTGCCGGCACGGCCGAACAGCAGGCCCGGCAACACCTTCGGCTCGGCATCGAGCCGGCCGGCGAGCCACCGCGCCACCGTGTCCACAATGGACATGTCGGCGAGGGCGCCGGCCCGGACGGCCTGGTTCAGCACCGCGAGTACCCCGGCCGCGCCGAGCTGGGCCGCGCACGGGTCGTACCGGCGGCCGGCGGTGGTCGGCCGCCACAGCCATCGCTCGCCGGGCGTCATCGTGGCGCCGATCGCCGCGAGCATGTCCTCGGCCAGCCCGTCCACCGGCGCCGGCGGCGCGGCTGCCGGCGCGCCGGCGGGTTCGCGCAGGAAGGTTCGTACCCGATCGAGTGACGGCCGGGCAGCCGGCTCGTCGGCCAGCAGCTCCGAGATCACCGGGGCCAGCACCGCGAGGACCGGGTTGCGCGCCGCCATCGGCTCGACGAGGTGCACCACGCGTGCCCCGTCGGCGGCGGGCGGGTGCGCGCCGGACGCCAGGTACAGCAGCGTGGCGCCGAGGCCGTAGAGGTCCGCGGTGACCGCCGGCGCCGGGGCGACCAGCCGGGTTCTGGCGATCTCCTCCGGCGCCGTGTAGGCCTTGGTCGTCAGCCGGACGGTGACCTCCCAGGACCGCAGCGCCGACTCCAGGTCGATCAGCACCAACCGGCCCTCGTCGGTGACCATGACGTTGTTCGGGGTGAGGTCGCCGAGCACGTACCCGGCGGCGTGGACCTCAGCGACGAGGTCGACCAGCTGGGTGGCCAGGTCCAGGACCGTGGCGAGGTCCATGGCCAGCGCGCCCGACGGCGTCGGCCGGAGGTTTCGCGCCACGAAGCGCCGCAGCGGCACGCCGGAGACCCGCTCCATGGCGACGAACATGTCAGCGTTCTCGTTGAGGAAACCGAGGATTCGCGGGCTGGCGCCGGTCGGGCCGAGCGTGTCGAGCATCCTGGCCTCGGCGCGCGCCCGGTTGAGCGAGTCGGTGCCGTCCAGGGCCGCCGCCGTGAACCGGCGGAACCTCTTGAGGATGACCTCGGCGCCGGTCTCGGTGTCGGTGGCCAGGTACACCCCGCCGCGGTTGGACTGGCGGATCGCCTTGCGTACCTGGAAACGCCCGCCGACGAGCACCGCCTGCGGCACCTTCGGCGGCTCGATGTGCTGGTCCTGGAACGGATCGCGCAGCCAGCCGGGCACCGGGCGGCCGATGTCGCGGCGATCGACGGCCGCCTTTCCGTTGCCGTCACGCAGGATCGAGACGTACTCCCCGTCGTTGGTCAGCGTGGTCTCCGGCGCGAACGGCCCGTACCGGTAGAAGACCTGGGAGTTCGACCGGAGCCTGCGGTCGGTCAGGATGAGCTGGCCGGGCAGGCCGAGGGTGGCTTCGTGCAGCGCGGTCGCCACCCGCACCGCGTGCTCCTCGCCGTCCGGGTAGGCGGTGACGAACTTGCCGGCAGAGCTGCGGTTCGCGTTCGGCTCGAGCAGGATCTGCAGCTCTCGCATGGTCTTCGCGAACTTGAACGCGCAGCGATGGCGGGCGAACACCTCGACGCATCGCGACAGCACCACGCACGCCGACAGCGGCGTGGCCGGGACGTGCAGCTTCCAGCCCTGCTCGGGACGTTGGTGGCCGGTGGGCTGCACGTAGTGCCAGAAGCCGTCGACGGTGTGCTGCCAGGCCGACGGGTCGTGCCGCCCGAGTACCGCGTCGGAACAGTCCGCGAGCAGGTCGGCATCCTCGCGCATCATCGCGTGCCCCCAGCCATCGACCCCAGTGTCCTGGCTTGCGGTCAGCTTAATGAGAGCGGCACGAATTGTCGACGCCCGGCATTCGGTCCCGGCGAGGTCGCCAGCGGCCGAAAGGGGTACCCTGAAGTCACATCTTGCCGAACCTCGCCGACCTCAGCCACCACAGGGCCGTGACGGCCACCGAGCGGGTACACAGAGGACGGACAGGTGAGGAACGTGACGGCGCCAAGCCCCACGAGCCCGGAAGTGGTCACCAAGGCGGACAGGCCTTGTGCGGCGTGCAACCACAGCTGGGCCGGCCACGACGGGATCGCGGCCCGCTTCTGCGCCGCGACCGTCGTCAACGGGAGCACCCGCGGCTGTGTCTGCGGGCCCAACGCGATCACCGTCGACACCGAGGTGGCGGACTGACGGCCGCGCTCGCGGCACCTCCGCGCCGGTCCGCCCGTCGTCAGCGGTCGGCCAGCCGCAGGGGTGCGCCGACGGCGTGCAGGTGCGCCAGCACGTACCCGTAGGTCCGCAGCCATCCGCACTGCGCGTACTCGATGTCCTTCCCGGCGCAGAACGCCCGCACGATCGGTTGCGCGAGGCGCAGGTTCGGCCGGGGCATGGTGGGGAACAGGTGGTGTTCCACCTGGTAGTTCAACGCGCCGAGGGTGAAGTCGACCCACACGCCGCCGCGCACGTTGCGGGAAGTGAGCACCTGCCTGCGCAGGAAGTCCAGCGAGTGGCCGGTGATGGTGGGCATGCCCTTGTGCCCGGGGGCGAACGAGCATCCCATGTAGACACCCCAGAGGCATTGGTGCACCAGGATGAAGACCACCGCGACCAGTGGCGAGAGCACCAGGAAGACCACGGTCAGGTAACCGGCGAAATGCACCGCGAGCAGGATCATCTCCGCCCTGCGCCCCCGCAGGTCCTTGCGCCACAGCGATCTCACGCTGGCGACGTGCAGGCTGAACCCTTCGAGCAGGAGCAGCGGGAAGAACAGGAAGGCCTGGTACTTGGCCATCCAGCGGAAGAACCCCCGCCGCTGCACGGCCTGTTCCGCGGTGAACGCGATCGCGGGAATGTGGATGTCGGGGTCGTCGTCCTCGTGGTTGGGGTTGGCGTGGTGGCGGGTGTGCTGTTCCATCCACGACGCGTAGCTCAGGCCGACCATGCCGCCGTGCCAGAAGCCGATGACGTCGTTGGCCCGGCCGGTGCGGAAGATCTGCTTGTGCCCGGCGTCATGCCCGATGAAGGACAGCTGCGCGAACACCACGGCGAAGAACACCGCGAGGAACAGCTGCCACCATGAGTCGCCGAGGTGGAAGAAGGCCACCCAGCCGCCGGCGAAGGCGAGGACGTTGAGGCTGATCTTCACGACGTAGTAGCCGTACCGCCGGCGCAACAGCCCGGCCTGCCGGATCAACTGGGAGAGCTCGCCATAGTCCTGGCTGTTGACAGTCGCCTTCGCCAAGCCTTCGACGGACGTCATGGCCGCCACCGCCTTCGGAGTCCATCATGGGCACCGGGACCAGGGTGGCCTTATGTCGCGGGCGTACCCGCCGCTCTTATTTCCACACTCGCACGATATGGGCTGATCGGCAACCAACGGTGGGTGTCAGTTCAGCACGGCGACAAGCGTCACCGGGTGCGCCTACCCGTCGCTCGGGGGCACGACGTAGGTCAGGTAGTCCAGCAGGTGGCCGCCGTCGTCGAGGAGCTCCACCCGTACGCGCTTGCCCGCGGGCACGCCGAGCTCCGCCGCACCCCGCTCGCACCGCGGGGTCAGCCGGAAGACGGCGGTGTGCTCCTCCAACAGCAGGCTCCCGTCGTCGAGAGCTCGGTAGCACAAGGTGCGCCGCATCGGTGATCTCCGCCCTCCTGGCCATGGCCGTCGAGTCGCTATTGGACAGTACAGGCGAGACGACCTGCGGGCCGCCCGCGCCGTCCCGGTACGAGTATGCGGCACCCGAACGTGGCAACGTGCGGGGCGCGCGGCGTGGTGACATCCACCCCGGGCCGGCCGGAGCGAGATCACCATTTCTGTTCCCGCCCGGGCGGCCTCTCTCCTTCATTTCCTGGAGGTCTCAATTGCTGCCGAACGCCGGGAATAGCCCTAGCTATTGCGCTCGCCGTTGTCGATACTCCATTTCGACCATGCGATGTGGCGGACGGACGCAACACAGTACCCGACACAGATCGAGACAGAACTTCGGTCAACCGCAACGGATTGTGAGGTCGACGCGCGGTCGGCCAAACCAAGAGTAATCCGTTGACTACGCTGAGCGCTCCCCTATTTTCCGTCTTCTCAGCGCGCGGAAACTGTCGTACGCTCCACCTCGCCGTCGAATAGGGTCACGACGGTCAAACAGTACGAACCCCTGGGGGGAGAATTTGAGCTGCGCCCATGTCGGCCGGAGATCACCATTTAGTTGAAGGGTGCGAACAATCGCCGCTGTTCACACCTGTGGACTCCGCCGATTGCGCACCTCGCGCTACGCCGACTGGTCATCCACTCGCCGTAGGCGCTGGTCGCGGCCGGGATCGCCGCCACCGCGCCACCACCCTGCCGGCGGGATCGAGTTCGTCCAAGCATCCGGGCGTCGCACGCCCGGATCGTGCCATTGCGGAAGGAGGTGTACAGACATGATCGAGGACAAGCCCGTCGCGGACAAGCCGGTTGCTGACAAGCCCGTCGCCGACAAGCCGGTCGCGGACAAGCCCGTCGCGGACAAGCCGTGACCTGATCAGTCGTCCACATCTCTCTGACGCATAGGCGCAGTCGCCTGCTCAGGAGACAGCGGGGCGTGCGGGGACGCGACACCCGTCCCCGCACGCCTCTCTCATGATGCCGCCGGCCGGCCCGCCGCGCGCAGGAAGGGACTAGTCGGTGCGCATTCCCGGTCTCGACGTTCCGCGGGAGAGCCGCTTGCTGGTGTCCATCGGCCTCGTGGACGCCATCGGCACCGGGTTGTACATCGCGGGCTTCGCGGTGTTCTTCACCCGCAGCGCCGGGATGACGGCCGTCGAGGTCGGCATCGGGTTCACCGTCGCGAGCGCGTGCGGGCTGGTCACGATGACTCCGATCGGCATGCTCGCGGACCGGATCGGGCCGCGGGCGGCGTCGATCCTGCTGCACTACTGGCGCGGCGTCGGGTTCATCGCCTTCGCCTTCGTCCACGACTTCGCCACGTTCCTGGTGGTGTCGATCGTCGTCGGCATCCCGACCCGGGCCATCGACCCCGTCAGCCAGATGTACGTCGACCGGCACATCGGCAAGGACCTGCGCGTGCAGGTGATGGCCGTGATGCGGGTCGTCTACAACCTCGGCTTCAGCATCGGCGGGGTCCTCACCACGTTGATCCTGGTGATCGACACCCGGCCGGCGTTCCTGGTGATCGTGCTCGGCAACGGAGCCACGTTCCTCCTCGCCGGTTTCCTCCTCGCGAGGGTTCCGCTGCTGGCCGACTACCCGCCGAGCCGCAAGACTGCCCGGGGCTGGCCGCGGTCGCTGCGCCAGGGCCGGTACCTGATCGTCACCGGCCTCAACGCGGTGCTGGTCCTGAACGTCACCGTGCTGACCATGGGCATCCCGCTCTGGGTGGCGTCGCAGACCGAAGCGCCGCTGGCGGTCGTCGGGCCGCTGGTGGTGCTGAACACGGCGCTCGTGGTCCTGCTGCAGGTCCGGCTCAGCAAGGGCACCGAAACCCGCGACGGAGCCGTCCGGGCGCTGCGCCGGGCGGCGCTGGCGTTCGCCGGCTGCATGGCGTTGCTGGCCCTGTCGGGGCTGCTCGACGCGATCGGCGCGGTGGTCGCGGTGGTCGCCGCGACCGTGCTGCTGACCTTCGGCGAGCTGTGGCACTTCGCCGGCCGGCTGTCCGTGTCCTACGCGCTGGCGCCCCGCGACCGGCAGGGCGAGTACCTGTCGGTGTTCTGGCTCGGTTCCGCCGCCGCGCTGATGGTCGGCCCGCTGCTGATCACCGTCGGCGTCGTCGAACGGGGACCGTTCGGCTGGCTCGCGCTCGCCGGGGTCTTCGTCGCGACCGGCCTGCTCATCGGGCCCGCCGTCGCCGCGGCCGCGAAGCAGCTGGGCACCGACGACACGCAGGACGACCCGCGGGACGACCCGCCTGATGACACGCAGGGCGACACACCTGATGACGCCCCGGCCGGCCGGACCGAACCCGCCGGCCGCAACTGACATACGAGGTAGCGAAGACATGCGAGTTTCCGAGGTGCCGCGGGGCCAGGTCGTGGACCGGGTGCTGGTCGCGTTCGAGGGCGAGGGCTTCGGCGAGGGCGAGCTGACGTTCGGGCAGCGCGGTCTCTGGCAGTCGATCGAGCTGTCGGGCACCGCGACGGTCACGCACATCGCGGTAGCCGACCCCGGCACCACCGTCGACGACGTCGCCGACATGCTCGGCTTCATGGTCGGCCGGCACCAGGCGCTGCGCACGCGCCTGCTGTTGCGGGAGTCCGGGCCGCCGCTCCAGCGGGTGTCCGCGGCGGGTGAGGTCCCGCTTCTCGTCGTGGCCGCCGGGGCCGACGACCCCGCCGAGGTCGCTGAGGCCCTCTCGGCGCACTGGAAGGTCGTCCCGTTCGCCTACGAGACCGAGTGGCCGGTGCGAACGGCCGCGATCGTGGCCGGCGACGCGGGCGGCAACACCGTCACCCACGTCGTCTCCGTGTTCCTGCACACCTCGATCGACGGGTACGGGCTGGCCGCGCTGATCGCCGACTTCCGCGCGCGCGACTCGGAGACGGGTGCGCCGGCGGGCCCGGTCACCGCGCTCACGCCGCTCGCCCAGGCGGCGTTCGAGGCGTCACCGGTCGGGCGGCGGCAGAACGAGCAGTCGCTGCGGTACCTGGAGCGCGTGCTGCGCACCGCGCCCGCGGGCCTGTTCGGCGAACCGCGCCACGAGGGCGAGCGCCGCTACGCGATGCTGCGCTACCGGTCGCGGGCGATGAGCATGGCCGTCCAGGCGGTCACCGCACGGGACCGCCTGCACGAGGCGCCCATGCTGCTGGCCTCGTTCGTGGTCGGCGTCGGCCGGGTCGCCGGCGTCAACCCGCTGCTCACGATGATGATGGTGAGCAACAGGTTCCGGCCCGGGTACGCCGACTCGGTCAGCGCGCTGATGAAGATCGTGCCGTTCGCGCTCGACGTCGCGGACCTCTCCGTGGGCGAGGCGGTCGCGCGGGCGTCGGGCAAGGCGCTCAACGCGTACCGGAACGCCTACTACGACGCGTACGAACAGGACGAGGTGGTGAGCCAGGTCGAAGGCGAGCGGGGCGAGGAGTTCGACCTGTCCTGCTACTACAACGACCGCAGGCGGCGGGACCAGGTGCACGTCGAGGTCGCGCCGACGGCAGCGGAGATCCGCGCCGCGCTCGTGGACAGCGAGCTGTCCTGGAAGCAGGACGCCAAGATCCCGAAGGCCAAGCTCCACCTGTGCGTCGAGGACCCCCCGGGTGTCGTCGAGCTGGTGGTGTCCGCGGACGAGCGGTACTTCTCGCACGCGGACCTGGCGGCGCTCGCGCGGGCGATCGAGGAGGCCGCCGTGCAGGTGGCGACCGACCCGCTGGCGCCGACCGGCATCACCCACCCGATCACGGCGGACGCGGTACCGGACTGAGCCGGTGGGGTGCGCCGGGGTTCGTCACCGTCGCACGGGACGCGGCGGGGCGATGTCGGTGATCGAGTCCCGGCGGATCATGGTGCGCTGCCTGCTGCCGTCCGGCACGACCGCGACCCAGAGCGCCGTGGACAGGTCGGGCACGAGCGGTCCGACGAGCCAGCCGCGCCGGACCTCGGACTCCCGGCCGGACTCACCGGACCAGTGATAGGTCACCCGCCACCGTCCGCACACATAGGCCACCCGGCGTCGACGCGGCTCGGCGGATTCCACGCCAGCTGCACCCACCATTCCCCCTTGTGACAACCGTTGCGGCCAGCGGAAATCCGCGGCCGGTGTCGGGTCTGGGGCACCGGCCGGAACACTACGCACCGGCCGGTAAAAGGGGCTAGCAAGCATTCGAGTGAAAACCGCGAAGACCAGACAACTTTGAGTATCGCCCGGGACCGGTCCCGAAGACCGAATGCCGCCATATCACCGCGAAGTGCCAGGGTTGATCACGCGATCACTCGGGCGAACGCGGGTGGTCCGAATCGGACGGAGGGCGCGGCGATGGATGCGGAGCAGGCGATCTCGCTGGTGGTGGAACAGATCCGGTCCACCGGCATGGGTTACCCCACGCAGGGGCTGGCCGCGGATCGCTTCGCGGTGGGGTGGAGCGTGTACGCGCCGGTGACGATCGACGAGAGCGATCCGATGGCCTTTCTGGACATGCCGGTGGGCCGGTCGGTGTTCCTGGTGGGCGACTCCGGCCGTATCAAAGAGGTGACGTCCTCGATTCCGCCGCCGCAGGCCGAAAAGGAGTTCATCGAGGAGGAACGCGCCATGGAGGCGCGGTACTGGACGGAGTTCGAGCGCGGGTTCCGCGACGCCGAATCCCGGGGCGCGCCGGCATTCACGGAGTTCGGCGTCGTCGACGCGCCCCGCGAAGAGCGGGTCGCCGCCGAGGCCTCGGAACTGATCGACCCGATCGTGCAGCAGCTGGCCCAGCTCGGCCGGCCGGGGTGGGATCGGTTCGAGGTGGAGTTCGCGTGCACCGTCTCCGCCGAGGTCGCCCGGCTGCGGTTCTGGCACGGCACCGGCTCGGCCCTCGTGCCGGTGCCCGAGCCGATCGCCGTGCTGGTCCGGCGGCAGCGGCAGGTCGCGGCGCGGATGTCGGCCGGGCCGTGGTGGCGGCTGGTCCTGGCCGTCACCAACCGCGGCGAGGCGACCGTGACCTACGACTACGGCGACGAACCGTTCCCCGACGACCAGTTGCTGCCCGCCGAGCACTACCGCGACGACCTGGAGCGGTATCCCCGCCCACACCTGCCGGTGTGGCTTGCCGGATACGTTGCCGGGCCGGCCGCACAGGGCCGCGACCCCCGTCGGGCCGCGGCAGCGGGCGCCGCCGACACCGCCGCCGGCCGCACGCCCACCGTGTTCGGCAACCTCCCCGCCCTCCACGACATCTGGGCACGCTGGGCCGTGCTCTCGGCGGCGTACGCCGGTGCCGGGTCGGAGTGGGGTCCGCGTATCCACCCCGGCTACGCCTGGTTCGAGGACGATCACCGCAGCGGGTCCACGCTCTTCCGGCTTCCCGGTGAACGCGCCGTGCTCTCCGGTGGACTGTGGAACTCCAGGCTGCTGGACGCCGCCTACAACGGCGGTCAGCCCCTGCCCGACCTCTACACCGGGGCGCCGGCGTGGGTCAACGACGGTGTCCTCAACACCCGCAACCGCAACGGCCTGGTGACGTTCTGCCTCTGGTGGGCCGAGGACCGCTGGCACCGGGGCGCGACCGACACTCCGGTGAGCTCGACGCGCCCCTGCCTCCTGTTCGGACACCCGAGGACACCGTCGAAGCGATGACCGGGCAGACCGGTCCGGGCACCGCGGCCCGGTGCCGGACGCTGCTCTCGGCGGCCACCAAGCAGGTGGCCACGCCGGACCACGTGGCCGCCCTGTTCACCGACGAGCCGGGCGCCCACGTCGACCTCGCCGTCGACCAGCTCAGCCTCGCCGGGCTGCTGGCCGGCTGACCGCGCGTGTCTGCGCTCGCGGGACGCACCTCCCCGCTACTGTCATGGCCGATGAACGGCTGGTTGTCGTCGCTGTCGGCGATCGCTCGACTTGTCGGCGCGGTGGTCATCGGCGTGGTGGTCGGTGTGGTCATCGGGTTGCTGACCGACGCCCCGCTGGGCGTTCTCGCCGCCATCGCCGCGACCGAGACCGTGTTCGTGGTGGAAGGCTGGGTCGTCCTGTGGCCCATGGACGCCGACGCCACCGAGCGCAACATCGGACGCGAGGAGTTCCGGCCCGTCGCGGAGGAGCTCGTCGTCGTCGCGGCCGCCGTCTGCGGGCTGGTCGCCATCGTGGTGCTGCTCCTGCGCGGCAGGTCCGGCAGCGACATCGCCGCGGCCGCGATCGCACTCGCCGGCGTCTTCATGGCCTGGGCGGCCCTGCACCTGATGTACGCCACCCGCTACGCGCACCGGTACTACACGAACCCCACGGGCGGGGTCGACTTCAACTCCGGCATACCGCCGACGTACCGGGACTTCCTCTACTTCAGCTACAACCTCGGCATGACCTACCAGGTCTCCGACACGAGTGTCTCGAGCCCGACGATCCGCGCGATCGTGCTGCGGCACGCGCTGCTGTCCTATGTGTTCGGTACCAGCATCCTGGCCACCACGGTCAACCTGGTCGCCGGAATCGTCACCGGCTGACGGAAGGGAGCGCCGTTGCGCACCTCGGCGACGACGTCGACGACCCCGATGGACGGGGGTGCGCCGACCTGGCGGATCGGGGACGTGGTCGACGGCCGGTACCGGGTGTCCCAGGTGCACGAGCAGGGCGGGATGGGCGTCGTGTACCGGGTCCGCCATCTCGGGTGGGACATCGACCTCGCGGTGAAGAGCCCCCGGCCGGACCTGTTCGCCAGTCCGGCGGGGCAGCGGCGGTTCGTCGCCGAGGCCGAGACGTGGGTGTCGTTGGGGCTGCATCCGCACGTGTGCCACTGCCATTACGTCCGCGTACTCGACGGCGTGCCCCGGGTCTTCGCCGAGTACGTCCCCGGCGGCACCGTGCACGACTGGATCAACGACCGGCGGGTCTACGAAGGCGAGCCACCCGAGGTGCTGGCCCGGATCCTCGACATCGCGATCCAGACCGCGTGGGGCCTGCACCACGCCCACGACCACGGCCTGGTGCACCGCGATGTCAAGCCCGCCAACATCCTCCTCGACCCCGACGGCGACACCGTCACCGCGAAGATCACCGACTTCGGCCTCGCCCGGGCCCGCGACCTGGCGGCCACGGCGCCCGCCGGCGCGCCGCCCGGCGCCAGCATCCCGGTACCCGGCGGCTCCGCGATGACCCCGCGCTACGCCTCCCCCGAGCAGGCGGCGGGCGAACCCGTGGGACGGCGCACCGACACCTACAGCCTCGCGGTGTCGCTGCTGGAAATGCTCATCGGCGAGGTCACCTGGATGGCCGGGCCCGTCGCCGGCGCGGCGCTGGCCGCCTACCGCGCCGGCGAGGTGGATGCGGCCGTCGTGCTGCCGCCGGCCCTCGGCGACCTCCTCCAGAAGTGCCTGCGGAACGACCCGGACGACCGGCCGGACTCCCTCGCCGACGTGAGCGCCGAGCTGATCGACATCCACCGGCGCGCCACCGGCCGCGCCTACCCGCGCGCGGCGCCGGTGGCGGCCGAGCTGCTCGCGGACGAGCTCAACAACCGCGCGGTGTCGCTGCTCGACCTCGACCGGCACGCCGAGGCGAGCGAGGCCTTCGCGCAGGCGCTGGCGGCCGATCCGCAGCACCCGCGTGCCCGGTACAACGCCGGGGTGGCCAGGTGGCGCCGCGGCGAGATCACCGACGACGCGCTCGTCGCCGAGATCGAGGCGGCCCGCGCCGGCGGCGGCGATCCGTGGGAGACGCGGTACACGCTCGCCCAGGTCCACCTGGAACGCGGCGACCTCGAGGCCGCCCGCGAGCTGCTCGACGAGGCGGCGCGGGAGCGGCCGGACGAACCGGACGTGCTGGCGGCCCGGCACGCGATCCGCTCCGGGGAGATCGCCGACGCGCGCTGCACACGCGAGTGGCCGCTGCCCTGGTCCCCCGACGACGACCGGGTGCGGCTCGCCATGACACCCGACGGCCGGTTCGTCCTGGCCGGCGGCTGGGACGGCGCCATCCGGCTCTTCGACGTCCACATCGGACGGTGTGTCCGTACACTCGAGACGGACCACGGCTACGTGGCCGCCGTCGACCTCACCCCGGACGGCCGCGTCGCGGCCTGGATCTGCGCGGACGAGACGGTGTGGTGCTGGGACCTGCGCGAGCCGTCGCCCCGGGGTCTGCCCACGCCCGATACCGGCGCTCCCACGCACGACTGGAGCGGCGTCGTGCGGCTCACGCCCGACGGGCGCCTGGCCCTGTGCGACGGCCCACGCGGCGGGCTACGCCTCTGGAACCTCCACAATGGACAGGTCACGACGCTCGACCGCGGTGTGACCGAGGGCCGGGTGGCGGTGAGCGCCGACGGCCGCCGGGCGCTGTCCGCCGGCCGTTCGAGCCCCGCCGGGAAGAGGATCGTGCGGTTGTGGGATCTCGCCGATGGCCGGTGCGAGCGGGAGCTGCCCGTGCCGGAGTCATTCGTGACGGCCCTGTGTTTCAGCGCCGATGACCGGTACGTGGCCGTCGACTGCTTCGAGGGGACGGTCCAGGTCTGGGACCTGCGCGACGGCCGATGCGTGCACACCCTGTCGGCAGGGTGGATGCAGCGCACGGTCCGGGGCGCCCTCGGCATGTCGCTGAGCGCCGGCGCACGGTTCCTGCTGACCGGATCCGGTGCCCTCGCCGATGACGACGTCCGGCTGTGGGAGTTGGCCGGCCGCCGATGCGTGCGGACCTTCCGGGGGCACCGGGGCGGCACGAGCGTGGTCCACCTGGACGCGCAGGCGCGCGGCGGGCTCTCGATCGGTGCCGACCGGACGGTTCGGTGGTGGACACTGCCCGGCCGGTACGAAGGCGCGCCACGGCTGAGCCGGCCACGCCGCCACGTCGAGCTGAACCGGTTGGGCGACCAGGTGGCCGCGCTGGTCGCCGGGGCGGAAGGGGCGACGGCGGCCGGCCGCTACCCGGAGGCGCTGGACCAGCTCCGGCAGGCCCGCGCGATCGCGGGGTACGAGCGGGCGCCGCGGGTGATGTCCGCCTGGTGGGCGCTGGGCCGCCGTGCCGAGCGGACCGCCCTGCGGACGGCCTGGGCGTCGACCATCGTCACCGGCGACGCCGATCTCATGCGGGTGGGCGACCTGTCCGCCGACGGCCGGATCGCGGTGTCCGGTGGCGTGCACGGGACGATCCGGCTGTGGGAGACGGGCAGCGGGCGTTGCCTGCGGGTGCTCGAAGGCCACCGGTATCGCATCGGGTCGGTATGCCTGTCCGCCGATGGGCAGTGGGTGCTGTCCGCGGCGATCGGCGACGGATCGGTCCGGCTGTGGGAGGTCGCCACCGGCGCCTGCCGGCACGTCCTGCCCGGCAACGCCGACTCCAGGTCCGCACAGGTGCGGTTCAGCGCCGATGGCCGGCAGGCCGTGGTCGGCGATCCGCGCGGGCAGATCCGGTGCTGGGACCTGCGCAGCGGTCACCTGACCCGGGTGCTGGACAAGCCGCCACACCCGGCCCTCGACATGTTCGACGACATGTGCCTGGCCGACGACGGCCGCCTCGCCGCGACCGTCACGCGCTACCGGGTGGAGCTGTGGGACCTGGCCGAGGGCCGGATCACGCGCGAGCTCACCCTCAGGCGCTCGCCGCTGCCGCACGGCACGGTGTCCCTCAGCGCCGACGGGCGTTACGCGGTCGGCGGCAACGGGGACGCCCTCGAGCACACCCCCAACCCAAGGTTCGCCGCGCCCGATGACCTCGACGCCCGGGGCGGCATCCAGCTGTGGGACACCACGACCGGAGCGGTCATCCGGACGTTCGATCCGGCGGGCGGGTACACGAACGTGCGGCTGACCGCGGACGGCCGCTTCGCGATCGCCGACAGCCGCCGGTCGCACCTGACGATCTGGGACGTCCACACCGGACAACGCGTCCGCGTCCTCGACGGCCCCGAACCCGGCGAGGCTTGCCTCGCGGTGACGCCCGACGGCCGCTTCGTCCTCGGCTGCGGCGGCGGCACCCTGCGCCTGTGGGAGCTCGACTGGGACCTCGCGGCCCACGAGCCCGCCGACTGGCATGCCGGCGCCACGCCGTACCTCGAGGCCTTCGTGCGCCGGCATGGTCCACAATGGACTAGTGGGGACGTCGAGGTGTTGCTGCACCGACTGCAGGACGCCGGCTACGGCTGGTTACGCGCCGAGGGCGTCCGCGCCCGACTCGACCGGATGCGGTGAGCTCATCGGGTGTCGCAAAATGAGACACGACGGGCGCTTCTCGTGTGGTTGTCTGAGTGAATGGTGCAGCCGACCGAACTTGCCGCGCGCGAGTTGACGAGCCCGGGGGCTCGGCGACTCGCCGCCCTGGCCGCGGTGTTCGACGACCTGCAGTTCGTCCTCGGCTGCGGCGAACGGCTGCTGCGAGAGCTGGCCCGCGGCGACGAGCAGGACCCGGTGGTGGTCGAGGCGCTGTGGGCCGCCGCGCTCAACGCGTATGCCCGGTGTTTCCGCCCGGGCGAGCACGACGCGAGCCTCACCGTCGACGACCTGGCGGAGACCGGGCTGCAGGGCGATCTCGTGGCGTGGCACGAGATGCTCGGGAAGCTGCGCAACTTCCTGGTCGCCAAGGCGGCCAATCCGCGCGAGGTGTTCTCGGTCGGCGTCTCGCGGGCAGCCGACGGCCCGGCCGAGGGCATCGTGGTCACCTCCCTCCCCCACCCGCAGGTCGACGAGGCCACCGTGCGGCAGACCGGGCGGATCGCCTTCGAGCTCGGCCAGGTGGTGGACCGGCGCATCCAGGACCAGCAACGAGCGGTCTTCGACGAGGTCAAGGACCTGCCCACCGAACGGCTGGACAAGCTCGAGCCGCTGGCGGTCGACATGTCCGTGGCCGGCGCGACCGACAGTCCCTGATCCGTCCCGTCAGGGCGACCACACACGCGACCTGAACCGCCCCGGTGATCACCGGCGCGGGCATGCGCGGGGCACACCACTCGTTTTGCCCGTGCGGCGGGATCGGGACTGGTCCCGGTTCCGTCGAGGTAGCCTGCCGATCATCTGGTGGGACGGAAGGGGATCACGAGTGACGGCCAGGGATTTCGTGCCACAGGCGTTGCCGGCGTCCACGCGCGGCCTCGCGAGCGGTGTGCCGCCGGCGCCGTCCGGCACGATCTTCGCGCTGGGGGCCGATGGCGGGTTCGCCGTGCCACCCCGGAAGTTCACTGCTGCTGTCGGGTCACGAGCTGTTGATGGCGCCCGGCTACACCCCGCTGTTCATCGGTTCGGCCAAGCGGCGCTCGCACCTGCTGGAGATCCACGTGGTCGGTTCCCGTTGTGCCCTACCACGCCCTCACCGGCCGGTACCCACGCGACTTCCCGCGCGGCAAGGCCCCCTGGCAGATCATCCTGCAGGCCGACCCGGTGCCGATCCGCCAGTGCGAGCCGGGCATCCCGGCAGGCCTCGCCGAGGTGATCGACGAGGCGCTCTGGGAGAGCCCGGCAAGCGCCTTCCAGACAGCGGATGACCTGCGCCGCGCGCTACTCGCGGATGCCGAATAGTCGTGCGGGGTGCTATCCGGCCGGGGCGAGCGCGTGGGCGAGCAGCTCGACGCCCTCGGGCGGTGCGGTGAGGCCCCCGACCGTGGTCCACCCCCACCGCCGGTACAGCTCGCGCGCCGGCGCCCCGGTGGACGCGGCGAGTACCGCGAACCGTTCGGTTCGGCCGGCCAGCAGCACGTCCAGCAGCCGGCGACCGTGCCCGCGGCCACGCAGCTCCCGCACGACGGCCAGCTCGTAGACGTAGAACAGCGGCCAGCCCAGATCCGGGGGCGCGGGCGCGGTGGCCCGCGGATGCCACCACCCGTCGGCGTGGCGCACCCCGTAGGCGAAGCCGCCGAGCACGCCGCCGTCGCGGACTGTCGTCACCGAGAATCCGGGCAGGGCGGCATGTCCGGTCAGCTGCTCGGCGAACAGGTCCGCGGCCGCCGCGTCCTCGTGGTACGGCGGTTCCCGGTAGACCCGGTGGTAGACGTCGCGGAACTCCTCGACGCGGTGGACCCGGCCGGACCGCTCACACACCGGCGGTCTCCCGCTGCGCGTGCGCGGGGAGCAGCCGGTTCAGCCGGTGCAGCACGACGATCGCCGCGAGGCAGCACGCGCTCAACGCCAGCCAGGGCAGTCCGGGTCCCTTCGCCAGCAGCCAGGTGAACGTCGCCGGCGCGAGCACCCGGGCCACGCTCCACATCAGCTCCTCCATCCCGAGGTAGCGCCCCCGCAGGTGCTCGGCGGCCATCGACACGGTCAGCGCGCTGCTGGTCGGCGCCTGGAGCAGTTCCGCGAGGGTGAACACGACCATCGCCACGGCGAGCACGCCGAACGCCACCCCGGCGTGTCCCGCGGGCACCGCCGCGAACAGCGCGAACGACACTACCCAGATACCGGCCGCCGCCTGCAGCACCCTGGTGCGGCGGCGCCGCTCGACCGCCCCGGAGACCGCGGTCTGGGCGAGCATCACCAGCGCCGTGTTGATCGCGAACAGCAATCCCGGCTGCCAGGCGGGCAGCCCACGCGACTCGATCACGTAGGCGCTCAGCAGCACGGTCAGTGCGAGGTCGCACAGCGCGAACACGCAGACCGTCGCCAGGACGCCGAGGAACGCCCGGTCGGCGAGCACGTCCCGGTACCCGCCGCGCTCGCGAACCGGGCTCCCCCCGGCCGGGCTCGGGGACACGGCCGGCCGCCAGGCCGCGACCAGCCCCGCCGCGACGAGGAACGAGACCCCGTTGAGCACCACCACGACCGTGTAGCCGCCGGTGCCGCCCCAGGTCACCAGCACGCTGCCGAGCAGCCCACCGGCACCGATCCCGACGTTGCGCAGTGCCCGCTCCATCGCGTACCAGCGCGCCCGCTGCCCGTCGTCGGCCACCTGCGCGACCAAGGCGGCGGCACCGGGCCAGAACATGCTCTCGCCGCAGATGGTGATCGCCGCCAGCACGACCAGCTGCCAGGGCGCGTCGGCGAACACGTACCCGGTGAAGGTCGCCACCCGCACCAGGTTGCTCGCGACCACCACCCGCTGCGGCCCGAGCCGGTCGATCAGCGAGCCCACGAGCGGGCCGGCGGGCAGGGCGAGCAGCGCGGCGACCGAGAGGATCGCGCCGACCGTGGTCAGCGGGATCCCCTTGGCCACGTTGAAGTAGACGACGGCGAACGGGAGGAACAGGCCGGTACCCAGGGCGTCGACGCTCTGCGCGACGATCAGGGGCAGGCGCCCTCGGGTGTTGGGCAGGCCGAGCATGTCGACGACAGCCATCGTTGCCCCTCACGCGTGGGGTAGTGGGAACACGTTCAGCTCTTCCTCGGCCAGCGGCGCCGACCGCCAGCCGAGTGCCACCCCCGCTCGGCTGATCCGTCCGTCGCCCCAGAACGGCAGCCCCGCGGGGAAGTTCGACACCAGGCCCGGCACGAGCGTGTGGGTGGCGGTGAACCCGGCGGCCTCGACGTCACAGGTCGTCATGTCGACGGTGATCACCTCGAAGCCGCGCGCCTCGACCCGTTCGCGGTACGCGGCCAGGCGCCGCTCACCGAGGTCCGGGAGCCCGTCCCAGGAGCGGGTGGGCAGGTCCCGAACCCAGGGCGCGACCCGTTCGCCCGCCCGCGGGTCGAGGTAGATCTGCTGCTGGCACAACAGGTCCCGGACGTCGGCGAAGTCCGCGCGGTAGGAGTCGAGGTAGCGCCGGTCGGCCCGGTGCGGCTTGACGTTGCCCAGGTGCGGCAGGTCCGCCCGGCCGCCGGCCAGCTCCTGCGCGGAGTCCAGGTAGTGGCAGGTGTGGTGCAGGGTGAACCCCTCGGCGAGCGCCTTCTCCGCCGCGTCGACGGCGTTCGGCCGGGTGGCGAAGCCCATGGTCAGCCAGCCGGTGGCGCGGTCGAGCACGGCCGCGGCGACGACCGGGACGCCGAACTCGTTGTCCAGGTGGATCAGCGTGACGTCGTAGGCGTCGAGGCTGTCGGCGACCAGCGCGCGGATCCCGTCGGGCAGCGGCAGCTGGTGGAGGCGGGCGGCGTTGGCCCACCACAGCATCGTGGTGTCGCGCTCGATCACCTCCTCCAGTCCCGAGGTGACGGCGTGCTCCTCGCTCACCCCGCTGGCGACGCCGGCCACCAGCGGGTCGGAGTAGCTGACCGGGTCGTTCTCGCCGTGGGAGACGAGGAAGGCGGGCACCCACACCGGCTCGCCGGTCGTCCACGAGCGGCCCTGCACCCACGCGCACTCCGCGTCCACGGTCAGCGGCGCGAACGGGAAGCCGTCGGTGGCGTACTGCCGCGCCGAGTACAGGTGCAGCCGGCGCGGGTCGAGCGCGGGCACCCCGGCCCGGCTCAGCTGGGCGTGGCTGCCGTAGCGGAGCCGGTCCGGGGGCAACCAGCTGCCGCAGTAGCGCTCCACCGCCTCGCCGACGGCGCTGCGGCGGGCGAGGTCGAAGTCGGACCAGGAGGTGCCGAACGCCTGCCGGTCGTTGGGCCAGTCCGCGACGCGTCGCATGTCGGCGACGTCGACCGCGCACACCCGCAGCCGGGCCGGCATGCCGGGTACCGGCGCCAGCTCGTGCACGCCGGTGACCACCCCGACCTGGTCGTCGACCAGCAGGTCCGCCTCGGCATCGCCGCGGGTCACGGGCCGGGGCCGGGTGGGCACCGGAAGCACGGTGCGGCGGGTCTGGGTGAGCTCGCCCGGGTCCAGCTCGATCTCGTCCACGGCGGCCCCGTCGGCGATCCAGCGCTCGAGGTGCGCGCTGAACTGCGCGGCCACCCAGCGGGCGTCGCCGTTGCGGAACCGGGGGCCGGCCGGTTCCGGCGCGGCCAGAAGCGCCTCGACGACCCGGGGGTCGCGTGCCGCGGACAGCCGGCGGGCCACGACGTCGGCGAAGTCGGCCGTGGTGCCGGGAATGATCGCGGGTCCGAGCACCGCCCGCCCGCGCTCGCGGCGCAGCGGGAGCCAGCGCAGGCCGAGCCGGGTACACAGCTCGTCGATGTCGGAGAGTTCGGCGTAGGCGGGATGGGCGAAGGCCGCGACGAGCACGGTGTCGCGAACGTCGACGCCGGAGAGGTCGTCGGGCGCCGGCTCGACGCGGGCGTAGCCGGTGGCACTCAGCGCGTGCGCCAGCGGCGCGGTGAGCTCCGGCGAGCCGGTGGTGAGCACGGTCGTGCGGGCCGTCCGCTCGGTGCCGTTCCCTGCGCGGGGCGGGCGCATGCAGCCGTCGTGCCGCAGGACGTCGACCACCTCGGTGTAGTCCGGAGCCATGCCCACCAGCAGCTCGGCGCGGGTCCGGGTCCCGTCGCAGCGTGCCGTCCAGGCCCGGAACTCGTGCGTGGGCGCGGCGATGTAGAACTGCCCGCCGTTCGGGGTGACGAGGAAGCACAGGTCGGGGTCGAGGTCGTAGAGCTCGACGTCGACGAGTTCCAGGGTGGCGTCGTCCGCTGGCATATCATTCCCTCGTCGATTAGAGTTCGTGAGTGGGGAATGCCACGGTCCCGGGGGCCAGCCCGAGACCGTGGCGAATCCGGCCAGAACCACTCAGGTTTACTTGGCGACCGCGCGGTTGTGAACCACGGCGCGGTTGTGGACGACAGCCCGGTTGTGCACGACGGCCCGGTTGTGGACCACGGCGCGGGTGTTGCTCGTCTCGAAGCTCGAGATCATAGAATTCCTCCGTCTTTTGCCTGCAATTACCCTGCCGCCCCGCTGGGGTGGCATTGACAATTGTTTGGCATGACGCCCCTAGTGCGCGACTTCTCCCGTGCTCGACTGGATGTAGTGCGCCACTGGCGCCGCACTGTCCCCCCGCTGGCGTGTCACCGCGCGCGGCACTCAGTCGCTGAACGCCCGGAGGTAGCGCGCGGTGAGGATGTCCTGGACACGGCGGCCGAGCGGACCGGCGCACCTGGCCAAGGCGGTGGCCGGCCGCGAGAATGCCGTGATGGTGAAGGTCGTGGTGCCGTCGTCCTGCCGCTCCAGGATGAACGCCTCTTCCCCGCTCTCGACATGGCCGGGCAACGTGCCATAGGCGAAGCCTCGCCGACGGGGCTCGTCGACCACGTACACGACACGGCACGGAGCCCGCACCGCCACCGGGCCGATTCCGAGGCTGAGCACCACGACCGCGCGCGGCACGACCCGGTCGTCCGACGCGGCCACCCGAAGGCCCGCGCGCTGCTGCACCCGCCACCGCAACAAGTCCCGGGCGGCCAACTCGAAGTCGGCGCCGGCCGGCAACCGGGTCGCGCGGTCGATGATCCGGTATCCCCGGGGCAAGACCCCTGCCGTGCCCCCGACCTCCGCATAGGTCGGGGGCACGGCGCGCAGCGCGGCCGCTCGCGCCGGGCTCAGCAACTCGATGGCCACACCCCAATCCTTGTCCCCCGGGCAAGCGGTGGCCGAGCCCTAACCGCCGGTGGACCAGGACCCGATCTCGGAGATCCCCAGAACGTCACCCGTGGCCATGAACCTGAGCCCGTTCGCGGTCCGCTTCACTCCGGTGATCTGCAGCGAAGCGTTGGGCTGTTCCTTGGTGGTGACCTTCACCGTCCACCGGGACGCGACGGCTACCAGCAACGCGATTTCCGCCGCATCGCAGCACCCGTTGCTCGATGCCGGGCCTGGATGCCGTACCTGGAGGTAGTCGCCCGTCACCGTCGCCCTGCCCGTCGTGCGTGCTGCGGTGGCGAGACTTCGCGCCCGCAGGTCGGCACTGACGATCATCGCGACGCTGAGCGCGATCGCGGCGAGGATCACGGCGCCGCCGGCAACCAGCGCAGTGGCGACCGGAACGTCGAACTGCTTGAAGAAGCCGCCGACGGCGCCGCCGATGACCGCTAGCAGGGCAGCTACGCCGCCGACATTCCGTGCCAATTTCGTCCAGGTCTGCGTGACCTGCATGGCACCCGATTTGATGACCTGGAAGGAGAGCGGTGTGTCTCCGTCCCATTTCGTGACCTTCGGGTCGGTGAGCGTCTTCCGGTCGTCATCGGTGCCGAGAAGCTGGACGCGCTCGAGTAACTTCTCGAGGTCACCGTTGGGGGTTTCCAACACCGGCGAGGTACCTGCATCTGGCATGGGATTCTCCTCCCTGTCGGTCGATGCGCGACAAGCTCGGCGCCAATTCGACGGTTATGCGCGACAGTTCGCGACCAAATTCGCTGACGTTACGCCCGGTGCGGCGTCTGGCGATCTCTTCGTTCGCCGGAATCCCTGCGGCCACGTCGGACAAGCCGAACGTGACGCTGGCCAGTGCGCCGCCACAATATCGACGCCAGCAATTCGTTGGCTTGAGCAGAGCGTCGTCGTCGCAAATATTTCCCCCCGGCGGGGGATGCGAAATTCGCCGGTAAATGCCGCCGAACAACAAGGCATTTCGGGTGCGTCGGCCACATCACCCGTATCGGATGAGGCCGTATCGGGCGGGTTCCGCCAACGTCGGGACGAGCGACGGTGAGGAGCAGCCATGAGCACGTTCGACATGAAGGTCGAGGTGGTCGTCATCCCGGTCTCGGACGTCGACCGCGCCACGGAGTTCTACCGGCGCCTCGGCTGGCGCCAGGACGTCACGCCGCCCGGCGTCGTCCAGTTCACGCCACCCGGCTCCGCCTGCTCGGTCCACTTCGGAGCGAACGTCACGTCCGCGGCACCCGGTTCCGCCAGGGGCTTCCTGATCGTCTCCGACCTGCCGGCGGCACGCGACGGGCTGGTCGCCGCCGGCATCGACGTGGACGAGATCCACCATGCCGGGCCGAACGGTCCGGAGAGCGGCCTGGACCCGCAGCGGCGCAGCTATTTTTCCCGCGCGGAGCTCCGCGATCCCGACGGGAACAGCTGGCTGCTGCAGGAGGTCACGACCCGGCTGCCCGGCCGCGTGGACGACGCACAGACGTCGTTCGCGTCGGCGAGCGACCTGGCGAGCGCGATGCGGCGGGCGGAGGCCGCACACGGCGAGCACGAGATGCGCACCGGCGAACCGGACGCGGACTGGCCGGCCTGGTACGCCGCGTACATGGTCGCCGAGCACGCCGGGACAGCGCTCCCGACGTAGCGGGAGCGATGACTTTCCCGGCCGGGGTCGGTCCATATGGGCGACGGCGTATCGCACCGACCGAGGAGCAGTGATGACCGAACAGACGCCGGTGACCGAGCTCGACCCGCGCTACGGCGAGATCACCGAGGGCTACCCGTGGCCGGAGGCGCGGGAGCTGCTCGTGCGGGCGGAGCTGTGCTGGCTCGCCACGGTCCGGCCCGACGGCCGGCCCCACGTCACGCCGCTGCCCGCGGTCTGGCACGACGGCGCGCCCCATGTCTGCACCGGCCCGGACGAGCGCAAGGCACGCAACCTCGCCGGCAACCCGCACTGCGTGCTGACCACGGGCAAGAACGAGCACTGGACCGGGGTGGACGTGGTGCTCGAAGGCACCGCCCGGCGGGTCGCCGACGACGCCACCCTGCGCACCCTGGCCGCGGCCTGGACGGCGAAGTTCGGCAGCTACTGGACCTACGACGTCGCGGACGGCATGTTCACCCACGCGGGTGGCGCCGCGGTGGTGTTCCGGATCGATCCCGGCACCGTGTTCGCCTTCACCAAGGGAACCGGGCGGTTCGGCCAGACCCGCTACCGCTTCTGACCGTGCGACAGACCTGGACCGGCCCTCAGCTCAGCCGTTCGGTGAGGTGGATCGTCACGGTGTCGCCGTCCGACTTGCCGATGGCCCGGCGGACACCCGCGGCGATCGGCAACTTGTGCGTGCCGTCGCCGAGCGCCATGAACGCGCCACGAAACGGCTCGCCGTCCACCGTCCCGGCGACCTTCACCAGCGCACGGGTACCGAAGATCGTGGCCGAGTCCGGCAGCTGAACACACGTCCAGGTGTCCCCGGCACGCACCTTGCCCATGGTCGCGGTGAAGGAGATGTCCAGCGGCCCGATCTCGTTCGTCATGGGGCCATCCTTCTCTCTTCCCGGGCCGCGTGCCGGTATTCGCGCCTCGCCACGCCCAGGTGTATCAGCGGCACTGTCCAGGTGCTCTGTTGAGCAGGGACGGTCTCGATGACTGGTCGGGGAGAAGGGACAGGACAGTCCCATGACTCATGAGCTGACTGCGAGCAGGGAATCCGGCGGGCTGGAGCACGGCGACACGGTGCCCGATGCCGGCCCGGCTCCCGTGTTCGACGATCCGGCGGACTCGGACGCGCCGCCACTGGACGAGGAGGACTGATGCCGGAACTGGTGGTCCAGAAGGGACATTGCCACCGGACGACCAACGGGGTCGGCACTGCCGGCGAGCAGGACTACGCCGTGGCGGTCGCGCAGGCCTGCGTCAGGGTGCTGGACGGCCGCGACGGCTGGACGGTGCGGACGATCCTCGCGGACCCGCCGGCCCGTGCCTACGACGGCGACGCGTTCGTGGCCATCCACTGCGACGGCTCGAACTCGCCCACCGCGCACGGGGCAAGCATCGGCTACCAGAGCGCGGCCGGGCAGCGGTTCGGCCAGGCGTGGAAGCGTGCCTACGCCGCGCGGGGCTGGACGGGCGGCTTCCGCGTCGACAACAACACCGACGACCTGCACTTCTACTACGGCACCGGCACCGCCATCAGCCGGGGCAACCGCCGCGCGTTCATCGCCGAGTGCGGCTTCCTCACCAACGCGGCGAATCGCGCGCTGATGACCGGGCCGGGCGGCCCGACCCGGGTCGCGCTCGCGATCGGTGACGCGCTCGGTATCCACCCCAACGCAGAAGGGAACGACGACATGGCCACCCCCGCGGAGAACTGGGCCTACAAGGGCCAAGCCGACCAGCACGACATGCGCCAGCAACTGGTGGACGCCCGCGCGGCGGCCGAGCGGGCGCAGGCGATCGCGACGGTCAACCAGCAACACATCTTCAGCATGGAGAAGACCCTCGACGCGCTCGCGGCGAAGCTGGGCTAGGAATACCCTGGGCAACCGGGCGACGGCCGTCGCCCGGTTTCCTGGGCCGGCGGCGTTACTCGGCGCTCTGGTCGACCAGGTGGATCGCGTTGCCGGCCGGGTCGAGGAAGGTCGCGCTGCGCCCGCCCGGGACGTCGATCACCTCGCCGATCCACCTGACATCGGGGTGTGCGGCCGCGAACTTGTCCACGCTTTCCACCGAGAAGAACCCGCCGGCCTGCCACTCCGGCCCGTCGCCGGGCGGGACGTCGAGCATGAGCTCGACCTCGGTGCCGGGCAGGGTGAAGGCGGCGGTCGTCTCGCCCTCCCGCCAGGACTCGTCGAGGTCGAGGACGTCGCGGTAGAAGGCGACGGCCGCCGGGAGGTCGTCGACCGGCTGGTAGAGGAACGTCAGCTTCATGACGAGAACATAATCCGTTTACGTTCCTTGGTCAACGCATTACGATGGGCGTCGATGCAGGACTGGATCCCGGTACCCGGAAGCGTGAAGGCCCGCCTGGTGGAGGCCGCCATCCACCAGTTCGAGACGTCGGGCTACGAGGCCGCCAACGTCACCGACCTGGCGGCGAAGGCCGGCGTGACCACGGGCGCGCTGTACCACCACTTCGACTCGAAACTGGGCCTGTACCTGGTGGTGCGCGAGGAGATGGAGCGCCGGATCGCCGACCGGATGACCGGCGCCGCGGCCGCCTCGGGCACCGGCCGGGCCGCGGCCAGGGCGGCGATGCTGGTCGCGTTCGACGCGGCCGTCCACTTCGGCGTGTGCCGGATCCTCGCCGAGCCGGTGCCGATCCCGCGAGCGGACCCGGTCGAGGCGACGTTGCGCCCGCTGCTGCCCAAGCGCCTCCGGGCGGCCGGCGCGGTCCTCGCGGCGGCCTGGCGAGCGGCACTCCTGTCGGTGGCGGACGGGATGCCGAGTACGACCGCGCGCGCCTCGCTGGAGTGGCTGCTGACCCCGGACTAGCCTCGTGGGCGACGTCGACGACGAACAGGCTATCCCAGCCGGGTGCGGGTGTGATGTCCTAAGTGGACTGGTCCGCAGGCCGCGCTGCTATGCTTCCCGCGTCGTACGCACCAGACATGATCGGAGGCGGTAACCATGAACACGTGTCGTGTCATGCGTTTCCGCGCCGCCCGGAGGACGACCGGCACCTGAGCGGAAACGACGCTTCGTTTCCGAAGGTGGAAGTATCTTGTTTCGGTGGATCAGCACGTCCGGTGAGTCGGTACCCGCACTTGATCGCTCGTTCCGGCGACTGTTCAGCGCCTCCGCGGCCGCCAACTGCGCCGATGGCATCGGCAAGGTCTCGCTGCCCCTGCTCGCCGCGTCGCTGACCGGCAGTCCCGTGCTCGTCTCCGGCCTCACCGCGTTCGCGTTCCTGCCCTGGCTGCTGTTCGGCCTGCCGGGCGGAGCGCTGGTGGACCGGGTGGACCGCCGGCGGGCCATGTCGGCCGCCAACGGCATCCGGGCCGTGGTGCTCGGCGTTCTCGTGGTGCTCATCGTCGCCGGTGCGGGGCACATCCTGGTGCTGTACCTCACCGCGTTCACGCTCGGCGTCTGCCAGGTGGTGTACGACTCGGCGGCCCGCGCGATCCTGCCCCAGGTTGTCGACCGCCGCAGGCTCGACACCGCCAACAGCTGGCTGACCGTCGAGGAGACCGTCGGGCAGGACTTCGTCGGCCCACCGGTCGGTGCGGCGCTCTTCGCCTGGTTCCGCGCGGCCCCGTTCATCGGTACCGCGATCGGCTTCGCACTCGCCGCCGTCCTCGTGCTCGCCATCCCTGGCCGGTTCCGGGCGCAGCGCACCGAGCCCACGGCATCGCCCACGACCCGGCCCACGACCCTGCGCGCGGACATCCGCGAGGGTCTGCGCTGGCTGTGGCGGCACCCGTTGCTGCGGGACCTGACAATCTACAGTGGACTGATCGCCGCGTTCATGGCCATGGCCACGTCGCTCACCGTGTTGTACGCCCTGCACACGCTGCACCTCACGCCGACGCTGTACGGCATCCTGTTCCTCACCATGGGGATCGGCGGTCTCGCCGGGTCCGCCGCGGTCGGGCCGCTGACCGCCCGCCTCGGCCGGCCGCGGACGATCACCCTCGCCGCGGCGATCGGCCCGGTGATGTTCGTCCTGCTCGGCACGGTCACGAACCGATGGGCGGCGGGCCTGTGTTTCTTCGGCCTCTCCGCCGGCGTGACGATGTGGAACGTGCTGTCGATGTCGCTGCGGCAGGCGATGATCCCCGCCGAGTTGCTCGGCCGGGTGCTCGGCGCCCACCGCGTGGCGCTGTGGGGCGGCATCCCGCTGGGTGCGCTGGCCGGCGGCGCGCTGGCCAGCGCGCTGGGCCTGCCGGCCGTGTTCGCCGTGTCCGGCCTCGGCCAGCTCGTCGTCGTGGTCCTGATCCACCGGCTGCTCGACCGGCACCGGCAGCTGGTCGTGGACGCCGACCGGTCCTGATCAGGAGGAAGCGGCACGACCACGGACGCCCGCCCGGGGCCGCGGCCGCGGGCGGAGGTGTCCGATGTGGCCGGATGCGTCAGCAGGGCACGGTGTGGAAGGTCAGCTGCGTGGTCGTGGCACCCCACTGCCCGGGCTGCTGGCCGGGACAACCCCACCATTTCTGGCCGACCAGCACGTCGTTGCGGTAGTAGTTGAGGACGATGAGGCTGTCGCCGCCCGGCGGCGGGATCGTGACGGCTTGGGCGGGTGCGACGCTCACGGCAACGGCACCAGCGGCCAGCATGGCCGCGACCAGGCTGCGTCTGAGCATGACGGTCTCCTTCGAGGATCAGCGGGAGTCGGTACGACACCAGCCTTTCCGGAGCCGTTGCAGTCCGGTTGCAGGCGCTCCTAACGCGGCGCGGAGCGCCCCCGGGCGATCGTCCTTCGCAGGTCGCGCGTGACGGGAGCGGGGTCGATCCCGAGCTCCTCGGCGAGCACGGCGCGCAGCTGGTCGTAGACGCCGAGCGCCAGGTCGGTCCGGCCCGCGAGGCTGAGGGCCCGCATCAGCGCGCGATAGGCCACTTCGTCCAGCGGATCCGCGGTGATCGCCGCGAGCGCGGGGTGGCGGGCGCCGTCCAGGTTGCCGGTGCGCAGCGCCGCCTCGACCAGGACGTACCTGCCTCGACGCAGGAGCGCCGCCTGCGTCACGCGCGCGGACTCGACCCACGCCTGCGTGCCGAAGCCGGCCAGGGCCGGCCCGCCACCGAGCAGCTCGACGCCACGGCCGGCCGATACCAGGCAGTCCCCCGGGCCGCCCTCGTCGAGGCCGGCCTCCGCCGCCTCGATCAGCGCGGTCGCGACGGACAGGTCCACCCACGTCGAGTCGCCGAGCTGGTAGCCGTTGCGATCGCCGTCGATCGCCCCGGTGCCGAGTACCCGCCGCAGCCGGCTGACCATGGTCGAGATGCCCGCAACCGGCCGCACCGGTGGCCGCGCGCCCCACAGCACCTCGGCGATCTGGTCGGCGGTGACCAGCCGGCGGCGCCGCACGGCGAGCAGCGCGAGCAGCGTGCGTGGCGTGGTCCCGCCGACCTCCGCCGCGCCCGGTCCCCTGACCTCGAGCCCACCCACCACCCGCACTTCCACCCGCGTCCCCATGGTGCCTCCCCCTCTCGCGTCCCCGGCCCAGAGATCCGTTCCTCGTCCGGTTCTCCCCGAATGTCGGGGATCGTGCGGCATCCTGAACGGGTGGTCTCCACGTTCGTCGGACGTGCTGCCGAGCTCGCGGTGGTGGCCGAGGTCAGGGCGCGAGCCGCTGGCGGGCGCCGGCAGCTCGTCGTGGTGACCGGCGAGGCGGGGATCGGCAAGACGTGGTTCTGCGAGCAGGCCTCGTCGGCTGCCGAACGGGACGGCTTCGAGGTGGTGTGGGGGCGGTGCTGGCCGCACGGCGGTGCCCCCGCGCTCTGGCCGTGGCCCGCGATGCTGCCGACCCTGCTGGGCGCGGGCGCCGAGCTGCTCGCCGCGCACTCGGGTGCCCACCTGGTCGACCCGGAGCGGTTCGCCCGCTTCGCCGCGGTGGCGGCGCAGCTCGGCGAACGCCGTGGCGCGGTGCCGACGATGATCGTCGTGGACGACGCGCAGCATGCCGACGAGAGCGCCCTGCTGCTGACCCGGTTCCTCGCCCGGGCGCTCGACCGGCTGCCGCTCCTGGTGGTGCTCGCGCGCCGCGCGCCGGCGACCAGTCCGGCACACCGCGAGCTCCTCGACGAGCTGCAGCGGGACGCGACCACGATCACGCTGTCGCCGTTCGGCGCCGGGGAGACGGCCGAGCTCATGGCCGCCCACGGCCGGCCCGCGGCGGATCGCGAGCAGGTGGCGACCCTGCTCGGGGTCACCGGTGGCAGCCCGCTGCACCTGACGCAAGCGATGCGCGGCGGCTGGCCCGGGGACGGGTCGGCAACCCTCGAACAGGCGATCACGGACGCGATCGAGCGGCGCCGCCCCGCGCACCGGCGGATCCTCGCGTTCGCCGCGTTGCTGGGCGTCGACGGTGCGGTGGGCGAGGTCGCCGGGCTCACCGGTGAGCCGGCCACCGCCGTGCTGGCCGCGCTGGCCGACTCGTCGACCGCGGGCCTCGTCGAGTTGACGCCGGCCGGCTACCGCTTTCACGACCTGGTCCGCCAGGTCGCCGTCGCCCGGCTCGACGCGGCGGACCGGCTCGACGCGCACGCCAGGGCCGCGGCGCTGCTGGCCGGGACAGGCCAGCTCGAACGGGTCGCGGAGCACGCCCTCGCCGCCGCGGTCAGATCGGCGGGCGACGCCGCGAACGCGATCGCGGCGTGCCGCACCGCGGCGGCGTCGCTGCGCCGCGGGTACGGCTACGAGCAGGCCGCCGAGCTGCTCGGCCGGGCGGTCGCCGTGGCGCGGCATCATCCGGCACCGCCGGGCCTGGCCGGCCTGCTCGTCGAACACGCCGAGGCGGTCCTCGCCTGCGGCCGGCTGACCGACGCCCGCGCCGCCTTCGAGGTCGCCGCCGGCGCCGCCGAGGAGGCCGGCGATCCGGTGCTGGTGGCGCGGGCGGTCCTCGGCTTGGGCGGCGTGTGGGTGCACGAGCATCGCCACTCCTCGGTGCGCCAGCACGTGCTCGCCCGCCAGCGGGCGGCGCGCGCGGCGCTGCCGGCGACGGAACGGGAGCTGCGCAGCCGGCTCTCCGTGCGGCTCGCGGCGGAGGCGGCGTACGAGGGTGAGCCGGTCGAGGCGGTGCTCGACGCGCTCGCGCGGACGCGGGAGCTCGGCGCCACGCGTGCGCTGGCCGACGCTCTTTCGTTGACGCACCACGCCTTGCTGGCCCCCGAACACGCGCACCGGCGGCTGCCGCTGGCGCAGGAGCAGATCGCGGTGGCGTCGGCCGCCGGTGACGGGCTCCTGGCCCTGTTCGGGTTGCTCTGGCGCACGGTGGACCTCTACCTGCTCGGCGATCCCGACGCCGACCGCTCGCTGACCGAGCTCCGGCAGCGCTCGTCCGCGCTCGGCGTGGCCACCGTCAACTACATCGTGGCGTGCATCGAGGTGATGCGGCTGATCCGCGCCGGCCGCCTCGACGACGCGGAGGCGGCCGCCGGACCGTGCCTGCAGCTCGGCCTCGAGGTCGGGGATGCCGACGCGACCGGCTACTACGGTGCGCAGCTGCTCGCCATCCGCTGGTTCCAGGGACGCGACGCGGAGCTCGCCGAGCTGGTCAGCGGTGTCCTGGAATCGGCCAGCCTCGCGGTCGTTGAGTACGGCTTCCGTGCCTCGGTCGTGATGGTCCTGGCCCGCGGCGGCCGGTCCGCGGCGGCGCGGGCGGCGCTGGATCCCTTGCGGGAACACGGTTTGGCGGCACTGCCCAGGTCGAGCACCTGGCTCGCCGCGATGGTCGGGCTGGTGGATGCGGCCTGGCTGCTGGACGATCCGGCGCTGGCCACGGAGCTCGCGGAGCTGCTGGGTCCCTTCGCCGACCTGCCCGTGATGCCGTCGCTCGCGGTGTCCTGCTTCGGTTCCACCGAACGGGCGCTCGGTCGCGCCGCGCTCACCGTGGCGGATCCGGATGCCGCGGTGGCGCACTTCGAGCGGGCCGTGGCGGCGAACCTGCGGCTCGGCCACCGGCCGGCCGTCGCGTTGAGCCGCGCCGAGCTGGCCGAGGCGCTGGACGCCCGGGGCGGCGCCGGCGACCTGGTCCGGGCCAGGTCCGTGCTGGCCGAGGCCATCGACGACGCGGCCGCGATGGGCCTGTCGCGGCGGGTGGAGACGTGGACCGCCCGGCTCGCCGGGCACGATCCGGCGCCGGTGCTCACGCGCCGGCGGGACGGCTGGACCGTCACGGCCGCCGGGACGCGGATCGAGCTCCCCGACTTCGTCGGCCTGCGCTACCTGAGCCGGCTGCTGGAGAACCCCGGCTGCGAGCTGGCCGCGGTCGATCTCGGCGGCGCGGTCGTGGTGACCGGCCGGCAGGAGGTGCTCGACCACGCGGCGATCAAGGCCTACCGGCAACGGATCCGCGATCTCGACGCCGCGATCGACGCGGCGGACTCGGACGCCGACCTCGGCAAGGCCGAGCGGCTCCGCCTGGAGCGGGACACCTTGTCCGGCGAGCTGTCCGACGCGCTGAGCCTGTCCGGTCGCGCCCGCGAGTTCGCATCGTCCCCGGAACGCGCGCGCACCGCCGTCCGCAAGGCCATCAAGCGGGCGCTCGACGTGATCGCGGACGGCGACCAGCGACTCGGCGATGAGCTGCGCGCGTCGGTCACCACGGGCACGGTCTGCCGGTACCGGCCGGCGGGGCGGCCCTGGCGGGTCGAACAGCGCTGACCTCATCCAGCTACGGCGTTCGCACGCAGGATCGCCACGTGCACGTCACTGCACTCCGCAGCCGGGTCGATGCCGAGCTCGGTGACCAGGGTGGTGCGCAGCCGCTGACATCATCCGGCTACGGCGTTCGCGCGCAGGATCGCCACGTGCAGGTCACTGCTCTCCACCGTCGGGTCGATGCCGAGCTCGGTGGCCAGGGTGGTGCGCAGCCGCTGGTAGGCGAGGATCGCCCGGGCCGGCTCACCCGCCGCGACGCAGGCGCGCATCAGTAACCGGCATGCGCCTTCGTCGAGCGGGTCGGCGGCGATGGCGGCCTCGGCCAGCACCTGAGCGCGCCGCGGGCGGCCGGCCCGCAGGGCGCTCGCCGAGCCGGCGTGCCACGCCCGGCGCAGGAGCGAGTCCTGCGTCGCGCGTGCCTCCTCCGCCCATCGCGCGCACGGATGGTCGGCCAGGGCCGGCCCCGCCTCGAGCAGCGTGACCACCCGCTCCGCGCCGCGCAGCGCGATCGCCGGATGCCCGTGGTCGAGGATGCGCTCCGCACACGCGAGGGTCGCCGCCGCCTCGTGCAGGTCGACCGCGACCCCGTCGCCCAGCCGGTAGCCGGCCCGCCCGCCGACGACCACGTCGGCGCCGAACCGCGCGCGTACCCGGCTGACCAGCGTCGCGACGTTGGCCTCCGGTTGCTTCGGCGGCACGCCCGCCCACAGCTCCTCGACGATGCGGTCCACCGTGACCATCCGCCGCTCGTGCGCACCGAGCAGCGCGAGCAGCGTCCGCGCCTTCCTGCTCGGCACCGCGTGCGCCCCCGTCTCCGCGCGCACCTCGAACACGCCCACCAGCCGCAGCCGCCAGCCCACCCGGCCGCGTGGCAGCCCTCCCCTGTCTCCCACACCACGTAATGCGTGACACCGGTGTGCCACGGCCGTGCCGCACGGCTCGTTGCAGCGGAACTGCAACGAGCCCGGTGACCATGGGCGCGATCCCGACGACCAAAGGAGAACCGATGTCACGCAGCCAACCGATCGGTCGAAGAACGCGCCGCGCGATCCCGCTCGTCGCGGCCCTGAGCATGCTCGTCGTGAGTGTGCCCGCCACGGCCGCGCCGGCTCCGGCGATCCGCGGCGCGGGCGCGCCGAACGCGATACCCGACAGCTACCTCGTCGTCCTCGACAGCGCCGCCGTGCGGGCCGCCGACGTCGCGAGCCGCCACGGTGCCTCGGTCACGCACACCTACGGCTTCGCGCTCACCGGCTTCGCGGCCACGATGACCGAGCAGCAGGCCGCGCGGACCGCCGCCGACCCCGACGTCGCCTATGTCGAGCAGGACCAGCGGGTGCAGGTGGACACCGACCAGACCAACCCGGTGTGGAACCTGGACCGGATCGACCAGCGCAACGAGACCCTCGACGCGAAGTACAACTACCTCACGACCGCGAGCAACGTGCACGCCTACGTCATCGACACGGGGATGCGCCTCACGCACGACCAGTTCGGCGGCCGGGCGTCCAGCGGCTTCGACGCCATCGACGGCGGCAGCGCCGACGACTGCAACGGCCACGGCACGCACGTCGCCGGCACGCTCGGCGGCAAGAACTACGGCGTGGCGAAGGCGGTCAGCCTGGTGGCCGTGCGGGTGCTCAACTGCGTGGGCGCCGGCACCATCGCCACGGTCGTGGCCGGCGTCGACTGGGTGACCGGCCACGCCGTGCATCCCGCGGTCGCCAACGTGAGCCTCGGCGGTGGCGCCTCCGACGTACTCGACGCCGCGGTCGTCAACTCCATCGACTCCGGTGTCACCTACGCCATCTCCGCCGGCAACTCCGATGCCAGCGCGTGCGGTTACTCGCCGGCCCGCGTCCGCCCGGCGATCGTCGTCGGTGCCACCGACCGCAACGACCTGCGTGCCGACTTCTCCAACAAGGGCGCCTGCCTGGACGTCTTCGCTCCCGGGGTGGACATCAAGTCGGCCTGGTACCAGCGCGACGACAACGCCGCGACGGCGAGCGGGACGTCGATGGCCGCCCCGCACGCGGCCGGGGTCGCGGCGCTGCACCTCGCGACACACCCCACGGCCACCCCGGCACAGGTGCAGGCCGCCGTGATCGACTACGCCACCAAGAACGTCGTCCGGGATCCAGGCTCCGGCTCGCCGAACCGGCTGCTGTACCGGCCGAAGGACCCCAACGTCGCCGGCCTGTCGTGCCGCTCCGATCCGATCGCGACCATCAGCTGCTCGATGAGCCACGCCCACACCACGGGCACGGTCGCCATCCGCTGGTACACCGACGGCACCCACGTGCCCGCGTGGAACGACCGCACGTCTATCACCGGCAACTGCTCCTCGGCCGTGCCACGCGTGCGGGTGACGATCACCGCCGCCAACGGCTCGGACTTCTCCGAGGACGTGTTCGCCTGCGAGTACAACGGCTGACCGGGCTCAGAGGTCGCGGCGCTGGAAGGCCAGCGCCGCGAGCCCGAGCGCGAGGGCGACCCAGATCCCGGTCCACACGAGATAGGTGGCGGCGAGCGGGGCCTCGCTCACGAACGGCGAGCCCACCGCGGCGCCCCCGAACAGCGTCGTTACCGTCGGGTCCTGGATCGCGTGCATGGCGCCGTGCCACAGGCCGTCGGTCGGCAGCAGCATCCGGGAGACGGTGCCGACGCGGGCCACCCCCTCGTTGCCGAGCACCTTCCCGATCCCGCCGACGACGCCCGCGATCCACGTGGCGCCGAACAGACCGACCGCGACGATGCCCGAGGCCATCGGCGAGATGACGGTGGACAGCAGCAGTCCGAGGGTGAGCAACACGATCGTCTGCGCCGCGAGCAGTGCCAGGCCGGCCACCGGTTGCGGCGGCCAGTAACCCACGGTGGTCCGGACGATCAGGAACTGCGCCAGGCCGGCCACGACGACGAAGCCGCTGCCGAAGGCCACGAGCCCCAGCCACTTCCCCACCAGCACGGCCGAGCGGCGAACCGGCCGCGCGAGGATCGCCAGCGCGGTTCCGGTCTCGATCTCGCCCGCGAGGGTCGGGCCGGCGAGGAACGCCGTGCCCAGCGCGGCGATCAGGCTCAGGCCGAACATCACGAGGTTGAGCACCTGCGAGGACGCGAGCCGGGCCTCTCCGGTGGTGAGCGTGCCGAACTCCGCGTCGAGGCGGGAGAACCCCCACGCGGACAGGGCCAGCAGCACGACCGTCATGACCACGATCGCGCGGAGTACCCGCCGGCGGGCGGCTTCGCGGATGGTCAGGGCGGCGATGGTGCGTACGGTTCGGATCGTCATCGGTCACCACCTGTGTCGGCGCGGAGGATGTCCAGCAGCCGTTCCTCGAGGCTGATCCGCCCGGGCTCGACCGCGTGCACGCGTACCCCGAGGCGGACCAGGTCGGCCACCAGGTCCGGCACGGCGTCGGTTTCTGCGTCGGTGTCTGCGTCTGCGTCGGTGCCGGCGGGCAACGTGACGGTGAACGAGTCCCCGGTGCGGGTGAGCTGGCCGGCGGCAGCCAGCCGCGCCTCCGCCTCCGCGCTCACCTCGCCAAGCCGCAGCCGCAGCTCGCGGCGACCGAGCAGCTCGGCCAGCGTGCCGGCGGCGGCGATCTTGCCCTTGTCGAGGATGACGACCCGGTCGCACACCCGTTCCACCTCGCCGATGAGGTGCGAGTTGAGCAGGACCGCGACCCCACGTTCCTTGAGGGACAGGAGGATGTCGCGCACGTCGGCCCGGCCGACCGGGTCCAGCGCGCTCGTCGGCTCGTCGAGGACGACGAGGTCCGGGCGTGCCACCAGCGCGACGGCCAGGCCGAGGCGCTGCTGCATGCCCTTCGAGAAGCCGCCGACCCGGTCGCCGGCCCGGTCGGCGAGCCCGACGAGGGCCAGGCACTCCCGCCGCTCCTCGGCCGGCACCGAGACCCCCGCGAGGCGGATGTGCAGGGCCAGCACCTCGGCGGCGGTGAGCCACGGCTGGTACCGGAAGAGCTCGGGCAGGTAGCCGACGCGGGCCCGGGCCAACGGGTTCCCGGCCGGCTGCCCGAGCAGCAGCACGTCCCCGGCGTCGGGCCGGACCAGTCCCAGCAGGATCTTGATCACGCTGGTCTTGCCGGCGCCGTTCGGTCCGAGCAGGGCCACCACCTCGCCGCGGTCGACGGTGAAGGACACGTCGTCGACCGCCACGCGTTTCCGGTACCGCTTGCGCAGGCCCGAGCACCACACCGCCGCGGTGGGCGGCAGGTCGTCGAGCAGCCGCTGCGCGGCGTCGACGGAAGGCCCGGCGGCGGTCATCGCTCCCACCTCAGCCCGCGCGCCACCGACAGCGCCTCGTCGGCGCTGACCGAGCCGACCACCGCGGAGACCGTGCCGTCGTTCACCCACACCACGGCCGCCATCGTGCCCTCGCCGCGCGAGGTGAACACCGTGGCCGGTGTGCCGCCGACGTCGGCGGTCGAACTCTCCAGCTGCTCGACGGACATGAACAGGGGCAGCGTCGGCTCGTCCGCGGAGATGCCGCGCAGCTGCGCCACGACGTTCTCCGGCAGGCCGGGCAGGGACAGCAGGTAGTCGCGGGCGGTCTCGAACGGGAAGCCGGACGAGTACGCGGTGGGCGCGATCGCGCGAGCCACCATGAGGGCCGGCACCCCGTGGGTCTCCTGCCACACCGCGGCGAGCCCCGGGCCGGCGTCCAGCCGGAACTGGCTCCCGTCGAGGCCAGGTGGCGGTGGCGGTGGCGTCTCGCCGGCCGCCTCGACGGTCCGCGCCGCCTTCTCGGCCGAGAACGTGAACACCGCACTCGTCCGGCCGCCGACGTAGTACGTGGGTTCTCCCGTGACACCGCGGGGCAACTCATTCACCTGCGGGAGGGCAAGACCGCTCTCCTCCTTCGCGGCGTCCGCACCGGCGACCGCATGGATGTCGATCTCGTCGGTCACCTTGACGTCGCCGATGTCGGACAGGTCCGGCAACCTGACCAGGTCCTCCTCGGGGGCGGTGACCGGGGCGACCTGCTCGGCCCGGAAGATCTGCAGCCAGTCCGTGGCGGCCGCGACGCCGGCCCCGGTCAGCAGGACGACCGCGCCCAGGGCGGCGAGCACCGGGCTGCGCAGGGCGGCCCGCCACCGGCGCGCGGGGGTGGCCGCGGCCACCTTGCGGCGTCCCTCCGCGGCGGCCGAGTGCGACAGGCGGCGCCACCCCGCGTCCACGTCCACCTCGACGTCGACGTCCAGCGCCGCGGCGACCGCCGCCGCCTCGTGCTGGGCGGCGGCCAGACCGGTCAGGCAGACCGGGCAGCCCGCGACGTGCTCGCGATCGGCGTCGGCGACACTCGCCGGCTCGTCCACGAGCCGGCGCAGCACGCCGTCAGTCGGATGACGCATGACGGTTCAACTCCTTGCGCAAGGCGGACTCGGCGCGGCGCACGGTCGTGCCCACGCTGCCGGGAGAGAGCTCGAGAGCCGCGGCGACCTCGGCGTAGCTGAGGCCGCTGTGCCGCAGGACGAGAGCCACCGCCTGCCGGCGAGGCAGCCGCGCGAGGCCCGCCCGCACGCGGCGGCGCTCGTCGAGGGTCACGACCGCGTCGGCGACATCCGGGCTGACGGCATCGCCGGGACCGGCGGTCTCCTCCCGGACGGCTCGCCGCCGGCCCGAGCGGAGATGGTTCAGCGCGGTGTGCGCTGCGGCGACCGACAGCCAGCCCGCCGCCTGCCCGGCCGGCACCGAGGAGCGCCCGAAGGCCAGGAACACCTCCTGCGCCACGTCCTCGGCCTCGTTCCGCGTACCCAGCACCCGCGCGGCAACCGCGACGACCCGCGGATAGGTGGCGCGGAAGACCTCTTCGAGGTCGGCTCGGACAGCCCCTCGTTCCCGAGGACCCGACAACGCCACGCCGCCGTCCTTCCGCTCCGCTCGCCCGGCCACCGCACCACGGCGGCCGGCGGACAGCGCTATCGCCAGGGCGTCAGCCGGTACCCGCCCACCATCCACAACGTCCACATCTGTAGAGCACCGCCGGCGCCGCGCACGTGACATCGACCGCCGAACCCGCGCCTACGGTAGGCGCGCCGCGCGGCGCCCGGCTCCTCGACGTCGGCACCGGGCGCGGACACGCGCTGAATCCGCTTCTGACGGCGGTTCGAAATAAACCGACGCGCATTTCGTCGAATTCCCGAGAGCCCGCAAGACAACCCTGGCGAACCACGGAGCGTCTCAAGGGCACCAAGAACGAGGGGGAATAGCAATGAACAACGTGACCCGACGAATTTCCGGCACGATCCGCACGACGATCCTCGGGCTCTCGATCGGCTGCCTGACGCTCGCGGGCTGCACCAGCTCGCCGACGCAGACGGCGGCCAGGCCACCGGACCAGGCCGGCACCTCGACCGCCACGACGAGCCCGGATCCGCAGGTCGTCTACGGGGCCGAATCGGCAACGACAAGACCGGCACCGCCGCGCGCACCGGCACACGTGACCCACGCCCCGCCCCCGGCACCCGTGGTGTCCGCGGCGCCGAAAATCGGCCCGAACGGGTTCGGCGGGCTAATTCTCGGAATGACGTTCCGGCAGGCGAAAGCGGCCGGTTTCGTTCGGGGCAACGAATTGGCGAACCAGACGTGTGGCGCCTACGACCTGTATTTCCACGGCGGACCGTACGGCCGGGTCTTCATTTCCCCCGACCGCGGCGTGGAGGCGATCGCGCCCGATCGGCCGGTCCGCACTCCCGAGGGGGTGACGATCGGGACGGCGGCGACGCGAGCAGCCGCGGTGTACCCCGACTTCGACGTGACGCTGCTGGCGCAGCTGGGTCGCCTCCTCGTCCACGTGCCCGGCAACCCCGGCGCGAACTACCGGCTCGGCTTCCACGACCATCGCGTGGTGGCGCAGCTCGCCCTGCAACGAGTCGACCAGGGCTGCTACGAGTAGCGAGCACGGGGTGCGGGTCAGAGCGGGTCGAGGCGGGTTCTGAGCAGGCAGAACTCGTTGCCTTCCGGATCGGCGAGGACGTGCCAGGGCTCCTCGCCGGTCTGGCCGACGTCGGCCGGGCGCGCGCCGAGCGCGAGCAGGCGTTCGAGCTCGGCGTCCTGGTCGCGGTCGGTGGCGTTGACGTCGATGTGCAGCCGGGCGGGCCCGTTCGTCGGCGCGGCGTCGCGCAGGAGGGAGATCACCGGCTGCGGGCCGCCGAACCCTTCGCGCGGACCGATCGCGATCCAGACGTCCCCTTCGCGGCCGAGCTCGACGAAGTCCAGGACCTCGCACCAGAACCGGGCCAGCACCTCGGGGTCGTGGCACTTGAGCACGACCTCACTCATCCGGCATGCCATTGACGAGTCCCCTCCCAGCAGCGAAACGGTCCCGCGACCGTACCGGGGCGACGTGATCGCGGGCGAGGGCGTTTCAGGGCTCTGGCGACACGCCGACACAACATGTGGTGCCTGTCGCGGCCTGAGGTTCCATGTATTGTGATCAACGAGTTGGTTCGGACGTCCACACCATGGGCGTCCGTCGCAAGAGGGAACCCGGTACGAGTCCGGGACTGCCCCGCAGCGGTGAACGGGAACGACCGCCGTCACGAAGCACTGGACACGCGTGTCCGGGAAGCGACGGCCAGTAGACAACCGGACCGGCGCTCGACGCGCCGCGATCCAGCCTGCCCGTGAGTCCGAAGACCTGCCAGCTCACCTGCCCGCGCCGCGGGCGGGAGGTCTCCAGGCCCCGAGGGAGGGCGTGCGGACACTCGAGGCGGTGACCCGTGCCGGGCCCGTCCGGGGTCCCTCGCGTTCGCGCCGGCCTGGGGCAGTCAGCCCGAGCTCGCGAGGAGACAGCCGTGACCGTCAGTCCGGTCGGCACCCGGGACGCCGGCAGCGATGCCGGCGCCGAGATCAAGCGTTCGACCATGCGGGTGCGCAAGCGCAGCGGCGAGTTCGAGCCCGTCGACGTGGACAAGATCGTCCGCGCGGTGCGGCGGTGCGCCACCGGGCTGTCCACTGTGGACCCCCTCCGGGTCGCCACCAGGACGACGAGCGGCCTGTACGACGGCGCCACCACCGTGGAGCTGGACCGGCTGTCGATCCAGACGGCCGCCGAGCTGGTCGCCGAGGAGCCGGAGTACTCGAAGCTGGCGGCCCGCCTGCTGGCGACCTTCATCGACAAGGAGGTGCGCGGGCAGGGCAGCCACTCGTTCAGCCAGTCGATCGCGCTCGGCCACGAGCAGGGGCTGATCGGCGACGAGACCGCCGCGTTCGTCGCCACGCACGCGCGCAAGCTCGACGACGCCGTCGACCACGACGGCGATCTGCGGTTCGAGTACTTCGGGCTGCGCACCGTGTACGACCGCTACCTGCTGCGCCACCCGCACGGCCGGGGCGTGCTGGAGCGGCCGCAGTACTGGCTGCTGCGCGTCGCGTGTGGACTGTCGCACGCCCCGGGCGAGGCAATCAGGTTCTACCGGCTGATGTCGTCCCTGGCGTACCTGCCCAGCTCGCCGACGCTGTTCAACTCCGGCACCCGGCACACCCAGATGTCCTCCTGCTACCTGCTGGACTCGCCGCGCGACGAGCTGGAGTCGATCTACGAGCGGTACGGCCAGGTCGCGCGGCTGTCGAAGTTCGCCGGTGGCATCGGCGTGCAGTGGTCCCGGATCCGGGCGCGCGGCGCGCTGATCCGCGGCACCAACGGGCACTCCAACGGGATCGTGCCGTGGCTGCGCACGCTGGACGCGTCGGTCGCCGCGGTGAACCAGGGCGGGCGGCGCAAGGGCGCGGCGTGTGTGTACCTGGAGACGTGGCACCCGGACATCGAGGAGTTCCTGGAGCTGCGCGACAACACCGGCGAGGACGCGCGCCGCACGCACAACCTCAACATCGCCAACTGGATCCCGGACGAGTTCATGCGCCGCGTCGAGGCCGACGCCGACTGGTCCCTGTTCGACCCCGACGAGATCCCCGAGCTGCCCGACCTGTGGGGCGAGGCGTTCGACGACGCCTACCGGGCCGCCGAACAGGCCGGTCGCGCGGTGCGCACGGTCAAGGCCCGCGACCTGTACGCGAAGATGATGCGCACCCTCGCGCAGACCGGCAACGGCTGGATGACGTTCAAGGACACCGCGAACCGCACCTGTAACCAGACCGCCGAGCCGGGCAACGTGGTGCACCTGTCGAACCTGTGCACGGAGATCCTGGAGGTCACCTCCGACGAGGAGACCGCGGTCTGCAACCTCGGGTCGGTCAACCTCGGCGCGCACGTCGCCGACGGCGAGGTCGACTGGACGCGCCTGCGGGCGACCGTGCGCACCGCGGTGACGTTCCTCGACCGGGTGATCGACATCAACTACTACCCCACGGAGCAGGCCGGCCGCAGTAACCCGCGCTGGCGTCCGGTCGGGCTCGGCGTCATGGGCCTGCAGGACGTGTTCTTCAAGCTGCGCCTGGCGTTCGACTCGGCCGCGGCGAAGGAGTTGTCCACGCGGCTGGCCGAGGAGGTCTACCTGACCGCGCTGGAGACCTCCGCCGACCTCGCCGCCGCCGCGGGCGCACACCCCGCCTACACCGAGACCCGTGCCGCGCACGGGCAGCTGCAGCCGGACCTGTGGGGCGTCACGCCGGCGCAGGCCGAGCGGTGGGCGACGCTGCGTGCCCAGGTCGCCGAGTCCGGGCTGCGCAACTCGCTGCTGGTCGCGATCGCCCCGACCGCGACCATCGCCTCGATCGCCGGGTGCTTCGAGTGCATCGAGCCGCAGGTGTCCAACGTCTTCAAGCGCGAGACGCTGTCCGGCGAGTTCCTCCAGGTCAACTCCTACCTGGTCACCGAGCTGAAGGAACACGGCCTGTGGACCGCGGCCGTCCGCGACCGCATCAAGCGCGCGGACGGCTCCGTGCAGGGCCTGACCGCACTCCCCGCCGACTCGCGCGAGCTGTTCCGCACCGCGTGGGAGCTGCCGCAGCGGGCGCTGATCGACCTCGCCGCGGCGCGCGGCCCGTACGTCGACCAGAGCCAGTCCCTGAACCTGTTCGTGGCCTCCCCCACGATCGGGAAGCTGTCGTCGATGTACCGCTACGCCTGGGCGTCCGGCCTGAAGACCACCTACTACCTGCGGTCCCGTCCGGCGACCCGCATCCAGCAAGCGACCGTGTCCACTGTGGATACCGCAGTGGACACCACTGTGGATACCGCGGACGCGGTGGCCTGTTCGCTCGAGAACCCCGAGTCATGTGAGGCATGCCAGTGACCCGCCAAGCCCTGCTCGACCCCGGTATGGACCTGACGCTGCGGCCGATGCGCTACCCGCACTTCTACGACCGCTTCCGGGACGCGATCAAGAACACGTGGACCGTCGAGGAGGTCGACCTGCACACCGACCTCGCCGACCTAACGAAGCTCACGGACGCCGAGCGGCACCTGGTCAACCGGCTGGTCGCGTTCTTCGCCACCGGCGACACCATCGTGGCGAACAACCTCGTGCTCAACCTCTACGAGCACGTCAACGCGCCCGAAGCCCGGCTGTACCTGTCGCGCCAGCTGTTCGAGGAGGCCGTGCACGTCCAGTTCTACCTGACCCTGCTGGACACCTACCTGCCCGACGAGGACGAGCGAGCGGCCGCGTTCGCCGCGGTCGAGAACATCCCGTCCATCCGGCACAAGGCCGAGTTCTGTTTCAAGTGGATCGACTCGATCGAGCACCTGAGCCGGCTCGACACCCGCGCGGACCGGCGCGCGTTCCTGCTGAACCTCATCTGCTTCGCGGCGTGCATCGAAGGGTTGTTCTTCTACGGCGCCTTCGCCTACGTCTACTTCCTGCGCTCCCGCGGCCTGCTCAACGGCCTGGCGTCGGGCACGAACTGGGTCTTCCGCGACGAGTCGATGCACATGGCCTTCGCGTTCGACGTCGTCGACACCGTCCGCCGCGAGGAGCCGGACCTCTTCGACGACGAGCTGCACACCCAGGTGCGCCAGATGCTCCGCGAGGCCGTCGACGCGGAGACCCGGTTCGCGGAGGACCTGCTCGGCCAGGGCGTGGCCGGCCTCCCGCCGGCCGACATGCGCACCTACCTCGAGCACGTCGCCGACCGGCGCCTCGCGGCGCTGGGCCTCGAGCCGGAGTACGGGTCCCGGAACCCGTTCGCCTTCATGGAGCTGCAGGACGTCCAGGAACTGTCGAACTTCTTCGAACGCCGCGTCTCCGCGTACCAGGTCGCGGTCACCGGCACGGTGAGCTTCGACGAGGACTTCTGACCGAGCCGGTGGTGCCGGGCGCGTGGCGCCCGGCACCGGGGTCTACGGGTCGGCTGCGGGCTCCTTGCCCGAGGTAGTTCGTCCGGGCGGCCGGATCACCAACCTGATCCGCCGGCTGAGCCAGAGCATCGGCCAGGCGGCGACGAAACCGACGCCGGCCGGCAGGCCCTGCTGCCACGCGGGGGCGCCCATCGCGACCGGGATGCCGTCCTGCGGGTCGTGGTCGCCGACGCCCTGCCACCGCGACAGCGGCAGCACGATGTAACGCGCCTTGCCGATCACCTTGTCGATGGGGACGACGCCACGGATGCCGCCGCCACCCTGGAAGCGGGAGTCCCGCGAGTTGTTGCGGTTGTCACCCATGACCCAGATCGTGCCCTCGGGCACCACCACCGGGTCGAAGCGCTGCTTCCCGTTCGGCTTGCCGTCCTTCCAGTAGACGTACGGCTCGTCGAGCGGCCGGCCTTCCACGATCACGCGCCCCTTGGGGTCGCAGCACTCGACGGTCTGGCCGCCGACCGCGATCACCCGCTTCACGAAGTCGCTCTCGTCCGGCGGCGCGAGGCCGACCAGGGCGCCGATCGACTGCAGGGCGCCGGTGACCAGGTTGCTCGACAGATCCTGGCCGTACTCCTCGTCCCAGGAGTCCGGGCCCTCGAACACGACGACGTCGCCGGGATCCGGGTCGACGAACGCGTAGCTCAGCTTGTCCACCAGGATGCGGTCGTTCGAGCAGCCGGTGCAGCCGTGCAGCGTCTTCTCCATCGAGCCGGACGGGATCGAGTACACCCGGCCGAAGAAGTGCTGGATGAGGAAGGTCAGCACCAGCGCGATCCCGAGCAGGGTCAGGACCTCCTGCCAGAGGGGCTTCTTCCGCGACCGGCGACGCTTGCCCCGCTTGAGCATCGCGTCGGCATCGATGTCGTCGCGGTCGGGAGGCAGGGCCCCTGGATATGCGTCCACGTAACGGCCGTCGGGACGACTCGGAGCGTCCGGCTGCCACGGCGGCGTCTCGGCGTACCCCTCCTCGATCCGCGGGATCACGTCCGTGCGCTCCGGGTCGTCCTCCTGCCACTGCGCGTGCACGGGGATGGCCACGGTGCCACGTTACGGGAGAACGACGCAGCCCGGTGTTAAGTCGCGACTTCACGACCAACCAATGGCGCGACCGAGCCACTTCCGCGGGCTCAGCCGTCCAGCAGGGCGACGAGGCGGCGGGGGGCCTGCAACCGGTACGCGTCGACGATCATCTCGCGCACCTCGGCCCAGTCGACCCGGCCGACGTCCAGCCGCACGCCGACCCAGCCCTTCGCGCCGAGGTAGGCGGGCACGTAGAAGCGCTCGGGGTCCGAGCGCACCAGCGCGTCCTGCTCGCCGGGCGCCGCCTTCAGCGCCACGCCGACGACGCCGTCGCCGTGATGGTCGTCGAGGAAGTAGCCGAACGTCTTCTTCGCCACCGTGAGGGCGAGGTGGTGGTCGCCGGTGCAGGTGGCCTCGGGTAGCCCGGCGACGATGTCCACCACCCGTTGGCGGGGCGGGGTGCTCGGCATGGCGACGAGGCTAGACCAGTGGGTCGCGCGATCGGCCTTGTTCTAGGCTTCGGACCGGTGAGCGCAACATTGGTCGCCAAGGGGCTGGCCGCCGGGTTCGGCGAGCGGGTGCTGTTCTCGGGGCTGGACCTGGTGGTCGCGCCGGGGAACGTCACCGGCCTGGTCGGGGTGAACGGGGCCGGGAAGTCCACGCTGCTGCGGATCCTGGCCGGCATCGTCGCGCCGGAGGAGGGCACGGTGCGGCTGTCCCCGCCGGCCGCGAACGTGGGCTACCTGCCCCAGGAGCGGGATCGCCGGGCAGGTGAGACGGTGCGCGGTTTTCTCGGCCGGCGTACCGGCGTCACGGCGGCGCAGGCCGAGCTGGACCGCGCTACGGCGGCGCTCACCGAGAGCGCCGCGGGCGCGGACGAGGCGTACGCGGCGGCGCTGGAGCGGTGGCTCGCGCTCGGCGGCGCGGACCTGGACGACCGCATCGCCGAGGTGGCCGCCGACCTCGGGCTCGGGGTCGGTCTCGACGCACGGATGACCTCGCTGTCCGGCGGGCAGGCCGCCCGGGCGGGCATGGCGTCGTTGCTGCTCAGCAGGTTCGACGTCTTCCTGCTCGACGAGCCCACCAACGACCTGGACCTCGACGGGCTCGACCGGCTGGAGACGTTCGTCGCGGGACTGCGCGCGGCGACCGTGCTGGTCAGCCACGACCGGGAGTTCCTCGCCCGGACCGTGACCGGCGTCGTCGAGCTGGACCTGGCCCAGCACCAGGTACGCACCTACGGCGGCGGGTACGACTCCTACCTCGCCGAGCGCGAGGTCGACCGCCGGCACGCGCGCGAACGCTACGACGAGTACGCCGGCACCAGGTCCTCGCTCGAGCTCCGGGCCCGCACGCAGCGGAACTGGATGGAGAAGGGCGTGCGCAACGCGCGCCGCAAGTCCACCGACAACGACAAGATCGGCCGCAACAAGCGCGCCGAGACCACCGAGAAGCAGGCCGCGAAGGCGCGGCAGACCGAGCGGCTGATCGAACGCCTCGACGTGGTCGAGGAGCCCCGCAAGGAGTGGGAGCTGCGGATGGAGATCGCGTCGGCACCCCGCTCCGGCGCGGTCGTCGCGGCGTTGCGCGGGGTGGTGGTCCGCCGCGGCGAGTTCACCCTCGGGCCGGTGGACCTGCAGATCGACTGGGCCGACAAGGTGGCCATCACCGGCGCCAACGGTGCCGGCAAGTCGACCCTGCTCGCGGCCCTGCTCGGCCGCGTCGAACCCGACGAGGGCCATTCCTCGCTCGGCCCCGGTGTGCGCGTCGGCGAGGTCGACCAGGCCCGCGCCCTCTTCGCCGGCGACGGCACGGACCGTGCCCTGCTCGGGGTCTTCGAGGCGCAGCTGCCGGACTGGGCCCCGGCCGAGCTGCGCACCCTGCTCGCCAAGTTCGGCCTCACCGCCGCGCACGTCCTGCGCCCGGCCGCGAGCCTGTCCCCCGGCGAACGCACCCGCGCGGCGCTGGCGCTGCTCCAGGCCCGCGGCGTGAACCTGCTCGTCCTCGACGAACCCACCAACCACCTCGACCTGCCGGCGATCGAACAGCTCGAGTCCGCACTCGCCGGCTACCCCGGCACCCTGCTCCTCGTCACCCACGACCGGCGCATGCTCGACACCGTCCACACCAACCGGCATCTCCACGTCAGCGACGGCACCGTCACCGACGGCTGAACCGCCCGCCGGCCGGACCGGTCAGCTGGGCGTGCACTGGTCGTGCAGGAGCAGCCACTCGTCGCCCGCGCGGGTGAAGACGAGCCCGAGGAGGAACCGCTGGTGCACCGGCGCGCCCGCCGCGTCCACGTCGGTGTAGTCCGCCTCGTACAGCGCGCTGGCGGTGTGCTCGCCGAGCGTCATGGCCTTCTCGGTGAGCTCCTGGGTCCAGTCGGTGTCGGCGAAGAACTCCCGGTGGAAACCGGCCACCGCCGCCTTGCCGGCCAGCGTCGTGCCGGTCGGCAGCACCAGCACCACCTCGTCGTGCAGCGTGGCCACGTAGCCGTCGAGGTCCCGGGCGGTGATCGTCTGGAGGTGCCGGTCGATGGCCTCGCGCGCGTCGGTCATGGGCGGATCGTGCCACTCTCCGGCCGCGCGCGAACCCGGATTTCCGGTCCACCCCCAGAGGACCGGAACCCACCGCACTCGAACCTAGCCGCGGCGCCGGTCCCGGTCTTGAACGAAATTCACCTCGCCGGCGAACCCGGCGCCCGCCGCCTACGCGAACGTCGCCTTCAGGTAGGCCGTCGGGGTGGTGCCGAGGAACTGCCCGAAGTCGCGGATCATGTGTGCCTGGTCGGCATAGCCGGCCGCGGCGGCCAGCAGGTCCCAGTCCGGTCGTGGCCGCTCGCGTGCCAGCCGGCGCAGCAGGTGCTCGAACCTGGTGACCCGCGACGCGCGTTTCGGCGTGAGGCCCACCTGCTGGCGGAACCGCGTGATCAGGTGCTTGTGGCTCCACCCGATCTCGCGGCAGAGCTCGCCGATCGGTACGCCACCCGCGGTGGCGGTCAGCCGCTGCCACACGTGCCCCACCTCCGGGGACACGGCCGGGGCGCGGTCGAGGCGGGCCATGAGGAACCGGTCGAGCACGTCGAAGCGCCGCGACCAGGTCGGCATGTCCCGGATCCGCTCCCCCAGCCGCCGGGCGTCGGCGCCGAGCACGTCCGTCAGGTCGATCAGCCGGCCGGTGAGGTGGTCGAGCGGCACGCCGAGGATCCGGTAGGCGCCGAGCGGGGACAGGGCGGTCTCCAGGTACCGGGGTGCGCAGCCGCCCTCGATCGCCGAGTGCGCGTCCAGGACGCCGTTCACGAACTCGGGCGGGCGCAGCGCCGAGTCCTCGACCTTCACCAGCAGCTGCAGCGACAGCGACGCCGGCAGGACGAACCGCCCGGACCGGTCGTCGGGCCGAACCCAGCCCTGGTGGCCTCTTACCAGCGTGCCCCGCAGCGCGGGATGCGGCGGGCGGCTGGCCGGGCCAGGGGCTGTCACCGTTCCAGCATGGCGCATCGGGTCACGGCGACAAAAGCGCGACAAACCTGAAGATCGGCTGATGATCCGGCCGGGATCGTCGGGCGGCCGGGCGGTCGCCGGGCACGATCAGGGCCGATGAACATCGAGCCGGGACGGGGCGAACAGATGAGCGGGCCACATCCGGGCGTGCTGCTGGCCGGGCGGTACCGACTGGCGGCGGTGGTCGGCCGCGGTGGCATGGGCGAGGTGTGGCGCGCCACCGACGAGCTGCTGCACCGGGACGTGGCGGTCAAGACGCTGCCCGAGTGGGCGGCGCGGACGCCCGGCGCGGCGGAGCGCTTCCGCCGCGAGGCGCTCGCCGTCGCGCAGCTGAACCAGCGCCGGGTCGCCAGCGTCTTCGACTACCTCGAGGTGGACGGCGTCTCGTACATCGTCATGGAACTGCTCGCCGGCGAGAGCCTCGCCGAGCGGCTGGACCGCGAACCGGTCCTGCCCGCGGCCGAGGCGGCCGAGATCGTCGCGCAGGCCGCGGAGGGACTGCAGGCCGCGCACGACGCCGGCATCACCCACCGGGACGTCAAGCCGGCCAACATCATGCTCACCGCGCACGGCGTGAAGGTCCTCGACTTCGGCCTCGCGGCCACCACCTGGGACGCCGGCCTCACCAGCACCGGCATGATGGTCGGCACCCTCGCCTACATCTCCCCCGAACGCGCCGCGGGCGAACCCGGCACCGAGGCCGGCGACATCTACGCGCTCGGCGTCGTGCTGTACAACGCGCTCGCCGGGCACCTGCCGTTCCGCGCGGACAACCCGCTCGCCCTGGTCCACGCCCAGGCCGCGGCCGCGCCGCCCGCACTGCCCGCGAGCACTCCGCCCCCGCTCGCCGCGGCGTGCCTGCGGGCGCTCGCGTACGACCCGGCCGACCGGTTCCCGACCGCGGCCGCCTTCGCCGCCACCGTCCGCGGCCAGGCCGGGGCGGGACCGTCGTCGGACACCGCGCGGCTGCCGGCCCCCGGCCGTCGCGAGTCCTCGACGAGGCAGCTCGCCACGGCCCGGCCGATCCGCCCGGGCCTGCGCCGCCGGCACCTGAGCCGACGTCCCGTGCTGCTCGGCGTCGTCGCGGTGGCGTTGCTGGCGGCCGTGATCGTCTTCTGGCCCGGTGCCGGCCAGGCGCCGCCGGGTGCCGGTCAGCGGGCGCCGGCCGCGGACGCCGGCGCACCCGGCCGGGCCGACCACTCCCGGCGCACCGCGGTCGCGACGGCCATCCGCGCGCTGCTCGACGACGTCAGCGAGGGCGCGGAGAACAGCGACATCCAGCCGGACGCGGCCAAAGACATCGCGAAAGCGGTGAAGGAGACGCGCAAGCAGCTCGCCAAGGGGCACGCCGAGGACGTCACGACCAGCCTCGCCGACATCGACCGGCGCATCGACGACCACGCCCGCCAGGAGGCGATCACCCCGCAGGCCGCGGGCACTCTCCACGCCGACGTGCGCGACATCGCCGACGCGGCCCGGGAGGGTTCGTGACGCGATCAGGGCTCGTCGCCCAGGGCGCCGGCCAGGCGGGACGCGAGCGTGGCGACCGCGGCGCGTAGCTCGGTCCCGCCCTCGACGCGGAAGTCGAACGGCACGCCCGCCAGCCATTCCTGGGCATACATCGCGGGATTGTTCGTGCTGCCGACGAGCACGCACCGCTCACCCGACGGTTCGAGCCGCCCCATGGGCGGGCGGATCCACGGCGCCACCCGGGCCCGTGGCGCGTCGAACACCACCCGGGTGGCGAACTCCCACCCGGTACCCAGGTTCTCCTCCACCGCGGTCACCGGGTCGAGGCCGCGGGGCGGCTCGAACTCGTGCGCGGTCTGGCGGACCGCGCGGATCCGGTCGATCCGGTAGGTGCGGATCGCGTCCGCCCGATGGGAGTGGCACAGCAGGTACCAGCGCCCGTGGCGGACGACGACCGCCCACGGGTCCACCTCGGCGTCCCACTCGCTGCCGGACTCGCTCCGGTACGTGAGGAGCACGCGATGCCGGGCCGCGATGGCGGCGACGATCGCGCTCGTGGTGTCGGGATCGGGCCGCGCGGAGTAGCGGTCGGGCGCGGCGCGGGCGTGCTCGCGCAGCGCCGCCGCCTGCCGGCCGACGCTCTCGGGCAGCGCCCGGATGACCTTGCCCAGCGCGAGCCCGACGAGGTCGTCGGCGGCCGCCGGCGGCCCGTCGAGCACCGCCATGACCAGACCGAGCGCCTCGGGCTCGGTGAAGACGACCGGCGGCAGCCGCGTCCCGCGCCCGAGCCGGTACCCGCCGTAGGGACCCCGGACCGACTCGACGGGGATGCCCGCCTCGCGCAGGATCGCCACGTACCGGCGCGCGGCCCGTTCCGTGACACCCAGCCCCGCGCCGAGCTCACCGGCCGTCACGCCGGGGCGGGTCCGGAGGATCTCCATGGCACGAAGGGCGCGTGCGGTGGGGCTGACATCGGCCGGCACGCCAGCAGCGTAGGCGGCCGTGCGAAGTACCGGTAGTAGAACGTCCGGTACCGGTTCTAGCCTGGCCGCCATGGACATCGTGCTGATCGCCGGCCTGTGGCTCGACGGATCTGTGTGGGACGACGTCGGGCCGGCGCTCACGGCCCTCGGCCACCGCCCCGTGCCGGTCACCCTCCCGGGGCAGGGTGCCGGTCCGGCGTCCGCCACGCTCGACGACCAGCTGGACGCGGTGCTCGCCGCGATCGACTCGTCGGCCGGAAAGCCCGTGGTGGTGGGGCATTCCGCCGCCTGCACCCTGGCGTGGCTGGCCGCCGACCGGCGACCCGCGACGGTGGCCAAGGCCGTCCTCATCGGCGGCTTCCCGGCCGCGGACGGCGAGCGCTACGCCGACTTCTTCGACCTGACCGACGGCGCCATGCCCTTCCCCGGCTGGGCACCGTTCGAGGGACCGGACTCCGCCGACCTCGACGAGGACGCCAGGCGCGGCATCGCGTCCGCCGCGATCCCCGTCCCCGAAGGCGTGGCGCGGGGCCTCGTGCGGCTGACCGACGTGCGACGCTTCGACGTGCCGGCCGTGCTCGTGTGTCCCGAGTTCACGCCCGCCCAGGCCCGCGAGTGGATCGACGCCGGTGACGTGCCCGAGCTCGCGAAGGCCCGGCACCTGGGGTTCGTCGACCTCGACTCGGGTCACTGGCCGATGATCAGCAAGCCGACCGAGCTCGCCCGGCTGCTGGCCGCGGCGGCGGAGCAGGAGTGACCGTGCGGCTCACCGTTGCGCCCCTCGACGGGTCCACATGGGACGCGTTCGCCGAGCTGGTCGAGCGCAACAACGGGATCTTCGGCGGGTGCTGGTGCATCGGCTTCCACCCCGAGCGCGGCCAGCGGGTCGACAACCGCACGGCCAAGGAGGACCGCGTGCGGACCGGGCGAGCGCACGCCTCGCTCGTCCTCGACGAGCACGGCGTGGCGCAGGGGTGGTGCCAGTACGGCAGCCCGGCGGAGCTCCCGAACATCAAGCACCGGCGCGCGTACGACACGGACGCGCCGGCACTGCCCGAATGGCGGATCACCTGCTTCTACGTGGACAAGAAGCATCGCGGGCAGGGCATCGCGCGGGCGGCGCTGGAGGGCGCGCTCGACCAGATCGCCCGCGCCGGCGGCGGGCTGGTCGAGGCCATCCCCGAGGTGACCGCCGGCCGCGAGGCGCAGGGCCGCTTCCTCTGCTCCGCGACCGTCGAGCTGTTCGAGCAGTTCGGGTTCGCCCGCGGCCGGCAGCTCGGCAAGCACGCGTGGCTGGTGAGCAAGGCGGTCGAGCCGGTGAAAGCAGGATCCACCGCGTAGCACTGAGCCCTATCATCGACTGGTGCTCGGGGGTTCCTTACGCCGCAACGTCGTCCTGGCGGTGCTGCTGTGCGCCCTCGCGGCGCTCGCCTCGGGTTGCACGACGGACTCGGATGCGTACCCGAACGACCAGCAGCGGATCTCCGACCGGCTCTCCGACGCGGGCCTCGACGTCGTGTCGGTGACCGGGAGCGAGGAGCTGGACTCCTCCGACGGCTGGATCTCCTTCGTCACGGTTCGCTTCAGGACACCGGACGACTCCGTGCCGGACGCGGACCTCGACGCCGTCCGTAGGGTCGTGTGGGAGCAGTACCCCCACCGGCTCGAGACGCTCACCGTCGACGTCACGACGGCCGGCGAGTCCCTGAGCTACGACTACTCCCGCGAGCAGCTCGAGGCCGGACTCGGCAAGCAGGCCTACCGCGAGGACGACTCCAACCCACCGCTGTCCTCCGGGATGATCGCCGCGCTCGTCCTCGGTTGCGTGACGGGCGCCGGCCTGCTCACCTGGGGCGCCGTGAAGAGCCGGTCCCGGCGCGGATCGGCAGGATCGGCGCGGCCCGGTGCGGGGCCTGTCGCGCCGCCCCCGAACGGTTGGTCCGCCCCCGCGGCGCCGGCCCCGCACACGTGGCCCGCCCCCACACCGCCGCCCGCGTCGCACGTCTCACCACCACCCAGGTTGCCGCAACCGCACGTGCGGATCCTGCGCACGACGCCGAGCGACCCGCCGCCGAGCGACCCGCCGGCACCGGCGGAACCGCCGTACCGGCCGGCGAAGCACGAACCCGTGCGCCCCAGCCAGCAGCGGACCTTCGAGGAGACCCGGCTCGCGCTGATCGACAGCTGGGAGTACCTCAAGAAGTTGCCGCCGGCCGCGAAGCAGCAGCGCGGGGACCGCATCGACACGTGGCTCGCCGACCGCAGCGGCGTTCCCGTCGACAAGATCACCGCCGCTCGCAAGGCGCGGAACCTCGCCACGCACGAACACAACCACCTGACGTTCGCCACGATGCACGAGGCCATCGACACCATCGACCAGGTCGCGACCCGTATCAAGGACGGTGACGGCTGAGCACGACCAGCTCGCCGGCGCTGTGGATGAGCGGCGTGCCGTAACGGCCGCACACGGTGTACCCGTGCTCGCCGAATCGCTCGACGATCAGGTCCGAGGTGACCGGGTCGAGCACCCCGCCCTCGGTGCCGGTGGTGGCGCGGCGCTTGCCTTCGCGGGTGTTCAGCGACACGACGTAGGTCACGCCGAGGTCGCTCACCATGCCGACGTAGTGGTCGACCACGTGCGGCTCCATCTCCTGGAAGGAGAAGGAGTTGACGAACACGTCGAACGGGCCGCGCACGTCGGGCAGCCGCCAGTTGGGCAGGCAGGCGGATGCGGGCAGGTCCAGCGGGCCGGGCCCGGCGACGTCGGGGCTCTCCGGGACCCGCACCCGGTCGCCGAACAGCGTGGTCAGGTAGTAGGACGCGACCGTCAGCAGCGGCGGGATGTCCAGGTTGACGTAGCGGGTGTGCTCGTCGCGCTGCATCAGGATCTCGCCGAGGACGCCGAAGCCGCCGCCGATCTCGAGGAAGTGCCGCGGCGGTTCGTCGACGTGCCGGGACAGCGCGGCGAGGCACAGCAGGTAGTTCAGGTACGGCTTGCCCCACCGGGTCTCCGAGTCGGTCAGCGCGTAGTGCCGGACGGGCCGGCCCGTCGCGCTCTCACCGAAGCCCGTCAGATCGAACGGCCAGCGGGACTGGTCCCACGCCAGCTGCGCCGCGTCGAAGTCCCGCCTCGCCTCCTGGAAGCCGTTCAGCGAGCGCAGCCACTCCAGCCTGGTCAGCGCCGGGTTGGCCTTGACCGCGTGCTTGAAGGTCTTGTCGAAGGTGCGCGGCGCCAGTGGCCTGCCGTAGTGCGGGTAGAACCAGAAGCCGGCGGTGGGCCAGGCCTTGAACTCCGCCAGGCCGCGTGTCTCGAGATCGGCCAGGATGTCCCGCAGCCCCGGAGTCCAGAAGTTCGTCGGGCGGTAGATCGGGTCGCAGTCGCGGACACCCTCGAGCAGTTGCTTGGTCATGGCGGCCCAGTCGGTCACCGCACGACCCTAGCGCCGGGTCCGCCACGCCGCCGCCTGGCGTCTGACCAGGGGAACCATCCGGGAGTTTCCGGTCTGGAACTCGTTGACGCGGTCATCCGCGCCCACCCACACTGACTTGCACGTGACATTGCTCCGACTTCCGCGCGGCGGCGCGAGGGACCTGCCACGTTTCTCTGACCTGCGCAAGAACTGTGGTTTGGCCTGCCCTTTCTGAGTAGCGAGGGAGCTCGAAGTTGAACGTCCACAAGAGACGGACGGCGGAAGACGCCGTCAACCAGGTATGGCTCGAGAAGGTCGTCAGCGAGATGCTCGCCGACACCCGGCGGGCGGCCGTCCCGCTGCCCGCGCCACCCGCTGCCCGCGCCGTCGTGGACGAGGTCCGACCTGCTCGCCACGAGCGTCGTGCCCGGCACGGCACGAACAAGCCCGCCCGCGACGGCTACGGTCGCCCGATCCGGCCGCCGATGGAGCCGGCGCCGACCGACGGCGGCTGCCTCGCACGGCCGGGAACGCCGCGCACGGGCCACCCGCTCGGCATCGCCGGGAAAGTCCTGCTCGGCGTGGCGATCACCGGCGTCGGCATGGGGCTCACCACGGGGGTGTCGCTCGCCGACCCGCCGGCGAACGGGGCCGGGACGCCGTACAGCCCCAACGGCAGCGTGATCACCGGTACCGGCGCCGCCGATCAGCGGTCGGCCGCGCCCACGACCGTGGCGCCCAGGACGACGCTGAAGGTCGTCGTCGTCGGTGACTCGTTCACCAGCGGCGAGGGCGCCACCTCGTCGACGTACCGCCGGGTCCCGGTTCCGGTCACGACCGAGGACGGCATCACGTACGAGAGTCTCCAGATCGACCCGGCGCACCAGTCGTCGACGGCGCCGACCCTCCAGGCGCTCAACCGGCTCCAGGCGGCCAACCCGGGCGCCGACATCCAGGTGTCGTTCGTGCCCGTTTCGGGAGCCACCCGGGACAGCCTGTACCAGACGACCAACCCCGGGACGCCGTTCGAGCAGCCGCCGCAGATCAACGCGGTGAAGGGCGCGGACATCGTGATCGTCGGCATCGGCGGCAACGACGCGCGCTTCGGCGACTGGGTCAAGACCACGCTGTTCAGCACCGACTCGACGTCGGGGCAGCAGTTCCCCCAGTTCATGCAGCAGCTCAACGACGGCACCTACCTCGCCAACCAGACCAGGCTGCTCAACGACGTCTCCAGCGCGGCCTCGCCGAACGCGACCATCGTCTCGCTCGGCTATCCCAAAGCGCTGCCGACCACCGTGCCCGGCACCCCGACCTGGTGGTCGCCGTTCAGCTGGTCGACGATCAGCCAGGGCGAAGCCGACCGATCCAACCAGCTGGCCACCAGCCTGAACGCGAACAACCAGGACGCGTCGCGCATCGCCGCGGCGGAGCACCCGGGGCAGCAGTGGCTCTACGCCGACGTGTCGACCGCGCTGCAGGGTCGCGAGCTGCTCACCAACCAGGAGGGCCTCAACGGCCTGACCCCGGGGAACCTGCAAGGTTCGTACCACCCGAACGACCTGGGGCAGCAGCTGCTCGGCAGCGTGTTGCAGCCCTACGTCGAGCAGGCGGTGAACAGCCAGCTGGCCCAGCGCGGCGTGCAGGGCGCGGAGAACGTCCCACCGGCCGACCCGACGTTCTCCTACCAGTGGAACCTGCGGGTGGACGTGCCGCTGCAGATGCAGAGCCAGCCCCAACCGCCTGCTCAGGAGTCCCCGGCGGGGCAAGCGCCGGCCGCCCAGCCGGCGCCGGAATCCACGAACCAGCCGCCCGCACCGGCTGACGCGCCCGCGCAGGAGCCGGCCCCGGCGACGCCCGAGACGGCACCGGGCACCGACCGGGACCAGGACGGCATACCGAACAGCCAGGACCCGACCCCGAACGAGAACAACACCGACCCCACGAGCACGGACGTCGGCGACGGCCCCGAGGGCAACCCCGGCTACCCGACCTCGACCGAGCCCGGCATCACCGACTCCGGGCCCGGCACCAACTCCGGGTCCGGCGCCGACAACCCGGACACCGGTTCGGGCAGCTTCAGCGGCACCCTCGACACCGGGTCCCGCGGCATTACGGGGAACCCGGACACCAGTTCCGGCAACGGTCCCGACAACGGTCCCGACAACGGTTCGGGCAACGGTTCGGGCAACGGTTCGGGCAACGTGGACACCGGCGCGAATCCCTCGGACACCGGAACCGGGTCCCCGAACACCGGCCCCGGCGGTCTCGACTCCGGTTCCGGTGCCAACGGCGGCGGCTTCTCGGATTCCGGCTTCGGCAACTCCGGCGGCCTCGACTCCGGCAGCTCGGGCGGCTTCAACCCGGGCAACTCCGGCGGCTTCGACTCCGGCGGCTCCGGCGGTTTCAACCCGGGCAACACCGGCGGCTCCGGCGGATTCGACTCGGGCGGCTCCGGCGGATTCGGCCCCGGCGGCTCGGGCGGATTCGACTCCGGTGGCTCCAGCGGATTCGACTCCGGTAGCTCTGGCGGATTCAGCTCTGGCAGCTCGGGTGGATTCGACTCGGGCGGCTCCGGCGGATTCAGCTCCGGTAGCTCCGGTGGATTCGACTCGGGCGGCTCCGGCGGATTCAGCTCCGGTAGCTCCGGTGGATTCGATTCCGGTAGCTCCGGTGGATTCGACTCTGGTAGCTCGGGTGGTTTCGACAGCGGCGGCGGTTTCGACAGCGGCGGCGGTGGCTTCGACGGCGGCGGTGGTGGTTTCGACAGCGGCGGCGGCTTCTGACCCAGGGACCATCTGGCGGGGCACGGGAGTGGCCGCGGTGGAGGCGCCGGCCTCACCGCGGCCACTCTCATCTCCCGGGATCGGCGACCTGGCCCGCCAGGTCAGCGCGGCGGGCCGCCGGGCGCCACGAATCGATGGCCGCCAAGCCAGCGCACCCGGCCGCCCCACGTCACGAATCGATGGCTGTCCAGCCAGGGCCGCCGGCGGAGTGGCCGCCGGGATCCCTCGCATGGCGCAGGTGCAGCGCGGCGTGGTTGGCGGCGTCCAGGTCCCCGACCGTCACCAGCCGGACCTCCGCCGCGCGGCGGCCGATCGCGAAGCGGACGTTGCGTAGCTGACCGCCGGTCGCGCGGAACGGGTCGTCGTAGCGGCCGAACGCGACCGCGGCCACCTTGCGGATCGCGTCGTCGACTCGTTGCGGGCGTTCGAGGTTCCACGCATATCCGTGCCAGGCGAGCACCCGTTCGTAGATCTCCCGGTTCGTCGGCGGCCGCGGATAGTCGTCGGCCCCCGTCAGCCACGGCTCGGCCAGCGCCAGCGCCACGAACCACTCCCGCTCGTGCGGCAACAGGCCCGGCGCGTCCTTCGTCGGCGCCGCGTCGCGATCCCGCAGGGCCAGCAACGGAATCGGCCCCGTGACGGCCGAGTCGGTGCGCATCACGTCGACGACCAGCAGGCGGTCGGCGTGCCCGGCGCCGACCAGCTTGCCGCGCAACACGAGCAGCTGGCTCTCACCCTCGTCGAGCTGCGCGGTCATGCCCACGGTGAGGATGACGCGACGCGCGCCGGCCGGCGCGTCCAGCATCGTGGACAGCTGCGCCTCGGTACCGCCGTGCCACCGCAGGCGCGCGGTCTCGTCACCCACGATCAGCTCGCCGAGCAACCGCGAGACGTGTTCGGCACTGTTCGGCAGCGGGTAGGCCGTCACCCGCAGCTGCGCGTCCAGCCGATCCGCGGGCACCCGGGGGGCGCGACCGAACAGGAGCGTCTCGCCCGACCCCAGAACCACGGCCGGCACATCAGACGCGCGAACCGTGACCCTTAGCACGATGAGCAAGCCTAGACAACAATGTCAGTCCGTAATACGGAAACTGCCCAGAATCGCGGTCAGCTCGTCTTGCTGGGTGCGCCAGAGGCGTTCGGCCTGGGCGCGGGTGTCGCCCTGCGAGGAGACGGTGAGGATGTAGGTGCGTCCGGTGGCGGTGACGAACGCGTGCATCCGTTCGTGCAGGTCGTAGCCGCCGTCCTCGTCGACGTGGTACACCATCTCGAGCTCGGCGCGGGTCGTGCCCTGCGCCGCGGGGAGCTTGGCCAGCTTGATCCGCTTGTAGTCGGTGATGAAGTCGACGTCGAGGAAGTCGCCCCGCTCGAGGTCGGCGAGCTCGCGGTAGGCGCCGCCGGGCGGGGCGTCGTCCCACCATTCGAGGTGGGCCAGCACGATGCGCGGGCTGTGCGGGTCGCTCACCCAGAAGATCTCCTGCTCGGACGGATCCTTGAACCAGCCCCGCGGTATCGCGATGGCGAACCCGTCGCCGCTGTGGGCGGTGAACCCGGCCGGCGCGGATACCGCCGGTCTGGTGCCGGTGGCCGTCCCGGCCACGTCGCCCCCCGGGCGCACGATCAGCCAGATCCCGCCCGCCGCGACGAGGACGAGCACCGCGACCAGCGCGGCGAGCGGCACGCTCATCCGGCGCGCGCGGGCCCGGGCCCCGGTCGGCGAGTCCCGGATCGGCTCCACCACGTGCGCGGTCTCCGGCTCGACGACCGGCGCTGACATCGACGCTGCCATCGGTGCGGCAGTCGGCGCGGCAGTCGGCTCAGCCACCGGCTCACCGGTCAGCCGGTTCAGCTGCCGGACGACGTGCCGGCCGTTCGGTTCGGGAACGAAGGCGGGTTCGGGTATGGGCTCGGCCGGCGCGTCAGCAGCAGAACCATTCGCAATCGCCGCCAACATCGCACTCGCCGCAGCCGCCGTCAACCGCTGCCGCGGATCCTTCCGCAACAACAACTCCAACACCCGCCACAACCGCGGCGCCTGCGGAATCGCCACCGGCTCAAACGTCAACACCGCCGCCAACGTCGCCTGCGTATCCCCCCGCGCAAACGGCGACTCCCCCCGCAACGCCGCACACAACGTCACCCCCACCGACCACACATCCGACGCCGGCGACGCCACCTCCCCATTCACCCGCTCCGGCGCCAAATAATCCAACGACCCCACCAACGAGCTACTACTGCCCGTCGTCTCACTCACCACCGCCGCAATACCAAAATCCGTCAACACCACCCGCTCACCATCAAGCAAAATATTCGCCGGCTTCACATCCCGATGCACCACCCCCTGCGCATGCGCCACCGACAACGCCTCCAACACCCGCGCCCCCACCTCAGCCACCCGCCGCTCCGACAACGGCCCCTGCTGACGCACCCGCTCCGCCAGCGAAAACCCCTCCACCAACTCCATCAAAATCAACGGCCGACCACCATCAACCACCACATCATGCACAGCAACCACACCCGGATGCCGCAACCGCGCCGCCGCCCGCGCCTCCCGCAACACCTGCCGCAACCGCAAATCACCATCCACCCCCACCCGGACGTGCAACTCCTTCACCGCAACATCCCGCCGCAACAACTCATCATGCGCCCGCCACACCACCCCCATCCCACCCCTCCCAATCCGGGAGAGCAGACGGTAACGACCCGCAACCACAGTCACACCCAGAAAACTACGCGCGATCAACCAACCCCGTAAACAAGACACCGACTGTTACGACAGTTGCCACATGGCTGTCCTCCGGTGGGTCCGGTCGGAGCAGTGCCGGCCAGGCCCGGGTACCCGTACCCTGAACCCACGCCGAGCCAGACCGGAGGACCACGATGTCCAAGAAGACGAGCAAGCGAGCGACCCGCCGCAAGAAGGGCGCCAACCACGGCAAGCGTCCGAACGGCAACTGACGGCCTGCCGCGCGGCCTGCCCGTCAGAAGATGGTCAGGTCGGTGACCTGGTCCGACAGCACCGCGCCGGCCGTGGTCAGCGTGTCCGGGCGGACCAGGAAGTGCTGTGTCACCGCGTGGATGTCGCGGAGCCTGCGCTGCAGCGGGCTGTCGAGATAGACCGTGCCGCCGCCACCCGCGTGGTGTGCGGCGTCGACCACGGTGGCCGCGGTCGAGGTCACCCACACCGCCGTGGATCGGATCCGGGCCCGCTGGTCGGGAGCGAACTCCCGGCCCGAGGTGGCCGTGGCCCAGGTCGTGTCCGCGTCGTGGTGCAGCAGCGCTCTGGCCGCCCGCAGCCGGGTGTCCGCCGTCGCCAGCTGGTGCTGGTACCACGGGTTGGCGGCGAGTGAACCGTCCGAGAGCAGCGGCCGCCGGTCGACCGCGACGGCCCGGATCTCGTCGAGCGCCCCCTGCGCGATGCCGACCGCGACGCCGGCGATCATGGTCGAGTACAACGCCGGCGGGGAGATCCGCAGCACCGGTTCGTCCAGGCACGGCCGGCCCTCCAGCACCGGGTAGGTGCGCTCGGCCGGGATCACCACGTCGGCGACGAAATGGTGGCTTCCGGTGCCACGCAGGCCGGAGGTCCGCCAGGTGTCCTGGATCTCGACCTCGTCCGGCGCGAACACCGCCATCCGCAGGCGGGGCTGCCCGCCGACCTCCTCGACGCAGTTGCCGTAGAGCCAGGCGCAGTGCTCGCAACCACTGGCGAACCCCCACCGGCCGCGGATGCGGTAGCCCCCGGCGGCCGGGACCGCCGTCCCGGCCGGGGCGAACGCGCCGCCGATGATGAGGTCGGGGCCGCCCGCGTAGATGGCGTCGAACGTCGCCCGGGGCAGGCCCGCGAGGTCGCACCACGAGCCGGCGCCGATCATCACCGTCCAGCCGACCGACCCGTCGGCCCGGCTCAGCGCCTCCACCACCCGCAGCATCGCCGGGAGCCCGATGCCCGCGCCGCCATGGCTTTCGGGCAGCAGCATCCGGAAGCAGCCGGCTTCGGCGAGTGTGCCCAGCAGGTCGCCCGGGAGCCGGCGGGCCGCCTCGATCTCCCCCGCCCGGCCGGTGATCATCGGGGCCAGCCGCTCGACCTCGCCGACCAGCGTCGTGGCCGAGGGGGCGGACTGTCCGGTGGTCATCGGACGGCGTCCGGGGTGCGGTGTGCGTCGAGCGTGGCGCGCAGCGCGGCCAGGAACGCCGCCGGCTGCTCGAGTGGCGGGTCGTCGCCGGCGTCGTCGATCACGTCCAGCGGCCAGCCGTAGCGGGCGCTCGCGTCCACCGCGGTCGCCAGCAGCACCTGGAGGTCGTAGCGGCCCCAGATGAGCGAGGTGGGCACGTCGATCGCGGCGAGCTCCGCCGGCGGGATGGCCGGCAACACGAACGTCGACGCCAGGCTGCCCACCGCGACGCCCCAACCGGGCGTGCGCGCCAGGTCGAGCGCGTAGCCGGCGAGCTCGGCCCAGCGCTCCCCCATCCGCTCGCGCAGCAGGTCCAGGTCCGCGAAGCACTGCGCGAACAGGTTGTCCCTGGTCCGCGCCGACGGTTGCGCGCCGAACTCCTGCTGCGCGTCGGCGAAACCCGGCGCCGGTGCGAACTCCGCGAGGCCCGCCGTGCCGACCAGCACGAGGCGCGCGAACCGGGACGGCCGCACGCACGCCAGCCGGGCCGCGATCGCGCCACCGAGCCCGCGCCCGACCACCACCGGCGGCCGCGGGCACGTGCGTTCGATCAGCTCGTCCAGCCAGCGGACCACGTCGGCCGGCGAGAACCGGCCCACCGAGGCGCCGTGCCCGGGCAGGTCCGGAGCGACCACCCGGTGCGTGCGCACGAGGTCCGGGATCACGCGCAGCCACAGCGCGGCGAACTCGCCGGCGCCGTGCAGCAACACGACCGACGGCCCGGCGCCGCCGTCCAGCACCGCGGTGGACACCCCGGCCACGTCCAGCCGCCGGTCCAGGACCGGCACACCGGCCAGCAGCCGCTCCCTGCGCTCCATGGTCGTGGCGTCCATCGCGGTACCTCCCACCTCGGTCGTGACTGCAAGGTAGGTGGCAGCGCCCGGGATCCGCGTCCGTGCGGACACCCATTCGCCCGACGGCGACATGGGTGGATTCACCCACTGATCAGACGAGGTGGTTGGCGTAGGCGTAGGCGGTGGCCGCGGTGCGCGACGGCACGCCCAGCTTGGTGAGGATGCTGCTCACGTGCCGGTCCACCGTGCGCTCGCTGAGCACCAGTTCGGTGGCGATGGCGCGGTTCGGCTTGCCGGCCGCGACCAGGCGCAGCACCTGCAGCTCGCGTGGGGTCAACCCCGCCGGCGCCCGGTCCGGCCCGTCGAGCAGCGTGCCCACCCGGTCTGCGTCCGGGCCGGCACCGAGCCGGACGAACCCGTCGCGGGCCGCCCGGAGCTCCCACGCCGCCGACTCGTGGTCGCCGAGCTCGCGGCACGCCAGCCCGAGCAGCGTCCGCGTGCGGGCGACCTCGTACGGCACGCCGAGGTGCTGCCAGAGCTGACAGGCCTTGCGCAACACGATCAGCGCCTCGGTGGCCTTTCCGTCGGCCAGCTCCACCGCACCCGACGCGTGCGCGGCCATCGCGGGAAGCGCGCCGGACGGGCAGGTCGACGCGATCTCGCCGAGCTCCACGCAGGCGGCGCGCGCCCGATCGGTGTCGCCCGCCGCGAGCATGATCACCACCCCGGCCGGCAGCAGCTGTGCCCGGGACAGCCGCTCGGTCGTCTCGCCGAGCACCCGCGAGATCGACGCGAGCGCGGCATCGGTACGGCCGGTGGCGAGCCACAGCAGCGCGAGGCCGGGCTGTGGCTGCCACCCGTGTTCGTCCGCGCGCCGGTAGACGTCCTCGGCCGCCGCGAACTCGCCGCACAGGCGGTGGATCTCGGCCTGGCGGTAGAGCCCGGCGCCCCCGGCCGGCTCACCGGGCGCGAGCCGCGCACAGGCCCGGCGCGCCTCGTCGATCGCGTCCGGCCAGGCACCGTGCAGCTGCAGGCACTCGGCCCGGTGCACCAGGCAGATGCCGGTGAAGTCGATCAGCTGGGGCTGGGCGTCGCACCAGCCGGAGAGCGCGTCGGTCCACTCCCTGGCCCGCCGGACGTCGAAGACCTCCTGGCAGGCGTCGATCACGCTGCAGTAGATCAGCCCGGTGAAGACCGGCGATGACAGCTCGCCGGCCACGACGGCGACCATCGCCTCGTCGAGCAGCGTGCTGCCCTCCTCGAAGCGGCCCTGCTTGATCCGGATCCGGCCTTGGGCGTGCCGGGCGAACGCGACGAGGTCGACGTGGCCGAACCGTTCGCCGATCCGCACCACCTCGGCCGCGACGGACACCGCGGCCTCCGGATCGCCGACCGCGTCGGGCCACCCGAGCAGGTCCGGCACCAACAGGTAGCCCCGCTCCACGCAGTCCTGCCCGTCGAGCAGCCTCCCGGCCCGGCCGAACCACCCGTTCGCCCTGGCCGGCTCACCGAGGTTGAGCAGGATCATGCCGGCCCAGAACGCGCTGCGGGCGGCGGATCGGGCATCGCCGGACTCGGCGTACCCGCCGTGCGCGCGCTCGTAGGCCCGGATGGCGTCCTCGTCGCGACGGACCATGCAGGCCGACATCCCCAGCAGCTCGAGATCGGCCGGGGCGAGGGGAGCCAGCCGGTCGGCGGCGGACAGCGAGGTGAACGCGTCGAGCCATGCCCGTCGCAGGTAGTGCGCCCTGCCCTGCGCGACGCCGTCGTTCATCGCCACCCCACCCGGTCTGCCGCGTCAGAATACGTCGCCCGAACCGCGCGGGCCCCTCGCCGGAGGGCGCAGAGGGGGTGTCGTGCAGGTGGCGGCCGGAGTCGAGATCATGGGGTGGCACTCATCGTGGCGTGCCGCCGCGCGCGCCGGTCGCGGTCTCGAGGAGCTGGTCCAGGAATGTTGAGGCGTTACCGAGTTGCCGGTCGGTCAGGCTTGTTGGCGTTGGCGGTCGCGCTGCTGGTCTCGGCCTGTGAGTCGAGCCCCGCGACGCCGGGCGCACCGGGCGACGCGTCGTCGCCGGCCGGTGCCCCCGAGGACCTCGTTCCGGTGACCGTCGAGGTGCCGGCGGGGATGGACGACGCACCGCTGGACACGGAGCGGGAGGCGCTCGTGCCAGCCGGCTGGACGATGTCGGTGTTCGCGCGGGTGCCCTCGGCCCGGCTCGCCGCGTGGGCGCCGGACGGGGCGTTACTCGTCTCGGTGCCGGACGAGGGCTCGGTGGTCCGGCTGCGGCCGGACGGGAACGGCGGTGCGGCACCGGCCACCCTGCTGACCGGGCTGAACCTGCCGCACGGACTCGCGTTCGCCGGCTCGAAGCTGTACGTGGCACAAAGCGACCGGGTGGACGTCTACACCTATCGGGAAGGCGCGGCGACCGATCCGCGCCCGGTCGTCACCGGGCTGCCCGACGCGAAGAGTGTCGAGCTGGGCGGCAAGTACGCGCACGCGCTGAAGAGCGTGGCGCTGGGCGAGGACGGCGCGGTGTACGTGTCCGTCGGCTCGACGGGCAACATCTCGGTCGACGATCTCACCGCGACGCCACCCCGGGCCTCGATCCTGCGCGTGCCGCCCGGCGGCGGGAAACCGGAGCCGTTCGCCGTCGGCGTCCGCAACGGCACCGGCCTCGCCGTGGCCCCCGACGGGGCGGTGTGGACGGCGGTCAACAACCGCGACAACGTCCAGTACCCGTTCGACCGGCCCTACGGCGACACCGCGGGCACCTCGGGGTCGTCGCGGGGGCAGGTGATCGAGGAGTACGTGCGCGACCACCCCGCCGAGCCCCTCGCGAAGCTCACTCCCGGCCGCAACCTTGGCTGGCCGTACTGCAACCCGGACCCGGACGTGAAGCCGGGCGTCCGGGGCACCGAGCAGGACCGGTCGACCGTCCCGTTCACCCCGGACGTCGAGACGAACCCGGACGGGCGCAAGCTCGACTGCGCGGCGCTGCCCCCGGTGGAGCAGGCGCTCGGCGGCCACTCCGCGCCGCTGGGACTGTCCTTTGTCGACGGAGGGCTGCCGGACGGGTACGCCCGGGGAGCGCTGCTGGGCGTGCACGGCTCGTGGAACGCCTCGCCACCGCGCGCGCCCGAGGTGTCGTTCTTCCCCTGGCACGACGGTGAACTCGGCCCCCAGCAGACGCTGGTGGGCGGGTTCCAGGCCGCCGACGGGTCCCGCTGGGGCCGCCCGGTCGCCGCGGTCGCGGGCCCGGACGGAGCGGTCTACGTCACCGACGACGAGGCCGGCGCCGTCTACCGGCTGGTCCCACCCGAACGGTGAGCACGGCGGCCGGACGCGGTTACCGGTTCCGGCGCCGGGCCAGCAACAGAAGGCACGCGACGGCGCCGAGCACCACCGTGGCGAGTCCCGAGCCACCGAGCGTCGCGCGCGGGCCGAGCGCCGTGGTGAGCGGCCCGCCCAGCGCGGTGCCGAGCGGGGACGCGGTGAGCAGCAGCGCGCTGCGGGCCGCGAGCATCGCGGCCAGGTGCTGCGGTGGCGACTTCGCCTGCATCAGCGTCACCGAGAGCGCGACGAACGGTCCGTAGATCGCGCCGCCGAGCGTGAAGCACGCGACGGTGACGGCCGTCGGCACGTCGAGCCCGAACGGCAGCAGCGTGAGCCCCCAGGCGACGACGATGCCGACCGTCACCGGCCAGAGCGGCAGCTGTCGCAGCGCGCCGACCGCGAGGCCGCCGAACACCGCGCCGATGCCGAACAGCATCCAGTAGGCGCCGAGCAGCGTGCCCGGTGCGTGCAGGTCGTCGGTCACGTGCAGCGGCAGCGCGACCTCGACGGGTCCGTACAGCAGGTTGAAGAACCAGGTGAGGGTCAGCAGCCCGAGCAGCTCGGGATGGGACCGCAGCAGCGCGAACCCGCCGCGGGCGGCTGCCTGGTCCACGGGCGAGACGTACCCGGACTCCGGCAGCCGCGTCCGCGCGACGAGCACGGCCAGGAACACGTAGGTGAGCGCGTCGAGGCCGAGCACGAGCGCCGAGCTGACGTGCGTCACGAGCACCCCGGCGATCGCGGGTCCGGCGATCGTGGCGGCGAAGTTGAGCGAGCTGACGAGCGTGTTCGCGGCGAGCCGTTGCTCCTCGGGCAGCTGCTCGGCCAGCAGGGTGTACTTGCCCGCGCTCCCCCACGCGTGCAGCAGCGACGAGAGCGCGAGCAGCACGAGGTACAGCGGCAGCGTGAGCTGCCCGCCGAGCCAGGCGAGCGGTACGGCGCCGAGAAACACGCCGCGCACGGCGCTGTCGGCGAGCAGCAGCCGCTTGGCCGGCACGCGGCGCAGCCGGCGACCGAACACCAGCGCGCCGACCACGCCCGGCAACGTGTACGCGGCCACCGCGCCACCGACCCACAGCCCCGCGGTCGCCGCCGGCGCGAGCTCGATGGCGAGCCAGGCCACCGCGACGAAGCTCATCCCGTCGCCGAGGTACGAGACCGCGAAGCCGAGGATCAGCCGCCGGAACACCCGGTTGCCCAGCACCGGCCGGTAGGCGGCGGGGACGAGGCGCTTCGGCGCGGTCAGCTCGTTCGCTTTCCGCGGCTGCTCGCCCGCTGGTTCCGTGTCACGCGCCCACCTCCGGTCGGTCCGTCCATCTCGCGCCAAACGCTAGGTGCGCACCGGCGCGCGGCGCTTCTCGATTCCTGATCGCCTGCGGAGCGCGCCGCGGCTGTGGCACGCTGGTGCGGTCGAGAGGCGTTGCGACGGACCAGGTCCGCCACGCTCGACACCCGCTGCATCGGGAAGGGCGCCTTCTGATCGACGGAGGCGATCATGTCCGTGGTGGGGCGCGTCGTTGCCTTGTGGCGGTATCCGGTGAAATCCATGGCCGGCGAGGAGCTGGACTGCGCCGACGTGTCGTGGCACGGCCTCGCGGGTGATCGCCGGTGGGCGTTCATCCGGCCGGGCCAGGTGGGCAGCGGCTTTCCGTGGCTGACGATCCGGCAGCGGCCCGAGCTGGCCCGCTACCGGCCCCGGCTCACCGAACCGGACCGGCCCGACGCCTCCCCCGCTCTGGTGTGCACGCCTACCGGTGGCGAGCTGGACGTGGCGGCTCCCGCGCTCGCGGCCGAGCTCGGCCGGGGCGTGCGCGTGCTCAAGCAGAACCGCGGCATCTTCGACACGATGCCCCTGTCGCTGCTGACCACGCAGACCATCGCGAGCCTGGGCCGGCTGGTCGGCACCGCCCTGGCGCCCGCGCGGTTCCGCCCCAACCTGCTCGTGGACGCCGTGGACGGCGGCGACTTCCCCGAGGACGCCTGGGTCGGCCGGGTCCTGCGCATCGGCGGGTTCCGCATGCGGGTGGACAAGCGCGACCAGCGATGCGTGGTGGTCACGGTCGACCCGGTGACGCTGCGCCGGGATCCGGCGGTCCTGCGCGCCATCGCGCGGGAACGCGACGCCCGGCTCGGGGTCTACGGCTCGACGGTGGCACCGGGCCGGGTCGCCGTCGGTGACCCGGTGGAACTCGAACGCTGAAGCCTTGGCACGACGGGCGAACGTGAATCGCCTATCGCTCGTGGGCGATGTCGATGACGACTCGTCGAATCTGGTCGGTGGTGTCGAGTTGGGTGAATACCCGGAACGGCAGCTTTTCGCTGACCCCGACGCCGAGCGTGCTCTGGCCTTCGAAGTAGCCCGCGAATCGCACCGCGCGCAGGCTTTCCCAGCCGGCGAGCTGGGCGGGCGTGTAGAAGTAGTCGCCGGTCTCGGCGAGGATTCGCCATGGCTGGTGCCCGCCGTTGTCAAATCCTTGAGCCGGCGCGCGCACGACGACCTCCAGTGCTGCCCGGCCCGCGACCGGGAGCCGCGCGCCGGAACCGTCCACGGTGACGACGGGGACGTAGTGGACCAGGTAGCCGACCTCGGCGCCACCGTTGATGTCCAGCACCACGCGGTCGTAGCACTCGTGCCGGCCGGCCCGGACCCGCGACAGCGCGTCGGTGCTGAACGGCGCCGCCGCCTGGTCGTTCGTGTCCCATCCTCGCGTCTGCCCGCATCCGGTGGATGCGCCGGTCGGCACGCCGGCCGGCGCATTGGCCGGCGTCGGTGCGGCCGGGGTGGCGGTGCCGTCCGGCGTGCCGCGCGCCGACGGCGGGGCAGCCTGTCTCGTGGTGGGTTCCTGCGGCGCGCCGGCCTCCGTGCCGGTGTCGCAAGCCGTGACCAAGGCCGCGGTGGACGCCGCGACACCCATCAGCAGGGCGATCATGATTCTTCGCATCGGAGCTCCCTTGCCAAGTTCGACATCGTGTTCGACATCGTGCTGAGAAGACGCCGGAACAGGGGGCGGGTTGGGCCGGGCACCCGATGTTGCCTGGTCGCACCTGACCAGCTACGGCAGGTCACGCCGTGACGCGTCGGAAATCGGTCCTCGATCCGGGCCGGGAAATGGACCTTATCGGCGGGTTCGGCCGGTGTGAGGCTGCTACGGGAAGGGACCGCCACCGGAATGGAGAATTCGATGCGCCGATTCGTCAACTCGACCTACGTCAGCCTGGACGGGGTCGTGCAGAACCCGCAGGACTGGCCGTCGCTCGGCAGCTTCTCGGCCGAGGGCGACGCGATCCAGACCGAGCTGCTGCAGTCCTGCGACGCCGTGGTCATGGGCCGGCACACGTACGAGGGATTCGCGCCGGTGTGGTCGGCGCGCTCCGGTGACGCGTTCAGCGACCGGATCAACGCGATGCCCAAATACGTCGCGTCGAGAACGCTGCGCGATCCGCAATGGGCCAACACCACCGTGTTCGCCGACGACGCCGTCGCGCGCATCGCCGAGCTCAAACAGCAGGCCGGCGGCGACATCGTCCAGTACGGCTTCGGCGAGCTGTCCTACGCGCTCATGGCGCAGGGCCTGCTCGACGAGCTGCGCCTGTGGCTGCACCCGTTCTTCGTGGGCGCCGCGTCCGCCGACGACCTGCTGTTCCGCCGGGGCGGGCCGGCGCTCTTCGACCACGCCGGCTCGACCGTCCTCGAGTCGGGCGTCGTCATCCTCCGCTACCTCGCCCGCCACTAGGCCCGTCCCTCCACTGTGGACGATACGGCCCGGATGACGGACCACCGGATCCTTGACAACATGGACCGATCGAGCGAGGAGGTCGCCATGGCACGGGTCGCGGTCACCGGTGGTAGCGGCAAGCTCGGCAGGGCCGTCGTGGTGGAGCTGGTCGAGCACGGCTGGGAGGTGCACAACCTGGACCTGGCACCGCCACCCGAGCCGCGCTGCCCGCACACGCGCGTCGACCTCACCGACTACGGCCAGGTCGTCGAGGCGCTGTCCGGCATCGACGCGCGCCACGACGGCGTGGATGCCGTCGTGCACCTGGCCGCCGTGCCGGGCCCCGGGGTGGCGGCCAACGCCGCGACGTTCGCGAACAACGTCCCGGCCACCTACAACGTCTTCGCCGCGGCCCGCCTGGCCGGAATCCGCAACATCGTGTGGGCATCCAGCGAGACGGTGCTCGGCCTGCCGTTCGACACCCCGCCGCCCTACGTGCCGGTCGACGAGGAGTATCCCGGCCGGCCGGAGACCACCTACTCGCTCGGCAAGCTGCTGGACGAGCAGCTGGCCGCGCAGTTCTGCCGCTGGGACCCGGAGCTGAAGATCATCGGCCTGCGGTTCTCGAACGTCATGGCACCCGCCGACTACGCGGCCTTCCCGTCCTTCGACGCCGACGCGACGGCCCGCAGCTGGAACCTGTGGTCCTACGTCGACGCGCGAGACGGCGCGCAAGCGGTCCGCCGCGCACTCGCGCACCCCGGGCCGGGCTTCGACGTGTTCGTCATCGCCAATGCGGACACCGTGATGTCGCGGGACAACGACGAACTGCTCGCGGAGGTGTTCCCCGGCGTGCCGCGCCGGCGGGAGTTCGGGCCGCACGACACGCTGCTGTCGATCGACAAGGCCCGCCGCGTGCTGGGCTACGAACCGGCACACACCTGGCGGGATCGATAGCCGCGGTGCAACCCGGATCCCCCGGCCCGCCGTCCTGAGTGCGGTCGGGGTGACGCGGAGGTGTTCGGTGAACGGCAGCAGGGGATTACCGAAGCTGGCGGCAGTCGCGGCCGCGGCGGCGTTGTTCGTCGTCTTCGCGACCACCGGCGAACCGGCGACGCCCGGTGCGAGCGGCAAGGACGTTGCCGGCGCCCAGCCGGCGCCCGCGGGATGGCGGTGGGAGTGGTACGGCACGGTCGAGGTCCAGGTGCCGGACGACTGGGGATACGGCACCACGGACTCGCCGCCGTGCCTGGACACCGACAAGCCACGGCACCCCTACGTCGGCCGGCCCGGTCCCGTCCCGGACATCGCCTGCGCCGGCTCCGACGCGCCGCCGGGCGGGCGTACCGACTACCTGTGGTTCGGCACGCGCGCCACCGCCGGCGTCGAGGACCTCGGCGGCGGGTGGGCTCAGGAGACCCGGGTCGTCGACGGCCTCGCGCTCACGATGCTTTCCGCCGACGCCGCGTTGCGCGCCCGCGTCCTCGACTCCGCGCGGCCGGCCACCGGCCGCAACGGCTGCCCGCCCGGGCACGCCGTCGCCACCGATCCCGGCCTACGCCCCGATCCCGGGCAGGGCGGTCTCGCCGCGATGGGCCGCGTCGAGTCGATCACCCTCTGCCGGTACGCGCTCGGGGAGCACGAACTGCCCACCGTGGGCCGTGGCCTGTCGAGCAGCCTGCGCACGGGCGAGGACGCGCGGGCCGTGGTGCGGGCGATCCAGGCGGCACCCGAGGGCGAGGGCCCGAACGAACCGGAGAACTGTTCGCCCGAGGTCGCCCGCGGGGACGAGGTGCTGCTGCTTCTGGTGCGGGACAACGCACGCGGCCAGGAGCTCGTCGTCCGCTACAGCGGCTGCGACGGCCACGGCATCGACGACGGCCACACCCGTCACCGCCTCACCGCGGACGTGCTGCGACCGCTGCTGTCCGGCCCGCACCAGCCCGCCATCCTGAACGGCGCGGTCGCGGACCTGGTCTGGCCGTGACAGCATCCCGGGCACGCGTCCGGCCGTGACAGGCCCGCCGGCACGACCAGAGGTGGTACCGACATGGTGTCGACCGAAGCGGGACTGCGCCGCGTCACCGAGTTGGCCCGGACCGAGAACTGGCTGGCCGTGCTGGTGACGACGCGGCCGGACGGCGAACCGGCCGTCTCGGTGGTCAACGCGGGCATCCTCCCGCATCCGGTCACCGGGCAGCCCGTGGTCGCGCTGGTCTCCCGTGGCGGCACCACCAAGCTCGCCAACCTGCGTGCCAACCCGCGTGCCACCCTCGTGTTCCGCGCCGGATGGGAGTGGATCGCCGTCTCCGGCACCACCGAGCTCGCCGGCCCCGACGACGCGCTGCCCGCCGTGGCGGCCGACCGGATTCCCCAGCTGCTGCGCGACATCTACCACGCGGCCGGCGGCGCGCACCCCGACCTCGACGAGTACGACCGCGAGATGGTCGCCGACCGCCGCGCCGCCGTCCTCCTCACGCCGACGCGGTTCAGCACCAACCCGGCCGGCTCCTGAGGGCCAACGCAGGGAAAACCCGGTACCTCTCCCGTATCCGTCCGCGGCCATCCCCTACCACCGGGCGGCAGGACGGGGGAACGGGCGGGGTTCGCCCCGATGGGGCAGGCGGCCGGTCGACCTAGCGTTGAGCCAGCCGGCCGAGGGGGCCGGCGGGGCGCAGGTCGCCTGCGTCCACACGATCGAGGGAGTGCGCAATGACGAATGCCGACTTCAACCTGGCCGACATCCTCAGGTCGATGCCGGACCTGCCCGCCGTGCTGGACGACGAGGTCGTCCGCATCGACCCGGTCGAGTCGCCGCCCAGCGAGGACGTGCCGATCGACGACCAGTGGGGCGACGACCCCGCGGAGTTCGACGACCCCGTGGCCAGCATCGACCCGGTCGAGTCACAGCCCAGCGAGGACGTACTCATCGAACCCGCCGAGATCGTCAGCGACGACCCCATCGTCACCATCGACCCCGTCGAATCACAACCCGGGGAGGACGTGCCCTTCGATGCCGAGCCGGGGTTCGAGTCGGACCCGGTGATGACCATCCAGCCCGTCGAGGACGAGCCGTTCGACGCGGACGTCACGGTTGCCTGAGTGGCCACCCCGGAGTCCTGTTAGGACTCCGGGGTGCGACCGCGCGTCCGGGTGACGTTCCGACATGGTGACCGAAATACCTGTAATGTCGGAAACGACCGCACTTCGACGAGAGGGTCCCCAAGCATGAGCCTGTTCGACTCCATCCGCGAAAAGGCCGCCGAGCTCCTGTCCGGCGCGACCGAGCAGGTCGAGGAGGTCACCGGCAACATCCCCGGCGGCCAGGCGGTCGAGGACGTGACCGGCACGGCCCAGGATCTGGGCGAGTCCGCGACGGGCACGGTCAACGAGGTCACGGACACCGTGAGCGGCTCCATCACCGAGACCGCCGAGACCGCGGGCGAGGCGATCGACCCCTACCGGCCGTAGCCGCCTGACCGGCGCGGCCAGAACGACAGGCCGCGCCGGTCAGGTCCGGCCGTGGGCGCCGTCGGCGTTGTCGGTGGGCTTGGCGGTGATCGCCGGGCTCTCGGCGTCCGCGGCATCGGCCACCGCCGCCGCCGCGGCTTCGGCGGCCTTGGCCGCGTCGTCCGCGGCGCGGGAGCCGATGTTGGGCGTGGGTGGGGTCTCGAGCGTCGCGGACGACTTCGGGAGTGCCTCGGTGAAGGCGCGGGTGACGCCGCCGAGGGCGGCGGTGAGCTCGCTGGGGATGACGAAGAACGTGTTGCCCGGGCCTTGGGCGAGCTGCGGCAGTGACTGCAGGTACTGGTAGGCGAGGACCTTCGGGTCGGGGTCGTTGCGGTGGACCGCCTGGAACACCTCGTCGATCGCCTGGGCCTCGCCCTCGGCCTTGAGGATGCGGGCGGTGCGGTTGCCCTCGGCGCGCAGCACCGCGGCTTGCTTGTCACCCTCGGCGGTGAGGATCTGGGACTGGCGTTGCCCTTCGGCACCCAGGATCGCCGCGCGCTTGTCCCGCTCGGCGCGCATCTGCTTCTCCATGGCGTCCTTGATGGTCTTCGGCGGGTCGATCGCCTTGATCTCCACCCGGTTGACCCGGATACCCCACTTGCCGGTCGCCTCGTCCAGCACTCCCCGCAGCTGACTGTTGATCGTGTCCCGCGAGGTCAGCGTGCGCTCCAGGTCCATGGAACCCACCACGTTCCGCAGCGTCGTCACGGTCAGCTGCTCCACGGCCTGCAGGTAGCTCGCGATCTCGTAGGCCGCCGCCCGCGGGTCGGTCACCTGGAAATACAGCACCGTGTCGATCTCGACGACCAGGTTGTCCTCGGTGATCACCGGCTGCGGCCGGAACGACACCACCTGCTCACGCAGATCGATCGCCGTGTACACCCGATCGATGAACGGGATGACGAAGTTCAGCCCGGGCTGCAACGTCCGGCTGTACCGGCCAAGCCGCTCGACGTTCCGCGCCCGCGCCTGCGGCACGATACGCACCGTCCGGATCACGACCACAATCACCAACAACGCGACCAACACACTCGCGATCAACGCAGCCGACAACACCATCACTCACCCCTCGGAAAGACAAACGCGGTAGTACCACTGATACGCATGACGTCGACGGCCGCGCCGACGGGAATGACGGACTCCTCGTCGAACGAGCGCGCCGTCCATTCCTCCCCGTCGATGCGCACCAGACCGTCCCGGTCGCTCACCTCGCGCACCACGTAGGCCCGCTTGCCGATGAGCGCGTCGATGCCGAACTGCTCGAGCTGCGGCTTGTGCATGTGCCGCAGCGCGATCGGCCGGACGAGCACGATCCCGGCCGCGGCGGCGACCGCGAACGTCACGAGCTGGACGGCCAGCGGCGTGCCGAGCGCGGCGAGGATGGCGGGGAGCAGCGCGGCAGCGCCCAGCACGCCGAGCGCGGCCGTCGTGGTGAGGGCCTCGGCGACACCGAGGACCACGGCGATCACCAGCCAGATCAGCCACAGTTCCATACGGCGCCCTTCGTGTCGGGCGTTACCGCGGCCCGGCGGGGTCGAGTTGGCGCACCGTGGCCGGAACCAATCGGGCGGAGCGGAATGTGCGGCACGGTCCTCCTCGGCCGAACGACATCAACCTGCCGACCAGACTTCCCGGCTCACCTACCACCACGTTAGCACTACCCGGGCGACGGGCGGCGATCATCCACAGTGGACCGCCGGGACCGGCGCACGCGTGGGTGGCGGAGGCCGCTGAGCTCAGTCGCCGTCGACCACGTCGTGGAGCCTGCGCGCGAAGGCCTCGGGCTGACCGGCGTACCCGGACTCGCCGCCGAGGAAGCCGCCGTGGTGGCTCGGGAAGACGGTCGCCTGCTGGCCGAGCAGCGCCGCGGTGGCCACCGAGGTGCGGCCGGTGAAGGTGCCCCGGGACTCCTCCCCCACCGCGATCACGACCCGCGTCGGCGCGGCGGCCAGCGCGACGGCGTCGGGGCGGTAGCTACTCACGGGCCAGGACAGGTCGGAGAGCAGCGGGTCGTCCCGGGCGCCGTCGTCCTCGGTCGGCATCCCGAACAGGCTGGGATCCGGTGGGGGCTGCGCGAAGTACTCGTCGGTGAACTCGCCCTGCCACGACGTCATCGCGATGAAGGCGGCCATGCCGGCGCCGGCGCCCTTGGCCTGGTACGCGTCGCGGACGCCGGCGCGAGCACGCTCGGCGGCCGCGGCGTCGGGGAGCACCGGGATGAGCGGCGGCTCGTGCGCCACGAGGGTGGTCACGTCGCGGGGATGGGCCGCCACGAGCGCGAGTGCGGCCACCGCGCCCCCGCTGCTCCCGAACATCTCGACCGCACCGGCACCGAGCGCCTCGATGACCGCGTGCACGTCGCCCGCCTGGACCTCGGGCACGTTGTCGGCCCGGCCGTCCTTGCGGGTGCTGCGGCCGAGCCCCCGCGGGTCGTAGGTGACGACCGTGCGGTCGGGGAAGTACGACGCCAACGTGGCGAAGCCGCCGGCATCCATCGGCTGGCCGATCATGAACAACGGAGGCCGGCCATCGGCCGCGGGCAGCGAACCGCGCACGTCGTACACGATGTCGGCCGCAGGGGTCTCCAGCACGTGCGTCGTCATGGCCATCGGAACTCCCCTGGTCGACTACAAACCGGACCCTACGCCGGAGGCCCTGGTGACGCGGGCCTCCGACGCGGGGTGTCGGCGAGCGATCAGCCCTGGGTGACGGTGTTCCCTTGGCCGTTGTTGTTGACCTGCGGCTCGGACTCGGTCCACGTGAGGTGGTTCTGGGCGCCGTTGACGTTCACGGTGCCGGCCGAGGCGATGGTGACCTGGTTGCTGTCGCCGTTGACGTTGACGGCCTTGCAGGTGCCGGAGAACGTCAGGGTGTTGCCCGAGCCGTTGATCGTGACCGGCCCGCCGGTGCAGCTGTAGGAGCCGGTCTGACCGGAGCTGTTGAAGACCGCCGGTGCGGGTTCGCCGGCGGGCGGCTCGGCCGCGGTCGGTTCGGCCGGGTCCGCCGGCGGCTCGGCGCCCTGGCCGCCGCCGGTCAGTTCGAGGGAGGCGTTCTCGGCGGTGATCGTGGCGCCGGTGTCGGTGCAGGCGATGGTGGCAGCACCCGACGGCGCGATCGCGGGGCCGAACTCGGACATGGGAATCGAGCTGACGCCGGCGACCGGCTGGTCGAGCGTGATCCGGCCCTTGGCGGACTTCTGGGTGAAGACGTGGCTGTCACCGGACTTGGCGTAGCTGCCGGTCGCCGTGCCGTTGAGCGTGGCGGTCGCGGACAGGCCGCTGGCGCTGACCGAGATCGTGGCGCCCTTGCCGGTGAGCTGCCAGGTGCCGTCCGCGGCGAACGCCAGCGTCAGCCCCTCCACGTCGGCGACCTGCACCTCCTGGCCGCTGACCGTGACGCTGTCCTTCGCGGTGATCGACTCGACCTGGTACGTGCCGGCCGGGCACTCGCCGCCCTCGGCCGGCGCGCTGGACTCCGACGTCGCCGGGGGCGTCGTTGTCGACTGCCCGTCCGCGGCCGGCGTGCCCTGCTCCCCGCACGCGGCGAGTAACCCCAAGAGCCCGACGACTACCGCCGAGCGAACCTTCGTTCCCATGATGACTCCCTCTGCTGAATCTGGCGGCGGGAGCCTAGAGCCAGACCGTGAGCGGTCCGTGAAACGGGTGGTCGGAACCGACCATCGGCGGCGGTCTGCCCTACCGGGTGGTCGGCACCGTCTCCGGGACCGGCTCGGGCGCCGGGGGCTCCGGCGCGGGGTTGCGCCGCATCAGCAGGGCCGCGCCCGCGCCGACCAGCAGCACCGCCATCGGCAGCAGCATGGTCACCCGGACCGCGTCGGTCAGTCCGTTGTGGACGACCTGCTCCGCGAGCTGCTGGAGCTGGGTGACGACGTTCGCCGGCACGTCGCCCGGCACCGCGGCGCCGACCGGACCGCTGAGCTCGTTGGCGGAGCTCGCGGCCTGCGACAGGCCGTCGACGAAGTCCGCCCGGTACGGCGGGGGCAGCGCCTGCGCCGCGGACGTCGCCTCCGTGCTCATCGAGGCGCTGATCCTGGCCTGCAGCAACACGCCGATCGCGGCGCTGCCGAGCACACCGCCCACCTGCCGGGAGGTGTTGAAGATGCCGGAGGCGGTGCCCGCGAGCGCCGGCTCGACCGAGCGCATCGCGATGTTGCTCATCGGCGCGAACACGAACCCCGTGCCGATGCCGGCCAGCAGCAGCGCCGGGACCAGCGACCACGGATCGGTGTCCGGCCTTGCCTGGACGGCGATGAGCCCGAGCGCCGCGGCCAGCGCCAGGAAACCGGTGAACACCAGGTACTTGGCGTTGGCCCGGTCCGACAGGCGGCCGACGAACGGCGCGATGATCCCGGACAGCAACGACATCGGCGCGGTGAGCAGTCCGGCCTCGGTCGGCGACAGGCCCAGCACGCTCTGGATGTAGACGACCAGCGGGACGAACATCCCCGTCATCGCGAACCCGATGGCCGTCGCGGTGACCGTCCCGGTGGAGAAGTTCCGGTTGGCGAACACGCGCAGGGGCACGAGCGGTTCCCGCCGGTTGAACCGCTGCCAGAGGACGAACGCGACGAGCAGCAGCACTCCCCCGCCGATGATCTCCGGAATGCTGATCGCGCCGGCCACCGTGCCCCAGCCGTAGTGCTGTCCATTCTGGATCCCGAAGACGACCAGGCCCAGCCCGGCGACCGACAGCAGGATGCCGGGGATGTCGAACGAATGCAGCCGCCTGGGTTGCCAGTCCGGCACCAGCAGCACGGTCAGCACGATCCCGACGACACCGACCGGCACGTTGACGAAGAAGATCCACTCCCAGCCGAAGCTGTCCACCAGCACGCCGCCGAGCAGCGGGCCGGTGATCGTGGCCAGGCCGGCGACCCCGCCCCACAGGCCCATCGCCGGGCCGCGCTTCGCCGGCGGGAACAGGTGCGTGATGAACGAGAGCGTCTGCGGAGTCATCAACGCGGCGCCGAGCCCTTGGACGGCGCGGGCGGCGATGAGCATCTCCGCGGTGCCGGACAGCCCGCACCACAGGGACGCCGCGGTGAACACGACCATGCCGGCGAGGAAGACCCGCTTCGGGCCGAACCGGTCGCCGAGGCGGCTGGTGAACAGCATCGGCACGGCGTAGGTCAGCAGGTAGACGCTGATCACCCAGACGACGGAGTTCAGGTCCGTGTCCAACCCGTGCACCATGGCGGGGATCGCGATGGTCACGATCGTGGTGTCCACCAGGATCATGAAGAACCCGATGCACAGCGCGGTCAGCGCGGCCCACGGGTTAACTTGCCTTGTCGTCATCACTCCCCCTGTTGTCCACAACGGACAGTTTCGGCGCGCCGGCCGGATCCTCGTCCGGCCAGGTGATCCGGCCGGACTCCAGGTCCTCGATCAACCGCACCGTCCAGTCCAGTTCGGACTGGCGCTGGTGGTGCAGGTAGGCGTAGTCGATCCAGTACATCCGCGGCAGCTGCCGGTCCAGCACGTGGTCGATGACCACCTGATCGGCGGCGAGCTGCGCGCGCAGGTTGACCGTGCGCATCCTGAGCTGCTCGAGCGTGTCCGCCTGCTCGAGCTCGTTGGACGCCGAGAGCGCCACCGTGTACCGCAGGTACTCCTGCGCCGGGGTGGCGAGCATCGAGCGCACCTGCTCGACGAAGGTGTCCTTGCCGGCTTCGGTCAGCCCGTAGACCGTCCGCTCCGGCCGGCGACCCTGCCGCTGGGTGTCGACGATCTCGATGAATCCCTGGGCCTCGAGCCGCTCGACCGTGTGGTACAGCGAGCCGGGACGCAGCTTGACCCGGTAGTCGACCCGCCGCTCACGCATCAGCTGGGTCATCTCGTAGGGATGCATGTCCCGCTCGTGGAGCAGCTCCAGCACGGACATCGCCAGTGGGGTCAACGGCATCTTCGCGGTGGACATGGCCGACTATTCCCTCCCGGTGAGTCCGGCCCGGTTATTCCGGATGGACTATACGAGGCGGGCTGTTCCTTGTCGAGCGGTGTGGCGGTGTTCGTCGGGCGTCAGTTCGGCGTGGCACCGATCAGGGGCGAACCGGTCTGACCCGGCTGCCGGGTGACGTCGCGGGCGCGCGCCAGCTGGGCGACGCCGAGGGCGGCCAGGGCGGCGCAGGCGATGGCGAGGACGACCTCGAAAGTGCTGGTGGCCAGGTGCTCGCCGAGGAGGATCACGCCGATGGCCGTCGCGGTGGCGGGGTTCACCAGGTTGGTCACCGCCAAGGGAGCGCCCAGGCCGGCGCGGTAGGAGCGCTGGGTGAGCACGGTCGCGGAGATCGCGAACACGACGACCGCGATGACGGCGAGGATCGTGCTGGCGCGCAGCAGTGCGCCCGCCCCGGCGTCGCCCACGGTCACCACGACGGTCTGGCACAGGGCCGAGCAAACGGAGTACGCCGCGCCACCCGCGACGGCCTCCCACAGCGGGGACGCGCCGCGCCGGCGGCCCAGCCCGCCGAGGACGCCGACGAGGGCACCCGTGGCACCGACCAGCACGACCAGCTCGGTGGCGGTGAGCGTCTCGGTCGCCCCCGCGGTGGTGATGATGAGCGTGAGGCCGGCGAGGCCGATCACCGTGCTGGTCATGCCGCTCAGCTCGAGCCGGGTCACCCGGCGCCGGGCCGTCAGCGCCCCCAGGGGAACGGCGATGACGAGCGTGAGCACCCCGAGCGGCTGGATCAACGACAGCGGGCCGAAGGCCAGCGAGGTGACGTGCAGTCCGGCGCCGAGGACGTTGAGCCCGAGCGCCACCCACAGCACGGGAACGCGAACCAGCTCGGCGATGGACAGGTGAGCGCGCCGCGACTGGATGAGCGCCGCCGTCGCGTAGGCGATGGCGACTGCCACGCACAGCGCGATGGTGATGATCAGGTCGGTCATCGCAAGCCGTCGCCCCAACTTCTCGTTCGCCCGGCGGAACGGGCGTGGTCCAGTGCCCTCGTTCGGACGTGCCGGGACCGTGTGGCGGCGCCGGTGACCCCGATCGACAGTAGCCTCCCGGTGGCCGTGGCGAGGGCGAATACGGTGTGAGCACCCGCACGTGGCGGCGCGGGTCAGGGGCGCCGGACCCGCTCGAGGGCGATCACCAGCGGCCCGCCGAGGACGGTGCCGAGCGGCACGGCCGTTTCCGGCGGTCGGTCCGGCCAACACGGCTGTTTGGCAGGTCTCCACAAGTATTCGCGCGTGGCACAGTTGGTCCTGGCATTTCACTACCGGTCGGTACACGAGAGTGTTCAGGGTGGAGTGGGTGTGCCAGCCCAACACGTGTCTGCTGCAGGAGGCTCGGTCGGTGTTCAGTCGTGTCGCCATCGTCAACCGCGGAGAGGCCGCGATGCGGTTGATCCACGCCGTCCGGGAGCTCTCCGCGGAGACCGGGACGCGGATCGAGACCGTCGCGTTCTACACCGACGCCGACCGCACGGCCACGTTCGTCCGCGAGGCCGACCTGGGCTACGACCTGGGCCCGGCGTCCGCGCGACCCTACCTCGACCTCGCGGTGCTGGAGCGGGCGCTGCGCGAGAGCGGCGCGGACGCGGCGTGGGTCGGCTGGGGGTTCGTCGCCGAGGACCCGGCCTTCGCCGAGCTGTGCGAGCGGGTCGGGGTGACCTTCGTCGGGCCGAGTGCCGAGGCCATGCGCAAGCTCGGCGACAAGATCGGCTCCAAGCTGATCGCCGAGGAGGTCGACGTCCCGGTCGCGCCGTGGAGCCGCGGCGCGGTGGACGACCTGGACACCGCGATCCGCGTGGCGGGCGAGGTCGGCTACCCGCTCATGCTCAAGGCGACCGCGGGTGGCGGGGGCCGCGGGATCCGGGTCATCCGGTCCGCGGACGAGCTCACCGATGCCTACGAACGCACCCGCATGGAGGCCGAGCGCGCCTTCGGCAGCGGCGTGGTGTTCCTGGAACGCCTGGTCACCGGCGCGCGGCACGTCGAGGTGCAGGTGATCGCCGACGGGCAGGGCACCGCGTGGGCGCTGGGCGTCCGCGACTGCTCGGTGCAGCGGCGCAACCAGAAGGTGATCGAGGAGTCCGCGTCGCCGGTGCTGACCGCGGCGCAGGCCGGCGAGCTCAAGGCGGCCGCCGAGCGGCTGGCCCTTGCGGTCGGGTACCGGGGCGCGGGCACGGTCGAGTTCCTCTACCACCCCGGCGAGAAGCGGTTCGCCTTCCTGGAGGTGAACACCCGGCTGCAGGTCGAGCACCCGATCACCGAGTCGACCACCGGCATGGACCTGGTGAAGGCTCAGCTGCACGTCGCGGCCGGCGGGCGGTTGACGGGCCGGCCGCCCGCCGAGATCGGGCACGCCATCGAGGCGCGGCTCAACGCCGAGGACCCCGACCGCGACTTCGCCCCGTCGCCGGGGCTGATCGTCCGGCTGGACCTGCCGTCCGGGCCCGGCATCCGGGTGGACACCGGCGTCAGCGAGGGCGACACCATCCCGGCCGACTTCGACTCGATGATCGCCAAGATCATCGCGCACGGGCGGGACCGCGACGAGGCCCTGGGCCGGCTGCGCCGCGCGATGGCCCAGACCACGGTGATCATCGCCGGTGGCGCGACGAACAAGAGCTTCGTGCTCGACCTGCTCGACCAGCCCGAGGTGATCGACGCGAGCGCGGACACCGGCTGGATCGACCGGGTCCGCGCCGAGGGCCGGCTCGTCGCGCAGCGGGGTTCGGCGGTGGCGCTGGCCGTCGCCGCGATCGAGGCCTACGAGGACGCCGAGCACGTCGCCCGCCAGCAGCTGCTGGCCACCGCGCACGGCGGGCGCCCGCAGGTTCAGCTGGACACCGCCCGGCCGGTGGAGCTCAAGCTGCGGGGCGCCGGTTACCGGGTGCACGTCGGCCGGATCACGCCGAACCGGTTCCGCGTCGCGATCGCCGCGGGCAAGGGCACGCCGCACCCGGCCGACGTGGAGATCGAGCGCTTCGACCGCCAGACCGGCCAGGTCGTGGTCAACGGCACGCGGTTCCGGGTGGTGACCCACGCGCACGGCCCGACGCACCTGGTCGAGGTGGCCGGCGTGGCGCACCGGATCAGCCACGACGAGGGCGGCGTGGTGCGCTCGCCCGCGCCCGCCCTGGTGGTCGCCACGCCGCTGGCGGTGGGGGCCGAGGTCGAGGCCGGTGCGCCCGTGCTCGTGCTGGAGTCGATGAAGATGGAAACCGTGCTGCGCGCGCCGTTCCGCGCGCGGCTGCGCGAATGCTCGGTGACGGTGGGCAGCCTGGTCGAGACCGGGGCGCCGCTGCTGCGACTCGAGCCGCTCGGCGACGGCGACGACGCGGACACGCCGGACACCGCCGCCGAGGCCGAGGTCGACCTGCCGGCGCAGCCCACCGAGCTGCCCGTGGCCGAGCGGCTCGCGGCCGGCCTGCGCGACCTGCGCGGGTTGCTCCTCGGCTTCGACGCCGACCCGCGGGGCGAGCACCGGGTGCTGGACGGCTACGTCGCGGCGAGGTCGGAGGTCGCGCGCGGCAACGGCCGGCCGCTGGCGGGCGAGATCGAGCTGCTCGACGTGTTCGCCGACCTGTCCGAGCTGACCCGCAACCGCCCGGCGGGCGCGGACATCACCGCCGCCACGGCGGACACCCAGGTGCACAGCCCCCGCGAGTACCTCTACACCTACCTGCAGAGCCTCGATGCCGAGCGGGCCGGGCTGCCCGAGGCGTTCCAGGAACGGCTCACGCAGATGCTCGCCCACTACGGGGTGACCGGGCTGGAGCGCACGCCGGAGCTGGAGGACGCGGTCTTCCGGATCTTCCTGGCGCAGCGCCGCGCGTCCAGCGACGTCGCCGTGGTGACCACGCTGCTGCGGGAGTGGCTGACCGAGCCACCGCCGGGCGAGCCTTTGCGCGAGACCGCCGGCCTGACGCTGGAGCACCTGGTCGCGGCCACCCAGCTGCGCTTCCCCGCGGTCGCCGACCTGGCGCGCTCGGTCGTCTTCCGCTGGTTCGCCCAGCCGATGCTGCGCCGCAACCGGGCGCACGTCTACGCGAGCGTGCGCAAGCACCTGCGCTACCTGGACGCCGCGCCGGACGCGCCGGACCGCGCGGAGCGCGTCGCCGAGATGGTGCGCAGCACCGAGCCGCTGGTGCGGCTGCTCGGCCAGCGGCTCGTCCGCGGTGACCGGGACAACGCGATCATCCTGGAGGTGCTGACCCGGCGGTACTACGGGAACAAGGGCCTCACCGCCGTCCGCACCAGCGAGGTCGCGGGCTGCACGTTCGTGGTCGCCGAACGCGCGGACTCGTGCGTGGCCTCCGCCGCCGTGAGCTTCGACGCGCTGGCCGGCGCGCTGCGCGGGCTCGCGGAGCTGGCGAGCGGCAAGGACACCCTCGATGCCGACATCTACCTGGCGTGGGAGAAGCAGCCCGAGGAGCCCGACGCGATGGCGGCCGCGCTGCACGAGGTCATCGGCGTGCAGCAGTTCCCGCACCGGGTCCGCAGGCTCACGGCCACCGTCGCGGGCAGCGGCGGCGCGGTGATGCACCACCACTTCACGTTCCGCCCGTCGACCACCGGGATGACCGAGGAGCGGCTGATCCGCGGCCTGCACCCCTACATCGCGCAGCGGATGCAGCTGGAGCGGCTGAGCAAGTTCGACCTCACCCGGCTGCCGTCGTCGGACGAGGAGGTCTACCTCTTCCGGTGCGTGGCGCGGGAGAACCCGTCCGACGACCGGCTCGTCGCGTTCGCGCAGGTGCGCGACCTGACCGAGCTGCGGGAGCACGACGGGCGGCTGGTCGCCCTGCCCACGGCCGAGGACACCATCGCCACCTGCCTCGACTCGATCCGCCGCGCGCAGTCGCGGCGGCCGTCGACGACCCGCTTCAACACCAACCGGATCGTCGTCTACGTCTGGCCGGCGAGCGACATCACCCGCGCGGAGCTGGAGATGATCGCCGAGCGGGTGCTGCCGACGACCGCGGGCGCCGGGCTGGAGGAGATCCTGTTCATCGCGCGGCAGCGCAACCCGAGGAGCGGCGAGCTGGCCAAGGTCGCGGTGCGCATCAGCTTCGACGCCACCGGCGGCTCCGAGCTGACCGTCGGCGAGCCGTCGGACGAGCCGGTCGAGCCGGTCGACGACTACCGCCAGAAGGTGCTGCGCGCGAGCAGCCGCAACACGGTGTACCCGTACGAGCTGACCGGCATGCTCGGCGACTTCGCCGAGTACGACCTCGACCCCGACATCGACCCCGACGGCGCGCTCGTGCCGGTCGACCGGCCGAAGGGCCACAACACCGCGGCGATCGTCGTGGGCGTGGTCAGCACGCCGACCGAACGGCATCCCGAGGGGATGTCCCGCGTCGTGCTGCTCGGTGACCCGACGAAGTCCCTCGGCGCGCTGTCCGAGCCGGAGTGCACGCGGGTGATCGCCGCCCTGGATCTCGCCGAGCGGCGCGGCATCCCGGTGGAGTGGTTCGCGCTGTCCGCGGGTGCGCGCATCTCGATGACGTCGGGCACCGAGAACATGGACTGGGTGGCGGCCGCGCTGAAGCGCATCGTCACGTTCACCCAGGCCGGCGGTGAGATCAACGTCGTGGTCGCGGGCATCAACGTCGGCGCGCAGCCGTACTGGAACGCCGAGGCCACGATGCTCATGCACACCAAGGGAATCCTGGTGATGACGCCGGACTCGGCCATGGTGCTGACCGGCAAGCAGTCGCTGGACTTCTCCGGCGGCGTGTCGGCCGAGGACAACTTCGGCATCGGCGGCTACGACCGGGTCATGGGGCCGAACGGGCAGGCGCAGTACTGGGCACCGAGCCTGGGCGCCGCCCGCGACGTGCTGATGGCCCACTACGACCACACCTACGTCGCGCCGGGTGAGGCGGGCCCGCGGCACGCGGGCACCACCGACCCGCACGACCGGGACATCTCCGACTACCCGCATGCGCTGGCGGGCAGCGATTTCAGCACGGTCGGCGAGATCTTCTCGGCGACCGCCAACCCGGACCGCAAGAAGGCGTTCGACATCCGCACGGTGATGCACGCGGTGGCCGACCAGGACCACGCCCTGCTGGAACGCTGGGCGGGCATGGCCGACGCCGAGACCGCGGTGGTGGCTGACGCGCATCTCGGCGGCCGGCCGGTGTGCCTGCTCGGGATCGAGTCGCGATCGGTGCCCCGGCGCGGTTTCCCGCCCACCGACGGGCCGGACACGTACACGGCCGGCACGCTGTTCCCGCGCTCGTCGAAGAAGGCGGCCCGCGCGATCAACGCGGCCAGCGGCAACCGGCCGCTCGTGGTGCTGGCCAACCTGTCGGGCTTCGACGGGTCGCCGGAGTCGATGCGCAAGCTGCAGCTGGAGTACGGCGCGGAGATCGGCCGCGCCATCGTGAACTTCGCGGGACCGATCGTGTTCTGCGTGATCTCCCGCTACCACGGCGGCGCGTTCGTGGTGTTCTCCAAGGCGCTCAACCCGAACATGACGGTGCTCGCCGTCGAGGGCTCGTTCGCCTCGGTGATCGGCGGCGCGCCCGCCGCCGCGGTGGTGTTCACCGGCGAGGTGAACCGGCGGACCGCCACCGACAGTCGGGTCGCCGACCTGGAGGCGCGCATCGCCGAGACCGCCGATGCGGAACGTGCCGAGCTGACGGAGACGCTGGCGCAGGTGCGGGCGTCGGTGCGCGCGGACAAGCTGGCCGAGGTGGCCACCGAGTTCGACCGCGTGCACAGCGTGCACCGCGCGGTCGAGGTCGGCTCGGTGGACGCCGTGATCAGCGCCGCCGAGGTGCGGCCGAGCATCATCAAGGCCATCGGCAAGGCATGACCGCGGGCCGCCGCGGCCGTTCCGGCCGCGGCGGACCGCTGGGCCAGGCGGCACAGGCTGTTACGCCATCCGCTCGTCATCGTCGGTGGCCGTCCGGGGGAAATTCACGGGATCTGCGTGGAGATGGAACGGGTGTGACATCGGCACCGTCAAGCGTCACATCAAAAGCGGACCCTGCTTGGCGGAGGCGTTTGATGCGATCAGTACGGAAACTGGTGGCCGTGGCGGCGGCGGTTGTCGCCGGTGCGGCGGGTGTGTCGGTGGCGGTGGCCTCGGGTGGGTCACCGGAGGCGGTGGCGGCGCCGAATTTTCAGGTGCCGTTCAAGTGCAATGTGACGGTCACGGCGGCGACGTTCTCGGGGCACCGGCCGGCGAACGCGGTTGATTTCCAGAAGTCGGGGATCACCGGGATGCCGGTGTTGGCGTCGGCGGGCGGCAAGGTGTCGCGTGTGGACAATGAGGGTGCGGATAGTTACGGCCGGTGGATCGAGATCGATCACGGTGGCGGGTTCCGGACCCGGTATGCGCATCTGTCGGTCCAGCAGGTGTCGGTGGGCCAGCAGGTGGCGCTGGGTCAGCAGATCGGCAAGGCCGGGGCGACCGGTGGGGTCTCCGGTCCGCATCTGCATTACGAGCAGATCGTGAACGGGTCGGTGCGCAAGGTGGTGCTGGACGGCCGGGCGGTGCCGTATTTCGGGCACACCGGTTTCACCAGCCACAACAAGTGTGGTGGCGCGACCAACCCGTACAGCCCGGGTGAGGTGTGCGGGTCGGGGTTCTCGGTGATCGACTCGCACGCGGTCACCGGTGGCCGGGTGTACCTGCTGTACAACGCGTCGAGCAGGAAGAACTGCGTGACCACGCTGAAGTCGACCTCGCTGGGCAAGAAGTCACCGGTGTCGGCGACCCTGCAGGTCAAGGGCGCGGCAAAGGCCGCGGACTCGGGCAGCTTCGCCTACTACGCCGGCCCGGTCTCCCGCGCAGCCGGAGCGAAGTGCGTGAAGTGGGGCGGCTCGGTCGGATCGTCCGCCTACACCAGCCCCTACGAACACTGCGGCTGACGCCCGGGCGGTACGAAGGTCTACACAGGACTCGACAGACACCAGGAGGATTCTCATGCGGATACGTGTCGGGGGCGTGGCTTTGGCGGTGGTGGTGATCGGCTCGGCGATCTCGGTGCCGGCGATCGCCGCGTCCGGTTCGGACGAACCGGCGCCGGCAGCCGTGTCGGTGAACATGGAGGCGGTGGTCAAGGCGGCGCAGATCGACCCGCGGCGGCCGGACACCGCGCTGACGCCGGGCGCGAAGGACAGCGTGCTGGCCGTGGAGAAGGCGCTGGACGCGAAGAACCTGCTGGCCGCGAAGTACGTGGACGGCCACTTCGGGTCGAAGACCATCGAGGCGTACGCGGCCTTCCAGCGCAAGCTCGGCTACACGGGACTGGACGCGTCGGGCCTGCCCGGCAAGACGTCGCTGCAGAAGCTCGGCTCCGGCCGGTTCACCGTGACGCGCGCGCTGACGCCGGGGTCGCGGCTGAGCAGCCACGGCGCGACGATGAACGCGCGCACGAAGGCCATGCTGGCCAAGGCGGAGGCCCGGATCGGCCGCACGCTGACGGTCACGCAGGGCTCCTACAACCCGGGCGGTGACCCGGACTCGGCCGGCACGCACGACGGTGGCGGTGTGCTGGACATCTCCGTGCGCGGCCTGTCCACGGCCACGCAGACGAAGATCGTGCGCGGCCTGCGCGAGGTCGGCTTCGCGGCGTGGCGGCGCACCCCGTCGCAGGGCCCGTGGCCGTTCCACATCCACGCGGCGGCCATCTCCGACACGGACATGTCCCCGGCGGCCCAGCACCAGATCGGCGACTACTACCTGGGCCGCAACGGCCTGGCCAACCAGGCGCCGGACGACGGCCCGAAGGTGGCGAAGGTGACCTGGGAGGAGTTCAAGCGCGGCTGACGAGGGACACCGGGCCGGTCGTCCACGGCCGGCCCGGTCCGCTCGCTCAGTGGGAAACAAACCGTCCAACTCGCCGAGCCGGGGACTTGCCACGGCCGCGGCGCGGCCATAGCTTTTACGCACAGTGAAATCGGCTTCAGGGGGAAGTCTCATGTCAGTTCGTCGTCGAATAGTCATCGCCGCCGGTGCCGCGTCCGTCGCGGTCGTGGCCGGCCTGCTCACCGGTCCGTTCTCCGCGACCGCCGCGGCCGGGCCGGTCAACCTGCCCACGAGCGAGTACACGGTCACCGCCGACTACCACCAGTTCGACGCGGTCAACTCCGCGCTGACCACGAAGCTGGGCGTCGCTCCGGTCCACACGGTGATGGACAACGCCAACCACGACCGCACCGGGCTGCCGGACTCGTTCTCCGTGCCAGGGTTGGCCGACGGGTTCCGGTTCGACAGCACGGACAACTCCGACTGCAAGAGCTACCCGCAGGGCATCACCACCAGCCGGGACGCGGTCGGCACGGCCGACGGCGGCAACTATGACGGCCACCAGCTGGTCGTGGTCAGCTGGTACACCAAGGACGCGTGCGACGGCGACCAGGAGCGCAGCCGGATCACGCTGGTCGACTGGGACGCCACGTATCCCAACAAGTACCGCAAGGTGCTGCTCGTCGAGCCGACCGGCAACGCGACCACGCCCAACTTCAAGGACATCCCGATCCACGCGGGCGGCGTGTCCTGGTACGGCGACTACCTCTACGTCGCGGACACCGGGCGCGGCATGCGGGTCTTCGACATGCGCAAGATCCTCAAGACCAACACCGGCGGCGCCGCCGGCGACATCGGCCTGCACGACGGGGTCTACTACGCGCACAACTACGCCTACGTCCTGCCGCAGATCGGCACGGTCGCCTCGCACACCACCTCGGGCACGAACCTGTCCTGGTCGACGATCTCGCTCGACCGCGTCAGCAAGTCGATGGTGATGACCGAGTACACCTGCCCGTCCGGCTGCGACAAGTACCCCAACCGCCCGCCGCGGGCCATCCGCTACCCGTTCGCCGCGAGCGGGACCTTCGCCGCCTCGACCACGTCGAGCCAGGCGCTGCAGCTGCCCTGGTACAAGCTCAACGGGGTCGCCTCGCACAACGGCCGCTGGTGGTTCAACTCCTCGGGCAACAAGGAGCTCTACTACTGGGCCGCCGCCACCGGTTCGAAGACCTACCCGTTCGTCAGCGCCGGCGAGAGCATCTCCTACTGGGAGGACGCGACCAACCCCGATCTGCTGTGGACGCTCCAGGAAGGGGCCGGCAACCGCAACGTCTTCGCCGTGAACCAGGCGAGCTACGACGGCTGAGCCGGCACCCGCCGGGCCGCGCCGCGGTCCAGGCCGTCGAACAACGCGGCGGCCCGGACCGCGGTCTCGCGGGCCCGGCGTCCGGTACTGAGCAGGCCCAGCACGAGGATGCCCGTGCCGAGGCAGACCACCAGCCACCACACCCCGTGGGCCGCGCCGGTGAACGCCGATCCGCCCCGGGCCGGAGCCGCGCTCACGATCGTGCCGGCGATGGCCACGCCCAGGGTGGTGCCGGTCTGGCGGCCGGCGGAGGTCAGCGAGGCGGCCACGCCGGTCATCGAGCGGGGCATGCCGGACACGGCGGTGTTGGTGATCGGCGGGTTCATGGTGCCCAGGGCGATGCCGAACAGCAGGTACACCGCGAGCACGGCGGGCAGCGGCGTGCCAGGCCCGAGCCACAGCGAGGTCGCGCCGCCGAGTGCCAGCGCGGTCCCGGCGACCACCAGCGGCACCCGGGAGCCGCGCTTGCCGACCAGCCGCCCGGTGACCGGCGAGAGCAGCACGATCATGATGCCGACCGGGAGCAGGCACAGCCCCGCGGTGAGCGCGGCCATGCCCCGCACGTCCTGCAGGTACTGGGTGGTGATGAACAGGAACGCGGCGAACCCGCACAACCCCCACAGTCCCATCACGATCGCCGCGCTGAACGGCACGCTGCGGAACAGGCGCAGCTCCAGCAGCGGGTCGGCGCGGCGCGACTCGTAGCCGAGGATGCCCAGCACGCCGAGCGCGGCAAGCGCGAGCAGCCCGACGATGACCGGTGAGGTCCAGCCCAGCCGCCCGGCCTCGATGATCGCGTAGACGACGCAGCCCAGCACCAGCATCACCAGGACCTGGCCCACCGGGTCGAACCGGCGCGCCCGGGTGGCGCGGGACTCGGGCACGAACAGCGTCGTGCACACGATCGCGGCGGCCGCGATCGGCACGTTGACCCAGAAGACGGACCGCCAGCCGAACTCGTCGACCAGCGCGCCGCCGAGGATCGGGCCCAGCGCCAGCGCCAGGCCGGACATCGAGCCGAACACACCGATCGCCCGGGCCCGCTCGGCCGGGTCGGGGAACGTGGTGGCCACGATCGCCATCGCCACCGGGTTGAGCATCGTGCCGCCCACGGCCTGCAGGCCGCGCGCCGCGACCAGCCACCCGATGCCCGGCGCCAGCCCGCACAGCAGCGAGCCGAGCCCGAAGACCGCGAGCCCCACCCGGAACACCCGCCGGCGGCCCACGCGGTCGGCCGTGGACCCGGCGAGCACCAGGAAACCGGCCAGCACCAACGTGTACGCGTCGACCGTCCACTGCAGACCGGACACCGTGGCGTGCAGGTCCCGGCGGATCGCCGGCAGCGCGACGTTGACGATCGAGATGTCCATGACCACGACGACGATGCTGGCGCAGCAGATCGCGAGCACCAGCAACCGCCGGCGCCGGCTCAGCTCGCCAGTTGAAGGACCCATGACACCGACCCTAGAATTTAGAGCGTGCTCGAAGTCAAGCCGACGCCGGAACCCGACGCGGGCGTGACCATCGCCGAAGCGGCACGCCGCACCGGGGTCACGGTGCACACGCTGCGCTACTACGAACGCGCCGGCCTGGTCGTCACGCCGGTCCCCCGCACCCACACCGGCCGGCGGCGCTACCACCGGCTCGACCTCGAATGGATCACCGTCTGCACCCGGCTGCGGGCCACCGGCATGCCCATCAAGACCATCCGGCGCTACGCCCAGCTCGTCTCCGCCGGGCACGGCAACGAGGACGAACGCCTCGCCCTCATGGAAGCGCACCGCGCCGACGTGACCGCCAGGCTCGCCGAGCTCCAGGAGAACCTCCAGCTCATCGACCACAAGATCGACGTCTACCGGGGCCGCCTCGCCGCCGGCGACGCCGACCGGCTGTGGGCACCCGGCCCGGCGACCGGCGGCCGCTGATCGATCCGCGGGGGGCGATCAGGTGGTGGGCGAGCTCGTGGTGGACGCCCAGATACCGCGCACGTGCGCGATGTGGTGACGCATCAGCCGTTCCGCGCCGTCCGCGTCGCCGGCGGCCAGCAGGTCCAGCAGCTCGGCGTGCTCGTGCGCGGACGGCACCAGCGCGTCGCGGTCGGCCAGGGCGCGCAGGCCGTAGATCCGGGAGCGGGCACGCAGCGAGCGCACCGTCTCGACCAGGTGCCGGTTGCCGGCCAGGCCGAGCAGCCGCAGGTGGAACTCCAGGTCGGCGGCGACGTGGGCGATGAGGTCGCCGCGGGTGGCGGCCGCCTCGATCTCCGCCGCGAGCGGGCGCAGCTCCGCCAGCACCGACGGGGGCACGCCGGCCTCGGCGATCCGGCGGACGGTGGGCACCTCGATCAGCGCGCGCAGCTCGCACAGGTCGTCGAGGTCCTTCTCGGACAGCGCGGTGACCCGGAAGCCCTTGTTGCGCACGGTGTCCACGAGCCCCTCGCCGGCGAGGTCGAGCATGGCCTCCCGGACCGGCGTCGGCGACACCCCGAACTGCGCGGCCAGGCTCGGCGCCGAGTACACGACGCCGGGGCGAAGCTCCCCGGCGATCACCGCCGCGCGCAGGGTCTGCGTGATCTCCTCGCGCAGGTTGCGCCGCGCGCCCAGCGCCGGCAGGGCGAGTCCGTCCCCCGTCATGACCGTTGCTCCCAGGTGCTCGCCGCGATCACGAGATCCTCCCATGCCATGCCGACGCTCTTGAACAACACCGGCCGCGCCCGATCGGCCGCCGCCGCACCGCGCACGACGTCCGCCAGGGTGACCACAGTGGACGGATCGAGCACACCGGCCGCCACCGCCGCCACCACCTCGCCCGCCTCGCGCAGTGCCGCCGACCGGGCCTCGACCACCACCATCGACGCGCCCACCAGCACGTCGTCGACCTCGCGTGCGTCGGGCTCGTGCGCGCCGACCGCCACGACGACCGTGCCGGGCCGCACCAGGCCGCCGTCGAACAGCGGGGTCCGGGACGTGGTCGCACACACCACCACGTCGGCCGCCGCGACGTCCGAGACCGCACCGGCCCGACCGTCCACCGAGGACGCGAACTCGGCCGTGCGCGACCGGCCGAGCACCGCCACGTCCGAGATCGGCCGGACGGCGCGCATCGCCGCGACGTGGCTGCGGGCCTGCGGGCCGGTGCCGAACACCACGAGGCGGGCCGCGGACGGCCGGGCGAGCAGTTCGACGGCCAGCGCGGAGACGGCCGCCGTGCGCACCGCCGTCAGCTCCTGAGCGTCCATTGTGGTCAGCGGGGTCAGGGTCGCCGCGTCGAGCAGCAGGTAGGTGCCCTGGATGCGCGGGCGCCCCCGGGCGGGGTTGTCCGGCGCCACGCTGGCCACCTTGACCCCGGCGTAGCGGCCCCACTCCGCAGGCATCAGCAGCAGCTGGCCGTGCGTGACCGGGACCACCGAGCGGGGCGCGCCCGCCTCCGGATCGAGCCCGGCGCGCAGCGCGGCCCGCAGCGCCGCCACCGCGGCACGAACCGGGATCACAGCCGGAAGCCCTGCGGGAACGGGTCGTCGGGGTCCAGGAAGTACTGCGCGGTCCCGGTGAGCCAGGCGCGGCCGGTGATCGTCGGTACGACCGCGGGCAGGCCACCCACCTCGGTCTCCCCGACCAGCCGGCCGGTGAAGTGGGTGCCGATGAACGACTCGTTGCGGAAGTCGGTGTGCAGCGCCAGCTCGCCACGCGTGTGCAGCTGCGCCATCCGCGCGCTGGTGCCGGTGCCGCAGGGCGAGCGGTCGAACCAGCCGGGGTGGATGGCCATCGCGTGCCGGGAGTGCCGCGCGGTGGAGCCGGGCGCGGCGAGGTAGACGTGGTGGCAGCCGGCGATGTCCGGGTTCTCCGGGTGCACGGGCCGGTCCCGCTCGTCGATGGCGTCCATGATGGACAGTCCGGCGTCGAGCAGACGCTGGCCGGCCGCGCGCTCGAACGGGAGGCCGAGCGCCTCGAGGCCGACGACGGCGTAGAAGTTCCCGCCGAACGCCATGTCGTAGCGCACCTCGCCGAACCCGGGCACGTCGGCCACGCGGTCCAGCCCGAGCGTGAACGACGGCACGTTCTGGATGGTGACCGAGCGCGCCACCCCGTCGGTGACGGCCACCTCGGCCACGACCAGGCCGGCCGGGGTGTCGAGCCGGATGGTGGTCAGCGGCTCGGTGACCTCGACCATGCCGGTCTCCACGAGCACGGTGGCCACGCCGATGGTGCCGTGGCCGCACATGGGCAGGCAGCCGGACACCTCGATGAACACCACGCCCCAGTCGGCGTCCGCGCGGGCGGGTGGCTGCAGGATCGCGCCGCTCATCGCGGAGTGGCCCCGTGGCTCGTACATGAGCAGCCGGCGGAGGTGGTCGAGGTTGGCGATGAAGTGCATCCGCCGGTCGAACATCGTGTCGCCGGGGATGACGCCGACCCCGCCGGTGATCACCCGGGTCGGCATCCCCTCGGTGTGGGAGTCGACGGCGTGGAAGACCCGCTTGGCCCGCACTACGACAGTCCCTCAGTGAGAGCGTGCTCGGTCGCCTGCCGCACGGCCGCCTCGTGTTCGGGGGTCAGCGGCACGCGCGGCTGGCGGCACGGGCCGCCGTGGCGCCCGGCGATGTCCATGCTCAGCTTGATGGCCTGGACGAACTCCGTGCGGGAGTCCCAGCGCAGCAACGGGTGCAGCAGCCGGTACAGCGGCAGTGCCTTGGCGACGTCACCGGCCGACGCCGCCCGCCACAGCGCGACGCAGGCCTCGGGCAGCGCGTTCGGGTAGCCCGCGACCCAGCCCGGCGCGCCGGCGACCGCCAGCTCCAGTGCCACGTCGTCGGCGCCGCACAGCACGTCCAGCCCGGGCGCCAGCTCGTTGATGCGGTAGATCCGCCGCACGTCGCCGGTGAACTCCTTGACGCCGGCGATCAGGCCCTCCCGGTGCAGCTCCGCCAGCAGCTCGGGGACCAGGTCGACCTTGGTGTCGATGGGGTTGTTGTAGGCCACGACCGGCAGGCCGACCCGGGCGACCTCGCGGTAGTGCGCGAGCACGGCCCGCTCGTCGGCCCGGTAGGCGTTGGGCGGCAACAACATCACGGCCGGACAGCCGGCCTCGGCGGCGTGCTCGGCCCAGCGCCGCGCCTCGGCGGCACCGTACGCGGCGACGCCGGGCATCACGGTGAACCCGTCGGGCGCGGCCGCGACCGCGGTGGTCACCACGCGCGCCCGCTCCTGCGGCGTGAGCGTCTGGTACTCCCCCAGCGAGCCGTTGCAGGCGACGCCGTGGCAGCCGTGCGCAGCCAGCCAGGCGACGTGCTCGGCGTACCGGTCGTGGTCGACGGCGAGGGAGTCGTCGAACGGGAGCGCGGTCGCCACCAGAACTCCGTGCCACGGCTTGGTCATGGTTCCTCCGCATGGTGCTCGGCGTGGTGTTGCGCGTGTTGTTCGGCGTGTTGTTCGGCGAGGGCGCCGAGGGAGATCGGTGCCGCGATGGGGCGGGTCGCCAGGCCACGCAGCCCGTCCGCGGTGACCGGTCCGGTCAGGCACGCGGTCGCGTACCCGCACACCCGGCCCTGACACAGCCCCATGCCCGGCCGGGCGAGCAGCTTCACCGTCCGCGGCTCGCTCGCCCCGAGGTCCGCGACAGCGTCCCGGATGGCGCGGACGGGGACCTCCTCGCACCGGCAGACCACCGTGTCGCCGGCCAGCCAGGCCTGCCACCCGGGCCGGACCGGATGGGTGCGGTGCATCGCGGCCGCGAACGACCGGAGGGCGGCCCGGCGGCGCAGCAGCCGGGCGTCGGGCTCCGCGCCCGCCGCGTGCCGCCCCGCCACCTCACCCTCCACAAGGGACAGCTGCGCGCCGCCGACGCCGCACACCTCGCCCGCCAGGTACACGCCCGCCACGGTGGACCGCTGCCGGTCGTCGGCCGTGGCCACGAGGCTGCCGTCGGCGTCGAGGTGGGTGTCGCAGCCGAGCTGCAGCGGGAGCTCCAGCCGGGGCGTGAAGCCGTACCCGACGGCCACGGCGTCGCACGCGACCTCCCGCGTGGCGACTGGCCGCCACGCGCGGTCGAGCGTCGCGACGGTGACCGCGCGAACCCGGTCGTCGCCGTGCGCGGCGATCACGGTTTGCCTGGTGTGGAACGGAATCCGGTGCCGCCGCAGCAGCCGCAGGTACCCCGCGCCCTCGGCGAGCTTGGCCGGGTTGCGCAGCACGGCGGCGGGGTGGCGGGCGAAGCCGAGCGGCGACCCGGCCTCGAACACGCCGAGCACCCGCGCCCCGGCCGCGGCGAGCCCCGTGGCGACCGGCAGCAGGAACGGCCCGGTGCCGGCGATGACGACCCGGTCGCCGACCACCACCCCGTGCCCCTTGAGCAGCGCCTGCGCGCCGCCGGCGGTGTACACGCCGGGCAGGGTCCAGCCCGGGAAGGGCAGCTGCCGGTCGTGGGCGCCGGTCGCGACGATCACGGTGCGGGACCGGATCTCGCCGGCGCCCGTGTGGGTGGTGAACCCGCCTGCGGTGCGCTCGACGTGCCAGATCTCGTGGCCGGGCCGGAAGTCCACGGGTGTCCGGGGAGCACCCCCACCGTCGTCGCCGTCGCGGTGCCGCCAGTACTGGCCGCCGACCCGGCTCGCGGCGTCGACGAGGGTGACCCGCGCACCCGCCCGGTGCGCAGCGGCCGCGGCGGCGAGCCCCGCCGGTCCGGCGCCGAGGACGGCGATGTCAGCGGTCATGGCCGGTCCCCTCCTGCGGCTCGACCGCGTCGCCGTCCCGTACCTCGGTGAGGCAGGCCCGCTGGTTGGGCCGGCCGTTGACGATCACGAGGCAGTCGAAGCAGATCCCGATGCCGCAGAACACGCCCCGCGGCGCCCCGCCGTGCCGCGTGGTCCGCCACGACGGGTACCCGGCCGCGATCAGCGCGGCCCCGACGCTCTGCCCGGCCTCGGCGGCGATCTCCTTGCCCGCGAACGAGAACGTCCTCATGCCGGCACGGCGAACCGGTCGGGCCGGAACGGGGCGAGGTCCAGGTCGGGCTCCACCCCGGTCAGCGCCTGCGCGACGAGGTGTCCCGTCGCGGTGGACAGGCCGATGCCGGCGCCCTCGTGACCGCACGCGTGCACGAGCCCCGGCAGCCGCGGGTCCGGTCCGATGACCGGCAGGTGGTCGGGGCAGTACGGCCGGAACCCGAGGTAGCCGCGGAGCAGGTTCACCTCGGCGAGGAACGGGAACAGCCCGACCGCCTGCGCGGCGAGGGTCCGCAGCACCGGCAGGGACATCGACCGGTCGAACCCGACCCGCTCCCGGCTGGCGCCGATCAGCACGGTGCCCGCCCGGGTGCCCTCGACGACCACCGAGGCCTCCAGCCCGGCGTCGTCGCTCGCCACGTTGGCCACGTAGTCGGCGGTGTAGACCTTGTGCCGGATGAGCGGCGGCAGCGGCTCGGTCACGAGGACGAACCCGCGGCGCGGCAGCACCGGCACCGGTGCCCCGGCGAGCGCCGCGAGGTCACCACCCCACGTGCCGGCGGCGTTGACCACCCGGTGCGCGACGAGGTCCCCGGCCGTGGTCCGCACGCCCGCCACGGCGCCGTCGTCGTCGCGGAGGAAGCCCACGACCTCGGTGCCGGTGTGCACGGTCGCGCCCATGCCCCGGGCGTGCGCCAGCAGCTCGGCCGCCGCGAGCATGGGCTGCACCTGCATGTCCTGCGGGTAGTACGCACCACCGGCGACGTCGCGGGTGAGCCTCGGTTCGAGCTCCGCCAGCTCCGCCGTGCCGACCACGGTCACGTCGACCCCGCCATCGCGCTGCCGCCGGGCCAGGTCGTCGAGGGCCGCCGCCGACCCGTCGTCGCGGGCGACCACGACCCCGCCCTTGGCGTGCAGCTCGAACCGCTCGGCACCGAGCCGCGCGCCCAGGTCCGCCCACAGCCGGATGGACAGCAGCGCGAGGTCGAGCTCGGGTCCGGGCTCCTTGTCCGACACGAGGATGTTGCCCTCACCGGAGCTGGTCGTGCCGCTCGCCACCGCGCCACGCTCCACCACGCCGACGCGCAGGCCGGCCGCGGCGCAGTAGTACGCGCAGGCGGCACCCACCATCCCGGCGCCGATCACCAGGACATCCACGCCAGTACTATGTCACATTGCACACTCGCCCGGAACCATGCCGGCTGGAGTACCCGACCTGGTCCAGGCCGGCCGCGCGCGCGGCCGGCCTGGACACCGGGATCAGGCTTCCGACACGTCGAACCGGTCGAGGTTCATGACCTTGTCCCACGCCGCGACGAAGTCACGCACGAACTTGTCCCGCGCGTCGTCGCTCGCGTAGACCTCGGCGACGGCACGCAGCTCCGAGTTCGACCCGAAGACGAGGTCGACGCGGCTGCCGGTCCACCGGACCTCGCCCGTGGCGCGGTCGCGGCCCTCGAAGACCTCCGCGTCGTCGGACGTCGCGTGCCACTCCGTGCCCATGTCGAGCAGGTTCACGAAGTAGTCGTTGGTCAGCGACCCGGGCGCCGTGGTGAGCACGCCCAGCGAGGACTCCCCGACGTTGGCGCCCAGCACCCGCAGGCCACCCACGAGGACGGCCATCTCGGGCGCGGTCAGGGTCAGCAGGTTCGCGCGGTCGAGCAGCAGGTACTCCGACGGCAGCCGGTCGCCCTTCCCGCGGTAGTTGCGGAACCCGTCCGCGACCGGCTCGAGCGCGGCGAACGACTCCGCGTCCGTCTGCTCCTGCGACGCGTCCGTGCGGCCCGGCGTGAACGGAACCCGGACGTCGTGCCCGGCGTTCTTCGCGGCCCGCTCGACCGCGGCGCACCCGCCGAGCACGACGAGGTCGGCGAGCGAGACCTTCTTCCCGCCGGTCTGGGCGCTGTTGAAGGACTCCTGGATCCCCTCCAGCGTGCGCAGCACCGTCGCCAGCGTGTCGGGCTCGTTGACGTCCCACTCCCGCTGCGGCGCCAGGCGGATCCGCGCCCCGTTCGCCCCGCCGCGCTTGTCGCTGCCGCGGAAGGTCGAGGCCGACCCCCACGCGGTGGCGACGAGCTGGCCGATCGGGAGCCCCGAGTCGAGGATCCGGCCCTTGAGGTCGGCGATGTCCCCGGCCCCGACGAGCTCGTGGTCCACGGCGGGCACCGGGTCCTGCCAGATCAGCCGCTCCTGCGGGACCAGCGGTCCGAGGTAGCGCTGGATCGGGCCCATGTCGCGGTGCGTCAGCTTGAACCAGGCCCGGGCGAACGCGTCGGCGAGGGCGTCGGGGTTCTCCAGGAAGCGCCGCGAGATCGGCTCGTAGACCGGGTCGAGCCGCAGCGCGAGGTCGGTCGTGAGCATCGTCGGCGGGCGGGAGAGCGAGCCGTCCTCGGGATCCGGCACGGTGTTCGCCCCGGCGCCGTCCTTCGGCTGCCACTGGTGGGCGCCGGCCGGGCTGCTGGTCAGCTCCCACTCGTAGCCGAACAGCGTCTCGAAGAAGCTGTTGTCCCACGCCGTCGGGGTGGGCGTCCAGGTGACCTCGATGCCGCTGGTGATCGCGTCGCGGCCCTTGCCGCTGCCGAACGTGTTGCGCCAGCCCAGGCCCTGCTCCTCGAGCGGGGCACCCTCGGGCTCGGCGCCGACGTGCTCGTCCGGGTCGGCCGCGCCGTGGGCCTTGCCGAACGTGTGACCGCCCGCGATCAGCGCGACGGTCTCCTCGTCGTTCATGGCCATGCGCCGGAACGTCTCGCGGATGTCGCGGGCCGCGGCGAGCGGGTCGGGGGTGCCGTTCGGGCCCTCCGGGTTGACGTAGATGAGACCCATCTGGACGGCGGCCAGGGGGTTCTGGAGCTCGCGCGTACCGGAGTAGCGCTCGTCGCCGAGCCAGGTGCGCTCCGGGCCCCAGTAGACGTCCTCGTCGGGCTCCCAGACGTCCGGCCGGCCGCCGGCGAAGCCGAACGTCTTGAAGCCCATCGTCTCCAGGGCACGGTTGCCCGTGAAGATCATCAGGTCGGCCCACGAGACCGTGCGGCCGTACTTCTGCTTGACCGGCCAGAGCAGCCGGCGCGCCTTGTCGAGGTTGCCGTTGTCGGGCCAGCTGTTCAGCGGCGCGAACCGCTGCATGCCGGCGCCGGCACCCCCGCGGCCGTCGTCGATGCGGTACGTGCCGGCGCTGTGCCACGCCATCCGGATCATGAACGGCCCGTAGTGGCCGAAGTCGGCCGGCCACCACTCCTGCGAGGTGGTCAGCACCTCGTCGACGTCCCTGGCCAGCTCGTCGAGGTCCACGGTGTTGAACGCGGCCGCGTAGTCGAAGTCCGCGTCCATGGGGTCGGACGCGGCGGAGTGCTTCCGGAGAATCGCCAGGTTGAGCTCGTTGGGCCACCAGTCGCGGTTGCTACCGCCCTCGGTCGGGTGGTTGAAGCGCCCGGTCGAGACCGGGCATCCGCCCGCACCTTCCTCATTCATCTCGCCGACAACGGCGTCAGGACTGTCTGCCACGGGATTCCTTCCGGGATCGAAAGTGCTCAAGCATCGAAAGTGCTCAAGCACTGCTTGCGATGGAACATCCGGGGCACAGGCCCCGGTAGATGACCTCGGCCTCGTCGATGGTGAAGCCGTGGTCGTCGGACGCGGTCAGGCACGGGACATCGCCGACGGCGCAGTCGACGTCGGCGATGGCACCGCACGACCGGCACGACACGTGGTGGTGGTTGTCCCCGACCCGTGCCTCGTAGCGGGCCACCGAGCCCGGCGGCTCGATGCGCCGGAGCAGGCCCGCCGCGGTCAGCGCGCGCAGCACGTCGTAGACGGCCTGGTGGGACACGCCGCCGAGGTCCGCACGGACGACACCTATGATCGAGTCCGTATCGGCGTGCGGATGGTCGTGCACCGCGGACAGCACCGCCACTCGGGGGCGCGTCACACGCAGTGCGACCCCGCGCAGCATGCGCTCGAAGTCCGGCGTCGTGGGCACGGCCCGAAGTCTGGCCCATTTTCTGGAATCAATCAAGTTATGACACCCGGTCGTGTCGGGTGTCATGGATTGGCGAATCCCGGGCTCAGCCGGTGAAGTCTTGCCCGCCCCAGCCCGCCATGCGCGTCCGGTAACGCCGGCTCTCAATCGACGACCCCCATCCGGGAGGAATCGTCACGGAATTCACGGCGGAATTCACGGCGAAATCACTGCGGAAATCACGGAGGACTCGATGACGACCTACGCCCGGCAGTCCCGGAGCGGTGTCATCGGGGCCCTCTGCGCGACGGTCGTCGTCCTGGCGACGGTCGCGGCGGTCGCCTTGTTCGGCAAGACCACCACCACCGCGGGCACCCCGGTGGCCGACCCCGGCTACCGGCCGCCAGCCGACGCGCCCGGCCCCGTTCGCCCGGCCCCTACCAGCGATCCCGCGCCGAAGGCGCCGGCCCCGGTGACGTCCGAACCGGCCGCGGACACCGCTCTCGCGGAGCTCGACGCACTGCTCGCCGCGGACCGCCCCGAGGTGGAGGCGCTCGTCGGCCGGTGGGTACCGCAGCTGTCGGCGAAACGCCCGGGCCTGCGGGCGAAAGGCATCACGTACGACCAGGTGGAAATCCTGCGGGACTTCCGGGAAATTCAGGCACGGCACCCGGACGCGCTGCTGCTGTACTCGGGTGAGTACAGCAGCTTCAAGGCCGACGACTTCTGGGTCACCGTCGTGCCCGCTCCCTACGACAGCGGCGCGTCCGCGAACACCTGGTGTGACGGCTGGAACATCCCCGTCGACGACTGCTACGCCAAGCTGATCTCCCACACCGTGGGATACGACGGCGCGACGGTCCTGCGCGGCCGGTGACCGGCCCGATGTTGCCGAATCGGCAACGAACGTTGCGGGACCGCGGTCGCCGGCGCACTGTGCGGGTATGGATCAGCGCACCTGGGATGAGAAGTACCTGACGCAGGACCGGCTCTGGAGCGGAGCGCCGAACGGCGCCCTGCTCGTGGAGGCGGCCGGCCTGCCGCCGGGTCAGGCGTTGGACCTCGGCTGCGGTGAGGGTGGCGACGCGCTGTGGCTCGCCGGCCGCGGGTGGCTCGTGACGGCCGTGGACATCTCGCGGGTCGCGCTCGAACGGGCGGCGGCCGCCGCCGGCGAGGCAAAAGTGTCCTGGACACACGGCGACATCACCGCGTCCCCGCCGCCGGCGGCGACGTTCGACCTGGTGTCGGCGCTCTACTTTCCCCTGCCCCGGTCCGCGCCCGGCGCGTTGCGGTCGCTGATCGCCGCGGTCGCGCCCGGCGGGACGCTGCTCGTCGTCGGGCACGACCTCGACGGCGCGCACCACCACCACCTGGATCCGGAGTTCGACCCGGACGCGTACTACCGGCCGGACGAGGTCGCCGAGGCCCTGGACGGCTCGTGGACGATCCAGGTCAACGAGACCCGGCCGCGCGTCTCCCCCGCGCCGCCAGGCTCCGGGCACGTCGCCGACGTCGTGCTCAAGGCCCGCAAGGCAACCGGCTGAGTATCACGAGAGTCTTACGGCCGCTGTCGCGCGCACCGGCGGGAGCTTACGGTCGGCGGCATGGTGCCCCCGGCCGACCCAGCACGCGGGCGGCGCACGCGGCTCACCCGGATCCTGCGGGGACCGGGTGCCCGGCGGACGAACGTGGCGCTGCTGGTCGCGCTGCTGCTGGCGTTCGCGACCGGGTTCGGCGCGGTCGCGAACGGCTCGGCCGGCGGCCGGTGGGTGGTGATCGCACACGGCGTGGTCGCGCTCGCGGTCGTGCTGCTGGTGCCGTGGAAGGGCCGGGTGGTCCGCCACGGCCTGCGCCGGGCCCGCCGGACCCGCTGGCTGTCCGTGCTCCTCGCCGTCCTGGCCGGCACCGCGCTGCTCGCCGGGCTGGGGTACACCACGGGCCTCGTGCGCACGGTCGCCGGGGAGCTCGGCCTGTGGCTGCACATCGCCGCCGCGCTGGCGCTGCTGCCACTGGTTATCTGGCACGTGCTCGCCCGGCGGTCCCGGCCGCGGCGGGCCGACCTGTCCCGCCGCGCGCTGCTGCGGGCAGGCGTGTTCACCGCGGGCGCGGCCGGGCTGTACGTCGCGCAGACCGCGGTCGTCTCGGTGACCGGCCTGCCCGGCGCGGGCCGGCGTTTCACGGGTTCCTACGAGACCGGTTCCTTCGACGCGGCGGCCATGCCGAGCTACAGCTGGCTCGACGACTCCACCCCCGCCGTCGACCCGGACCGCTGGCGGCTCGCCCTCGGCGACGGCCGCACGACCCGCGAGCTGACCCTGCCCGACCTCTCCGGGTACGCCACCCGGGTACGCGCCACGCTGGACTGCACCTCAGGTTGGTACGCCGAGCAGGACTGGGCCGGCGTGCCCCTGCGCGAGCTGTTCCCGGAGGCGGGCGACGCGCGCAGCCTGTACGTCCACTCCGTCACCGGCTACTGGATCCGGTTCCCCGTCCGGGATCTCGACCACTTGTTGCTGGCCACCACGGTCAACGGTGCGCCGCTGCGGCCCGGCCACGGGTATCCGGCGCGGATCGTCGCACCCGGGCGCCGCGGCTTCTGGTGGGTCAAATGGGTCGACCGCATCGAGCTCGGCACCACGCCGTGGTGGTGGCAGCCGCCGTTCCCGGTCACCTGAGCGACACCTCGTGGCGCGATCAGCTCGCCTGGCGCTGCGACGCGATCCCGATGAGGTGTTCCAGCAGGGTGGCCAGCACGGCCTTGCTCGACTCCCGCTGCCGCACGTCGCACTGCATGATCGGCACGTGCGGGTCCAGGTCGGTCGCTTCGCGCACCTCGTCGACGCTGTAGAACTGCTGACCGAAGAAGTTGTTGACCGCCAGGATGAACGGGATCTGCCGCCGCTCGAAGAAGTCCACCGCGGCGAAGCTGCCCTCGAGTCGGCGGGTGTCGGCGAGCACCACCGCGCCGAGCGCGCCCAGGGCGAGCTCGTCCCACATGAACCAGAACCGTTCCTGGCCCGGCGTGCCGAACAGGTAGAGGATCAGCGCGTCGTTCAGCGTGATGCGCCCGAAGTCCAGCGCGACCGTGGTGGTGTGCTTGTTCTCCACGCCGGCGAGGTTGTCCACTCCCCCGCTGACCTCGCTGATCATCTCCTCGGTGCGCAGTGGCGGGATCTCGCTCACCGAGCCGACCAGCGTGGTCTTGCCGACGCCGAATCCACCGGCGACCAATATCTTGAGCGCCGAGGTTCCCAGGGCCGCGGAGCCGGATGGGTTAGAGCCTACGGATGCCATCGAGTACCGCCTGCAGGATGTTCATGTCGGGGATGTCCGTGTCCATGGGTGAGGGTGGCGAACTGAAGTTCAGGTACCCCTGATCGATCAGGTCCGACACCAGGATCTTGACCACGGTGAGCGGCAGCCCGAGCGCGGCGCTGATCTCGGCGATGGACAGCGGGTACTGGCAGATCCGCAGGATCTCGGCACACTCCGGATCCATCGTCGGGCTCTCGTAAGCGCTGGCCACCACCAGGGTGATCAGGTTCAGGTCGTGCCGGGAGGACTTGGTCCGACCACGCGTCACTGCATAGGGCCGCACCAACGGACCATTGTCGTCGTCGTACCAGGAATCCCGCCCGTGCTTCATGGTCTACGCGGGTCACATGCTGGAGCCGGGCACGCGGGGCTTCGCGACAAGATACTTACCGACCTTCTTGACCATGAGGTTCATCTCGTAGGCGATCATGCCGATGTCGGCGTCGTCGGAGGTTACCAACGCCAGGCAGGCGCCGTTACCAGCCGCTGTCACCACGAGGAAGGCGTGGTCCAGCTCGACGACCGTCTGCCGAACCTGCCCACCGCCGAAGTGCCGGCCCACCCCGCGCGCGAGGCTCTGGAACGCCGAGGCCATCGCCGAGAGGTGCTCGCTGTCCTCTCTGTTCATGCCGCGTGACCGCCCGACGCACAGGCCGTCGGTCGACAACACCACCGCGTGCTGGGCGCCGACCGCCCGCGCGACGAGGTCATCGAGCAACCAGTTCAGATCGCTTGGATTGGCTTCGTCCATGACACCTCTGTCCTGCTCCGCTCTGGAAGAAAAACTCAAGGCGACGGCCGCCCTACGGGGCTGACCGGCCGTCGCGGGTACCCCGCTGGAACGCCGACATCCGGTTGCGGGCCCGCTCCGCCAACGGAAGCGGGTCCTCGTCGGGCACGTTCTGGTCCGGTGCGTCGGCCGCGTCGGCCGCCAGCTGCGGCGCGAGGTTCGCCTGCCGACGCCGGCGCGGCAACGCCGGCCGGCCGCCCTCGGAGTGCTGCTGGGCGCCGCCGTTCGACGGTGGGGGCACGGCGCCGTGCCCGCGACCGTTGCCGTTCCCGTTCCCGTTGCCGTTCCCGTTGGCCGGTGGCTGCGCGCCGTTGTGCGCCTGCGCCGGCCAGCTGCTGCTCTCCTGCGCCGGCCAGCCCTGCTGGGCGGCGGCGGACCACTGGACGGTCGGCTCGGGGTCGAGATCGTCCGGCCACTCGGGCCGGACCTGGGTGGGCACCGGCGCCGTCGTCGGCCCGCCGCTCTCCTCGAGCACCAGCTCCCGCCGCGGCCTGGGCAGGTCCGTCCGCGTGCCGCCCGTCCGGCCGTTCTGCTGCCCGCCCTCGCCCTGGCCGCCCTGACTCGACGCGATCAGGGCGGAGCGGACCAGCACGATCGCGCGGATGCCGCCGTAGGCCGAGTCCACCAGCGTGACGTTGATGCCGTGCCGGGCGGAGAGCTGGGACACCACGAACAGGCCCAGCCGGGCCTCCTCGGACAGGGCCATCACGCCGAAGTCGGGCGGGTCCTGGAGGTAGTCGTTGATCTCCTCGCGTTCGTCGCGGGGAATGCCCAGTCCCTGGTCCTCCACCTCGACGACGACACCCTTGCCGACCGTGTTGCCGCGCACCTCCACCCGGGAGTCCGGCGGCGAGAACGCGGTCGCGTTGTCCACCAGCTCGGCGAGCAGGTGGATGAGGTCGGCGACCACGGTCCCGGAGATCATCAGTTCGGGCAGGCGGGCCGTGTGCACCCGCCGGTAGTGCTCGGTCTCGCCGATCGCGCTGCGCACGATCTCCACCAGTGGCACCGGGTTGCGCCACTGGCGGCCCGGCCGCTCGCCGCCGAGGATGATCAGGTTCTCGGCGTTGCGCCGGGCGCGGGTGGCCAGGTGGTCGAGCTGGAACAGCAGTTCCAGCTGGTCCGGGTCCTCCTGGTCGCGTTCGGCCTTGTCGAGCACCTCGAGCTGGCGGCGCACCACGACCTGGCTGCGGTGCGCGATGTTCAGGAACACCGCCTTGACGCCGGTCTGGATCTCGGCCTCCTGCGCGGCCGCGCCGACGGCGGTGCGCTGGGCGATGTTGAACGCCTCGGCGACCTGGCCCAGCTCGTCCCGGCCGTAGTTCAGGTTCGGCACCTCGCGCCTGATGTCGATCTGCTCGCCACCGCGGAGCCGTTGCACCATCCGCGGCAGGCGGGTGTCGGCGAGCTCCAGCGTGTCCGCGCGCAGTCGCTTGAGGCGCTTCACCACCCGGTTCGACAGCCGGGCCGCGACGACCGCGGCGATGATCATGATGAGCAGGATCGCGCCCGCGCCGATCAGCGAGTTGCGGAAGGTCTCCTTGCCGGTCTGCGCGGCGAAGCTCTCGGCGTAGCGGTGGTGCGCGTCGTACATGTCCAGCAGCTCGTCGCTCACCTTGGCCGCCGAGGCCTGCCATTCCTGGATGCTCATCGGCAGCTTGCGGTTGTCCGGCTCCGTCTCGGACGGTCGCGGCCCGCGCAGGAGCAGCGCGGACTCCATCTCGCTCAGCCGCTTCCACTCGGCGGACGCGGCGAGCTGACCGAAGCGCTCCTGCAAGTCCTTCTGCAGCACGGGCACCGCCGACTCGAGGTCGGTGTGGTAACGGCCGGTCTGGCGCGAGAACTCCAGGTACTCCTCGGCGGTCATGCCGCCGGCGCGGACCCCGCCGACCGCGAGCGCGTGGCCCCGCGACATCGCGTCGGCGACGGAGAACAGCACGGTGGCCGTCGACTCCTCGACCGCCGTCGTCGTGTCCGGCGCGGTCTTCGCCAGGCCCTGCAGGCCCAGCTTGATGGCTTCGAGCAGCTGGGTGTAGTACCCGTAGACGTCGAGCGACTTCACCTGACCGGCGTCGACGCCCTTGCGGATCTGTGGCAGCGGCGCGAACAGCTTCTGCATCGCCGCGTTGCCCTCCTTGAGGGCATCCGGGTTGAGCTTGCTGAGGTTGGCGGACAACGACTGCAGGCCGACCAGCGACTGGTCGACGGCCGCGCGCTGTTTCGCCAACGCCGGCGCGGCTGCCTTGTCCCCGCCGAGCACGAACAGGCTCAGCCGGCGCTCCTCCTGGACCGCCGCGGCGAAGGCCGTGCCGGGAGCGGCGGTCTCCTGCATCGTCGTCGCCCACTCCTGGGCGTCATAGCCGTCGTTGACCAGGTAGCCGGATGCGCCGAGGCCGATGATCAGCAACGTCGCGCTGGGAATGAGCACGATGGCGAGCATCCGAAGCCTGATGCTCTTGCGCCTGCTGCCTCGCCTGGCAAGCCTCACAACCCGACTCCTCACAAATGTTCAGCGCGGTGGATCGGCGCGCCCGCGGACGTCAGGGGCCGATCACCGAGGCACCCTAGTGGGTTAACGCTCCGCAGTGGAACCTACCAATGGTGATTACGCCGAAGAGCCGCAGCCGGTCAGAGAATACCGACAGGCGATCGGGCCCGTGCAGGCCGGGCACTCGCGTCCGATGTCCACCGTCTACAGCTGAGCCGCCGGAAACCACCCTATGTTCCCGAATCCGCCGCCTCGCGTACCGGTGGGTCGCGCTACCCGGCTCCCGCACCTGCCGCCAGGTGACTCCGTGCTCCGGCTCACCGTCTGCTGTCGATCGACGCGCACCTTAGTGGGAAACGCCTCCACTGTGAACCCTACGAACGGTTCGCCGCCCAATTCGGCCGCCCCGGACCCCGGCCAGCGCGAATTTGACTGTCCACAGTGTACGAATCCCAATCGGATATCCCCGCTGAACAGGTCTGATGGGTATCCCGCCAGTGGTCTGCCCAACCATCTACCGGTATGCGACCGGGAGTACTACTGTGCCGTGCTGAGTTCTTCGGATCCGGACCCTCGTGACCTCGGTCGACGTCTTTCTGGTCGGATCGTTGAGCAGCCCGCCGGCCGCGTGACGCCGTCGGTGGTGAGCAGGACCTCAAGACCCACTGCAGGGACGACGCAAGCAAGAACGGGAGTTTCCGTGACACAGTTCGACTACGTCATCGTCGGCGCAGGACCGGCGGGGTGTGTGCTCGCCAACCGCCTCTCGGCGGACCCTGGTGTCAGCGTGTTGCTGGTCGAGGCGGGTGATACGGACACCAACCCGCTGATCGCCATGCCGGCCGGCGCGGTCCAGCTGCTCGGCGACCCGACCACCGTCTGGCACTACCCGACCCGGCCGTTCGGACCGGCCCAGGAACCCGAGTTCTGGGTGCGCGGCAAGACGCTCGGCGGATCCAGCTCCGTCAACGGCATGGTCTACAACCGGGGCAGCCGCGCGGACTACGACGCGCTCGAGCGCCTCGGCAACCCCGGGTGGGGCTGGGACGAGATGCTGGCCGCCTACAAGCAGGTCGAGGACAACCCGCTCGGCGCCTCCGACATGCGCGGTACCGGTGGGCCGCTGCAGGTCTCCACGTTCAACGAGCCCGACCCGCTGTTCGAGGACGTGCTCGCCGCCGGCACCGAGTTGGGCTGGCAGCGCGCCCAGGACCTCAACGAGACCGACGAGGAGCGCATCGGCTACGCGACGGCGACGATCCGCAACGGCCAGCGCGTCAGCGCCGCGAGCGCGTTCCTGCACCCGGTCATGGACCGGCCCAACCTCACCGTCGCGGTGCGCACGATCGTCGACCAGGTCGTGATCGAGGGCGGTCGCGCGGTCGGCGTGCGCGGGCGCCAGGACGAGAAGGGCATCGAGGCCACCGCCACCCGCGAGGTGATCCTCGCCAGCGGTGCGATCGCCACCCCCAAGATCCTCCAGCTGTCCGGCATCGGTCCCGCGGACGTGCTGTCGGCCGCCGGCGTCGAGGTCCTGCTGGACCGCGCCAACCTCGGCAACCGGATGCGCGAGCACCGCGCGTTCCAGATGCAGTACCGGCTCGTGGAGGACCTCGGGTACAACAAGTTCCTGGCGACGCCCGAGGGCCAGCAGGCGGCCGCGGCCGAGTACCAGGCGAGCGGCGGCGGGGTGCTCGGCGCACCCTCGTTCCAGATCGTCGGGTTCTTCAAGACCCGCCCGGAGCTCGACCGCCCGGACGCCCAGTTCCAGATCGCGCCGTTCTCGATCGCGCCGCGGGAGCAGGGCAAGGCGCTGGAGATCGAGCGGGAGCCGGGCATCATGGGCATCGGCTACGCCCTGCGCCCGGACAGCGAGGGCCACGTCCACATCACCTCGGCGGATCCCGATGCGCCGCTGGACATCGACACCAACTACTTCGGCACCGAGCACGACCGCACCACCGGGGTGGCCATCTTCCGCGCCCTGCGCGGCCTGTTCGGCACCGGCCCGCTCGCCAAGCGCGTGGTGCACGAGACCCTGCCCGGTCCCGCGGTCGAGACCGACGAGGAGATCCTGGACTTCGAGCTCACCGTGGGCAGTGCCGGCTACCACGCCGTCGGAACCTGCGCGATGGGCCCGAACGACGACGACGTGGTCGACTCGCGGCTGCGGGTGCGCGGGGTCGCGAACCTACGCGTGGTGGACGCCTCGGTGTTCCCCACCCTGGTCTCCGGCAACCTCAACGGGCCGGTCACCGCGATGGCCTGGCGCGCCGCCGACCTCATCATCCAGGACGCCTGACCGAGTACGACGCAGCGGCGGCCGCCTCCACGTCCGGAGGCGGCCGCCACTGTTTCGTCTGTGCCGTCAGGCTTTCCAGGTGAGCGGCAGGCTTTGCAGCGAGCACGCCGCGCCGCCGCCGGTGACCAGCACGGATCCCTGCGGCACCGAGTACTCCGGGATGGCGGCGTGCCAGTCGCGCAGCGCCGCGGTGAGCCCGACGGTGGCGACGCGCGCGCCGACGCAGCGATGCACGCCGTAGCCGAAGGCGAGGTGGCTGGCGCGGTTCGAGCGGTCGAAGTCCGCGTCGATCGGCTCCGGATACTGGTGCGGGTCGCGTCCGGCGAGCGAGAGGCTGAGCAGGATCCGGTCGCCGGCGCGCATCCCGACGCCGGCGACCTCCGTGTCGCGCTTGACGACGCGGGAGATGCTGACGATCGAGTGCAACCGCAGCAGCTCGTCGGCGGCCGCGGCCGCCGACTCGGGGTCGGCGGCGAGCCGGCGCTGGTGCTCGGGATGCTCGGCGAGGTAGCGGAAGGTGAAGCTGATGGAGCCGGTCAGCGTCTCGATGCTCGCCATGACCATCAGGAACGCCATGGTCATCGTCTCGTCGCGGTTCAGCGGCCGGCCGTCGACCTCCGCGCCGGCGAGGAAGTCGACCAGTCCGTCGCCGGCGCCGGTCGAGGCCCCGGTCACCATTTGCTCCACAAAGGACAGGATGTCGCGCACCGCCTGCCCGCGGCGGGCCGGCTCGCTGTCCTGGACGAGGTCGCCGGCCAGCCGCGCGAAGTCGGGTCCCTCGTCCTCCGACACGCCGAAGAGCCCGGTGAGCAGGGCATTCTGGAGTGGGCGGGCGAAGTCCGCGACGAGGTCGCACCGGCCGGCCGGGGCCAGCCGTGCGACGAGCCGGGCGCTCTCCTGCTCCACGGCCGTCCCGATCGCGGTGCCCGCGCGGCCGTTCAGGTAGCGGGTGAGCAGGGTGCGGTACTTGCCGTGATCCGGCGGGTCCAGCTCGACCGGTATCAGCCGGCGCGTCCAGTCGATCGGCGGAATCGCGGTGCTCTGGTTGGAGAACGTCTCCGTGTCCCGCAGTACGGCACGGATGTCCTCGTAGCGGGTGAGCACCCAGAAGCCGTCCAGCTCCGTGGTCCAGAACACCCGTTCGTCGCGGAATCGGTCGAACGCGGCGAACGGATCGGTCCGCATCCCCGGATCGCTGTGGTGGTTGAAGTCCCGGACCGGCACGCCGAGATCGGCTGGGGTCGTGCTGTTGGCGCTCACCGCGCTCGCACCTCGCTTCCGTCGGCAGGAAGGGTCATGTTCGTGGACATCTCCTTGCGCTCGTAGACGCCGATGGACCACTCGGCGAGCCGGACGAGCCCGACCGCGGGCAGGAAGTCCTCGGCGACGAGCGGGGCGAGGCGTTGCCGCAGCACCGCCATCCGGTCGACGTACTCCGCGCGCACCCACTCCGCCGAGACGCCGGCGTACATCAGGACGTTGTTCTGCCCCGGCTCGGCCCGCTCCCGATCGATGGTGGCGAGGTCGTTCGCGAGCCGGACCGCCACCGAGACGTCGTCGAGCGCCGGGAGGAGCACGTCCAGCCGCTTCGGCAGTTCGGCGCCGCCGTAGGTCACCCACCGCGGCACCTGTACCAGCCCGACCTCGCTGCTCTCGTGGTGCTCGAGGTACTCCTCGACGCTGGTCTCCGGCTCCTCGCCCCGCTCGCGTGCCCAGCCGACGACCCAGTTGTACCGGTGGCCGCGCATGCAGGCGTCGAACGTCTGCTCCCACACCGTGGCCAGCGCCGGGTAGCCGGGCAGCTCGGCGAACTCCCGCTGCCAGGCGGAAAGGACGCCAAGCAGGTGGTGGCCGTCGTCGGGCTCGCCCGTCCGGACGATGGCGTTGCAGCGGCCGATGAACCCGTCGAGCTCGGCGAGCTCGGTGACCTCGCGATCGACGAACTTGTCGATGGCGTAGGCCCACAGGGCCATCCTGGCGTTCAGCCGCACCTGGTCCGGCGTGGCCCACGGGGCGACCATCGACTCGCCGAGGCCGGCGGCGACCAGGTGCAGGTGGGGGAAGTCGGGCCATTCCCGCGCCGCCCACCGCTGGAGATCGGCGTAGGTCGCCAGGCCCACGGCCGACAGGTGCAGGCACTGCGCGGCCGAGGCGAAGTCCTCGTCACTCATCGCCGGCCTGCCGGCTGACGACACAGGCGGCGAGGATGGCCGCGCGAACGACGGTCGGCGGGGTGTAGAGGCCCTTGCCGATCCACAGCTCGGCGTAGTGAGGTGCGTCGAGGTGTTCGCGCAGGTAGGCGTGCGCGCGGCGATAGGCGTCCGGGGGAACCGGCCCGTGGACCGGCGCGAGCGCGTCCAGGCTGAGCACGGCGTACGCGGTCTCCTCCGGCTGCCCACCGGCCGCACCCCAGGAACCGTCCGGGTGCTGACCGTCCAGCAGCCACCGCCAGGTTCCGTCGAGCGTGCCCGATGGCGTCGTATCGGCGAGCGCGAAGACCGCCTGTGCGGTGGCGTAGTAGTCGGAGAAGACCCACTTGTCGTTCCACCACGCGGAGTCGCGGCGCGCGTCGAGCAGGAAGCTGCGTGCCTTGGCGATCTGCGGGGCGAACCGGTCCGGCTGCTGGGAGAGCGCCTCCAGCACGTGTGCGTTGCCGCTCACCGGCGCGAACCGCTCGTGGGGCAGGCCGGCGAAGTGACCGTCGGCCTCGAACGGCAGCAGGGCCTCCAGCAGCGGCGTCGTCTCGAAGCCGAAGGCCTTCGCCACGATCGCGGCCGCCGCGGTGCAGTCGGAGTCCTTCATCGGGAACTCCGCGCTGCCCCCGAGCGGCTTTCCGGTGGGACCGCTCAGTTCCACCAGGCGCTCGACGTGCTTCTTCGCGCCGACCGGCACGAGGCCGGCCTTGCCGAGCGCGTAGATCGTCCACGCGGGCTCGAACACGTCGATCGGGAAGACCTCCGGGAACCCGCCATCACCCGCGGTTCGCGCCGCCTCGTGCAGGTAGGCCAGCGCCGCCGGGTCCTTCGTCTGCGCCCACACCGCGGCCGTCGAGGCGGGGTTGTTCGACATCGACCCGTCGTCGTTGGCGAACTTCAGCATGTCGGGCAGCGAGACGAGATCGTCCAGCGCCTCCAGCGAGTACAGCAGCCCGGTCGGCTGGCGGGCCAGCGCGCCCTTCGGGACGAGCGCGAGCTTCTCCTCCCGCAGCCGCACCAGCTCCGTGAGCGAGTCGATCTCGAGCAGGCCGGCCTTTCGCGCCTGCTGGACCAGGTACGGCGCGATGATCTCGAACCCGATGGTAAGCCCTTCGGCGTCCCGCCAGTCCGACGCGTGCTCACGGAGGTAGCCGACCCCGGCGCGCACCGCCGGCGCCGCCCACTCGTCGGGCAGCTCGGACAGGGTCAGCACGGCCGCCAACGTGGAGACCAGCCGCTCGTACGGGTTCGGCACCGTGCCGCCCCACGAGCCGTCCGCGTGCTGGTGGGTACGCAGCCATTCCCTTGCCTGATCGAAAACCGGCCGGCCGTCGTCGTAGGTCAACCTCGCGGCCCAAGCGGTCGAGTACGCCGATCCCGCCACCGGCCGCTGGTCCAGTTCGCCGACGATCCTGCCTGCCAGTTCGATCGCGTCGCGCATCTACACCCTCTCATCCGCCGGGCTGCGTGGCGGTTCCGAGACCTCGGTGGACCATTCTGTTGAGCGGCCGATGGTAGACGATAGGGCCGATGGTCGATCGTGGCCAGCAATCCGGTCCAGTCCTGGCGAGGGCTCGCACGGGTCTGATATACGTAGGTCGCCTGCGCCGCCGGGGGCGGCTAAGAAGTCCACAATGGACGATTCAGCTGGACGATCAGGCTGGACGACTAGGCTCAAGGAGACGTGCCTGTGAGGCAGCGGATCTCGCCCTCCCCCGTGACCGGAGGCAGCGGCGCCGACGCGGCGACCGGGGTCGATCCGCGACTGTCCACGATCCGCTCCGAAACGGACGCGTTGATCGCGAACGTGCTCGATCGGGAGCAGCCGCACCTGCGCGACCTCGGGCTCGCCGACCATCTGGACACCCTCCGCCCGCTGCTGCTCAGCGGTGGCAAGCGGATGCGGGCGGTGTTCTGTCACTGGGGCTGGCGCGGCGCCGGTGGCCGCGGTCCGGGCGAGGACGTGGTGGCCGCGGGGGCGGCGCTGGAGATCAACCACTCCGCGTTCCTGATCCACGACGACATCCTCGACCGCTCCGACACCCGGCGCGGCCAGCCCGCCCTCCACCGCAGCCTGGCGACCCACCACGCCCGCCACGCCTGGCACGGCGAGGCGGCGTCCTTCGGGGACGCGACCGCGCTCACCCTCGGCGACCTGTGCTTCGCCTGGGCGGACGAGCTGATCAGCCAGTGCACCACGGCGGACCGCCAGCGCGCCGTTGTGGAGCTGTACCACCGCATGTACGTCGACGCGGTCTACGGCCAGGTCCTGGAACTGCAGATCCAGGCCGACCGCGACTACCAACCCGAGCGCTGCCTGCGGGTGGCCACCTACAAGGCCGCGCGCTACATGCTCACCCCTCCCCTGCGTATCGGCGCCGTGCTGGCCGGTGCCGGCGAGGATCTCCACCGCGCGTACGCCGCGTTCGGCACCGCACTCGGCGAGGCGTACCAGCTTCGCGACGACCTGCTCGGCGTCTTCGGCGATCCGGCCGTCACCGGCAAGCCCAACCTCGACGACCTGCGGGAGGGGAAGCCCACTGTGCTGTTCGCCACCGCCCTGCAGCGGGCGACGGCGAGCCAGCGGCAGGAGCTCCTCGCCGCCTACGGTCGTCAGGACATCGATCCCGCCACCGCGGACCGCCTGCGGGTCCTGCTTCGGGACACGGGTGCTCCCGACGTGGTGGAGGACATGATCCACGCCCGCAGCCGGCAGGCCACCGAGGCGCTCGCCGCCGCGCCGCTGACCAGCGAGGCTCGCGACGTCCTCGACCACCTGGCCGCCCGCGCCCTGTTCCGCACCCGGTAGGCGCACCGGTCAGAACTGGTCGAGCAGGTGCGTCGCCGTCGCCCAGGTCAGCACGTTCAGCAGGTCCTCGCGACCGGCCGCGCTCATCGGTACGGCCTCCAGCCCGCGCAACGCGACGCGCAGGCGGTTCCGGGCGAACTCCTCGGCCCGGGACCGGCCGCCCAGCTCCTCCACCAGCGCCGCCGCCTTCACGGTGTCGCAGTGTTGCGGCTCCTGGAGCAGGTGCGCGAGGTCGTCCGAGTCCGGCGATCGCAGGGCGCCGATCACCGGGTAGGACAGCTTGCCGCGGACGAGGTCGCCCTTGGTGGTCTTGCCGGTGCCGGAGCTGGGCTGCCAGATGGACCGGATGTCGTCGACCACCTGCATCGCCACGCCCATGTCGGTGCCGGCCTGCCGCATCCGCTCGACGGTGTCGTCGCCGGCGCCGGCCATGACCGCACCGATGGCGGTGGCGGCGCCGAACAGCGCGCCGGCCTTGCCCACCGACATCCGCTCGTATGCCTCGGGCGTGGCCGCCAGGTCTCCCTCCAGAGCGAGGTCGGCGGCCTGCCCGTCGCACACGTCCAGGTAGGCCGACCGCAGGAGCGCCGCGGCGCGGCGGGTCGGTTCGTCCGGCGCCGCCAGCAACGCGAACGCGGCGCCCGTCATCGAGTCCCCGGCCACGATCGCGACCGGCGTGCCGAACACTGTCCACGCCGCCGGGCGGCCCCGGCGCATCGTGTCGTCGTCGATGATGTCGTCGTGGATCAGCGACTGCTGATGGACCATCTCCAGCGCGGCGGCGGCCGCAACGGCATCCTCCTGCCGGCCGCCGAGCGCGGTGCAGGCGGCGAGGCAGATCACGGCGCGGGACGCCTTGCCTTCGGCGTGGGACGGCTCGCCGTGCTCGTCCCACCAGCCGAAGTGGTAGCCCACCGCACGCGCCAGATCCGGTTGCATCGCCGCCACCCGGGACCGCAACGCCGGGCCGATCAGCTCCTGGGTCCGGCGGATCCGGTCCTTCACGACGACCGGTTCAGCGCCGACCGGGCCAGTGCGAGCAGGTCGGAGTGTCCGGCACCGTAGCTGGACAGCAGCTCGTCCGCCTTCCCGATGTGGGCGACGATCATGTCCTCCACCTTCTTGACCGCGCCCGAATCCGCCAGCACCTCGCGCAGGATGTTCCCGTCGTCGTCGCTGAGCTCCGGTTTTCCGTACAGGTCCTCGATCATCTTCGTGCCAGTGGCGTCCGCGTGGCCGATCGCGAGGGCGATGAGCACCGTGGGCTTGCCGTCGCGGAGGTCGTCCATGGCGGGCTTGCCGGTGACCGCCGGGTCGCCGAACACCCCGAGCAGGTCGTCCCGCATCTGGTACGCGAAGCCCATGAGCTCGCCGAACTGGTCCATGACCGCCACGGTCGCGGGGTCGGCATGAGCGGCGACCGCACCGCAGGCGGCGGTCGACGCTATCCAGCGGCCGGTCTTGTAGTGCGCGACCTTCGCGCACCTGTCCACTTGGAACCCACGGTCCCGCTGGGTCCGCAGCTCCAGGGTCTCGCCGTAGATCACCTCCCGGTACATCTGGCGCGTCACCTGCATGAGCGCCTTCGCCTGCGCCGCGTCGGTGCCGGCCGAGTCCATCAGCGCTTCGGACTCGATGACCAGCAGGTCGCCGATGCACAGCGCCATGTCCATCCCGTACCGGTCCGGGTCGCCGGCCCAGCCCGCCGCGGCGTGCTGACCGGCGTAGACACGGGGAGCCGAGTCGTGGCCGCGGCGCGTGGCGGAGCGGTCGAGGATGTCGTCGTGGGTGAGCATCGCCAGGTGTGCGACCTCGAGCGCGGCGCACACCCGGGGCCAGACCGCGGCGGTGTCGTCACCACCCGCGGCCTGGTAGGCGCCGTGGCAGAACGCGGTACTCGCGTGCTTGCCACCGGTCAGCATCGGCCGCAGCGAGTCCAGCAGATCGGCGACGTCCGGTTCCATCGCGGCCACGGTCGCGTCGAAGAACGCGGTCAGCTCCGCATCGACCTGGTCCCGTACAGGCTGGGAACACAGGGTTCCACCCATCAGGCCTGCTCCCCGGGGGTGCCCGGAACGTGGTCGGTAGCCACGATGATCTCCTGGATCGCGTCCTGCCGGTACGCGGACAGGTACGCCTCCTCGATTCCGGTGCGGTGTCCGGACAGCTGGCGCAGCTCCCAGTAGGGCACGGCGTCCCGGCTGAAGTCCAGCACGTTGCGAGGCACGAAGCCGTGCTTGGCCAGCTCGGCGAAGTAGCGGCTGCGCGGGTGCATCTTGCTGACGTAGTTCTTGTCGATCTGGTCGATGTCCTCGCTGCCGGTGCAGACGGCATCGTTGATGCACCAGGTGATGAGCACGTAGCGGCCGTTCGGCTTGAGCACCCGGGAGAACTCCGCGAACGCTTCGGGCAGGTCCACGTACATCGTGGTCTCGTTCGTCACGATGACGTCGAAGTAGTCGTCGGGGAACCCGGTGTCCACCATGTTGCGCTGGTGGAACCGCACCTTGTCCGCACAGCCCCTGGACTGGGCCAGCTCCTGGGCGAACTCCACCTGGTAGGCGGCGAAGTTGACGCCGTCGACGGCGCAGCCGAACCGGTCGTGCAGGACGAAGCTGGTTCCGCCACGCCCGGAGCCGGCGTCCAGGATCCGCATGTCGGGCTCGACCGAACCCAACGCGTCGACGATCAGCTCGGTCAGCGCGTTCTCCAGCCGGTGGATCTCCGCCAGGACTCTGGGTTCCCGCTCGTTCTCCGGCAACTCGGCGATCGAGCGGTCGAAGTCACCGATTCCGAAGTGGTGGTGGTAGAAGCCGTCCGGTTCGCCAGGCAGCAGGTTGATCGCGTCCTGCCGCTTCTCGTGGTAGTAGCGGAAGACGTCGCGCTCGTAGGGATTGCGGATGATGCTCTCGCTGGACGTGGTCATGGTTGAGTGGTCGATCCGTTCGTGTTGACGTGGTCGCTCGGGATCAGGTAATGCACGAGTTCGTCACAGTCCGCTCAGACGGGGTCACGGTCCGCTCGGATCGCGTGGCAGGCTAGTTGGTGATGGCGTCGGCGGCTAGCCTCGAGTTCCGCCGCTCGGTGGTCCACGCGTGACGGTCAACGTGGACACGACCGGCCATCCGCCCAGGTAGCCGCCGCTCCGGCCGGCCCGTTGCATCGCTTCGCGCACCTGCGCCCTTCCGTGGTGGAGACCACCCGTGTTTCGGGGGTCTGTCAGTGATCGCGGTGTACCGCCAGCCGTGCCAGCGCCGCCAACTCGGCGGTGGCGCGGGTGTCCAGCCCGACGTCGCGAAGGCACCCCAGCGCGTGCGCCAGGTGTGCTTGGGCCTGTTGCTCGGTCCACACGCGCCCGCTCGCGGACTCGATCAGCTCCGCGGCGTGCGCGAGCTCCGCATCGGACAGCCGGGCGTCGCGGAGGTAGATGTCGGCCAGCTCCCGGGCGACCGGGCTGCCCGAGGTGAGCGTGGCCACCACCGGCAGCGTCTTCTTCCGGTTGATCAGGTCGGAGTACCGGGCCTTGCCGGTGGCGGTGGGGTCACCCCAGATGCCGAGCAGATCGTCGACGAACTGGAACGCCAGCCCGACGTGCTCGCCGAACTCACGCAGCTGTTCGACCTGCTGGGGGCCGCCGCCACCGAAGGTCGCGCCCAGGCTGCACGCGCCGCCCAGCAGCGAGCCGGTCTTGCGGGCCGCCATGCGCACGTACTCGGGCAGGTCGACATCCGCGCGCTTCTCGAACGCGATGTCCGCGTACTGCCCGTCGACCAGTTCGAGGAGCACCGTGGCGAGCGTGCGCATCCCGGCCCCCGCGGCCGCCCGGTCCGCACCCGCGAGCACGTCGAACGCCAGGATCAGCAGCGCGTCGCCGGCCAGGATCGCCGCGCTGGAGCCGAAAACCGACCAGCTGGCCGGCCGGTGGCGACGGGTGCGGTCGCCGTCCATCACGTCGTCGTGCAGCAGCGTGAAGTTGTGCACCAGCTCGGCCGCGCACGCCGCGGGCACGGCCTGCTCAGCGGTACCGCCCACCGCCCGGGCGGCCAGCAGCACCAGGGCCGGGCGGACCGCCTTGCCACCCCCGCCGCCCGACTCGGCCGGCCGGCCGGACTCGTCGAACCAGCCGAAGTGGTATCCGGCTATCCGCCTTATCGCCTCGGGTAATCGGTCCACCGCCGCACGAAGCGCCGGATCCACGAGGCCGCGGCTCCATGCCAGGACCTCCGCTCCGGACCTCCCGGTGGCGGTCTCGGGTGGCGCCATGTGGCCGGCTTTCCTCCTCCATGCGGGCCCCCTCATTGCCCTCCTGGCGTCCCCTTCGTACACCATCCCGACACGGGTCGATACCGACGGTAGGCGCAATCCTGGCGCCGGCGTCCGTCCGCGAGGGCGCCGCACGGTCCACTTCGCCCTGTTCCGGCCGGCGCGGACCGAATATGGTCGGAGTGATCGCCGTCGTCGGACCGTGGAGGACCGTGTGCCAGCCAGGCCGGGGGGACGATCGGCGGCTTCGGTCGCGACCGTCATGGTGCTGACGTTGCTCGTCGGCTGCACGCAGCACACCACCGGGCTGCCCGCCTCGCTCACCACGTCCCCCGAGCTGGCCGGCACGAACACCACGCGGACCACGGACCCGGCGACCTCCGCGGAGCCCACGACGTCCCCCGCGGACAGCGCCGACGTGGCGGCGCCGGCCGAGGCCACCACCGTGCTCGACGCGGAACCCGGTGTGGCATCGGCGATCGCCACCTCCGCCGCCCTCTTCCGCAGCGCGCCCGTCGTGCTCGTGGCGACCCGGGCGGACGAGACCGTGACTGGGCTCGCGACCCGGCTGGGCGCGCCCGTCCTGCTCACGACCGACGATCCACAAAGGACGGAACCGGCGCTGCGCGCGGAGCTGACGCGCCTCGCACCCGATGCCGTGCTCGCCGTCGGCACGGCGGCGGCCCGGGCCGCGCGGGCGGCGGCGGGCGACCTGCCGGTGCTGACCGCGGGCGCCACCGGCGAGCAGCCGGACACCCCGGAGCTGCCCGAGGGGCTGCCCGCCACCACGCCACCGCGGCCGGTGGAGCTCACCGTGCTCGTCGACACCGAGCGCGACGACGCGGCGGCCGTGGCGACCGCGCAGGCCGCGGGCGCCACGGTGGTCACCGTCGCCGGCGGCGACCCGCGCGCCGACCCGAAGGCGATCGCCGCGCTGCACGAGGCAGCGCCGGCACGCGTCCTCGCGATCGGCAGCGGATTCGGCCCCGCGCAACGGCTTCGTGCGCGGGTCGCCGTCGCGGCCGGCGGCGCGCAGCTGCCCGGCGGCGGCCAGCTCGTGCTGCGCGGCCGGCGGATCGTCTGCCTCTACGGCCATCCCGGTGTCCGGTCGCTGGGCGTGCTCGGCGAGCAGGGCGTGGCCGCGAGCGTCACGCGGGCGAAGCGGATGGCGGCGGCGTACCGGCGGTACAGCACCGTCCCGGTGGTGCCCGCGTTCGAGATCATCGCGACCGTCGCGCAGGGCGCCCCCGGGCCTGACGGTGACTTCTCCGGCGAGGCGAGCGTCGGGGAGCTGCGGCCGTGGGTGGACGCGGCCCGGAAGGCGGGCCTGTACGTGGTGCTCGACCTCCAGCCCGGCCGGGCCGACCTGCTCGCCCAGGCCCGCCGGTACGAGTCCCTGCTGCGATTACCGCACGTCGGCCTCGCCGTGGATCCCGAATGGAAGCTCGGTCCCCGCCAGCGCCCGCTCCAGCAGATCGGCGGCATCGACACTTCTGAGCTCAACCGGACGTCCGCGTGGCTGGCCGGCATCACCACCCGGTATGCCCTGCCGCAGAAGCTCTTCGTCATCCACCAGTTCCGGCTGACGATGATCCGCCACGAGGCCGCCCTGGACACGAGCCACGACGAGCTGTCGGTGCTGATCCACATGGACGGACAGGGCTCGACCGCGCAGAAGAACTCCACCTGGCGGTCCGTGGTGGCCGCACGGCCCGGCGACCTGCCGCTGGGCTGGAAGAACTTCTACGACGAGGACCACCCGATGCTGACCCCGAGCCAGACGATGGCCAAGCGTCCGGCGCCGGCCATGATCTCTTACCAGTGACGGAAACCCCCGCGTGGAGCCGCCCGTGGCCGCAACCGGCCAGCTGGCCTGGCTAGACGGTGGTGGCGAGCGAGCCGGCCGCCATGGCCGATAGCGTGGCGGGCGATGACACCGCCAGCGATACCCGGGTTCTCCGACCTCGTCGAGGTCGGGCACGGTGCGCACGGCGCGGTGTACCGGGCCCGCCAGGTGCAGCCCGCGCGGATGGTCGCCATCAAGGTGCTCGACGTGGCGCTCGCCGGCCCGGAGTTGCGCCAGTTCCAGGAGAACCACCGGCTGCTCGGCCTGCTGTCCCGCCACCCCAACATCGCGCCGGTGGTGCGCTCCGGCACGACCCCGGACGGGGCGCAGTACCTGGTCACGCCGTTCTACGTGCGTGGCTCGCTCGCCGAACAGGTCTGGCGCAAGGGAACGCTGCCGTGGCAGACGAGCCTGAAGATCGGCATCCGGATGGCGGGCGCGGTGCAGACCGCGCACGACGCGGGCATCCTGCACCGCGACCTGACACCCGGCAACATCATGATCAGCCTTGCCGGCAAGGTGCGGTTGACGGACTTCGCCCTGCACCTCGGCCCGGGCGGGAACGGCGTCGTGCCCACGCCCGCCTACGCCGCCCCGGAGGTCGTGCAGGGCGGGCAAACCAGTGTCGCGTCGGACGTCTACTCGCTGGCCGCCACGCTCGTGAGCCTCGTGAGCGGCCACGGGCCGTACTCGCGATACGTCGGCGAGAACGTCCTGGCCGTGATGTACCGGGTGCTGCACGACCCACCGGTCGACCTGCGCCGCGCGGGCGTGCCCGACGAGGTGTGCGACGTGCTGGAGTGGGGCCTGGCCAAGGATCCCGGGCAGCGACCGCCGACCGTGGCCGTGCTGGGCAAGGCGTTGCAGGGCCTGCAACAACGGCTCGGCCTGGCGCGCACGCAGCTGCCGGTCTCCGCGAAGCCGCCGGGGTCGCCCGGGCGGGCGCGCCTGGCCTGACGCGTCCACTGTGGAGCCTCAACACTCCGTCCTCGATGGACGGACGGGGCCACGGGCGGCCGCCGCGGCGGGGCTGCCCGGGCATTGCTAGCGTGGCGGCAGGCCACGCACGACTCGCGGCGAGGACCGGGTATGGATGGCTACTGGGGAACGCTCGTGCTGGTCGGCGTCCTGATCGTGCTCAACGCCCTCTTCGCGGGTAGCGAGATCGCGCTGGTCTCCCTGCGCGAAGGGCAGCAGAAGCAGCTCGAACGGCGCGACACCCCGAGCGCGCGGGCCCTGTTGCGGCTGGTCCGCGACCCCAACCGGTTCCTCGCGACGATCCAGATCGGCAGCACGCTCGCCGGGTTCCTCGCGTCGGCGATCGCGGCCGTGGCACTCGCCGAACTGGTCGCGCCGCTGTTCGCCTTCCTCGGCACGGCGGCGAAGCCCGTCGCGATCGCGTTGATCACGGTGGTGCTGACGTTCCTCACCCTCGCGTTCGGCGAGCTCGCACCGAAGCGGCTGGCCATGCAGTACGCGCTGAGCTGGGCGCTCGCGGTCGCCCGCCCGCTCGACGTGCTCTCGCGGGTGTCGCGGCCGGCGGTGTGGCTGCTCGGCCGGACGAGCGACCTGGCCGTGCGGATCCTGGGCGGCAACCCGTCGGCGGCCAAGGAGCAGCTGAGTCCCGAGGAGCTCCGCGACCTGGTCGTCGGGCATCGCGGGCTCAACCCCGAGCAGCGCACGATCATCACCGGCGCCCTGGACATTCACGAGCGGCTGCTGCGGGTGGTGCTGGTCCCCCGCCGCGCGGTGATCACGCTGCGGGCCGGCCAGCCGATCGCGCAGGCACGCACCGAGCTGGCGCGCTCCGGGTACACCCGCGCCCCGGTCACCCGCGAGGGCCACCTGGACGACGTGATCGGCGTCGTGGCCCTGCGCGACCTGCTCGACGACGACGCCACGCTCACCGAGGTCGCCCGACCGCCGATGGTCTTCCCCGCCTCCGTCCGGGTGTCGGACGCGTTGCGCCGCTTCAAGGACGAGCGCGAGCAGTTCGCGCTGGTCGCCAACGAGCACGGCGCGATCGACGGCATCGTGACCCTGGAGGACCTGCTGGAGGAGATCGTCGGCGAGATCTACGACGAGACCGACCACGACGTCATGGCCACCCGCACCGAGCCGGACGGCACGTTGCTGCTGCCCGGCACGTTCCCCATCCACGACCTGCCCGACCTGGGCGTGGAGATCACCGACCGCCCGGACGCCGACTACGCCACGATCGCCGGCCTGGTGCTCACCGCGCTGGGCCGCATCCCCACCGAGCCCGGCGACCGCGTGGTGCTCACCGAGTGGACGGTCGAGGTCACCGCCATCGACCGCCACGCCATCACCGCGGTACGCCTGCACCGCACCGAGAGCGCTACGGCGCAGCGCACGCCGTAGAGGTCTCAGTTCTCGGCGATGCGGGTGCGGAGCACCTCGGCGCGTTTCAGGACCACGTCGGCGGTCTCGTCGGGATCGACGCGGGCGTCGATGACCGTGGGGACGCCCGAGCGGATCGCGTCCTCGAACACCGCGCGCAGGTCGTCGATCGACTTGACCGTGTACGCGGCCGCGCCGAGTCCGGTGGCCACCGTCGCCACGTCGACGCTCTGGCCGAACAGGTTCCACGGCTTGGACTCGCCGAAGACGACCAGCTCCCCCGCGTGCACCATGCCGTGGCCGCCGTTGTTGAGCACCACCCACACCACGGGGATGTCGTTGTCCACCGCGGTGTGGATCTCCATGCCCACCATCGCGAACGCGCCGTCGCCCATCAGGGCCACCACGACCTCGTCCGGCCGGGCGAGCTTCGCGCCGATCGACGCCGGGCCCGCGTAACCCATCGAACCCAGGCCCAGCCCGACGAAGTACGTGCCGGTCCGGCGCACCTGGTGGCACTCGCTCGCCAGGCCCATGCAGTTGCCGATGTCGACGAACAGCAGCGCGTCGTCGGGCAGCGACTCGCACACCGTCTCGACCGCCGCCTTCGGGGACAGCAGGCTCTGCACCCGCACGGCGTCACCGCGCTCGACGGCAGGCAACGGCGCACGGGTCACCGACGGCAGCTCGCCGACCGCCGCCAGGCCCTCGAGCACCGCGCGGGCGTCCCCGGTCACCGAGATGTCGGGGTGGTAGGCACGGCCGATGACCGCCGGGTCGATGTCGATGTGCACCACCGTGCGCCCGGCGGCCAGCTCCGGCGCGTAGCCGCGCGTCTGGAACTCGCCCAGGCTGCTGCCGACCACGACGAGCACGTCGACGTCGTCGCCGAGCAGGTACGGCTCGGCCGGCGTGTCCCCGCCGAACCCGAAGACGCCCAGCGAAAGCGCGTGATCCTCGGGGAACACGCCCTTGCCCTTGGGGGTCGTGGCAACGGGTACCGCGAACCGCTCGGCGACGGCACCGAGCGCCGCGCACGCGTCCGCCACGTACACCCCGTGTCCGGCGAGGAGCGCCGGGCGCCGCGCGGTGGCGAGCGCGTGCGCGACCGCGTGCAGGGTCTCCGGATCCACCGACGGCCGGGCGGCGTGGGTGGCCGGCCGCGGCGGCACGGCCGGGCACGACGCGACCGCGACGCTGTTCGGCACGCTCAGGTGTACCGGCCCGCGCCGCCCGGTCAGCGCCTCGCGGACCTGGGCCCGGGTCAGGTCGGCCGCCTCACCGGGGCTCACGAGCAGCACCGAGCGCTTGGTGACGTGCCCGAACAGGCCGACGATGTCCAAGGGCCCCAACGGACTGCTGTCCTGGAACGCGCCGCGGCCGAACTCGCTCATGGACACCTGGCCGGTGAGCACGACGACCGGCGCGCTGTCGTGCATGGCGGCCGCGACGCCGGTGACCGCGTTGGTCGCGCCCGGACCGGACGTCACCGCGCAGACCCCGAGCCGGTGCCCGGCCTGGGCGTAGCCCATCGCCATGAACGCGGCACCGGTCTCGTGCCGGGTGACGACCACGCGCATGTCGTTGTGGTCCGCGGCGAACAGCAGCGGGGTCACCGCACCGCCCGGGATCGCGAACACCAGCTCGACGCGTTCTTCCTTGAGGGCCCGGATGATCGCGTTCGCCGCTGTCTCGGTCGAGGTGGCTGGCACTGGCGAAAAGCTGTCCGGCATGTGCTTCTCTTCCCGACTGTCGCCCGGAGGTCACCGCTGCCCGGGCTGGATGATCCCTCTGTCGATGAAGACCTCCCGCGCGACGCGCATCGCGGTGACCGCACGGGGAAACCCGGCGTACACGGCGCTGTGCAGGATGGCCTCGACGATCTCGTCCGATGTCAGCCCGGTGTTGAGAGCCAGGCCGACGTGCACGCGGAGCTCCTCCTCGGCGCCGAGGCTGATGAGGCAGGACAGGGTGACGAGATGGCGGCGTTGCGGGTCGAGGCCGGGGCGGGAGTAGACCTCCCCGAAGACGAACTCGATGACAAGGCGCACGAGGTCCGGCGTGACCTCGTTCACTTCCGCCATGGCGGACGAGAGCGTGCGGTCGTCGCCGGTCAGCCGTCGGAGCACCGCCTGGCCGCGAGCGAAGCGTTCGGATTCCGCGGAATAGTCCGCCATTCCGTCACCTTTGCGTCCGTCCAGCGCGAACGAAGCCGCACGGTACCAACCTTTTCCGGCCCGCACGCACCGCCGTTCGCATGCACTTGACCGCGCGCGGCATAGGGTCGCCGCCGTGTCTGATCGACTTCCCGGCGGCGAGGTCGCCGCCCTGCGCGCGCTGGCAGCGGGCGATGCCGGGCACGCGCGGGCGGAGCTGGCCGCGCGGGTCACCCGGCCGTTGCTCAACGCGGCGCTCGCCACGTACCTGGCGGAGTCCGCCGACGGGCGGGTGTACGACCAGCCGGCCGCGTTCACGGCGTTCATCCGCGGCGGCGGCAACATCCGGCTCTACCGGGCGGTCAGTGCGGCGCTCGCCGAGCGGTACCGGCGGTTCGACGTCACGTCGCTGGTCGACATCGGCTGCGGGGACGGGCGGGCGCTGGTCCCGGCGCTGGCGGCGGCAGGCCGCTCGCCCGCGGTGACGCTGGTCGAGCCGTCGGTCGCATTGCTGGACGCGGCCCGCGCCGCGCTCGGCGGACCGGTCACGGCCCATCCGGTCGACGCCGCGACGTTCACCGCGGGCCTGCACTCGCGGTTCGACCTGGCGCAGTCGACGTTCGCGCTGCACGCCCTGCCGCACGAGGAGCGTTCGCCGGTGCTGGCCGCGTTGCGCGCGCACGTGTCCGTGCTCGTGCTGGCCGAGTTCGACGTGGCGGCCCGGTCGCCGGGCGGCACCGCGCACCTGACGTTCCTCGCCGACGCCTACGAGCAGGGCCTCGCCGAGTACGACGCCGACCGGGACCTGGTGGCGCAGGGGTTCCTGATGCCCGTGCTCGCCGGCCAGCTGGTGCCGGGCGCGCGGCGAAGCACGTGGGAACAGCCGGCCACGGCGTGGGCGGAGCAGGTCGCGGCGTGCGGCTACCACGACATCGCCGTCGAGCCCCTGTGCGACTACTGGTCCTCCCCCGCGTTCCTCCTCACCGCGCGGGCGTGACGCCGGTCAGCCGGCGAGGCGGGCCGGGAGCCGTTCGAAACCGCGCAGGATGCGGGTGTCGCGGTGCGTCGCGCCGGGTTCGATGCGCAGGTCCGGGTAGCGGTCGAAGAGGACCCGCAGGCCCACCTCGCCCTCCATGCGGGCGAGCGCGGCGCCCAGGCAGTAGTGCCGGCCGGCGGAGAAGGCGATGTGCTCGCGGGCGTTCTCACGGCTGACGTCGAACACCGCCGGCGCCTCGAACACGGCGGGGTCGCGGTTCGCGCCGGCGAGGATCGTGGTCACGAGCGCGCCCCGCGGTACGCGGACGCCGGCGACCTCGGTGTCGCGCAGGCAGGTCCGGCCGGTGAGCAGGACCGGCGGGTCGGTGCGCAGGACCTCGTCGACGGCGTTCGGCCACCGGGCGGGCTCCGCGCGCAGCGCCCGCAGCTGGCCGGGATTGTCGTGGAGGAGGGCGATCCCGTTGCCGAGCAGGTTGACGGTCGTCTCGAAGCCGGCCGCGAGCACCAGGCCGGCGGTGGCCCGCAGCTCCAGGCCGGTGAGCCCGACGCCGTCCTCGCGGGCCGCCACGAGCCGGCTCAGCAGGTCGTCGCCGGGGTTCGCGCGGAGCCGGTCGAGGTGGGCGGTCAGCCAGGCGTCGAACGCGGCGAGCGCGGTCTCCACGGCGCGGAACCGGCGCCAGGTCAGGCCCATGTCGAGGCTGGGCGCGGCGGCCGTGCCGAGCGTGAGCACCCGCGCCCGCTCGTCCGGTGGCACGCCGAGGATCTCGGCGATCACCGTGACGGGGAGCAGGCTGCAGTACGTCGCCATGAGGTCGGTGGGGCCGGCGGGATCGATGGCGTCGAGGAGCTCGTGGGCGATCTGCTCGGTGCGGCCGCGCAGGTTCTCCACGGCCCGCACGGTGAACACCCGGGTCACGAGCTTGCGGTAGCGCGTGTGGTCGGGCGGCTCGGTCACCAGCAGGGACGGCGGCGCCATCGGGTGCAGGCGGTCCGAGGCGGACCAGTCGGCCACCCGCCCCAGGAAGCTGCCGCTGTCGGGTGCGATGCCGCTGCGGAAGTCGTTGCCGGTCAGCACTTCCCTGACGACCGGGTGGCTCGCGGTGACGTAGGAGAAGGCACCCCGCACGAGCGGGCCGCGCCCGCGGATCTCGTCGAACAGCCCGGTCAGCGCGACCGTCGGGGCCACGCCCGCCTCGGCGAACAGGCGGGACTGCAGGTCCCCGCGCCGCGCGGCGAGCCGCAACGCGGCGCGGGGAAGGCCGTGCGCGACGGCCCAGCGGACCGCCGGCTTGGTGATCGTCATCCGGAGCCCTCCGCGTGGTACTCGTCCGTACCACGCAGCCTAGCCGGTGCCGCGAAGTCACCGCAGCTCCGCGAAGAACGCCTGGATGTCGCCCGCGACGAGCTCCGGCACCTCGAGCGCGGCGAAGTGCCCGCCGCGCTCGAAACGGCTCCAGTGCACGATGTTCGTGTTGTCGCGCTCGGCGAACACCTTGATCGTCTGGAAGTCGTCGGCGAAGACCGCGACGCCGGTCGGGGACGCGTTGACGGGCGTGTCGTCGGTGGCCGCTTCCGCGTTGTCGAAGTACGCGCGCGTCATGCCGGCCGCCGCGTTCGCGAACCACGCCACGCTGACCTCGGTGAGGATGGTCTCCAGCGGCACCAGCGAGGTGCCGTTGCCGAAGGAGTTGAAGAGCTCGCTGTAGGCGAGCAGCCCGGCCGGCGAGTCGCTCAGCGCGGCGGCGACCGTCTGCGGGCGGCTGGCGTTCATCGTGTTGTACCCGCCGACCTTCTGGAACCACTGCATGTGCTCCAGGCCGGCGTAGTCCCGCGGCTCGAGGCGCTCGAACTCGGCGGGGTCGCCGGAGGGGAAGGAGAACAGCTGCAGCACGTGCAGCCCGAGCAGTCCCGCCGGCGCGAGGACGCCGAGCTCGCGGGCGACCAGCGCGCCGTTGTCGGAGCCGTGGACGCCGTAGCGCTCGTAGCCGAGGCGGCGCATGAGCGTGTCGTAGGCGCGGGCGACGCGGGCGGTGGTCCAGCCGGAGTCGGTGACGGGGTTGGAGAAGCCGAAGCCCGGGGCGTCCGGGATCACGAGGTGGAAGGCGTCCTCGGCGCGGCCGCCGTGCGCGACCGGGTCGGTGAGCCGCTCGATCAGGTCGAGGTAGTCGACGGACGAGCCCGGGTAGGTGTGCGCGAGCAGCAGTGGCGTGGCGCCGGGGTGCGGGGACTCGACGTGGATGAAGTGGATCGGCTGCCCGTCGACGTCGGTCACGAAGTGCGGGTGGGCGTTGATGCGTCGCTCGACCGCGCGCCAGTCGAACGCGCGCCACGCCTCGATCGCCTCGCGGAGGTAGTGGTTGGGGGTGCCGTGGGTCCAGCTGTCGCCGGGCGCGGGCTGCGGCAGGCGGGTGCGGTCGAGCCGGGCCAACAGGTCGGCCACGTCGGCCTCGGCGATCTCGATGCGGAAGGGGCGGATGTCGTCGGTGTTCGTCATGAGAATGACGCTACGGTGGCTATAGGAAGGTTCAGTTCCTAATAGGGGATCGGATTCGGCCACATGCCCGACACACCCGCACGCCTGCTCGCGCTCCTCTCGTTGCTGCAGTCCCGGCCGTCGTGGAACGGCACCGAGCTCGCCGGGCGGCTGGGCGTCACCACCCGCACGATCCGCAACGACATCGAACGCCTGCGCCGGCTCGACTACCCGGTCGAAGGCGCCCGCGGCGCGATCGGTGGCTACCGCCTCGGCGCCGGCGGCAAGCTGCCGCCGTTGCTCCTCGACGACGAGGAGGCGGTCGCCGTGACGATCGGGTTGCGGGCCGCGCGCGGGATCGCCGGCATCGAGACGTCCAGCGCCCGTGCGCTCGCGAAGCTCGAGCAGGTGCTGCCGCCGCGGCTGCGCGCGACGGTCGAGGCGCTCGCGTCGGCCGTGGAGCACGCCCCGGAGAACACCGGCACCGACGCCCCGGACCCGGCGGTCGACCCGGCCGTCCTGCGCGCGATCGCGGCCGCGATCCACGACGAGGAGCTGTTCCGCTTCGACTACGCGGACGAGCCGCTTCTCCTGGAGCCGTACCGCCTGCTGGCCTGGCAGCGCCGCTGGTACCTGGTCGCGCGCGAGCCCGCGGCCGGCGGCTGGGACGTGTACCGCGCGGACCGGATCGCGCCACACCTGCGCACGCACCGCCGCTTCACGCCGGACCCGCTGCCCGATGCCGACTACGCGGCGTTCGCCATGCGCCGCATCGCGTCCAGCGGGTGGAACGTGCACGCGCGGCTGCGGATCGCCGCGCCGGCCGACGCCGTGCTGGCGCGCATCAACCCGGCGGTCGGCGTGGTCGAGGCCGTCTCGGCGGACACCTCGGTCCTCGTCACGGGCGCCGACTCCCTGGAGACGATCGCGGCCTACGTCGGCATGCTGGACATGGACTTCACGGTCGACTCCCCCGCGCGGCTGCGCACCCTCCTGCACGCCGTGGCGCAGCGCTACGCCCGGGCCTGAGCCGGGCGACCGCGCCGCCATCCGTGGTTGCCTATGCGAATGCCTGGTGAATCGGCGGTTTCCGTCGGCCATCCGCCGTCGTGGCCGGGCTCCCGGTTGCTAGCGTGTGCGCGATGTCGGAGCGAGGACACACCGGGCGGGTCGTGGGGGGCCGGTTCGAACTGCTGGACCGGTTGGGCGCCGGCGGCATGGGGACGGTGTGGCGCGCCCGCGATCTGGGGCTGCACCGCGAGGTCGCGATCAAGGAGGTGCGCCCCGCCGACGCCGCGCTCCACGAGCACAGCCCGGCCCTTGCCGCCCAGCAGCGGGAGCGGGTGCTTCGTGAGTCCCGCGCGCTCGCCCGGCTCCAGCACCCGAACGTCGTGTCGATCTACCAGATCATCGACAGCGAGGACTCGCCGTACCCGTGGATCGTCATGGAGCTCGTCCGCGGCACGTCGCTCGAGGAGCGGCTGCGGCAGGGCCCGCTCTCCCCGCCGGAGACCGCGCGGCTCGGCCGCGGCGTGCTCGGCGCGCTGCGGGCGGCGCACGCGGCGGGCATCCACCACCGGGACGTCAAGCCCGGCAACGTCCTGCTGCGGCCGGACGGCAGCGCGGTACTCACCGACTTCGGCATCGCCGCGCTGCGTGACTCGACCACGCTCACCGCGACCGGCGAGGTGATCGGCTCGCCGGAGTACATCGCCCCGGAACGGCTGCACGGTGACGAGACGCGGACGGCGTCGGACCTGTGGTCCCTCGCGATGCTGCTGTACGTCGCCGTCGAGGGCTACCACCCGATGCGCCGCGCGAGCACCATGGCCACGCTCGCCGCGGTGATGACCGAGCCGGTGCCGCCGCCGCGGCAGGCCGGGCCGCTGACCACGGTGCTCGCCACGGTCCTCGTCCCCGATCCCACCGCCCGCCCGGACGGCGAGCAGCTCGACCGGATGCTGGCGGCCGCCGAGGCCGGGTACCCGACGCCACCGGCGGGCGGCCCGCCACCCGCCTACCCCGCGCCGGTCTCGCAACCGCACCTGCTCCCCAGGCCGGCCCACCCCGAGGCGCCGGTCCGGCGCGGGCGCACCGGCATCGCGGCGCTCGTCGCGCTGGCCGTGGTCGTGGCCGTGGCGTCGGTCGGGCTGGTCGTGTGGCGCACGCAGGACAAGGCGAACGGCCAGAGCAGCGCCGGCGACACGCCGGAGACGCCCCCGGCCACGAGCGTGCCCGGGTTCAGCGTGCCGGCCACTCAGGTCACCGGTGGCGGCGGGGGCGGTGGTGGCGGCGCGCAGGAGGACCTGACCACGCCGGACGGCGCCCGGGCCGCCGTCGCCGCGCTGACCGAGCGAATGGGCACGACCGAGGTCTCCGAGCTCATCCTCTACGGCGACTACGCACGCGCGACGGCACCGACCAAGGCCGTGGCGCACGGCTTCGACCAGTTCGAGTACCGCGACGGCACCGCGACCCGCACCGGCGCGGAGGGCGTGGACGCCGACCAGGCCACCCTCGACCTCGAGGACGTCAAGTGGGACACCCTGCCCGCGCTATGGAAGCAGGCGGAGAAGGAGCTGAACGTCCCCGAGCCGACGCTGAGCTACGTCGTGGTCCAGCCGGACATCTTCGACGACACCCCGGCGATCTACATCTACCTGACCGACGACTACGGCGCCGCCTACCTCGAGGCCACCCTCGACGGAAAGGTTCGCCAGGTCTACGCCCGCGGCAGCTGACGACCGTCCACTCGGGATACTCCCGGCCGGGCCGCTACGACCCGCGAAGCACACCCACCAGCGTCGTGGCCACGACCTCGCGGACGGCCCCGGCGTCCGGGAGCGCACCCGACTCGCCGGCGAACAGCATGTGGCCGGTGCCGACCAGCATCAGCGCGAGCGTGCGGACGTCCGCGTCCGGGGCGAGCCGGCCGCGGTCCCGCTCGGCGGCGAGGTACCCGGCGAGCAGCTCCGCCCCCTCGGCGAGCAGCGGGACCCCGGACGGCCGGCCGCGGCGCAGCCGGTCGCGCAGCTCGTCCCGGTAGGCCAGCATGCCGACGATCGACAGGGCCACGGGTCCGAAGAGGTCGGTCAGCGCCCCGCTGACGTTGTCCACGACCGTGCCCGTCCCCGCCGCCGCGCGCAGAACGGCCGACTGGCCATCGAGTCGCGCGATGCGGTCGGCCACGAGCTCGGCGAGGAACGCGTCGAAGTCGGCGAAATGCCGGTGCAGCACGCCTTTCGCGCACGCCGCCTCGGTCGTCACCGCCCGGCTGGTGAGCCCGGCCGGCCCGTCCCGGAGCAGGACGCGCTCGGCGGCGTCGAACAGGCGGGCCCGCACTTCGCGGATGGCAACCCCGGTCGGCAACGTGTGCCCTCCTCGCTGACGGTCGACGAGTGGGCGCTTGCCCACTAGAGTGGGCGCGTGCCCACTGTACCTGCTGAACCGCACCAGCACCGCGACGTGGCCGAGTCGTTCGGCGCGGACGCGGCCCGCTACGACCGCGCCCGGCCCAGTTATCCCGTGGCGCTGGTGGACCGCATCGTCGCCGCCAGCCCCGGGCCCGACGTCCTGGACGTCGGCTGCGGCACCGGGATCGCCGCCCGCCAGTTCCAGGCGGCCGGCTGCCGCGTCCTCGGCGTCGAGCCCGACGCGCGGATGGCCGCGCTGGCGACCGGGGTCGACGTCGAGGTGTCGGCCTTCGAGTCCTGGAACCCGGCGGGCCGGACGTTCGACGCGGTCGTGGCCGCGCAGGCGTGGCACTGGGTGGACCCGGTCGCGGGGGCCGCGAAGGCGGCCGCGGCGCTGCGGCCCGGCGGCCTGCTCGCCGTGTTCTGGAACGTCTTCCGCACGCCGGACGACGTGACGGAGGCCTTCGCCGCGGTGTACCGGGACGTCCTGCCGGACCTGCCGTTCCAGGCGTGGGCCCGGCCCGCGCTGGACATCTACGACGGGATGTTCGCGAAGGCCGAGGACGGCATCCGCGCGACCGGCGCGTTCGGTGAGCCGCAGCGGTGGCGGACCGACTGGACCCGGCCATACACCCGCGACGAGTGGCTCGACCAGGTCCCCACCCACGGCGGCCACAGCCGCCTCCCGCCGGACACGCGGGCCGCGCTGCTCGCCGGCCTCGGCGCCGCGATCGACGAGCTCGGCGGCGGCTTCACGATGGGCTACGCGACGGTGGCGGTCGCCGCGTCAGCCGGCCGCCGGGGATAGGCCGCGGACCGCCCACGTGCGGGCGGTCAGGTGGATCTCGCCGGCCGGGAGCCGGGCACGCAGCGCTTCGCGCAGGTCCAGCCGCACCGGCCCGGGCAGCGACATGAGGTACGCGGGCGCGGCGCCCTGCCCGCCGAGGAACGGGTCCCAGTAGTCGTCGAAGCCGGCGAAGTCGGTCGCGATGTCGATGGGCTCGACGGTCACCTCGGCAAGGCCCGCCGCGCGCCACAGCTCCGCCAGCGGATCGGGGCGGCACAAGGGAAAGCGGGTGCCCTCGTCGGGCGCGGCCGGGTCCACCTCCCGCGCGGCGTCCCAGAACAGCCGCATCATCGCCATGCCCTCGGCGTAGTCCCACACGTACGCGGCCACCGTCGCCCCGGGAGCCGCGACGCGCACGCACTCGGCCACCGCGCGGGCCGCGTCCGGCACGAAGTTCAGCGCGAGCCCGCTCACCACCGCGCCGAACCGGCCGGACCGGAACGGCAGCGCCCGCGCGTCCCCCGCCACGACGTCCTGCCCGCCCGCGAGGAAACCGCGAGACGGGTCCACCCCCGCGACCACCCCGCCGGCCGCCCGTGCCGCGGCGCTCAGCGCACCCGTGCCGCAGCCGACGTCCAGCCAGCGCCGGCCCGCCGGGACGTCGAGCCACCGGACGAACCGGGCCGCCACCTGCCGGCTCCACCGCCCGACGTACGCCTCGTACGCATCGGCCGCCGCCCACACATCGCGTACCACGGTGACAACGGTAGCCGCCGGTCAGACGTGTCCGGCCGACCAGCACTCCGGGCCGCGGCAGTTCTGCAGCCGGAGGAGCGCGGCGTGCAGCTGGGCCACCCGGGCGGGACTCAGCGAGCTCGCCAGGTTGTGCAGCTGGTCGGGATCGCGGATCAGGTCGTAGTACTCCCGCTCGCCGTCGGCGTACTCGACGTAGGTGTACTCGTGGGTGCGCATCGCCTCGTAGGACGGCGGGTTGCCGCTGCCGGGCTGGGGCCGGTCGGGGTCGTCGGCGCGGACGACGGCGCCGTGGTGCTCCACGAGGTTCGCCGTGCGCCAGTCGGCGCCGGACCCGCCGCGCAGCAGGGGCAACAGGCTCCGGCCGTCCACGGTCGGCGAGGCCGGCGCGCCGGCGGCGTCCGCGAACGTCGGCGCCAGGTCGATGTTGGCCACCGCCGCGTCGCTGCGCCGGCCCGCCGGCACGCCCGGCCCCGCGACGACCAGTGGCACCCGCACGTCGATGTCGTAGGCGGTCATCTTGCCCGGGGTCAGCCGGTACTCCCCCAGGTGGAAGCCGTTGTCGGAGCCGAAGACGAAGTACGTGTCGTCCGCGACGCCGGCGGCCGCGAGCGTGTTGCGCAGCCGGGCGATGAGGTCGTCGACGGCCTGCACGGCCTGGGCCTGCTTGCGGAACGTCTTGTCGATGTTCTCGCCCTCGGGCGACCCGAGCTTGGGGCGGCCGGCGAGCCACGGCGGCGCCTGCACGGGCATGGTGTTGTACGCCGGACCGCGGGGCGCGGTCAGGCCGGGGAACTCGTTCGCGTGCCGCGGGGCCGGGTTGTAGGGCGCGTGCGGCGCGAACGTGGCGACCTCGAGCAGGAACGGCTTCTTCGCGCGGGCGGAGCGGGTGATGAAGGCCGAACCCTTGTCGGCAATGACATCGGTGAGGTAGTCGGCCGGCTGGTTGCCGTAGCGGACGAGGTCGTGGTTCTCGTTCAGGGTGTAGTTGAAGCCGCCGTAGCCGCGGCCGGCGACGTCCCACTCGCTCCAGCCGGGCGGCACGTACGGCTCGGTCCCGCCCTCGGTGCTCGTGGGCTGGTACTCGTTGAGGTACTTGCCCATCATCGCGGTCCGGTACCCGCGGGCCCGCAGGGTGGTGGCGAAGGTGTCGGCCTCCTGGCCGTGGTCGTGGAAGTAGTGGAAGCCGCCGTCCTCGCCGCCGTTGGTGTAGACGCCGGTGTTGTGCGGGAAGCGGCCGGTGAGCATCGACGCCCGGGACGGGCAGCACAGCGAGTCGGTCACGATGTAGTCCTCGAACGTGATGCCCTCGTCCTGGAGCTTGCGGACCTGCGGCATGTAGGGCACGAGGTTCCAGGACAGGTCGTCGGTGAGCACGAACACGATGTTCGGCCGCTGCGCGGCGACCGGCCGCACCCGCTCCGTCCCCACCTGGGAGCCCGGCGTCCCACCGGCGAGCCCAACCAGCAACACCACGACCCCGACCAGAACCCACGCCCTGCGGCGAGCACCTCCCATGCCCCAAGTGTCGACGACACGGCGTGGGAACGGTGTTGGTTCGGAATTTTCGACCGGTGGGCAGGCCACCCGCCGCCCTGATACAAGTAAGCCCGTGCGCGACTTCCTCACCGGTCTCCGGATGTTCGGGCAGGGTCTGGCGATCCTGCTCCGGTCGCCGCGGCTGCTGGTCATCGGGGCCCTGCCCGTCGTCGTGACCGGGTTGCTGCTGCTCGGCGGGATCGTCGCGCTGGCCTACTGGATCGATGACCTCGCCGTGCTGCTCACCCCGTTCGCCGACGGGTGGGGCGCGGGCTGGCGGTCCGCGGTCCGGCTCGCGGTCGAGGTGGCGGTGTTCGGCGCGGTGCTGGTCGTCGGGCTCGTCAGCTTCACGGCGCTGACCGTGGCCGTCGGCGGGCCGTTCTACGAGTACATCGCCGAGCAGGTCGAGGACGGCCTCGGTGGCGCGCCCGCCGAGCACGACCTCTCCTGGTGGTGGCTGCTCGGCACCGGCCTGCGGGACGGCCTGGTCCTCGTGCTGCGTTCGCTCCTCTACACGCTCCCGCTCGTCGTCGCCGGGTTCGTCCCGATCGTCGGGCAGACGGTCGTCCCCGTCCTGCTGGCGTTCGTGACCGCCTGGTTCCTCGCGCTCGAGCTCGTCGCCGTCGCGTTCTACCGGCGGGGCATGGACCTGCGGCGGCGGCGCGACGTCCTGCGCGAACGCCGCACGCTCGCGCTCGGCCTCGGGCTGCCGGTGACACTGCTCTGCGCGATCCCGTTCGGCGCGCTCATCGCGATGCCGGTCGGCTTCGTCGGCGGGGTGCTCGTGGCGCGCGAGACACTCGGCGTCACCGCGCCGGCCTGAACGTCAGCGGAGCGGGTAGGTCATCTCCACGCCGCCGAGGACGACGCCGTCCGGCAGCGGCACGTCGGCGCGCCGCACCTCGCGGAACCCGAACGACCGGTAGAGCGGCTCGCCGGGCAGCGTGGCCATCAGGACCAGCGAGGCGAACCCGCCGGACCGCGCCGCCGCCGCGCAGCGGTCCAGGATCGCCCGGCCGAGGCCGCGGCGGGTCCAGTCGCCGCGCACGAACATCGCCCGCACCCGCGCGGGCTCGGTGGCCGGGTCCAGCATGCGGTCGTCCGCGGGCGCCGCGCCGGAACCGGTGTACAGCTTGTCGCGCTGGCTCCAGCCGCCGCACGCGACGATCTCCCCGCCCGCCTCGTGCACGAAGTAGGTGCCGTCGTCGATCAGCACCGTGTCGGGCTCGGTGAGGTACCGCGCGGCAGCGGCCGTCTCCCGCTCGTCGTGGAAGCGCGGGAACAGCTCGAGCACCGACCGCCGCATGAGCACGGCGATCGCCGGCACGTCGGACCGCAGCGCCGCGCGCAGCACCGGCCCGCTCCCCTGGGTGTGCGACACGCCGGCACCATACGCGGACCGGGGCTGATGATCATCGCTGTGGTGCGTCGCCTATGTTCGACACGTGGATGTCAAGAAGGTGCTCCTGCTCATCGCGGCGGCTGTCCTGGTCTACACGCTGATCGCGCACCCGACACAGCTGGGTGACGGCGTGCAGACCGTGCTCGGCTGGATCACCGACGGCATCGGGTCGGTCGTGTCCTTCTTCAAGAGCACCTTCAACTGACGGTGCGCGGCGGTCCGGCCGCGCGCCGCGGGTCGGTGCGCGCGAGGACCACGAGCCCGGCGACCGCGACGAGCACGCCGAGCACACACGGCACGGTCCAGCCCGGGCGGAACCCGTCGCCCAGCAACACGATGCCGAGCGCGCCCGCGACGAGCATCTCCACGCCCACCACGATCGCGGCCACCGCGCTCGGGCCGCCCCGCCGCAGCGCCAGCGCGAACATGACGGCACCGAGCCCGGCGAACACCGGTACGGCGTACCCGGGCAGCTCGTGCAGCAGCGCACCGACGTCGTCCAGCCGCTGGTGCAGCGCCCGCACGGCCACCGCCACCATGCCGAACGCGAGCCCCGAGATCGCCGCGCAGCCCACCGCCCGGCCGGCCCGCAGCGCGGGCGGGAGCGCGACCAGCAGCACCGCGAACACCACCACGAGCACGACGTCGACGGTTCCCCGGCCGACTGCCGGCCGCCCGGTCGCGCCGCTCGCCGCGACCACGGCGAGGCCCGCGACGCTCGCGCCCGCCGCGAGCAGCTGGATGTGCCCCGCCCGGCTCGTGGCCAGCAGGTGTGCACCGACGACGGTCAGCGCGACCTGCGTGGCGACGATCGCCTGCACGGCGAACACCGGGAGGTAGCGCAGCGCGAACGCGGCCATGGCCCAGCCGAGCAGGTCGAGGGACAGGCCGGCGGAGTACCACACGCCGCCGTGCCGCGCGGTGCGGGCACCGTGCGCCTGCACGAGCGTGGCCACGCTCGAGAGCACGGCGGACAGCGCGGCGGCGAGAAACCCGACCGCGGGCATGTCCCTCCTCCGGGCATCCGGGAGTGACGAGCGTGCCGGGCCGCGCGCGGCGGGGCGGCCCGGCACGTTGGGTCAGGACCGGTCCGGCAGCTCGTCGAACTCGACGACCTGGCGCACCTCGACCTCGACGTCGCCGAACAGGTCGGCGTAGCGCTTGGCGAACTCGACGGCCTCGGCGCGGTCCTTGGCGTTGATCAGGCCGAAGCCGCCGATGACCTCCTTGGCCTCGGTGAACGGCCCGTCCGTCACGGTGATCGACGACCCGCCCTTGCGCACGAGCGAGCCCTTCGCCGACGGGTGCACGCCCTCGGCCGTGATCAGGATGCCCTTCTCGACGGAGTCCTGCATGAACGCGCCCATCTTCTCGATGAACTCCTGGCTGGGGTTCCACGCCTCCGGCCGGCTCTCGTCCAGCCGGTGCATCATCAGAAACCGCATCGCACTCTCCCTGTCGTCTCCGGCTGGGGCCCGGTCTGCTCCGGGCCTGCTGACCAGCCGTCACGTCCACGTCGAACGAGGGCACGTCGCCTCGACATCCGCTACACCGCGACTTCGGACCCGGCGCGGCGCGGCGGGGTGTGACACCTTGGTCGTCATGACTGACGTCGCGTGGCTCGAGACCGACGACGGCCGGCTGGCCTACCGTGACACGGGTGCCGGCGATCCGCTCGTGTTGCTGCACGGCGGCTTCCTCGACCAGCACATGTGGCACGCGCAGCTTCCGATCCTCGCCGAGCACTGCCGGGTGATCGCGCCCGACGCCCGCGGGCACGGCGCGTCGGACAACGCCACCCGCCCGTTCCGCCACGCCGACGACCTCGCCGCGCTGCTGGCCCACCTCGGCGTCGGCCCGGCCGTGCTCGCTGGCGTGTCGATGGGCGGGAGCATCGCGGTGGACACCGCGCTGGAGCATCCGGACCTGGTGCGCGCGCTGGTCGTGAGCGGCGCCGGGACGAGCCAGCCGAGGTTCCGCGACCCGTGGACGCTCGACGTGCTGGGCCGCTGGTCGGCCGCGCTGGCGGCCGGCGACCTGGATGCCTCGGTCGACGCGTTCGTGTCGCTGGGGGTGGGCCCGCACCGCGTGCCGGAGGACGTGGACCCGGACGTCATCCGGCACACCCGCCGGATGGCCCGGCGCACGATGAGCAAGCACACCAAGGGCGAACGCGACTGGCAGCTCCCGGTGACCGACACGTGGACCCGGGCCGCCGGGATCGCCGTGCCCGTCCTGACCATAAACGGCGACCTCGACTCACCGGACCACCTCGCGATGGCCGAACAACTCGCCCGCACGGTCGCCGACGGCCGCACGGTCACGGTGCGGGGTGCGGCCCACTACCCCAACATGGAACGCCCGGCCGCGTTCAACGCCGCCCTCGCGGAGTTCCTCCGCGAGCTCCCCCACTCCGGCGGCCAGCTGTCCACAAGCGACTAACGGGCCCGCCTACATGCCCGGCAACGTGGTTTGCGCCGGGACCGCCGGCGCCAGATCCGAAACGACGATCGTCACGCGGCGAGCAGCCGGCCGGCCCAGCTCCCGGGCCAGAGCCACGACCGCCGCGGCCAGCGCGCCGGCCGACGCGGTCCGTGCCGGCAGCCGTGTGCGGGCGGCCGGCTCGCCGTCGGGGGTGAGCAGGGACAGCTGGACCTGCCGGGCCACGTGCTCGCCCGTCCGCAGGCGGCTCGCGAGCTCGGCGGCGAGCTCGCGCAGGTACGGCTCGGGCGTGCGGCGGGCCGGGGTCGTGCGCGAGACGCTGTAGGACCGCCGGGGCGCGGGCGGGTGGATCGTGGCGTCGTCGGTGCCGGTGGCAATCCGGTGCAGCCGCCGGCCCATCGCGGTGCCGGCGATCTCCACCAGCTCCGGGAACGAGCGGGCCGACAGGTCCGCGACCGTGCCGATGTCGGCCTCCGCCAGGCGGTCGCGGGTGGCCGGGCCGATGCCCCACAGCTCGGCGATCCGCAGGGCGTCGCGCACGGCCGGCTCGGCCGCCGGGTCGACCACGACGATCCCGTTCGGCTTCGCGCGGCGGCTCGCGACCTTCGCGATCAGCTTGGTCCGCCCGACGCCGATGCTCACCGGCAGGCCGAGGTCGGCGCGGACGCGATCCCGCAGCCGGGCGGCGGCAGCCGTCGCGTCGGCCCACGACAGTCCCGACACCGCCAGGAACGCCTCCTCCATCGACCCCGCCTCCACGGCCGCACCCGACCGCAGCAGCGCGAACAGCTCCGCGCTCGCCCGCTCGTACGCCGCCGCCCGGGACGGCACGGTCACCAGCTCCGGGCACGCCCGGCGGGCCTGCGCGGCCCGCATCCCGGCGTGCACGCCCCACGCCCGCGCCTCGTAGCTCGCGCAGCTGACCACCCGGTCCACCACGGCCAGCGCCAACCCCGACAGCCCCGGGTCGTCCCGCCGCTCCACGGCGACGAAGAACGCGTCGACGTCGACGTGGAGCAGCGGCGGCCCGTCCATGCGTCCCACCCTGACACGCGGGAGCCGGCGCGGCGCCGTGGACACGTCACCCGAACGCGAGCAGCCGGTCGGCCGCCACCGACGTCCCATCCGTACGCATCGTCGCCGCCACCGACCGCGCCCGCCGCGCCACCGACGGCTCCAGCGCGCTCGCGAGCGCGGTGGTCAGCGACTCCGCCGTCGGCGCGCCCGGCGCATGCGCGCTGCCGATGCCGAGGTCGGCGACCCGCCGTGCCCAGTAGTGCTGGTCGTACAGCTGCGGGACGAGGACCTGCGGCGCACCGGCCAGCGCGGCGGCCGTCGTGGTGCCCGCGCCGCCGTGATGCACGACCGCCGCGACACGCTCGAACAACGCCTGCTGGTTCACCTCACCGACGGCCAGGCAGTCCGGCGCATCGTCCACAAGGGACAGATCGGCCCACCCGCGGGACACGATCGCGCGGCGGCCCAGTGCCCGGGCGGCCTGGATCATCGCCGCGCTGAGCCCTTCCGGCGCGCGGATGCTGCCGAACCCGAAGTAGACGGGCGGCTCGCCGGTGGCGAGGAACCCCGCCAGCTCTGTCGACAGTGGACGGTCGTCCGGCAGGACCCACGCGCCCGGCTGGAAGACCGGCACGCCGGGGTCGGGCCACGGGCCCAGCACCGGGTCGGCGGCCAGCCACGGCCGGTCGGTCAGGATGTGGTCGCGCACGTCCGTGACCGGTGGCAGCCCGGCCGCCGCCCGGTGCTCGCCGAGCGCGGCCCCGAACGTCGCGTCGAACCGTTGCGTGTCCCGCGCCCACAGCTCGGCGTTGCCCTCGGGCCGGTCCGGCAGGGGCACCGACGGTGGCGCGTGGTGCGCCGAGGGCAGCACGTTCGGGCTGTACGCGGCGAACACGTACGGGACGCCGTTGCGCTCGGCGACCGAACGCGCGGCGACCTGCAGCGCGGACGCCGCCACGACGATGTCGCAGCCCCGCGCGGCCGCCGTGACCGCCGCGAACTGGTCCGCCACCGAGTCGGTCACCAGCTGCCGCATGCGCTCCGGCGTGGGCCGCTCCGCGGTCGCGCCCGCGGTGGCCTCGCGCAGCGGCGGGCCGACGGGGGTCATCGCGAAGCCGAGCCCCTCGATCCACGGGCGGAAGTCCGGCGGCGCGACGAGCCGGACGTCCTGGCCGAGATCACGCAACCGCACGGCCAGCGCGACCAGGGGCTGGACGTCTCCCCGCGACCCGATGGTGGACAGCAGCACACGCATGTGGGATTCCCCGTCGCCGGCAACCGTGGCCGGATCCGGCGCACGGCCACGAATTGTGCGGCGTGCCCGGGGTCTTGCCACAAGTCCCCCACCGCGCTATACGTTGAGGTGGGAGAGAGCGGGCGCGTCACGCTCGAACGGCGACGGGCTCTTCGGCCCGCTTGAACCGCCCGGCCACCCAGAGGATCGCGCGCTTGAGCAGCGGCACGAGCGGGCGCTCCACGTACCGGTGCACCAGCCACGCCAGGACGATCATCAGCACCGCCACCACGGCGACGAGCAGCGGGGCCGGCACGATCCCCTGCCACTCGTGCAGCATCGTGCCGCCGATTTCCAGGTGCAGCAGGTACAAGGGGTAGGTCGTGGCGCCGAGGACGACCAGCCAGCGGCCGCGCACCCAGCTGAGCCGGCCCAGCGCGACCGCCGTGACCAGCAGGAAGCACACCGCCAGCAGCACGACCGCCGGCCACCTCGGCGGCACCGCGCCGTCCGGGTTCGCCTCCAGGCCGGTCCGGTACAGCACGGCCGGCAGCGACAGCACGAACGAGACGCCGACGATCCCCCACGTCAGCACCGTCGGCCGGAACCGGTACATCAGGTAGCAGGCGATGCCCGCGGTGAACAGCGGCGCGTAGTCGCTCATCAGCACGATGTGGGGCAGCGTGCCGTCCGGCACCGCCACCTTGAGCACCGTCACGGCGCCGAGCCACACCGCGCAGAACGTGACCACCCGCCGGTAGCTCAGCCCCCACCACACGACCAGCGAGAACAGCAGGTAGAACCGCAGCTCCGCCCACAACGTCCAGTACACCTCGGCGACCGGGCGCACCCCGAGCGGCTCGTGGAACATGGTCAGGTTGACCAGCGCCGCGCCCCAGCCGGCCGGCCGCTGCACGAGCGGCCAGGCCGTCAGCACCACGAACGCGGCGACGACCGAGAACCAGTACGCCGGATACAGCCGCACCGCCCGGGACAGCAGGAACCGCCCGACCCCGCGGCCCCAGCTGCTCATGCAGATCACGAAGCCGCTGATCAGGAAGAACAGGTGGACGCCGAGCCACCCGTAGGCGCCGGGCTGGCTGGGAAAGACCACGTCGGCGCGGATGTCCCACACCCGGTCCATCGCCGTGAAGTGGTACGCGACGACCGCGAGCGCCGCCACGAACCGCAGGCCGTCCAGTACCTCGAGGCGGGGCCGATCCGTCACACCATCCCTCTCGCCGTCCGACACGTCCACCCTCTACACACGTAGGGGGACGGCGGGCGGTTGTCAGGGATGTGTCAGGCGAGGCTGAACTTCTCGGCGTGCACCTGCCGGGCGGGCACCTGCAGCGCGCGCAGGCTCGCCAGCACGGTGTTGGTCATCGCGGCCGGCCCGCAGACGTACACGTCGCGCTGGATGACGTCCGGGACGTAGTGGCGCAGGCCCGCCGGCTCGAACGGGCGCACCCCGTCGCCGGTCCGGCCGGTGATCACGTGCAGCCGCCCGCGATGGCGCGCGACGAGTTGCTGGACCTCGTTGAGCAGCACCGCATCGCGGTCGGTGCGCACGCGGTAGAGCACGACGACGTCCCCGGCCGGCTCCTCCAGCAACGCACGCACCGGCGTGATCCCGACGCCGCCGGCGACCAGCAGCACGCCGGGCCGGCTGCGCTGCAACGACGTGAACGCCCCGTACGGGCCCTCGAGGAACGCGCGGGTGCCGACCGGGAGGTTGCGCAGGCCCGCGCTGGTGTCGCCGACGGCCTTGGCGGTCAGCCGCAGCGAGCGGCCGTTCGGCGCGGCGGACAGCGAGAACGGGTTCGCCCGCCACCAGCCGTGGTGGCCGGGGAAGCGCCAGATCATGAACTGCCCGGCGCGGGCGGGCAGCAGGTGCAGGTCGCGGCCGGTGACGTAGACCGACGTCACGTCGTCCGCCTCCGGCACGACGGCCTCGACGCGGAACTGGTGACGCGCGTTGCGCCGCAGCGGCACCACGACCCGCCCGGTGATCAGCGAGCCGACCGCGAGGATCCACAGCACCCACCAGTAGGCCATCGCGACCGGCGAGGACTTGAACGTCGTGGTCTCCAGCAGCTGGTGCAGGAAGGCGACCGCGAGCGCCACGTACAGCAGCATGTGCAGCGCGTGCCAGGTCTCGTAGCTCAGCCGCCGCCGCACGTACCGGGTGGAGAGGGCGGCGATCACTACGATGATCGCGGCGGCGCACATGCCGAGCAGCGAGGCGGGCACGCCGGCCAGCGCGAGGAACGTCTTCCCCGCCGACGCGTCGTCCAGCGCCGCGTAGCCGAGCAC
>CAVSMR010000026.1:0-156480 GCA_963729115.1 uncultured Actinomycetota bacterium | reverse complement strand
AGCAGATCCAGCAACTCATCATCGCCCGCCGACTGCTCGGAAAGACGTCCGCAGAACTCAAGTGACCTGCTGAACCGGCCGAGAGTGTCTATGCCCTCGGCCGCAAGCATCGAACCCCAGCTCGTCGGCGGTCACCGGGCCAGCGTGGTCGTCCAGACCTTGATACCGAACATGACGTCCGCCGTGCCGTCGGCGGGGAAGAACGGGACCAGTTCCCGGAGCAGCTGGGCACGTAGCGCCTCTGCGGTTGCCGCGCCGGACTCGATCACGGCGTTGGCGTTGCTCTCGCTCAGCATGAAGTCCACGAGTTGCGAGCGGGTGAGCGGAACCGGGATCTGCCGCTGAGCATCGACCACGTCGGCGAACCCGGCGGCGGTCGCAGCCGCCGGATCGAAGTGGGCGTGCCGTGGTGGGCTCGGGAACCGCGGCCGATAGCTGTTCGTGAACCACTCGGCGAACTCCGGCACGTCCGCGAACCGGCCAAGAAAGAAGTCGCTGTAGACCGCCAGACCGCCGCCTGGGCGCAGCACACGGGAAAGTTCGGCGAACGCCCTCGGCTGGTCGAACCAGTGGAACGCGGCGCCTGCGGTGACCACGTCGGCGACCGAGTCGCGAACCGGAATCCGCTCGGCACCCGCCACTACGTAGAGCGTTCCCGGTTGCCCGATCGCCTCCCGCAGCATCGCCGCCGAGATATCAGCCGCGATGACCTGGTCGGCCCGCTCGCACAACGCTTGGGTGGACAGACCCGTGCCGCAGCCGATGTCGATGGCAAGACCGGCGCTCACTCGGCCGAGTCGTGCGAACGCGAGATCGAGCGCTGTGTCGTGGTAGAACCGCCGACCGGTGGCGTACCGGCGCGCGGCACCCTCACTGTCGAACGGATTCCCCACCCGGCCGCCGGAGGCGGGAAGACGCGGCACGTACCAGGACGACTCTCGAGGTGACATCCCCTCGGTGACTCCCCTCGCGTATCCCCGCAGTCTCGTTCGAGATTGTCTGGTCCGTAGAACCGAGCAACCGGCCAGCGCGGAACTGACGTGACCTGTTGACCGGACCCGGCCACTACTGTCCACATCGGACTGAATGGCCGGGTCCGGTGACTCATGGCTTCAGCTGTCGCGCCCTACCGGCCGCCCGGTGGCTCCTCGGGCGGACCACCAAGCGCCGGAGTCAGCGCCTTCACCACTTCGAGCGCGGCGTTTCGTTGGCTTGGTGTCGCGTTTTCCGCCACCACGACGTCTACCGCTGTGCGAACGACTTCGTTGACGCCACGAGCGTTGCGAACGGCGATGATCGCCGGGAGGCGATCGAGAACCACCTTGACGAGATAGAGTCCGAGCGCAGCGATCGCTACCCCCGCCGGGATGTTACTGCCGATAACTCGACTGAAAACGTCACTAATAGGCACGGTCGGCTCCTCCGACTCGTGCGGCGAACTCACCCAGATGCCCAGGCACGTGCTCGACCGCAATTGGCTGCGAGTGTCGACGCGAAGCAGGGAACCGCTTGCCGAACCAGCCGGTTGGTCAAGCGTCAGGCTTCGGTGTGGCTACCGAGGAAGTACGTCCTCAACAGCCACCCACAGGTCCCCTGCCGGCCCTTGGACAGACGAAGGCCCGGCGCGCGGTGATCGGCTCCGGGTTTCATGCGCGGCAGTATTGCAGATGTCGTCGACTGCGCACCAGCCTGCTCGATACACCCAATTCATCCACAGGTTCAGCCCATCGGGTAGTTCTGGTTTCGGATAGGCGAATTAGCGCTTCGATGGAGGTGCGCGGTGCGGGGGACTTCTAGGCTGCCCGCATGTTTGGACGGATCGCGTCAGTGGTGGCGCTGCTGGCGTTGACGTCGATCGTGCCCGCCGGGGCCGCTTCGGCTCAGCCGGTCTGTCCACTGCCGGCCGCCGGGTTGGTGAACGCCAGTTTCGAGGACCCGGTGCGAACCTCCCCGACGAGCAGGGTGGCCGAGGACGCCGTGCCGGGGTGGGACACCACGGCCGGCGACGGTCTGATCGAGATGTGGGGACCCGGCAACTCCGTGGCCAACCGGGGCCTGGAGGTCACGCCGCCGGAGGGCACGCAGTTCGTCGAGCTCAACGCCAACGAGGACTCGACGCTGTACCAGGACATGGTCACCACGCCGGGTCAGCGGCTGCTGTGGCAGGTCCACCACCGGGCCCGCAACTCCACGAACGGCGCCGACGAGGACACGATGTGGGTGGGCATCGGTCCGCTTGGCGGGGTGGTGGTGCAGACGCCCAGCGGGCAGGACGATCCGGACATCGTCGACGGTGAGGATGCGTGGGGGCGCCACTTCGGGAGCTACACGGTGCCGGCCGGACAGACCGTCACCCGGTTCGCCTTCGCGGCCGTCGACACCTCGACCGGCGACCCGACGATCGGCAACTTCCTCGACCAGATCCAGTTCGGCACACCGGCCTGCGTCACCGTCACCAAGACCTCCTCGGGCGGCCCGCTGGCGGTCGGCGACGAGGTCCGCTACGAGATCACCGCCAGCAACAGGGGCAACTCGCGGGCCGCCAACACGGTGCTCACCGACCCCATCCCGGCCGGCACCCGCTTCGTGCCGGGATCGCTGCGCATCGACGGCGTGCCGGTCACCGACCAGCCCGCCGACGATGCCGGCGAAGCGGACTCGCGGCAGGTCACCGCCCGGCTCGGCGCCGGCGCGAGCGCCACCGCCGGCGGCACGCTCGCCGGCGCGCCGGCCGTCACAACCGTCGTGGTCAACTACGCGGTCCGGGTCGTCGAGTACGTGCCCACGGTGGTCAACCAGGCCACTGTGGACTACGACGAACAGGTGAGCCAGACCCAGGAGCAAGCGCTCAGCCCGACCGTGACCGACCTCGTCATCGCCCCGACGCCGACCACCCCCGGCCAGCCGACCACCCCCGGTACGGCGCTGCCCGCCACCGGCGCGGAGGTCTCGATACCGACGGCCGCCGGCTTGCTCCTGCTGGTCACCGGTGCCCTGCTGCTGCGCGGCGGGCGAGGCCGGAGCCGCTCGAAGTAGCTCGTCCTCAGCGGTTCAGGTCGCGGATCACCCGGGCCGGGTTTCCCGCGGACAGCACGCCGGCGGGCAGGTCGCGGGTCACCACGCTGCCCGCACCCACCACCGTGTTGTCGCCGACCGTCACGCCGGCGCAGACGATCACCCCACCGCCGAACCACACGTTGTCACCGATGGCGATCGGCCGGGCTCGCTCCCAGCGCTGGCGGCGCATCTCGTGGTCGTCGAGCGGGTGCAGGGCGGTCAGCAGCTGGGCACGCGGCCCGATCGACACGTCGTCGCCGATGGTGATCGGGGCGCAGTCCATCAGGATCGCGCCGTAGTTCAGGAAGCTGTTCGACCCCATCCGGATGAGGCTGCCGTAGTCGCACTGGAAGCGCGGCATGATCCAGGATCCCCGACCGACCTCGCCCAGCAACTCATCCAGGACGGCCCGCCGCTCCGCCTCGGCCGTCGCCGCCAACCCGTTGAAGCGGTCGAGCAGCGACTGGCACCGCCGTCGCTCGTCCACCAGTTCCGGGTCGCTGTCCTTGTACCACTCACCGCGCAGCATGCGGTCCCGTTGATCACTCACGGCCCGATGATGCCCGGGCGGTGCCGACGCGAGTTCAGCGGTTCTCCGGCCACGGCAGCACGGTGAGCTCGGGCCAGTGCTCGAGCCAGCGTCGTGCCTTTGCCTCGTAGACGCTGCGGGGGGACTGCACCGGGTTGGGCCGGACCACGAGGTTGAACACGTCGGCGAAGCCGTGCGGGGCGTAGACGCGCCATTGGTCGTCCCCCGCCAGGCGGACGCCCAGGCAGCTGCTGGCCGCGGGGAACGAGTCGATGGCGTGTTCGGTAGAGGTGTACGGCGCGCACGGCACGCCGAAGCGTTCCTCGTACCACAGGTGGACCCGCGCCTCGTTGCGGATCTCGACCTCCGCCGGCACGTCCCGGAAGACCTCGCCGCCCGCCTGGATCACCTCGTTCTCCGCATCCCAGCCGAGGTCGGACTCGTCGAAGTAGAACAGGTCGTAGTCCTTGATCCCGGCCGCCGCCGGGCGGTCGGTGACCACGTTCCACACCGTCTGGACCAGGCATCCGGCCGTCAGGTACCAGCCGGGGAGGTCGAGCTTCGCCGCGCGGGCCAGCACCTCCGTCAACACCTCGTTGCGTTCGAGCGTCGCGCGGAACGCGACCAGTTGCTGGTCCACCGGGAGCCGGCCGAACTGCATGTCGCATGCATAGCACGGCCACGAACGGGCGTGGGGCCGGAAGACTGGCGATTCCACCGATGTGGCGTGCGTACGCGGAGCGTCAACCTGTATGAGTCCCACCTCCCACCCCTGCTCTGGAGGGATTCATGCGTCGACTACTCGGCATCCTTGCCGCCGTGCTGATCGGGTTCTCCCTGTTCTCGCCCGCGCCCTCGGCGAGTGCCGCGACCACCACGCCCGTCGTGTTCGTGCACGGGTACACCGGTAGCGCCTCGAACTGGACGACCGCCATGTCCGTGTTCCGCGCGGCCGGCTGGTCCAGCAGCAACCTGTTCGCCTACGAGTACAACTCCTACGGCAACAACATCACCAACGCTCGCGGGCTCGCCAGCTACGTGGACCAGGTCAAGGCACGCACCGGCGCGTCGCAGGTCGCCATCGTCAACCACTCGATGGGCGGTCTCGTCAGCCAGTACTACCTGAAGGTCCTCGGCGGCAACCCCAACGTCAGCCACCTCGCCTCGATCGCGGGCGCCAACCACGGGACGACCGCCGCCGGCGCGTGCCTGGTCTTCGTCACCTGCCAGCAGATGTACCCCGGCTCCTCGTTCATCGGGCAGATCTCCGCCGGTGACGAGACGCCCGGCAGCACCAGGTACGCCACCTGGTACTCCCCCTGCGACGGCGTCATCGCCCCCTACTCCAGCACCGCCCTCGAGGACGGCGCCACCAACCACCTCGTCGCCTGCCAGACGCACATCGGGTTCCTGACCGACACCTCGGTGCTGACCCAGATCGCCAACTACGTCCGCTCCTGATCCGAGGCTCCTGCCGCCCTCCGCCGCGGAGGGCGGCAGGAACTCGGGCCGGCAACGGCACGTTGACCACACATGGCATGGGTCTTCGCGATGTCGATCCCCGGGCTCGTCGTGCTGCTCGTCGTGCTCGCGGCGCTCGAGCGGTTCGGGCTCTGGGCGGGCCGGCGCAGCTGGCTGCCCGGCCGCGGCACCCGCACGCGCGACTCCCTGTCCGGCACCGGCATCGAGGAGCTCGGCGCGTTCTTCTACGCCGGCAAGCGCGCCGAACTGGAGCACCGCAGGACCGAGCTCGTCCTGCCGGACAGCGAGACCAGCGGCGACCCGCCCGCCGGACCGTTCATCCTCCGGCCCGACGACCGGGGATCGGCACCGCCCGGGCGTCAACCGGCGTAGGTGTCCAGGAAGTCGTCGATGTACCGCCACGTCGTGGCGCGGGCGCCGCGGCCGGCCAGAACGCCCAGGTGACCGCCCGGTGCCGTCTCGAACCGGACCTCGCCGGCGTTGTCCAGCACGTCGACCAGCTTGCGGACCGCGCGCTGCGGCGCGATGCCGTCGCCGCGGCCGGCCACCACCAGGACCGGCGCCTTGACCTCGCGCAGCGAGATGCGCCGGCCGCCGAAGTCGACCTCGCCGTCCGCGAGGTCGTTGGACCGGAAGAACCGGTGGTACATCTGGCCGAACGTGCGCCCGGGGTAGGCGATCATGTTGTCGGTGAACCGGTCCACGGCCTCCAGCTGCGCCAGGAAGTCCCGATCGTCCAAATGCGACAGGATCGCGTACGGCTTGGTGACCATCTTGTCGAGCGCCGACAGCTGGAACGCGCGCTTCACCAGGGCCCGCGGCGCGCTGCCCAGCAACCGGTACACCGGCGTGAGAATCCACCCGTTGGTGAGGTCGGCAAGCGGCTTGATGGGTGCGATGAGCGGAATGGCCGTCATGTCGATGGGCGCGGCGACCGTCGCGATCGAGGCGATCGGCAGCTCCGGCCGGTCGGCGTGGGTGAGCAGCGACAGGATCCCGCCGAGGCACCACGCCACCAGGTGCACCGGCGCGCCGCCGGCGTCCTTGCTCACCGCCTGGATGGAACGCGGCAGTACCTCGTCGATCCAGTGCTCCAGACCGAGCCGGCGGTCGCCGAAGCTCACCGTGCCGTAGTCCACGAGGTAGAGCCGCCGGCCGCCCGCGACCAGGTGCTCGGCCACGCTGCAGCCGCGCCGCAGGTCGAAGCACAGCGCGGGCGCGGCGAGCGGTGGCACGAGCAGCACCGGGTCGCCTGACGGGTCGCCGCCGGCGAACCGGTACACCGACCGGTTCGGGCCCTTGTCGATCAGCGTGCGCGGCACCGGCCGCAGGTCGGCGACACCGCCACGCAGCACCTTGTCCCGCACGTTCTCCGCCGCATCCGCCACCCAAGCCATGCCGACCATCCTCCGCCGTGTTGATCGTTGCTTCAACCGAGGGCCCGGCAACCCGATCGGGTGGTTACGATGCGGACATGTCGTCAACGGAGCGGCCGAACTGGGCACCGGAATCCATCGACCTGGAGCGGCCCAACGCCGCCCGGATCTACGACTACCTGCTCGGCGGCGCGGCCAACTTCGCGGCCGACCGGGAGTTCGGCGAGCAGCTGCTCACCGTGCTGCCCGAGGCCCGCCCGGCCGCGCGGATGAACCGGGCGTTCCTGAACCGTGCGGTGCGGTTCTGCGTCGACGCCGGGATCCGGCAGTTCCTCGACGTCGGCTCCGGCATCCCGACCGCCGGCAACGTCCACGAGATCGCGCAGCGGATGGACCCGTCGTGCCGGGTGCTGTACGTCGACATCGAGCCGGTCGCGGTGACCCACAGCGAGCTCATGCTGCGCGACAACGACCACGCCGCGGTCATCCGGGCCGATTTCACCGACCCGGACACGATCCTGGGCTCTGACGCCGCGCGCCGCATGCTCGACTTCGACCAGCCGGTAGCCCTGCTGCTCGTCGCCCTGCTGCACTTCGTGCCCGACTCGGCCCAACCCTACGACGCGGTGTCCCGCTTCGTGTCGCGGCTGGCGTCCGGCAGCTACCTGGTGCTCTCGCACTCCGTCGAGCGCCCCTCCGCGGAGCAGGCCCAGGGCATCGACCGGCTCTACGACCGTGCCGACGCCCCCGGCGTGCGCCGCACGCCCGAGGAGATCGCGCGGTTCTACGAGGGCCTCGAGATGGTCGAGCCGGGCCTGGTGAACACGCCCGAGTGGCGCCCCGAGCCGAACGACACCTCCGCCGGGCAGCCCGGCGCGGACGTCGCCATCGCCGGGGTAGCCCGCAAGCCCTGAGCTACCAGGTCGGCCGCAGCGGCATGTACGACTCGGTACCGTCGAGCCGGACGCCGAGCATCTGGTGCAGCTGCACGGTGTTGCGGTCGAAGCCCAGCCGCGAGCCGGCCAGGTAGAGCCGCCACACGCGCGCACGGCCGACGCCGACCTCGCGGACGGCCTCGTCCCAGTGCTCGTCGAGGTTCGCGCACCACCGCTCGAGCGTCTTCTCGTAGTGCTCGCGGAGGTTCTCCGCGTGGCGCACCTCGAAACCGTTGTCGTGCATCTCCGACATGAGGTGCCCGGGGCTCTCCAGCTCGCCGTCGGGGAACACGTACCGGTTCAGGAACCCGCCGACCTTCGCCGGCTGGGCGTTGTCCGGCCGCGTGATGCAGTGGTTGAGCAGCCGCCCGCCGGGCCGCAGCTTGTCGTGCAGCGACTGGAAGTACTCGCCGAGCTGCGCCTTGCCGATGTGCTCGGTGAGGCCGATCGAGCTGACCGCGTCGAAGCCGGACTCGGCGACGTCGCGGTAGTCGAGGTGGCGGATCTCGGCGAGCTCGGTCAGGCCCGCCTCCGCGATCGCCTTCTGGCCCCACTCCGCCTGCTTGCGCGAGAGCGTCACGCCGAGCGCGTGCACGCCGTAGTGCTTCGCCGCGTGCATGACCATGCCGCCCCACCCGCAGCCGACGTCGAGCAGCCGCATGCCCGGCTCGAGGCCCAGCTTGCGCGCGACGAGGTCGTGCTTGGTCCACTGCGCCTCCTCCAGCGAGGAGTCCGCGTCGGGGTAGACCGCGCACGTGTAGGCCATCGACGGGCCGAGGATCCACTCGTAGAAGCGGTTCGACACGTCGTAGTGGTGGGTGATCGCGTCCTGGTCGCGCTTGCGGGAGTGCTTGCGGCCGTGCAGCCGCGACTCCGCGGCCGGCCGCGCCGCCGGCCACCACAGCCGGTAGGCGCCGAGACGCAACACCAGCTCGGCCTGCATGCGCGGTGGGACGCCCTCCAGCGTCACGGACGACATGCTGGCCAGCGCCGTGTACATGTCGCCGTCGATGTCGAGCGTGCCGCTCACGTAGGCCCGCGCGAGGCCGAGCTCACCGGGCGCCGAGGCCAGGTGGGACATCGCGATCGGGGATCGCACCACCACCCGCACCGGTGCGCCCGGATCGCCTGCCACGCTGCCGTCGAAGGCGCTGAACTCGAGCGGAGCGTCGCGTCCGATCACGCGCTCGAAGATTTCGGCCAACCGCATGTCTCGCTCCTTCCCGTCCTTGTGGTCTATTGATTGCCAACGCATTTCGCGTACAGATCGGGAAGCCGGGCCCGGGGGTCGTAGGTCTTCTTCAGCTTCCGGTAGGTCTCCCCGTCGTACCGCAGCCAGAACTCATCCTCGGTGAAGAAGGAATCCGAGTACAGCGACTTATGCCCACCCAATTCGGTGACCTTGCTCTCGATCAGGCGATTGTGCGTCCCGTCGGCCTGCCCCGCGCCCAGCGCGACGGTCGCCCAGAACCCGACGTTGACGAACAGCCGCCCCGGCGACATGGGGTACAGCGGCCAGCCGCTCGGCGCGCGCAGCCGGACCGGGCAGAGCCACACCGGACGGATGCCGATCTCGGCGTCGAAGAACTCGAGGAACTCGGCCAGCCGCTCGACCGGCACCTCGATGTCCTGGATGACGGCCTCGCGGGCGGGCTGGCGCAGCAGCTTGCCCACGCGGTCGGACAGCCGGTGCCGCCGGTCGAGGGCGACGATCCTGCGGTAGACGTCGGAGCGCAGGTAGCGGCGCGGCCACAACCGGCGGACCACCGGGTGCTGGGCGCCCAGGGCCTGCGAGCACCAGAACCAGTCGGTGTCCCAGCGCCACAGGTAGTCGCGCACGGTGAGCTGGTCGGTCGCCCGATCACGGATCGAGCGGTAGTAGATGTGCCGGCTCGTGTAGTCCGAGGGGGCGGCGGCGCGGTCGGTGAACGTGCCCAGCGTCAGGTACAGCTCGTCGCCGGCGAACACCGTGCCGTCGACGAAGTCCACGGTCTCGTCGGCACACGCCTGCTCGATGCCCTTCGCGCAGGCCGCGGCGTCGGGGTAGCGCACGTGGCGCAGCGCGACGTAGGGCTTGACCGGCTGGAGCTCGATGCGCAGGCGCAGCGCGTAGCCGAGCGTGCCGTAGGAGTTGGGGAAGCCGTGGAACAGGTCGCGGTGCTCGTTGTCCGGGCGGGCGACCACGACGTCGCCGTCCGGGGTGAGGATCTCCATCTCGAGGACGGACTCGTGCGGCATGCCGTTGCGGTACGAGCTGGACTCGATGCCGAGGCCGGCCACGGCGCCGCCGAGCGTGATGGTCTTGAGCTGCGGGACCACGTGCGGCATGCGGCCGTGCGCGAGCGTGGCGTCGGCGAGGTCCTCGTAGGTGGTCATGCCGCCGACGTCGGCCGTGTCGGCGGCCGGGTCGACGTCGATCACGCCGGCGAAGGCGCTGACGTCCAGGGCGTTGGCCGGCGGTGGTTCGCGGAAGCGGAAGAGGTTGGAGGTCGGCTTGGCCAGCCGGATGGGTGATCCGTCGGGTTGTGCCACGAGTTGGGCGCGGAGGGCGTCCACGGCGTGGTCATGGGCGATCCGTGCAGATGATCGGCTCACCCCTCGATGCTAACCCGATCCGCCAGGAACTTCGTCTCGCTAATTAGTTCGCTGGTACTCGTCGAACAGCTCGGTCACGTAGGCGAGGAACAGGCCGCCCGCACCGAAGACGCCCTCGATCGGGTGAAGCTGGGCGAAGCCGTAGGCCATCTCGCAGCTCTTGTACGAGGGCGCCGACTCGCGGACGTCGGTGAACCAGTCGTAGAACGGCACGCGGACCCTGGCCAGGCCGGGGTGGATCAGCGGTCCGAACACGGCGAGCAGGTCGAGGGCGACGGGCCGGTTGCGCAGGGCCCAGCGGTAGGTCTCGGAGAACTGGTAGAAGCGCTCCTCGACGTCGGTCGCGTACTGCCCGTGACTCTCGGCGACGGCCACGCCGTGTTCGGTCGAGGCCTGCTCGGCCTCGCTCCAGGCCTTGTCGTGCTGGCCGCGCGTCGACCAGTCGCCGGTGATGAAGGTGGCCCACTTCGCGGAGCCCGGGTTGCCGAAGTCGCCGCCCGGCAGGCCCTTGGCGAGCGCCAGCCCCCGCTCGATGCCCTCCACGATGCCGGCGTCCACGTACGACACCCAGGTGCCGGACGCGCCGAGCTGCTTGTCGCGGAAGAAGGTGATGACGCCCTCGATGTTGCGCCACCGGTCGGGCACGCCGAGCTCGGCTCCGGGCCCGCTCTCCATGGCCCGCACGAACTCGAGCCGCTCGGCCATGGTGAGCAGGTCGATGTCGTCGATGGTGCAGTCGAGCGCGGCGGCGCAGTCGGCGGGGGTGCGCTGCTGGTCGGCACCTGCCACCGGCACGGCCACCGCGGCCGCGACGATGCCGAGCAAGGACAGGAACAACACGACCCGGCGGCGCAGGGACATTCGGCACTCCTTCACTCCACGTCGAGTGACCAGGAGCCTACGTACGGCCATCCGCGCCGGGTACAGCCTTCCGTAGCAATCTGCCGGGTCAGCGGAAGGCGGCCGGGCCGCCGACGATCGGTAACGAGACCGAGCTTCGGGCTGGGTTCACGGTCAGCGCGGTTCCGGGCAGCGGTCGCAGCGTGTAGTGCATGTCCGTCGACACGACCACGAGGCCGATCCGGTGGCCCGGCGCGAACACGTAGTCCTCCGGCTCGAGGGGCCAGTCGAAGGTGTACTCCTGCCCCTGCCGGATGGGCGTGCTCTGCGCGCGGGACCTGCGGTTCTGCACGTCCGTCCAGCCCCGGGTGACCATCGTCGCGGCGCCGTTCGGGGCGTAGTCGACCACCACCGCGGTCAGGTTGGCCGCGTAGCGGTTGTCCACCGATGCCCGCAGCGCCACCGACGGCGTGCCGCTCAGGTGGGCGCCCGACGCCAGCGGCGCCGAGGTGTACACGAGGCGGTTCGGGTTCGCCGTGCCCGGGTCCGGCAGCAGCGCGACGTCGGTGTCCAGCTCCCGGCCTCGATCCACAAAGGACTGACGGGGGCCGGCGGCGGGCCGGGCGGACAGCGTGCCCGGGTCGGTCGCGTTCGGGGCGCCCAGGTGCAGGTCCACCGATCGCGCGCCCGGCACCGGCCAGTCCGCGTACTTCTCGTACGTCCCGTCCGGGCGCTGCACGTCCGCCCGCGGCTCGGCCATGATGCCGTTGTCCACGCCGAACAGCCAGTGGTCCATCCACCGGTTCAGGGTCCGCTGGTAGTCCGAGGTCCCGCGCGGACCACCGTGCCCGTCCTTGTGCAGCCAGATCTTCCGCGGCACGTGGTTGCGCTCGAGCTGGCGCCACCACGACGCGTACGCCGTGCCCATCACGTTGTAGTCCTCGAGCCCGTGCACCACGAAGACGCTGGCCTTGACCCCGCGGGCGCGGTGCAGGTAGTCCCGCTCGTCCCAGTAGCGGTTGTAGTCGCCCGTGGTCCGGTCCGCGTACTGCAGCATCGCGTCGGTGATCCCGCGGCAGTGCTCGAGCCGCGGCCCCTCGGTGAAGAACGCCAGGATGTCGAGGTCCTCGCCCTGGAAGGCGTTCTCCCCGGCACCGGACCGGTTCGAGTGCGGCGCGCGCACCAGCCCGTTGGCCCGGTAGTAGTCGTACCAGCTGGAGATCGCCGACACAGGCACGATCGTGCGCAGGCCGTCCACGCCGGTGGTCGCCACCATGTTGGGCAGCGTGCCGTTGTAGGACACGCCGGTCATGCCGACGTCACCGGTGGTCCAGTCCGCGGTGACCGGTTCGCCGGCCTCGTTCCACGCCTTCGCGCGGCCGTTCAGCCAGTCGATGATCGCCTTCGTGCCGAGCGTCTCCTTCATGTCGCCGACCGTCGGGCAGCCGTCGGAGAACCCGGTGCCGATGCTCTCGCCGAGCACCACCGCGTACCCGCGCGGCACCCAGTAGTCGTCGAGCGAGCCGGGCAGGTCGGGCGCCGGCCGCGGCGCGGCGAGGGCGGCGCGGACCGAGCCCTGGCCCTGCGCGTGCGGCTGGATGCCTTCCTGCGGCAGCACGTCGAAGTCCACGTTGTGGTTCTGCGCGTCGCCGCCGTTGTACCGGTACGGGCTGTGCTCGAAGATGACCGGCACCTTGATGCCCTGCGACTCCGTCTCGCCCGGCCGCGACAGCTGCAGCCGCACCCGGTCGAGCGCGCCGTCGTAGTCGCTGTCGACGGAGGTCTGGACGAACAGCGTCTCCTCGACCGCGTTCGCCAGGTCGAACTGGGGCTGGCTGACGCCGTTCTCGACGCGCAGCCACGGCGGCGGAGCCGGCCGGTCGCCACCCGGCCGGCCGGGGTCGGCCGTGGCCGGGGTCGCCGTGACCACCGTGACGAGCGGTGCCAGGACCGCCAGGAGCAGGGATAACCGGCGGGACAACCGCATGGGGAGCCTCCGAGGTGACCGCAGGGCGAAGGGGCTAATCGTACGGGCAGGAAACCCTTGCCGGGCAAGGCCGAGGTCGGTGATTTTCGCGTCCGCCACGACTTTCGGGTGCTGGTCTCCCGGCGGCCCGTGGGTTAGCATTGCCATCGCAAACCCCTCCTCGGAACGGTGTTTGCGACTGGCCTCGGCGGCCGCCACCGCCGGGGCCCTCTTGTTTGGTTGGATCTGCGGGTGGCCATCACCGTCGGCATCTTCGACCTGTTCACCTACTCGGTCCCCGGCTCGCTCTACCTCGCCCTGCTCACCTACCTCGCGACACGGCTGGGCATGGTCGACCCGGCCGCGCTGAACGGTGTCAACGGCCTGCTGCTGGTCGGCGGAGCGGTGTTGCTGAGCTACCTGCTCGGCTACATCGCCTACCCGCTCGGCTCGCTGCTGGAACGGGTGGTGCCGAACCCGCGCCCACGCAACCCGCGCGCCGAGTTCGTCCGGCGGACACCGGCGGCCAGGGATCGCGCCTTCGTGCAGGCCGACTCGCACCTGTTGGTAGCCGGCCTCGAACTGCACGATCTGGCCGTGGCGACGGAGGCGAACCGGCTGCGCGCATCCGGCCTGATGCTCCGGAACTCAGCGGCACCGTTGCTGGTAGCGGCGGTTCTCGCGGTGGTGGAGGCGTTCGCCGGTGGCCATCCGGTGCTCGCCGCCACGTCCGCGGTCCTGTTCGCCGCGGTGTCGGTCCTGCTGGTCAGCCAGGCGCGCAAGCTGTCCCGCTGGGCGACCATCAAGACGTTGGAGCTGACGTTCTGGCTGCCGGACGTCGACGAGAAGTTCCGTGGCTCAGCGCAGCCCTAGCTCGCGGGCGATCAGCATCCGCTGCACCTCGCTGGTGCCCTCGCCGATCTCCAGGATCTTGGCGTCGCGGTAGAAGCGGCCGACCGGGAACTCGTTCATGAAGCCGTACCCGCCGAAGATCTGCGTGGCGTCGCGCGCGTTGTCCATCGCCGCGTTGGACGCCACCAGCTTCGCGATCGCGGCCTCCTTCTTGAACGGCTCCGAACGCTCCATCTTGGCCAGCGCCGCGTAGTAGCCCAGCCGCGCGGTGTGCGCCCGCGCCTCCATGTCGGCGATCTTGAACTGGATCGCCTGGTACTCCCCGATCTTGTGGCCGAACGCCTCCCGCTCGCCGACGTAGCGCACGCACTCGTCGACGCAGCCCTGCGCGAGACCGACCGCCACGGAGGCGATCGCGATGCGGCCCTCGTCCAGGATGGACAGGAACTGCGCGTACCCGCGGCCGCGGACGCCCAGCAGGTTCGCCGCCGGCACGCGGCAGTCGGCGAAGGACAGCTCGCGGGTGTCCGAGGCGTTCCAGCCGACCTTGGAGTACTTCCTGGACACCGAGAAGCCCGGCGTGCCCGCCGGCACGATGATCGCCGAGATCTCCTTGCGGCCGTCGACCATGCCGGTCACCGCGGTGACGGTGACGAGGCCGGTGATGTCGGTGCCGGAGTTGGTGATGAACGACTTCGAGCCGTTGATGACCCACTCGCCGTCCTCGAGGCGCGCGGTGGTCACCGTGGCGCCGGCGTCCGAGCCACCGCCCGGCTCGGTCAGCCCGAAGCCGCCCAGCATCTCGCCGCTGCACAGCTTCGGCAGCCAGTGCGCCCGCTGCTCGTCGTTGCCGAACCGGTGGATCGGCATGGCGCCCAGGGAAACGCCGGCCTCGAGCGTGATCGCGACCGACGAGTCGACCCGAGCCAGCTCCTCGAGCGTGATGCACAGCGCCGTGAAGTCGCCACCCATGCCGCCGTGCGACTCCGGGAACGGCAGCCCGAACAACCCCATCCGGCCCATCTGCGCGACGAGGTCGTAGGGGAACTCCTCGCGCTCGTAGAAGTCGCCGATGACGGGCGCGACCTCCTCGTGGGCGAACTCCTCGACGGTCTTTCTGAGGGTCTCGTGCTCCTCGTCGAGCCTGAAGTCGATCATGACTGCTCCTCCGGTGGGGTCACCACGGCAAGGGGTTGGTTCAGGGCGACCTGTTGGCCCGCCCGCACGTTCAGCTCGGTGAGCACGCCGTCGACCGGCGCGGTGACGGTGTGCTCCATCTTCATGGCCTCCACGACCACCAGCGGCGTGCCGGCGGTGACCGCGTCCCCGACGGCCGCCTTCACGACCAGCACGGTGCCCGGCATGGGGCTCGTGACCGGCCCGCCCGCGCCGGCCGACGCGGACTCGCCCTCCAGCAGCGAGTGCTCGGCCACCGCCCAGGTCTCGCCGCGCGCGGCGAGCCACAGCGTGTCGGTCGCGGCGTCGAGCGCGCGGTGGAACGTCGTGCCCCGGCCGCCGAGGCGCACCTCGAGCCGGTCGCCGTCGCGGCGGGCCGAGGCGGGCACGGGCGCCGCGTCGCCGACCACGACGGTCGCGTCCGCCGGGCTGCCCGTGACCCGCACGGTGACCTCCCGGTCCCCGCACGCCAGCCGGAACGGGGTGGCGGCCGCGCCGCCGAGCCGCCAGCCGCTCGGCACGTCCCACGGGTCCACGACCTCGCCGGCCGGCTGCAGGCCGAGCAGCTCGTCGAGGGCGGCGGCGGCGAACACCAGGTCCGGCACCTCGGCGCCGGTGAGCCCGTCCAGCTTGCGCTCGACGAGCCCGGTGTCCAGCCGCCCGGCCACGACGTCCTCGTCGGCGAGCAGCGCGCGCAGGAACGCGACGTTGGTGCCGAGGCCGAGCACGGCGGTCTCGGCCAGACTCGCCGACAGCCGGCGCAGCGCCGCGGCCCGGTCCGGGCCCCAGGCGATCACCTTGGCCAGCATGGGGTCGTAGCTCGACCCGACCACGGTGCCCACCCGCAGTGCCGAGTCGACGCGCACGTGCTCCCCGCGCGGCTCGGCGAGCGCGAGCACGGTGCCGCCGGTCGGCAGGAAGCCGTGCGCCGGGTCCTCGGCGTACACCCGCGCCTCGACCGCGTGCCCCGTCATGTCCACATCGGACTGTCCGATGGCGAGCTTCTCGCCGGCCGCGACGAACAGCTGCTGGGCCACCAGGTCGATGCCGGTGACGAGCTCGGTGACCGGGTGCTCGACCTGCAGCCGGGTGTTCATCTCCATGAAGAAGAACTCGTCCGGGCGATCGGTGGAGACGATGAACTCGACGGTGCCCGCACCCTCGTAGGCGACCGAGCGCGCGGCGTCCGCGGCGGCCTCGCCCATCCGCGCGCGGTCCGCGGGGGACAGCAGCGGCGAGGGCGCCTCCTCGACGATCTTCTGGTGCCGGCGCTGCAGGCTGCACTCGCGCTCGCCGAGGTGGATGACGTTGCCGTGCGCGTCGGCGAGCACCTGGATCTCGATGTGCCGCGGGTTGGTCACGTACCGCTCGATGAGCAGGGTGTCGTCGCCGAACGCGCCACGCGCCTCGCGGCGGGCCGACTCGAGGGCCGCGCGCAGGTCCGCCGGGTCGTCGACGCGGCGCATGCCCTTGCCGCCACCGCCGGCGGACGGCTTGACCAGCACCGGGTAGCCGACCTCGGCGGCGGCCTCGACCAGGTCGTCGTCGGACATGCCGGCGAGGTTGCGGCCGGGCACGACCGGCACGCCGGCCGCGGACACGGTCTGCTTCGCCCGGATCTTGTCGCCCATCGCCTCGATCGCGGCGGCGGGCGGGCCGACGAAGGCGAGCCCGGCCTCCGCGCACGCGCGGGCGAAGGCGGCGTTCTCGGCGAGGAAGCCGTAGCCGGGGTGGATCGCCTCGGCGCCGGTCTCGCGCGCGGCGGCGAGGATGTCGTCGATGGCGAGGTAGCTGCCGACGCGGACGGCCTCGTCGGCCTCGCGCACGTGCCGGGCGCCCGCGTCGGCGTCGGTGTGGACCGCGACCGCGCGGATGCCCATGCGGGACAACGTGTTCCGCACCCGGACCGCGATCTCGCCGCGATTGGCGATCAAGACGGTAGCGAACATCATCACATCCTGAAGACGCCGTAGCGGACGGGTTCCAGCGGCGCGTTGCCCGCGGCGGAGAGCGCCAGCCCGAGCACCGTGCGGGTGTCGGCCGGGTCGATCACGCCGTCGTCCCACAGCCGCGCGGTGGAGTAGTACGGGTTGCCCTGGCCCTCGTACTGCGTGCGGATCGGGTCCTTGAACGCCTCCTCGGCGTCCGCGGGCCACTCCTCGCCGCGTGCCTCGAGCTGGTCGCGGCGCACGGTGGCGAGGACGGTGGCGGCCTGCTCGCCACCCATCACCGAGATGCGCGCGTTGGGCCACATCCACAGGAAGCGGGGCGAGTACGCCCGCCCGCACATCGAGTAGTTGCCGGCGCCGAACGAGCCGCCGATGATCACGGTCAGCTTCGGCACCCGCGCGCACGCGACCGCGGTGACCATCTTCGCGCCGTGCTTGGCGATGCCGCCGACCTCGTAGTCGCGGCCGACCATGAAGCCGGTGATGTTCTGCAGGAACACCAGCGGGATCGAGCGCTGGTCGCACAGCTCGATGAAGTGCGCGCCCTTGAGCGCGGACTCGCTGAACAGCACCCCGTTGTTGGCGACGATGCCGACGGGGTGGCCGTGGACGCGGGCGAACCCGGTGACCAGCGTCGGGCCGTACTCCTTCTTGAACTCGCGGAACCGGCTGCCGTCCACGACGCGGGCAATGACCTCGCGGACGTCGTACGGGGTGCGCGAGTCGGCCGGGACGACACCGTAGAGCTGGGTCGGATCGGCGTCGGGCTCCTCGGTCTTGACGGTCTCCCACGGCCGGTCCGCCCGCGGCCCGAGCGTGCTCACGATCGAGCGGACGATGCGCAGCGCGTGCGCGTCGTCCTCGGCGAGGTGGTCGGTGACGCCGGAGCGGCGGGCGTGCACGTCGCCGCCGCCGAGGTCCTCCGCGCTGACGACCTCGCCGGTCGCGGCCTTCACCAGTGGCGGGCCGCCGAGGAAGATCGTGCCCTGGTCACGGACGATGACGGCCTCGTCGGACATGGCCGGCACGTACGCGCCGCCGGCCGTGCAGGACCCGAGGACGGCGGCGACCTGCGGGATGCCCTTGGCCGACATCGTGGCCTGGTTGTAGAAGATGCGGCCGAAGTGCTCGCGGTCGGGGAAGACCTCGTCCTGGCGGGGCAGGAACGCGCCGCCGGAGTCGACCAGGTAGAGGCAGGGCAGGTTGTTGTGGAGGGCGACCTCCTGCGCGCGGAGGTGCTTCTTGACCGTCATCGGGTAGTAGGTGCCGCCCTTGACGGTGGCGTCGTTGGCGACGATGACGCACTCGCGGCCGGAGACCCGGCCGACCCCAGTGATGATGCCGGCGGCGGGCGCCTCGTCGTCGTACAGGCCGGTGGCGGCGAGCTGCGAGAGCTCGAGGAACGGCGAGCCGGGGTCGACGAGCGAGGAGACCCGGTCGCGGGGCAGCAGCTTGCCGCGGTCGACGTGGCGCTGCCGCGCCCGCTCGCCGCCGCCCAGCGCGGCCCGCGCCGTGCGGGCCCGCAGGTCGTCGGCCAGGGCCGCGTGCTCGGCGACGTTCCGCTGGAAGGCGGGGTCGCCCGGGTCGGCCTCGCTCCGCAGGACGGGCGCGTCCATCTCGCTCCGCTCAAGTTAGTCATCGTTAACCTACGTCCGTCGATGTTAGCGCCCGCTAACGTCCCCGTCCACCAGGACCAGCGCTTCTACCCCCGGTTACTCCGCGTGAGGCCTACCAGTCCGGGACTACCAGGTGTAATACTGATCCATTGCGTCGGGTTTCGTGCTAGGCCGAAGGGACACCCGGCATGACGACGACCGGACCCGATACGCAGACCTCCGTGGAGCCCGCGGCGCTCGCGCGCGGCCGCCTGGCGCGACTCGGGCGCTGGTGTGCCGCGCACCCCTGGCCGGTCATCGCGGTGTGGCTGGTCGTCCTGGCCGGCGCGACGGTCGCCAACAACCTGGTCGGCGGCAGCTACAGCGACGACTTCAACCTCGACAGCACGGAGTCCGGGCAGGGCAGCTCGGCGCTGTCCGCGCACGGCGTCGCCGTCGGGTCGACCTCCTCCCGCCTGGTCTTCTCGGCCGGCTCGGGGCAGCTGTCCGACCAGCAGAGCGCCATCGAGAAGAGCATCGACCAGGTCAAGAACGTCGACCACGTCGTCTCCGTGTCCGACCCGCTGACCAGCGCCTCGACCGCGTCCGACGAGAAGGTCGCCTACGCGACGGTCCGCTTCGACCAGAACCCGGCCACGATCGGCGACAGCCTGGTCGACGACATGGACAAGGCGACCGACACCGCGCGCTCGGCCGGGGTCGGGGTCTACTACACCGGCAGCCTCGGCAAGGCCGCCGAGCCCGCGACCGGGGACCTGCGCTCCGAGCTGATCGGGATCCTCATCGCGATCCTCGTGCTGCTGCTCGCGTTCGGCAGCGTGTTCGCGGCCGGCCTGCCGATCGTGACCTCGATCGTCGGCGTCGGGACGGCACTGGCCGCGCTCGGCCTGCTGGCCGGGGTGGTCACGTTCGCCAAGGCGTCGCCGACGCTCGCCATCATGATCGGGCTGGGCGTGGGCATCGACTACGCCCTGTTCCTCACCACCCGCCATCGCCAGCAGCTGATCGAGGGCGTGGATCCGGTGACCGCGGCCGGCAACGCGATCGCCACGAGCGGGCGGTCGGTGCTGGTCGCGGCGACGACCGTGGTCATCGCGCTGATGGGGCTGTTCGCCGTCGGGGTGACGTTCATCGGCAAGCTCGGCCTGGCGGCGTCGATCGCGGTCGTGGTCGCGGCCGCCGCCGCGGTGACGCTGGTGCCGGCGCTGCTGGGGCTCGCGGGCCGGCGGATCGACCGGCTGCGGGTACGCCGGCCGGTGGCCGAGGAGACCACCGACGGCTCGGCGGGCACCTGGCGCCGCTACGCGCGGGCGCTGGAGCGCCACCCGGTGCGCTACCTCGTGGCGGCGGTGCTGGTGGTGCTGGTCCTCGCGATCCCGACGCTGTCGTTGCGGCTGGGACACGTCGACGATGGCGCGGGCCCGGCGGACAGCACGACGCGGCAGGCCTACGACGCGATGAGCGCCGGCTTCGGGGTGGGCGCGAACGGGCAGTTCACCGTGATCGTGGAACCGAAGTCGTCGACCAGCGACTCCGACCGGACCGCGCTCGCGTCGAAGGTCCAGCAGGCGTTGCAGGGCACGGCGGGCGTCGCGTCCGCGACGGCGGTGGCCCCCACCCAGGACAAGGCGCTGCTGCTCTCGACGGTCACCCCGACCTCGGGTCCGCAGGACGCCGCGACCGAGGACGTGATGCACTCCCTGCGCGACACGACGCTCCCGCGGGCGCTCGAAGGCTCCGGCGCGACGAGCTACGTGACCGGGCTGACCGCCGGGCAGCTCGACTTCCGCGACATCGTGTCCGCCCGGCTGCCGTGGATCATCGCGATCGTCGTCGCCGCGGCGTTCCTGATGCTGCTGCTGACCTTCCGCAGCCCGATCCTCGCGATCAAGGCGGCCGCGCTGAACCTGCTGTCGATCGCGGCGGCGTACGGGGTGCTCGTCGCCGTGTTCCAGTGGGGCTGGCTCGGCGGGCTGTTCGGCGTCGAGGAGCCGGTGCCGATCGAGTCGTACGTGCCGATGATCATGTTCGCCATCGTGTTCGGCCTGTCGATGGACTACGAGGTCTTCCTGCTCTCCCGCGTGCGGGAGGCGTACCTGGCCGGCCACGACAACCACGGGAGCGTGGCCACCGGCCTGGCGGTGACCGCGCGGGTCATCTCCTCGGCCGCGCTGATCATGATCTGCGTGTTCTTCGCGTTCCTGGCCTCGGACGACGTGGTCATCAAGATGCTGGCGCTCGGCCTGGGGGTCAGCGTGCTCATCGACGCCACGCTCATCCGGCTCGTCGTGGTGCCATGCGCGATGTTCCTGCTCGGCAGCGGCAACTGGTGGCTGCCCGCCTGGCTCGACCGGATCCTGCCGCACATCGACGCCGAACCCGCGCCTCCGGCGGCGGTCGCGAAGCCGTCGCCGGCGCCGCAGGGCTGAACATCGCGCCCAGGCGCGGGGAGAAACCCCTACCGACCCCCTATCCCCTCCCCGGCCACCCCCATACCCCCTCCAGACGGACGGGGATTGCCCGGATGGCACGGGCGGCGCGTGTCCGTAACTTCGTACTCAACGGACGAACGGTCCGGCCGGGAGGAAGCGGAAGTCGTTACCTCCCAACCGAATCAGCAGACATCAACTCAGGAGTACACCATGTCGAACCCCACCGGTTTCAACCTCGCGGACATGCTCAAGACCGTCGCGAACGTGGACCTCACCGCCGCCCTGGACGAGAAGGTCGACCAGAAGGAGCAGGCCGCGCAGATCGACGAACAGCACGCGGACGCCGAGAACACCCAGGTCGGCGCGCAGCAGAACGACCAGGACCAGAACACCGACACCGACACCACCACGGTCGCCGGTGACGGCGGCAACGGCGGCGTCGCGGTCGGCGGCAGCGCCAACGGCGGGTCCGGGCTGGGCGTCGGCGGCGACGCCGGCGACATCTCGCAAGCCGGCAAGTTCAACATCAACTTCGGCGACTCGACCGGCGGGTCCGGCCTCGGTGTCGGCGGCAACGGCGGGGTCGGCGGGAACGCGGACGCCAGCGGCGGCAACGGCGGCAACGCCTCGTCCAACGTGGACGTGGACGCCGACCAGGACAGCGACCAGGACCTCGACCAGACCAACGACATCGACCAGGACCTGGACAGCGACCAGACCCAGGTGCAGGACCAGGACGCGGACCTGGAGCAGGACATCCGCGCGGACGTCGAGAGCGAGCTCGACGACCTCCACCTGTGAGGCAGGAGACGAAGCGGGCCCCGGCGAGATCGCCGGGGCCCGCTTCATCGTGCCTTCGTCAGCCGGTCACGCCGACCAGACCCGCGAGGTAGCCGCCCGACTGGCCCGAGGCCGTCGGGTGGTAGGACTCCTCGATCGGGAACGTGATGCTGTTCAGCCACCGCTCGCCCGAGGCGCAGATCTCGTGGCCGGCGAACGCCGAGCGGGCGTCCACGAAGTCGAACCCGGCCCCGGACGCGGCGGCCGCGGTCACGTCGGCCAGCACGTCGGCGGACTGGTTGATCGCGGCACGCTTGGTCTCCGACAGGCCGACCGAGCACTCGCCCCCGAGCTGGTAGATGTGCGGGTACCCCAGCACCACCACGCGCGCGTCCGGCGCGGCGCCGCGGATCGCGGAGTAGACGTTGTTCAGCCGGCCCGGCAGCTCCGCCTGCGCGAAGGCCTGGGCCTCCTGGTTGCGGCTCACGCAGCTGTCGTCCGAGCCGAGATTGCAGTCGGTCATGACGTCGGCGAAGCCGGCGTCGTTGCCGCCGATGGCGATCGTCACGAGCTCGGTGTCCGGCGTCACGGCGGCGATCTGGCCGCTGAGCACGTCGTCGGTCACCGCGCCCGAGCAGGCCGCGAACTCGAACGCGGACGGCCCGTGGGAAGCCGCCCACAGCACCGGAGCCGCGTTGGCGCTGCGCTTGCAGCTGCCGCTGTCGCCGTAGTCACCGGCACCCAGACCGGACGCGTACGAGTCGCCGAGCGCGACGTACTTGCCCGGCGCCGCTTCGGCGGCTATCGCCGGCGCGGCGATGCCCGCCGCGGTGGCTACCGCGATGAACGCGGCGATTGTGTACTTGCGCGAGCGGCGCATGTCCCCGACCTCCACTGACACTGAACTCACACTGTGAGTTTCCCGACGTCACTAATGACTACCGGACAGTCACAACCCGTGGAATCGCTTCATTCGTCGTTAACAGTTGCCAGAGTGTCGGCGGACGGAGCAGCGACAGCTACGCCGTTCGCCACGGAGTTAGCGAGCGCTAACCGGGCGGATACCATGTGCCCGTGTCGACTCGACGGGACCAGATCCTCGCCGCCGCCGCCGAACTCTTTGCCCGCCACGGCTTCCACGGCGTGGGCATCGACGAGATCGGTGCCGCGGTCGGGGTCTCCGGGCCGGCCCTCTACCGCCACTTCCGGAGCAAGGACGCGATGCTCGGGGAGATGCTGACCTCGATCAGCGAGGTGCTGCTCGCCGGTGGCGAGCAGCGCCGCGACGCGAACGAGCCGGCCGGGGTGCTCGCCGAGCTGGTCCGCTTCCACGTCGACTTCGCGCTCGACAACCCCGCCCTGATCACCGTGCAGGAGCGCAACCTCGGCAACCTCACCGAGCCGGACCGCCGCCGCGTCCGCGCGCTGCAGCGCCGCTACGTCGAGGTCTGGGTGCAGGCGATCCGCGACACCGACGCCGCCATCGACGAGCCGGCCGCCCGGGCCGCCGCGCACGCCGTCTTCGGCCTGATCAACTCCACTCCCCACAGCCGCCACCTCGGGCGCGGGGGCATGGCGACGATGCTCTGCGAGATGGCGCTCGGGGCGCTTGGCCGGGTCCGCTCCGGCGAGCCGACCGGCCTGGCTGACGTCAGCTGAAATAACGAGTTCGTCTTCGTCCATCCGGGTGAACCCGGCTTCGGGTGCCGTGTGTCCATCAGTACTGTTTCGGTCACAGATCCGAATCGGAGAGGTGCACGGTGCCGCAACAGACCAACTGGGTTCCCACGTCGGTCGACCTGGAGAAACCCAGCGCGGCGAGGGCGTACGACTACGTGCTCGGGGGGAACCACAACTTCCAGGTCGACCGCGACTTCGTCGAGCACGTCATGCGCCACCAACCGGAGGCGAAGCGGTTCGCGATCATGAACCGGGCGTTCATGCGCCGGGCGGTGCTGTTCATGGTGGAGCGGGGGATCCGCCAGTTCCTCGATCTCGGCTCGGGCATCCCGACCGTGGGCAACGTGCACGAGATCGCGCAGGACGCCGACCCGTCCGCCCGCGTGGTCTACGTGGACAACGAGCACGTGGCGGTCGCCCACAGCCAGCTGATCCTGGAGGGCAACGAGAACGCCGCGATGGTCCAGGCCGACATCACCCGCCCCCGGCACGTGCTCAATGACCCGGAGACGCGGCGGCTGCTCGACTTCGATCAGCCGATCGGGCTGCTCGGCATCACCATCGGTCACTACATCCTCGACGACCAGGACCCCAAGGGTGTCTTCGCGAGCTACCGGGACGCGCTCGCGCCCGGCAGCTACCTCGCGCTCACCCACCTGACCGCCGACTTCGACCAGACCAAGGGCAACGAGCTCACCGAGATGATGCGGAAGACGCAGAACAGCGTGATCATGCGCACCCGTGCGCAGATCCTCGAGTTCTTCGGCGACTTCGAGCTCGTCGAGCCCGGCCTGGTGAACACGTCGCGGTGGCGGCCCGAGCGCCAGGCCACGGACCCGTCGCTGAACGACGGCCTGTGGGTCGGCGTGGCCCGCAAGAGTTGAGCCAGGTCAGACAGGTGGCAGCCGGGCGACGGCCCGGCTGCCGATGCGGGTTGCCGGTAGGTATCGTCGGGGTCACCGACTGATGAACAGGCAACCCGTGCACCTCACACCTCCACCGGCCGCGCGCCGGGAGGAGCTCGCGCGTGCGTGGACGAACCACGCCACCACGCTGGCCTACATCCCGCGCGCCTACGTCGAGGTCGAGGCGCTGCTGCGCGAGCTCGTCGACGAGCTCTACACCGCGCTCGCCGGCGAGGACCCGCCCGAGCCCGCCGGCGCCCGCATCGGCGCGCGGCTCGTGCACGAGGGATTCATCGACCCGACCGCGCTGCGGGCCACGATCGACTCGCTCACCGAGGGGTTGCTGAGCGACCTCGGGCCGACGCCGAACACCGCGCACTCCAAGCGGACCATGGCCCTGCTCGGCGCGCTGTCGGCGGGCTATGCCGACGGGCTGCGCGGCTACACGCTGACCCAGCAGGAACAGGTCAAGCAGGCGCTGTTCAACGCGATGGTGCGTACCGAGCACAACCTGCGCGCCACCGAGAACCGCTTCCGCGAGGTTTTCACCTCCTCCGCGGTCGGCATCGCGATCACCGATCTCGACGGCACGTGCGTCGAGTCGAACCCCGCGCTGTCCCAGATCCTCGCCTGCCCGCCCGGCCAGCTGGCCGGGCGGCGGCTGCCCGAGTTCTTCCTGACCGACGACGACATGCCCGGCGCCCGCGGTGCGCCCGGCGACGTGCGGGACAGCTACCAGCGGGTGCTCGAGGGCCAGGCGTCGCGCGTGCACGAGCATCGCCGGCTGCGCAAGGAGAACGGCGAGACCGCGTGGGTGTTCCTCGCGATCTCGCTGCTGCACGACGGCGCGGGCGACGCCGCGTCCTTCGTCACGATGGTGCAGGACACCACCGAGCTGCAGCTGCTCCAGGACCGGCTGAGCCACCAGCTGCTCTACGACGCGCTGACCGGGCTGCCCAACCGGCAGTACTTCGCCTCCAAGCTGGAGAGCACGCTCGGCGGGGTCGAGCCGGGCCGCACGGTGACCCTGTGCTTCGTGAACCTGGACGCCTTCGCCGACCTCAACAACGCCTACGGCCACGAGTTCGGCGATCGTCTACTCCGGACGGTCGCGGGCCGGCTGGAGACCGCGGTCGCCGACGAGCGGTCGCTGGTCGCGCGGATCGGGCCCGACGAGTTCGCGGTGCTGATCGAGGACCGGCCCGACGCGGCGGGCATCGACGAGGTGGCCGGCCGCATCAACGCCGAGCTCGGCGAGGCGGAGTACATCCACGACCGCGGGGTCGGCGCCGGGGCGAGCATCGGCGCGGTCCGCTGCGGCGCCGGCGAGATGTCGGCCGCGGAGCTGTTCCGTGCCGCGGACACCGCGCTGCGCAAGGCGAAGCGCACCGGCCGGCGGCAGTGGGCCGGCTACCACCCGGGGGACGACGGCCAGGCCCGCGAGCGCGAGGCGATGGCCGCCGAGCTCCCGGCGGCGTGGGAGAACGGGCAGCTGACCATCCGCTACGAGCCGGTGGTGCGCCTCGACGGCGGGCACCCGATCGCCGCGCGCACGGCGCTGGTGTGGGAGCGCGAGGACGGCGAGATCCTCGGCCACCGCGAGTGCGTCCAGCTCGCCGAGCGCACCGGCATGTCCGTCCAACTGGGACCCGTGATGCTGCGGGAGGTCTGCGCCCGGCTGCCGGAGCTGCGGACGGTGCTGGGCGGCAAGTCCGGCGCGCTGCTGCGCTTCCAGCTGACCCGGCTGCAGACCGGCGACGGCGACCTGGTGCGGGCCGTGCAGCAGGCGCTCGAGGAGACCGGCGCGCCGGCGAGCCTGTTGCAGCTCGGCCTGGACACGGCGGCCGTGCTGGACGACTACGGCGACTCGCGGGACAACCTGGACGTGCTCACCGATCTCGGCGTGTCGACCGGGCTCTGCGGCTTCCAGGGCGGGCCGCGCGAGCTGGATCTGGTGGCGGACACGGCGGTGCGGACCGTCACGCTCGGCGTGGACGGGGCGGGCGCCGCCGGCCGCGAGACCGCGAGCGCCGTGCTGCGCGAGGAGACCGAGCGGCTGGTGCGGGTCATCGTCGCCGGTGGCCGGGACTGCTCGGCGCCCGACATCCGCACCGAGGCCGAGGCACAGTGGTGGGCCGCCGCCGGCGCCACGACCGTGCACGGCGGCCTGTACGGCGCGCCGGTCCGGGCCGGGGATCTGGCCGCGCTGACCGATCTTCCGCGACCCGTCTCGGCCGGTTGAGCCACGCTCGACCGACCTTGGGGGAAGATGTGGCCGTGGACCCGCACACCGACCCGGACCGCGACCGGCACGTAGTCGAGGCCGCGAGCAACGCGCTCGCGGCCATGCACGCGGGCGCCGAGGACAACGCGGCGGAGCGGGTGAGCGAGACGTTCCGGGCGAACCCGGCGAGCGCCGCGGACGCGCAGGAGATCATGCTGCTGCTGTTCCGCGAGTGCAGCACGATGGTCGCCGCGCTCGGTTCGGGCGGCACCGCGCCGGTGAAGATGCAGGTCTACGACAACGACGGCCAGGAGGTGCCGATCGACGAGGCGGACCCGCCGGTCCGCACCGCCGTGCGGACGCTGCTGGCCGAGGTGCACGGCGACACCGAGGCGGCGAAGACGCACATCGAGATCGCGCTCGCCAACGCCGCGCCCGACGAGATGGTCACGTTGATGGTGCAGGCGCTGCGCTGGACGATCCGGCTGTCGGCCGAGTGCGGGAGCCGGGACCTGCCCGTACCCGACTGGATCCGCGCCGCGCTGTCCTGACCGGCATTTCCCCACTTTCGGTGTGTTGACAGCAAATCACCGACCGCGCATTGTCGAAGGCACTCCCCCGAGACGATCTTCCAACAACTTTAGAGACAACGGAGTCTCCGATGCGCCGGTTGCTGCCCCTGCTCACCACCGCCGCCGCGATCGCGACCGCCACGGTCGCCACGGTCGCGATCTCCGGGTCCGCCAGTGCCGCCCCCGCGTTCGGGAAATACGTGGCACTGGGCGACTCCTACGCCGCCGTCGGCTCGCTCGACAAGATCCACGGCACCCCCGTCGCGTGCGGCCGGGCCACGGACAACTACCCGGCGGACGTGGCCGCCCGGCTCGGCGTCACCACGTTCGTCGACGCGAGCTGCGGCGGCGCCCAGACCGTCCACATGACACAGCCCCAGTCGGTGACCGACGGGGACAACGCACCCCAGTTCGACTCGCTCACCCCGGACACGAGCCTGGTGACGGTGACGATCAGCGGCAACGACATCGGCTTCTCCGACATCGTGAAGACGTGTGCGGAGAAGAGCTTCTCGAACCCGTTCGGCTCGCCGTGCAAGAACCACTTCACCGAGGGCGGCACCGACCAGCTCGCCGAGCGGATCAACGCGGTGGCCGGCCCGGTCAGTGCCGTGCTGGCCGGCGTCCACGAGCGGGCGCCCCAGGCCACCGTCGTGCTCGTCGGCTACCTGCGCATCCTGCCGCCGGAGGGCGGCTGCTGGCCGGTCGTGCCGTTCGCCCGCGGCGACGTGCCCTACTTCGACGGCGTGGAGCACCAGCTGAACGCCATGCTCGGCGCGCAGGCGGCCGCGAACGGCGCGCTGTTCGTCAACCCGGGCGACGTGCTCGGCCACGACGTGTGCTCCGGCGACAAGTACGTCGAGGGCCTGATCCCGGGGTCGCTGTCGGTGCCGGTGCACCCGAACGCGAACGGCCAGGCGTTCGTCGCGGACCTGGTCGCGGCGGCGCTCGGCTGATCCCTGACCCCGCTAGGCCGGTGAGCTCTTGACTCTCTTGGTTTGTGATGCAAACCTATGTGCATCGCAATCGAGTTTGGGGATCACTGATGACTGATGACGGGGTACCGGCGACCGAGCTGCTCGACGACCTGCGCGCGTTACGGGCGCGCACGCGCGCGGACCGGCATGGCTACGCGTTTCCACTGTTGCTGTTCGGCGGCCTGATACTGCTGGCGCCGCTGACCTACATCTCGAGGCCGCTGACCGCGGACGACCTGGCGAACGGCATCGAGTACGACCTCGGGCCGTTCCCGCAGTTCGCGCCCATGTTCAGCACCGTGCGGTACCCGGGCCTGATCGACTGGTACTGGGTGCTCACGATCGTCGGCGGCATGGCGCTCACCGGCTGGTGGTACCGGCGTCGCGCGCTGCGGCTCGGTGTCGAGACCGACACCCGGATCCCGTTCGTCGCCACCGGCGCCGCGCTCGCGGGCTTCCTGTTGTGGCAACCGGTGCTGGGCGAGCTCACCCTGCAGTTCGCCGACGGGATGACGCTGTACTCCGCGCCGTGGCTGAACCTGCCGCTCCTGTTCGGCTCGGCCGTCGCGGCGACCGCCGTGCTCGCCTGGGCCTTCCGTCCACAACGGACGGATACCCAGCGGGCGGGCGGCGTGTTCGTCGGCGTGCTGCTGTCCTCGCTCACCTTCGCCACCGTCGGCGTCTACCTGATCAAGGGGTTCTCGGCGCTGCTGGCGATCGCGGTCGCCCTGCTGGTGCTGGCGTGGTGGGAGCGCAGCACGCTGCTCGCGGTGGTCGGCACGTTGTTCACCGTGGCCTCGATCCCGGCGAACCACCCGCTCTGGTACTGGGACCTGGGCTACGCGTTCCAGCAGGCCGGCTGGACCGGCGACTGGGACGACGGGTGGCTCTACGCGCTGCAGAACCTGTTGCTGCCAGGGCTGATCCTGCTCGCGGGCGGCGTGGTCGCGGCGCTCACCACGGCCCGGAGCGCGCGGTGAGCGACCACCCGACCAACGGGCTGTCCGACGTGGTGCACCAGAAGCACCGGCTGGGCATCCTGACGATCGCGTCCGAGTCCAAGCGGGTCGAGTTCGGCTACCTGAAGGACACGCTGGAGCTGACCGGGGGCAACCTGTCGCGGCACCTGACCGTGCTGGTGGACGCCGGCCTGCTGGACATGGAGAAGGGCTACGACGGCAAGCGGCCGAAGACGTGGGTGAACATCACCCGGGCCGGCCGCCAGGCACTCGCCGACGAGCTCGCGGCGCTGCGGGCACTCGTGGACCGGCTCGGGTCGTAGCCGGGTAGCTCGCCGGCGGCGGAAGGGGGACGATCTCGGGGTGATCACCGTGCAGGGTGTGGTGGACCGGGTGGGCCCGACGCTGCTGCACGTCCGGCTCAGTGGCTCGACGGCCAACGTCAACGACGTGGTGATCGCCGAGCCGGGGCGCAAGGACCAGGTCGGCGACGGCGACCTGGTCCTCGGCGTCTCGGTGCACTCGGCGAAGGACGCGGTCGAGCTGATCCGCCGCTGCGGTGCGCAGAGCGCGGCGGCGGTGCTGCTCAAGCCGCCGCTGCCGGCCCGCAGCGCGGTGCGCTCCGCGGCGCGGACGGCCGGGCTCGCGGTCGTCGAGGTGCACGCGGGGGCGGCCTGGGCGCAGGTCGTGTGGCTGCTGCGCTCGGTGCTCGACGCGGCCGCCGACGAGCTCGAAGGCGACACCCGCTCGAGCGGCCTCGGTGACCTGTTCCGGCTCGCGGACGCGGCCGCGGCGGTGATCGACGCGCCGGTGACGATCGAGGACGCGAACTCCCGGGTGCTCGCGTACTCCGCCCGCCAGGACCGCACGGACCCCGCCCGCGTGTCGACGATCATGGGCCGCCGGGTGCCGGACGACGTGCTGGCCCGGTTCCGCTCGCGCGGGGTGTTCCGCGAGCTCTCCCGTGGTCGCACGACGATCTTCGTGCCGGCTCAGCAGGACGGCACGCTGCCCCGGCTGATCGTGCCGATCCGGATGGGCGGCGAGCTGCTCGGTTCGATGTGGGCGGTGGTCACCGGGCCGGTGTCGGACGAGCGGGCGGCCGCGTTCGCGGACACGGCCCCGGTGGTGGCGCTGCACCTGCTGCGCCGACGGGCCACCGAGGACGCGGAGCGGCGGCGGTCGGCGGAGCTGGTGAAGGCCGTCCTGGAGGGGCGGGGCAGCGTGCGGCTGGCCGCGGCGGAGCTGGACCTGTCCGACGAGCCGCACCGGGTGGTGGCGATCGCGAGCCGGGCGGCCGACCCGCTGGGCGCGGAGGGCATGCGGCTCGCGTTGTGGGAGCGGATCACCGCGGGGGTCGGGCGGCGCCCGGCCGTGGCGGAGCTGCACGACGCGCTCTACGCGGTGGTGCCGGACCGCCCGGGCGAGGGCGGGTGGCCGTCGTTGCGCGAGGCGCTGACCGCGGACCGCACGCCGCCCCTGGTGGCGGCCGGGCCGCCGGTGGCGCTCGCGAACCTGGTGGAGTCGAGGGCCCTGGCCGAGGAGACGCTGGCGCTGCTGCGGGCGGGGCTGCTCGACGGGCCGGTGGCCAGCCACGAGCAGGCTTGGCCGGTGCTGGTGCTGCACCGGGCGGCGGTGGCCGCGGCCTCCTCGGGCGCCACGGACTTCGGGCCGCTGCCGGCGCTGCGCGCGCAGGACGAGAGCGCGGGCACCGCCTACGTGGACACCCTGTACGAGTGGCTGCGCCACCCCGGCGATCCGCGGTCCGCGAGCAGGGCCCTGCGGATCCACCCCAACACGCTGCGGTACCGGATGGCGAAGCTGACCGAGCTCGCCGGCGTGGACCTGGACGATCCGGACGTGCGGCTGGCCCTGCTCACCCAGCTCACGGCGTTACGCTGGCGTTGAGCCAGGCTCCGGCGAGCTGTGCTCCGGACACCAGCGAATGGCGCCATTCTGGTGCTGGGAGAACGATGACTCTCACGTATCGTTACTCCATTGTGGTCGATGACACCCATGTGGCCTAGTCGGGAGGAAGTCGTGAAGGTCGCCGTTCCCCGGGAGATCAAGAACCACGAGTATCGCGTCGCGCTGACGCCGGCGGGGGTGCACGAGCTGACCACGCACGGGCACGACGTCTTCGTCGAGGCCGAGGCGGGTGCCGGCTCGTCGATCCCGGACGAGGAGTACCTCGCGGCGGGCGCGAAGGTGCTGGCCGCCGCCGACGACGTGTGGGCCGAGGGCGACCTCGTGCTGAAGGTCAAGGAGCCGATCGCGGCCGAGTACCCGCGGCTGCGGTCGGACCAGGTGCTGTTCACCTACCTGCACCTGGCCGCGGACGAGCCGCTGACGAAGGCGCTGATGGCGGCCGGCACGACGGCGATCGCGTACGAGACGGTGCAGCTGCCGTCGGGCGCGCTGCCGTTGCTGGCGCCGATGTCGGAGGTGGCGGGCCGGCTGGCGCCGCAGGTGGGCGCGTACTCGCTGATGAAGCCGTCGGGAGGCCGAGGGGTCCTCCCGGGTGGCGTGCCGGGCGTGGCGCCGGCGCGGGTCGTGGTGATCGGCGGCGGGGTCGCGGGCCTGAACGCGGCGCAGATCGCGGTGGGCATGGGCGCGAGCGTGCAGGTGCTGGACACGAACGTGGACCGGCTGCGCCAGATCGACCAGCTGTACCGGGGCCAGATCCGCACGATCACGTCGAACAAGTACGCGGTCGAGGAGGCCGCGCGCGAGGCGGACCTGGTGATCGGCGCGGTGCTGGTGCCGGGCGCGCGGGCGCCGAAGCTGATCTCGAACGAGCTGGTGTCGCGGATGAAGCCGGGCTCGGTGCTGGTGGACATCGCGATCGACCAGGGCGGCTGCTTCGAGGACTCCCGGCCGACGACGCACGCGGACCCGACCTACCCCGTGCACGACTCGGTCTTCTACTGCGTGGCCAACATGCCGGGCGCGGTGCCGCGGACGTCCACGTACGCGCTGACGAACGTGACGATGCCCTACGCGGTGAAGCTCGCGAACCACGGCTGGCACGAGGCGCTGCGGGCCGACCCGGCCCTGGCCATCGGCCTGAACACGCACGCGGGCGCCCTGACGAACGGCCCGGTGGCGCAGGCCCACAACATGCCGCACTCGCTGTTGACCGAATTCCTCAACTAATCAACATCGGTTCGTACCAATCGATACGAACGATTCAACAGCTAATGTCGTCGCCGGTTCCCGCACTCACACTCGTACGATGCTGCCATCTCGTTATCGACAAATGGCAAATCGCGGCCCCCGGGTGCAGCGCTGTCGACACATACGGCATATCCTTCTGTTGGCGGCCCGCTCCCAGTGACCCCCAGGCTGGTTGAGCGGGCCGCCCCCGAACGTCCACCCGGCACACCCGCCGGGGCCCATCGCTTCGCGGTGCGTTTCCGCACTCTTACTCCGGCGTTCAGTTGGATCGGTGTCCCGCGCTCGATCGAGTGAGAATCTGTGCAATGGAGTGAAGCGTGCGATTACCACTTCGGTGAGCCGCCCCCGGGACCGATGTCGTAACGGTGACTGAACCTCGCTGGTCCGTTAGCTGCAACGATCCGTTCGGCCGGGACCGCGCGTTGACGGTTCTGGTCGAGGACGAGAGAGTCGTCCTGGTCCCCCCGCCCGGAGCCGCCGCGGTGCTGTCCGCGCAGCAGGCCCGGGGGCTGGGGTCGACCCTCGACCAGGCCGCCGTCCGCGCCGAGGAAAGACGGGCGGGCTGAGCCGGCATGTGGACCACTGACGACGGCGTCCGCCGCGCCGTGCTGCACCGGCTCGACATGCTCGACCGGGCCGCCGGCCAGGCCGACCCCTCGACCCTCCTCCCCCTGGCCCGCACCGAACTGCGCCGCCTGGCCGACGGCTGGCGGTTGCTGTTGACAACTCACTGCACCGACCCCGAGGGCCGCTGCGAGGCGTGCCCGCACGGCCTGCGCGCGCGGCGCTGGCCGTGTCAGGTGTGGCGCTCCGCGCACGAGCAACTCATCGGCGAGGGCCTGCCGCACCGCGCCCGCACTCACCCGCTGCGCAACCCGTTCGGCCTGGCCCCACGCCCGCACTGAGCCCCACTGACCATCGCGGCCGAGATGAGCGCCAGCGCCCGGCGGCGAGCCGCTGCGCAACCCGTTCGGCCTGGTCCCAGGCCCGCACTGACCATCGCGGCCGCGGCCACGTGAGCGCCGGCGCCCGTGTCGCGCATTCGGTGCGGTGCCGCGAACCAGAGTCCGAGCGGCGCGCCGGACCGCCGCTGCCCCCGGTCGGCCGCGGCGGCGAGGCAGGGCATTTGCGAGGCGGGCCACGACCGGCAGTCCAGCCCGGCCCGCAACCGCCCCTCGATGTCCGGCCTGACTCGCGGGCGCGCTCAGCCCACCAACGGCACCCCACGGTGCTCGCGGACGGTCGTCAGGTACGTCGTGATCGCGTCCCGGTTGCGCGACAGGCACTGGATCTTCGCGTCCATCAGGTCGCGGTGGCGCTCCAGGTCGGCGATGAGCTCGGGCGTCGCGTCGGCGACGTGGATCGAGGACGGGTCGTCCAGGCACGGCAGGATCGCGCGGATGATCCGGGTCGGCACGCCCGCGTCGAGCAGGCCGCGGATCTGCGTGACCCGGCCGACCAGGTGCTCGTCGTAGGACCGGTAGCCGTTCGGGTTCCGGTCGGGGCTCAGCAGGCCCTGCTCCTCGTAGTAGCGCAGCAACCGGGTCGGCACGCCGGTCCGCGCGGCCAGTTCGCCGATCCGCATGACGCCTCCCTCACACACGCTTTCCTTCACACTAGTGTCAACCTTCGAGCATGGGGTCATGAGACCGACGCTGGCCGTGCTCTCGGTGGCACAGTTCCTCATCGCGCTCGACTACTCGATCATCTACATCGCGCTGCCGAGCGTGGCCGCGGACCTGCGGCTGGAGCCGTCGCTCGCGCAGTGGATCATCAGCGCCTATGCGGTTTTGTTCGCGGGCTTCCTCGTCGTCGGCGGGCGGCTGACCGACCGCGTCGGCGCGAAGCGGCTGTTCGTGGCCGCCGTCGTGTTCTTCGGTCTGGCCAGCGCGGTCGGCGGGGCGGCGGACGGGGGCGCGGTGCTGCTGGCCGCCCGCGGCGCGCAGGGCCTGGGCGCGGCGCTGCTGCAGCCGGCGATCCTCGGACTCATCGGCACCACGTTCCCGGCCGGCCCGGTACGCAGCCGCGCGCTCGCCGTCTGGGGCGCGGTCGGCGCGTCGGGCCTGGCCGCCGGCGCGGTGCTGGGCGGGCTGCTGACGACGGCCTCGTGGCGCCTCACCTTCGTGATCAACGTGCCGCTGACGCTGCTCTGCGCGGCGGGCGCGCTGGTCTGGGTCCGCTCGGCCGCGACCGGCACGACCGAGCGGATTCCCCTGCGGGCGGCCGTGCTCGGCACCGGCACCGTCCTCACGCTGGTGGCCGGCCTGACGCTCGGCGCGGACCAGGGCTGGCAGGCGTGGCCGACGCTGGTGAGCCTGGCTCTCGCCGCCGCGCTGCTCGCCGCGTTCGTGGCCGGCGAGCGGCGGGGCGCGCCGTTGATCGAGCCGGCCCTGCGGCGGGTCCGCACGCTGCGCGCGGGCACGGCGGCCACCGCGCTGTACATGGCGAGCGTCGGCTCGGAGTTCTACCTGCTCACGCTGTTGCTGCAGAGCATGAACGGCTACAGCGCGCTGGGCGCCGGCCTCGCGTTCGTGCCGCTCGCCGTGCTCGTGACCGCCGGCAACGGGGCCGCCGGGCGGGCGGTGCGCACGTACTCGCCGGCGACCGTGCTGGCCGCCGGGTTCGCGATCGCGGCCGCGGGCCTGCTGTGGCTCGCGCTGACGCTGCACGGTGACTCCTACGCCCGCGACCTGCTGCCCGGCCTGCTGCTGTCCGGCTTCGGGCACGGCGTGATCTACCCGGCCATGTTCATCCTCGGCACGCAGGACGTCCCGGCCCGCCACCAGGGCACCGCGGGCGCGCTGCTCACGACCTCGCAGTACCTGTCCGCCGCGGTCACCGTCGCGGTGCTGACGCTCGTGCTCGGCCCGGCCCCCGACCATGCCGCGTTCCGGGTCGCCTTCCTGGTCACGGCGGGTGCCGCGGTGGCCGGCATCGCCCTGGCGGCCAGGCAGCACGCCCGGGAAACCGTCCGGTCCGGCGTCAACACGGCGACGAGCAACACGGTTAGCCCAACGACCGGATAGGCCATACGGCAAGATGGCCCGCACCGACTCAAGCAGGAGGGCCCGTGCAGGACGGCAGCGGCCGCATCGTGGTGCAGAACCTCAGCAAGAACTTCGGCAACGTGGCCGCGGTACAGAACCTCAGCTTCCAGGTGGAACCCGGCTCGGTCACCGGGTTCCTCGGGCCCAACGGCGCCGGCAAGACGACGACGCTGCGCATGCTGCTCGGCCTCGTCACCCCGACCGCGGGGTGGACGACGATCAACGGCCAGCCCTTCAGCGGTCTCGGCAACCCCGCGCGGGTCGTCGGCGCGGTGCTCGAGGCACAGGGCTTCCACCCGGGCCGCACCGCCCGCAACCACCTGCTGGTCTACGCCGCGGCGATGGGCGTGCCGGACCAGCGGGCGGACGAGGTGCTCAACCTCGTCGGCCTCGGCGCGGCCGGCGAGCGCGCGGCCGGCGGGTTCTCGCTCGGCATGAAGCAGCGGCTGGCGCTGGCCACGGCGCTGCTCGGCGACCCGCAGGTGCTGGTGCTCGACGAGCCCGCGAACGGCCTGGACCCGGAGGGCATCGCCTGGCTGCGCACGTTCCTCAAGGCCTTCGCCAGCAGCGGGCGCACGGTGCTGATCTCCAGCCACCTGCTCGCCGAGATCGAGCAGACCATCGACCAGGTCGTGATCATCAGCCGCGGCCAGACCATGTACTACGGCATGCTCGACGAGCTGCGGAAGTCCCAGCAGAGCCGGGTCATCGTGCAGCCGGCCGACCCGGCCAAGCTCGCCACCGCGCTCCAGGAAGCGGAGATCGCCAACATCCAGCCGATGCCCGACGGCAAGGTCGCGGTCGTCGGCGCCACCGTGCAGCAGATCGGCGACGTGGCCGCGAAGGCCGGCGTCGCGCTGTACGGCGTGCAGGAGGAGAAGGTCGACCTGGAGCAGCTGTTCTTCCGGCTGACCAGCGGCCAGTACGCCGCGCCGGGCATGGTCCCGCCGGGAATGCCGCCGCAGGTCCCGCCGGGCGGCTACGCGCAGCCGGTCGGCCAGCCGCCCTACCAGCAGCAGCCGTACCAGCAGGGCTACCAGCAGCCGCCGCAGGGATCCGGCTACCACCAGCCGGTCCAGGGCTACCAGCAGCCGGGCCAGCAGCAGTACCCGCCGCAGGGCTACCCGCAGCAGCAGGGATACCCACCGCAGCAAGGCACTCCGCCGGGTGGCTGGGCGCCGCCGAGCGGGCCACAGCCGGCCCAGCAGCAGCCAGGCACGCCGCCGGGCGGGTGGGGACCGCCGCCGAGCGCGCCGGCACCGCCGCAGGATCCACAACAGGATCCGCAACAGCAGCAACAGCAGCCCGGTCAGGGTGGAACCGGAGGTAACGCCTGATGGGCCGGCTGATCAAGGCGGAGTTCCGCAAGATCATGACCACGAAGCTGTGGTGGGCACTGCTCATCCCGGCCGTCGGTCTCGCGCTCGGCTGGGCCTGGCTGTCCGCGATCGCGTTCACGGACGTGGCCAACGACATCACCGACACGCTCGACGTCAACAACGTCAGCGACCAGGAGCTGTCGCTGTCCTCGCTCGCGCTGACCCGCGCGATGAACTTCGCCACGCTGTTCCCGCTGGTCTTCGGCGCGCTGGCACTGGCGAGCGAGATCAACCGCAAGACGATCACGACGAGCTTCCTGACGGCGCCGAACCGCGCGTCGGTGCTGGGCGCCAAGGCCGTGGTCTACACGATCTGGGGCTTGATCTACGGCGTCATCGTCGCGCTCGCCGCGAGCCTCGGCGTGCTGATCGGCACCGGCGACGGTGCGCTGCCCGAGCCCGGCGACTGGATGCTGATCCTGCTGTCCGGGATCATCGCCTGCGTCCTGTGGACGCTGCTCGGCATGGGTGTCGGCGCGTTGCTCGGCTCGCCGGTGGCGACGCTGGTGATCGTGCTGCTCTACGCGGCGCTGGTGGGCCCGACGGCGGAGTTCATCATCACGCTGTCCACCGAGGGCTCGCACATCGCGGGCTTCATGCCCAACGGCTCGGCGAACGGCCTGACCGGATCGACGGCCAGTGAGCTGCTGTTCAACCAGATCCAGGACATCTTCGGCGCGCAGGTCGGGAACCTGTCGGAGGACCAGGTCGACGACTTCGACACGGTCGTGCGCATCGCCGCGGGAGCGCCAGGCGCGTTCTCGCTGTGGGTCAGCGGCCTGATCTTCCTGGGCTGGACGGCGCTGTTCTTCGGCACCGGCCTGCTGCGCAACCAGAGCCGCGACATCACCTGAGCCACCAGAGCCACCAGCGGCCGTGACCTCTTCGCAGGTCACGGCCGCTTGTGGACAACTCGCGGCAGCCTGTCGGTGGGTCGTCCTAGTCTGGATCTCGTGGTCGATCCCTCCCGTGGCTGGATTCGCCGGCTCTCCGCTGCCTGCTGGCGGCACCCCCGGCTGGTGCTGCTCTCGCTCGTCTCGTCGGTGGTCGGCGTCGGCTTCCAGGCCGCCGGGCCCCTGCTGGTCAGGGCCGTCGTCGACGACGCGGTGGACGGGAGCACCGAGCGGCTCGGGTGGCTGGTCTCCGCGCTGGTGGTGATGGAGCTGCTGACGTTCGGCACCGCGTTCGTCCGGCGTTACCTGGGCGGGCGGCTGGCCCTCGACGTGCAGCACGACCTGCGCCAGCGGGTGTTCGGCGCGGTGCAGCGGCTCGACGGGGCCAAGCAGGACGCGTTGCGCACCGGCCAGGTCGTGTCCCGCTCGATCACCGACCTGCAGCTCGTGCAGGGCCTGCTGATGATGGTGCCGCTGTCGGTGGGCACGATCGTGTTCGCCGTGGCCGCGCTCGGCGCCATGCTGTGGCTGTCCCCGATGCTCACGCTCATCGCGCTGGTGGTCACGCCGGTCGTGGCGTACGTCGCCGTGCGCAGCCGCCAGCTCCTCTTCCCCGCGTCGTGGTCGGCGCAGCAGCGGGCGGCCGATCTCGCCCAGCACGTCGAGGAGACCGTGACCGGCGTGCGCGTGGTCAAGGGCTTCGGCCAGGAGGCCCGGGAGGTCCGCCGGCTCGACAAGGCCGCCCGGCGGCTGTTCGGCGAGCGGATGCGCACCGCCAAGCTCACCGCGCGCCCGGCCGCCACGCTCGTCGCGATGCCGGGCATCGGCCAGGTCGCGGTGCTCGCGCTCGGCGGGTTCATGGCGATGAACGGCCAGGTCACGCTGGGCACGTTCCTCGCGTTCGCGAGCTATGTGGCCAACCTCGTCGGCCCCACCCGGCTGCTGTCCGGCCTGATCGTCAACGTCCAGCTGGCGCGGGCCGGCGTGGAGCGGGTGTACGAGCTGATCGACTCGAACCCCACGGTCACCGACGCGCCGGACGCGGTCGCCGTGCCGGACGGCCCGGTCGAGGTCCGGCTCGACGGCGTGACGTTCGGGTACACGCGCAGCGAGCCGGTGCTCGACGGGATCTCGCTCGCGGTCCAGCCGGGCGAGACGCTGGCGCTGGTCGGCCCCGCGGGGTCGGGCAAGTCGACGGTGTCGTTGCTGCTGCCCCGGTTCTACGACGTGCACGAGGGCGCGATCACGGTGGCCGGCGTGGACATCCGCGAGCTGCGGATGGCCTCGCTGCGCAGCACGGTCGGCGTGGTGTTCGAGGAGGCGTTCCTGTTCTCCGACACCGTGCGCGCCAACATCGCCTACGGCCGGCCGGACGCGACCGAGGAGGAGGTCCGGGCCGCGGCCCGGGCGGCACAGGCCGACGGCTTCGTCGCCGCGCTGCCGGACGGCTACGACACGATCGTCGGCGAGCGCGGGCTGACCCTGTCCGGCGGCCAGCGCCAGCGCGTCGCGCTGGCCCGCGCGCTGCTGTCCGACCCGCGGGTGCTGGTGCTCGACGACGCGACGTCGGCCGTGGACACCGCCACCGAGGCGGCCATCCACGACACGCTGCGCGCGGTCACCCGCGACCGCACGACGCTGCTGATCGCACACCGGCGCTCGACGCTCGCGCTGGCCGACCGGATCGCGGTGCTGGACCGCGGGAAGCTCGTCGACATCGGCACCCACGAGGAGCTGACCGCACGCTGCGAGCTGTACCGGGCGCTGCTCGCCGGGCCGGGCGAGGCGATCGAGAACCCGACCGCGCAGCCGGCCGCGGACCTGGTGCCGGGACCGGCCGGCTGGACACCCGCGCTCTGGCCCGACGACACCGCCGACGCCGCCAACGAGCCGGCGACCGCCGCGAAGCCGGCGGTCGCGATCGGCGCGCCGCGGCGCGGTGGCACCGGTGCCCAGGCGGCCGGCGGGATGGCGGGCGCGCTGTCCGGCGTGCCGCCCACACCGGAGCTGCTCGAACGGGTGGCCGCGCTGCCGCCCGCCGACGAGGTGCCCCGGCTCGACGGCGAGGACCCGACCGCGCCCGACCCGGGCTTCCGGTTGCGCCGGCTACTGCGGCCGGTGCGCTGGATGCTGGTCGCGGTGGCGTCGCTGGTGATCGCCGACTCGGTGCTGACGATCGCCCAGCCGTCGCTGGTGCGCGTGGGCGTGGACCAGGGCGTGCTCGCCGGCAACGGCACGGCGCTGTGGGTGGTCACGGCGATCGCCGCGGTCCTGGTCGGGTTCCAGTTCGTGGAGACCGCGTACACGGTCGTGCTGACCACGCGGATCGGCGAGCGGCTGCTGTACCTGCTGCGGGTGCGCAGCTACGCCCACCTGCAGCGGCTCGGGCTCGACTACTTCGAGCGCGAGATGGGCGGCCGGATCATGACCCGGATGACCACCGACGTCGACGCGCTGTCCACGTTCCTGCAGACCGGGCTGGTCAGCGCGCTCGCGAGCATCCTCACGGTCGTCACGATCACCGTGGCGCTGCTGGTCACCGACCTCGGCCTGGCCCTCGTGGCGCTGACCGTGCTGCCGATCGTCATCATCGCGACGGTCGTCTTCCAGCGACTGTCCACTGTGGCCTATACGGAAGCGCGCGAGCAGGTCAGCGCCGTCAACGCGGACATGCAGGAGAACGTGTCCGGGCTGCGGATCGCGCAGGCGTTCACCCGCGAGGAGCACTCGGCCCGCGAGTTCGCCCAGCGCAGCGACACCTACCGGCGCACCCGGCTGCGGGCCCAGCGGTACGTGGCGACCTACTTCCCGTTCGTGACGCTGCTGGCCGGGGTGGCGCAGGCGGCGGTGCTGGCGGTCGGCGCGGTCCGGGTGGCCGACGGCTCGCTGACGCCGGGCGTGCTGCTCGCGTTCATGCTGTACCTGAACCTGTTCTTCGCCCCGGTGCAGCAGCTGTCCGGGGTGTTCGACGGCTACCAGCAGGCCCGGGTCGGGTTGCACCGGATCGCGGACCTGCTCCGCACGCCGACGTCGGTCGAGCCGCCGGCGCGGCCGCGGCCGGTGCCGGCGAAGCTGACCGGTGCGGTGGACCTCGTGGACGTGTCCTTCCGGTACCCGGGCACGGACCAGCCGGCGCTCGCGGACATCACGCTGTCGGTGTCCCCGGGCGAGACGGTGGCGCTGGTCGGCCCGACGGGCGCGGGCAAGTCGACGGTGGTCAAGCTGATCGCCCGCTTCTACGACCCGACGGCGGGCGCGGTCCTGGTCGACGGCGTGGACCTGCGGGACTTCGACCCGTCGGCGTACCGGCAGCGGCTGGGCGTGGTGCCCCAGGAGGCGCACCTGTTCACCGGGGACGTGGCGAGCAACGTCGCGTACGGCGACGGGGCCGGCGAGGACCGGGCCGAGGTCGAGTCGGCGGTCCGGGCCGTGGGCGCGCTGCCGATGGTCGCCGACCTGGCGCACGGCTTCCACCACCAGGTCGGCGAGCGCGGCCAGGGCCTGTCGGCGGGCCAGCGCCAGCTGATCGCCCTGGCGCGGGCTGAGCTGGTGCACCCGGACGTGCTGTTACTCGACGAGGCCACGGCCGCCCTGGACCCGGCGACGGAGGCGGTGGTCCTCGCGGCGAGCGAGCACCTGTCCCGCCCCCGCACTACGTTCGTGGTCGCCCACCGCCTGGCCACCGCGGCCCGCGCGGACCGCATCGTGGTCCTCGACGGCGGCCGGATAGTCGAGGAGGGCAGCCACTCGGAACTCCTCGCCGCGGGCGGCCACTACGCCTCCCTCTGGCGCCACGGCACCACGGAGATCCACGCCCCCGAGTCGGAAACCGCAGCCACCCCCGGCTGACCCTTGTCCGGGCGCATGGTCTGGACCGGGGACGGGTACGGTCTACCCCGGTGCGAGTATCAGGCCACAGGTCACCGGGGGCGGTCATCGAATCTGCGTCGATCATCCGCGGGTCTTGGCGCGCGCCCTGGCGGGTGAGTCGACCACACGCGACTCGGCCGGAGGACTAGCCTGAACATGCAGCGTTTTCACTAACAGATCGAGATAGATAGAGGCGAGTGCCTGCCGTGTCCAGCAGCAGCCCTGCGTCGCAGTTCGGCCCGAATGAATGGCTCGTCGAGGAGATGTACGAGCAGTTCCTCGCGGATCCGTCATCAGTCGATTCCGCGTGGCACGACTTCTTCGCGGACTACAAGCCGGCGCAGCGAGTCGCGACCCCGAGCACCGCGACCGCCGACGCCGTGGCGAAGCCCACACCGGCCGGGCGCCCGCAGGACACGACCACCAACGGCCAACCCGCGCAGGCTCCGGCCAAGCAGTCGGTGCAGGCCGGTCAGTCCGCGCACACCAAGGCCGACGCGAAGCCCGACACCAAGCCTGACACGAAGGCCGACGCGAAGGCCCAGCCGAAGCCCGCGCCCAAGCCCGCGGACACGAAGGCCCGGCCCGCCGCGGCGAAGACCGACGCGAAGCCGGCCCGCAAGGACGGCGAGCACGAGGAGGTCCGGCCGCTGCGCGGCGCGGCCGCCGTGATCGCCAAGAACATGGACCAGTCGCTGACCATCCCGACCGCGACCAGCGTGCGGGCCGTCCCGGCGAAGCTCCTGTTCGACAACCGCATCGTGATCAACAACCACCTGCGCCGCACGCGCGGCGGCAAGGTGTCGTTCACGCACCTCATCGGGTACGCGATCATCCGGGCGCTCGCGGACTACCCGAACATGAACCGGTTCTACACCGAGATCAACGCCAAGCCCGCGATCGGCACCCCCGAGCACGTCAACCTCGGCCTGGCGATCGACCTGCCGGGCAAGGACGGCTCGCGCAACCTCGTGGTCGCATCGATCAAGCAGTGCGAGGGCATGACGTTCACGCGGTTCTGGCAGGCCTACGAGGAGATGATCCGCAAGGCCCGCAACGGCGCGCTGACCACGGACGACTTCGCCGGCACCACGATCTCGCTCACCAACCCGGGCACCATCGGCACCAACCACTCGATGCCCCGCTTCCCACCGGGACAGGGCGCGATCATCGGCGTCGGCGCGATGGAGTACCCGGCCCAGTTCCAGGGCACCAGCGAGCGGGCACTCGTCGACCTGGGCGTCAGCAAGATCATCACCCTGACGTCCACGTACGACCACCGGATCATCCAGGGCGCGGAGTCGGGCGAGTTCCTCCGCCGGGTGCACCAGCTGCTGCTCGGCGAGGACGACTTCTACGACGACATCTTCACCTCGCTGCGCCTGCCGTACGAGCCGGTCCGCTGGGTCGAGGACATCCCCGAGGGCGCGATCGACAAGACCACCCGCGTCATCGGCCTGGTCGACACCTACCGCACCCGCGGCCACCTGATGGCCGACGTCGACCCGCTGAACTACCGCCAGCGCAAGCACGAGGACCTCGACATCCTGTCCCACGGCCTGACCCTGTGGGACCTGGACCGCGAGTTCCCGGTCGGCGGCTTCGCGGGCAAGGAGCGGATGAAGCTGCGCGACGTGCTGGGCGTCCTGCGCGACTCCTACTGCCGCACGGTCGGCGTGGAGTACACCTACATCCTCGACCCGGCCGAGCGCCGCTGGATCCAGGAGCGCGTCGAGGTGCGGCACGAGAAGCCGCCGCAGGCCGTGCAGAAGTACATCCTGTCCAAGCTGAACGCGGCCGAGGCGTTCGAGACGTTCCTGCAGACCAAGTACGTCGGCCAGAAGCGGTTCTCGCTCGAGGGCGGCGAGTCGGTGATCGCGCTGCTGGACACGATCCTCGACAAGGCGGCCGAGTACGAGCTGGACGAGGTCGTCATCGGCATGCCGCACCGCGGCCGGCTGAACGTCCTCGCGAACATCGTCGGCAAGCCGATCTCGCAGATCTTCCAGGAGTTCGAGGGCAACCTCGACCCGGGCCAGGCACACGGCTCCGGCGACGTGAAGTACCACCTCGGCGCCGAGGGCAAGTACTTCCGGATGTTCGGCGACGGCGAGACCAAGGTGACGCTGACCGCCAACCCGTCGCACCTGGAGACGGTCGACCCGGTCCTCGAGGGCATCGTCCGCGCCAAGCAGGACCTGCTCGACAAGGGCGGCACGGGCTTCTCCGTGCTCCCGGTGGCGATGCACGGCGACGCCGCGTTCGCCGGCCAGGGCGTGGTGGCCGAGACGCTGAACCTGGCGCTGCTGCGCGGGTACCGCACCGGCGGCACCGTGCACGTGATCGTGAACAACCAGGTCGGCTTCACGACCGCGCCGGAGCACTCGCGGTCGAGCCAGTACGCGACCGACGTGGCGAAGATGATCCAGGCGCCGGTGTTCCACGTGAACGGCGACGACCCGGAGGCGTGCTACTGGGTCGCCCAGCTGGCCATGGACTACCGGCAGGCGTTCAACAAGGACGTCGTGATCGACATGGTCTGCTACCGGCGCCGCGGCCACAACGAGGGCGACGATCCCTCGATGACCCAGCCGGCGATGTACGACATCATCGACGCCAAGCGCAGCGTCCGGAAGACCTACACCGAGGCCCTGATCGGCCGCGGCGACATCTCCGTCGACGAGGCCGAGCGCGCGTTGCGGGACTTCTCCAGCCAGCTCGAGCACGTCTTCAACGAGGTGCGCGAGCTCGAGAAGCACCCCGCCGCGCCGAGCCCGTCGGTCGAGTCCGAGCAGCAGGTACCGGCCAAGCTGCCGACGTCGATCACGCAGGAGGTCCTGCAGAAGATCGCCGACTCGCACGTCGACCTGCCCGCCGGCTTCACCCCGCACCCGCGCGTCAAGCCGGTGCTGGAGCGGCGCGCGAAGATGGCCCGCGAGGGCGGCATCGACTGGGCGTTCGCGGAGCTGCTCGCGTTCGGCTCGCTGAACCTGGAGGGCCACCTGGTCCGCCTGGCCGGTCAGGACTCGCGGCGCGGCACGTTCGTGCAGCGGCACGCGGTGCTGACCGACCGCAAGACCGGCCGGGAGTACCTGCCGCTGCAGAACCTCTCGTCGGAGCAGGGCCGGTTCATGGTCTACGACTCCGCGCTGTCGGAGTACGCGGCGCTGGGCTTCGAGTACGGCTACTCGGTGGCCAACCCGGACGCGCTGGTGCTGTGGGAGGCGCAGTTCGGCGACTTCGTGAACGGCGCGCAGTCGGTGATCGACGAGTACATCTCCTCCAGCGAGGCCAAGTGGGGCCAGCGCTCGGACGTCGTGATGCTGCTGCCGCACGGCCACGAGGGCCAGGGCCCGGACCACACGTCGGGCCGCATCGAGCGCTGGCTGCAGCTGTGCGCCGAGGGCTCGATGACCGTGGCGGTGCCCTCGACGCCGGGGAACTACTTCCACCTGCTGCGCCGCCACGCGCTCGACGGCGTGGCCCGGCCGCTGGTCGTGTTCACCCCGAAGTCCATGCTGCGCAACAAGGCCGCGGTCAGCTCGGTCGCGGACTTCACCGAGGAGTCGCGCTTCAACTCGGTCATCGACGACCAGGTGATCACCGACCCGTCGGCGGTGCGCAAGGTGCTGCTGGTGTCCGGCAAGCTCTACTACGAGCTGGCCGCCGAGCGGGACAAGCGCGGGCTGACCGACGTGGCGCTGGTGCGCATCGAGCAGCTCTACCCGGTGCCGGTGAAGCGGCTGGGCGCGATCTTCGAGCGGTACCCGAACCTCACGGACATCCGCTGGGTCCAGGAGGAGCCGGCCAACCAGGGCGCCTGGCCGTTCTACGGCCTGCACCTGCCGGAGCTGTTCCCCGAGCTGCCCCGCATCGCGCGGGTGTCCCGCCGGGTCATGTCCGCGCCGTCGGCGGGTTCGGGCAAGGTGCACGAGGTCGAGCAGCGGGAGATCATCGAGAAGGCGTTCGTCTAGCGATGTACTTCACCGACCGGGGCGTCGAGGAGCTGGCGGAACGGCGCGGCGACGAGGAGGTCACGCTGGCCTGGCTCGCCGCCAAGCTGCGTGACTTCGTCGACGCCAACCCGGAGTTCGAGACCGCCATAGAACGCCTGGCCACCTACCTGGCCCGCGACGACGACGTGGACGACTAACCTCGCGAGTCCCCCGTTCCGGACCGTGAGTCCCCGTTCTGGACGGGGGACTCGCGGTCGAGAACGGGGGACTCGCGGGGTTACCAGGCGTAGGCCTCGGGGGCGGGCTTGGCGCCGTTGGGGGCCGGTGGCGGGAAGATCGCGTCGAGCTTGGCGAGCGTGTCCGCGTCGAGGTCGAGGTCCACCGCCCGGACCGAACCGTCCAGCTGGGCCACGGTGCGCGGGCCGACGATCGGCGCGGTCACGCCCTCCTGGTGCAACAGCCACGCGATACCGAGGTCGGCCGGGTCGACGCCCAGCTCCGCGGCGAGCTTCTCGTACGCGTCGATCGCGTCGCGGTGCTGGTCGATCGAGCTCGCCGACCGGCCGCTGTTGCTGCGCGACCCGCCGCCCTCCCGCTGCTTGCGCAGCGCTCCGCTGAGCAGCCCGCCGTGCAGCGGCGACCACGGGATCACCCCGATCCCGTAGTGCCGCGCCGCCGGCAGCACCTCCAGCTCCACCCAGCGCGTCAGCAGGTTGTAGATCGACTGCTCGCTCACCAGCCCCAGGAAGTGCCGCGCCCGCGCCGCCTCCTGCGCCTGCGCGAGATGCCAGCCGGCGAAGTTCGACGAGCCGAAGTACAGCACCTTGCCCTGCTGGCGCAGCACGGAGAACGCCTCCCAGATCTCGTCCCACGGCGTGCGCCGGTCCACGTGGTGCATCTGGTAGAGGTCCAGGTAGTCGGTGCGCAGCCGGGTCAGCGACGCGTCCGCCGCGCGCCGGATGTGCAGCGCGGACAGCCGGCCCTCGTTGGGCCACTCGCCCATCGCGCCGTACAGCTTGGTGGCCAGCACCGTGCGCTCGCGCCGCCCGCCACCCTGGTCGAACCACCGGCCGATGATCTCCTCGGTCACGCCGTTGCCGCCGTACCTGTTGGCCGTGTCGAAGAAGTTGATACCGTGCCCGTGCGCCGCGTCCATGATCGCGAAACTGTCCTCTTCGGACGCCTCCGGTCCGAAGTTCATGGTGCCCAGCACGAGCCGGGACACGGACAGGCCGCTGCGGCCGAGTTGCGTGTACTCCATGATTGCCAACCTACGCCCGGAGTTACTCCAGGATGGGACGGAAATGAACCGCATGTTCACCCACGAGCTCGTGACCGCCGTCTGCGCGCCCGCGGCGGCGCTGTCGGACCGCGACGGGCAGCTGCGGTGCCGCGGCGCGCAGGGCTGGCTGGTCGCCGACGTGCGGCACCTGTCGGAGCTGACCGTGCTGGTCGACGGCGAGCCGGCGGATCCGGTCGGGCACTGGCCGGTGTCGGCGGACGAGCTGCGCTTCGTCGGCGCGCTGGTCGGCCGCGGTGACACGACCGGGGACCCGACCGTGCGGATCGAGCGCGCCCGCCGGGTCACGGCGGACACGCTGACCGAGACGATCGAGCTGGTCAACGACGCGCGCACCACGATCGCCGCCACGCTGTCGGTGCGGCTGGCGGCCGACCTGGCGCCGATCCTCGCGTTCCGCTACGGCGACGACACCTCCCTCGTCGAGCCGGCGGCGGCCCCCGGCGCGCTCGCCCGCTGGAGCGCCGGTTCCTGCACCACCACGGCGGTCGCGGACGTCGCGCCCGACCGGGCGGCGGTGGGCGGGGACCACGTGCGGGGGGAGTGGGACCTGCGGGTGCCCGCCCGCTCCCGCGCGGCGATCACGCTGACGCTGACCGCGGCGGCCGCCACCGAGGACGCCGTGGTGTGCGCGCCGCGGACCCGTGCGCTGGGCCCGCTGGTCGTGACGAGCCGCGAGCCCGAGCTGGACCGGCTGGTGGCGAGGGGACTGTCCGACCTGAGCGCGCTGCTGCTCGCCGACCCGGCGGCGCCGGACGACCGGTTCGCCGGGGCCGGCACGCCCTGGTACTTCACGCTGTTCGGCCGGGACTCGCTGTGGGCGGCCCGGTTCGCGCTGCCGCTGGGCACCGACCTGGCGCTCGGCACGCTGCGTGCGCTGGCGCGGCGGCAGGGCACGCGCGACGACCCGGCGACGGCGGAGGCGCCGGGCAAGATCCTGCACGAGATCCGCCAGCTGCCGGCCGGCATCGAGCGCGCACCGGGCCTGCCGCCGTGCTACTACGGCACGATCGACGCGACGCCGTTGTGGATCAGCCTGCTGCACGACGCGTGGCGCTGGGGCGCGCCGGCGGCGGAGGTGGCGGCGCTGCTCGACCCGATGCGCCGGGCGCTGGACTGGCTGCTCCGCCACGACGGCTTCCTGTCCTATGTGGACGAGTCGGGTGGCGGCCTGGCCAACCAGGGCTGGAAGGACTCGGCTGACTCCATCCAGGACGGCACGGGCCGGATCGCGGCGCCGCCGATCGTGCTCAACGAGGCGCAGGCGTACGCGCACCGGGCGGCGCGGGACGCGGCCGCCCTGCTGACCGCGTTCGACCGCCCCGGCGCGGCGCAGGCGACATCGTTCGCCACCGCCCTGGCCGACCGGTTCCGCGAGTCGTTCTGGGTCGACGGCGTCCCCGCCCTCGCGCTGGACGGCGCCGGGCGGCCGGTGGACACGGTGGCGTCGAACCTCGGGCACCTGCTGGGCACCGGCCTGCTGACGGCGGCGGAGGAGGCCGTGGTTGCCGGGCACCTGGCCCACCTGGACAGCGGTTACGGCCTGCGCACGATGGACGGCGATCACCCGTTCTTCAACCCGATCGGGTACCACACGGGCTCGGTGTGGCCACATGACACGGCGATCGCGGTGGACGGCCTCGTGCGGGCGGGGCAGCCGGCGGTGGCGGCGTCGCTGGCCGCCGGCCTGGTGCGGGCGGGCACGCGCTTCGAGCACCGCCTGCCGGAGCTGTACGGCGGCTGGTCGGGGGCGTTGCTGGACTACCCCGCGGCGTGCCGCCCGCAGGCCTGGTCGGCGGCGACCGCGCTGGTGCTGGTGAGCGCCGCGCTGGGGCTGTCGGCGGACGTGCCGGCGGGCCGCCTGACGGTCCACCCGGCACCCGAGTTCGCCGCGTGGTTCCCGATGCGGGTCAGCGGCCTGTCGGTGGCCGGCCACCCCCTCACGGTCGACGTGGACCGCGACGGCCGGCCGACCGTGACCACCGACGCCCCATTGCGGACCGACGTAGGCTGACGTGGGGAGACCGAGGGAGGTCACATGACCGAACCGAAGGACGCCATCGGTGACGCCGAGGCACGCACCCAGCACGACCCGGTGGTGTTCGGGCCCGACCCGTTCGACCAGCAGCCGGGCTGGCAGGCCCCGGCCGCGGACGAGAACGACGACCCGCCGGCCTACCTGCCGCGGCCCAAGTGGCCCATGGTCACCGGGATCCTGATCCTCGTCGTCCTCATGGTCGGCGCGCTCGGGATCTGGGTCTTCTAGCGCACCCGCTCGCCCGCGCGCCACACCGCCCAGGTCAGCGGCACCCCCGGCCGGTAGGCCAGGTGCGTGGCGGACGGGGCGTCCAGCACGTGCACGTCCGCGCGCGCCCCGGCGGCCAGCACGCCGACGTCGTCGCGGCGCAGCGCCCGCGCGCCACCCCACGTCGCGGCGCGTACCGCTTCCTCGACCGACAGGCGCATCTGCAACACCGCCGTCGCCACGCAGTACGCCATCGACGAGGTGTACGACGAGCCCGGGTTGCAGTTCGACGCGAGCGCCACGGTCGCGCCCGCGTCCAGCAGCGCGCGGGCGTCCGGCAGCGGCTGGCGCGTCGACAGGTCGCACGCCGGCAGCAGCGTGGCCACGGTGGACGAGCCGGCCAGGGCGTCCACATCGGACGGCGTGAGGTACGTGCAGTGGTCCACGCTCGCCGCCCCCATCGACACGGCCAGCGCCACCCCCGGGCCCGGGCCCAGCTGGTTGCCGTGCACCCGCAGGCCCAGCCCGCGCGCGGCGGCCGCGGACAGCACCGCGCGCGACGCGTCCTCGTCGAACGCGCCCGCCTCGCAGAACACGTCCGCCCACCCGACGTGCGGCGCGACCGCGTCGAGCATCTCGCCGCACACCAGGTCCACGTAGTCCGCCGTGGACACTCCGGCCGGCACCAGGTGGGCGCCCAGGAACGTCACCTCGTCCACGACGGCACCGGCCAGGCGAGCGGACCGCAGCTCGTCGGCGACGGTCAGGCCGTAGCCGGTCTTCGTCTCCAGGCACGTCGTCCCCTGCGCGAGCGCCTCCGCCACGTGCCGGCGCAGCCCCGCGGCCAGCGAGGCGTCCGACGCCGCTCGCGTCGCGTCGACCGTCACCTGGATGCCGCCCGCCTGGTACGGCTGCCCGGCCATCCGCGCGGTGAACTCCGCCGTCCGGTCGCCGGCGAACACCAGGTGGGTATGGCTGTCCACCCAGCCCGGCAACACCGCGCGCCCCTCGACGTCCACCCTCGAGTCCGCGGCCGGCGCGGCGGCCGCGGGCCCGGTCCACGCCACCCGGTCGCCGTCGAGCACGAGCGCGGCGTCGGCGAGCGGCGGATCGACGTTGGTGGTCAGCTCACCGATACCCGTTACAAGAACACTCTGTATTGATTGGTTCACTCCGCAAGCTCCGCTCACGCCCACAGCTCCTCGATGGCCGGGCCCAGATCGTGCAGCAGCTCGTGCCGTCCGTCCTCGGCGACGATCCGTCCACTTGCGACGACCGTGCGCACGTCCGCCGCGGTGGCGGTCAGCACGGCCTGCGCCGGCAGGCTCCCCGCGGTGCGCGGGGACGACAGGTCGACCGCCACGAGGTCCGCCGGGGCACCGGCGGACAGCCGGCCCGCCCCGGGCCAGCCGATGCTCGCGTGGTTGGTCAGCGCCGCGACCAGCTCGTCCGGCGCGAACCGGCCGCGCCGCCCGGTGCGCAGCCGCTCCCCGTGTTCGAGCCCGCGCGCCTCCAGCAGCGGGTCGATCACCGCGTGCTGGTCGCTGCCCAGCGACAGCGGCGCCCCGGCGTCGGCGAGCTCCCGGGCCGGGCCGATGCCGTCGGCCAGGTCGGCCTCCGTGGTCGGGCAGAAGCACGCGCCGGTGCCCGCGCCACCGAGCAGCCCGATGTCCTTCGTGGACAGATGGGTGGCGTGCACGGCCGTGGTGCGCGGGGTGAGGGCGCCGGCCTCGTGCAGCAGCTCGGTGGGGCTGGCGCCGTACGCCGCCTGGCAGGCCTCGTTCTCGGCCGGCTGCTCGGACAGGTGCACGTGCAGTGGCCGGTCCCCCGCGGCCCGCGCCACCGTGCCCAGCTCGGCCCGGGGCACGGCGCGCACCGAGTGGATGGCCGCGCCCGCCCGGGCATGCGCGGCGTCGCGCTGCGCGCCGATCCGCGACGCCCACGCCGCCGCGGTGCCGTCGGAGAAGCGGGCCTGCTCGGGGGCGAGCGGGGTGTCGATGCCACCGGCCAGGTAGCACGTGTCGAGCAGGGTGATGCGGATGCCGGCGTCCGCCGCCGCCTGCCGCAGCGCCGCGCCCATCGCGTTCGGGTCCGCGTAGCGGCCGCCGCCCGCCGGGTGGTGCACGTAGTGGAACTCGCCCACGCACGTCACCCCGGCCACCGCCATCTCCGCGTACACCGCGCGCGCGAGCCGCAGGTAGTTGTCCGGGTCGAGGCGCGCCGCGAGGCGGTACATCGCGGTGCGCCACGTCCAGAAGGTGCCGCCGCCGGCATGCGTGCGCCCGCGCAGCGCGCGGTGGAAGGCGTGCGAGTGGGCGTTCGCGAAGCCCGGCAGCACGAGCCCGGCCAGCCGCCGCGCACCCGGCGGCGGAGTGTCCACGAAGGACACGTCGGTGATGACGTCGGTGGCGGTGACGAGCACCCCGCGCCGCACGCCGCCCGGCAGCCACGCCTGCTCGCACCAGAACGCCGTCATCCGGCCAGCCGTTCCAGCACGGCGGCGAGCGCGACCACCCCGGCCGCGCAGTCGGCCGCCTCGGCGTGCTCGGCCGGCGCGTGGCTGACCCCGGTCGGGTTGCGCACGAACAGCATCGCGGTCGGCACGCGGGCGGCGAGGATGCCCGCGTCGTGCCCGGCCCCGGTGGGCAGCGCGGGCACGCCGCCGAGCAGGTCCGCGAGGTCGTCGCGCAGGCCGGCGTCGAAGTGCACGGTGTCGCCGTAGGACTCCTCGGTGACGGTGAGCGCGCAGCCCTCCGCGGCCGCGGCCGCCCGCGCCGCCGCGGTGATCTCCTCGACCACCGCCCGGGTGCGTGGCGAGTCGCCGGCCCGGGCGTCGAGCCAGACGTCGACCGTGGACGCGATGACGTTGGTGCCACCCGGGTTCGGCACCAGCCGGCCGACCGTCGCGCGCGCACCGTCCACACCGGACGCCGCGCGGCGGGCGGCGAGCACCAGCTCGGACGCCGGCAGCATCGGGTCGCGGCGGTCACCGAGCAGCGTGGCGCCCGCGTGGTTGCCCTCGCCGGCGAACGTGAACCGCCACCGGCCGTGCGCGAGGATCGAGCTCGCCACCCCGACCGGCGCGTCCAGGTCGACCAGCCCGCGGCCCTGCTCGACGTGCAGCTCCACGAACCGGCCGATCGTGGCCAGCGCCTCGTCGTCGCGGCCCAGCCGCACCGGATCGAGCCCCGCCGCGCCGGCCGCCTCCGCGAGCGTCACGCCGTCCGGGTCGGTCAGCGCCCGCGCGGCGTCCGGGTCGATCGTGCCGGCGAGCAGCCGCGAGCCGAGGCACGGCACGCCGAACCGGCCGCCCTCCTCCTCGGCGAACACGACCACGGCGAGCGGCCGGGCGGGCGTGAACCCCTTGGCGCGCAACACGTCCACGGCTTCGAGCGCCGACGTGACACCGAGCGGGCCGTCGAACGCGCCGCCGCCCGGCACCGAGTCCAGGTGGCTGCCGGTGACCACGGCGTCCGGGCCCCGGCTCGCCCCACCACGCCCACAGGTTGCCGTTGCGGTCGGTGCGCACGGCGAGCCCGCGGCGCGCCGCCTGCGCGGTGAACCACTCGCGCAGCTCCAGCTCGGCGTGGTCGAAACCGTGCCGCGAGTAGCCGCCGCGGCGGCGGTCCCGGCCGACGTCGGCGATCTCGGCGAGCAGGCCGGCGGGCAGGTCAGGCATGCGGCATCGGCACCCGGACACCCCGCTCGGCGGCCACCTCGACGGCCCGGTCGTAGCCGGCGTCGACGTGCCGGATGACGCCCATGCCCGGGTCGTTGGTCAGCACCCGCTCGATCTTCTGGCCGGCGAGCACCGAGCCGTCCGCGACGGTGACCTGGCCGGCGTGGATCGACCGGCCCATGCCGACGCCGCCACCCTGGTGGATCGACACCCAGCTCGCCCCGGACGCGGTGTTGACCATCGCGTTGAGCAGCGGCCAGTCGGCGATCGCGTCGGAGCCGTCGGCCATCGCCTCGGTCTCCCGGTACGGCGAGGCGACCGAGCCGCAGTCGAGGTGGTCGCGGCCGATCACGACCGGCGCGGACAGGTCGCCGTTCGCGACCATCTCGTTGAAGCACTCGCCGGCCAGCTGCCGCTCGCCGTAGCCGAGCCAGCAGATCCGGGCCGGAAGTCCTTGGAAGGCAACGCGTTCGCCGGCCAGCCGGATCCACCGCGCGAGCGACTCGTTCTCCGGGAACAGCTCGAGGATCGCGCGGTCGGTCGCCGCGATGTCGGCCGGGTCGCCGGACAGCGCCGCCCACCGGAACGGGCCCTTGCCCTCGCAGAACATCGGGCGGATGTAGGCCGGCACGAAGCCGGGGAAGTCGAAGGCGCGGTCGAACCCGCCCAGCTTGGCCTCGCCGCGGATCGAGTTGCCGTAGTCGAACACCTCGGCGCCGCCGTCCAGGAAGCCGACCATGGCGCCGACGTGCTCGGCCATCGAGTCGCGCGCGCGATCGGTGAACTCATCGGGCTTGCGCGCCGCGTAGTCGTGCCAGTCATCGAGCTCGACGCCCTTCGGCAGGTACGCGAGCGGGTCGTGCGCGGAGGTCTGGTCGGTGACGATGTCGATGTCCACGCCGCGGCGCAGCAGCTCCGGCACGACTTCGGCGGCGTTGCCGATCACGCCGACGGACAGCGCCCGGCCCTCGCGCTTGGCGGCCTCGACGCGGCGGATCGCGTCGTCCAGGTCGCCGGCCACCTCGTCGAGGTAGCGGGTCTGCACGCGGCGGTGCGCGCGGGCCGGGTCCACCTCGACGCACAGCGCGACGCCGTCGTTCATCGTGATGGCAAGCGGTTGCGCCCCGCCCATGCCGCCGAGCCCGGCGGTGAGCGTGAGCGTCCCCTTGAGGCTGCCGCCGAACCGCTTGCGCGCCACCGCGGCGAACGTCTCGTACGTGCCCTGCAGGATGCCCTGGGTGCCGATGTAGATCCACGAGCCGGCGGTCATCTGGCCGTACATCGTGAGCCCCATGGCCTCCAGCCGGCGGAACTCCGGCCAGGTGGCCCAGTCGCCGACCAGGTTGGAGTTCGCGATCAGCACGCGGGGCGCCCACTCGTGCGTGCGCATGACGCCGACCGGCTTGCCCGAGCCGACGAGCAGCGTCTCGTCCTCGCGCAGGTCGGTCAGCTCGCGGGTGATGGCCTCGAAGCTTGCCCAGTCGCGGGCGGCCTTGCCGGTGCCGCCGTAGACGACGAGGTCGTCGGGGCGCTCGGCGACCTCGGCGTCGAGGTTGTTGTGGAACATGCGCAGGGCGGCCTCGGTCTGCCAGCTGCGCGCGGTCAGCTTGGCGCCGCGAGCGGCACGGACCGGACGGGGGCCTGGGCTGGTCATGGCAGGTTTCCCTCTCGGATGAGCAGTTCGGCGGCGTGGATCTCGGGGGCGAGATGGCGGTCCGGGCCCGGCCCGGGCACGCGCTCGCGCAGCGCGGCGACGGCCCGGGCGGTCGCCGGGGCCGGGGTGAGCGGGGCCCGCAGGTCGAGCGCGCGGGCCGCGGTCAGCAGCTCGACGGCGAGCACGGTGGTGAGCCCGTCGATGGCGGTGCGGAGCTTGCGGGCGGCGGACCAGCCCATGGAGACGTGGTCCTCCTGCATGGCCGAGCTGGGGATGGAGTCGACGCTCGCGGGCACCGCCAGGCGCTTGAGCTCGGAGACGATCGCGGCCTGGGTGTACTGGGCGATCATGTGGCCGGAGTCGACGCCCGGGTCGTCGGCGAGGAACGGCGGCAGGCCGTGGCTGCGGGTGGCGTCGAGCATCCGGTCGGTGCGCCGCTCGGCCATGCTGGCGACGTCCGCGACGGGGATGGCGAGGAAGTCCAGCGGGTAGGCGATGGGCGCGCCGTGGAAGTTGCCGTTGGACTCGACGCGGCCGTCGGGCAGCACCACGGGGTTGTCGACGGCGGCGGCGAGCTCGCGGTCGGCCACGGTCTCCACATAGGACACCGTGTCGCGGGCGGCGCCGTGCACCTGCGGGGCGCAGCGCAGCGAGTAGGCGTCCTGCACGCGGTTGCAGTCCGGGCCACGGTGGCTCTCGACGATGGCCGACCCGTCGAGCAGCTCCCGCATCCGCTGTGCGGAGCGTGCCTGGCCGGGGTGCGGGCGCAGGCGCTGGAGGTCGTCGCTGAACACGCGGTCGGTGCCGAGCAGCGCCTCGACGCTCATGGCGGCGGTCAGGTCGGCGATGTCGAGCAGCTTCGTGAGGTCGGCGATGGCCATGACCAGCATGCCGAGCATGCCGTCGGTGCCGTTGATGAGCGCGAGGCCCTCCTTCTCGGCCAGCCGCACGGGCTCGATTCCCTTGGCGCGCAAGGCTTCCGCGGCGCCGGTGACCCGGCCGTCCACGCTCACCTCGCCCTCGCCCATGAGCGCGAGGGCCACGGCGGACAGCGGCGCGAGGTCACCGGAGCAGCCGAGCGAGCCGAACTCGTGCACGACCGGGACGATGCCGGCGTTGAGCAGCCTCGCCATGGTCTCCACCGTGGACGGACGGACACCGGTGCGGCCGGTCGCGAGGGTGCGCAGCCGCAGGAGCATGAGCGCGCGGACGACCTCGTCCTCGACGGGCCGGCCGGCGCCGGCGGCGTGCGAGCGGATCAGCGAGCGCTGCAGGGCGGCGCGGCGGTCGGGCGGGATGTGCCGGGTGGCGAGCGCGCCGAAGCCGGTGGATACGCCGTAGGTGGGCGTCTCGGCGCCGGCGAGCTGCTCGATGTGCGCGCGGGACTTGGCGACCGCGTCGAGTGCCGTGGCGCCGAGCGTGACGGCGGCGCCGCCCCGCGCGACGGCGACGACGTCCGCGCGGGTCAGCGGGCCGCCGTCGACGAGTACCTGGTCCATGCGCCCATCCCAGCCGGTTTGCCGCGCGCGCACGACCCGGGATGGCGGTTCTTGGTCTGGTATCCCAGACTGATCCACGTGGGAGCGAGCAGCGACGTGCCGGCGCTGCGCCGCGGCCTGGCGGTGCTGCGCCTGCTGGCGACGAAGGCCGGCCCGGTCACGGCCGGTGCCGTGGCCCGCGAGCTGGCGTTGCCGAGGTCGACGACGTACCACCTGCTAGCCGAGCTGGCGTCGGCCGGTTTCGTCACGCACCTGCCGGAGGAGCGGCGGTACGGGCTGGGGCTGGCGGCGTTCGAGCTGGGCTCGGCGTACCTGCGGCACGACCCGCTGGAGCGGCTGGCGCGGCCGGTGCTGCGGGCGTTGATCACGCGGACCGGGCACACGGCGCAGCTGGGCGTCCTGCACGGGAGCGAGACGCTGTACCTGGTGCGCGAGCAGCCCCCGCACCCACACGTCACGGTGGTGACCGACGTCGGCGTGCGGCTGCCGGCGCAGCTACCGGCGTCGGGCCGGGCGATGCTCGCGTTGCTGCCGGCGGCCCAGGTGCGGGCCCTGTTCCCGGGCCGTTTCGTCAACCGGACCGGCCGTGGCCCGGCGCACCTGCCGGCCCTGCGCAGGCTGCTGGCCCAGGGTCGCCGGCGAGGTTGGGCGGTGGAGGACGGCTACGTGACGGCCGGCTTCGCCTCGGTGGCGGCACCCGTGCTGGACCACGGCGGCCACCCCATCGCGGCCATCAGCACGACGTTCCGTCACGAGTGCGCCCCGGAATGCGACGAAACCTGGCCCACCCTGGCCGCCCAGACCCGCCAAGCAGCCGACGACCTGACCACCCGAATAGGCGGCACCCCCACCTAACCCCGCAAGTCCCCCGCCCCGGCCCCGCGAGTCCCCCATTCCGGCGCGCGTGTCCCCCGTTCCGGCCCCGCGAGTCCCCCGAAGCAGCGCACGAGTCCAACACCCAAGACCCGCGAGTCCAACGCCCGGAACGGGGGACTCGCAGGTCGAGAACGGGGGACTCGCACGTCGGGAACGGGGGACTCGCGAGTCGGGAACGTTGGACTCGCAGGACGGGAACGGGCGACTCGCAGGTCGGGAACGTTGGACTCGCGAGTCCCCCGCTGCAGCGCGCGAATCCAACACTCTGAACCCGCGATTCCAACGCTCAGGAACCGCGAGTCCCCCGTTGCAGCGCGCGAGTCCCCACTCCGGAACCGCGAGTCCCCCGCCCCGGTCCCGCGAGTCCCCCGCTCCGGTTCCGCGAGTCCACCGTTCCGGGGCGCGAGTTCCCGGTACAGCGCGCGAGTCCCCCGTTCTCGTCCGCTGGAGGCCACCTGGAACGGGGGACTCGCGGGCTAGAACGGGGGACTCGCGGGGGTGGGTCAGCTGCCGTTCTTGGCCAGCCACTCCTCGGCCACGTCGGCGTAGTCCGGCTTGTCCGGGGCGTTCAGGGCGGCGTTGAGCTCCAGCAGCGTCTTGGTGTCGAGCTTGGCCGAGATCGCGTTCAGGGCCTCGGACACCGTGTCGCTCGCCTTGTCCTTGTTGATCAGCGGCACGACGTTCTGCGCGGCGAAGTTGTTCTTCGGGTCCTCGAGCACGACCAGGTCGTTCGCCTCGATGGCGGCGTCCGTGGTGAAGATGTCGGCCGCCTGCACGGTGTCGTCGAGCAGCGCCTTCGTCGTGATGGCGCCCGGCTCCAGCGAGCTGAAGCTCTTGAACGTGCAGCCGTACCGCTCCTTGATGCCCGGCAGGCCGTCCGGCCGGGTCTTGAACTCCGGCGCGGCGCCGAAGACGGCCTCCTTGCAGTGCGGCACGAGGTCATCGATCGACTTGAGGCTCCACTTGTCCGCGGTCTCCTTCGTGACGACGACCGCGTCCTTGTCCTCCGCCTCCGCCATGTCCAGCACGGTCAGGTTCGCGGGCAGCGCCTTCTGCAGCGCCGCGTACACCTCGTCCGGCGCGGTCTCCGTCGCCGTCTTGTCGTTGAACTGCAGCAGCACGCCGGTGTACTCCGGGATCAGGTCGATCGACCCGTCCTTGAGGCCGTCGAAGTACTTCTCCCGGCTGCCCAGGTCGAACTGCCGGTTCACCTTGACCCCCTTGGCCTCCAGGGCCTGGGAGTAGATCTCCGCGAGCAGCTGGCTCTCCGGGAAGTTCGCCGAGCCGACGTTGAGCGTCTCGTTCGAACCGCTGCCGCTGTCGCCGCTGTCCTCCGACAGCGGATCGGAGTTGCCACAAGCCGTGAGGACCAGCGCCGCCGCCACAGCGGTCGCCACACCGGCGAGTACGCGCTTCATGCCAAAGTCTCCTCGGTTGATGTTCATTGACTGACCAAATCAGGAGTCGGCCGCCGCCAGATGCGGGCCGTTCGCTTGCGCGTCGCCGCGTTGCGCAGGCCCGGTGACACGGCCATCCGCTGCACCAGCTCCAGCACGCCCTCGACCACCAGCGCCAGCACCGCGATCATGATGGCGCCGGCCGCCATCTGCGGGTAACCGTCCGGCGAGCCGGCACCCGAGTTGTTGCCGTCGATCACGAACCGGCCGAGCCCGCCCAGCGACACGTACGCGGCGATCGTCGCGGTGGCGATCACCTGCAGGGTCGCCGAGCGGATGCCGCCGAGGATCAGCGGCAGCGCGTTCGGCAGCTCGACCTTGAACAACACGGTCGACCCGCGCATCCCCATGCCGCGCGCGGCGTCCACAACGGACGGATCGACGTTGCGCACGCCGGCGTACGTGCCGGCGAGCACCGGCGGGATCGCGAGGATCACCAGGGAGACCACGACCGGCAGCAGGCCGACATAGGTGAGCAGCACCAGGAGCGTCAGCAGACCGAGCTCGGGCAGCGCGCGCAGCCAGTTGCTCAGGCCCGCCACGAGGAACGTGCCCTTGCCGGTGTGCCCCACGAGCGCGCCGACCGGAACCGCGATGACCGACGCGACCACCACGGTCAGCAGCGTGTAGTACAGGTGCTCGAGGATCCGGGTGGGGAAGCCCTCCTGGCCGCTCCAGTGCGCGGGATCGAACAACCACGACAGTGCGGAGTTCATGCTTTCACCGCCGTCTGCTGGCGCGCCCTGGTCCACGGCGTGATCACCTTGCCGGTGAACAGCAGCAGCGCGTCGATCACCAGCGCGATGACAACGATCAGCACGATCGCCACGACCATCTCCACTGCGTTGTTACGCTTGAAGCCCTCGGTGATCAGCCCGCCGAGCCCGCCGATGCCGATCAGCGCACCGACCGACGCGAGGCTCATCGCGGACACCGTGGCCACCCGCAGGCCGGCGACGATCACGGGGATCGCGAGCGGCAGCTCGACGGTCAGGAACTGCCGGAGCGGCCGGTACCCGACCGCGGTCGCGGCCGCGGTGACGTCGCCGGGCACCGCGGTCAGCGCGTCGGAGATCGAGCGGACCAGGAGCGCGACCGTGTAGATCGTGAGCGGCACCTGCACGTTGAGCGGGTCGATGATCTTCGTGCCGAGCACCAGCGGCACCAGCGTGATCAGCGCCAGCGACGGGATCGTGTACAGCACGCCGGCGAGCGGGATGAGGATGAGGCGTGCCCAGCCCCACCGGCTCGCCGCCCAGCCGAGCGGGATCGAGATCAGCAGGCCGACGAGCACCGGCAGCAGCGCAAGGTAGAGGTGCTCGCCCGTCGCTTCCGCGATGTCGTCGAGGTTGCGTGGCAGCCACGGCCACGGCCAGTCGACATTCACCTGGGCACCTCACCCGACTTGCGCGCGTCGGCCAGCGCGGCGAGCACGGTGTCGGCCGTGACGCCGCCGACCACCGCGCCGTCCTTGCCGACTGCGATGCCCACCGCGGCCGGGGAGCTCAGCGCCGCGTCGAGCGCGTTGCGCAGCGAGCCCGCGGTGCCGCCCGTCGTGGAGTCCACTTCGAACAGCGAGCCGCCGGACACCAGGTCGTCGCCGGACACCACACCGTCCTGTGTGGACTGTGCGGAGGCCCAGCCGAGGGGCTTGTTGTCCCCGTCGACCACGACCGCCCAGCCGTGCTCGGACTCGGTGAGCGCGTCGCCGACCTTGACCGTGGCGACCGGACCGACCGGAATCCCGCTCGCGGTGAGGAAGCCGAGCGCGCGGTAGCCGCGGTCACGCCCCACGAACGACGACACGAAGTCGTCGGCCGGCTTGGCGAGCAGCGCCGAGGGCGTGTCGTACTGCGCGAGCCGGCCGCCCACGCGGAACACGGCCACCCGGTCGCCGAGCTTGATGGCCTCGTCGATGTCGTGCGTGACGAAGACGATGGTCTTGTCCAGTTCGGACTGCAGGCGCAGCAGCTGCTGCTGCAGGTCGTCGCGCACGATCGGGTCGACGGCACTGAACGGCTCGTCCATCAGCAGCACCGGCGGGTCGGCCGCGAGGGCCCGCGCGACGCCGACGCGTTGTTGCTGGCCACCGGAAAGCTGGGCGGGATAACGCTTGGCGAAGGACGCGTCCAGGCCGACGAGCTCGAGCAGCTCGGCCGCCTTCTTGCGTGCCTCGCGCTTGCCGGTACCGGTGAGCAGCGGGACCGTGGCCACGTTGTCGAGCACCGACCGGTGCGGGAACAGGCCGGCGTGCTGGATGACGTAGCCGATGCCGCGGCGCAGCAGTGGCGGGTCGGACTCGCGGATGTCCTTGCCGTCCAACAGGATCGAGCCGCCGGTCGGGTCGATCATCCGGTTGATCATCCGCAGCGACGTGGTCTTGCCGCAACCGGAGGGCCCGACGAACACGGTGATCTTGCCCTCGTCCACCGTCAGGTCGAGGCTGTCAACGGCCACCGTGCCGTCCGGGTACTGCTTGGTCACGGCCTGGAACTCGATCACCCTCGAGGCTCCTCCGGTCGGAACGGCCACCGTCCGGCCGCAGGTCGATAGACCTTAGCCCGGGGGGCCGACAACGGTAGGCCCTTCCAGAATCTGACACACACGTCCGGCCTAGTCATGCTAGACCGGATGGCGCAGTCGTTGCCAAGTCGAGACGTGTGAACAGCGGCTCCGGCACCGGCAGCCTTCCGGTGCCCGGCAACCGCTCGCCGATGCGGGCCGCGGTCACGGGCAGGAACGGGGCGAGCACGTCCGCGAGCGTGCCGCCGGCGCGGACCAGCGTGGCCAGCACGGCGTCGCGTTCCGGACCGGCGCCCAGCCGCCACGGGCGGGCGGTGTCGACGTACCGGTTGACCCGCGTGACGAACGTCCACAGCGCACCCGTGGCGCGCCGGAAGTCGAACGCCGCCAACGCCGCCTCGACCTCGCCGTGATCGAACGGAAGCTCTTCGCCACCGGCCGGCACGACGCCGTCGTGGTAGCGGTGGACCATCGAGGCGATCCGGTGCACGAGGTTGCCGATGCCGTTGGCCAGCTCGTCGTTCGCGCGCGCGACGAGCCGCTCGACGGTGAAGTCCGTGTCGCCCACGCGCGGCACGTCCCGCAGCAGCCACCAGCGGACGGCCTCCGCGCCCACCCGGCCGGCCAGCTCAACCGGGTCGGCGGCCGGCGCGCCGGACTTGCTGATCTTGTGGCCGTCGACGGTGAGGTAGTCGTGCACGACGAGGTCGGTCGGCAGCGGCAGGCCGGCGGAGAGCAGCATCGCCGGCCAGTACACCGCGTGGAAGCGCAGCACGCCCTTGCCGAGCAGGTGGATCCGCCGGTCCGCCGCGCGCCAGCCGTCCTCGCCGGGCGCGGTCACGTAGTTGCCGAGCGCGTCCCACCAGACGTAGACGACCTGGCCCGGGTCGTCCGGCACCGGGATGCCCCAGCCGCGGGCGCGCGTGGTGTCCCGGGAGACGGAGATGTCGTCGAGCCCGCCGGCGAGGAAGGCGAGCACCTCGTTGCGGCGCTGGACCGGATGGATGCGCAGCCGGCCGTCGTCGATGGCCGCCCGCAGCGGCGCGGCGTACCGGGAGAGGCGGAAGAACCAGTTCTGCTCGACGACCCGTTCGGGTGGCACGCCGTGCTCCGGGCAGCGGCCGTCCGCGAGCTCGGCCTCGGTGTAGAACCGCTCGCAGCCGACGCAGTAGTCGCCCTCGTAGTGCTTGCGGTACAGGTCGTGCGCGCACGCGTGCCACAGCCGCTCGACGCCGGCGCGGTGGCGCGGGTCGCGGCTGGTGTGCACGACGTCGTCGAAGGCGAGCGAGTACGGCTCGTGCAGCGCGGTGAACGCGGCCGCGTTGCGGTCGACGAGCTCGCGCACGCCGACGCCCGCGGCCTGCGCGGCGAGCACGTTCTTGAGCGAGTTGTCGTCGGTGCCGGTCTGCAGCCGCACGGTCTCGCCCCGGCGGCGGTACTGCCGCGCGAGCACGTCGGCCTGCACGAGCTCGAGCAGGAAGCCCAGGTGCGGCCGGGCGTTGACGTAAGGGATGGTGGTGGTCAGGATCATCGGAACCTCCACGGGGCGCCGATGCCGTGCCGAGGCCCCGATCGCGGGCCTGGCAGGAAAAGACGACTCAGCAGCCCCGGACGCGGGGCATCATGCTGGCGAAGGTCGTCATGACACCAGCGTAACCGCGCGGGCGAGCGGGGTTTCAGGCCCGCTACGTCGCATCCCGGCGGAGCCCGGTCGTGCCTTCGGTCAGCGCCGCATCGAGGTGGTACGCGAGGTCCAGGCGCGCCCCGCTCAGGTTCGCGAAGCTCAGCTCCGCACCGTCTCGATAGAACTCGTTCGCCGGATCGAATCGCCCGAAATGAACGTCGCCGCGGCGCCGACGGCCGCGACCAGCGCAGCTGTCTCCATCGAACGGCCCTCCGGGTGCCAGCGGTTCGCCGGGTGAGCGGGCCTGCATCGCTCGACATCGCCCGATGCCGCCCGAGGCCGCCCGAGGCCGTCCGATCGGGACGACCAGCTGCCGCCACGTGCCTCGCGAGCGGGTTTCAGGAACCCGTGGGGATCTGGAGCGGGCCCAGGCGCAGCAGCTCGCGGTAGTCCTCGGCGCGGAGGGGCTTCGACAGGAGCCAGCCCTGGTACGCCTCGACGCCGAAGCTGCGCAGCACGTGGAACTGCGACTCGGTCTCCACGCCCTCCGCGACGCAGCTGCGGCCCATCGCGCGGGCCATGTCGACCAGCGCGCGGACGACCGCGAAGTCGGCCGCCTCGGTGGCCACGCCGTTCACGAACGCGCGGTCGATCTTGATGATCTGCGCCGGCAGCTCCTTGAGCCGCGCCAGCGAGGAGTACCCGGTGCCGAAGTCGTCGACGGCGAAGCGGACGCCGCGGTCGGCGAGCTCCGCCATGGCCTCGCGGGACCGGGACGGCAGGTCGATCAGGCTCGTCTCCACGAGCTCCAGCATCACGCGGTCCCACGCGATGCCGGACTCGGCCACGGCCGCGGTCACGATCTCCACGAACTCCGGGTCACCGGGCACCAGGCCGGCCAGGTTCACCGCGACGCCGGGCCCGCCGTCCAGCACGCCGCCCGCCAGTATCGGCCACGTCGCCGCCTCGCACAGCGCGGTCCGCAGCACCCAGCGGTCCAGCTCGCGCAGCATGTCGCCCTGCTCGGCGACCGGCAGGAACTCGCCCGGGCTCAGCAGCCCACGCTCGGGATGCGGCCAGCGCACCAGCGCCTCGGCCGACAACATCGTGCCGTCCGGGCCGACGACCGGCTGGTAGTGGAGCACGAGGCCGTCGTTCGCGATCGCGTCGCGCAGCTGGCCCTCGAGCAGCATCTGGCTGCTCGCGCTCTGGATCAGCTCCGCGTTGGCGATCGACACCCGCCCGGTGCCCTGGCGCTTGGCGTTGAACATCGCGGCGTCCGCGAAGCGCAGCAGGTCCGCGGCCGAGGTGTCCGTGCCGCTCGGCACCGCCGCGCCGATCGTCGCGGACACCCGCAGCAGCTGGCCCCGCACGGGCACCGCGGTCCGCAGCAGCCGCGCCACCCGGTTGGCCAGTGCCTCGACCCCGCCGGCCTCCTCCACGTCCGAGCAGATGACGACGTACTCGTCGCCGGACATGCGGGCCGGCGTGCACGACGGCGGGAGCCCGCGCTCGAGTCTTCGGGCCAGCGCGATGATCAGCTCGTCGCCGACTTCGTGCCCCAGGGAATCGTTGACCCGCTTGAAGTTGTCGACGTCGCACCACAGCAGCGCCACGCTGTCCGCGTCCGGCCCGCCGAGCAGCCGGCCGAGCAGCTCGTTGACCGCCGCGCGGCCGGGCAGGCCGGTCAGCTCGTCGTGGGTGGCCTGGTAGCGCAGCCGCTCCGCGGCCCGGCGGCGGTCGGTGACGTCGGCGAACACCACGAGCCAGAACCGCCGGCCGTCGTCGGCCACGGACTCGGTGACGCCGAGCTCGCAGTACAGCGTCCGGCCCGACGCGGCGATCAGCATCCGCTGGCCCGCCCGCAGGTCCGCGGTCACACCGCGGCGGGGGTGGTCGTGCTTGACCAGCAGCGGCTTGGCACGGTCGCCGGGGTGGGTGAGCTGGGTGGCCGTCGTGCCGCGCAGCCGGTCCAGGTCGACCTCGAGCAGCCGGCACAGCGCCTCGTTGGCGTCGACCAGGCGCTCGGACTCGTCGAACAGGCCGATGCCGACCGGCGCGATCGAGACCAGGTCGCTGAACCGCTGGCTCGAGCGCATCATCCGGGTCTCGGTGGAGCGCTGCTCGGTGACGTCCTGCGCGGTGCCGATCATGATCTTGCCGCCGCCGTCCAGCGCCGCGCCGCGGCAACGGAACACCCGCAACGTGCCGTCCGGCTGGATGACCCGGTGCTCCGCCTCGACGGGACGGCCGTCGGTGGCGAGCTCGCGCCAGCGCTGGTCGACCCAGCCGCGGTCGTCGGGATGGACGAGGCTCAGGTACTCGGTGTAGGTGATCGGCAGGCCGGGCTCGACGCCGAACAGCTCGTACAACATCGACGACCAGATGCATTCGCCGGTCGCCGTGTTCCACTCCCAGGTGCCCAGCCGCGCCACCTGCTGCGCGTCGCCGAACAGCCGGCGGTCCTGGCTCGCGCGGCGCTCGGCCTCCCGGTACCGGGTGACGTCGTGGACGACGCCGCGGACGCGGACGACCTGGCCGGACTCGTCGGCCTCGGACCGGGCGCGGACCTGGTAGGTGCGCTCGCCGTCCTTGCTGCGCACCTCGACCTCGGCGGCCCCCGCGCCGGGGTCGTAGATGCTCGCCCGGAAGGCCTCGAGCACCTCCTGGTCCTCGGCGTGCACGTTGTCCATGATCTGCGAGACCGTGCAGTCGGGGGGCAGTCCGCACAGCTCGCGCAGGCCGTCGGAGATGTGGATGATCCCGGCCTTCGGGTCCAGGTTCCAGAGGCCGAGCCGGGCGAGCTCCTCGGCGTCGGCGAGCGGGAACTCGCCGGTCGCGCCGGTGACGACCTGGTCAGCCAGTGGGGGGAGGTCCGAGGGGTCGGCTAGCGCGGGCAGGGCTAAGCCCCCGGCCTGCACCCCGCCGCGGGGCGTGCCGGCACGCAAGACATGCTCGGCCACCACGCCATCCTCTCGCCCGCATGCCGGCGGGTCGGGCGCAGCCGCCGATCTTCCCGCCGGTGCTTAGGCTACCCCGTCCGCCCTGGCTGCCTGAGCCACAGCCGCCGCGACCTCGGGCGCGACCCTCGGGTCGACCCCGCTCGGCACGATGTAGTCGGGCGCCAGGTCCTCCGCCGCGACCGCGGCGATCGCGTCCGCCGCGGCGAGCTTCATGCGCTCGGTGATACGCCGCGCGCCGGCGTCCAGCGCACCCCGGAACACGCCCGGGAAGGCCAGGGAGTTGTTGATCTGGTTGGGGAAGTCGCTGCGTCCCGTTGCCACGATCGCGGCATGCCGGCCGGCCACGTCCGGGTGGATCTCCGGGTCCGGGTTCGACAGCGCGAACACGATCGACGGCGGCGCCATGGTCGCGATCAGCTCCTCCGGCACGGTCGAACCGGACAGCCCGACGAAGACGTCCGCGCCCTTCAGCGCCTCGGCGAGACCGCCGCGCAGGCCCGTGGAGTTGGTGCGGGTGGCGAGCTCGGCCTTGACTGGGTTCAGCCCCTCGCGGCCCTCGTGGATGATCCCGCGGGAGTCGACCACGGTGACGTCGCCCGCGCCCGCGGAGAGCAGGAAGTTCGCGCACGCGATGCCGGACGCGCCGGCACCCGCGATGACGATCCGCTCGTTCTCGATCGGCCGGTCGAGAACGGCGTTCGCGCCCCGCAGCGCGGCCAGCAGGATGATCGCGGTGCCGTGCTGGTCGTCGTGCATGACCGGGCAGTCGAGGGCCTCGATCAGCCGGCGCTCGAGCTCGAAGCAACGCGGCGCGGCCACGTCCTCGAGGTTGACCGCGCCGAACGACGGGCGCAGCCGCACCAGCGTCTCGACGATCTCGTCCACGTCGGTCGTGTCCAGCACCAGCGGGATCGAGTTCAGCCCGCCGAACGTCTTGAACAGCGCGGACTTCCCCTCCATGACCGGCAGCGCACCCCGCGGGCCGATGTCGCCCAGGCCCAGCACGGCCGTCCCGTCGCTGACCACGGCGACGAGGCGGTCGGACCACGTGTACTTCTTCGCGAGCTCGGGCCGCTCGGCGATGGCGCGGCTGACCTTGGCGACACCGGGCGTGTACACGATCGAGAGCGTCCGCGGGTCGGCGATGGGCCTGGTCACCGCGATGTCGAGCTTGCCACCCTCATGGGCTCGGAAGATCTCGTCGTCGGTGACGGGCGCGGTCAGGTCGGCATGGACGATCGGGTCGTTCACGGTGGTCATGGCGTCCCTCCAACGGGCCAAAGCGGGGATAGCAGAAGGTATCTCCGCCTGATCTCGGCGTGATCGAGCATCGATCGGGGTGATGTCGACGCCCATGACGTTGCCGGCCGGTCGGCCACCCACCGATGGTTGGCGGGCAACCGCGGACGCTGCGGTGTCTCACATTGTGACAGGTCCGGCACCGACCCCGGCGGCATGGCCCCAGTACTGTGCGCCACATGGAGGTGCGCGAGCTGGCGGTGCCCGGCGTGTTCGAGTTCACGCCGCGGGTGTTCCCGGACGACCGGGGGTTGTTCGTCTGCCCGTTCGAGGAGGAGTCGTTCCTCAAGGCCGTGGGGCATCCGCTGCGGCTCGCGCAGACCAATCACAGCAGGTCACGGCGCGGGGTCGTGCGCGGCATGCACTTCGCGGACGTGCCGCCGGGACAGGCGAAGTACGTGTACTGCGCGCAGGGCGCGCTGCTCGACGTCGTGCTCGACATCCGAGTCGGCTCGCCCACGTTCGGTGTCTGGGACGCGGCGCGGCTCGATCCCGTCGAGTTCCGCGCGGTGTACGTGCCCGAGGGCGTGGCACACGGCGTGATGGCGCTCGAGGACGACTCAGTCATCTCCTACCTGTGCTCCACGGGCTACAACCCGGGCCGCGAGCACGGCCTGGACCCGCTCGACCCGGAGGTCGGCCTGCCGTGGCCGTCGGACATCGAGATCGTCATGTCCGACAAGGACCGCACGGCCCCGTCGCTCGCGGCGGCGGCGGCTTCCGGCCTGCTGCCCGGCTACGCCGACTGCCAGGCGCATTACCAGCGGCTACGCACGGCGTAGCGGCCAGACGCGCCACCGCACGACGCCGTGCACGGCGGCCGGCCCGAGCTCCCGGGAGTCGGTCGACGCCGCCTCGTTGTCGCCGGCGACGAACCACCCGTCGCCGTCCGGCCGGACCGCGCGCTTGATCGACAGCTGGCCCGGCCGAGCCGCCCAGGTGACCACGACGACGTCGCCGGCGCGGACCGGCGCGGACCGGCGCGCGAGCACCACGTCGCCGTCGTGGAGAGTCGGCGCCATCGAGGGCCCGCGCACCCGGATGCGCCGGAATGGCAGGCGGCCGAGCGGGTTCAGATGGATCACCTCCGTCGTGTCCGGACAGCATGCCGGGAGTAGTGTCCGGGCTGTCGAAGCGTCAACCCGTTCAGGAGGAAAGATGCGACTCCTGTCGCGCATTCTCGGCCCACGCCTGGAGGCCACCGCGCACTGCGACCTCCCCTGTGGCGTGTACGACCCGGCGCAGGCCCGCATCGAGGCCGAGTCCGTCAAGGCCATCCAGCAGAAGTACCAGGACAACCAGGATCCGGAGTTCCGCACGCGCGCGATCCTCATCGCGGAGCAGCGCAGCGAGCTCGTGAAGCACCACTTGTGGGTCCTGTGGACCGACTACTTCAAGCCGCCGCACTTCGAGAAGTACCCCCAGCTGCACGAGCTGGTCAACAAGGCCACCAAGGCAGCCGGCGCCTCCGGGACCAAGGGCTCCATGGACCCGGCCAAGGGCCAGGAGCTCCTCGACTACATCGCCGAGATCGACAAGATCTTCTGGGAGACCAAGAACGGCTGAGCTCAGGGCCTCGAAAGCGGCGCTGACCTGCGGAAACCACTTCCGTCGGTCAGCGCCGTTCTTCGTCGTCGGGCTGTCTCACGGCCCAGGCCGGTCGATCACCAGCGATGTGCCACATCGATCACGAGGCGGCCGGGCAGCGTGAACATCCGGAACGGCAGCCGGGCCCGCACACCCAGCCCGAAGCTCGTGTCGCCGAGATCGGAATCGACCCAGGCCACCTGGCGGAAGGTCCGGTAGCCGGACACGTTCACGAGCTCGGCGCGGTTCCGGTACGGGTACGCCCACCCCGTCCTCTCGCTGTGGTCGGACGTGTACGCCGTGATCGCCAGCTTCGCCCCGCCGCGCAATGGCACGACCCGGCCGCTTTCGTCTGTCACGGCGGTCACGTAATTCGCGCGGTAGAACCTGACATATTCGCCACGGACGTCGAACACCAGCCGGTCGTAGCAGCCGTGCCGCCCCGCGCGAATATTCTTCAACTGCGTGCCCCCGAGGGGTTCGCCGTACAGCTTCCCCTTGGATCCCCAGGTGATTCCGCAGTACGGCGCGGACGCCGACGTGCTCGCCACTGCCGGCGACGCCACGGCGGCCGGGGCGATTCCGGCGGCCATGGCCAACGCGGCCACCAACAATCCCGTTCTTCGAAACATGTCAACCGACTCCCCTCGAATTTCGGACCGGAATTTCGGTCCGACCTAAATAAAGACGCGTGGCGGCCCTCGGCGTTGTTTCTCGGCCGAGTTGATCGAATTCCGGGCTGTTACGAGGCCCTTTTTTTACCGAAAGACCTTCAGCCGCGACCGCTGGTACGGCATGGAGAGGCGGGCCAGCTCCTCCGGCGGCCACATGTCGTCGTCCTCGTTGAGGACGAGCTGACCGTCGAGCTGATCCAGCTGGTGCTCGGGCTGCTGGCGGAGGTTCCCGGCGACGCCGTCCTGCACTACGAGTACGCCGCGGCGTACCTGGTGCGCCGCGTGGAGATCACGTTACGGGTGCCGGCGGCGGCGCGGTGCCTACCGCGTGTCCCCCGTTCTGGACCGCGTGTCCCCCGTTCCGGTTCCGCGAGTACCCCGTTCGCGACCGGCTCCCGGGGCGCGAGCGTTGGACTCGCAGGTCTGGAACGGGGGACTCGGGTGCCGGAACGGGGGACACGCGCTGCGTCGGGGTCGGGGACCATGTCGTCCATGACCGTGGTCCGCTCGCTCGTCCTGTTCGTGCTCGCGGCGCTGGCCGAGATCGGCGGCGCGTGGCTGGTCTGGCAGGGCTGGCGCGAGGACCGCGGCCTGTGGTGGATCGCCGCCGGGGTGATCGCGCTCGGCGCGTACGGCTTCGTCGCGACGTTTCAGCCCGAGCCGCACTTCGGCCGCGTCCTGGCCGCGTACGGCGGGGTCTTCGTGGCCGGTTCGCTCGCGTGGGGCGTCGTCGTGGACAGGTTCCGGCCGGATCGCTGGGACTACCTCGGCGCCGCGATCTGCCTCGCCGGCGTAGCCGTGATCATGTACGCGCCGCGCTCTTCCTAGTCACCCAGATCGTGATGTCGGCGTGCACGACCTCCGTGCCCGCCGCGTCGCGGATCGACACCGGGACGGTGAGCTCGAACGGCTCGTCACCGAAGGTGGGCAGCGGGTCGACGGTCGCCGTGGCCCGCAGGCTCGTGGTCGCCTTGGCCAGGTAGCCGACCGTCATCGCCTTCGGGATCCAGCGGTGGGTCGGCGGTACGGTCGCCTCCGCCAGCATGCCCATCGTGATCTCGGCGAGATTGCACGCCGCGATCGCGTGGAACGTCCCGATGTGGTTGTGCACGCCCCACCATTTCGGCGCGCGCACCTCGCACCGGCCCGGCACCATCGTCTCGACGGTCGGCAGGATCGTGCGGAAGTACGGCGCGCGGGCCATCACCGCCACGGAGAACAACCGCTTGCCCAGCGGGCGGCCGGCCAGCCGTCGCCACATGGTCAGAGTGCTCGTCACGAAGCTAAGCTACCAGTCAGTAACATCGCTGACCACTACCGCCGGGAGGCCAGATGACCGCGGTGTACCTGTTGCGGCACGGTGAGACCGAGTGGTCGCGGACCGGCCGGCACACGAGCACGACCGACCTCCCGCTGACCTCGATCGGCGCGCGGCGGGCCGGCGACGCCGGCCGGCTGCTCGGCACGATGCGCGGCGGCGCGGAGCCCGCCCTGGTCGCCTCGAGCCCGCGCACCCGGGCGCTGCGCACGGCCGAGCTCGCCGGGCTGCCGGTCGGGCTCGTGACCGAGGACCTCGCGGAGTGGGACTACGGCGAGTACGAGGGCCTGTCCACCCCCCAGATCCGCGAGACGGTGCCCGGCTGGACCGTGTGGACGCACCCCTCACCCGGCGGCGAGACCGCCGAGCAGGTCGGCGTTCGCGCGGCGCGGGTGCTCGAGCGGGCGCGCGAGGCGCTGCCGGACGGCGACGTGATCCTGGTGGGGCACGGGCACTTCAGCCGCGTGCTGGTGGCCGTCTGGCTCGACCTCGACCCGCGCGCGGGCGTCCACTTCGGACTCGACGCGGCGGCCGTCACGGTGCTCGGCGACGAACGGGGCGAGCCGCAGATCAAGCGGCTGAACGTGCCGCCCGTACTGGACTGAGCGGGCGATCCCCTTGCCAGACCGACGAATCCGGGCAGCCGTGGAGTCGGATGTCGACGCCATCGTGACGCTCGTCCACGAGCTGGCCGCCTACGAGCGCGCCCCGGAACAGTGCCACCTCACCGCCGAGCAGCTGCGTACCGCGCTGTTCCGCGAGTCACCCGCCCTCTTCGCCCATGTCGCCGAGCTGGCCGGGGAGGTCGTCGGCTGCGCCCTGTGGTTCCGGAACTTCTCCACCTGGCACGGCACGCACGGCGTGTACCTGGAGGACCTCTACGTCCGGCCGGCCGCGCGGGGCAGCGGCCTGGGCAAGGCACTGCTGACCGCGCTCGCCGAGGAGTGCGTGGCGCGGGGCTACGCGCGACTGGAGTGGTGGGTCCTCGACTGGAACGAACCGGCCATCGGCTTCTACGAGTCGCTCGGCGCGATCCCGATGGACGAATGGACCGTGTTCCGGCTCACCGGGACGGCCCTGAACCGGCTGGCCGGGCGGCGACCCGAGGCCATGACCGACTGAGCCGCCACACCTCGATCCCCGGACAGGGCGAACGCCGCGCCCGGGATACCGGACGCGGCGTTCGGGCTCTGCGTGCGATCAGACGCCGGCGATGCCGGCGATCCAGTCGCGGTACTGCGTGATGTTGCCGTACGCGGTGAAGCTCTGCCGGTCACTCGTGGAGGCCACGCCGACCTGGACGTACGAGCCGTCCGGGGCCGTGGCGAACATCGGGCCACCGGAGTCGCCGCCGGCGGTGATGCCATCGATCCGGTTGGCACACACCGCGACGCCGCCCATGAAGTCCGAGCACGCCGTGTCGGTCACGCCGACGTCGGCGACCTTCAGCAGCTGCGACTGGCATTCGATCTCGGGCCGGTCGGTGCACGTGGCGCCCCAGCCGTAGACCTGCACGGTCTGGCCCGTGGACACCGCGTCGGCGTTGCCGAGCGGCGAGTACGTCGCGGTCACCGCGTGGTCCAGCTCGACCAGCGCGAGGTCGGCGGAGGGGTTCCGGTGGATGTTGATCCCGGTCGCCGTCTCGCCCTGGGTCTGGTCCAGGCTGCCGATGTGGAACGTGTAGGTGCCCTGGCCGGACACGCAGTGCTGGGCGGTCAGGATCCACGTCGGCGCGATGATCGTCGCCGAGCAGTTCTCCTGGCCGTCCACGAACAGCCGAGCCGCCCACGGAGCGTTGTCCGCCAGCCGTCCGTCAATGATCTTCGGCTCGATCTTGCCGCCACTCGGCGACTGGTCGGCGGACGCGCCGCCGGTCGCCATCGTGATGCCGAGCACGACAGCAGCCGCACCCACCAGAGCCGCCCCGACACGAACAAGACGCATTGGAAACCACCTCGTACCGCGGCGCACGCCGCGGAGCAGGGACAAGGAACCCAATCAGGGTCACTCGTTAGGAGGTGATCCACTACCCGCCGTTAGTCGGAAATGCCGTTTCCGGCTCAGTGTCCGGTTTGGTCGGCATCCTCGTCGCTTTCCTCGAGCCCCATCGACCATTCCCGCGAACGCGCGGTGAACAGCAGGTACATCACGAGGACGCACAGCACGCCCACCGGCACGCCGTACTCGGGCCGGCCGGACGGGCCGGCCGCGTACCAGGCGACGCCGAGCAGCAGCAGCTCCACGACCACGGCGGGGCTGCGTGCCCAGTGCCGGCCGAGGAACAGCGCCACCCCGACGGCGACCACGGCGCCGCCGATCACCGCGAAGTAGCCGGCCTCACCGAAGATGTTCCCGCCGGTCGCGGTGGCCCCGCCGAACCCGCGCACGAGCAGCGCCACAGCGAACGCGACGCCCGCGAGTCCTTGCAGGCCAACGAGAATCCCGGCGCCGCGGATGGTCGGCGGGGCGGCGGAGTCGATGCGCACGCGTGTCCTCGGTGGTTCGGCTGGGGGGTCGGGCCCGATCGTAGTCCGCCGGGCGGGGCCGAACTCGCTTACGCTGCGGTCATGCGCGCAGTCCTCGTGGTGAACCCGAAAGCGACCGCGACCACGGCCGCCGGCCGGGACGTGCTCGCGCACGCGCTGGCCAGCGAGGTCAAGCTGGAGATCCTGGAGACCGACTACCGGGGACACGCGATGGCCGCGGCCACGCAGGCGGCCATCGACGGCGCCGACCTGGTCGTCGCCCACGGCGGGGACGGCACGGTGAACGAGGTGGTCAACGGCCTGCTGTCGGCTGGGCGGCGCGCCTCGCTGCCGATGCTCGGCATCGTGCCGGGCGGCTCGGCGAACGTGTTCGCCCGCGCGCTCGGCCTGCCGCGCAACCCGGTCGACGCGACGCACCAGCTGCTGCACGCGCTCCAGGACGGCCGGCACCGCCGGGTCAACCTCGGCCGCCTGGACCCCGACGGGCCGGAGCCCGCGCGGTGGTTCACGTTCAGTGCGGGCGTCGGCTGGGACGCGGACGTCGTCGCGGAGGTGGATCGCAAGCGGGGCAAGAAGGCGAGCCCGGCGCTGTACACGCGGGTCGCGGTGACGCAGTACCTGAAGCCGGCGCACGGGGGGCCGCAGCTGACCGTCCAGATCCCCGGCGAGCCGGCGGCCGACGGGCTGCGCCTGGTCTTCGTGTCCAACACCGATCCGTGGACCTACCTCGGCTCCCGGGAGATCCATCTCAATCGCGGGTGCGGGTTCGACACCGACCTCGGGATCTTCGCGCTGCGCAGCCTGCGCCTGCCGACGGTGCTGCGGCACCTGCGGCAGGCGGTCAGCCGCCGGGGCGAGCAGCACGGCGGAAACCTGTACCGCCGCGACGACGTCCCGATGCTGACGATAACGAGCCCCGATCCGGTCCGCGTGCAATGCGACGGCGACCTCATCGGAAAGCGGACCTGCGTGAAAATCTCGTCGGTCCGGCATGCCCTCGCCGTTGTCGGGTAGCCCTTGAATGGCCCCGGAGACGGCTCTACGGACGGTGCTGGACCGCGAGACGGAGCTGTGACCTGATTGTTACGTAATGCATCGGCAAGGCTCTGACGTCGATCTTTCGGGTGAGTTCGCGCCCCGGCCGATGGACAAGCCTTGACATATGGCTGGTTCGTGAAAGCATTCACAAGCACCCCAATCGACCGGCTTGACGAGATGAGGCGCGTAGGAACGCGCCCAAACCGAGGAGCAAGAGGAAATGGACTGGCGCCACCGCGCGGCCTGCCGTGACGAGGACCCTGAGCTGTTCTTCCCCGTGGGGACCAGCGGTCCGGCCATATTGCAGGTTGCCCAGGCGAAGGCCGTTTGCCACCGCTGCCCCGAGGCTTCCAACTGCCTGACCTGGGCGCTGCAGAGCGGCCAGGACGCAGGCGTGTGGGGCGGGATGAGCGAGGACGAGCGTCGTGCCCTCAAGCGGCGCAGCGCCCGTACGCGGACGAGCAGCAACGCCTGACTTTCGAAAGACGCCACAAGGCCCGGTTCCCACAGGGAAACCGGGCCTTTGTGCATCCGGAGCAGCTCAGCGGCGGTGGGACAGGGGGACGCGCAGGATCGCCTCGGTGCCCCCGCGATCGCGCCGCTTCATCGACAGCGACCCGCGCAGCTCGGACTCCACCAGGGTCCGCACGATCTGCAGCCCCAGCCCGTTCGACCGCTCCAGGGAGAACCCCTTCGGCAGGCCGCGCCCGTCATCGGTGACGACGACGTCCAGCCACCGGGCCGACCGCTCCGCCGACACCGTGACGTCACCGGAGACCCCGGGCGGGTAGGCGTGCTCGACCGCGTTCTGCACCAGCTCGGTCAGCACCATCACCAGCGGCGTCGCCACCTCGGCCGCGACGACGCCGAACTGGCCGGAACGCCGCACCCGCACGTGGTTCTCCGCGACCGCGACGTCGCCGACGACCGGGATCACCTTGTCGACCAGCGAGTTCAGGTCCACCCGCTCGTCGACCGAGGTCGACAGCGCCTCGTGCACCATCGCGATCGCGGCCACCCGGCGGACCGACTCGCCCAGCGCGGCGCGCGCCTCGGCGCTCGCCGTCCGCCTGGACTGCAGCCGCAGCAGCGCGGCGACCGTCTGCAGGTTGTTCTTGACCCGGTGGTGGATCTCGCGGATGGTCGCGTCCTTCGACATCAGCGCGCGGTCGCGGCGGCGCACCTCCGTCACGTCCCGCACCAGGACCAGCGCGCCCGCCGCCTTCCCGCCCGGCCGCAGCGGAAGCGCGCGGAACAGCACGGCCGCCCCGCGGTGCGACTCCGCCTCCGCCCGCATGCTGGGCTGGCCGTCGAGCGCGGCGAGGATCCGCTGCGCGATCTCCGTCGCGTCGAACGGGTCCGCTATCAGCCCGCGGGTCAGCGGCGCCAGCCGCACGCCGACGAGCTCCGCGGGGTGACCCATCCGGTGGTACGCCGACTGCGCGTTCGGCGACGCGAAGGCCACGGCACCCGTGTTGTCCAGCCGCACCAGGCCGTCGCCGACGCGCGGGCTCGTGTGCACGTCCGCCGCCGGCTCGGAGGTGGGGAAACTGCCGTCGGCCACCATCTGGCACAGGTCCGCGGCGATCCCCAGGTACGCGATCTCCAGCGAGCTCGGTACCCGCGGTACGGCGAGGTCGGTCTCCCGCGACAGCACCGCGACGACCCGGTCGTCGAAGGTCACCGGGATCGCCTCGCGGCGCACCGGCACGCCCTGGTACCAGCGTGGATCCTCTTCGCGGCAGATGCGCTGCTCGGTCATCGCCCGGCGCAGCTGCGGGTGGTCGGCGACCGCGACCGTGCTGCCGACGACGTCCTCGGGGTGCGCGGTCGGCGCGGTCGTGGCCCGCGCCTGCGCCACGCAGAGGAACTCGATGTCGGTGGACGCCGGGGTCGGCGGCTCACCGGTCGGCACCCACATGAGCAGGTCGGCGAACGAGAGGTCCGACAGGAGCTGCCATTCGGCGACCACCATCTGCAGGTGGTCGACCTCGCCACCGGAGAGCTTGCTGTGCTCGGCGAGCAGGTCGGAGAGAGTGGACAAGCTAGTGCCCTTCGCTGGACGGGGGTCCGGCACAGGGCTGCGGCCGACGGCCTCGATCCGAGGTCACGGCAAGTCGGGTGCGTCCCGCACCGTGATGCTCACCTGCTCGACGACGGTCTTCCTGATCTTCTCGCGCAGCCGCTGCTTGAGCGCCTCGGGCGCCTGCTCGCCGCCGCACTTGCGGGCGAGCAGCACCTTCAGGTGCTCCTCGATGCCGAACTGCTCGAGGCACGGGCTGCACTCGTCCAGGTGCTTCTGCAGCAGGTCACGTCGGTTGCCGTCGCACTCGTGGTCGAGGAAGAGCCAGACCTCCGCGAGCACGTCGGAGCAGTCGGTCTCATGTGGTTTGCCGCAGCTCACGATCCGGTCACCTCTTGCTCGGTCGAACGCAGGAACCCGCGTTCCCGTGCGACCCCGGCCAGCAGGTCACGAAGCTGCCGCCGGCCACGGTGCAGTCGAGACATCACCGTGCCGATCGGCGTGTGCATTATCTCCGCGATTTCCTTGTAAGCGAAGCCCTCTACGTCGGCGAGATACACGGCTAGCCGGAAGTCCTCCGGCAGCTGCTGCAGGGCTTCCTTGACGTCGTTGTCCGGCAGCCGGTCCATGGCCTCGATCTCGGCCGAGCGCAGGCCGCTCGACGTGTGGCTCTCGGCCTGGGCGAGCTGCCAGTCGCTGATCTCCTCGGTCGGCGACTGCAACGGCTGGCGCTGCCGCTTGCGGTAGCCGTTGATGTAGGTGTTCGTGAGGATCCGGTACAGCCAGGCCTTCAGGTTCGTGCCCTTCGAGAAGGACTTGAACGCCGCGAACGCCTTGAGGTAGGTCTCCTGCACGAGGTCTTGGGCGTCGGCCGGGTTGCGGGTCATCCGCAGGGCGGCCGAGTACAGCTGGTCCAGCAACGGCATGGCGTCGCGCTCGAACCGCTCGGCGCGCTGCTCTTCCGTCTCGACCGAAGCGTCGGGGTGAGTCTCGGTGCTCGGCACCGTGCTCCCTTCCAGTTGGAACCGTCCCGTCTTCGGGAATGGACGGGACACCACTGAGGGTACCCGGGGGGTCGCAGTCAACACGCCATGTCAAACGCCGCCACGGCTGGGTGAATTCCCCGGGTGGGCGGTCAGTCGAGTGGCCGCAGGATGCGGCCCAGCCACTCCTCCACGGTCCGCGACAGCGTCGTGGCCTCGCGTTTCAGCGAGTGGTCACCGGGCAGCACCATGATCTCCCGGTGTGGCGCCGCGCCCGGCATGCCGAACGGGTCGGACTCCCCCTGGACCACCAGCGTGGGCACCGTCACGCCGTCCAGCTCCGGCATCCGGGTCTTCTCCGGCCGGCCCGGCGGGTGCACCGGAAACGCCAGGCACAGCACGCCGACGGCCTCCCCGTCCGCCGAGGTCCGGCACGCCACCCGCGCGCCCGACGACCGCCCGCCGAACACCAGCGGCAGGTCGTGGAACCACTCCTGAATCAGCCGGTCGGCGACCGCCAGCCAGGCCGAGTCGAGCTGGTGGGCGGGCGCCGGCGCCCGCCGGCCCGCGACCCGGTAGGGCTGCTCGACCAGCGCGACGTCCACTCCCGCAGCCCGCGCGCCCCGGCTCGCGGCCACCAGGTCGGGCGCGCCGACCCCGCCGCCCGCGCCGTGCCCGAGCAGCAGCGCGGCCCGGGCCTCGGGCGCGCAGTGCAGCTCGGCGCGGGCGAGGCCGTGCGGGGTGTCGATCTCCATAACGGTCATGAGGGTCCTAGAACAGCTTGGGGTCGTCCAGCTCGGCCGCGGGCTCCTCGCGCGCGACGAGCTCGGCTCCGTTGTTGCGGACGTTGTTGACCTTGCTCGACACCGGCCGCAGCTCCAGCTCCTCGATCAGCTCCAGGGACGGCTCGAGCAGGCCGTCGACCTCCTCGGCGTCCGGGTCGAGCCACGCGGCCCAGTGCTGCGGGGTCATCAGCAGCGGCATCCGGTCGTGGACGTCGGCGAGCCGCCCCTGCGCCGCGGTGGTGAGCACGGCCGCGCTGACCACCGGCGGGCCGTCGGACTCCTTGGGGTCGCGCCACACCGTCCACAGGCCGGCCATCGCGAGGCTGCCGCCGTCCGGGCGGGTCATGAAGAACGGCTGCTTGTGGCCACCTTCCTTCTTCCACTCGAACCAGCCGTCCGCGGGCAGCAGGCAGCGGCGCTTGGCCAGCGAGGTCTTGAAGGCGTTCGACGTCGCCGCCGACTCCGAGCGGGCGTTGATCATCCGGGCGCCGATCGAGCGGTCCTTCGCCCACGCCGGGATCAGGCCCCAGCGCATGACCCGCAGGCTGCGCACGGTGCGGCTCTCGTCGGCCGTGCCGTCGTCGTCGCGCGGGTGCCGCTGCACGACGGCCACCACGTCCTTCGTCGGCGCCACGTTGTGGTCGGCCGGCGGCGCGTGGTCCTCGGTCGCGTCGTACGCGTCGAACTCCGCGGCCAGCGTGGCCGGATCCTTCGCCGCGGCGTACCTCCCGCACATCCCGCTCACCTCCTGGGCCGAATCGTGGCACGGCGCACCGACAGTCTGCACCGCAACGGGCCGCATGCGGGATCATCGACCCATGAACCAGTGGCAGGCACCCGTCGCGACCTCGGCCGTGCGGGCCACCGTGCCCGTTCCGGGGTCGAAGTCGATCACGAACCGGGCGCTGCTGCTGGCCGCGCTGAGCGAGGGCGGCGGCACCCTGACCGGCGCGCTGCGCAGCCGCGACACCGACCTGATGATCGCCGCGCTGCGGGCGCTGCGCGTACCGGTGACCGCCGCTGACGACGGCGTTACCGTCGAGCCGCACGCCGGCCCGGCCGGCCCGGCGGACGTCGACTGCGGGCTCGCCGGCACCGTCATGCGCTTCGTGCCGCCCGCCGCCGCGCTCGCGGCCGGGGAGATCCACTTCGACGGCGACCCGCAGGCCCGGCAGCGGCCGATGTCGACTGTGCTGGACGCCCTGCGCGCGCTCGGCGCCACGATCGACGGCGACGAGCTGCCGTTCACCCTGCACGGCAAGGGCAGCCTGCCCGGCGGCGCGGTGACGATCGACGCGTCGGCCTCGTCGCAGTTCGTCTCCGGCCTGCTGCTCGCCGGCGCCCGCTACGACACGGGCCTGACCGTCCACCATGCCGGCAAGCCGGTCCCCTCGCTGCCGCACATCGACATGACCGTGGGGATGCTGCGCGAGGCCGGCGTGACGGTCGACGACAGCAAGCCGGACACGTGGCGGGTCGAGGCCGGCCCGGTGGCCGCGCGGGACTGGCGGGTCGAGCCGGACCTGTCCAACGCCACGCCGTTCCTGGCCGCGGCCGCGGTCACCGGCGGCACGGTCACCATCCCCGGCTGGCCACCGGTCACCACCCAGCCGGGTGACGCGATCGGCGACATCCTCGAACAGATGGGCTGCCTGGTGACCGGCACGGCCGCCGGCCTGACCGCCACGGGCCCGGTCCGCCTGTCCGGAGTGGACATCGACCTGCACGACGTGGGCGAGCTGACGCCGACCGTGGCCGCGCTGGCCGCACTCGCGGACGGCCCGTCGGTGCTGCGCGGCATCGCCCACCTGCGGGGTCACGAGACCGACCGGCTCGCCGCGCTCGCCGCGGAGATCAACGGGCTGGGCGGCGACGTGCGGGAGACCGAGGACGGCCTCGCGATCCGCCCGGCACCGCTGCGCGGTGGCACGTGGCACGCCTACGCGGACCACCGGATGGCCACCGCCGGCGCGATCGTCGGCCTGGTCGTGCCGGGCGTCGAGGTGGACGACATCGCCACGACGGCCAAGACGATGCCCGACTTCCCGGCCATGTGGCAGGCGATGCTGGACGGCCGGACACGGTGAGTCGCCGGGGCCAGCAGGCCGACTGGGAGCGCCTGGACGAGTCCGATGTCCGGGTGCGCCCGGGCAAGGGCACCCGGCCACGCAGCAAGCGCCGGCCCGAGCACGCGGACGCCCGCGCGGCGATGGTCGTCGGCGTGGACCGCGGCCGCTGGACGTGTGCCCTGGACGGCAAACCGGACCAGCAGGTCATCGCCATGCGGGCGCGCGAGCTGGGCCGGACCCCGATCGTCGTCGGCGACTCGGTGGACCTCGTCGGGGACACGTCCGGGCGGCCGGACACGCTCGCCCGGGTCGTGCGGGTCGCCGACCGCTCGTCGGTGCTGCGCCGGACCGCGGACGACAACGACCCCTACGAGCGGGTCGTCGTCGCGAACGCGCAGCAGCTGCTGATCGTGTGCTCGCTCGCGGATCCGCCGCCCCGCACGGGTTTCATCGACCGCTGCCTCGTCGCCGCGTACGCGGGTGGGCTGCGCCCGGTGCTGTGCCTGACGAAGGCGGACCTGGCGAGCCCGGACGAGGTGACCGCCGCGTACGCCGAGCTCGACCTGCCGGCCCTGGTGACGCGCAGCGACCGCGACCCGGACGAGGTCCGCGAACGGCTGACGGGCCGGGTCTCCGCGCTGGTCGGCCATTCCGGGGTCGGAAAGTCCACTTTGGTCAACAAGCTGGTGCCGGACGCCATGCGCGCCACCGCCGACGTCAGCGCGGTCGGCAAGGGCCGCCACACGTCGACGACGGCGGTCGCGTTCCCGTTGCCGGGCGGCGGCTGGGTGGTGGACACGCCGGGCATCCGCTCGTTCGGCCTGGCCCACATCGAGCCGGACGACATCGTGAAGGCGTTCGAGGAGTTCGTGGAGCCGGCCGAGGAGTGCCCCTCGGGGTGCGGGCATCTGGGGCCGCCGGAGGACCCGGACTGCATGCTGGACACGGTGGTCGCGGACGGGCTTGCCTCTTCGGGCAGGCTCGCGTCCCTTCGGCGGCTTTTGGCCTCGCGTGCCCGCCTTGACGAGTACGGTGACTGACCGACACGTCCGGGTGAACATTGGCCCGTTCGGATGATTGACACGATTCGAGGGGAGCAGGGGATGCGCAAGATTCTTGCGCTGGCATCGGCGCTGGCGCTCACCGTGTCGCTGGCCGCGTGCGGTGACAAGACGGCCGGCGACGCGCAGGGCGACAGCGGCAACGAGGCGGCAACCAACCTCGTCGCGCTGGCCAAGCAGGTCGGCGACCGGACCGCGGAGACGAACTCCGCGCACATGGTGTTCACCGGTGGCGCCGGCGGCATGGAGCTCAAGGGCGAGGGCGACCTGCAGCTGGGCGGCGCCGACCCGGCGATCTCGATGGACATGAACGCGGGTGCCCAGGGCCAGATGGGCCTCGTGCTGCTCGACGGGGTCCTCTACATGAAGCTGCCGACCGGGATGTCCCCGAGCGGCAAGCCGTGGATCAAGATCGACTCCAAGGACCAGAGCAACCCGATGGCGCAGGCGCTGGGCGGCCTGACCGACCAGATGCGCCAGAACGCCGACCCGCGCCTGGCGCTGGAGCAGTTCCAGCAGGCCGGCACGATCGAGTCGTCGGCGGAGGAGGAGCTGAACGGCGAGCAGACGACCCACTACAAGATCAAGGTGGACGTCCAGAAGCTGGTCGACGACCAGAAGAACGCGACGCTGAAGCAGGCGATGCAGCAGGCGATCGAGTCCGGGCTGAAGGACTTCCCGGTGGAGCTGTGGCTCAACGGGGACGACCTGCCGGTCCGCATGATGATCGAGATGCCCACGGCCGACCCGACGAGCGGCAAGGCGGTCCCGGTGAAGGTCCAGGTGGACTACTCGAAGTGGGGCGAGCCCGTGACCATCGAGGCCCCGCCGGCCGACCAGGTGGGCGAACTCCCCCGCTAGACACCCGCGCACAACAGACGATGCCCCCCGCCTGGCCAGGCGGGGGGCATCGTCTTGCGAAGACGGCCGTCACTTCAACTTGTAGGCCCGCACGATCGTCTCCTTGACGGCGTTCCCGTCCCGATCCGCGACAGCCGCCCGCAGCGAGACGAACGACGCCCCGGCCGGGTGATCCACCGAGGCGACCCACCGCGCGCCGTCGCGGGTGAGCCGGACGGGCGACCACGTCGTGCCGTCGTCGTAGGACACCTCCACCGCCGGCGTGTCCACCGGCCCGGGCCGCGCTGAGCCGTTGCGCTGCACGTACACCGGGAAGCGGAACTTCCCGCGGGGCGCCGCGTTCGCCGAGTCCAGCTCCGGCGCGAACCGCACGGCCAGCAGCGGCAGCACCGCCGGTGTCTCACCGTCCACATGCGAGGAACGGAACGTCCACTCCCCGCTGACCGATGTGGACACTCCGCTGTCCGCCGTGGCCGTGGTGCGCAACGTGTACGTCGCGGCCTGCGGCGGCAGCTCGAAGCGGCCACCGCCCGGGAACTCGCTCGACCCCACCGGCTCCCCGTCGCGCAGCAGCTCGGTCGTGCCCTCGGCCAGGGTCGCGTAGCCGTCGTGCGTCGGGAACCGGTCGCCGTGCAGCGGCATGTCGATCATGACCTCGTCGCCCAGCCGCGCGGCGTAGCGCTCCGGGAAGCCGTCGAACACCGGGAACGCCGGCCCGAACACGCCGTTGTTCCAGCTCTGGCGGACGGTCTGGCCCTTCCGGTACACCGTCGCGGTCGTCGCGGCGTGGAACGTCGCCGGGAGATCCTGCACGTCGGCCGTCTCCTGGAAGTCGTCGTACCACGTCTCGCCCGGCGTGTAGAGCTCGGTGAGCCTGTACGGCAGGTCGAAGGTCAGGAACTGCGAGCGCATGCCCATCGTCCCCGGCACGCCGACCGCGTGGTCGGTGACCGCCTTCGCGAGGTCCTTGTCGCGCACGGTCCGGGTCAGCGTCGCGGGCACGCCGCCCTTCCTGGTCCACCGCAGGTGGTACAGGTACGGGCTGTTGTGGAACCGCCACTGCCCCTGCGACCCGTCCGGCTCGGCGAGCAGGCCCTCGACCAGCATCGTGAAGGCGTCCGACTCCGTCGTCGACGGCGCGACCAACTCGCGTTCGAAGCCCGCGCCGTACAGGAACGAACCGGTCTCGCCCCAGGCCGTGCGCATGGTGAAGCCGAGCACGCTGATGCCGACCTCGGCCTTCGGCTTGTCGACCGTGAACCCGATGTGCTCGCCCTTCCTGGCGTCGAGCGTGAGCGCCGAGTCGCTGGCGACCACGTAGTTCGGCTCGACGAAATCCGTGGACTGGTAGTCGGTCTCACCGCGGATGGTGCTCACGAAGGCGTCCAGGTAGTACCGCCCCTTCGGCACCCGCGCGACGACCGTGCCGGACTCGTCGTACGGCGCGAAGGCGCGCTGGTGGTCGACGTCGACGAACCGGAAGAAGTACTCCGGCGTCGCCTTGCCGTCTTGGTCGAGCACGTTCACCGTGACGTCGTAGCTCTCGACCTCGCGCGTCACCGCGATCGGCGTGCGCACCGGCACCGCCCCGCCCGTGGCGGTGAGCGTGCCGGTGTAGACGCCGTCCGGCGCCGGCACCCGGGTGTCGATGGTGACCGTGACCGCCGCGCTCCCGCCGGCCGGCACGGTGACCGAGCCCGGCTCGACCGTGATCATGCCCGCGGGCGCGGCGCCATCCGGTCCGGCCAGGTCGGCGGCCACGTCGAGGGTCACCGGTGTGGTGGCGGAGTTGGTGTAGCCCACCGTCCGCACGATCGCCTCGTCGTCCTCGTGCGGCCACTGCGCGACGCCCGCGGAGACGCTCGGCGGCTCGGCGGAGACCGTGCCGCGCACGGCCGCGGCGACGTCCACCCGGCCCGCGCCCTGCTGGAACACCGTCGCGCCCTCGGTCGGCTTCGCGGTCGCCATCAGCGCCGCCTTGAGCCGGCCGGCCGCCCAGTCCGGGTGCTCGCCGGCGAGGATCGCGGCCGCGCCCGCCACGTGCGGAGTGGCCATCGAGGTGCCCGACAGCGACACGTAGCCGTCCTCGGCCGGTTCGCCGATCTGACCGTGGGCCGCCTGCGCGGCCACGATGTCCACGCCCGGCGCGGTGATGTCCGGCTTGATCGCGCCGTCGCCGTAGCGCGGACCGCCGCTGGAGAACTCGGCGAGCCGGTCCTCGTCGTCGACCGCGCCGACGGTCAGTGCCGCGTCCGCCGCGCCCGGGCTGCCGATCGACTCCTCGCCGCCGGAGTTGCCCGCGGCGATCACGAACAGCGTGCCGGTGTCCTGGGTGAGCCGGTTCACCGCCTGCGACATGGGATCCGTGCCGTCGCTGGGGAAGCTGCTGCCGAGGCTCATGTTGACCACGTCCGCGCCGCTCGACGCGGCCCACTCCATGCCGGCGATGATCCCCGACTCGTCGCCGCCGCCGAAGTCGTCGAGCACCTTCCCGTTGAGCAGCCCGGCATCCGGCGCGACACCCTTGAACCTGCCGCCGGACTTCGCGCCGCTGCCGGTGATGATCGACGCGACGTGCGTGCCGTGGCCGAAGTGGTCGTCGGTGCCGGTCTCGCTGCCGGTGAAGTCACGCGCGCCGGTGACCGCGTCGGCGAGGTCCGGGTGGCTCGCGTCGATCCCGGTGTCGAGCACGGCGACCGTCGTGCCCTGGCCGGTGTGCCCGGCCGCCCACGCCTGCGGCGCGCCGATCTGCGGCACGCTGTGGTCCAGGCTCGCCCGAACCGGGCCGTCCAGCCAGATCCGCTTCGCCGTGCGGCCCGCGCCCGCCCAGTACCGGGTGTCCTTCGCCGCGCGCACCGCGACGGCGCTCAGCGTCGGCAGGTTCCGCATGATCTTCGCGCCGGCCGCCCGCGGGGTCGCGGCCGGGTAGTCGACGATCAGCGGCAGGTCCGCGCGGTTCGCGTCGTCGTAGCCGTCCCGCACGAGCTCGCTGACGTCGAACAGCCGCGGGTCGAGCTTGCCCGACGCCACGAGCGGCGCGACGTCCCGCGGCAGCACGTGCGTGTCGCCGCGCTCGTCCTTGCGGTTGACGAACGAGATGTGCTCGCGCCCCTTCGCCGCGCGCACGAGCACGCGTGACCCGGCCAGCGTCACGCGGTCGCCGGTGAGCAGGGTGACCGTCGTGTTCGCGGCCGGCGCCGCGGGTGCCCCCTGGTCCCCCGCCCCGGCGGCCGGCCAGGCAAGCACCGTCGTGCTCGCCACGGCAGCCGCCACGGCCACCAATCCCGCGACGCGTGCGCGGGCTCGGATGTGGATCATCCACCCTCCCAGCAGTGCGCGGCAGCACCTCACCGGCTGCCGCTCCATCCAGTCAGTACAGACATGTCTTGCCCCCTGGGAGGTTGCCCGTTCACGAAACAAATTCGGCGGCCGGACTCAACAAACCGCGGGGCTCGCGGCGTTCTACCGTCACCTGTCCCCAACCCGAAGGGAGCGACGGTGCGGGACCGCTTCGAGGAATTCGTGGCCGACCGGCTGGATCGCCTCCTGCGCTATGCCACGGCGCTGACCTGCGACCCCCATCTCGCCCAGGACGTCGTGCAGGACGTGCTGCTGCGGGCCGGGCGCCGCTGGTCGCACATCGAGTCGATGCACGCGCCCGACGCCTACGTCCGGCGAATGATCACCAACGAGTACCTGTCGTGGCGCAGACGCCGCGCGGCCCGCACGATCGCGTCCACCCACCGCACGCTGGACGCGCTGGGCACGCCGGTCGCGGACCCCGCCACCGGCTACGCCGAGCGGGACGCGATGCGCGCCCGGATCGCCAAGCTGCCGCGCAAGCAGCGGGCCGCGATCCTGCTGCGCTACTACGAGGACTGCACCGACGCGGAGATCGCCGAGGTCCTCGGCTGCACGCCAGGCACGGTGCGCAGCCACGTCTCCCGCGCGCTCGCGACCCTGCGCACCGACGAGTCCAGCTCCCTGAAGGAGGCTCTGGCATGACCGACCGAACCGAGCAACTGATCCGGGAGGCGTTCGCCGCCGAGGCCGACCAGGCGCCCGACTCCCGCGCGATCCTGGCCGAGCTCGCCCGCGCCCGCTCGCCACGGCGCCGCCACACCGCCCTGGTCGCCGTGTCGGCCGCGGTCGTCGCCGTGGCGCTGGCCGCCGTGGCGATCCCGGCGCTGCTCGACCGCACCACGCCGGCGGCCGGCCAGCGGGACGAGAACGTGCTGCTCATGGGGCTGGACAGGGCGAAGAAGGCCGAGCTGTTCATGCTCGCGCACCTCGACGCCGACGGCACCGCCTCGGTGATCACGTTGCCCGAAGGCATGCCGAGAGGGGACGGCTCCTCGTACAACCTGAACGAGGTGTACCGAACGTTCGGCCCCGACCGCGTGCGCAAGGACGTCTCGACGCTCACCGGCGCGCGCGTCGACCACTACGTGGCGCTGGACATGGACGCGTTCGGCGAGCTCGCCACCGCGGTCGGCGGCGTGCCGGTGTGCCTGCGGGAGGCGACGCGGGATCCCGCGACCGGGGTGTCGTTCCCGGCGGGCACGCACACCGTCGCCGGCGCGCGGGCGCTCGACTTCCTCCGCCAGAACAACGACACCGCCATCCCCTTCCCCGACCGCACCGAACGGCAGGAGGCGTTCCTGACCGGACTCGCGAGCAAGGCCGGCGACGTCGATCCACGCAAGGCGCTCGACGTGCTGGGCAAGCGCTTGCGGACCGACGGGGACCTGGACGTCCTGGGACTCGCCGCCCGGTTCGAGAACGCCAAGGGGGTCCGGTTCGAGGAGATCTTCGAAGGCCTCGACATAGCCATGGAGACCGGGGAGGGCCCGGGGCGGGGCGAGATCGTGATCCCGCTCGTGTCCGTGCGGACGTTCGTCGAGGACATGTTCGCCGGCAAGCCCAACCCGGGCGGGCCACACACGCCGGAGCTGAGGTACAGCAAGCAGAAGTGCGTGTTCTGAGCGCCGCGACGGGCCCGGCCGCGTTGGCCGGGCCCGGTCGCGCGTCAGCCCATGTGCGGGTAGGTGTGGCCGGTTGGCGGGACGAACGTCTCCTTGACCGACCGCGGGCTCACCCAGCGCTGCAGGTTGTAGATCGAGCCGGCCTTGTCGTTGGTGCCCGAACCGCGGCTGCCGCCGAACGGCTGCTGGCTCACGACGGCACCGGTCGGCTTGTCGTTGACGTAGAAGTTGCCCGCGGCGAAGCGCAGCGCGCGGTGCGCCTCCTCGATCGCGGCCCGGTCGGTCGCGAACACGGCACCGGTCAGCGCGTACGGCGTGGAGCTGTCGACCAGCTCCAGGACCTTCGCGTACTCGGTGTCGTCGAACACGTGGACCGCGAGGATCGGGCCGAACCACTCGGTGGTGAACACGTCGTGCATCGGGTCGCTGCCGAGCAGGATCGTCGGCTGGACGAAGTAGCCGACCGAGTCGTCCGCGCTCCCGCCGGTCAGCACCTCGAGCGTCGAGGTGCTCGCCGCCATCTCCAGCACGCCCTTGTGCTTGGCGAAGGCCCGGCTGTCGATCACCGCGCCACCGAAGTGAGAGAAGTCGGTGACGTCGCCGAACGACAACGTCTTGGTGGCGTCGACCAGCCGTTCGCGCAGCCCGGACTCCCACAGCGAGCGGGAGACGTAGGCACGCGAGGCCGCCGAGCACTTCTGGCCCTGGTACTCGAACGCGCCACGGAGCAGGCCGATCGCCACGGCGTCCGCGTCGGCGGAACGGTGCGCGACGACGAAGTCCTTGCCGCCGGTCTCGCCCACGATCCGCGGGTAGGACCGGTAGGTGTCGAGCCGTTCCGCCATCGTGCGCCACAGGTACTTGAAGGTCTTGGTGGACCCGGTGAAGTGCAGGCCGGCGAAGTCCGCGTCGGCGAGCGCGACCTCGCTGACCGCGGCGCCGTCGCCGGTGACCATGTTGATCACGCCGGGCGGCAGGCCCGCGGCTTCGAGCAGCCGCATCGTGTGGTGCGCGGCGAGCTGCTGGGTCGGCGAGGGCTTCCACACGACGGTGTTGCCCATCAGCGCAGGCGCGGTCGGCAGGTTGCCGGCGATCGCGGTGAAGTTGAACGGGGTGATCGCGGTGACGAACCCGTCCAGCGGCCGGTGGTCGAAGCGGTTCCAGATGCCGGCGCTCGAGTTCGGCTGCTCGGCGAGGATCCGGCGCGCGTAGCTGACGTTGAACCGCCAGAAGTCGATGAGCTCGCACGCGGCGTCGATCTCGGCCTGCTGCACGGACTTGGACTGGCCGAGGATCGTCGTGCCGTTGAGCGTGTCCCGCCAGGGGCCGGCCGCGAGGTCCGCCGCGCGCAGCAGGACCGCGGCGCGCTCGTCGAAGGGCAGCTCGCGCCACGCGGGCGCGGCGAGCTTCGCGGCGCTGACGGCGTCGGCCACGTCCTTGGCGGTGGCCTGGGCGGACACCCCGAGCACGTGCGCGTGGTCGTGCGGCTGGACCACGTCGATCGGCTCGCCGCCGGCCATCCGCCGCTCGCCGCCGATGGTCATGGTCAGCTCGTGCCGCTCGCCCTCCAGCTCGGCGATCCGCCGCTGCAACGACTCGCGCTCGGCGCTGCCCGGCGCGTAGGAGCGGACCGGCTCGTTCACCGGCTCGGGCACGGACGAAATGGCGTCCATGTTGTGGCTCGCCTCCCTGGGTTCTGGTCGGGCCGGCTCGTGACCGGCAGCTGCCGCCATCCTGTCACGACTCCGGCGCCCACCAATCCGCCAGTGCGTCGACCTCGGCCTTGAACAGCAGCTCCGGATCGATCCCGGTCAGCGTGAGCTGGCCGGCGACCTCGAGGCTGAGGACGCCGTGCAGCCGGGTCCAGACGGTCAGCCCCCAGTGCAGCTGCCGCGGCGTCAGGTCCGCGTAGTCCATGCGCTCCCCCCAGGCGGCGACCTGGCGGTACAGCGTCGACCGGCCCGGCCGGCCGTGGTCGTCCCCAGCGGCCGACAGCAGGGCGACCATGATCCGGCTGGCCGCGTCGAGCGTGTGCGCGGGCGCCTCGTAGCCCGGGACCGGAGTGCCGAACAGCAGCAGGTACCGGTGCGGCGCCGCCTTCGCCCAGGCGCGCATGGCGTTCGCGCCCACGCGCAGCCGTCCGCTCCTGGCCTTCGCGATCGCGGTCTCGACGGTGTCGGCGAGGTCGTGGTAGGCGTCCGAGATCAGCTCGGTGAGCAGCGCGTCGCGGTTCGCGAAGTACCGGTACAGCGCCGGGCCCGTGACGCCCATGCGCTTGCCGATCGCGTTCACCGAGACCCCGGCCATGCCGTGCTCGGCCAGCTGCTCGAGCGCGATCCGCTTGGCCTCCTGGCGGGTCTGCTCGCGGTACTGCTGCCTGCGGTCCATCTGGTGCCCTCCTTGACAGCGCGAGACTAACACCTTCTAATGAGTGTTAGAAGTTCTAACAACAGTGAGAGGTAGTCACGCCATGGAGATCGTGCTGACCGGCGCGGGTGGTCCGGAGATGCTGCGCGTGTCCGCGGGCGACGCGCCGGAGCCCGGCAAGGGCGAGGTGCGCGTGCGGGTCGAGGCGAGCGGGGTGAGCTTCGCCGAGGTCCAGATGCTGCGGCGGCGGTACCCGATGCAGCCGAGGTTCCCGTTCGTGCCGGGCTACGACCTGGTCGGCGTCGTGTCGTCGGTGGGCCCCGGCGTGACCGGCGTGCGGGCGGGCGACCGGGTGGCGGCGATGACCCGGACGGGCGCGTGGCGCACCCATGTCGTCGTGCCGGCGTCCGGTGTGGTGCCGGTGCCCGCCACGCTCGACCCCGCCGTGGCCGCGGCCGTGGCGATGAACGGCGTGACCGCGTGGCAACTGGTGCACGACGTGGCGCGCGTGCGGCCCGGCCAGACCGTGCTGGTGCACGGGGCGGCCGGCGGGGTCGGCACGCTGGTCGTGCAGCTGGCCGTGCTCGCCGGCGCAAGGGTGCTGGGCACGGCGTCGGCGGGCAAGCACGACGTCGTCAGGGCGCTGGGCGCCGAGCCGATCGACTACCGCGCGGGCTCGGTCGCCGAGGTGGTGCGGGCACTGGCGCCGGCGGGGGTGGACGCGGTGTTCGACCACGTCGGCGGGGACAGCCTGGCGGCGTCGTACGAGGTGCTGGCCGGCGGCGGCATCCTGGTCAACTACGGCTCGGCGTCGACGCTGCACGACCCGGGCCACTGGCTGCGCCCGTACTTCGGCACGATCCGGCGGTTCGCCGGCTGGCGGCTCGCGCGGCTGGCCGGCCGGGGCCGGGGGCGGCGGGCGACGTTCTACTACGTCAAGGCGGGCCCGCGGTTCAGCGCGGCGCTGAGCGAGGTGTTCTCGCTGGTGGAGCGGGGTTCGCTGACCCCGCGGATCGCGCGGCGGCTGCCGCTGGAGCAGGCGGCCGAGGCGGTGGCGCTGCTCGTCGAGGGGCGGGCCAGCGGCAAGGTCGTGCTCGAGGCGCCGGCCGCTTAGAGCAGGTCCAGGAGGAAGGGCAGCTCGTCGGTGGCGTACCAGGCGAGCTCGTGGTCCTCGGCGTCCCCGAGCGTGAACTCCGCATCCGGATCGCCGAGGTCGGCCGCGTCGATCACGTCGACCGCCGCGCGGACGGCAGGCTCGGCGTCCTCGGTGTCGAGGTGCACGGCGGCGACCTGCGCGACCTGCACCGGGCCGTCGAGGTGTACCACCGCGTGGTCGCGGTCCGGGCGCAGCGTGGCCCCCTCGACGTCGGCGGAGATGACGGCGCGGCGCGGGAGCGTGCTGTCGGGGTCGTCGGCCAGCTCCCCGGACAGCAGGCGCAGCGACGCGCGGGCGGCCTCGGTCATCGCGGCGTACTCGAGCTCCTCGGCGGTGCCGGTCGCGTAGGACTCGCGCAACGCGGGGGTCAGCGCGAAGGCCGTGTCGCCGACGGCGGCCACCTCACCCTTGGCGTTGAGCGCGCGCAGCAGCTGGACCGTGGCCGGTATGTAGACCCTCACGGGTGGATCCTGGCACATGAGGCCGCGGCGGACGTGGAATGCTCGGCGTCGTGGACGCCCCGTCGCCGAAGGACCGGTTCGTGACCGTGTTCGGCCGCAAGCCCGTGCTGGAGGCGCTCGCCGACGCGGGCCTGCGGGTGGACAAGGTCGTGCTGGCCGACAACGCCCGCGGCGCGGCGGCGGGGGAGATCCTCGCCGCGGCCGCCGCCCGGTCGGTGCGGGTGGAGCGGGCGAGCGCGCACCGGGTGAAGGTGCTGGCGGGCAACGGAAAGCAGGACCAGGGGGTGCTCGCGGACGTGGTGGCGCCGCGGATGCGCCGGCTGTCGGACGCGCTAGCGGCGGATGAGCTGTCGACCGTGCTGCTGCTCGACGGCATCACCACGCCGGCGAACGTCGGCATGATCCTGCGCACCGCCACGGCCGCCGGGATCGACGGGATCGTGGTGCCGCGGCGCGGCGTGGCGTCGCTGGATCCGTTGGTGGTCAAGGCATCGGCCGGCGTGGCGTTCCACGCACCGGTCCTGCGGTGCTACACCGCCGGCGAGGCGGCGTCGGCGTTGCGGGAGGCCGGTTTCCCGCTGTTCGCGCTGGACGGGTCGGCGCGCACGTCGCTGTTCGAGGCGTCGCTGCCGCCCCGGGCCGCGTACGTGCTGGGCGGGGAGACGGGCGGGATCGGCGCCGACGTGCGCGCGGCGGTGACCGGCTCGTTGTCGATTCCGCTGGCCGGTGGGGTGGAGTCGCTGAACGTGGCCAGCGCCGCGGCCGTGCTCTGCTTCGAGCTGGTGCGCCGCCGCTGACCCTGGGTGACGTGGTCCGACACGTTGGGGTGGTCGTTGTCCGGGTCGCACGGCGGGCCGGATCTGTAGGGCATGACCGCACCAGTTCGGTACCTCCACGAGCCCGGCCCCGTGCTGCGCCCACTGCCCGAGTACGAGCCGACGCCCGGGGAGCCGCCGCGTCGCTGGACGAGCCTGCGCCCGGCGAGCGGTCCGCAGCTGAGACTGGTCGCCCGCCCCGACGAGGCGAGGGTGACGCCGGCGGCGCTGGGCGGGTTGCTGGTCCGCGTGCTGGAGGTGTTGTCGGGCCGGCGGCATGTCGGTCAGCTCCGCAGCCTCCTGTCGGACCCGGCGTACGAGGCACTGCTGACCCGGCTGCGCACGTCACCCGCCGGTCGCCTGCATCGCCTCCGCCGCCTGCGCGCCAGCTACCCGTCCCCCACGGCGGTGGAGGTGGCCGCGGTGATCGACATCGCCACCGGCATCCCGGAGCCGAGGCGGGTGTGCGCGTTGGCGGCCCGCTTCGAACGGGTCGAGGAGGCGTGGCACTGCGCCGTCCTCCGCCTCCTGTGACCGGTTCGGCGGGGCACGGCCGCGGCCCGCCTCCGCCGGCACGGCACACTCCGCTGACCGCGCTCGCCTGTCAGGCGTGCGCGCTGACCGGCCGTGCTGCGCCAGTCGGTGCGTGGGCCGCCTGTTCCACCCGGCCCACCCAGCCAACGATCCAATTCGGCTCAGCCCCAACCAGCCATTGACTGGGCCCAGCCGCGCACGACCACCGCTGCTCTACTCAGCCATCCGACTCGACCCGGCGCACTACCCAGCTCAGCCCGGCCTCATCCAGCCCCACCCAGGAATCGGTCTCGGCGGCCGCGCACAGCCACCGCTGCCCTGCAGGCTCTGCCCAACCCAGCTCTGCCCAACCCAGCTCTGCCCAGACCCGCCCCTGGCTCCGCCCAACCTGCCCCTGGCTCCGCCCTGCCCGGGGCTCGGCTCGCCCCGCCCGGCTGCCCGCCCGGCTCAAGGCCACCGCAAGCGCTTGCGGCCGGGCCGAGTGGATCTGTGGACAACTCCCGAAAACTGCCCCCAGGCGGCCTCCGGCCCCCCGTTTTCCAGAGTAGCCACGCCCACTGACGATTTCGGGCCGCCGATGGGCGGCCCTGTGGACAGTCTGCGAGCGAAGGCGGGCATCGAACGCCAGGTTCGGAAGGGCGCAGCGGTGCGTGGTGATGCGTCTCGTTCGGGTGGTCTCTAATGGGGCACCGCTATGAGAAGAGCACGGCACCCGGCGAACGGGTGCCGTGCTCTGTCCACATGCCACATGGGTCAGCGGCGGGGGCCCTTCTTGCCCTTGCGCTGTGCGTCGCGTTCGGCTGCTCGGCGTTCGCGGCGGCTGTTGCCGCCTGCGGGCTTCTGGCCGTTGCCGTTCTGGTTGCCGCGGGACTGGACGCCGCCGCCCTCGGCTGGGCCTGAGTACGTGAACTGCTGCTCGTTCGGCGGGCGGCCGCCGCGCAGGGCCGGTGGGATCTGGTCCTGCGGCGGCTGCTGCATGGGCGGCTGCTGTTGCTGCGGCGGCTGCTGCACCTGCGCCGCCCGCGCCGCTGCCTGCTGCACCCGCGTCGCCGCGCCGGCCTGGGCCGGGACCTGCTGCTGCTCCGGTTCCGCGACCTGCGCGCGGAACAACAGCGTCACGCACTCCTCCTTGAGGCCTTCGAGCATCGTGTTGAACATGTCGAAGCCCTCGCGCTGGTACTCGATCAGCGGGTCGCGCTGCGCCATCGCCCGCAGGCCGATGCCGTCCTTGAGGTAGTCCATCTCGTACAGGTGCTCGCGCCACTTGCGGTCCAGCACGTCGATCATCACGAGCCGCTCCAGGCGGCGCATGCCGTCTCCCGTCGGGCGGCCGTCCGGGCCGAAGACGCGGCTGTTGACGTACGCCTCGCGCTCGTCGTACGCGTGGCGGGCGTCGGCGAGCACCTCCTCCTGCAGCATCTCCGACGTGAGGTCGTCACCGCGTGCCTCGACCCTGTCGACGAGCTGCTCCCACGCCAGCGAGATCGGGTACAGCTCCTTGAGCGCGCTCCACAGCTTCTGGTGGTCCCAGTCCTCCGCGTACCCGCCGGCGGTCTCCTTCTCGATGTAGTCGACGACCACGTCGGCGATCATGTGGTCGACCTGCTCGCGCAGGTTCTCGCCGGCCAGCACGCGCATGCGGTTGGCGTAGATCTCCTTGCGCTGCTGGTTCATCACCTCGTCGTACTTGAGGAGGTTCTTGCGGGCCTCGAAGTTCTGCTGCTCGACCTGGGTCTGCGCGCTCTTGATCGCGCGGGTGACCATCTTCGCCTCGATCGGCTGGTCGTCGGGCACTCGCATGGTGACCATGACGCGCTCGACGAACTGCGCGTTGAACCGCCGCATGAGCTCGTCGCCCAGCGACAGGTAGAACCGCGACTCGCCCGGGTCGCCCTGGCGACCGGACCGGCCGCGCAGCTGGTTGTCGATGCGCCGCGACTCGTGGCGCTCGGTGCCGAGCACGTACAGGCCGCCCGCCTCGCGCACCTCCCCGGCCTCCACGCCCACCTCGCTCTTGGCGCGCGCGAGCGCCGCGGGCAGCTCGACGGTCCACTCGTGCGGCGTCTCCACGGGGTCGAGTCCCTTGGCGCGCAACGACTCCTCGGCCAGGTGGTCGGGGTTGCCACCGAGCATGATGTCGGTACCGCGGCCGGCCATGTTGGTCGCGACCGTGACCGCGCCGCGGTGCCCGGCCTCGGCGACGATCGCCGACTCCTTCTCGTGGTGCTTCGCGTTCAGCACGTTGTGCGGGATGCGGCGCTTCACCAGCAGCTTCGACAGGTACTCCGAACGCTCGACGCTGGTCGTGCCGACGAGCACCGGCTGGCCGGCCTCGTGCCGCTCGGCGATGTCGTCGGCGACCGCCTCGAACTTGGCCTCCTCGGTCTTGTAGATCAGGTCGGTGCGGTCGAGGCGGACCATCGGCCGGTTCGTCGGGATCGGCACGACGTGCAGCTTGTAGGTGTTCCAGAACTCCGACGCCTCGGTCTCGGCGGTACCCGTCATGCCCGACAGGCGGGTGTAGAGGCGGAAGTAGTTCTGCAGGGTGATCGTGGCGAGCGTCTGGTTCTCCGCCTTGATCTCCACGCCTTCCTTGGCCTCGATGGCCTGGTGCATGCCCTCGCTGTAGCGCCGGCCGGAGAGCACGCGGCCCGTGAACTCGTCGACGATCAGGACCTCGCCGCTGCGGATCAGGTAGTCCTTGTCGTTCTGGTAGAGCTCCTTGGCCTTGATCGAGTTGTTGAGGTAGCCGACGAGCGGGGTGTTGGCGGCGTCGTACAGGTTGTCGATGCCGAGCTGGTCCTCGACGAACTGGACGCCCCGCTCGCTGACGCCGATCGTGCGGCGCTTGCGGTCGACCTCGTAGTGCTTGCTGTTGATCTCGGTGGTGCGGGCGTCCCGGTCGCGCGGGGTCATCGCGGTGACGTCGATGCCGGACATGCGCTTGGCGATCCGGGCGAACTCGGTGTACCAGCGCGAGGACTGGTCGGCCGGGCCGGAGATGATCAGCGGCGTGCGGGCCTCGTCGATGAGGATCGAGTCGACCTCGTCCACGATCGCGAAGTTGTGGCCGCGCTGCACCATCTGGTCGAGGCTGCTGGCCATGTTGTCGCGCAGGTAGTCGAAGCCGAACTCGTTGTTCGTGCCGTAGGTGATGTCCGCCCGGTAGGCGCGCCGGCGCTGCTCGGTGGTCATCTCGGACAGGATCGCGCCGACATCGAGACCGAGGAAGCGGTGGACGCGGCCCATCCACTCCGCGTCGCGCTTGGCCAGGTAGTCGTTGACGGTGACGACGTGCACGCCGTTGCCGGACAGCGCGTTGAGGTAGGCGGGCAGCACCGCGGTCAGAGTCTTGCCCTCACCGGTCTTCATCTCGGAGACGTTGCCCATGTGCAGCGCGCCGCCGCCCATGATCTGCACGTCGAAGTGCCGCTGGCCGAGCACGCGCTTCGCCGCCTCGCGGACCACGGCGAACGCCTCGGGCAGCAGCATGTCGAGCGCGTCGAAGTCGGTCGCCTCGCGATCGTCCTCGTCGACCTCGCGCATCTCGTCGTAGCGCCGGCGGAACTCCTGGGTCTTCGCGCGCAGCGCGGCGTCGGACAGACCGGCGACGGAGCTCTCGAGGTCGTTGACCTCGACCACGGTCTTACGCAGCGTCTTGAGCGTCTTGCCCTCACCGGCGCGGAGTATCCGGGACAGCACCATCAGGTCAACCTCGCTAGCTGGATTGTCGCGCCCGCCACGGGCACCTCGTCCCTGCCATCGTAGGCGGTTACGGATAGGTGTCGTCGTGGCTTGCCCTGACCGGACCAGAGAGGTTGCGCCGAGATCGGCTGGTGAACCGACGGACGGGTGCCCCCAGGCCGGTAGCCCGGGGGCACCCCGTCAAGTCCGTTTCGGGTCCGTGGTTCGCGTCAGACCAGCCGGATCACGCCGTAGTCGAACGCTCTGCGGCGGTACACCACGCTGGGCTGGTCGCAGCTCGAGTCCTTGAAGAGGTAGAAGTCGTGGCCGACGAGCTCCATCTGGTAGAGGGCTTCGTCGACGGTCATCGGCTCGGCGGCGTGTTGCTTCTCCCGTACGACGCGACCGGGCAGGTTCTCGTCCTCGGCGCTGTCCCAGCGCTGGACGGGTACGGCCGGAGCCTCGGTCTCGGTCATCTCCTCGGTGCGGGCGGGTAGTACGGCGGTGCCGACACGGCCGTTGGTCGTGGGCATGCTCGGTGTGGTGGCGGTGGCCTCCGCGACGGAGGATGGGCTGCGGCGCCCGTAGTGCACGCGCCGGCGGTCGTGCAGTCTGCGAAGTCGGTTCTCAAGCTTGGTCACCGCGGCGTCGAGCGCGGCGTAGAAGTCGCCGGCACACGCCTCGGAGCGGACGGCCGGGCCCCTGCCCTTGCCGGTGATCTCCACGCGCTGGCAGTTCTTTGCCTGGCGGCGGTTGGGTTCGTGAAACAACTCCACGTCGAAGCGGATGACCTTGCGGTCGTACCGCTCGAGACGAGCCAGCTTTTCCTCGACGTGCACACGGAAGTGCTCGGGCACCTCGACGTTGCGGCCTTTAACGACGATGTCCATACACGACCTCCCTCGCCGTAGCGAGCTAGTGAGCGAACTTGGGCGCCTCAGAACTGGGATCCAGGTTTGGTGGACGGCCAGGCCGTTGAAGGGCTCGAGGACTCCCCTGCCTCAGAGCTCCTCCGGCGCCAGGGTCATGGGCTCTTCGCCTCCTCCCTGCGGACCGGGAAAGCTGATAGCGGGCACGTTAGCTTGGCTTGTGCGCTTGCAAAAGCCCCCTCGGCGGGCGAACTTGATTGGCCCGATCCGCCTACGGAGAGCAACCATTCCCGCCACGGCCTCGGCCGACCGCGCATGATCATCTGGACGGCCCCCGCGGGCCGTCACTCGCCTGGCCGTACCAGGCACACGGAGAGACTTCGCCGCACCTCGCGGGGGTTGAGCCTCGCCGTCGTGCCGGTCTCCCATACCTGTCAAACGATCATCTCGGGGTGTTGGTTCCCACCCACAATTCACTCATACGGAGGTATCCGCATGATGGAGCGATCGGCCTCCGTGAACGGGATCCGCGAGCTGCGATAACCCAATCGGGACGGGGAAATCGCGAATCGGGGCGCGTACTGATCAGTAGTGATTGGTGGCATTTCGGTATCACGGGTCGGTTAACTCCAGGTTGATGATCGGTCTCGGCCGCCGTTCTCAATGGGAGGCCGTGTCGAGGCCGTGGGTCGGCCAGGGACAGGACGGCCGCCACCGGGACGTCGATCGACCTCAGCGCGGCCACGCAGGCGTTCGCGGTATCCCCGTGGTGACCACGTCCCGGTGGCCGCCGTGGTCGCCGGACCGCCCGGCCCCGCCCGGGACGCGGGCCGGTCACGTGGCCGTCAGGGACAGGACGGCCGCCACCGCGACGTCGATCGACCGTAGAGCGGCCACGCACGCGGTCGCGGTCGCGCCGGTGGTGATCACGTCGTCCAGGACCACCGCTGGCAGGCCCGGCGGCGGATGGTGCCGTGGGTCCGGGCGCAGGCGGCCGAACAGGTTGGCCGTCCGGGCCGCGGCGTCCAGGCCCACCGAGTCGAGGGCCTTGCCGTCCAGGCGCAGGGCCGGGACGACCACCGCCTCCGGGAGGTGCGACGCGCAGCGCCGGGCGACGGTCGTCATGTGCTGACCACCGCGGGCTCGGGCCGCCGCCGGGCGCGACGGCGCCGGGACCAGCGCCACCGGGCCCGCGCGGATGGCCGGGAGGGCATCGGCCAGTGCGCGGCCGAGAGGCGCGGCCAGCTCGCGGCGGCCGCGTTCCTTGTACGCCAGCACGGCTCGTCTGGCCGGGCCGCGATACTCGGCCAGCGCGAAGGCCGGCGGCAGGCCCGGCCGGGCCACCGGCGACACCGCGCGCAGGGTGGCGGCGCACCGCGCGCACCACGCCGAGCCGGGCGTCGCGCAGCCGGCGCAACGTTGCGGGATGATCAGGTCGAGCAGTCGAAACGAACGCATGGGCGAATCATGGCACCGCCCCCTGACAATTCTGGAAAGCCCAGGTCAGCCCGGGTAGAAGGGGATCGCGTTCGGGCCCTGGCCGTGGGGATGCTGGCGCCACAGCTGCCCGACACCGGGCACGCTGGACACCGCCGCGCTGTCGGTGACGATCACGTCCCGGTCGGGGGCGGCGGCGATCGACTTGATCGGCAGCTGGAGGTTGTTGCGGTCGAACAGGTCGAGCTTGAGGCCGTCGACCGACAGGCTCGCCACCGGCAGCGCGCCCTGCGTGGTCGCCACGACGAGCGTGTCCTGGCTCAGCCAGTCGACGCCGACGGCCTGCACGACGTTGATCGGCTGCAGCCGCCGCGGGTTGCGCAGCGACACCGAGTCCTTGTCCCGCACGACCGACGCCACCACGAGCCGGCCCCGGGCGACCGCCGCCGCACGGGTGCCGTCGCGGGAGAGGCGCACCTCGGTGATCAGGCCGAAGTCGGTCAGCTCGGAGGCGTTGACCTGCAACGCCTTCCACGTGCCGTCGGCCATGCGCACGACGCGCACGACATCGCCGTCGGCGACCGTCCAGACCTCCTTGGCGGGCACCTCGTTCGACGTGCTCAGCTGCCACGTCGGCCGCGACATCGTCTTCGCGTCGAGGTTGACCTGCTGCATCGGTCCGCCGGCCGGTCCGATGCGCAGCCGTGGCCCGGCCGGGGTGCGCACGACCACCGCCAGCTGGCCGCCGTCGATGGACTGCCCGGCGTTGATCACGTCGTACTCGCCGTCGCCCGCGGGACCGGCGATCGGCTTGCCGTCGTGCAGCGAGGTCAGCCGCCCGTTCGCCGCGACCAGGCCGGGCTGGTCGGAGTCCGGTTTGGTGGGCGCGTCGTAGACCTTCAGGTCGCCGATCCGCCAGTCGCGGCGGCCGGGAATGAGGTCCTCGCCGTCGGCACGCAGCCGCAGCCGGCTGGACGTGACGGACTGCAGCGACAACACGATCTGCGCGGCTATCTGCTCGCGTTGCTCGGTCGGCTTGTCGCCGAGCTCCTTGAGGTCCACGACCAGCGTGCCGTCCGGGTCGGGGACCACGTTGGTTCTGGTGCTGATGCCCTCGAGCTGCGAGCTGACCGACCGGCGCATGGTGTCCGACGGGCCGGACAGCAGCACGTTGATCACCCGCGCGGGCAGGCCGCTGACCGGCTCGGCCGCCACGTAACGCAGGTCCGGCACGGTGAGCCGCAGGTCCTTGTCGAAGTAGTACACGGTCACCGCGCGGTAGCTGGCCTTGAAGTCCGACTCGGGCACGAACATCGTCGGCGGCGGCGAGTCGATCCGCCACTCACCGCCCTGCTTGCGGACCGTGACCTGGTACTCCTCGTCGTCGATGGTCGGGACGAAGGCGTGGTCGGGGCCGAGCCGGCCGACGGGCGTCACCTCGAGCACGACCGTCTCGACGTCCTTGGACACCGCGCCCGGGTCCTCCTCGACGATCGGCGCGCGCACGGGGACGGTGTCGAACGTGTCGAGGATGATCGTCGGGGCGGCCTCGCCGTTCCAGCCCTGCTTCCCCTTGTCCGTCAGGTACATCGCGGCGGCCTCGGGGTTGCCCGAGCGGTGGATGAACTCGCGCACGAGGTCGAACGCGTCCAGGCCCTTGGTCGGCCCGTCGACGGAGCTGTTCGGCTCGGCCTTGTCGTCGCGGACGGCGTGCGGCGTGGAGACCTCGGGGATGTTCGCGCAACCGGCCACCAGCAGCACCGACAGCAGCAGCACCAGGAACCTGGGACGGCGGGTCACCGGACCTCCTCCCACGCCGGCGAGGCCGGGGTGGACGGCTCCCCGTCGCCGTTCTCGACCGCCTCGGTCGGCACGGTGACCCGGTAGACGTCCTCGGCCACGGGCACCTCGACCGCCTCGGCGAACCCGACGTCGGAGTCGGGCGGCGGCAGCTCGAGCGGGCTCGCGGCGTACTCGACGCCCTGCTCGCGCGGCAGCGTCAGGCGGAAGCAGGCGCCCTTGCCCCGCTCGCCCCACGCGTCTAGCCCGCCGCCGTGCAGCCGGGCGTCCTCGACGCTGATCGCGAGGCCGAGGCCGGTGCCGCCGGTGTGCCGGTTGCGCGACGGGTCGGCGCGCCAGAACCGGTTGAACACGAGGTCGGCCTCGCCGATGCGCAGGCCGATGCCGTAGTCCCGGACGGTGACGGCGAGCGCGTGGTCGTCGAACGCCATGCGCAGCCGGACCGGCCGGCCCTCGCCGTGGTCGACGGCGTTGGCGAGCAGGTTGCGCAGCACGCGCTCGATGCGGCGGGCGTCGACCTCGGCGGTGGCCTCCTCCTCGGGCATGTCGAGGATGATCTCGCTGCCGGCGTTGCGCGCGATCGTGGCGACCGAGCGGGCGGCGCGCACCGCGATCGGCCGCAGGTCGACCTGCTCGGCGACGAGCTCCTCCACGCCGGCGTCGAGGCGGCTGATCTCCAGCAGGTCGGCGAGCAGCGACTCGAACCGGTCGAGCTCGTCGACGAGCAGCTCGGTGGAGCGGGCGAGGCCGGGCGGGAACTGCTCGCGGGAGGCGTGCAGGACGTCGGCGGCCATGCGGACCGTGGTCAGCGGCGTGCGCAGCTCGTGGGAGACGTCGGAGGTGAACCGGCGCTGCAGGGTGCCGAACTCCTCGAGCTGGCGGATCTGGCGCTGGATGCTCTCGGCCATCAGGTTGTACGACTCGGCGAGCTTGGCGACGTCGTCCTCGCCGACCACGAGCATGCGCTGGTCCAGCTCGCCGCCGGCGAAGCGGCCCGCGGCCTGGGCCGCGCTGCGGACGGGGCGGACCACCTGGCGGGTCACGAGGTTCGCGATGCCGGCCAGCAGCAGCAACAGCACGAGACCGCCGACGATCAGCGTGCTCTGCACGACGCTGATCGTGTGCTGCTCGGCGGTCAGCGGGAACAGCATGTACAGCTGCATCGGCCGGTTCGCGGTGCCGAACGGGGCGCCGACGATGAGGAACGTGGTGTGCCCGGACGCGCGGTCGGCGGTGTAGATCTGCACCGCGAACTCGTGCGCCTGGACGAAGTGGCGCAGGCTGTCGGGCACGTCCTGGTAGGCGCCGGCGCTGATGCTGTCGCCGGACTCGGCGAGGCCGGGCGAGTCGCTGGCGAGCACGGGCTCGAACGCGCCGGCCGCGGAGCTCGCGGTGCTGCTGTTCGGCGAGGAGCTGGTCAGCCGGTTGAGCGCGCTGGTGAGCCGGCCGCGCACGGCGTCCGCGGTCGGGTTGACGCCGGTGAGCTGGGACTCGGCGACCTGGACGGCGTCGCGGGTGGCCGCGATCGCGGCCTCCTCCTTGGTCTCCAGGAGGCGGTCGGTGATCTGGTTCTGCAGCACCATGCCCAGCACGAAGACCACGGCCGAGGACAGCGCGAGCGTGCTGACGACGACGCGCACCTGCAGCGAGCGCCGCCACACCTCCCCGAAGTAGGCGGCCCGCTGCCGGCAGAACTCGACGGCCCTCGCGCCTGCCGCGACGACCGCCCGTAAGTTCCGCTTCACCTGACTATCATGGCGGACCCGCCTTGTACCCGACGCCGCGAACCGTCAACACCACCTCGGGGTGCTCGGGGTCGGTCTCGACCTTCGAGCGCAGCCGCTGCACGTGGACGTTCACCAGCCGGGTGTCCGCCGCGTGCCGGTAGCCCCAGACCTGCTCGAGCAGCACCTCGCGGGTGAACACCTGGCGCGGCTTGCGGGCGAGCGCGACCAGGAGATCGAACTCCAGCGGCGTCAGCTGGATGGCGACACCGTCCCGGGTCACCTCGTGGCCCGGCACGTCGATCGTGAGGTCACCGATCGAGAGCATCTCCGCCGGCTCGGAGTCGGTGCGGCGCAGGCGGGCCCGCACGCGCGCCACCAGCTCCTTGGGCTTGAACGGCTTGACGACGTAGTCGTCCGCGCCGGACTCGAGGCCCAGGACGATGTCGACCGTGTCGCTCTTGGCGGTCAGCATCACGATGGGCACCCCCGACTCCGCGCGGATGGCCTTGCACACGTCGATCCCGTTGATGCCCGGCAACATCAGGTCGAGCAGCACCAGGTCGGGCCGCAGCTCGCGCAGCGCGGGCAGCGCCCGGTTGCCCTCCGCGACCACCGCGGTGTCGAAGCCCTCGCCGCGCAGCACGATGGTCAGCATCTCGGCCAGAGCCGGGTCGTCGTCCACTACCAGCACACGTGCCTTCATGGGTACATCGTCGCACTTCGTCGGTGTTGTCCGCGTGGGACCCGCTGATCGTTGTTTCGCCAGCTGGGTGACGGAGGTGTAACGACAGCCTACGTTCCGTCGCTTAATACCGTGAAGCGTCAACCATGGGTCGCCGCCATGGAGGTACGTCCAATGGGTATACGGAGGCTCAACCACGCCGTGCTCTACGTGCGCGACGTGGCGAAGAGCGTCGCCTTCTACCAGGAGGTGCTCGGGTTCGTCGTCGTGCACGAACGGCCGACGTCGGCGTTCCTGCGCGCCGCCGAGTCGGAGAACGATCACGACCTCGGCCTGTTCGCCGTGCGCGGCAACGCCCCGCGCGGCGGTGGGACGGCCGTCGGGCTGTACCACCTGGCGTGGTCGGTGAACACGCTCCCGGAGCTGGCGACGTTCGAGAAGCGCCTCACCGAGGCGAGCGCGCTCGTGGGGTCCTCGGACCACATGGTGTCGAAGTCGTTGTACGGCAAGGATCCCGACGGGCTGGAGTTCGAGATCTCCTGGTTCGTGCCCCGGGACCGGATCACGCCGGAGATGACCGCCTCGCCGATGATCGGCCGGCTCGACATCGACGCGGAGATCGAGCACTGGGGCGCGAACCTGGTGGGCGCTCCCTAACCCCCGCGACGCCCGCCCGGACGCTCACCCCAGCAGTGCGGCCGCGAGGTCCTTGTAGTCCGAAGTGGACGTTCCATCCACCACCTGCCACGGCGCCAGCCAGTCGTCCTTGGCCAGGCCGTCGTAGACCACCGCCACCCTGGCCTGCAGGGCGTCGTCGGACTCGAACGTGTCCAGGTCGCGGCCGGCCTCCGTGCGGGAGCGGTGTGACGAGCGCGACGCGGCCACCTCCACCGGCACCCGGAGCAGCAGGTGGGCGTCGGGCACCGGCAGGTTCAGGCGGCCGATCTCCAGCGAGCGCACCCACGCCACGAACTCGCCCCGGGCGTCCTGGTGCAGGCGGGCCGCGCCGAACGCCGCGTTCGAGGCCACGTACCGGTCCAGCAGGACGACGTCGTGCGACGCCAGCGCGGCGCGGATCGCCGGGGCGGCGTCGTGGCGGTCCAGGGCGTACAGCATGGCCATGCCGTACACCTCGTCGCCGAAGCCGCCCAGCCGCCCGTGCAACCCCTCGTGCACCAGGTCGGCGTGCACCGACTCGCCGTAGCGGGGGAAGGCGAGCCGCGCCACGCGGCCGCCGAACTCGGCCGTCAGCGCGCTCGCCATGGTGCGCTTGCCGGCCCCGTCCAGGCCCTCGATCACGATCAGACGTCCCACGGGGACGAACCCTACGAGAACGGGATGTGCCACCACGGACTGGACCGGTCGGTCATCAGCAGGTTGTGTGGCCCGCGCACCGACACGTACATGTGCCCGAACTGCTCGTTGTCGAACCGGATGACCCGGCCCAGCGCGTACCCGGCGCTGAAGTCCGCCCACGACGCGTAGTGCTGGCGGCACAGCTCCCCGGCGCGCTGCACCACCTGCTCCGCCGTGCGGTAGTCGCAGAACCGGCCGCCGAACCCCCACCGCGCCATGTTCACCGCGCGCCCGAAGTCGTAGCCGAACACGGAGTTCACCACCCCGTTCGGCGGCAGGATGCCGTCCGCCTGGAACCGGGCCTCGTAGCGGGTGATCACGTCCACCGACGCGACCATCTCCGCCACGTCCGCGGACTCCTGCCGCGCCCAGTTCTCCGCCGCGGTACGCCATGTCGGCAGGTCCCACGTGCCGTGCTGGCGCTGCAGCGTCCGCCGCACGTTGAGCACCGCGTCGATCTCCGTGCCGATGTTCAGGCCGGCCAGCAGGTAGTCGACCTGCCGCTGCCAGTCCTCGGCCGTGGTGACACCCCAGCTGTCCGCCAGCGTCTCGCGGTCGTTCTGGTAGTCGCGAACCGGGTCGTCCAGCGCGTTCCACGGGCTCGACACGTGCACCGGGATGTGCGCCCCGCAGGCGAACCCGTGCGCGACCGGTCCGAAGTACGGGCCGGAGGGGCTGCTGACGACCCCCTCGACATGATCGCAAACCACCACGATCCGGAGTCTAGAGACCACGTGCAACGAGGAAGGTGAGCCGGTACGTCCAGCGCACATGAGAATCACGCGGCTCGCGGGCCCGCTGCTGGTGCTGCTCATCGCCGGATGTGGGGCGCGGGCCGCCGAGGCGCCCGGCCCGGGTGGCGGGGACGACCCGCTGCGCGGCCACACCTTCCTCTCCGCCACCGTGACCACGCGGGGCGAGCCGCGCGAGCTGGTGGCCGGGACGCGGATATCGCTCGACTTCACCGACGACGGCCGGCTGCTCGCGTCCGCCGGCTGCAACACGATGAGCGGGCCGGTACGCACCGGCGGCGGCCGGGTCGAGACCGACGGCCTCGCGGTGACCGAGATGGGCTGCGACCCGCCGCGCCACGCCCAGGACGAGTGGCTCGCCGGGATCCTCGACGCCGCGCCGGCCTGGCGCAGCGACGGCCCGACGCTCACGATCACCACCGGCGGCACCGAGCTCGTGCTCACCGACCGCGAGACCGCCGAACCGGACCGCGCGCTCACCGCCGCGACCTGGGCCGTGGACACCATCGTCGACGGGCAGACCGCGAGCAGCATGCCGGCCGCCACCACCGCCACGCTCCGGTTCGGCGCGGACCGGGTCCGCGTCGACACCGGCTGCAACACCGCCTCGACGACGTACACGACCAGCGGCGACACGATCCGCTTCGGCACCGTCGCGCCTACCCGGCGGGCCTGCCGACCTGACATCATGCGGGTGGAGTCGGCGGTGCTCGACGCGATCCGGGGTGCGGTGACGGTCGAGCTCGACGGCGACCGCATGACCCTGACCAACCCGTCCGGCAAGGGACTCCAGCTCAGTGCCCAGTGACCACGGCGAGAAGACCGGGATGCCGATCCTGTTCTTCCCCGGTCGTGCCGAGTTCGCCGAATGGCTCGCCGCGAACGTCGAGACCCGCGGCCTATGGATCCGCATCGCGAAGAAGGACACCGGCATCGCGTCGGTGAATCACGACCAGGCGCTCGACGTCGCGTTGCGCCACGGGTGGATCGACGGCACCGCGCAGCGCATCGACGACGATTACTACATCCAGAAGTTCACCCCGCGCACGAAGCGCAGCCGCTGGTCGAAGATCAACCGCGCGTCGGCCGAGCGGCTCATCGAGGCCGGCGAGATGCACCCCGCCGGCCTGCGCGAGGTCGAGGCGGCCAAGGCCGACGGCAGGTGGGCGGCCGCCTACGCCGGCCCGGCGAGCATGCCGGTGCCCGCTGACCTGCGCGCGGCACTCGACGCCAACCCCCGGGCGGCCGCGTTCTTCGCCACGCTGACCAGCCGGAACCGCTACGCCATCCTGTACCGGGTCGAGGAGGCCAAGCGCCCCGAGACCCGCGCGCGCCGGATCGAGAAGTTCGTCGGGATGCTCGAAAGAGGCGAAACCCTGCACTGACCTGTGATCCACTGACCGATATGAGGGCGAAGTGGGCAGGAATTGGCGTACTGGTGGCGGTCACCGTGGCCGCGGCGGGAGCGATCCCCGCCATCGCCGCCGGCAAGTCCGGTGACGGCGCCGGGCACGGCGGCGACAAGCAGGCCGAACGGCAGGCCGAGCAGAACGCGATGCGTGGCGAGGCCAAGAACCGGGACAAGGCCGGGGACCGGCAAGGGGACAAGGCCGGCAACAAGGACGGGAAGAAGGACGGCAAGGGGAAGGGCGGCCACAAGGGTGACGGCAAGGCCGGGCACGAGGCGGCGCGCGGGGTCAACAACGACCCCGGCTTCGTGCAGGTCTTCGACAACAACGTGGAGAACCTGCCGACCGCGGGCCTGAAATGCCCGGGCGACTGGCAGGACCTCGTCCACTACATGAAGCGCGCGCCGCTCAAGCCGGACGTGGTCATCGTCCAGCAGATCAGCGGCCGCAAGCAGCTCGACGACTACGTCGGCAAGCTGTCGCAGGTCATCGGCGAGCGCTACGAGGGCGTCATCGCCAACGGCTCGCCCAAGGCGATGAACAGCCGCTGTGGCGCCCCGAAGCACCACCAGACCAACGCGGTGGTCTACCGCAAGGCGCGCTTCACCGACCTGGGCCTCGGCTCGCGCACCTGGGTCGCGCAGAGCCAGCGCGGCGGCAAGTGCGCCAACAGCCCGCAGGCGCGCACCCAGGCCGTCAAGGTCAAGCTGCACGACAAGGTCGCGAACAAGGACCTGACCGTGGCCTCCGTGCACTGGGCGACCGCCTCGTCCGGCGGCCCGCCGTGTTCGGTCGCCAACTCGGCCGAGACCGCCCGGGAGATGACCCAGGACGGCTACGGCGGCAGCCTGATGATCTTCGGCGGCGACATGAACTTCAGCGACGTCAACGGGGGTGCGTTCCGGCCCTGGTACCGCAACCTGAACGGTGACCTCGGCGGCAAGTACGGCTACCGGGACGCCGCCTTCGCGGGCTGCGACGGCGCCAAGTCATGCCTGGCGGACAACTGGACGAACGGCGCCCACCGCCGCATCGACTTCCTGTTCGCCCGCACCGACTCCGACCAGGCCCGGGTGACCGGCTTCCACACCATCACCTTCGACGAGGGCGACGCCGCCGACCAGGCCGACACCGGCTCCGACCGCGGCGACCGGAACTACTCCGACCACCGTGCGGTGATGGCACGCATCCACTACTGACGCACAGCGAAGGGGCCGGCCCGAGCGGGCCGGCCCCTTTCGCGTGTGTACGTCAGTAGCGGTAGTGGTCCGCCTTGAACGGGCCCTCCACGTCGACGTCGATGTACTCGGCCTGCTCCTTGGACAGCTTCGTCAGCTCGCCGCCGAGCGCCACCAGGTGGATGCGCGCGACCTTCTCGTCGAGCTTCTTGGGCAGCCGGTACACCTCCTTGTCGTACTCCTCGTTCTTCGTGAACAGCTCGACCTGCGCGATCACCTGGTTGGAGAAGCTGTTCGACATCACGAACGACGGGTGGCCGGTGGCGTTGCCGAGGTTCATCAGCCGGCCCTCGGACAGCACGATGATCGAGTGCCCGTCCGGGAACACCCACTCGTCGACCTGCGGCTTGATGTTGATCCGGTTGATGCCCGGGTACCGCGCGAGGCCGGCCATGTCGAGCTCGTTGTCGAAGTGGCCGACGTTGCCCAGGATCGCCTGGTGCTTCATCTTCGCCATGTGCTCGGCCATCACCACGTTCTTGTTGCCCGTGGTGGTGATCACGATGTCGGCGATGTCGAGCACGCTTTCCAGCCGGCGGACCTCGTAGCCGTCCATCGCCGCCTGCAGCGCGCAGATCGGGTCGATCTCGGTGATGATCACCCGCGCGCCCTGGCCGCGCAGCGACTCGGCCGAGCCCTTGCCCACGTCGCCGTAGCCGCAGACGACCGCGACCTTGCCGCCGATCAGCACGTCGGTGCCGCGGTTGATGCCGTCGACCAGCGAGTGGCGGATGCCGTAGCGGTTGTCGAACTTCGACTTGGTCACCGAGTCGTTGACGTTGATCGCCGGGAACAGCAGCTCACCCGCGGCGGCCAGCTGGTAGAGCCGCAGCACGCCGGTGGTGGTCTCCTCGGTGACGCCCTTGATCTCGGTGCCCGCGCGGGTCCACTTCTTGTTGTCGGCCGCGAGCGAGTTGCGCAGCACCTCGAGGATGACCTGCCACTCCTCGGGGTCGTCCGCCTCGGCCTGCGGCACGACACCGGCCGCCTCGTACTGGGTGCCCTTGTGGATCAGCAGGGTCGCGTCGCCGCCGTCGTCGAGCAGCATGTTCGCCGAGGTGCCGCCCGGCCACGTCAGCATCTGCTCGGTGCACCACCAGTACTCCTCGAGCGTCTCGCCCTTCCAGGCGAAGACCGGGACGCCCTTGGGCTCCTCGGGGGTGCCGTGCGGGCCCACGACCACGGCGGCCGCCGCGTGGTCCTGGGTGGAGAAGATGTTGCAGGACGCCCACCGGACCTCGGCGCCCAGCGAGACCAGCGTCTCGATCAGCACGGCCGTCTGCACCGTCATGTGCAGCGAGCCGGAGACCCGGGCGCCACGCAGCGGGTACACCTCGGCGTACTCGCGGCGGAACGACATCAGGCCGGGCATCTCGTGCTCGGCGAGGCGGATCTCCTTGCGGCCGAACTCGGCCAGCGCGAGGTCGGCCACCGCGAAGTCCAGGTCCCCGACCTTCCTGGCGTACCGGGTCGCGGTCTGTTCCTGGCTGTTTACTGCGGTCATCCCGTGCATCCTCCAAACTCATGCCTTCGCAGAACACTACCGTTAGCCGAGGTTGATCGACTCGAGCGGCCATGGAGGGAGGGAGGATCCCGGCGTGCTAACCGCTGGACCGGACACCCGAGTGGTGGAACTGCGCGTCCACGGACTGATGGGCACGGCACCGGAGACCCTCGTGTCCTCGGTCGCCGCGGTCGACGTCGCCGGCGACGGGGCCGGGCGGATCGTGCAGCCGGCGGACCGGCTGCTGCGGCCCGCGCCCGGGCCGATGCTGCGGGCCGAGGGGCAGTCGATCCCGCGCGTGGTCGAGGGCTACGTCTGGGGTGGCATGACCTCCGGCGGCGCGGCCAAGGCGGCGTGGGCGCTGCTGTTCCCGTTCTCGCTCGCCAACGTCGCGCACTGGATGCTGCCGCCGATCCCGTCCGGGCACCGGCTCGCCGAGCGGCTCGGCCTGGTGAACCGGTCGCTGCTGCGGCTCGCGGCCGTGCTGCTGACCATGCTGCTGGTCACCCAGGCCGCGGTGGTGAGCCTGGACCTGGTGGCCGCGCAGTGCCTCGCGCCCGGCTCGGCGTGCCTGGCCCGGACCGTGCCGGACTGGCTGCGCGAGGTGTACCTGGTCCGCCCGCTCGTCGGGCTCGTGCCGGTGCTACTGCTGATCTACGTCCTGTTCCGGATCTCGTGCGTGGCCTGGGAGACCGAGGCCGGCATCGCGGCCAACCCGCCGCCGACGCCGCCCAACGCGCGGGTGCTGCTGCCCGGCACGAACCTCGTCGCCGACCCGGACACCCCGACGCTGCGCGCGCTGCACCTGCTCGCCGCGCTCGCCACGGTGGCGCTGCTGCCGCTCGGCGGGCCGCTGCGCGCACCGGCGGGCGGCCTCGCCGCGCTGTGGGCGGTCGCCCTGGTGCTGCTGGTGGTCGCGCTGCTGGGCGTGCTCGTGCTGGACGACCCGCGCGGCGCGCACCCGGTGCGGGCCGGCCGGTGGCTGCGGGCGGCGCTCGGACCGGTGACCCGGCGGGTGCTGCTGGCGCTCGGGTACGCGCTGGTGGCGTTGTCGGCCGCGGCGCAGAACCCGTTGCCGAACAAGCTGACCGGGACGGACTCGACCGTCGAGGCGCTCGCCGCGGTGCTGATCGTGCTCGTCGTGCTGTTCGGCGTGCTGCTGGTGCCGGCCGCGCTGATCGCCCGCCGCGAGTGGCGTGGGCGGCCGCGGCCGCTGCGGCCGTGGGCCGGCGGGTGGATGGCGGCGCCCACGGTCGCGGTGGCGGCGTTGCTGGGCGGGGGGTTCGGCGTCGGCCTCGCGGTCGCGGTGCATGAGCTGCTCGGGGCGTCGGACGAGCTGCCCGCGGGGTACGAGCCGGTGACGCTGCTGTGGGGCGCGTCGGCCGTGCTGGGCGCGGTGGCGGCGGCCGGTGGCGGGTGCTACGTGGCGTACACGATGCTGCGGCTGCGCTCCGGACGGTTCACCGAGGCTGACGCGATGGTGCGGCTGCTGCACGGCGCCGACGACGCGCCGGTCGCCGTGCGGGCGTGGCGGTCGGCCGGCTGGCGGCGGGCGCACCTGCATCACATCCTGCTGACCGGCGCGGCCGTCCTGTCGCTCGGTGCGGCCATGGCGCTGGTGCTGCGCCTGACCCGGCCGGCGCTGCCGGCGTGGGCCGGCCCGCTGTCGGCGATCGGCGTGCTGTCGCTGGGCGTGCTGGCCGGCGCGCTGCTGCGGGCGGTGTACAACGCCGCGCGGGCGCCGCGGGCCGGCCGGCAGCTGGGCGTGATCACGGACCTGGCGTGCTTCTGGCCGCGCGAGGCGCACCCGATCGTGCCGCCCTGCTATGCGATGAAGGTGGCGCCGGAGCTGGCCGCGCGGACCGTCGAGCACCTGCGCGAACCGGGCACGCGGGTGGTGCTGACCGGCGACTCGCACGGGAGCCTGCTCGTCGCGGTCGCGGCGGCCCGCCTGCTGAACTCGCTGGACGAGCCGGACCGGCGGCGGATCGGGCTGGTGACCGTGGGCTCGCAGCTGGGGTGGGCGTACAGCCGGGCGTTCCCCGCGGTGCTGCCGCTGCCGGCGCTGGGCGCGCTCGCGGGCGAGCTGGGCACGCGGTGGCGGTCGCTGTGCCGGGGGACGGATCCGCTGGGCGGCGCGGTCACGACGTGGGACCAGCAGGTGTGCGGCGCGGACCTGCTGGGCGTCGGCTTCCGCGCGGACGGCACGCCGGGGCCGCTGTCCGCGGCCAAGCGGTCGCCGTCGGGCGCGCTGGTGCTGGGGCTGGACCACTGGCTGCCCGACCCCGCGCCCGGCCCGCAGGCGGGCCGGCGGTGGGCTCCCGGGGTGCAGCGGCACGCCAACTACACGGCGGACCCGGAGTGGGACCGGGCGATCGCCATGGCCGCGGGCCTGGACCCGGCGGAGCCGGTACCGCCGCAGCTGAGCCTGCACTTTCCCTGAGGCGCCGGGGTCAGCCGGGCACGCCCGTTCGGTGCAGGGCCGCGATCCCGGCGTGGCCCGCGTGGACCAGCAGACCCGCCGGTCCACGCGGATCGCGGAACGGGACCGGGCGATCTCCGCAGCTGAGCCTGCTCTCCCTGACGCGCCGCCCGGTCAACCGGGCACGCCCGTCCGGTACAGGGCCGCGAGCAGCGCGCCCGCCGCCCCGGTTCGGCCCGCCTGAGCCAGCAGACCCGCGGGCCTTCACGGATCGCGGAACGGGACCGGGCGATCGCCTCGGCCGGCCGAGCCGGCGCCGCCGCAGCTGAGCTTGCTCATCCCCTGACGCGCCGCCGGGATCAGCCGGGCACGCCCTCGTTCGGTGCATGGCCGCGATCCCGGCGTGGCCCGCGTGGACCAGCAGACCCGCGCCCACGCGGATCGTGGAACGGGACCGGGCAATCGCCTCGGCCGCGGGCCCGGACCTGAGCTAGCTCTTCCCCTGAGGCGCCGGGATCAGCCGGGCGCGCCCGTTCGAAGCATGGCCCGCGAGGAGCAAATCCGCCGCCCCGGTGCGGCCCGCCTGTGTCAGCCGGTCCCGCGCGGATCGCGGAACGGACCCGGGCGATCACCTCAGCCGGGCGAGCCGGCGCCGCCGCGGCTTGCCCCTCCCCTGACGCGCCGCCCGGGTCAGCCGGGCACGCCCGTCCGATGCAAGGCCGCGAGGAGCGCGTCCGCCATCCCGGTGTGGCCCGCCTGGGTCAGCAGGCCCGCGGGTCCCAGCACGCCCTGCTGGTCCACTCGGATCTCCGCGTTGCGCAGGATCGGGCCCAGGTGGGCACGCAGGCCGGCCGCGATCGGGGCCGGATCCGGGGCGTGCCGGAAGATGCCGCCGGACAGGATGAGCACGCCTGCGCCGTGCGGGCCCAGCCGGCCGTCGACCATGCGTAGGTGGCGGCGGACCGCCAGGATCACCGCCAGGCGGGCCAGCTCCTCCTCCGCCGCCAGCTCGTCCGATGTGGACGGTACGAAGCCGGTATCGGTGTGGCGCCGGTCGGCTGCGGCGGCCAGCGACGGCGACACCGGGAGGCGTTCGGCGGCCGCCTCGGCGACCACGCCCGGCGCGCTCACCCGCATGCCCAGGTCGCCCTCGACGGTGCGGCGGTCCGGGGGCAGCGCGACCGCGTGGTCCGCCGACTCCACCGTGGACACCGCCGAGTACACGTCCGTCGTGGCGCCGCCCACGTCGACGACCAGTACCGCGCCCGGGCGGTCCGCGTCCGCGGCGAGCACCCCCGCGAGCCGGGACACGCCGGACAGCACCGCGTCGGGGGTGACCGCGGCGACCAGGTGGCGGAACCGCGGCCCGCGGGACAGGCCCTTGCCGCCGATCACGTGGTTCAGGAACACCTCCCGGATCGCCGACCGCGCCGGGGCGGGCGCGAGCTCGCCCACGTCCGGCAGCACGTTGTCCGTCGCCACCACGCGCCGGCCGGCCAAGGTGGACAGCGCGGCCGGGCGCGCCGCGGCGTTGCCGGCCAGCACGATCGGCACCGCCAGCCGGGCCGCCGCGAGCCGGGCGGCGTTGTGCAGCAACACCTTCTCGTCGCCGCCGTCCGTGCCGCCGACCAACAGCACCACGTCCGGCGCCGCCGCCCGCAGGGTTCGCACGTCCGCCGGCGCGAGCATGCCGGACGACACGTGCACGACCTTGGCGCCCGCCGACAGCGCCACCCGGTATCCGGCCTCCGCGCTGACCAGCCGCTCCTGGCCGACGACCGCGAGCCGCAGCCCGCCGCCGGCCGACGAGCAGGCCAGCACGGCGCCGGCGGGTGGCAGGGCAGCCGTCACAGCGGCGATCCCGTCGAGCACCTCCGGCGGCGTGGTGCGGTGCTGGGCCACGCCGAGCACCGCACCGGCCGCCGACACCACGACGCCCTTGGTCCACGTCGACCCGACGTCGAGGCAGAGGATCGTCAACTCGACGTGGCCTTCGGGTCCGCGCCGTCGACCGGCAGCGGAGTCTCCGTCGCGCTCCGGATGCCCAGCAGCGAGTGGCGCCGCCCGTAGGTGAAGTAGACGAGCACGCCGATCACCATCCAGATGAAGAACCGCAACCACGTCAGGATGGTCAGGTTCAGCATCAGCCACACGCAGGCGATGATCGCCGCCGGACCGATGATCTTCAGCGCCGGCACCTTGAACGCCCGCTCGAGATGCGGATGCGTGCGGCGCAGGATCATCACGCCGGCCGACACCAGGACGAACGCGAACAGCGTGCCGACGTTGACCATCTCCTCCAGCTTGCCCGCCGGGAAGAACGTCGCCGCCGCCGCGACCAGCGCGCCGACCAGGATCGTCGCGCGCACCGGGGTGCCGCGCTCGCTGGTGCGGGCGAGGCCGCGCGGCAGCAGGCCGTCGCGCGCCATCGCGAACAGCACGCGGATCTGGCCGAGCATCAGCACCATGACGACCGTGGTGAGACCGGCGAGGGCGCCGATGGAGATGATGTTCGCCGCCCAGTCCACGTCGTTGAGCGCGAACGCGGTCGCGAGCGTCTTCTGCTCGCCGTCGCCGGCGGCGGTGGCGAGGTCGGTGTACTTCACCATGCCGGTCACGACGAACGCCGTCGCGACGTAGAGCACCGTGACGATCGCGAGCGAGCCGAGGATGCCGCGCGGCACGGCGCGCTTCGGGTCCTTCGTCTCCTCCGCCGTGGTGGCGACGACGTCGAAGCCGATGAACGCGAAGAACACCAGCGAGGCGCCCGCGAGCAGGCCGAAGACGCCGAACGCGCTGCTCGACCCGCCGACCAGCCACGAGAAGACCGACTGGTCGACGCCGGTCGACGCCGAGGAGGACGACTCACCCGGCGGGATGTAGGGGCTGTAGTTCGCGCCCTTGACGTAGAAGATGCCCAGCAGGATCACGAACAGCACGATGACGACCTTGATGCCGGTGATCACCATGCTGACGCGCGAGGACAGCTTCGTGCCGGCCGCGAGCAGCACGGCCAGCACGACGATCAGCAGCAACGCGCCCCAGTTCACCGGCAGGCCGCCGATGTCGACGGTGGTCTTGAAGCTGTCGCCGAGGGCGTAGCCGAGCACCGTCTGCAGGTACTGCGACCACCCGGTGGCCACCGCGGCCGAGCCGACCGCAAACTCCAGCACCAGGTCCCAGCCGATGATCCACGCGACGAACTCGCCGAACGTGGCGTAGGAGAACGTGTACGCGCTGCCGGCGACCGGCACGGTGGAGGCGAACTCCGCGTAGCACAGGGCGGCCAGCGCACACGCGATCGCGGCGAGCACGAACGCGAGCGACACGGACGGCCCGGTGAAGTCACCCGCCGTGCGCGCCGTCAACGTGAAGATGCCGGCGCCGATGACCACCGCGACGCCGAAGACGGTCAGATCCCACGCGCTGAGGTTCTTGCGCAGTCTGGATTCCGGCTCGTCTGTGTCGGCGATGGACTGTTCGACGGATTTCGTGCGCAGCAGACCTTTACCTGGCACGGGTCCTCCTCACTCCGCGGCCTGATCAAGCTCAGTCCAATAGTGGGATCTCGCAATCGCCACCGCACGACGAGCGGAGCACGTTTCGGAGTCGTTGGCACGGTGCCGGGCCGCCGCGGGACGGTCCGGCGACAGGTCACGCACCGGCGGGGGTGCGGTCCAGGTCGGGTTCGAGGTAGATCAGGCGGGCGGCGCCGACCGCGTTACGGATGCGCCGCTCGGCCGCGTCGATCTCGGCCGCCACGTCGGCCAGGGGCAGCCCCGGCTCCAGCGCGATCTTCGCGGCCACGAGCAGCTCGTCCGGGCCCAGGTACTGCGTGCGGATGTGGATCAGCCGCGCCACCTTGCCGCCGACGATGGCCGCCGATATCGCGTCGAGCTCGCGCGGGGTGGCGCCCTCGCCGATCAGCAGGCTCTTCATCTCGATGATGAGGATCACGGCGATCACGCCGAGCAGGACGCCGATCATGACCGTGCCCGCGCCGTCCCACCGGGCGTCGCCGGTGATCACCGTGAGGCCGACGCCGAACAGCGCGAACACCAGGCCGAGCAGCGCGCCGGTGTCCTCGAGCAGCACGACCGGGAGCTCGGGGGTGCGCGACTGCCGGATGAACCCCCACCAGGACACGTCGCCCTTGATCTTGTTCGACTCGACCACCGCGGTGCGGAAGCTGTACGCCTCGAGGAGGATCGCGATCACCAGGATCACGACCGCGACGAGCGGGGAGGTCAGCGGCTCGGGATCTTGCAGCTTGTGGATGCCCTCGTACAGGGCGAACGCCGAGCCGAGGCTGAACAGCATCAGCGCGACGATGAACGAGTAGAAGTACCGGTCCCGGCCGAAGCCGAACGGGTGCTCGCGGGTCGCCTCGCGCCGCGAGGTCTTCTGGCCGAGCAGCAGCAGCCCCTGGTTGGACGTGTCGGCGACCGAGTGCACCGACTCGGCCAGCATCGACGCCGAGCCGGTGATGGCGAAGCCCACGAACTTCGCGACCGCGATCCCCGCGTTCGCGGCTAGTGCGGCAAGGATCGCCCTGGTCCCACCCCCTGCAGACACGGCAACTCCCTACTGATTCGACCCAAATGCGTAGTTTCTGGCGAAAGCCTAGAGACTCGACACCCCGGCGGTCTCGCTGCCCACCGTGGCGGCGAGCAGGCGCACCCGCCCGGCCCCCTCCGGCGCGAGCACCACGTCCGGGTCGGCAGCCGGCAGCCACATCGACTGCCCGCGCGCCAGCGCCAGCTCGCGGCCGTCGACCGCGGCCGCGCGCACCCCGCCGTCGACGCACAGCAGGATCCGCGGCGCGCCGCCCTCGAGCTTCACGTCGGCACGCGGATCGGTGGCGTCCCACTCGATCCGGGACAGCTCGAACTCCGGCGCGGTCGTGCGGTACACCCGCCGCGGGCCGTTCGGCTCGCCCGTGGACACGCGCATGTCGCCGAAGGAGAAGTCGAGCACCCGCAGCAGCTCCGGCACGTCCACGTGCTTGGGGGTGAACCCGCCGCGCAGCACGTTGTCCGAGTTCGCCAGCACCTCGATCCCGGTGCCGTTCAGGTAGGTGTGCAGGTTCCCCGCCGGCAGGAAGATCGCCTCGCCGGGCGCCAGCACCAGCCGGTTGAGCAGCAGCCCGGCCAGCACCCCGCAGTCGCCCGGGTACCGCTCGCCCAGCTCCAGCGCCGTGCGGCAGTCGAGCTCGAACTCGCCGTGCTCCTTGACGTGGGCGACGCACGCGTCGAGCAGGTCGGGCAGCAGCGCGTCGATCGCCGGCTGCGGCAGCGTGATCCAGGTGGTGAACAGCGCTCGCAGGCCCTCCCCGTTCGGCTCGGCGGCGAGCAGGTCGACGTGCGCGGACAGGGCGGGCGTCTCGATCGCCCGGAGCAGCTCGACCGTGCGGGCCGGGTCGCGGAAGCCGGCGAGCGCGTGGAACTCCGTGAGCGCGCACAGCAGCTCGGGTTTGGCCGTCGGGTCCGGGTAGTTGCGGTTGGGCGCCTCGCGCGGGATGCCCAACCGCTCCTCGCGCGCGTAGCCCTCCGCCGCCTGGTCGGCCGACGGGTGGGCCTGCAGCGAGAGCGGCTCCTCCGCGGCGATCACCTTCACCAGGAAGGGCAGCCGGTCGCCCCACCGGCCGACGACCGCCGGGCCCAGCTCCCCGGCCGGGTCCTGCGCCAGCACCTCCAGCAGCGACCGCTCCGACCCGTCCGCGCCGACCACCGCGGACGGGTTGCCCGGGTGCGCGCCGAGCCACAGCTCGGCCTCCGGGTGCGGCGCGGGCACCTGGCGGCCCAGCAGCTCGGCGATCGTCGTGCGGGACCCCCACGCGTACGGGCGGACCTTGTTGTTCAGCAGCTGCATCGGGCCCTCACTCCCGTGGCCTGGCCGGCGCGTAGGTCGTGGTGCCCCCGCTGGTGCCGGCCGCGAGGCCGAGGTAGAGCGCGGCCAGCTGGAACCGCAGCGCGAGGACGGCGGCGCACGTCGTCTCGTCGGCGGTGATCTCCCCGGCCGGGTCGAGCAGGTCGGCCGCCGGGAACGTCTCCACGGCCACGCGGCGCACCGGGTCGGCGGCGGTGGCGGACACGGCGAGCAGGAACACCCGCAGCGGCGAGACCTGCGCCGGGTCGAGGTCGTCGGGGTCGGCGAAGATGTCGGCGCCGGCCGCGGCCCGGGTGGCCGCGCGGTGCAGCGCGGTCCGGCTGGCCGCCTGCGGGTACGCGGCGACGTCACTGACGCGGTCGGTGTGCGTGGCGAGCACCTGCGCGGCGTACCAGGCGACACCGGTGGCCACGTCGTCGAGTCCCCACAGCAGCGGGGTGCGCTCGGCGATGCGCAGGGCCAGCGACTTGGCCGGGTTGACGAACGACTCGTGCTGCATGTGGTCGCGCTCGGCCTCCCGGTCGAGCTCGTCGGCGACCATGTCCAGGTCCGTGCGCAGCAGCTCGAGCGTGGTGGCGGTGATCAGCGCACCGGCGAGCGCGCGGTGGAAGCCGAACGGCGGGGGCACCGGCACCCGCGGCGGGATCAGCACGCACTGCCCGGCGGCCGCGGCGGCCACCGGCCCCTCCTCGGGCGCGGTCAGCACCACGCCCGCGCCGTAGCGGCGGGCCCGGTCGATCGACTCGGCGAGCGGGGTGTCCCCCGCGTCGTCGGTGTGCGCGACGACCACGTCCAGCGGCCCGAGCCAGGTCGGCGCGGTGTCGGTGAGCACCACCGGCACCGGGCAGGCCCGGCCGAGCAACGCCTGCAGCAGCTTCGCGCCCACGGGACTCAGGCCCGGGCTGGTGATCAGCACCAGCGCGCGCGGGCTGGAGCCGGCGAGCCGGGCGATGCCGGCCTCCTGCGCCGCCTCCGCGGTCGCGCGGACCTGCGCACCGCCGAGCGCGGCGGCGTGCAGCAGGCCGTCGGCGTCGACCTCGGTGAGGCGGTCGAGGTCGTCGAGCAGCGTGTCGTCGACGGTGTTCAACGGTTCGCTGCCCCACCGTCGGCGGGCTCGATCGCCTCGTCGAGCAGCAGCACGGGAATGCCGTCCTCGACCCGGAACTGGCGCCCGCACGAGGTGCAGGTCAGCACGTCGGCCTCGGGGTCCGTCGGGCTGCCGACGGTCAGCGGGGCGTGGTCGTCGGATGGGCACGCCAGGATCTCCAGCAGCTGCGGATCCAGCTGGACTGCCATCGCGTTCTCCTCCTGTGTCAGGCCTCCGTGTCGTGCCCCCGGGTCAAGCTCGGACGATCGCCAGCACCTCGTCGCGCAGCACGGCCACCCCGGCGGCGTCGGCGGCCTCGATGTTCAGGCGCAGCAGCGGTTCGGTGTTGGACGGGCGGATGTTGAACCAGCCGCCATCGGGCAGCTCGACCGTGAGCCCGTCCATCTCGTCGCTGCGCACCCCGTCGCGGCCGGCGAACGCCTCCTTGACCGCGGCCATCCGGCCGGCCTGGTCGCCGACCGTGGAGTTGATCTCCCCGGACGCGGCGTAGCGGCTGTAGGCCGAGGTCAGCTCCGACAGCGGACCGTCCTGCTCGCCGAGCGCCGCGAGCATGTGCAGCGCCGCGAGCATGCCGGTGTCGGCGCGCCAGAAGTCCCGGAAGTAGTAGTGCGCGGAGTGCTCGCCGCCGAAGATCGCGTCGGTCCTGGCCATCTCCGCCTTGATGAACGAGTGGCCGACCCGCGTCCTGATCGGCTTGCCGCCGTGCTCGCGCACGATCTCCGGCACGGCCTTGGACGTGATCAGGTTGTGGATCACCGTGCCGCCCGGGTCCTTGGCGAGCTCGCGGACGGCGACCAGCGCCGTGATCGCGCTGGGCGGCACCGGCTCGCCGCGCTCGTCCACGAGGAAGCAGCGGTCGGCGTCGCCGTCGAAGGCCACGCCGGCGTCCGCACCGATCTCGCGCACCTTGGCCTGCAGGTCGACGAGGTTCTTCGGGTCGAGCGGGTTCGCCTCGTGGTTGGGGAAGGTGCCGTCGAGCTCGAAGTACATCGGCACGACCTCGATCGGCAGGCCGTCGAACACGGCCGGCACGGTGTGCCCGCCCATGCCGTTGCCGGCGTCGACGGCGATCTTGAGCGGCCGGATGCCGCGCAGGTCCACGAGCTCGCGCAGGTAGCTCACGTACCCGGCGAGCATGTCGCGGGTCTGGAGCCTGCCGGGCGTCCGGCCGGCCGTCGGCGGGGTGTCGGCCTCGACCTCGCGCTGGATCTCGACGAGCCCGGTGTCCTGCCCGACGGGCGCGGCGCCGGGGCGGCAGAGCTTGATCCCGTTGTACTTGGCGGGGTTGTGGCTCGCGGTGAACATCGCGCCCGGCAGGTCGAGGCTGCCGGAGGCGTAGTAGAGCATGTCGGTGCTCGCGAGCCCGATCATGGTCACGTCGAGGCCCTCCTGCAGGGCGCCGTCGGCGAAGGCGCTCGCCAGCTCCGGCGAGGAGGCCCGCATGTCGTGGCCGATGACGATGCCCGTGCTGCCGCCCTGGCCGCCGACGAGGCGGGCGAAGGCGGCACCGGTGTTGCGGACGAGATCCGTGTCGAGCTGCTCGCCCACGATCCCGCGGATGTCGTAGGCCTTGAAGACGCCGGACAGGTCACGCACCAGTGCTCCCGGATGCTCAGTCGATTTGGCCCGAAGCCTACCGGCGCCACGGGTGGGTGGGACTGGGTCGGGGTATTACTCGCTCACCGGATTCGGAAGAACACGCAGGTGACCGCGGCGCCCGGCGGGTGCCGGCCCCGCGGGCGGCTCGATCGGCCGGTCCGGGCGGCCCGCCTCGCGGACGGCCTCGGCGAGCGCGGTCAGGTCGTCGACCGAGGGCGCGGGGACGGCGAACTCGCCGTCGTGGCGGACGACCTCCCAGCCGCGCGGCACGGTCAGCCGCAGCGCGTGCTCCTCGCACAGGTCGTAGCTGTGCGGTTCGGAGTAGGTCGCGAGCGGGCCGACGACCGCGGTCGAGTCGGCGTATGCGTAGGTGAGCGTCGCCACCGCCGGGTTGCCGCACCCGGTCCGCGAACACTTCCGCACGCTCCGCACGAAGCAGGACGATAGCGCCTCGGCCGCTTCCGGGCTGGTAGGCGCACCGAGTGGTTTTCGTGTCCTGCCGGGGCTCAGTAGGCTCGGCCGGGTGAGCACGACACGGGGGTACCGCGAGCGCCACCGGCGCCGGCCCAATCGGGACCGGCACGGCCGTGGGCTGCGCGGCTCGCTGTACCCGTCGACGCTGCCGGCGGCGTCCACGCGGGCCGAGCGGTTCGACGCGCTCGTGCTGGCCGCGCTGGAGCCGATCGAGGCCCGCTGGCGCACCGAGCTGACCGAGCTCGACATCGCCGTGGACGACGTGCCGGACGTGCGGGCCACCGAGCCCACCCAGGTTCCCCAGGACGGCCTGCTCGCCGACGCGGGCGTGCCCCTGGCCCGGCTCGTGCCCGCGGGCATGGACCGGCGCGGCATGCCGACCAAGGCACGGATCGTGCTGTTCCGCCGCCCGCTGGAGGCCCGCGCCCGCGACGGCGCCGACCTCGCGGACCTCGTGCACCACGTCCTCGTGGAACAGGTGGCGACCTACCTCAACCTGGACCCGGGCGTCATCGAGGGCGAGTGACCTCGCGCCGCCCGGGGATGGCGGTCAGCAGGACGAAGAGCACCACCGCGGCCTGCACCAGCAGCAGCACGCCGCGCAGCGCGGTGGGCTGCTCGACCCGGACCTCCGCCGAGCGAACCGGGAGCGACACGCCGACCAGGTGGCCCCACGCCCGCACCACCGGCACCGGCTGACCGTCCACAGTGGCCTGCCAGCCCGGCTCCTCCTCGGCCGCGATCACCAGCAGCCGGCCGGCCGGACCGTCGGACACCCGGACCGCGACCGCGGGCGGGGACGCCTCGACCGGCACGATGCCCGGCGCGCCGAGCTCGGTGGGCGGCGGGCTCGCGGTGATCGCGCGCCGCGCCTGTTCCGGAGACAGCAGGGTGACCTGGCCGGCCGCCGGCTGCAGCCGCAGCACGGGCCGGCCGTCGCTCGTGGCGGGTGCCGGGGCGACGAGGTCGCCGGCGAGCTCGGCGAGCCGGTCACCGTCGGCCGCGGCGGGCGCCACGACGAACAGCACGCCCGCCGCCGCGGCCTGCGCGACCGCCGTGCGCACGCCGTCCGCACCGGGCGCCGACTCGCCCGGGCCGCTCGCGTCGGGCCCCGTGCCCAGGCTCTCCGCGAGCCGGGCGAGGCTCGCGCCGGCGTCCGCGGGGGCGAAGTCGTCGTCGCCGAGCCGGGGCGTGCGACCGGCGACCATCCGGGCCGGCACGCCGTCGTGCGGCAGGACCAGCACCGAGCGGCCGGTCACCGCGAGCTCGTGGTTCAGCGTGCTCGCGAGCAGCGGCGCGCGCTCGTCGTCCAGCGGTCCGGCCGGCCCGGCGATCACCGCGCCCGCCGCGAGCGCCGCGACGCCGGCCACCCCGAGCCCGGCCGCGATCCGCGCGCCCGCGCCGTACCGGGACCGCCGCTCGCCCCGGCCGGCCCGGCTCGCCTCGAGCAACGCCAGCAGCAGTCCCCAGCCGGCCACGAGCAGGCCGGCCCCCGCCCACCCCGGCTGGGCCGGCCCGCCGGTCAGCGGCACCGCGGGCACCGCGAGCACCAGCCACACGGCGAGCCCGCCGAGCACCGCGAGCATGGCGCCCGGCAGCAGCCGCCGCCCCGGCCGCAGCTACGAGCGCCACGACCGCGGCGAGCCCGACCAGCAGCCCGACGAACGGCCACGCGCCCGGCCCGCCCGGGTCCAGCCCCAGCAGCTCGACGAGCGTCACGTCGACCGGTCCCATCTGCGCGCCGACTCCGTGCAGCACGACCCCCGGATGCTGGATCAGCACGGCCGGCCAGGGCAGCAGCAGCGCGAGGGGCATCAGCACGACCATGAACAGCGCGGTGACCCGCCGCCGCCCGAACCCGCGCCGCCCCGGCACCAGCACGAACCCGCCGAGCGCGTAGACGACCAGCAACACGTGCACCAGCGGGGAGAACGCACCGAGCACCGCGAGCCCGAACGCCGTGGCGGCCGCGATCGAGAGCCACCGCGTGGAGTCGGTCCGCGCGCGGCCCAGCAGCGCGATGATCCCGGCGGTGACCGGCGGCAGCAGGATGTGCGCGACGACCACGTCCAGCCGGCCCTGCGCGACCGCGGCGGTCGCGGTCGGCAGCAGCGCGTACGCGGCCGCGACGAGCGCGCGCACCCAGCGGTCCACCGGCATGCGGCGGGTGGCCACGTAGGCGCCGAGCCCGGCGAGCGGCAGGTCGCCGAGCACCAGCACGGCCACCACCGCGGGCACGCCGCCGAGCGCGGCGAGGACCGCGCCGAGCCCGCCGAGGACCGCGAGCGCGGCCGGGGCGGGCGCGGCCGTGCCGCCGGCCACCGGGTGCCAGGTGGCGAGGTAGGCCGACCAGGTCTCGGCGAGGCCGGCCGCGGGCAGCAGCCGGCCGCCGGCGAGGTCGGTGCCGAGCCGGGCGGCGTTGAGCCACAGGCCGAGCCCGAGCAGCACCACCACGAGCACGACCGGCGGTGACAGCAGCACCTGGCGGGCGAGCCGGGCGCGGTCGACCGTGACGATCACCAGGTCCGGCGGGGCGGGCGGCGCCCCGTCGCGCGGCACCGGCGAGGGACGCGGGCGGGGCGAGGGACGCAGCCCGTGCGGCAGCTCCGTGTCGGGCAGGGTCAGGGAGACGGCGACCGCGGCGGGCGGGCGGCGCAGCCCGGCGGGCCGGCGGGGCCGGCCATCGACACCGGCCGGCAACGCCTGCGGGCCGACCGGCCGGCGCGCGGGCTCGGGTTCCCCGGCCGGCGTCGACCAGGTGGCGTCGAGGTTCTCCGGTCCGGGCAGCCGGCCGAGCGCGGCGTCGGCCTGCAGCCGGCGGCGCACCAGCAGCGCCACCCCGGCCCGCAGCGCGTTGCGCAGCCGGGTCAGCCTGCTCGTGAACAGCCCGCGCACGCTGCGCACCTCGACCGTGGGCCGCCGCTTCGCCCGGGCCGCGCGCAGCTCGGCGGCGCCGCCGAGCAGGTAGCCGAGCGCGGCGAGCTCGGCCCGGCTCTCCTCGAGGCGGCGCTGCATGGCGAAGCCGAGCGCGCGCAGCAGGCAGAGCACGGTCAGCCGGGGTACGCCGAGCACGAAGGACAGCGCCGAGCAGTTGACGAGGAACGTCCGCAGCCCCTGGACCCGCTCGATCGCGAACAGGGCGCCGCCCGTGTCGACGCCACGCAACCACGCCGGCGCCGCGCGGACGTGGCGCAGCCGCGCGGCGGGCACGCAGAGCACGACCTCGCCGGCCCGGTTGGCCCGCCAGCCGAAGTCGATGTCCTCGCGCAGCAAGGGAATCGCGGTGTCGAAGCCGCCGAGCCGCTCCCAGAGCTCGCGGCGCACGAGCAGCCCCGCCGAGGGCACGGCGAGCACCTCGGTGCTCTGCTCGTACGCGCGCCCGCGGCCCAGCCGGCTCCAGTCCAATTCGGACGGTCCGATGCCGGTCTGCCGGTGCCCGGAGGCGTCCGTGGACAGGCCGGCCTCGACCACGAGGCGGGGGTCGTCCCAGTCCAGCGCGAGCGGGCCGAGCACGCCGGCCGCGGGTGAGGCGTCGGCGGCGGTCAGCAGCGTCGCGAGGCAGGCCGGGTCGGGCGCGCAGTCGTCGTGCAGCACCCAGATCCACGAGCCGGGGTCACCCCAGCGCGCCACGGCCGCGGCCACCGCGTCGTGCACGGCGGCCGCGAACCCGGTGCGGCGGCCGAGGGTGCGGACGCCGTCGACGATGCCGTCCGCCTCGGCCTCGGCGAGCAGCGCGGGTGTCGCGTCGAGGGAACCGGTGTCCACGGCCAGCACGTGCCGCGGCCGGGGCGCCGACGCGCGCAGCGCGGCGAGCGCCTCGGGCAGCCAGGTCGCGCCGTCGTGGCACACCAGAACCGCGAGCACCGGCGCGGTGCGCAGCGGTGGCGTGCTAGCGCGGGGGCCGGACCGAGGCATTGCCACAACATGCCACGAACGACGCCCACACCGCGTCGTGCCGGGCCACTCCTACTTCGGATCGTGAAAAAATCTCGGCGAGGTCACGACCGTCCCTCAGACGGCACGCTTCTTCAGCTTGCGCCGCTCCCGCTCCGACAGCCCGCCCCAGATACCGAACCGTTCGTCGTGCGCCAGCGCGTACTCCAGGCACTCCGACCGGACCTCACAACCCTGACAGATCCGCTTGGCCTCCCGGGTCGATCCGCCCTTCTCGGGAAAGAACGCCTCCGGGTCGGTTTGCGCGCACAGGGCGCGCTCCTGCCACTCCTGCTCTTCGGTGTCGTCGAACAGATCAGCGAGCATGCCGAGCTCCTCGATCGGCTGCTCCCCCCACTCCACGACACGACTCCCATCGATTCCCTGCATCTGCATGCCGGTCCGCCTCCTCGCCTTTCGCGCTCCCCGTTGGCGGACACCACTCGCTGACAGAACCTGCGAATGACATCGATGTGATTACACCCGTGTAGTCGCGGCGCGTCAAGCCGAGTACCCGGCTGGGTGACGCACGGTGAGGTATCCCGAAAATGCTCCACGACCTGGCTGCACAATGGGAAAACAGCCTACCCGCGCAAGCCACGCGGACCGGGCTGGCAGACTCGGGGTGTGCAGCGATCAGCGGTCCGGCCGTCGCCCGTGTTCCTCGCCATACTGGCAGTCGCCATCGCGGGCGGCTTCCTGGTCGCCTTCGGCGCGGGCGACGACTACACCGAGATCGATCCCGGCGCGGCGGTCAAGGCCGGCACGTTCTTCCTCGTGCTCGCCGGGTGGGGCGTCTCCTTGTGCCTGCACGAGTTCGGGCACGCGTACGTCGCCTACAAGGGCGGCGACCGCGAGGTGTACTTCAAGGGCTACCTGACACTCGACCCGCGCCGCTACACCGACCCGGTCTTCAGCCTGGTGCTGCCGCTGCTGATCGTGGCCATCGGCGGCATCCCGCTGCCCGGCGGCGCGGTGTGGATCAACCACCACTCGCTGCGCTCCAAGGCGGTCGACACGATGGTCTCGCTCGCGGGCCCGCTGTCGAACCTGGTCCTCGGCGGCCTGCTGATCGTCTCGATCGACGTGTTCGAGCCGGACACGCCGCTCGCCGGCGCGCTGTCGTTCCTGGCGCTGCTGCAGGTGTTCGCGTTCGTGCTGAACATCCTGCCGATCCCGGGCCTGGACGGGTGGGGCGCGATCGAGCCCTACCTGTCGCCGGAGGCGCAGCGGTTCGGTGCGAAGGCGCGTCCGTGGGCGCCGCTGATCCTCTTCGTCGCGATCATCGGCCTGCCCGGCGTCGCCGAGGTGTTCTTCGACATCTCGAACGCCGTGTTCGGCGCCGTCGGCGGCAACGAGTTCTACTCCGCCGTGGGCAACTACGCGTTCTTCTTCTGGCGCTGACCGGCGGTCCCGCCACGCGTGCAAGGATCGCGGGCGTGAAAGTTGTGGTGGTGGTCGGCGGGGTCGGCGGGGCACGGTTCCTGCAAGGCGTGAAGCACGCGCTCGGGCTGCCGGACGCCGGGTCGCGCCACCGGGTCACCGCACTCGTGAACACCGGCGACGACGTGTGGCTGCACGGCCTGCGGATCTGCCCGGACCTGGACACCTGCATGTACACCCTCGGCGGGGGCATCGACGCCGAGCGGGGCTGGGGCCGGACCGGCGAGAGCTGGACGGTGAAGGCGGAGCTCGCCGCGTACGACGCCGGGTCGGAGTGGTTCGGCCTGGGCGACAAGGACATCGCGACCCACCTCGTGCGCACCCGCATGCTGCGCGCCGGCTACCCGCTCTCCGCGGTGACCGAGGCGCTGTGCGCGCGCTGGCAGCCGGGGGTGACGCTGCTGCCGATGTCCGACGACCGGGTGGAGACCCACGTCGTGGTGGACGACCCGGACGCCGACGGGCGGCGGGCGATCCACTTCCAGGAGTGGTGGATCCGCCACCAGGCCGCGCTGCCCGCGCACTCGATCGTGCCGGTCGGGGCCGAGGAGGCGAAGCCGGCGCCCGGCGTGCTGGACGCGATCGCCGACGCGGACGTCGTGCTGCTGGCGCCGTCGAACCCGGTGGTGAGCGTCGGGACCGTGCTGGCGGTGCCCGGCATGCGCACGGCCCTCGTGAAGGCCGACGCGCCGATCGTCGGGGTCTCGCCGATCGTGAACGACCGGCCGGTGCGCGGCATGGCCGACGCGTGCCTGTCCGCGATCGGGGTGGCCACGACGGCCGAGGCGGTGGGCCGCCACTACGGCTCGCGCCGCGCGTCCGCCGAGGGACTGCTGGACGGCTGGCTCGTGCACACCGGTGACCCGGCGGCGGTGCCGGACGTCGAGGTGCGCGCGGTCCCGCTGCTGATGTCCGATGTGGACGCGACGGCCGGCATGGTGCGCGCCGCGTTCTCGCTCGCGGGGGTGCCCGTTGACTGACCACGCCGCCCAGCGGCTCGAGATCCTGCCCGTCGAGGGGCTGCCGGAGTTCCGGCCCGGCGACGATCTGACCGGGGCCATCGCGACCGGGGCGCCCTGGCTGCGCTCCGGGGACATCGTGGTCGTCACGAGCAAGATCGTGTCCAAAGTAGAGGGACGGCTCGTGCGCGTGCCGACCGACCCGGAGGAGCGCGACCGCGCCCGGCGGCGGCTCGTGTTCGAGGAGGCGGTGCGGATCCTCGCCCGCCGCGCGCAGACGCTGATCACGGAGAACCACCTGGGCCTCGTGCAGGCGGCGTCGGGCATCGACGCGTCGAACGTGGCCGCCGACGAGCTGGCGCTGCTGCCGGCGGACCCGGACGCGTCGGCCCTGGCGCTGCGCAACGGTTTGCGGGACCGGCTCGGCGTGGAGGTGGCGGTGGTCGTCACCGACACGATGGGCCGGGCCTGGCGAGTGGGCCAGACGGACGTGGCGATCGGGTCGTCGGGGCTGGCCGTGCTGCACGCCTACCGCGGTCAGGTGGACCGGCAGGGCAACGAGCTCGCGGTCACCGAGGTCGCGGTGGCCGACGAGGTCGCGGGCGCCGCGGACCTGGTGAAGGGCAAGCTGGGCGCGGTGCCGGTGGCCGTCGTGCGGGGGCTGGCGATCGGCGACGCGACGTCGCAGGCGCGTGACCTGATCCGGCCGGTGGACGACGACCTGTTCCGGCTGGGCACCGAGGAGGCGATGGTCGTCGGCCTGCGCTCGGCGGCGCTGCTCTCGCCCGTGCAGGACTTCACGGACGCGCCGGTGGACCCGGCCTCCCTGCGCTGGGCCGTCGGCGCGGCGCTGACGACCGAGGCCGTGCGGTTCGTGCAGCTGGCGGATCGCACGGCGCGCAAGGAGTTCCTGGACGAGCTGGGCGCGCCCGACATGCTGTACGCCGCGCCGGAGATCGTGCTGCCGTTCGCGGTGGGCAGCCTCGTGGCGGGCGGCGCGGCGGTGCAGCGCCTGCTGGTCGCGCTCGCGGCCGAGGGCTTCGGCGCGTGCGTGGTGCCGCTGGGGCAGGCCGACCGGGTGCGCGCGCTGCTGTCGCTGCCCGACGAGTGGGTGCCGCTGGGCGCGGTGGCGCTCGGCCGCCCCCGCGAGCAGGTCCGCGCGCGGCCGGAGACCGACCCCGACGACCGGTTCCTGCAGCGATGAGCCCGCACGCCGACGCGACGGCGGTGCTGTCCGGGTGGCGGCCGGCGTCGCGCGCGCAGCAGTCGTTGCGCGAGGCGTTCCTGGGTTTCCTGGCGGCGCGGCCGGACGCGTGCGAGCGCTCGTGCGAGCCGGGACACCTCACGGCGTCGGCGCTGGTGCTGTCCGCGTCCGGTGCCGAGGTGCTGCTGACGCTGCACCCGCGGGTCGGTTCGTGGCTGCAGCTGGGCGGCCACTGCGAGCCGTCGGACACCACGCTCGCCGGCGCGGCCCTGCGCGAGGCGACGGAGGAGTCGGGCATCGCGGGCCTGACCATCGAGCCGGTCCCCGTGCATGTCGACGTCCACCCGATCACGTGCTCCCTGGGCGTGCCGACCCGCCACTTCGACGTGCGCTTCCTGGTCCACGCGCCGGCCGACGCCACCGCCGTGCGCAGCGACGAGTCCCTCGACCTGCGCTGGTGGCCACTGAACGCGTTGCCGGACCCGGACGGCCCCGCCGGCCTGGCGGACATGCTCACCGCGGCGGGCCGCCTGCCCCTCCCGGCCTGACCTCACCTCGGGCACCGGACTCCTTAGTCACATGTCGCGGTACTCGCGCGGAGCGAGGCGGGGGCCGAAGCGGGGACGGCGCACGGCCGCGGCCTCCAGGTAGCGCACGACGCGGTGCCGGTGCGGGGCGTACGGGGCCAGCAGCGCCAGCATGCCCGCGTCGTCGAGCTCGCGGCCCAGCAGCGCGTACCCGACGACGCTCGGGATGTGGAAGTCGCCCACGCTGATCGCGTCCGCGTCGCCCCACGCGCGCTGGGCCACCTCGGCCGCGGTCCAGAAGCCGATGCCCGGCACGGTCCGCAGCAGGTCGCGGCCCGGCCTGCCGCGCAGCGCCGCCGCGTGCTCCAGCCGGTGCGCGGCCTGCGCCGCCGCCACCAGGGCCCGCCGGCGGGCGCCGTCCACGCCCGCCTGGTGCCACTCCCAGTCCGCGATCGACAGGATCGCCGACGGCGCCGGCGGCACCCGCATCCCGGCCGGCGCGGGGCCCGGCGCCGGCTCGCCGAACCGCCGGCACAGGTCCCGCCACGACCGGCGCGCCTCGTGGCCGGTGACCTTCTGCTCCAGGATCGAGGGCACCAGCAGGTCCCACACCCGCCCCGTCGACCCCAGCCGCAGCGCCGGCATCCGCTTGCGCAGGTCGGCCACGAGCTGGTGGTGCGCGGTGAAGTCCGAGTCGTCGTCGTACGCGCCGAGCAACCCCGGCACGCCCGCCAGCAGCGCCGCCGCGCCCGGACCCCACGCCGACGCCCGCACCTCGCCACCCGGCCGGCGCAGCACGAGCGTGCCCGGGCCGTCGGGCGTGTTCGCGGCGAGCCAGGTCACGCCGTCCTCGGTGCGGCGGAACGCGGGGTCGGCGTGCCCGCGCCGCAGCGGGGCGAGCACGGCGATGAGGTCGACCGGGAAGTCCGGCGTGAACGTGCGCTCGGCGGGTGCCGACATGAGCCAGACGGTACCTCCAGATATCGTCGACCGATGAGCCCGACCGACCTCTACACGGTGGTGCCCGCCGGCGGCAGCGGCACCCGGCTGTGGCCGCTTTCCCGCGCCGCCAACCCGAAGTTCCTGCACGCGCTGACCGGCACCGACCGGTCGCTGCTGCAGGCGACCTTCGACCGGCTCGCCCCGCTGTGCACGCCCGAGCGCCTGCTGGTCGTCACCGGCACCGCGCATGCCACGTCGGTCATCCGGCAGCTGCCCGAGCTGCCCGAGCGCAACATCCTGGTCGAGCCGTTCGCCCGCGACTCGTGCGCGGCGATCGCCCTCGCCGCCGCGGTGATCGAGGAGCGCAGCCCGGGCGCGGTGATGGCCTCCTTCGCCGCGGACCACCTGATCATCAACACCGCCGCGTTCGCCGAGACCGTCCGGCAGGCCGTGACAGGCGCCGCCGCGGGCCGGCTCATGACGATCGGCATCACGCCCACCCGGCCCGAGACCGGCTACGGCTACCTGCAGCTGAGCGAGCCCGCCGCGGCCGGCGCCGTGCAGACCGTGCTGGAGTTCAAGGAGAAGCCGTCGCTCGAGGTGGCCACCGGGTACGTCGACTCGGGCCACTACCTGTGGAACGCCAGCATGTTCCTGTGGCGCACGGACGTCTTCCTCGGCGAGCTCGCCGCGCGCCGCCCGGACGTGCACGACCCGATCCGGCGGATCGCGCAGGCGTGGGAGAGCGACGAGCAGGAGGCCGTGCTGGCCGAGTGGTGGCCGAAGATCCCGAAGGTCGCCGTCGAGTACGCGGTCATGGAGCCGGCGGCCGCGGAGGGCAAGGTCGCCACCGTGCCGGGCGACTTCGGCTGGCACGACATCGGCGACTTCGAGACGCTCGGCGAGCTGCTGGGCAGGGACATCGAGGGCGGCGCCCGGGTCGTGGACGTGACCGGCACGGAGTCGTCGCCGCCGGTGATCGTGATCGACGGCGACGGCGTGATCGCCGTGCCGCACTCGTCCCGGGTGATCGCGACGCTCGGCGTGGCCGACCTGATCGTGGTCGACACGGCTGACGCGGTGCTGGTCTGCCGGCGCGATCGGGCACAGGACATCAAGAAGCTGACCGAGCTGCTGCGTGAGCGGGGACATGCCGCACACGTATGAGTTGATCGATTTCCGTTCTCCGCTGACGCGAGCGGCAGAAAGGAATACGCTGGGGCACGACATCCACACGGCGCGCAGGGAGTGGTCGACGCATGGACCCGCGTGAACGGGCGGACGCCGCACTGGCGAGAGCTCGGGCGCGAGGCCCGTTCGTGGTGACGCCGGAGAGCGCGATCTCGCCGATGGACGCCGCGAACACCTTGCAGCTCCCGCGCATCGTGATCGCGGAAAACGACGACCGCCGCGACCCGGACGCGACGCTCGTCGTGCCACTCTCGGACCTGCGTCCGGGGGACAACGTCCCGGCGATCGCCCAGGAGGCACTGACCGACGTCGTCGGCTCGCCACCCGGGATCCGGTCCCGCCAACGCCGGATCGAGGACGCGATCGCCCGCGGCGCGGCCGTACGCCAGCAGCAGGCGGAGGCGGCGGACGCCCAGCCTGCCGCCGATCAGCAGCAGGCCCAGCCCGCACCGCAGACCCAGCCGACGCACGTTCCGCAGGCTCAGCCGCAGGTTCCGCAGGCCCCGCCGGTGCAGCTGCCCGCCGAACCGGACAACGCCGCCGGCGGCGCGCCGGCGGCACCGGAACCGCCCACCGGCAGCCTTTCCCAGCGCCTGGACGGCTGAGCGCGCACGGCCCCTTAGCGGCTTCGCCCGGCGGACTGGCGCGTCAAGCGGTTGCGCTCGGCGAGATTGGGTGCCTGGCGCGACGCCTGCGCGTCTGGACGGCTGAGCACGCACCGCCCCGGCTGGCCGCGGCTCAGCGGCTTCGCCGGGCGTTGAGCCGCGCGGCCTGGCGCATCAAGTGGTCGCGCTCAGCGAGACTGGGTGCCCGGTGGACTGCCTGCGCGTCTGGACGGCTGAGCGCGCCGGCCGGCTCAGCCGCTTCGCTGGGCGTTTAGCCGGGCGGCCTGGCGCGTCAGGTGGTCGCGCTCGGCGAGGTTGGGTGCCTGGTGCGCCGCCTGCGCGTACAGCCGTGCCGCCGTCGCCAGGTCGCCGTCGCGTTCGTGGAGGTAGGCCGCCACCGCGGTGTGGCGTGGCAGTGAGTCGTCCAGGGCCGCGAGTGCTGCCAGGCCGGCGCGCGGCCCGTCGGCCTCGCCGACGGCTACCGCGCGGTTCAGCCGGACGACCGGGCTGTCGGTCAGGCGCGCTAGCTCGTCGTACCACTCGACGATCTGCACCCAGTCGGTCTCGCCGGCGGTGGGCGCGTCGGCGTGGAGCGCCGCGATGGCGGCCTGGACCTGGAACTCGCCCAGCCGGTCGCGGGCCAGCGCCGCCTGCAGGATCTCGACGCCCTCGGCGATCGACCCGGTGTCCCACCGGCCGCGGTCCTGCTCGGCGAGCGGCACGAGGCTGCCGTCGGGCGCGGTGCGGGTGGCGCGCCGGGCGTGGTGGAGCAGCATGAGGGCGAGCAGCCCGGCCACCTCTGGATGGTCGATCGCGGCCGCGAGCTGGCGGGTGAGTCGGATGGCCTCGGCGGCGAGGTCGACGTCGCCGGAGTAGCCCTCGTTGAAGACCAGGTAGAGGACGCGCAGCACGGTGGCGACGTCGCCGGGCTGGTCGAACCGCACGCCGGCGACCGTGCGCTTGGCCCGGCTGATCCGCTGCGCCATGGTCGCCTCGGGCACCAGGTAGGCCTGCGCGATCTGGCGGGTGGTCAGCCCGCCGACGGCGCGCAGCGTGAGCGCGACCGCGGACGACAGCGTCAGCGACGGGTGGGCGCACAGGAAGTAGAGCTGGAGCGTGTCGTCCACCTCGAGTGCGGGGCCCGCCGGCGGTTCCTCATCGACGAGGTCCTCCCGCCGGCGGCGGGCGGCCTCCGCCCGGGTCGCGTCGAGGAACCGGCGCCAGGCGACGGTGATCAGCCAGCCCTTCGGGTCCCGCGGCGGGTCGGCCGGCCAGACGCGGACCGCCTCGACCAGGGCGTCCTGCACGGCGTCCTCGGCCGCCGCGAAGTCGGCTCCGCGGCGGACGAGGACACCGAGCACGCTCGGCGTGAGGCTCCGGAGCAGGACGTCGTCCACGTGCGTGGTCACTCCGTGATGAAGGGCAACGCGGTCAGGAACGGGCGCAGCTCGAGCCACTCGTGGATCGGCTTCCCGCCCGCTCCCGGCGCGGCCGACAGCTCCCCGGCCAGCTCGACGGCCCGCTCGTGGCTGTCGACGTCGATCACCATCCCGCCCGCGATGAGGTCCTTGGTCTCGGCGAACGGGCCGTCGGTGACCGGCGGGCGCCCCTCGCCGTCGTAGCGGACGTACATCCCCTCGGGGGCCAGCGCCGCCTCGCCGACGAACTCGCCGGTCTCCACGAGCCGGTTCGCGAAGTCCCGCATGTACTGCACGTGGGCGGAGATCTCGTCGGTCGTCCACTGGTCCATGGGCGCGTCGTTGACCGAAGCCGGAGCGCCACGGTAGTGCTTGAGCAGCAAGTACTTGGCCATCGTGTTCTTCTCCTCGGTGCGGGTGTGGCCGTTCTCGGCCACCTTCACCGCGGGGACGGAGCCGGCGACGGGTTCTCGACATCGCCGCCCGGATATTGTCCGCCGGAGGCGCGGCGGCGTCAGGGCTTGCGGGTCGCCAGCTTGAGGCGCAGCGCGAGTCCCGCCCGGATGGCCCACCGGACGGGAGCCCAGTGCCAGCCGCGGTGCCGGTCGGAGATGTAGCGGTACGCGCTGCGGTGGTGGGCGGCGAGCATGGCGTCCGACGAGCGGGCCGTGGAGTGGCCCTGGATGTGCACGACCTCGGCCGACGGGACGTAGACGTTCTGCCAGCCGGCCCGGCCCAGCCGGTCGCCGAGGTCGACGTCCTCGAAGTACATGAAGTAGCGCGGGTCGAAGCCCTCCACCGAGTCGAAGGCCTCGCGGCGCATCACCAGGCAGGAACCGGACAGCCAGCCCGCGGTCCGCTCGGAGACCGACGTGTCCTGCTGCTTGTACGTCCGCGACCACGGGTTCGACGGCCACACCCGCACGAAGAGCGCGTGCCCGGCACCGCGGCCCAGCGAGGGCACCAGCCGCGCCGACGGGTAGACCTCGCCCGACACCTCCTTGATCAACGGCCCGAACGCGCCACCCCGCGGCCATCGGGAGGCCGCCTCCAGCAACGTGTCCAGGCAGCCGTCGCCCCACTCCAGGTCGGGGTTGGACACCACGACCCAGCCGTAGGAGTCGTCGAGCGCGGCGATGCCGCGGTTGGCCGCCGTGCCGTAGCCGAGGTTGCCGCCGGTGCGCAGCAGCGTCACGTTCTCCCGCTCGGCGGCGGCCCGCTCCGGCGCGCCGTCGGTGGAGCCGTTGTCCGCCAAGATCACCCGCACCGGCCGTGACGTGGCCTTCCCGAGCGTGTCCAGGCACCGCTCAAGCGTCTCGCCGGGCGAGTACGTCACGATGACGACGGCCAGCTCAGGGCCATATTCCGCAGACACGAGGTCCTATTCTGCACGTCAGCGACCGCGGCGATGAACCCGGTGCGCCCGCTCGTAGGCGGCCCGGTGTCCCTCCGCGCTCGTCAGCCAGGAGAACTCCTTCGCCCGCCGCTGCGCCGCCCCGGCGAGGCCCGCCCGCATCCCCGCGTCGTCGAGCAGCTCGGACAGCGCCGCGGCGATGTCCCCGGCGCCGACGCCGCAGTACGCGACCGCGTCCCCGCCGACCTCCGGCAGGGCCAGCCGGCGGGTGGTGAGCACGCACGCGCCACACGCCATCGCCTCCAGCACCGGCAGGCCGAAGCCCTCCCCGAGCGACGGGTACGCGACCAGGTCGGACCCGCCGAGGAACCCGGCGAGGGTCTCGAACGGCAGGTAGCCCGCCCGGATCACGCGCAGCCGGTGCGGCACGTCGTCCAGCGCGCGCTCCACCTGACGGTCCCAGCCCGGCTGGCCGGCGAGCACCAGCGCGGGCGGCTCGTCGCGGCCCCGGCACGCCGCCGCGAACCCGCGGATCAGCGCCGGCACGTTCTTGCGCGGCTCCAGCGCGCCGAGGAACGCCACGTACCGCTCGTCCGGCCGCAGCCCGACGAGCTGCCGCGCGGCCGCGACCTCCTCGGCGGTCGGCACGTGGAAGCGCTCGCTGTCCACGCCGTGCTGGATGATCTCCAGCCGCAGCGGGTCCGCCTTCGCGACGCGGGCGAGCTCGGCGGCGGTCGCGACCGAGGGCACCACGCACAACGACGCGCGGCTCAGCGCCGTGCGGGTCCACGCGCGGAAGAAGCGGGCCTTGATCGAGTTGTGCAGCACCGCGTCGGTGAAGAACGTCGCGTCGTGCAGGGTGACCACCGACGCCGCCGGGTTCGCCAGCGCGGTCGTGTAGTGCGGCGAGTGCAGCACGTCCACGTCGAGCCGCTTGACCAGCCGCGGCAGCGTGGTCTGCTCCCAGGTCAGCCGCGCGGTGCGGGTGGCGTTGGACTCCGAGGTCGGCACGACCCGCGAGTGCGGTGCGAGGCGCCCGTACAGCTCGACGTCGCGCGGCTGGCACACCACGGTGATCTCCGCGCCGTCCGAGTCGAGCGCGAACACGAGCGAGTCGACGTACCGTCCGACGCCGCCACGATCGGCGGGCACGGCGGTCGCGTCGATCAGCACGCGCGGTTCGGGCACGTGTGCAGACTACGACTGCATGGATCGCGGCCAGGCACGACCGGGTGAAAAACCTACGAAATGGGCTACCGCGCGCTAGCAGTCTCGAAGAAGCGGACGTGCAGGCGCCACAACTCGGCGGCCACGTGTTCCCAGGTGAACGCCTCCGCCCGCAGCTTGCCCTGCGCCACCCGCCGCCGGGTGCCCGCCGGGTCGTCGAGCACCGCGTGCAGCGTGGCGGCCAGCGTCTTCGGGTCGTCGCGGGGCACGCACACGCCCGCGTCGCCGGCGACCTCGATCAGCGCGGGCACGTCCGAGTGCACCACCGGCGTGCCCGCGGCCAGCGCCTCGAGCACGGGCAGCCCGAACCCCTCGGCACGGCTCGGCACGGCCAGCACCGCGGCCCGCCGCAGCACGACCGAGAGGTCGGTGTCGCTGATCCGGCCCAGCACCCGCAGCCGCCCGGCGGCGAGCCCGTGCCGCTCGGCGAGCCCGGTCAGGTCGACGCCGCCCCAGCCGGTCGGGCCGACCACGACCAGCGGCAGGTCCGGCGCGTACGGCTTGGCCATGGCCTCGATCAGCACGTCCAGGCCCTTGCGCGGCTCGACCGTGCCGACCGCGAGCACGTAGGAGTCCGGCAGGTCGAGGCCGGTCACGGTGGCGTGTACCTGTGCGGACCCGACCTCTTCGCGGAACGCCGCGGGCACGCCGTGCGGGACGACCGCGATGGTGGCCGGGCCCGGCGCGTGGCGGGCGAGGTCCTCGGCGACCGCCATGGTCGGCACCACGATCGCGTTGGCCCGCTGGGTCGCCCGCCTGATCATCGCCTGGTGCCACGCGGCGCCGCGGCGGGTCAGCGTCTCGGGGTGGGTGAACGGCACGGTGTCGTGCACGGTCACCACCATGCAGCGGCCGCGCCGGGGGGCCGGCGGCGCGAGCGGGGTCGGCGCGTGCACGGCGTCGCCCCCCGGCCACAGGTGCACGCCGCGCTCCCACAACGCGGTCAGCGCGCGGCGCGGCAGCGGCAGCGCGCGCGGGCCGGCCACGTCGGGGACGTCGGCGGCGGACAGGTCGCGGTGGGTGGCGGTCACCCCGGCGACGGTCCAGGTCCGCGGCGGGCTCGCCGCCATCGCCGCCACCAGCTCTCGCGTGTACCGCCCCGTGCCCCCAGGGACCGGAGCCAACAGCTGCTCGGTGAGCACGACGAGCTCTGGCACGGGCACAGAGTACGGTCGACCGCCGTGACCACCGGGGACGACACGGCCCGAACCACGGTCGTTGTGGTGACCTGGCGCGGCCGCGAGCACATCGCCACCTGCCTGGACGCGGTCGCCGCGCAGACCCGGCCGCACCGGGTTCTGGTGGTGGACAACGCATCCGGCGACGGCACGGCCGCGCTGCTCGCCGCGCACCCGTCCCGCCCGCGGGTCCACCGGCTGCGCGCGAACGCCGGCTACGCCGGCGGGCTCGCCGCGGTGTGCCCGGACGTGGCCACCGAGTTCGTGGCCTGGCTCAACGACGACACCGCCCCCGGCCCGGACTGGCTCGCGCGGCTGGAGGACGCGCTGGACGGGAACCCCGCGGCGGCCGCGGCGAGCGCGCGGCTGGAGTCCGCGGCCGGCGCGGTGATCTCCGTCGGCGTCGAGCTCACGGCCGACGGGCACGGCCGGGACCTCGACACCGACCGGACCGGGGACACGGACGTGTTCGGCTTCTGCGGCGGGGCGGCCCTGCTGCGTACCGCCGACCTGGCGGCCGCGGGCGGCGTGCCGGCCGGGTTCTTCTGCTACTACGAGGACACCGACACGTCGTGGCGGCTGCGGCTGCGCGGCCGGACCGTGGTGAGCGTGCCGGCGGCGCGGGTGGTCCACCGGCACGGCGCGAGCTCGCGGCCCGGCTCGCGGCTGTTCCACCGGTGGAACGAGCGCAACCGGCTCTACATGCTCGTCCGCTGCGCCCCGGCCGGAGTCGCCCTGCGCGAGCTCGCCCGGTACGCCGCGCTCACCGCGGTCCTGCCCGTGCGCCGGCTGCTGGGCCGCGACGTGCCGGCGGCCTGGAACTTCCGCACCGGCCTACGGCTGCAGGTCCTCGCCGAGGTGCTGGTCCGCCTTGTCCCGCTGGCACGCGCGCGGCGGGCGGTGACCCGACGGGCCACGGCCGACCGTGCCACGGTGTGGCGTTCGGTGAATCCGGGGCGTTAACGGATCGTGACGTGGTGTGATAGGGCAGGCTAACCCCCACCATCACAACGAGGAGCGCGCGTGCCCGAACCGGCGCATCGACCGGCCGTCTCGGTGATCGTGGTCAACTACCGCGGCGCCGACGACACCATCGCCTGCCTGCGCGCGCTGCGCGACGAGCTGGACTACCCCGCCGAGGCGCTGCAGGTCATCTGCGTCGACAACGACTCGGGGGACGGCAGCGCCGCGCGGATCGCCCGCGAGCCGGGCGTGCAGGTGATCGAGTCCGGCGCCAACCTGGGCTTCGCGGGCGGCTGCAACCTCGGCGCGAGCCACGCGACCGGCACCGTGCTCGCGTTCCTCAACAACGACGCGCGCCCGCACGCCGCCTGGGTCACCGCGGCCGTCGACGTGCTGCGCGCCGAGCCGACGGTCGCCGCGGTGGCCAGCAAGGTCCTCGACTGGGACGGCGAGATCATCGACTTCGTCGACGCGGGGCTGACCTGGTTCGGCATGGGCTACAAGCGCCACGCCGGCCGGCCGGACACCGGCGAGCACGACGTGGCGCGCGACGTGCTGTTCGCGACCGGCTCGGCGATGTTCGTCCGCGCCGGGGTGTTCCGCGAGCTCGGCGGCTTCGACGAGCGCTTCTTCATGTTCTACGAGGACGTCGACCTCGGCTGGCGGCTGAACCTGCGCGGCTGGCGGGTGCGCTACGAACCGCGCTCGCTGACCTTCCACCGCCACCACGCCTCGATCGCCAAGGTGGACTCCGCGGACAACGCGCGCGAGCTGTTCCTGCTGGAGCGCAACGCCCTGGCCGCGCTGTACAAGAACCTCTCCGACGCAACGCTCGCCAAGGCGCTGCCGGCCGCCCTGGCCCTGTGCGTGCGCCGGGCCACCGCCCGCGGCGACGTCGACCCCACCCAGCTGCGCATCGGTGGCCCGGAGTTCGACAAGGACACCGTGGAGATCCCGCGCACGACCCTCGCCGGGCTGCTCGCGATCGACCAGTTCGTCGAGCTCCTGCCCTCCCTGGCGAGCGCGCGCGAGGCCGAGCAGGCGGCCCGGGTGCGCTCGGACGCCGACTTGCTCGGCCTGATGCGCAACGCGATGGAGCCCGCCTACCCGCTGCCGCGCTACCTCGCCGCGCACGACGTGCTGGTCGACGTGTTCGGGCTGGAGGAGGCGTTCGGCGGGCGGCGCAAGGTCCTCGTGATCACCGGCGACGCGCTCTCCGACCGGATGGCCGGGCCCGCGATCCGCGCCTGGAACATGGCCGACGTGCTCGCCGCCGAGCACGACGTCCGGCTGGTCACGGTGAACCCGCTGTGCGCGCCGCCGGAGGCGCCGTTCGCCGTGCACCGGGCCCGCCGCCGCGAGCTGCCCGCGCACGTCGGGTGGGCCGATGTGGTGATCCTGCAGGGCCATGCGCTCGAGCTCGTGCCGGACCTGAAGAAGGCGAGCTCCACCAAGATCGTCGTCTGCGACATCTACGACCCCATGCACCTGGAGCTGCTCGAGCAGGGCAAGGACGACACCGACGAGCAGCGCGCGCTGGACCTCATCGGCGTCACGAAGGTGCTGAACTCCCAGCTCGACCGCGGCGACTTCTTCCTGTGCGCGTCCGAGCGGCAGCGGCACTTCTGGCTCGGCCACCTGACCGCGCTCGGCCGGCTCACCCCGGCGCTGTACGACAGCGACCCGACGGTCCGCTCGCTGCTCGCGGTCGCGCCGTTCGGCCTGCCCGGCAAGCCGCCACAGCAGGCGGCGTCGCCGATCAAGGGCGGGCTGGGCGACATCGCGCCGTCGGACAAGGTCGTGCTGTGGGCGGGCGGGGTCTACAGCTGGTTCGACCCGCTGACGCTGGTGCACGCGATCGACCTGCTCGCCAAGCGGCACCCGGACGTCCGGCTGGTGTTCCTCGGCATGCGGCACCCGAACCCCGAGGTGCCGGACATGGACATCGGCGGCCAGACCCGGCTGCTCGCGCACCGGCTCGGGCTGACGGACTCGCACGTGTTCTTCAACGAGACGTGGGTGCCCTACCACGAGCGGCAGAACTGGCTGCTGGACGCGGACTGCGGGGTCACCACGCACTACGAGCACGTGGAGACGACGTTCGCCTTCCGCACCAGGGTGCTCGACTACCTGTGGGCGGGCCTGCCGATCGTCACGACCGACGGCGACTCGTTCGCCGACCTCGTGCGCGCCGAGCGGCTCGGCGTGGTGGTGCCGGCCGAGGACGCGCAGGCGCTCGCGGACGCGCTGGAGCTGGCGCTCTACGACGAGGAGTTCGCGCGCGGCGCCCGCGAGCGGATCGCCCTGGTGCGCGAGCGGTTCACGTGGGACAACGTGCTCGCGCCGCTGGTGTCGTTCTGCCGCAACCCGGTGCCGGCCGCGGACCGGCTGCCGGGCGCGGAGCCGCTGGTGTCGAACAAGCCGCTGCGCGTGGGTGAGCTCGTCCGGCGCGACATCGACCTCGTTCGGTCCTATTTGGACACCGGTGGCCCGGGTGAGCTGACCAGACGCGCGGCCGGCCGGATGCGCCGCCTGGCCGCCGAGCGCTGGAAGGGCCGGCGGGATGGCTAGGGCACGCCGGGTGCGGGTGCTGCTGGACGCCACCCCGCTGCTCGGTGAGCGCACCGGCGTCGGCCGCTACACCGCCGCGCTCGCCGAGGAGCTCGCCTCGATGTCCGATGTGGACATGCGCGCGGTGGCGTTCACGCTGCGCGGCTGGCGCAAGCTGCGGCGCGTGCTGCCGCACGGGTCGCGGGCACGCGGCATGCCGGTGTCCGCGCGGCTGCTGCGCCGCTGCTGGCTGCGCGGGCCGTTCCCGCCGGTGGAGCTGTTCGCGGGGTTCACCGATGTCGTGCACGGCACCAACTTCGTGCTGCCGGCGGCGATCCGCGCGGCCGGCGTGCTCACGATCCACGACCTGGCCTTCCTCGACGCCCCGGACGAGCTGGCGCCGAGCGACGCCGAACTGCCGCGGCTGGTGGCCCGCTCGGCCGAGCGGGCGGCGGTCGTGCTGACCCCGACGGCCACGGTCGCGGAGGTGACGGCGGACCGGCTGGGCATCTCGCCGGACAAGATCGTGGTGACGCCGCTGGGCGTCGACCTGGCGTGGTTCACGGCCCGGCCGCCGAGCGAGGCGCTGCGCCGGCGGATCGGGTTGCCGAAGGCGTACCTGCTGTTCGTCGGCGGGGCCGGGCCGCGCAAGTCGCTGGGCTGGCTGCTGAAGGCCCACGAGGCGACCCCGGGCCTGCCGCCGCTGGTGCTGGCCGGCCCGGGCCACCGCAGCCACCACGAGAACGTCCGGGCGATCGGCTATCTGTCCGATGTGGACCTGCGGTCGGTGGTCGCCGGCGCGGCCGCACTGGTGCTGCCCTCCCGCGACGAGGGCTTCGGCCTGCCGGTACTGGAGGCGATGGCCTGCGACGTGCCGGTGGTGTGCTCGGACGTGCCGGCGCTGCGCGAGATCTCGGGCGGCCACGCGAGCCTGGTCCCGTTCGGTGACGTGGAGGCCATCGGCACCGCCCTCGTGGCGGCGCTGGAGAACCCCCCGACGCCCGCCATGCTGGCCGACCGCCGCGCCCACGCGGCCGAGTTCACCTGGCGCCGCACCGCGGAACTGACGGTGGCCGCCTACCGCCGCGCGATGGCCGGCTGACCGGTCACCGGCGTTCGTGGACACCGCCGCCAGGCCTGCGCCGCACGAGCGGGCCATCGCGCACGTCACGACGCTGGCGTCCGGCGAGCCGGCGGACCCGTCGTGGCGGGTGACGCTGCACTTCCACCCCGACCGGGTCCTGGCCGGAACGCCGATCCTGCGCCTCATGGCGCGCGACGGGGTGTACCGGTCGCAGTTCGAGACCGGGACCAGCAACGGGGGCCTGACCGCACACCCCGGCGGCGACCGCTGGCGTTGGGAGAGCCGGATCTTCGCCGGCACCTACGACGACGGCCCGGCGGCGGACCGCCCCAAGTACGGCTCGCTGAACTTCCGCCGGCGCCTGGTCGGCGGTTCACCGCGCTTCGGCTCCGCCCACCTGCGCCTCGCCCCGCACACCCTGGCGCGGACCACGTTCTGCTATCCGGACAGCGTCTTCGAGCCCGAGCACTTCGGCGTGGCGGCCCGGCTGTCGCCCCTGATCGCCCTGGCCGAGGCGGACGACAAGGACGCGCTCGACGACTACATCGAGGCCCACGTACACGGCGTGGTCGACCTCGGCCGGGACGTCGAGGCTCTGGTCCTCGACCCCTGCTACCGCGGCACCCCGGCAGAGACCGCGGCCGGCGCGCTGGCCTGCCCGGTCGAATGGCACGGCGGCTTCACGCTGACGACGGACGCGCTACGCCGCAACCCGGACTACCGAGGTCGCGAGTTCGTGGCACTGGGCGCAGCCCTGGCCCGCGACGGCCACCTGGACCCCCGCATCATCGGCGACGCGTCCCGCACCGGCCGGTACGACGAGCAGGCCCTCAAACGGGTCTGGCACTACGTGGCCAGGTTCGGCAACCCCGAGCTGGCCCAGCTGTAGACCCAGCGAGTCCGGGTGCCGTCAGGCCCGGAAGGCGTCGCCGTCGTCGGCGAAGGCTGCCGTCAGCGCCTCGCGCCACGGGCGCAGGGGGGTGAGCCCCGCCGAGCGCCACGCCTCGTCCGACAGGACCGAGTACGCCGGCCGCGCGGCGGGCCGCGGGTGGTCCGCCGTCGTCGCCGGGTGCACCCGGGCCGGGTCCAGGCCCAGCTCCTCGAACACCGCGCGGGCGAACCCGCACCAGGTCGTGTCGCCGCCGCCCGTCGCGTGCAGCACCGGGGGTGGCTCCTTGCCCGCCGCCACGAACGTGGCCAGCTCCAGCAGGCCCGCGGCCAGGTCACCGGTCCACGTCGGCGAGCCGCGCTGGTCGTCCACGACGGACAGCTCGTCCCGCGACCCGGCGAGGCGGGCCATCGTCTTCACGAAGTTCGCGCCGTGCGCGCCGTACACCCACGACGTGCGCACCACCCAGGCCCGCGCGCCGGAGCCGAGCACGGCCTCCTCGCCGGCCGCCTTCGTCACGCCGTAGACCGACCGCGGTCCCAGCGGATCGGCGGTCCCGTACGGACTGGCCGCGTCGCCGGGGAAGACGTAGTCGGTGGACACGTGGATCAGCGGCACGTCGTGTGCCGAGCACGCCGCCGCGAGCACGCGCGGCCCGTCGGCGTTGACGGCGAACGCCCGGTTGCCGTCGGTCTCCGCCGCGTCGACGGCCGTGTACGCCGCCGCGTTGATCACCACCGGGGGTTCGGTGGCCGTACCGGCGAGCGTCTTCACCGCCTCGACGACCGCGCCCGCGTTGGTGATGTCCAGCTCGCCCGACCCGGGCGCGCGCACCTGCGCGCCGGCCGGCGCGCGCGCGACGAGCTCGCGCCCGAGCTGCCCGCCACCACCGGGGATCAGGAGTGCGAGGGCCACGTCAGTTTCCGGGCAGCTTCGCGCGGACCTTCAGCGGCTCCCACCAGGCCCGGTTGTCCCGGTACCACGCGATCGTGCTCGCCAGCCCCTCGTCGAAGGACATCAGCGGCCGGTAGCCCAGCTCCGTGGAGATCTTGGTGATGTCCACGGAGTACCGGCGGTCGTGTGCCTTGCGGTCGGTCACCCGCTCCACGATGGACCAGTCCACGCCGAACGCGTCGAGCAGGCGCTGGGTCAGCTCCACGTTGGTCAGCTCGGTGCCGCCGCCGATGTTGTAGATCTCCCCCGGCCGGCCGGAGTCGGCGACCAGCTGGATGCCCCAGCAGTGGTCGTCCACGTGCAGCCAGTCACGCACGTTGAGCCCGTCGCCGTAGAGCGGCACCTTCTTGCCGTCCATCAGGTTGGTCACGAACAGCGGGACGACCTTCTCCGGGAACTGGTGCGGCCCGTAGTTGTTCGAGCATCGCGTGACGCACACGGCCAGGCCGTGCGTGCGGGAGAACGAGCGTGCCATCAGGTCCGCGCCGGCCTTGGACGCCGAGTACGGCGAGTTCGGCTCGAGCAGGTGCTCCTCGGTCCAGGAGCCCTCCGCGATCGACCCGTACACCTCGTCGGTGGACACGTGCACGAACTTGCCGGCGCCCGCGTCCACGGCGGCCTGCAGCAGCGTCTGCGTGCCCACCACGTTGGTCATCACGAAGTCGGCGGCGCCGAGGATGGAACGGTCCACATGCGACTCGGCGGCGAAGTGGACGACCAGGTCCACGCCGGCCATGACCTCGCGGACGATGTCGCCGTCGCAGATGTCGCCGCGGACGAACCGCAGCCGGGGGTTGTCCCGCACCGACTCCAGGTTGGACTCACTGCCCGCGTAGGTGAGCTTGTCGAGCACCACCACCTCGGCGTCGGCCATCGTGTCGTACGCCCCGCCCAGAACCTTCCGGACGTAGTGCGAACCGATGAACCCGGCACCCCCGGTGACCAGCACCCGCATAGATCTCCACCAATTCCTTCACTCGGAAGTAAACCGACCAGGGGCAGTATTGCGTCCTAATAGATAGGGAGACACCTGCTGCCGAGGTCAACCCTCGGTATCCTACTGGTCAAGTTCCGTCGGGGGACGGGGAGGAGCGTGCGTGGACGAACGTACGCAGGTGCTGGCTGCTCACCCACAGGCGAGCGGCGGCTGGCGGAAGGCCGGGCGAAACACCCTGCGCACGGTCGTCTCCATCGTGTCGGTGGCGGTGCTCGGCACCATGGGTTACGGCTGGTGGGCCGTCGGTGACGTCGACGAGGGCTCCGTCACCACCGACGTGATCTCCCAGGACATCGAGGACCAACGCGTTCCGCTGGATGGCGCAGTGGACATGCTCCTGGTCGGCATCGACAGCCGCACGGACGCCTTCGGGCACCCGCTCTCCCGCGAGGTCCTGGACTTCCTCAACGCCGGCGAGAGCGAGGGCGAGCGCAACACGGACACGATGATCCTCGTGCACATCCCGGTCGACGGGACCCGCGCGATCGCGATCTCGTTCCCCCGCGACTCGTGGGTCGAGCTCGCCGGGGGCTTCGGCGACCACCGCCTCAACTCCGCGTTCGCCTACGCCTACAACGACGCCCGCGAGGAGCTCGGCAACAAGGTCGCCAACGAGAAGCAGCTCGACGCGCGGGCCACCGTGATCGGCCGCAAGAACCTGATCGCGACCGTGCAGAACCTGATCGGCAAGGCCGTCACGATCGACCGCTACGCCGAGGTCAACCTGGCGAGCTTCTACGAGGTCACCAAGGCGATCGGCGGCGTGGACGTCTGCGTCAACGAGGCCACCGAGGACCCCAAGTCCGGCGCGGAGTTCATCAAGGGCGTGCAGACGATCGCCGGCCGCAAGGCGCTCGCGTTCGTCCGCCAGCGCCACGGCTTACCCAACGGCGACCTCGACCGGATCGTCCGGCAGCAGGCGTTCCTCGGCGCACTGGCGAACAAGGTGCTCTCCGCGGACATGCTCACCAGCCCCACGAAGGTCCGCCAGCTCGTGGGCGCCGTGCAGAAGTCGGTCGTGCTGAGCGACGGCTGGGAGCTGTCGAAGTTCGCCGCGCAGATGTCCGGCCTGTCCAGCTCGGGCATCGAGTTCTACCGGATCCCGGTCGTCGGCGACGCCCGGATCGGCGGTGCGGACGTGCTCGAGGTCGACCCGAAGCAGGTGGCGCGGTTCGTCCGCGCGCTGACCCAGGACGAGCAGGGGTCCTCGTCCTCGCGCCCGCCCACGACGACCACCACCACCCCGCCACCCGGCGGCCCGGAGACCGGCACGACCACGCCGGACGAGGGCGACCGGCCGTCGCTGGGCCTGGTGACCGTGGACGTGCAGAACGGCTCGACCACGAGCGGGCTCGCCGCCATGGTGCGCGACAGCCTCGCGGCCAAGGGCTTCAACCCGGGCGACATCGGCGACACGTCGGTGCAGGACGCCTCGGTGATCAGCTACGCGCCCGGCGAGGAGAACCTCGCCCAGTACGCAGCCGATCAGCTGGGCGGCTCGTTCTCCGTGGTCGAGGACGCCGCGCAGCGGCCGGGCCGGCTCTCGATCGTCGTCGGCACCGACTACCAGCCGACCGCCGGCCTCGGCGGGGGCCGCGTGGTCGGGCTGCAGCCGACCCCGCCCTACTCGCCGGCGGAGCCCACCTCACCGACCTCGCCGGACGACCCGGCCGCCTCGAACACGATGCCGAAGCCGCAGATCGACGCGGACGGCGTCAACTGCGTGAACTAGCTAACGTCCCCCGACCGGTGAACGACAGGCCGAACGGGCCTGGCGCGCGGTGCCCAGCGGTTAGCCTTGGCGCGGGTGCCGAGCTGGGACAAGGGGGAGGTGAGCGGGGGTGCGGGACACTGCTGGGCCGAGCGACCCGACCGCCTACGCCACCGCCGTCGGCACCGTCCGGGGCTGGCCCGACGACCTGGAGGAGGCCGCCGAGGCGCCGGCGCCCGAGCCCGCCGGCCGGCCCCGCCGCCGGACCTCGCCGTTCTTCATCGTCTGCCGCGTGCTGACGGGCCTGCTCTCCGCCGCCGTGCTCGCCGCGATGTCGGTGGTCTACCTGCGGGTGGACCAGCTGGACGACAGCAAGAACACGACCGACGCGGTCAGCGTCGCGCAGGACGGCGCGGACGCGGCGGCCCCGGACGACGGCGCGAACGACATCCTGATCGTCGGCAACGACAGCCGCACCGACATGCAGGGCAACCCGCTGTCCGACGAGCTGCTCCGGGAGCTGCGTACCGAGGCGACCGCGACGCTCAACACCGACACGCTGATCCTGCTGCGCATCCCGCGCGACGGCGGGCGCGGCGCGGCGATCTCCATCCCGCGCGACACGTCGGTGAAGGTGCCCGGCCTCGCCAAGAAGGAGAAGATCAACGGCGCGTTCGGCATCACGAAGGCGCTGACCGAGCGGCGGCTCGTCGACGAGGGCGAGAGCGACCGCAAGAAGATCGCCCGCAAGTCCGACGACGCCGGGCGGACCGCGCTGATCAAGGCCGTGCAGCGGCTGACCGGCGTGCGCGTCGACCACTACACCGAGGTGAGCCTGTACGGGTTCTACCTGCTCACCGAGGTCATCGACGGCGTGGACGTGTGCCTGAACAACTCGACGAGCGACCCGGACTCCGGCGCGTCGTTCGCGGCCGGCCCGCAGACCGTGCGCGGCGGCGACGCGGTGGCGTTCGTGCGGCAGCGCAAGAACCTGCCGCGCGGCGACCTGGACCGGATCGTGCGGCAGCAGACGTTCCTCGCCTCGGCCATGAACAAGGTGCTCTCCGGCGACCTGCTCGCGAACAACGCCAAGCTGAACGCGCTCGAGGACGCGGTGTCCAAGTCGGTCGTGATGGACTCCGGGCTGCACTTCCTGGAGCTGGTGAACCAGGCGCAGGCGCTCGCGAGCGGCCGGATGCGGTTCGTGACGATCCCGGTCACGGCGGTCGGCGCACGCAACGACCGCGGGCAGAGCATCATCACCGTCGACGTGCCGGCGGTACACGAGTACGTGGCGAGCCTGGTGTCCGGCAAGCCGCAGGCCCCGCCGCCACCGGCCACGCCGACGCCCACGCGCGCCAAGCTCGCCGGCCCGGCACTGCTGGACCTCAGCGCCGCGGGCGACCGCGCGGCCGCGCCCTGTGTCGACTGATCGGGAGAAGTCGTTGAGCCTCACCGAGATCCTGCTGCGCCCCTACTCGCCGGCCCGGCCGCTGGTCACCCACTACGACGACGCCGCGGGCAGCCGGGTGGAGCTGTCCACCGCGACGCTGACGAACTGGGCGGCGAAGACCGCGAACTGGCTGGTGGACGAGTACGACGTGGAGCCGGGCACGCGGGTGGCCGTGCTGCTGCCGGCGCACTGGCAGACCGCGGGCGTGCTGCTCGGCGCGTGGTGGTGCGGCGCCGAGGTCGTCGCCGAGCCCGCGGGTGCGGCCGTCGCGTTCGTGCCGCCCTCCGGTGCGGCCCCCGGCGCGTCGGTCGTCGCGGCGGTGTCGCTCGACCCGATGGGCCGCGACCTCCGGGGCGACGTGCCCGCCGGGGTGGTCGACTACATCGCCGAGGCCCGCGTGCACGGCGACGACTTCCACGCGCTGACCGCGGTCACGCCGGACACCCCGTGCCTCGCGGGCTCCACAGTGGACTCCGTGCTCGCGGCGGCGCGGTCGCGCGCCGCGGACCTCGGCATCGAGCGCGGCGCCCGCGTGCTGTCCACTCTGGACTGGACGGTGCCGGACGGGGTGCTCACGTTCCTCGCCGTGCTGGCCGCCGAGGGGTCGCTGGTGGCCGTGACCAACCCGGACCCGGCCCGGCTGGCGAAGTACCGGGAGTCCGAGCGGACCACCGTCGAGCTGACCTGAAACGCCGCCGCGGCGCGCCGTCGCTCCCTAATATGGGCAGGCGATGGCCGAAAGCGAGGCGGCATGAAGCACAACGAGCTCGCCGAGGCGGACTGCGCGATAGCCCAGGCGCTCGGCGTCGTCGGGGACTGGTGGACGCTGCTCGTGGTCCGCGACATCGCACGCGGCATCACCCGGTTCGACGGGCTGCAACGGGAGCTTTCGATCAGCCGCAAGACACTGGCCGAGCGGCTGCGGACGCTGGTGGCCAGCGGGGTCCTGGCCAAGGAGCACTACTCGCGGCACCCGCCGCGCTTCGAGTACCGGCTCACCGGGACCGGGCGCGGGTTGCTGCCGGTGCTGATCGCGCTGCAGGACTGGGGTGCGCGGTACGTGGCCGGCGACGGCACGCTGACCGCGACCACGTCCCCGGCCTCCGCGGAGGCGCGGCGGGTCCGGGCGCTGGTCGGCCGGCGCGTGCCACCGTTCGAGCTGCCCTCGTCCCGGGCGACGCCGGTGGACCCGGCCGGTCCACAGTGGACTGTGTTGTACGCGTTCCCGGGCGCGTTCGCTCCGGCCGGCAACCCGTATCCGCCGGACTGGTCGGCCATTCCGGGGGCCGAGGGCTGCACGCTGGAGTCGACGACCTTCCGGGACCGGCACGCGGCATTCGCCGACCGCGGGGTGGCGGTGCACGGGCTGAGCACGCAGCGTCCGGACCAGCTGCGGGCGTTCGCCGAGCACGCGTCGCTGCCGTTCCCGTTGCTGTCCGACGCGGACCTGTCCCTGGCCGCGGCGCTGCGCCTGCCGACCTTCCGCGCGGCGGGGGTGGACCGGTTGAAGCGGCTGACGCTGATCGTCGACCCGGCACGAGTGATCCGCGCGGTGCAGTTCCCGATCACCGACCCGGTGGCGTCGGTCGACGAAATTCTGTGTCGGCTGGCGGCGCTGACCTGACATTCTCGGGCCATGAAGCAGACCCTGTGCGAGTACCTGCAGGCGCAGCGCGACGCCGTGCTGTGGAAGCTCGAGGGCGTGACGGAGCGAGACCAGCGAATGCCGATGACGGCGACGGGCACCAACCTGCTGGGCGTGGTGAAGCACCTGGCAGGCCTGGAGGCGGAGTACTTCGGCGACTGCCTGGGCCGCCCCTTCCCGGGACCACCGCCGTCGAACGAGCCGAACGCCGACATGTGGGCCACCGAGGCGGAGTCGCCCGCGCAGATCGTGACCCGCTACCGCGAAGCCCAGACCCACGCCGACGCGACGATCGCCGAGCTGACGCTGGACGCCCCGGCCCGCGTGCCATGGTGGTCCCCACCGGACACGACGCTGCACCACCTGCTGACCCACATGATCGCGGAGACCGCCCGCCACGCCGGCCACCTGGACATCCTGCGCGAGTCCATCGACGGCAGCCGAGGATTCCACCAGCGGGTCCCCAACCTCCCACACGTGGAGGACTCCTGGTGGCCCGACTACGTCGCCCGGCTCCGCGAGCTCGCCGAACGCTCCGGCACCACGCCGTGAGCGCCGGGCCCTATTCGTGCCTGGCCAAGGGTTTCACGCTGCGCGTGGTCTAGCCCCTGAGCAGGGCGCGGGCCATGACCATGCGCTGGATCTGGTTGGTGCCCTCGTAGATCTGGGTGATCTTGGCGTCCCGCATCATGCGTTCCACCGGGAAGTCCTTTGTGTAGCCCGCGCCGCCGAAGAGCTGGACCGCGTCCGTGGTCACCTCCATCGCGGTGTCGGAGGCGTAGGTCTTCGCCGCTGAGGCGATGAAACCCGCGCGCTTGTCGCCTCGTTCGGTGGCGGCGGCGGAGGCGTAGACCAGGTGGCGGGCGGCCTCGATCTTCATGCCCATGTCGGCCAGCATGAACTGCACGCCCTGGAAGTCGGCCACTCGCTGGCCGAACTGGCGGCGGTCCTTCACGTACGCGAGGGAAGCGTCTAGCGCGCCCTGCGCGATGCCCAGCGCCTGCGCGCCGATCGTCGGGCGGGTGTGGTCCAGGGTGCGCAGCGCGGTCTTCAAGCCGGTACCCGGGTCGCCGATGATGCGGTCCGCCGGAATCACGCAGTTCTCGAAGTAGATCTCGCGGGTGGGCGAGCCCTTGATGCCCAGCTTGCGCTCCTTGGGCCCCACCGAGAAGCCGGGGTCGTCCTTGTGGACCACGAACGCCGAGATGCCGTTGGCCTTCTTCTCCGCCTGGGGATCCGTCACGACCATCACCGTGTACCAGGTGGACTCGCCGGCGTTGGTGATCCAGCATTTCGTCCCGTTCAGCACCCACGTGTCCCCGTCGCGGACCGCCCGGGCGCGCATGGACGCGGTGTCCGAACCGGCCTCGCGCTCGGACAGGGCGTACGACGCGGACGCCTCGCCCGACGCGATCGACGGGAGCACCAGCTTCTTCACCGCGTCCGAGCCGGACAGCAGGATCGGCTGGGTGCCCAGCTTGTTCACCGCGGGAATGAGCGACGCCGACGCGTCGACGCGGGCGACCTCCTCGATCACGATGCACGCGGCGATCGCGTCAGCGCCCTGGCCGTCGTACTCCTCGGGCACGTGGACCGCGTTGAACCCGGCCCGCGCGAGCGCGTCCCGGGCCTCCGCCGGGTACCGCTCCTGCTCGTCGACCTCGGCGGCGTGGGGCGCGATCTCCTTCTCCGCGAGCGCACGCACGGCCTCGCGCAGCGCCTCGTGCTCCTCGCTCAGCTGGTACAGGCCCTCCACCGTCGCCACCTCCACGTGCGTCCGTAACACCCAGATGTTAGCGCCCGTTCACGCCAGGATCCGTCGAGTCGTCCGACGTCACATCATCGAGGCTCGCGCGCAGCGCGGCGTCCTTGTCGAGCACGAGCCGCTCCAGCTCGGCCTGGAACTCCGCCAGCCGCGCGCGCAGCTTCTCGTCCGACACGGCCAGCACGCGCACCGCGAGCAGCCCGGCGTTGCGCGCGCCACCGACCGACACCGTCGCCACCGGGATCCCCGCCGGCATCTGCACGATCGACAGCAGCGAGTCGAGCCCGTCGAGGTGCTTCAGCGGCACCGGCACGCCGATCACCGGCAGCGTCGTGGCCGACGCGACCATGCCCGGCAGGTGCGCGGCGCCGCCCGCGCCGGCGATGATCACCCGCAGACCGCGGTCGACCGCGCCGGCGGCGTAGTCGAGCATCCGCCGCGGGGTGCGGTGCGCGGAGACGACGCTGACCTCGTAGGGCACCTCGAACTCGTCCAGCGCACCGGTGGCGGCCTGCATCACCGGCCAGTCCGAGTCGCTGCCCATGATCACGCCGACCATGGCTGTCATCGCTGCTCCCCTGTGTGGATGTCGTACCCGTCGAGCCACTCGGCCCGCGCGAGCCAGTGCGCGGCCAGCCGGGCCCGCTCCCGCACGTCCGCCATCCGCGCGCCGAGCACCGTCACGTGGCCGATCTTGCGACCGGGCCGCTCCTGCTTGCCGTAGTAGTGCACGTGCGCGTCCGGGTAGCGGGCGAACAGGTGGTGCACCCGCTCGTCGGGGCCCATCGCCGGCGGCTGCGGCGCGCCGAGCACGTTGGCCATCACGACCGCGGGCGCGCGCGGTGCGGTGGCGCCGAGCGGGTAGTCGAGCACGGCGCGCAGGTGCTGCTCGAACTGCGACGTGGCCGCGCCCTCGATGGTCCAGTGACCCGAGTTGTGCGGACGCATGGCGAGCTCGTTGACGACGAACCCGTCCGCGGTGTCGAACAGCTCGACCGCCAGCACGCCGACGACGCCGAGCTCGGCGGCGATGCGCAGCGCCAGCTCCTGGGCGTCCGCGGCCGGGCCCTCGTCGAGCCCGGGCGCCGGGGCGAGCACCTCGACGCAGATCCCCTCGGCCTGCACTGTCTCCACCACCGGCCAGCACCCGCCCTGGCCGAACGGCGAGCGCGCCACGACCGCGGCGAGCTCGCGGCGCATCGCCACCCGTTCCTCGACGAGCAGCGGGGTGCCCCCCTCGAGCAGCCGCGGCACGAGCTCGCGGGCGGACTCCGCGCCGTCGAGCAACCAGACGCCGCGGCCGTCGTAGCCGCCGCGGGCTGCCTTGAGCACGCACGGCCAGCCGTGCTCGTCGCCGAACTTGACCACATCGTCCACTTCGGACACCGCGGCGAACCGCGGCACCGGGAGGCCGAGCGAGGCGAGCTTGTGCCGCATCACGAGCTTGTCCTGCGCGTGCAGCAAGGCCTCCGGCCCGGGCCGCACGACCACCCCGTGCTCGACGAGGACGCGCAGGTACTCGGTGGGCACGTGCTCGTGGTCGAACGTCAGCACGTCGACACCGGCCGCGAACGACGCGAGCGCCGCCACGTCCTCGTGCGAGCCCAGCGTGACGTTGGGCGTGACGAGAGCGGCCGAGTCGTCCGCCGACGTGGCGAGCACGTGCAGCGACTGGCCCAGCGCGATCGCCGCCTGCTGGGTCATGCGGGCGAGCTGGCCGCCGCCCACCATGCCGACGACCGGCAGGCCGGTCCGCGGGTCCATGCCGTCACCTCCCTCGCGTCCGCAGGGCCCGCACGAGCAGCACGGTGCCCGCGACGAGCGGCACGAGCAGGTACGCGCTGCCGAGCACGACCTCCGGCGGTGTCCACTCGAGCTCGGGCTTGCTGCCGGGCGGGCGCGATGGGTCAGACGTGCGCATGATCAGCAGCACGCAGCTGGCGAACACGAGCACGACCGCGCCGAGCGCGACGCGCACCCCCGTGCGGCCGGGCAGCCTGGCGAGCAGCAGGACGATCAGCGGTACCACCCACACGTAGTGGTGCGACCAGGACACGGGGCTCAGCAGCAGCCCGAAGAACGCCGTGACCAGCAGCGCGGCGAGCGGCTGCCCGGCCCGGTGGAACCGGCGGGCGAAGAACACCGCCGGCACCGCGAGCAGCGCACCGATGCCGGCGGCGGCCGCGAGCGCCCACGGGGCGAGGTCGGACAGGCGCAGCACGAGCCCGTTGAGCGACTGGTTGCCCGCCCAGAACGTCGGCCCGGTGCGGGCCGGGTCGGTGACGGCGACCGTCCAGAAGCGGGCGAAGTCGTGCGGGAGGATCGCGAAGATCAGGGCCTGGAGCGCGGCGAACGTGGCGAGCGCGCGGACCGCGTCCGCCCGCCTCCCGATGAGCCACAGGTGCGGCACGAAGATCAACGGCGTGAGCTTGACCGCCGCGGCGACGCCGACGAGGACGCCGCCGAGCCGGCGCGCGCGGCCGGCGACCGTGCCGAGCACGAGGACGTCGGTGACCACGAGCGCCATGAGGATCAGGTTGATCTGGCCCAGGAACAGCGTGCGCCACACCGGTTCGAGGGCGAGCGCGCCGATCGTGATCAGGATCGTGGCCTTGGCCGGGGGCAGCCAGGACGGGCGGGTCGCCTCGATCGCGATCCGGACGACCAGGGCGAGCGCGAGGACGGAGATCGCGGCGAGAATCCCCCAGGAGACCTGGGTGGGGAACAGCGCGAGCGGGACGAACAGCAGCGCGCCGGTCGGCGGGTAGGTGAACGGCAGGCGCGCCCACGGCGGTTCGGCGGAGAGGAAGTCGTTGTCGTACAACGGTTCTCCGGTCAGCAGCGCGACCGCGCCGGACCGGTACACGGCCGAGTCGACGCCGAGCCGCCAGTCGATCACCCAGCTGACGACGCCCGCGACGAGCATCCCGGCGGGCACGGCGAACAGCGCGAGCGCGTACCGGGAGGCGAACAGGCGGCGCAGCGAGCGCGCGAGCCAGTGACCGTCCTCGACGGGGACGGCGGGGGTGGTGGCCCGGAGGGTCTCGCGCACGCTCGCAAGGAAACCACGGCCCGGCGCGGGCCGATGGCACCGCCCCGCCCCGCTAGCGTGGCGCCATGACCTACACCGCTCCCCCGTGGGAGCCGCCGCTGGCCGGCTCCGAGCCCGAGCAGCTCCTCGGCTCGCTGGAGCGGATGCGCGCGACGTTTCGCTGGAAGGCCGACGGGCTCGACGCGGCCGGGCTGGCCGCCCGCGTCGGTGCCTCGGCGATGACGCTCGGCGGGCTGCTCAAGCACCTGGCGTTCATCGAGGACCACATGTTCGCGACGAAGCTGCGCGGGGACCCACCGGGTGAGCTGTGGGACTTCACCACGTGGGACAGCGCGGACTGGCCGTTCACCTCGGCGGCCGGCGACAGCCCCGCGGAGCTGTACGCGCTGTGGGACGGCGCGGTCGGCCGGTCCCGCGCGCGGGTCGCCGCGGCGCTCGCGCAGGGTGGGCTGGACCAGCTCGCCGACGTGTCGGACGGGGCGGGCAACCACCCGAGCCTGCGGCGGCTGATCTGCGACATGATCGAGGAGTACAGCCGCCACACCGGCCACGCGGACCTGCTGCGCGAGGCCGTCGACGGCCGCGTCGGCGAGGACCCGCCGGTGGACTGGCGCCTTCCGGGTGGCTGAGGTCGTCCCTCGGGTGACGAACCGGGGAGTGCCTACGCGCGGCCGATGCGCGCCAGCTGGGCACGGGCCTCGGTGAGGGTCGCGGGGAGCTTCTCCACGCGCAGCCGCGGCCGGCGGTCGGCGAGCTGTGGGTCGGTGGACAGGCGTTCGGTGATCAACCCGCCGGCGGTCAGCGAGCGGTCGCCGAACGCGGAGTTCCGCGACCCGAGCACGACCGCCACCGACGGGCCCAGGAGCGCGACGCTCTCGCCGCCGTCGAAGACGTCCCGCAGCACGTCGGCCACGAGGACCATGGCCATCAGCCGCGACCAGCCGACCACGTCCGAGAGGTCGAGCGTCACCACGAGCAGCGAGTGGCTCTGCGCCACCGGCACCACGTCGCGCGTGGCCTGGCGGTAGACCTCGCCGAGGCGGGTGCGCAGGTAGGCCTGCGTCGACAGGCTGGTCAGGCTCTCCGTCGCCTCCGTGTTTCCCAGGTCACCGTTCGACGCGTCGGCCCACGCCAGCGCGGCCGCCCGGATCAGGGCGGTGGGCGCGGCGTCCGGGTCCGTGGCGACGAGCCCGCTCCGGCTCTGCGGCGTGGTGATGACGGCGTGCAGGGCGGCGACGTCGGTGAGCGTCTCGTCGAGTCCGGCACCGGCGTCCGCGCGGGCGCGGCCGAGACCGGCCAGGGGTCCGGACAGGTCGGTCCGCTGCGCGACCGCGGCGCAGACGCCGTCGACCTCGGGCAGGCCCCAGTCGCTGGGGAAGCGCCAACCCGCGGCGATGCTCGCGGTCCGCCACCGGACACGCAGTACCCGCATCGCCCTTTCAGTACCTTCGGCGTCGTCACGGGATGAGCGCGACCCAGCCTCACGTACTGTCACTTACTCATCCCACCTTTCAGCCACTCTCGTTCCTAGAAACGCGGCGAACCGACTTCCGTGACGCCGTTTGGGCGAAACGAGGCCGGTTCGGCCGCTGAGGCGTGGTCGTACCTCCATTCCGGTGATCGCGGGTGCCGCATTCGGCGGGACCCGTCACACTGTGCGCGGGAGCGTGTCTCGGGTGCGTCCGGCTCGTTCGTCAGGCCGGGTCGGGGCCTGGCACGTGCGAAAGAGGGAGGACAGTGGCCACCGTTCCCGCAGGCATCACGGGACCCAGCGATGCGGATCTGATCGACGCGGTGCGCAAGGGCACAGTCTCCGCGTACGGCTCGCTCTACGAGCGGCACGTCGCGGCCGCGTACAACCTCGCCCGGCAGCTGACCCGTTCCCCTGCCGAAATGGACGACCTGGTCTCCGAGGCGTTCGCCAAGGTTCTCGACACGTTGCGCGGCGGCCGCGGTCCCGACAGCTCGTTCCGCGCGTACCTGCTCACCGCGCTGCGGCACACCGCGTACGACAAGACCCGGCGGGACCGCCGCATCGAGCTGTCGGACGACCTCGAGTCCACCGGCGGCACGAAGGTGGCCGAGCCGTTCGCGGACACCGCCGTCGCCGGGCTGGAGCGCTCGCTCGCCGCGCAGGCGTTCGCCCGGCTGCCCGAACGCTGGCAGGCCGTGCTGTGGCACACCGAGGTCGAGGGCCAGTCCCCGGCCCAGGTCGCGCCGATCCTCGGCCTCACGGCCAACGGCGTCGCCGCGCTCGCCTACCGCGCCCGCGAGGGCCTGCGGCAGGCGTACCTGCAGGTGCACCTCGCCGAGACCACCGAGGCCCGCTGCCGGGCGACCGCGGAGCGGCTGGGCGCGTGGACCCGTGGCGGGCTCGCCAAGCGGGAGAAGGCTCAGGTCGAGGCACACCTCGACGAGTGCGCGCGGTGCCGTGCGCTGGCTGCCGAGCTCGCGGACGTCAACGGCGCCATGCGCGGGTTCGTCGCGCCGCTGGTGCTCGGCGTCGGCACGGTCGGCTACCTGGCCGCCGCGGCCAAGGGTGGCGCGATCACCGCGACCGGCGCGACAGCGGTCGCCGGTGGCGCCGCGGGCAGCGCGGCCGGTGCGGCGACCTCCGCGCCCCGCCAGCTCATCGGCGTGGCCGCATCCGGGGTCGCGCTCGCCGCGGCCGTCGCGGTCGGGCTGGCCGCGGGCGGCGGCAGCCAGAAGCTGCCCGCCGCGGCGCCGTTGCCGACCCAGCAGGCGCCGGCGCCGACCCAGCCGCCCGCGCAGCAGCCGCCGCCCGTTCAAGAGCAGCCGCCGGCGCCGAACGCGCCACCCCAGCAACCGCAGGCGCCACAACCGGAGCCACCGGCCCAGCCGCCGAACGAACCGGCACCGCCCCCCGCACCGGTGCCGCCGGCCGCGCCGGCGCCCGCGAGCCTGTCCGCGAGCCAGGCCGCGCCGGTCAGCCTGGTCGCCGGCGGCGGGCCCGCCGAGCTGCCGATCACCGTGCGGAACACGGGCGGTACGAGGTCCGAACCGGTGACCGCGACGCTGCGGCTGCCGCCCGGCGTGACCGCGGTGGCGGCCGGCGACCGGTACGGCCCGGCACCGCTGCTGCGCCTGAACACGGCGCGCGCGGACACCGTCGAGTGCCCGGGCGGCACGGGCACGGTCACGTGCTCGACCACCAGCGGGCTGGACCCGGGCGAGTCGGTCACGCTGCTGTTCCGGGTGCTCGCCACCAAGCGCAGCGCCGGCGGCCTGATCACCGGCACGATCACGGCCGGCTCGATGATCAACGTCGACGTGTCGGTGCGCGTCGACGTGCGGCCGCCGCCGACCGTGGACGGGGTCGTGGTCAGCGCGGACGCGGAGTGGCTCGGCCTGCTGTCCGGCATCTGGCTGCACCCGACGCTCGAGGCGCGGGCGAAGAACACGGGCACGAGCACCAAGCCGGTGACCGTGACCGTCGACCAGCCGGCCCACCTGATCTCCGCCAACTTCGAAGATGACGTGCACGACCGGTGAGGCGACGACGTGCACGACGGTCGGGGACGTGGCGCCGCACGAGGTGGTGACCACCGTGTTCGAGCTCGACCCGGGCCAGTGGCCGGTGCGGGCGACGAAGCAGCCGCTGAACGTGCACGTCACGGCGACGCTCGGCGCGGCGAGCGACAGCACCGACGTGCGGCTGCACCCGTGGCTGTGCCCGCCGGGGATCCTGCTGCCAGTCCCGCCCGAGCCGGACCCGGCCACGCCGGCGCCGGGGTCGCCGTCCACCGAGGCACCGCGGGTGTCCGGGAGTCGACGGGCAAGCCGTCGCCGGAGCCGACCGTGCCGCCGACATCTCCGTCCGTTCCACCGAGCCTGCCGGCCCCACCATAGTCCTCGCCGTCGTCCCCGCCGTCGACACCGCCGTCGTCCCCGCCGCCGGAGCAGTCGGCACCGTCTACAT
>CAVSMR010000025.1:0-716991 GCA_963729115.1 uncultured Actinomycetota bacterium | reverse complement strand
GTTGTTGCGGGTCGTGACGTTGGTGACACGGGTGTGGGGCGGGCTGAAAGGGGCGGTTCTTTCGGCGGCAGGATGTGAAGCCGCCAACTCACCTCAGCCAAGACCGAAAGAACCGCCGTGTCCACCGTAATGCCCCGCTCACCATCGAGGGCCGCCACCGGCTGGTCCACCGCTGCCGAACCCGCCCGATCGCTCACGTCGCCGCCGAGATGGGCATCTCGCGGCAATGCGCATCAAGTGGGTCAACAGGTTCCGCCGCTTCGGCGAGCTCGGCCTGCTCGACCGATCCTGCGCACCGCACCGGCCACCGACAACGATCCCAGCGAGCTCGTCAACCGAATCGAGCAATGCGCAGGACCGGAAATGGTCGGCACGCAGGATCGCGTTGGAACTGGCTGCCGAGGGCATCTCGGTCTCGGTGCGGACCGTCGGCCGGCACTTGGCCCGGCTCGGGCTGAACCGGCGTCGCTTCCTGGACCCGGGCGGCGAACCAACCGGATACCACGCCGGATCATCGCCCGTCGACCAGGGCATATGGTCCATGTCGACATCAAGAAGGTCGGCCGGATCCCCGACGGCGGCGGCTGGCGTGTCCACGGCCGCGGCTGCCAGGAGGCCAGCCCGAGCCGCAGCCAAACGCTGCGGCCGCGCCCGCTATGCGTTCCTGCACACCGCGGTCGACGGCTACTCCCGCTTGGCCTATACCGAAGCTCTCGACGACGAGAAAGCTTCACCGCGATCGGGTTCATGTTCCGGGCCAGAGCCTTCTTCGCCGCGCACGGCATCACCCGGATCGAGCGGATCGTCACCGACAACGGCGCCTGCTACCCCGCCCGTGACTTCGCGAAGGTACTTCTCGGAGCACGCCACCAGCGGATCACTCCCTACACACCCCGCCACAACGGGAAAGTGGAGCGCTACAACCGGATCCTGGCCGAAGAATTCCTCTACGCCCGTGAATGGACCTCGGATCAGCAGCGCCGGCAGCGCTGCAGATCTGGAACATCCACTACAACTATCATCGACCCCATTCGGCCGCCGGAAACCGGCCACCAGCCAGCCGCCTCCCTACCGGCGTCACCAATGTCACGGCCTCATACAGCTAGTGGATCACCGACGACAGTCGACACGCCCATACCCGCCGTCGGCGTAAATGACCGCGCCCGGGCGCCACGCGTGGTATCGCAGGTGCTGACTCGTGGACCGCCCGCCGCGCAAGCACAGCGCGAGTTGGTCGAGTTGGTCACCGCCCTGACCGAGCACGGCGCAGACGTCAGCAACGGCATCCACTCGGTCGCCGGCCGCATGCCCGGGCAGATGTCGTCGCGGTCCACGTTCGCTGTCGACCAAGGCCACAGCAGCACCATGAGGCAGGCTTCCAGGCACACCCGTGCGCCCATAAGATCACCCATCTAGGGGCAATGATTCGCAAGAGCGAACGCGACCCCATATCGCCCCACACGAAGCGATCCTCCCAAAATCCTCCCATTCACATGGTTACCAGCCAGTACAGACCGATGTGGACAGTGAGAGCAAGATCGACACGCGGGCAAAAAAATACCCGCTGACCTGGTCATACGTCCAGATTCAGCGGGTTTTCATCTACCGTCGGGCTGACAGGATTCGAACCTGCGACCCCTTGACCCCCAGGCACTTCGCAGCCTCCAATACTCACGCTCTACCAACGCTCCGACCTGCGCAATCCAGTGCGTTGACGTTCGTGGACGTCCGCCGAAGTCGGTAGGGATTGTCACTCAGGTAGTCACTCAGTCCGGTGCCTCACACCACCCACCACCGCGCCAACGGTGCTCACTGCGCTCGCCATCCTGAACAACCAACGAATGAGACCCGAACAGCTGCACTCGCGCTGCCGGTACATGCCTGGCCAGAGGGTACGCACGCGATTACTGGATCAGTTCCTGGCTACCCCGTCACCCGGCCTCCACCAACTGAGAACCAGCGGAGTGCATGCTCGACAGCTTACTATTTCACGTGATGTCGGGCCTGCGAGGAAGCGCATTCTCGCTCAATGATTTACGACTAAGCGCCGACGGCGGCGTTCAAACAATGCGATATGGGAAGCGACACAACGATGAGTAGATTTCTGCACGACGTCTTTGTAAATCTGATTGCAAACCTTGTGGCTGCGGCGGTGCTGTACATCACTGCCGTAACGCTAAGCATTGTTCCACGCAACGGAACCGCCGTACTTGCGGCTGCACTGACCATATTGGTTGCCGTGATGGCCTTACTTGCCGTGGGCCTCGTAGCAGATTGGGCTTTTCCGTCTCGCGTGCACCCAAACTGGTTAGATGAAACTTCTCCCTTTGCGATTGGACTTTCCGGTTTAGCAGCAATTTGGGCTTCAGTCGCGGGCATGTCGGGATTTGACGCCTGGTTTCGGGTTTCCCTTGGCATTATCGGGATCGGTATTTTAGGTTTGGCTCTACGCTCAAATACTCTGCAAAGGAGCATGCGTTCGAAGCGCCGGGTGCGCAGGACAAGTGCTACCAACACGAACGACGACGATGTGCTGCAAGCGATCTATCGCGAGTTGCGCAACAATCGTGGCGTGCAAAGCGACCAGGCAACCACGATGAAGACCATGGCGGAGGCGATCGCGCGGCTCACTCCCCCGACTCAGGGTAGGGCATGACCAGCCTGGAGGTTGAGATCCGCGACAACCCGGTGACCAGCCGAGATGCCTGCCAGCGTGTTTGCGTCGGATAGGCCGAACTTCCCCGTGGTTGCCTGCCCCATCTGGCACGGATCTGGCACGACCGACACAGTCTGGCCTTCCGTCTACCTGCCAACATGCCCCGGGCGCCGGCTGTTCGGGGAAGCATGCGGCGGTGGAGGCCGTCCGTGCACATGAGAGGCGACGCAGACAGATTTACAGGCACGTACGCGCACCGGACCTGACCCATCGCGCGCGGCTCCCCAGCCGCCCGGGTTGGGGTGTCGAGCAACCGGCACAAGCGCCAGATGTCATCGCATTAGCCTGCGTTGCGCCCACTCTTCTTGGCGAGCAACTCAGTCTTTATTCGGACAATTTCGACAATTGCAGCGCGTCCAAGGTTTGTAACACGATGGTTCGTCGTGAGAACCGGCGATGCCACCAAGAATCCTACGTCTTCAATGTCGCGAAGGCAATTTTCTACAACGCCCTCGCTTAATCGCATGTCTTCGGCAATACCAGAAATGTCAATATCTCCTGCCTGGTCTAGATTTTCAAACGTAGTCGACATGTCAAGTAGAGCCAAAACGCGGATGTGAACTGGTTCAAGCCTCACAATCCTGGCCGCCAAGTAGGCTGATTCGTCAAACTTTGCATCGTCAATGAGCCCTGCAGCCACAAGCCCGGCAAGGACGTCGACGTACTCTTGGTCTCCACGCTCTACGGCTCGTGGCAAAGCCGTGCTGAAGAGATCGGCAATCCTGTCGCCAGCAGCTATCCGCTCACCCAAAGACTCGGGGCTCTCGGCTGCTAAATTGGCCACGGACTCGACAAAGTCGAGCGCGCGCTTTTCGTACGTACGTTTGAAATTGAAGCTGAGAGTGATTCCGGGCATCCATGATGGCGTGCGCAGCTCGATTCCTGTTTGGACCTCGCGGTCATCACGTGGCTCGTTTGTCACGCTCTCAAGTCTAGTCCGCCGTGAACCAGCCCCGGCTGGATCTCTCGCCACGTTCGGTGGCTCGCTGCCCTCGCCCACTCCCCCATCCCCCGGCACGTCTCACCGACGACCAGGCCGCCGCCGGCCTTTCCCCCTCCCAAAGTCGGTTACATCGGTTACATCGGTTACATGCCAGGTCAGAGGGGTGCGGAGCGGTTACCGGCTCAGTTACTGCGGTTACATCGGTAACACCCGGCTGCTCGCCAGGCAACACAAGCGCTGAAACAGCGGGGGGCTGTTGCAGCGCCCTTCCCCGCGCGCGGTGTAACCGATGTACCTTCGCTCGTAACCGCCATACACGGCTCTGACCTGCGGTGTTACCGATGTAACCGATGTAACCGACATCTGAAGGGGATGGGTGACGCCCCATGGCGGCCAACGGGTGTAACCGCAGTAACTTCGCCGGTAACCGCGCCACATGGCCTCTGACCTGCGGTGTTACCGATGTAACCGATGTAACCGACTTTGGCAGGAGAGGGTATGGCAACCGACTCACAGATCTACCCTGGCGTGTTCGTCCCAGGTGTAGCGCCAGTCCGGTCCGAACCGGCGATCCTGACGGATGAGCGCGACATGCCGCAGTGGAACCTGTGCGACCGCGGGCGACACAACACCAAGTGCTCGCGCGTACGGCCCGGCGTCGGCGTCACAACGCGCATACGCGACACTCACGTGGGGTAAGAACCCTTGCATTTGCTCCGCCGCCACCCATGGCGGCGCACCTAGAGCTCTCTCAATTGCCACTCGCAGTCGATTTCGCAATTCATCCATATACACAACTGGTTCTGCGGGAAGGACCAGCGCTTCCCCCTTGACAAGCGGTGGTCCGAAACGGACGCTAATGCGACCGAGGGTGTGCAATTCATCTGTTACACACCGAACGACTGATCGAAGCTGGGCGTCGGTGAGCTTGTCGGACCAGCCAACTCCTTGAACCGTCATGTGGAGCCATTCGTCTGGCACCATGTTTAAGTTTGGCAGGCTACGTAGGGCATCTCTGCATCGAGCCGCCAACTCCCGCACTTCGGGTACGTCATCGAACAGCACATGCCAGGTATCGAAGAGACGGCCGGGCCGCCACCCAGCACGCGGGTACCAATGATTTGAGATACGCCGTGCGGGTCGTATCGAATTATCGTTGCCCGTCATCACACCTCCGACGGACGTTCCGACGCTGGATCAGTAAGATCGTATTCGTCAAGGATGACGACCCGATCCGCCGGCCACACAGACTCGCTGATTTCCAACACGGAACCGTCCTCCGCCCGCGCCACGTGCACGAGATGTAGCACGTTCGCTCCAGGAGGCAAGTTAAGTGCGTCCAATTCCTCCGCGTCGGCGATCCGCACAAGCCATTTATCAGCGGCATGGGTGTATGTTTTGCCCGACAAATCTTCGATACAAAGGAACAATGCCTTTGGGACGACATCCATCGACTCAAGATAGGTGCCCGCAGTGTAGTCACCGGGAATGTAGCTGGCACCTAGTTCTTCGGGTTGCCTGGTATCGGGGTTACGAAGCAATCGCCGCCTCACGACAAGTGGCGAATCCGGATCATTGAGAACTTCCGCAACGTGCGGTGGGGGCAGTTCTTTCTGCACTGACAGAATCGTATGACGCAGATGAGACGTCAGGAGTTTCCCATCCGTGCGCGCCCGTCCATACCGATGACGTGAGCGCCGTTGCAACCGACGATTGTCACGAATGAACGTGCCAATTCCGTGACGCGATTCGATTACGCCCTCGGTCCGCAGGACACCTATCGCTTGCCGGATAGTCGGAAGACTTACACCGAACCTATTGACTAGCTCGGTCTCGGCTGGCATCCGTTCGCCGGCCGCGTAGTCACCTCTGCGGATCGCTGCCCGCAGCTCGTCTGCAATGCGCTGGTACTTCGGGGCGCGCGCGCTGGTCAAGGTATCGATCCTCCTCATTGGCATGCTGGCTCCCACTGTAGTCCTCAAGAGGACTTGACGTCTTGTTGCACGTGTGCTTACCTGTCATCAGGTCCTCATGAGGACTAGATGACAGTAGGACTACATGGAGACGATATGGATACGGAAAACCTGTCTGACCTGGAGCTTTTGGCGTCGGCCCTTGCAGGACGCGCTGGACGCGCACCGCGAGGGTGTGATCGTCGGCCCGGCGGTGGATGAGGTGGCGTTGGCGCGTGCGGCACGTCGAGCGCGTCGCCGGGACACGTCGCGAGCACTGCGCACGGTCGTGGGCGGTGCGGCGTGATCGGCGGCTACCGCGCGGACGGTGCGGCCTCGCTGTGGGACCTGCTCAACCTCGGTGTCCCGGAGGACACGGACTGGATGCGGGACGGGCTGTGTGCCCAGACCGACCCGGACGAGTTCTTCCCCGGCAAGGGCAGCGACGTGCGGCCAGCCAAGACGGTGTGCGCCGGGTGCCCGGTGCTGGACACCTGCCGCGCCTACGCAATGGACCGCCCCAACCTCTCCGGGATCTGGGGTGGCACCAGTGAGCGTGAGCGGAAGACGCTGCGCCGCGCTGGTACCAACGCGGATCGGCGGGTGGCGTGATGAGCCGCGTCCGCTGGATCACGTTGTGGCTGTTGGTCGCGATCGTGGTTTTGAACGTCGCTCGGCTGTTGGTGGGGGTTTCGTCATGAACCCCCGCGAGTACAACGCATCGGTTTCCACCCGGTCTGGCGCTCATCCCGCCAAGAACGTTCGCCAGACCGGGGCTCCCAACCACCTGCAAGGAAGTGGAGAGATCACCATGGTAGGCACCAACGACAACCCGGCCGCTGAGCTGCACGCCGTGCTCCACAACGCGCCGACCCGCCAGGACACGCAGCGGGCGCGGGTGTCGTGGCTGCTGAACGTGGCGGCCGCGCTGGACCGGTCCCACATCGACGGCGCCACCGACCTCGCCACCACCGCCCGCAAGGCCGCGCTGGACATCGTCAGCGACCGCATCAACACCGTGGCGGGTCGGGATGGTGGTGCGCGATGAGCGAGTCGATGGTTGACCAGATCCGAGCGGTGATCACCGTCCAAGGCGTCCTCGAGTTGGTGGAACGGCACGATCACCGCGCTGTGCGGGCTGACCGTGCCGCGACGCGCGGTGACCTCGTGGTTCTCGTCGGTGACCTGTCCCGGCTGCCGCGCCGCGATCCGGAGGGGGCGGGCAAGTGAACGCATTCACCGAGCACCCGGTGTTGTTCGCGGTGCTGGCCGGGCTCGCGGTCATCGGAGTGGTGGCCGCCCTTACGGCCGGACGCCGCGCCACCAAGCGCGCGGCGCGGGGTGTGCGGGAGGTCAACCGGCTGACCGCGATGGCGTTGCGCACGCGTCCTGTTCGCCGCTGTGATCACCGGCGTGCAGTGGCTGGTCACGCACTACGCCGACGACTCCGCGGTGATCGTCGCCGACCCTCGCCGTCCCGGCGTTGGTCGCCGGGTTCCAGCTCGCCCGCATGTTCGCGGTGACCGAGGTCGTCTACTCGAGCCGCCGGGGAGGTCACCGATGAGCACCACGACACACAGCCAACGGCGCGGGACGCGAAGCACCAGCCGCTGTCCGAGGTGGACAAGCTCCGCCAGGACGCCAGCGACGCGGCCGAGCGGCGGGCGCTGCAGACCCATCCGGACGTGGTGGCGTTGCGGGTGGAGCGCATCCGGTCGCAGGTGGACGGTCTGATGTGGGCGGGTCTGCTGCTCGGGCTGGCGTTCACCATGGTCAACGTTCAGACCTTCGCCGCCGCAGGCGCAGCGGTGTGGTCGCTGGCCTGGGTGGCCGCGTGGCTGCTGGACCCGATGGTGTCCCTCGTGCTGGTCGCGGTGCTGCGGGCGGAGCAGGTCACCGCCCGGTACCAGGTGCCGATGCAGGACGTCGGGATCGGGCCGTGGGTGCGGCGCACCAAGGTGTTCGCGTTCGCCGCCACCTACGCGATGAACACCTGGCAGTCCTGGGCGCGGCTGCACGTCGGCCGGGATCGTGCTGCACTCCGTGCCCCCGGCCATGGTCTACCTCGCGGCCGAGACCGGCCCGATCCTGCGCGACCGGCTCACCGAAGCCGTCCTGCGCGCCGCCCGCGTGCTGAACGGCACCGGCCACACCGCGACGAACACCCGCGGCCGACCGTGCCGGTGAACGGTGCGCCGTCCACGACGAACACGGCCACGCGCACCGGTCGTCGCACCGGCCGGTGAACGGCGTCCGACCCGGCCACGCAAGGCATCCGCCAGAAGTCGGCCGGCAAGCCGCGCCGCACCTCGCGCGAGGAGTACCTGACCCGTGCGCGGGCCGCGCACCGGCCCGGTGTGGTCGTCACCCCGGCGTGGGTGCGCGAGGCCGTGCCGGAGATCTCGCGCGGCACCTCCAAGGTCGTCGCCGACCTGCTCAACGCCGAACTGTCCCAGCACACCACCCAACCGCCACCGCACCGGCGCCGACGCCCGCTGACCGATGAGCCTGCCGAGCAGGGGAGGGCCGCCTGATGAGCACCACGACCGTGCACACCGCCCGGACCCGACGACCACCACCGCAACCTGACAGCGACACGAGCAGGGACACGAGCAGGGAGACCCAGACCGGCATGCCCGACGCGACCATCGTGCCGCTGCCCCGACGCGAGCACGGCCGAGACACGGCCCGGAGTCACAGCCGACCGTGGTGCCCGGCGAGGTCACCGACGTTCACGACACGACCACGACCGCCGCGAACGACGACGACATGAACGGTGACGACGGGCGGTGTTCGTGAACCGTTGCCGGTGGATCTGCCGGAGCGTTCGGCGCCGCGTTCGCTGGACGTTCGTGTACGGGACGCGGTGAACGGTGACCGGCGTCCGGTGGTCGCGCCGTGGCTGCGTTCGCGAACCGAGTTCACCCAGACCGCCCGCTACGCCGCGAACCACGCCGCGCACGTGTCCGCGTTCCACACGCTGCGGCTGCCGCTGTACGCCGTCCAAGCTCGCGCTGCGGGCGCCGTGGGGTGCGTGCAAGGCACTCGGCTACACGGGTGCGTGGATGTTCGACCTGGAGGGTTCGCCGCTGCGCCAGGACGCCGTGCAGCGGGCGACGCGGACACGTACCTCAAGCTGGCCCGTGAACGCTCCGAGCGCGTCCGCGGCCGGATCGGTGTGGTGGTGTTCGCGACCGTCGCCACCGTCGCCGGGGTGCTGGTGTTGTGGGGGTTCGGCCCGGTGTGGGCGCAGTGGCTCGCCGTCGCCGCCGTGCGTCGGCGGTCTCGGGTGGCTCGGTACCCCGTCGGACAAGCGGATCGCCGGCCGCGCGGTGGTCACGACCAAGGCGCAGAAGCTGACCACCGATCGTGGTGGTGCGGGCGCTGGCGTCGCTGGGGCTCGCGCAGGTCAACCAGGCCGTGGCCAAGGGCGGCAGCGGGATCACCTTCCCCGCGCCGATCACCCGCGACGGCCCGGGTTGGCGCGCCGACGTGGACCTGCCGTACGGGGTGATGGTCACCGACATCATGGAACGCCGCGACAAGCTCGCGTCCGGTCTGCGCCGCCCGCTGGGGTGCGTGTGGCCGGAGCCGGCAGACCGACGAGCACGCCGGCCGGCTGGTGCTGTGGGTCGGTGACCAGGACATGGCCAAGGCCAAGCCCGCCGCCGTGGCCGCTGGCCAAGTCCGGGCAAGGCGGACATGTTCAAGCCGTTGCCGTTCGGCACTGACCAGCGCGGCCGGGCGGTGTCGTTCCTGCTCATGTTCGCCAACCTGCTCGATCGGTGCGATGCCGCGGCAGGGCAAGACGTTCGCGCTGCGCATCGTCCTGCTCGCCGCCGCGCTCGACCCGCACCGTCGCAGCTCCGGATCTTCGAGCTCAAGGGCACCGGTGACCTGTCCGGGCCGGGCGAGAAGTGCGCGCACCACTACGGCACCGGCGCCGACGACGACACGCTGGAGGCCGTGCCTGGAGTCGTTGCGGGAGGTCAAGCGCGAGCTGGACACGCCGCGCCAAGACCATCCGCGAGCTGCCGCGGGAGGTGTGCCCGGAGAACAAGGTCACCCCGGAGTTGGCGCGCCGCAAGGGCTTGGGGCTGCACCCGGTGGTGTTCGCGATCGACGAGTGCCAGGAACTGTTCACCCACCCCGAGCTGGGCAAGGAGGCCGAGCGACCTGTGCGTGCCGATCATCAAGCGCGGTCCCGCGCTCGGGATCATGCTCGTGCTGGCCACCCAGCGCCCGGACGCGAAGTCGCTGCCGCCGGCGGTCGCGGACAACATGGCGATGCGGTTCTGCCTGCGGGTGATGGGCCAGGTCGCGAACGACATGGTGCTCGGGCACGTCGCGCGTACAAGAACGGCATCCGGGCCACGATGTTCGGCGCACAAGGACAAGGGCATCGGCCTCCTGGTCGGCGACGCCGACGACCCGCAGATCGTGCGGTCCGCCTACGTGGACGGCCCGGACGCGGAGAAGATCGCCGAGCGGGCACGGGCGATGCGCGCCGCCGCCGGGACGCTGACCGGCTACGCGGCCGGTGAGGAGACGCTGACCAGCGGAAACGACGGCCCGAACCTGCTCGCCGACCTGTGCGAGATCCTGCCGGCCGGGCAGGACAAGGTGTGGTCCGAGACCGTCGTGGACCGCCTCGCCGACCTGCGGCCGGAGGTCTACGGGCCGTGGGCCGAGCAGGACGGCAAGACCAAGGCCACCCAGCTCGCCGCCGCGCTCAAGCCCTACGGCATCACCACCTGCCAGACCTGGGGCAGCCGGCCCGGACGGCAAGACCGGCAACCGCCGCGGCATCGCCCGCGCCGACGTGATCGACGCCTACCGCGCCACCCAACGCGCCACCGACACGGCCGCCGAAGTCAAACGGAGAGTAATCAGTCCGGAGGGCTAGCGCGGGTGCTGGCTCTAGCACCCAAGCCCGCTAGACCTAGCACCCCCGCTAGCGCCCTCCACCGCCTCTGACCAGGCCACTAACACCTAGCGCCTGACCAGGCGAAACCCCGAAAACAACGCCAAACCCCACGACGAGACACCCCGCACGGGACCTCGCCACGACCACGCACGCCCACAGGCCGTCACACACAGTGACAGAACGGGAACCAGTCTCGATGCGTACCACGCACGAACCACCACGACGACATCATGACGGTGCTCGCTGCGCTCGCCGTCCTCACCACGACCGGATGCGACCCGACCACCGCGCTGCCGACCCCGGCCGCCGGGGCAGCAGTCGGCCCGGCCGGATCTCGCCGCGTCGCTGTCGCGCGCTGCCGGTCGCGCCCGGAAGACGCCACCGCCCCGTACGACCGGGACGAGTGGGGCGACTGGGCCAGCCACGGCCACGGGTGCAACACCCGCGAGATCGTGCTCACCGAGCAGGGCCACGGAGAGCGTCCCGGCGCAGAGCTGCCGCCCGGTGTGCCCGACGTCCGGTCCCGGCGTGCTGGACGAGTCCCGTACGACGGTGCCCGCATCCGCGACGCGCGGCGGGTGCAGATCGACCACCGCGTGCCGCTCGGTGAGGCCGCCCGCTCCGGCGCCGCCGGGTGGACCCGTGCGCAGCGGGAGCGGTTCTACAACGACCGCACCAACCTCGTGGCCGCGTCCGTCCACTCCAACACCAGCAAGGGCGACGACGACCCGGCCCGCTGGCGCCCCGCCGACCGCGCCGCGTGGTGTGGCTACGCCACCGCCTACGTCACCACCAAACACACCTACGGCCTGTCCGTCGACCGGGCGGAGCGGGATGCGCTCGCCGCGATGCTCGCGACCTGTGGGGGTGGGGCGTGATGTTCGAGCATGTCCGATGCGTGATCGTGCGGTGCGGCCAGTGCCGGGACGCCGCCGAGATCGACGACACGATCGTCCACTTCGACACCCGCGAGCAAGCAGCGCGTGAACTCGCCGACCTCGGCTGGCGGTTCGCACCCGACACCGCGCTGTGCGGCGGCTGCGCCGACAAGCAGGACTGCGCCCGTCACGGCCACGTCTGGGACCGCTGGCTGCCCTGCGGTTGCCGCGGTGACGTTGCGGCCCACCGCGATCGCTACCTGACCGTCGCGGCAATCGACACCGGCTCCTGCGCTAGCCAGACCCGCTGGTGCCAGCGATGCGCCGCCACCGAACACCGCGCCACCACAACGATGGGAGACGCCGCATGAACCACAACCCTCAACGCGACGCGGCGGTGGCCGCGACCGAACGCGGCTGGTCGATCTTCCCGCTTGCGGCCGGGCGCAAGCTGCCCGCGCTGCACGGCGCGGACCGCTGCCCCGGACCGGGGACTGCCGCGACGGGCACCGCACCCCGGAACAGCGCGCGGTGTCGCACCTGACCGACCGGGACCGCGAGCTGTGGGCCGCGCGGGGCTGGAACGTCGCCGTGGCGACCGGCCCGTCCGGTCTGCTCGTGGTGGACCTCGATGTCCCCAAGCCCGACGACAAGCCGCGCCCGGACGCGTGGAACCTGCCGGGCATCGGTGACGGGCTGGACGTGTTCGCCGCCGTGTGCGAGCAAGCCGGGCAGCCGGTGCCGTGGGACACCTACACCGTCCGCACCCCCTCCGGCGGCACGCACCTGTACTTCACTCGCGCCGGACGGGGTGGAGCTGCGCAACACCGGAGGCGACCGCGGGCGCGGACTCGGCTGGAAGGTCGACACCCGCGCGTGGGGCGGACACGTCGTCGCGGCCGGGTCCGTTGTGGACGGACACGCCTACACCGTGGAGAACGACCGCGACCCGCGGCCGCTGCCTCAGTGGCTCTGTGAGCGGCTGCTGCCGCCGCCGCTACCTAACGTCCCGGCCGCGCCGGTTGTCGCGGCTCCACGGCCGCCGTGGCGCGTTCCTCGCCGCCGCTGTGCGCGGCGAGGTCGAGCGGGTCACGTCCGCCGCAGTCGGATCGGAACTGGGCGCTGTACCACGCCGCCGTGGCGCTCGGGCAGCTCGTGGCCGGTGGCGCACTCACCGAGCAGGACGTGACGCGCGAGCCTGCTCGACGCGGCTGCCGGCCACATCGCCGCCGACGACCTACAGCGAGCGGCAAGCCCACCTGACCATCACCTCCGGCCTGCGCGCCGGAGCCAAGCGTCCCCGGAGGGTCGCATGAGCACGATCCCGCCCGCCCTGAGCCCATGCCGCCCGCACCCCTGCTCCCGCGAACACGCCGACCTGGTGCTCACCTACCGGTCACTGGCCGAGAGCTGGCGTCTCGCCGCCGAGCAGGCCACCGGCGGCTACCCGACCGACCTCGCGCTGCTACCGCGAGTCCCACCCAGCACCGAAGTTCCGCGACTTCCTCACCCACTCCCGCACCGACACCCGGAGGGCAGCATGAGCACCCCGCTTCGCCTCGTGGAGACCGAGCACCTGACCGGCGCGGCACTGCTGGACGCGATCACCGAGTTCGTCTCCCGGTTCATCGTGTTCCCGCACGAGCACTGCGCCCCGATGCTCGCGCTCTGGTACGCCCACACCCACGCCGCCGAGCACTTCTACGTCACCCCGCGCCTGGTGATCTCCAGTCGCGGAGCCGGGCAGCGGCAAGACGCTTGTCATCGAGGTCGGGCAGTACCTCGTCGCCAAGCCGGAGATGGTGCTCAACGCCTCCACCCCGGCCGTGTTCCGCATGGTCGCCAACAACGGCCCGATCACGCTGCTGTGGGACGAGGTGGACGCCATCTTCACCGGCACCGGCGGTGGCGGCTACGAGGACCTGCGGGCGCTGCTCAACGCCGGATACAAGCGCACCGCCTGCGTCGCGCGCTGCGTCGGGGACAGCCACAGCGTCCAACGGTTCCCGGTCTACTCGCCCGTCGCGCTGGTCGGGCTGGCCGGAGGGATGCCGCCGACCATCACCACCCGCGCCATCACCGTCCACATGCGCCGCAAGAAGCGCGACGACACCGCCGAGGAGTTCCGCGAGCGGATCGTCCAACGTGACGCCGAACCGCTCCGCGACGCGCTCGCCGCGTGGATCGGCAGCATCGCCGAGACGGTCGGTGAGGCCGAGCCGGAGATGCCGCCCGGTGTGGCCAACCGTCCCGCGAGATCTGGGAACCGCTCCTGGCCATCGCCGACGCGGCCGGTGGGCACTGGCCGCACACCGCCCGCCAGGCGTGCGCGCTACTTCGTCCGCGAAGCCGACCAGCAACCCGTCACGACCGGCGTGCGGCTGCTCGCCGACCTGCACACCGTGTTCGCCGACCGCGACACCGACCGCCTGTCCACCACGGACATCCTCGCCAACCTCGTCACGCTCGACGAATCCCCGTGGAGCGACATCAACGGCCCCGGCCGACCCCTCGACGCGCGCCGACTCGCCAAAGAACTCGCCCTCTACCACGTCTCCCCGGTGCCATTCCGCACCGGCGGGCAAATCACCAAGGGATACGTCACCTACAGCACCATCAAACCAACTCGGCCTCACCGACGCCTGGAGCCGCTACCTCCCGACCGACGACGACTCCGACAACACCGAGGGGGAATCGTGGGAGCACTGAGCCGAGCAACTGTTCAAGGTCACTGAAGCAATGGAAATGCTGTCCATGAGCCGCTCGGTCATCTACGAACAGATGCGCAGCCGGACGCCTCCGGTTCGTCAAGCAAGGCGCGGCAACGCTCATCACCGCGAATGGCAATCACGGCCTACGTCGAACTACTCGAAAGCGAATCGGGGGTGCGCTATGACCAAGCGGCGTAGTCGCGGAGACGGCGGCCTGTACTGGAGCGAGGCCCGGCAACGCTGGATTGCTGAGGTGACTGTCGGCTACAGCCCAACGGCAAACGCATCACCAGGAAAGCGAGCGGCAAGACAAAGACCGCCGCAAAAGACAAGCTCAAGGAGATCCTTCGGGATCTACGACGACGGACTGACTATCGCGCCAGACTGGCTACAGGTGGCACAGGCTGTGAACGACTGCATTGCCCATGGACTGAGTGGTCGGGACGAAGACACGGTGGACAAGATTCGCTATCTTGCGGAAAAGCACATCATCCCGGAGATAGGGGCGCGCAAGCTTCGTGCACTTTCGGCTGAGGATGTCGACGAGTGGTTGGCCGACAAGGCGAAGACACTTTCCACGCGGACACTGCGGGATCTGCACTCGATTCTCAGGCGGAGCGTTCGGCGCGCGCAAGCACGAGAGAAGGTGAAGCGAAACGTGGTACTCCTCTGCGACTGCCCGACTGGGCAGACCGGTCGGCCGTCGAAGTCGCTCGCCCTCGAACAAGCGGAACGGCTGCTGGTGGCTGCAGAAACGGACCACTCGACGATGGGTGCCTACATCATCGTGTCCCTACTCAGCGGGTGCCGGACGGAAAGAGGTTCGGCCCCTGCTGTGGGATCACGTCGTGCTGCTGAGCGAGGAGGCAGTAGTGGAACTGATGAAGAACGGTGACGACAAGCCGTGCGGTCACATCAAGGTGTGGCGCTCAGTGCGGGCCGGTGGCGACACCAAGACCAAGAAGTCGCGTCGGTCGCTCGGCATCCCGCAACGGTGCATCGAGGCTCTACGCGCCCAGCGCCAGCGACAGGACACGGCACGTGCGGCGGCCGGCGACGATTGGCATGAGCACGGTCTGGTGTTCGCGTCCGAGGTCGGTACGGAGCTGCACGCGGCCAACGTTCGGAGGGGCTTCCGCAGGATCGCCAAGAAAGCCGGGCTGGTTGCGGGGGAGTGGACGCCCCGAGAGCTACGGCACAGCTTTGTGTCGCTACTCTCGGATGGCGGCCTACTCGAGCAGATCTCGCGCCTGGTGGGTCACAGCAGCACCGCAGTGACCGAAACTGTCTATCGGCACCAGCTCAACCCCATTGTCGAAGACGGCGCGACCGCCATGGACCGCATCTTTCCTACGATCCCAATCTAAGACCCGTTCTGCCGCCGTCTCGGCCTGTGGGCCCGCGCTCGTGGTCGCGGGCCCACAGGTATGAGCGCCTCATTCCCCCGCAATAGCCTTGTATGAGTCAACGACTGTCTGCGCAGAACCTGCGATAGCGGCGGTGCCTTTCGCGGCCGTTTGAATGGTGTTCCAAATTCGCTTTATCCAATTCTCGACCGGCTGATGCTCGGTTGCCGGTGTTCTCCACGCCGCCCCGCCAACAAGTGCATCAAGTGCTTCTTCGACTCCAGAGTAGCCTGCAATCTTGAATGCAAGGACTGCATCTTCAACTTCGCGTAAGCGGCGGAGAATGAACAGCGTGACGTTTTGAGGTATAGAGCTTGCAAGTATCTCCTTGCGCACCTCGTATATCACTCCGAGAATTCTCTCAATTCCTTCGACGTCGATCGTTGGTTCACGACCGCCGTGCTGCCGTATCGCTCGCGAGCATGATCCGAGGCTATATGTAAGTTCAGGCGTTATCAATCCGACGAATTGCCTGACATTGACGGTGCCAACGCCGAGTAGCGCGTCACATATTTGATCAAGGCGGTCGAAGTATTTCGACAGGTGCTCGGGTTCTTCGTCCTCCGGGAGCGCCGCGACAAGCTCCTTAGTCAACTGTACTTGCTGGATAAAGTGAGCGATGCGGCCAGCAAGGTCTAACGGCTCTCCGACGTCGAAGGCACGTTGCCACGCCACCCGCGCCGGTCCCTGCCCGTCGAGCTGTGGTATCGCCCGTTCCAAAACGGCCTGGATCCTGGCCGCAGGGTTGTCCGGCTCAGCCACACCTACCTCCTCGCGATGCGGATGACGTGGCACGCCAACTTCGGTGCGAGGGAGTAGTCACTCAGTTAGTCACCCGGAAGGCAACTTGGGCCCTGTCCAAGTCATGATGGACAGGGCCTGAGCTGGTCGGGGTGACAGGATTTGAACCTGCGACTTCTTCGTCCCGAACGAAGCGCGCTACCAAGCTGCGCCACACCCCGGTGGTACCGGCAGAGTCTAGCTGACGTCCGCGTCCGCCCCGAAGCGTGCCCCGCGTTTGGCGTTCTCCGGGGTGTTGGTGCCGGTCGGGCGGGGAACGAGGGTCAGCAGGCTCGCCTCGGGTGGGCAGGCGAAGCGGACCGGGGCGTAGGGCGACGTGCCGAGGCCGGCGGACACGTGCAGCCACATGTGCGCACCCCACCGCGACGCGCCGCGGGCGCGGGTGCGGTCGAGCTCGCAGTTCGTCACGAGGGCGCCGTAGCCGGGGACCCGCAGCTGGCCGCCGTGGGTGTGGCCGGCCATGACGAGGTCGTAGCCATCACCCGCGAAGGCGTCCAGGACGCGTGGCTCGGGCGAGTGCGTGACGCCGAGCCGCAGCGTGGCGGACCGGTCCGGGCGCCCCGCGATGTCGGAGTACCGGTCCCGGTGCAGGTGGGGGTCGTCGACGCCGGCCACCGCGATGGTCTGGCCCTCGACGGTCAGCAGCCGGCGGACGTGCGTCAGGTCGTGCCAGCCGCGCTCGACCAGCGCGGCCCGCAGGTCACGCCACGGCAGCGGGATCCCGTGGACGCGGCGCTTGGACTTGATCAGGTACCGGACGGGGTTCTTGGGCCGTGGCGCGTAGTAGTCGTTGCTGCCGAACACGAACACGCCGGGCAGGTCCAGTAGCGGGCCGAACCCGCGGAGCACGGCCGGCACGGCCTGCTTGTGCGCGAGGTTGTCCCCGGTATTGACGACGAGGTCGGGCTTGAGGTCGGCGAGCGCGGCCACCCAGCGCTGCTTGGACCGCTGGCCGGGCGTCATGTGCAGGTCGGAGATGTGCAGCACGCGCAGCGGGCGGGCGCCCTCGGCGAGTACCGGCAGGGTCGCCTCCCGCAGCTTCCAGTGCGTCCGTTCGATGCCCGCCGCGTACGCCACGGCCGCGGTGCCGACCGCGGTGGCGCCGAGTGCCGCCCGTCCGATGTTTCGCGCCAGAGAAGCCACCCCCCGAGCCTAGATGCGTGCACCGGGTGACCGGCAACGGCCAGTAGGGTGCCCTCCATGGCTGAGCTCAAGGCACGGTTGCAGGCCGATCTCTCGGCGGCCATCAAGGCCCGGGAGACGACCCGGATGGCCGCGCTGCGCATGGCGCTGACCGCGCTGACGACCGAGGAGGTCGCCGGCGACACGGCCCGCGAGCTGTCCGACGCCGAGGTCCAGAAGGTCCTCACCCGCGAGGTGAAGAAGCGCAAGGAGGCCGCCGACGCGTTCGCCGGCGCGGGCCGGGCCGAGCGCGCCCAGGCCGAGCAGGACGAGGCCGCGGTGCTCACCGGGTACCTGCCCCAGCAGCTAACCGACGACGAGCTCGAGACGATCGTGGTGCAGGCCGTGGCCGAGGTGACCGAGCAGCTCGGGGACGCACCCGGGCAGCGGCAGATGGGCCAGGTCATGAAGGCCGCCAACGCGAAGATCGCCGGCCGCGCCGAGGGCGGGCGGGTCGCCGCGTCGGTGCGCGCCAAGCTCCAGGGCTGACCAACCCGCGAGTCCCCCGTTCACGCTCGCGAGTCCCCCGTTCAGATCGGGGGACTCGCGAGCCGCAACGGGGGACTCGCGGTCCGGATCGGGGGACTCGCGAGTCCGGATCGGGGGACTCGCGAGCTGGAACCGGGGGCTCGCGGGTGTGGGGCGTTAGCGGGGGCCTGGTTCGCCGGGGCCACCGCCGCCGGGGCCAGGGCCGGTGCCGTCCGCCACCACCGCCACCACCGCCACCTCCACCGCCGCCGCTGGGCGGGGGCTTCGACGGGGGCTCGGACGTCTGTGGCGGCGGCAGGTAGCCGGTGCTCACCCGGAGCGTGATCAGCTCACCGGGCAGCGCGCTGCCACGTGGCGACTGGCTCACCACGGTGCCCTTCGGGGACGACGAGTTGATCTCGTCGACCACGACCCGGTAGCCCGCATGCTGCAGGCGGTCGCGCGCCTCCTGCTCGCTGTAGCCGACCACGTCGGGCACCTGCGCCTGCGGTCCGCCGTTGACGTATCTCGGGTCGGTCGGCGGCAGGCCCCTGATCGGCGTGCCCTTCATGACCTGGGTCATCGTGTCGAACCAGGTGCGGGCCGGCGCCTTGCCGCCGAAGATGTTGCCGTTCTGGCCGCACAGGTACGGCTGGCCGGGCGTGCTGTCGCAGATGCCCTCGGGGGAGCGGCCGTCGTTGAAGACCAGGACCGCGCCGGCGAGCTGCGGGGTGGCTCCGACGAAGCCGGCCGACTTGCTCTCCTGGGTCGTGCCGGTCTTGCCGAGCATCGGGCGGTTCCAGTTGAACTGGCGGGCCGCGCCGGCCGCGGTGCCCGAGATGTCGTCCTTCGACATGCCCGTGACCAGGGTGTTCGCCAGGCCCTTGGACACGGCCTGCTCGCACGGCTGCTCGCTGTAGTTGACCTTCTTGCCGTTGCGGTCGAGGACCTCGGCGAGCGGGGTCGGCGGGCACCACACGCCGCCGCTCATCAGCGTCGCGCCGACGTTGGCCAGCTCGAGCGTGGACAGCGGCGCGGGACTCAGCGTGAACGACGCGTTGCCGGGGCTGTTGCCCTTGGGCCCGAAGAACTGCTTCTGGCTCATCTTCAGCTCGGCCTGGTCCGCCTTGGGGTCCGGCTTCTGCCCGATGAGGTTGGTGGCCATGGTCTCGCGCAGGCCGAGCCGGCTCGCCATGTCGACGATCTTGCCCATGCCGACCGACTCCTCGAGGATCACGAAGCCGGTGTTCGGCGAGGTCGCGAGCGCACTCTGCAGGCTCATCTGCGACGGGTAGCCGGACGCCTCACCGAAGTTCGACAGGCAGTACCAGCGCGTGTTGGGCTCGCCCGTGGACGGGCACCGCTCGCCACCACCCTTGAACAGGCGCGAGGTGTAGTCGTGCGGGGTCTTGATGTTGGTGTTGATCCCGCCGCCCTTCTCGAGGAAGGCGGCCGCCGTGAAGATCTTGAAAATGGACCCGGCGCCGAACTTGTTCATCACGCCGTACGGATAGGCGAGCTGGGTCTGGCCCGCCTTGACGTTCAGGCCGTAGTCGCGGTTGGAGACCAGCGCGGTGACCTCGTGGCGGTCCTTGCCGGGCCGGATCATCGCCATCGAGTTGTTGATGCCGAACGCGTTCTTCGGCACCTGCGCCTCGGCGGCCCGCTTCGCGATCTTGGTGGCCTTCGCGTCGAACGTCGTCTTGATCGTGTAACCGCCGGTGTACAGCTGGTCCTGGGAGAACCCGATCTTCTTCAGGTAGTCCTCGACGTACTGGCAGAAGAAGCCGTACTGCGGGCCGGCGCCCACGCAGTTCGAGGCGGGCTTGACCGGCTTGGCGACGAGGCCGAGCGGCTCCTTCTTCGACTGCGTGGCGTTCTCCGGCGACAGGCTCTTCGTCTCGACCATCTTGTCGATCACGAAGTTGCGCCGCTCCAGGGTCTCCTTCGGCCGCCGCCACGGGTTGTACAGGCTCGGGTTGTTCACCATGCCGGCCAGCAGGGCCGACTGCGCCACGGTCAGCTTGTCGGGCGTGGTGCGGAAGTACGCGCGCGCCGCGGCGCCGATGCCGAACACCCGGTCGGTGAACTCGACGACGTTGAGGTACCCGGCGAGGATCTCCTCCTTGCTCATCGACTGCTCCAGCTGGATGGCCAGCCGCGCCTCGCGGAGCTTGCGGGTCACGGTCTGCTCCTGCGCCCGCTCCCGCTCGATCTTCTTGCTCGGGTCGTCGCCCTCGGCGCCCGCCTGGTCCCGGTAGACCACGTTGATCAGGTAGTTCTTGACGTACTGCTGGGTCAGCGTCGACGCGCCCTGCACGTCCTCGCCGCTCTGGTTGCTGATCAGGGCGCGGATGGTGCCCTTCCAGTCCACGCCGTTGTGCTCGTAGAACCGGCGGTCCTCGACCGAGATCAGCGCGGCCTTCATCGTGGGCGAGATCTGGGCGGGCGTGACGGGCACCCGGTACTGGTCGTACAGGTACGCGATCGCCCGGCCCTTGGAGTCCGTGATCGTGGTGATGAGCGGCGGGTCGGTGGCCACGAGGTCCGCCGACACGCTGTCGATGGTGTCGCTGGCCCGGTTGGACGCCACGCCCAGCGCCCCGACCACGGGGAAGAGCATGCCGGCGACCAGCACGCCGGCTAGCAGGCACAGACCGAGCATCTTCAGCAGACCATCTCCGACTCGCACGCGACCAGGGTACGCGGGGGAGGGGATCAAGCTCGCGTTACCCGACCGAGTTATTGACATTCCGTAACGGCTGTGGACCCCCTCATACAAGTGGGAACCGCCGGGGCCTAGAGTCCGTCAACGTCTCAACGACAGCAGCCGAGCGAACGGGTTATGCGTTTTACACGTATTTCCTTGTGTCGGCTCTCCGGACCTGAGGGGGACCGGAGGTGAAAGGTCGCGACGACAGGTAGGGGCGGGGGTTATGTACATCGAACAGGCGGACTGGCGAGTCAATGCGTCGTGCCGCGACGAGGACCCGGACGGGTTGTTCGTTCGTGGCAAGGAGCAGCGCAAGGCCAAGCTCGTGTGCATCGCATGCCCGGTACGCACGGAATGCCTGGCCGAGGCCCTGGACAACCGGATCGAGTTCGGTGTCTGGGGCGGCATGACGGAACGCGAGCGGCGTGCCTTGTTACGGCGCCGGCCGGACGTGACGTCCTGGCTCGAGGTGCTGGAAACGGCGAAGGCCAACCACGCGGACGACGACGAGGACGTGCGGGTGGGTTGACCTGGGGTTTCAGCTCCCAGCCAGCCGCTCGCCGATGCCGCGCAGGCCCGCGAGGTCGTGCACGTCGGCGGGCATGGCCGGGACGCTGACCACGGGCACGGACGGGTGCGCCTTGGTGAAGCGGGCCAGCAGGCGGCGTTCGCGCTGGTGCACGGCCACCCGGTCGGCGTGCAGCCGGAGGACGGCGGTGGCCAGCGGTGCGTCGCCGGCGCGCTCGAGGTTGTCCGCCGCGGCGATGGCCCGCGACGCGGTGAGCTTGGTCAGGACGGGGTGGGTCCGGTTGATCACCAGGCCCGACAGCGGCATGTCATCCGAGGCGAGCCGGTCCACGAAGTAGCTCGCCTCGCGCAGGGCGTCCGGCTCGGGCGTGGCCACCACGAGAAAGGCCGTGCCGCCCGAACGGAGTAGTTCATAGGTCTTTCTGGCCCTTTGCTTGAATCCGCCGAACATACTGTCGAACGCCTGCACAAAGGCGGATGCGTCGGCGAGTAGCTGGCCGCCGACGATCGTCGAGACGGCCTTGGCGAACAGCATGATGCCGGTGCCGACCACTTTCCGTAGACCCCAGCCGCCGGTCCGGGCCGGCCCGGACAGGAGCCGGATCATGCGGCCGTCGAGCGCGGAGGACATCCGCTGCGGCGCGTCCAGGAAGTCCAGCGCGGAGCGGCTCGGCGGGGTGTCGACGACGATCAGGTCCCAGCGGCCCTCGGCGGCGAGCTGCCCCAGCTTCTCCATCGCCATGTACTCCTGCGTGCCGGAGAACGAGCTGGAGATCGTCTTGTAGAACGGGTTCGCGAGCACCTCCTGCGCCCGCTTCTCGCCGGCGTTCGCGAGCACCATGTCGTCGAACGTGCGACGCATGTCCAGCATCATCGCGGCGAGCTGGCCGGCCGGCTCGAAGCCGTCGACCTCGACCTCCTTGGGCGTGTTGCCCAGCTCGCGCAGGCCGAGGGACTGGGCGAGGCGGCGGGCCGGGTCGATCGTCAGCACGACCGTCTTGCGCCCGCGCTCGGCGGCGCGCAGCGCGATCGCGGCGGCCGTGGTCGTCTTGCCGACCCCGCCGGAGCCGCAGCACACGACGACGTGGATGTCGGGGTCGTCGATCAGCTCGTCGATGTCGAGCGTGCTCATCGCACCCCCTGGTCGACCAGGACCTCGGCCAGCTCGTAGAGCGCCGCCGTGTCGACGCCGTCGGTGATGTCCGGCAGCTCGATCGCCGGCAGGTCGACCTCCGTGAGCTGTACGCGGGCGTTCTGCTCGGCGAGCACCCGGATGGCGTGCTCGACGGTCTCGTCGACCAGGCCGTCGACGTCCTCGGGCGCGAGGTCCAGGCCCGCGCTGGTCAGGCCGGCCCGCACGCGGGACGCGTCCACCCGGCCGCCCGCGGCGGGCGGGACCGAGCGGGCCGGCAGCCGCGGTGGGCGGACCCGGTTGATGATCACCGCGCCGGGCCGCAGCTCCGCCGCGGCGAGCTCGGCGGCCGCCTCGATGGTCTCCCGGACCGGCATCTCCTCCAGCAGCGTCACCAGGTGCACGGCGGTGTCCTGCGAGTGCAGCAGCCGCACCACGCCGTCGCTCTGGCCCTTGATCGGGCCGACCTTCGCGAGGTCGGCCATGGCCTTGGTGACGTCGAGGAACTTCACGATCCGTCCGGTGGGCGGCGCGTCGAGCACGACGGCGTCGTACACGTGCCGGCCGTGCTCGTCGGTGCGCCCGACGGTCTCCTTGACCTTGCCGGTCAGCAGCACGTCGCGCAGGCCCGGCGCCAGCGTGGTGGCGAACTCGATCGCGCCCATGCGCCGCAGCGTGCGGCCGGCGAAGCCCAGGTTGTAGAACATCGCGAAGTACTCGAGCAGCGCCGCCTCTGCGTCCACGTGCAGCGCGCGGACCTCGCCGCCGCCGGGCGCGGACGCGATCCGCTTCTCCTCGTAGGGCAGCGGCTGGGTGTCGAAGAGCTGGGCGATGCCCTGTCGCCCCTCGACCTCGATGAGCAGCACCCGCCGCCCGCCGGTCGCAAGCGCCAGCGCGAGGGCGGCGGCGACCGTCGTCTTGCCCGTGCCGCCCTTGCCCGTGACCACGTGCAGGCGCGCCCGGGAAATCGGCTCGGGCCAGGGCGTGGAGGTGGTCACCACATCAGGGTATGTGGACTGTTCGGAGCAGTGCCCGACAGGCGCTCAACTAGCGAGCAGCATCACGGTGACGGTGGCGCCGACGGCCCCGACGAGGATCCACGTGACGGTCGGCGACAGCACGGTCAGCGTCAGCACGCACAGCACCACGAGGAGCGTGAAGGCGATCGCGCCGCTGACCGCGACGGTGCCGCTCGTGGCCTCCCGGCGGTCGCGCGTCTTCGCCATGGTGAGCAGGACGATCACGAACCCGGCGACCGCGAGCAGGACGGTCGCGATCACTCGCCAGCCTTCCACGCGGCAACCGTACCCGCGGCGCGACGGTTGCCGTGCACGGCGGGGCCGGGCGCCTGCGGTCGGCCAGGCCGCGCCCGCAGGCGGGCCCCGGCCGGGTAACGTCCCCGTCCATGACGAAGTGGGAGTACGCGACCGTGCCGCTGCTGATCCACGCGACCAAGCAGATCCTCGACCAGTGGGGCGAGGACGGCTGGGAGCTGGTGACCGTACTTCCCGGCCCGACCGGCGAGCAGATGGTGGCCTACCTCAAGCGGCCGAAGGGTGCCTGACGTGGGCTGGAGTGACAGGCTCGGGGAGCTCGGCATCGAGCTGCCCGACGTGCCCGCCCCGGCCGGCGCGTACGTGCCCGCCGTGCGGACCGGGAACCTGGTCTACACCGCGGGCCAGGTGCCGTTCGTCGGCGGGACGATCGCGGCCACCGGCAAGGTCGGCCAGGAGGTCAGCCCGGAGGAGGCCAAGGGCCACGCCCGTACCTGCGCGCTGAACGCGCTGGCCGCGGTGCACGCCCTGGTCGGCGTCGACGCGATCACGCGGGTGGTCAAGGTCGTCGGGTTCGTCGCCTCGGCCGAGGGTTTCACCGGCCAGCCGGCGGTGGTCAACGGCGCGTCCGAGCTGCTGGGGGAGATCTTCGGCGACGCGGGCCGCCACGCGCGCTCCGCCGTCGGGGTCGCCGAGCTGCCGCTGGGCGTGCCGGTCGAGGTCGAGCTGATCGTCGAGGTGTCCTGACAACCGGGAGGACCGAAGTGCCCGAGATGGAAGAACCCTGTCACGAGCTTCTTCTCCGGCTCGCCGGCCGGTTACCCGACCGCCAGCTGTGGCGGCTGCGTGACTGGCTCGCCGGCGGCGCGATCGACGCGCTCGCCCGCGCGCTGCCCCTCACCCTCCTGCGGGAGCGGGTCGCGATCACGGCGCACGAGTCTGTGCTGCTCAACGCCGCTCTGCTCGACGTGGGCGCGGACGCGGGCCGGCTGCACGCCGTGCCCTGGGTGGACCAAATCGACGAAGTCGACTACACATTTACCTCGGAGTCGCCCGAACGGGTGAATTTGGGCGACTCTGAAGCGGTAGTGCTCGGGGCGATCCTGCACGGTCGTCCCGAGTTGGTCGACGTGCGTGGGAGTTGGCGACGGCACCGGTCGGGCATCGGCCCGGCCTCCAGGATCGTGCTCGTCACCGCTACAGCCGGCTGCGCTCGATTGACCGGGGAGCTGCAGCGGGTGCTGCGGGCGCTTGGATCGCACGAACCGGGTGTCGAGGTCATGCCGGAGGGCATCGACCTCCCGCCCTACCACCAGGCAGCCCTCGCGGCGTCCGAGCCGCTGCTGCCCGGGATGGTCGTGTACCAGGGCTGAACCGCTGTCCGTCCGAACAAGACGAGCGGAAGGAGCCGACCTTGACCCAGGTGTCCAGAGGGAACAGGCCGGGTGTCGCGTTGCCGATCCGAATACATGAGCTGCTGCTGAGCCTCGCCGGCCGGCTGGACGACGACGCACTGGCCGACGCGCGCCAGATGCTCGCGTCCGCCGAGCTGGACCGCTCGCTCGAGTTCGTCGCCGGCTGCCTCGTGGCCGGCCGGGTCACGCTGGCCAAGGCCCACCAGCGCGAGCTGGAGTCGCTGTTCGCCGACACCTACCTCGACCAGTCGGTCATCGATCGGGTCCAGGTGCGGGATCCCGCGCCGGTGGCCCGCCACCGCTTCGCGGTCGGCCCGGTCGACGGCCGGGAGCCGGACCGGGGCGTCGCGGAGGCCATCCGGCCGGTGCTGGACGTGCTGCCGGACGTGCGCTCGGTGTGGTGCGTGTGGCGGCTGACGCCGGCTGGTCCGGTGTCCGGTCCGGTGCCGCACCGCGTCGTGCTGGTCGGGGTCGGCCCGGGCGGGTTCGCCCCGGCGACCGCCTACCGCGTCGAGTACGCGCTGCGCCGCGCGGGCATCCGGGCGTCGGTCGAGGTGCTGGTGGACGGCAACCAGCCGGGCGACTACCACCAGGAGGCGATGCGCTGCGCGCGGCAGGTCCCTTTCGCTGAACCGGACTCGGTGCACACGCCGCGGTTGAGTCCGGTAGAGCCGGTCCGAACGCAACCGTTCGGTGCCGAGCAGCGGCACGACCAGCCGGTGCCCATGGGGGCGCCGGCCGAAGGGCAGCGCCCTCTCCCGCCGCCGATCGAGATGCCGCGGGCCGATGAACGCACGCTGCCGCCACCCATCGAGCTGCCCCAGGCGGCCGAGCCGCGCCGCATGGACGAGCTGCCGGCCGAGCTGCCCCCGCCGATCGAGCTGCACCGCGACCCGGCCGGCGCGATGCCGACCCCGCCGCACGGCTCGCTCCCGCCGCCCATCGAGCTGCACCGTTCCGGGTCGGGTGAGCGCATGCTGCCGCCCCCGGTCGAGCTCCGGCCGGCAGACGCGCCACAGGTCGCGGCGCCGTTCCTGCCCGACGCCGAGCCGCTGCCGCCACCGGTCGGCATGCCGCGTGCCGGCCGGCCGGTGCCGCGCCCGAACTCCGCGGAGGAGACCGCCGTGTTCGCGCGGCCGGAGCCGGTGGCGGACGAGCCCGCGAACGACGAGCGGTCCTCGTCCGCGCTGAGCGCCTCGACGCCGTCGATCTCGCGGCCGTCCCCGCGCCGCCGGCCGAAGTCGAAGGACGCCACGCGCCCGCGCCTGGTCCCGGCGAGCAAGGACAACCACGCCGCGACGTTCGGCGACGACATCCTGAACACCCAGGAGCGCAACCTGCTGCGGGAGCTGCAGGACGAGCTGGCGCGCCGGGAGAACCAGGAGGAGGGCAGCACGTCCGCCGGCTCCTGGTCGGGCCGGCACGGCAAGCCGGGCTTCGACCCACAGCGCTCCGGCAGCGGACCGATGACGATCAACGGCACGCCGCCCAAGCCGGAGGGCCGGGGTTACCCGCCGGCGACCTGACCGCGCGCGCCGCTGTTGGTGACCGTGTCGGTGATCGCCTGCAGTAGTCGCTGGATGTGCAGGCCGCGGTGGATGTCGAAGGGGTGCTCGGTGCGGCTGGTGCGGACCATCGCCGTGCTCGTCGAGTAGGCGCGCCGCTGTCCGTGACGGTGACCGCCTGCAGTTGGCGTTGGATGTGCAGGCCGCGGTGGACGTTGACGGGTGTTGGTGCGGCCGGTGCGGATCATCGTCGTGCAATCGTCGAGTTGGGCCGCGTAGCGCGCGGTGGCGTCGAGTTCGCGGTGGCCGTTCGTGCCCTTGCCGGAGGGCGGGGTTGCCCGCCGGCGACGTGGCCGCGCGCGCCGCTCTTCGTGACCGTGTGGGTGACTGCCTGCAGTAGGCGTTGGATGTGCAGGCCGCGCCTATGCCGGAGGGCGGGGGTTACCCGCCGGTGATCGTGTCGGTGACTGCCTGCAGTAGGCGTTGGATGTGCAGGCCGCGGCGGATGTCGACGGGGTGTTCGGTGCGGCCGGTGCGGACCATTGCCGTGAACTCGTCGAGTAGGGCCGCGTAGCGCGCGGATGCGTCGCCGGTTGCGTCGAGTTCGCGGTAGCCGTTCGCGCCGAACACGGTGAAGTCGTTGATCGGCGGGTCGGCCGGGGTGTGCATGGTCAGCGTCGAGGTGCTCGTCGCGCCGCCCGCGTGGCCGAGCAGGACGTGCCAGACGCGGCCGGGCTCGGCGAAGTGCGCGGAGACGACCTCGGTGACCGGGCCGAGCGCGGCGTCGAGCAGGTCGAACACGTGCGGGCCGATGTCGGCGAGCGCGCCGCCGTCGTGGCGCCAGCGGGAGAAGTCGTACTTGGTGTCGAGCAGGGTGGCGGACATCCAGCGCGCGGAGCCGCCGTGCCAGCCGCCGAGCCGGTGCACCTCGTCGAGCCAGTCGATCGTCTCCCGCGCGTAGCGGAAGGTCAGCATCATCAGCGTGGTGACCTCGGCCCGCTCGGCCGCGGCGACGAGCCCTTCGGCCTCCTCGACGGTGCCCGCCAGCGGCTTTTCCAGGACGAGGTGCTTGCCGGCCTCGAGCGCCCGCAGCGCGAGCGGCGCCTGCACGGCGGGCGGCACGGCGAAGGTGACCGCGTCGACCGTGGCGAGCAGGTCGTCGAAGTCCGCGACCGGCGTGGCGCCGGTGAGCTCGGCGACCTCGGCCGCGGCGTCCGGCCGGCGGGCCCACACCGAGACGAGCTCCGTGCCGGGGTGGCCGGCCACCCCCGGGCCGTGCACCTTGCGTGCCCATGGTCCGGCACCGACGAGTCCCATTCGCAGCCGTGTGTCGTTCATGGTCACATCCTGCCGGGTTCCGGCGCCGTTCTGCGTAGGCTCGGCGTGTGCGTGAGTTGCCGAGGGAGCTGCCCCTGCCGTCGGGATTCGTCCCACCCGAGATCCCGGACCCGCCGGCGACGCCCAAGGACGCGGCGACGGTCATGCTGGTCCGCGACACCGAGGCCGGGCTCGAGGTCTTCCTGCAGCGCCGGGTGATGGGGATGGCGTTCGCGGGCGGGATGACGGTCTTTCCGGGTGGCGGCGTCGACCGGCGCGACGCGGACACGTCGCTGGCCTGGCACGGGCCGCCGCCGGCCTGGTGGGCGTCGCGGTTCGCGTGCGACGTCGGCCTGGCGCGGGCGCTGGTGTGCGCGGCCGTGCGGGAGACGTTCGAGGAGTCGGGCGTGCTGCTGGCGGGGCCGTCGGAGGACTCGGTGGTCTCGGACGTCCGGCCGTTCGCGGAGGCACGGGCGGGGTTGGTGAACCGGGAGCTGTCGCTGGCGGGCTTCCTGGCGGAGTCCGGCCTGGTGCTGCGGGCGGACCTGCTGCGACCGTGGGCGAACTGGGTGACGCCGGTGGAGGAGACGCGCCGGTTCGACACGAGGTTCTTCCTGGCGCGGGTGCCGTCGGGGCAGGTGCCCGACGGCGACACGTCGGAGGCCGCGGACACGCGGTGGGGCCGTCCGGCCGCGACGCTGGACGAGTGGAAGGCGGGCACGGTCGGGCTGCTGCCCCCGACCTGGACGACGCTGGCGGAGCTGGAGGAGTGCCCGACGGTGGCGGACGCGATGGCCCGCGAGCGGACGATCGAGAAGCTGATGCCCCGGGTCGCGCGCGACGGCGACATGCTGCGGATCGTGCTGCCCGGCGACCCGGCGTACGACACGGCGGCGTCCCACCTGGACCCGAGCGAGCCGGCATGACCGGGCATCCCGCCTACGGCGAGCTGCGCCAGGTCACGCCGGTGGCGTCGGTGGTGCTGGAGAACAACCCGGGCTCGATGACGCTGGACGGCACGAACACGTGGCTCCTGCGCGCGCCGGGGGCCGGCTCGGTCGTCGTGGTGGACCCGGGCTACGAGGACGAGCCGCACCTGACGAAGGTGCTGGACACGGCGCCGGTCGAGCTGATCGTGCTGACCCACCACCATCCCGACCACGCGCAGGGCGCACCCTGGCTGGCGGCGCGGACCGGTGCGCCGGTACGCGCCTTCGACCCGTCCCTGTGCCGTTCCGCGCCGGCGCTGACCGAGGGCGAGCTGGTCTCCGCGGCGGGCCTGAGCCTCGAGGTCCTGCACACCCCGGGCCACACGGAGGACTCGATCTGCCTGCGGGTGGCGGAGTTCCCGGCGATCCTGACCGGCGACTCGATCCTGGGCCGCGGCACGGCGGTGATCTCCGACCTCGGCGCGTACCTGAAGTCGTTGCGCCGGCTGATGAAGGAGCCGGACGGCACGGTCGCGCTGCCGGGCCACGGCGCGGAGCTCCCCGACACCGCCACGATCGCCGCCGAGTACCTGGCCCACCGGGAGGACCGCCTGAGCCAGGTCCGCAACGCCCTGCGAACCCTGGGCCCGGACGCGACGGCCCGGCAGGTCGTGGAGCTGGTGTACGCGGACGTGGACAGGTCACTGTGGGCGCCGGCGGAGTGGTCGGTGAAGGCGCAGCTGGACTACCTGAACTCCTCGAGGTAGCCCACCGGCTCACTGCCGGGGCGGCAACATGGGCATCACGACGTAGCGCAACCCAAGAGCATCCCCTTCCACGGCCTGGAAGACCGTCGCCCGCATGCCCGGCTGGATCTCCAGCCGAACCCGCCGCCCCGCGAACGCCCGCAGCGCCTCGGCGAGGAACCGCGCCTGGTAGGCGTGCGACGTGCGCCCCCCGTCCACCGTGGCCTTGACCGACTCCTCCGCCTCCCCGATCCGCGCGTCCGCTCCGCGAAGCCGGACCTCGCCGTCGCCGACCTCGAGCACCAGCACGCCGCGCGGGTCCGTGTACAGGCCGACCCGCCGTACCGCCCCGGCCATGGCGTCCGCGTCGAGCTCCACCCGGGTGTCCACATCGGACACCGGGACCTTGGACTCGTGCAGGAAGCTGCCGTCCAGGACCGCCGTGGTGGTGACCGCCCGGGACCAGGCCAGGCCGAACCGGTCGCGGTCGGCGTGCAGGGTCACCTCGCCCTCGACCTGCTTGGCGATCTCGGTCAGCAGGCCGGCCGGCACGAGGGCGTCCACCGCGCCGGACGGTGACCACGCCAGCGTCGCGACCGCCATCTGGTAGCGGTCCGTCGCCACCAGGACCAACCGATCGCCCTCGGACCGCACCCGCACGCCCGTGAACATCGGCAGCGCGTCGTCCCGGGACGCGGCCGCGCCCACCGTCGCCAGCGCCGACGCGAACAGCGCGCCGTCGACCACGCCGACCGCGGCGGGCGGGGCCGCGACACCCGGGTGCACGTCGACGTCCAGCAACGGCAGCGCGTACCGCCCGCCAGGCGCGCGGATCGCGAGCTTCGACCCCTCGACCACCAGCCGCACCTCGGGCAGGTCCAGCGCCCGTAACGTCTCCGCCAGCGGCTTGGCCGGCACCAGCACCCGGCCCTCCGTGTGCACCAAGGCCGGCCGCGACAGCCGCGCCGCGCGCTCCCGGTCGTTCGCCGCGAGCGACACGCCCTCGGCGGACGCGGACAGCAGCAGGCCGGACAGCACCGGGTCGACGAGCTTGCCCGGCACGAGCCGCACGAGCGCTGACGCCGCCGAGGCCAGCTCGGCGGTGGTCACCGTGAGATCGAGGTCCATGGCGGCAAGGTAGCGGCGCCCACCGACAGTTTCGCGCTACACGGCCACGAGCGGACGCGCCGGCGAGTATTCCGTGACCGTCCCGCGGCGCGCCCACACCAGCGCCGCGATCAGCAGCCCGGACCCGCTCGAGGCGAGGAACGACGCTGGCACGCCGACGTGCTCGACGAGGTAGCCGCTGATCGACTGGCCGGCCGCGAGCCCGAGCGTCACGGCCGTGACCACCCAGCCGAACGCCTCCGTCGCCGTCCCGCCCGGGGCCACGAGCTCGATGGCCGTCGAGTGGGCCGTGGCCTGCGGCGTGATCCAGATGCCGGCCACGAGCAGCCCGATCGACAGCGCCAGCAGGCCGGTCAGCAGCGACAGCGGCGCGACGAGCAGCGCGAAGAGGCCGAGCAGCACCGGCAGCCGCAGGTGCATCGCGCGCGGCCACGGGTGCACGGCGTAGAACAGCCCGAACCCGACCGAGCTGAGTGACCAGAGCGCGAGCATGAGCCCGCCCAGCGGCGGGTGCCCGGCGTTCGTGGCGGCGGCCGGCACCGCGACCTCGACGAAGCCGACCGTCGCGCCGAAGCCGAGCGCGGCGAGCGCCACCGTGCGCATGCCGGGGCTGCGCAGCGCGCCGAGCAGGTCCCGGGTGGCGCGGCCGGGCCGAACCGAGCGGACCACCGGGCTCAGCGCGAACCCGATCCCGCCCACCGCCATGCACACCGCGCCGAGCACCACGCCGGTGCCCGCCCACGGCGCCGCGACGAGCAGGCCCGCGACCGCCGGGCCGAGGATGAAGAAGACCTCCATGCTGATCGCCTCGTACGCGTACGCCGCGTGCCGCAGTGGCCCGGCTGGGACCAGGTGGGTCCACAGCGCCCGCGACGCGGAGCCGACCATCGGCTCGGTGAACCCGACCGCCGCGCCGAGCAGCACGAGGACCGCGGTCGGCTGCGCGGACTCGACCGCGGTCAGCACGGCGGCGACCGCGACGGCGAACAGACCCACGGTGAACAGCAGCGGTCCGGTCGGCCCGCGCCGGTCCATGATCCGTCCCTGGATCACCGCGCCGAGCGCCACGCCCACGAGCGAGCCGGCGGACACCAGGCCCGCGATCGCGAACGAGCCCGTCTCCCGCTGCACGTAGAGCAGCAGGGACAGTCCCACCATCGCGATCGGCATGCGGGCGAGCAGGGAGAACAACGCCGGCACGCCCGCGCCGGGCGAGGTGAGCGCGGCGCGGTAGTCGGACATACGAGCTGAGTGGGACACGCGTACCAGTATGCAAGATTTGGTACGCGCGTACCAATAAATATCCGTCAGCTCTCAGTGGGCGGGACGGCACCGTCGAACGGCGGCAGCTACCGACCGGTAGGTCTCGGTTGCGTAACGGTGGGCCGGATTTCGGGCAATCCGCACAACGGATGGGTAGCCACAGGAGTCTTCCTGGTGAAGGTGAGTAACGACTTCCGCGCATCCGGTAACGAAACCGCGCGAAGGTACGTTGTTCCGATTAGAGCTCCCTCCGGCGAACTTGGGTCGGGGCCTATAACCGGCCGGAGGGCGGGGAGCGTGGGCCGTCGGGGGATGGTTCACGCAAAGCAAGGAGCCGGTGCGCCGCGTCGGGGGCGGCGCCCGGCTTCTTCTTGTGCAGGGGGAGTCAGCGAGCGCGCCGGGCGAGCCGCTCCGGGTCCAGGATCAGCACGCTCTTGCCCTCCAGCCGCAGCCACCCGCGGTGCGCGAAGTCGGCCAGCGCCTTGTTGACGGTCTCCCGGGAGGCGCCCACGTACTGGGCGATCTCCTCCTGGGTCAGGTCGTGCATGACCCGCAGGAGCCCGGCTTCCTGGCTGCCGAACCGCTGCGCGAACTGCAGCAACGCCTTCGCCACGCGGCCCGGCACGTCGGTGAAGATCAGGTCCGCGAGCATGCCGTTCGTCCGGCGCAGCCTGCGGGCGACGACCCGCAGCAGCTGCTCGGCGATCTCCGGGCGCGTCGCGATCCACTGTCGCAGCGCCGGCCGGTCCATGGAGCGCGCGACCACCTCGGTGACCGTGGTGGCGGTCGACGTCCGGGGCCCGGGGTCGAAGATCGACAGCTCGCCGAACATGTCCGCCGGCCCGAAGATCCCCAGCAGGTTCTCCCGGCCGTCCGGTGACTTGCGGCCGAGCTTCACCTTGCCGGACTGAATGATGTACAGGCGGTCGCCCGGCTCCCCCTCGGCGAAGATCACGTGGCCGCGCGGAAACTCGACAGTCTCCAGCGTCTGGGCAAGCGCTTCGGCAGCAGCCGGTTCGACACCCTGGAAGATGCCGGCCCTGGCCAGGGTCTCGTCCACCGTCGTCCCTCCCGATCAGACTCGAGCCGGCGCCGCCGGCCCATAGATCCAGAGCATCGGCGCCCTCGATCACTATGGGAGTGTAGGGCGTGTGCCGTGGCTCACCTTGTATGGCCGCGCCGCAGGTCGAGCCGCCGCGGCCATCGCAGGCCGGGAGCTTACTCCTCAGTAGGGGTCAGGCGCGGACCTTGGTCCGGCGAGCCTTGCCGCTGCCGCGGCGGCGCAGCCGGAACAGCTCCAGCGCGCGCCCGATGCCGTGCCCGTACAGTGCCCGCACCTCGTCCGGCCGTGCGTTCTCGAGCAGCTCCTCGACCTCGTCCTCCTGCACCGCGACGTGCCGGAGTCTGGACTCCACCCGCTCCATGAACAGGGCGAAGAACATCACAACGAAAGGGACTGCGAACACGAACCAGACAGCCATGGTGTCGTCGATCCTCGCTCAAGTCGGTGCGGCCGACGCGGACGGCGGGCCCGTCCGGCGTGTCTTGCTGGTCTACTCAAGGAGACGTCTGGGGCACGGTGGGGGTTCAGTCGAGGCCCGTAGGCTAACGGGGTGCCACCCGCCACCCGACAACTACCCCGCAGTGGCGCCGACAAAACCGCGCCGGCCCCGAGCACCGCGCTGGTTCGCCGCGCGCGCCGGATGACCCGGACGCTCGCGGAGGCCTTCCCCGACGCGCACTGCGAGCTGGATTTCACCAACCCCCTCGAGCTGGCCGTCGCCACGATCCTCTCCGCGCAGAGCACGGACGTCCGGGTCAACCTGACGACTCCGGCGCTGTTCGAGCGCTACCGCACGGCCGCCGACTACGCGGGCGCCGACCGGGCCGAGCTCGAGGAGATGATCCGTTCGACCGGCTTCTACCGGAACAAGACGACCTCCCTGATCGGCCTGGGCGCCGCGCTCGTCGAGCGGTTCGGCGGCGTGCTGCCGAACAAGCTCGACGACCTGGTCACGCTGCCCGGCATCGGCCGGAAGACGGCGAACGTCATCCTCGGCAACGCGTTCGGCATCCCGGGCATCACGGTCGACACGCACTTCGGCCGGCTCGTCCGGCGCTTCGGCTGGACCGAGGAACAGGACCCGGTCAAGGTCGAGCACGCGATCGGCGCGCTGATCCCCAAGAAGGACTGGACGATGCTGTCCCACTGGGTGATCTTCCACGGGCGCCGCGTGTGCCACGCCCGCAAGCCCGCGTGTGGGGCGTGCGTGCTCGCGAAGGACTGCCCCTCGTTCGGCGACGGGCCCACCGAGTTCGAGGTCGCCGCGAAGCTGATCAAGGGCGAGGAGGCCGAGCACCTCGTCGACCTCGCCGAGCGCACCCGCAACGGGTACAAGCCCGGCCGGGGTGGCGCGGCGTGACGAGTGCGGCACGGTGGTCCATCGTCGGGCTGATCCTGGTGGTGGCGGCCGTGATCGCGATCTGGCCGCGGCACGACGATCCCGCGCCGGACCAGCCGGCCGCGCCACCCGTGCCCGACCTCGCCGCCGCCCGCGCGGACGCGGGGCTGCCGGCGTGCCGGGCGTCGTCCGGCACTCGGCCGGCCGCGTTGTCCGGGGTGCACGCCGAGTGCCTCGCCGACGGGTCCACCGTGGACCTCGCCCGCACCCTCGCCGGCGGGCCGGTGCTCGTCAACGTCTGGGCCACGTGGTGCGCGCCGTGCAAGGAGGAGCTGCCGCTGCTCGCGAAGTACGCCGCCGAACCGGGCGCGGTGCCGGTCGTGGGCCTGGCCGTGCAGAGCGGCCCGGCCGACGCGCTCGAGCTGCTCGATGCGCTCGGCGTGCGGTTGCCCACGCTCGCCGACGCGGACGGCTCCGCGGCGCGGGCGCTGAAGCTGCCGGCCGGGCTGCCCGCGAGCTACGTCGTCGGGGCGGACGGGACCGTGCGGCTGGTGTCCGACCCGCGCCTGTTCGGCTCGGTGGACCAGGTCCGCGAGGCGGTCGCGGCCTACGGGGGAGCGGCGTGACCGGGTTCGGTCCGCTCGTGGACCCCGCCGACGTGCCGCCGTGGTTATCCCGGCTGGTCAAGGCCACCGGCGACATCGACGTCAGCCTGTTCGAGCGGCTCGCCCCGCCGTCGCGGGACGCGCGCGACGCGGCGGTGCTGATCCTGTTCGGCGAGCACGAGACCCGCGGCCCGGACGTGCTGCTGCAGCTGCGCGCGGACGGCGGCGGCGCGCACTCCGGTCAGGTCGCCTTCCCCGGCGGCTCGGCCGAACCCGGCGACGCCGGCCCGGTCGACACGGCGCTGCGCGAGGCCGTGGAGGAGACCGGGCTGGACCCGTCCGGGGTACGGCCGGTGGCGTTGTTGCCAAGGCTGCACATTCCGGTGTCGCGCTTCCACGTGTCACCGGTGCTCGCGCACTGGGAGCGGCCGAGCGCGGTGTGGGCGGTGGACCGGGCGGAGACCCAGGCGGTCGCCCGCGTGCCGATCGCGGACATCGCGGATCCGGCCAACCGGTTCCAGTTGCGCCATCCGTCTGGTTTCCTTGGCCCCGCGTTCGCGCTGCCCGGCATGCTCGTGTGGGGTTTCACGGCCGCGCTGCTGGCGATGATGCTCCAAGCCGGCGGGTGGGAGCTGCCGTGGGACGGTACGGACATACGGGATCTTGACGTGGCATGGCGTTCAGTTGGCTCAGCTGCCGGGGAGGGTGACGGGTGAACTGGGTCGACTTGCTGGTGATCGGGCTGGCGGTGCTGGCCGCGATCTCCGGCGCGCGGCAGGGCGTGATCACGGCCCTGCCGGCGTTCATCGGGGTGCTGCTGGGCGCGATCGCGGGGATCAAGATCGCGCCGCTGGTGGTGCAGTACATCGACTCGACACCCACCCGCGTCGCCTTCGCGGTGGCGATCTTCGTGCTGCTGGTTGCATTGGGGGAGACGCTCGGCGTGTGGCTCGGGCGCAGCATCCGGCAGCGGATCAACTCGCCGAAGCTCACCGGCGTGGACAACGCGCTCGGTGCGATCGTGCAGGGCGCTGTCGTGTTCGTGGTGGCGTGGCTGATCGCGCTGCCGCTCGTGACCGTCGGCAACCTGCCCGGCCTGGCGTCGGCGATCCGCGACTCGACGGTCCTCGGCGGGGTCAACAGCGTGATGCCCTCGTCGGCGCAGAACCTGCCGGACGAGCTGCGCCGGCTGCTGGACGTGTCGGGTTTCCCGGCCGCGGTCGACCCGTTCGACCGGACGCCGTCCAAGGAGGTCGCCCCGCCCGACCCGAAGCTGCAGAACAGCGCGGTCGTCCAGCGGGTGCACCCGAGCGTGCTCAAGATCCACGCGAAGGCGCCGTCGTGCTCGCGGGCCCTGGAGGGCAGCGGGTTCGTGATCGCGCCGGAGCGGATGATGACCAACGCGCACGTGGTGGCGGGCACGTCCGAGGTGACGGTCGAGACGCAGAACGGCCCGTACGACGCGCGAGTCGTGCACTACGACCCGGACACCGACGTCGCGGTGCTGGCGGTGCCCGGCCTGCCCGCGCCGGCGCTGCGGTTCGCGGGCCAGCCGGCGAAGTCCGGCCAGGACGGCATCGTGCTCGGCTACCCGCTCGACGGCCCGTACACCGCGTCGCCGGCCCGGGTGCGCGACAAGATCAACCTGACCGGCCCGGACATCTACGACTCGAGCACCGTGACCCGCGAGGTGTTCACGCTGCGGGCGCTGGTGCGCAGCGGCAACTCCGGCGGCCCGCTGGTCGACACGCGCGGCCGAGTCATCGGCGTGATCTTCGGTGCCGCCGTGGACGAGTCGGAGACCGGCTTCGCCCTGACCGCCAACGAGGTGACCGACGAGGTGCGAGCCGCCCCAGGCATGTCCCGCGCGGTGGGCACCGGCAGCTGCGCCGCCTGACCTGTCCACAACGGACAGACTTGTCCACAAGTCGATCTTGCCGTCCCTGTTTCCGGGCTCTTCCCGGTAAACTGACGTCATGAGGGGTGCCCCCGGAGAGGGTGGGGGCCGCCATCCACGGGGCTGCCAATCACAGGGGCGCCAACCACGAGGCCGCCAACTACGAGGCCGGTCGCTTCGTGCCGAGGACGTTGGGGTGCCGGGACCCCGGAGCTACCGCGCGGTGGCGAGGAACGCCGTGAGGGCGCGGTTCGTGACGGCCGGCGTTTCCTGGTGCGGGTAGTGGCCGATCCCGTCGAGCAGGGTCGTCTGGACCGGGCCGTGTGCCCAGTCCGCCGACGCCCGTACGGTGCCCGGCAGGATGCACGGGTCAGCCGCGCCGGACAGCTGCAGCACCGGCACGGTGATCTCCCGCTGCATGGCCTCGGTGTAGCGCCGGCCCTCGCTGCGCAGCTGCGCGCGGACCGCCCACCGGTAGTACTCCAGCGCGCTGTGTGCCACGCCGCGCACGGACATCGCCGAGCGGTACCGGGCCGCCACGTCCGCGAACCCGGGCTGGACTGTCCACTCCGGACCGGACCAGTCGCGCATGAGCTCCTCGACCGCGGCGGCGTCGTCCCGGGTGAGCCAGCGCTCCGGCGCCAGCGGCAGCTGGGCGCGGAACAGGTGGCCGAGCGCGCGCGCCTGGTTGGTCGCCTTGCGGTGCAACGCCGTGCGGCGGATCTCCCGGCGCAGGGCCAGCGGGTGCGCGGCGGACACCGAGCCGACCGAGCGCACGAGCCGCGGGTGCAGGGCGGCCACGGTCCACGCGAGCAGCCCGCCCCACGCGTGCCCGACCAGGTGCGCCCGCGACTCGCCGAGTGCCTTGATCAGCCCGCCGACGTCACCGGCGAGCGTCCACGCGTCGTACCCGCGCGGCGGCTTGTCCGAGTCCCCGTACCCGCGCAGATCCACCGCCACCGCGCGGAAACCGGCGTCCCCGACCGCGGTCAGCTGGTGGCGCCAGGTCCACCAGAACTCGCCGAACCCGTGCAGCAGCAGGACGAGCGGTCCCTCGCCGGTCTCCGTCACGTGCAGCCGGATGCCGTTCGCGTGGACGTCGTGGTGGCGCCACGGCCCGTCGATGCGCACGGTCGACGGGTCGGGTCGCACGGCGGTCGCGGTGCTCAGGACGGCTCCGATCAGGGGCGGCGCACGGCGTCGCCCGACGCCGGCACGGGGGCGGTCTCCGGACCGTCCTCAACGCGGTGCCGCAGCACCGCCGCGGTGTCCTTCACCGACTCGATCGTCCGCGTCGGCGCGTGCACCGAGCGCACCTTGCGGATGCCGAGGAACACGAACAGGGCCGTCAGCACGACGATCAGGCCGAAGACGCACAGGTAGCCGAGCCAGGGATGGGCCTCCCAGTCGAACATGTCGTTGAGGCCCAGCGCGAGCGTGATCAGGCCGAACGGGATGAACGGCAGGAAGATCGCGAGCGCGATGATGAAGAAGAGGCTGCCCGTGATGCCCTTCTTGACCTCCTTGGTGACCTCCGACCGGGCGAGCTCGATCTCCGCCCTGATCAGCGTCGACAGGTGCGTGGTCGCCTCTTTGACCAAGGTCCCGATCGACTGTCCGCCCGCCGCGCCGCTCGTCTCGTCGGACAACGGGATCGACGGGACGCGCGGCAGCCCCGATCCGTTGCCGGTGTTGTCGTGCGCACTGGTCACGTGCGTCATCGTGCCATGTGCCGATCAAAGAAGCTGGCCGGGCGGGCCTTTCGGCGGTTCGCGTCAGCCGATGGTCACGCCGAACAGAAGACCGACCGCGTAGGTGACGATCATGGTCAGCACCCCCACGCCGACATTGCGCAGGATCGCCTGCCGGACGATGGCGCTGCCCAGCCGCGCGCTGAGCCACCCGGTGAGCACGAGGCCGACGAGGACCGCTGCCGCGCACGCCCACACCCGCCAGTGCACGGGCGGCAGCGCGATCGCGACCAGCGGCAGCAACCCGCCGCAGGTGAACGCGACGAGCGACGCCCACGCCGCGTGCCACGGGCTCGTCAGCGCGTCCGGGTCGATGCCGAGCTCGGCTTCCGCGTGCGCCTCGAGCGCGTTGTGCTCGGTCAGCTCGCGGGCCACCTCCGTGGCGAGCTCGGGGGACAGGCCCCGCTCCTCGTAGATGTCCGCCAGCTCGCGCTCCTCCGCCGCGGGCATCGTCTCCAGCTCGTAGCGCTCGAGCCGCAGGGCCGCCTGCTCGGTGTCGCGCTGCGTGCTGACCGAGACGTACTCGCCGCCGGCCATCGACAGCGCGCCGGCGACCAGGCTCGCCACCCCGGCGACCATGATCGCCGTGCGGTTGGTCGTCGCACCCGCGACACCGACCACGAGGCCGGCCACGGAGACGATGCCGTCGTTCGCGCCCAGCACGCCCGCGCGCAGCCAGTTCACCCGCTCGCCGAGGCTGCCGCCGCGCGGCTCGCCGGCGCGTGCGGGGACGGGCTCACCTGCGCCGATCTCTGTCACCGGCTCATTGAACTACCGCCGGCAAGGTGTGGCAGTGTGGCGCGACGTGTCACGGTCGGCGTGTCGGTTCAGTCCTCCGAGGCGCCCTTCTGGAGGCCGTCGGAGATCAGCTCCATGACCGACGAGTCGGCGAGCGTGGTGACGTCGCCGATCTGGCGGTTCTCGGCCACGTCGCGGAGCAGGCGACGCATGATCTTGCCCGAGCGCGTCTTGGGCAGCTCCGGCACGACCATGATCTGCCGCGGCTTCGCGATGGGACCGATCTCCTTCGCCACGTGGTCGCGCAGCCTCTTCAGCGCCTCCTCGCCCGACGACTCGTCCTGGGGGACGCCGCCGCGCAGGATCACGAACGCCACGATGCCCTGGCCGGTCGTGGGGTCGGTGGCGCCGACGACCGCGGCCTCGGCGACCGTCGGGTGCGACACGAGCGCGGACTCGACCTCGGTGGTGGAGATGCGGTGGCCGGACACGTTCATCACGTCGTCCACCCGGCCGAGCAGCCAGATGTCGCCGTCCGTGTCGTACTTCGCACCGTCGCCGGCGAAGTAGTAGCCCTGGTCGGCGAAGCGCGCCCAGTACGTCTCCCGGTACCGCTCGTCGTCGCCCCAGATGCCGCGCAGCATCGCCGGCCACGGCTGGTCGAGCACGAGGTACCCGCCGCCGCCCTTGCCGACGTCGTTGCCCTGGTCGTCCACGATCTTGGCGGAGATGCCGGGCAGCGGCGCCTGCGCGGAGCCGGGCTTGGCCGAGGTCACGCCCGGCAGCGGGGAGATCATGATCGCGCCGGTCTCGGTCTGCCACCACGTGTCCACGACCGGCGTGCTGCCGCCGCCGATGTTCTCGCGGTACCAGATCCATGCCTCGGGGTTGATCGGCTCGCCGACCGACCCGAGCACGCGCAGCGACGACAGGTCGAACTTGGCCGGGATGTCGTTGCCCCACTTCATGAACGTGCGGATCAGCGTCGGGGCCGTGTAGTACACGGTGACGCCGTACTTCTGCACGATCTCCCAGTGCCGGCCCTCGTGCGGCGTGTTGGGCGTGCCCTCGTAGACGACCTCGGTCACGCCGTTCGCGAGCGGGCCGTAGACGATGTAGCTGTGCCCGGTGACCCAGCCGATGTCGGCGGTGCACCAGTACACATCGGACTCCGGCTTGATGTCGAAGACGTTGCGGTGCGTGTAGGCGGCCTGGGTCAGGTAACCGCCGGACGTGTGCAGGATGCCCTTGGGCTTACCGGTCGTGCCCGACGTGTACAGGATGAACAGCGGGTGCTCGGCATCGAAGGCCTCGGGCGTGTGGCTGTCGGACTGGCCGTCGACGGCGTCGTGCCACCACACGTCGCGGCCGTCGGTCCAGTCGACGTCGATCTCCGTGCGGCGCACGACGAGCACGTGCTCGATCGTCGGCGTCCTGGCGACCGCCTCGTCCACCGCGGTCTTGAGCGGGGCCGGCTTGCCGCGGCGGTACTGGCCGTCCGCGGTGATCACGAGCTTCGCCTCGGCGTCGTCGATCCGCGAGCGCAGCGCCTCCGCGGAGAAGCCGCCGAACACGACGCTGTGGGTCAGGCCCAGCCGCGCGCACGCGAGCATCGAGAAGATCGCCTCGGGCAGCATCGGCATGTAGATCGCGACCCGGTCGCCGGTCTCGAGGCCCAGCGACAGCAGGGCGTTCGCGGTCTTGGACACCTCGCGCTGCAGCTCGGCGTAGGTGATCGTGCGGCCGTCGCCGGGCTCGCCCTCCCAGTGGATCGCCACCCGGTCGCCGTGACCGGCCTCGACGTGCCGGTCGACGCAGTTGTAGGCCACGTTGAGCTTGCCGCCGATGAACCACTTGGCGAACGGCGGGTTCGCCCAGTCGAGCACCTGGCTCCACTCTGTGTCCCAGTGCAGCGTGCGTGCCTGCTCGGCCCAGAACGCCTCGCGGTCGGCGTCCGCCTGCTGGTAGAGGTCCGCCTTCGCGTTCGCCTGCGCGGCGAACTCCGCATCGGGCGGGAACGTCCGGCTCTCGGTGAGCAGGTTGTCCAGCGTCGGGCCGTGGTCGGTCATGGTGTGGATCCTCTCGACCCAGAGATGCAGTTGCTCGCCCTGTGCTATCACACGAGGCGACGGGACGCATAGAGGTCCAGACCACGACGCGGACCTGCCACGCCTGGATGTCACCCGGTAGGGTCCGGTGACGTGACTGATCCACTGGCGCCGCTGCTGGAACTGCCCGGCGTCGAGGAGGCGGTGCACGCCGCCCGCGAGGCCGTGGACCAGGTACACGGGCATCCGGCGAACCGCCGGGGCTGGCCGGCGACCGCCGCCGAGGCCTCGGTGCGCGCCGCCCGCGCGTCGGCCGCGCTCGACGGCGGCGACCCGGAGATCCCGGCCGGCGGCGAGGTCGACGAGCCGCACCTGGCGGGCGCGCTGCGCATCGCCGAGTCACTGGGCACGCTCGTGCCGATCTGGCAGCGCGCGCCGATGCAGGCGCTGGCCCGGCTGCACATGCTCGCCGCCACGGACCTGACGACCGACGAGGAGCTGGGCCGGCCCCGTCCGGGCCGTGGCGTCACCCGCCGGCTGGACCTGCTGGCCGAGCTCGTGGCCGGTGGCACCGCCGTGCCCGGTGCCGTGCTCGTCGCGGTCGTGCACGGCGAGCTGCTCGCGCTGTCCCCGTTCCGCACGGCGAACGGTGTCGTCGCCCGCGCGGCCGCCCGGCTCACCACCATCGGCACGGGGCTGGACCCGAAGGGCCTGATCGTGCCGGAGGTGGCGTTCCTGCGCCGGTCCGACCGCTACGCCCAGGCCGCGGCGGACTTCACCACGGGCACCGACGAGGGCCTCGCCGACTGGATCCTGTTCTGCTGCGAGGCGGTGGAGGCCGGCGCCCGCGAGGCGACGAGCATCGCGGAGGCGGCGCTGACCGGCTGAGGAGTCAGCCCAGGAACTCCTGCACGAGCGCGAGCACGAGGTCGGGGCGCTCGGTGACGCTCATGTGCGTCGTGTTCGGCAGGACCGCCAGGCGGGCGTCGGGAACGTGCTCCTGCATCTGCGCGGCGTGCTCGACGCGGACGAAGTCGCGGTCGCCGATGATGAGCAGGACCGGCGAGCGGACCGTGGCGAGGTCTTCGACCGGCCAGGCCAGCTTCTCCACCATCTCCGACGCCTTGGCCGCGAACGCCTCGAAGTGTTGCGGATCGGGCGCGACCGCGACGTACGTGTCGTACATCGCCTGGAAGTCCTCCTGGCTCGGCAGCAGGTCCGAGGTCATGTCGAAGATCCCGGGCCGGTACCCGTCCCCGTGGATGTGCGCCCCGGCCACGGCCACGCGTCCGGCGCGGGCCGGGTGGCGCATGGCGAACTTCAGCGCCACGATCCCGCCGAGGCTGAACCCGAAGACGTCGGCCTGCTCGATGCCGAGCTCGTCGAGCACCCCGGCGACGTCGTCCGCGAGGTGCTCGGGCGTGAGCTCCCGGTCGATGTCGGCCGTGTGCCCGTGCCCCTGCATTTCGATGGCCACGACCTGCCGGGTCTGCGCCAGCTGCGGCAGCAGCCGCGCGAACGACAGCTCGATCGTGTGCAGCCCGCCGTGCAGCAGGACGAGCGGCGCGCCGGCCCCGTGGGTCTCGTAGTAGACGTCCAGGCCGTTGACGTGTGCGTAAGGCATGAGGTGCTCCGTTCGGAAGGCGTTGACACCTACCCGTCGAACGAAGCCCCGCCTGATCGACAGACGTCTGCTAAACGGTTGCGCGCAGTTCCATGAGGGCCTTGCGTACGTGGCCGCCGGTCTCCGCGAGCGCCTCCGCGGCCTGCTCGGTGGACAGGCCGGACAGCAGGTGCACCAGGGCCACCTTCAGGTCGCCGCGCGCCTCGTCCAGGGCTTCCGCGCACTCGTGCACGTCCATGCCCGTCGCCTCGCGCAGGATCCGCAGCGTGCGGCCGCGCAGCTTCGCGTTCGTGGCCCGCATGCTGACCATCAGGTTCGAGTAGGTCCGGCCGAGCCGCACCATCACGGCCGTCGAGAACGCGGTCAGCACGAGCTTCTGCGCGGTGCCCGCCTTCATCCGGGTGGAGCCGGCGATCGCCTCCGGGCCGGTGTCGACCTCGATCAGCACGTCGATGTCCGACAGGCCCACCGCGTGCGGGTTGGAGAACACGAGACCGGTCCGCGCCCCGACCGCCCCGGCCGCGCGCAGCGCTCCGAGCACGTACGGCGTCCGCCCGGAAGCGGTCAGGCCCAGCACGAAGTCGCCCGGCTCCGCGGAGCGCGCGAGCTCGGCGGCGGCGCCCTCCTCGTCGTCCTCCGCGTTCTCCACGGCACTGCGCAGCGCCGACGTGCCGCCCGCGTGGTGCACGACGAACCATTCCGGCGGCGCGTTGAACGTCGGCGCGAGCTCGGCGGCGTCCAGGGTGGCCATGCGACCGGACGTGCCCGCACCCACGTAGTGCACGCGGTGCCCGGTCCGCAGCGCCTCGGCGGCCCAGTCGACGGCCGTGGCCAGCGCCGGCAACGCGGCTGCCACCGCGTCGGGCACCAAGCGGTCCTCGGCGTTGATCGACCTCAGGAGGTCCAACGTGGACAGCAGGTCCAGGTCGGTCGTGCGAGGGTTGCGCCGCTCGGTCGGTGAGTCGACGTGCACGGCCTGGCGCGGCACTGTCATGTTGCCTCCCCCAAGGATCACTTGCCGGTCTCCCGCGCCTTGCGGCGCCCGTCGTGGCGGGTTTCCAGGCGGTGCGAGCCCACCGCGTCGCGGGTCTCCTCGAGCGCCCTCATCGAATCGTTCAGGTGCTGCTGGGCGATGCCGATGAACAGGCAGTCGATGACCGTGAGCTGGGCGATCCGGCTGGCCATCGCGCCGGAGCGGAAGGTGGTCTCCCGTGCGGCCGTGGTCAGCACGAAGTCGGCCACCTCGCTGATCGGGGCGGTCGGGAAGTTCGTCAGCGCGACGGTGGTCGCCCCGGCACGCCGGGCCTCGCGCAGCGCCTCGACCGTGTCGGCCGTGGCGCCCGTGTGCGAGATGGCGACGGCGACGTCGCCCCGCTGCAGCACGGCGGCCGAGGTCAGCATGATGTGGGTGTCGCTCCACGCGAAGCTGACCCGCCCGATGCGGTGCAGCTTCTGCTGGAGGTCGGCGGCGACGAACGCGCTCGCGCCGACGCCGTAGACGTCGACCCGCCGCGCGCCGGCCAGCGCCGCGACCACCTTCTCGAGGATCTCGATGTCGAGCTGGGCCGCGGTCTCCTCGACCGCGCGGGCGTCGGCGAAGGTGACCTTGCCGACGACGTTCTTGAGATCGTCGTCGGGCGCGATCTCGCCGCCGAGGTCGCGCTCGGCGTGGACCTCGGATCTGGCGGTGTCCGCGGCCAGCGCGATGCGCAGCTCGGGGTATCCGCCGACGCCGATGGCCTTGCAGAACCTGGTGACGGTCGTCTCGCTGGTACCGGCGGCTTCGGCGACCTCGGTGATGCTTCGCCGGGCAACCGTTGACGGACTGTCCAGCACAACCTTGGCCACGCGCTGCTCTGCGCGGGCCAGACCGGGCAGCAGCGACCGGATGCGGACCAGAGGACTTGACTCAGTGTGTTGTGTAGTCATGACACTCGCGCTCACGTGGGAAACTTACTAACAGGCAACTGAGACAACAAGACGGCAGCCGCTGTCTGATGACAACGCTACCCAACCGGGGCGGAAACTTCCTGTTTCGTCGTGCTAGCTCAACCTCGGAATCGACGTTCAGGGGGTGGTTGTTAGCGTTTCAACGAGTGTCAGTTTTCTCATCGTGACCTCGGTTGCCAGCCGTCTGCCTGCACTTTGTGGGGTTCTTTCTCACCGTTGAGGAGCGTTTGGACACTGTCGGTGACGATCAACCCATCGACGAAAATTCCTCGCCCGGTGTACCGGGTGTCAGTAGTGAACCGCCAGCGTAGCGTGATCTCCGCAGCGTGCGGTATGCGTGCATCGACCTTCCACCAGGCCCGATGTCCGGATCCGGCGAGCGAATTGACCGTTTCGCCGGGTGCGCCGGCGCCCTTCGCGTCCATCGGGACGGCCGTCCAGGAGGTGCCGTCGGTGCTCGCCTCGAGCGCCAAAAAATCTGTGGACTCGGAGTCGACGAATGCGTCGAACCTCACCCTGAGGTCACCCTCCGGTCGCAGAGCGACACTGGTCAGCGTGGCTTGCGAGGCGTCGCCGATGCCCGTGTACCAGGCGTCCGCGCCGTGCCGCGGCCGCACCGCGAGTGCCTTGGCGAGCCCCGTGCACCACGCCTCGCGGGCGATGTTGATCGACCCCCAGCTCCGGCTCGGGTGCACCCGGTTCGTCAGCAGGATCGCGAACGACCGCGACGCCGGGTCGATCACGACGTCGGTTCCCGTGAAGCCGGTGTGCCCGGCGGTGTGCGGGCCGGACAGCCCGCCCATGTACCACATCTGGTTCAGCTCGAACCCGTAGCCGTGATCGTTGTCGGGGAAGGCCTGGTTGTGGTTGTCGATCATGGCCTCGACCGTCTCCGGGCGCAGGATCCGGTGCCCGCGGTAGGTGCCGCCGTTGAGCATCGTCTGCGCCAGCACCGCCATGTCGCCGGCCGTGGAGAACACGCCGGCGTGCCCGGCCACCCCGCCCAGCGACCACGCGTTCTCGTCGTGCACCGAGCCGCGGACCATCCCGCGCGGCGGGTTCGCCTCGTACTCGGTCGCCGCGATGCGGTCCAGCTTGCTCGCGGGCGGGTTGTACCCGGTGTCGACCAGGTGCAGCGGCCGGGTGATCCGCTCGGCCACCACCTGGTCCAGCGCCTTGCCGGTCAGCCGCTCGACCAGGACGCCCAGCGTGATCAGGTTCAGGTCGGAGTACTCGTACGTGCTGCCCGGCGGGTTGTGCGGGGCCACGTCCATCACGGCCTTGATCCGCGACGGGACGTCCGGGTACTGCGACCACAGCGGCAGCCACGACACCAGCCCCGACGTGTGCGTCAGCAGCTGGGCGACGGTGATGGACTCCTTGCCGTTGACGCCGAACTCGGGCAGGTAGGTCGCCACCGGGGCGTCGACGTCGACCTTGCCCGACTCGGCCAGCTGCATCACGGTGATCGAGGTGAACAGCTTGGACACCGAGGCCATGTCGAAGATCGTGTCGGTGCGCATCGGCACCTTCTGCGCGTCCGGCAGCTCGGTGCCGGCCCCGTCGGCGTAGCGCAGCGCGTACCCGGCCGTCGATCGCTTGACCACGACACCGTCGTGCGCGAGCAGCCCGACCGCGCCGGAGAACAGCGGGTGGCCGGTCGCCGGGTCGGGCCGGGTCCAGGCGTCGACCTTCGCCACGGCGTCGTCGATCGGTGCGGGGTCGAGGCCGGCCGAGCGCGGCGAGCCGTCCCGCAGCACGGTCCGCGGCGGGGCGAAGCCGTCCTGAGGTCTGTCGAAGCGGCCCGTCACGCCGCCGCCGTGCGGCTCGGCGCTCGCCGCGGTGCCCGCGGCGGCGGTGATGCTGCCGACGACGGCGAGCAGGGCAACGGAGAGCACGGTTCGCCTGAACATGGCCACCTCGAGTTAGTCACCGGTAGATGAGATACCGCTCCCGTAGCCTCGCGAAAGCGGACAGCTCGTCCCGCCAGGCGCCGACGACCTCGTCGACCCCGGCGCCCGCGTCCACCATGTGCCGCAGCCGGTCGGAGCCGGAGAGCTTGTCGATGTAGTTGTCCGGGCGCCAGCCGAACACGTCCGGGTGCGCCTGCTTGGCGGTGACGATCATGGTGACCGCCGTGCGGATCGCGTCGAGCCGGCGCTCGTCGGTGATGTGCAGCTGCACGCCGCCGCAGGTCTCGTTCACCCACTTGGAGAACGTCGGCACGAAGTAGTGCTCGCGGAACCGCACGCCGGGCAGGCCGGCCGCGTTCAGCGCCTCCGCCCAGTGCCAGTCGATCCCGGGCGCGCCGATGATCTCGAACGGCCGGGTCGTGCCGCGGCCCTCGGACAGGACCGTGCCCTCGAACAGGCACGTGCCCGGGTAGGCGAGCGCGGTCTGCGGCGTGGGCATGTTCGGGCTCGGCAGCACCCACTGCTGGCCGGTCTCGGAGAACAGCTGGTCGCGGCGCCAGCCCCGCAGCCGGACGACCTCCAGGCTTGCCAGCGGCCCGCCCGCGTCCCCGGGCAGGAACTCCGCGTCGAAGAGCTGGGCGAGCTCACCGACGGTCATGCCGTGCTGCTGCACGATCGGCTTGCGGCCGACCCCGGACGCGAACGCCGGGTCCAGCATCGGCCCGAACGGCCGGCCGCCGACCGGGTTGGGACGGTCGAGCACGATGACCGACGTGCCGGTCAGCACGGCCGCGTGCATGGCCGTGTAGAGGCTCCAGATGTAGGTGTAGAACCGCGAGCCCACGTCGGCGATGTCGAACAGCAGCGTGTCGATGCCGGACTTGGTGAACAGGCCCGCGAGCTTCTCCGCGGTCGCGCCGTACGCGTCGTAGACGGGGATCTGCGTGCGCGGGTCGAGGTAGTCGCCCTCCGACCCGCCGGCCTGCGCGGTGCCGCGGAAGCCGTGCTCGGGCCCGAACACCGCGGTCGGCGTCATGCCCGCGGCCACCATCGAGTCGACGATGTGGGTCTGGTCGCGCAGCACGCCCGTCGGGTTGGTGAGGACGCCGAGCTTGCGGCCGGCGAGGCGGCGCCAGCCGTCGGCGGCGAGCAGGTCCGCGGCCGGCACGGCCCCGCCGTGGCCCTGCGGCGCGCCGCCGCCCGCGACGGGCTCGGCACTCGCCGGGCTCGCGCCCGCGGCGGTCAGCGCGGGGACCGCGAGCGCCGATGCGGTCAGGAAGCGGCGGCGGTCGAGGCTCACCACGTCAGCCCCGAGCCGAACGGGTACAGGATCGTGTTCGGGTCGTCCCCGGTCGGGATGTCCACCGGCAGCTTGCCCTGCGGGGAGGTCTCGCCGTAGAGGACCTTGGTGAGCGCCTCCATCGAGGTGGCCCGCCAGCTGTAGGTGGCCACCCACGTCGGCGCGTCCACGAAGCCCGCGTCGTACGGGATCTGGCTCGCGACGGCGACGACCGGCTTGCCCGTGGCGAGCAGCGCGCTGACCAGCGCCCGCTGCTGCGGGCGGCCGGACAGGTTGTTGGTGAGCACGACGGTCAGGTCGTGCTGGCCCGCCGCGGCCACGGCCTGGTCGATGGTTGCCTGGGTGGGGGAGAGCCCGGTCGGCAGCGCCGTGGCGGCCGAGCCGCGCCTGGTGATGCTGTCGCGCAGCCATTCGGGGCTGCGGTTGGGGAGCACGGTGTCGCCGACGCCGGTCACGAGGACGTTGGCCGGTGGGCTCGCGAGCGGCAGGACGTTCGCGTCGTTGCGGATGACGGTCGTGGTGCGGTCGCTGATCTGCTGGATCCGCGCCACGTGCTCCGGGGTGCCGACGGTCGTGGCGACCTTCTTCTCGTCGACGAACGGGCTCGTCAGGATGCCGCGCTTCAGCTTGAGCTTGAGGATGCGCAGCACGCTCTGCTCGATGCGCTTCTCGGTCAGCCGCCCGCTCTGCACGGCACCCTTGACCGCGTCGATGGCGAGCTGCAGGTTCGGCGGCATGAGGAGCTGGTCGACGCCGGCCTCCAGCGCCATCACCGGGATCTCCTCGGGCGGGAACACGTTCGCGCCGCCCATGCCGAGCGAGTCGGTGACCACGACGCCGTCGTAGCCCAGCTCGTTGCGCAGCAGGCCGGTCATGATCGGCTTCGACAGCGTGGCGGGCACGGTGGTCGGGTCGAGGCTGGGCACCTCGATGTGCGCGGTCATGATCGAGTCGATGCCGGCGTCGATCGCGGCCTTGAACGGCGGCAGGTCGAACTCGCGCCACTCGGCCTCGGTGCGGTCGATGATCGGCAGGCTGGTGTGGCTGTCGGTCGCCGCGTCGCCGTGGCCCGGGAAGTGCTTGGCGGAGGAGGAGACCGTCTGCGTCAGCTTCTTGCTGCCGCGCTGGTAGCCGTCGATCTCGGCGCTGACGAGGCTGCTCGCGAGGTCGGGCCGCGAGGAGAAGCTGCGCGCGCCGATGACCGGGTTCAGCGGGTTGGAGTTGACGTCCGCGACCGGGGCGAAGTTCTGGTTGATCCCCATCGCGCGCAGCTCGGTGGCGTTGACCGTGGCGAGCGCCTTCGCGTCGGCGGTGCTGCGCCCGGCGCCGACCGCCATGCTCGCGGGGTACTCCGTCGCCGGCGACTCGAGGCGGGTGACGTTGCCGCCCTCCTGGTCGATCGCGACGAGCAGCGGGAGGTGCGTGTTGTGCCGGACCGCCGCGCGCTGCAACCCGTTCGAGAACTTGGCGAGCTGCAGCGGGCCGTCCACGTTGTCCGTGCCCGAGTTGTTGAAGTAGATGACGCCGCCGACGCCGAACTTCTCGATCACCTGCGCGGGCGTGTCGACGCCGTAGTTCTGCTTGTTCGTCGGATGCGCCTCGTCCGCGGACTGACCCCACACGGAGACGACGAACAGCTGGGCGATCTTCTGGTCGAGCGACATCCCGCGCATCTGCGCCTTCGCCTGGGCGAGTAGGTCGCCCGCCGGCGTGGTCCGCGACGTACCGGGCACGTCGGCCTGACTCACCCCGCTAACCATCGCCGAGGTCGCGATCGCGGCGATCGCGACGGAAAGACTGCGACGGGCTATTGAACGAGACATGGGCACGATGGCCTCCCAGGCCGGCCAGCAGGGTCACTCCGTAACCTCTTCACCGAGAGCTAGCAGCAGAGGTAAGTTACCCACGTCCACGTTGGACCGGCAAGGGCGCGTTCGGCGCAATGCGCGCGGCCGCATCTGGGCGTTATAAAGGGCGATCCCGACCCACGTCGCCGTGGGCGGGATCGCCCAAATCGCCCGCACAGAACGCTCGGGTTACCAAGCGTGCAACAGTGTCGTACCTACCTGGCCTCGGCGTCCGGCGTCCCGGTACGCAGTCCCTTGACGACATGCCTCCCGCGGCTGGCTGCGCGTGGGTGCCCGGTGTTCTGTGCACGGAGCCCTACCGGGGTGGCCGGAGCTTCTCTTCCGCTTCGACCCTGGCCGATCGGGGGTCCGCATGTCCTTTCTACCCAGTGATGGAGGTCACTTCAAGGCCACAATCCGGTGCACCGTTACAGAGCCGTTCAGGTGTCGACGAACACGGATCGTAAGCGTATTGTGCGGGCACTTTCCGCAGCTCGTAGGCGGTGTGCGAGTGACCGGGTACCGCCAGCCGGGTGGAGGTTGGTCACCGCTTCCGGCGACGATGGATCCCGTACCAGGTGGCACCCGCGGTGGCGATGGCGCCGAGTCCGATCGCGGTGACCGCCACGGCGGTTCCGGACGGCGTCTGGAACCTCGAGCGCAGCGAGACGGGCTTGCTGAAGAGGAGCACCGGCCAGCCGCGTTCAACCGCGAGCGTGCGTAAACCCTTGTCGGGGTTGACAACCGTCGGGTGGCCGACCACCTCCAGCATCGGCAGGTCGGTGATCGAGTCGGAGTACGCGTGGCAGGCGGCGAGGTCGTAGCCGCGCTCGGCGGCGAGATCCTTGATGGCGGCGGCCTTGTTCTCGCCGTAGCAGTAGAAGTCGATCTCGCCGGTGTAGCGGCCGCCGGCCTCGACCATGCTGGTGCCGATGCTGTGCGTGGCACCGATCATCTCGGCGATCGGCGTGACGACCTCCGCGCCGGACGCGGACACGATCACGACGTCGTCGCCGTCGGCCCGGTGCGCGGCGACGAGCTCGGTCGCCTCGGCGTAGACGAGCGGGTCGACGATGTCGTGCAGCGTCTCCTCGACGATGGCGCGGACCTGTGCCACGTCCCAGCCCGCGCAGAGCGAGGCGAGGTGCGCGCGGATGCGTTCGACCTGCTCAGCGTCCGCGCCGGAGGCGGCGAAGACGAACTGCGCGTAGGCGCCCTTCAGCACGGCTCGCCGGTTGATGAGGCCGTTGCGGAAGAAGGGGCGGCTGAACGCCAGCGTGCTCGACTTGGCGATGACGGTCTTGTCCAGGTCGAAGAACGCGGCAGCCTTGGGCCGGTCATCGGTTGTGTCGCGGCGCTCGGTCACCTTCCCAGCATAGGTAGTGAATCCGCCGGTCACGGCGATTTTCCCGACGCGCCATACCGGTTCGAGCAAGTTCCAACCATGACGCGGAAGTGACGGGATACAGTGGGGTTGTCCGGCTTTGGCCGGGCAGGTTCAGCTCGACCCCCCGGAGCTGAACCATTGACGACCCCCGTCCCTCCCCCCTGGCGGGGGTCGTCCCTTTCCCTCCCGAAGACGAGTTGTCCACAACGCGCCCGGCTGTCCACATGTCGATCTTGGTGCGTTGTCCTCCCCGCGAACCCGGGTGATCGTGACAAGCGCGGCCAGGCACCCGCCGGCCGTCGCGACACGACCAGCTCAAGGGGGGCGTGGTGGACTCGAACCGCCCGGTGGCCTTCGTCGAGGACGAGGACCTGCTCGACGACGTGCTGAAGCTGGCGGCCGCCGCCGGCTGCGACCTGGAATGCGTACCGGACGCCGCTGCGGCCCGCCTGCGTTGGTCGACCGCGCCGATCGTGCTGCTCGACACCGCGGGCGCGCAGGAATGCGACAGGGCCGGCCTGCCCAGACGTGACGCCGTGGTGCTCGTGTGCGCGCAACCGGCGCCGAAGAGCCTCTGGGAGCGTGCGGTCGAGATCGGCGCCGAGCGGGTGATCGAGTTGCCCGGCGCCGAGTCCTGGCTGGTGAGTGCCCTGGCCGACGCCACCGAAGCCCCTGCCCCGACAACGGGCAGAGCCATCGCCGTCGTGGGCGGCCGGGGCGGCGCCGGTGCCTCGGTCTTCGTGGCCGCGCTGGGCCTGACCGCCTTGCGCCTGAACCAGAGCGCCCTGCTGATCGACTGCGATCCCCTGGGCGGTGGCCTGGATCTGGTGCTGGGCGCGGAGTCCGAGCAGGGCCTGCGCTGGCCGGACATGCACCTGCGGGCCGGCCGGGTGGCCGCGTCCAGCCTGCACGACGCCCTGCCCAGCCGGACAAGGGGAACCACTCGGCTGACGGTGCTTTCCGGCGCCCGCAAGGGCCGCGCACCGGCGCCCGACGCGGTGGCCGCGGTGCTGGAAGCGGGCCGCCGGGCGGGGGAGACCGTCGTCTGCGACCTGCCGAGGGCCCTGGACGCCGCGGCGCAGGCGGCGTTGTCCCGCGCCGACCTGACGGTGATCGTCGTGCCCGGGGAGGTCCGGGCCTGCGTATCGGCGAGGCTCGTGGCCGAACGCCTCGCCGACCTAGGCACGAAGGCCCACCTGGTGGTCCGCGGCCCCGCGCCGGGCTTCCTCCACCCCGACGAGGTCGCGAAGGCGGTGAACCTGCCCCTGCTGGCGTCGATGCGCCCCGAACCGAACCTGGCGCAATCCCTGGACAGAGGCGACTTCGCCCCACGGTCCAGAGGCCCACTGGCCGCCGCGGCAAGAACAACGCTGGCCGCCCTGGCCGCCCAACCACTGCGCACGCCCCGCCACCTGCGAGCCGTGTCATGACCCTCCCCAACCGATTCGCCGTGGTCCCGCTACCCCCATCACGCCAAACCCCAACCCCCCCAACGAAGCGATGCCCAGCCTCCGCCCAACCCTGCCCGAACGTCGGCACCTCCCCATTGGTCTGCGAACCGTGCAGAGCCCAACAGCCCCCGGCAGATCTGCGAGCAGCCTCATGACCACGAACCACCGCCCGACTGTCTACAAGCGACTCCGCAGTACCGCCGGCCCCACCAACGAAGTGATGCCCGGCCTCTGCCCGGCCCTGCCCGAACCACCGCGCCTTCCCACTGGTCTGCGAACCGCGCAGAGCCCAACCGCCCCCTGTCGACCTACGAGCAGCCCCACGACCACACGCCACCGCCTGGCCGTCCACAAGCGACTCCCCGGTCCCTCAACGGTCCTTGCTCGGCCACTCCCCAAGCGATCCGTGCCCAACCTCACCAACGAAACGATGTCCAGTCCGCCCAGCCCTGCCCGAGCCCCCGCGCCTCGCCGCTGGCCTGCGAACCCTGCAGAGCCCAGCAACCTCCGCCGACCTGCGAGCTGCCTCATGACCACGCACCACCACCCAACCGTCCACAAGCGACTCCGTGGTACGCCAACGGTCCTGGCCCCGCCCAAGCGATCCGCGCCCAGCCCCACAGGAGCGGCGGCATGAACCGTCCTATCGCCCTCGTCGACCGGGTCCGGAACCGCCTCGCGAGCAGCGGCCTGGAGATCACCTCCGCCGAGGTGGCCCGCGCCGTCCGCGAAGAGGCCGGCGGCGTGGTCGGCGACGCGGACGTCCTCGACGCCCTCCGCCTCATGCGCCAGGAGTTCGTCGGCGCCGGCCCGCTCGACCCGCTCCTCCGCGCACCCGGCACCACCGACGTCCTCGTCACCGCGCCGGATCAGGTCTGGCTCGACGGCGACGGCGGCCTCCGCCGCACCGACGTCACCTTCCCCGACGAGGACGCGGTGCGCCGCCTCGCCCAGCGGCTCGCCCTCATCTGCGGCCGCCGCCTCGACGACGCGCAGCCGTTCGTCGACGCCTGGCTACCGGCGGGCGCGCTCGGCCGCGTCCGCCTCCACGCCGTCCTCCCGCCGATCGCCGCCGACGGCACGTGCCTGTCCCTGCGCGTCCTCCGGCGCGCGGGCCACGATCTCCGCTCCCTGAAAGACCTCGGCACCTTCGACGAACGCACCCACAGGCTCCTCGAAGCGATCGTCGACGCCCGCCTCGCGTTCGTCGTCACCGGCGGCACCGGTGCCGGCAAGACGTCTCTGCTGAGCGCCCTCCTGGGCCGCGTCAGTCATCACGAACGCATCGTCACGGTCGAGGACGCGGGCGAGCTCCAACCGGACCACCCCCAGTTCGTCCGCCTCATCGCCCGCCCGCCGAACGTGGAAGGCGTCGGCGAGGTGACGCTCGCCGACCTCGTTCGCCAGGGCCTGCGCATGCGCCCGGACCGCATCATCGTCGGCGAGGTCCGCGGCGCCGAGGTCTGCGACCTCCTGACCGCGCTGAACACGGGCCACGACGGCGGTGCGGGCACCGTGCACGCGAATTCACCCGCCGAACTCCCCGCCCGCATGGAAGCCCTAGCGGCACTGGGCGGCCTGGACCGAGGCGCCCTGCACAGCCAACTGGCCGCCGCGTTCCAGGTGGTCCTCCACATGCGCCGACACCGGGACGGCACCCGCCACCTGGACGAGATCGGAGTCCTCAACCACACAACCGAAGGCGTCCGGATCGTCCCGGCAACCCAGCCGGCCCTCGCGGCCCTATTCGAAGCAAGGGACGTGCAGCCGCCATGCTGAGCCACTTCCGCCACGCCACCCCACACCCGACCAGGCCCGCGACTCCCGCTCCCAGCCCCGTGCGCCCGCCCGAGCCAGGTGACCTCGCGCTCAGTGTTCAAGGCGAGGGACGCAACGCTGCCGAGCCGAGCTTTCCTGCCCTGCAACGACCCTCGAGACACTCCGCGCCCGATCCCGCCGCTCTGGTGACGTGGCCTGGCGCCCCGGCGACCCGCCGCATGCATGACGTCACCGGCAGCCGACGCCGCCGCCGGGTCCATCCACTGGGTCAGTCGACTCTCGCGGCCGTGGTCGAGGCGAGGGAGGGGCAGACTCCATGCTGAGCCTTCTCTGCTGTGCCACCGCTCTCGTAACGTGGCCCGCCGCCCCGGCGACCCGCCGTCTGCGCGACCTCACCGGCGAACGCACCCGCCACCGTCTCCGTCCGCCCCGCCCGAGCTCGGTGACGCTCGCGACCGCAGCGGTCCTGGTGGGCTGGCTCATCGCCGGCGTGGGCGGCGCGCTCGCGGCACTGCTCGCCGCGGCCACCGCACGGCGCCGCTGGCGTGCCAGGGGAGAACTGCATCGCGCCCTGGACGCGGTCGACGGGCTCGCCGAGGCGATCCACTCCCTCGTCGCCGGCCTGCGCGCCGGAGCTCATCCGGCGGACGCGGCCGAGTCCGCCGCCGAAGACGCCCGACCCGAGGCCGCCGCCTCGATGCGTGCGATCGCGGCCGCTGCCCGCCTCGACGGCGACGTACGCCTGGCCCTCGGCGGCGGCCTGCAAACGACCCTCGGCGGCGATCCGCAAACGACCGTCGGCGGTGGCCCGCAAACGTTGGCGACCGGGCTGGCCCGGGTGTCGCGGGCCTGGACGCTGGCCCAACGACACGGCCTGCCACTGGCCGACATCCTGGCCGCCGTCGGTCGCGATCTCGAGCAGCGGGTGCGCTTCGCACGCCAGGTCCTCGCCCGCATGGCCGGGCCGCGCACGAGCGCCACGGTTCTGGCCCTGCTGCCTGCCCTCGGGATCGTGCTGGGCGAGGCGATCGGCGCGCGTCCGCTGCGCATGCTGACGGGCCCGGGTCAATTGCTGCTCGCGCTTCGGCGTGGCCCTTCTGTGCGCCGGTGTCGTCTGGTGTGGCCGGCTCACTGGTCAGGTGGTGCCGCGATGACCAGCACCGTGAACCCGGCGAGCCCCTTCCTGCTGGCGGTCGCGATCTTGCTCTGGTCTCGCGGCAACCGACCGCGTGCCCGTCTCCGCCGGCTCGGCAGCCGCCGGCCCCGGTGGCGTCCGGGCCCGAGGACGCACCGGGCCACGCTGGCCGTGTCGGCGGGCGTTCTCGTCACCGCCGTTGTCGGGCTGCCGCTGGGCCTTCTGATCGGCTCGGCAGCCGCGGCGGCGACGTGGTGGCTGGCCCGGCGGCTGACCGGCTCGAAGCGCCCGGCGACGCCGGACCCGCTCGGCCTCGCCGCGACGTGGGACCTCCTCGCCGCGTGCCTGCGCGCTGGACTCCCCGTCCCCACGGCGATTACCGCGATCGCCGGCGATCTGCCGCCGGACGCGAGCCGTGCCCTCCGAGCGACGGCCGACCTGCTCGCCATGGGCTCGGACCCGGTCGACGCCTGGGCACCAGCCATGGCCTGCCCGCACACCGCCGCCCTCGCTCGCGGTGCCCGGCACACCGCGCGCTCCGGCACGACGCTCGCCGACGTCGTCGCCACGCTCGCCGTGACCGTGCGCGACTCAGCCGGCGACGCGGCCGAGGCACGAGCCCAACGGGCCGGTGTCCTGATAGCCGCGCCGCTCGGCGTCTGTTTCCTGCCCGCGTTCATCTGCCTCGGCATCGCGCCCGTCGTGGCCGGCCTGGCCGGACAGCTCTCAATCTGACCACCCACCGATATGAGGAGGTTGACCGATGTTTCCCCGTCCCACGCCACTCCGTTTCCGGCCCCGCAAGGAATTCCTGCTCGGCGACGACGGCATGACCACCGTCGAGTACTGCGTCGGGCTGGTCTCCGCCGCCGCGCTCGCGGTTGTCCTCTACGGCATCGTGACCGGCGACGACGTCCTCAACGCCATCACGTCCATCGTCAAGCGGGCGTTCACGGTGAAGCTCTGATGTGCCGGACCAGTCGCGGCCGCCGAAAACCCGACCGCGACGCCGGCGCCGTCACCGTGGAGGCGGCGATCGCGCTCGGCGCGTTCGTCACGGTGCTCGCCCTCGCGCTCGGTGCCATCTCGGCCGCGATCGACCAGCTGCGCTGCATCGACGCCGCCCGCGAGGCGGCCCGCCTCGTCGCTCGCGGTGAGCCCGAGCGCGCTCGGGCGGCTGCCAACCTGATCGCACCCGCTAGCGCGGACGTGGCGATCACCATGCGCGGCGACACCATTCAGGTGGACGTCCGTGCGAAGCCGGTCAACGGCCTGCTGCCCGGCCTCCAACTGCACGGCGCCGCCTACGCGATCGCCGAACCCGGCGTGACGGAGGACAGTTCGTGACAGAGCAACATGCCGGCGACCGCGGCGCGGCGACCGTGTGGACGGTCGGCGCCATCGCAGCGCTGATGTCCGTCACCGTGCTCGTCGTCTGGCTGGGCGCGGCGGCCGCCACCCGGCACCGGGCCGGGAGCGCCGCCGACCTCGCGGCACTCGCGGCGGCCGGCGCCGTGGTCGAGGGCGAGCGCGTGGCCTGCACAAAGGCACGCTGGGTCACCGCTCACATGAGCGTCGAGTTACACAGCTGCCGGCTGGACGGCGCCGACGCGCTCGTCGAAGTGGTCGCCCAGCCGCCCGCCGTGCTCGCGGGATTCGGTCCGGCGGAAGCCCGAGCCCGGGCCGGACCGGCCGTCGAGGCCGCAGACGCAAGTCGAACGGTCGTCTTCGGACGGTGAGCGGCAGTATCCGGCCCTCCGGGGGCCCGCTCACCGGCACGACGGGCTTCAGCCGTGCCTATCTCGTAACTCGTTCACCGTGCCACAACGACCAGTTGTCGACTGCAAGTTTCGTCACCTGGCCGGTATGTCGTTAAGTGTGTCGCAGGGCACCTCGCGGAACTGCGAGCGCCCGAACCCAAGGAGGCAAGCACCCGAGATGTTGGACATGGATTGGTCGGATAGCTGGCGCAGGGCCTTCCGCGTCGAGCTGCGTGCACAGGCCATCGGCCTCGCGTGGCGCGGTTGGCCGGTGCTGCCGGGCACCTATCCGGCTGGCTCGCATTGGGCGGGCCGCGAGGGCAACGAGCAGAGTGGACCGTGCCCCATCCACGCGGACTGGCAGGACCGGATCGGCACCAAGCCGGAACAGGTCGCCACGTGGTGGACCGGGCATCCCTACAGCCTCCTGCTCGCCACCGGTGTGGAACTCGACGCCATCGAGGTCCCCGGCGACCTCGGCCGCGGCGCCGCGCGAGTGTTGCGCAGCATGGGAATCCCCGTGCCGATCATGGCGACGCCGGATGGCCGCTGGATGTTCCTGGTCAAGGCCGGCCACGAGCTCGAGCGCTCGCTCGCCGAGCACGGCGACGTGATCCTGCACGCCGAGGGCAGCTACGTGCCGCTCCCGCCCACCCCGCTGCAGCACGGCGTCGGCCACTGGCGGGTGCGCCCCGAGGTGTGCGGCTGGCAGATGCCGGAGCCGAGCACCGTGCAGGACGCGCTCATCGACGCGCTGACCGCCGAGGCGAGCCACGTCCGCTCGTCCGGCCTCGTCGTGGCCGACTGACAAGGGGTTGAGTGGGATGCGCTCAGCAACACCCGTGAACCATCACGCTTCGCCGGAAGCACCCTTCCGGCTCGCCCGCGGTGTCCGTTCGGCAGAAATGCCGTTCCACCGCAACGAACCCGTCCCACCTGTCGGCGCCGCTCCCGCAAATGGTGGCCGATTCCGGGACGGGGAGCATGCCAGGCGCACGCAGGAGGAGTCGATCTCCCGTGGCGCGGCCAGCATCGGGCATTCGGCGAGAACCTGGCCCCAGGGATGACCGTTCGTACGCGGAGATACCCGCCTCCCGTGATCTCCGCGACCGACGGACGCCCCGCCGAAGCCCGACCACTGACCGCGCATCGACCCGAGCGGTAGCAGATCGCTCCTCGCGCCTGGCGTTCTGCGACGCGCCGGGGTGCCGGATCTCCGGCCCCCGGCGCGTCGCCATTTCCCCGGTCGTTCGCCGCCACGGCGGCGCCGGGTCGAGCGTGGATTCGCCTGCCGCACAAGGGATGCGCGGCAGGCCGCCTGCGTTCAGGCGGCTGGGGACTCGCCCTTCGACTCGTTCATCACCTTGAGGAGTGCGTCCAGCACGGCCACGGCCGCGGGCTTGTTCAAGGGCTCGTTTCCGTTGCCGCACTTGGGGGACTGCACGCACGACGGGCAGCCGGCCGGGCACTCGCACGCCGCGATCGCGTCGCGGGTCGCCGTCAGCCAGGGGACCAGTGCCGCATGGCCGCGGTCCGCGAACCCGGCGCCGCCCGGGTGGCCGTCGTGGACGAAGACCGTGGCCTCGCCGGTGTCGGCGTGCATGGCCGTGGACACGCCGCCGATGTCCCACCGGTCGCAGGTCGCGAACAGCGGCAGCAGGCCGATCGCCGCGTGTTCGGCTGCGTGCAGGGCGCCCGGAACGTCCCGATGGGACACACCCGCCGCCGCGAGCAGGTCCTCGGTCAGCGTGTACCAGACCGCTCGCGTGTGGAGGGTCCGCTCCGGCAGGTCCAGCGGGATCTGGTCCAGCACCTGCCCCGACGGCAGCCGCCGCAGGTAGCCGACCACGTGCGAGGTCACCGCGACCTCGCCCAGGTTCACCGTCACCCCACCGCCGTACGCCCGGCGCGACAACGTCGACAGCACGGAGATGTCCACCTGCTCGCGCGGCATCGTCGACCACTCCGGGTCCTCGCGGTGCACCATCGCGAGCCCGGCGTCCAGCTCCAGCTCGTCCACCACGTACGACGTCCCCTGATGCAGGTACACCGCCCCCGGATGCACCGTCGCGCACGCCGAGCCCGGGTCCACCGTGCCCAGCAACCGCCCCGAGTCCGCCTCCACGACCGCGACCTGCTCGCCGCCCGACCCGCGGATGTCGACCGACGGGTGCGGTCGCTCCCGCGTCGTCCAGAACCACCCCGTCGGCCGGCGGCGCAGCATGCCGTCCGACACCAGGTCGTCCACGACGGATCGGGCGGCCGCCCCGCCGAAGGCGGACAGGCACGCGTCGGACAGCGGCAGCTCGGCCGCCGCGCACGCCAGCTGCGGCGCCAGCACGTACGGGTTCGCCGGGTCGATCACCGTCGCCTCGACCGGCTTGTCCAGCATCGCCGACGGGTTGTGCACCAGGTACGTGTCCAGCGGGTTGTCCTGCGCCACGAACACGACCAGCGCACCGTCCCCGGCCCGCCCCGCCCGCCCGGCCTGCTGCCAGAACGACGCCAGCGTGCCCGGATAGCCCGCCACCACGACGGCGTCCAGACCCGCGATGTCCACACCCAGCTCGAGCGCGCTCGTGCTCGCCACCCCCAGCAGCGACCCCGACGCCAGGTCCTTCTCCAGCGCCCGCCGCTCCTCGGGCAGGAACCCCGCCCGGTACGCCGCCACCCGCGCGGGCAGCGAGGAGTCCACTTCGGACAGCGCGTGCCGGGCCGACAGCGCGGTCAGCTCCGCGCCCCGCCGGGACCGGACGAACGCCAGCGTCCGCGCGCCCTCCACCACCAGGTCCGTCAGGATCCGTGCCGTCTCCGCCCCCGCCGACCGCCGCACCGGCGCGCCGTTCTCGCCGGACAGCGCCGGCAGCAACGGCGGCTCCCACAACGCCACGGTCCGCGCCCCCCGCGGCGAGGCGTCCGCCGTGACGGCCTCGCACGGCACCCCCGCCAGCAGCGACGCCGACGACGCCGGGTCCGACACCGTGGCCGATGCCAGCACGAACACCGGGTCCGACCCGTACTTGCGTGCGACCCGCCGCAACCGCCGCAGCAGCAACGCCACGTGCGAGCCGAACACCCCGCGGTACCCGTGACACTCGTCGACCACCACGAACGTCAGGCGCCGGAAGAAATGCGCCCACTTCGCGTGCGCGGGCAGGATCCCGCGATGCAGCATGTCCGGGTTCGTGAACACCCACCGCGAGTGCGCCCGCACCCAGTCGCGCTCCGGCAGCGGTGTGTCCCCGTCGAAGCTCGCCGCCCGCACCTCGGGCACGTCCAGCTCCCCGACCGACCGCAGCTGGTCCGCGCCCAGCGCCTTCGTCGGCGAGAGGTACAACGCCGTCGCCCGGCGGTCCGCGGTCAGCGCGGTGAGGACCGGCACCTGGTAGGCCAGCGACTTCCCCGACGCCGTCCCCGTGGCGATCACCACATGCCGGCCCTCGCGGGCATGCGTCGCCGCCTCGACCTGGTGCGCCCACGGCGCGGACACCCCGCAGCCGCCGAACGCCTCGCGCAGGGTGCCGGAAACCCAGTCGGGCCAAGGAACCCGCGAGGCCGCCCGCTCCGGCAGCTCACGCACGTGACGCAGCGGGCTCTCACCCGACGGCACCCCGGCGAGCACGCGGTCGAGGAGTGCTCGGCCACGCTCAGCGGCTGGCCGCGCATCCACCGACGAACTCACCGGACGAGCTTCGCACATCCCACCGACAACTCCGCGCGGCCGTCAGGCGCGCGCGGCGAGCACCTGTTCGCGGAGGATGTCGGCGTGCCCGCAGTGCTGGGCGACCTCGCGGATGAGGTGCAGGTGGATCCAGCGGACCGACAGCGGACCGAGCCGGTGGCCGGTGACGACGTCGTCCAGGGTCAGCTCGGCCGCCGCGCGCCGCGAGGCCGCGCAGGCCTGGCGGTACGCGGCGCGGATGCCGGCGATCGTGTCGTCGTCGGCGAGCACGAACGAGTCGTCGACCGTGGGTGGCAGCCCGAGCTCGGCGCGCGGCGTGCCGGTGACGGCCTCGGCGAACCACACGTACTCGGCGAAGGTGGCGTGCTTGACCAGCCCGAGCAGCGTCGTGCGCGAGGGCACCAGGCGCCGCCGCGCCTCCTGTTCGGTCAGCCCGTCGAGCGAGTCGTGGAGCAGCCGGCGGTACGTGTCGAGGAACGCCTCCAGCTGCCGCCGCTCGCCGGCCGTGTGCACCCCGTGCACATCCCCGGTGACCAGGTCCATCGCCGCCGCAAACCTCCCCCGCGCACGCACGCGCGTGCAGAACTCACCTACCGAACGCCCCCGCCCTCTCCGGGGGCACCCCTCAGGACGCCATTCTACCGGGTAGCACTGACAAAAGGCGTGGTCACGGGCTGGCTGTGGACAACCCGGCGAGGTGTGGACAACTGGGGCGCCGACCTCCTGGATCGATTCCCTTGAACGATCATGGACAGGACGCGAAACAGGTCCGAAAGCCCAGTTGACGGGACGCCTCGCGGAGCGTGGAAGTCCAACCAATAGACTCCGCCGGTCCCATCAATACCTGGTGGCGCAGTACGTCCCTAATCAGGGATGTCGCCGTGGCCCGGTCAGGCCGTCCGGTATCGCGCCGACCATCAGGCAGAAGTACCTGGAGGACCGATGTCCTGGCAGTACCTGGCGGAAGGCCCGCCGCTGACCGGCGGTGACCGCGGCGTGGTCGTCGTGGTGGCCGTGATCGCCCTCGCTGCCCTCGCCGTTGGCTACGTGCTGCTCAAGGAGGTGCTGGCCGCCGGCCAGGGCACCTCGAAGATGCAGGAGATCGCCAAAGCGGTGCAGGAAGGCGCTAACGCGTACCTCAAGCGACAGCGGAACACGCTGCTGATCTTCGGCGCAATCGTGTTCGCCCTGCTCTTCGCGCTACCCGCGGACGGAGCCGGCGAGCTGATCGGCCGGTCGGTGTTCTTCGTGATCGGCGCCGTCTTCTCGTTCTCGATCGGCTACCTCGGCATGTGGCTGGCCACGCAGGCCAACCTGCGCGTCGCGGCCGCCTCCCGGGAACCGTCCGGGCGTGAGATCGCGATGCGTGTCGCGTTCCGCACCGGTGGCGTGGTCGGCATGTCCACCGTCGGCCTGGGCCTGTTCGGTGCCTCGATCGTCGTGCTGGTCTACGCGGGCGACGCGCCCAAGGTGCTCGAGGGCTTCGGCTTCGGCGCCGCCCTGATCGCCATGTTCATGCGTGTCGGCGGCGGCATCTTCACCAAGGCCGCGGACGTCGGCGCCGACCTCGTCGGCAAGGTCGAGAAGAACATCCCCGAGGACGACCCGCGCAACGCCGCCACCATCGCCGACAACGTCGGCGACAACGTGGGTGACTGCGCCGGCATGGCCGCGGACCTGTTCGAGTCCTACGCCGTGACCCTGGTCGCGGCACTCATCCTCGGCTCCACCGCGTTCGGCTCGCAGGGCCTGCTCTTCCCGCTGATCGTCCCCGCGCTCGGCGTGATCACCGCCGTCATCGGCGTCTACATCACCCGCGCCCGCGCCGGCGAGTCCGGCCTCACCGCGATCAACCGGTCGTTCTACATCTCGGCGCTGATCTCCGCGATCCTGTGCACCGCCGCGGCGTTCATCTTCCTGCCGACGTCGTTCTCCGACCTGACCGATGCGGCCGACCCGAACACCAGCGGCAGCCCGGCGCTCATCGCCGCCGTCGCCGTGATCATCGGCATCGTGCTGGCCGGCATCATCCTGTGGCTGACCGGCTACTTCACCGGCACCGACTACAAGCCCGTCAAGGATGTCGGCAAGTCCTCGCTGACCGGCGCGGCCACCGTGATCCTCTCCGGCATCTCGGTCGGCTTCGAGTCGGCGGTGTACACCGCCCTCGTGATCGGCGCGGCCGTGTACGGCGCGTTCCTGCTGTCCGGGTCGCTGTTCGTGGCGCTGTTCGCGATCGCGCTGGCCGGCTGCGGCCTGCTCACCACGGTCGGCGTCATCGTGGCGATGGACACCTTCGGTCCCGTCTCCGACAACGCGCAGGGCATCGCCGAGATGTCCGGCGACGTCGAGGGCGAGGGCGCGGCCATCCTCACCGAGCTGGACGCGGTGGGCAACACCACCAAGGCGATCACCAAGGGCATCGCGATCGCGACCGCCGTGCTCGCGGCGACCGCGCTGTTCGGCTCGTACCTGACCGCGATCACCGATGCGCTCGCGGAGGCGAGCGCGCAGCTGAACCTCGACGACTTCATCGTGTTCAGCCCGAACGTGCTGGTCGGGATCATGATCGGCGCCGCGGTGGTGTTCATGTTCTCGGGTCTCGCGGTCAACGCCGTGTCCCGGGCCGCTGGTGCGGTCGTGTTCGAGGTACGCCGGCAGTTCCACGCCAACCCCGGCATCATGGACGGCTCGGTTCGCCCGGAGTACGGCCGCGTCGTGGACATCTGCACCCGTGACTCGCTGCGCGAGCTCGCCACCCCGGGCCTGATGGCGGTGCTCGCACCGATCGCCGTCGGCTTCGGTCTCGGCGTCGGCCCGCTGGCCGGCTACCTGGCCGGCGCGATCGCGACCGGCACGCTGATGGCGGTGTTCCTGGCCAACTCCGGTGGCGCCTGGGACAACGCCAAGAAGCTCGTCGAGGACGGCAACCACGGCGGCAAGGGCTCCGAGGCACACTCGGCCACGATCATCGGTGACACGGTCGGTGACCCCTTCAAGGACACCGCCGGCCCGGCGATCAACCCGCTGATCAAGGTGATGAACCTGGTCTCGCTGCTGATCGCGCCCGCGATCGTCGCCTTCTCCGTCGGCGAGGACGCGAACACCGGCGTGCGGGTCACCATCGCCGCCGTCGCGGCTCTCCTGATCGCCGGTGCGGTCTACGTGTCCAAGCGGCGCGGCACCGCGATCTCGGACGACCCGGCCGACGCGGACGACCAGGAGCGGTCGATCACCAACGGCGTCTCCTGACGCAAGGCCGAAACGGGCCCACCACGACATGTTCGTGGTGGGCCCGTTCGCTGCCCACGTATTTCCAAGCGTCGAACTGGTGTTCTATCCTCTCCCGGGTGGCCCAGTTGTCGTTCTACTCCGCCGACGCGAACCCGCCGGCCCGCGGCGACCTCGCGGGCCTGCTGTGCGGGCCCGGCCGGGTGGTGAGCTTCGGCGGGGTCACCGCGCGCCTGTCGGTACCCGTGGCCGACGCGTGGCGGGGCCAGGCGCTCAAGCGGGCGCTCGCCGACCGCGGCGTCGACGCGACCCTCTACACCACCGGGGACGGGCTGCTCCTGCGCACCGCGTTCCGCCGCGACCTGACCGCACTCGCCGCCGCGTGGACCACCGGTGGCGACAAGGCGTGCCCCGGCGGACTCGCCCTCGCCGGCGCCGAATTGCGACTCTGGGTGCTCGCCGCCGGGGAGTGGGCCGACGGTGGTTACCTCCTGCGGCTCGACCCGCTCGCACCCGATATCCACGAATCGCTCAGGGTCGCGGTCACCGCGTGTGGTCTGCCCGCGCAACCGCACAACGCCGAGGACGGGGGCCCTGGCCTGCGGATATCCGGCCGCCGTCGGCTCGGACGCCTCGCCGAGCTGGTCGGCCGGCCACCCTCCGCAGCCGCCGAAATCCACTGGCCGGCGGTATCCCGTGTGCAGCGCACAGCGTAGGCGTGCTACCCAGGTATAAGGGGCCTACCGGAGTCGGGGAGTGTGCCGCGAGGCACCTGGGGGTAGGTATCACGGTAAGCAACGTGCACACTGTCGAGCTGAGAGTGAGCTTGACAAGAGAGCGGGACAAGCGTGGCAGGAACGACCAAGACGACGAAGAGCGGCGCGACCAACGGGTCGGAGCCGCGGCGACTGGTGATTGTCGAGTCGCCGGCCAAGGCGCGCAAGATCGCCTCGTACCTCGGCCGGAACTTCGTCGTCGAGTCCTCCCGAGGGCACATCCGCGACCTGCCGCGCAAGGCGGCGGAGGTACCCGCCAAGTACAAGGGTGAGTCCTGGTCCAACCTCGGCGTCAACGTCGACAACGACTTCGAGCCCATCTACATCGTGACCCCGGACAAGAAGGCCACGGTCACCGAGCTCAAGGAAGCCCTCAAGACGGTCGACGAGCTCTACCTCGCGACAGACGGCGACCGCGAGGGCGAGGCCATCGCCTGGCACCTCCTCGAGGCGCTCAAGCCGAAGGTCCCCGTGAGCCGGATGGTGTTCCACGAGATCACCGAGTCGGCGATCCGGGCCGCCGCGCAGAACACCCGTCCGCTCGACCAGGACCTGGTCGACGCCCAGGAGACCCGCCGCATCCTCGACCGCCTCTACGGCTACGAGGTCAGCCCGGTCCTGTGGAAGAAGATCACCCGCGGCCTGTCCGCCGGACGCGTCCAGTCCGTGGCCACCCGGATCGTGGTGGACCGCGAGCGCGCGCGGATGAAGTTCGTCTCCGCCTCGTACTGGGACATCTCCGCGCGGCTCGACGCCGGTGCCGAGGCCGAACCCCGCAACTTCGGCGCGCGCCTGCTCTCCGTCGACGGCACGCGCCTCGCGACCGGCCGTGACTTCAGCCAGTCCGGCGAGCTCAAGCCCGGCGCCAGCGTGCTGCGCCTCGACGAGACCGAGGCACGCCGCCTCGCCGACGCGCTCACCGGCGTCTCGCTCAGCGTCTCCAGCGTCGAGGAGAAGCCCTACACCCGCCGGCCGTACGCGCCGTTCATGACCTCCACGCTGCAGCAGGAGGCCGGCCGCAAGCTCCGCTTCTCCGCCGACCGCGCGATGCGCATCGCCCAGCGGCTGTACGAGAACGGCTACATCACCTACATGCGAACCGACTCCACGACGCTGTCCGAGACGGCGATCGCGGCGGCCCGGTCGCAGGCCCGCGAGCTCTACGGCGACCAGTACGTCTCGCCCCAGCCGCGCCAGTACACCCGCAAGGTCAAGAACGCCCAGGAGGCGCACGAGGCGATCCGCCCCGCCGGCGAGGTGTTCCGCACCCCCGGCCAGGTCGCCGGCGAGCTCGAGTCCGACGAGTTCCGCCTCTACGAGCTGATCTGGCAGCGCACGGTCGCCTCCCAGATGGCCGACGCGCGCGGCACCACGATGAGCGTGCGCATCACCGGCACCGCGGCGAGCGGCGAGGAGTGCACGTTCGCCGCGTCCGGCCGCACGATCACCTTCCCCGGCTTCCTGCGCGCCTACGTCGAGGCCGTGGACTCCGAGGAGGGTGGCGAGGCCGACGACGCCGAGCGCCGGCTGCCGCAGCTCACCAAGGGCCAGGGCGTCACCGCCACCGAGCTCACCCCGGACGGCCACACCACGAGCCCGCCCCCGCGTTACACCGAGGCGAGCCTGGTGAAGACGCTGGAGGAGCTCGGCATCGGCCGCCCGTCGACCTACGCGTCGATCATCAACACCATCCAGGACCGCGGCTACGTGTGGAAGAAGGGCTCCGCGCTCGTGCCGTCCTGGATCGCGTTCTCCGTCATCGGGTTGCTGGAGCGCCACTTCGGCCGGCTCGTGGACTACGACTTCACCGCCGCCATGGAGGACGAGCTCGACCGCATCGCGTCCGGCGAGCAGCAACGCACCCAGTGGCTCACCGGGTTCTACTTCGGCGGCGACATCGGCGCCGAGGGCTCGGTCGGCCGCTCCGGCGGGCTCAAGAAGCTCGTCGGGTCCGGCGTGGACACCATCGACGCGCGGGAGATCAACTCCATCCCGCTGTTCGCCGACGAGGCCGGCCGCACCGTCGTCGTCCGCGTCGGCCGCTACGGCCCCTACCTCGAGCGCGACGGCGAGGAGGGCGCCGAGAACCCGCAGCGGGCGAACCTGCCCGAGGACCTGCCGCCCGACGAGCTGACCGTCGAGATCGCGGAGAAGCTGTTCGCCACGCCGGTCGAGGGCCGCACGCTCGGCACCGACCCGGTGACCGGCCACGAGGTCGTCGCCAAGGAGGGCCGCTTCGGGCCCTACGTCACCGAGGTCCTGCCCGAGGCGGCGGAGGCCAACGGCACGAGCAAGGCGAAGAAGCCCAAGCCGCGGACCGGATCGCTGTTCAAGTCGATGGACATCGAGCACGTCACGCTCGACGACGCGCTCAAGCTGCTGTCCCTGCCACGCGTGGTCGGCAACGACCCGACCAGCGGCGAGGAGATCACCGCGCAGAACGGCCGCTACGGCCCGTACCTGAAGAAGGGCACCGACTCGCGGTCGCTGGGCAACGAGGACGACATCTTCACGGTCACCCTCGACGAGGCGCTCAAGCTCTACGCCGAGCCCAAGCGCCGCGGCCGCCAGTCCGCCGCGTCGGCGCCGTCGCTCAAGGAGCTCGGCAACGACCCGGCGTCCGGCAAGCCGATGGTGGTCAAGGACGGCCGCTTCGGCCCGTACGTGACCGACGGCGAGTTCAACGCGTCGCTGCGCAAGGCCGACAGCGTCGAGACGCTGACCGACGAGCGCGCGGCCGAGCTCCTCGCGGAGAAGCGCGCGAAGGGCCCGGCGCCCAAGCGCACGACCCGCCGCAAGACCACGACGACGAAGTCGACCACCAAGCGGTCCACGGCCAGGTCGAAGTCCTGACCGGCCGGCCGGTTCCCCGCGACATGCCCTCGTGGGGCGGGCGGAGGTCGGCTACCGTCCTCGCGTGAGCGACGATCACGCGGTGTCGGCGCCGCCGCGCGATGCCGACAGCGACCGGACCCGGCTCGAGGCCGCGTTGCGCCGACGCGGGCTGCCGCTCGTCGTCCGCCATGACCGGCGCGGTTCGGCGATCCTGCGCCGGGCCGCACCCGCGCTGACGTTCCTGCTGCTCAACGACCCGCTGTCGACCGCGCTCGCGCGGCTGCTCTCGGTGCGCGAGGACGAGCTCACCCGGCGGCTCGACAACTCCGCGTGGGTGTTCGCCCTCCTCGCACTCACCGTCGCCGCGCTCGTCGTCCCGATCATCGCCGGCTGGCTCGTGTCGAAGCTGGTGCGCGCGCTGGACCGGACCGGCGGGCTCGTCCTCGCCGGCACGCTGCTCGTCCTGGTCGCCTTCGTCGCCCCCGTGGTCGAGTGGGTGGCGCGCTGGCGCGAACCGCTCTGGCTCAACCTCACGATCAACGTCTCGCTCACGGCGCTCGTGCTCGTGGGCGTCTACGCCGGGGCCGGCTCGATCCTCGCCTGGGCGCTGCGGCGCGCGTTCGCCCAGCTCAGCAAGGTCGGCGCGATGGCGACCCAGGCGCTGCCGCTGCTCGTGCTGGTCGTGCTGTTCGCGTTCTTCTCCACCGAGATGTGGCAGATCGCGAGCGCGCTGCCACGCCCGCGGCTCTGGCTCGTGGTCGCGTCGCTGTCGGCGCTCTCGGTGCTGTTCATGATCGGCACGCTGCGCGAGGAGCTGCACGGCATGGTCGAGAAGGCGAGCAGCGAGCAGCTGCCCGAGCTGCCGGCCAAGCTCGCCGACCTCGCCGTGCCGGCCGGGCCGGAGACCGTGCGGCTGAGCCGCCGCGAGCGCGTGAACCTCATCCTGGTGCTCTTCCTCGCCCAGGCGCTGCAGATCGCGCTGCTCGCCGTCCTGGTGTTCTGCCTGTTCATCGGGCTGGGCGCGCTCGCGGTCGACAAGGCGGTCGTGGTGTCGTGGATCGGCTTGGAGCAGTTCCAGCGGACCGGCACGCTGTTCGGCGTCCACCTGCTGCTGCCGAACGCGCTCGTGCAGCTGTCGATCTTCCTCGCGGCGTTCTCCGGGCTGTATTTCACCGCGTCGGCGGCTACCGATCCGCTCTACCGCAAGGCATTCTTCGAACCACTGGTCGCCGAGGTCCGCGTGAGCCTCGCGGTCCGGCAGGCGTACCTCGCCCGCACGACCGCCGGGGCCTAGCCTGAAACGCGGGAGTGACCCCGTAGCTCGAGGAGTGGCATGACGAACGACGGCACCCAGGATCCGGTTCCGCCGCCGGTGCTCGCCGATCCGCTGGCCGGCCTGGTGACCGGCGTGCGCTACGAGCCCGCGCCGCTGCGGGTCCGCGTCACCGAACCGCCCATGCCGGACATCTCGGCCGTGCGCGAGGCGATGGCCTCCGTGCTCGACGCGGACTCCGAGCTGGTTCTCGACCCGATCGGGCCGGCCACGGCCTTCTTCACCGACTCGGCAGCCGAGACGGCGGCCGACCAGCCCGCGGACAAGCCAGGGGACAAGCCCGCCGACCCGCCGGCGCCGGCCCAGCCGGCGCCCGAGAAGCCCGCCACGCCGCCGGTCGCGCGGGTGCCGGTGTCCCAGGTGCCGGCACAGGTGCCGGGCAGCGCCGGGCCCAGGTCCGCGCAGGCCTCGGTCCGGTGGCCGCCTCCCAAGGTGCCCACTCGCGGCGCGGTCACCCGGGTCCGGCCGCCGGCCATCCCGGCGCCGCGCGGCTCGAACACGGCCAGGGCGCTGCCGCCCGCCATCACGCGTGGTGAGGACACCCGGCTGATCCGCCTGCCACGCGGCTTCGTGCGCCGCCGGCCCAAGGTGCCCGCGAGCGCCAAGGGCCCGTCGTCAGCCGGGAGTGTGACGCTCATCATGGTGTTACTCGGGGTGATGATCGTGATCGGACTCGTAGCGCTCGCGAGCCTGATCGGCACGATCGCCTCAGTATTCGACTGACACGCCGCACCCCACCGCACGCCGGCGCCGATCACCCACTACCGTGCCGGACGTCTGAACATGCTCGTCCGGGCTACTCTGGAGCCGCGGGCTGCGTGGAGGTGGGGTGGCGGGTATCAGCGGGGGCGCGGACTTCGACTCGGGTGTCGGCGTGAGGGCGTCGACGCGGTCGAACGCGTCCATCACGCACCGTGCCCGCAGCGTTCTCGCGATCCGCGGCTTCCGCCGGCTCTGGGGCGTCACCTACCTGTGCAGCATCGGCGACTGGTTGTCGCTCCTGGCGCTGACGGGCCTCGTCACGAAGCTCACCGAGGGATACCAGGCGCAGAGCTTCGCGTTCGCCGGCGTCGTGCTCACCCAGCTCCTGCCGGGCCTGCTGTTCGCCCCGCTCGGCGGCATCCTCGCGGACCGGTTCGACCGCCGCAAGATCATGGTCGCGGCCGACATCGCCCGCTGCGCCCTGTTCATCTCGATCGCGGTCGCGGGCTCCACGTTGTGGCTGTTCATCGGGAACTTCCTGATCGGATGCTGCGCGCTGCTGTGGATCCCGTCGAAGGACGCGGCGGTGCCGAACCTGCTGCGCCGGCCGGACCAGGTGGAGACCGCGAGCCAGCTCGGCATGGTCATGACCTACGGCATCGCCGTGATCACCGGCGCCGGCCTGTACGCCGCGATCACCGGCATCACCACGAACCTCAACATCCAGCCGGACCCGGACGGGCTCGGCATCGCCAAGATCATCCTGGCCATCAACGGCTTGCTCTACCTGACCAGCGCGATCCTCGTGGCCACCCGCATCCCGGAGCTGTCGCTGCGCGACACGGCGCCGCGCAAGCTGCGCAAGGCCGACGAGGAGAAGCTGGGCTTCGCCGCGATGGTGCGCGACGCCGGGCAGTTCGTCCGCAGCACGCCGCTCGTCCGCGGCCTGCTGATCGGCATGATCGGCGCGTTCGTCGCGGCCGGCGCGCTGATCGGCTCGGCCAACCCGTACGCGAACAGCCTGCGTGGTGGCGAGTCGACGTTCGGCCTGCTGTTCGTCGCCATGTTCATCGGCCTCGCGGCCGGCATGGCCGGCTCGCCGAAGCTCGCCCGGCGGCTGCCGCACAACCGGCTGTTCGGCATCGCGATCGTGCTCGCCGGGCTCGTGCTGTGCCTGGTCGCCATGTCGCCGCACCTGGCCGTCTCGCTGATCACCGTGATGATCGTCGGCGCCTGTGCCGGCGCGGCGTTCCTCACCGGTGTCACGATCATCGGCACCCAGATCGAGGACGCCATCCGCGGCCGGATCAACGCGATCTACCAGTCGCTGATGAAGATCATCCTCGCGGTGGCGATGGCGCTCACGCCGCTGCTCGTCGGGTTGGTCCAGCCGCGCAACGTCATCGTCTGGGGCCGGCCGATGACCATCGACGGCACCCGCCCGGTGCTGCTCGCCGCCGGGGTGATCGCCGCGCTCGTCGGCGTGATCGCCTACCGGCAGATGGACGACCGGCGCACGGAGCCGATCCTCTCCGACCTGCTCGCCGCGATCCGCCGCAAGCCGCGCCGCTCCACCGGCCTGCTGGTCGCCGTCGAGGGCGACGTCGTCGAGGACACCTCGACGCAGGCGCGCCTGCTCGCGGACTGGCTGCGCCGGCCGGGCACCAAGGAGATCCTGCTCGCGAGCGACCCGGCGCTGAACGACGAGCGGCTGCGCTCGGTCCTGTCGGAGGCGCACCTGGCCGGCGCGCGGGCGCACGCGCTCGTCGCCGCGGCGGTGCGGGCCGACATCGTGGAGCGGCAGATCCGCCCGGCGCTGGACCGCGGCGCGGTCGTCGTCATGGAGCGGTTCGTGGACAGCCCGCTCGCGCACCTGTCCGCCGCCGCCGGGCTGGACCCGGCCGAGCTCGAGGGCCTCGCCGACTGGGCCACCGCGCGGCTGCGCCCCGACGTGACCATCCTGCTCGACCGCGACCCGAGCACCCTGGCCGGCGACGAGACCCCGCAGCCCACGCAGCATCACTGGCACGTGCACCGCGTCCTGACGGAGATGGCGGCGGCCGACCCGGACCGGTACGTGGTGGTCGACGCCGACGGCTCGCCCGAGGTCGTGGCCGAGCGGGTGCGGCTGGCGGTGCAGACGGCGCTCGCCGGGCGCCGGCTGGGCACCCTGGTGCCGACCGAGAACCTCGAGCCCGCCGTGCCGGCGGGGGAGACGTCGTGACGGTCTGGGACCAGGTCGTCGGCCAGCCCGAGGCCGTGGCGGTGCTGACCGCGTCGGCCGAGGTGGCCGCCTCGATGGTGGCCGGGACGTTCAGCGGCTCGGCGTCCGCGGTGCCGCACGCGTGGCTGTTCACCGGCCCGCCCGGATCCGGCCGCTCGGTCGCGGCCCGGGCGTTCGCGGCGGCGCTGGAGTGCGAGACGGGCATCGGGTGCGGCGAGTGTCCGGGCTGCCGCACGTCGATGGCCGGCACGCACGCGGACGTGCACGTGGTCGTCCCGGAGGGCTTGTCGATCTCGGTGGCCGAGATGCGCGCGCTGGTCCAGATCGCCGCCCGGCGCCCGACCGGCGCCCGCTGGCAGGTCGTGATCATCACCGACGCCGACCGCCTGACCGAAGGCGCGGCGAACGCGTTGCTGAAGGCGGTGGAGGAGCCGCCGGAGCGGACGGTGTTCCTGCTGTGCGCGCCGTCGGACCACCCGGAGGACGTCCCGTTGACGATCCGTTCGCGGTGCCGGCACCTGGGCCTGCGCACCCCGTCGGCGCCGGCGATCGCGGCGGTGCTCCGTTCCCGCGACGGCATCGCCGGCGAGACGGCCGACTGGGCGGCGTCGGTGTGCGGCGGCCACGTCGGGCGGGCGCGCCGCCTGGCCACGGACGAGGCGGCGCGGACGCGGCGTGACTCGGTGCTGCGGATCCCGCTGTCGTTGCAGCGCCTGTCGGACGTCTTTACGTGTGCCGACGATCTGGTGAAGTCGGCGGAGGCCGACGCCAGCGAGGTGAGCGGCACCCGCGACGAGGCAGAGCGGGAAGCGCTGAAGACCGCGATGGGCTACGGCGGCACGGGCAAGGGCACGGCGTCGGCAACCCGCGGCAGCGCGGCGGCGATCAAGGAGCTGGAGCGGCGCCAGAAGTCCCGAGCCACCCGAACCCAGCGCGACGCCATCGACCTCGCGCTGGTGGACCTGGCCGGCTTCTACCGGGACGTGCTGGTGGTCGCGAGCAGCGCCCCAGCGGCCCTGAACCACCCCGACCGCGAGGCGGAGGCCCGCAAGGCCGCGCACACGTGGACCCCGGAGTCGACGTTGCGCCGCCTGGAGTCAGTGCTCGCGTGCCGGGAAGCCTTGGAGCTGAACGTGAAGCCCCGCATAGCCATCGAGGCCATGCTGACCACCCTCCACCACGGCTGAGGCTTGTCTGGCCTCTGTGGACAGCCACCGAGAATCGTCAGTCCCTCTCGGTAGGCTTGAAATCGGGGGGTCCCTGGGGCCGATTGAATGGACCGTTCAATCGCATTGGTTGTCCACAGGCCGCCCGCGAGCCCCGGATCCCGTCGGCCCCCGCCCGTAGGCTGGAATCCGGGGGCCGGAGGCCGCCCCCCGACTGGCAGCGACCTCCGTCCTGCGGTTAGTCCTTCGGCCGCTTCCTCGGCATCAGCGGCAGCTTCGGCTTCCGCTTGACCTCGGCAGCGCCCACGTCTTCGCCCACGTCGTCGGCAGCCTCTTCGGCGGCCACTTCGGCGTCGGCTCCAGACTCGGCGTCGGCGCCTGTGTCGGCGCCCGGGCTTGGCGCGGTGTCGATGCGTGCTTCGGTATCCGCGCCTGTTTCGGTATCCGCGGTCGCCTCAGCCTCGGTATCGGCCGTCGCGGAAGCCCGGGGAGGCGGCTCGGGGCGCGAGTCGTCGGAACCGCTGACACCCCAGTCCCGGTCGTCCGGCCGCACCCCGCCGACCGGAGCGAACATCCGCTGCCGCGTCGCGCCGGGCACCGCCGCGACCAGCACCACGCCGACCAGGAGCAGCGCCGTGCCCGTCCAGAACATGGGGATCGTCTGGTAGACCGCCGTCGTGTACGCCAGGCCCGGCGGCTTCATGCCCTGCGGCATCGGCGCGGGCGGCGGCGCCGGGCTGTCCGAGGGCAGGCACACGACCCCGCCCGCCGGCGCGTACGCCCGTGCCACCTGCTCGCCCAGCGACACCTGCGCCAGCGCCGACGGCAGGTTCGGCAGACCGAGCGCCGCGGTCGGCAGCACCTGCAGGTCCAGCATCCGCGCGCTCGCGCCCAGCTGGTAACCCTTGAACGGGTCCGTCATCGCCGCGCCGCGCTCGTCCAGCTGCGCCACGCCGATGCGGAGCACGCCCAGGTCGAGCTTGCGCAGCGCGTCGGGCACCGCCTTGCCGTTCGCCAGCATGCCGCCGATGACCGGGAGGTCCTTCGCCCCGGGCACGCCCGGCAGCGGGATGCCGATCGGCACGTCGACCTTCGGGTGCGCCGCGTCCAGCCCGCCCAGCCGCTTGCCGCCCTGCCACACCTCGAGCACGGGCGCCGTGTAGTCCACCGACGACGTCTTCGCGTCGCCGGTCGACGTGACCCGCAGCGTCGGCTGGCTGACCACCCGGATCTCGATCGCGAACGGCGTACCGGCGAGCAGCGACAGCTTCGCCACCTGCAACGTGGACGTGGACTGCACGGCCTTGTTCTTCGAGCCGGGCATGTCGACGAGCCGGACCGTGGAGCGCGCGCTCAGCGTGTTCGGCAGGCTGATCAGCGAGCCGTCCGACTTGGTGCTCGAGCCCCCCGACAGCACGCCGCCGAGCGTGCTCAGCGGGCCGGCGAGCTTCTTCAGCCCCTCGATGACCGCCTTGTCCTGCTGCGCGGTCAGCTTGGGCGAGTCGAGCACGCCGGTCAGGTCGGTGGTGCTGGGCAGCGTCGGGATGGAGTTGATCAGGGAGACGCTGCCGACCTCGGTGGACGCGTCCGAGATCGTGTCCACGCACGGGCCGAGCTCCTCGTCCCACTGCGCGTGCACCTGACCGGACAACGCCCGCGCGGAGACGAGCGCGTCGAGCGGCGTGGACGGCAGCTCGAGGCCGCTGCGCAGCGGCTGCGGGTTGTTGGGCGGTGCGGTCTGCGCGAGGGCGCCCGGCGCCTGGGGGCGCGCGCCCTGGATGGCGGCCCCACCGGGCGCGGCCTCGGCGACGGCGCGCTCGTAGGAGAGGTACGCCTCGGAGTTCGCCTGCGCCGTCGCCAGCCCGAAGCCCAGCTCGGCGGCGGACTGCTTGGGCAGCTTGTCGGCGGCGCCGGGCACGATGGCCCTGGTGGGCGCGGTGTTGGGCAGGATCCGGACGATGCCGAGGCCGGTGCCGGAGTCACCGACGGCGTGCGCGGTGGGCGTCCGCCCGACCGGCGCGGACATCGGCGGGGAGCCGGGGTTCGAGGGGGTCGGCACCGGCGTGGTGACCGGCTGCGCGACAGCGGGTGTTGCCGAGAGCGCAAGGACCACGGCCACCAGCGGTAATGCTGCGGTGACAGGTAAGCGTCCGCGCATCGGGTCGGCCCCTCCTCAAGATCACACGGGTTCCCCGACCTGTGTCCAACCCACTAACGACTCCGGTGCCCTGCAGGTGACGCCCGGGCGGCCGCTACACTGGATCCGCTTCGCCGCCTTAGCTCAGTCGGCCAGAGCGGCTCACTCGTAATGAGCAGGTCGTCGGTTCGATTCCGACAGGCGGCTCCAGGTCAGGCCCCGTTCCGCGTAGTTGGAACGGGGCCTGACCGGGCTTAGGGTGACTAACTGACTGACTACGTCGACTGCCCCGAGGGTCGGGTGTGCCGGCGCCGGGCGAGCAGGGTTAGTGCGGCGCCGAGGGCCAGGGTGGTGGCGCCGATGGCGATGAGGGTGGCGTCGGGGTTTCCGGTCCGGGCGAGCGGGCTGGGGCGGGCTTGGGGCTCGGCGGGGACGGTGACTGTCGCGCGGGCGACGGCCTGGGGGCCGCCGTTGCGGTACATGGTCTGGCCCGTGAAGACCTGGGTGGTCGAGGTGCCGCCGCTGCTGGTGAGGGTGACCCGGGCGGTGAAGGTGCCGGAGCCGGCGTATTCATGCGTGGTGGTGGGTGTGCTGGTGACTGCGGTGGTGCCGTCGCCGAAGTTCCAGGCGTAGCTGGCGATCGTGCCGTAGCGCACGGTGGAGGCGGAGGCGTCGAAGGTGACCGGGGAGTGGGGCGGGGTGAACGACAGCGCGGCGACCGGGGCCTGGTCCGGGGTGATGGCGATGTTGCTGCTCAGGCCGCCGTTGCCGGTGCCGGGTATGGGGGCGCCGGGCGCGCGGGTGGCGACGTCGATCGGGACGACGCCGAGCGTGGTGCTGAGGTAGGCGGTGGCGCCGTCGGGGGTGATCGCGATGTCGCCGTGCCCGCCACCGGTGATGTTGATCGGCTGGCCGGCCGCGCGGGTGGCGGTGTTGATCGGGACCACGGTGCCGCTGTTGGTGGCGACGAAGGCGGTGGCGCCGTCCGGAGTGATTGCGATGTCGCCGAGGTCACCAGTGATGGGGATGGAGCCCGCGACGGTGTTGCCAGCGGTGTTGATCAGCACGACCGCCGCCGTGGTGCTGACGTAGGCGGTGGCGCCGTTCGGGGTGATCGCGATCGCGCCGGGCCCGCCCGTGCCGACGGGTATCGGGTTCCCGGCCGTCCTGGCCGCGGTGTCGATCGGGAAGACCTCGCCGAGGAACGTGTCCTGGACGTACACGGTCGCGCCGTCGGGGGTGACGGCGATGGCTCCGGGCTCTCCCGGTGCCGGAGAACGGGATCGCCGCCGCGGGGGACTTGCTCGGCGACACTGATCGGGACGACCTGGGCCGTGCCGCCCGGGTCGACGGTGTGGAAGTTGGAGACGTAGGCGGTGGCGCCGCTGGGGGCGATCGCGACGCGCCCCGCGCTGTTGTCCGGGCCGAGCTCGATCGTGTCGACCGCGTTGGTGCGCGGTATCGATCGTGGTGACCGCGGTATCGCCCACATTGGTGAGGTAGGCGGTCGCGGCGTCCGGGGTGATCGCGATATCCCGCTCGAGGCTGCCGGTGCTGGGGATTTCGGCGCCGGCGGCATTGGCCGTGGTGTCGAACGGGGTGGTGCCGGTGGGACCGGTGACGTACGCGGTCCACCCGGGCGCGGGTGGCTGGGCGCCGGCGGCGGGCGCCGGGCCCGCGACCGTCCAGCCCGCCATCAGGCCGGCGACCCCCGCGGCGGTCAGCAGCCGGCGCACCAGGTGTCGGGACTGGTTCATGGGTCTGCTCCTGCACGCGTCGGCTTCCTGGGAACCCGTGCATCCTGCCGAGCACAGGCCCGGAAACCGACCGGAACAGCCCGAACGGGAACGTCATCCACCCGGTCGAGCCATCCATTGCACCTGTACGGGTGGTGTTCGACCGGCCGTTATGGCGTGGTGCTCGGCTGTTCCAGCTGCCCGGTGGGAGCGGGGTCGCGCGACCGCAGGCGGAACAGCGGCACGAGGGTCAGCGCGAGGTAGAGGCAGCCGCCGAGCAGGATGGCGGGGTCGAGGCCGAGGGCGGCGACCGCCAGGCCGCCCAGGGCGCCGCCGATCGGCAGGCCGGCGTAGCAGATGGCGGTCGCCAGCCCGAAGACCCTGGTCTGCAGCTCGGTGGGGATCCGTTCGTACTGGAGCGCGCCGAGAATCGGGTTGAGCGAGGCCATCGCCACGCCACAGCAGAACGTCACCGCGAGCACCAGCGGCAGGTTGTGGCTGAGCAGCACCAGGAGCTGCGGGGACCCGCCGGCGGCGAGCGCGATCACGAACGTCGCCCGTTGCGGGAGTGCGGGTGCGAGCGCCGTGAACAGGATGCTGCCCAGCACCGCGCCGGCGGCGAACGCGCCGAGGAGCGTGCCGAGCAAGGCGGGCGAGCCGACCACATCGGACACCCAGATCGGCACGAACACCGCCGTGCTGGCCTGCGCGAAGACGTTGGCGAAGAACACCATCATCAGCAGTCCGAGCAGCACCCGATCGTGTCGCAGGTAGCGGGCGCCGCCGCGCAGCGCCTGCAGGTACGGCTCCGACACGGGCGCCACGTCCGGGCCCGCCGGCGGCCGCACCAGCACGGCGACGATCGCCGCGCAGGCCAGGAACGACACGGCATCCACCCAGATCGCGCCCTGCGCGCCGAACCAGTAGATCAGCAACCCGCCGAGCGGCGCACCGACCAGCGTCGCGCCGCGGACCAACCCCTCGTACGCGGCGGTCACCCGCACCATCCGGGCACCGGTGGCCTCCGCCATCGGGCGCAGCAGCACGTGCTTGGCCCGATCGCCGACGCCCCGCAACGCGCCCGCGACGGCCACCAACCCGAGGATCGCGGCGAACCCGATCCCCGGCATCGCGGCGATCGCCGCCATCGCCAGCGCGCTGCCGACATCGGTCGCGATCGACGCGGCCCGCAGCCCGAACCGGTCGGCGAGCGGGGTCGCGAGCACGCCGGCCAGCAGGTAGGGCACCAGCTGGCCGACCGCGACCAGCCCCATCTTGACGGGGCTCCCGGTGATCACCAGCACCAGCCAGGGAACGGCCACAATGGACATACGGTTGCCGAGCGCGGACACGATCTCCGCGGCGAACAGCGCGATGAACCCGACGCGCGACCTCACACCGAGGTGCCGATCGGGTCGGGCGCCGCGCCGTGCTCGGCGGCATACCTGGCCCGTAACGCCTTCGTGTTGACCTTGCCGATGCCGGTCAGCGGGAGGGCGTCGACGAACTGGATGTCGCGTGGCACCCACACCTGGCTCAGTTCCTGGCCCACCAGTTCGGTGAGCTCCCCGGCGGTGACCGTCGCATCCGGATCCGGCACCACGAACGCGTGCACCACCTCGCCGAGCTGCGCGTCCGGCACGCCGATGACCGCCGCGGCACGCACCCTCGGGTGGGTGACGAGCACGTCCTCGATCGGCCTGGGGTAGATGCACCGGGAACCGGCCCCGGTGATGATCGTGTCCTGCGCGCGGCCGACGAGGTACAGGTATCCGTCGGCGTCGACGTACCCGAGGTCGCGGGTGCGGACCCAGCCGTCGACGATGGTCTCGGCGGTCAGCTCCGGCTGGCCCCAGTAGCCGGCGAAGTTCATCCGGCTGGCCACCCACACCTCGCCGACCTCGCCCGTGCCGAGCACGCCGCCGGTCTCGCCGCGGATCTCCACCCGCACGTCGCCGTACGGCATGCCGCACGACAGAAGGCGCTCCGGGTGCCCGGACCCGACGCCGGGAAAGGCCGAGATGAACGGGCACTCGCTGAGCCCGTAGGTGATCCGCAGGATCGGGCCGAACCGAGCGACGCCCTGGCGCAGCCGGTCCGGCGCGGCCGCGGAGCTGCCGACGGAGAGCAGGGTCAGGCTGCTCAGGTCCGCGTCGGGGTGATCGAGCAACTGGTAGAGCATCGGTGGCGAGATGAACGCCGAGCTCACCCGTTCCCGATCGATGGTGGCGCAGAACTCCCGGATGTCGAACTTCTCCATGATCACCAGCAGCCCGCCGCCGAACAGGTAGAGCAGCGAGGAGATCTGGCCGGCCGGATGCCACAGCGGGGTCTGGCTGAGGTGGTGGACGTTCCCCTCACCCGCGTCGAGCATCTCCTGGGCGAGCACGTCCAGTTGCTGGTAGAGGTCCTGGCGATGGTGCACGGACTTCGGCACCCCGGTCGTGCCGCTGGTCTGGAACACCGACTGCGGCTCGTCCGCGCCGAGGAGCTCGGCGGGGCCCGGCGCGTCCGGCCGCGGCGCGAGGAGGTTCGGGCCCTGCCCGCCGGCGCCGAGGCACAGCAGCGGCACCCCGAGCCGGGCACCGAGCTGCGGGCCCTGCTCCTCGTGCGTGCTCGGGTCGTAGATCAACACCTCGGGCGACGTCAGGCGCAGGTAGTCGTCCATCTCCCGGCGCAGCGCGGCGGGATCGACCCACACCGAACGGCTGCCGATCAGGTGCATCGCGAGCTGGAGGATCGGCGCCTCCGGCGGGTGCGCGACCAGCACCGCGACCGCCGTGCCGGACCGGACGCCGTTCGCCCGCAGCGTCGCGGCGACCGACAGCACGCCGGCAGCGAGGTCCGCGTAGGTCAACCGGCGACCCCGGCCGACGATCGCTTCCCGGTCACCGTATTCAGCGAACCGTTCCAGGGCCCGTAACACGTAGTTCGGCTGGCTCGGCGACTGGTTTTCCACTGCGCCCTCCACATTGGCCCGTCGCGAGTTCGCCGCCAAGCTACCCGTGGCGGGTCGGCAAACCAAGACCACGGCTCGAACGGCTGCCACGCGAGGAGGCGGGCCGGCGTCACGCGCGCGTGGCGGACGCGTCCTGCTCACCGCGCGGCCGGGGGGTGGTGCCGGCGGACACGACCGAAAAGCGCAGGTGAAGGGCCTCGGCCGAGTCGACGACCTCGGTCGGCGCCAGCTCCAGCGGCTCGTCGAACAGCCGGGTGCCGCCGCCGAGCACGACCGGCGCGACGTGCAGCGACACCTCGTCGACCAGCCCGGCCGCGAGGAACTGGCGGCCGATCGACGCGCCACCCATGACGGTCACGGTCCGGTCCCCGGCGATCTCGCGGGCCTGCGCGAGCGCGTCCTCGATGTCGGTGACGAACCGGTACACGCCGAACGGCTCGTCCGGCCGGTGGGTCACCACGAAGACCGGCACGCCCAGCGGACCGGTCGGGCCGTCGGCCTGCCACCACGGCAGCGAGTCGTCGTAGGTCTTGCGGCCGCAGATGACCGCGCCCAGCCGGCCGCCCTCCTTCTCCAGCAACCACTGCCCCTCGGGGCTCGACATCCACGTGTGCAGCCGCTCGCCGCCCCTGCCCATCGGCTCCTCGGCGGTCTGGCCGTCCCCCGTCACGTACCCGTCCAGCGACATGCTGATGTCGAAGACCACGGTGCCCATCTCGTCCTCCTTCGTCGGGCCGCCTCGCGCGGCTTGCCGCTACGTCGAAGCCGGCGCGACGCCCTCGACAGTCCGGCGAAAATTGTCTGCATGAGCGATGAGGAAATCCGGCGTTCCCTGGTCAGCTACGCGATGCGGCCTCCCGTGGACGTGCTGGCGCAGCTGCTCGACTGGCTCCCCGAGGGCATCACCGCCTACGGCGACGACTCCGCGACGGCCCGGCTGGAGCGGCGGCTCGCCGAGATCCTCGGCAAGCCGCGGGCCCTGTTCTTCCCGAGCGGGACCATGGCCCAGCAGATCGCGCTCCGCGTGCACGCCGAGCGCACCGGCCGCCGCGCGTTCGTCGCCCACCCGCTCAACCACCTCGACCTGTGGGAGGAACGCGGCTACGCCGCCGTGCACGGCCTGCGCTACCTCGCCGCCGGCGACCGGCACGCCCTGCTCACCCTCGACGCCCTGCGCCAGGTCGGCGAGCGGCCCGCGGCGCTGCTGATCGAGCTGCCCCAGCGCGAGCTCGGCGGCCTGCTGCCGGCGTGGGACGACCTCGTCGCGCAGGTCGGGTGGGCCCGCGAGCGCGGCGCGGCCACCCACCTCGACGGCGCCCGCATCTGGGAGGCCCAGCCGTTCTACGACCGCCCGCACGCGGAGATCGCCGGCCTCTTCGACACCGTCTACACCTCGCTCTACAAAGGGCTGCAGGGCGTGCGCGGCGCCGTGCTGGCCGGCCCCGAGGACGTCATCGCCGAGGCGGAGGTGTGGCGGCGCCGGCTGGGCGGCGCGATCCCGGACGCCTGGCCGCTCGCGATCGCCGCCCTGATGGGCCTGGACTCCCAGCCCGGCCGGATGCCGGCCTTCCGCGACCACGCCGTCGCCATCGGCCGCGCGCTCGTCGAGGACGGCGTGGCCACGGTCCACCCGGACCCGCCGCAGACGCCGCTGTTCCACGTCCACCTGCCGGTCGCCCCGCAGGCCGCGGACCGCGCGGGCAAGGAGCTGATCGCCGCTCGCGGCGTGCAGCTGTTCACCCGCACGCAGTCCGACCCGCTGCCCGGACGCTGCAAGTTCGAGGTCAGCGTCGGGGAGAACGCCATGGCCCTCGCCCCGGCGGAGGTCGTCTCGCTGGTCCGCGAGCTGGTCGCGCGAGCCGGTTAGGGTGGCGCCCATGGTCGAGGTGAACGGCACGGTCGCGCCCGGGTTCGAGCGGGTGCGCGAGGTGTTCGAGGCGAACTTCGCCGAGCGCGGCGAGGTCGGCGCCGCCTGCAGCGTCTGGGTCGGCGGGCGCGAGGTCGTCGACCTGGTCGGCGGGGTCGTCGCACCCGGCGGCGACGAGCCGTACACGCGGCGCACGCTGCAGATGGTGGCGTCGGCGACCAAGGGCGCGATGGCGATCTGCGCGCTGCGCCTGGCCGAGCGCGGCGAGCTGGACCTCGACGCGCCGGTCGCCACGTACTGGCCGGAGTTCGCCGCCGCGGGCAAGGCGTCCGTGCCGGTGCGCTGGCTGCTGAGCCACCAGGTCGGCCTGCCCTACGCCGACCCGGTGCTGCCGATGGCCGACGTGTACCGGTGGACGCCGATGGTCGAGGCGCTCGCGGCGCAGGCGCCGGTGTGGGAGCCGGGCACGGCACACGGCTACCACGCGATGACCTATGGCTGGCTGATCGGCGAGGTGCTGTCGCGGGTGACCGGGCTGACGCCGGGGGAGGTGCTGCGCAAGGAGGTCGCCGACCCGCTGGGCATCGACTTCTTCGTCGGGCTGCCCTCGTCCGAGGCGGGCCGGGTGGCGCCGATGATCCTGGCGCCGCCCCCGCCGCCGGGCACGCCGCCGGACCCGCTGACCGCGCTGATGCTCGACCCCACCACCCTGGCGCACCGCGCGTTCTTCCTGCCGAACGGCCTCTTCACGGCGATGAACGAGCCGGCCGCGTGGGCCGCGCAGCTGCCCGCGGCGAACGGCATGTCCACGGCCCGGGCGCTGTCCCGGATGTACGCGGCGTGCCTCGGGGAGGTGGACGGCGTGCGGCTGCTGGCACCGGACACGCTGGCCGCCGCGGTCACGCCGCAGGCCGAGGGCACCGACCGGGTGCTGGGCGTGGAGAGCCGGTTCGGGCTGGGCTTCCAGCTGTCCTACCCGCTGCGCCCGATGGCCGGACCGGGTTCGTTCGGCCACTACGGGCTGGGCGGCTCGGTGGGCTTCGCGCACGTCGAACGCGGCGTCACGTTCGGGTACGTGGTGAACCAGATGCTGCCCGGCGGGATGGTCGACCCGCGCTCGTCGGCGCTCATCGAGGCCGTGTTCGCGGCGGCCTGACCTACGGTTGGCGCATGCCGCTGTTCGCCTTCGAGGGCAAGAGCCCCGTCATCCACCCCGGCGCCTGGATCGCCCCGACGGCCACGCTCGTCGGCGACGTGACCGTCGAGGCGGACGCCTCGGTCTGGTACGGCGTGGTCATCCGGGCCGACTTCGGGGCTGTCGTCATCCGGGCGGGGGCCAACGTGCAGGACAACTCCGTGATCCACGTGGGCGAGGGCGTCTGCGAGGTCGGGCCCGGGGCGACCATCGGCCACCTGTGCATGGTCCACCACTGCACGATCGGCGCGGAGGCCCTGATCGGCAACAGCGCCACGGTCCTGGACGGCGCCGTGGTCGGCGCCCGCGCGATGGTGGCCGCGGGGTCGACGGTGACGCCGGGCGCGTCGGTCCCCCCGGAGACGGTGGCGTTCGGCTCGCCCGCCAAGCGCTTCGTCCCGCTGACCCGCGACGCGAAGGCCTGGGTGGACGGCAACCCGGCCATCTACCGGGACCTGGCGCGCCGGCACCGCGAGGGCGTCACTCCGGTGGAGTGAACGGGATCGTCGTGCTCACGCGGGTGAAGCCCAGCTTCTCCAGGATGGGGCGGCTGGTCGGCAGGGCGTCGGTGCGCAGGTAGGTGAAGCCGCGGTCCGCGGCGAGCTTCGCGCGAGCGGCCACCAGCGCGCGGTAGATGCCGCGGCCGCGCCACTCCGGCAACGTGCCGCCGCCCCACAGGCTCGCGAAGTCCGTGCCCGCGTGGAAGTCGACCCGCGCCGCGGACACCGGGCCGTCGGCGGCCATCGCGACGACCACCGCCAGCGAGTCCGGCTCCTCGAGCAGGCGGGCGTGCATCGCCGCGATCATCGGGCCGTGGTCACCGCCGAAGACGTCGTCGTGCACCCGCCGCGCCAGGTCGAGGCCCGTGGCGTCGGTGACCGTGCGCACCTCGATGCCCGCCGGCACCGGCACGTCGGTCGGGGTGTCGGAGACGCGGGCGACCATGAGCGCCTCCTCGGCATCCGGCCGCAACCCCGCCGCGCGCAGCCGGTCGGGCAGGTCGGCCGGCTTGTCGTGCGCGTAGTACTTCCACTCGAACCGGCGGCCGATGCCCTTGAAGTAGGCGATCTGCTCGGCGATGACCGCGTCCGCGTTCGTCTCGTCGAGGTCCGACCAGTCGACGCCGCTCCACCCGTCCGGCGAGGGGTGCACGGAGCGGATCACGTTGCCCGCCCGCTCGAACCGGCCGCCGCCGAGGCTCGCGCGGACGGAGTTGCGCAGCTGCGCGTCGAACGCCGTGAGCACGGCCTCCCGGTCCATGCCGACAGTCCAGCACACCCGCGCAACCTGGTTTCAGCGGCGCGCCGCGACGAGCACGTGCGCGGTGGCGCCGAGCGTCGAGGGTTCCCGCTCGGTGCGCGCCGCGAGCTCGAGCAGCAGCGCGCGACCGTCCGGATCGGACAGTCGGGCCTCGACGTCGGGCATCCACTGGGCCATGCCTTCCACGGCGTACAGGTCGTCGAGGCGCAGGCCCGCGTCGGCGACCTCGCCGGCCAGCTCGTCGGGACGGTGGAAGTAGACCGTGGTGAAGCCGTCGGCCAGGTGCAGGGTGTCGCGGCGCGCGCCGGTGGCCAGGTCCTGGCGCATCATGTCGACGAAGCCCGGCGAGTCCGCGAGTCCATTGAGGAGCGTCTCGTACATCGACGCCCAGCGGCTGATCGTCGCGCCCAGCACCACGCCGCCGGGCCGCACCACGCGCCGCGCCTCGGCGAGCGCGCGGACCCGGTCGGCACGGTCGAGCAGGTGGTAGAGCGGGCCGAGCAGCAGGACGGCGTCCCAGCTCCCGTCCGCCGCGGCGAGCGCGCGTGCGTCGCCCTCCTCGGCCGCGATCCCGTTGGCCCGCGCGGACTCCACGTGCAGCGGCACCGGGTCGACGACCCGCACGGTGTAGCCGAGCCCGGCGAGCCAGGTGGCGTAGACGCCGAACGCGCCGCCGACGTCGAGTACCGCGGCGGGCGCGGGCGGCAGCAGCCGCTTCAGCAATGCCTTGGTGCGCAGCAGTTCCAGTGACCCGTCGAGCCGGGTGCGCTCACCGCCCCGGTCGTAGTACGCGCGAATGTCCCCGTCCAGCATGCCCTCAAACGGTACCCACCGGCGGCGGAAACCGCGCTCGAGTTTTGCGTGCGAGCAGGTACGCCTGCGGCGTCCGTTCCGGGAACTCGCCGTCCTCGTCCCGGGCTCGCCACAGCTGGGCCCGTACCTCGAACCCCGCCGCCTCCAAGAGCGCCGCCACCGCCGACGGCCGGCGGCGGTGGAAGTCCAGGGAGACCGCGTGTTCGCCCGCCGACGTCAGGTGCAGCGGCTCGTCGCCCACCTGGAACGCCAGCTGCAGGAGGCCGTCGGGGGCCAGGACGCGGTGGAACTGCGCGAGCACGTCCGCCAGCAGCTCGTCCGGCACGTGGATGATCGAGTACCACGCGACCAGGCCGCCGAGCGAACCGGCCGGGATGTCCAGCGACAGCATGGAACCGACCTCGAAGCGCAGGGCGGGATGCGTCCGCCGGGCCGCCGCGACCATCCCGGGTGACAGGTCGACGCCGGACACGGACACCCCGAGGTCCGCCAGGAACGCGGTCACCCGGCCGGATCCGCACCCCACGTCCACGACCGGGCCCGCCACGAGCGAGGCGAAGACCGACAGGACGGCGCGGTCGAACGGCTTGGCCGCCAGCTCGCCGCGGATCCAGATCGCGAAGTCGTCCGCGGTGGCGTCGTACGACTCCCGCGTGCGCCGCACGAACTCCGGTTCCCCAGCCACGCAAGGCACGCTAGCGCGTACGTTGCGACCATGGCGTCCTGTTTCGTGTGCGACAAGCACCGCGACCCGATCGTGGACCACGTCGCGGCGGACGAACTCGTCGTCGTGACCCACGTGCTGCCCGACGCGCCCGGCCGCTCCGGGCCGGTCTACCTCGGCCACCTGGTCGTCGAGCCGCGCCGGCACGCGCCCGGGCTCGCCGACCTCACCGACGCCGAGGGGGCCGCGATCGGGACCTGGGTGGCGCGGGCGAGCCGGGCGCTGCGGGCGCAGGGCGCCGAGCACGTCTACTCGATGGTCGCCGGCCACCAGGTGGACCACCTCCACCAGCACCTCATCCCGCGCTACCCGGGCACCCCGCGCGAGTACTGGTGGCCGCCGCGCTTCGACGAGTGGCCCGACGCCCGGCTCGGCGGGTACCCGGAGATCGCCCGGATCGTGCGTGGGCTGCGGGCACATCTCGGGCTGCCGGGCCGATAGTGTGCGGGGAGCCCTACGAGCGCGTTTGATGGAGGCCCTTCATGCACCAGCCGGCGATCCCGCACCTCACCGCGGCCGACCCCGAGCTCGCGGAGCTCGTCGAGGGTGAGGCGCGGCGCCAGTTCGAGAAGGTGCGGCTGATCGCGTCGGAGAACTACGTGTCGACCGCCGTCCTCGAAGCGACGGGCACGGTGCTGACCAACAAGTACTCCGAGGGCTACGCCGGCAAGCGGTACTACGAGGGCCAGCAGTTCATCGACAAGATCGAGATGCTCGCCGTCGAGCGGGCCAAGGCGCTCTTCGGCGTCGACCACGCCAACGTGCAGACCTACTCCGGCTCGCCCGCGAACCTCGCCGTCTACCTCGCGCTCGCGAACCCCGGCGACACCGTCATGGGCATGGCCCTGCCGGCCGGCGGCCACCTCACGCACGGCTGGAGCGTGTCGGCCACCGGCAAGTGGTTCCGCGCCGTGCAGTACGGCGTGCGCAAGGACACCGGCCGGGTCGACATGGACGAGGTCCGCGAGCTGGCCCTCGCCGAGCGCCCGAAGCTGATCTTCTGCGGTGGTACGGCGATCCCGCGCACGATCGACTTCCCGGCCTTCGCGGAGATCGCCCGCGAGGTCGACGCGGTGCTCGTCGCCGACATCGCACACATCGCCGGCCTGGTCGCCGGCGGCGCGCACCCGTCGCCGGTCGGCCACGCGCAGGTCATCTCGACCACCACGCACAAGACCCTGCGCGGCCCGCGCGGCGCGATGCTGATGTCGGACGCCGAGCACGCGAAGGCGCTGGACAAGGCGGTCTTCCCCGGCCTGCAGGGCGGCCCGCACAACCACACGACGGCCGGCATCGCGGTCGCGCTCGCCGAGGCCGCGCGGCCGGAGTTCCGCGACTACGCGGCCCGCGTGGTGGCCAACGCCGCGGCGCTGGCGGACGCCATGCTCGAGCGCGGCTTCGACCTGGTCTCCGGCGGCACGGACAACCACCTGATCCTCGCCGACCTGACCAACAAGGGCATCGGCGGCAAGCCCGCGGCGAAGGCCCTCGACCGGGCCGGCCTGGAGCTGAACTACAACACCGTCCCGTTCGACCCCCGCAAGCCGTTCGACCCGTCCGGCATCCGCCTCGGCTCCCCGGCGATCACCACCCGCGGCCTGGGCGTCGAGCAGATGCCGCAGATCGCGGCATGGATGGACCGCGCGATCACGGCCGCGAACGAGGGCAACGACACCGAGATCGGCACGATCGCCTCGGAGGTCAGCGAGCACCTTGCGGCCTACCCGATGCCCGGCTGGTCCTGACCTGTCCACAACCGCCAGACCTGTCCACAAGTCGATCTTGCAACCCCAAACCGCCAGCACCCACCGGTAGACTGGCGTGGTGGGGTGGCCCCCGGAGAGGGTGGGGGCCGCGGATCACGGGGTCGTTCGTGCGGCGGGTGTGGGCGGGGCCGCCCGGGTGATCAACCGTGTTGCAACCACCCCGGCAACCATCGAGGGCCGGGTGAGGTCGGCATGGCGCATCGGCTGACGTTGCGGCCCGTTACCAAGGCCGGCGCGTACGAGATCGAGCACTGGTTCGACGATCCCGAGGTCGATCGGCGGCTCGGTGGGCGGTTCTGGATCCACCGGGCCGTCCGGTTGCTCGCCGACCCGCCCGGCGACGAGTTCCGGGGCCGCACCGTGCTTCGGGCGCACGGCTGGCTCGCCGTCGGCCCGGACGGGGTGCCCGTCGCCTACCTCGGCGGCGAGGTCTACGACCGCTGGGTCCGCTACCACGGCGAGGGAAAGCCGCTGACCGGCGAGATCCGCGCGGTCACCATGGGGCTCGGCTACGTCGTCGACCCGGCCCGCCGGCGGCAGGGGTACGGCCGCGCCGCCATCGAGACCGTCCTCGCGCACCCGGCCGTCGCCGACGTCGAGCTGTTCGTGTGCGGCATCGACGCCGACAACGTCGCGAGCCGCCGGTGCGCCGAGTCGGCCGGCTTCCACCTCACCGACCCGGCGCCCGACTTCGAGGACATCCTGTACTACCAGCGAAAGGCGCTCACCTGACGACGCGCGGCACCGACGCGTGGCTCTCGTTGTGCGTGCGGTCGAGCGCGGTCACGACGTAGGTGAACCGCCCGGCCCCGGCGGAATCATCCACATAGGACTGCAGGTGACCCGCGGTGGCGCGCACCGTCCCCACGAGGTTGCGCCCGTCGACGACCGCGCAGGGGGAGTAGCGGCCCTCGATCCGGTACACGGCATAGGAGGTCGCGTGCCGGTCGGTGCCCACCCAGGTGAGCTCGACGCCCGCCGTGGTGCGCTTCGACGTCGCGATCACCGGCGGCCGGGGGCCGTCGTGCGCCAGCCGGCCGGGCGTCGGCTGGATCGCGGGGTTGCCGTAGTGGTCGCGCTGCACGATCGTCATGTGCTCGAGCCGGTTCGCGCGGACCTGCGCGGCGGAGAAGTAGATGTCGCCGCCCACCTGCGGGTAGGACCGGTTCAACGTCAGGTGCTTGCTCATCTCGTTCGGGTCGTGCCACGGCGCGCCCTGCGCGGGGTCGGCGACCTTGTAGTTGGCCTGTCCGATGTAGAGGTTCACGTCCGTTCCGTCCACAACGGACGACCACCACGGCACGAGCTTCGCGTAGTCCGCCACGGTGAAGCCGATGTTCCAGTAGACCTGCGGCGTGATGTAGTCGAGCCACTCCTCGCGCACCCACTTGCGCGTGTCGGCGTAGAGATCGTCGTAGGTCTGCACGCCACCTTGCGTGGGCGAGCCCGTCGGGTCCGTCGAGGAGTTGCGCCAGATCGCGAACGGGCTGACGCCGAACTGCACCCACGGCTTCTCCGCGCGGATCGCCTGCGACAGCCCGGAGATCAGCGTGTCGATGTTGTGCCGCCGCCAGTCGGCGATGTTGTCGAAGTCGCCGCCGTACTCGGCATAGGTGGCCGCGTCGTCGAAGGTCTGGCCCGCGACCGGGTACGGGTAGAAGTAGTCGTCGAAGTGCACGGCGTCGACGTCGTAGCGGCGCACCGCATCCATGATCGCGTCGATCGTGAACCGCTGGACCTCGGGCAGGCCCGGGTCGTAGTACAGCTTGCCGCCGTAGGGGATGACCCAGTCCGGGTGCACGCGCGCCGGGTGCGTCGGCACGAGCTTGCTGACGTCGGTGTTCATCGAGATCCGGTACGGGTTGAACCACGCGTGGAACTCGAGGTTGCGCTTGTGCGCCTCGGACACGGCGAACGCGAGCGGGTCGTACCCCGGATCCTGCCCCTGCTGTCCCGTCAGCCATGCCGACCACGGCTCGTAGGCCGACGGCCAGAACGCGTCCGAGGTCGGGCGGACCTGCACGACCACGGTGTTGAGCCCGAGCTCGACTGCCTCGTCGTACCAGCGGAGCAGCTCGGCCTGCTGTTCGCCGGCGGACAGCCCCGGGCGCGACGGCCAGTCGATGTTGGTGACGCTCGCGATCCACTCGGCGCGCAGCTGCTGCTTGGGTGTCGCCGGGTCAGGCGGCGGGCAGCCGGTGCTGCCGGACGGGTCGGCCGCGGCTGCGGCGGGGGCGATCAGCATGGCGCCGGCGACGAGCAGGGCGCCGAGGAGTCGGCGGAGACGCATCCGAGCAGTCTGGCCGGTCCGCAGGTGGCTGTAAACCGTGGGAAGCTCACGAGCTAGCCGCGATCTTGCTGAATAGTCCACCCTGGCACCCTGTCCGATTCAGGGCGTTTGAGCAGGTCAGCGAGCGTAACGTGGGATCGGGGTCACAGCGAAACCCGCTTGCGTTCTCGCCGGGGCAGGTAGATGCTTGTATCGAACAACTAATTGGTTGATGCAAGCAACAGGAGTGAGCAGTCGTGGTCGCACCGGAGACGGACGTGCAGACCGGCGAGCTGACCGAGTGGCAAATCGAGTGCGGCCGGCGGCTGGCCGGGGCTATGTTCGGCCTCGGCAAGCAACAGGCCAGCGTGGGCCATCGGATGAGCAAGGCGGGGGTCGACCGCTCGACGATCTTCCTGCTGAAGGCGTTGGCCATGCACGGCCCGCGCCGATCCAGCGAGCTCGCCGCCGCGGTCCACTCGGACCCGTCGACGGTCTCGAGGCAGGTCGCCGCGCTGGTCCGTGATGGTCTGATCGAGCGCCAGGCCGACCCGGAGGACGGTCGGGCGAGCGTGCTCGTACCGACCGAGCGGGGGTTGGAACTGCTCGCGGAGCAGCGCAGGGTGCTGGGGCTGGCGCTGGCTCAGGTGGTACGGAACTGGGCACCCGAAGACGTGGCCCGCTTCCTGGAGTTGCTCGAGCGCTTCGTCTCAGATCACGAACGCGCGCTACCGACGATTTTCGACGAATGCGCCAAGGCGCGTTTCGAAGGGGAGAACTGATGTCTGAATCTGCCTCGCGCGCTGTGCCCGAGGCACCGTCCACGGGGGGACGGGGCGCGCTCTCGCACCGCGAGATCATGACGGTGCTCGCCGGGCTCATGCTCGGCATGCTGCTGGCCGCGCTGGACATGACGATCATGGCTTCGGCCACCAAGACGATTGCCGACCAGCTGCACGGCCAGACGATCCAGGCGTGGGTGACCACCGCGTACCTGATCACCGCCACGATCTCGACACCGCTCTACGGCAAGCTGTCCGACATCTTCGGGCGCAAGCCGATGTACCTGACCGCCATCACGCTGTTCCTCACCGGCTCGGTGCTGTCCGGAATGGCGAACTCGATGTACGAGCTCGCCGCGTTCCGCGCGGTCCAGGGCCTGGGTGCCGGTGGCCTCATGTCGCTGGCGCTCGCGATCATCGCCGACATGGTGTCGCCGCGTGAACGCAGCCGCTACCAGGGCTACTTCATGGGCGTCTGGGGTGTCTCCAGCGTCGCGGGCCCGGTGGTCGGCGGCTTCTTCGCCGGCGCGGGCACGGTGTTCGGCATCGACGGCTGGCGCTGGGTGTTCCTGGTGAACGTGCCGATCGGCATCATCGCGCTGATCGTCGTCGCCAAGTTCCTCAACGTGCCGCACAAGCGGGTGCAGCATCGCGTCGACTACTGGGGCGCGGGCGCGCTGACCGTGGCACTGGTGCCGCTGCTGATCGTGGCCGAGCAGGGCCGCGAGTGGGGCTGGGACTCGGGCCGGTCGCTGCTGATGTACTTCATCGGCGTGGTTGGCGTGATCGGGTTCATCCTGATCGAACGGGTGATGGGCGACGAGGCCCTGCTGCCGATGCGGTTGTTCCGCAGGCCGGTGTTCTCGCTGACCAACGTGATCAACTTCGTGATGGGCCTCGGGATGTTCGGCATGATGATGTCGCTCCCGCTGTACCTGCAGATCGTGAAGGGCGCGACGCCGACCGAGTCGGGTCTGCTGACCCTGCCGATGACCGCGGGCATCCTGATCGCGTCCATGGGCAGCGGCATCCTGATCTCCAAGACCGGGCGGTACAAGCGCTTCCCGCTCTTCGGGCTGGCGATCGTCTCGGCCTCGATGTTCCTGTTCGCGCAGATCGGCGTGGACACTCCGATGGGGCAGACGATGGCCGTCATGGGCCTCGCGGGCATCGGGCTGGGCCTGTGCATGCAGACCCTGATCCTGGCGATCCAGAACGACGTGCCGGCCAAGGACATGGGCGTGGCGACCTCGTCGGCGACCTTCTTCCGGTCGATCGGCGGCACGGTCGGCACCGCGGTGTTCCTGTCCATCCTGTTCAGCGTGGTCGGCAGCAGGATCGCGGACGCGTTCGCCAGCGTGCGGACCGATCCCGCGTTCCTCGCGGCGCTGCAGCAGAACCCGGACTTCGCGCAGAGCCTGCGCGGCGGCGGTACGAGTCTCGACCTGAACAACACCGAGTTCCTGAACACGCTCGACCCGACGCTGGCACGGCCGATCCTGACCGGGTTCGCCGACTCCATCGACACGGTGTTCATGGTCGGCGGGGTCGTGATGCTGGTGGCGTTCGCGCTGATGTGGTTCCTCAAGGAGGTCCCGCTGTCCGACAAGTCGGGCATCCAGCGGGCCGCCGACGACGAGGCGGCCGCCGCGGCCGCGCCGGCCACGGTGCACTGAGCCATTTCGGTTGACCGGGGAGGTGAGGGCCCCGCGCGTCTTCGGACGTGCGGGGCCTCTTCCCTATTCTTCTTCGGAGTCCTTGAGCCGCTGGTAGGAGCGCACGATCTCCGCCTCGGCCTCGGTGCGGCCGACCCAGGTGGCGCCTTCCACGGACTTGCCGGGCTCGAGGTCCTTGTAGACCTCGAAGAAGTGCTGGATCTCCAGGCGGTGGTACTCGGCGAGGTGATGGATGTCGCGGAGGTGCTCGGTGCGCGGGTCCTCGGCGGGGACGCAGAGGACCTTGTCGTCGCCGCCCTTCTCGTCGGTCATGCGGAACATGCCGATGGCGCGGGACTTGATCAGGCAGCCGGGGAACGTCGGCTCCATGACCAGCACGAGCGCGTCGAGCGGGTCGCCGTCCTCGCCCAGCGTGTGCTCGACGAACCCGTAGTCGGCGGGGTACTGGGTCGCCGTGAAGAGGGTCCGGTCGAGGCGGATGCGGCCGGTCTCGTGGTCCATCTCGTACTTGTTGCGTTCCCCCTTGGGGATCTCGATGGTGACGTCGAACTGCACGCTGTCCCCTCACTCCGGTCAAATGGTGCCGCGTTGCCCGTTAGTGTGGACCACCGCCAGACGATGAGCGGGAGGGCACGTGCCGCAGCAAGGGGACAACGTCTCGCCCACAGCGGACGACAAGGGCGCAGGTGGCCCGGCCAGGCTGCCGTCGACCTGGCCGGTTGCCGAGCTGGAGCAGGGCGCGCAGCTGGCTCGCCCCGTGGCTGACACGTCCAGTTCGTCTGACACGTCCGGTTCGGCTGGTTCGGCACGGTCCGCCGAGGCGGCGGCCGACCAGCCCGCTCGCCCGGGCGGCGAGGCGTCCCGGTCGGACTCCGCCCCTGCACCGGCCGGCTCACCGGCATCGACGGACAAGGCACCGAGCGCCGGCAAGCCGCCGGCGTCCCCGAGCCCAGCGAAGTCGTCGGACACGCCGGCCCCGTCTGCGCCAGCCGCCGGGCCGCCGCCCGCGTCCTCGACGTCGGGCGCAGCTCAGCCGACCCAGCCGCCGGCCGAGCAGCCGGGGAAGCCGTCGAACGCCACCCCGCCGCCGTCCGCACCGGCGACCAACACACCCGTCGAGCAACCAGCCAAGCCGCCCGAGCCACGCCCGACGTCGTCTGCTTCGTCGCCGACCGAGCAGCCGGCGAAGTCGGAGTCTCCTCCGGCAACCCCGCCGTCGGGCGCATCGCCTGTTCCGTCGCCGACCAAGTCGCGGGTGACGTCATCGGAGGCGCCTCCGGTGACCCCTCCGATGGGTGAATCGTCTGCTTCGTCGCCTGTCGAGCAGCCGGCGAGGCCGGAGTCTCCTCCGGTAACCCCGCCGTCGGGCGCATCGTCTGTTCCGTCGCCGGCCGAGTCGCGCGCATCGTCTGCTTCGTCGCCGACCGAGCCACCCGCGAAGTCGCCGGAGCCTCGTCCGACGACCCCGGCCAGCAGCGCACCGACGGTTCAATTGCCGGCAGAGCAACCGGCGAGATCGGAGCCTCGTCCGGGCACTCCGCCGGCTTCGGGCGGCAGCGGACCGTCCGCTCAAGGGCCGACCGAGCAGCCGGCGAGGTCGGAGGCGCGTCCGGTGACCCCGCCGGCCGGCGCATCGCCTGTTCCGTCGCCGGCCGAGCAACCTGCGAGGTCGGAGCCAGCTCCGCCGGCATCGGCCGCTCGCCCGCCCACCGAGCCACCTGCGAAGGCGTCGGAGACCCGCCCAGCGACCCGGCCGGGCCCGGCCGCAACCCATCGCCGGCCCAGCCGACGTCTGCGACTCCCACCGAGCCGTCGCAGGCGCGTCCAGCGACCCCACCATCAGCTCAGCCCCCGACCGGGACACCGGCGAAATCGGAGACGCCCCCGGCAACTCCGCCGACCCCCGCGAGCAAGACGCCGACCGCCGAGCCGTCGACGTCTCGCCCGCCAACGCCACCCGCACCGGCGGGAACACCGACCGCCGAGGCATCGGCAGGTAAGCCAACCAAGCCATCGCCGACCGACCGGTCCGCGCAGGCGCCAGAGGGGCGCGAGCCGTCGGCATCGCCGGGCACGGCTACGGCCACTCAACCGCCGACCGAGCAACCCGCGAAACCGGAAACCCGGCCGACCCCGACCGCCGAGCCGCCGACCAAGCAACCCGCGCCGGCTACCGGACGAACCGCCGAGTCGAAGGAAGCCAGCCCGTCCGCGCCGTCTGAGGGCACGGCACCGCGCGCCGAGCAACCCGCGAAACCGTCGGAGACCCGTCCGCCCGCCCCACCGGCCCCGGTGAGCAGGACCACCGAGCCCACGAAGCCAGCAGAGACGCGCCCAACGACTCCACCGGCCACGGCCGAGCCGCCCGCCGGGCAGTCCGTCAAACCGCCGGCGCCTCGCCCCGCGACCTCCCCGGCCGCCGACTCGTCAGCCGAGCCGCCCAGCACTCGCCCGGCAGGTAGGGCACCCGCCGCCGATCCGGCGGCCGTACGGCCCGCGAAGCCGGAGGCGTCCCCGGCCGGGAAGGCCCCGACTGCCGAGCCGTCGAGTGCTCGCCCGGCAGGTAAGGCACCCGCCGCGGATCCGGCGGCCGTACGGCCCGCGAAGCCGGAGGCTTCCCCGGCTGGGAAGGCGCCGACTGCCGAGCCGTCGGACGCCGGCCGGTCGACGGCACCGGCGGCCAAGGCACCGTCCGGTCAACCGCCGACCGGTCAACCCGTCAAGTCGCCAGAGGCTCCTCCGGCTGGGAAGGCGCCAGCCGACCAATCGCGGACAGAACAGGCAGCCCGCCCGGCCGAGCCGAAAACCAAGCCGCAGGCGAAACCGGCCGACACGGGCCCGCTGCATCCGCCGATCCGCCCGACGTACGAGCCGTCCGAGCGGTCCCTCTTCGAGGCGTACACCCCGTCGGAGCCCGAGCCCCCCGCTCCGGACGGGCCGGCCGGTCGCACCGGCCCCCGCTCCTGGTTCGACCCGGCCAGTCGACGCCAGCGGCGACAGAACCAGCCGCCAGGTGGACCGCCCCAGGACTCGTCCGGCAAGGCCGGCACGCCGACTGATCAAAGCCCACCAAGTGGCCCGAGCGCGCCGGGCACGAGCCGTCCAACGCCACCACAGCGTCCGGACCAAGGGCCCAAGCCACCCGCGCAGAAGCCGGACGATCGCACCGCGGCCGCCGAGCCGTCGAAGCGGCCGCCTGAGCCGACTCGCGCAGCCACCACCGACGCACCAGCCAAACCAACTCGGCCCACCACCGACTCACCCCGGCAGCCGGGAGATCGCCCAGCTGCCGCCACCCCGACCGGACAAGCCGCCGGCACGGCCCCGGCCGCTCGCCCCGACGCGCCGGCGGAACCGGTCCGCTCACCCGCACCAGAGCGTCCCGATTCACCGCCGAAGCCGGCTACCCCGGTTCGCCCGGAGACCAAGCCGTCGGCCGATCGCGGCGCTGCGGCGCCACCGACTCAGCGCCCCTCCGGGCCTGAGGCGCCCTCGTCGACGCAGCCGGATTCGCCGCAGGCTCCGGCTGCCCGGTCGGATGCTCCGTCGCGGCCGGTCCGTCCGGAGAGCAAGCCGCCGGCTGATCGTGGCGTAGCGGCGCCGTCCGGGCCTGAGGCGCCTCCGTCGACGCGGCCGGATTCGCCGCAGGCTCCGGCTGCTCGGGCCGATGCCCCGCCGCAGCCGGTTCGTCCCGATTCGCCGGGTGGGAAGCCGGATTCGTCGCAGGCTCCCCGTCCGGACGCACCGCAGCGGCCGATCCTGCCCGATTCGCCTGGCGCCTGGCCGCCCATGGGCCGCCCGAGCTGGCCTCAGGCGGCTCCGCCCAAGGCACCCAGCCAGCCCGACTCGCCCGCCTCCGGCCGGACCACCTTGCCGGACCGACCGCAGGCACCCACGGCCCCGCCGTCGACGCCGGAGACGGGTCGACCGGGGCAGCCACCCGCCGACCGCACGGCACCGCCGACGGAACGTCCTGACTCGCAGCGGCCGGCCGGCCCGACGCCTCGGCAGCCCGGCGTTCCCCCGACACCGCCGCCCGGGTGGGGACGAACCGACGCTCCGCCTTCGCCGCCGGCTCGCCCGGATTCGCCGGGGCAGCCGGCTGATCGCACCGCACCGCCGGCCCGGCCGGATTCGCCGCGGCCCGCAGCTGGTCGCACGGCACCTCCGGCCGAGTCGCCGGTTCGACCGGATTCGCCGCGGCCGTCGGCTGATCGCACGACATCCCCGGTCAAGCCGCCGGTTCGTCCGGACTCGCCGTCGGCTGATCGCGCGGCACCGCCGGCCGAGCAGCCGGTTCGTCCGGATTCGCCGCGGCCGCCCGCCGATCGCACCGCACCGCCGGCCCGTCCGGACTCGCCGCCGGCTGATCGCACGGCACCGCCGGCCGAGCAGCCGGTTCGTCCGGACTCGCCACGGTCGCCGGCTGATCGCACGGCATCCCCGGTCAAGCCGCCGGTTCGTCCGGACTCGCCGTCGGCTGATCGCGCGGCACCGCCGGCCGCACCGCCGGCCCGTCCGGATTCGCCGCGACCGCCCGCCGATCGCACCGCACCACCGACCGAACGCCCCACGCCACCCGACTCGCCGCGATCGGCGCCCCCGGGTGGGCGAGCGCCGGCCGGCGCCCCGCCGTCGCGGCCGGGGATGCCGCCTGTCCGCCCACCGGCACCACCTGCGGGAGCAACGCCGCCCGGCTCGCCGACGAAGGGGCGTACGCCGGAGCCCCCGTCGCGGCCGGGAATTCCGCCGGTGGGTCGACCGGCACCGCCGCCGGAGGACGTCAGGTCCGCGTCCGGTCGAACGACCTGGCCGGACGCCCCGCGCACGACGCCGCCGGCACGACCTGACTCGCCCGGCACCACACCGCCGGCCGGCCGGACACCCGAAGCGCCGCCGAAGCCCGGGACGACCCCGCCTGGTGGCCGCCCGGGTTCGCCCACGCAGCAGCCGGGGACGCCACCGCCGGCGGGCCGGACCGCGTGGCCGACCACCGACCCCACGGCGCGGCCCGCGTGGCCGGGCTCGTCGCCGGACACCAGGCCGGGCGAGCGCCGGGGCCGTGCCGACACGGCGCCCACGTCCTACGAGCGGCCGAGCCCGACCGCGCCGCCCGTTACGACACCGGGTGCGCGTCCGGACTCGCCGTCCGCCAAGCCGTTCAGCTGGACCACACCCGACACGAAGCCGGACTCGCCCGGTAAGCCGCCGGCCAAGCCCGCCGGGCCGGGCCGGACCGACTCGCCGGAGACCAGGACCGGCTCGGCACAGCCGACCGCGCCGGCGAGCGACCGCACCGACACCAGGGCGCGGCCGTCGACCGACCGTCCTGATCGGACACGGCCACCGGTCGAGCGACCGGACTCGCCGCGGACCGGGCTGCCCGAGGCGTTGTGGGCCTGGCCGTCGACCGAAGCGCCCGAGACGCCGCCGTCGACCGAGCGGCCCGGCCGGACCAAGCCGGAGACCGACCGACCCGACTCGCGGACGAAGGCGCCGGACCAGCCTCCCGCGAAGGCACCCGAACGGCCGGAGTCCTCGCAGACCAAGGCGCCGGAACGCCCCGGTGCCCCGCGGCCCACGACACCGGAGCGGCCCGGTTCCCAGACTCCGGCCCCAACGCAGCGGCCGGACCAGCCACAGACCCGGACGCCGGCCGACCAGACCGGCTCGCCGACCAAGGCACCAGATCGGCCGGACTCCTCGCGGACCGCGGCGCCCGATCGACCGGACTCCACGGAGACGAAGGCGCCCGAGCGGCCCGACTCGCGGACGAAGGCGCCCGAGCGGCCCGACTCGCGGACCAAGGCGCCCGAACAGCCGGACTCACGGACCAAGGCCCCCGAACGGACCGATTCGTCGCGAACGAAGGGGCCCGATCGGACCGACTCCTCCCGGACCAAGGAGCCGAAGGACGGGACCGGGGCGGATTCGTCCCAGTCGCGGACGAGGACTCCGGCAGACCGGACACGGCCCGACTCGCCGTCGCGTCCGCCTGCGGACCGGTCCTCGCAGACCAGGCCGACGGAGCGGTCGACGCGGCCCGATTCGCCGACGCGCCCGCCCACGGAGCGGTCGACCCGGCCGGACTCGCCGACGCGCCCGCCCATGGAGCGGTCGACCCGGCCGGACTCGCCGACGCGCCCGCCCACGGAGCGGTCGACCCGACCCGATTCGCCGACCCGTCCGCCGACCGAGCGGCCGACGCGGCCCGATTCGCCGTCGCGTCCGCCGACGGAGCGGTCGACCCCGCCTGACTCACCGACCAAGCGGACGACGCGGCCCGATTCGCCGACCCGCCCGCCGACCGAGCGGTCGACGCGGCCGGACTCGCCGACCCGTCCACCGACGGAACGGTCGACCCGGCCCGACTCGCCGACCCGCCCACCGACCGAGCGGACGACCCGGCCGGACTCACCGACCCGCCCGCCCACCGACCGAACGACCTCGCCCGACGCGCCGCCCACGGAGCGGACCGAACGGCCGGAGTCACTCCCGAAGCGGGACACCCGGCCGGGTAAGCCGGGTAAGCCGGGCAAGGAGCCAACGGGAGAGCCCGACACGTCCGGCGGTGGCCGGCATGCCAAGCGCTCGTCCGCCGACCCGGAGTCCGGGAACCGGTCGCCCGGCGACACCCGCCCCGGCGGTACGCGACCCGGCGGCGACACCCGCCCAGGCGGCACCCGACCGGACAGCGACGGCCGCCCGACCGGCAGCCGTCCCGGCGGCGACACGCGCGGCACCCGGCCGGGCAGCGACACGAGAGGACGCCCGGGCACCGACGGCCGCCCCCCGACCGGCACCCGACCGGGCACGGACGGCCGCCCGCGGCCGGGCACCGACGGCCGCCCGCCCAGCACCCGCCCAGGCACCGACGGCCGGCCCCCGACCGGCTCCCGGCCGGGCGGACCACGCCCCCCGGCCGGCCGCACCCCGACACACGAACGCACCCAGGAACCGCTCACCCCGCCCACCGGGTTCCGGGGCGAGGCGACGCAGTTCGTCCGGCCGCAGCGCAACAGCCAGGACGAGGCGACCCAGTTCATCCAGCTGCCGAAGACGTGGGACCGGCCGCCGGTCCCCGACACCAACGGCCACTCGGGCACGCTCGACCAGCGCATCCCGCAGCCTCGAACGGAACGCGCCGAGCGCGACCGGCGCGAGAAGCGCACCAGGACCGAGCCACGCCGGCGCAAGCCGCTGCTCGTCACGGCCATCGCGGTCGTCGCGGTGCTGGCCTTGGCCGCCGGGGCGGTCTTCGCCATCCCCGGGCTGTCGGCCAAGCTCGGGCTCACCGGCGCCGACAGCCCCGGCGGTCGCCGCGCCCGCGCCGCCCATCCAGTTCCAGCCCGGCCTCCGCGCGCCCGGCACCGACGCGCCCGCGGCCACCCCGGACGGCGTGGCCGCCGCCCTCGCCGGGCCCACGTCGGCGGGTGAGCTCGGCACCCTCACCGGCGTCGTGTTCGACCCGATGTCCAAGGAGACCCTCTGGGAGGACAACCCCACGAACCCGCTCGTCCCCGCGTCCACCGGCAAGCTCCTCACCTCGGCGGCCGCGTTGCTCGGCCTCGACCACACCGAGCAGCTCAGCACCCGGGTCGTGGCGGGTGACCAGCCCGGAGACGTGATCATCGTGGGCGGTGGCGACCCGACGGTGTCCTCGCTCAAGCCCGGTACCGAGTCCGTCTACCCGGGCGCGGCACACCTGTCCGACCTCGTGGACCAGGTCGAGAAGAGCGGCACGGAGGTCAAGACCGTGCACGTCGATCTCAACCGCTACGAGGGCGACAGCATCGCCCCCGGCTGGTCGAACGCCGACGTCGGCGCGGGCTACATCGCGCCCATGGTCCCCGCCATGCTCGACGGCGGCCGTTCCGACGCCAACGCGCAGAACGGCCCCCGCACGTCGAACCCGGCCCGCCAGCTCGCGGAGGAGTTCGCGACCCGCGTCGGCGCGACCGTCGCCGACAGTGCGGAAGCCGAGGCGAAGGACGGTGCGAAGGTCCTCGGCGAGATCAAGTCCGCGCCGGTCGTCGAGCTCGTCGACAACCTGCTGCACTCGTCGGACAACGTGCTCGCCGAGGCCGTCGCGCGCGAGGTCGCCAAGGGCAAGGGCGAGGAGGTGTCCTTCGCCGGCGCGAGCAAGGCGACCCTGGACATCCTGCGGGAGAACGACTTCGACGTCGAGGGCGTCAGCATGTCCGACGGCAGTGGACTGTCCACTGAGGACCGTGTGCCGGCCCGGCTGTTCGCCGACATCCTCGCCGTGGCCGCCGCGCCGGACGGCAAGGACCCGCGCACCGCCAAGCTCCGGCCGCTGATCGGCGGGCTCCCGGTCGCCGGCGGCACCGGCACGCTCGGCAAGCGGTTCGTCGACGTCGGCGCCGAGGGACGCGGCTGGGTCCGCGCCAAGACCGGCACGCTCTCCGGCGTCAACTCCCTTGCGGGCGTGGTCCTCGACGCGGACAACCGGCTGCTGGTGTTCGCGCTGATGACCAACGGCGGCGGCGCCACCAACGTGGTCCGCGACAAGCTCGACGTGGTCGCGGCCACGCTGCGCGGGTGCGGCTGCCGATAGCGCGCACCACGGCCGCTTCACGAATCGTCAGGTAGCGTCGAGGACATGAGCACGGCGGCCAGCTCGGCGGAGTCGACCGGAACCCGGACACCGGTCGACTGGGGGATCGCCGTGTCCACGGCGCAAACCCTCATGAAGCCGGGACCCGCGGTGCCGCGCGAGGAAGCCGAGCGCGTCGTCGAAGAGCTGCGTGCCGTCACCGGCCCCGCGGAGGCCCACGTCCGCGAGCTCACCGGGCTGGGCGCGGGACTGCCGCTGCTGCCCGGCGACGTGGTCGACCGGCGCGGCTGGGTGTCCGCCGCCGCGGACGGGCTCGCCGCACTCACCGAGGGCGCGCTGCCCACCGGCGCCAACCGCGCGGTCGGGCCCGTGCTCGCGGGCAGCGCCGGGGTGCAGGCCGGGATGGTGCTCGCCTACCTCGGCGCCCGCGTGCTCGGCCAGTACGACCCGTTCGGCGGCGCGGACGACGGCGGCCGGCTGCTGCTCGTCGCGCCCAACATCATCTCGGCACAACGAGCCTTGGACGTGCCCGAGGACGACTTCCGCCTGTGGGTGTGCCTGCACGAATGCACCCACCGCCTGCAGTTCACCGCCGTGCCGTGGCTGCGGGACTACTTCGCCGGCGAGGTGCGCCGGTTCCTGACCGGCCTCGACGAGACCGCGACCAACGCGCTCACCCGGTTGCCCGAGGTGATCCGCGCCTCGCGCCGGCGCACGGAGGAGAGCAGCGGCGGGCCGATCGGGCTGATGGAGCTGCTCCAGTCGCCCCAGCAGCGCGAGGTCTTCGACCGGCTGATCGCGCTGTCCACCTTGCTCGAGGGACACGCCGACCACGTCATGGACGCGGTCGGGCCGACCGTCGTGCCGAGCGTCGCCACGATCCGCGCCCGGTTCACCGCCCGGCGGCGTGGTGGCGGGATCCTCGACCGGATCCTGCGGACCGTGCTCGGCGTGGATGCCAAGGTCAAGCAGTACGCCGTCGGCGCCGCGTTCACCCGGCACGTGGTGGACGAGGTCGGCATGGCGGGCTTCAACGCGGTGTGGACCAACCCGGAGACGCTCCCGCTGCGTGCGGAGATGAGCGACCCGGGCGCCTGGGTCCGCCGCGTCCACGGCCGTGCGGGATAGCGAGGCGATCGCCGAGGTTCGCCGGGCGGTCCGCGGGTTCCTCGACGAGGTGCCGGCCGGCTCGGCCCAGCTGGGCGTGGCCGTGTCCGGTGGTGCCGACTCCCTCGCGCTCGCCGCGGCAGCGGCCCAGCTCGCCGACCGCCGCGGGCTCACCCTGTGCGGCCTCGTCGTCGACCACCGGCTGCAGCCCGGCTCGGCCGACGTCGCCGCCCGGGCCGCGAAACAGTTGCAGGCCTTGGGTTTCCCGGAGGTCCGCGTGCTCGAAGTCGACGTGTCCGGCCCGGGCGGGCTGGAGGCCGCGGCCCGAAAGGCCCGCTACCGGGCGCTCCGGGACGCATGCCCCACGCCGGACTCGCTCGTGCTGCTGGGCCACACCCGCGACGACCAGGCGGAAACCGTCCTGCTCGGGCTCGGCCGCGGCTCGGGCGCGCGCTCGATCGCGGGCATGCGCCGCCTCGACCCGCCGTGGGGCCGGCCGCTGCTCGACGTGCCGCGTGCGGTGACCGCCGCCGCATGCGCGGACCTGGGCCTCGATCCCTGGCAGGACCCGCACAACGCCGACCCCGGCTTCGCCCGCGTCCGCCTGCGCCACGAGGTGCTGCCGCTGCTGGAGGACGTGCTGCAGGGTGGTGTCGCGCCCGCGCTCGCCCGCACGGCCGCGCAGCTCCGCGAGGACGCCGACGCGCTCGACGTCGTCGCCGGCCGGGTGCTCGGGCGCGCCGCGCGGGACGGCGAGCTCGAGGTGACCGAGCTGGCCGGCGAGCCGCCCGCGGTGCGCCGCCGGGTGCTGCGGCGGTGGCTGCTCGACGCGGGTGTGGCCGAACTCACCGACGCTCATTTGCGTGCTGCGGACGGACTGATCGGTGAGTGGCGTGGTCAGGGCGGCGTATGGCTGCCCGGCGGCTTGGTGGTGAGCCGGGCCCGTGGCAGGCTCTGCGTGTCCGGCTGAGTTTGGAGAGGGGACCGCGTGTACGGCGACGACATCGCCTCCGTGCTGATCACTGAGCAACAGATCAACGAGAAGATCCGCGAGCTCGCGAAACAGGTCTCCGACGACTACCCGGAACGCGGCGATCGCGACGATCTGGTGCTGGTCGCGGTCCTCAAGGGGGCGGTCATGTTCATGACCGACCTGTCCCGTGCGCTGACCGTCCCGGTGCAGATGGAGTTCATGGCCGTGAGCTCCTACGGCTCGGCGACCTCGTCGTCCGGCGTGGTGCGCATCCTCAAGGACCTCGACCGCGACATCGCCGGCCGGCACGTGCTGATCGTCGAGGACATCATCGACTCCGGCCTGACCCTGTCCTGGCTGCTCAAGAACCTCGAGTCCCGCAGCCCCGCGTCGCTCGAGGTCTGCACGCTGCTGCGCAAGCCGGACGCGGTGAAGGTCGAGGTGCCGGTGCGCTACGTCGGCTTCGAGATCCCCAACGAGTTCGTGGTCGGCTACGGGCTGGACTACGCGGAGCGCTACCGGGATCTGCCCTATATCGGCACGCTGGACCCGAAGGTGTACTCGTCTTGACCACCTTCCTCACCCCGTTGACGCTGGACTTCCTGTGGGAGTCACTCGATGTGGGGGAGCCGCCGTATCCGATCGAGGTGCGGTCGCACGGCACGACCATGGACGAGCGCAGCGAGCTGCGCCAGCAGGTGACGGGCGAGCTGCACGCGCTCGACGGCCGCGTGCCGGACTGGCTGTCCGTGCTGGCCCGGGCGGAAGTCAGCATCGACTCGGTGTACCAGCAGTCCCCGGAGCCGCCGGTGTCGATGATCGCGGCGGCGGCCGGGTCGCGGGCGCTGCTCGCGGACCAGACGGCGGACGGCCTGTGGCTGCGCCCCATCGACTCCGGCGCGCTCGCGTCGACGGTCGTCGACCTGCTGCCGGCCGCGCCGCGCGGGCGGGAGCCGTCGATCAGCGTGGCGTCCGAGGACCTGCCCCACGGGCGCACGCACGCGGACCGCCAGGTGCTCGCCCGCTTCGCCGCCCAGCGCAACCACCGCGCGGGCCAGCTGGCGGTGAACGCGCGCAAGCCGATGGGCGGCCGCTCCCGCTCGCCGGTTCTCTCCTGGTTCGACACGGAGACCGGCCGCTACCTCACCTACGCCAGGCGCGGCGCCGACGGGCGCGAGTGGATCACGATCGCGCCGGCGGACGCGCCCACGCTCCGTCATCGCCTCACGGAGCTCATGGCCGAGGTGACGCGCTGAGCCGTCCGCGGCCGTCGCGGATCGTCGCTGCTCGCGCGTCGTCCTGATATCGGATCCGGGATTGTCGGTGGGGTGCGTTAGCCTCCGTCTCGGGTTACGCACCGCGTCCGGTGTGGTGCGCCCGGTGACTCGAGGGGGACTCGATGCTGGAGGCAGTGGGCAGCGCTGTGGGCGCGTTCAGCAACGCGGCGGCGAGCGGCCAGGTGTCGATCGAGGCGGCGGCCGCGGAGGACGCGCTTGCCCGGATCGGCGACGTGAAGGACCAGCTCGCCCAGTTGCTGCGGCAGTCCGGTCCGGGAGCCGGGGACGAGGTCCGGCTCGGGGCCAACCCGGTGGGCGACGCGATGGCCCGCAAGTCGATGGGCCGCTACGACGGCGACGACTCGTTCCGCACGGTGCTCACGATGCTGCTGGACCAGACGGACAAGGCCGAACGCGCGCTGCGCCAGTGCATCGACAACTACGTCGGCATCGACGACGGACACGCGGCCGACTACGGCCGCCAGGCCTGACACGATCAACAGGGGGAAGCACCAATGGCGCCGAACGATCACCACTACGACACCCAGGACTACGCGGGCGACCGGGCCGCACGGACGCAGCGCACGACGCGGCACCTGCCGGCCGAGGACCGCGTCGACCGCGCCGAGCTGCAGGACTCGATCACGGGCAGCCAGTCCGCGCAGCTCACGCCCGAGGTCCGCATGGGCGAGGACCGCGTCCTCGGCGACACGCCCAACTGGGCGGGCTTCGACAGCGAGCAGCTCTACGCGTTCGCGACGCAAGGGAACGACCCGTCGTCCGCGGACGGCCTCGGGCGCGTGTTCAACACGGGTGGCAACAGCCTGGCCGACGCCGCGAACGGGCTGCTCGACGCGGTCACCCGGCTCGACGGCGCGTGGAGCGGCGTGGCGGCCGACTCCGCGCGGGCCGCGCTCGCGCCGCTCGCGCAGGCCGCGGGGCAGGCCGGGCAGACCGCGCAGATGATGGGCGTGCAGATGTCCCGCCAGTCGCTCGCCGCGAGCGAGGTGCGCAAGCTGCCGCCGGCGCGGCAGGCCGACCACCAGCAGTCGCTGCAGGCGATGCTGGCCGGTGGCCCGGCCGCGATGCAGGCGGATCTCAAGGCGCAGAAGGAGGCCGCGGACGCGGTCAAGCGCGAGCAGGTCTCCTACCTCGAGGCGTACACGTCCGCCATGAGCGCGGTCGACGCGCAGACGCCGAGCTTCGTGCCACCACCGCAGGGCAGCATCGACCCGGGGCGGGGCGGCGGGCCGGCCATCGGGGGCGGCCCGGTCGCGTACTCGGGCCGGCCCGGCGGTCTTGAGTCGGTCGGCTCGTCGGGCACGCCGTCGGTCCACTTCACCGGCACCGGTTCCGGCAACACCTCGGGCACCGGCGGCCGTGGCGACCTCGCGTCGGCCGGCGGCTTGCCCGGTGCCGGCACCAGCACGTCCGGCTTCGTACCGGGCACCTCCGGGCCCGCCTCGTCCCCGGCCGCCTCGCCGGGCGGCCTCGGCTCGACCGCGCCGGGTGCCGGTGCGGGCGGGTTCGGCGGCGATCTCGGCGGCGCGGCCAGCGGTGGAGCGGCCGCGGGTCTCGGCGCGACCGGCAGCCTCGGCGCGGGCCAGTCCGGGGAGCGTGGCGGCACGCGCGGCGCGGTGCCCGCCGGCGTGGCGGGCCAGGGACCGGCCGGACGCGGTGGTGCGGCCGGCACCCCACTCGCCGGCGGCCGCCGCCAGGACGACGAGGAGGACGAGACGCGCGAGCGCCCGTCGTTCCTGCTCGGGGCGGACGAGGAGAGCACGTTCGGCAGCGACCAGCTGGCCTCGCCGACGGTCATCGGCATGGATCAGGACGACTGACATGGCCGAACGCCTCATCGCCCCGCTGGCCCTCGACTTCCTCTGGGAGGCCCTCGACGCCGGCGAGCCGCCGTACCCGCTGGAGATCCACTCGCACGGCGCCACCCACGACGAGCGCGCCGCCCTGCGCAGGCGGGTCCGCGAGGAGCTCGTCGCGGGCGGGCTGCTCGACCACGCCGGGCGGCTCGACCCCGAGCTCGACGCCTGGCTCGGCACGCTCGCCCAGCCCGACGTGAGCATCGACGCGGTGTTCCTGCCCGAGCCCGACGCGCCCCCGGTGCTCGCGCTGGCCGCGGCCGGCCGGGCCGGTGCGGTGCTCGCGGTGCAGCGGCCGGACGGCGTGGCGCTGCGGTCGATACCGCGCGACGGCCTGGTCTCGGCGATCATCGGGCTGCTGCCGGGCGCGCCGCGCGGCTCGGAGCAGTCGATCTCCGTGCCGGCCGAGGAGCTCGCGACGGTCCCGGCGGGCGCCGCTGCGGGCGCGGCGGCGAGCACGGCGGCGGGCACGCAGGACACCCGCAAGGCGCTCGCGACGCTGACCGCCACGCCCAGCCGCCGTGGTGGGCAGATCGGCGTCAACAGCCGCAGTGACCTGCGCGGCCGGCGGCGCGCGCCGGTGCTCGCCTGGTTCGACAACGGGACCGGCCGCTACCTGAGCCAGACCCGCGACGGCTGGGTCACGATCGCCCCGGCCGACACGGCCGCGTTACGCCATCGGATCGGCGAGCTGGTCACCGAGGTGACCCGTGACCGCCGGTAGGACGGGGACCGCCCGCGATCCCCTGACCTGCGGTTGCGGATCGGGAACCGATCACGGCTCGCAGCCGTTCTTCTGAGGTGAGCACGTCTGCGGGTACTTCGCGGCGGGGGTGCTCCGGTGCGGGCGGTACGCTGGGTGAACCGGAGTGCCTTGTCCGGCCGGTAACGGGCCAAGCGCCTTACATGCAAGTCAGGGAGGGTCGGGCCGCACCGCGGCCGTAAGTTGATGGACCGCAAGCGCCTGCTGCGCAACCCGCTGGTGTGGATCTTGGTGGTGTTGCTGCTCTACTTCCTGATAAGCATGCTGTTCGATGACACGCGCGGCTACACGGAAGTTCCCACCTCCAAGGCCGTCACGCAGATCACCGGCGGTAACGTCGAGAAGGCCGACCTCGAGGACAAGGAACAACGGCTCAAGCTGACCCTGCGCGACCCGATCGAGCAGGACGGTCAGCGAGTCACCCAGATCATCTCGCAGTTCCCGGCCGCGGCCACCGGTGACATCTACCGTGAGCTGCAGGACAAGGCGAACGACAAGACCGAGTTCAACACCACGGTCACCCAGGAGTCGTTCCTCACCCAGATCCTGATCTTCCTGATCCCGCTCGGCCTGCTGCTCATCCTGCTGATGTGGATGATGAACAACGTTCAGGGCGGCGGGAACCGGGTGATGAACTTCGGCAAGTCGCGCGCCAAGCAGCTGCCGAAGGACATGCCGAAGACGACGTTCTCCGACGTGGCGGGTGTCGACGAGGCGGTCGAGGAGCTCTACGAGATCAAGGACTTCCTGCAGAACCCGGGTCGCTACCAGGCGCTGGGCGCGAAGATCCCGAAGGGCGTGCTGCTGTACGGCCCGCCGGGCACCGGCAAGACGCTGCTGGCCCGCGCGGTCGCCGGCGAGGCCGGCGTGCCGTTCTACTCGATCTCCGGCTCGGACTTCGTCGAGATGTTCGTCGGTGTCGGCGCCTCGCGTGTTCGCGACCTGTTCGAGCAGGCCAAGCAGAACGCGCCGTGCATCATCTTCGTCGACGAGATCGACGCGGTCGGCCGCCAGCGCGGCGCCGGCCTCGGCGGCGGGCACGACGAGCGTGAGCAGACGCTGAACCAGCTGCTCGTCGAGATGGACGGCTTCGACGCGCGGGGCGGCATCATCCTGATCGCCGCGACCAACCGCCCGGACATCCTCGACCCGGCCCTGCTGCGTCCCGGCCGGTTCGACCGGCAGATCCCGGTGTCCGCGCCGGACCTGACCGGCCGCAAGAAGATCCTGCAGGTGCACTCCAAGGGCAAGCCGTTCGACCCGGACGCCGACCTCGACGGGCTCGCCAAGCGCACCGTCGGCATGTCCGGCGCCGACCTGGCCAACGTCATCAACGAGGCGGCGCTGCTCACCGCGCGCGAGAACGGCACCATGATCACCAGTGCCGCGCTCGAGGAGTCGGTCGACCGGGTGGTCGGCGGACCCGCGCGCAAGAGCCGGATCATCTCCGAGAAGGAGAAGAAGATCACGGCCTACCACGAGGGCGGGCACGCGCTCGCCGCGTGGGCGATGCCGGACCTGGAGCCGGTCTACAAGCTGACGATCCTGCCCCGCGGGCGCACCGGCGGGCACGCGCTGGTCGTCCCCGAGGACGACAAGCAGCTGATGACCCGCTCGGAGATGATCGCGCGGCTGGTGTTCGCGCTGGGCGGCCGCTCCGCGGAGGAGCTGGTCTTCCACGAGCCGACCACCGGCGCCTCGAGCGACATCGAGCAGGCCACCAAGATCGCGAAGGCCATGGTGACCGAGTACGGCATGTCGGCCCGGCTGGGTGCGGTCAAGTACGGCCAGGACCAGGGCGACCCGTTCCTGGGCCGGTCGATGGGCCACGCGCCGGACTACTCGCTGGAGGTCGCGCACGAGATCGACGAGGAGGTGCGCAAGCTCATCGAGGCCGCGCACACCGAGGCGTGGGACGTGCTGAACACCTACCGCGACGTGCTCGACAACCTGGTCATCGAGCTGCTGGACAAGGAGACCCTGCAGCGCAAGGACCTGGAGCGGATCTTCTCGAAGGTGGAGAAGCGCCCGCGGATCACCGCGTTCAACGAGTTCGGTGGCCGCACGCCGTCGGACAAGCCGCCGATCAAGACGCCCGGCGAGCTGGCCAAGGAGCGCGGCGAGCCGTGGCCACCGGCCCGCGAGGAGCCCGAGCCGACCCCGGTCCGCACCGCGCCCGGCGCGAACGAGCTGCCCGGCGGCCCGCCGCTGCCAAGCCCGGAGCCGCCCGGCAACGGCGCCGGCCCGAACGGCGTGCCCGGCCCCGGCTACGGCCAGCCCTACCCCGGTCCGCCGAGCGGGACCCGCAACGGTCCGCCGAACTACGGCGCGCCGCCCGGGTGGACGCCGGCCACGACACCGTCCGGCCACCCGCGCGACCAGTGGCGGCCGTCCTGGGAGCAGCAGCCAGGACCCGACGACCGCAGCCGTGACCAGCGTGGACCGTCCGACCCGGAGGACCGCGGACGCGGCTCCGAGTGGGATAGTGGCCGCTGAGTCGCGGAGGGACATTTGACGGCTGACAGCACCGGGAACGGGTCCGGGCAGGGCTCGCTCTACTCAACCGGCGGGCCGCTGCCCGTGTTCGACCAGGCGCGCGCCGAGAGGGCGGTTCGCGAGCTGCTGCTGGCCTGCGGTGAGGATCCCGACCGGCAGGGCCTGCGGGACACCCCGGCGCGGGTGGCGCGGGCGTACCTGGAGATGTTCGGCGGTCTCTACACCGAGCCGGACTCGGTGCTGGACAAGACGTTCGACGAGTGCCACGACGAGCTGGTGCTGGTCACCGACATCCCGACGTACTCGACGTGCGTGCCCGGCCGCCAGCCCGTCAACGTGATCGGCGGCCCGCGTGCCGCGGAGGAGGTGCGGGCCGGCGACCAGCTGTGGACCCTCGCCGAGGGCCGCGTCGAGCCGACCACGGTCACCCGTGTCACCGCCCGCCCGGCGCGCCAGCTGGTCGAGGTCGTCACGGAGTCCGGCAGCTTCGTCGTCACCCCCGACCACCCGCTCGCCACGCCCGACGGCTGGGCCGAGGCCGGCTCGGTGGACGGCAAGGCGATCGAGTGGACCGAGCAGCACCGCCTCGGCTCCCGGTCGATGTCGTTCGCGACGCCGAGCCGGCGGCGTCCGGAGAGCCGCGAGGACGGCACCGGCTGGTGGCGCCGGCACGGGTTCGCCAAGGAGTCGCACCACACGGAGCTGATCGAGTCGCGGTGGACGCCGGTGTGGGCGGTGCGCCCGATCGAGGCCGCCGCGTCCGCGCCGTTCACCGTCTACAGCTTCACCTGCGACCCGCACCCGACGTTCCTCCTCGACGGCCACCTGACGCACAACTGCGAGCACCACCTCGTGCCGTTCCACGGCGTCACGCACGTCGGCTACATCCCCAACGAGCACGGCAAGGTCACCGGGCTGTCGAAGCTCGCCCGGCTCGTCGACCTGTACGCCAAGCGCCCGCAGGTGCAGGAGCGGCTGACCACGCAGATCGCGAACGCCGTGGAGCGCAAGCTGGACCCGCGCGGCGTGATCGTCGTGATCGATGCCGAGCACCTGTGCATGGCGATGCGCGGCATCCGCAAGCCGGGCGCGCGCACGACCACCTCGGCGGTGCGCGGGATGCTGCGCAACTCGGCCACCTCGCGGGCCGAGGCGCTGGAGCTGATCCGCGGGCGGACCCGGTGAGATCCGTGCACCCGGCGCTTCCGCAGCCCGGTCGCTGCGCGGTGATGGGCGTGCTGAACGTGACGCCGGACTCCTTCTCCGACGGCGGCCGCTACCTCTCGCTCGACGACGCCCTCACGCACGGGATGGAGCTGTGGGCGGCCGGCGCGGACCTGGTGGACGTCGGCGGCGAGTCCACCCGGCCGGGCGCGGCCCGGGTCGACGCGGCCACCGAGATCGCGCGGGTGCTCCCGGTGATCGAGGGCCTGGTGTCGTCCGGGGTCACGGTCAGCGTCGACACGACGCGGTCGCGGGTGGCCGAGGCGGCGGTGGCCGCGGGCGCGCGGGTGGTCAACGACGTGTCGGGCGGGATGGCGGACCCGGACATGGCGCGGTTCGTCGCGAGCGCGGACGTGCCGTGGATCCTCATGCACTGGCGCGGGCACAGCCACACGATGGACGCGCTGGCCGTCTACGACGACGTGGTCACCGACGTGCGCGACGAGCTGCGTGCCCGGGTCGACGCGGCGGTGGCGGCCGGTGTGGACCCGTCGGCACTCGTGCTCGACCCGGGCCTGGGCTTCGCGAAGCGGGCCGGGCACAACTGGGCGCTGCTGCGGCGGCTGGAGGTGTTGCGGGAGCTGGGTTTCCCGGTGCTCGTCGGTGCGTCGCGCAAGCGTTTCCTGGGCACGTTGCTGGCCTCCAAGGAGGGCACGCCCCGCCCGCCGGACGGCCGGGAGGAGGCCACGGCGGCGATCACGGCGCTGGTGGCCACCGCCGGTGTGTGGGGGGTGCGGGTGCACGACGTGACCCGGTCGCTGGACGCGGTCGCGGTCGCCGTCGCGATGTCGAAGGACTGTGCGGATGACTGACCGGATCACGCTGACGGGCCTGCGGGTCCGCGGCAACCACGGGGTGTACGACCACGAGCGCCGCGACGGGCAGGAGTTCGTCGTGGACCTGACGGTGTGGGTCGACCTCGACCGCGCCGGCGAGACCGACGAGCTCGACGACACGCTGAACTACGGCGCGCTGGCACAGCGAGCGGCGAAGATCGTCGCCGGCCCGCCGCGGAACCTGCTGGAGTCCGTGGGCGCCGAGATCGCCGCCGAGGTCATGACCGACCCGCGGCCACACGCGGTCGAGGTCACCATCCACAAGCCGAACGCGCCGATCCCGCTGGACTTCGCGGACGTGGCCGTCACGATCCGCCGGTCGCGCCCGCCCGCGGGATGACCCGGGCGGTCCTGTCGATCGGCGCCAACCTGGGGGACCGCCTCGGGTACCTCCGCCTGGCCGTGTCCGGCCTGGCGGACGCCGTCGTCGCGGTGTCGCCGGTCTACGAGACGAAGGCGTGGGGCGTGACCGACCAGCCGGACTTCCTGAACGCCGTCCTGCTGGTCGACGACCCGGCGGCCGACGCGTGGGCGTGGCTGCGCCGCGGCCAGGACCTGGAGGCGCGCGCGGGCCGGGTCCGCGACCAGCGCTGGGGCCCGCGCACGCTCGACGTGGACGTGGTCACCGTGGACGGCGTGACGAGTGACCACCCGGACCTCCTGCTCCCGCACCCCGGCACCCCGGACCGGGCGACGGTCCTGATCCCCTGGCTGGCAGTGGACCCGACCGCGACCCTCCCCGGCCACGGCCCGGTCCGCGACCTGCTGGCCGCTCTCCCGCCGGAGTCCAAAGCGGACGTCCGCCTCCGCGAGGACCTGCTCCTCGCCCCCTGAGTCCAGCCGAGCGGTTGGTTCTGGTCTCGTGGTTTGACGGTGGACCCGGGCCGCGACCCTCCCTGGCCGCCTTCCCGCAAGAGTCCAAAGCGGACGCGCGTCTCCGCGAGGACCCGCTTCCGCCAGCTCAGCCGAGCGGGCAGTCCTGGCCCGGTGGCTGGTGGTGGCCGCGGCTGTGGCCCGGTCCGCGATCTGCTGGCCGCTCTTCCGCCGGAGTCCAAAGCGGACCCCGTCTCCGCGAGGACCCGCCTCCGCCAGCACAGCCGAGCGGACGGTCCTGGTCCGGTGGCTGGCGGTGAGCCCGGCCGCCGCCAGGCCCCGCGATCTGCTGGCCGCTCGTTCGCCGGGTCCATAGCGCGTGCTGCGCGATTGGTCGTGGTCCGGTGGCTAGTGGTGGGCCGGGCCGCGACCCTCCCTGGCCGCGGCCCCGGTCCGCGAGTGGCTCGGCCGCCCTTCCGCCGGAGTCCAAAGCGGACGTTCGACCCGTTTCCGTCGGCTCAGCCGAGCGCGCGCAGCGCGGTGATGATCCACTCGGCGCGGGGGACCTGGCTCGGCCACTGTGGCCAGCCGTTGATGGTCGCCATCAGTTGCCAGTAGCGCTCGGCTCGCGTGTCCGTGCTCGTCTCGATCGCTGCTGCCGCTTCCGCCGGACGCTTGCCCATCGACTCCGCGATCGAACTCGCCAGCGCCTGGCCCGCCGGGGACGACGGTGCGTGTCCCGCGTCCATCGCCTCGGCGGCGGCGTTCGTCCACTCCTGCCACTGCCGGCGCAGCTCGTCCGGCGGCTGGTCCATCGGCTCGCCCGCGTCCCGGGCCGCCGACTGCGTCTCGCTCATCTGCCGGATCCGCGCGCGGAAGTCCTTGTCCGCCACCAGCTCCGCCAGCTCGATCCACGCCTGCAGCTGCTCCGGCGCCGGGTCGTCCGGCAGCTCCGGCTTCGCCGACCGCATGCCCGCGTCGAAGTCCGGATTGATGTTCAGGCCTGCTGTCACCTCATCCCAGAACTCGTCGATCAGGCGCTTGCGGTCCTCATCGGACATCGTCGCCAGGTCCTTCATCAACCTCACCTCATCCAGCTCGGAGTCGTTCTTGGCGACCGCCCGCAGCACCGCCCGCCGCAGCCGCAGCACCCGGATCTGCTCGTCGAGCAGGTCCACGTGCCGCCGCGCGAGGTCCGCGACGCTTGACCGGCCGGCCAGCGCCGCGGCCGCCTCGGGCAGCCCGAGGCCCAGCTCACGCAGCGTTCGCAGCAGCTCGAGCCGGGCCAGCGATGCCGCGTCGTAGAGGCGGTAGCCGGCGTACGTGCGATCGGCAGGCGGCAGCAGCCCCTCATCGGAGTAGAAGCGGATCGTCCGGGTGGTCAGACCCGTTCGGCGGGCGAGCTCGCCGATCGTGAACACCCCGCTGTCGCCCATGGCCACCATGCTCAACCCTCCAGTAGCTGGAGAGTCAAGTGTCGCCGGTACCGTGGGTGCATGCACTTCACCCGGGCCCGCGACCTCGTCGTGGCCGGCCTGCTGGCCACCGGGATCGTCTTCCTGATCATGCAGGTGGCGTACGGGGACCTGCCTCCGTTGCCCACCTTCGCCGGGGTGACACTCCTCGTGCTCGGGGTCGTCGAGGCGGCGCTCGGGGCGTCGCTGCGGTCACGGATCCGCAAACCCGAAGGTGGCCGCCCGGTTCAGCCGCTCACCGCGGCCCGCGCGGTCGCGCTCGCGAAGGCATCGTCGTTACTCGGTGCGATCATGTCGGGCGCCTGGGTAGGCATCCTCGGCTACCTCCTGCCGCGCCGGGACGAGGTGACCGCCGCGGCCGAGGACTTCCCGAGCGCGGTGGTCGGTCTCGGCTGTGCGGCGGCCCTGATCGCGGCCGCGCTCTACCTGGAATGGTGCTGCCAGACGCCCCGTGACCAGGACAATCCGCCTCCGGAGTACCGCTCGGACGCCACTGGCTGAGAAAAAGATCGACCGCGGCTTGGTCTCACAGAGGTAACAGGCCGGTACGGTGTGTGCCATGACCCCCCGCCGCGACGCGTTAGATGCGCCTGAGCATGGCTCGATCGGGGGTCGGGCGTTACTCGTTGCAGCCGTCGTGCTCGCAGTTGGCGCCACCGGTGTACTCGTACTGAGTGACGACCTCAAGCTGATGCGGCTGGGCATCGTCGCGGGCCTGTGGGCCGCGCTCGTCGGGGCCTTCATCGCGGCGCGGTACCGCCGGCAGGTCGCCGAGCGCGAGGACGAAGCCGCCGACCGCCAGGAGCGCTACGAGTTCGAGCTCGAGCGCGAGGTCGCCGCCCGCCGCGAGCACGAGCTGGAGGTCGAGGCCGACGCGCGCCGCCTGGCGGAAGAGGAGTCCAGAGAGGACATTCTGGCGCTGCGCGCGGAGCTGCAGGGGCTGCGGCAGACCCTGCAGACGTTGCTGGGCGGGGAGTTCCTCGTCGAGCGGTACGCGCTGCGCGCCGAGTCCACCCGGATGCGGTCGCTGCCGGAAGGTCACCCGCTCAACGAGCCGCCGAAGGGCCTGCCGTCCGCGGGCGGCGGCAACGTCATTCCGATGACCCCGAAGGAAGAGGACACCGACCTGATCAATCGGGTGCCCGGTTCCTCGAACCCGCCGCCGCGGCGGAACGACCGGACGCCGGAGCACGCGAACGCCCGCTTTCAGCGCGGCAACCCGGAGAAGTCGACGGAGCTGTCGGACCAGTGGTTCCTGCCGGGCGCGACGGAAGCCGACCAGGAGTCGGACTGGCGACCGTCGTGGGAGTCGACCCCGGCGGCCCGCGGTGCGGCCGAGCCGAAGACCCACAGCTCGCGCCCGTACGCGCAGGGCAGCGGCACCAACGGCACCAACGGTCGCGGCGCCCGCGCCACGAACGGCCAGCCCGCGTCGAACGGCCGCTCGTCGAACGGCCGAACTGGACAGTCCGGCTACCCGGACCCGCGCTCCGGCGCCCCGGCGGCCGCATCGGGCCGCATGCCGGCGGGCGGCCGCGCCACCGAGTCGGCCACCCGGATGCCGGCGGCGGGCCGGCCCACGGAGTCGGCCACCCGGATGTCGCCGGCGAACCCGGCCGCGGCCTCGTCGAGCCGGATGTCACCCGCGCGGCCGGACTCCTATGGCGCGCAGCAAGTAGGCGGCGCCGCGAGCCGGGCAGCGGCGACCCCGGCCGGCCTGCCACCCGGTTCCGCGAACCCGGCCGCGGCCTCCGCTGGTGGGGTGCCACCGGCCAGCCGTTCTTCGAACCCGGCGGCGGCGTCCTCGGCGGGAATGCCGCCGGCGAGCCGTTCGTCGAACCCAGCGGCCGCGTCTTCGGCGGGCATGCCGCCGGCGAGCCGTTCGTCGAACCCGGCCGCGGCATCCGCGGCGGGCCGGTCCAGTTCCTCGAACCCGGCGGCGTCGTCGAGTGGGATGGGCCCGGCGAGCCGGTCTGGTTACTACGGCGCGGCGAGCCCGGCGAGCGGGATGGGCGCGAGCCAGTCTGCTTACAACAGTCCGGCTGCGTCGGCGGGTGGCGGGCCGGCCGCGGGCCGATCCGGTTCTTCGAACCCGGCGGCGGCGTCGAGTGGGATGGGCGCGAGCCAGTCCGGCTACTACGGTGCGGCAAGCCCGGCGGCGGGCGGTGCCGGTTCGCACGGCACTTCGAACCCGGCGGCGGCGTGCGTCGAGTGGGATGGGCGCGAGCCAGTCCGGTTACTACGGCGCGGCGAGCCCGGCGGCGGGCGGTGCCGGTTCGCGCGCCAGTTCGTCGAACCCGGCGGCGGCGTCGAGCGGGATGGGTGCGGCGAGCCAGTCCGGTCCTTATGGTGCGCAGGCCGCGAATCCGGCGGCGGCAAGCGGAATGGGTGCGGCGAACCGGTCCGGTTACTACGGTGCGGCGAGCCCAGCGGCATCGGCGGGCGGGTCCCCGGCGAGCCGGTCCGGTTCATACGGCGCGGCGAGCCAGTCCGGTCCATATGGTGCGCAGACCGCGCAAACGGCGAGCCAGCCCGGTAACTACGGCGCCCAGTCCATCGGTGGTCGTGCCGCGGCGTCCTCGACTGGCATGCCGCCGGCCGGCCAGTCCGGGGCCTACCCCACGGCGGCCCAGCCCGGCTCCTACCCGCAGGGCACGCCCCAGAACTCCTATGGCGCCCAGTCGGTTGGCGGCGCGGCTAGCCGGTCGGGCTCGTACGGCGTGCCACCGGCGGCGTCGAGCGGCATGCCGGCTGGTTCGTCCGCACGCGTGCAGCCCGCCGGATACGTCGACTCCGGCCGGTCGCGCCGCCCCATGCCGACCCCGGGCAGCGGACCGCCGACAGCGGCTACTCGAACCAGCGCTCCGTCGAGTCCGGCTACGTCGCACCGGTCAGGTACGGCGCGGACTACAGCGGCGGCGAGTACGGCAGCGGGGACTACGGCAGCGACTTCGGACCGGCCGGATCGAGCACCGACTTCGGGCCCGCGGGATACGGCAGCGACTTCGGGCCCACCGGCACGCCCGTCGACCGGCGGTCGGCCGAGTCCGGCTACATGGCCCCGGTCTCCCGGAACAGCCAGGACACCGGCGGCCGCCGGCGCCGCGCGGACGGGCAGCCGACGTGGCAGGACTCCTGGCAGCAGAACGGTTCCACCAGCGGCAGCCACGCCCGCCCCGACCTCGAGGGCCCCGGCGGCTCCCACGCCACCGGCCGCTCGGTCAGCGACCTGCTCGCCTCCAACGGCGGCGACGCGAGCACGCCCCACCGCCGCCGGCGTCGTGAGGACTGAAAGTCACGAAGTCCTTGCACAGTGAGTGAACCCCGTAGGGTTGCGGCGTGCACAACGCCCCGACGCCGCCGCGGCACGCGCTGCGCCGCACCTCGCGCCGGCGGACCGTGCTGCTCCCCGTCGCCGGGCTCGTGGCGCTCGCGGGATGCGGGCTCGCCGTCCTCGCCATCACCACCGCGCGCGTGGGCCTCGTCGCGGAGCTCGTCGGGATCGTCGCCGCGCTCGTGCCCGTCGGGTCGGTCGTCGCCGCGCTGCTGTGGATCGACCGGTGGGAGCCCGAGCCCGCCCGGCTGCTCTGGCTCGCCTTCGGGTGGGGCGCCAGCGTCGCCGCGATCACGGCCCTGCTCATCAACAACACCGCCGAGGCCGTCGGCGACACGCTGCTGGGCCGCGGCCGGGGCGACACGATCAGCGCGATCGTCAGCGCCCCGCTGTTCGAGGAGGCCGTCAAGGGCGCCTTCGTCCTGGGCATCCTGCTCTGGCTGCGCAACGAACTGGACGGCGTGATCGACGGCGTCGTCTACGCGGGCTTCGTCGCGGCCGGGTTCGCCTTCACGGAGAACATCTACTACTTCGGCCGCGCGTTCGCCGAGCACGGGTTCGGCGACACCAGCACCTCCGGCGTCGTCACCGCGTTCATCCTCCGCGGTGTCCTGGCCCCGTTCTGCCACCCGCTGTTCACCGCGATGATCGGCATCGGTGTCGGCATCTCCGTCCGCTCGCCGAGCCGCGCCGTCACGATCCTCGCCCCGATCGGCGGCTACGTCGCCGCGGTCACGCTGCACGCCATGTGGAACGCGGCCGCCACGCTCGGGACCGCGCAGACCTTCCTCAACGTCTACTTCCTCGTCATGGTCCCGATCTTCATCGCGGGCATCATGTTCGTCGGCTGGCACCGCCGCCGCGAGCAGAAGATCGTCGCCCGCGCGCTGCCCATCATGATCAGCCGCGGCTGGGTGGACGAACGCGACGCCGAGCGCCTCGCCAACCTCTCCGTCCGCCGGGCGTGGCGCGTCCGCACCGCCCGCCGCCGCGGCAAGGAGGCCGCCCGCGTCCTCGGCGCCTACCAGGCGGCCGTCACCGAGCTCGCCTTCCTCTGGCACGCCATGCGCCTCGGCCTCGCCGGCGCCGACGCCGACGAGCGCGAGGCCCGGCTCGTCGCCGCCCTGGAGACCGCCAAGGCGGCGATGCCGCAGCCGCGGTGAACCCGCCCTGTGCCGGTCGGTTCGCACCGATGGTTACGCTCGTTTTCGACCAACCAGGGGAGGCGGGATGAACCGACCGGCGCGCCTTGCCGTCGGCGTGGTCTCCGCCGGCCGCGTCGGCGCGGTGCTCGGTGCCGCCCTCGCCCGGGCCGGCCACCCGGTCGTGGCCGCGTCCGGGGTGTCCAAGGAATCCGTGCGGCGCGCCGAGGAGCTCCTGCCCGGCGTTCCGCTCCTGCCCCCCGACGAGGTCGTCGCCCGCGCCGACCTCGTCCTGCTCGCGCTGCCCGACGACGCGCTCGCCGGCATGGTCCGCGGCCTCGTCGCCGCCGGGGCGCTGCGCCAGGGCCAGATCGTCGTGCACACCTGCGGGGCGCACGGCGTCGGCGTGCTCGGCCCGGCGGCGGAGCAGGGGGCGCTGCCGCTCGCGTTGCACCCCGTCATGACGTTCACCGGCCGCGCCGAGGACCTCGAACGCGTCGCCACCTGCTGCTTCGGCGTCACCGCGGCCGACGCCGACGAGACCTCCTGGAGCGTCGGCGAGGCGCTCGTCGTCGAGATGGGTGCGGAGCCCGTGCGGGTGCCCGAGGCCGCCCGCCCGCTGTACCACACGGCCCTCGCGCACGGCGCGAACCACCTGGTCACGATCGTCGCCGAGGCCGCGGACCTGTTGCGCCGCGCCGGGGTCGGCGACCCCGAGCGCATGCTCGGCCCGCTGCTGTCCGCCGCGCTCGACAACGCCCTGCGCCACGGGGACCGCGCGCTCACCGGCCCCGTCGCCCGCGGCGACGCCGGCACCGTCCTCGCCCACCTGCGCGTGCTCGCCGAGCACGCCCCCGACATGCTGCCCGCCTACCGCGCGCTCGCCGCCCGCACCGCGCACCGCGCCGAGCAGGCAGGCCTCTTGCGCGCCGATCTCGCCCCCGACGTCACCGCCGCCATCGAACGCGGCCCCGGTGAGGAGCACCCATGAGCGCCCCCATGTTCACCCCCGGCCGACTCAACGTCCACAGTGGATTAGACGACGTCGTGAAGATCACCCGGGCGCTGCGCGGCACCGGCCGGCGCCTCGCGCTGGTACCCACCATGGGCGCCCTGCACGAGGGCCACCGCCAGCTCATGCGCACCGCCCGCCGGCTCCCCAACGCGGTGCTCACCGCGTCGATCTTCGTCAACCCGCTGCAGTTCGGCCCGGGCGAGGACTTCGACAGCTACCCGCGCACGCTCGACGCCGACCTCGACCTCTGCCGCGAGGAGCGCGTCGAGCTCGTCTTCAAACCCGACCGCGACGCCATGTACCACCCGGACGCGCGCACGACCGTCCACCCCGGACCGCTCGGCGACGAGCTCGAGGGCGCCGCGCGCCCCGGCCACTTCGCCGGCGTGCTCACCGTCGTCGCCAAGCTGTTCAACATCGTCCGCCCCGACTTCGCCATCTTCGGGGAGAAGGACTACCAGCAGCTCGTGCTCGTCCGGCGGATGGTGCGCGACCTCGACCTCGGGGTGAAGGTCATCGGCGTACCCGTCGTGCGCGACCCCGACGGCCTCGCCCGCTCCTCCCGCAATGCCTACCTCGGTGCCGACCAGCGCGCCGCCGCGGTGGCGCTCTCCGCGGCGCTCACCGCCGGCAGCCGGACCAGCGCCGAGGGCGCCGCCGCCGTCCTGGCCGCCGCGCGCGGCGTGCTCGCCAAGGAGTCCACCGTGGACCTCGACTACCTGGAGCTGCGCGGCCGCGACCTCGGGCCCGCGCCCGCGACCGGTGAGGCCCGGCTGCTCGTGGCCGCGCGCGTCGGCACCACCCGCCTGATCGACAATGTCCCGGTGTTCCTCGGCGAACCGACGTAGGGGAGAGGCCCGCGATGCTGCGCACGATGCTCAAGTCCAAGATCCACCGGGCCACGGTCACCCGGGCAGACCCGCACCACGCCGGCTCGGTCACCGTCGACCCGGTGCTCCTGGACGCCGCCGACCTGCTGGCCGGGGAGCAGGTCACGATCGTCGGCGTCACCAGCGGCGCGCGGCTGGAGGCGTCCGTGGTCGCCGGTGAGCGCGGCAGCGGCGTGGTCGGCGTCGACGGAGCCGCCGCGCACCTCGTGCGTCCCGGCGACACCGTCGTCCTCGTCGCCTACGGCCGGCTGGACGCCGCCGAGGCCGCCACCTTCGAGCCGCGCGTCGTGCACGTCGACGAGCAGAACCGCATCGTCGAGTCCGGCACCGCCCCCGCGCACCCGGCCGCCGCCCCGCCGCCGGCCGAGACCGAGGACGCCGCCATGCTCGACGCGTTGCTGGCGCCGGAGCGCTGAGCCGGTGCTGCTCGCCATCGACGTCGGCAACACGAACATCGCGCTGGGCCTGTACCAGGGCGCGGAGCTGGTGCGGGACTGGCGGATGCGCACCGACGCGCGGATGACCGCCGACGAGCTCGCCCTCACGATGCGCGGCCTGCTCGGCGAGCACGCCGACGCGATCACCGGCGTCTCGGCGCTGTCCACGGTCCCGGCCGTGCTGCGCGAGCTGCGCGTCATGCTCGACCGGTACTACCGGCCGGTGCCGCGGGTCATCGTCGAGCCCGGCGTGCGCACCGGCGTGCCGCTGCTCGTGGACAACCCCAAGGAGGTCGGCGCCGACCGCGTGATCAACACGCTCGCCGCGCACTACCTGCACGAGACCGCGTGCGTGGTCGTCGACTTCGGCACGTCCACCAATGTCGACGTGATCTCCGCGAAGGGCGAGTTCCTCGGCGGCGTGTTCGCGCCCGGCATCGAGATCTCGGTCGACGCGCTCGCCGCCCGGGCCGCCGCGCTGCGCAAGGTCGAGCTCGTCCGCCCGCGGTCGGTGATCGGCAAGAACACCGTGGAGTGCCTGCAGTCCGGCATCATCTACGGCTTCACCGGCCAGGTCGACGGGCTCGTCCGGCGCATCGTCGACGAGCTCGAGCGCACCACCCACGCCGGCGAGGTCACCGTCATCGCCACCGGCGGGCTCGCGCCGCTTGTGGTGGAGGAGTCCGACACGATCGCGGACCACCGCCCGGACCTGACGCTGCTGGGCCTGCGGCTCGTGTTCGAGCGCAACACCAAGTGAGACCGGCGGCCGGCGCTCAGCGGCGCCGGCCGCGGATCACCGTCGTGAGCAGCGGCATGTCGAACTCGCCGTGCGCCGTGTCCGGGTGCGAGGTCAGGAACGCCCGGATCCGCCCCAGCACCTCGGCCCGCTCCTCGTCGCTCACCACCAGCGTGTGCGACATCGTGCCGATCGTCGCGGTCAGCGAGTCGGCCGTGCGGCGGTGGGAGTGGCGGAACGCGACCTTCTCGCCCGCCTCGAACCAGTCGCCGTCGAACGTCGGGTAGTCGGCCGACCACGTCTGCGTCACGCTCGAGCGGGCCACCTTGCCCAGCCCGGCCATCCATCCGGGCGACTCGTCCTCCGCGTTCCAGAACGCCGCGAGCGCCCCGCCCGGCCGCAGCACCCGCGCGATCTCCGCGAGCGCCACCTCCCGGTCGAACCAGTGGAACGCCTGCCCGACCACGACGGCGTCGAACGCCGCGTCCGGCAGCGGGATCGCCTCCGCCCGGCCGGCCAGCGCCCGCACCGGCGGGAACAGGTCCGACAGCTGCGCCAGCATGTCCGGATCCGGCTCCACGGCCGTCACCTCGAGCCCCAGGTCGACCAGCCCGCCGGTCAGCTTGCCCGTCCCCGCCGCGAGGTCGAGCACCCGCCGCACCTCGCCGCTAGCGGCCCCGAGCCCCCAGCGGATCCCCTCGGCCGGATAGTCGGGCCGGTGCTCGGCGTAGGCGGCCGCGGTGGCCCCGAACGAGCGCGCGCGCCTGCTCCTCAGCTCCTCGGCGTCCATGGTCCCCAACCTAGCCGCGGATACCCGATCGCCTGGCCACGGGCGGTCTCCGTACCCTTGTTCGCGTGACCGACGAATCGCTTCAGCCCCCGGCCGACGACCTTCCGGAGCAGTTGCGGGTCCGGCGGGAGAAGCGGGCCCGGCTGCTTGCCGAGGGCGTCGATCCCTATCCCGTCGAACTGCCGCGGACGCACACTCTGGCGCAGGTCCGGGCCGCCTATTCCGATTTGCCGACCGACACCGCCACCGGTGACGAGGTCGGCGTGGCCGGCCGGGTCATGTTCATGCGCAATACGGGCAAGCTCTGTTTCGCGACGCTCATGGCCGGCGACGGCACCGAACTGCAGGCGATGCTCAGCCTGAACAAGGTGGGCGCGGACGCGCTTTCGGCGTGGAAGGGCGATGTCGACCTCGGCGATCACGTTTTCGTGCGTGGCGAGGTAATCACCTCCCGCCGAGGTGAGCTGTCCGTACTAGCCGACGAGTGGCGAATGGCGGCCAAGTCGTTGCGCCCGCTGCCGGTGGCGCACAAGGAGCTGGCCGAGGAAACGCGTATTCGGCAGCGCTATGTCGATCTGATCCTGCGCCCGCAGGCGCGGGATAACGCACTGATGCGGGCCGGTGTCAACCGGGCATTGCGAGAGAGTTTCTATCGTCGCGGATACGTCGAGGTCGAGACCCCGATGCTCCAGACGATGCACGGCGGTGCCACCGCGCGGCCGTTTGTCACACACTCGAACGCGATGGACATGGATCTGTACCTGCGCATCGCGCCGGAGTTGTTCCTCAAGCGGTGCGTCGTGGGCGGAATCGACAAGGTCTTCGAGATCAATCGCAACTTTCGTAACGAGGGGATGGACTCCTCGCATTCACCTGAGTTCGCGATGCTCGAGTTCTACGAGGCGTACGCCACCTACGACACGATGGCGGTGCTGACCCGGGAGCTCGTCCAGGAAGCCGCGCGGTCGGTGTTCGGCACGCTGGAGATCACGCTGGCCGACGGATCGCCCTACGACCTGTCCGGCGACTGGACCTCGATCACGATGTACGGCTCGGTGGCCGAGGCGCTCGGCGAGGAGATCACCCCGCAGACCCCGGCTGACCTGCTGCGCAAGCACGCCGGGGCGGTCGGCCTGGAGGTGGACCCCAAGTTCGGGCACGGCAAGCTCGTCGAGGAGCTGTTCGAGCACCTCGTCGCCGGCAAGCTGCACGAGCCGACGTTCGTGAAGGACTTCCCGGTCGAGACGTCCCCGCTGACCCGCCAGCACCGCAGCATCCCGGGCGTCGCGGAGAAATGGGACCTCTACGTTCGCGGATTCGAGTTGGCGACCGGCTACTCGGAGCTGGTGGACGCGGTCGTCGAGCGGGACCGGCTCACCGAGCAGGCCAGCCTTCGGGCGGGCGGCGACGACGAGGCCATGCGCCTTGACGAGGACTTTCTGCGGGCACTCGAGTACGGAATGCCGCCGAGTGGCGGCGTCGGAATGGGCACCGACCGGTTGCTGATGGCACTCACCGGCCTCGGCATACGCGAGACGATCCTGTTTCCGCTCGTGCGCCCAGAATGAGCAACTTGCAACACGTTCGCTACTAATCCGCCCCAGGATTTGCGTTAACCTCCTTAGTGGGAGTATTTATATCGGTGCTGACACACGCACGTTCGGCGTCGAGTTTCAAACCAAGGAGGGCGCAGATGGCGCAGAAGGTCATGGTTACCCTGGTCGACGACCTAGACGGTTCCGAAGCCGGGGAGACCGTCGAGTTCGGTTTGGATGGCGCCGTCTACGAGATCGATCTCTCCGACGGCAATGCGGAACGGTTGCGCGGCGCGCTGTCCGAATACGTGGAGCATGCTCGTCGCCAGGCCGGCCGTAAGCGTCTTGCCAGCCGCATCGGTGCGGGTCGTGCGCCGCGTACCGCATCGGCCGATCGGGAACAGAACCAGGCAATTCGCGAGTGGGCGCGCAAGCAGGGCATGAACGTCTCCGATCGGGGCCGAATCCCCAAGGAGGTCACCGACGCCTACAACGGGCAGGCGTGACCATTGGCCGAAGCGCCGGTTCTCAACCCGTAATCGTCATCGACTGAGAACCGGCGTTTTCGCTTTTCGCGATCATTCCCGATCGTGCCGCGCGCCCAGCGCGATCCAGCCGGCCGTGACCAGCGTGGCCACCCCGCCGCAGGCCATGGCCAGGCCCACGGGCACGACCCCGGCGGCCAGCCCGAACAGCGCCGGCCCGACTCCCTGCAGCGTCATCAGACCGGTCGACATCAGGCCGAACGCCTGCCCGCGCACGTCCACGGACACCGCGTCGCGGAACGGCCGCTGGATGCCCATCCCGTAGCCGAAGCCGAACCCGGTCACCGCGAGCAGCGCGCCGAGCGTCACCACGCCGAGGTCGAACGCGAACCCGAGCAGCGGCAGGCCCAGCACCGCGACCAGCAGCGGCACGACGCGCTCGCGGGTGGCGGGGGCGAGCACCCGGGCGGTCACGAAGTTGCCGGCGATCATGCCGACCGGGACGCACGCGAGCAGCAGGCCGGGGGCGCCGGCCGGGAACCCGCGCAGCGCGGTGTACGGGACGAGCAGGCTCTCCGCGCCGGTCACGAACGCGGGCGGCAGCCACATGACGAGCAGCAGCCGCCGCACGGCCGGGTCGGCGAGGAGCTCGCGGGTGACCCGCCGGCTGCGCCCGAACAGCGACTGCGCGCCGTCGCGGCCGGGCGCGGGCAGGTCCGGTAGCCCGAGCCGGGTGCCGAGCGCGGCGACGAGGTGGCAGCCGGCCGTGATGAGCAACGCGTGCTGCGCACCGACCGCCGCGACCGCCAGGCCGCCGGCCGCGAGCCCCACGAGCTGCGCGGCGGACACCGCGAGCTGGAAGAGGCTGCGGCCGAGGACGAACGCGTCGCCGGTCAGCGAGTCCGCGGTCAGCCGGGCGGCGGTGCCGTTGAACACCGGCGCGAGACACCCGATCGCGGCGACCAGCAGCAGGCTCGCCCACACCGGCAGCCCGGCGAGCGCCAGCACCGCCGCACCGAGCGCCTCCAGCAGGTAGCCGCCGACGATGAGCGGCCGCGGCCGCACGAGGTCGGGCAGCGCGCCGATCACCACGCCGCCGATCGCCTGCGGCAGGAACGAGATGCCGAACGTCAGCGCGCCGAGGAACGCCGAGCCGGTCTGGGCGAAGACGAGGACCGAGAGGGCCACCGTGCGCAGCGTGTCCGCGCCGATCGCGAGCGCGCGGCACAGGAACAGCACGCGGAACACCGGCTCGGCCAGCACCTGGCGGAACGTCGCCCGGCTCGTCACCTCGGTCATGCCGACGAGCCTCGCCCGAGGCGCCCACCGGGCGCCAAAGATTCGCCGGACAACGTAAGGTCGAGGGCGTGATGCGGCTCGAGGTCAACCGTGACGACCTGCTGAACAGCAGGTTCGCGGTGTCGCCGCTGTTCGAGCTGGACGGTTGCCTGCGGCGGTTGTCCGGCCTGAACCACGCGCGGCTGCCGGCGGACTGGGCGGCGCGGCTGCGCCCGGTGTACCGCCGGCTGCGCGCGACGACGGACCTGGACGTGGTCCTGGCGCTGCAGACCCGCCACTTCGGCGCGGCGTTCGTGGCCCCGCCGCCGTCGACCATGGCCCAGACCCTGGCCGACGACCTCGCGACCGTGCGCGCGACCCCGCTCGACGTGGCGCGGGCCGAGATCGCGAAGTGCCTGAAGGACTCGCCCGCGCCGTCCGCCCGCGTGCGCGCGGTGCTCGCGGACCCGGACGTGGTCCCGATCGTGACGGACACGCTGGAGCGGGCGTGGCACGAGCTGGTCGGCCCGGACTGGCCGGCGCTGCGCGCGGTGTGCGAGCGGGACGTGGTGCACCGGGCGGGCCTGCTGAGCCGGGCCGGCTGGACGGCGGCCCTGGCCGGCCTGCATCAGCGGGTCGCGTGGCGCGAGGGCCGGATCGAGGTGACGCACCGGGCGGACCAGGACGTCGAGCTGGGTGGGCGGGGGCTGCTGCTGGTGCCGTCGGTGTTCGTGTGGCCGAAGGTGGCGATGTACCTGGATCCACCGTGGCCGCACGCGCTGATCTACCCGGCGCGCGGCACGGCGGCGCTGCTGGAGCCCGAGGACGTCCCGCCGCCCTCCGCGCTGGCGGACCTGCTGGGCCGGTCGCGGGCGCGCCTGCTGGCAACCCTGGCCGAGCCGGCAAGCACCACCCAGTTGGCGGCCGCCCTCCGCCTGGCACCAGGCGCGGTGGGCGACCACCTGGCGGTACTGCGCCGCGCCGGCCTCGTGAGCCGAGCCCGCGCGGGCCGCTCGGTCCTATACCAAAGAACCCCCCTCGGCGACGCCCTATCCGGCACCCCCGACGACTGACACCGACGCCCACGCAGCACCCACCCGAGCCCGCACGTCCGCACGCACGTGCGGAGCGGTGTGCTACTTGGGGAGGATCCGCGGGCAGGTGGAGCACGGTCCCTTGCCCTGGTCCAGCAGGTAGTGGAAGCAGCAGCTCTCGCGCCGCCGGGTCCAGCCGCCCTGGTCGGGGCGCATCGTCGAGGCTGATGTCAGTGGGCCCAGCCGCTCCGGGAGTATCAGTGACGCGTCCAGCACGCCCGCGCTCTCGTCGCCGCCGTACCGCCCCGCCAGCAACATCGAGTCGTCCAGGGCGTCGGTGGCCGCGGCCCACAGGGTGTGGCGGCCGAATCGGACGGTCGGGGCGAACGCCTCGACGAAGCGGGCCGCGTGCGCGGTGAACCGTCCCCGCAGCACCGCCGCCAGCGCGCGCTCGTCGGGCACGACCGTCGCGTCTCGACTGTCCGCCGCTGGATCGTCGGGCAGGCATACGAAGCGTGTGTCTAGCACCGCGATCGAGTCGGGGTGAGGGCGTGGTCGAGCCGTGTGGAACGCCAGGTGCTCCGGGCGCAGCGACGGCACCCGGCGCTCGTGGTGGAACAGCAGCGCCGCCAGGTAACCCGGTACTCCGAGATACCACGTCATGACGTAGCCCGCGGTCGTCCGTTCGGGCGCATCGCCGTAGCGCTCATGGAGCCAATTCGCGAGCGAGTCCCGCCAGGTCGCGAAACCGGCGGTGTCGGAGAGTAGCTGCCCGCAATTCACCCAGTCGGCCTCGCCGTCCGGCACGTCGACCCGCAGGCTGGACCTGACCTGCTGCGAGGACGCGTGTGCCACCGAGCCGGCGAGATCTACCCGCCGCGCGTCGGTCACGAGCCGTAGGCTCGCCGTGGTCCGCATGTGGTCTCCGCTGCGCCGATAGGTGGTGAGGCTTGCCTTACCTTAGCCGCCTGTCAACCACGTCGCGCGGCGGTGTGACCACACGGACCGATGGTGTTCGCGTTGAGCGGACAGCGCCACTCAGCGGAATCCTTCCCGATTCCCGCACGTTGTTCGGTGCGACGATGATTACCTCGTTGTAGACCGCCGTGCTTAGCCGCAAGTGGTACTGAGAGCGACAGGCTGGGCGACTACAGTGGTCTTCACGGTGCTGGGCCCACCGGCATCACAGAGAACTCGGTGGGGCATAGGGCCGCCGGCGCAGCAGTCAGGAGTGCAGATGTTTGAGAGGTTCACCGACCGCGCGAGGCGGGTGGTTGTGCTGGCCCAAGAAGAGGCCAGGATGCTCAACCACAACTACATCGGCACCGAGCACATCCTCCTGGGCTTGATCCACGAGGGTGAGGGTGTCGCCGCCAAGGCGTTGGAGTCGTTGGGGATCGCGCTGGAAGGCGTGCGGCAGCAGGTCGAGGAGATCATCGGCCAGGGCCAGCACGCGCCGAGCGGACACATCCCCTTCACCCCCCGGGCCAAGAAGGTCCTCGAGCTGTCGCTGCGGGAAGCGCTGCAGCTCGGCCACAACTACATCGGCACCGAGCACATCCTTCTCGGCCTCATCCGGGAAGGCGAGGGCGTGGCCGCCCAGGTCCTCGTGAAGCTCGGCGCCGACCTCAACCGTGTCCGCCAGCAGGTCCTCCAGCTGCTGTCGGGCTACCAGGGCAAGGAGCCCGCCGAGACGGGCGGCCGCGGTGAGGGCACGCCGTCCTCGTCGCTGGTGCTGGACCAGTTCGGCCGCAACCTCACGTCGTCCGCGCGCGAGGGCAAGCTCGACCCGGTCATCGGGCGGGCCAAGGAGATCGAGCGGGTCATGCAGGTGCTGTCCCGCCGCACCAAGAACAACCCGGTGCTCATCGGCGAGCCCGGCGTCGGCAAGACGGCCGTCGTCGAGGGCCTGGCGCAGATGGTCGTCAAGGGCGAGGTCCCGGAGACGCTGAAGGACAAGCAGCTCTACACGCTCGACCTCGGCTCCCTGGTCGCCGGCTCGCGCTACCGCGGTGACTTCGAGGAGCGCCTCAAGAAGGTGCTCAAGGAGATCCGCACCCGCGGCGACATCATCCTGTTCATCGACGAGATCCACACGCTCGTCGGGGCGGGTGCCGCGGAGGGCGCGATCGACGCCGCGTCGATCCTCAAGCCGATGCTGGCTCGTGGCGAGCTGCAGACCATCGGCGCCACCACGCTCGACGAGTACCGCAAGTACGTCGAGAAGGACCCCGCGCTGGAGCGCCGCTTCCAGCCGATCCAGGTGGGCGAGCCGACGCTCGAGCACACCATCGAGATCCTCAAGGGCCTGCGGGACCGGTACGAGGCGCACCACCGGGTCACGATCACCGACCCGGCGCTGGTCGCCGCGGCCACCCTGGCCGACCGGTACATCAACGACCGCTTCCTGCCGGACAAGGCGATCGACCTGATCGACGAGGCCGGCGCCCGGATGCGGATCCGCCGCATGACCGCGCCGCCGGACCTGCGCGAGTTCGACGAGAAGATCGCGGACGTGCGCCGGGACAAGGAGAGCGCGATAGACGCGCAGGACTTCGAGCGGGCCGCCAAGCTGCGCGACTCCGAGAAGCAGCTCCTCGGCCAGAAGGCGGAGCGGGAGAAGCAGTGGAAGGACGGTGACCTGGACGTCGTCGCCGAGGTGGACGACGAGCAGATCGCCGAGGTGCTGGCCAACTGGACCGGGATCCCCGTGTTCAAGCTCACCGAGGAGGAGACGACCCGTCTGCTCCGCATGGAGGAGGAGCTGCACAAGCGGATCATCGGCCAGGAGGACGCGGTCAAGGCCGTGTCGCAGGCCATCCGCCGTACCCGTGCCGGGCTGAAGGACCCGAAGCGCCCGTCCGGCTCGTTCATCTTCGCCGGCCCGTCCGGCGTCGGTAAGACCGAGCTGTCCAAGGCGCTCGCGAACTTCCTGTTCGGCGAGGACGACGCGCTCATCCAGATCGACATGGGCGAGTTCCACGACCGGTACACCGCCTCGCGGCTCTTCGGTGCCCCTCCGGGGTACGTGGGCTACGAGGAGGGCGGCCAGCTCACCGAGAAGGTGCGGCGCAAGCCGTTCTCGGTGGTGCTGTTCGACGAGATCGAGAAGGCGCACCAGGAGGTCTACAACACCCTCCTGCAGGTGCTCGAGGACGGCCGCCTGACCGACGGTCAGGGCCGCACCGTGGACTTCAAGAACACGGTGATCATCTTCACCTCGAACCTCGGTACCCAGGACATCTCCAAGGCCGTCAGCCTCGGCTTCACCGCCGGCGGCGGCGAGCAGAGCTACGACCGGATGAAGCAGAAGGTCGACGACGAGCTCAAGAAGCACTTCCGGCCCGAGTTCCTCAACCGCATCGACGACATCATCGTGTTCCACCAGCTCACCGAGGAGCAGATCGTCCTCATGGTGGACCTGATGATCACGCGCGTCGAGACGCAGCTGAAGAACAAGGACATGGCGCTGGAGCTCACCCCGGCGGCGAAGAAGCTGCTCGCCACCCGCGGGTTCGACAAGGTGCTGGGTGCCCGGCCGCTGCGCCGCACCATCCAGCGCGAGATCGAGGACCAGCTCTCGGAGAAGATCCTGTTCGGCGAGATCCAGCCGGGCCAGATCATCATCGTCGACGTCGACGGCTGGGACGGCGAGGAAGGCACGTCCACGGACAAGGCCGTCTTCACGTTCCGCGGCGAGCCCAAGCCGGGCAACGTGCCCGACTCCCCGCCGGTCGACCTGGCCGCCTCCAGCGGTGGTGAGGGAGCCGAGGACACCGAGTCCGCCTAGTTCGAAACCGGTCGAAAGCCGCATCGCCACGGCGTGGTGATGCGGCTTTCGCCTGTTTCGGGGCCGTAGTTGCGGCATATTGGTCACGTGGCCAGGACCTCGTTCGTGGAGCTCGACCCCGAGCCGGAGTACGACGACGCACCGCGTCGCCGGCCCGGTGGGCGCAAGCTCGGGTTCTTCCTGGTCACGCTGGCGCTGGTGTTCGTGGCGTACGTCGTGCTGCGGATCGCCGGCATCGAGACGGTCGAGGTGCTGGTCGCGGCGATGGCGCTGACGCCGTACGTGGCGGCGTTCGGGCTCGTGCTCGGGTTGTTGTGCGTGCTGCTGCGGCGGCGGGTCGTCGGCGTCACCGTGGTGCTGCTCGCGTTCGCGCTGGGGGCGTTGCTCGTGCCGCGCGTGCTGTCGGAGGAGCAGCCGGCCGCGGACGGCCCGCGGCTGCGGGTCATGTCGCTGAACCTGTACATCGGCCGCGCCGACGCGCGGACGGTGGTGCGCCTCGCGCGCGAGCAGAAGGTCGACGTGCTCGTCATGCCGGAGCTGACCCAGGCGGAGGACGCCGCGCTCACCGAGGCCGGCCTGGACAAGCTGCTGCCCAACCGCGTGTACGACACGGACGCGAGCGGTTCGGGCACGGCCGTCGTGTCGACGTACCCGCTGCGCCAGATCGTGCTGATGGACGAGTCGACGCTCGCGCAGCCGTCGATGGTGGTGGACCTCCCGGGCGACGACGACGACATCGAGCTGACCGCGGTGCACATCCAGCCGGGCGTCCGCACCCGCTCGGCCGGCACGTGGCGCACCGAGCTGGCCGGGCTGCCCCGCCCGGCCGAGCGCATCCGCGTGCTGGCGGGAGACTTCAACGCGTCGCTCGACCACGCGGCGTTCCGCGCGGTGGTCGACCGGGGCTACGCCGACGCGGCGGAGTCGACGGGGAACGGCATGAAGGCGACGTGGTCGAGCTGGCCACTCGGCCCCCCGGTGACCATCGACCACATCGTCGCCGACGACCGCTGCGCGTTCGGCAGCTACGCGGTGTTCGACATACCGGGCAGCGACCACAAGGCACTGGTCTCGGAGATCATCCTCCCTTGACCGGTCCCTGACCGAGGTTGTCCACAGCCCTCAGCCACGCACCCCGGTTCTGTCAGCCCTCACAAGTAGCGTGGAAAACGGGGGGCCCCCGCGTGGCGCGGGGTTGTCCACAGGTCTGCACCGCGCGCTCCGGTTCGGTCGGTGCCGGTCGGTAGCGTGGAAAGCGGGGGGCCCCGCGTGGCCCGGAGTTGTCCACAGGCCTCAGCCACGCGCCGCCGGCAACGGGCCGTGGACGGCGTGGCCGGAGTCAAGTGCTGTGTCTGACAGGGCCATCGGGCCGGCCAGGTAGGTCACCTGGATAGGTGCAATGGATGGCACGACCGGGTTGTTGATCGTCCCGTTCGGGTGCTTCGGGCCGCGTTCCGAGCCCGCACTCGGCAGGATGCCGGGGTCTCGGAAGCCGACGCGCAGGAGCAACCCAATGACTCGCCACCCCTCGTTCCGCCAACCCCGGCGCCTGGCGCTGCGGCTGCTGGCCGCCACCGTGGTCGCCGGGTCGGCGGCGATGTGGGTGGCCCCGGCCCCCGCCGCCATGGCCCAACCGGCGGGCGCCTCGTGGAAGGCCTTCGTGGGCGGCGTGGACGGGGTGACCGCGATCGCCACCGAGACCAACACCCGCGGCGACATGGTTACCACCGGTGGGAACGACCCCAAGCACATCGCCATCACCCCGGACGCCACCACCGCCTATGTCTCCAACATCGGCCGCGCGACGGTCACGGTGCTCGACACCGCCAGCAACGCGGTCGCCACCACCATCACGGTCCCGGGTCCTGGCGTCGTCGGTGACATCGCCATCGCCCCCGACGGTGCCACCGCCTACGTGGCCCATTTCCCCGCCCGGGTCTACCCGATCGACACCACGACCAACACCGTCGGCGCCCCGATCCAGCTTCCCGCCGGCACGGACCCGGAGACCCTGGCCATCACTCCCGACGGCGCCACCATCTACGTGGGAGAAGGCATCGGCGGCGGCGGCCGGGTCTTCCCGATCACCACCGGCGCCACCCCGGTCGTCGGCGCCCCGATCGCGATCGCCGCCGGCACCGTCGGCGAGCTCGCGATCACCCCCGACGGCGCCACCGCCTACGTCGCCGCCGAGGACGACCGCGCGGTCTACCCGATCGACACCGCCGACAACACGCGCGGCGCCCGGATACCCGTCGGCGGCGAGCCGCACGCGATCGCCATCGCCCCGGACGGCCGCACCGCCTATGTCACCACCAACGACTTCGGCACCCCCGCGATCTACGAAGTCGTGCCGATCGACCTCGGCGACAACACGACCGGCAACCCCATCCGGGTCGACACCCCTCCAGAGGGGATCGCCATCACCCCCGACGGCGCCACCCTCTACGTCACCAGCCTCGACGCCGTCTACCCGATCGACGCGGACACCGGAGCGGTCAGCCGGATCGCCCTGGACGGGAGCGGCCCCCAGTTCGGCATCGCGATCACTCCCGACCAGGCGCCCGACGCGGCGCTGGTGATCGCCCCGCCGCACTCGCCGGCCGTGTTCGCCGCTCCGTCCACCGTCAGGTTCGGCATCGTCGCCAGCTACCGCTGGGAGTTCGGCGACGGCACCACCGCCACGACCAGCACCGCCACCACTAGACACGAGTACGCCAACCCGGGTACCTACACGGCCACAGTCACCCTCACCAGCAGCGGCGGGACCTCGACCACCAAGGTCTTCACCGGCCAGACCATGTACCGCAACGGCGGACCCCAGGCCGTGGCCCGCGCGACGGTCACCGTCCCCGTCGAGGCCGGAACCGGTGGGGCCCAGGGCCGCCCCGGACCCGGCGACGAGCTCGCCCGGACCGGTAACCCCGACGCCACCCTCATCGTCATCGGCGCCACCATCCTGGCCCTCGGCGCCGCGCTCACCCTGCTCGCCCGCCGGCGCCGTCCTCAGTAGACGTCCTCAACAGACGTCCACAGTGGTCACTTGTGCAGTGAGCCCGGGTACAGGAACTCGTCGGCCGGTCGCGTGTCCGCGTGGAACCACGCCGCGAAGAACGCGCTCAGGTCCTTCTTCGTGACGTCCTGGACGAACTTCTCGAACTCCGGCCAGGAGGCGTTGCCGTCCTTGTGCTCGGCCGGCCACTCCTTGAGGATCCGGTTGAACGCCTTGTCGCCGATGAGCCGGCGCAGGGCGTGCAGCGCCACCGGGCCCTTGTCGTACACCGACGTGAACTCGTTGCCCGCGCCCATGTCGTACAGCTTGCCGCCCCAGAACTGTTGCGGGGCACCGCCGACGGTTTGGCGGAACTGGTCGTCGAGGTTCACGCCCTCCTTCGCCTCGTCCCAGAGCCACTGGGCGTAGCTCGCGAAGCACTCGTTCAGGCAGATGTCCGCCCACGACTGCACGGAGACCGAGTCGCCGTACCACTGGTGCGCGTTCTCGTGCACCACAACGGGAAGCTCGGCCCACGACGCGTAGATCGGCCGCCCCTGCGTCTCCAGCGAGAACCCGATGTTCTCGTTGATGTAGATCCCGCCCGCCGCGCTCTGCGGGTACGGCCCGAACTTCGACGCCAGGAACTCCAGCACCTCCGGCAGCCGCGACTCGACCTGCCGCTTGTCCTCCGCCCCCGGCGCGTACGCGCTCACCAGCGGGATCCCGCTCGGCAACGTGGACCGGTCGAACGTCCACTTGTCGATGCCGACCGTCGTCAGGTACGTCGCGATCCGGGTCGGCTCCGCCCAGTGGTACGTCGTCCAGCCGTCCGCGCCCTTCGTGGCCGGCTTCTCCCGGCCGTTCGAGATCACGCTCCAGCCGTTCGGCACGCGGGCGTCGAGCTCGAACGTCGCCTTGTCGCGCGGGGTGTCGTTCGCCGGGTACCACGACGTCGCCGAGTGCGGCTCGCCCGCCGCGAACGCGCCGCCCGACGTCGCGATCTGCCAGCCGTTCTCGCCGAGGTTGCCCTCCTCGGTCTCCTTCGGCACGCCGGCGTAGCGCACCCGCGTGGCGAACTCCGCGCCGCCCGCGACCGGGGCCGCCGGGGTGATCACCAGCTCGTGCTCGCCGGCCCGCTCGACCTTCGCCGCCTTGCCGTCGACCTGGACCGCGCTGACCTTCAGGCCCTGCAGGTCCAGGTTGAACCGCTGGAGCTCACCGGTCGCCTTCGCGGTGATCGTGGTGTCGCCGGTGAGCTGGCGGGTCTTCGGGTCGTAGCTGATCGACACGTGGTAGCCCGCGACGTCGTAGCCGCCGTTGCCGTCCTTCGGGTAGTAAGGGTCACCGACCCCGTCCGCGCCCGGCTTCGCCTCGGCCGGCGTCGTCGGATCCGGCGGCTTCGCCTCGGGACCCGACCGAGACGTGCACGCCGCGAGGCTCAGCGCGGCCAGGGCCAGACAGGCGGCGCGGACAGCCGTGCGGTGGTCCATCGTGAACAGCTCCCGTCCGTCGGTACCCCGCCATCTTGGCTGACGTGCCGTGATGCCGGAGTGGGATCGGACGGTATATGAACATGGCGTGGCGCGACGACCTGACGTGATCTCCTTCGGCGGCACCGGCCCGCCGATCCTGCTGCTGCACGGCCTCATGGGCCGCGCTCGCACCTGGTGGCCCGTGGCGCGCTGGCTCACCCGCTACGGCCGGGTCACCGGGCTCGACGCGCGTGGCCACGGCGCCAGCAGCCGACCGCGGCGGCGGCTGGCGCACCGAGGACTTCGTCGCCGACGCCGCGGAGCTCCTGGACGAGCCCGCGGTGGTGATCGGGCACTCGATGGGCGGCCTGCACGCCTGGTGCCTCGCCGCCGCGCACCCCGGGCTGGTCCGCGCGGTCGTCGTCGAGGACATGGCGCCCGACCAGCGCGGCCGGACGGTCGACCCGTGGCGCGCGTACTTCGAGTCCTGGCCCGTCCCGTTCGCCTCGCTCGACCACGTCCGCGAGTTCTTCGGCGACCTGGGCGACTACTTCGCCGAGTGCGTGGAAGAGCGGGCGGACGGCTACCACCTCATGGCCGACCTCGAGGACCTGTACGACATCGCCGCCGAGTGGGGCCGGCGCGACTACTGGCCGATGGTCGAGCGGGTCCGGTGCCCGATCCTCGCCATCGAGGCCGGGCACAGCGCGATGCCGCCCGGGCAGCTGAAGGAGCTGCCGGTGCGCGCGCCGGGCGGCGGGCACCACCTGGTCGTCGAGGGTGCGGGCCACGTCGTGCACCGGGCCGCGCCGGAGGTCTATCGCGGGGCGGTCGAGGCGTTCCTGTCCGAGGTGCTCAACCGATGAGCGGCTCGGCCTCGCCGGTGTGCGTGTCGACGATCGCGATCCCGCTCACCCGCGCCTTGACCGGCTCGACCGGGTACAGCGCGGCGAAGCCGGCCGTCACCTGCGCGGGCTCGATCCCTTGCGCCAGCGTGCAGTGCGGCACCCACGAGCCGGGCAGGTAGTACGCCGAGGGCTGCTTGACCTTCTTCGCCAGCACGTCGTGCACGGCGGAGTGGACGGCGAGCAGCTCGGTGTCCACGACCGCCGCCAGCATCAGCACCGGCTCGCTCGCGGTGAACGCGGCGAGCGTGGCCAGCCACAGGTCCGGGATCGACAGCAGCCGCAGGTCCTCGCGCAGCGCCTCCCGCGTGCGCGGCGGGATCGCGCTCGCCAGCGCGAACGTCACGTGCGGCCGGTGCCGGCCGTGCGTGCGGGTGGCCAGGCTGGGGACTCCTGCCTTGTCCAGCCTGCGCCACAACGCACGCACGGCGGCGTCGGCCTCGCCGTCGAACCAGAACTCGAGCGCCTGCGCCATGGGCGCAGGGTGCCACAGCGTCAGCTCAGCAGGCGCTGCCAGGTCGCGGTGTCGACGAGCACGTCGCGGCCGGAGCGCTCGCCGCGGCTGGTCAGCAGCACGCGGGCCGCCTGCGCGTCGTGGCTCGAGTCGCCGGCGCGGACCGAGCGGACCAGCAGCGGCCAGGTGGTGGAGCCGACGTAGCCGCTCTCGTCCGCGGTGCGGCTGGCGTAGCACGGTTCGTAGGCCACGCCGTGCCCGGTCGCGAGCTCGCGCACCGCCGCGAACGTCGACGCGCCGAACACGCCGTCCAGCGGCACGTTCGCGCCGCGCGCCCGCAGGAGGTGTTGTGCGGCAAGGACTTTCGCCCCGCTCGCGCCCGGCTTGAGCAGCGGCCAGGTGGCCGGCTGCGTGACCGCGGTGCCGAGCACGCCGCCGACCGCGTCGCGCAGCTCCGGCAACCGTCCATACAGGACCTCGCCGGGGCACTCGGTGGCGTTGAAGTCCCGGTGCCCCTTGATGTTCGACGTCGGGATGCCGTACTGCGCGGCGATGTAGGCGACCAACTGCACCAGCGAGTCCCACAGCTGCTGCGTGACGTCCACAGTGGAGTAGAGGCCCTCGTTCTCGATGCCGATGATCGTGCTGTTGTTGTCCGCGACGTTCGCGCCCATCACGTGCCGGGTGCCGCCGTCGAGGATCTCCACGCTGCGGTGGCGGCCCTCGGTGACATGCCCGCCGCGGCTGTTGGTCAGCTGCTGGCCGGTATCGATCCAGCCGCGGCCGTCCATGTGGAAGTCCTGGATGTCCCGCGAGATCTGGAACGCGTGCGCCTGCGACAGGTCGCTCGAGTTCCCGCCCGCCGTGTGGTGCACGACGATGTAGGTCGGCTTGTGGTTGAGCACCTCGATGGTGCCGTTCGGCGGTCGTGCGCCCCATTCGTCGCAGCCGTGGATGGTCGGCCGCGCGGCCGCCTTCGGCGTGGTTTCCTCGCCGGCCGCGCCGGCGGTGAGCGGAATCGTGGCACCCAGGGCGCCGACCGCGGTGACGGTGAATCCGCCGCGAATCAGGGCACGGCGAGATACGGCCATCTTCGATCTCCCTCGACAATGGGCTCGTGGCCCAGATCGGTGACTGGCCTACCCGACGCTAGTCACCGCACTGCCGTGTGGCAATGGTTCCCCAATTGCCAGACTATTTGGTTAGTGCTCACCAGGTAAGGCGAACCGCCCGTCGGCGGTCTGCTCGACGAGGCCGTCGGTGAGCAGCGAGTCGAGGCAGCGGTCGCGCTGGCCGGCGTCCGACCACACCACGTCGAGCTGGGCCTTCGGGACCGGCGCCGACGTGTCGCGCAGGACGTCCAGCAGCCGGCCGCGCACCTGCCGGTCGGTGCCGGCGAACTTCTGCACGGGCTTGGCGGGTCCGGTGTAGGCCGGCTTGCCGGCGCGCAGCCACGCGCAGGCGTCGTGGATCGGGCAGTCCGCGCAACGCGGCGCGCGGGCGGTGCACACGGTCTGACCGAGCTCCATCAGCGCGGCCGACATCCGCGCGGCGAGCTCGTCGTCCGCGGGCAGCAGCGCGTCGGCGTCGGCCAGGTCGCGGGTGGTGGACGCGGGCCCCGAGTCGCCCGCGCCGTGCACCGCTCGGGCGATCACGCGCCGCACGTTCGTGTCGACCACGGGACAGCGCTTGCGGTAGGCGAACGCGGCCACGGCGCGCGCGGTGTAGGCGCCGATGCCGGGCAGCGCGAGCAGCGTGTCCACATCGGACGGAACGACGTCGCCGTGCCGCGCGGCGATCGCGGTGGCCGCCTCGCGCAGGCGCAGTGCGCGCCGCGGGTAGCCGAGCTTTCCCCACGCGCGCAACACGTCCGCCGGCACCGCGGCGGCGAGGTCGGAGGGCCGGGGCCAGCGCGCCATCCAGTCGTGCCAGGCGGGCTCGACGCGGGCGACCGGGGTCTGCTGCAGCATGATCTCGCTGACCAGCACGCCCCAGGCCGAGCAGTCCGGCGCCCGCCAGGGCAGGTCCCGTGCGTTGGCCGCGAACCAGCCGGCCAGTACGTGCGCGTCGAGGTTCATCGCCGCCAGATGCTAGATGACCTCGGTGATCTCGGCGGTGTGGACGTCGTACACGAACCCGCGCACGTGGTCGCGGTACGGCACGAACGGGCTGCGGCGAACGCGTTCCACCGACTGCCGCACGCTGTCCTTGACCTCGCGAAAGGCCTCGATGGCCCACGGCGGCCGCAGCTTCGTGTCGCGCTCGAGCTCGTCCTTGAACTCGTCCTCGGTGATCATCGACAGCCCGCACGAGGTGTGCTGCATGACGAGGACCTCGCGCGTCTCGAGCTTGCGCTGGCTGATCGCGAGCGAGCGCACGATGTCGTCGGTGACGATGCCGCCCGCGTTGCGCAGGATGTGCGCCTCGCCGTGGCGCAGGCCGAAGACGTCGAACACCTTGATGCGAGCGTCCATGCACGTCACCACCGCGAGGTGGAGGCTGGGCACGGGCGTCGGCACCTCCGGCGCGCCGTGGTCCACACCCGACGCGTGCCGTTCGAGTAGCACGTCGATGGCACTCATGATCCACTCCTGCCGCCGGCTGCGTGGGCTCGTTACCCATTGGAGCAACGGGCGCGCCCCCGGGCAATATGGGCTTGGTTACCGCGGCCTGCGGATATCCCCCGATCGTGGGCGCGGTTGCTCCCCGGTGTCGCGGCCTCGCGGAGTTACCGTCGGTGAATGCTAGAACCAGTCGGTCCGCTGCCCGCAAGGGTGTACTGGCGCCGCCGGGTTCTCGCCGCGGTTGCGTGCGCACTCGCGGTGGTACTGCTGGTGTGGATCATCAGCGGCCTGGTGGGCGGCGCGGACGAGCACCCGGTGCGGTCCGCCGCCGATGCCAGCCGGCTGGCCGGGGCGCCGAGCTCGCCGCCCTCGACCAGCCCGCCGGTGGTATCACCCACCACGTCGCCGACGACGGTTCCCCCGCGCCCCGCCGAGCCGGTCCGGCGCTGCCCCGACCCGGTGATCGAGGTGGTGGCCAAGCCCGCCGCCCCGTCGTACCGGGTGGGCGAGCACCCGCTGCTGCGCCTGGCGGTGGTCAACCGGGGCACGGTCCCGTGCACCCGCGACGTGAGCCGCAAGCTGCGCGAACTGGTGATCACGACGGGCGACGGCAGGAAGCGCCTGTGGTCGAGCAACGACTGCTTCCACCCGGCGGCTGCCGACAGGCGGACCCTGGCGCCGGGCCAGCCGCTGCTGTTCTCCCTGACCTGGGCCGGCCGGACGTCCGCGCCGGGCTGCCCGGCGCAGCGGGCCGCGGTGGCAACGGGCAAGTACCGCGTAACCGGCAAGCTGGGCACGATCACCGGCCCCGCCACCCGCCTGACCTTGACGCGCTGATCGCGAGCCGCCTTGACGCGAGCCGCCTTGATGCGAGGTGCCTTGACGCGAGGTGCCCTGACGCGGGAGACCCTGATCCGAGCCGCCCCTGGCCCGAGAACCGCCCTGGCCCGAGAACCCTGATCCGAGCCGCCCCTTGGCCCGAGCCTCCCCTGGCCCGAGGACTCCAGACCCGAGACCCCCCGCGCGCACGCGCGCGCGTGCAGAACGCCAGAAACGAAAGCCCCACCCTGTCCCGGGGGCCACCCTCACATGCCAGTCTACCGGCTACCCACTGACAAAACCAGTGGTCACGGCGTTCCTGTGGACAACTCGGCCCACTGTGGACAGTTACGGGCCGAACCAGCGTTCCTCAGTTGTCCGGGGTGGGGCGGAGGTCTGGCCCATCACCAGTTCCGTGTCCAGGGTGATGTGCCGCGGGCGGGCGTGGTCGGCCGAGCCCAGCAGCAGCTTGCCCGCCGCCCGGCCCTTTTCCAGGACCGGCTGGCGGATCGTCGTCAGGCCCACCCGCTCGGCCTCGGCAATGCCGTCGAAGCCCGTCACCGTCAGGTCCTGTGGCACCCGCAGCCCGCGCCGCTTCGCCTGCGCGAGGGCGCCCAGCGCCAGGATGTCCGACGTGCAGATCAGCGCCGTGACCTCGGGGTTCGTGTCCAGCAGCTGCGCGGCCGCCGACTCGCCGTTCGCCAGGCTGTGGTCGAACCGCTCCACCACCGGCACCCGCGACCAGTCGACGCCGGCCGTCTCGAACGCCTCCGCCAGCGCACCCAGCCGCGCGCGCTGCACGTGAAAATGGGCCTCTCGCTGCCGGGCCACCGAGGCGAACCCGTCGTTGCGGTCGCGCGCGAGCCGCATGCACAGCACGCCCACGTGCCGGTGCCCCAGGCTGATCAACCGCCCGGCCAGCCCGAGCGTCGCCTCGTGGTCGTCGATGCCGACGAGGTCCACACCGTCCACCCGCGGCTGGTCGCACACGACGGTCGGCACCGGCCGCGACAGCACGGCCGCCAGGTGTGGATCGTCGTCGGGCACCGAGTACACGACGAAACCGTCCACGCCGGCGCTGTGCACCGCCGTGACGTCCTCACGCTCCGGATTCACCGGAACGAGGTGCAGGCCCTGCCCGGCCCCCTCGCACGCGAGCGCCAGCCCCTCCAGGAAACCGAGCGCCGCGGGGTCGCGGAACGCGTACGACAGGTTCTCGGTCAGCAGCAGCCCCACCGCCCCCGCCTTGCGCGTGCGCAACGAACGCGCGACCGGGTCCGGGCCGGGGTAACCCAGCCGTCGCGCGGTCTCCAGCACCCGCCTGCGCAGTTCGGGGGACAACTGATCGGGCCGGTTGTAGGCATTGGACACGGTCGTCCGCGAGACGCCGAGCTCCGCGGCCAGCGACGCCAGTGTCGCCGGTCGACGGGCATGCAAAGGCCGGGCCATGTGCTGACCGTAACGGTTCAGAAGCATGAGCAGAAGCCCAACCGCTTGCCGTGACGACGTATAGTCGGTCAGGCGTAGTCGAAAACGGTTTCCATTATCCATAGCGAGGCGCGCATGAGTCGACTGTCCCGATCTGCTCCGGTCCTGGCCGGGCTCGCCCTGCTGGCGCTCGCGGGTTGCGCGGGCGGCACGGGCGCGGCCGCGGACGGGAAGATCGCCGTGGTCGCCTCGACCAACGTGTGGGGCAGCGTCGTCGAGGCGGTCGGCGGGGACGACGTCAGCGTCACGTCGCTGATCAACGACACGTCCGCCGACCCGCACGCCTACCCGGACAAGCCCGAGGACGCCACCGCCCTGACCGACGCGAAGCTCGTCGTCTACAACGGCGGCGGCTACGACGACTTCCTCACCGAGCTCATCGACGGCACCGGCACCGACGCCCGGCAGATCGACGCGTTCGACCTGTCCGGCCACGGGGACGGCGCGAACGAGCACGTCTGGTACGACATGCCGACCGTCCAGAAGGTCGCCGACAAGATCGCCGCCGACCTCGGCGCCATCGACCCCGGCCGCAAGGACGCGTTCGCCGCCAACGCCAAGGCGTTCGGGACCCAGGTGGACGGCCTCATCGCGAAGGCCGAGCGGGCCGGCGCGACCGAGCCGGGCGCGAAGGTCGTCGCCACCGAACCGGTCGCGCACTACCTCCTCGACGCCGCCGGCCTGTCCGACGCGACGCCCCCGGAGTTCTCCGAGGCGATCGAGGAGGAGACCGACCCGCCCGTGGCGGCGGTCGCCGAGACCACCGGCCTGATCACCGGCAAGCAGGTCGCGATGCTGGTCGAGAACGCGCAGACGGAGACGCCGGTCACCAAGTCGCTGACCGCCGACGCGAAGAAGGCGGGCATTCCGGTCGTCACCGTGACGGAGACGTTGCCGTCGGGCGTGACGGACTACGTTGAATGGATGAACGACCAGCTGGACGCGATCGCCGGCGCGCTGACCGGGGCATGAGCGTCGACCGGGACGCGGCCCCCGACCAGTCCGTGCGGCCCGCGCAGGCCACCACCGGTGTGGTGGCCCTGCGCGGCGCGGCGCTGAGTTACGGCAGCCGCGTCCTGTGGCAGGGCCTCGACCTGGACGTGGCGGCCGGCGAGTTCGTCGCCGTGCTCGGGCCGAACGGATCGGGCAAGACCAGCCTGATGCGCGTGCTGCTCGGCCTGCGCCCGCTGACCGAGGGCACCGCGCGGATCGTCGGCGAGCCGCCCGGGCGCGGTAACCGGCGAATCGGTTACATCCCGCAGCAGCGCGCCATGGAGGAGAGCCTGACGCTGCGCGGCCGCGACCTGGTCGGGCTCGGGCTCGACGGGCACCGGTGGGGGATCGGGCTGCGCGGCATGCGCGAGCGCCGCGCGAAGGTGGACCGCGCGCTGGACGCGGTCGGCGCGCACGGCTTCGCCGACGCGCCGGTGGGCCGGCTCTCCGGCGGTGAGCAGCAGCGGCTGCGGGTCGCGCAGGCGCTGATCAGCGACCCCGAGGTGCTGCTCTGCGACGAGCCGCTCCTGTCCCTCGACCCCGGGAACCAGGAGGTCGTGAGCTCGCTGATCGACGAGCGCCGGCGCGCGCGGAACACGGCGGTGCTGTTCGTGACCCACGAGATCAACCCGGTGCTGCCGCTCGTGGACCGGATCCTGTACCTGGTGGACGGCCGGTTCCGGATCGGGCGGCCCGACGAGGTGATGACCGCGGAGACGCTGTCGGAGCTGTACCGGGCGCCGGTGGACGTCGTGCGGGTGCAGGGGCAGATCCACGTCGTCGGCGCGCAGAGCGGGCTCTGCGAGGACCAGCCGCACCACCACCTGCACGACGACGCGCGCGGTGACGCCTGATGGACAAGCTCTTCGACTTCGAGCTGACCGGTGAGCTGCTGCGGTTCGACTTCGTGCAGACCGCGTTGCTGGCGGCCGCGATCCTCGGCCTGCTGGCCGGCGTGCTGGGGCCGTTGATCGTGAGCCGCAACATGGCGTTCGCGGTGCACGGGACGAGCGAGCTCTCGTTCACCGGCGGCGCGGCGGCGCTGCTGCTGGGCATCAACATCGGGCAGGGCGCGCTGGCCGGCGCGATCGTGGCGGCGCTCGTGCTGGGGCTGCTGTCGCGGCGCTCCTCCGAGCACGACTCGGTCATCGGCGCGGTGCTGGCGTTCGGGCTCGGTGTCGGCGTGCTGCTGCTCTGGTTCTACCCGGGCCGTGCGTCGAACAAGTTCGGGTTGCTGGTCGGGCAGATCGTCAGCGTCGACTTCGCGTCGCTGGCGCTGCTCGGCGGGTGCGCGGTGGCGGTGTTCCTGGTGCTGCTGGCGATCTACCGGCCGCTGCTGTTCGCGTCGGTGGACCCGGAGGTCGCGCGGGCGCGGGGGGTGCCGACCCGGCTGCTGTCGCCGGTGTTCGCGGTGCTCGTCGGCGTCGCGACGGCGCTCGGCGTGCAGACGGTGGGGGCGCTGCTGGTGCTGGCGCTGATGGTCACGCCGGCGGCCGCGGCGTGCCGCATCACCGCGAACCCCTTGCGTGCCACGGTTCTCGCGATCGTGTTCGCGGAGGCGTCGGCGGTGGGCGGCATCGTGCTCTCGCTCGCGCCGGGTGCGCCGGTGAGCGCGTTCGTCACCGCGATCTCGTTCACGATCTACCTGGTGTGCTGGCTGGTGTCGCTGCGGCGGGAGCGGGGCGGGCGGCGGCGCGGCGTGCCTAGTGGAGCAGTAGCAACACCTGCAGTTCTCCGATGACCGCACCGATCACGGCGCCGACCGCGATCAGCTTCCACTCGTCCTGCCGGAACGCGGGGCGCAGCAGGCCCTCGTACTCGACGCGGGTGAGCCGGCGCATGCGGGTGGCGATCGTGTCGCGGATGTCGAGCGCGGTGGTCGCGTAGTCCTTCGCGTGCAACATCGTCGCGGGCAGGTAACGAAGTGCCCGGTCGGCGGCGGCGTGCTTCATCTCGAGGTAGGCCTCGCCGCCGACCGTCACGGCGATGAGGGGCCGGGCGGCGCCGGCCTGCTCGTCGATGGTGGTCTCGACGGCGCGGTGGATCACGGCGAGGAGCCGGTCCGACCGCGGGCCGCGCAGCACGGCGTCGATGATGTTGGGCACGGTCATCACGTCGCGGGCGACGATCTCGGCATACTGCTTGGCCACCTCGTCGCGGCGGCGCTGGAAGACGCCGTGGAGCGTGAGGGGGCCGAACCGCTTGGGGCGCCGGGGAAAGAAGACCAGCTTGATGGCGAGCCAGTCGGTGAACAACCCGATGATCGCGCCGAAGGCGGGCAGCACCCACGGGTCCTTGGTGACCGCCCAGACGAACGTCTGCACGAGCCCGAGCGCGAGTCCGAAGTAGACCCCGCAGCGGGCGATGAAGGCCATCTCGGGACGGGAGATGTCGCGGATGAGCTTGATCAGCAGGGCCTTGTCGCGGGTGAGCGCGGAGACCGCGACCTGCCGGATGTCGAGCACCTCGCCGATGTGCTCCTGGATCTCGGCCATGATCCGCTCGACCAGCTCCGGCGACCCGGCCTGCGCCCGCTTGACGAGCATCTCCTGCGCGAGCGGCGGGAGCAGCTCCCAGAGACCGGGCTGGTAGCGCTGCATGACGTCCCGGGTGATCTCGTCGACGGCGACGAGCAGCGGCCCCTCGATCTCCTTGGCGAGCACCGCGGGATCCAGCCGCCCGAATATCTCCTTCGTATCAACGAGCCGGGTGGTCAGCAGGTCGGCCGAGACCCGGATCATCCGCTCGGAGTTCCGCGGCACGACGCCCTGCCACCCGAGCCAGGGCTCCTTGAGCCCGACGAACCGCAGCGGCCGGAACATCATCTCGATGGCCGCCCGCTTGGTGAGATACCCGATGACCGCCGCGATGACCGGCATGGACAGATAGACCTGCCAATGCTCAAGAAAGTCGCCGACGATCGCCATGAGCCCCTCGAAGGATGAACAGGCCCGTCAGTATCGCCGAACCGGGTGCCACCCGCATGCGCACAGGCCGTTAGAACTGGTAGTACAGGAACGGGCTGAAGGTGCCTGCCGCGGTGAGGATGGCGGCGTAGGACAGGCCCACCGTCATCACGCTCACCCGCAGGATGGATGCCGTGCGGGTTTGGGACGACTCCAGCAGTGGGCCCGTGACCGGGTGTGCGGGGAAGAAGGCGATCGACAGCGCGAGCACGAGGATCACCAGCCGCTGGTTCGTCAGCGCCTCGCCGACCACGTCCGTCAGGCCCGTGAGGTCCGGCAGCAGCATGTGGCCGATCATCGTCAGCGCCTGGGCCAGGTCCGTTGACCGGAAGAACACCCAGCCGAACACCACCAGCACGAACGTCAGGGTCCGGCGGGCCACCACGCCGGCCGGTGTGGCGGGCGGACCGTCGACCGCGAAGCCGCGTTCGATGATCAGCAGCGCCCCGTGGTAGAGGCCCCACACCAGGAACGTCCAGTTCGCGCCGTGCCAGAAACCCGTCAGCACGAACACGATGCACAGGTTCCGGTACGTCCGCGCCGTGCCGTGGCGGTTGCCGCCCAGCGGGATGTACACGTAGTCCCGGAACCATCGCGACAGCGACATGTGCCAGCGCCGCCAGAACTCCGTGATCGTCACCGACGAGTACGGGCGCGCGAAGTTCTCCGGCAGCCGGAAGCCCAGCATCCGGCCCAGGCCGATCGCCATGTCCGAATAGCCCGAGAAGTCGAAGTACAGCTGCATGGTGTACGTCAGCGCGCCCAGCCACGCGATCGCGAACGTCATCTCGTCGCCCGGGGTCGAGAAGCACGCGTCGACCAGCGGCGAGAGCGAGTCGGCGATGATGACCTTCTTGCACAGGCCCAGCGCGAACCGCGGGAAGCCCGCCGCGATGTCGTCCAGCCGGTGGGTGCGCTGCTGCGGCAGCTGGTCCGCGATCTCCCGGTACCGCACGATCGGCCCGGCGATCAGCTGCGGGAACATCGTGATGTACGTCGCGTACGCCACCGGCCGGCGCAGGGCCGGGCGCTCACCCCGGTACACGTCCACGATGTAGGAGATGTTGTGGAACGTGTAGAAGGAGATCCCGATCGGCAGCGCGAGGTGTGTCACCGGGAAGTCTCCACCGAGGAGCTGCGCGAAGCCGTGCAGCTGCTCGGTCATGAAACCCGCGTACTTCCAGACGACCAGCACCGCCACGTCGAAGCAGATGACCCCGATCAGGATCCCGCGCTTGCGCGCGCGGGCCAGCGCCCAGTCGTCGGGCTCGAGCAGCTGCCCCGCGACGAAGTTCACCACCATCGCGACGAGCAGCAGGATGACCGTCGGCCCGGCGCCGACCGTGTAGAAGATCAGGCTCGTCGCCGCGATGATGCCGTTGCGCCAGCTGCGCGGGCACAGCAGGATCAGCCCCAGCACGATGGGCGTGAAGATCCAGAGGAACAGCGGGCTGGCGAACGACATGCGCGCGGCCTACGTGCGGCCGGCGGTCCGGCGCCGCCTCGCTACCTCCGCCAGCACCACGCCGGCCGCCACCGACGCGTTCAGGGACTCGACCCCGGCGGCCATCGGGATCGACACCGTCTCGTCGCACGCCTCGCGCACCAGCCGGGACAGCCCCCGCCCCTCCGAGCCGACGACCACGACCAGCGGTGAGGTCGCCAGCTTCAGCTCGTCCACGGTGATCGAGCCGTCCGCGTCCAGGCCGACGATCATCATCCCGGCCTCCGCGTACGAGCGCAGCGTCCGCGTCAGGTTCGTCGCCACCGCCACCGGCAGCTTCGCCGCGGTGCCCGCCGACGTCCGCCACGCCACCGCGGTCACCCCGGCGCTGCGCCGCTGCGGCAACAGCACGCCGTTCGCCCCGAACGCGGCCGCTGAGCGGATCACCGCGCCCAGGTTCCGCGGGTCGGTGACCCCGTCCAGCGCCACGATCAGCGGCGGCTCCGCCGACTCCGCGGCCGCGTCGAGCAGCTCGTCGGGGTGTGCGTACTCGAACGGCGGCATCTGCAGCGACAGCCCCTGGTGCAGCGCGCCGCCGGTCAGCTTGTCCAGCTCCGGCCGCGACACCTCCAGCACCGAGATACCGCGATCCGCCGCCAGCCGCACCGCCTCGGTCACCCGGTCGTCGGCGTCGACGCCGAGCTGCACGTACAGCGCGGTGGCCGGCACGTCCGCCCGCAGGCACTCGACGACCGGGTTGCGCCCGGCCACGAGCTCGGCGACCGGCTTGTCCTTCGACCGGCGCTGCGCGGCCTTCGCCTGCGCGGACGCCCGGCGCTGCGCGGGATGCCCGGGCCGCGCCGATGCCTTCGGCGTCGGGCCCTTGCCCTCGAGCCCCTTGCGGCTCTGGCCGCCGGACCCGATGACCGCGCCCTTCTTGGTGCCGGTCTTGCGGATCGCGCCCCGGCGCTTCGAGTTCCCAGCCACGTCAGCTGTCCTTAAATGTCCACTGTGGCCCGTCGGGGGTGTCCTCGACGGTGATCCCCGCGGCGAGCAGCCGGTCCCGGATCGCGTCCGCCGCGGCGAAGTCCCGCGACGTGCGTGCGTGCTGGCGCTGGTCGAGCAGCTCGCCGACCAGCACGTCGAGCGCGGCCGCCGCCGAGTTGTCCACTGTGGACGAAGCGGCGGACCAGTCGGCCGGGTCCAGGCCCAGCACGCCCAGCTGCGCGCGCACGGTCGCGGCCGCCGACCGCGCGGTGTCGTCGTCGCCGGTGTCCAGCGCCGTGAAGCCGGCCCGCACGGTCGTGTGCACCGCGGCGAACGCGGCCGGCGTGCCGAGGTCGTCGTCGAGCGCCGCGGTGAACTCCGGGCCCACCGCACCGCGTTCGACCGAGCCGGTCCGCCCGGCGACCTTGCCCAGGAACGACTCGATCCGCTGGTAGGCGCGCACCGACTCGGCGAGCGCCTCGGGGGAGTACTCGATCGTCGACCGGTAGTGCGGCGCCACGAGGTAGTACCGCAGCTCCTGCGGCCGCACCCGGCGCACCATCTCCGGGATCGACACGACGTTGCCGAGCGACTTCGACATCTTCTCGCCGGCCATGCCGACGATGCCGTTGTGCATCCAGAACCGGGCGAACCCGTAACCGGCCGCGCGCGACTGCGCGAGCTCGTTCTCGTGGTGCGGGAACACGAGGTCGAGCCCGCCGCCGTGCACGTCGAACTCGCCGCCGAGGTAGGTGAGCGCCATCGCCGAGCACTCCAGGTGCCAGCCCGGCCGGCCCGGACCCCACGGCGTGGGCCACGACGGCTCGCCCGGCCGCGCGCCCTTCCACAGCGTGAAGTCCCGCGAGTCGCGCTTGCCCGCCGCTGCCGACTCGCCCTGCTGGACCTCGTCGACCTTCTGCCGGGACAGCACGCCGTACTCGGGGAAGGAGCCGACGGAGAAGTAGACGTCGCCCGCCGCCGCGTACGCGTGGCCGCGGTCGATCAGCTCGCTCATCATCTCGATCATCTGCGTGACGTGCCCGGTGGCACGCGGCGCGATCGTGGCGGGCAGCGCGCCGAGCGTGGTGTACGCCTCGTCGAACTCGCGCTCGAACCGGGCCGACCACGCCCACCACGGCGCGTCGTGCTGGGCCGCCTTGGTGAGGATCTTGTCGTCGATGTCGGTGACGTTGCGCACGACCGTGACGTCGAGGCCCTGGTAGGTCAGCCAGCGGCGCAGCACGTCGTAGTCGAGCGCGCCCCGCATGTGCCCGATGTGCGGCGGTCCCTGCGGCGTGGGCCCGCACACGTAGATCGACGCCATCCCGTTCCGCACGGGGTGGAACTCCCGCACGCTCCGGCTCGCGGTGTCGAACAGTTGCAGGGTCACGGTTCTCTCCTGGCTCAGGGGTCAGAGAGAAAGACTAGTCGCGGGGTAGCAGGCACGCGGTCGCGACCGCCGCGATTCCCTCGCCGCGGCCGGTGAGGCCGAGCCCGTCGGTCGTCGTGCCGGACACGGACACCGGCCCACCGGCGGCCGCCGACAGCACCCGCTCGGCCTCCGCGCGCCGCGTGCTGATCTTGGGCGCGTTGCCGATGACCTGCACCGCGGCGTTGCCGAGCCGGTAGCCGGCCGCCTCGAACCGGGCGCGTACCTCGGCGAGCAGCGCGCCGCCGTGCGCGCCGGCCCAGCGCGCCTCGCCGGTGCCGAACACCGCGCCGAGGTCGCCGAGCCCGGCCGCGGACAGCAACGCGTCGCACAGCGCGTGCGCGGCCACGTCCCCGTCGGAATGCCCGGCGCAGCCGTCGACCCCGGGCCAGCGCAGGCCCGCGATCCAGCACTCGCGGCCGGCCTCGCGCGGATGCACGTCGGTGCCGATGCCCACCCGTATCCCGGCGCTCACCGCGCGAGCACCGCCTCGGCGACCGCGAGGTCGAACGGGGTGGTGATCTTCATTGCCGCGGGGTGCCCGGGCACGGTCGACACGGCCACGCCCATGCGCTCGACGAGGCCGGCGTCGTCGGTGTGCGCCGCGGCCGCGGCGTCGTAGGACCGTTGCAGCACGTCGAGCGCGAAGCCCTGCGGGGTCTGCACGGTGCGCAGGTCCGCGCGGCTGACTGTCTCGGTCACGATCTCGTTCGCGTCGACGCGCTTCACGGTGTCGGCGACCGGCAGCACCGGCACGACCGCGGGTGCGCCGGCGGCCACGGCGGCGGTCACCGCGCGGATCAGCTCGGCGGGAGTGAACGCGCGGGCGGCGTCGTGCACGAGCACGACCGAGACGTCCGGCGACTCGCCGAGCGCGGCGGCCAGCGCCAGCCGGACGGACTCGGTCCGGTCCGCGCCACCGGGCACGACGAGCGCGGCCACCCCGGCGTCGGCCAGCACCGACCGCATGGTGTCCACATGGGACAATGGGGCCGCAACGACGACACGCCGCACACAGCCCGCGTTGAGCAGACCGCGTACGGCGTGTACGACGAGCGGAACCCCGTGGACCGGCACGAGTGCCTTGGGGCCGCGATTGCCGAGACGTTCGCCCCGTCCCGCGGCAGGGACGAGTGCGACGGCGGCAGCCGCGTCGATTCTGTTGTTGCTCAGGGTCGGCTAGACCGACGCCGTGGCGAGGACCTCGTCGAGGATTACCTCGGCCTTGCCCTCATCCGTGCCCTCGGCCAGCGCCAACTCGCTGACGAGGATCTGCCTAGCCTTCGCGAGCATGCGCTTCTCGCCGGCGGACAATCCGCGATCCTTCTCGCGCCGCCAGAGGTCGCGCACCACTTCGGCAACCTTGTTCACATCGCCGGAGGCGAGCTTCTCGAGGTTGGCCTTGTACCGCCGGGACCAGTTGGTCGGCTCCTCGGTGTGAGGAGCACGCAGAACATCGAAGACCCGGTTGAGACCCTCCTGGCCGACGACGTCCCGGACGCCGACGATCTCGGCGTTGTCTGCGGGGACGCGTACGGTGAGGTCACCCTGGGCGACCTTCAGGACGAGGTACTTCTTCTCCTCGCCCTTGATCACGCGGGTCTCGATTGCTTCGATGAGTGCGGCACCGTGGTGCGGGTAGACGACGGTCTCTCCGACCTTGAAAACCATGTGTCCTCTGCCCCTTTCGCTGTTCCCATCTTAACACGTGTCCAGGTGGGGGTGTAACGGCCCCACGATCAGTAACCGCAGGTCAGTGGCCACGTGACCGGTTCGTCGGGGCTTGACAAAACCGCACGATGCGTGCTTGACAGGTCCGAAGAGGAATTCGATCGACGGCACCGCTCCTCCACAATGGACGCGAGGCCGAGAACTCGGTTGTGCCGTCAGGCAGACCACTCGAAGAACCCCCCGGTAGGCCCCGCTACCCTTCGGCGTGAGTTGGCCTGCCCGAGGAAGGACCGCAATGGTGAGCCGTCGATCGATCGGACCGCTGCGCAAGATCCTGCCGGCGGTCGCTGTCGGCCTCGTCGCGCTCGGTATCGCCGGCTGCAGCGCGGGCCAGGTCTCCCAGACCGACCAGATGGAGCCCGCGGTCAACGGCACCAGCGCCGACGTCGGGGCCATCGCGCTGCGCAACATCGTGGTCGCCTACCCGGCGACGGACAGCTACCGCGCCGGCGGCGACGCGCCGCTGACGCTCGCGATCGTCAACACCGGCGGCACCGACGACAAGCTGACCGCGGTGAGCAGCCCGGCGGCCGGGACGGTCGAGCTGGTCGGGGACACCTCGGTGCCGGCCCGCTCCGCGCTCGCGGTCGTCGTGCCGGAGGAGCCGGCCACGTCGAGCCCGGCCGAGCCGACCGAGTCCGCGCCGTCCTCCTCCGCTTCGTCCTCGTCCGCCCCGGAGTCCGCCCCGGAGTCCGGCCCGGAGTCCTCGGCCTCGCCGACCTTTGAGCCGACCCCATCGTCGGCCACCGAGTTGACGCCCGAGGTGACCGGGAGCGCGACCGCGCCGGACGTGGTCGGCAGCCTGAGCATCGTCCTGCGGGAGCTCACCGCGGACCTGCCGCTGGGCAAGAACGTGCCGATCACCTTCGTCTTCGAGCACGCCGGCCAGGTCACGATCACCGTGCCGATCGACAACCCGGGCGACAGCGAGCCCTCCGCCGTGGAGTAGCCGCCTCCCCGGTTTTGTCGGTGGCCGCCTCTAGGTTGGTCCCGTGGCGAAGAACACGCGATCGAAGGCGCCCGGATACCGCTGCGCCGAGTGCGGCAACGAGTCCGCCAAGTGGTACGGCCGGTGCCAGGAATGCCAGGCCTGGGGCACGGTCGAGGAGGTAGGCGTCCCGCGCGCGGCGTTGGCCAAGATCGCGGCGGGCGCCCCGGTGGTCCCCGCGCGCCCGATCGCCGAGGTCGACGTCGAGGCGGCGCGGGCGCGGCGCACGGGGGTGCCGGAGCTGGACCGGGTGCTCGGCGGCGGGCTCGTGCCGGGCGCGGTCGTGCTGCTGGCCGGCGAGCCCGGCGTGGGCAAGTCCACGCTGCTGCTGGAGGTCGCGTTCCGGTGGGCGGCGCGGGACGGCGCGGCGGGGCCCTCGCTGTACGTCACGGGCGAGGAGTCGGCCGGTCAGGTACGCCTGCGGGCCGAGCGGACCGGCAACGTGCACGAGTCCATGTACCTGGCGGCGGAGAGCGACATCTCGGCCGTTATCGGGCACGTGGACGCCGTGCGCCCGGGCCTGCTCGTGGTGGACTCCGTGCAGACGCTGGGATCCGGGGAGATCGACGGCACGCCGGGCGGCGTCACGCAGGTCCGGGCGGTCACCGCGGCCCTGGTGGCGCTGGCGAAGGAGCGCGGCCTGCCGGTGATCCTGGTGGGGCACGTCACGAAGGACGGCGCGATCGCCGGCCCGCGCGTGCTGGAGCACCTGGTCGACGTGGTACTGCACTTCGAGGGCGACCGGCACTCGACGCTCCGGCTGGTGCGCGGGGTGAAGAACCGCTTCGGCCCGGCTGACGAGGTGGGCTGTTTCGAGCTCGTCGACGACGGCATCCTCGGGGTGCCCGACCCGTCCGGGCTGTTCCTGAACCACCGGGAGACGGGCGTGCCCGGCACGGCGGTCACCGTTGCGGTGGAAGGGAAACGGCCGCTGCTGGGCGAGGTGCAGGCGCTGGTGGCGAAGTCGACGCTGGGCACGCCGCGGCGCGCGGTGAGCGGGCTGGACTCCGCGCGGGTGGCGATGGCGCTGGCGGTGCTGGAGCGCCGCGGCGGCATCCGGCTGGCCGAGCAGGACGTGTTCACCGCGACGGTCGGCGGCATGCGGATCCACGAGCCGGCCGCGGACCTGGCGGTCGCGCTGGCGGTGGCGTCCGCGGCGCGGGACATCGCCCTGCCGCCGGACGTGGTGGTGCTGGGGGAGGTCGGGCTCGCGGGGGAGGTGCGGCGCGTCGCCGGAGTGAAGACCCGCCTGGCCGAGGCGGCCCGGCTGGGTTTCACCAAGGCGCTGGTGCCACCCGACTCGGGCGCGATCCCGGCCGGCATCTCGGCGATCGTGACCCCGAACCTGGGCGCCGCCTTACAGGCGCTGTACGCGGCGAGCGGATCCTCCGGGGCACCGTGACAGTCAGTCGCGCTCGGCGCGATTGGCGCGTTGGGTTGTGGAGGGGTTGGTGCCGCCGGGTTCGGGGGTGATCCCGGCCGGTGTGTCGGTGGTTGTCTCGCCGAGTCGGGGTGCCGCTTTTGCAGGCGCTGTGTGGGGCTAACGGTTCCTCTGGGGCACCGTGATCGTCACGCCGATCCTGGGCGCCGCTTTGCAGGCCCGCTATGCAACCAACGGGACCTCAGGGGCACCGTGACGGCACTCAGCCACGATCAACATCCTGTCCACATCGTTCGCTGGTAGGCGACCAACACTTTGAATTCCGGGGAGGCGGACGTGTCCGCATTGTTCGCTGGTAGGCGACCAACACATTGAATTCCGGGGAGGCGGAATTGATTCCGGGGAGGCGGACTAGTCCACCAGGACCGGGAGGCGGTCGAGGCCGTAGACGATGGAGACCTTGCGGAAGTTGAGCTCCTCGTCCGTCAGGCGCATCGACGGGAAGCGGCGTACCAGGGCCGGGTAGGCCGCGCGCAGCTCCATCCGGGCCAGCTCGGCGCCGATGCAGCGGTGCACGCCGTAGCCGAACGCCAGGTGCGAGGTCGGCTCGCGGGTGGGGTCCACGCGCTCCAAGTCGTTGCCCAGCACCGGATCCCGGTCGGCGCCGGCCAGCGAGACGACCACCACGTCGCCCTTCGCGATGTCCACGCCGCCGACGGTCACGTCCTCGCGGGCGAACCTCGGGAACGCGACCTGCACGACCGTCAGGTACCGCAGCACCTCCTCGACGAAGTCGTGCACCGCTCCGTCGTCGTCGTGGATTCGCTTGAACGCGTCGGGGTCGTTCAGCAGCACCAGCGCGCCCAGCGCCAGCATGCTCGCCGTCGTCTCGAAGCCGCCGGTCAGCACGCCGTCCGCCAGGCCGGCCAGCTCGAGGTCGCCGACCTCGTCGCCGTGTTCGGAGATGATCATGCCCAGGAGGCCGTCGCCCGGCTGGTCGCGCTGCTTCTTCACCACGCCCTGCAGGTACTGCAGCGACTCGGAGATCGCGCCCAGCGACGCCGTCGCCCCGCCGAACAGGTCGAACCTCGCCATCGAGTAGCGCTGGAACTCGCCGCGGTCCTCGTACGGCACGCCCAGCAGCTCGCAGATCACCAGCGACGGGATCGGCAGCGCGAACTCCTCGACCAGGTCGACCGGGCCGTCGACGGCGGCCATCGCGTCCAGCCGCTGGTCGACGATCGCCTTGATGCCGGGCGTGAGCCGGGACAGCCGGCGCATCGTGAACTCCGGCGTCAGCAGCTTGCGCAGCCGGGTGTGCTCGGGCGGGTCCGCGAAGCCGAGCCCGCCCGGGCTGTGGCTCTCCGACGCGCCGTGCTGGCCGACGAGGTTCGCGAAGTCGTTGCTGTACCCCTTGGCGTTGCCGAGGACGGTCTTGGCCTCCTCGTACCCGCTCACCAGCCAGACGTTGACGCCGAACGGAATGTTGATCTTGCTGACCGGCTCGCGTGCCCGGATCTCCCCCAGCTCGGGCACCGGATCCAGACCGGCGCGCTTGAGCGGCAGCAGCGCCGCGTCGGGCAGCAGCGCCACCTTCGACAGATCGAAGCCCTTGCGCTGCGCACGCGCCAGATACCAGCGCGTGACGATGCCTACTAACCGCTCCTTCAGCGACACGGTCCAACCCCCTTACTCGTACGACCCGAGACTATCCGGCCTCCGGAAACAGGGGCGCCGACCGGGGCGAACGGACGGCTAACGCAGGCGGGCGGCCTTGGCCTCGAGGTAGCGCTGCTCGGGCCGGCTCACCGTCCGCCGGGCGGCGCGGGAGTACGCGTCGCGGGCCGTGGCGTGGTCGCCGGCGAGCTCCAGCAGGTGCCCGCGGACCGCGTCCAGCCGGTGGTGGCCCGCCACGCGCTTGTCGCCGTCGAGGGCGTCGAGCAGCGCCAGGCCCGCTTGCGGACCGTGCACCTGCGCGGTGGCGATCGCCCGGTTGAGGGTCACCATCGGGTTCGGCGCGATCCGGTCGAGGATCTCGTAGAGCACCAGGATCTGGCGCCAGTCGGTCTCCTCGGTGCTCGCCGCCTCCGCGTGCACCGCCGCGATGGCCGCCTGCAGCTGGTAGGGCCCGAGCGCGGCGGCGGCCATCGTCTGCTCGATCAGCTCGGTGCCCTCCCGGATCAGCGCCGCGTCCCACCGCGAGCGGTCCTGGTCGGTCAGCGGCACGAGCGCGCCGTCCGCCGTGGCCCGGGTGGCGCGCCGGGAGTCGGTCAGCAGCATGAGCGCGAGCAGGCCCGCCGCCTCGCCGGCCGCGGGCTCGTCGGCGGGCAGCAGCCGGCGCACCTCGCGGGTCAGGCGGATCGCCTCGGCGGTCAGCTCGACGCGCTGCAGGTCCGGCCCGGACGTGGCGGTGTAGCCCTCGTTGAAGATCAGGTACAGCACGTGCAGCACCACGGCGAGCCGCTCGGCGCGCTCGGGCCCGGTGGGCATCGCGAACGTGGCGCCGGCCTCCTTGATCTTCTGCTTCGCCCGGCTGATCCGCTGGCCCATCGTCGTCTCGGGCACGAGGAACGCGCTGGCGATCTGCTCGGTGGTCAGGCCGCCGACCGCGCGCAGCGTGAGCGCCACCTGCGACGGCGCCGACAGCGACGGGTGGCAGCACAGGAACAGCAGCGTGAGCGTGTCGTCGACGTGCCGGTCCAGCTCCTCGGCCGGCGACGGCGTGATCAGCTCGTGGTACGGCTGCGCCACCGCGACCGCGGTCTCGCGGCGGCGCCGGGCCGACTCGCTGCGCCACTGGTCGGTGAGCCGCCGGCCGGCGACCGTGACCAGCCAGCCGGCGGGCTCGGTGGGCACGCCTTCCGCCGGCCACTGCATGGCCGCGGCGAGCAGCGCCTCCTGCACGGCGTCCTCGCACGCGTCGAACTGGCCGTGCCGGCGCACGAGCACGGCCAGGACCCGCGGCGCGAGCGTGCGCAGCAGGTCCTCGACCGTCCCGGTACCCGTCATCACATGTCGAACCCGGCCTCGAACATGATCGGCCGCACCTCGATCGAGAGGCCGCTGAACTTCGCGTCCGGGATCTGTTGCGCGAGCTCGACCGCGCGCTCCTTGGACTCGACGTCGACCATGTAGTACCCGCCCATGAACTCCTTGGCCTCGAGGAACGGGCCGTCGGTCACGGCGGGCACGCCGCCCGTGCCGCGCACGGTGGCCGAGTTGGCGGGGTCGGCGAGCGCCTGGGTGCCGATGAACTCCCCGGACTCGCGGATGGACTTCATGAAGGCCTCGTGCCCGGCCCCGATCGTGTCGCGCTCGGCCTCGGTGAGCGCCTCGAGAACGGCCGGGTTGACCTGCATGATCAGCAGGAACTTCATGGCTGGCTCCTTCGTTCGGCGGCCCCTGGCGGGGTCGCGGCACGGGGAAGTCGGACCCGCCGGCCGCCTCTCGACATCATGCTCTGGGATTCGTGTACAGCAGCGAGGTCTCCAGCTCCCGCAGCGGCGTGACGAGGTTCCCCCAGGCGAACGCGTTCGCGACCATGAGGAGGATCGCGCCCCAGGCGCCGGCGAGCGCGGGGTCGTCGATCGCCGCGGCGTTGAGCAGGGTCTGCCCGCCCGCGAGCAGCACGAGCAGGACGCACAGCGTGGTGGCGAGCCAGCGGCGGCGCAGCTGGAACACCGACAGCCCGGCGGTGAGCGTCGCGAGCAGGACGACCCAGCTGAAGACACCGCCGAACACGAGCGCGCCCTCGTCGGCGCCGGCCATGAGCGTCAGTACCCGCCAGCCGCTCGCGGAGTCCGAGCCCGCCGAGCCCACGTCGAGCTCCTCGTACCAGCGCAGGAACATCGAGAGGAAGAGCGCGACCGTGGCGACCAGCACGAGCATGCGCGCGACGAGCAGTCGCTCCTGCCGGTCCGCGTCGCCGGCCGCCTGCGCCAGCCGGCGCTCCAGCTTCTTGAGGTGTGCCCGCAGGTCCGCGAGCTCGTCGGTGTCCGCCATGGCGGGCATGTTCGCACCTCGGCCCGCCGCAGACCGGCGGTTCGCTCGCCGATCGGTGTGGCCCGGATCACTCCTGCTCGGAAGCGGCCAGCGCGCCGTGTTACACACGGTCAGGCTCCTATACGAAAGGGTGATGAGGTGGGTGTACGCCGTCTGGAGCGGTCGGCACGGCGGGTGCTGGATCGGCTGCACGAGCAGATCGGCACGGCCGGGCTGGCGGCGGCCGCCGCGGTCCCGGGGCTCGGCGCGATGGTCGACCAGCACGCGGCCGCGGTGCGCGACATCCTGACCGTCGGCGCCGGGTCGGGCGTCGCGGTGGCCGGCACGGTCCTGCTCGCCGGCTACGCCGAGGGCGTGCTCGATCACCTGCGGGAGAGCGGCGCGTCCCTGCACCTGCCCGACGACCTGGCCGGCTGGTTGCGTGCGGACTGGGCCAGCATGCGGCTGCTCGCGGTCTGCTCGCTCGCGCGCAACCCCGGCCTCGGCCTCGGCTCGACGGACGGCCTGCCCACGTTCGCCTGAGCTGCCGGACCCGCGACGGAGCCGCTGACAGGACTTGAACCCGCAACCGTTCGCTTACAAGGCGAGTGCTCTACCGATTGAGCTACAGCGGCATGGCCACCCCCGGGCGGCCGGTGCTCATCGTAGGTCACCTGGGTGGCATGGCGGCGCGCCGCATGCGGACCGCGCGGCGGCGCTTCGCGCACGGCTGGGATACGTTCGCGAGCGAGCGATCGACATGGAGGTGACAGCCGTGTGGTTCGCGCAGCGGAACAGGTCCGCGCGGGCACACAATCCACCCCGGTTCGTCCGGGAGCGACGGGTCGGCTCGATCGAGCCGAACGCCGTGCAGGGTCCGGCCCTGCCGGCGGAATCGACCGTCCACTTCGTACTCGACCTCGCGGTGCGCATCGGCGAGGTGCAGATGTCGGTCGGCGCCGGTGCCGCCGACGCCACGGCCACGATCATCGCCGTCGCGAACGCCTACGGGCTGCCGCACTGCGAGGTCGACGTGATCTTCACCTCGATCACCGTGACCTGCCATCGCGGCGTCGACAGCGCCCCGGTCACGTCGCTGCGCGTGGTCCGCTCGCGCAGCCTCGACTACACGCGGCTCGCGCTCGTCGAGCGGCTCGTGCGCGACATCACCCGCGGCCGGATCACGGTCCGCGAGGCGCACATCGAGCTGAACAAGATCACCACGGCGCCGCACCCGTACCCGCGCTGGCTGGCCACGCTGGCCTACGCCGGGATGGCCGCGGCGATCGCGTTGCTCATCGGCGGCACCGTGGGCGTGGCGGCCTGCGCCGCGGTCATCACCGCGCTGGTCGACCGGGTCGGCCGGCTGCTGAACAGGCGCGCGCTGCCGTTCTTCTTCCAGCAGCTGGTCGGCGGCGCGCTGGCCACCGGTGCCGCACTCGGCCTGGTGGCCAGCGGGGTCTTCGGCGGGCAGCCCCCGACGACGGTCGTCGCCGCGGCGATCACCGTGCTGCTGTCGGGCCTGTCGGTCGTCTCGACCGTGCAGGACGCGATCACGGGCTACAACGTCACCGCCGCCGGCCGCACGATCGAGGTGTCGCTGATGACGGCCGGGCTGATCGCCGGCGTCGTGCTCGCGCTGAACCTTGCGGTCCGCCTCGGCCTGCCCGCGCAGGGCCTGGCCGACCTGCGGGCCCCGTCCGCGCTGCGGCTGCCGCTGCAGACCGTGGCCGGCGCCGCCGCGGCCGGCTGCTTCGCCCTGGCCAGCTATGCCACGCCACGCGCGGTGCTGGTCGCCGCCGTCGCGGGGGGCGCGGGCGCGGGCGGCTACAGCGCGCTGGTGCTGGTCGGCGTCGGCCCGATCGCCTCGTCGGCGATCGCGGCGACCGTGATCGGCTTCACCGGCGGCGTCATCTCCCGCCGGCTGCGGATCCCGCCGCTGGTCGTGGCCGTGTCCGGGATGGTGCCGCTGCTGCCGGGGCTCGCGACCTACAGCGCGCTGTACGAGCTCGCCGTGGAGCGCTCGATCGCCGGCCTGCCCACGCTGATGCTCGCCGCGTCCTCGGCGCTCGCGCTCGCCTCCGGCGTGGTGCTGGGGGAGTACCTGGCCCAGCCCGCCCGCGCGGGCCTCGGCCGGCTCGAGCGGCGCTTCGCCGGGCCCCGGATGGCGGGGCCGCTGCGCCCGACGCGGCGCCGCCTGGAGTGAGCCGGGGCGCGCCCACCGTTGTGACCCGCGACTTCTCATCACCCACGCCGGTGACTACGTGACTAATGTCGAGGTCCGAAGGGTTTCGAGGGAGGCACGCCCGGCGTGAGCCAGCACAGCACGACCGACATCTCCGAGAGCGGCGGAGCGGACTTCATCGTCGTGGCGAACCGGCTGCCGGTGGACCTGGAGAAGCTCCCCGACGGCACGGAGCGCTGGAAGCACAGCCCCGGTGGTCTGGTCAGCGCGCTCGCCCCGTTCCTGCGCTCGCACAGCGGCGCCTGGGTCGGCTGGCCCGGCGTCCCCGACGTGGAGGTCGACAAGTTCTCCGACGACGGGATCTGGCTTCACCCGGTCACGCTCACGTCCGACGAGGTACGCGACTACTACGAGGGCTTCTCCAACGCCACGCTCTGGCCGCTCTACCACGACGTCGTCGCGCCACCCGTCTTCGACCGTGACTGGTGGGACAGCTACGTCAAGGTCAACCGAAGATTCGCCGACGCCTGCGCGCAGATCGCCGCCGACGGCGCGATCGTGTGGGTGCAGGACTACCAGCTCCAACTCGTGCCGGCCATGCTCCGCGAACAGCGCCCCGACCTGCGCATCGGCTTCTTCCTCCACATCCCCTTCCCGCCCACCGAGCTCTTCATGCAGCTCCCGTGGCGCGCCGAGATCATCCGCGGCCTGCTGGGCGCGGACCTCGTCGGCTTCCACCGCCCGGGCGGGGCCCAGAACTACCTGTGGCTGGCCCGCCGCCTCATCGGCCTCGAGCCCAGCCGCGGCGCGGTCGGCGTGCGCACCCGGCCCGGCATCGTCCAGGTCGGCGACCGCTCGGTGCGGGTCGGTGCGTTCCCCATCTCCATCGACGCCTCCAGCCTGGACACGACGGCCCGCAGCCGCGAGTGCATCCAGCGCGCCAGGCAGATCCGCGCGGACCTCGGCAACCCGAAGAAGATCATCCTCGGTGTCGACCGGCTCGACTACACCAAGGGCATCGACCTGCGCCTCTACGCGCTGCAGGAGCTGCTGGCCGAGGGCCGGGTCGACCCGTCCGAGGTCGTGATGATCCAGCTCGCCACCCCCAGCCGCGAGCGGGTCGAGCACTACAAGCGCATGCGCGGCGAGATCGAGCAGGTGGTCAGCCGCATCAACGGCGAGTTCGCCCGGGTGGGCCGGCCCGTCGTGCACTACCTGCACCAGTCCATCGACCGCAAGGAGCTCGCGGCGTTCTTCTCCGCGGCCGACGTCATGCTCGTGACCCCGGTCCGGGACGGCATGAACCTCGTCTGCAAGGAGTACGTCGCCTGCCGCCACGACCTGGGCGGCGCGCTGGTGCTCTCCGAGTTCGCCGGCGCCGCGGCCGAGCTGACGAGCGCGTTCCTGGTCAACCCGCACGACCTCGACGGCGTCAAGACGGCCATGCACTCCGCGCTCACGATCGACCCGGCCGAGGGCCGGCGGCGGATGCGGGCGCTGCGCCGCCAGGTGCTCACCCACGACGTCGACCGCTGGGCCCGTTCGTTCATCGAGGCCCTGCAGCCCGCCACCCAGGAGGCGCTGGCCTGATCTTGGCCGGGCCGCCCGGGGGACGCCGGGCGGGCGATACAGTTCGGCCCTGTCGCCGTGTGCCAGCCTGGAGACGCAGCGAGTGCACACACTTCCTTTCCGGAGAGAGTCGAACGTCCGTGACAGTTGAACCCCTGCGCTCAGGCACGAGGTCCACGCCATGACCGCCGAGGCGCTTTCCGCGGACCTGCGCCGCGCCGTCGTCCAGGTCGCCCGCACCCCGCGCCTGCTGGTCGCGTGCGACTACGACGGGACGCTCGCGCCGATCGTGCCGAACCCCGAGCAGGCCCGGCCGATGACCGAGTCGGTCGGCGCGCTGCGCTCGCTCGCCGGCCTGCACGAGACGACGACCGCGGTGATCTCCGGCCGTGCCCTGCGCGACCTCGCCACGCTCTCCCGGCTGCCGTCCGAGGTGCACCTGGTCGGCAGCCACGGCTCGGAGTTCGACATCGGGTTCGTGCACGCCCTCGACGACGGGGCCCGCGCCCTGCACCGGCGGCTGGCGACCGAGCTGGAGGAGCTGACCGCCGGCGAGCCCGGCGTGTTCCTCGAGGTCAAGCCGGCCAGCATCGCCGTGCACACCCGCCGCGCCGAGCCCGAGGTGGCGGAGCGCACGGAGCAGGCCGTGCGGTCCGGGCCGTGCACGTGGGACGGCGTGCAGGTGACGGAGGGCAAGCAGGTCATCGAGCTCGCGGTGGTGCAGACCGACAAGGGCCGGGCGCTGGACGTGCTGCGCCACCAGGTCGGCGCCACGGCCGCGGTGTTCCTCGGCGACGACGTCACCGACGAGAAGGCGTTCGCCCGGCTGTCCGGGCCGGACCTCGGGGTGAAGGTCGGTCCGGGCGAGACGCTCGCCGGGTTCCGCATCGCCGACCCCGGCGAGGTCGGCATGGTGCTCGCGTTCCTGCTCGAGGAGCGGCGCCTGTGGCTCTACGGCGAGCAGGCGCCGCCGATCGAGCGGCTGACCATGCTCGCGAGCGAGCGGTCGGTCGCCCTGCTGACCCCGGACGCGCGGCTGACCTGGCTGTGCCACCCGGAGCCGGACTCGGCCGCGGTGTTCGCGGACCTGCTCGGCGGCTCGGCGGCCGGCTACTTCTCGATCACGCCGGAGCGCGGTGGGCTGCCGCTGGGCCAGCGCTACCTGCCGGGCACGATGACCGTCGAGACCCGCTGGTCGGGCCTGCTCGTCACCGACTACCTCGACCACTACTCCTCCGGCCACCGCACCGACCTGGTCCGCGTCCTGTCGGGCACCGCGCCCGCGGTCGTGGAGTTCGCACCCCGCCCCGAGTTCGCGCAGGTGCAGGTCCGGCTGGTCGCGTCCGACGACGGGCTGCGCGTGCTCGGCACGTCGGACCCGGTGGCGCTGCGGGCGCCCGGCGTCGCCTGGGAGATCACCTCCGACGGCATGCACGACACGGCCCGCGCCGTGCTCACGCCGGCGCCCGACGCGCCGGTCGTGCTCGAGCTGCGCTGCGGCACCAACGACCTCGACCCGCATCCGGTGCCCGAGCGGGACCGGGCCGCGCGTTCGGCGGCGTACTGGTCGGAGTGGCTCGACGGCCTGTCGCTGCCCGCGGTGGAGAAGGACCTGGTGGCCCGCTCGGCGCTGACGCTGCGCGGCCTGTGTCACGAGGAGACCGGCTCGATCATGGCGGCGGCCACCACGTCGCTGCCCGAGGAGCTCGGTGGCATCCGCAACTGGGACTACCGCTACTGCTGGCTGCGCGACGGCGCGATGACGGCGAAGGCGCTGGTGTCGGTCGGCTCGGTCACCGAGGCGGAGGGCTTCCTGCGCTGGCTGCACGGCGTGCTCGCCACGCTGCCGAGCCCGGAGCTGCTGCACCCGCTGTACACGATCACCGGGACCACGCTGCCCGCCGAGGCCGTGATCGACACGCTGCCCGGGTACGCCGGCTCGCGGCCCGTCCGCGTCGGCAACCTCGCGAACCAGCAGGTGCAGCTGGACGTGTTCGGTCCGGTCGTGGATCTCGTGGCGGCGCTGTCGGAGGCGCGCGGCAAGCTCACCGACGACGACTGGCGCATGGTGTGCGCGATGGCCGAAGCGGTCGCGCGGCGCTGGCACGAGCCCGACCACGGCATCTGGGAGGAGCGGCACCGCCCGCGCCACCACGTCTACTCCAAGGTCATGTGCTGGCTGACGATCGACCGCGCGGTGCGGCTCGCGGAGAGCTACGGCCGGGAGGTCGAGCCGTCGTGGCCGGGCCTGCGCGACCAGATCGCGGCCGACGTGCTCACCAACGGCTGGAACGACGAGGTCCGCTCGTTCACCACCGCCTACGACGGCACGGACCTCGACGCGGCCACGTTGCTGATCGGCATGGTCGGCCTGCTGGACCCGGCGGACGAGCGCTTCCACGACACGGTCACCGCCACGGAGGCGGAGCTGCGCAGCGGGTCGACGGTCTACCGCTACCACCGCGACGACGGCCTGCCGGGCAACGAGGGCGGCTTCCACCTGTGCGCGGCGTGGATGATCGAGGCGTACCTGCTGACCGGGCGGCGCACGGAGGCGGAGGACCTGTTCGCGCAGATCGTCGACGCGGCCGGCCCGACGGGCCTGCTCCCGGAGGAGTACGACCCGGTCGCCGAGCGCTCGCTGGGCAACCACCCGCAGGCCTACTCCCACCTGGGACTGATCCGCTGCGCGCAGCTGCTGTCGCACTGATCGCCGGCCGCGCGTGAACGCGCCCGGGAGCATCGGGCAACACCTGATGTGAGGACGATGCCCCGAGAGTCGCTGGACGAGGTGCCGGCCGACCGGGACCGCCCCTACCTGGGCGGACCCGAACCGGCGGTCGAGTTCGGCAGGCTGTTCGACGACTATGCCCAGCCCCTGCACCGCTACCTGGCCCGGCGGGTGGGCGCCGACGCCGCGCACGACCTGGTGAGCGAGACGTTCCTGGTCGCGCTCAACCAGCGGCACTCCTACGACCCGCGCCGCGGCGTGGTGCGCTCCTGGCTGTACGGGATCGCCACCAACCTGCTGCGCAGGCAGGTACGCCAGGAGGTCCGCGGCCTGCGAGCGATCGCGCGCAGTGCCGGCCACACGCCCGACCACACCGCGAGCCACGACAGCCGGGTCGCGGACCGGGTGGACGCCGCGGCGATGGCTGCCCGCCTCGCCGGGGTGCTGGCCCAGCTTTCCGAAGGAGACAGAGATGTATTGCTCCTGACGTGCTGGGCCGGCTTGGACACCGCCGAGGTCGCCGACGCCCTCGGGATCCCTGCCGGCACCGTCCGATCACGATTGCACCGGGTGCGGAAGTGGTTGCGTGCCAACGCGCCTCGGCATGTCGAACGGGGAGAGGAGGCAGGCGATGCCTGACGAGAACGTGCGTGAGGTGTGGTCCGACGAGCAGCTGGACGAGGCGCTGGCGAACCTGCGGTCCGATGTGGACACCGATCGTCGGAGGCTGGCACAGGCCCGCGCGGAGCTGGTCTCCGGTGGGGAGGACGTGGCGGTGCCGGCCGTCCCCGCTTCGGCGCGGCCCAGGGCCAGGGGTTGGCCGCGCTGGACCATCGCGGCCAGTGCGGCCGCCGCGGCCGCCGCTCTCGTGGCGGGCGTCCTGGTGGCCCGCTCGGCGTCCGGGCTCGACGAGCACGGGCAACGCGAACGGCAGCCGATCGCCGACTCGGCCAGGTCGGCCGCGGATCAGCTGCGGGCCGCGGCGGCGCGGATCGATCAGGTGGACATGCCGCTCCGCCCGGGCCAGTACCGCCTCATCGTGGAGCACGTGTGGTGGGGATCCCAGCTCGACGAGGCGCCGGAGTACTACACCTGGCTGGGGGAAGAGCGCTACGAGACCTGGGTGCCGCAGGACCAGACGCAGGACTGGCTGTGGCTGCGCGGCGAAACCGGCAAGCGCAAGTGGTTGCGGGGCACCGAGAAGCAGGCTCGCGCCGACGGTGCCGTCGGCGATGACGCCCCGTGGCCCCAGGAGACGTACCGGATGCCGTGCGGCGACTGGTTCGCCAAGGAGCAAGGCCGCAAGCCATGCAGCATGAAGGGCGACTGGGGATGGCCGACGGAGGAGTTCCTGGACTCGCTGCCACGTGACCCCGACAAGCTCCTTGCCTCGCTCCGCGAGGAGCTCGCGCCTCCCCCGGATCTCCAAGGGCCCATGAAGGAGACACCCGACAAGCTGGCGATGGAGACCCTCATGCATGTCATGGTCGTCATTCCGGTGCCCCCCGATCTGCGGGCGGCGTTCTACCGGGTGCTCGCCGAGCTCCCCACTGTCGAGGTGACCGAGCAGTTCGCCAACCTCGATGGTCGCAAGGGCACGGCGTTCGGCGTGGCGGACGACTACCGACGGGTCGACATGATCATCGACCCGAAGACCGGCCGGTACATCGGCGAGCGTTCGGTCCTGGTCGCTCCGCTGAACGGGGTCAAGGCGGGGACCGTGTACAGCTACTCCGCCGTCGACACCGCGATCGTGAACGGCATCGGGCAGCGGCCCGGCCGCTGAGTCAGGGGAGGCCGGGAGGCCCGCACGCAACGTGCGGGCCTCCCGGCATGTGTCCTACTTGTGCCGGCGCTGCTTCTTGCCGCGCGCGAGCTCGGTGGCCAGGGCGTCCAGGTGCGGGGTCCAGAGGCGGCGGAAGTGGTCCTCGAACCACTGGCCGGCCTCGCGCAGCGGTGCCGGCTCGACCGCGTACAGCCGCCGCGTGCCCTCGGCGCGGACCCGGGCGAACCCGTTCTCCCGGAGTACCTTCAGGTGCTGGGAGACCGCGGGCTGGGTGATGCCGAACTCCTCCTGCACGACCGCGGAGACCTCGCCCGCCGCCTGCTCGCCGTCGGCGAGCAGCTCCAGGATGCGGCGGCGTACCGGGTCGCCGAGGACGTCGAACGCGTGCACCGGTCGAGAATAACAGTCACGTCTTATATAAGGAGGAAACGTGCGAGTGGTCGTCCTGGCCGACACGCACGCGCCGCGCCGGTGGCGGTCGTGCCCGCCACGGGTCGCCGACGTGCTGCGCGGCGCGGACGTGATCCTGCACGCCGGTGACGTCTGCGTGCCGTCCGTGCTCGACGAGCTGGCGGAGTTCGCGCCGGTGCACGTGGTTGCCGGGAACAACGACGGCCCGGACGTGGTCGCGTGGGGTGCCCCGGAGACGCTCACGGTGGACCTCGACGGCCTGCGGGTCGGCATGATCCACGACAGCGGTCACAAGACCGGCCGCACCGCGCGGATGCGCCGCCGCTTCCCCGACGCCGAGCTCGTCGTGTTCGGCCACTCGCACATCCCGCTGGACGAGACCGGCGACGGGATACGGATCTTCAACCCCGGCTCACCGACCGACCGGCGCCGCCAGCCGCACGGCACGGTCGGCGTGCTCGACGTCGCGGCCGGTGTGGTGCGCTCCACGCGGCTCGTGGCGGTGACCTGACGTACCGCCACGAGCCTTGCGGAGGCGGGCGGGCTCAGAAGGCGTAGACGGTGCCGGTCGCGGTGCGCAGCAGGCACGGGTTGGCGTAGCGGTGCTGCCAGAAGACCCACCGACCGCGGTACACGCCCCACACGGAGGCGACGACGGGGCGGAACACCATGGTGCACGCCGCCACCGTCGGCGCGCCGGGCAGGCGGTTGAAGTTGCCGCGCGCGATGTTCACTTCGCGGCAGGCCTGCGCGGCGTTCGGGTGCGACCCGCCGGGGGGCTGGCAACGGAGCACGACCGACCTGGGGTAGCTGCGCGGCACCTGCAGCGTGAGAACCAGGCTGGTCCGCGCGTAGGGGTTCGCCGACGTCGTGCCGGCGGCTTGGGTGTTCGTGTCGGCGCTCGCGGAGCCGACGAAGATGGTGGCCAAGAGGGTGGCGGCGGCAAGCAGCGCGCCGGTGAGTCTGAGTCTCATGGCTCCACAGTGGACCCCTGGTTGACCGGTCGGCAGAGTAACTGATCGGTAACGCTCGATCGTGTGCCGCGGGCACGAAAACCCTTGGCGGAGGGTGGCATGCTGGCTTCGTGCGCATTCGCGAGGCGACCAGCGACGACTGGGTCCAGATCTGGCCGTTCCTGCGCGACATCGTGGCGGCCGGTGCCACCTATACGTGGGACCGGGATGTTACGGAGGGGTTTGCGCGGGAGATGTGGATGGCCACGCCGCCGGCGCGCACGGTCGTCGCGGTGGACGGCGACACCGTGCTGGGGACCGCGAAGATGGGCCGGAACCACATGGGCCCGGCCTCGCACGTCGCGACCGCGAGCTTCATGGTGGCACCGGGGCACGGCGGCCGCGGCGTCGGCCGCGCGCTCGGCGAGCACGTGCTGGACCTCGCGCGGGCCGACGGCTACCGCGCGATGCAGTTCAACGCGGTGGTCGAGACGAACACCCGGGCGGTCGCGTTGTGGCGGTCGCTGGGCTTCGAGATCGTGGCGACGCTGCCGGAGGCCTTCGAGCACGCGACGAAGGGGTTCGTCGGGCTGCACATCATGTACCGGAAACTGTAGGCATGAGGATTTCGGTGGCCGCGGACGAGCGGGTGGGCGTGGCGGAGACGATCGTGGCGGAGCTGCGCGGCCGCGGCCACGACCCGGTCGTGCACGGCGCCCTGAACGCCGACGAGCGCGCCGACTGGGCGTGGGCGAGCGAGGCCGCCGCGCGCGACGTCGCGGAGGGGCGCGCGGACCAGGCGATCGTGGCCTGCTGGACGGGCACGGGCGCCTCCATCGCGGCGAACAAGGTGCCCGGCGTGCGCGCCGCGCTGTGCGCCGACGCGGAGACGGCCCGCGGCGCCCGCCGCTGGAACGACGCGAACGTGCTGGCGCTGTCGCTGCGCCTGACGAGCGCCCCCCTGCTGTCGGAGATCCTGGACGGCTGGTTCGCCGCCACCCCGTCGGCGGACGACACGGACGTGGCCAACATCCACCACGTGGACGACATCCGCTGACCCCGCCTGTCCACAGCCCCTCGCACGACCCGGTTCTCGTCGGCCCCCGCCGCTACGCTTTCGGATTCGGGGGCCCATCGGCCGGTCCCGCCACAGACGCCCTGCTCGGCGGTGTCAATCCCCGGTTCGGGGGCTGTGGACGGTCAGTACGGCTTCGGGGTGACCTCGTGCGGGCGGTAGGGCGCCTCCAGCGCGGCCCGCTCGTCGTCGTCCAGCGTGAGCGTCGTGGCCGCGACCGCGTCGTCGATGTGGTGCGGCTTCGTCGCGCCGACGATGGGTGCCGTCACCGCCGGGTTGCCCAGCAGCCACGCCAGCGAGACCTGCGCCGCCGGCACCCCGCGCTTGTCCGCCACCGCCCGCACCGCGTCCACCACGTCGAAGTCGTCGTCGGTGTACAGCTCCTCCGCGAACTGGTCGCTCCCGGCCCGCGTCGTGTTCCGGACGCCGCCGCGCTCGCGGTTGCCCGCCAGCATGCCGCGCGCCAGCGGGCTCCACGGCAGCAGCCCGGCACCCTCGTCGAGGCACAGTGGGACCATCTCCCGCTCCTCCTCGCGGTACAGCAGGTTGTAGTAGTTCTGCATCGACACGAACGGCGTCCACCCGTGCGCCCGCGCGGTGTACTGGGCCTTCGCGAACCGCCACGCCGGCATCGTCGACGCGCCGAGGTAGCGCACCTTCCCGGACTGCACGACGTCGTGCAGCGCCCCCATGGTCTCCTCGACCGGCGTCTCCGGGTCCCACCGGTGGATCTGGTAGAGGTCCACGTGGTCGGTGCCCAGCCGGCGCAGCGAGGCGTCGATCGCCGACATCACGTGCTTGCGGGACAAACCGCGGTCGTTCGGGCCGGGGCCGGTGGGGTAGTAGAGCTTCGTCGCGAGGACGTAGTCGTCACGGTTCGCGAACAGCCTGGCCAGCAGCCGGCCGGTGATCTCCTCGGTCACGCCGGCCGAGTACAGGTCGGCCGTGTCGAAGAAGTTGATCCCCGCGTCGACCGCCCGCCGCACGATCGGCTCGCCCTGCTCCTCGGTCAGGAACCACTCGCGCCGCTGCGGGTCACCGAAGGTCATCATCCCCAGGCAGATCGGCGACACCTTCAGCCCGGACCTGCCAAGCCGCACGTATTCCACGAGCCGTTTATACCGCGAAGATCACGGCCGGCGCACCGCGTTTCCGAGCAGGGTTCGCGCGGCCGCCCGCGCGTTGTCCATCGCGTCCGGCTGGCCGCCGACCGACCCCGCGATGATCGCGCCCTCGTGGACCAGGTGCAGCTGCGCGCCCAGGCCGGGTGCGAGCTCCTCGTACAGCGACCGCATCCACTCCTTCTCTCCCCGGACGACCGCGATCGCCGGATGGTCGGCGCGGCCGATCTCGGCGTGGGCGTTGACGAAAGCGCACCCGTACGTGTTGCCGGCGAGCCACGCCTCCAGCGCGTCGAGCGCCTCGACCGGCCCGCGTCCGTGCTCGGCCAGCCAGGCTTCGACGAACGCGCGCCACCGCTCGAACCGCTGCTGCAGGTACGACGCGACCAGGGCGTCCTTCGAGCCGAACCGGTCGTAGAGCGTCTTCTTCGTGGTGCCGGCGACCTCCGCGATCAGGTCGACGCCGACGGCGTGGATGCCGCGCGTGTAGAACAGGTCGCTCGCCGCGGCCAGCAGCCGCTCGGCGGCCGGGGTCATCGTCACCATCGGCCCCACCTCCACTGACAGTATACCGACCGGTGTGTTTACCTGGGTTCCGTGACAGGTCTACTCGCCGCCGCCGGGCTGGTCGTGATGTGGAGCTCGGGCTTCGTCGGGGCCCGGCTGGGCACCGCCGAGGCACCGGCCGACACGCTGCTGGCCTGGCGTTACCTCGCCGCCGCCGCGATCCTGGCCGCGATCATGGCGGTGCGCCGGCCGCGGTGGCGCCGCGCGGAGCTGCCCCGCCAGGCGCTGCTCGGCCTGCTCTGCCAGAGCCTCTACCTGGCCGGCGTCGTGACCGGCGTCGGGCTCGGCGTGCCGGCGGGGGTCGCGGCGCTGATCGCGGTGCTGCAGCCGCTGGTGGTCGGCGCCCTGGCCGGGCCGGTGCTCGGCGAGCCGGTCCGCGCACGTCAGTGGCTCGGGCTCGCGGCCGGGGTCGGCGGCGTGGGGCTGGTCGTCGCGGGCGACGCGGCGGGCGGCGGGCCGCCGCTGGGGTACGTGCTGGTCGCCGGCGGCATGCTCGCCCTCTCGGCCGGCACGCTGCTGGACCGCCGGTGGCGGCTCGCGACGCCGCTGTTCGACTCGCTGACGATCCACTGCCTGGTGTCGGCCGGCGTGTTCGTCGCGGCCGCCGCGACCGCCGGCCGGCTCGCCCCGCCGGCCACCGCGGGGTTCTGGTGGGCGGTCGCGTGGGTGGTCGTGCTGTCGACGTTCGGTGGCTACGGTTGCTACCTGCTCGCGCTGCGGACGTTCGGCGCGACCCGGGCCAGCACCTTGCTGTACCTGACGCCACCGACCACGATGCTGTGGGCGTCGTTGATGTTCGGCGAGCGGGTCGGCTGGCTCGGCCTCGCCGGCATGCTCGCCTGCGCCGGCTCGGTCTGGCTGGTGCTGTCGGCGGACGGGAGGGTGCGGTGGATCCCCAGGAGATGGCCAGGCAGCTCTACGAGGCGCGGCGCAGCCGGGTCCCCGTCCCGCCGTTCACCGACGCCGACCCCACGCTCGGCGCCGACGAGGGTTACCTGATCCAGCAGGAGCTCGTGCGGCTCCTGCTCGCGGACGGCGACCGGATCGTCGGGCACAAGGTCGGCCTGACGTCCAAGCCCATGCAGCGCATGATCGGCATGGACTCGCCGGACTTCGCGCCGGTCTTCGAGTCCACTGTGTACGGTGACGGCGCGGAGATCTCGGCCGGCGCGTTCATCCAGCCCAAGATCGAGGCGGAGATCGTGTTCGTGATGGGCGCGGGGCTGCAAGGCCCCGGCGTGACCGTCGACGACGCGCGGGCCGCGGTCGCGGGGGTGGGCGCCTCCGTGGAGATCGTCGACTCGCGCATAGTCGACTGGCGGATCCGACTGGCCGACACGATCGCCGACCTGGCGTCGAACGGCGCCGTGGCCCGATCCGCGCGGCTGGTCCCGCTGTCCGAAGTGGACACAAGGCTGGTAGGGATGGCACTGAGCCGCGACGGCGAGCTGGTCGACACCGGCGCGGGCGCCGCGGCACTCGGCGACCCGGTCGCCGTGGTCGCCTGGCTCGCCAACACCCTGGGCGAACGCGGCGTCGCCCTCGAACCGGGCCACCTGATCATGACCGGCGCCCTGCACGCAGCGGTCCCGATGACCGCGGGCGAGACGTACCTCGCCGAGTTCGACCGCCTCGGCTCGATCACCGTGCACGTGGTGCCGTAGCGCAGTTGTCCACAGTGCACCGAGTTGTCCACAGGAACACCGTGACCACGGGTTTCGTCAGGGGTCGCCGGTAGACTGGCATGTGAGGGGTGCCCCCGGAGAGGGCGGGGGCCGCCATTCACGGGGCTGGGAATCGATCACCCTGGCTGCGGGGCGCACCCACCCCGATCGCCCGCTACGTGCGCAACCACTGGCACATCGAAACCGGCTGCACTGTGGCCGCGGCCTCACTACACCGAAACCACTCCCGAGCCCAGCTCGGAATCCCCACCTGACCAACAATCGACCTTTGCCGACCCCCGCGGAGAGGGCGGAGGCTTTCGTTTCTGGCGTTCTGCGCGTGCGTGCGCGCGGGGGTTAGGTCGGGAGGTAGCCGAGGGCGGCCGCGATCGCGAGCTTGTCCTGGTACTCGCGCCACAGCACGATCCGCCCGTCCCGCACGCGCATCACCGCCACGAACGGCGCCGACGCCTGCTTGCCCGTCGTCAACGCGGTGCCGCCCAGCTCGTACTCCAGCACCGTCACCTCCGGGTCCGTCGTCTGGTGCACGGCGGTGTACCGGAAGGTCTCGAACCGAACCGGGAAGGACTCCCGCGTCCGCCGCGTCGCCTCGAGGAACGTGGCGGCCCCCTCGTACCGCCGCGGCTGGCCGGGCGCCGCGAACGGCGCCTCGATCACCACGTCCGGCGCCCACAGCTGTTCGTGCGGCCGGCCAAGGAAGTAGTCCTCGATTCCCTCGCGCACCTCTGCTGTCATCGGTCACTCCCGGTCGTGCGGCTAAGATGAGTGAGCGCTCACGTTAATGATTATGAGTGGAGACTCACTTTGTCAAGCAAGCCGCTGCGCGCCGACGCCCGGCGCAACCGGGAACGGATCCTGGCCGCCGCCGAGGAGGTGTTCGCGCGACACGGCGCCGCGGCGTCCACAGAGGACGTCGCCGCGCGGGCGGGCGTCGCGATCGGCACGGTGTTCCGGCACTTCCCGACCAAGCAGGACCTGCTGGCGGCGATCGTCAAGGACCTGCTCGCGCGCCTGACCGCCGAGGTGACCGAGCTGGCCTCCGGCGACCCGGCGACGGGGCTGTTCACGTTCTTCACGCGGGTGGTCGAGCAGGCCGCGGCGAAGAGGGCGGTGGTCGAGCTGCTCGCACAGCACGGCGTGCCCGTCGGCGTGGCGGACCCGGTGAGCGGCCTGCGAGACGCGATCGGCACCCTGCTCGACCGGGCCCGCGAGGCCGCCGCGGTGCGCCCGGACGTCCGCCTGGACGAGGTGATGGCCCTGCTCACCGCGACGGCGCAGGGCGCGCTGCAGGGTGGGTGGAGCGCCGACCTCCGGGGCCGAACGCTCGAGGTGATCTTCGCGGGCCTACGCCCATAGTCCGGCTCGGTCTGCAGGCCGCCGATCAGCTCCCGGCCGGCCAGCCACGGCCTGCCCGCAAGCCGCCCCGGCTGTGGACAGCCATGCGCCGCGCGGGGGCCCCCCGTTTTCCAGTCTATTCGGGCGGTCTGACGGTTTCGGGGCCGCAAGCCGGGGCCTGTGGACAACTCCTAGGTGCGAGCGCCGGTGTGGATGGCCAGCATGCCGTTCGCCGGGACGGTTGCCGTCACGCGGCCGTCCGTGCCCACCTGGACCGTCGGGCAACCGGCGCCCGGGTCGCCGGCCGCCACGTCGCAGTAGGTGCCCGCCGGCAGGCTCGTCTGGAACGCCTGCGACAGCGCGCCACCCGAACGGTTGAACACCACGAAACCCTTGTCCCCACGGCCAAAGGCGAGCTGGTCGCCGCCGTTGGTCCAGAAGTTCGTCACGTCCGTGCCCCACACCTCGTTGCGGAACCCGACCAGGTTCGCCGTCGTGCGCCAGCGGTGCTCGCACTCCCAGCCGTTGCCGCACGACACCGGCGACGTCTTCCCGGCGGCGTCCGCCGGCGGGCCCTGGTCCGACCCGCCGAACGAGAAGCTCGACATGACCTGCGCGTGCCCGAACGGCCAGGCCAGCATGAACGCCTCGGCGAGCGCGTAGGGCGCACCGTCCTTATAGGTCAGAACCGGCTTGCCGTTGCGCTGCGTGTCGTGGTTGTCGATGAACGAGACCGCGTTGTCACTCGCCAGCAGCATCGAGTCGGCGACCGACGCGGCCTGCGGCAGGTTCCCGTTTCGGAACGCCGCGCTCACCGTGTCTCCGTAGCGGAACTCCGTCACGTCACCGACACCGGTGTACTCCGTCGGGCTGATCTCGCCCGGGCCGCCCTCGATGACCTCTTGATATATATAGGGATTCCCGTTCAACATCCCGGACAGAGCCTGCAGGTCACCCACCGGCATGTGCTTCGCCGCGTCGACCCGGAAGCCGTCCACCCCCACCGAGATCAAGTCGTTCAGGTACCCGGCGAGCTTGTCCCGCACGTACTGCGACTCGGTCTTCAGGTCGGACAGGTCCACGAGCTCGCAGTTCTGCACCTCCCACCGGTCGCCCCAGTTGACGATGTCGTCGTTGCCGTTGCGGCCGCAGTGGTGGAAGTCGCCGTCGCCGTAGGGCACCGCCGGGTACGCGTACTGCGAGTACGTCGACCCGCCGCTGCCCGGCCCGGTCGACCCGCCACCGGCCATGTGGTTGATCACCGCGTCGACGTAGATCTTGACGCCGGCCGTGTGGCAGGTCTGCACCATCGACGCGAACGCCGCCCGGTCGCCACGCCGCGAGTTCAGCTGGTAGCTCACCGGCTGGTAGTCCTGCCACCACGGAAAGCCTTGCACGACAACATGTTCCTGCGGTGGCGACACCTGCACGGCCGCGAACCCCTTGGGCCCCAGCACGTTCTGACACTCGGCCGCGACCGAGTCCCACGGCCACTCGAACAGGTGCACGATCACGTCGGTCGGCGCCGCGGCGCGCGCCACGGGCGCGGCGGACGGGGACGACGTGGTGACCACGGTGGCCGTGATCGCGGCCACCGCCGCGACGGCGGCCAGAGCCTGACGACGCATGGGTTGGAACGTAACGCGAGGTCGACGCGGTCCGTAACCGTCAAACGGCGGGACTGCGGATCAGCCGGTACCCCGTGACGATCTCCGGGTAGATCCGGATCGTCTCCAGGGTCGCCGCCTCGACGAGCGGGGCGAGCCGTGCCGCGTAGTGGGCGAGCTCGCCTGGGTCGAGCACGCGCCGCGCCACCCCGGTCACCGTCACCGTCCAGGCCTCGGCGTGGTCGTCCGGCGACCCCAGGTCGTCCGCCTGGTAGGCCACCACCGATCCCGCGCACTCCGCGCCGACGTGCGTGCGCACGACGATCATGCCGTTGTCCACCAGGTGGCGTACCGGCACGATCGCCGGCAGCGCGCGCACCGTGTAGACGATGCGGCCGATCGGCACGTCGTCGAGCAGCTTCAGGGACTCCGGCCGCGACAGCTCCGCCAGATTCAGTGGCTTGCTGCGCAACCGGTCACCTCCCTTGTCGGTTACCGAGCCGCCATACAAAGTGCCAGTCGTGACGCCCGGCCTGCGCGTTACGCCGCTGGTCATGCCGTTGTCGCCGCGAAATCACTCCGATGCCGTTCGGCCCTGGCCGCGATGTCCGAATTTCCGGTCACGCTCCGCAGTTCTGGTAACACAGCGTCGCCGTTTGCCGATAGCCGAGATGCTGAAGAGCTATGTTTTCGCTGGAGGCGGACGTCGCCGCCTTCGCTGGACAGTCGGGATCGCCATGCCGGAACAGCCGGGTCGCACGTCACATCGCGGTGGCGCGCAGCCGGACGGGCTGATCCTCGACGGGCTGCTCGGGGACCTGCAGAACCGGCTGGGTGAGATCGTCCGCACCCGCGACCGGCTGCAGGGCCTGCTCGACGCCGTGGTCGCGGTCGGCGCCGGCCTCGAGCTCGAGGGCACGCTGAACCGGATCGTGCGCACCGCGGTCGAGCTGGTCGACGCCCGCTACGGCGCGCTCGGCGTGCTGAGTACCGACCAGCGCGAGCGGCTCTCCGAGTTCGTGCATGTCGGCGTGGACGACGAGACCACGGCCGTGATGGGCAACCTGCCGGAGGGCCGCGGCCTGCTGGGCGTGCTGATCGAGCATCCGGAGACCGTCCGCGTCGCGAACCTCACCGAGCACCCGGCGTCCGTCGGCTTCCCGCCCAACCATCCGTCGATGCGCAGCTTCCTCGGCGCCCCGATTCGTGTCCGGGATGAGATCTTCGGCAACCTCTACCTGACCGAGAAGCGCGGCGCGGCCGAGTTCACCTCCGACGACGAGGTGGTGCTGCAGGGCCTGGCCGCCGCAGCCGGGGTCGCGATCGAGAACGCGCGGTTGTTCGAGGAGACGCGCACGCGCGAGCACTGGCTCGAGGCCTCGCGCGAGGTCAACGCGATGCTGCTCGGTGGCGCGTCGAGCCAGGACGCGCTGGACACGATCGCCGAGAAGACCCGCGAGCTGTCCAAGTCGGATTGCGCGCTGATCCTGCTCGCGGACCCCACCGGCCACGTGATGGCCCGGGCCGGTGCGGGCAAGCGCGGCGACGAGCTCGCCGGCGTGCGGATCAACGCGGCCGAGCCGATGGTGGCCGGGGTGTTCCGCAGCCGGACCTCGGAGATCATCCCGAACCTGTCGGACCTGGCGCCCGACGACTGGCCACCCGGCGGCGACGACGGCCCGGCGGTCGCGGTGCCGTTCGGTGCGGGCAACGTGGTGCGCGGCGTGCTGCTGGCGATGCGGGAGAAGGGCGCGGCGCAGTACGTCCGCACCGAGGTGCCGCTGCTCGCGTCGTTCGCGGACCAGGCGGCGTTCGCGATGGAGCTGGCGGAGAAGCACCGGGCGCAGCGGCAGCTCGACGTGCTCGCCGACCGTGATCGCATCGCCGGTGACCTGCACGATCACGTGATCCAGCGCCTGTTCGCGACCGGCATGAGCCTGCAGGGGACGGTGCGGCGGATCGTCGACCCGCAGGTGCGGTCGCGGGTGTCGCGGGCGGTCGAGCAGCTGGACGAGACGGTGCGCGAGATCCGCACGTCGATCTTCGACCTGCACACGGCCGGGGCGCCGGCGGACTCCAGCCTGCGCCGGGAGCTGCTGGACATCGTGGACGAGCTGTCGGCGGACTCGCCGGTGTCGCCGTCGGTGCGGATCTCCGGTGCGATCGACACGCTGGTGAACGAGGAGCTCGCGGCGCACGCGACGGCGGTGCTGCGTGAGGCGGTCAGCAACGCGATGCGCCACTCGCACGCGAGCACGGTCGTGGTGACGGTCGAGGCGACGACGGACCTGGTGATCGACGTGGTGGACGACGGGGTGGGCTTCCCGCCCGGCGTGGCCCGCTCGGGCCTGCTGGGCATGGACCACCGGGCCACGAAGTGCGGTGGTTCGCTGGTCGTCGGGCCAGGCCCCGAGGGCGGGACACGGTTGACGTGGCGGGTGCCACTGGGGGCGGTGTGAGGGCCGGAAATGTGAGCGCATACAGCATTTCGTAGGCACCAATCACCGCTCGGCCGCATGCCGGAATTGTTTGCCCTGCCCGGCCTAATCGCGGCGATCCCGCACCATTTCCGCATACGCAATGCAACACCGGCGCACATTCGGAATTGGTGTAGCCGCGAATGCGCTCGGCCCCGTCCATGAGCAGGCCGCGCCGCGCGAACGGTGGCCGCGCCCATCAGCGCGACACCCAACTGTCCGCCACATGAGCAGGCGGCCCGCCCGGCTCCCGCCAGCACGATCGGCAAGCACCCAAGAGTCCGCCACCCGAGCCCCGGCCGGCCCCAGTCCGCCACATGGGCAGGCCGCCCGCCCCGCGCTCCCGTCAGCCCCCGCCCACGCCGAAGCTCGCGCGCACGCGCGTGCAGAACGCAAGAAACGAAAGCCCCACCCTGTCCCGGGGGCCACCCTCACATGCCAGTCTACCGGTGCCCCCTGACTAAAAGGGCTGGTCAGCGGGTTCTGTGGATAACTGGGTGGGGTGTGGGCAACTTGATGGGTCAGCCGTCGGTGGGTTTGCGGGACTTGAGTTCCGCCGCCAGGACGGCGGCCTGGGTGCGGCGCTGCATGCCGAGCTTCGCCAGCAGGTGGGAGACGTAGTTCTTCACCGTCTTCTCAGCCAGGTAGAGGCGCTCCGCGATCTGGCGGTTCGTCATGCCCTCGCCGATCAGGTCGAACACCGCGCGCTCCTGCTCGGTCAGGTCCGCGAGCGGGCCCTCGCCGTCGCGGCCGCGGCGCAGGCGCTTCATCAGCGCCTCCGTGGTGCGGCCGTCCAGCAGCGAGCCGCCGGCGCCGACCGTGCGGATCGCGCTGATCAGGTCGCTGCCGAGGACCTCCTTCAGCACGAACCCGGACGCGCCGGCCATGATCGCGTTCAGCAGGGCCTCGTCGTCGGAGTACGAGGTCAGGATCAGGCAGCGCAGGTCCGGCAGCTGCGAGCGCAGGTCACGGCACAGTTCGACGCCGTTTCCGTCGGGCATCCGGACATCGAGGACGGCCACGTCGGCGCCGCTCGTGGGGATGCGTGTCGTGGCTTCGGCAACCGAAGCCGCTTCGCCGACGATCTGAAGATCAGGATGGTCCTCGAACAGGTCGCCGATACCACGCCGGACGATCTCATGGTCGTCAACCAGGAAGATCCTAATGGCCACCCGGCTATATACCACGATTCTTGTCTTGATCGCAACAAAACTGCGAGGGTTGTCACACGGTATATTCCGAAGTCGCAGGTGATACGGCCCCGCTGACCTGCTCGTTCTGAGCGCGCGAAAATTCTCTGTTACGTTCCTTTGGTATGTCCGGAAAGCACGCCAACCGTGCCAACGGTGACATACGGGGGCCGTCGGAGCGAGAGATCAACAGTCCGTCTATAGAGGACGGCGGAGCAATCTGGCGAATCGCGCGCGATTCCGGAAAGCTCGACCTGAACTCCTCGTACGCGTACCTCATGTGGTGCCACGATTTCGCCGACACATCGCTCGTCGCCCGGGTCGGCGACGAGATCGTCGGCTTCGTGATCGGCTACCGCCGGCCTGCCGCCCCCGACACCGTCGTGGTGTGGCAGATCGCGGTGGACGGCTCCCAGCGCGGCCGGGGCACGGCCGCCGCGCTGCTGGATGCCCTGGTCAGCCGCCTCGCCGACGAGGGCGTGCGGTTCATGGAGACCACGGTCACCCCCGACAACGCCCCGTCCAACGCGCTCTTCGCCTCGCTCGCGAAGCGGTGGGGGGCGAAGATTGACGAGGCCGGCTCGTTCGATGCCGGCGCGTTCCCGGACGAGCACGAGTCCGAGGTGCGGTTCCGCATCGGACCGTTCGGCCAGGCACCAGACATGAGATCGCCGGGCATCAGCGCTGTGTCCGCCTAGCGATCATCCCGTTGACGGACATCTGGCCGTGGAAGCCGAAAGCGCATCCATGGGATGTCCCTGCGTTTGAGGAGTGCAGTGAACGTTTTCGAGTCTCTTGAGTCCGAGGTTCGCAGCTACAGCCGAAGTTGGCCGGTCGTGTTCGACCGCGCCACCGGTTCGTGGCTGTACGGGGAGGACGGCACGCCGTACCTCGACTTCTTCGCCGGCGCGGGCGCGCTCAACTACGGGCACAACAACCCGGTCCTGAAGCAGGCGCTGATCGACTACATCCAGCGCGACGGCGTCACGCACGCGCTGGACATGCAGACCGTCGCGAAGCGTGACTTCCTCGAGACTTTCCAGGACGTCGTTCTGGCGCCCCGCAGCCTCGACTACAAGATCATGTTCCCCGGCCCGGCCGGCGCGAACGCGGTCGAGGCGGCGCTCAAGCTGGCCCGCAAGGTCACCGGCCGCGAGTCGATCATCAACTTCACCAACGCCTTCCACGGCATGACGCTCGGCGCGCTGTCGGTCACCGGCAACTCGATGAAGCGCGGCGGCGCCGGCATCCCGCTGGTGCACGCCACCCCGATGCCGTACGACAACTACCTGGACGGCAAGGTCGAGGACTTCCTGTGGTTCGAGCGGCTGCTCGACGACAGCGGCTCGGGCCTCAACGAGCCGGCCGCCGTGATCGTGGAGACCGTGCAGGGCGAGGGCGGCATCAACGTCGCGCGCGACGAGTGGCTGCGCGGCCTCGCCGACCTGTGCCGGCGCCACGACATGCTGCTGATCGTCGACGACGTGCAGATGGGCTGCGGGCGCACCGGCCCGTTCTTCAGCTTCGAGTCCGCGGGCATCACCCCGGACATCGTCTGCCTGTCGAAGTCCATCGGCGGTTACGGGCTGCCGCTCGCGCTCACGCTGTTCCGCCCCGACCTCGACATCTGGGAGCCGGGCGAGCACAACGGCACCTTCCGTGGCATCAACCCGGCCTTCGTCGCGTCGACCGAGGCGCTGCGCACGTACTGGACCGACGACAAGCTCGAGAAGAGCACGCTCGCGAAGGGCGAGCAGGTCGGCCGCGTGATGGACGGGCTGGTCGAGTCGATGCCCGGCACGCCGATGCTGGCCAAGGGTCGTGGCCTGGCGCGCGGCCTGTCGTTCGAGACCGGCGAGCTCGCGTCGAAGGTGTGCCGCGCCGCGTTCGACCGCAGCCTGCTGATGGAGACCTCGGGCCCGGAGGGCGAGGTCGCGAAGGTCATGCCGCCGCTGACGGTCACCGACGACGAGCTCGCCGACGGGCTGGGCCGGCTCGTCGCGGCCGTGCACGACGTCTGCTCCTAGGGAAGAGGGGGACCACCCATGTTCGTCAGATCAGTGCACGACCTGACCGACACCGACCGCGACATCCAGACGCCGAACTGGCGCAGCAAGCGCGTCGTGCTCGCCAAGGAGGGCGTGGGCTTCTCCGTGCACGAGACGACGCTGTACGCGGGCACGGTCAACGACTTCTGGTACGCCAACCACATCGAGGCGGTCTTCGTCGTGGAGGGCGAGGGCGAGCTCCTGGACAAGGAGACCGGCACGACCTACCAGCTCGCGCCGGGCAGCCTCTACCTGCTCGACAAGCACGACCACCACCAGCTGCGGCCACGCACCGACATGCGCACCGTGTGCGTGTTCAACCCGCCGGTGACCGGCCGTGAGGTCCACGACGAGAACGGCGTCTACCCGCTGATTTTCGAGGAACCCGAGATGGAGGAGACGAGCGCATGACGCTCACCGACACCGGGACCGCCGATCCCTACCCCACAAGGGTGGCCGGCGATCCCGAGTTGCGCGAACGCATCGAACCGACCGTATGGACGACGGGTGCGGTGGGTCCGATCGACCCGGCCACCCTTGCCGCGCATGACAGCCGGGGCTACTCGATCCACCACGACTTGCTGAGCCCGCCCGAGGTCCAGGCGTACTGCCAGGAGCTCGACCGGCTCGCGACGAGCGCGACCGCCGAGGGCGTCATCACCGAGGACGGCCAGGTGCGCACGATCTTCGGCGTGCACCGGCTGTCGCCGCTGGTCGCCGAGCTGGTGCGGGATCCTCGCGTGCTGGATCGCGCGCGGCAGATCCTCGGCTCGGAGGTGTACGTGCACCAGAGCCGGGCGACCTACCTTGCCGCGTTCGAGGGGCGCGGGCACTACTGGCACTCGGACTTCGAGACGTGGCACGCCGAGGACGGCATGCCGGTGCCGCGCGCGGTCAGCATGTCGATCGCGCTCACGGATCACCATCCGTTCAACGGCGGGCTGATGATGATGCCGGGCTCGCACCGGATGTTCGTGCCGTGCTCGGGTGGCACGCCGCCGGAGCACTACCGCACGCCGCTGGCGGATCACGAGATCGGCGTGCCGAGCACCGAGCACCTGACGAGCCTCGCGAGCGCGTACGGCATCGAGCAGTTCACCGCGCCCGCCGGCTCGGCGCTGATGTTCGACGCGAACCTGATGCACGGTTCGGGCAACAACATCACGCCGTTCCCGCGGTCGCACATCTATCTCGTGTTCAACAGCGTGGAGAACGCCTTGGTGGAGCCGTTCACGGGCGCCTCACCGCGCCCGGCGCACGTCGCCACCCGGGACTTCACCCCGCTCAGCCGCTGAGCTACGCAAGGACGAACGGCCGGTGCGATCCACTCGCGCCGGCCGTTCGTCCACAGGGCCCGCTCATCGCCCCAGAACCGTCAGACCCCACGAATAGACTGGAAAACGGGGGGCCCCCGCGTGGCCGGGGGTTTGTCCACAGGCCTCAGCTGCTCGCTCCGGTTTGGTCGGTGTTCGTCGGTAGCGTGGAAATCGGGGGGACCCCCGGGGGCCGATTGAATGGACCGTTCAATCGGCCGGTTCGTCCACAGGTGGTGCGAACCGGGCCGGGACTGTCGGTGCCGCGCGGTAGCGTGGAGATCAGGGGGACCCCCGGGGGGCCGATTGAATGGACCGTTCAATCGGATTGCTTGTCCACAGGCTTCCCGTGAGCCCCGATCCCGTCGGTCCCCGCCGGTAGGCTGGTGATCGGGGGCCGGAGGCCGGACCCGGTCAGGGGAGATCTCCGGGAACAGTCAGGGATCCGTCCCGATGGCGGCCGCCCCGTGCACCGGCAGGGTCGGTGTATGCGAACCCTGGTCATCGCGGCCACCGCTGCCGCGCTCACGTTCTCGCCGCTTGCCGTGGCCGCCGCGGCGCCAGCCGCATCACCGCCAGCCGCATCACCGCCAGCCGCACCACCGCCGGCCGCACCAGTTCCGGATGGACAGTCCACAGTGGAGCTTGCGCTGCCGCGACCCACCGGGCGCGCGGCGGTCGGGCGGGACACGCTCGCCTTGGCCGACACCACCCGAACCGACCCGTGGGTGCCCGGCGCCGGGCCGCGCCGGCTCATGGTCACCCTGTTCTACCCGGCCGTCCCGCGCACCGGCACCCGGGCGTCCTATATGGACATCGAGGAGGCCGCCGCGCTCGTCGACTTCGCGGAGTTCGGGCCGCAGCTGCCGGCCGCGAAGCTCGCCGCCACCCGGACCTGGTCGCGCGACGGCGCCCGGCCGCTGCCCGGCCGCCACCCGCTCGTCCTCCTCTCGCCCGGCTTCACCGTGCCCCGCCACACCCTGACCGGCCTCGCCGAGGACCTCGCCTCCCACGGGTACCTCGTCGCGGCCGTCGACCATGCCTACGAGTCCGTCGCCGCGCGGTTCCCCGGTGGCGTGCTCCCGTGCGCCGCCTGCGAGCTGCCCGGCGAGATCGGCATCGCGCCCATCGCGGTCAACCGCGGCAAGGACCTCTCCTTCGTGCTCGACGAGGTGACCAAGCGCCGGCCGGTCAGCCGGGTCGCCGCCGTCGGTCACTCCATGGGCGGCGACGCGGCCGCCACCACCATGCGCGCCGACGCCCGCGTCCGCGCCGGCGTCAACCTCGACGGGCCGATGCTGCCCGCCGAGAGCGTCGGCGACCGGCCCTTCCTCCTGCTCGGCAGCGCCGAGGACCACCAGCCCGGCGGCACGTTCGACCCGTCCTGGGACGAGGTCTGGCCCAAGCTCGGCGGCTGGCGGCGCTGGGTGACCGTCGGCGGCGCCGACCACTACTCGTTCACCGATCTGGACCTGCTCGTCCAGCAGGCCGGCATCGACCTGCCGTGGGAGCTCGACCCCGCGCGCGGCATCCGGATCACCCGCACCTACGTCGGCGCATTCCTCGACCGGCACCTGCGCGGCCGGCCGTCGGACCATCCTCGACGGCCCGGTCGACGCTCTTCCCGGAAGTCACGTTCCATCACCAAGAGACGCAACCGCGTTAGACCATATGGATGACGGGTTCCCGTCGGAGATCGCTTTGCCGGCGGGTCACCCCGTACCTTGTCCACATATCAACCGGGCGCAAGGGCACGTCCGGGTGTCACTGGGGGTGGTGGTGACCCGTGGCCGATGACAACGGCTCACGAGCCGCCGCGAAGGCCGACGGACTGCGGTTCTGCCTGCTCGGTCCGGTACAGGTACTCGTCGACGGCCGCACCGTGCCGATCGGCGGGCCCGGCCCGCGGGGCGTGCTCGCGATGTTGCTGCTCGAGCCCAACCAGGTCGTGCCGCTCGACCGGATCGTGGACGTGCTGTGGTCGCACGAGCCACCGTCCAGCGCGCGGACCATGGTCCAGGGCTACGTCTCGCGGCTGCGGCAGCGGCTCGCGGAGGTCGACACGGGCGGGCCACCCGAGGACGTCCGCATCGCGACCACGCCACCGGGCTACCGGCTCGAGGTCGACGAGGCGCTGATCGACGTCACGGTCGCGCGCTCGTTGCTGGCCGAGGCACGCGGCACGGCGGCCGTGCGGCGCGCGGAGCTGCTGCGCCAGGCGCAGGCGCTGTGGCGCGGCAACGAGCTCGCCGACCTGGGCGGGCGGCTGACCGCGCCGGAGCTGACCGAGCTGCGGCTCGCCGTCCTCGAGGCGCGCTTCGACGCCGACCTCGAGCTGGGCCGGCACCACGAGATCATCGGCGAGCTGGCGCCGCTGGTCGACGAACAGCCGTTCCGCGAGCGGCTCGTCGGCCAGCTGATGCTCGCGCTGTACCGCGCGGGGCGGCGGGCCACCGCGCTCGACGCGTACCAGCGGTTCGCGCACCGGGCCGCCGACGAGCTCGGCATGGATCCCGGGCCACAGCTGCGCGGCCTGCACCTGCGGGTGCTGCGCGACGACACGACGCTGCTCGAACCCTCGTCCGAGCCGGTCGTCTCGCCGCGGGTCGGCGTGCTCGTGCCGGCCCAGCTGCCGCGCGCGCCGTCCGGGTTCGCCGGCCGCGGGGACGAGCTCGCCTGGCTCACCGGCCTGCTGCCCGCCGAGCGCACCGAGCCCGCGGTCGCGGTGCTCGCCGGGCCGGCCGGCGTGGGCAAGTCCGCGCTCGCCGTGCTGTGGGCGCACCGCAACGCCGACCGTTTCCCCGACGGGCAGCTCTTCGCGAGCCTGCGCGGGTTCGACCCCCAGCACGGGCCGATGGCCGCCGCCGACGTGCTCACCCAGTTCCTGCTCGCCCTCGGCGTCGGCGTCGAGGACGTGCCGGCCGAGCTCGACGAGCGGGCCGCGCTGTACCGCTCGATCCTCGCCGACCGGCGCGTGCTGGTCGTGCTCGACGACGCGCGCGACTCCGAGCAGCTCCACCCGCTGCTGCCCGGCGGCTCGTCGTCGCTGGTCGTGGTGACCACGCGGGTGCGGCTGGACGGTCTCGTCGCGCGGACCGGTGCGCGGCTGATCGTGCTCGGCACGCTCGCGGCGGACGCGGCCGAGCAGCTGATCGAGCACATGGCCGGCACCCCCGCACAGGGCCGCGACCGCGAGCTGCGCCGGCGGCTCGCGCGGCTGTGCGGGCACCTCCCGCTGGCGCTGCGGATCGCGGGCGCCCGGCTGACCGGCGGTCCACAGTGGTCAGTCGCGGCCCTGGTGGAGGAGCTCGCCGACGAGCGCGGCCGGCTGTCCGCGCTGGACCTCGAGGACGCCGACACGAGCGTGCGCGCCGCCCTCGACGTGACCTACCGCAGCCTGCGGCCCGAGCACGCGGACACCGTGCGGATGCTCGGCCTGTTCCCCGGCACGATGATCGGCCCGCAGCCGGTCGCCGCGCTGTGCGGGGTGGACGCCGAGCAGGCCCGGCGGCGGCTGCGGACGCTCGCCGGGTCCTTCGTGGTCACCGAGACCAGCCGCGAGGTGTTCGTCATGCACGACCTCGTGCGGCTGCACGCCCACGAGCTCGCCGAGCAGGAACTGTCCGAAGTGGACAAGGCGGCGGCGCGGACCCGGCTGGTGCGCTACTACCTGGTAGGTGTGGATTTGTCCAAACGTCAGCTGCGGGCGGGAAATCCTGACGAACCGCCGGTGGCCGACGAGTTCCCGGACGTGGCGCGGCTGCCGATCACCTCTGCCGCGGCGGCGATCGACTGGATCGACCAGGAGTGGGCGAACCTGCTCGCGGTGATCGAGTCGGGCCTGGAAACGGGGCAGGAGCAGGAGATCGTCCGGTTGGCACGGATGGTGAGCGACTTCTCGGAGGGCACGCGGCGGCTCGGCCCGGTGCTCGTCGGGCGGGCCGTGCGGCTGGTCGTTTAGCGAACGTTTAGCCGATCGGGCCCGCCGGGTGAAAGGCTTCGCCCGGTGCTCGTCATCCCGGAGCCTGATCCGAGCGCCAAGGCGGCACTGCCAACGTGGGGGTGTGCTGCCCAGCGAACCGGCCGGCGCGGATGGGGGATCCTGCCGGCCGGTTCTCGCTGTCAGCGAGTCCCTTCAGGCCGTCGCGGCGTGACCGTTGCCACTGCCCTGGTCGGCGAACGGCTGGAGTTCGGGCCGCTTCGGGGCCAGGCCGTCGCCCATGGACTCGCCGCGTAGCTGCCTGCCTACCCAAGGCAACAGGTGCGTGCGTGTCCACGCGAGATCGGCCTGCCGGGACCGCAGCCACGGCATCGGGTCGACCGGCGGCCACGGCTCGCGCCAGTCCGTGGACACCGGGAGGTCGAGGATCTCGGCCGTGCGCAGCGCGATGCGGCGGTGGCCCTCGGGCGAGAAGTGCAGGCGGTCGTCGCTCCAGGCGCGCAGGTCGACGAGTACCGGCATGGCCCACAGGTCGACGAGCCGGGCGCCGTGCCGGTCCGCGATCGCGCGGAGGTGGCCGTTGTAGATGGCGACCTTCCCGCGGACCCGGCGCACCACGGGCTGCTCGCGCGGGTCGGGGCCGGTGAACATGACGACTTCGGCGCCCGTCCGGCGCAGCCTGACGACGGCCTGCTCGAGCTCGGCGGCGAGCTGGTCGACGTCGCTGCCCGGCACGATGAGGTCGTTGCCGCCCCCGCAGATCGTCACGAGGTCGGGTCTGACCTGCTCGACCACCGGTACCTGCTCGTCGACGATCTCGCTGAGCATCTTGCCGCGCAGCGCCAGGTTCGCGTACCGGAAGTCCGGATTTCGCTCCGCCAGCATCTCGGCGAGCCGGTCCGCCCAGCCCAGGTACGACCCGTCCGGCGCCAGGTCGCTCAGTCCCTCGGTAAAGCTGTCCCCGATCGCCACCCAGCTAGACAACCTCGGCACGGTTGCCTCCCCTCCCGCTCTCCCCGTTCCCACTGACCCCAGCATGCCGCGTGGTTCCCGACCTACGCCACCGTCGGTTAGCAAAGCTCAACAGTGGCACCTTCAGGGTCGGTTATCACGTCAATTTCGTGGCGCTCCCAGTGATCTCGTGATCAGGCGGTGACCTCGTCACGAGGATGGATTCGCGCAAGGTCACCGCGCGATCACGGAGGGCAGAAGGGCCGGAACTGTTCGGACGAAACGGACTTCGCTCCGGCATGCTCCGCGAAGTGTCCTCAATGGACGTACGAGGACCGCCGCACGCGGCCGTCGGGTGAGGTGTCGCCTGTCCAATTCGGACCATGCCCGCGTGTCCCCCGTTCTCGACCGCGTGTCCCCCGTCGGGAACGGGGGGCACATGTGCCGGAACGGGGGACACGCGGTGCCGGAATGGGGGACACGCGGGCTGGAGCGGGGGACTCGCGGGCTGGAGCGGGGGACTCGCGGGTTAGGGCTACCTTGCCTTGGTGGGATGAGGCAGGCTGGGGGCGTGACCGATCAGCTGGCCGACAAGTCGCTGCGCGAGCTGCTCGGCGGGCGGCGCGGCGCGGTCGACGCCACGATCCCGCCGGCCGTGTTCGTGCTCGGCTGGCTCGTGTCCGGCCGCTCCATCGGCTGGGGCGCGCTCGCGGCGGTCGTCGCCGGCGCGGTGGTCGGCGTGGTCCGGATCCGGCGCGGCGGGCGGGTGACCGCCGTCCTGGCGAGCGTCGCCGCGGTCGCCGGCGCCGCGCTCCTCGCGCTGTACACCGGCCGCGCGCAGGACTTCTTCCTCGTCCAGCTTCTGTCCAATGTGGCCAGTGCGCTCGCGTGGGCGGTCAGCATCCTGGTCCGCTGGCCGCTGCTCGGCGTCGTCGTCGGCGTGCTGCTCGGCCAGCGCACCCGGTGGCGCCGTGACCCGGACCTGCTGCGCGCGTACGGCCGGGCCAGCTGGGTGTGGGTCGTGCAGTACACCGTGCGCGTGCTCGTGTTCGGGCTGTTGTGGTGGTCGGGCTGGGTGGTAGCGCTCGGTGTCGCCCGGATCGCGCTCAGTTGGCCGCTGGTCGCCGCGACGGTCGCGATCAGCGCGATCGTGCTGAAGCGCTCGATTCCACCGGACCATCCGGGGCTGCGGCACCCTAGGATGCGCACGTGAGTGGCATCTCTGGGGCAGTCGGTAGCGAGGTGGGTCGCCGCTACCGGGCGAACTTCGACGTCGCGCACCTCGACCTCGACCCGCTGCTGGCCGTGGTCGCCGACGGCATGGGCGACAGCGAGGGCAGCGCGCTCGCCGGGCGGACGACCGTGGACACGTTCGTCGCGGGGGTCGCCGCCGCCCGCGGCAAGACCGGGCCCGAGTCGATCCGCGCGGCGGTCGCCGCCGCGCAGGACCAGGTCATCGAGATCGGCCGGCGCGACGTCGGCCTGGCCGGTTGCACGCTGACCGCGATGCTGGAGGGCGAGGACGGCGCGCTGTGGATCGCGCAGCTCGGCGACTCGCGCGTCTACCGCTTCCGCGACGACCTGCTCGAGCTGCTGACCGTCGACCACACGATGGCCTGGCTGGGCGTGGCGCACGGGCTCTACGCGCTCGACTCGCCGCAGGCCCGCGCCGCGCGCTACAACCTGACCCGCTACGTCGGGCACGCCGTGCGCCCCGAGCCGGACGTGCTGAGCATCGTGCCCGCGCCGGGCGACGTGTACCTGCTGTGCAGCGACGGGATCGCCGAGCAGGTGCCCTACCAACGGATCCGGGAGATCCTGCGCCTGCACGTCGACCCGCCCGCGATGGTGGAGCGCATGCTCGCCGCCGCGGACGTCGCCGGCGGCCAGGACAACGCGACCGCGATCGTGCTCAGGGTTCCGTTCTAGGGGTGATGTCTAGGCCGTCCTGGGGCGCGGCGCGGCCGGGCCGGCCACCTCGAGCGCGGCCAGCCACGCGGCGCCGACCGTCCCGTCCGGGGCGAACACGACGGGTACCGGCGTGTACCGGGCGAGTGCCGCGCGCAGCGCCACGCCGACCGGGCTGCCCGGGCCGATCACGCTGCCGGCGAGCACGATCGGCGTGCGCTCGTCGGCCGGGCGGGCGTCCATGGCCAGCTTCGCGAGCAGCTCGCCGGCCTGCTCGACGATCCGTGCCGCCACCGGGTCGGTCCCGCAGTGCTCGCTGACCGTCTCGGCGAACCGGGCGAGGCGGATCGGCGGCTGCGCGTTCGCCGCGGTGATCAGCCGGTTCGCCAGGCGCGGCTCGGCCATCGAGGTGAGCCCGGGCAGCGACTCGCGCAGCACGGCCTCGCCCAGCGGGGAGGGCGGCTCGCCGGTCTGCAGCCGGCGCAGCGTCACGCGCACCGCCTCGCGGCCCATCCAGTACGCCGAGCCCTCGTCGCCGAGCATCCAGCCCAGGCCGCCGACCCACGAGATCATCCGGTGGTCGGCGATGCGGGCCGCGACCGAGCCCGTCCCGCCAATCACCACGACGCCGTCCGGCTCCGCCGTGCCCGAGGCGAACGCCACCTCCGCGTCGGAGACGATGTCGATCCGGCAGCCGACGCCCACGTCGCGCAGCGCCGCGGTGAACGTCGCCACGACGGCCGGGTCGGTGAACTTGCTGGCGCCGGCCATGCCCAGCACGCACGCGAGCACCTCGCCGCCGCCGGCCATGGCGTCCCGCACCGCCTCGGCCACCCGCTTGCCCGCGATCTCCGGCGGGTGCGAGTTGGGGTTGCCACCACCGGACGCGCCCCGCCCGACCACAGTGCCGTCCAGCCCGACCGCGAGCGCCCGAGTGGACGTGGCGCCGGCGTCGACCCCGACCACGCAGGTCACGGCGTGTCCTCCACAGTGGACAGACCGGGGCCGGGTTCGAACGCGACCCGGTTCGCCTCGATGGCGCCGTCGCAGTGCGGGCAGCGGACGTCGGCGTTCGTGTGCTGACCGCAGTCGAGGTGGCGCAGCAGCATGGGCGGGCCAGCACCGTCGTCGAGCCACGTGTCGCCCCAGCGGATGATCGCGGCCAGCGCGGGGAAGAAGTCCCGGCCCATGTCGGTCAGCGGGTACTCGTAGCGGGCCGGGCGGTCCTGGTAGCGGACCCGGTCCAGCAGGCCGGCGCCGGTCAGCCGGTCCAGCCGCTCGGTGAGCGTGTTGCGGGCGATGCCCAGGGAGGCCTGGAACTTGTCGAACCGGCGGACACCGTGGTAGGCGTCGCGGAGCACGAGCAGTGTCCACTGGTCGCCCAGCAGGTCCATGGTTCTTGCGACGGAACACGGCCAGCGGGCGAACGATGTCCTTCGCACCTCGGGAAGTGTAGGGGGCGGGGCGGCCGAGTTCACCGGGTTCGGGTGACCTTGGACAGACCGCGCGGCTGGTCGGGGTCGCCGCCGCGGGCCAGCGCCAGCTCCAGCGCCAGCCGCTGCAGCGGCAGGACCTCGAGGATCGGCGCCACCTCCTCGGCCGTGGCCGGGACCTCGATCCGCGCGGAGGCCGGCATCTCGCCCGCCGCCGAGCCGACCGCGAGCACGTCCGCGCCCCGGTCGCGCACCGCGGCCACCACGTCGCGCATCGCCTCGCCGCCGCGGCCCCGGCTGGTCACCGCGACCACGCCGGTGCGCTCGTCCACGGCCGCGACCGGGCCGTGCAGCAGGTCCGCGCCGCTGTACGCGCGGGCGCCGAGGTAGCTGGTCTCCGCGAGCTTGAGCGCCGCCTCCGCCGCGGTCGCGGACGAGTAGCCGCGCCCGGTGGTCACCACGCGCTCGACGTGCCGGTAGCGCTCCTGCGCCGCGGTCACGCCCTCCGCCGACTCCGCGAGCGTGCGCGCCGCCAGCTCGCCGATGCCGGCCACGGCCTCGCCCGAGCCGCCCCGCGCGGCGTCGACCAGCAGGTACGTGGTGAGCAGCGTGGCGGTGTAGGTCTTCGTCGCGGCCACGGCGAGCTCGTCGCCGGCGCCGATCGACACCCCGTACTCGGCGGTCGCGGCCAGCGGCGAGCCCGGGGTGTTGGTGACCGCGACGGTCAGCGCGCCACGTTCGCGGGCCGCCCGGGTCGCCTCCACGAGGTCCGGCGACCCGCCGCTCTGGCTGATCGTCACGTACAGCACGCCGGACAGGTCGGGCTCGGCGCCGTAGAGGGTGGTCGTGGACGGGGAGACGAGTCCGGCCGGAAGCTGGAGCAGTACCTCGATCAGGTACTTCGTGTACAACGCCGCGTGGTCGCTCGAACCACGCGCGGCCAGCAGCGCGAACGACGGCCGGTGTGCCGCGAGCCGCTCCGCGACCGCCGCGAGCTCGCCGCGCCGCGCCACGACGGAGTCGAACACCGCGGGCTGCTCGGCGATCTCCGCGGCCATCCGTTCGCCGCCCGACATTCACCCTCCCGACACGGTCGACTAACCCACGCAGGTCTAGACCAATCATGCTATCGCTGTAGGGTGGTCCAGCGCCATGGGAGCAGGCACGGGAGTAACGGATTCCCCAAATCCGGCGGGTGTGATCGCGCCGCCGGCCATGGGGCAGGCATCCTGTAGCAGGGAAGTCGTCGTCTGGAGGAGTCATGCTGGAAACGTCGGCCGCGCACGAGCCCGACACCGGTCGCGCGCTGCGCGAGCCCAAGTACTGGGGGCTCAAGCGGCACCTGTTGGAGCTGCTCAGCTCGCTGCCGCCGGGCGCGCCGATCCCGACCGAACGCTCCCTGGCTGCCGAGTTCGACGTCTCCCGCACCACCGTCCGCCAGGCACTCGCCGACCTCACGGTGGAGGGCCGGCTACTGCGCGTGCAGGGCAAGGGCACCTTCGCCGCGGAACCCAAGGTGGCACAACGACTCCAGCTGTCCTCGTACACAGAGGACATGCGCGCGCAGGGCCGCGAGCCGTCCTCCCGGCTGCTCGACATCGCCGAGATCCCGGCCGAGGGCGAGCTGCCCGCCCTGCTGGGCGTGCGCAGCGGCGCGAAGGTGCTCCGCATGCAGCGGCTGCGCCTCGCGGACGGCGAGCCGATGGCGATCGAGACCTCCCACCTGGCGCTCGGCCGCTTCCGCGGGCTGCGCAAGTACGTGTCCGCGGGTGGCTCGCTGTACCAGGTGCTGCGCGAGCGCTACGACGTCGAGATGGGCCACGCGGAGGAGACGATCGAGACCGCGCTGGCCGGCCCGCACGAGGCGGAGCTGCTCGGCGCGGACGTGGGGATGCCCATGCTGCTGCTGTCGCGGCACTCCTACGACATGACGGAACGCCCGGTGGAGTGGGTGCGCTCGGTGTACCGGGGCGACCGGTACAAGTTCGTCGCGGAGCTGAACCGGCCGTCGTGACCAGGCCCGCCGGCCACCGCGACGTCCGCTGGGGCACTCCGGTCGCGCGTGGCGTGCTGACCGCCACCATCCTCGGGACGGGGATGGCGTTCCTCGACGGCACGGTGGTCAACATCGCGCTGCCGCGCATCGGCGTGGAGTTCGGCGCGTCGGTCGCCGGCCTGCAGTGGATCGTCGACGGGTACCTGCTGTCGCTGGCCGCGCTGATCCTGGTCGCGGGGTCGCTGGGGGACCGGTACGGCCGGCGGCGGGTGTACCTGCTCGGCGTCGCGTGGTTCGGCGCCTCGTCGGTGCTGTGCGGGCTCGCGCAGTCGACGGAGATGCTGGTCGGCGCCCGGGTGCTGCAGGGCATCGGCGGTGCGCTGCTCACCCCGGGCGCGCTCGCGATCATCCAGTCGTCCTTCGCGCGGGCGGACCGGGCGCGGGCGATCGGCGCGTGGTCGGGCCTCGCCGGGATCGCCGGCGCGCTCGGCCCGCTGCTGGGCGGCGTGCTGGTGCAGCTGTGGTCGTGGCGGCTCGCGTTCCTGGTCAACGTGCCCGTCGCGCTGCTGTGCATCTGGTTCACCCGGCGGTTCGTGCCGGAGTCGCACGACGAGCAGATGCACGGGCACCCGGACTTCTTCGGCTCGGTGCTGGGCGCGCTCGGCCTGGCCGGGGTGACCGCGGCGCTGGTCGAGGGCCCGGGACGCGGGCTGGGCGATCCGCTGGTGCTGGGGGCGGCCGTGGCCGGGGTCGGGTGCCTGGCGGCGTTCGTCGTGGTGCAGCGGCGCGCGCACGATCCGCTGGTGCCGCCGGACCTGTTCGCGGACCGGACGTTCGTGCTGGCCAACGCGCTGACGTTCGTGGTGTACGCGGCGCTCGGCGGCGTGATGATGCTCTTCGTCCTGCAGCTGCAGACCTCGCTGGGCTACTCGCCGACCGCGGCGGGGCTCGCCGGGCTGCCGATCTCGGTGCTGATGCTGCTGCTCTCGGCGCGCTCGGGCAAGGCGGCGCAGCGGTTCGGCCCGAAGCCGTTCCTGGTGGCCGGGCCGATGGTGATCGCGGCCGCGCTGCTGCTGTACACGCAGGTGACGCCGGGTGCGTCGTACCTGCTGGTGATCCTGCCGGCGACCGTGCTGTTCGGGCTGGGCCTGGTGGCCGTCGTCGCCCCGGTGACCGCGACGGTGCTCGCCTCGGCGGCCGACCGGCACGCGGGGGTCGCGTCCGGGGTGAACAACGCGATCGCGCGGACCGGCGGCCTGCTCGCGGTCGCCATGCTGCCGGCGGCGGTCGGGCTGACCGGCGCGTCCTACGCCGATCCGGCCGCGCTGACGTCGGGCTGGCAGCTGGCGATGCTGCTGTGCGCGGTGCTGTGCGTGGCCGGCGGCCTCCTCGCGCTGGGCATCCGCAACGACGTGCTGGCGCCGGCCGAACCCGGCCTGCGGGTGGTGTCGAAGAGCGCCGCGCCGGGCCCGGGGGACTGCTTCAACTGCGGCATCGTGGAGCCGCCGACCCACATCGTCCCGGCGCGTCAGGCCGCCTCGTCCGGCCCGGACGAGGCGGCCTGACGGTCACTCCGCGAGCATCGCGGCCAGGTCGGCCGGGCCGATGTTGCCGCCCGTGACCACGGCCACGGTCCGGCCGGCCGGCAGGTCGGCGGCGCGGTACAGGTAGGCGGCGGTGGTCACCGCGCCGCTGGGCTCGGCCACCAGGTGAGCGCGGCGGGCGAGCACCGCCACGGCCGAGCGGATCTCCTGCTCGGACACCGTCACGATGCCGTCGAGCAGCTTCTGCAGGTGGGCGAAGGTCAGCTCGGACGGCTCCGCGCGCAGGCCGTCGGCCATCGTGCGCTCGCGGTCCGTCGCGGGCCAGTGCACCCGCCGGCCCGCCGCGAGGCTCTCGGCCGCGTCGCCCGCGAGCGCCGGCTCCACGCCGATCACCCGGGCCGCGGGGCGGCGTGCCTTGATCGCCGTCGCCACGCCCGCGGCCAGGCCGCCGCCGCTCACGGGCACCAGCACGAGCTCGACGGACGGCAGGTCGGCGGCGATCTCCAGGCCGATCGTGCCCTGGCCGGCGATCACGTCCGGATGGTCGAACGGCGGGATCAGCGTCGCGCCGCGCTCGGCGACCAGCCGCTCCGCCACGATCTCCCGGTCGGTGATCGGCACGACGACCACCTCGGCACCGTGCGCCCGGGTCGCCTCGATCTTCACCGCCGGTGTGTTCTCCGGCACCACGATCACGGCCGGCATGCCGTACCGCTTCGCCACGTACGCGACCGCCTGCGCGTGGTTACCACTGGAGTAGGCGACCACGCCGCGGGCCCGCTCGGCCTCGGGGATGCGCGCGATCGCGTTGGCCGCGCCCCGCACCTTGAACGCCCCGATCGGCTGCAGGCTCTCCGGTTTGAGCCACAGTGGACGGTCGGGGTCCGCCCAGTGGCACGGTAGTAGGGGCGTGTGTACGGCGGTGTCCGCGACGCGCTCGGCGGCGGCCTCGACGTCCGCGACGGTGATCAGGTCCACGACACGAGTATGCACTGTCCACAGTGGATTGTGTCGCTACTCACCATCGGCCAACCCCAGGAGCAACCCACCCGTCGCACCTGTTGGAACCTGTAGGAGCCGCAACCAGAAAAGGATCATGAGCGAAGAGAAGCACACCGACAGCATCCGGTTCAGCCAGGTCATGGCCGGCGCGCTGGCCGCGATCACCGCTGCCGTCCTCGGCTCGACCATGGGTGTCGCGGGCACCGTCGCCGGGGCTGGTGTCGCGAGCATCGTGACCACGGTCGGGGGCGCGCTGTACATGCGTTCCATCCAGCGCACGAAACAGAGCGTGCGCACCGTGCGGGACCTGGTGGTGGCGCGCGCCGGCGGCACCAGCGTGACGCTCGTCGAGGAGCGGCCGGCGAGCGGGCAGGACACCGGCGAGGCGGCGGAGGACGAGCCGAGCGCCGTGGCCGAGGTCGCCGAGGGCGCCGGCCTCGAGACGCGCACCGAGGTCGTCGAGCCCGAACCGGCCCGCCGCAAGCTGCGCTGGCCCGCGCTGGTCGCGGCCGGCGTGCTGGCGTTCGCGCTGGGCATGATGGTGGTCACCGGCGTCGAGCTGATCCGCGGCGAGCGGATGTCCGGGGGCGCGGGCACCTCGGTCGGCGGCATCGTCCGCCAGGACTCCGGCAACGACGACCGCCGGGACCAGGCCCCGCCGGCCACCACGCGGCCGGCCACGCCGGACCCGAGCCGGCCGACCGTGACGGTCACCCAGGCGCCGCGGACCAGCGGGAACGAGGAGCCGCCCGCACCCTCGTCCGGGGCGAGCGAACCGCAGACCACGGCGCCGGACACCACCACGGGCAACCCGCCGACCGGCTCGGCCACGGTCCCGGGGACCGGTCAGGCGGGCTAACTGTTAGTAGCGTGAGGCGGTTCACAATGGCAACTGTTGTGCCCGAACGGCCGCTATCCGATTCCCGCGCCGCTACATAGTTTCATCAGCGTCATCTGTCCGGATGGCAATTAACCGAGATCCCTCTTTGCCCCGGGAGCGGATCCTGCCCCCTTGCCGCTTTCGGGTTCCCTGCTACCCAAGTCGAGGGAGAACACCTGATGAAACGCACCTCTCTCCTGCGCTGGGCCGGCGCAGGCCTGCTGGCCGCCGGCGTGGCGATGTCCCTGGCCGCCCCGGCATCGGCGGGTGCGGACACCTCCGCCCGCACCATGGCGGACTTGTCCGCGGCCCAGGTCAAGCTGGACAAGGCGGCCGCGACCCGGCCGAGCACCGTGACCAGCTGGTACGTCGACCAGGCGAGCAGATCGCTCGTCGTCGAGGTCCACGGCGCCGACACCGCCGTCGCGAACTGGGCGTCCACCCTGGGCGCCGGTGCCGTGCGGATCAAGCACGTGTCGGAGGCGTACAAGCCGCTCTGGAACGTCATCAACGGTCAGGCGATCACCACGACCGCTGGCGCGCGGTGCTCGGCCGGCTTCAACGCCCGGTCCAGCAGCGGCGCCCGCTACGTCATCGACGCCGGTCACTGCGGCAACCTCGGCGGCACCTGGTCGGGTCCGGGCGGCACGCTCGGCACCGTCGCGAACTCGTCGTTCCCGACGAACGACTACAGCCGCATCAACGTGTCCTCGTCCGCCGCCGTCCAGACCGGCCTGGTGGACCGCTACTCGTCCGGCAGCGACGTCCGGGTGACCGGTGCTCGTTCGGCGACGAACGGCCTGGCCGTGTGCCGTTCCGGCTCGACGACCGGCTGGCACTGCGGCTCGGTCAACGGCACGAACCAGACGGTGTGCTACGCCCAGGGATGCGTCGGCCAGATGATCCGCACGAACGTGTGCGCGGAGCCGGGTGACTCCGGCGGCTCGCTGGTCACCAACCCGGGTTCGGGCACCACCGTGCAGGCCGTCGGCCTGACCTCCGGCGGTTCCGGCAACTGCAGCTCCGGTGGCACGACGTTCTTCCAGACGATCACCGAGCCGCTGTCGGTCTACGGGCTGACTCTGGTAACAGGCTGACCTTTCCCTCCCTGTGGGCCCTGGGGCCCAGCGGCGGACGGGCCGAACCCTGCCGGCCCGTCCGCCGCTCTTTCACGGCCTGACGGCGTTGTACGGCAGCCAGTCGTGAGGCGGCGGTCTGGGGGTCCGCCGCCTCTATGCCGGGTCGCGTTCTCGGTCGGTGCGCAGCTGCGCCAGTTCCGCGCGCTGGGCCTCGACCTCCGCCCGCAGCGCCGGCAGCTCGGTCAGCGTCGCGCGCAGCGCGGCCAGCTCGGTCATGAGCTCCGCGTGGTGGTCGCGTTCCACCACGGCCTCCTTCTCCGCCACGGCCTCGTTCACCTGCCGCTCCATCGCGTTGACGATCACGGCGATCAGCAGGTTCAGCACGATGAAGCCCGTGACCACGATGTAGCCCACGAAGAACACCCAGCTCAGCGGGCGCGCCTCGAGGACCACGTCCGCCACGTCCGGCCAGCCCTGCGTCATCACCTGGAACATCGTCAGCAGGGCCACGCCGAGGCTGCCGAACTCCTCGGGGGCCACCGCGCCGAACATCTGCACCGCCGCGATCGACGACGTGTACAGCACCAGCATGAGCAGCGCCAGGATCGACAGCAGCCCGGGCACGGCCGTGAACAGCGCGTTCACCACGCGCCGCATCGACGGGATCACCGAGATCAACCGGAACGTGCGCAGGATCCGGACCGTGCGCAGCATCAGCAGGGTGCCCGACGCCGGCACGATCGACAGCATGATCACGATCAGGTCGAACCAGTTCCACGCCTCCCGGAAGAACGCGCGGCCCAGCCCGGCGATCTTGACGAACATCTCGACCACGAAGATCGCCACCACGGCGACCTCGATCGCCACCAGCAGCGGGTCCAGCGACCGCGACACCGACGCCGCCGTGCGCAGGCCGATCGCGATCGCGTTGATCACCAGCACGCCGACGATCACCCGGCTGAACCAGGGCGCCGCCGCGATGTCGCGGCAGGCCGCCCTCATGTCCGCCGCTCCGCGCGCAGTGCGGCCACCTCCGCGCGCAGCGCGCGCACCTGCGTCAGCAGCTCCGCGTCGGCCGCCGCCTGCGCGGCCGCGTTGCGCTCCTCGGTCTCCGCCAGGTCGTTCGTGACCTGGTCCTCCATGCCGCTCACCACGACCGCGATGAACAGGTTCAGCACCGCGAAGCTCGACACGAGGATGTAGACGACGAAGAAGATCCACGCCAGCGGCTCCTGCGCCATCACCTGCCGCGCGATGTCCGGCCACGCCTCGCCGGTCATCACCTGGAACAGCGTGAACAGCGACGTGCCCAGGTCGCCGAAGGAGTCCGGCACGATCCCGCCGAACATCGACGTCGCCATCACCGCGGCCACGAAGATCACCAGCGCCAGCAGCGAAGCCACCGACGCCATGCCCGGCACCGCCACCAGCAGCCCCGCGACCACCCGGCGCATCGACGGCACCGCCGACACCAGCCGCAGCACGCGCAGCACCCGCAACGTCCGCAGCACCGCCAGCGGGCCCGCGGCCGGCACCAGGGAGGCCCCGACGACCAGGAAGTCGAACACGTTCCACGGGTCGCGGAAGAACCGCCACCCGGCGGCGTACCACCGCAGCGAGACCTCCAGCACGAACACCGTGAGCGTCAGCCGGTCCGTGACGTGCAGGAAGCCGCCCAGCCGCACCGTGAGCTCGCGCGAGGTCTCCAGCCCGAGCGCGATCGCGTTCAGCACGATCACGGCGATGATCACCCGCTGGAACGGCGGGCTCTCGACGAACGCCCGAGCCCGCTGGCGCGTCGTCACCGTCAGGCCCGCTCCGGGCTGCCGGCCGCGCGCAGCTCCGCGACCTCCGCGCGCAGCGCCCGCAGCTCCTCGAGGATCAGCTGGTCGGATGCCGCCTGATCCGCCGCGTGCTGGTCCTCCGCGCGCACCAGGTCGTCGGTGACCTCCTTCTCCATCCCGCTGACGATCACCGCGATGAACATGTTCAGCACCGCGAAGCTCGACACGAGGATGTAGATGACGAAGAAGATCCATGCCAGCGGCGCCTGCGCGATCACGTCCCGGGCGACGTCCGGCCAGCCCTCGCCGGTCATCGTCTGGAACAAGGTGAACAGCGTCGTGCCGAGGTCGCCGAAGTACTCCGGCGAGATGTCGCCGAACAGCTTGGTCGCCATGACACCCGCGACGTAGATGACCAGGCCGAGCAGCGCGCCGATGGACGCCATCCCGGGCACCGCGGCGAGCAGGCCCGACACCACCCGGCGCATGGCGGGCACCGCGGAGATCAGCCGCAGCACCCGCAGCACCCGAAGGGCTCGCAGCACGGTCAACGGCCCGCTCGCGGGCACCAGCGAGATGGCGACGATCACGAAGTCGAACACGTTCCACGCGTCGGTGAAGTACCGCGGGCCGTACGCGTAGAGCCGCAGCACGATCTCCACCACGAACACGGCGAGCATCGTGCGATCCGAGACGTGCAGCAGGCCACCGAAGTTCGTGGCCACGTGATCGGACGTCTCGAGCCCGAGCGTGATCGCGTTCAGCACGATGACCCAGATGATGAACAGCTGGAAACGCCTGCTGTCGACCAGGGCGCGTACGTGGTCGCGGGGCTTGAACGGCGCCAGGCCTCCTCGCGGCCGGCGAGGAGCGTGTTCCACTCCTGGTGCGGATGCGGGCTTCGACGGTGGGGGCTGCGCCGAGACCACGGTCATCGCGTCGGGAATCTCGGCCCGGCGCGCGCCGCCCGCGACGAGGATGCGGGCGAGCGCCGGCGACACCCGCACCCTCCACAATGGCCTGGAGTCGCGGGCCGCGGTCGCCAGGCGCCGCAGGAGTCGCCTAGGCCTGCTCACGAGGCATCTCCTCCACGGCCTTCTCCTCGGAGACCTCGACCCGGCTGAGAACCCCCCGGATGACGGCGGGTGCGGTCGCCCCCATGATCAACGCGGGCCAGGCGCCGGTGATCTGCGTGTGGGCAGCGGCGGAGACGACGCCGCCGACCAGGATGCCGATCCCACCGACGACCAGGTGCGGCCAGAGACCCCCTTCGCTGTCCCGCCACGGCCAGCGAAACCCAGACGCCTTGATCACGGCCGCGAGGCTGACCAAACCGGCGCAGAGTCCCCCGCACAGCCCCCAGACGCTGGCTTCTAACAGACCCATCGCGCCAGCCTAGCGGCCGGAACCGGGCCCGATGGCCGAGTTGTGGCGGTCCGATCCCAGGTCACACCGGTGCGGTCAGATCTCCTCCAGCGGCCGGACCCGCCACAACGGCGACACCGGCCCGACACCGCCGCCCAGCGGGTAGGCGTGCCGGACCGACTCGGTCACGACGACCTTGCCGAACCGGACGGCGTCCGGCACGTCCAGGCCGCGCGCGAGCGCCACGGTGATCGCCGCCGCCATCGTGTCGCCGCCGCCGTGGGTGTGCACCGTGTCGACGCGCTCGGCCGCGAGCTCCAGGAACGAGCGGCCGTCGTAGAGCAGGTCGAGGCACTCCGGGTCCTCGCGCAGGTGGCCGCCCTTGACCAGCACCCACTTCGGACCGAGCCCGTGCAGCGCCCGCGCCGCCTCGCGCGCGCCGGCCCGGTCGGTGACCGTGTGGCCGGTGAGCAGCCGGACCTCGTCCAGGTTCGGCGTGACGAGCGTGGCGCGCGGGAACAGCTCGGTGCGCAGCGCGTCGAGCGCGTCGTCGGTCAGCAGCTGTTCGCCGTGCATGGACGCGGCCACCGGGTCGACGACGAACGGCACGGCACCGTTGCGTCCGATGTGGACTCTGTCGCACGCCGCGGCCACCGCGGCGATGATCTCGGCGGTGGCCAGCATTCCGGTCTTCGCGGCCTGCACGCCGATGTCCTCGGCGACCGCCTCGATCTGGGCCGCGACCACGTCGGGCGGCAGGATCGAGACCCCGCGCACGCCCAGCGAGTTCTGCACGGTGACCGCGGTGACGGCGGTCATGCCGTGCGCCCCGCAGGCGAAGAACGTGCGCAGGTCGGCCTGCAGCCCCGCGCTACCGCCCGAGTCGGACCCGGCAATGGTGAGAACGCAAGGCGGAGTATTCATGGGGCCGGGTCCAGTGCTCAGTTCTGCCGGAGCGTCGCGCGTCCAATGTGGACAGCGGCGCCCGCTGCGTGTCGCGGTTGTCGTGGTCCAGACCCTAGCCAGGCCGCGCTCGCGGTGCCAGGACCGAGGTGACCCGGGACGCGCGGGCGGCGCGGATCGGCCCGGTGGGGCCTGCGGGACAGTACGGTCTCAGGCGTGGACGCGCTCGTGCCGGACCGGCCGGTGGCAACGCCGCCCGTGGTGGCGGCGTGCGCGACGTGTGGGGAGCTGACCGGGCGCGGCTATCCCGCGTGCCTGGGCTGCGCGGAGGTCGTGGACGAGCGGTGGCTCGCCGACTGGCGCGACCTGCTCGCCGCGTCCCGGGCGAGCGCGGGCGCGGACTCCGAGCGCGAGCTGGCCACCCAGGTCCTGTCCGCCGGCCCGGACGCGTACCCGTGGACCTGCGCGGACTGGGCCCTGCGCCTGCTGCGCTGCGAGGAGTGCGGCGGCGAGCTCGGCGCGGGCGACCCGGTGTGCCTGCGCTGCGCGGCGGCGGACGCCTCCCGCTGGACGTCCTGGGCGGCGGCGGACCACACGCTGCGCCTGGCGGCCCTGGCCCTGCGCGCCCCGCAACGGCGGCGGCTGTCGGTCGTCTCGTCGCTGCGCCTGGTGCTGCCGTTCGCGCTGGCCGGCGAGCCGGTCCCGCGGGAGTGGCTGCGCGCGGTCCGGGCCGCCGTCCTCGCCGGCCGGTACACCGACCTCGCGAAGCTGGACCGCCTGGTGGAGCTCGCGAACCTGCCGCTGCTGCCGTGGCGCCGGCCGGCCCTCCAGCGCGAGCCGCACGCCAAGGCCGACTAGCGCCACGCCCTCAGCCGACGGTGAGCTCCGTGGGCCGGGCGTAGACGTCCACCATGGCGCCGTTGCGCAGGACGGTCACCGCCAGGTTGGTGCCGATCACCTCCGCGAAGAGCTTGCGCTGGATGCCTTGCGCGTCGTGCACCTGCTCGCGCGCCACGGTCAGCACCAGGTCGCCCTTGCGCAGGCCCGCGCGGTCGGCCGGCCCGCCGTGCACGACCTCGATCACCCGCAGGCCGGCGCGCTGGCCGGTCCGCTCGGCGAGGTCGTCGGGCAGTGGCGCCGGCACGCCGACCACGCCCAGGAACGCCCGGCGCACCCGGCCCTCCACCATCAGCGTGTCGATGATCCGCCGCGTGGTCGTGTTGATCGGCACCGCCAGGCCCAGGCCGAAGCCGGCCACCGCCGTGTTGATCCCGACGACCCGGCCGCGCGAGTCGGCCAGCGCGCCGCCGGAGTTGCCGGGGTTCAGGGCCGCGTCGGTCTGGATCACGTCCTCGATCACGCGGGCCGCCTGGCCCTGCTGCACCGGCAGCGAGCGGCCCAGCGCGCTGACCACCCCCGCGGTGACCGAGCCCGACAAACCCAGCGGGCTGCCGACCGCCACGACCAGCTGGCCGACCACGAGCTCGTCGGCGTCCCCGAGCTCGGCCGGGTCGGGCGCGCCGGACGCGCGGGCCACGGCCAGGTCCGACAGGGGGTCCACGCCGATCACCTCGAACGAGACCTCGGTCCCGTCCGAGTACGTCGCCGTGCCGCGCTTGCCGCCGCCGACCACGTGCGCGTTCGTCAGCAGGTGCCCGGAGTCGGTGTACACGACCGCCGAGCCGCTCCCGCGCCGCAGCGACACGCTCGCCACGTGCGGGGTCAGCGTCGCGGCCACCCTGCTCACCGTGCGGGAGTAGGCGTCCAGCTCGTCGGACACAGCAATCACCGCCACTAATTACACTGTTGCACCCTTCTTCAAGTGTGCCCCGGTGGCGGTTGTTCCTCGTTCGCCGTCAGCGAAGTGCGGGCGAAGCGTTACTCGCCCGGCTCGGTCTCCACGGCCGGGTCCCACGACAGCCCGGGCTTGCCCCAGCCGTTGTGCTTGAGCATCCGCTTCGACTCCCGCGCGTACCGGCCGACGAGCCGGTTCAGGTAGAGCGTGCCGTCCAGGTGGTCGGTCTCGTGCTGCAGGCAGCGCGCGAAGTAGCCGCTGCCCTCGACCTCCACGGGCTCGCCGGACAGGTCCTGCCCCGTCACCTTCGCCCACGACGCGCGCCCGGTCGGGAACCGCTCGCCGGGCACCGACAGGCAGCCCTCGAGATCGTCCTCCGGGTCGGGCATCGTCTCCGGGCGCGGCGTGGTCTCCAGCACCGGGTTGACCACGACCCCGCGGTGCCGCCGGCCCTCGTCGTCGGGGCAGTCGTACACGAAAACGCGCAGGTCGACGCCCACCTGGTTCGCCGCGAGGCCGACGCCCGGCGCGGCCGCCATCGTCTCGAACATGTCCGTCACGAGCGTCTTCAGCTCGTCGTCGAACGTCTCCACCGGGCGCGTCGGGTTGTGCAGCACAGGGTCGCCGACGATCACGATCGGGCGTATGGCCATGGCGCGACGATAGCGGGAGAAAGATCGCGCGACTCTCGCGCACTTGGCCGACGTGGCGCCTCGGTAGCGTGATGTAATAGGGCCCGGCGAATCACAAGCATGTGATTCGCCGGGCATGGAAAGACCCCGTGGCGAGGAGCCAGATGGACGCCGCAGAGTTGCCGGCACAGCCCTCCGGCCCGCACATCGACGCGGTGCCGCCCGCCGACGCGGACACCCTCACGGACCGGGAGCGCGAGATCCTCGCGTTCGAGCGCCAGTGGTGGAAGTACCCCGGCCTCAAGGAACAGGCGATCCACGAGCTCTTCGGCGTCTCGCCCACCCGCTACTACCAGCTGGTGAACCGGCTGATCGACAAGCGCGAGGCGCTCGAGGCGGACCCGATGCTGGTCAAGCGCCTGCGCCGGCTGCGCAGCGGTCGCCAGCGCGCCCGTTCGGCCCCGCGGCTCATTCGATGACCTCGTCCGAGTCGCCCAGCTCCTCGCGTCCCCTGCGGGTCGCGGGCATGGCGCTGCTCGGGCTCGCCGCGATCGCGTTGATCCTCGGCCTCATCTCCGTCTTCGGCGGCGGTGACGGGGACGACGACACCGCCAAGCCACCGCCGTCCTCCGAGTCCAGCCGGCCCGGCTCGTCGCAGGAGCAGCCGCCGTCCTCGACCTCGGGCGAGCAACCGCCGTCCTCGTCGTCGAGCGGCGCGCCGACCACCACCTCGAAGCCCGGCGGCTCGGGCAGCTCCGTGCCCGCCCCGCCGCCCGGCGGCGACGGCAACGGCGAGCCCGGCAGGTCCCAGCCGGTCCGGGTCTACAACAACAGCACGACCAGCGGGCTCGCCTCCCAGGCCGCCGACGACCTGCGCGCGATCGGCTGGGACGTCGTGTCGGTCGGCAACTACCCGTACGGCACGATCCCGACGACCAGCGTCTACTACCGCGCGGGCACCGCCGAGCAGCAGGCGGCCGCGGACATCGGCGACGACTTCGGCATGCGCGTCGAGGAGCGCTTCGCCGGCCTGCGCAGCTTCCCGGACGGTGTGATCGTCATCGTCACCAACGACTACCAGGGCATCGGCGGCTCGAACGAGGGCAAGTAGCGGTCAGCGGCCGCGCGCGTACGCCTCGAGGGCCGCGAGCTGTGCCGGGTCCAGCGACGGGTGCACCGCGGCGCGAGCGGCCGCCAGGTGCGCGCCCGTCACGGTCGCCGCCTCCAGCGACTCGCGCATCGCGGTCAGCGCCGCCTCGCGGATGAGCGCCGCGCAGTCCGCCGCCGAGTAGCCGTCCAGCTCAGCGGCCAGCTCCGCGAGGTCCACGTCCGCGCCGAGCGGGGTGTTCTTCGCCGCCGAGCGCAGGATCTCCACCCGCGCCTGCGCGTCGGGCGGCGGCACGTACACGAGCCGCTCCAGCCGGCCCGGCCGCAGCAGCGCCGGGTCGATCAGCTCCGGCCGGTTCGTGGCGCCCAGCACGACGACGTCGCGCATCGGCTCGACGCCGTCCAGCTCGGTCAGCAGCGACGCGACTACCCGGTCGGACACCCCGGAGTCGGCCGACTGCCCGCGGCGCGGCGCGAGCGCGTCCACCTCGTCGAGGAACACCAGCGCGGGGGCGGCTTCCTCGGCGCGGCGGAACAGCTCGCGCACCGCCCGCTCGGACTCGCCGACCCACTTGTCCATCAGCTCGGCGCCCTTGACCGACAGCACGTTCAGCTTGCCGGTGCCGGCGAGCGCGCGGACCAGGAACGTCTTGCCGCAGCCGGGCGGGCCGTAGAGCAGCAGCCCGCGCGGCGGGTCGACGCCCAGGCGCGCGAAGGAGTCCGGGTAGCGCAGCGGCCACAGCACCGACTCGGTCAGGGCCTGCTTGACCTCGACCATGTCGCCGACGCCGTCCAGGGTCAGCCCGCCGGTCCGCAGGTTGTCCGAAGTGGACAACGAGGTCGGGCGCACGGTCTCCAGCGCGCCCAGCAGGTCCGCCGCCGTGACGGTCGGCTCGGTCGCGGCCTTGGCCCGTACCGCCGCGCGCACGGCGGCCTCGCGGCGCAGCGCGACGAGGTCCGCGGCGACGAACCCGGGCGTCCGCTCGGCGACCACGCCGAAGTCCACCTCGGCGTCGATGGGGACGTCGCGGAACAGCACGCGCAGCAGCTCCGTGCGCGTGGTGGCGCCGGGCAGGGGCAGCGAGAGCGACCGGTCGAGCAGGTCCACGCCGCGCACCCGCGGGTCGAGCGCCTCCGGGTGCGCGGTGGTCGCGACGATCGCGAGGCCCGGGGTGCGGATCGCGGTGCGCAGCGTGTCGATCACGACGGTCGCCACGGGCGGCGGGTTGCTCGCCGGCAGCAGCGCGTCGAGGTCGGTGACCAGCAGGACCGCCGGCGGCTGCGCGCTCGCGGTCCGCAGCGCCTCGGACAGGCGGCCGGCTGCGGCGTTCGGCTCGAGCGCGGCGAGCGTGGGCCCGGCGAGCTCGACGACGCCGGCCTCGGTCGCGTGCGCGACCGAGCGGACCACCGTGGTCTTGCCGACGCCTTCGGGTCCGGTGATCAGCGCGCCGAGCTGCACGGCCGCGCCCAGCTTCGCCAGCAGCTCCGGGCGGTTGAACGCCAGCTCGAACCACTCGGCGAGCCGGTCGGCCGCGTCGCGGGCGCCGACCAGGTCGGTCACCGGCGGCGGTGGCGTGGCGGGCTCGGCGACCGCGACATCCTCGACGGCATCCGCGGTGACGTCCGGGCCGGCCTGCCTGGTCGCGGTGACCGTGCCGCCCGGTCCGGCGAGCCGCGCCACCGGGGCCGCCTCGCCGGTGCGTGCCCCGTCCCGCCAGCCGACCACAGTGGACGGATGGACGGCGACCGGGCCGGCCGGCTCGGTCGCGGTGACGGTCAGCAGCTCGTTGGTCCACGTCGTGCCGATCGCGCGGGACAGCTTCCCGCGCACGTCCGGCAGGTCCGAGCCGGGCGCGGGCGCGAGGTCCTGCGGCAGCAGCGACACCGCGTCGCCGACGGTCAGCACCTTGCCGATCAGCGCCAGCCGCACGGTCTCCGGCGGCAGCGACACCGAGGCGAGCCGCGAGCCGGCCACCGTGACGGACCGGGCCGCGGCCACGTCGGCGGGCTCCACGACGACCTCGCCGCCCTCCGTGACGCCCAGGTTCGACATCGTCACGTCGTCGAGCAGCAGCACGCCCGGGGCGCTCGCCCGGTCGGCCGCGGCGGCGAGCGCCGCACTCACCCGCGAGCCGATCAGCCGCACGCACGACCACACCTCGAGCCCGAGCGCGTCGAGCACCTCGGGATGCAGCCGCACCACGCCGCGACGGGTGTCCAGCGCCGACGGCGACAGCCGCGCGGTGAGGGTGATCTGTGGCATGGGCCCTGAGACTACTGGTCCTTCGGGGTGGGGCGGGCCTGGTTGCGGCGCAGTCCGGTGCGCCGCCAGCCGTCCCGGCCGCGCACCACCGCGCGGCGCGCGCGGTTCGAGTCAGGCGGCAGCAGCATCCGGCGCTGCCCGTTGCCGTTGCCGTTGCGCCGGGCCGCCGAGACCGCGCGCTTGGCCGCACCCGCGACCCGGCGGATCGGCGGCCGCAGCCCCAGCCGGCGGGACGTGCCGTGCGCGCGGCGGATGGCGCGGCGCTCCTTCGGCGGCACGTCCCACGCCTCGGGGTGGTCGGCGAGCCAGTGGTTGCGCCGCACCGCGTACGGCACGTGTGCGAGGTAGATGACGAGCGCGCTCGCGAGCGCGAGCATCGGGTAGGTGATCACCGCGGCGGCGGCCAGGCCGACGAGCACCAGCAGCGGCGCGACCATGCGGGCCGGCACCTTGAACGTCTTGACCGACAGCGTCGGGATGCGGCTGATCAGCAGGGCCGCGATCGCGACCGACCAGCCCATCACCACCGGCACCGCCGACCACCAGCCGTCGTGGCCGATCTGCAGCGTGAGGATCAGCGGCAGCAGCGCGAGCAGCCCGCCCGCGGGCGCGGGCACGCCGACGAAGAACTCCTTGGCGTACGGCGGTTGCTCGGTGTCGTCGAGCAGGGTGTTGAAGCGCGCGAGCCGCAGGATGATGCAGACCGCGAAGATCAGCGCGACGACCCAGCCGAGCCGGTTGCCGTCGAACTTCCAGATGTAGAGCACCAGCGCTGGGGAGACGCCGAAGGAGATGGCGTCAGCCAGTGAGTCGAGCTCCGCGCCCATCTTGCTGGTGGCGTCGAGCAGCCGGGCGATGCGGCCGTCGAGGCTGTCGAGGACGGCGGCCACCGCGATCGCCGCGATCGCCGCCGCGTAGTTGCCGGACAGGGCGAACTGCGCGGCGGACAGGCCCGCGCACATGGCGAGGACCGTGATGGCGTTGGGCAGTAACCGGACGCCCGGGCCGGCGACCACTCAGCCCACCACCGGGAGCTCGGCGAGCACGGTCTCCCCGCCGATCGTGCGCTGGCCCGGCTCGACCAGCACCCGGGCCGCGGCCGGCACGTAGACGTCCACGCGGGAGCCGAAGCGGATCAGCCCGTACGTCTCGCCGGCGCGGACCTTGTCGCCCGCGGCCACGTGGCACACGATCCGCCGCGCGATGAGCCCGGCGATCTGCACGACCACGACGTCGTGGCCCTCGGGCGTGGCGAGCAGCAGCGAGTTGCGCTCGTTCTCCTCGCTGGCCTTGTCGAGGTCGGCGGAGAGGAACTTGCCGGGGTGGTACTCGGCGCGCACGACCTCGCCGCCCGTGGGCACCCGCTGGACGTGCACGTCGAAGACCGAGAGGAAGACGCTGACCCGCAACCACTCGCGGCGGGCGAGCCCGAGCTCGGCCGGTGGTTCGGCGAGTACGACGTGCGACACGGTGCCGTCGGCCGCGGCCACCACGATGTTCGAGCGGGACGGCGTGACCCGCTTGGGCTCGCGGAAGAACCAGGCGATACCGCCGGTGAGCACGGCGCCCAGCGCGCCGAGCCGGCGGGAGATGCGGCGCAGGACCAGCGTCGCGGCGGCGGCGCCGAAGACGAACGGCCGCCCTGCCGGATGCATGGGCGGCACGACACTCCTGGTCAACGCGATGATGTGGGCGATCCTGCCGTCACCCAGCGGCTCACGGGATTCGGTCATCTTGGCCGGGTATTCCTCGCACGGGAGCGGTTGGTCGGATACGAACCACGCTACGCCCTGTGCGGACAGTGACGATCAGGAGCCGGGCAGCGCGCCGGCCGGTGGTGCATCCCCCGACGACATGCACCGCCGGCCGGTGGACCTACGGGCATCGGTGAGTGTACGACCGTGCGCTACCGGTAAGCAATGGCGAACTGTGCGTGACCCATCACCGACGGTTGCCGACGCCGCGTAGCAGCCGGAGCACGGCCAGCAGCACGATCGCGCCGAGCGCGGCCACCCCGAGACTGGGCAGGTCGAACTCGAAAGCCCTGTCCCGCCCGGTGATCCACTTGTAGAGCAACCCGCCGAGCGCCGCGCCCACGACGCCGACCAGCACGCTCACCAGGCATCCCTGCGACTCCCGGTGGCGCCCGCCGACCACGACGTTGGCCACCCAGCCGGCGATGGCCCCGAAGAAGATCCACGCGATGATTCCCACGCCCCGACCCTATGGCCCGCGGGGAACACGCCGCGATCGCCGGTCAGCGCAGCAGCAGCACGTCCACGTCGGCGCCCGCGGGCACCTCCGTCGCGTCCTCGGGAACCTCGATCAGGCAGTCCGCCGCCGCGAACGACGCCAGCAGGTGCGAGCCCGGCCCGCCCACCGGGGTCACCGACGACCCGTCCAGCCGGCCCCGCCGGTACTGCCGCTTGCCCGCCGGCGAGCGCAGCTCGACCGTCGTCGCCACCCGGACGCGGGGGCGGTCGACCACCGGATGGCCCATCGCGGCCAGCAACGCCGGGCGCAGGAACAGCTCGAACGACAGCGCCGTGGACACCGGGTTCCCCGGCAACGTCACGACCGGCAGCGAACCGAACCGGCCGCAGCCCTGCGGGCCGCCCGGCTGCATCGCCACCCGCACGAACTCCACGCCCTGCCCCGACAGCGCGTCCTTGACCACCTCGTACGCCCCCGCGCTCACCCCGCCCGACGTGATCAGCAGGTCGGCATCGGCGTGCGCGGCGATGGTCTCGTGGAAGGCGGCGACGTCGTCCGGCACGAACCGCAGCATCGTCGGGGCGGCGCCGAGCTCGCGCACGGCCGCGGCCAGCAGCACGCTGTTCGACTCGTAGATCTGCCCGTGCAGCAACGGGTTCCCGGGCGCCACGAGCTCCGAGCCCGTCGCCAGGACCAGCACCCGCACCGGCCGGTACACCGGCAGCTCCGCCCGCCCGACCGCCGCCGCGAGGCCGAGCTGCGCCGGGCCGAGGACGGTCCCGGCCGCCAGCACGGCCGCGCCCTGCGCGACGTCCTCGCCGGTGCGCCGGATGTGCGTGCCGGCCGCGACGGGCACACGCACCGCCACCCGCTGCTCGCCGCCGTCGGTGTCCTCGACCTTCACGACCGCGTCCGCCCCGGGCGGCACGGGGGCGCCGGTCATGATCCGGTGCGCGGTGTGCGCCAGCAGCGCCACGATGTCCGTCCGCCCGGCCGGGATGTCCTCCGGCACGGGCAGCGTCACGGCCGCGTCCGGCCGCGCCTGCGCGACGTCGGCCGCGCGCACGGCGTAGCCGTCCATCGCGGAGTTGTCGAACGGCGGCAGGGACACCGGCGCGACGACGTCCTCGCCGAGCACCAGCCCGACGCATTCGTCCAGCGGCAGCAACACGACCGGCGAGGTGGGCACGAGCGCGGCGATCCGGGCCCGGTAGTCGGCGACGGGCAGGGGGACCGGCTGCGGTTCGGACATGTCGTGCATCCTGCACGACGCGGCGGGCGGTGGCACCCGTGCCAGACTGCCCAGGATCTGGTCGACGAACTCGCATCGCGGAGGGCTGGCACGTGCAGGTCCGGACACGGCACACCCCGGCGTTCGGCGTGGCCAGGTTGCTCCTGGCACCCGGGGAGGCGGTGCAGGCCGACTACGTGTCCATGATCGCCACGAGCTTCGGGGTGCTCGTCGCGCCGGCCCGCGGCGGGGCCCGCGGCAAGCTGCGCCGCGCCGTGTTCACCGCACCGGCCGAGGGCGGCTGGGTCGACGTGGCCCCCGCGCTGCCCGGTGACGTGCACACCCTGCAGCTCGACGGGTCGCCTGGCTGGTGCGTGGCGCGGGGCAGCTGGCTCGCGGCCGCGGCGAGCGTGCGGGCCGACGGGCAGTGGCCGGGCTTTCGCGACCTGTTCGGCGCGGACGTCGGGTTCCTCGAGCACGTCGCCGGCAGCGGCGCGGTCGTGCTCGCCTGCTGCGGCTCCCTCGACGTGGTCGCGCTCGAGGTGGGCGAGCTCGTCACGGTCGACCCCAGCTACCTGCTCGCCTACACCGCGCAGACGCAGAGCCGGCTGCGCGCGGTCAGCCCGCAGCTGCCGCAGTCGGTGCGGACCGGGGAGGGCCTGCTGCTGGACTTCGCCGGCCCCGGCCAGCTGCTCGTGCAGACCCGCAACGCCCGCGCGATGGCGTCCTGGCTCGGCGGTAACGGAGCCGCCCGGTAACGGCACGGTGCCCGTTCCGCGCGAACCGCACGCACGGCCGACAGGTCGAACGTTAGGCTCGTGGCTGGCGAGGGGCGGGCGCATTACCCGGCCGAGCTGCGGGATGCTCGGCCGGCGCGGGGCCGTCCCCGACGAATGAATGGATGAGCAGTGGCGGAGGACCTCACCGGGCGTCGCCTGGGGCACTACCGGATCGACGGTGTGCTCGGCAAGGGCGGCATGAGCGTGATGTACAAGGCCACCGACATCCGCCTCGGCCGCAAGGTCGCACTCAAGGTCATCGCCGAGCACCTGACCGAGGACCCCGAGTTCCGCGAGCGGTTCGTCGACGAGGCCCGCAACACCTCGGCCATCGACCACGCGAACGTCGTGCCGCTGTACGACTTCGGCGAGGTCGACGGGCTGCTCTACATCGCCATGCGGCTGGTCGACGGCTCCGACCTCGCCAGCCTGATCAAGGACGGCCCGCTCGAGCCGGACCGCGCGCTCGCGTTACTCGGCCAGGTCGCCGAGGCGCTGGACAACCTGGCTGAGCGCGGCCTCGTGCACCTCGACGTCAAGCCGGCCAACGTGCTGGTGACCAGCCGCGAGTCCGCCGCCGAGCACATCTACCTCGCCGACTTCGGCCTGACCCGCCGCGGCGCCACCGGCCACCGCACCCGTGGCGGCGACTTCCTCGGCTCACCGACCTACGCCGCCCCCGAGCACCTGCGCGGCGAGCCGGTCGACGCGCGCACCGACGCGTACTCGCTGGCCTGCGTGGTCTTCGCCTGCCTCGCCGGGCGCCCGCCGTTCCAGGGGCCGGTGCCCGAGGTGATCCAGGGCCACCTCAACCGCGACGTGCCCGCGCTGACCGACGCCGTCTCGCTGCCGAAGGCGATCGACGACGTGATCCGCCGCGGCATGGCGAAGAGCCCCAAGGACCGCTACAAGAACTGCCGCGAGCTGATCTCCGCCGCACGCCAGGCGCTCGCCGCCCCGGCCATGCCCGACCACACCACGCCGCCGGTCGCGGTCGGGCCGGGCCCGCGCACGAACGGCGCGGTCGGCCCGCACCCGGGCGGCCCGGCCGGCTACCTGCCGCGCCTGCCCGCGTCGACGCCGCCGGGTGGCTACCAGCGCCAGGTGCCCGCCGGCACGCACTCGTCGCGGGCCGAGCCGGTGCGGCTGCGCCCGCCCTCGCCGATCGGGCCGAACACGTTCACCTCCAACGACTCCGGTGGCGGCAACCGCTGGATCGCGCCGGTGGTCGTCGGCATCGTCGCCATCGGCCTGATCGTCGCCGCGATCTTCTTCTTCACCGGTGACGACGACAGCGGCGGTGGCGGCGGTGGCAGCGAGCAGACCACCACGACGAAGCGCTCGGTCCCGTCCGTACAGGTCGGTGGCGGCCAGGACGGTGACTCGTCACAGACAGCGAGCGAGGAGCCGACGGGGGAGCCTTCCGGCAGCGGCGGCTGACCTGCGTTTCTTGCACTCGGACCGGTAGAGTGCTAAACACGGTTCTGGCAGTCGTGTACATCGAGTGCCAAACACACACGAGGTCGGGACGGTGAGGCTGGCTCGCCCAGTCGTCCGTCGCGGGCACCGAGCCTGGCCGTGGAATGTGACGTCCAAACGGAGGACTTACACCGCAATGGCCAAGTTGATCGCGTTCGACGAGGACGCCCGCCGCGGTCTCGAGCGCGGCTTGAACACCCTCGCCGACGCCGTCAAGGTGACTCTCGGCCCGAGGGGCCGCAACGTCGTGCTCGAGAAGAAGTGGGGCGCGCCGACCATCACCAACGATGGCGTCTCCATCGCGAAGGAGATCGAGCTCGAGGACCCGTGGGAGAAGATCGGGGCCGAGCTCGTCAAGGAAGTTGCCAAGAAGACCGACGACGTCGCGGGTGACGGCACCACCACCGCGACCGTGCTCGCCCAGGCGCTCGTGCGCGAGGGCCTGCGCAACGTCGCCGCCGGCGCCGACCCGCTGTCGCTCAAGCGCGGCATCGAGCAGGCCGTCGAGGCGATCACCGAGCAGCTGCACAAGGCCGCCAAGGAGGTCGAGACCAAGGAGCAGATCGCTGCCACGGCCTCGATTTCCGCCGCGGACCGCACCATCGGTGAGCTGATCGCCGAGGCGCTCGACAAGGTCGGCAAGGAAGGCGTCGTCACCGTCGAGGAGAGCAACGCGCTCGGCATGGAGCTGGAGCTCACCGAGGGCATGCGCTTCGACAAGGGCTACCTGGCCGGTTACTTCGTGACCGACCCGGAGCGCCAGGAGGCGGTGCTCGAAGACCCGTACATCCTGCTGTTCGGCTCGAAGATCTCGGCTGTGAAGGACCTGCTCCCGGTGCTGGAGAAGGTCATGCAGGCGTCGAAGCCGCTGCTGATCATCGCCGAGGACGTCGAGGGCGAGGCCCTGGCGACCCTGGTGGTCAACAAGATCCGCGGCACCTTCAAGTCCGTTGCCGTGAAGGCCCCGGGCTTCGGTGACCGCCGCAAGGCGATCCTGCAGGACATCGCCATCCTCACCGGTGGCACCGTGATCTCCGAGGACGTGGGCCTCAAGCTGGACAACGCCGACATCTCGCTGCTCGGCCGCGCCCGCAAGGTCGTCGTCACCAAGGACGAGACCACGATCGTCGAGGGTTCGGGTGACGCGGAGCAGATTCAGGGCCGCGTCAACCAGATCCGCGCCGAGATCGACAAGAGCGACTCCGACTACGACCGCGAGAAGCTGCAGGAGCGCCTGGCCAAGCTGGCCGGCGGTGTTGCGGTGATCAAGGCCGGAGCGGCCACCGAGGTGGAGCTCAAGGAGCGCAAGCACCGCATCGAGGACGCGGTGCGCAACGCCAAGGCCGCCGTCGAGGAGGGCATCGTCGCCGGTGGTGGCGTGGCCCTGCTCCAGGCAGCCGAGGAGGCCTTCGCCGGCCTGAAGCTGTCCGGCGACGAGGCGACCGGGGCGAACATCGTCAAGGTCGCGGTCGAGGCTCCGCTCAAGCAGATCGCCGTGAACGCCGGCCACGAGGGCGGCGTCGTGGTGGAGCGGGTGCGTGGCCTGAAGCCGGGCGAGGGCCTGGACGCGTCGACGGGTGAGTACAAGAACCTGGTCGACGCGGGCATCATCGACCCCGCCAAGGTGACGCGCTCCGCACTGCAGAACGCGGCGTCGATCGCGGCCCTGTTCCTCACCACGGAGGCCGTGGTGGCGGACAAGCCGGAGAAGGCCGGCGCCGCTCCGGCGGGCGACCCGACCGGTGGCATGGACTTCTGATCCAGCCAGCCAGTTCAGCGAGGGCCCGGGCGCGCAGCGCCCGGGCCCTTCGCTTTGCCGCACACCTCTCGAGCCGGCGAGGCCTACGGTTGAGCAGGCCCGCCTCCCGCAAAGCACGCGGCCTCAGCAGGTCACTCGAGCGGTAGGCAGGTCTCGCAGAAGTCCACGCCGAACGGGGTCAGGTGGATGGACCGGCGCACGGTCTTCGGGGCGCGGCCGGCCTTGGCCATGGCCTCCTGCACCTCCGGCTGAACCTCCACCACCTGGTACCGCGACGGCTCCACCTCCTCCCGGGAGAACCACACCAGGCCCAGCCGGAAGAGGTTGTTCAGGTAGGCGTTCGTGCGCGCCATGTGCCGCACCCCGGCCTGCCGCCCGATCATCGACAGCCCGGCCTCGATGAGCTCCGAGCCGATCCCAAGTGGACGGTTGGTCCGCACGTCCACGGTCGGCTGCGGGCCCTCGTTCGACAGGAAGCGCAGGATGCGCGCCTCGTCCGGGGTCAGCTCGCCCAGGATCCGTTCGTACGCGGGGTGCATGTCCTCCACGAAGTGCACGTCCGCCGACCGGCGCAGCAGCTCCGCGCCGCGCTCGCGCAGCTCCGCGGCCGACGAGTGGTGGCCGGTGGCCTCGGGCGGGGTGGCGGGCGTGCCCAGGGCCGCCTCGACGGAGGAACGGAGGTCGGCGCCCAGGGCGTTCACGATCGCCACCGGGGACTCGCCCGCCGACAGGCCCCGGACGACGCGGGATCCTGTGTGGACGGTCGTGCGCACGACCCACTGCGCCGTCGAGAAGCCGGCGTTCGCCGCGATGCGCAGGAGGCCGGCGCCCTCCCGGAGTGGCGAGTTGGACATCTCAGACTCCGAAGATCGCTAGGTGGATCAGGCCGGCACCGATACCGAGCACGCCGCCGTGCACGAACAGCAGCCACTCGTCCTGCTTGATGGCCGATCGCAGCAGCTCGTTGAACTCGTCGAACCGTAGCTGGCGCATCTGCCGCGCCACGAAACGGTTGATCTTGACCGACTGCTGCTTGCCGAACTCCGTGTCACCGAACGCCGAGGCGAACTCGACGGCTTCGGTGGCCACCGCGTCGCGGATCCGGTCGTAGCGCTCGGTGCCCATGCCGACCCGGACGGCCGACCGGGCGAAGCCGACCGCGTTGTCGACCGCCGGCCGCAGCGACGTCTCCAGCATCGCCCGGGTGCGGTCCGAGCGCGCCCCGTGCAGCAGCTCGTCGCCCAGGTTGCGCATGTTGATGACGTCGTCCGCGATGATCTTCGCCATCACGTCGCTCACCTCGGGCTGGCGGCGCAGGAACAACCCGTGCATCGTGACCGGGCCGATGCGGCGCGGGAACACCGGCTCGAAGATCAGCTTGATGCCGATCCAGTTCACCACCCAGCCGATCACCGCGCCGCCGAGCGGCAGCACCCACCACTGCGGGACCGCTTCGAGGATGAACACCAGCACGATGCCCATCGGAAAGCCGAAGTAGAAGCCGAAGTTCTGCATGAACCGCAGCTCCTTGCGGCCGACCTCGCGGAGCATGTCGTTCATCAGCTCCGGGTGTTCCTCGAAGTGGCGGATCACCAGCAGCTTCGCGTCGATCAGGTCCTCGATGTGCTCGCCGAGCTGGTCGGTCAGCCCGTGGATGATCGACGGCAGCCGCTGCTGGATGCGGGCGTGCACGGCCTCGCGTACCGCCGGCGGCAGGTCGTGCCACAGCTGCGGGTGCTCGCGCTCCATGATCCGCTCGACGACCCCGCGGACCTCCTCGCGCGCGGTCGCCGCGATGTGGTCGGCGATCTTGTCCGGCTCGAACTCGCGGTAGAAGTCGCCGATGCTGCCGACCTTCAGCAGCGCCTTGTCCACCGAGATGCTGGCCATCTTGGACACTCGCGACGGGATGATGCCCTGCCAGCCGAACCGGCCGTCGTGCGTGATCGCCGGGATCACCTGCACCCGCCGGGGCAGGTACGGGTAGAGGAACCGCAGCCCCGGGATCCGCACGCCGTGGAAGCGCATCGGCTGGAACAGCATGAGCACGCCGGTCCAGTTCGTCACGTAGCCGATGACGCCGGTGAACAGCGGCACGGAGATCAGCGAGGTCAGGAAGTGCGGGTCACTCCACTCCACCGCCATGGCACACCCGCCCCTCGTCGCGCGACACCCCCATGGTCATCTGCCGACGATCTTTGTGCAATCGCGCTCACCCGGCGCCGAGCAGGATGAAGGGGCGCCGCAGCGGGTCCTTCGCGGTCGCCTCCGCGAGCGCGCGGGCCGGCCGCGTGCCCGACGCGAGCCGCCGGTGGTACTCGGCCATGGTCTCCGCGATGTCGATCGCCGCGGGCGTGCTCGCCAGCCGGCGGTGGTAGTCGGTCATCGTGAGCGCCGCCGACCGGTGCCCGACCCGGTTCACCGCCGCCACCACGGTCCGCGACCCGCTCGCGAGCATCGCGCCGGCGAACCCGAGCGGCTCGTCGCCGGGCCGGATGTGTGACAGCGCCAGCTCGCACGCGGCCAGCACGATGTGCTCCGGCGGCCGGTGCAGCCGGGCGACCTCGTGCGCGAGCAGGCCGCCGTCGGCGAGCTCGAGCCGGGAGAACAACGCGTTCGCCGGCTCGTGCGTGCCGTGCGCGGCGATGTGCACGAGCTTCGCACCGTCCATCGCGGACAGCACCGCCGAGCTGGTCGCCTGCGCGCCCTCCAGCACGATCGCGTCCGGGTACACGGCGGTGAGCTGGTCCAGCTCGGACACCGACTCCGGCAGGTCCGGCCCGCACACCAGCACGACCCGGCCATCGGGCGCCGACGCCTCCGCCGCGCTCACCCACGCGGTCGCTGACGGCGCGACCGACACGGCCGTCCCGCGCAGTGTCGGCAGCGACTCCCACGGCACCGAGTACAGCCCGCCGAACGGCACGATCACGAGCTCGCGGTCGGCGAACAGCTCGGGCGGGATGCCGCCCGGGCCGAAGAGCTGGCGATCCAGCGTCTCGATCCGGTGCAGCGCCGAGCGCGAGACGGCGTTCACGAGCGGCTCGATGAGGTCGTCCGGTGCGAGCGCGTCCAGGTCGGCATGCAGCTGGCGGGCGACCTCGAGCACCTTCTCCTGGCTGCCCAGGCGGAACAGCCGCGTGCGCCCGCCGCTGACCACGATCGCCGCGAGGTCCTCGCCCGGACCCGCGAAGCTGATCAGCGTGCGGTCGCCGAGCCGGTCGATGACCTCGTCCGGCGAGCACACCGGGCGTGGCTTGCCCCAGTGGCTGGTGTGCCAGCCGAGCCGGCTGACCTCGCGCTGCAGCGCGGCGATCCGCCGCTCGAGGTGCGCGGTGGACCGCCGCTGCAACCGGTACTCCTGGACGGTCCGGGTCACGGTCCGCAGCTCGGTCACGGCGTTCGCGAGCTCCGGGTCGTCGATCGCGGGCTGCGGCTCGTAGCGGTAGATCTGCGCGCGGGTGCGCTCCTGCCAGTCGAGCAGCCGCCGCCCGTCGGCGTCCGTGCGGGTGCCGTCGAACACGAGCTTCACCGCGAGCCGGCCCAGCTCGAAGCCGTGGATCGCGGTGCCGCACACCAGGTCCAGGCCGCCCATCTTGTCCCGCGCGGCGCCGAGCTCGGTCAGCCCGGCCTTCGCCTGCGCGAGCACCCGCCGCGACCGGCCGCGGGCGAGCGCGACCTCCGCGCGGCACAGGCGCAGCAGCATCCGGTGGTCGATCGGCGCGATCCGGCTCGGCGCGGGCACCTGCGCGAGCAGCGCCTCGGCGGCGTCGGCACCGTCGCGGCGCAACGCCAGGCGGACCGCGAGCATCCGCGCCATCGCGGCCTCGTCGGCGAGGCCGACCGCGTGCAGCCGCTTCGCGAGCGCGGTCGCGCGGGCCGGCGTGGCCGTGCTCGGCTCGCCCGCGAGCGCCGCCTCGACGTCGGCCCGCAGCCTGGTCAGCGCGGCGACGTCGGCCCAGGGCTCGCTGCCCCGCTTGCGGAAGTGGCCGCGCGCGGACGCGGCGAGCTGCCTGGCGAGCGCGCGATCTCCCTGCAGCAGCGCGGCGGCGGCGCGAGCCACCTCGGCCTCGGCGAGGTCCTGGCCGATCCGGTGCTCGCGCAGCTCGGGCAGCGCGTCGTCGAGGTGCCGGGCGGCCTCGTCGGCGAGGCCGGCGGCGAGCAGCAGGTGCGCCTGGTCGAGCTGCGCGCGCGGCACGAGCCCGGGCGCGAGCGTGCGGAACGCCTGCTCGGCGTCCTCCAGGTAGCGCAGCGCCTCCGGGATCGCGCCCCCGAGCCGGGCGATCTCGCCGAGGTTGCCCTTCGCCTTCGCCCGCATCAGCGGCAGGTCGTGCTCGTCGCACAGTTCGATGCAGCGCAGCACGTCTTGCTCGGCCGGTCCCGGCTTGCCGGCGGCGACGTGGGTGAGGCCGCGGTTGAGGAACGCCCGGGCGAGCATCTCCGGGTCGCCGGCCGGTCCGTCGAGGCTGTGCTCCAGCTGCGGGATGGCGTCGTCGAACAGCTCGATCGCCTCGGTGTGGTGGCCGGCGCGGAAGAGGATCAACGCGTGCTGCTGGTTGGCGAAGCCGAGCAGCGCCAGCTTGTGCGGGCCCTCGGGCATGCCGTTCACGAGGCTGCGCGCGGTACCCAGGTGCACCAGCCCGTCGGTGATCGGCCCCGTCTCGGCGTGCACGTAGGCCATCGACAGCAGGATCTTGGTGCGCACCGTGATCGCGTCCGGGTGGTGGGAGTCGACCGGGAGCGTCCGCAACGCCCGGCGGAGCAGCTTGATCGACTCGGCCGGGCGCGCCGCGGACGCCACCTCCACGGCCCGGCGGCGTAACCCGGCGGCCGCTTCGACGCTCGCCGCGGTGGCGTGGCCGTTTCCGGCTGCCAGGTGGTCCGGCCGCGTCAGCGGGCTCCGCCGGTCATGCGCGTGAGGCATGGGTCAATGGCAACACATCGCGGCCCCCACCTGTCCAGCAGGTGAGGGCATATCGCGATGTGCGCGGATGGGGCGTCTACCTAGCGCTGCGGGCTGCCACCGTCGTGGAATCCGTCGGGGCTGTTCCCCGACGTCCCGAGGCTCTCGGGTGCGATGCCACCGTCGTGGAAGCCCGTGGTGTGTGCGGTCGACTGGCAGATCGCACACGGCGTGCGCGGGTCGGTCGGGGGCTTCGGGTCTGTCTTGGCGGACTGTTCGGACATTGCTTTACTCCCCTTCAGCAGACAACTGCGTCCCTCACCCGAAAAGAGGCAAGCGACCACAGCGAGATACAGACAATATCTGCCGAACGGAGTATTTGGGCCATCCGAGCTACAAGTCGACAGTTGGTGTCACGACGGTGCGTGACTGTTCTGCGTTCATCCGTACCAACAATTGGGTGGTGCCCCGCGGCACCTCGGTGAGGACGAACCGGCCGCCCTCGTCCGCGGTCGTGGTCGAGGAGCCGTGCTCGGCGACCCGGACCTCCACGCCGTGCGCGCCCGCCGGCACCAGCCAGCCGTCGATGCGCTGCCGTTCGCCGGTGCGGGTGACGTTGACCATGACGGTCAGGTCGCCGACGAAGAAGGTGATCGTGCCGGGCAGGCCACCGCGCACGCCGGCCAGCGTGTTGGTGTCGGCCCACCGGGCCACCTCGAACTCGATGTCGTCGATGTCCTCGATGGCCACCGCGAACTGTGCGCGCTCCACCAAGCCGGGCGGCATTGGATCGAGCTCGTTCACCAGCCGCGCCACCTGGGTCATCAGCTCGTCGTCAGGGTGGTGCGTTCTCATGATCCACTGTCCCCGTGGTACAGGGCGCGCAAGCTGTCGATGCAGCGCCCTCTGGTCGGTCCGATACTGCCGTGCGGCATCTGCAGCGCCTCGGCGACGGCGCGGTACTCCGCGCGGCCGGCGAGGACGGTGAGCCGCAGCAGCTCCTGGCAGCGCTGCGTCATCTGGTGGAACGCCGCCCAGAGCTGCCGGTCCCGCTCGTCGCGCAGCACCTCGTGCTCCGGCGACGGTTCGGTGGTCGGCAGCTGTTCGGCGGCCTCGCTGGACAGCTCGAGCTGACCCGCCCCCCGGGTCTGCACCCGGCGGGCCTCCCGGCGGGTCGTGGTGATGAGCCAGCCGGCCAGCGCGCGTGGTTCGGACAGCCGGTCGAGGTGGCGCAGCAGCGCGAGCCACACGGTCTGCACGACGTCCTCCGCACTGGTCCGGTCCAGCCCGTTGCTCCGCGCCACGTGCCACACGAGTGGCGAGAGCTCGGCGACCAGCACGTCGAACGCGGCCCGGTCCCCGGCCTGCGCGGCGATCATGCATGCCGCATGCCGGTCCCGGCCCTCGAGCCCCTCCCAGGGCTTGGCCATGCTTGCGGTCTGCAGTTCGGTCACCGCGTCCCACCCCGCTTCGTGGGTTGTGTTGCTGATGGCTCCAGGTCCATCGTGTCAACCCCCGGCCCCTCGCGTCTTCTCCGTTTTCCTGTCGCCCCGCAGGGCTATTCGAACGATAGATCGTCTCGGTAGTCAAGAGCGTGACCGGGAAAGCCAGATACGGGCCATTCGGGTGTTACCGGCTGGTTCACGACGATCCGGTGACGAGCAGGAGCAACGCGGCGAGGCCGAGCACGACGCCGGCGAACAGGACGCCGAAGCCGCGGGCGAGCACGGCGCCGATCGTGCGGGCGCGGACGGCCAGCAGGGCGCCGCCGATCGCGCCGGCGAGCACCACGACGCAGCACGCCGCGGCGGCGAGCACCGCGGTGCCGGTCAGGCCGGCCCGGCCGAGGATCGCCGGGCCGAAGACGACGACGGCCAGGCAGCCGAGCACGCTCGCCCCGACGGCGAGCACGGCCGCGAGCAGCACCAGCGCGCGAGCCGTGCCGAGGCGGGAGATCGTCGTACGGTCCTCTTCCTCCGGCACGGCGTCACTCTAGGGGCTCACTCCTCGGGCACGACCAGCCAGCAGATCAGGTAGAGCACCGCGCCGGTGCCGAACCCGAGCAGGGTGGCGGCGACCAGGCCGATGCGGACGAGGGCGGCGTCGATGCCGAACATGCCGGCGATGCCGCCGCACACGCCGGCGACCATGCGGTCGGAGCGGCTGCGGCGCAGCGTGCGGGTGGGGCGGGTGTCGGTCTCGGTAAAGGTCTCGTTCATGGCTTCAGCTTGGCTTCCGCGCGGGCGCGCGGCATCGGGGTTCGACCCTGGCCGGACCCCGGTTTCCGCTCCGGCGATCTCCCTACCCGTACGCTCGGGGTGTGGTGGACGCGTCGTGGGTTCCGGTGGCCTCGCCGGAGGAGCTCGCCGGCTCGCTCGAGCGGGTCGGCTACCTGGCCGACGAGGGGGTCGCCACGGCGGCGTTCCTCGCGCTGCGGCTCGGCCGGCCGCTGTTCTGCGAGGGTGAGCCCGGCACCGGCAAGACCTCGCTGGCGGCCGCGCTCGCCGAGGCGCTCGGTGTCCGGTTGATCAAGCTGCAGTGCCACGAGGGCATCGACTTCACCCAGGCGCTCTACGACTGGGACTTCCCGCGCCAGCTGCTGCACCTGCGTGCGCTCGAGGCCGCCGCGCACGGGTCGCTCGACTCCGACGAGGCGGAGCGCTCGCTCTACAGCCGGCGGTTCCTGCTGGCCCGGCCGCTGCTGCAGGCGCTGGAGCAGTCGCCGTGCGTGCTGCTGGTGGACGAGGTCGACCGGGCCGACGACGAGTTCGAGGCGTTCCTGCTCGAGGTGCTCGGGGAGAGCGCGGTGACCGTGCCCGAGCTCGGTGAGGTGCGCGCCACCGTGCCGCCGCTGGTGATCCTCACGTCGAACCGCACCCGCGAGGTGCACGACGCGCTGAAGCGGCGCTGCCTCTATCACTGGCTCGAGCACCCGGCCCTCGCGCGCGAGGTGGCCATCCTGCGCCGCCGGCTCCCGGACCTGTCGGCGGAGCTCGCCAACCAGGTGGCGCACGCCGTGCGGCGGCTGCGCGAGGTGGAGCTGCTCAAGCCGCCTGGTGTCGCGGAGTCCATCGACTGGGCGGAGGCGCTGCGCGCGCTGGGCCGCACGGAGCTGGACGCCGCCGCGGCCGCAGCCACCCTGGGCGCCGTCCTCAAGTACCGCGAGGACGCCCAACGCGTAACCACCGCCGGCCTAGACCAAATCCTCGCCGGCTAACCCCCGCGCCCACCCACCCCACACCCGCGAGTCCCCCGTTCTGGACCGCGAGTCCCCGGTTCTGAACCTCATGACCCCCGTTGTCGCCCGCGAGCTTCGCGCGGGGATGCAGGCACGACTTGGGACTCGCGCGGCTGGAGCGGGGACTCGCCAAACCGGAACTGGGGACTCGCGGGCTGGAGCAGGGGACTCGCGGGCTGGGGCGGGGGACTCGCTGGGCCGGAACGGGGGACTCGCCGCGCTGGAACTGGGGACTCGCAGGACTGGAGCGGGGGACTCGCGGGCTGGGGCGGGGGACTCGCTGGGCTGGAGCGGGGGACTCGCGGGGTGGTGGGGTAAATCGGTCGCTTGGGGTGGGGGTGGTGTCGCATAGTTGGGGCCGGCGCGCGCCGGACCACAGGAGGACACCATGAGCACCGTGACTCGGGGGAGTGAGCGGTAGTACCGGTGTCCCCGCCGGATGGCGTCGTCGCGTAGACGCGGGCCGGTCGCGGTGCTCGCCCGTGACGGTCGCCATCCGGAAGCCGGGAGCCGTCCCGTCAGCTCCGATGCGGACGGCTCCCCGCTGACCACCCACCGACTTCTCGCGCCCGGCTTCCGCTACCTGGCCAATGGTCGCGGCGAGGAGTCCCGCCCGGCGCCGGCCGTGATCCGGCCGGCGCCGGGTACGGTCTTCGGCCCGTTGTCCAGGAACGGCGCGGAATCCATCCGCACAATTGCGAGACATTCCGGGCTCTTCATCTCGGTTAGATATCCGCCGCATTGGCCACTATTTGTCCAGATGTCACTTCCGGGTGTCCGGATCTATCGGATCTTCGGCCGAATTCCTGGTGCGCTATGGTTTGTCTGATCGTTGACCGATCCGGTGCGTTCATCACAGGACGAATTGGGCCGAGTAACGGGACAATTTCACAGCAGTGTGTCAGGTGACGCAGATCGATTCCTCCGCCGCTGACAACCTCGAATTCGTCGGGGGTAGTCGGGAGGCGTGGGGGGCGAGTGAAGGTGCGAGCCTACTGTCCGGTCTCGTTCGCGCTGAAGCTCGCGTTGCTCTGTCTGTTCCTGGGGCTGGTCGCCGGTGTCTGGCTGAGCTCGCATGCTCTGTCCACATCGGACTCCATGCCCTCCCGCCCGCCGCCGACCCAGGAGACGGATGGGTCTCCTGGGCCTTCGGGAGGATGGGAAAGATGATGGAGTCACACGGCATCGCAAACCTGGCGACGACGCTCATCCGGCAGTTCGGCTGAGCCGTCCCGCGCTGGGGGTGGAGTGGGCCGGGCGGATGCATCGCATCCGGCCGGCCCACTCTTAGGTGCCCGCCTCCCGCCCGCGCCACTGCACGCCGTAGGCGAAGCCCATGCGTGGCCGGGAGAACGTCTGGTGGATCTCGCCCGCCGCGTCCGGCGCCAGCAGCTCGCCGCTGGGCTGCGCGTCGTCGACCACCCGCACCGGCGCGCCGGCCAGGCGCCACAGCCGCGCCGGCATCCGGTCGGGGTGGAACCGCAGCCGCATCTCGACCTCGTCGCAGCGCCGGTGCGGGATGACCGCGTAGTAGTTGCGCACCGGCTGCCCGGGCGGCATCCGCAGCCGCAGCGCGAACTCGTGGCGCTGGCCCGCGTGCAGGGTGTCCGGCAGCGCGACCGAGAAGGCCCAGTAGCTCTCCGATTGCCGCAGCCGGCGCACGAGCCGCCCGCCGTAGAGCAGCGTCACGCCCACCTCGCGGCCCGGCCCGGCGTGGTCCGGGTGGCGCGGCAGGCTGAAGTCGGTGTCCAGCTCGGTGATCCCGTCCCGGGTGGCCACGACCGTGCGGGTCTCGGTGACCTCCGGCGCCTCCCCGTCCAGCAGCACCAGCGCGGAGAAGTGCCGCGTGTACCAGCCCTCGCTGGACGCGGGCTCGTCGGGCAGTGCGCCGGCCATCTCCGCGAGCCGGTCGCACGCCTGGTCGGCCCGCCGCCGCGCGGTGCGGGCGTCGCGCGCGATGCGGCCGGCGAGCCAGTCCAGCCGCTCGCCGAGCCGGGGCTGGGTGGCCACCTCGTGCAGGCCGAGCTCCACGAGCAGGGCCAGGCCCAGGTCCGCCGGCAGCCGGCCGGCGAGCTCGCGCAGGGTGGTCATCAGCCGGGCGCGGACGGTCGCGGCGGCGTCGTCCGGACGGATCCCGCACAGCCGGCGCAGACCCGGGCCCGCTCGCTCGCTGATGTTGGTCGCGTGCACCCCGCGGCCCTTGCGCAGCCGCTTGAGCTCGTCGGTGAGCGTCGCGTGGTCGTCCGGCATCGGCGTCCCGGTGGGTGAGGAGAATCTCAACGTAACTCGTTGAACGAGTAACAATAAGAGAGTGCACCCGTCCGCCGAGCTCGACCCGTTGCCGGGTCTGGTCGGATTCGCCGCCGTGTTGCGGGAGGCGGGCCTGCCCGCCGACGCGCAGCGGGTCCAGGCCTACCTGGGTGCGGTGCGCGAGATAAACGTCGCCGATCCCGACCAGCTGTACTGGGCGGGCCGGCTGACCCTGTGCGCCGAGCCGGACGACGTGCCGCGCTACGACGAGGCGTTCGCGGCGTGGTTCACCGCGCGCCCGCCCCGCCGGCGCCGCTCGGTCACGCCGCCCCGGCCGCGGCAGGCCACGATGGCCGCGCTGACGGAGCCGGCCCGGGGCGGGCCGGGCGCGGAACGCGAGCAGGAGGAGCTGAAGGTCGCCGCGAGCGACACCGAGGTGCTGCGCCAGCGCGACATCTCCGAGCTGACCGCGGCCGAGCGCGAGCACCTGCGCGAGCTGATCGCGACGCTGCGGCTGGACCCGCCGCTGCGCCGCTCGATGCGCTTGCGCCCGATGCGGGGCGGGCGGCTGGACGTGGCGAAGGTGCTGCGCGCGATGCGGGCCGCGGGCGGCGAGCCGATCCGCCTCGCGTACCGCAACCGCGGGCGCCGGCCGCGGCGGGTCGTGCTGCTCGTCGACGTGTCCGGCTCGATGACGCCGTACGCGGACGCGCTGCTGCGCTTCGCCCACGCCGTGACCCGGGCGGCCCCCGCCACGACCGAGGTGTTCACCGTCGGCACGCGGCTCACGAGGCTGTCCCGCCAGCTGCGCCAGCGCGACCCGCAGGAGGCCCTCGCCGCGGCGTCTCGCGCGGTGCCCGACTTCGCCGGCGGCACCCGGCTGGGGGAGACGCTGCGCGCGTTCCTCGACCGGTGGGGGCAGCGGGGAATGGCGCGGCGTGCGGTGGTCGTTCTCTTCTCCGATGGCTGGGAACGCGGGGACGCGACGCTCCTGGGCGAGCAGCTGGCCCGGTTGCGCCGGCTCGCACACGCCGTGCTGTGGGTGAACCCGCACGCCGGCCGGGACGGGTACGCGCCCGTGCAGTCCGGCATCGCCGCGGCCCTGCCGCACCTGGACCAGCTGCTGGCCGGGCACAGCCTGGCTACGCTCGAAGCGCTACTGATGGAGGTACGCCGTGCGTGACGTGCTGGACGAGCTGCTGGCCCGCTACGCCGCGGGCGAGCCGGCCGCGCTCGGGACCGTGGTCGCCACCTTCTCCTCCGCGCCGCGCGCGCCCGGGGCCGCGATGCTGGTCGCGGCGGACGGGGCGGTGTCGGGCAGCGTGTCCGGCGGCTGCGTCGAGGGCGCGGTCTACGAGCTGGGCCAGCAGGTCCTCGACGACGGCGAGCCCGTGCTCCAGCGCTACGGCGTGAGCGACGACGACGCGTTCGCGGTGGGCCTGACCTGCGGCGGCATCATCGACATCTACACCGAGCGGATCTCGCCGGCCGACTTCCCGGAGTTCGACGACCTCGCCAAGTCCATCCAGAGCGAGGAGCCGGTCGCCCTCGCGACGGTCGTCGCCCACCCCGAGCCCGGCCGGCTGGGCCGGCGGCTGGTCGTCTGGCCGTCGCGGACCCTCGGTGACCTGGGCACGGCCCGGATCAACGACGCGATCGCCGACGACGCGCGCGGCATGCTCGCGAGCGGGCGGACCGGCACGCTGCACTACGGCGTCGAGGGCGAGCGCCGCGGCGAGGGCATGTCGGTGTTCGTCAGCTCCTTCGAGCCGCCGCCGCGCCTGCTCGTGTTCGGCGCGATCGACTTCGCCGCGGCCATGGCCCGGCTCGGCTCGTTCCTCGGCTACCGCGTGACCGTGTGCGACGCGCGGCCGGTGTTCGCGACGAAGAGCCGCTTCCCGCACGCCGACGAGGTCGTCGTGGACTGGCCGCACCGGTACCTGGCGGCGGAGGTCGAGGCCGGCCGGGTCGACAGCCGCACGGTGATCGCGGTCCTCACGCACGACCCGAAGTTCGACGTGCCCGTGCTCGAGGTCGCCCTGCGCTGCGAGGTCGGCTACGTGGGCGCGATGGGCTCGCGCCGCACGCACGAGGACCGGCTGGCGCGGCTGCGCGAGGCGGGCCTGACCGACGCGGAGCTGTCCCGCCTCGCCTCGCCGATCGGGCTGGACATCGGCGCCCGCACGCCGGAGGAGACGGCGGTGTCGATCGCGGCGGAGGTCATCTCCCTGCGCTGGGGCGGCGCCGGCACCCGCCTGACCGAGGCGAGCGGCCGCATCCACCGCGAGCCCTGAGGCCCGCCACGGGCTAACCCGTGGCGGGGATGTCCCGCGCGGCGCGGGACGCGCGCATGCCGTCCACGGTGAGCACGGTCAGGCCCAGCCAGACGATCGCGAAGCCGAGCCACCGCTCGGGCGGCATCAGCTCGTGGAACACCAGCACGCCGAACGCGAACTGCAGCACGGGCGCGACGTACTGCAGCAGCCCGATCATCGACAGCGGGATCCGCACCGCCGCTCCGCCGAAGGCCAGCAGCGGCAGCGTCGACACCACGCCGCCGCCGATCAGCAGCAGCGTGTGCCCGGCGCCCAGCGAGAGGAACGTCCCCGTGCCGGTCGCCTCCAGGACGCAGAGGTAGGCCAGTGCCGGCACGAGCGCGATCGCGGACTCGATGCCGACCGACTCCACGGCCGGCACGTCCGCGAGCTTCTTCACCAGCCCGTAGGTCGAGAAGCTGAACGCGAGCACCAGCGCCACCCACGGCACCTGCCCGTACCCGACGGCCAGCACCACGACCGCGACGGCGCCGAGTCCGACCGCGACCCACTGCGCGACCCGCAGCCGCTCGCCCAGCAGCAGCACGCCCATCAGCACCGACACGAGCGGGCCGGTGAAGTAGCCGAGCGCGGTCTCCACGACGCGCCCGTGGTTGACGCCCCAGATGTAGCCGCCCCAGTTGAACGCGATCAGCACCGCCGCGATCGCGAGCAGCCCCAGCTTGCGGCGCGACGCGAGCACCGCCCGCACCGACGCGAACGCGGTGCCGCGGTTCAGCCACCAGAGCACGCCGGCCATGACGACGAGCGACCAGACCATCCGGTGCGCGAGCGTCTCCAGCGCGCCGGCCGAGCCGAGCAGCGTCCAGTACAGGGGGAACAGGCCCCACAGCCCGTAGGCCGTCGCGCCGAGGACAACGCCGCGCCGGTACTCCGGGAACTCGTCCGGAACAGCGCGCTGACCAGCGACGGAGGACACCACCAGTCGATCGTAAGCGCTGCGAACGATCCTGTGGACGCGGGCGGCACAGGATCACACGGCCGCGGCCGGCCCGGGCCGCTCGCAGGTTTCGCGCACAGATCCACTTTTCCGCGGCTGGACTTGTCGGAACCGTCCGGCGGGGGCAGGCTCTTACCGTGGGTGAGCAAGCTCACGCACGCGTACCCGAACCGACCAGCCGAGGCCGTCTGTGTCGTATTGGAGGCCCTATGCGCATCACCGTGACCGTTGACGGAACCAAGTACACCGACGACGTCGAACCCCGCCAGCTGCTAGTGCACTATCTGCGTGAAAGGCTCGGCAAGGTCGGTACGGTCGTGGGCTGCGACACCAGCAACTGCGGTGCGTGCACGGTGCACCTCGACGGGCAGAGCGTGAAGTCCTGCTCGGTCCTCGCGGTCCAGGCCGACGGCAGCGAGGTCACCACGATCGAGGGTCTCGCCCGCGACGGCCAGCTCCATCCGGTCCAGCAGGCGTTCCACGACAACCATGCCCTGCAGTGCGGCTTCTGCACGCCGGGGATGATCATGCAGTCGATCGACCTGCTGGCCGACAACCCCGACCCCGACGAGAAGGCCGTGCGCGAAGGCCTGGAGGGCAACCTCTGCCGCTGCACGGGCTACCAGAACATCGTCCGCGCGGTGCGCGACGCGGCGAGCCACATGCAGGGCGGCGCGGGCCCCGAGGCGGAACAGGTCGCCAAGTCCAGCGTGGCGGGGGGCGGGAACTGATGACCGCGACCGTTGAGCCGGAGGTCGGCAAGGCCCGCCGGCGCAAGGAGGACGCGCGGCTGATCGCCGGCCGCACCCGGTGGACGGACAACCTGACGCTGCCCGGCCTCCTGCACATGGCGATCCTGCGCAGCCCCATGGCGCACGCCCGGATCACGAACATCGACACCTCCGCCGCGAAGGAGCTGCCCGGCGTACTCGCCGTCCTCACCGGGGCCGACCTCGCCGACGAGCAGGGCAGCCTGCCGTGCGCGTGGCCGATCACCGCGGACATGAAGTCGCCGAACGCCCCGTCCATGGCGGTCGACAAGGTCAACTTCGCGGGTGAGGCGGTCGCGCTCGTCGTGGCCCGCAGCGCCTACGAGGCGGTCGACGCCCTCGAGGCGATCGACGTCGACTACGACGAGCTGCCCGTGGTGCTCGACATGGCGGCCGCCGTCGCGGACGGCGCCGACCTCGTCCACGACGATCTGGGCACGAACTCCAGCGCGACGTGGATCTTCGACTCCGCCGAGGCCGGCACCGGCAGCGATGTCGAGCAGGCCATCTCCGGTGCGGAGGTGCTGATCGAGCGGACCTACCGCCAGCAGCGGCTGATCCCGGCGTTCATGGAGCCCCGCTCGGTGGTCGTGGACCCGACCGGCGAGCAGTTCACGATGTGGTCGGCCACGCAGATCCCGCACATCCTGCGGGTCATGCTCGCCATGACGCTGTCGGTGCCCGAGCACAAGGTGCGCGTGATCGCGCCGGACGTGGGCGGCGGCTTCGGCGGCAAGCTGCAGGTCACGCCCGAGGAGATCCTGACGTTCCTCGCGGCACGCAGGATCGGCAAGCCGGTCAAGTGGACCGAGGCCCGCAGCGAGAGCCTGCTGGCCGGCCACCACGGCCGCGACCAGATCCAGAAGCTGACGCTGTCGGCGAAGCGGGACGGCACGGTCACCGGCCTCAAGGTCGAGCTGCTCGCCGACATGGGCGCGTACCTGCGGCTGGTCTCACCGGGCGTGCCGATCCTCGGCGCGTTCATGTTCAACGCGATCTACAAGTTCCCGGCCTACCGGTTCGTCTGCACCAACGTGTTCACGAACAAGGTGCCGACCGACGCCTACCGCGGCGCCGGCCGCCCGGAGGCGACGTTCGCGATCGAGCGGCTGATGGACGAGCTGGCCGCCGAGCTCGGCATGGACCCGATGGTGGTCCGGGAGAAGAACTGGATCGCCCACGAGGAGTTCCCGTTCACCACGGTGTGCGGGCTGACCTACGACTCGGGCAACTACGAGGCGGCCACGGCGAAGGCCATGGAGCTGTTCGGCTACGACGCGCTGCGCGCCGAGCAGCGCGAACGCCGCGAGCGCAACGATCCCGTGCAGCTGGGCATCGGCATCTCGACGTTCACCGAGATGTGCGGCCTCGCGCCGTCGCGGGTGCTCGGCTCGCTGTCCTACGGGGCCGGCGGCTGGGAGCACGCGGCGATCCGCATGCTGCCGACCGGCAAGGTCGAGGTCGTCACCGGCTCCTCGCCGCACGGCCAGGGCCACGAGACGGCGTGGAGCCAGATCGTGGCCGACCAGCTGGGCGTGCCGTTCGAGGACGTCGAGGTGCTCCACGGCGACACGCAGTCCTCGCACAAGGGCATGGACACCTACGGCTCGCGGTCGCTGACCGTCGGCGCCATGGCGGTCGTGCAGGCCGCGGACAAGGTGAAGGCCAAGGCCGCCAAGGTGGCCGCGCACATGCTCGAGGCGGGCGAGGACGACGTCGAGTTCGCCGCGGGCACGTTCCGGGTGAAGGGCACCGGTGCCGACGCGAAGTCGGTCTCCATCCAGGACATCGCGCTGGCCGTGTTCGCCGCGCACGACCTGCCCGACGGGGTCGAGCCGAACCTGGACTCCGAGGCCACGTTCGACCCGGAGAACTTCTCCTTCCCGCACGGCACGCACCTGTGCGCGACCGAGGTGGACACGGAGACGGGCCGGGTCAGCATCCGCTCGTACGTCTGCGTCGACGACATCGGCAAGGTGGTCAACCCGATGATCGTCGAGGGCCAGGTGCACGGCGGGCTCGCGCAGGGCATCGCGCAGGCGTTGTACGAGGAGGCCGTGCACGACGAGTCGGGCACGCTCACCACGGGCACGCTGGCCGACTACCTGGTGCCCTCCGCGGCCGACCTGCCCTCGTTCGTCACCGACCGGACCGAGAGCCCGTCGACGACCAACGTGCTGGGCGTCAAGGGTGTCGGCGAGGCCGGCACGATCGCCTCCACGCCGGCGGTCGTCAACGCGATCGTCGACGCGGTGCGCCACTTCGGCGTCGACGACATCCAGATGCCGTGCACGCCGATGCGGGTCTGGCAGGCGATCCATACCGGCCGCACCGACGCGGGCGGTCTCGGCGGTGAGGCCGGCGGCGGCCTCGGTTCCATCGACACCTCCGGAGGTACCCGGTGATCCCCGCAGCCTTCGACTACGTCGCCCCGACCACCCTGGACGAAGCCGTCCAGGCGCTGGCCGAGGCGGGCGAGGACGCCAAGGTGCTCGCCGGCGGGCAGAGCCTGCTGCCCGTGCTGCGGATGCGCCTCGCCGCGCCGTCCAAGCTGATCGACCTCAGCCGGGTCGCCGAGCTGCGCGGGATCCGCGAGGACGGCGACACCCTGGTCATCGGCGCCATGACCACGCACTACGACGTGCAGCGCGACCCGCTGGTCGCCGAGCACGCCGCGCTGCTGGCCGAGGCGACCGGCACCGTGGCCGACCCGCAGATCCGTCACCGCGGCACGTTCGGCGGCTCGCTCGCGCACGCCGACCCGGCGGCCGACCTGCCGGCGGTGGCGCTCGCGCTGGACGCCGAGATGGTCGTCATCGGATCCGGCGGCCGCCGCACGATCCCCGCCGCGGAGTTCTTCGTGGACTTCTTCACGACCGCGCTGGGGACGGGCGAGATCCTGTGCGAGGTGCGGCTGCCCAAGCGCACGGGCTGGCACGCGCACTACGAGAAGTTCAACCGGGTCGCCCAGGCGTGGTCGATCGTCGCGGTGGCGGCGACCGTGCGCGTCGACGGCGGCTCGATCGCGGAGGCGCGGGTCGGGCTCGCGAACATGGGCTCGACCCCGATCCGGGCGACCGGCGTCGAGCAGGCGCTGGTCGGGCAGCCGGCCACGGCCGAGGCGATCAAGGCGGCGGCCGAGCACGCGGCGGAGGGCACCAGCCCGGCCGCCGACGGCAACGCCGACGCGGAGTACCGCCGGCACCTGGCCCGGGTCCTCACCAGCCGGGCGGTAGCGGCGGCGGTTGGCGCCTAGGCTTGAACTCACGGCCCCGGGCGACGGAGTCCCGTCGCCCGGGGCCGTGGACTTTCCCGAGGGAGGCAACGTCGTGAAGCTCGAGCACTCGTTCTCCGTCCCGGCGGATCTGGACACCGTGTGGGCGGCCGTGCTGGACCCCGAGCGCGTCGCGCCGTGCATGCCGGGCGCGAGCCTCAGCGAGGTCGACGGGGACTCGTTCAAGGGCACGGTGAAGGTCAAGGTCGGCCCGATCGCGCTGCAGTACAAGGGGTCGGGCGAGTTCCTCGAGAAGGACGCCGCGGCGCGCAAGGTCGTGATCAAGGCGTCCGGCAAGGACACCCGCGGCAACGGCACCGCGTCCGCGACCGTCACGGTGACGCTGCGCGAGGCGGACGGCGCCACGACCGGCTCGGTCGACACCGACCTGTCGATCACCGGCAAGCCCGCCCAGTTCGGCCGCGGGCTGATCGTCGAGGTGGGCGGCAAGATCCTCGACTCGTTCGCCGCGTGCCTGGCCACCAAGCTCGGGCCGGCGCAGGCCGCGGAGCCCGCTCCGGAGCCCGCTCCGGAGCCCAAGCCGGTGCCCGCCCGGAAGGCGGCCAAGCCGGCGAAGAAGAAGGAGGCCGCGGACTCGCCGAAGCTGTCGGTCGTCGAGACCGAACGCGTCGAGACGGAACGCGTCGAGACCGAACGCGCCGAGGCGGTCGCGACGGGTGCCGCCGCGGGCCGCGCGGCCGCGCGGACGGCGCCGCCGGTGGCGCAGCGGCCCAGGCTCGCGGCGGTCGAACCGCAGCCGGAGTCCGAGCCGATCGACCTGTTGGCCTACGCGGGACCCTCCGTGCTGAAGCGAGTGCTCCCTCTGGTGGCCGCGCTGGTGGTCCTGGTGGCGGTGTTCCGGCTGCTCCGGCGGCGCGGTTGACGACGATCGGCTCTTGAAACACGCCCGCGTGCACCGAAAGAATGCGCCCGTGCGCCGATGGTTGCTGATCCTGTGCGGAGCGTCAGCTCTGGTTGCCGGCTGCTCGCAGTCGTCGACCGGCGGGATCACCATTCCCGAACCGGAGTCGCCGGCGCTGGGCTCGTCGTCGTCGAGCGCGTCGGAAGGCGGTTCGTTCACCGTGCTCGCGAGCGGCGACGTGCTGGTCCACCCGGCGCTCACCGAGCAGGCCACCAAGGACGGCGCCGGCGCGCGGGACTTCAGCGAGATGTTCGCCGGGGTCCGCACGACCGTGGAGGCCGCCGACCTCGCGATCTGCCACCTCGAGGTGCCGCTCGCGAACGCGGACGGGCCGTTCACCGGCTTCCCGACGTTCTCCGCGCCGCCCGAGGTCGCCACCGCGCTCGCCGGCGCCGGCTACGACACGTGCTCGACGGCCTCGAACCACACGTTCGACCAGGGCGCGCAGGGCGCCCGGACGACGCTGGACGTGCTCGACCGGGCGAAGATCGGGCACACCGGCTCGGCCCGCTCCCAGAAGGAGTCGCGCAAGCCGCTGATCACCGAGGTCAACGGGGTCAAGGTCGGCCAGGTGTCCTACACCTTCGGCTACAACGTCGGCACGGAGCCGCCCGAGCCGTGGATGGCGAACGTGCTGGAGGTCGACCGGGTCCTCGCCGCCACGCGGGCCGCGAAGCAGGCCGGCGCGCAGGTCGTGATCGCGAGCCTGCACTGGGGCAACGAGGACCAGTCCGCACCGACGCCCTTCCAGCGCCAGACCGCGCGCAAGCTGCTCGCCGACTCGTCGGTCGACCTGATCGTCGGCCACCACGCGCACGTCGTGCAGCCCTTCGAGCGGATCAACGGCAAGTGGGTGGCCTACGGGCTCGGCAACCAGATCGCCCGCCACGAGGAGCCGCGCGGCACGACCGAGGAGGGCGTGATGGCCCGCTTCCGGTTCAACCGCGGCCCGAACGGGTGGACCGTGCAGCAGGCCGAGTACATCCCGACGCTGGTCGACCTGGGACCGCCGATCCGGCTGCGCAACCTGGCCACGGACACCAGCGTGGAGCCGAAGCGCCGGGCGACCGCGCTCGTGCGCACCGACCGGGTGATCCTCTCGCTGGGCGCCGCCGAGAACGGGCTGACCCGGCCTGGTGAGTAACGTCGACCGCATGGACAGTGTGCGTGCGGTGACCGGCTGGCCGGTGGACCACGTGGCCGTCGCGGTCGTGGGGTCCGACGGCGCGGTGCTGGCCGCGGAGGGGCCCATGGCGCGGGAGTTCCGGCTGGCGTCGGTGACGAAGCTGCTGACCGCGTACGCGACGCTGATCGCGGTCGAGGAGGGCGCGGTCGAGTGGGACCAGCCCGCCGGGCCGCCCGGTTCGACCGTGCGGCACCTGATCGCGCACACGTCGGGCCTCGCGTTCGACGAGCACAAGGCCATGGCCGCACCCGGCACGCGGCGGCTGTACTCCAACGCCGGCTTCGAGGTGCTCGCCGACACCGTGCACGACGCGTCCGGGATCCCGTTCGCGGAGTACCTGACGGAGGCCGTGCTGGAGCCGCTGGACATGACCTCGTCGCGGCTGGCGGGCACGGCCGGCGCGGGCGCGGTGTCCACGTGCGACGACCTGGTCCGGTTCGCCGCGGAGCTGCAGGCCCCGACGCTGGTCTCGCCGACCACGCTGGCCGAGGCCGTGACGGTGGCGTTCCCGGGGCTCGCCGGCGTGCTGCCGGGGTACGGGTACCAGCCGGAGAACGACTGGGGCCTGGGCTTCGAGCTGCGCGACCACAAGGCGCCGCACTGGACGGGCAAGCAGAGCTCGCCGCGGACGTTCGGCCACTTCGGACAGTCGGGCACGTTCCTGTGGGTGGACCCGGAGGCCGGCGTCGCGAGCGTGGCGATGACCGACCGCGCGTTCGGCCAGTGGGCGATCGACACGTGGCCCGCGTTCACCGACGCCGTGCTCGCCGAGGTGGCGTGATGTACCACCGCATGGCGCGCGACGAGTGGCTGCCGTTCGTGACCGCGGGGACGCGGACGGGCAAGGTGGCGGTGGTCCGCGCGGACGGGTCGCCGCACGTGGCCCCGGTGTGGTTCCTGGTGGACACGGCCGGCGGGGTGGACCGCCTCGTGTTCAACACCGGCGCGAAGACGTTGAAGGGCAAGGCACTGCGCCGCGACCCGCGCTTCGCGATGGCCGTGGACGACGACCGCCCGCCGTACTCGTACGTGATGTTCTACGCGGAGGCGACGACCATCGTCGACGACCCGGCGGAGATGCTGCCGTGGTCGGTGCGGATCGGGGCCCGGTACATGGGGGAGGACCGCGCGGAGCAGTTCGGCGCCCGCAACGCGGTGCCGGGCGAGCTGCTGATCGTCGCCCCCATCACCAAGGTGGTCGCCGAGGCCGACCTCGCCGACTGACGGTCAGGTCGCGATCTCCGGGAGGGCGGGGCCGAGGAAGTCGTCCGCGTCGCGGATCGTGTAGGCGTAGCCCTGCTCGGCCAGGAAGCGCTGGCGGTGCGCCGCGTAGTCGGTATCCAGGGTGTCCCGCGAGACCACCGAGTAGAAGTGCGCCTGGCGGCCGTCCCCCTTGGGGCGCAACAACCTGCCCAGCCGCTGCGCCTCCTCCTGCCGCGAGCCGAACGTGCCGCTGACCTGCACGGCGACCGTCGCCTCCGGGAGGTCGATCGAGAAGTTGGCCACTTTGGACACCACGAGCGTCGACAGCTCGCCGCTGCGGAAGGCGTCGTACAGGCGCTCCCGCTCGGCGTTGCGGGTCGAGCCCTGGACGATCGGGGCGTCCAGCGCCTCGCCCAGCTCCTCCAGCTGATCGAGGTACGCGCCGATCACCAGCGCCGGCTCACCGGGGTGGCGCTCCAGGATCTTGCGCACCACCGGCATCTTCGTCTCCACCGTCGAGCACAGCTTGTACCGCTCCTCCGGCTCCGCCGTCGCGTACGCCAGGCGCTCGCTGTCGGTCAGCGTGACCCGCACCTCGACGCACTCCGCGGGCGCGATCCAGCCCTGCGCCTCGATGTCCCGCCACGGCACGTCGTAGCGCTTCGGGCCGATCAGCGAGAAGACGTCGCCCTCCCGGCCGTCCTCGCGCACCAGCGTGGCCGTCAGGCCCAGCCGGCGGCGGGACTGCAGGTCCGCGGTCATGCGGAACACCGGCGCCGGCAGCAGGTGCACCTCGTCGTAGATGACCAGGCCCCAGTCGCGCGAGTCGAACAGGTCCAGGTGCCGGTACTCGCCCTTGGTCCGCCGCGTCATCACCTGGTAGGTGGCGATCGTGACCGGGCGGATCTCCTTGCGCTCGCCCGAGTACTCGCCGATCTCGTCCTCGGTCAGCGACGTGCGCGCGACCAGCTCCCGCTTCCACTGCCGGCCGGCGACCGTGTTGGTCACCAGGATCAGCGTGGTCGCCTCGGCGTGCGCCATCGCGGCCGCGCCGACCAGGGTCTTGCCGGCACCGCAGGGCAGCACGACCACGCCGGACCCGCCGGCCCAGAACACCTGGGCCGCCTGCCGCTGGTAGTCCCGCAGCTGCCAGCCGTCCTCGCGCAACGAGATCGGGTGGTGTTCGCCGTCGACGTAGCCCGCCAGGTCCTCCGCCGGCCAGCCGACCTTCAGCAGCGCCTGCTTGAGCCGGCCGCGCTCGCTCGGGTGCACCATGACCGTGTCGTCGTCGATGCGCTCACCCAGCATCGGCGCGATCTTCTTGTGCCGCAGCACTTCCTCGAGCACCGCTCGGTCGATCGTGGACATCGTGAGCCCGTGCGCCGGGTCGTTCTGCAGCTGCAGCCGGCCGAAACGCCCCATCGTGTCGACGATGTCGATCAGCAGCGGCTGCGGCACCGGGTAGCGGGAGAACTTGGTCAGCGCGTCGACCACCTGCTCGGCGTCGTGCCCCGCGGCGCGGGCGTTCCACAGCGCGAGCGGCGTCACGCGGTAGGTGTGCACGTGTTCGGGCGCGCGCTCCAGCTCCGCGAACGGCGCGATGGCCATCCGCGCGTCGTCCGCGCTGGGGTGCTCGACCTCCAGCAGCAGGGTCTTGTCCGACTGCACGATCAGCGGGCCATCGGTCACGTCTCGTGCTCTCCTCGTCTAGATTGCCGTCATGACAACGCCGCCCCACCGGCCCGCGCCTCGCCGCCGGCCGCCGGGCGGTCCACCGGGCGGTCACGACGAGCAGCCGACGCAGCCCATGCGGCCGGTCTCCGGTCAGCAACCGTACGGCCGTCGGCGGTCCTCTGCGCAACAACCACGGTACGGCGAGAATTCCGCCGCCCCCACCCGGCGGGAGCGCCCTCGCCCCGACGCCGGCCCCGAGCGGCCGGCGACGGCCGCGGCGGAGCAGGCGGCCGAGCGGCCGGAGCCGCGGCGCCGGCAGGGGGCCAGGGCCGACCAGCAGACCGCGGTCATCACCGGGATCATCGCGGTTCTCGCCCTGCTCGTGGCCGGCGTCGGGGCGTGGGCGCTGACCACGGACCCCGACGCCGCACCGGCCGGGCCGGACGCGGCGAGCGAGGCCCCCGGGCCGGCGGACCCGCCCAGCGGCGGGGCACCGGCCGGGCCGGGCCGGGCCGCCGACGCCCAGGTCGGCGACTGCATCGAGGTCACCGACGCGAACGAGGCCGGGGCCCGGGTCGAGACGGTCGGCTGCACGGACCCGGGCGCGGTCTACCGGGTCGGCGTGCGCACGGACGGTGGCACGGACGGGGACACGGACGGGGACACGGACGGGGACACGGACGGGGACACGGCAAAGTGCCCCGACGCGGACTACGTCGCGTACACCGAGGACAGCCTCCTGCTCTGCCTGGTGCTGAACGCGCGGACCGGCGAGTGCTTCCGCGAGAGCGACCAGCAGGACACCCGGGTCTCCTGCGACTCGGCCGAGGCGAGCTACCGGGTCGGCGAGATCGTGGACGATGCCGAGGACTCGAGCCGCTGCGGTGAGGCGGACGCGGAGAACGCGCTGACCTATCCGGAGCCGCCGCTGACGATCTGCCGCCTCGGCGTGCGGTGACGGACGGTGTTCGTGCGTCTCGGTTTTCCGGGTTCCGCGGCATCCTGTCCGACCGACCGCGTACATTCCTGATCTCCGAACCCGGACCCGTTTGGCTGGCCGCGGCCAGTTCCTGCGCGAGGTGCACATGAACACGCCCAACTACCCGCCGTCCGGCCCGCCGCCCCGAGGCGGCGGCCCGCAGGGGCCCCCGCCGCCGCAGGGCGGACCGTACGGCCCGCCCGGTGGTTACGGCCCGCCCGGCGGTCGCCCGCCGCAGACACCGCCCGGCGGCGCGCCCTACGGCGCACCCGGCGGCGGCCACCCCGGCTACGGTCCGGGGCCCGGCTACGGCCCGGGACCGGGTGGCCCCGGTACCCCGCCCGGCGGCTTCGGCGGTGCGCCCCCCGGCACGCCGCCCGGCGGCTTCGGCGGTCCGCCCCAGGGCACGCCGCCCGGTGGCTTCGGTCCGCCTCCCGGTGGCCTGCCCACGGGGGAGCCCGGCGGCCCGCCCGAAGCCCCGCTGACGCCCAAGAAGGGCAACTCGAAGGCTCCCCGGCTCATCGGGATCCTGGTGGTCCTCAGCGCCATCGCCGGCTTCACGTTCTGGCTGCAGCGGGACGCGCCCGACCACGCGAAGGCCGGCGACTGCATCAGGGTCAACGACGTCGAGAACGCCGAGGTCGAGACGACCGAGTGCGGTGCAGAGGACGCGCTGTACAAGGTCGCGACGACCAGTGACAAGTCGGGCGCCTCCTGTCCGCAGGGGAACTACGTCGGCTTCACCAAGACCGAAGGCAGCAGCAACCTGCTGCTGTGCCTCGTGCTCAACGCCAAGCAGGGCGACTGCTACAAGCCCGAGGGGGACATCCACGTCAAGGCCGACTGCACGAAGGACGCCGAGTTCGAGGTCGTCAAGGTGATCGACGGCAGCATCGATCCGGCCCAGTGCGGCGAGAACGCGTTGGAGCCGTTCGTCTACACGGACCCGAAGCTGACCCAGTGCCGGGCCGCGCCGAAGGCCGTCGCCGGCTGAGCGGATACCCGTTTTTCGTGCGGTAGCTTGACCCGGTGAACCGCTGCCTCACGTCACGCCAGGTCGAGCTCGTCGAGATCGCGGGGAAGCTCGCGGACGGGTTCGCCGAGCGCGCCACCGAACACGACCGGGAGAACACGTTCCCGGTGGAGAACTACGACGAGCTGCGCGCCGCGGGCTTCCTCAAGCTCACCGTGCCCACCGAGCTCGGTGGGCACGGCGCGTCGCTCGCCGAGCTGGTCCCGGTGCTCGAGCGGCTGGCGATGGGCGACGGCTCGACCGCGCTCGCCGTCGCCATGCACATCTCGCCGATCGGCCAGTGGGCGAGCGTCTGGCGGCGTACGGGGAACCCGCGACTGGCCGACCTGCTGCGGCTGGCCGCCGAGGACAAGCTGATCTGGGCGTCGGTCACCAGCGAGCCCGGCATGCGCAACGACATGACCGACGCGAAGACCGCGGCGGTCAAGGTCGACGGCGGCTACCGGCTCACCGGCCGCAAGTCCTACGCCACCAACACGGCCGTCGCCACGCACTGCTCCACGACCGCGCGCCACGAGGACGCCGAGGGCGGCCCGCGGCTGCTGCTGTGCCGGATCGCGCTCGACGCGCCCGGGGTCACCAGGTACCAGACGTGGGACACCATGGGCATGCGCGGCACGCAGAGCAACGACGTCAGCTACGAGGACGTGTTCGTCGCCGACGAGGACGTGGTGCACTCGCTGCCGGTCGGGCACCTGGACGCGCGGGTCTTCGAGACCGTGTGGTCGTGGGCGATGGCCGCGTTCGCGGCGGTCTACACCGGCATCGCGGCCGGCGCGGTCGACTGGACCGTCACCCAGCTCGCCGCGCGCGGCAAGGGCACGGATCCGTTGGTGCAGGACACGATCGGCGAGTGCGAGATCCTCGTCGAGAGCGCCCGCGCGCTGACCTACCGGCACGCCGAGGAGGTCGGCTCGCGGCGGCTGTTCGAGCTCGGCGTGCAGGAGGGGATCGCCCGCTGCGCGCTGGTGAAGTACGTGGCGAGCAACAACGCCTCGCTGGTGATGCGCCGGCTCGTCGACATCCTGGGCGGCGCGAGCTACTCGCGGAAGCTGCCGTACGAACGGATGTGGCGCGACGCCCAGGCGGGGATCTTCATGCCGATGGGCAACCAGGCCGCCCGCAAGATCATCGGCGCGAGCGCGCTCGGCGTGGAGATCGCCCCGGTCATCGGCTTCGACGAGACCGGCCACGACAGCCGGGCCAAATGAGCACAGTCCGGGACGTCACCCGGGACGTGCTCCGCTCGTACGGGCTGACCACGATCTTCGGCAACCCCGGCACCACCGAGATCGGCTTCCTCACCGGCTTTCCCGAGGACTTCCGGTACGTGCTGGGCCTGCAGGAGTCCGTCGTGGTCGCGATGGCCGACGGCTACGCACACGCGAGCGGGCGGCCCGTGCTGGTCAACCTGCACTCCGCGGGCGGGGTCGGGCACGCGCTGGGCCACGTGTTCACCGCGTACCGCAACAACACCCCGATGATCGTGCTGGCCGGCCAGCAGGTGCGCTCGCTGCTGCCGGGCGAGCCCTTCCTCGGCGCGCTCGACGCGACGCTCTTCCCGCGCCCGTACGTGAAGTGGGCCGTCGAGCCCGCGCGGGCGCAGGACGTCCCGGGCGCGCTGGCCCGTGCGTACCACGTGGCGACCCAGCCGCCGTACGGTCCGGTGTTCGTGTCGGTGCCCGCCGACGACTGGGACGCCGAGTGCGAGCCGCAGCCCGAACGCGCGCCGCTGCCCGGTTTCGGGCCCGACCCGGCCGCGCTGGCCGACCTGGTGTCCGCTGTGGACAGTGCGGCCGACCCGGTGCTCGTCGTCGGCCCGGGCGTGGACGCCGAGGGCGCGATCCCGGACGTCGTCGAGCTGGCCGAGCGGATGCGGGCCGGGGTGTGGGCGAGCCCGATGTCGTGGCGCAGCTCGTTCCCCGAGGACCACCCGCAGTTCCTGGGCTTCCTGCCGCCGGAGGAGCAGGGCACGGTCGAGGCGCTGGCCGGCCACGACCTCGTCGTCGTGCTGGGCGCGCCGGTGTTCGTCTACCACGTGTACCGGGGCTGCACCGCCGCGAAGATGCCGCCGCTGTACCTGGTGAGCGACGACGAGCAGGTGCTCGCGCGGGCCCGGGTGGGCGTCGGCATCCGGTCCGGCGTGCGGGCCGCGGTGCGCGCGCTCGCCGGGTCGGTGACCACCCCGTCCCGGCCGCTGCCGGTGGGCCGCGCCCGCCGCCCGCGCCCGCCGGCGACCGACCCGATCACGGCGGAGTGGGTGTTCGCGGCGATGGCCGACGTGCTGCCCGCCGACACGCTGCTGGTCGAGGAGATCCCGAGCCACCTGCTGGTGCGCCGCGAGTACCTGCCGGTCCGCGCGCGGCGCGCGGGCCTGCTCAGCACGGGCGGCGGCGCGCTGGGCTACGGCGTGGCCGCGGCCGTGGGTGCCGCGCTCGGCGCGCCGGACCGCAAGGTCGTGGCGGTGCTGGGCGACGGGTCGACGATGTACAGCGTGCAGGCGCTGTGGACGGCGGCCCGCGAGCACCTGCCGGTGACGTTCGTGATCGTGGACAACTCGCGGTACGCGGCCGTCGACATCCTGGCCGGCCCGGAGAACGCCAAGATGCCCGGCGTCGAGCTGGGCGGCATCGACTTCGTCGCGCTCGCCACCGGGATGGGCTGCCGGGCCCACCACGTCGAGCGCGCGGACGAGTTCATGCCGGCGCTGACGAGCGCGCTCGCCGACGACCGGCCCACCGTGGTCCACGTCACGGTCGACCCGAACCCGCCCCGGCTGTACTGAGCCGGGTCAGCGGCTGGACCGCTGGCGGGCTTCCTCCCGCTCGGCGGCGAGGAACCGCTGCGCCGCGAGGGCGTCGGTGTCCGCCGGGGCGCCGTTCTCGTCCGCCGGGCCGGGCCGGTCGGCCTGCTTGTCGTGCAGCAGGCGGGCGATCTCGGTACGCAGCTCGACGAACCCCGCCGAGCCGCGGGTGGTGATCTGGTCGCGCTCCGGAGGCAGGTCGACGGTCAGGTCGGAGAGGATCCGCGCGGGGGAGCGGGACAGCACCAGCACCCGGTCGCCCAGGTACACGCTCTCGTCGATGTCGTGGGTGACCAGCAGCACCGTGCTCCCGTGCTCGCTGCGCACCCGCAGCAGCAGGTCCTCGAGCTCGGCGCGGGTCTGCGCGTCCACCGACGCGAACGGCTCGTCCATCAGCAGCAGCGCCGGCTGCGAGGCGAGCGCCCGGGCGATCGACACCCGCTGCTGCATGCCGCCGGACAGCTGCCACGGGTACTTGCCCGCGGCGTCGGCCAGCCCGACCCACTCCAGCGCCTCCAGGGCCCGGGCCCGGCGGGTGCCGCGGCCGCGGACCCGAGTGCGCAGCGGGAACTCGACGTTGCCGCGCACCGACAGCCACGGGAACAGCGACCGGCTGTAGTCCTGGAACACGACGGCGAGGTCGTCGGGCACGCCCTGCACCTCGTCGCCGTGCAGCGTGACCGTGCCGGCGGTCGGCTTGATCAGGCCGGCGATGCAGCGCAGCAGCGTCGACTTGCCGCAGCCGGACGGCCCGACGATGCAGGCGAGCTGGTGGGACTCGACGGTGAAGGACAGCTCCGACAGCGCCGTGTGTGCGTCCGGACCGGTGCCGTACTGGTGCACCAGGTCGCGCACCTCGAGCATGGTCGGCATGTCACCCTCCTGCCTTCGCGGCCGCGACGGCCGCTCGTGTCGGCTGCCAGCGAAGCGCCCGGCGCTCCACGGCGAGCAGCGCGAGGTTCAGCCCGTAACCGATGATGCCAAGCAATACGATCCACGCCCACATCGTGGTGAAGTCGAACTGGGTCTGGGCGAACCGTAGCTGGTAGCCGATGCCGCTCGTGGTGCCGACCATCTCCGAGACGACCATCAGGATCACCGAGATCGCGAGCGAGAGCCGCAGCCCGGCGAAGATCTTCGGCATGGCCGCGGGGAGCACGACCATCGTGAGCCACTGGCCACGCGGTGTGCGGAAGGAGCGCGCCGTGTCGGTCTGGACCGGGTCGACCGAGCGGACGCCGTCGACGGTGTTGAGCAGGATCGGCCAGATGGAGCCGAAGACGATCAGCGTCAGCTTCATGCCCGAGTCGATGCCGAACAGCACGATGAAGACGGGGATCAGCGCGGGCGAGGGCAGCGCGCGGAAGAACGCGAACAGCGGCCCGACGTACTGCATGGCGGTCCGCGAGCGGCCGAGCGCGGTGCCGAGCGCGATGCCGATGAGGCCGGCCAGCGCCCAGCCGCCGAGCGCGCGGCCGAGGCTCGGCAGGATGTCGTCGAACACCGTGGGCGCCAGGCCGAAGCCGCCGTCCTCGCCGGTGAACCACAGCTCCCGGCCGCGCCGCGCGATCTCCAGCGGCGTGGGGAACCAGACGTTGGCCGCGGCCGCGGTGACGAGCTGCCACACCACGACGGCGACCACGAACACCGCCCAGCGCTGGGTGAAACCGGTGACGCCCCTCATGACAGCGCCTCCACGCGCGTGGTGTCGCTCCACCGGAACAGGCGCCGGCCGATCCGTTCGAGACCCTCGTTGACCAGGTAGCCAATGAACCCGATGACGACGGTTCCGGCGAGCACCTGGTCCATCGAGCCCAGGTTGTTGGCCGTGTCGATGATGAACGCGCCCACCCCGACCGCGCTGCCGGCGAGGTACTCGGTGGAGACGGTCACGATCAGTGCGATCGCCGCCGAGAGCCGCAGCCCGGTGAACGCGAACGGCGCGACGTGCGGCAGCGCCACGGTCGCGAGCGTGCGGACCCGGCCGTTGCCGAACGAGCGGGACGTGTCGAGCAGCAGCGGGTCGATGTCGTCGAGCGCGTAGATGATGTTGAACAGGATCGGCCAGATGGAGGCGTAGAACGCCAGCGTGATCTTGGCCTCGGGGCCGGAGCCGATCGTCATGATGATCAGCGGGATCAGCGCGACCGGCGGGATCGGGCGCAGGAACTCGATCAGCACCCGGGAGCCGGTCCGCAGCCACGGCAGGCTGCCGAGCAGCAGACCGGCGGGCACCGCGACGGCGACCGCGAGGGCCAGGGCGATCAGCCAGGCCAGCACGGTCGCGACGACGTCGCGCAGGAAGGTCTGATCGCCGAGCAGGTCGACCAGCTGCGCCAGCACATCCGTGGGCGTAGGCAGGAAGACCCGCTCGACGAGGCCGAGCCGGACGGCTCCTTCCCAGATGAGGAAGAAGCCGGCCAGCCCGATCAGGTTGCGAGCGAACCGAGGCAACTCAGCCGGCCGGTGCGGTCGCCACGACCATCTTCTCGACGTCGATGGGCTTCTTGATGACCTTGAACTCGAGCATCAGGTCGGGGACGCGCTGGATGCGGGTCGCGTCGAGCTTGGACTGGAAGGTGAGCAGGGTTGCCATGCGGGCGGTGTCCTGGTCGACGCCGGAGAACTCGACGAGCATGGGCTCGACCTTGCCACGGTCACCGAGAGCGAGGGTGGTGCCCTTCTGCATGGCCCGCTGGAACGCGGCGATCGTGTTGGGGTTCTGGTCGGTGAACTTGCCCGTGGAGCCCCAGCCCGCGGTCGGCATGTCCGCGGTCGGGCCGGCGGCGGTGTCGAAGATCGGCTGGGCGCCGGCGTTCTTCATCGTGTCCTGGATGAAGGGCTCGGTGACGAACGCGGCGTCGACCCGCTTCTCCTTGAGGGCCTGCGCGGTCAGCGGGAACGGCGTCGGCGTCCACTTGATGTTGTCGTACCGCACGTTGTTGGCCTTGAGCGTGGCCATCGTCAGCAGGTCGGAGATGGTGCCGGTGGCCGTGACCGCGACGCGCTTGCCGGCGATGTCCTTGATGGTGCGCACCGAGGAGTCCGGGGTGGCGACGACCATGGTGGCGCCGGGACCGGCGGACGAGGCGTCGGCGACGAGCTTGACGCCGCCCTTGGCCCCGGCCGCGTTCTTGGACTGGGCCAGGAAGAACGGCGTGTAGCTCGAGTACGCGATATCCACTTCGCCGCTGAGGAGCTTGCCGACCGACTCGCCGCCGCTGGGTGCCTGGACGAACTTGACGTTGAGGCCCTCGTCCTTGAAGTAGCCCTCTTTCATCGCCAGGTGGAACGGCGCGAGGTCGGTGGTCTTCATGATCGAGACCGAGATATCCGACTTCTCGAGATTGGCGTTGCCGCCCGATCCGGACCCGCTGTCCTCCTCCGAGCCGCCGAGCAGGCCGCACCCGGTCAGGGTCGTCACCAGCGTCAGCGCCGTCGCGAGCAGCGGAAGGTGGGCGCGCATGCGGCGCCCGTTGATGCCCTTGGGCATGAAGTCTCTCCTCGTGGGTGAGATTGCGTAATTCTTGATCTTTTGTTTGGTGCCCACGTTCACCAGCGCGCCACTCTACAGTGTGTTCGCAGCGTCACCGATAGTGCCTATCTTGGCCCGTTTGGCTGAGCCACTTGAGTGAATACGGGTGACGTGAAAAGTATGGCCCCTACGCATTGTCGACAGGGTGTGTCCCTCATGCGCACGACATGTGACCATATCGCTACCCAGAGGCGAAACCTCTGAGCCGAAAGAGGGAGGCATCACCTGAACCGATCGAGAAAAATTGTTGTCAGCGTGTGACTTTTCCTACCCTGATGTGTGACCACCCCGCTGGAGGGCTTACATCCACGGGTAGACTCCGCTACCTTCTGTTGCCACAGTGAGGTAACGATTCATCGAGAAGCGGTTAAGGAGCGCGCCCAAATGATCTTGCGCGTGCTCCCCGGCAGTGGGAGCTGGGGAGCAGAGCTGCGCGGGTGCGACGCCGCTGGGGGCACCCGGTGGGTAAGCGTCCTCACTGGGGTTCCTGTCCGTTCGAGCTGGCGGGCTAACGGCTTCACAACCAGGGAGAGTGCTGGGAGTGCCCGACCCGACTGATATCCCACCTCGCGCCGGTTTTCGCACCGACTATGGTGCCGCCGTGCCTCACCAGAACTCAGCGTCCGGTCGTCCGGCCACGCCGCCCAGTGCAATGTCCGGGGGCTCCCCCTTCCGGATGCGCAACTGGCGGCTGCGGACGAAGGTCATCGCGGTCATCGTGGTCCCGACGCTGACGGCGTTGATCCTCGGTGGCGTGCGGGCCAAGGTCGACCTGGACCGCGCTGCCGAGTTCAACCAGACGGTGAGCCAGGTGGATCTCGCCAGGAACGTCACGAGCGTGGTCCACGAGCTGCAGAAGGAACGCACGCTCGCCGTCGCCCGGGTCGCGGCCGGCAAGGACACCGGCTCGCGGACCGAGCTGGACACCCAGATCAACCTCGTTGACCAGGCGATCCGGTCGGCCCAGACCGCGGCCGCGTCGCTGGACACCGACGACGAGGCGGCCAAGAACCGTTACAACGTCGGCCTGCAGCGGCTGTCGGCGCTGACGTCGATCCGGCGCACGGTCGAGCAGACCGAATACCCGGACTCGGCCCTGTTCGCCGCGTACTCCGCCGTGCTCGATGCCGTCGTCCGCCTCGGCCGTGAGATCAACACCTCGGTCACCGACAAGACGCTGCTGCGCGAGAGCTCGGTCATCCAGTCGCTGTCGGAGGCAAAGGAGAACGTCGGCAAGGAGAACTCGATCCTGCAGATCGCGGCCGCCCGCGACGACTTCCCCGCCGACCTCCTCCAGCGCATCCGCGACGCGCAGTCCAGCGCGACCACCTCGCTCACCGACTACCGCGCGGACGCGTCGACCGACCAGCTGCAGCTGCTCTCGGACACGGTCTCGGGCCCCGAGGTCGACAACCGCGAGGCGATCAAGGCCAGCGCCATCTCCGCCGCCGAGGCCGCGGGCCTGGGCGCGGACCCGAAGCTCGACATCGACGAGGCCGACCTCACCAATGACGGGTCGGCGACGCTCGAGCACATGCGCGCGGTCGAGACCGAGCTGCTGAACAACCTGCGTGACGACGCCACCGCGCTGGCCGAAGAGGCCACCGACTCCGCGTGGCGCGACTCGGTGGCCGTGCTGCTGGCGCTGCTGCTCGCGGTCGCCCTGATGACCGTGGTCACCCGGGCGCTGCTCAAGCCGCTGCGGGTGCTGCGCCGCGAGGCGCTGGAGGTCGCGAACCGCAGGCTGCCGGCCTCGGTGCAGCGGATCCTGGCCGACCCGGACCCGCAGGAGGCCGCGAAGCACGCGGTCGAGCCGGTGGCGGTGTTCACCACCGAGGAGACCGGCCAGCTGGCCCGCTCGTTCGACGCGGTCCAGGAGCAGGCGGTCCTGATGGCGACCGAGCAGGCGCTGCTGCGCGACAACATCAACTCGATCTTCGTCAACCTGTCGCGCCGGTCGCAGGCGCTGGTCGAGCGCCAGCTGTCCCTGATCGACCGGCTGGAGCAGGACGAGCAGGACCCCGACCAGCTGGCGAGCCTGTTCGAGCTCGACCACCTGGCGACCCGGATGCGGCGGAACTCGGAGAGCCTGCTGGTGCTCTCGGGTACCGGCCTGTCCCGCCAGCTCAACCGCCCGGTGCCGGCCTCGGAGGTCGTCGGCGCCGCGGTGTCCGAGGTCGAGCACTACGCCCGGGTCGACGTCGCCTCGGCACCCGATGTCGCGGTGCAGGGTCGTGCGGTCTCCGACCTCGTGCACGTCATCGCGGAGCTCCTCGACAACGCCACCTTCTTCTCCGAGCCGGAGAAGAAGGTCATCGTCCGGATGGCCATGACCCGCAAGAGGGAGCTGGCCATCCAGATCACCGACCAGGGTGTCGGGATGTCCGAGGACGAGATCGGCGCGGCCAACGCCCGGCTGGCCGACCCGCCGGACCTGGACGTCGCGGTGACCCGGCGCATGGGTCTGTACGTGGTCGCCCGGCTGGCCAAGCGGCACAACATCATCGTGCGGCTGCGGGACAACGAGGACATCGACGGTGGCCTGATCGCGCGGATCAACGTGCCGGCCGGGCTGGTCCAGCCCATCGGCGGGCCGTCGCGTTCCATGTCGGCCACCTCGACGACCTCGACGTCGACGGCCCTCTCGGCGCCCGTCCAGGACTCGCCGACCAGCGCGAGCAGCAGCCTCCCGGTCCGCAACAGCGGCATCGCCGGCGCGTTCACCGGCGGCATGGCACGGTTGCGCGCGGACGGCGGGGATCCCGGCGCGGAGACGCGCCAGGACCGGACACCCGAGGAGGTGGCGGGCTACCCGCCGTTCAACCTCGGGCACGAGCCGACCGTGTCGACGGGCGCCAACGGCGTGACCACCGATACGGGCGTGGAGCAGAACGGCCGGCACTCCGACCAGGGCGCCGACCAGACGACCGCGCTGTTCGGCACGCCGCTGCCCGAGCCGCCCGAGGAAACCGGTGGCTACCCGCCGCTCGGCGCGAGCCGGCCGCCGGAGGCCGACCAGGGCGTGGACGCGCCGACCGAACGGCTGCCGATCTACGAGGCCGTGCTGTCGCAGTGGTTCGAGGCGGCGGACACCGGCTCGATCCGGATGAACGAGCTGTCCGAACAGCAGCCGGAGGCCGCGGAGAACGGGGCCAACGGTTCCACCCACGGAGCGCCGCCCGCCGCGGAGACCACGGACGTGGGGCAGCAGCCGCCGGTGGCGGACCAGCCCTCGTCCGTGTGGACCTCACCGGGTGATGACGGGTGGCTCGCCGCCCAGGCGCTCCTCGACGACACCCCGGATGCGCAGACCACTGCCGGTCTGCCCAAGCGGGTGCCCAAGGCACACCTCGTGCCGGGCTCGGCGGCGCCGCGTCATGCGGCGGCCGCTGCGGAGGCACCAGCGGCTCCGCCACTGCCACCACGTTCGGCGGAAGCCGTCCGCGGTCGCATGTCAAGCTTCCAGCAGGGCGTTCGCCGTGGTCGGCACGCCCTAATCGACGCCTACCCTGGTGACCAGTCCGGTTCCGAGGACAGCCGTACAGACGAGGAGCAGGAGTGACGACCCCGTCCGCCAATCAGCCCGGTAGTTTCGGGTGGCTCATCACAGATTTCGTCCGCCAGGTGCCAGGGGTGGCGCACGCCGTGGTCGTTTCGGCCGACGGACTGCTCCTCGCCGGGTCCCAGGGCCTGCCGAGGGACCGTGCCGAGCAGCTCTCGGCCGTGTCCTCCGGCCTGGTCAGCCTGACCGCGGGCGCCGCGAGGTGCTTCGAGGCCGGCGGCGTCAACCAGACCGTGGTCGAGATGGACCGCGGCTACCTGTTCTTGATGTCGATTTCGGACGGCTCGTGCCTCGCGGTGCTGGCCGCCCCGAACTGCGACATCGGTTTGGTCGCCTACGAGATGACCCTGCTCGTCGAACGTGTCGGCCAGCAGATGACCCCGGAGCTGCGTGCCCAGCTACAGGGCGCACAGCGCAGGTAGGTCATGGTCACCGCGCGGATGCGGAGCGGAGGCTGGGCGCGCTGCGTCCAACCCGTGGACACATGTGACGACGAGCACCGCGCGTCGGCAAGTCAGAGCGGAGGCGAGTAGAGAGATGCCGGAGAAGGGTTGGGAAGACCTACCCGACCATGACGTCGGCGACGCGCCCAACCGGTTCGACGTCGACGGGTTCCGTGCCCGGCTGTTCGGCGGTCCCGGTGCGACGCTGTACGGCGACTCGGGTATTCCGGCACAGACGGCTTGGGACAGCAAGGAGATCCCGACCGTCGGGCCCGGCGAGAACTCGATGAGCTCCCTGAACTCGAGTGGGTTCTGGGCGAGCAGCGCTGACTTGTTCGGCCCGGACACGAACGGCCGTGGGGGACCCGCGCCGCACGAGACCGGGTCGCTGGTGCGGCCCTATACCAAGACGGGTGGGCGAACCCGGTCAGATTATGATCTCGCAATCGAGGCGCTGGTCTCCACCAGCGAACGGGGGAAGGCCCCGGATGCGGCGGTGCGACCGGAGCACCGTTCGATCTGCGGTCTTTGCTTGGACACCCGGTCTGTCGCCGAGGTCGCCGCACACCTGCGGCTACCGCTGGGCGTGGCCCGGGTGTTGATTGGAGACATGGCCGGTATGGGGCTGGTCCTGATCCATCAGAGCGGCATGGTCGTCGGCGACCGGCCGTCGATCGACTTCATGGAAAGGGTGCTCAGTGGTCTCCGCAGGCTCTAGTCCCCTCGGCTCGCGAGGCTCGTCAGGACAGCCGACGACCTCGGCGAAGATAGTCGTGGCCGGCGGCTTCGGCGTCGGCAAGACAACGCTCGTCGGCTCTGTGTCCGAGATCGTGCCGCTCACCACGGAAGCGGTCATGACCGAGGCAAGCGTCGACGTCGACGACCTGTCGAACACCCCGAACAAGGTCACCACCACCGTGGCCATGGACTTCGGGCGCGTCTCGCTGGACAGCGACCTGATCCTGTACCTGTTCGGTACACCGGGTCAGCACCGCTTCTGGTTCATGTGGGACGACCTGGTCCGTGGCGCCATCGGTGCCGTGGTGCTCGTCGACACGCGCCGCCTCGCCGACGCCTTCGCGTCGATCGACTTCTTCGAGGACCGGCAGCTCCCGTACGTCGTGGCGCTCAACTGCTTCGACCGGGTGCTGCACCACCGCATCGACGACGTGCGCGACGCGCTCACGATCGAGCAGTCGGTCCCGATCGTCACGTGCGACGCCCGCGACCGTGAGTCGACCAAGGAAACGCTCATCACACTGGTCGAGCACGCGATGCACCAGCGGATGTCAGCCCGCGCGGGCTGACCTCACCCGCTCTCCCGGAACCCGGCTGCGCTCTTCCCTGGCGCGGCCGGGTTCCGGCATGCGCTGACTGACGAACGGCACCTCCGGTCCCGCTCGCGGAGCTGCCCGGCGGTCGCTGAAGGCCGGTAGTCCACAGCCCCGCGCCGCTCGCTCCGTTTTCGTCGGGGCTCGCGATTAGGCTTGAAATCGGGGGCCCCCGGGGGCCGATTGAATGGACCGTTCAATCGGGCTGGTTGTCCACAGGCTCCCTGCAGGGCCCGTTTCGTCGGTGCCGGTCGGTAGCGTGGATTCCGGGGGCCGGAGGCCGCCGGTGATCTTGGCCCGGCCGCGAGCGGGAAGCGGACCGGACAAGCCGACCACAACCGGTCAGGTCAGGGCCTCGCGGGCGTAGTAGGTCATCGACTCCGTGGCCTCCTCGGCGGCCGCGAAGTCGTCGCATGCCAGTGCGCGCAGGGCGTCCGCCGCCCGGCTGATGCCCATCAGCGCGTCCAGCACCCGCTCGCGAGCCGCCGCGCCCGCGCGGCTGAGGTCCAGGTGCGCCAGTAGCGCCCGGACGCCACCGTCGATGACGTCCGCGCGGTCGGTGAGGTACTCGGGCATGGAGGCCACGGTGCGCCGCGCGGCTCGAGTACCGGTCGGGTGCCGGTGGACCGGGCTCAGTCGACGATCAACGACGCCGACGTGATCCGGTGCAGCGGGTACTGCCGCACCGCGTTCGTCGCGTCGTCCCGGCCCTCCAGGATGCCGCCGCCCACCCGGAACGGCACCACCACGCGCCGGCTCGCCACGCCCGACGCGTCCACGAAGTCGATCAGCACCTGGCCCTCCTGCTCGATCGCCTCCCGCAGCAGGGCGAGGGTCGCCGCGGTGTCCGACGCGCCGCTGCCCGACGCGAGCGAGACCGTCCGGCCCCGCCGGCTCGCGGCCGCCGCGTCGCCCGCGCGCACGTGCCGCACGATGTCGCCCAGCCGTTCGTCGCTCGGCGGCGCGGGGAGACCGGCGCGCCGCGGCCGGGCCGCGGCCGGCAGGCGGTGCCCGGACGGCCGCAAGTCGAGCACCTGCCCGTCCGCGCCCTCGGCCGCCGGCGCGAAGCCCGCCTTGCGCAGCTCCTCCAGCACGTCCGCGAGCGGCAGCGGGCTCACCACGACCGTCGGCGCGATGCGGCGCAGTTCCAGCGACGCCGCGGCCGGGTGGGCGAGCACCTCCGCCAGCAGCACCGGGTCGTCGCCCCGCAGGAAGGACGCCGCCGCCCCGCCGCGCAGCCGCCCGTGCCGCCGCGCGACGTCGTCGATCAGGTACGTCAGCGACTGCGGCACCGGCGTGCGCGAGCGCGTGCGGAACAGCTCCTGCAGATCCTCGGCGGTCCGCCCGATGTCCAGCGCCCGCCGCACGGACGCCTCCGTCACGCGATACACCGTCGCGCTGCCTGCCGACTCCACGTCCGCCGCCTGGCCGATGTCGATCGCCAGTTGCGGCTCCAGCGGGCCCGGTGCGACGACCGTCAGGTCGGCCTGCACGAGCACGTGGTCGATCGGGTCGGGCATCGACTCGGCCATGCGCTTGCCCGCTGCGGCCGGGCCGTCGGTGAGCAGCGCCCGCCCCGCCGCGGTGATCGCGCCCAGCGCCACCACGCCGAGCGCCGTCGCCTCGGTCATCGTCCAGCGCACGATCTCGTCCCGCAGCCGCCCGCCCCGCCGCGGCGCGCGCCAGGCCAGCACCTCGGCGAGCTCGTCGGGCGAGCTCACCGCGGTCCCGGCCGGCAGCTCCGCGAGCGCGGTCAGCACCCGCCGCCGCTCGGCCGCCGCGGGCGGGCGGCGCAGGTCGTCGGAAAGCGGTGCCAGCGCCCGGTCCTTCGCGTCGCGCATGCCGGCGAGCCCGGGCAGCCGCGGCAGGTCCAGCCACGCGGCGGCGAGCGTCGCCCACTGGTTCTGCGGGGTCGCCACGAGCCACGGGTCGACATTGGTCGTCGGCAGCCACTCGGGGTTGAGCGCGTTCGGGTTCTCACCGACCAGGCCCGCGCCGAACACGAGCTCCGCGACCAGCCCGGCACCGCGCTCGTCGGTGTCGATCTCCCGCGCGAGCCGCCGCACGTCGCGGACGCCGAGCCCGCCCGACTTGAGCACGCCCGGCGGATCGGTGCTCCACAGCTGGATGAGATTCTCCGCGCGGCGCAACAGCTCCAGCACCTCGCCGGCACCCGTCGCGTCCACAGTGGACGCAGCTGAGGCGCGTGGTGCGCAGCTCCGGCTCGTCGAGCCGCATCGTCCCGAGTGGACTGTCGCCGCGCAGCGCCAGGCCGGCCTGGCGCGGCAGCTCCACGGTCTCGGCGTCCCGGCGCAGCAGCAGGCCCATCGCGAGCAGCCGCTGCACCGGCGTCCCCGCCCGCTCGAGCGGCACCACCGTGGCCGCGTCGCGGGTGCGGCCGACGGGGGAGGACCCGTGCGCGAGGGCGGTCAGCAGCCGCCGCTCCGCCTCGGGCAGGCCGGCGATCAGCCCGGCGACGTCCACGCCGTCGAGTGCCTCCGAGGGCCGGCCGAGCCCGGCCGGGTAGAGCCCGCCGGCCTCCCGCGCGGCCGGCACGACCGACACCGTGTCGTCGCCCCAGGCGAGCGCGAGCGCCACCAGCGACCGGACCGCCGCCCGCACCCGGGTGGGCGGCGCGCCCACGAGGGGGACGACCTCGCCCACCGGCACCGGCGCGTGGTCCGCGTCTGCCAGCACCAACGCGTCGAGCACCGCAAGCGTGAACGTGTCCAGGCCCTCCGCGGCTCTGGCCACCGACGCCCGGCTGCCGGCCCGGGCGGCGAGCACCGCAAGGTCGGCCGGTGGCGGGGTCGCGAGGTCGGGGCGTGCGCGCAGCAGGTGGGCCAGTGCCTGGTCGTCCTGCCCGCGCAGCCAGTCGGTGAGCGTGACGGGCACGTGACCACGGTATACGCGCGTCCGATCGGCCATGCGGGGTCCGGTAGCCTTCCGAGCGCAAGGCGCTGGCCGAGAACGCAGGAGGGGCCGTGGCGAAGGCCGACAAATCGCACCGCATTGACCCGACCTGGCCGACCGACATCGACCACCCGGTGAGTGAGATCGCGGCGGACCGGCAGGGCGCGCTGTCCCCGTACGGCGACCTCGTGTTCCCGCTGCCGGCGGACGAGCTCGGCTACGAGCACCCGGTCACCGAGATCAACAAGCAGTAGGTCCGTCCACTCGGGAGCGATCCACATGCCGGTTCCTGGTCCTGGCTACTCCATCACCGTCCGGGCCGAGGCGCCGCCGTCGGCGAGCGCCGCCGGCGACCTGGCCGCGGCGGTCGGCCGGGCCGGGGCCGTGATCACCGCGTTCGACGTGGTGGAGTCGCACAGCGACTCGATCGTCGTCGACATCACCGCGAACACGTACTCCGACGAGCACGTCCGGGACATCACCGAGGCGCTCGAGACGCTGCCGGGCGTGACCGTGCGGAAGGTGTCCGACCGCACGTTCCTGATCCACCTCGGCGGCAAGATCGAGGTCAGCGCGAAGATCCAGCTCCGCAACCGCGACGACCTGTCGCGCGCGTACACCCCCGGCGTGGCCCGGATCTGCCAGGCGATCGCCGAGAACCCGGACGACGCGCGCCGGCTGACGATCAAGCGCAACACGGTCGCGGTCGTCACCGACGGCTCGGCGGTGCTGGGGCTGGGCAACCTCGGGCCGGCCGCGGCGCTGCCGGTGATGGAGGGCAAGGCCGCGCTGTTCAAGAAGTTCGCCGGCGTCGACGCGTGGCCGGTGTGCCTGGACACGCAGGACACCGACGAGATCATCCGCGCGGTGGAGCTGATCGCGCCGGTGTACGGCGGCATCAACCTCGAGGACATCGCCGCGCCGCGCTGCTTCGAGATCGAGCGCAAGCTGCGGGAGCTGCTCGACATCCCGGTGTTCCACGACGACCAGCACGGCACGGCGATCGTCGTGGTCGGCGCGCTGCGCAACGCGTTGCGGGTGGTCGGCAAGCAGCTGTCGGACTGCAAGATCGTGGTGTGCGGCGCGGGCGCGGCCGGCTCGGCGATCATCCGGCTGCTGCTGCAGAAGAAGCCGGGCGACATGCTCGCGGTGGACGTCAACGGCATCGTCCACCCCGGCCGGCCCGACCTCGACCCGGTGCGCGACCCGAACCTGTCGTGGATCGCCGAGCACACCAACCGCGAGGGCAGGTCCGGCTCGCTCATCGACGCGCTGGTCGGGGCGGACGTGTTCGTCGGCGTGTCGGCGCCGAACCTGTTCGGCGCCGAGGCGGTGGCCACGATGGCCGGCGACGCGGTCGTGTTCGCCCTGGCCAACCCGGACCCGGAGATCGACCCGCTGGAGGCGCAGCGGCACGCGGCCGTGGTCGCGACGGGGCGCAGCGACTACCCGAACCAGATCAACAACGTGCTGGCCTTCCCCGGCGTGTTCCGCGGCCTGCTGGACGCCCAGGCGAACGCCATCACCGACGAGATGCTCCTCGCCGCGGCGGACGCCGTCGCGGACGTGGTCGACGGCGACCGCCTGAACGCGTCGTTCATCGTGCCGAGCGTCTTCGACTCGGCCGTGGCCCCAGCGGTGGCCGAAGCCGTGGCCAGGGCGGCGACCAAGCGGTAGAGCGCCGTAGAGTCAGGGCCGTGCCCGAGCTGAGTCATGTGGATGGCGCCGGAGCGGCGCGGATGGTGGACGTGACCGCCAAGGAGGCTTCCGCGCGTACCGCCGTCGCCACCGGGACCGTGCGCACCACGCGCGAGGTCGTCGCGCTCCTCGCGTCCAACGGGTTGAAGAAGGGCGACGCGCTCGCCACCGCGCGCATCGCCGGGATCATGGGGGCCAAGCGCACCCCCGACCTCATCCCGCTCTGCCACCCGATCGCGATCTCCGGCGTCACCGTCGACTTCACGCTCGGCGAGGCACACGTCGACATCACCGCGACCGTGCGCACCAAGGACGTCACCGGCGTGGAGATGGAGGCCCTGACCGCCGTCGCGGTCGCCGGGCTCACCCTGCACGACATGATCAAGGCCGTCGACCCAGCCGCCACGCTCGACGCCGTCCGGGTCGAGCGCAAGGACGGCGGCAAGACCGGCACCTGGACCCGACCGGAGAAGTAGATGACACGCACCGCCAGGGTGGTGACCGCCTCCAACCGCGCGGCCGCCGGGGTCTACTCCGACAAGACCGGCCCGCTCATCACCGGCTGGCTGCGCGAACACGGCTACGACGTGGGCCCCGCCGAGGTCGTCCCGGACGGCGAGCCGGTCCGCGAGGCGCTGCGCTCGGCGGTCGCGGCCGGGGTCGACGTCGTGATCACCACCGGCGGCACCGGGATCACGCCCACCGACCGCACGCCCGAGATGACCGCCGCGGTGCTGGACTACGAGATCCCCGGCCTCGCCGACGCCGTCCGCGCGGCCGGGCTGCCCGCGGTACCCACGGCGGTCCTGTCCCGGGGCCGGGCCGGCGTCGCGGGCGGCACTCTCATCGTGAACCTGCCCGGCTCCACGGGCGGGGTGCGAGACGGCCTGGGGGTGCTGGCGGGCGTGCTCGACCACGCCGTGGACCAGCTGCACGGCGGCGACCACCCGCGGGCGGGCGGGCCCGCGCCGGCGCGGGTCCTGCGGGCCGAGATCAGCGAGACGGCGCTGTCGGTCGAGGAGCACGCGAACCTCGTCGACGAGGCCGCCGCGGGCGCGGTCGTGACGTTCGCCGGCGTGGTCCGCGACCACGACAAGGGCCGCGGCGTGGTGAACCTGGACTACGAGGGCCACCCGAGCGCGAAGGCCGTCGTCGAGGAGGTGGCCACGGCCGTCGCCGGGCGGCACCCCGGCCTGCGCGCGATCGCGGTCAGCCACCGGATCGGCGCCCTCGCCATCGGCGACGTGGCGCTCGCGTGTGCGGTGGCCGCCGAGCACCGGCAGGAGGCGTTCGCGGCCTGCGCGGACCTGGTGGACGACGTCAAGCGCCGGCTGCCGGTCTGGAAGCACCAGAACTTCACCGACGGCACCGACGAGTGGGTCAACTGCCCCTGAGCGTCCCCGGAGATGCCGAAGGGCTCCACCGCCGGGGGATTTACGCGGTGGAGCCCCTCGTACCTGCGCTTCGTGGCGTCGCTACGTCACGGAGCAGTTCACTTGGTGGCGATCTTCTGGCCCACGAGGATCAGGTTCGGGTCACCGATGAACTGCTTGTTCTTGTTGTGGAGCGCCTGCCAGCCGCCCTTGACCTTGTGCTCGCTCGCGATCTTGGTCAGCGTGTCGCCGGCCTTGACCGTGTAGTCGCCCTTCGGGTTGGACTTCGCGAGCACCGGCTTCGCGACCGGTGCGGACTGCTGCTGCTGCGGAGCCTCGTACGAGGTCGACTCGTTCGAGCTCTGCTGCTGCTGCTGAGGAGCGCTGTAGCCACCGCCGCCGCCGGATGAGCCGCCGCGGGCGCCACACACCGGCCATGCGCCGATGCCCTGAGACTGCAGGACGTTCTCCGCCACCCGGATCTGCTCCGCACGCGAAGCGTTCGCCGGGTTGCCGCTACCACCGTTGGCCTGCCAGGTGCTCGGGGAGAACTGCAGGCCGCCGTAGTAGCCGTTGCCCGTGCTGGTGCCCCAGTTGCCACCGCTCTCGCACTGCGCGACGGCGTCCCAGTTGACCGGGTCGGCCTGAGCGGGGGCTGTGGCGACCGCCAGCGGAACACCGATCACGGCGCCGGCAATGACGACGCGCGCGATGTTGCGCAGTGCGGCGGACGGCTTGCGGTGCTTGCCTTCGTACGCCATTTCGCTCTCTCCCTCAACGCCGACGCGTGCTGCGCTGCGGGACCGACCTTTCGGGGAGGTCGAGCCGGGGCTGCCGGCGCCACGCCGCGCATGGGGGGTGCTCGTCGTGGTCCCTCGTCCCGGTCCGGAGGTTCTCTTTCAGTCGGGGGATATTTCTTACCGAGCCTCTGCCGGACCGGGCTTGGCGTTACAGGCACTCGGGTCTTGCGTGGTTGATCGGAACCAACCGGTCGCCGACGCTACGTACGGAATGAGCCGTTTGGAAATTCAAAGGCATGTGATCGTCATCACAGTAACGGTATTTGACATGCGTCGATAACCATTGTTTGCCCAGGTCGGAACGTTTCAGAGGGTCGTTATAGTACCGAAATTGAGGCAAAGAAATTCACTCCACGTGAGGCGCGTGTCACGTCGAAGTAGATCGAGTCCGCGTTGGGAAATCCGTTACCCGAATGGATGGTGGCAGCCCTCCGAAATCGGTTCGTTACCTGCAGCAATGCGGTAACCAATTCGGTGCTCTCGGCAACCAGAAGTTGATCTTCGAATGGGGCTGCGGACGGGCGGTGTCCCGGCGTGTCGGCCCGGCGCGAGCCCGGCCGTGGCGATCCCGTCCTCAGCCGCCGGCGAACGGGGGGAGTACGTCGACCCCGGATCCGTCGGGCAGGGCCACCGACCGGTCCCGCACGGCGACGCCGTCGAGCAGGAAGCTGCAGGCGGTGAGCACCTTGGTGAGCGCGGTGCCGTGCCGACCGGCGAGCTCGTCGACGAGATCGCTCATCCGGGCGGCCGCGGCGAGCTGGATGGTCTCCTCGCTGACGCCGGCCGCGGCGCGGGCGCCGGCGAAGTAGCGCACTCGCACGGTGGTGGCGGCGGTGGTCACAACGCACAGGTTAACCGCCGCGACACGTCGCGGATCGCCCGCGTGCGGGACGATGAGGTCATGGCCTGGACCTACCTGATGGACATGGACGGCGTGCTGGTGCACGAGGAGCACCTGATCCCCGGGGCGGAGAAGCTGATCGACGAGCTGCGTGCCAAGGAGATCCGCTTCCTGGTGCTGACCAACAACTCGATCTACACGCCGCGGGACCTGCGCGCGCGGCTGCAGCGCACGGGGCTGGACGTGCCGGAGACGTCGATCTGGACCTCCGCGCTCGCGACCGCGATGTTCCTCGACTCGCAGCGCCCGGAGGGCTCGGCGTTCGTGATCGGGGAGGCCGGCCTGACCACGGCCCTGCACGAGATCGGCTACGTGCTGACCGACAGCGACCCTGACTACGTCGTCCTCGGCGAGACCCGCACGTACAGCTTCACCGCGATCACGACGGCCATCCGCCTGATCGAGCAGGGTGCCCGGTTCATCGCCACGAACCCGGACGCGACCGGCCCGACGCGCGACGGCTCGCTGCCCGCGACGGGTTCGGTGGCGGCGCTGATCGAGCGGGCCACCGGGCAGGCGCCGTACTTCGTGGGCAAGCCGAACCCGTTGATGATGCGTTCCGCGCTGCGCTCGGTGGGCGCCCACTCGGAGTCGACGTTGATGATCGGCGACCGGATGGACACCGACGTGCGGTCGGGCCTGGAAGCCGGGCTGCAGACGATCCTGGTGCTGACCGGCATCTCCACGCCGGAGACCGCGGAGCGCTTCCCGTACCGCCCGAGCCGGGTGATCGACTCGGTCGCGGACCTGGTCGGCGCGGCCGACGACCCGTTCCCGGAGCTCTGAACGAGCGAAACCCCGGCCCTGGACAGTGCCGCCCGTCCCAGGCCGGGGTCCCGCATGTTCCCGAACTGACTGCCGCTCCCACCACGAAGCGACGGAGCTTAGGCTAACCTAACCCTCCAGTGGACGCAAGCGGCACCTGTCCACAACCACGCGCCCTGTCCACATGTCGATCTTGCAAGCCCCACCCGTCACCCCTGACCGATAGACTGGCAAGGCGGGACGCCCCCGGGAACGGGTGGGGGCTGCGTATCCGCGCGAGACGCCCGAGAAACCGGTGAGGGCTCGGTGCCCGCGCGAGGCACCCAAGGGAACCGGTGGGGGCTGGGTATCCGCGCGAGGCGTCCGAGGAAACCGGTGGGGGCTGGGCACCCACGCGAGGCGCCCGAGGAAACCCGGTGAGGGCTCGGTACTCGCGTGAGGCGTCCGAGTTCGGTGTCAGGCGGCGTCTTGTTCCAGCCCCGCGACCGGGGCCGCCGGTTGCGGAGACCGGCGGCGACGGGGCCAGCGGGGGCGGATGCGTTCCCGGACCTCGATGCCGCCGCGCCGGGCGAGGACGATGCCGCACACCGCGGCGCACACCGCCGCGACGATGCCGCCGATCACGAACGGCGACCGCCCGCCAAACTCCGCGGCCAGCCAGCCCGTCATCGGCCCGCCGATCGGGTTGCCGCCCAGGAAGACCAGCATGTACAGCGCCATCACGCGCCCGCGCATCTCCGGCGCCGTGCCCAGCTGCACGGTCCCGTTGGCCGTGTTCATGAACGTCATCATCGCCACGCCGACCGGGATCAGCGCCAGCCCGAACGCCAGGTAGCCCGGCATCAGCCCGGCCACGAGCTCGAGCAGGCCGAACGCCAGCGCCGCGCCGATCAGCAGGCGCAACGACGGCCGCCGCCGTGTCGAGCGGCGGACCGCCAGCAGCGCGCCGGCGAACGTGCCGACCGCGAGCAGCGTCGACAGCAGGCCGTACCCGTCGGCCTGCCGGTGGAAGACGTTCGCCGCCGCGATGGCGAGCGTCGTGTTGAACGTGATCGCGAACGTGCTGATGCAGAAGATCAGCACCAGCACCGCGAGGATGTCCGGCCGGCCGCGCACGTACCGCAGGCCCTCGAGCAGCTGGCCGCGCTTGCGTTCCGGGGCCGGGTTGCGGTTCAGCTCGGCCGGGTTCATCCGCCCCAGGTTGACGATCACGGCCACCGTGGAGAGCGCGTTGACCAGGAACACCCAGCCGGTGCCGGTCCAGATGATCATGACGCCGGCGAGCGCCGGGCCGACGATGCGCGCCAGGTTGAACGTCGACGAGTTCAGCGCCACCGCGTTGGTCAGCTGCTCCTTGCCGACCATCTCGCCCACGAACGACTGGCGCACCGGCGGGTCGAACGCGGTGAACACGCCGAAGACGAAGCACAGCACGTACACGTGCCACAACGCGACCAGCCCGCCGACGTCCAGCAGTCCCAGCGCGAGCGCGCACACCGCCATCCCGGCCTGGATGACCATCAGCATCCTGCGCTTGTCGTGCCGGTCGGCGAGCACCCCGGCCCACAACGTCAGCAACAGCGTCGGCGCGAACTGCAGGGTGGCGGCGAGGCCGAGCGCCACCGGGTCGTAGCCGGACAGCTCCAGCACCAGCCAGTCCTGGGCGATGCGCTGCATCCACGTGCCGACGTTGGAGATCACCTGGCCGGACGCGAACAGTCTGTAGTTACGAACCCGCAGCGACCCGAACATGCTGCGGCGTGAAGTATCGGCTCTACCCACTAATCCTGTTGGCTCGCCATCCGGTCCAGAATCTCCGCCGCGCCGGACAGGAGCTCCCGCTCCTGCGTGGAAAGCTCCGCCAGCCGCTTGTCCAGCCAGGCTTCGCGCGCGGAGATGTCGGCCAGGATGAGCGCGCTCCCCTCCTCGGTGATCTCGACGATGGCCTGCCGGCCGTCACTCGGATGCGGTCGTCTGCTGACGTAGCCGGACTCCTCGAGTGCCGCGATCACCCTGGTCATCGACGGTGGTTGGACGACCTCCTTGGCCGCGAGCTCACCTGGGGTGAGCGGGCCGCACTTGTGCAGGCAGGACAGCGCGGAGAGTTGGGTGAGCGTCACCGAGGAGCTGGTCCGCTGGGCGCGCAGCCTGCGGTTGAGCCGCACCGTCGCCAGCCGCAACCGGCTGGCGAGCGAGCGTTCGGCTACGTCCTGCTCCGTACTCGACACATCGTTAGCATACCTCACGAATTGCGCTCCGTCACAATCGACGGCCAGTCGATCACCGTCAGTTGAGCGCGGTCTGGATGGGGCCGACCACGAAGTACACCGCGAACAAGATGGCCACGATCCACAGCAGCGGGTGCGTGCCGCGCGCCTTGCCGGTCGCCACCCGCAGCAGCACGTAGCTGATGAAGCCGGCGCCGATGCCGTTGGCGATCGAGTAGGTGAACGGCATGACGACGATCGTGAGGAACGCCGGCAGCGCGATCGTGAAGTCGCTGAAGTCGATCTCCTTGATCTGCGCCATCATCAGCACGCCGACCACGACCAGCGCCGGCGCGGCGGCCTCGACCGGAACCGCCTGGTAGAGCGGGGTGAAGAACATCGCGGCGATGAACAGCAGGCCGGTGACCATGTTCGCGAGCCCGGTGCGCGCGCCCTCCGCGATGCCGGCCGCGGACTCGATGTAGACGGTGTTCGAGCTCGACGAGGCCGCGCCGCCGGCCACCGCGCCGACGCCGTCCACGAACAGCGCCTTGCCCACGTTCGGCAGCTTGCCGTCCTTGTCGAGCAGGCCGGCTTCCTTGCCCAGCCCCGTCATCGTGCCGATCGTGTCGAAGAAGTCGGTCAGCACCAGCGTGAACAAGAACAGGACCGCGGTGATCACCGGCACCTGCACCCAGGCGTCGAAGTTGACGTTGCCGACCAGCGACAGGTCCGGCGCACTCACGACGTCGTCGGGCATGGCGGGGTAGCCGAGGTTCCAGCCCTTGGGGTTGGTGCCCGCGGACGGCCCGGCCTTCGCGATGGCCTCCACGATGATCGCGATCACCGTGGTGGCGAGCACGCCGATCAGGATGGCCGCCTTGACCCGCTTGGCCACCAGGATGCTGGTGAGGATCAGGCCGATGACGAAGACCAGGGTCGGCCAGGAGGCGATCGAGCCGTTGATGCCGAGTCCAACTGGGACGGTCGTGTTGGCGGCGTCCGGCAGCCGCCGGACGAACCCGGCGTCCACGAGCCCGATCAGCGTGATGAACAGGCCGATCCCCACCGCGATCGCCGCCTTCAGCGAGGCGGGCACGGCGTTGAACACCATGGTGCGCACACCCGTCACGACCAGGATCAGCACCACGACACCGTTGAGCAGCACCAGGCCCATCGCGGCCGGCCAGCTCATCTGCGGCGCGATGGTGAACGCGACGAACGCGTTGATGCCGAGGCCGGTGGCGAGCGCGAACGGGAAGTTCGCCACCAGTCCGAACAGGATCGTCATGACGCCGGCCACGAGCGCGGTCACGGCGGCGACCTGGCCCGCGGGCAGGATGTCGCCGAACGCGTCGTCGTGGGTCGCCGGGTTGTTCGGGTCGGCGGTGAAGCTGCCGATGATCAGCGGGTTGAGGACGACGATGTAGGCCATGGTCACGAAGGTGACCAGCCCGCCGCGGATTTCCCGCCCGGTCGTGGAGCCGCGCTCGGAGATCTTGAAGAAGCGATCCAGCGCCGAGTTTGCTGTCCTGTTCGCCATGAGCCGGTAGCCTCGCGCATGTGGCAGGTCCAGCGGAACCCGACGCGCCAAAAAATGTGGAGAAGTCACCGCCGCCGCCGCTGCCGCAGCGCCTGCTCGCGCTGGCGCCGGTGGTGTACGGGGGGACGGCGTTGTGGTTCGTCGCGTCCGTGGTCCTGCTGATCGCCCGCTACGGCTATGACGCGGGCCCGCCGATCTGGCTGTGGACCGCACTGGCCGGCTTCGTGCTCGGCCTCATCGGCGTGCCGGTCATGATCTGGCAGCGCCGCGCGTCCCGCCGGGGTGCGCGCGGGGCACAGCGCAACCTCTAGCCCAGCACGCCTTCCGGGTCCTCGAGCAGGGCCGCGAGCAGGTGCCGATCACGCCAGCGGTCCGCGGTCCACGCGAGCGCGCGGGCGAGCCCGGCGGTCGAGTCGACGCAGTGCACCACGCCGTCCTCGACCCACCACGCCACGTCGTGGTCGACCAGCCCGATCCGCACGGTCAGCTGGTGGTGCACGAGCGGGCCGCCCGGCGGCACGGGGATCCCGGCGAGATCGCACGCGTCGACGACCGCGCCGAGGTCGGCCCAGCGCACGGACTCCGCGAGCCCGGCGACCGTCCCGACGATCACCTCGGAGGCCAGCGGCAGGTCCAGCAGCTCGGCGAGCGGCTCGGCCAGCGCGAAGTCCGGGCCGGGGGAGACGATCCGCTCGGCCTCGACCACGCCGAGCACCCAGGGCACGTCGAGCACGAGCCCTTCGGCCGCGGGCACCACCTGCCCGGTCAGCGAGCGGACGGCGTGCGGTGGCTGGACGTCCGCGAGCGCGCCGTCCCGCGCGGCCCGGGCCAGCGCGGCGTGCGCCCGCAGCGTGGCACCGGCGGGGACCACGCGGTCGGGGTCGCCGAGCCGGTCGACGAGCTCCTCGTCGGCGATGTCGAACGTGGTGCGGACGCCGATCGCGGTGAGGACCGAGGGATCGACGTCGACGTCCGGGACGGGGTCGTAGAGGCCGGCGAGCTCCCGCGCGGTCTCGAGCCGCCAGTCCCGCGGCGCGCGGCCGGCGATGAGTGCGTGGTGACTGATCCACCAGCCGGTGTAGCCGCCCGGTTCGTGCAGGGCGCGCCAGGTGTCCGGCTCGGCGGCGAGCAGTCGCAGCGCCGCGGGCCAGGCGTCGTCGGCGACGAGGTCGAGGTCGCGTACCGCGGTCAGCCGGGCGGGTGGCTCGTCGAGCGCGTCCCACCAGTCCGCCTCGTCGGCGAGGTCGTGGTCGGGCCCGCGCGGCTCGTCGTCGACGACGACCGCGAACCCGTCGAGCACGCCGGCCGCCTGCAGGACGTGTCGCGGCCACGCGTCGGCGACGTCCTGGCGCAGCACGCCGAGCGGGGTGTCGTCGTCGAGCAGGTCGAGGAAGCGGGCGCCGGGCAGGGCGAGCTCGTCCGCGCGGCGGTGCTCGCCGTCCGCGTCGGGCAGGGCGAGGGCGGCGAGCCAGGGGTGCTCGCCGGGGCGGGCGCCGGCCTCGGTGACGAGGGTGAGGACGGTGTCGCGGAGCTTGTCGACGTCCAGGCCGGCCTCCGCGTCGTCGAGGCTGCGCTCGACGGCGTCGCGGGTGGAGTCGAGCAGGTCCGCGGCGTTCGCGTGCCGCGCGCCGAGGCGTTCGAGCAGCGGGTGCACGGCGTCCTGGTGGACGATCGGGAGGTCGACGTCCAGGGCGGTGTCCGCGATCAGCGTGCCGCGGGGCCCGGGCCGGGTGCGCCCGTCGGCGAGCGGCACCGGCAGCGCGCCGAGCGCCTCGCGGGCGTCCTTGTCGACGTCGGCGACCGGGGCGAGGGCGCTGTAGAGCCGGTGCCACCACGTGGGCGGCCGGTCGATCCCGGTGACCCGCTCGACGATGTCGGCGATGGTGAGGCGGGTGACGTCGAGGGCCTGGAGCCGGGGGTCGAACTCGGCGGTGGTGAGGCCGTCGATCGTGTCGTCGAGGGCCTCGACGAGATCGAGGCCGGGCACCGTGCGCGCGTGGCGGGGCTGCACGGTGCCGGTCCGCGTCGGGAGCCAGGCGGTGGTGCGCAGGGCTTCGGTGATCCCCTTGCGCAGCCGTTCGTCCACTTCGGAGCGTGGGAAGCCGGGTTCGGGGACGAGCGTGGTCCGCTCGGCCGGTTCGAGGAGCTCGAGCAGCCTCGGGTAGGCGCGGGCGGCGTGGTCGAGGACGGTGTCGCGGGCCGGCCCCGGCCGGGTCCGGCGGCGGTCGGCCTCGATGGGGAGCGTGGCGATGAGGCGCGCGGGGAGGGAGAGGCCCTCGTCCGTGCGGGTGGGCGCGTGGAGGACCTCGTCGTCGAGCGGCCCGCCGCTGTCCGCGGCCCAGCAGACGGTCCACTGTGGACGTGCCTCGGCGCCGAGGCCGGTGAGGTCGTCGAGCTCGCCGTGTGCGCGGACGACGAGCCAGTGGCTGGTGCCGTCCGGGCCGTCGATGTGGGTGGCGGCGCCGTCGTCCTCCCGGCGCCAGGTGCGCTCGCCGATCTCGATCGTGTGGAGCCCGTCGAGGGCGAGGAGCAGGTCGGCGGCCTGCCGCTCGAACTCGGCCCGCAGCCGCCCCGGGTCGACATCGCCCCGCAGCGGCAGTCGGACCTCGGTGTCGAACCCGGCCGGCGGCTGCTCGTCGGTGGGCCAGGCGAGGCGGAGTACCGGCACGCGCCCGTCCCGCCCGGTGACCGAGCGGGTCCGGTCGGCGGAGAAGGCGACCCCGCCCGCGCGGGACACCACCCGCGGCGCGTCGCAGACCGTCAGCACGGCCGCGAAGCCGACCCCGAACCGCCCGACCCCTTGCTGCTTGCTGGAGGCCCGCAACGAGGCAAGCGAGGCGACGCCCTCTTGGTCCAGGGGCCGCCCGGTATTGGCGACGCGGACCTCGTGGTCCACAAAGGACACCCGGAGCGTGCCGGGGCCCGCGGCCGCGTCGGCGGCGTTCTGCGCGAGCTCGACGAGCAGCCGGTCCCGGTACCCGCCGAGGACGAGGTCCTCCTCGGCGTTGGCATCCTCGCGAAAGCGAGTGGGCGAGTCCCGCCAGGAGGCGAGCACGGACTCCCGAAGCCCCGCCGTGCCGAAGGGATCAGTCAGCCTCGGGCCGTTCACCGGCCCCACCCCAAGCCGTCCAGCCAAGGGACCGCCGACCGCCGTCGTCTTCCGGCTCCCGGCCTGCCGTCGCGCCGGCCGCCGAGTCGGCCACCTGCTCGGCCGCCGACTCTGCCTCTGCCGCTGGCTCCGCATCTGCCTTCGGCTCGGCGTCTGGCTCGGGAGGCGCGGCCGGTCCCGGCTCGGGGCTCGTCGCCGGTCCGGGCGCGGTCTCGGGCTGGGCGGCCGCGTCAGCCTGCGGCTCCGCCGCCGGCTCGAGGCTGGACGCTGGGCCCGGCTCGAAGTCCGAGGCCGGCGCTGCCTGGGCAGCCGAGTTCGACTCCGTGTCCGAGGTGGGCGCTGGCTGCGAGGCCGGGTCGATCGTCGGCTCTGCAGCTTGCTCCCGAACCGACTCCGGGCCCGATGGGAGTGCCTGCTCGAGCCTCCAGGCCGACTCCACCCCGGACGCGGAGTCGGGCTCCTGCCCGGCCGCCGCGGGGTCGTCCAGGTGGCCGGTCAGGCCGGTGGCACCGGCATCCGTCACCGGCTCCGCTGCGGCGTCACGCGCCGGTTCGGGGGTGAAGGCGGGATCGTCGGTCGGGAGCGCCAGCTGGTTCGGGTCGGTGGCGTGGATCTCCGGGGCCGAGGCCGGGGCCGGAGGTGGCTCCGGCAGGGATGCCGGCTCGGGGGAGATCAGGCGGTACGGCTCCAGTGCGCCGGCGTCCTCCGGGAGCTCGGCCTGCTTGGCGGCGCCTTCCGGCCGGATCCACGGCGTCAGGATCTGCGGCTCACCGGCAGACGTGTCCAGCGACGTCTCCGCGGTCACGACCGGCTCCAGCGGCGCGACCGCTTCCGCGGCCGGCGGCGTTGCCGTCGCGGCCAGCGGCTCGATCTCGGTGGCTACCGGCTCGGCCTCTGCGGTTACCGGTTCGGCTTCCGCGGTCATGGGCTCGGCGTCGGTGGCTACCGGCGCGGGCTCCGCGGTCGCCGGTTCGGTCTCCGCGCCGACCGGCGCGGGCTCCGCGGTCACGGGCTCGGCGTCCATGGCGGCCGGTGCGGGCTCCGTGGCTACCGGCTCGGCTTCCGCGGTCACCGGCTCGGTCTCGGTGGTCACCGGCTCGGTCTCGGTGGTCACCGGTTCGGCGTCTGCGGCCAGCGGCTCCGCGTCGGTGGCTACCGGTTCGGTCTCGGTGGTCACCGGTTCGGCGTCGGTGGCTGCACGGCTCGGTCTCGGTGGTCACCGGCTCGGCGTCTGCCGCCAGCGGCTTGGCGTCAGTGGCTACGGACGCGGCCTCGGTGGCCAGCGGCTCGGTTGCCGCTGCCAGCGGCTCGGTGTCCGCGGCCGACGGTTCGGTTGGTTCCGTGGCGGGCCCGGCAGTCGTGGTTTCGGGCTGCGCAGCCTCGGCCGGGGTGGCCGCAAGCTGCGCGACCTCGGCGTCGCCAGCCGGGGCCTCGACCGCCACCGCGTCCGCCGCCGGCTCGGCCGGGGCGACCTCGGCGTCGGCAGCCGGAGCCTCGGCCGTCACCTCGTCCGTCGCCGGCTCGGCCTCGGCGGCCGGTGGCGCGACCGGTTCGACGTCCAGCAGGGCGTCGTCGTAGATGAGGTTGGCTACCAGGACTGGGGAGACCTGCTCGACCTCCGCCTCCGAGTGGGCGCCGCAGCCGTACTCGGCGTGCACCACGTGACCGTCCGCGGGCGACAGCTCGTTCCCGCACGTGCCGAAGGCCGCTTGCAGCGAACCCGCCAGCGGCAGGTAGAAGCCACACGTCCCGCAGTGCGCCGGCGCTCCACGCGCCATGTCCGAGCGCGGGCCGAACTCGCTGTGCTGCCAGCGCGCGGCCGCCTCCAGGCGCGCCGGGCGGGCCATCACGCGCGCCCGGCCGAGGCCGACGTCGCGGGCGAGCTCCTCGACCGCCGGGTCGTCGGAGGCCACGTACGCCGGCACCAGGCGCGGGTCGTCCGGTGCGGTGGGGAGCAGGTCGCCGACACCGAGGTCGCCGGCCTTGACCCGGTTCTCCCACGGGACCCAGTCCGGCGCGACCAGCGCGTCGGGGCCGGGCAGCAGGACGACCTCGCTGACCGTCACGTCCGTGTCCGGACCGGCGCTCGCCACGGTCACCGCCCAGCGCCAGCCGTGGTAGCCGGGCTTGGCCGCCTCGAACAGGTGGGTCACCGCGGTCTCGCCCTCGACCTGGGCATCGACGTGTGCGCCGACCTCCTCGTCGGCCGCCTCCTGCTGGGCGGCGGCACGCGCGAGGTCGACCTCGCCCAGCAGGGCGGGGTCGGTCAGCTCAGCATCCGTCGCACTCATCGTGCACGATTGTGCCGCACTACCCATCCACCCATGTAAGGCTGGTCCCGTGCGGGCTCTTCTCACCGCCACCACCGCCCTGATTCTCGCCTCCTGCGCGCCCGCCCCGGCCGCGCCGGCCGCCCCCGCGACGCTGAAGGCCGACGTCCTCGAGACCCGGCCCCACGACCCCGAGGCGTTCACCCAGGGCTTCGAGATCGACGACGGCGTCCTCTACGAGGGCACCGGCCTCGAAGGCGAGTCGAGCATGCGCGCCACCGACCCGGAGACCGGCCGGGTGACGAAGTCCGCGCAGCTCCCGAAGGACATGTTCGGCGAGGGGATCACGGTCGTCGGCGACACGATCTGGCAGCTCACCTGGCGCGACGGCGTCGCGATCAAGCGGGACCGGGCCACGCTCGCCGAGCGGGGCCGGGTGGACTACCGCGGCGAGGGCTGGGGCCTCTGCCACGACGGCACGCGGCTGATCATGAGCGACGGCACGAACCGGCTCACCTTCCGCGACCCCGCCACGTTCGCCGTGCGCGGCGACGTCGGCGTCACCGACGACGACGGCGAGCCGGTCACGCAGCTCAACGAGCTCGAGTGCGTCGACGGCGCCGTCTACGCCAACGTCTGGAAGACCGACCGCATCGTGCGGATCGACCCCGGTACGGGTGACGTCACCGCGACCGTCGACCTCACCGGCCTGCTTCCGGCGGCGGACCGGGCGGACGCCGACGTCCTCAACGGCATCGCCGCGATCCCCGGCACCGACGAGTTCCTGGTCACGGGGAAGTTGTGGCCGGCGATGTTCCGGGTGAGGTTTGTCACCGACGGCGATTGACCATCCCCTGACCGGGCGAGGGCGTCCGGGCCTCATAGGGGCCCGACTTACGGCAGGATGGATACGTGATTCGTTCTGGTTCCGGTGCGGAGCAGCCGGGCGGCCGCGAGGGCCGCGCCGGCCGCAAGCGTCGCCGTAGCTGGACCGGCCAGCAGCAACCCTCGATCAAGCCGCCCACGCGGCGCTACGAGCAGCCGCCGCCCGAGGACCCCCCGCGCCGCGAGCCGCCCCGGCCCGAGCCGCTCACCAACGCGATCCCGACCGCACCGGCGTACCCGACCGAGGACCAGCGGCGCACCCAGCCCGTGCGCCGCGAGCCGCGCAACTGGCGCGATGTCCCGCCGCGCCGCCACGACGGGGCGGCGCCGACCCAGCCCACGCCGCCGGAGACCTACGGCCCGGACGGCTACGCGCCCGGCTACCCGGACAAGCACCGCCACGCGCTGCACGGCGGGCCGCCGCCCCGCTACGAACCCCACCGCGACGACCGCCACGAACCCCGCCGCGACGACCGGTACGAGGACCGTGGCGGGGACCGGCGCGACGAGCGCCCGGCGGCCGCACCGCAGTACCCCAAGAAGCTCACCGTCACCCGCGTCGCCGCGCTGCGCGGCCGGCAGCTCACCGGCAACGCCGTGCGCGCGTTCCGCCGCGCGGCGAACGCCGACGGCGCGGACAAGTCCGGCCTGACCGCGCTCACCTACGCGACGATGCTGAACTACGCGAGCGACGCGGCGATGGCCGTCGCGCTCGCCAACACGCTGTTCTTCTCCGCCGCCAGCACCGACTCCTCCAAGGGCAAGGTGGCGCTGTACCTGCTGATCACGGTGGCGCCGTTCGCGTTGCTGGCGCCCGTGATCGGCCCGGCGCTCGACCGCATCCAGCGCGGCCGCCGCCTCGCGATGTGCGCCGCGTCCGCCGGCCAGGCGCTGATGTGCGTGGTCATGGCGGTCAACTTCGACACCTGGCTGCTGTATCCGGCCGCGCTCGGGAAGATGGTGCTGTCCAAGTCCTTCACGGTGCTGAAGGCGGCGGTCACGCCCAGGGTCGTGCCACCCGACATCACGCTCGCCAAGACCAACGCGCGGCTCACCGTGTTCGGCCTCGCGGCCGGCGCGGTGTTCGGCGCGATCGCGGCGCTCGTGCTGCAGCTCTTCGAGTCGCCCGGCGCGCTCTGGTTCACCACGCTGATCTGCGTGGTCGGCGCCGTGCAGGCCATGCGGATCCCGGCGTGGGTCGAGGTCACCGAGGGCGAGGTACCGGCGTCGCTGTCGGCCAACCCGGAGAAACCGCGGCGCCAGCCGATGGGCCGCCACGTCGTGGTCGCCTTGTCCGGCAACGCGACCGTGCGGGTGCTGACCGGCTTCCTGATGATGTTCGCCGCGTTCGCGGTGCGCGCGCAGACCGAGGGCGACGCGTTCAAGCAGCTGCTGCTGCTCGGCGTGATCGCGGGCGCGGCCGGCGCGGGCAGCTTCCTCGGCAACGCGCTCGGCGCGCGGATGACCCTCGGCCACCCGGAACAGATCATGGTCGGCTGCGTGGTCGGCTGCCTCGGCACGACCTTGCTCGCCACGGTCATGCCCGGCATCGGCACGGCCGCGATCGTCGGCCTCATCGGCGCCACGGCGAGCGCGATCGCGAAGAACAGCCTCGACGCGGTGATCCAGGACGACCTCCCGGAGGAGTCCCGCGCGTCGGCGTTCGGCCGCTCGGAGACCGTGCTGCAGCTGGCCTGGGTGTTCGGTGGCGCCATCGGTGTCCTGCTGCCGCCGACGTTCTGGCTCGGCTTCCTCGTGATCTCGCTGCTGCTCGCGGTCGGCCTGGTCCAGACCCTGCTGACCCGCCGCGGCCAGTCGCTGCTGCCGTGGTTCGGCGGCGACCGGCCGATCCGGCCCTGGCGCCCGGGCACGCCGCGCTCGTTCACGCCGAGCCCGGCCGTGCGGGAGGCGCCGGACCAGCAGCCGTAGTCTCTGCGACGTGCGCAAGCTCGCCCTACTCGCCGCCGCGCTGGTGGTCGCCGGATGCTCGTCGCAGCCGGCGGAGCCACCCGCGCCGCCGAAGGTCGACTTCGCGGTCGCGGCCGAGACCGTCGCCGCGAAGCCGTTCCTCTACTGCGACGTCGACATCGAGGACTGCAAGCGGGACACCACCGCGCAGGTGAAGCTCAAGGCCGCCCCGGGCACGGCCGTGCGCGTGCGGGTGCCCAAGGAGGTCGCGGACACCCCGTGGTCGGTGGTGATCCAGTACCGCACCGCGGCCGGCGTGCAGGCGCAACCGCGGACCGTGGCCACGTTCGCGCCCGGCAAGGGGGACTCGTTCGAGGCCAAGCCGCCTGCCGCCGGCGACCAGCTGCAGACCGTCGAGGTCAAGCAGGCCGGCGGCAAGCTGATCCAGGGCGCGGACGGCCCGGAGGCCGTGACGCGCGGGGTGTGGTCGGCCCAGGTCGAGCCGGCCTAGGGGTCGAGCTCGCGGGCGACCGCGCGCACGACGTCGGCGATCCGCTTGGTGGCCTTGCGATCCGGGTAGCGGCCGCGGCGCAGGTCCGGCTGGACACTGGCCTCCAGCATCTTGATCATGTCCTCGACCAGGCCGTGCAGCTCCTCGGCCGGGCGCCGGCGCGCCTCGGCCACCGACGGCGGCGGGTCGAGCAGCCGGACGGACAACGCCTGCGGACCGCGGCGACCGTCGGCCACGCCGAACTCGATGCGCTGGCCGGCCTTCAGCCCCGGCACACCTGCCGGCAGGGCTGACGACCGGACGTAGACGTCCTCGCCGCCATCCTGTGTGACGAACCCGAAGCCCTTCTCCGAGTCGTACCACTTGACCTTTCCGGTCGGCACTACGGTCACCTCCACACATACGAACGCGCCCCAGGGGCGTACCCAGGACGCGTTCGTCCAGCCTAGGCCACCCAGGGGTTGTCGGGGTAGCCGGTTTGGCCGTCACTCTGGCGGTCAGGTCACCTCGTGGATGCAGAGGATGTTGCCGTCGGGGTCGCTGAACCAGGCGGCCTTCTCCCCGCCCATCTCCGCGATGTGTCCCACGGTCTTCAGGTCGGGCAGGTCGTAGTCGGCGAAGCGCACGCCGCGGCCCTCGAGCTCGCGGACCTCGCCGGCGATGTCGGGTACCTCGAAGCTCAGCGCGGTGTGCTGGTGCTGCGCCCCGGCTTCGGCCGGCAGCAGGCCGATCGCGTCGCCGTTGCCGGCGTCGAAGATCCGGCTGCCGTCCGCGGCGGTCGCCTTCTGGTGCAGGCCGAGCGTGTCGCCGTAGAACCGCGCCGCGCGGTCCATATCGGACACCGGGAGCATGGTGGTGGTCATGGCCTTGGTGAGCATGTGGCCTCCTCGTGGCCGGGCGCCCGCGTTCGCTTCGGGCGCAGTCCACAATGTTGCGCCGTTCGGCCCAGCCCGGCCAGGCCCGTCGCGATGCCGGACCGTGCGGTCACGCCCCGTCAGGCGTGTTTCGCGCCCGCGACGGACTCCAGGCCGAGGAGCTTCACCGACTCCGCGCGCATCTCGACCTTGCGGATCTTGCCGGTGACCGTCATCGGGAACTCGTCCACGAGGTGCACGTAGCGCGGGATCTTGTAGTGCGCGAGCTTGCCGTCGCAGAACTCGCGCAGCGACTCGGCCGTCAGCGGCTCGGCGCCCTCGCGCAGGTGCACCCACACCATGAGCTCCTCGCCGTAGCGCTCGTCCGGCACGCCGATCACCTGCGCGTCGAGGATGTCCGGGTGGGTGTAGAGGAACTCCTCGATCTCCCGCGGGTACACGTTCTCGCCGCCGCGGATCACCATGTCCTTGATGCGGCCGGTGATGTTGAGGTAGCCCTCGTCGTCCATCACCGCGAGGTCGCCGGTGTGCATCCAGCGCGCGGCGTCGATCGCCTCGGCGGTCTTGTCCGGCTGTTCCCAGTAGCCGAGCATCACCGAGTACCCGCGCGTGCAGAACTCGCCCGGCGTCCCGCGCGGCGCGGTCAGCCCGGTCTCCGGGTCGATCACCTTCACCTCGAGGTGCGGGTGCACCCTGCCCACAGTGGACACTCGGCGGTCCACGCTGTCGTCGGCGCGGGTCTGCGTGGACACCGGCGAGGTCTCGGTCATGCCGTAGCAGATCGTCACCTCGGCCATGCCCATGCGCTCGATGACCTGTTTCATCACCTCGACCGGGCACGGCGAGCCGGCCATGATGCCGGTGCGCAGCGACGACAGGTCGTGCGAGGAGAACGTCGGGTCGGCGAGCTCGGCGATGAACATCGTCGGCACGCCGTACAGCGAGGTGCACCGCTCCTGCGCGACGGCCGCCAGCGTGGCCTTCGGGTCGAACGCGGGCGCCGGGATCACCATGCACGCGCCGTGGCTCGTGCAGGCGAGGTTGCCCATGACCATGCCGAAGCAGTGGTAGAAGGGCACGGGAATGCAGACGCGGTCGGCCTCGGTGTAGTTGCACAGCTCGCCGACGAAGTAGCCGTTGTTGAGGATGTTGTGGTGCGACAGCGTGGCGCCCTTGGGGAAGCCGGTGGTGCCCGAGGTGTACTGGATGTTGATCGGGTCGTCGGCGGCGAGGTTCTGCTGCAGCTCGGCCAGGTGCGCGGCCGAACCGCCGCGGCCGGCCGCGACGAGCCCGGTCCAGTCGTCGCCGCCGATCAGCAGGACGTCCTGCAGGCCCGGGCACTCCGGTCGCGCCTGCGCGATCATGGCGGCGTAGTCGGAGGTCTTGAAGCTCGGCGCGGCGACGAGGGTGCGGATGCCGGCCTGGTTGAGCACGTACTTCAGCTCGTGCACGCGGTAGGCCGGGTTGATGTTGACGAGGATGGCGCCGATCTTGGCGGTGGCGTACTGCGTGAACGTCCACTCGGCACAGTTCGGTGCCCAGATGCCGACCCGGTCGCCCTTCTCGACGCCGAGGTCGACGAGCCCCAGCGCGACGGCGTTCACCTCGTCGGCGAGCTGGCGGTAGGTCCAGCGCCGGTCGGTGGCCCGGTCGACGAGCGCGTCGCGATCCCCGTGCGCGGCGACGGTGCGATCGAAGTCGTCGCCGATCGTGTCGCCGAGCAGCGGCTTGTCCGACGTGCCGGACACGTAGCTGACCTGGCTGGGAACGGTCGTCATGTCGCTCCTCCTCGTGCGGGCCCGCGGTGGCACCGGCACCCATCTTGCCCACTCGGGCCGTCCCCGGCGCAAGGCCGAGCCAGGTTTGGGGTGCTGATTGGTGCGGAGGGACGGCCTGGCCTAGGAGCCGGCCGACTCCTTCGCCGCGGGCTCGTCCGGCACGCCGTCCGGCTCGCTGTCCGATTCGGTGTCCGGCTCGGGCTCGGTTCCGGTTTCGTCCGTCGCCTCGGCGGCCGGCTCGTCCGGCTCGGCTTCGGCCCCCGCCAGGGCGGCGGGCTCCTCGGCTGGCTCGCCGGGCCCTGCCGCGGTCTCGGCGGCCGGCTCGTCGTCGGCCTCGGCCTCGACGTCGTCGACGGCGTCCGGGTCCGCGTCGTCAGCGACGAGCTCGATGACGACCTCGACGGCGTCCTCGGCGGCGTCCTCGACGGGCTCGCCGACTTCGATCCACTCCGCCGACTCCGGCTCGTCCGCCAGGTCGCTGAACGGGAGGCGCACGACCAGGCACGGGCCGCCGACGAAGACGCCGCCGTCCACGCCCAGCGCGAGCCCGTCCGCGTACTCGAACGCGGTCTCGATCTGCGCGGGTGCCACGCCCAGCTGGTCGGCGATCACGCTGTGCCCGTGCACGACCTGCTTGCCGCCGAGCACGCCCAGCAGCTGGATCGCGACCTCGCCGCCGAGCGGGCCGCGGAAGGCGTGCCGGGTGGTCAGCCGCCGCCAGACCTCCCACCACTCGACGAGGTCCTCGCCGTGCAGCACCTCGTGGATGCCGTCGTTGATCTCCTCGATCTCCGCGCCCCAGACGAGGTACTCGAGGGTGTCCGAGTGCATCAGCAGGTGGTCGTCGACGAGCGCGAGCGCCGGGCGCGCGCTGAGCCACGCTACGTGTTCGGGCGTGACGGCTTCCTGGTCGGTTTCCTGGCCGCCGTTCATCTCCCAGCTGCGGGCGAAGCTGCGCGGGCCGAAGTCCGACGGCACTTCGGTCTCGCCGAAGCGGTGCATGCCGAGCAGCAGGACCTCGTGGTTGCCGAGCAGCGCCTCCACCTGGCCGCCGGCCGCCGCCGCCTCGTCGGACAGCCGCATGACCAGGTCGATCACGCCGACGCCGTCGGGCCCCCGGTCCACGAAGTCGCCGAGAAACCACACATGTGCGTCACCACCGGACCAGGCTGCCTCGTCATCGATCAGCCCGGCCCCGGCCAGCGCGGCGAGCAGCTCGTCCAGGTGCCCGTGCACGTCGCCGACCACGTATGTGGGAGGCCCGTCGGTATGCACACCGTGACAATATGCCAGGTAGCAGAGCGTGGCGTCAGCTGCCTCAGATCACCATCCAGGTGTGGACCGGCTGGTTCGAGGCCGCGAGCTCGATGTAGCGCCGCAGCATGCCGACCAACGCGGCATCCCGGTCCATACCGCGGTCCTCCAATCGGGCCACAGTGGCCCGCTGCCAGGTGGACCCGGTGCGTTGCGCCAGGCACCGCTGTTCGATCACGCCGAGGTACCGCTCCCGCGCCGCGTCGGACACGCCGCACGACCGCAACCCCTCGTGCGCCATCGGCAGCAGCCGGCGCAGCACCAGCTCGTCCGGTGGCACCCAGCCGATGCCCGGCCAGTACAGCTGCGCGTCGAACGCGTGGCGCGCGCCGGCGTAGAGGTTCTCCTCCGCGGCCTGGAACGACATCTGCGTCCACACCGGACGTTCCTCGGCGGCGAGGGCCCGCTGCGCGCCGTAGAAGAACGCGGCGTTCGCGACCAGGTCGACGGCCGTCGGCCCGGCCGGCAGCACGCGGTTCTCCACGCGCAGGTGCGGGACCCCGCCCACCACGTCGTACACCGGCCGGTTCCACCGCCAGATCGTGCCGTTGTGCAGGCGCAGCTCGGCGAGCTTGGGCGCGCGGCCCTCGTCGAGCGCGCCGATCGGGTCCTCGTCGTCGAGCTGCGGCAGCAGGCCCGGGAAGTAGCGGACGTTCTCCTCGAACAGGTCGAAGATCGAGGTGATCCACCGCTCGCCGAACCAGACCCGCGGCCGGACGCCCTGGTTCTTCAGCTCTTCCGGCCGCGTGTCGGTGGCCTGCAGGAACAGCGGGATGCGTGTCTCGTGCCAGAGCGCCTTGCGCAGCAGGAACGGCGAGTTCGCGGCGATCGCCACCTGCACCCCGGCCAGGCACTGCGCGGCGTTCCAGTGCGTCGCGAACTCCTCCGGCGGCACCTGCAGGTGCAGCTGGACGGAGGTGCACGCGGCCTCGGGCAGGATCGAGTCGGCCCGGCCGCGCAGCCGTTCCCCGCGCTGGCCCGGGATGGCCGGGCCGTCCATCGCGAGCACCATGTCCTCGCCGCGCGCGGCGAAGATGCGGTCGTTGAGCAGGGTGTAGCGGGAGTTGTTGGTCAGCCACTTGGCCTTGAAGTGCGCCTCGCGCAACGTCGGCAGCATGCCGATCATGACCAGGCGCGCGCCCGCGTCCTGGGCCTTCATGTCGGCGCTCGTGAGCGACTCGCGCAGCTCCACCTCGAGCTCGCTCGCCTGGTCGCCGGACAGCGGGCGCGGCCGCATGTTCAGCTCCAGGTTGTGCTGGCCCAGCTCGGTGGTGAACGAGGGGTCGTCCAGCTTCTCCAGCACGACGCCGTTGATCATCGCCGGCCGTAACCCGTCGTCGACGAGGTTCAGCTCGACCTCGAGCCCCATCCGCGGTGGTTCGGTGGAGAATCCGCCTTCGGTGAGCATCCGGGCCAGCGCGTCGAGGCAACGCTGAACCTTGTCGCGGAACCGTTGGCGATCCGAGCGGTCGACCGTGTCGGTCGCTACATGCTGTCCCATACCGGCCCTCCCCAGCCGGACCCGAACAGTCCGGCGTGTGCACGGGAGTTCAACCGTGACATACGAGGAATCCCGGTGCTAGGGGCCAAATCGGTGCATGCTCACCCTCTGTTGTTACGGAGGGCAAGGCATCCAGTGCGTGCGCGTAACAATCGGCGGGCACGGCGGGCGCGCGTCCCAGCCTGTGGGAGCATGCGGGCGTGATCGAGGTGCGCGACCCGGCGGATCCACGGGTGGACGACTTCCGCGCCCTGACCACCGCCGACCGCCGGCCGGATCGTCCCGGGGGCAAGGGGCTGGTGATCGCCGAGGGCGCGATCGTGGTCCGGCGCATGCTCGCCTCCCGCTTCCCGCTGCGGGCCGTGCTCGGGGTCCCGCGCCGGCTCGAGGAGCTGGCCGGTGACCTCGCCGGGTCCGCGGCGCCGGTGTACGCGGTGTCGGCCGAGGTGATGGCCGAGGTGGTCGGCTTCCACCTCAACCGCGGCGTGCTCGCGGTCGCCGACCGGCCGCCGGCGCTCGCCGTCGACGAGGTGGTGGGTCCGGCGCGCCGGCTCGCCGTACTCGAGGGCGTCGGCGACCACGAGAACCTCGGCGCGCTGTTCCGCAACGCCGCCGCGTTCGGTGTGGACGGCGTGCTGCTCGGCACCGGCTGCAGCGACCCGCTCTACCGGCGCAGCGTCCGGGTGTCGATGGGCCACGTGCTGGGCGTGCCGTTCACCTCGCTGCAGCCGTGGCCGGAAGGGCTGAAGCTGTTGGCGGACCGGGGTTTCCGCGTGCTCGCGATGACGCCGGCGGACGGCGCGCTCCCGCTCACGCCCGACCTGGGCGGCGACCGGGTCGCGGTGCTGCTGGGCTCGGAGGGACCGGGACTCACCGCCGGGGCCGTCGCCGCCGCGGACGCGGCCGTGCGCATCCCGATGGCGGGCGGCGTGGACTCGCTGAACGTGGCGACCGCCGGGGCCGTGGCGTTCTACGCGCTCGGTGGTCCCGGCCGGTAGTTTCCGTGGTCAACGAATTCCGGGCGAGAGCGAGGGGAGTGGCGGTGCAGCTGCGCGCCAGCGGCGAGCGTGCGGTGCTGGTCGGGCACGACGGGCTCGCCGAGCGGGAGGTCGACCCGCGGCGGCTGCCGCTGGGTGGCGAGCTGACCGACGCGCTGCACGAGTGGGCCCGCGTCGCCGCGGCGGTCCGGCGCAGCACCCCGGACGCCACCGACGCGGCGGGCGCGGTCGTGACCCGCCGGGGCCTGCAGCTCGCGAGCCGCGTCGCCGCGACGATGGGCGTGCCGGTCGGCTACCTCGACCCGCTGAGCGGCGAAGAGACGGTGGTCGAGCCGCCCGAGCCGACCCGGCGGCGGCGCGCGGCAGCGCACCCGCCGGAGCCGGTGCCGTGGCTGACCGGGCTGACGGTGTCCGCGGCGTGCTTCGGGCTGCTCGCGATCACGATGATCACGCTCGCGAGCACGCTCGCCGCGACCAACGTGCTGCTTGCCGTCGGCTCGAACGTGGTGGTCACGGGCGGGCTGCTGCCCTCCGTGTGGCTGGTGCGCCGCCAGCCCATCTGGCGCTGGGTCGCCCTGGGCGTGGCGGTCGCACTCGTGGCGGGCTGGCTTGCCCTGCCGTTCATCGTCCTCTGACCGGTCGCGCCGGAGCACTCGCCCGGGTCAGGCGAGCGACTCCAGCCACGTGCGGTGCAGGGCGGCGAACCGGCCGCCGGACGGCTCCGCGATCAGCTCCGCGGGCGAGCCGTCCTCGACGATCCGCCCGTCCTCGACCACCAGCACGCGGTCCGCGATCAGCACGGTCGACAGCCGGTGGGCGATGATCAGCGCGGTCCGCTCGGCGAGCACCGACTCGAGCGCGTGCTGCACGGCCCGCTCCGTCGGCACGTCCAGGCTGGAGGTCGCCTCGTCGAGCACCAGCACCGCCGGGTCGGCGAGGAACGCCCGCGCGAAGGAGACCATCTGCCGCTGGCCCGCGGACAGCCGGCCGCCGCGCTTGCGCACGTCGGTGTCGTAGCCCTCGGGCAGGGCCGCGACGAACTCGTGCGCGCCGACCGCCGCCGCGGCCGCCTCGATCTCCGCGCGGCTCGCGGCCGGCCGGCCCAGCCCGATGTTGTCCGCGACCGAGCCGGCGAACAGGAAGTTCTCCTGCGTCACCATTACCACGTTGCGCCGCAGCTCGGCGTCGGCGATCTCGCGCAGGTCCACGCCGTCCAGCGCGACCGTGCCGGCGGCCGGGTCGTAGAACCGCGCGACCAGCTTCGCGATCGTCGACTTGCCCGCGCCCGTCGCGCCGACCAGCGCCACCGTCTGCCCGGCCGGCACGGCCAGGTCGAACGTCGGCAGCACCACCGGACCGTCCGGGCCGTACCGGAACTCGACGCGGTCGAACGTGATCGCCCGGCCGGTGCCGGCGCCCGGCAGCGCGACCGGCTCGGCCGGTTCGACGACCGCCGGCGCCTCCTCGAGCACCCCGGAGATCTTCTCCAGCGCGGCGATCGCCGAGGTGTAGGAGTTGGCGAACATCGCGAGCTCGTCGAGCGGGTCGTAGAACCGGCGCAGGTAGAGCATGAACGCGGTCAGCACGCCGAGCTCCAGCCCGCCGCCGACCGCCCGCACCGCACCGATCCCGAGGACCAGCGCGAGCGAGACGTTGCCGACCAGCCGGACGGTCATCGTGAACGTCGCCACGACGTCCAGCGCTTCCTTGTTCGCCGCCCGGAACGTGTCGTTCAGCCGCGCCATGATCGCCTCGTTGCGCGGCGCGCGGCGGAACGCCTGCACGGCGCGCATGCCGTTCATGGTCTCCACGAACTGCACGATGATCTTCGCGATCGAGCTGCGGGTGCCCCGGTAGGCCCGCCGCGAGCGCAGGTAGAACCACCGCGTCACGAGCAGCACCGGGATCAGCCCGGCGAGCACGAGCAGCGCGAGCGGCGCGTCGAGCACGACCAGCATCACCGCGATGCCGACCACCGACAGCACCGCGGTCAGCAGCCCGTCGAGGCCGTCCTCGAGCAGGTCGTGCAGCGAGTCGACGTCGCTGGACAGCCGCGAGATCACCTTGCCGGAGGTGTACTTCTCGTGGAAGGACAGCGAGAGCCGCTGCGCGTGCGTGAAGATCCGCTGCCGCAGGTCGAGCAGCACGTCCTGGCCGAACCGCCCGGACACCTTGAGGAACGCGAAGCGCAGCCCCGCCGCGCCGAGCCCGGTGCCGAGGTAGGCGGCGACGCACGCGGCGAGCACGCCGGTGTCCCCGTCGATGGCGGCGGGAATGCCGGTGTCGATGGCTATCGCGATCAGCACCGGACCGGCCAGCGCCAGCACGTTCTCGCCGATCACCAGCGCGAGCGCGAACAGCCCGGTGCCGATCCGCGGGCGGACCAGCGAGCCGAGCAGCCGCCGCGAGCGCGCCTGCAGCCGCGTGCCGACGAGGGCGTCGAGCTCCTCGACCTCTTCGGCGGCGACCCCTCGCCAGCTCTCGGTGGCGGTCACGCGACCACCTCGTCTCTGACTTCCTCGTCCAGTGTGGACAGCAGGCGGCGGTACTCCGTGTTGCCGGCGATCAGCTCGGAGTGCGTGCCCACCGCGGCGATCCGCCCGTCGACGAGCAGCGCGACCCGGTCCGCCAGCTGCACGGTGCTGGACCGGTGCGCGACCACCAGCGCGGTCACGTCCGACAGCACCCGGCGCAGCGCGTGCTCCACCTCCGCCTCGGTGTGCACGTCCAGGGCCGAGAGCGGGTCGTCGAGCACCAGCACCGACGGGCGGCCGACGACCGCCCGGGCGAGCGCGAGCCGCTGGCGCTGCCCGCCGGACAGCGCGAGGCCCTGCTCGCCGATGCGGGTCTCCAGGCCCCACGGCAGCTTCTCGACGAACTCGTCGGCCGCGGCCACGCGCAGCGCCTGGCGCACGTCGGCCTCGGTGCGGTCCCGGTCGCCGAGTGCCACGTTCTCCCGCACGCTCGCCGAGAACAGCACGGGCTCCTCGAACGCGGTGGCGACGGTCGTGCGCAGCTCGGCGAGGGCGAGGTCCCGCACGTCGACGCCGTCCACGGTCACCCGGCCCGAGGTGACGTCGGCGAGCCGGCCGACCAGCGCGGTGAGCGTCGTCTTGCCCGAGCCGGTGGCGCCGACCAGCGCGACGGTCTCGCCGGGCCGCAGGTCCAGCGTGACGCCGCGGAGCACCTCGGTGTCCGAGCCGGCGTGCGCGAAGTGCACGTTCTCGAACCGCACGTGCCCGCGGGCGTTCGCCGGCAGCCGGCGTGGCCGCGGCGGGTCGGTGATCGTCACCTCGGCGTCGCGCACCTCCCAGTAGCGGGTGGCGGCGGTCGCGGCCTGGTTCGCCTCGGCGAGCAGCCACCCGATCGAGTCGGTCGGCCAGCGCAGGTAGGTCGCCACGGTCACCGCGGCGACCAGCGTGCCGAGCGTCATCGTGCCGTTGGCGATGCCGAACGTGCCGTACAGCAGGTGCCCGCCGATCGACAGCTCGGGCAGCATGATGATCGCCGCCCAGAGCAGGCCGACCACGTGCACCTTGCGCAGCTCCAGGCGCCGCAGTTCCGTCGCCTCCGCGGCGAACCGCTTGGCGAGGTGGGGGCCGCGCCCGAACGCCTTGAGCACGCGGATGCCGAGCACGGACTCCTCGACCGTGGTGGTGAGGTCGCCGTTCTGGTCCTGCGCGCGCCGGGCGAGCACCGAGTACTTGGACTCGTACAGCGTCGAGATCAGGATCAGCGGCGCCGCGCAGACCGTCGAGATCAGGCCCAGCACCGGGTTCAGCACGAACAGCACGCCCAGGCCGATCACCAGCGTCAGGCTGTTGACGATCAGGAAGATGAACGCGAACGCGATGAACCGGCGCAGCGTCGACAGGTCGCTGACCGCGCGGGAGAGCAGCTGGCCGGACTGCCAGCGGTCGTGGAACGCGATCGGCAGGCGTTGCAGGTGGTGGTACAGGTCGTCGCGCAGCTCGGCCTCGACCCGCGTGCTCGGCCCGGAGATGAGGCGGCGCCGCATGAAGAACAGCAGCGCCTCGGTGATGCCGAGCCCGGCCACCAGGGCGACGAGCCAGAACAGCCCGGTCGTGTCGCCGGTCGCCACCGGGCCGTCCAGGATCCGCTGGACGACGAGGGGGATGGCGAGGCCGGCGAGCATCGAGCCGAGCACGCCCGCGCCCGAGGCGATCATCCGGCCGCGAACCGGTTTGAGGTACGGGGAAAGCCGCCGCAGCCCGGTGAAGTTCCTGCTGCGGGCAGGCTGATGTGCATCTTTCGTAATGGTCATGATCTCCCCACGAGTGCCCATCGACGGTAGGTGATGGGCCTGGCCTCGGGCACCTGGTTTTCCTGCTCCGAGGCTGCGACCTCCAGTGCGCTGGAGGTCAAGTTCGCGGCATCATCTGTCCATGACCCGACCGGAGACCGTGCGTTTCCTGCGCACGGAGTCGACGATGGCCTACCCCGAGGGCCGCCTGCTCGCCTTGCGCGAGGGCGCGATGCACGTACTGGCCCCGGACGGCTGGACGCGGCTGCGCGCCAACCGCCCGCCGGGCACGGAGTGGCTGTCCCGCGCGGAGGCGCAGGACTGGTGCCGGCGGGAGGGCTGGGACCCGGCCCTGCTGGACGCGGTGCCGGGCGCGCGCGTCTAGCCGGAGGCCAGGCCTGCCGGGTCGCTCACCGGTCGCTCACCGGTTGGAGCGGGTGCCGAGCAGCACGTCTTCCCACGACGGAACGGTCGGGCGGGCCTTCTTGCCCTTGCCGCGGCGGGCGGGCTTGGGGGCCTCTTCCTTGGCGGCCGCGGCGGGTTCGGGTGCGGGGTCGGCCGCGGCGGCGGGCGGGCGAGGCGATGCCGCCGCGGGTGGCTCGGTGCGTGGTTCGGCGGGCTGGCGGGTTCTGGCCGCGGGCTCGCTGGTCTCGGTCGTTCGGGTGTCGGGTTCCTTGGTGCGTGGTGGGGCAGGGCGCCGCGTCGTGCGGGGTTCGGTCGTGCGGGTTTGGTTTCGGTCGTCCGGGGTTCGGTCTTGCGGGGTTCGGCGGCCGGCGGGCGAGGCGAAGCCGCGGGTGGACGGGTCGTGGCCGCGGGCTGCCGCGGTTCGGCGGCGGGCTCGCGGACCGGTGTGCGAGGCGTGGCCGCGGCCTGGCGAGGCGGTGCGGCCGGGGTGGCGGTGGTCGCCGTGGCAGCGGGCTGGCGAGGCGGTGCTGCCGGCGGCTCGGGTTCTCCAGCCGGCTCGGTCTCCGGCTCGTCGGTCAGTTCGAAGTCCTGCACGAACTCCTGCTCGGAGCGCGGCTCGGCGTCGCCGGCCGGCCGGCGGGAGACCTCGCCGACCGCCTGGCGGTGCTCGACCGGCTGCTCGTAGGGCTGGTCGTAGGGCTGGTCGTAGGGCTGCTCGTACTGCTCGGCCGGCGTCTCGACGGGCTGGACCACGCGCTCCGGCCGCTCGACCTGCAGCGCCTGCGCGGCGAGCTCGGTGACCGGCCGCACGGTGCGCAGCTGGCGGTTCGGGTTGGGGTCGAGCAGGTCGATGGCGTGGTCGTCCAGCGGGGTCACCGTGCCGCCGTGGGCGCCGGGGTGGAACGACCAGTGGGACCTGTTGTAGGAGCGGCCGGCGGTCCAGGCGAGCTGGACGACCCACTTGCCGTCCTCGCCCTTCCAGGAGTCCCACGTGGCGGCGGAGTAGTCCTGCCCGCGGGCCGCAAACGCTTGCGCGACGACCTCGCCCAGCTCCTGGACGTCGGGGCCGTCCTCGCGGACCGGATGCGCGCGCTGGGCGAGCTCCGCCGTGCGCGACCGCTCCAGCAGCACGGGATAGGCGAACCGCTCGACGCGGGCCGCCGGTACTCCGGCCGCGGCAGCGACCTGGTCTACGGACTCACCCGCACGGATGCGGGACTGGATCTCACGAGGACGCATCTGGCTCTCCAGCTCGATTGCGATCTGGCCGAGTCGGGTGATGTCTCCTCTGGCTGCTGCTCGCAACCGCTCGTCGGCAGGAATCTGGAAACGCTCGCCGCGGTCCGACTCGCAGATGACGACCTTGCCGTCATCTCCGAGCCCGACGACCCGCAGCGCACGCATCGCGGCCTCCTCGCGACCTGGAACAGACTTCACCTCGCCAGCTGCCCACGGTAGATCGGCGAGTTGCCTTGACGTGCGAGGCGCGCCGAGTACCGTGCCCTTGATCTTGCTAGCGTCCGGTCAGCCACGCCAGACCGTACCGGTGATCTTCTCGTAGGCGTCGACGTACCGCCCCCGGGTCGCGGCGACGACGTCCGCCGGCACCGCGGGCGCCGGCGGCTTCTTGTCCCAGCCGGTGCCCGTCGCCCAGTCGCGCACGAACTGCTTGTCGTACGCGTGCTGCGGGCGGCCCGGCGCCCAGTCGTCCGCCGGCCAGAACCGCGACGAGTCGGGTGTCAGCACCTCGTCGGCGAGGGTCAGCTTCCCGTCCGGGGCGTGCCCGAACTCGAGCTTGGTGTCGGCCACGATGATCCCGTTCGCCGCGGCCCGCTCGGCCCCGCGGCGGTAGACCTCCAGCGTGAGCGCGCGCAGCGACTCGGCCGTCGCGGCGCCGACGCCGGCGGCGACCTGCGCGAACGTGGCCGGTGCGTCGTGGCCGCCGTCGGACACCTTGGTCGTCGGCGTGAAGATCGGCTCGGGCAGCCGGCTGCCCTCGGCCAGGCCGGGCGGCAGCTCGACGCCGGAGATCGCGCCGGTCGCGAGGTACTCCCGCAGGCCCGAGCCCGCGAGGTAGCCGCGCGCGATGCACTCGAAGGGGATCATGTCCAGCCGCCGGCAGCGCACGGCCCGGCCGGCGAACTCGGCGGGCACGTCGGTGGCCGAGATCAGGTGGTTCGGCGCGACGTCCGACAGCCGCTCGAACCACCACACGGACAGCCGGGTGAGCAGCGCGCCCTTGTCCGGGATCGGGGTCGGCAGCACGACGTCGTACACCGACACCCGATCCGAGGCCACCAGCAGCAGGTCCGGACCGTCCTCGTAGATGTCGCGGACCTTTCCGCGGTAGACGTGCCGCATGCTCAGAGCCGTTCCACCAGCCAGTCGACGCAGTGCGTGAGAGCGGTGATGTCGTCGGGCTCGATGGCCGGGTACATCGCCACGCGCAGCTGGTTGCGACCGAGCTTGCGGTAGGGCTCGACGTCGACGATCCCGTTGGCGCGCAAGGCCTTCGCCACCGCCGCGGCGTCGACGCCATCGGCGAAGTCGATCGTGCCCACCACCTGCGAGCGGTGCGCGGGATCGGCCACGAACGGCGTCGTGTACTCGGTCTTCTCCGCCCAGGAGTAGAGCCGGTCGGCGGAGTCCTTGGTGCGCGCGGTGGTCCAGTCGAGGCCGCCGTGGCCCAGCATCCAGTCGATCTGCTCGGCCAGCAGGAACAGCGTCGCGATGGCCGGGGTGTTGTACGTCTGGTCCTTGAGCGAGTTGTCCAGCGCCGTGGTCAACGACAGGGACTCGGGCACCCAGCGGCCGGACGCGCCGATCTCGGCGACCCGCTCGAGGCCGACGGGGCTCATCAGCGCCAGCCAGAGCCCGCCGTCGGAGGCGAACGACTTCTGCGGCGCGAAGTAGTAGACGTCGAAGTCCGCGGCGTTGACCGGCAGCCCGCCGGCACCGGAGGTCGCGTCGATCGCGACGACGGCCGCGTCGGCACCGGCGGGGCGCCGGACCGGCACGGCGACGCCGGTGGAGGTCTCGTTGTGCGCCCAGCCGACGAGGTCCGCGCCTTCGGCGTACTCGATCGCCGGGGCGGTGCCCGGCTCGGCGGCGACCACGATGGAGTCGGCGAGGAACGGGGCGTCCTGGGTGACCTTGGCGAACTTCGAGGAGAACTCGCCGTAGGTGAAGTGCTGGGCGCGCTCGCGGACCAGCCCGAGGGCGGCGGCGTCCCAGAACGCGGTGGCGCCGCCGTTGCCGAGGAGGACCTCGTAGCCCTCGGGCAGGCCGAACAGCTCGCGCAGCCCCGCGCGGACCCGGCCGACCAGGGACTTCACCGGCTTCTGGCGGTGCGAGGTGCCCAGGAGCGCGGACCCGTCGGAGGCGAGCCGGGCGAGCTGCTCCGGCCGCACCTTGGAAGGACCGGACCCGAACCGCCCGTCGGACGGCTTGAGGTCGGCGGGCAACACCAGCGAGGCCGGGTCGGTCTGCGGGGTCGTGTCTGTTGAGGACTGCGTCATGTTGGCGGCGCCTCTCGGCAGTGCGGATAGCGGTTGACCGGCGCCGTTGCCGGGACTCCAGTCTCCCTCATCGAACCGACAGGACCGCTGACCCCCCGGCGCGCAGGCCCGGGTTGTCCACAACCCGCACGATTGTCCACAAGTCGATCTTGCGACCCCCGATTGCCAATGCTCACCGGTAGACTGACGTCACGAGGGGTGCCCCCGGAGAGGGCGGGGGCTACGTTTCTTGGCTTCTGCCCGCGCGCGTGCGCGAGGTTCGGTGTGTTGGGCATCGCGCGGTGAGATCGCTCGCATGGCGGTAGCGGGTCGTGTGCGCGCGATTCCATGCTGTTGTCGGTGGTCTGCCATGAGACGAGCACGGTCGCGGAGGCGTCGCGGCACGCCGTTCCGCGCCTGGGGACTGACGTTGACGGTCCTGGCGATCCTCCTCGCCACCCGCGAACTCTGGCGCGAGACCGCCGTCGTGGTGGGGATGCTGGCGTTCTACCTGCTGGTGGTCAGGTTGACGAGATGCCGCGTGGAAACCACCGAGCACAAGCCGTGCCGGTGGCGGGTGCGCGGTCTGCTCGGCACATGTGATTACCACGTCGGCTACAAGCGGAGCCTTCCGGTGCTGGTGCGCGGCGCGGGATTTCTCGGCCTGCCGACGTTCATGTGGCAACGAGACGACTTCGTCCGCACGGCCGGCCGGGCGGAGCCGCAGCCCGCGCTCGCTGCGCACGGGATGACGGCGGCGGCGACTAAGGCGAAGCGGTCCGGGTACGACCAGGTCATGATGATCATCGCCGTCGTGGGCGTGGTCGTCGCGTTCCTGGCGTTGGTGCGCGACCTGATCGCGGGCTGATCCTGGCGAGAGCCGGTCAGGCGGTCGGCCAGGTGCCCTGGTCCAGGCCGCCCGGGATGGGGGCTGCGGCGTCGTACGGGGTGCGGGTGAAGATGAACGTCGCCAGGTCCAGGTGGCGCGGGGAGCCGTCCGGGTGGCGGTGCAGGCGCAGGGTCTCGCCCGAGTAGTAGCCGTCCAGCCCGATCCACTCGTCCTCGCGCACCGGGCGGAAGCGCGACGCCCGCCCGCCGCCCGACGGGGGACGCAGGTCCAGCCAGCCGTCCGCCAGCAGCCGCAGCACGAACGGCATCGGGCCCCAGAACCACTCGCCGGTCAGCGCCAGCAGGCCCGCCGGCACCGACGGTTGCGGCGTCCACTCCGCGGGCAGCGCCGGCTCGTACTCATCCACCAGCTTGATCAGGTCGAACGACAGCGTCGACACGCCCACGCCGGCCGTCGAGTTCGTCAGCACCAGCGAGCCGGTCGTCGTCGTCGCGTCCACCACCACGCTCGCCAGGAACCCGGGCATCGAGCCGCCGTGCCCGGCGAGCTGGCGGCCCTCCGCCCGGAACGCCTGCAGGCCCAGCCCGTACGCCGAGGTCCACGCCGCGCCGTCCTCGACCGCCGCCGGGAAGCGCATCTCCGCCATCGTGTCCGGGTGCAGCACCTCGCCGGTGTCGCCGCCGAGGAACCGGACCCACCTCGCCAGGTCGCGCACCGTCGACCACAGCTGACCCGCGGGCGCCATCGCCCCGGCGTCCGGCGTCGGCTCGGGCAGCAGCACGTCCGCGTACGGGTGCACGGCCCAGCCCAGCGCGTGCGGGGCCTGCGGCATCGGCGTCGTGCGCGTCATCCCCAGGGGCGTCAGGACCTCCTCGGCCAGCGCCGCCAGCCACGAGGTCCCGCGTAGCTCCGCCACCAGCTGGCCGAGCACGCCGTAGCCCACGTTCGAATAGTGGAACCGCTCGCCCGCCCGGTGCCGCGCCGGCTCGCCGGACATGCGCTCCACCAGCGCCGGCCAGTCCTCACCCGGTGCCCGCTCCCACCAGTTTCCCGGCGACTCCGAGGTCAGCCCGGCCGTGTGCGACAGCAGCTGCGCCACCGTGAGATGCCCGAACGACGTGCCGCTGACGTGCTTGTCCAGCGGGTCGTTCAGGTCCAGCCGGCCCTCGTCGCGCAGCCGCATCACCAGCACGGCGATGAACGACTTCGTGATCGAGCCGATCCGGTACTGCGTGTCGGGGGTGGGCGCCGCACCGTCGACGCTGCCCCGCATCCCGGTCCACAGCAGATCCTGGCCGCGCACGACCGCGGCGACCAGCGATGGGGCCCGGCGTTCCGCCTGCTCCGCGGCGACGCGGCGGAGCAGGGCGAACTCGGTGGTCTCCAGCATGGCCCGCATTCTTGCCGATGACCGGGCGCGACTGGATCGGTCATGCGGTGTTACCAATTACCGCAGCTAACGATCGCGGATCAGGGGAGCAGACCCCGCGCCATGGCGGTCGTCACGGCCGCGGTCCGGTCGGACACGTCGAGCTTGCCGAACGCCCGCAGCAGGTGCGTCTTCACGGTCGCCTCCGTGATGTGCAGCGAGCGGCCGATCTCCGCGTTCGTCTGGCCCTTCGCGACCAGCGCCAGCACCTCGACCTCGCGCGCGGACAGGGTCTGCGCGACCGGCCGGCGCACCTGGTTGACGAGCCGGCCCGCCACCGACGGCGCGAGCACGGTCTCGCCCCGCGCCGCCGCCCGGATCGCGCCCGCGAGGTCCGCCCGCGACGCGTCCTTGAGCAGGTATCCCGACGCGCCGGCCTCCACCGCGCGCAGGATGTCCGCGTCCGTCTCGTACGTGGTCAGCACCACCACCCGCGGCGCCGAGGACGCCGCGAGGATCTTCTCGGTCGCGCCCACCCCGTCCAGCCCGGGCATCCGCAGGTCCATCAGGATCACGTCCGGCTCGACGACCGGCGCCTGGGCCACGGCCTCCGCGCCCGAGCCGGCCTCGCCGACGACCGTCAGGTCCGGCTCGGCCTCCAGCATCCCGCGCAGCCCCTCACGGACCACCGGATGGTCGTCGACCAGCATGACCCGGATCAACGCGGCACCTCCAGCTCCACCGTCGTGCCTGCTTGTCCACTGTGGACGAACAGGAAGCCACCCACCTGCGCGGCCCGCGATCGCATGCCCACCAGGCCGAAACCGTCCGACGGCGCGGCCGGGTCGAACCCGCTCCCGTCGTCGGCGACCCGCAGCCGCGCGGCGGATCCGTTGACCCGCAAGCGGATCGACACCGCCGAGGCGCCGGAATGCTTGCGCACGTTGGTGAGCGACTCCTGCACCGCGCGCAGCAGCACCACCTCGGTCACCGTCGGCAGCGCCGCGCTCTCGCCCTCCACCCGGTAGGTCGCCTTGATCGGCGTCTCCTCCGCGAGCCGTTCGAGCTGGCGGCGGATCGCCTCGTCCAGGGAACCGGTGCCCAGCGCCGAGGGCATCAGCCCGGCCACCAGTGCCCGCGCCTCGCCGAGGTTCTCCCGTGCGGTGCGGGCGGCGAGCTCCAGGTGCCGGCGCGCCTTCGCCGGGTCACCGTCCAGTTCGGACTCCGCGGCCTGCACGAGCGTGACGAGGCTGGTGAAGCCCTGCGCCAGCGTGTCGTGGATCTCCGCGGCGAGCCGGGCCCGCTCGGCGACCACGCCCGCCTCCCGCGACAGCCGGGCGTTCTCCTCGCGGCTCGCCTCGAGCTCCGTGATCAGCGCGGCCCGCTCCTCGCTCTGCGAGATGATCCGGTGGATCCACGTGCCGAGCAGCACCGCGAACGTGACGGTCAGCAGCGTGCCGGGGAGGAACCCGAAGAGCATCGTCTCGAAGCCGCTCTCGACGAGCGACGACAGCACCGGCACCAGGTTCGCCGGGACGACGATGAAGATCGCCTCGCGCAGCTCCAGCGTCATGAACGCCAGCGGGCACACCGCGAACAACACGAACGACGTCGTCGGCTCGAACACGACGCCGACCACGAGCAGCGCGAGGTTGCCGAGCATGTAGATCCGGCCCGGCCACCGGGCGCACCGGTCACCGGTGATCACCCGGCGGCCGAGCGCGACGTACCAGACCGCCATCGCGGTCACCGCGCCGATCGAGCCGGCGTGGTCGGCGGTCGTGGCGTCGTCCTCGCTGAGCAGCAGCGCGACCATCGCCACGTAGCAGAGCGCGAAGTACAGCTCCCACAGCCAGAACCACCGCGCCCAGGCGTCCTGGCTCGGCCCGCGCCGGGTGGGGGCTAGCCCTCCTTGCGGTTCGTCCACCGGAACGTCAGCAGGCACAGCACCACTCCGATCACGCACCAGGCGCCCAGCACCAGCGCCGTCTTCCCGTGTTCCCATGACCCCGCTGCCTCCATGCTCATCATGCTGTCGGGCAGGAACACCGAACGGAACCCCTGCGCGATCCACTTGACCGGGAAGAACGAGCCGACCTTGATCATCCAGTCCGGCAGGGAGGAGATCGGGATGTACACACCGGACACGAACTGCAGCGCCACGTACGGCAGGTTCACCACGGCCGCGGCGGCCTGCGCGGACTTCGCGATCGAGCTGACCGCGATGCCCAGCAGCGAGCAGGTGATCGTGCCGAGCAGGAACACCCAGCCGAACGTCAGCCAGCGGTCGAGCCCGCTCGGCAGCGTCACGTCGAACAGCGCCATGCCGACCGCGACCAGCAGGATCACCTCGGCGAGGCTCGCGACCATGACCAGGATGATCTTGCCGATGAAGTAGGCGCTGGCCGGGATCGGCGCTCCCCGCAGCCGCTTGAGGGTGTGGTCCTCGCGGTCCTGCGTGACGCCGACGCCCAGGTTGAGGAACGACGTCGAGATGATCCCGGCGCCCGCCATGCTGGCCGCGAACACCTGGCCGGCGGTGACCCCGGTGCCCTCGTAGGTGTCGTTGAAGATCGAGCCGAGCAGGATCAGGATCAGCGCCGGGAAGGTGAAGGTGAAGACCACCTGCTCCTTCTGCCGGAAGAACTGCTTGAGCTCGATGCCGCCGCGGGCCAGGCCCACGCGCAGCAGGCTCGGCAGGGCGGTGCGCTCCAGCACGGGGGTGCTCATCGGGTGCCTCCGATCAGGTCCAGGTAGGTGTCCTCGAGGCTCGGCCGGGTCACGGTCAGCTCGGCGAGCTCGCGGCCGCCGGCGGACAGCTCGTTGATCACCGCGGTCGGCGTGTCGGTGAGGACCGTGCGCGGGCCGGTCTCGTCGACCCAGCTCACCGTGGCCTTCGCGGTGGACCGGCCACCGAGCGTGGCCGGCGTGCCCTCGGCGACGATCTGCCCGCTGGAGATGACGGCGACCTGGTCGGCGAGCGCCTCGGCCTCGTCGAGGTAGTGGGTGGTGAGCAGGATCGTGGTGCCGTCCGCGGCCAGCGCGCGGATGAGGTCCCAGAACTGCCGGCGGGCCTGCGGGTCGAAGCCCGTGGTCGGCTCGTCGAGGAACAGGAGCTCGGGCCGGCCGACGATGCCGAGCGCCACGTCGAGGCGGCGGCGCTGGCCGCCGGAGAGCTGCTTGACGCGGGAGCGGGCCTTCTCGGTGAGGCCGACCTGCGCGATGACGGCGTCCGGGTCGGCCGGGTGCGGGTAGTAGCCGGCGTAGTGGCGCACGCTCTCGTGGACGGTCAGCTCGGCGGCGTCGTTGGCGGTCTGCAGGACGATCCCGATGCGGGCGCGCCACGCGCGGCCGGCGGTGGCCGGGTCCTGCCCCAGCACGGAGACCTCGCCCCCGGTGCGCCCGCGGTGCCCCTCGAGGATCTCGACGGTGGTCGTCTTGCCGGCCCCGTTGGGTCCCAGCAGCGCGAACACCTGGCCCGGCGGGATGTCGAGGTCGATGCCGTCCACCGCGACGGTGCCGGCGTAGGACTTGCGCAGTCCCCGAACCTGTATGGCGGTCATGGGGAAGATCCTGTCCCCACTCACCCCCGCCGCGGAACGCCCGCGCGACTGAACCCCGCTGTCAACCGATCGACCGACACCCCGTCAACCACCGCGAGTCCAACGCTCCCGACCCGCGAGTCCAACGCTGCGGGTCAGGGGTGGTTGACGAAGTCCCAGCCCTCTACCTCCTGCGGGGAGCGGGGGGCCGGGCCGACGTAGTGGGCGGAGGGGCGCACGAGGCGGCCCGTGCGCTTCTGCTCCAGGATGTGCGCGCACCAGCCGGCCGTGCGGGCGCACGTGAACATCGACGGCATCATGTGCGTCGGCACCTCGGCGAAGTCCAGGATGACCGCCGCCCAGAACTCCACGTTGGTCTCGATCGCGCGGTCCGGCCGGCGCTCGCGCAGCTCCGCCAGCGCGACCCGCTCCAGCTCCGCCGCCGCCTCGTAGCGCGTCGCGCCCAGCTCCTGACACGTCCGCCGCAACACGCGTGCCCGCGGGTCCTCCGCGCGGTACACCCGGTGCCCGAAGCCCATCAGCCGGTCGCCACGGTCCAGGATGGACGACACGACCTGGTGCGCGTCGCCGACCCGCTCGACGTCCGCGATCATCGGCAGCACCCGGGCCGGCGCGCCGCCGTGCAGCGGGCCGGACATCGCGCCGATCGCGCCGGACATCGCCGCCGCCACGTCCGCGCCGGTCGACGCGATCACCCGGGCGGTGAACGTCGACGCGTTCAGCCCGTGCTCGGCCGCGGACACCCAGTACGCGTCGATCGCCTTGACGTGTGCCGGGTCCGGGTCCCCACGCCAGCGGGTCATGAAGCGCTCGGTGATCGTCGTGCACTCGTCGATGCGGGCCTGCGGGACCGCGGGGCGGCCGATGCCGCGCGCGGACTGCGCCACGTAGGACAGTGCCATCACCGACGCGCGCGCCAGCTGCTCGCGCGCCTCGGCGTCGCCGATGTCCAGCAGGGGCCGGTAGTCCCAGATGGGCGCGAGCATCGCCAGCGCCGCCTGCACGTCGACCCGCACGTCGCCGGTGTGCACCGGGATCGGGAACGGCTCGGCCGGTGGCAGGCCCTTGCCGAAGCGCCCGTCGACGAGCAGCGACCACACGTCGCCGAACGTCACCTTGCCGACGAGGTCCTCGATGTTCACACCCCGGTAACGCAGCGCGCCGCCGTCGCGGTCCGGTTCGGCTATCTCGGTGCGGAAGGCGACCACGCCCTCCAGCCCCGGGCGGTACCCGTCGTCCGATCCCGAAACCGCCGTCGTGTCGATCTTCCGCACCGCGCTGTGCATGGCCTCAGCCTCTCCCGGAATTCCCCGAATACGGCAACTTTCCTCCTGCCCGGGTCCGGTGGCAATTGGCCGGGTCGTGGGATCGGTCACGATTCAGGAGACCGATTCAGAAAGCGGGTGTTACGCGTGCGTTTCCGGACGCGAAACGCACGCCGTCCGGTGGTAGGACTCTTCCATGCACCTGACACCACAGGAACGCGACAAGCTGCTGGTCGCGATGGCGGCGGAGGTCGCGCGGCGGCGCCTCTCCCGAGGCGTGCGGCTGAACTACCCGGAGGCCGTCGCGCTGATCACCGACCACGTCGTCGAGGGCGCACGGGACGGCCGCCCGGTGGCGGAGCTGATGTCCAGCGGGCGGTCGGTGCTCTCCCGGAAACAGGTGCTCGACGGCATTCCGGAGATGATCGACTCGGTTCAGGTCGAGGCGACCTTCCCGGACGGCACCAAGCTCGTGACCGTGCACAGCCCGATCGTCTGAGGGGGCGGGATGGTTCCCGGAGAGATCCTGCCGGCCGCCGAGCCGGTCGAGCTGAACCCCGGCCGGCCGCGGGTGCGGCTGGTCGTGCGCAACACCGGCGACCGGCCGGTGCAGGTCGGCTCGCACTACCACTTCGCGGCCGCCAACCCCGGCCTCGAGTTCGACCGGGACGCCGCGCGGGGGCACCGGCTGGACGTCCCGGCCGGCACGTCGGTCCGCTTCGAACCGGGCGTGGAGCGCGAGGTGTCGCTGGTGCCGCTGGCCGGGCGCCGCGTCGTGCCGGGGCTGCGCTCGTGACCGCCGTCGACCGGCCGCGCTACGTCTCGCTGCTCGGGCCGACCGTGGGGGACCGGATCCGGCTCGCGGACACCGACCTGCTCGTCGAGGTCACCGAGGACCGGTGCCTGCAGCCGGGCGGCTCCGGCGACGAGGTGATCTTCGGCGGCGGCAAGGTGATCCGCGAGTCGATGGGCCAGTCGATCGTCACCCGGGCCGACGGCACGCCGGACCTCGTGATCACCGGCGTCGTGGTGCTGGATCACTGGGGCGTGGTGAAGGCCGACGTCGGCGTGCGGGACGGGCGGATCGTCGGCATCGGCAAGGCCGGCAACCCGGACACCATGGACGGCGTCGACCCCGCGCTCGTGATCGGCCCGTCGACGGAGATCGTGGGCGGGCAGGGCAAGATCCTCACCGCGGGCGGGATCGACTGCCACGTGCACTTCATCTGTCCACAGTTGACGGAGACGGCGCTCGCGTCCGGGCTGACCACGCTGATCGGCGGCGGTACCGGTCCGGCGGAGGGCAGCAAGGCCACGACGGTCACCCCGGGCGCGTTCAACCTGGGCCGGATGCTGGCCGCGATGGACGGCCAGCCGGTCAACGTCCTGTTGCTGGGCAAGGGAAACACGGTGTCGGCCGACGGCCTGCGCGAGCAGCTCGCCGGCGGCGCGGGCGGGTTCAAGCTGCACGAGGACTGGGGGACCACGCCGGCCGCGATCGACGCGTGCCTGCGGGTGGCCGACGAGTCCGGCGTGCAGGTGGCGATCCACACGGACACGCTCAACGAGGCCGGGTTCGTCGAGTCCACAATAGACGCCATCGGCGGCCGGTCGATCAACGCCTACCACACCGAGGGCGCCGGGGGCGGGCACGCGCCGGACATCATCCGCGTGGTGAGCCTGCCGAACGTGCTGCCGTCGTCGACGAACCCGACCCGGCCGCACACGGTGAACACCATCGACGAGCACCTCGACATGCTGATGGTCTGCCACCATCTCAACCCGTCCGTGCCCGAGGACCTCGCGTTCGCGGAGAGCCGGATCCGGCCGACGACGATCGCGGCGGAAGACGTCCTGCATGATCTCGGTGCGATCTCGATGATCGGCTCGGACTCCCAGGCGATGGGCCGGATCGGCGAGGTCGTCATCCGCACGTGGCAGACCGCGCACGTGATGAAGCGCCGCCGCGGCACGCTGGCCGGCGACGGCGCCGCGGACAACCTGCGGGCCCGGCGCTACGTCGCGAAGTACACGATCAACCCGGCGATCGCGCACGGTCTGGCGGACGAGATCGGCTCGGTCGAGACCGGCAAGCTCGCCGACCTCGTGCTCTGGGAACCCAAGTTCTTCGGGGTGAAGCCCGCGCTGGTGATCAAGGGCGGGTTCATCGCGTGGGCGGCCATGGGCGACGCGAACGCCTCGATCCCCACCCCGCAGCCGGTGCTGGCCCGGCCGATGTACGGCGCGGCGCCCCGGGTCGCGTCGGCGTCGAGCCTGCACTTCGTGGCCGAGGCCGCACTTGGGCTCGCGGATCGTCTCGGTACGGCAACGCCGATGGTGGCCGTCGCGGGCACGCGCCGGATCACGAAGGCCGACATGATCGCCAACGACGCGCTGCCGGACGTGACCGTGGACCCGGACAGCTTCGCCGTGCACGTCGACGGCGAGCTGGTCGAGCCGGCGCCGGTGGCCGAGCTGCCGATGGCGCAGCGGTACTTCCTGTTCTAGCCATGGACGCCTGATGGATGTCACCGCGCTGCTGCTGGCCGACTCCCGGTTCCCCGGGGGCGGGCACGTGCACTCGGGCGGGCTGGAGGAGGTGGCCGCGCGCGGGCTGGTGCGCACCGAGGACGACCTGCCCCCGTTCCTGCACGGCCGGCTGCGCACGGCGGGTGCGCTGGCCGCCACGTTCGCGGCGGTCGCGGCGCACTGCGCGGCCCGCGGCGCCGACCTGTGGTCCACTTTGGACATGGAGCTGGACGCCCGGACGCCCTCGGCGGCGCAGCGCGCGGCCTCCCGCGCGCAGGGACGGGCGACCGCGCGGGCCGTCAGCGTTGTCCCCATTGTGGACAGTCGGTGTGGAAGATCCTTGCGCGCGCTGCTGTCGGTGACGCCGCGCCCGCACCACGCGATCGTGCTCGGCGCGGCGACCGCGGCCCTCGGTGGCGCGCCCCCGGACGCGGCGCTCGCGGCGGCGTACCTGTCGGTGAGCGGACCGGCGAGCGCGGCCGTACGCCTGCTCGGCCTGGATCCGTTGCGGGTCAACGGGATCGTCGCCGCGCTGGCGCCGACGCTGCGGTCGGTGGCGGCGGCCGCGGCGCGGTGGGCGGGCCGCGACCCGGCCTCGCTGCCCGCGCCGGGCGCGCCGGGACTGGACCTGCTGGCCGAGGAACACGACCGGCACCACCGAGAAGAGGTGCGTCTCTTTGCGAGCTGACCACACCCATCCCGTCAGCTTCGACCCGGCCCACACCGGGCCCGACCCGCACGCGGCCGCGCCGCCGGCCGGCCGGCCGCTGCGGATCGGCGTCGGCGGCCCGGTGGGCAGCGGCAAGACCGCGCTCGTCGCGGCGCTGTGCCGGACGCTCACCGACTTGGACGTCGCGGTGGTGACCAACGACATCTACACGACCGAGGACGCGGAGTTCCTGCGCCGCGCGGGCGTGCTCGATCCCGCCCGCATCGAGGCGGTGCAGACCGGCTGCTGCCCGCACACCGCGATCCGCGACGACATCACCGCGAACCTCGACGCGGTGGACCGGCTGGCCGGCCGGTTCCCGGCGCTGGACCTGGTGATCATCGAGAGCGGCGGGGACAACCTGACCGCGGTCTTCTCGCGCGGCCTGGTGGACCGGCAGATCTTCGTGGTCGACGTGGCGGGCGGGGACAAGGTCCCGCGCAAGGGCGGCCCAGGCGTGACGACGGCCGACCTCCTGGTGATCAACAAGACCGACCTCGCACCCCTGGTGGGCGCCAACCTGACCGTGATGTCCAGCGACGCCGACCGGGTTCGCGGCGGCCTACCCGTGATCCTGCAGTCGCTTGTGGACACTCCGGCGGCGCCTGGTGTGGCGTCCTGGGTGCGGGCGCAGTTGGCGGCGGCGTGAGGGCCGGCGCGTATCTGTCGGTCGAGCATCGCGGGGGCCGTGACGTGGTGTGCGACTTGCGGTCGGCGCCGCCGCTGACGCTGCTCCCGGTCCGCGGCGGCGGCCTGCCCGCGGTCTCGCAGTCGCTTGTGGACACTCCGGCGGCGCCCGGTGTGGCGTCCTGGGTGTGGGCGCAGCTGGCGGGGCACCGTGGTGGCCGTGACGTGGTGTGCGATCTGCGGTCCGGCGGCGCCCGGTGTGGCGTCTTGGGTGCGCGCGCAGCTGGCGGGGGAGTGAGGGCCGATGCGTGTCTGTCGGTCGAGCATCGCGGGGGCCGTGACGTGGTGTGCGACTTGCGGTCCGCGGCACCGCTGCTCCCGGTCCGTGGCGGGCTGCCCGTGGTTCTGCGGTCGCTTGTGGACACTCTGGCGGCGCCTGGTGTGGCGTCTTGGGTGCGTGCGCAGCCGGGGGCGGCGTGAGGGCTGACGCGTACTTGTCGGTCGAGCGCCGCGGGGGCCGTGACGTGGTGTGCGACCTGCGGTCGGCCGCGCCGCTGATGCTGCTCCCGGTCCGCGGCAGCACCGGCCCGGCCGTGGTGCACCTGGTGGGCTCGGCGGCGAACCCGCTCGGCGGTGACGAGGTGACGCTGACCGTGCGGGTGGGTGCGGGCGCGTCGCTACGCCTGTCCGGTGTCGCGGCGGCGGTCGCGCTGCCGGGCCCGCACGGCGCACCGAGCCGTTCGGTGGTCCGCCTGCACGCGGCGGCCCGCGCGTCGCTCGCCTACCTCCCGGAGCCGACGGTGATCACGTCCCGCGCGCGCCACGCCGCCGAGCTGCACGCCGACCTCGCCGCGGACGCGTGCCTGCACACCCGCGAGGTCCTGGTGCTGGGCCGGACGGGAGAGCGCCCGGGGGTGCTGACCACGAGCACGTCGGTGACCCGCGGCGGCCGCCCGGTCCTGCGCCAGCAGCTGGCCATCGGGGACCCGGCCCTGGACGCGAGCGTCGCGTACCTGGCCGGCCGGCGCGTCCTGGCCACCGACCTCCAGATCGGCGACGGCGAGCGCCCCGCGGCCGGCGGCGAGTGGTGGTCGCGCACCCCGCTGGCGGCCGGCGGCACCCTGACGACCGCCCTGGCCGACGACGCCGTCACGGCCCTGCGCCACCTGGACAGCTGACCAGCGGTTAGTGGCCGGCGCCAACGGATCGGCAAAGAAATTCACATTTGCTGGCGGATCACCTCACCGGGTACCCCTGGTAGTAGCCGATTCGGCGGGGTGTAGAACGGATCGCCTGACGGGGCGGGAACTCTCGACGGAACCTCCAGACGACCCGGCGTCGGTGAACAGCTGGAGCACAGCTGAGGGAGTGGGTCCGATGGGGCAGGGCGCGCAGAGTCGCACGTACCGCGGGGTGGACACCGAACAGCGGCGCGCCGAGCGGCGGGAGCGGCTGCTCGAGGCGGCGCTCGACGAGTTCACCACGCGGGGGTACCACAAGACCAAGATCGCCGAGCTCTGCGCGCGGGCTGGGGTGTCGACCCGGAACTTCTACGAGAAGTTCGCGAGCAAGGAAGTGCTGCTGCTCGAGCTGCACGCGCACATCAACGCCGAGGCCATGAAGCGCATGCTGCCCGTGCTCGACTCGCTCGCCGACGCGGAGCCGCTGACCAGGATCACGACGCTGCTCGACGCGTTCGTCGCCGCGGTGACCTCCGACCCGCGCTACCCACGGCTGAACTACGTCGAGGCGCCGGGCATCAGCAAGGCGATGGAGGTCCAGCACCACGAGTGGTTCACCCGCTACACCGACTTCATCGAGGCGGAGTGCGACCGCGTCGCCGCCGCCGGCCTCGCGCCGAAGCGGGACTACCACCTGACCGCGATCGCGCTCGTCGGCGCGGTGACGGGGATCCTGCGCGAGTGGCAGGCGCACGACCCGCCGCTGCCGGTCGAGGACGTGGCGAGCGAGATCCGCGCGGTGTTCCTGGCGGCCATCACCCGACCGGCGTAGTCGGGCCGGACTCGATCGATTCGGGTGGGGGTAATCACCCGGCGTGCGGTTTCCGTTCGGCCCAACTACCCGTACCTTCGACGGATGAGGGCTTTCCGGCGATCGGCGGTAAGGCCCTCACTTGATATGTGGACGGTGAGGTAATCCCTACACGCCAAGGAGATCCGAGTATGTCGGACGCCGAGGTGGCCGCCAGCGCCATCGCTCTTGAGTTGCCGAAGATGCGGGTCTCCTACGAGGAGGGCATGCTCAGCGAGAACGAGCTGGCCTCGACCTGGCACGAGCAGCTGCAGAACTGGCTCGATGACGCGATCCGCGCGGCCGCTCCGGAGCCGAACGCGATGGTCCTCGCGACCGCGAACGCCGACGGCCTGCCCGCGTCCCGGACCGTGTTGTGCAAGGGCCTCGACGAGCGCGGCGTCGTCTTCTTCACCAACTACACGTCCGCGAAGAGCCATGACCTCTCGGCCACGCGGTATGCCTCGGCCACTTTCCCCTGGTACAGCCTGCACCGCCAGGCGACCGTGCGCGGCGTGGTCGACCGGGTGAGCGCCACCGAGACGGCGACCTACTGGGCGAGCCGCCCCCGCGGCTCCCAGCTCGGCGCGTGGGCCTCGCCGCAGTCCATTGTGGTCAGTGGGCGTGGGGCGCTGGAGAACGCGCTCGCGAACGTGGAGCGCCGCTTCGCCGACGCCGAGGACGTGCCCGTCCCGCCGCACTGGGGCGGCTGGCGCATCCGGCCGGAGGTCGTGGAGTTCTGGCAGGGCCGGCGCGACCGCATGCACGACCGGCTCCAGTTCAAGCTGCGCCAGGGACAGTGGAAGGTCGAGCGCCTCGGGCCCTGACCTGCCGGCCCTTGTCGTCCTGTCCACAGGGCGGCACCTTGTCGGGGGCCGGAGGCTGCCGCGGCCGCATCCGGGAGGGTCACCAGGGGTGGTGGCCACGGTCACGCCGTGTTTCGTCGTTAGCGGGCCTAAGCTCCTAGCGTGGGGGTTCTCGCGGGTAGCCGGGTTCGGCGAATTGCCATCGACACGCGGCCGCTGCGCATACCGGCCTACCGGCGGCTCTGGCTGTCCACCGCCATCACCGCGGTCGGCGGGCAGTTCACCGTCGTCGCGGTGCCCAAGCAGGTTTTCGACATCACCGGGTCGTCCGCCTACGTCGGGCTGACCGGTGTCTTCGGGCTCGTCCCGCTGCTGATCTTCGGGCTCTGGGGCGGCGCCATCGCCGACGCGATGGATCGGCGGACGGTCATCCTCGTCAGCAACGTCGCCGTCGCGCTCACCTCGGTCGCCTTCTGGGCCCAGGCCGCCGCCGGCATGGCGAACGTGTGGCTCGTCCTCAGCCTGCTCGCCGTCCAGCAGGCGTTCATCGCGATCAACATGCCCACCCGCACCGCCGCGGTCGCCCGCCTGGTGCCGCTCGAGATGCTCCCGTCGGCCACCGCGCTCACGTCCACGGTCGGCTCGTTCGGCATGGTCTTCGGGCCGCTCCTGGCCGGCGCGCTGATGCCGCTCCTCGGGCTGCCGATCCTCTACCTCGCCGACAGCGTCGGCCTCGTCGCGGCCACCGTGATCGTCTTCGGGATCCCCAAGCTCCGGCCACTCGACGGCGCCCGGCGGCGGGCCGGCCTCAAGGACATCGCCGACGGCTTCCGCTACATCGCCGCCAAGAACGTCCTGCTCGCCTCGTACCTGCTCGACGTCATCGCGATGGTCGCCGGCATGCCGCGGGCGCTGTTCCCGGAGATGGCCGAGCGCACGTTTGGCGACCCGCCCGGCGGCGGCCTCGCGCTGGGCCTGCTCTACGCCGCCATCCCGATCGGCGCGCTGCTGTCCGGGCTCGCGTCCGGCTGGATCGGCAACATCCACCGGCACGGCGTCGGCGTCACGGTCGCGATCTGCGCCTGGGGCGCGGCCGTGATCGGGTTCGGCCTCGCGCACACGCTCTGGCTCGCCGTCGTGTTCCTGGCCATCGGCGGCGCCGCGGACATGGTCAGCATGGTCTACCGCAGCGCGATCCTGCAGTCCGACGCCACCGACGAGATGCGCGGGCGCATGCAGGGTGTCTTCATCGTGGTCGTCGCCGGCGGGCCGCGCATCGCGGACCTCGTGCACGGGTGGGCGGCGGCCGAGGTCGGCACCACGGCGGCCGCGGCCGGCGGCGGCGTGCTGGTGATCATCCTGACGATCGTGGCCGTGGCGTGCCTGCCGGCGTTCTGGCGTTACCACGCGAAGGCCGGATAGTTAGTGAAAACTTAACTAGTGGATCTGGTCATCCAGGTCATGATCGGGCATGCTCTGGGTCATGGTGACCGAGAACACATCCGCGGAAGAGAAGCCCGCGCTGAAGCGCGTCATGGGTCCGAAGTTGCTGTACTTCTTCGTGATCGGTGACGTCCTCGGCACCGGCATCTACGCGCTGACGGGCAGCGTCGCGGCCAAGATCGGCGGCGCCCTGTGGCTGCCGTTCGTCGTGGCGTTCATCGTCGCGTTCCTCACCGCGTTCTCCTACCTCGAGCTGGTCGGCAAGTACCCGCAGGCGGCGGGCGCCGCGCTCTACACCAACCGCGCGTTCCGGAAACCGTTCCTGACCTTCGTCGTCGCGTTCGCGGTCATGTGCTCGGGCATCACGTCCGCGTCGGCCGCGGCCCGGGCGTTCGGCGCCACCTACCTGCCGGCCGCGGTCAACATCGAGGTCTCCGACACGACGGTCGCGATCATCGCGGTGGCGTTCATCGCGCTGCTGGCGGCGGTCAACTTCATCGGCGTGTCCCATTCGGTGAAGGCCAACGTGGTCCTCACCTGCATCGAGCTGTCCGGCCTCGTGATCATCATCGGCGTCGGCGTGTACGCGGTCCTCGGCGGCAAGGGCGAGCCCGGCCGGCTGACGCAGATCAACACCGCGGACACGAGCTGGCTGCTGGCGATCACCGCGGCCACCTCGCTCGCGTTCTTCGCGATGGTCGGCTTCGAGGACTCGGTCAACATGGCCGAGGAGACCCGCGAACCGGAGCGCGTCTTCCCGAAGGCCCTGCTCTCCGGCCTCGCCACCGCGGCCGTCATCTACGTGCTGGTCGCGCTCACCTCGTCCCTGCTGATCAGCGCGAGCGACATGAAGGCCGCCGAGTCCGGCGCCCTGCTCGAGGTGATCAACGTCGGCGCGCCGAACTTCCCGCGCTGGGTCTTCGAGTGGATCGGCGTGTTCGCGGTCATCAACTCCGCGCTGATCAACATGCTGATGGCGAGCCGGCTGCTGTACGGCATGGCGAACGAGCGCATCCTGCCGAAGATCTTCGGCACCGTGCACCCGTTCCGCCGCACGCCGTGGGTCTCGATCCTGGTCACGAGCGGGATCGCCGCCGTGCTGGTCGCGACCGCGGGCACCGACGGCGTCAGTAAGCTGGGCGGCACCACGGCCCTGCTCCTGTTGTGCGTGTTCACCGTGGTCAACGTCGCGGTGCTGGTGCTGCGCCGGGAGAAGCCCGAGCACAAGCACTTCACGGCACCCACGTGGACCCCGGTCCTCGCCGGGTTCCTGTGCCTCTGGCTGGCGGTCCCGGTGCTGTCCGGCCGCCCGGCGAGCGACTACTACATCGCGCTCGTCCTCGTCGGCGTCGGCATCCTGCTGTGGATCGTGAACTGGCTGTACCTGCGCAGCAAGGGTGAGCAGGTCAAGGAGCTCGACCCGCAGGCGCTCAAGGACTGATCCCGGTCGCGCAATACAGTCTTTACGTATGAGTAGACCTATCGGGGAGCAACTGGAGATCGCGAGCGGTGACGGGCGAGCACGGGTGGTCGTCACCGAGCTCGGCGCGGCGCTGCGGTCCTTCGAGGTCGACGGCGTGCCGTACGTGGAGACCTACCGCGCCGAGGAGCGGTCGCCGCTGGGGGCGGGCGCCGTGCTGGTCCCGTGGCCCAACCGGGTCGGCGGCGCCGCGTGGTCGCATGCGGGCATGCGCCAGGAGCTGGAGATGACCGAGCCGGCGCGGGGCAACGCGATCCACGGGCTCGTCCGGCGGGAGCTGTGGACCGTGGTCGAGCACGGCGACGACACGGTCCTGCTCGCCGTCGAGGTCGGCGAGCTGCAGGGCTGGCCGTTCCCGTTCCGCACGACGGTCCGCTACACGCTCGACGGCGACAGGGACGGGGACGGCGACGGGTACGGGCTGACCGTCACGCACACCGTGCACAACACCGGCAACGAGGAGATGCCGTTCGGCGTCGGCACGCACCCCTACCCGCGGCCGGGCAACACCGACGTCGACGACTGCGCCCTGACGCTCGCCGCGCGCACCGTGCTGCCGGTGGACCCGGGGACGATGATCCCGACCGGCAAGCCGCAGTCGCTGGAGGGCACCGACCTCGACTTCCGCGTCGGCCGGCAGCTGCGCGGGGTCGAGCTGGACACCGCGTTCGGCGACTGCGAGCCCGGCGCGGACGGCATCATCCGGCACTCGGTCACCCACGACGGGGGCGGTGTCGAGCTGTGGGCCGAGGCGTGTTTCGGCTGGGTGCAGGTGTTCACGCCCGGCGAGTTCCCCGGCAAGGGCGCCCGGGCGGTGGCCATCGAGCCGATGACCTGCCCGCCGGACGCGCTCAACTCCGGCACCGACCTGATCACCGTCGAACCGGGCGACACGTGGACCGGGCGGTGGGGAATCCGCCCGCGCTGACCGCCCTCACCCAGTAGGTTGCACGGCTGTGAGTACAGCTGTCACGGGTGGCTACGTCGTTCCGGTGGCCGGTGCGCCCCTCGAGGGCGGCACGGTCCTGATCGAGGACGGGCGGATCGTCGCCGTCGGCCCCGACGCCGACGTGGACATCCCGGACGATGCGGACATCGTCGACGCGTCCGGCACCTGGGTGCTGCCCGGTTTCGTCGAGGCGCACGGCCATCTCGGCGTCCTCGAGGAGGGTGACGGCTGGGCGGGCCACGACGTCAACGAGACGACCGACCCCAACGGCGCCCGGCTGCGCGCGCTCGACGCCATCAACCCCGACGACGAGGGCTTCCGGGACGCGCTGGCCGGGGGCGTCACCACGGTCGTCGTCAAGCCCGGATCGGGCAACCCGATCGGCGGGCAGACGGTGGCCGTGAAGTCCTGGGGCCGCACGGTCGAGGACATGCTGGTGCGCGAGCCGGTCAGCGTGAAGAGCGCGCTGGGGGAGAACCCGAAGCGGGTGTACGGCGAGCAGCAGAAGCTGCCGTCCACCCGGCTCGGCGTCGCGGCGGTGATCCGGGACGCGCTGACCAAGGCGAGCTACTACCGCAAGGCGCGCGCGGCGGCCGACCACGAGGGTGAGCCGTTCGAGCGCGACAACTCCATGGAGATCCTGGTGCGCGTGCTCGACGGCGAGGTGCCGTGGTGCCAGCACACGCACCGCGCGGACGACATCGCCACGGCCATCCGGCTGTCCGAGGAGTTCGGCTACAAGCTGATCCTCAACCACGGCACCGAGGGGCACCTGCTCGCGGACACGTTGGCGGAAAAGCGGATCCCGGTGATCATCGGCCCGCTCCTCGTCGGACGGTCCAAAGTGGAGGTCCGGCGGGGGCACCTGCGCAACCCCGGGATCCTCGCCCGCGCGGGCGTGGAGATCGCGCTGACGACCGACCACCCGGTCGTGCCGATCGAGTTCCTCGTGCACCAGGCGACGTTCGCGGTCAAGGAAGGCCTCGACACCGAGACCGCGCTGCGCTCGATCACGGTGAACCCGGCGCGGATCATGGGTCTCGACGACCGGGTGGGCGCGCTGGCGCCCGGGCTGGACGCCGACCTCGTGCTGTGGTCGGGCGATCCGCTGGACGTGATGAGCCGGGCGGTGCGGGTGTTCGTCGAGGGCCGCGAGGTGTACCACTTCGACGAGGCGACCGGGCTGGGCGTCACGGCCAACCCGTTCTACCAGGAATAAGGGCTCTACCTAGGGGTCGTCCCGGATGCCCGGGACGACCGGACGGGCCTACCGTCTGGTTGTGAAGGCAATCATGCAGGAGCGGTACGGCTCCCCGGACGTCCTCGCACTGCGCGACGTCGAGCGGCCGGTCGCCGCGGACAACGAGGTACTGGTGCGCGTGCACGCCGCCGCGGTGAACGCGCTCGACTGGCATTTCATGCGTGGCGACCCGTACGTGGCACGCCTCGGCATGGGCGTCGGGGGACCCAAGCAGCGGATCAGGGGACGCGACTTCGCGGGCACGGTGGAGGCGGTCGGCCGGGACGTGCGGGACCTGCGGCCCGGCGACGAGGTGTTCGGCGACGCCGACGGCGCGTTCGCCGAGCACGTGCGCGTCCCCGCGGACCAGGTCGAACGCAAGCCCGCCAACCTGACCTTCGAGCAGGCGGCCGCGATCCCGATGGCCGGGCGCACCGCCCTCGCGGGCCTGCGCGACGCGGGGCGGGCCGGGCCAGGCCAGCGGGTGCTCGTCAACGGCGCGTCGGGTGGCGTCGGCACGTTCGCCGTGCAGGTGGGCAAGGTGCTGGGGGCCGAGGTGACCGCCGTGTGCAGCACCCGCAACGTCGAGCTCGTCCGCTCGCTCGGGGCGACCGAGGTGATCGACTACACCGAGGCGGACTTCACTCAAGGCGGGCAACGCTACGACGTCGTGTTCGACCTGGTGGGCAACCATTCACTGGCCGCGCTGCGGCGGGCGGTGACGCCGGGCGGGACGCTGGTGCTCTCCGGCGGCGGCGTGTCGAGAGGCGGCAGCCTGTTCGGGCCGATGGGGCTGATCATCCGAGCCCAGCTCGAGGCGAAGCTCGTGCGCGGGCAGCGGATCCACGTCCTGCAGACGCCCGCGGCCAAGGGACTCCTGACCGCGTTGAAGGAGCTCACCGAGGCGGGCGACGTCGCGCCGGCGATCGACCGGACGTACAAGCTCGCCGAGGTCCCGGACGCGATCCGCTACCTGGAGACCGAGCACGCCAAGGCGAAGGTGACCGTCACCGTTCCCTAGGCCTTGCGCAGCTCCCGGGCGATCAGCACGCGCTGGATCTGGTTCGTGCCCTCGAAGATCTGCGGCACCTTCGCCTCGCGCAGGTACCGCTCCACCGGGAAGTCCCGCGTGTAGCCGGCGCCGCCGAGGACCTGGACAGCGTCCGTGGTGACCTTCATGGCGGCGTCGGTGGCGACGAGCTTCGCGATCGAGGCCTGGCGGGTGAACGGCAGGCCGCGGTCGCGCCGCCGGGCCGCCTCCAGGTAGGTCGCGCGGGAGGACTCGACCGCGGCGGCCATGTCCGCCAGCAGGAACTCCACGCCCTGGAACTCGATGATCGGCTTGCCGAACTGCGCGCGGCCCTTCGCGTAGGCCACGGCCTCGTCGAGCGCGGCCTGCGCCAGGCCGACCGAGCACGCGGCGATGCCGAGCCGGCCCGACGACAGCGCGGTCAGCGCGATCTTGAGCCCCTCGCCCGCCGCGCCCAGCAGCCGGTCCGCCGGCACCCGCGCGTTCTCGAAGAGCATCTGCGTGGTCGTCGAGCCGGTCAGGCCCATCTTGCGCTCCCGCGGGGCCGCGGACAGGCCGGGCGTGCCCGCGTCGACCAGCAGGCAGCTGATCCCGCGCCCGCCGTCGGGGGAGGTGCGCACCATCGTCGTGTAGAAGTCCGCCTCGCCGCCGTGGGTGATCCACGCCTTCACGCCGTTGACGACGTACTCGTCGCCGGACCGCTCCGCGCGCGCCGACAGCGCCGCCGCGTCCGAGCCGGCCTGCGGCTCCGAGAGCGCGTACGCGCCGAGCAGCTCACCGCCGAGCATGTCCGGCAGCCAGCGGGCCCGCTGCTCGTCGGTGCCGTACTCGGCGAGGGCGAAGCACGACATCACGTGCACCGACAGCCCCACGCCCATCGACATCCAGGCGGTCGCGACCTCCTCCAGCACCTGCAGGTAGACCTCGTAGCCGAGCCCGCCGCCACCCCAGCGCTCCGGGTAGGGCAGGCCGAGCAGCCCGCTGCGGCCGAGCAGGCGGAACTGGTCCCGCGGGAACCGCTCCTCCTCCTCGTAGCGCGACGCGAGGGGCGCCAGCTCGTCCCTGGCGATCTCCCTCGTCAGCTTGATCAGATCCTCGGCGTCCCGGTTGGGCAACAGCCGCTCGGCTGGCATGCGACTTCCTCCGCAGGTCAATACTCGGACGCCTATTAGTATGACGCCCTACTATCGGGTAACCATCCAGACGGAACGTGAGGTAGCGCATGCTCTGTGTCGGCGGCGAGGCGCTCGTCGATCTCGTGCCGGCACCGGCCACCGGCACCGGCGAGCTCGGCGCGCTGCTGCCCCTGCTCGGCGGCGGCCCGTACAACGTCGCGGTGACCCTCGGCCGCCTCGGCGCGCCGGTCGGGTTCCTCTCGCGGCTGTCGACCGACACGTTCGGTGACGCGCTCCTGGCCCGGCTCCATCTGTCCGGTGTGGACACATCGCTGGTGCAGCGGGGCGACGAGCCGACGACGCTCGCGGTGGCCGGCATCGGCCCGGACGGCTCGGCGCGCTACTCGTTCCATGTGGAGGGTACGGCCGACCGGCTCGTGGCCGATCCGGGCGAGCTGCCCGCCGGCGTGACGATCCTGTCGCTCGGCACGCTCTCCCTCGTGCTCGAGCCGGGCGCGACGACGTACGAAACGTTGCTGCGGCGGCATTCCGCGCGCGGCGGACTCACCGTCGTCGACCCGAACGTCCGCCCGGAGGTGATCGCCGACGCGGCCGCCTTCCGTGCCCGGTTCGCCTCGTGGCTGCCCGACATCGGCCTGCTCAAGCTGTCCGCAGAGGACGCCGCCTGGCTCGCGGGCGGCACCGGCGACGTGCTCGGCACGGTCCGGGAATGGCTCACCGCGGGGCCGGCGGCCGCGGTCCTCACCCGTGGCGCGGACGGCATCCTGGTGCTCACCGCGTCCGGCGACGAGGTCGAGGTGCCGACGCCGCGGGTCGAGGTCGCCGACACCATCGGCGCGGGAGACACCGTGCACGGAGCGTTGCTGCACTGGCTGTACCAACAGGGTGTCAGCACACCGGCGGCGGTGCGTGACGTCGACGTCGGCGGCTGGCACGAGGCGCTGGCGTTCGCGGCCAGAGCCGCGGCCGTCACGGTCTCGCGGGCCGGCGCCGAGCCGCCGTTCGCGGCTGAGCTGGGAAATCACCCGTAGAGTGCCGTGGCCCACACCATGTGGACTGTCCGGGCGGCGCCAACCGCACTAGCGTTAACAACAAAAGACGAGTTTGTTGAGAGGGACACGCATGCCTGAGGCGAGGACCGTCCCTGCCGGGGCCGGCAATAACAGTGCCGCGCCCGCGGGGGCCGAGAACGGCGCGCCGGAATCCGTCGCGCTTCGCTATCCCGGCGGCGAGTACGAGATGTCGGTCATGCGTGCCAGCGAGGGCTCGCACGGAATCAACGTCGGCAAGCTGCTGTCGACGACCGACCTCGTGACGCTCGACCCCGGTTTCGTGAACACCGCCGCCTGCGCGTCGGAGATCTGCTTCATCGACGGTGACGCCGGCATCCTGCGCTACCGCGGCTATCCGATCGAGCAGCTCGCCCAGCGGTCGACGTTCATCGAGGTGAGCTACCTGCTCATCTACGGGGAGCTGCCGACCCGGCCGCAGCTCGACGAGTTCACGTCGAAGATCAGCCGGCACACGCTGCTGCACGAGGACCTCAAGCGCTTCTTCGACGGCTTCCCGCGGGACGCGCACCCGATGCCCGTGCTCTCCTCCGCGGTGTCCGCACTGTCCACCTTCTACCAGGACAGCCTGCAGCCGTTCGACAAGGAGCAGGTCGAGATCTCCACGATCCGCCTGCTGGCGAAGCTGCCCACGATCGCGGCGTACGCGTACAAGAAGTCGATCGGCCAGCCGTTCCTGTACCCGGACAACTCGCTCGGCCTGGTGGAGAACTTCCTGCGGATGACGTTCGGCTTCCCGGCCGAGCCGTACGAGGTCGACCCCGACCTGGCCCGCGCGCTGGACCTGCTGTTCATCCTGCACGCCGACCACGAGCAGAACTGCTCGACGTCGACCGTGCGGCTCGTCGGGTCGTCGGAGGCGAACCTGTTCGCGAGCATCTCGGCGGGCATCAACGCGCTCTTCGGCCCGCTGCACGGCGGTGCGAACAGTGCGGTGCTGGACATGCTCGAGGGCATCCGGGACGACGCGGGCGACGTGGACACGTTCGTCAAGCGGGTGAAGAACAAGGAGGACGGGGTCAAGCTGATGGGCTTCGGCCACCGGGTCTACAAGAACTACGACCCGCGGGCCGCGATCATCAAGAAGACCGCGGACGACATCCTGGGCCGCCTCGGTGGCGACGACAGCCTGCTCGACATCGCGAAGCAGCTCGAGGAGCGCGCGCTCGCGGACGACTACTTCATCGAGCGCAAGCTGTACCCGAACGTCGACTTCTACACGGGACTGATCTACCGCGCGATGGGCTTCCCGACGAAGTTCTTCACGGTGCTCTTCGCGCTCGGCCGGCTGCCGGGCTGGATCGCGCACTGGCGCGAGATGATGAACGACCCGGCCACGAAGATCGGCCGCCCGCGCCAGGTCTACATCGGCGCCACGGAACGCGACTACCTCCCCGTAGCCGACCGCTGACCCCGCGAGTCCAACGCTCCCGACCCGCGAGTCCAACGCTCGCGGTGTCCGGGCGTTGGGCTCGCGCGGCTCAGCGCAGGACGTCGCGCAGGCGCAGGCGGGGGCCCAGGTGCAGGACGGCGTTGCGGTAGACGACGCTGCCCACCCGGGCCAGCAGCGCCACCGTCGCCACCGTGAGGACGATCGCCAGGGCGACCTGCCACAGCGGGACCGCCGCGAGCGCGATGCGGCCCGGCATGAGGATCGGCGAGAGCGGCGGCAGCAGGGACAGCACGGTCGCCGTCGTGCCCGTCGGGCTGCGGGACAGGACCGCGAAGCCCAGCACGAACGCCACCACCAGCACCACGGTGATCGGCATCAGCACCGACTGCACGTCCTCCTGCCGCGACACCAGCGAGCCCACGGCCGCGAACACCGTGGCATACAACAGATAGCCCAGCACGTACCACAGGAGCCCCCACGCGAGCGTGCTCGCCGCGGCGCCGGTCAGGGTCACCACGCTGGTCCCGATCGCGAGCAGCAGGCCCACCGCGCCCACCGCGAACAGCTGGATCAGCCCGACCAGCCCCAGCCCCAGCACCTTGCCCGTCAGCAGCTGCCCCGGCCGCACGGTCGCCAGCAGCAACTCCACCACGCGGCTCGACTTCTCCTCGACCACGCCCTGCGCCACCATCGACCCGTACAGCAGCAGCGCCAGGTACAGCAGCGCCACCACCACGAGCGCCAGCGCCAGCCGCTGGTTGTGCTGCGGGTCCGCGGGCTCGAGCGAGTCCACGTGCACGCCGGCCTTCGCGACCGTGGCGAGCACCTGGTTCGCGTCCAGGTCCTCGACCGACGCGAGCAGCCCGCTCAGCACCTGCTGCTGCACAAGTCCATTGAGGACGGTCCGCAGGTCCGGATCGACGTCCCCGCGGACCAGGACCCGCAGCTCCGCCGGTGCGCCGCTGACCAGGGCGTCCAGCGAGCCGTCGGCGACCATCTCGCGGCCGGCGGCGAGATCGGGCACCTCGCTCGTCGCCACGTCGTAGTCCAGCTGACCGGCCGCGTCCTTGAGCGGCCCGGCGATCGCGATGGCCTGGCCGGCGAGCCCGACCTGGGTGGGGTGCTCCTCGTCGAACATCGTGCTCTGCGTGAGCACGTACCCGATCAGCACGACCAGCGACACGACCGTGCTGACCACAAAGGACCGGGTACGCAGCCGGGTGTTCAGCTCGCGGCGCGCCACGAGGTAGACCGTCCGGCCCGGGCGGGGTTCGGTCACGGCGACACCACGTCCCGGTACAGCTCGGCGAGGGTGGGCCGCAGCCGGGTGAACTCCCGCACCGGGCCGGTCGCGAGCGCCGCGGACAGCACGGCCTGGTCGTCCACGCCGTTCGTGAGGTGCAGCCGCGCGCGTCCATTGTGGATCTCGAGCACCTCGACGCCGGGCAGCGCCGCGGCCCAGCCGTCCGGCGCGTCCGGCGCGTCCACGAGCAGCTCGACCCGGCTGCCCGTGCTGAGCTCGTGGACGGTCCCGGCGGCGACCATGTGTCCATTCTGGAGGATGCCGACGCGGTCGCAAAGCCGCTCGACGAGGTCGAGCTGGTGCCCGGAGAAGAGCACCGGCGCGCCCGCGGCGGCCCGCTCGCGCAGCACCCCGCTCAGCATCTCGACGGCGGCCGGGTCGAGGCCGGTGAACGGCTCGTCGAGCACCAGCAGGTCCGGGCCGTGCACCAGCGCGGCGGCGAGCTGGACGCGCTGCTGGTCGCCGAGGCTGAGCTTCTGTACCGCGTCGCCGCGGTGGTCGCGCAGGCCGAGCCGGGCCAGCCACAGGTCGGCCGCGCGGTGGGCGTCGTTGGTGCTCATGCCGTGCAGCTCGGCGAGGTAGACCAGCTGGTCGAGCACGCGCATCCGCGGGTAGAGCCCGCGCTCCTCGGGCAGGTAGCCCATCCGCCGGCGGGTGCTCAGCGTGACGGGCTCGCCGTCCACGCGTACCTCGCCGGCGTCCGGGGCGAGCACGCCGAGCACGATGCGCATGGTGGTGGTCTTGCCGGCGCCGTTGCTCCCGACGAGGCCGAAGATCTCTCCGGGCGCGACGCCGAAGCTCACGTCGCGGCAGGCCACGACGTCGCCGAAGCTCCTGGCTACCCGGTCCACCTCCAGTACCGCTGGTGGCACGCCTGCCCTCCGTCGCTCCGCTCACGCCCGACCCAACAGAGTATCCAGGGCCGCCGACCACGCATGATTACCGGGCGTCCGCGCCGGATTACGTTTGAAAATTCTTAGCGTTCTGGGGTCCTTCGGCGGTCATACCTGGCGTATGTTCCGGCGAGGATGCTGTCATGATCCAGCAAGATGGGGTGGAGTGGCGAGGGCATGGACCCGGACAAGTGGTTCGCGCAGTACGACGAGAAGTTGCGTGACGCGGCGCAGAAGGCAGAGAAGGCACAGCAGGCGCTCAAGACCGTTGGTGGGTCGGCCACGTCGCATGACGGCGAGGTGACCGTGCGGGTGACCGCGAGCGGCGCGCTCAACGATCTGGTCCTGCGGCCGGGTGCCGGGGACATCGAGCCCGAGCAGCTGGCCCGGATCATCCTCGAGACCAGCAGGCAGGCGCAACGGGACGTCGGCGCACAGGTCGTGGATGTCATGACCAAGTTCGTCGGTGAGGGCGCCGCCCTGGAGGCGGTCAAGGAGCACCTGCCGGAGGGCTACTCCGGCGACGGCCGGGACGAGGGATTCATCAAGGTCGCGGAGCGCCCTGCGCATCGCTCCGACGACGAGTACTTCGAGAATCCACCTGAAGTGATCAAGTGAGGGTCGCCCCCGGTCGGACCGGGGGCGTTTCATTTCTACGAGATGATCGGCGGATCCCATGGGTGAAGGTTTCAACGTGGTTGTGGGGGAGGTGCGGGCGCACGCCACCGTGGTCACCACCATTGCCACGCAAGTGCGCTCGGCTTCCAGCGGCGCGCAGGACTCGGTCGGCGGGGGTGCCTTCGGCCAGATCGGCGAGTTCTTCGCGTCCGCGATCTCACAGGCGTGCAACGAGTTGCGGCAGGTCGGTGACCTGGCGAGCCAGACCGTGGACCAGGTGCAGTCGGGTCTGAGCCAGGTCGCGGACGCCTACCAGGCGGTCGATGACAACCACGCGTCGCTGTTCGACAAGGCCGTCCCGACGAGTGGCACGTTCGCGAGCGGGGGCACGCTCGCATGAACGACACGTTGGTGGCGCAGCAGTCGGGTGGCACCCGGCAGACTTCGGGCGCGGACCTGCTCAAGGACATCCAGTCCACGGCGAACGCGTTCGAGAGTGGTGACTGGCTGGGCGGCGCGATGGGTGTCGTCAAGGTCGGTATGGAGGTGCTCGACGTCGCGGGTGACCCGCTGGGTGCGATCGGTGGCGCCGGTCTGGGTTGGGTGCTCGGTGCGGTGTCGTTCCTGCGTGAGCCGTTCGACGTGCTCAAGGGTGACTCGGGTGCGGTGAGCTCGTCGGCGCAGTCGTGGAGCAGCAGCGGCGGCAGCTTGTCGTCGACGGCGGACCAGTTCCGGCAGGCGTCGGCGGACCAGACCCGGTCGTGGTTGGGTGCGGCGGCTGATGGTTACCGGGCGGCGAGCAACAACCAGGCTGATGGGTTGTCCGCGTTGGCGCAGGCCAAGCAGGCCGTGTCGGGTGCGATGCAGCAGGGTGGGCAGGCGGTCGCGCAGGCCCGGTCCAGCGTGATGGACCTGATCAAGGACGCGGTGCAGAAGATCATCCAGATCTGCATCGAGGCGCTGTCGAAGTCGTGGATGTCCTTCGGCGCGTCGATCGCGGAGGGTATCGCGAAGTCGGTGCAGCAGGCGGTGCAGACCGCGCAGAAGCTGGCCCAGCAGATCCAGTCCCTGATCCAGACGCTGCAGAAGATCATCCAGGTCGTGCAGAAGGTCGTGCAGATCGCCCAGCAGGTCAAGGAGCTGGTCGAGATGATCGGCGGCAAGGCCAGCGGCGAGCAGCCACACGCCATGTCGACCCAGCAGGTCACCTCCACCGGCGCGATGGCCACCAACACCAACCCCACCGGGGGCGGCGTCCAGCAGGTCCAACGCCAGGAGATCGCACCGGGCTACCAGCACACCGACCCGGCCGTGGCCGCCGGTGGTTCGACGACCTCGACCCAGGGGTCCACGACCAGCGCCGCGTATCGAACCCAGGACCTGGCGGGTGGTGGCGGCACCGGCGGGCAGACGACGTCGGCGCAGCAGACCGCGGCCGGCCCGGTGTCGGCCGCCCCGGTCGCGGGCACCGGTGGCGTGCAGACCGCGCAGGCCCAGCAGCCGGTCACCGGTGCGGTCCAAGGTGCGCCGGCCCCCGCGGGCGGGAACGCCGCGGCGGCCCGGCCGGTGCCGACGGGCCCGGTGTCGCAGAACGGCTGGCCGGTCAACCCGGAGCGTGGCATGCGGACGATCCCGGGCACCAACACCCGGGTCAACGTGGTCGACGGCGACGGCGGCGACGTGCTCATGCACGTGCTCGGGCAGGTCAACTCGCGCGTCGAGAACATCGACATGAACTCCGACGCGGGCGAGCACGACGATTGGGGCTACGCGGACCGCAACGTGCGGGGCAGCGGGGACATCTCCAACCACGCGAGCGCGACCGCGGTGGACGTCAACGCCACGCGGCACGTGCTCGGTGCGCGGGACACGTTCACCCCGGCCCAGACCCAGGAGATCCACAACATCCTGGGCGAGGTCGACAACGTGATCCGCTGGGGTGGCGACTACACCGGCCGCCGGGACGAGATGCACTTCGAGATCGTCGGCACGCCGGAGGAGGTGGCTCGCGTCGCGGAGCGGCTGCGGGCCGCGCAGGGCCAGTAACGGATCGTCGGGGGCGAGCCGGTCACGGACTTCCGTGGCCGGCTCGGTCCTTTTCGTACTCCTGGTCGTGCGGCCGGCCCCGGCCCGGGGCCGGCCGCACGCGAGTCGCTACGCCGAGCTCCCGGCCCGAGCGGGTGGCCCGGTCTCGGTGAGCCCCGTCAGGGCCGGCGGCAACGGGCCCTGGTGCAGGACGCCGAGGCGCTGGGTGGCACGGGTGAGGGCGACGTACAGCTCGGCCGCGCCGCGCGGGCCGTCGGCGAGGATGCGTTCCGGCGCCACGACCAGGACGGCGTCGAACTCCAGGCCCTTCGTCTCCGCCGGCGCCACCGCGCCCGGCACGCCCGGTGGCCCGATCACGACGCTGGTGCCTTCCCGGCCGGCCTCGTCCCGGACGAACTCCTCGATGGCGGCGGGCAGCTCGTCCTCGGTGACCCGCCTGGCCCACGGCGCGACGCCGGACGCGCGGACCGACTCCGGTGGCGCGACCCCGGGAGCGAACTCGGCGAGCACCGCCGCGGCCACGGCCATGATCTCCGCCGGGGTGCGGTAGTTCACCGTCAGCGACCGGTAGACCCAGCGGCCCGGCACGTAGGGCTCCAGCATCGTGTCCCACGACGTCGCGCCGGCGGCCGACCGGCGCTGGGCGAGATCGCCGACCACCGTGAAGGACCGGCCCGGGCAGCGCCGCATCAGCACCCGCCAGTCCATTTCGGACAGCTCCTGGGCCTCGTCGACCACGACGTGGCGGTAGGTCCAGTCCCGGTCCGCGGCGGCGCGTTCCACGAGCTCCCGGGTGTCCTGCTCGACGAAGCGGTCCGCCAGGTCCTCGGCGTAGAGCAGGTTCTCGGCGGCCAGCAGGATGTCCTCGTCCATCTCCTCGCGGTCCAGCCGCATCATGTCCATCACGCGCGAGGCGTACTCGGCCTCGGACCTCCGCTCGCGCTCGGCGGCCTGCTCGGCGGACCTCTCGGCCGCCTTGTCGCGACCCAGCAGGTCGACCAGCTCGTCGAGCAGCGGCACGTCCGACACCGTCCACGCCTCGCCGTCCGCGCGGGCCAGCGCCTGGTCGGCGCCCGCCGCCCGCAGCCGTTCCGGGGACGTGTACAGCCGCGCCAGCAGCGACTCCGGCGTCAGGATCGGCCAGAGCGCGTCGAGCGTGGCGGTGAACGTCTCGTCCACCGCGAGCTCGGTGAGCAGGTCGGCCCGCAGCTGCTCCCACGCGTCGCGGTCCGACCGGGACAGCCAGCCCCGGCCGATCCTGGACATCGCCCGCTCGGTCAGCACGTAGGTGAGGATCTCGGTGAACACCGTCCGGGCCTCGTTGTGCGGCAGCCCGCTCGCCCGCGCCTCCTCCCTGGCCCACTGCGCGGTCTCGGCGTCGATCCGCACCGTGACGTCCCGCAGGTCGATCGGCACCGGCCGCTCCGGCAGCCGCTGCCGGTCGGCGACGGCCCCCGCGAGCACGTCCAGGATCTTCAGCGAGCCCTTGAGCCGCGCGGCCTCGCCGGTGTCCTCGGCCGTGACGCGCAGGCCGGGCACGAGGTCGCCGGGGGTCATGAACACCACGTCGGACTCGCCCAGCGAGGGCAGCACGCGGCCGATGTGGTTCAGGAACGCCGGGTTGGGCCCGACCACGAGCACGCCGTGGCGTTCCATCCGCTCCCGCTGGGTGTAGAGCAGGTAGGCGACGCGGTGCAGCGCCACCACGGTCTTCCCGGTGCCCGGGCCACCCTCGATCACCAGCACCCCCGGGTGGTCGAGGCGGATGATCTCGTCCTGCTCGGCCTGGATCGTCGACACGATGTCGCGCATCCCGTCCCCGCGCGGCGCGTTGACGGCCGCGAGCAGGGCCGCGTCCCCGCGCTCGTGCGCACCGGGACGGCCGAGCACCTCGTCGGTGAAATCGACCACGCGGCGCCCGCGGGTGTGGAACTGGCGGCGCCGGCGCATGTTCTCCGGCGTCGCGGCCGTGGCGACGTAGAACGCGCGCGACGCCGGCGCCCGCCAATCGAGCAACACCGGTTCGTGCTCGTTGTCCTCGTCGAAAAGACCGATCCGGCCGATGTAGGAATGCTCGCCCGAAATGGTGTCCAACCGACCGAAACACAGCCCGTTGTCCGCCACGGCGAGCCGCTTCGTCTCCCTGGCCCGCGCGCGCACCTCGACGTCGCGTTCCAGGGGCGTCCCGCCGTTACCCCGCAACGCCGCCTCGTACGCGCCCTTCACCCGCGCACGCTCGGCGTCGAGGCGCGTGTAGAGCCCGGCCACGTAGTCGCGCTCGGACCGCAATTCGTCTTCGTACCCCTGAGTTGACACTTACCCCTCACAGCGGCTAATCTGAAACTAAGAGCGGCGGGTTCTCCATTGAATTTTGGAGGGCACGCCGATTTTTTATTCTCCACCTCTTGTCAAGCCCGAGGTGCTGGCCTCGGTCGGCGATTCTGCGGCATCACCCGGGTCTTGCCGCAAGCCCCCTGGTGCGCTATATGTTGAAAGGGGAAGGCGCGGGCAACCCCTTCCCCTGATCGTCCGCTGTGGACGGGCAACCCCGCACGAGACGGCGTCGCGCCGTGCGGCGGGCTGCCGCTAGGTGGCCGGGGCGAGGCCGGCGAGGGTGCGGTTCACCAGGCCGGTCACCGCGGCGCGGGCCGCGTCCGCGTGCGTGGGCACCAGGCCGATCCGGGTGCGGCGGTGCAGCACGTCCTCCGCGTCCAGGGCACCCTCGTGGCGGACCGCCCACACCACCTCAGCCGCGGTGATCTCGCCGGCCACCGGGACGCCCAGGTCCTCGTCCAGCGCCGCCAGGGCGGCCACCCGCGGCGCCTCCGTGCCGTAGCTCGCCACGAGCCGGGCCGACGCGTCCACCGTGGCCAGCACCGGCCGGGCGGCGGCGCCGGTCAGGGGCAGGTTGTGCGTCGGCGACGCGGGCGCGGAGAGGGAGGCGGCCGCCACCGCCGCGTCCACCGCGTCCTGCGCCATCTTCCGGTACGTCGTCAGCTTCCCGCCGACGACCGTGAGCACCCCGTTCGACGCCCGCAGCACCGCGTGCCTGCGGGACAGGTCCGCGCTGCGGCCGGTCCCCTCCAGCAGCGGGCGCAGCCCCGCGTAGCTGCCGAGCACGTCCGCCGCGGTCAGCTCGCGGGCCAGCACGGACGAGGCGACCTCCAGCAGGAACGCCACATCGGCGGCCGGCGCGACCGGCTCGTCCGGGATGGCGCCGTCGAACGGCTCGTCGGTCAGTCCGATGTAGACAAGCCCGTTCCGTTGCGGGAGCACGATCACGAAGCGGGATCGCTCGCCCGGCACCGGCACGGTCAGCGCCGTGCCGCCGATGCCCGTCGCCGCGCCGTCGACCACCACGTGCGAGCCCAGCGACGGGCGCAGGCGCACCGAGCCGACCAGCGACCCCGCCCACACGCCGGCCGCGTTCACCACGCTGCGCGCGCGCAGCGACACCGTCCGGTCCGCCACGAGGTCGTGCGCCTCGACGCCGTCGCCGGCCGCCGTCGTGACCCGCACCCGGGTGAGGATCCGCGCGCCGTAGCCGGCCGCCGTCCGCGCGAGCGCCACCACGAGCCGCGCGTCGTCGGTCAGCTGCCCGTCGAACGAGAGCAGCCCGCCACGCAGCCCGGCCGTGCGCAGGCCCGGGGCCAGCGCGAGCGCCTCCGGCCCGGACACCCGCCGCGGGCCCGGCAACAGCGACGAGGGCGTGCGTGCGGCCCGGCGCAACGCGTCGCCCGCGCGCAGGCCGGCCATCACGAACGAGGCGCCACCACGGGAGACGTTCTCGTGCAGGGGAAACAGCTGCGGCAGCGCGCGGGACAGGTGCGGCGCCGTGCGGGTCATCAGGATCCCGCGCTCCACCGCGCTCTCGTGCGCCAGCCGGACCTCGCCCTTGGCCAGGTAGCGCAGGCCACCGTGCACGAGCTTGCTCGACCACCGCGACGTGCCGAACGCCAGGTCGCGCGCCTCCACGAGGGCCACCGACAGGCCACGCGCGGCCGCGTCCAGCGCGATGCCCGCACCGGTCACGCCACCGCCGATCACCAGCAGGTCCACGACCTCGCCGCCGGCGAGCGCGTCCAGCTCCGCGGCCCGGCGCGCGGCGTTGAGCGACGTGTTGTGCGGGGTGCTGTGCGGGGTGCTCATGGGCGCAGCGCCACGTCGAGCAGGTGGGTCAGCTCGGCGAGCAGGTCGTCCAGCAGCAGGTCGGAGGTCGACGGGCGGATCGCGAACACGTACGGCTGCAGCAGCAGGAAGATCGTCCGCGCCTGCACGGCCGGGTCGGCGTCGCGGATCGAGCCGTCCCGGTGCCCGGCGGCCACCTGCGCGCGCAGGAACTCCTCGGTCATCCGCTGGCTCGTGCCGATGCGCTCCATGATGTAGGGCAGCAGCATCTCGGCGTCCCGCTCGATCACGGCGTGCATCAGCGGATTCGCCGCGAGGTCGCGGATCGTGTGCACGGCGGCGACGACCAGCTGCCCGCGCGCGGTCGGCTCCGGCTGCGCGATCCGGTTCGCGTCACCGAGGATCTTGCCGAACTCGCGGGTGATCAGGGCCGACAGCATGCCCCGCACGTCGGGGAAGCGCCGGTAGAGCGTCATCCGGCTGACGCCCGCCGTCCGGGCCACGTCGCTCAGCGTGGTGCGCCGCACGCCGACGGACAGCACGCAGTCCATCGCCGCGTCGAGCAGTACATCGTCGGCGACGCGATTGGGCGACGGCGTGTGACGGACAGACGTCATATGTCACACTATAGCGGTGACCGAAAGCAGTGACCACACCGGTGAGCACCTCGACCACCTCATTCGTCGCAGTTGGACCTCTGCGGGTGGCCAGGACGCCATCCTGCCCCCTCATGCGGCCCGCTGGCTAGCCGCCAAGACCGGCCTGACCGAACAGAGCACGCCCGCCGCGCCGGACTCCGCGCTCGTGGTCGGCGAGTCCGCGCTGCCGGAGGTGGCGGGCAAGGCGCTCGAGTCGGTGGTCGGCGCCGGGCACGTCCGCCGCGGCCGGGAGGACCGGCTGGGCCGCGCCGGCGGACTGTCCTATTTGGACCTTCTGCGGCACCGGGGAACCGGCGAGCTGACGGTGCCGGACGCGGTCGTGTTGCCGGCGAGTCCCGAGGAGGTGCAGCGGGTCGTCGAGGTGTGCGCGGAACACGGCGTGGGACTCGTGCCCTTCGGCGGTGGCACCTCGGTCGTCGGCGGCGTGCAGGCGCTGCGCGGGGACAAGGAGTCGGTGGTCGTGCTCGACCTGTGCCGGCTGGACAAGCTCGTGTCGATCGACCCGGTGTCGCGGCTCGCGGTGCTGCAGGCCGGCGTCGTCGCTCCCGAGGCGGAGCGGTTGCTCGCCGCACACGGGCTCACGCTCGGCCACGTGCCCCAGTCGTTCGAGCGCGCCACGATCGGCGGGTTCGCCGCGACCCGGTCCGCGGGCCAGTCGTCGTCGGGGTACGGCCGGTTCGAGGACATGGTCGAGGGCGTGCGGCTGGCCACGCCGCGCGGCGAGTGGCGGCTCGGCGTCTCGCCGGCGTCCGCGGCCGGGCCGGACCTGCGCCAGCTGGTGGTGGGCAGCGAGGGCGCGTTCGGCGTGATCACCGAGGTCACCGTGCGGGTGCGCCCGCTGCCGACGGCGCGCCGCTACGAGGGGTTCGTGCTCGACGGCTGGTCGCGCGGGGCGGCGGCGGTGCGCGCGCTCGCCCAGGGGCGGGTGCTGGCCGACGTCACGCGGTTGTCCGACCCGCACGAGACCGACATGGCGTTCGCGCTCTCCGGCGGCTGGAAGACCGCCGCGGTGCGCCGCTACCTGCGGCTGCGCGGGGCGGTCGACCCCTGCCTGCTGGTGCTCGGCTGGGAGGGCGGGAGCGACGCCGAGATCGCCGCCCGGCGCAAGGCCACGCTGCGCGTGCTGCGCCCGCTCAAGCCGGTGTCGCTCGGCCGGCCGGTGGGGGAGAAGTGGCGGCACGGGCGCTTCGCCGGCCCGCGGCAGCGCGACGCGTTGCTGGACCTGGGCGTGTGCGTCGAGACGCTGGAGACCGCGACCTACTGGTCCAATGTGGACACGTTGCGGGCGGTCGTGCGGTCGGCGCTGCACGAGTCGCTCGCGACGAACGGCGCCGTGCCGGTGATCGCCTGCCACATCTCGCACGCCTACGAGACGGGCGCGTCCCTGTACTTCACGACGGTCGTGCCGCGCGACCCCGGTGACCCGATCGGGCAGTGGACGCGGGCCAAGGACGCCGCGTGCGCGTCGATCTCGTCGAACGGTCCACTTGGGACGATCTCGCACCACCACGCGGTCGGCGTGGACCACGCGCCCTACCTGCCGGCCGAGATCGGCGAGCTGGGTGTCGACGTGCTGGCGGCGGTCAAGCGAGAGCTCGATCCGGAGGGCGTGCTGAACCCGGGCAAGCTGCTGGGCTAGGCGGCTGACGGCGGGTCGCGGCGGACCACGCCGAGCCAGAGGAACCCGATCAGCCCCGCGGCGAACAGCGGCCAGGAGAAGATCAGGCGCGTGCCGATCGCTTCCTGGCAGGTGCCCACGTAGGTCGCGAGCACCGCCGGCTCGACGGTGCCCAGGTCCGCGCCGAGCAGCGGCGTCTCCACGCCGCCGATCGTGTTCCCGCAGCTCACCGAGGTGTTGTCGGCGGTGTCCAGACCGGCGACGTGCACCGGTACCAGCGCCAGGATCAGGCCGAGCAGCATCGCCGCCACGGCGAGCACCGCCGCGAACGTCCGCGGGCTCAGCGTGATGCTCGCGAGGGGGTCGGGCGCCGGCCCGTCCGGCGAACCCGCCGGGCCCGGCCGGCCGGGCGGCTGCGTGAGCGCGCGCTCACGCACCGTCGGCTGGTTCGCGATCTCGGTCTCCGGGTTCATGCCGTCAGCCTGCACTCCGGCCTGTCCGGATTCCAGCGAATCGAGCAAATTGGAGGCTCAGCCGAGATGCTTCGCGAAGAAGGCCAGCACCCGCCGCCACGCGTCCTCCGCCGACTCGTGGTGATACGCCAGCCCGCCCACCCGCAGCAGGGCGTTGAGCGGCCCGGCCATCCGGTTCGCGAACGAGTGCCCGGCCTGCGGGTACTCCTTGACGTCGTGCGGCACCTCGTACCCGGTCAGCACCCGGCCGAGGCGCGCCGCCGCGCCCCGCATGTTGGGCAGCCGGTCCCGCGCGCCGAAGCTGGCCACGACCGGGCACGCTCCGTCCAGGACGGACGTGTCGGCCGGGATCTCCCCGTAGTAGGGCGCGCTCGCGTCGAACTCGCGGGTGGCGCCGAGCAACGCGAACCCGCCGCCCATGCAGAATCCGGCGATGCCGACCTTGCCCGTGCAGTCCGCCCGCTCGATCAGCGTGGTGCGGGCGGCGTCGAGGTCGTCGTGCGCGCGGCCCTGGCCCGCCACGAGCTCGCGGAACACGCCGCGCACGCAGCGCGCGAACCCGCCGCGGGCGTAGAGGTTCGGCACCACCGTGACGTAGCCGGCCGTGGCGAAGCGTTCGGCGATGCCGCGGACGTCGTCGGACATGCCGAGGGCGTCGTGCACGATGACGACTCCCGGCCACGGTGCCGGCCCCGAGACTTCGGGCTGGGGCACCGCGAGGTAGCCGTCGATCGTGCCGTCCCGCGTCGTGATCGTCGTGTGCACGCCCCGAGGCTAGCGGCCCTTCCCGGCATACGCGCTGCCGTCCACGTGACCGTGGCCGCACACCGGCCCGAAGGCGAAGGTCACCGTGAACGCCCGCGTGTCGTCGGGCGGGATCACCCGCGCGCCCGCCGCCGGCGTCTCGCACGGGCCGGTCACCGGCTCGTCGCCGCTGGGCACCACCGTCCAGTGCAGCTGCTTGGTGGCCGTGCCGCCGGGTGGCAGCGTGACCATGCTGGGCTTGGGCGGCAGCGACCGGGTCAGCTCGGTCGGCAGCGGCTCGCCGTCGGCGCCGGTGAGCTCCAGGCCGCCGTAGCCGTACAGCGTGCAGGGGTCCCCGCTCGTGTTGGTCACGACCAGGTCGGCGTACCGGTTGCCCGCGGCGGCGTCGGACGGGGCGACGCTGCCCTCGAGGTCCGCGGCCGTGCACTTGACACCGGCGCTCGCGGTGCCCTCCGCGGGCGGGCTCGTGACGGTCGACGCGCTGGCCGGCGGCGATGACGGCGGTGTGGTGCCGGGCGGCGGCGCACCGTCCCCTGTGGACTTCGTGGCGGTGCCACACGCGCCGAGCACCGCGATCGAAGCAACGGCCGCGCACGCGGCCACGCATGCTCGCCGGACCATGGGCGATCACCTCCCGATCTCGCATCCGGTCCTACCAGAGCCGGCGGCCGGGTGCCCGGTCAGGCCGTCTCCCACGTGGCGGTGAGCGCCCGCATTCCGTCGATCGGGTCGGTCCACACGTAGGTCCAGGCCTGCGTGCGGTCCTCGAGCGTGACGCGGACCCGCCGGTACCGCGCACCCTCGTAGTCGTCCACAGTGGACAGCGTGGCGGCGGGCGTGGCCAGCTCGACGGCCCAGCCCGCCACGCCCGGCCCGCCGAGGCGCAGCGCGGGGTAGCCGAGGCCGGTGTCGTACAGCGTGCCGGGCAACCGCGCGCGCCGCGGCTCGCCGGCGACGTGCGGCTCGATCGTGGGCCAGCGGGCCGCGCCGGGCGACAGCGTGCCGTAGACGAACAGCCGGCCCGGCAGGTCGTCCGGTCGCGGCGTGCCGTCGGCGACCCGCAGCGCGAGGCCGTCGCTGCCGGCCGGCTCGCCGGCCAGCGCCCGGGCGGCGGCCTGCGGCACCTCCGCGCAGCGCACCGGCCGGCCGTCGACGAGCAGCGGGTACCGGATCATGCGGGGGTCGGCGGTGTGCTCGGCGGCGACGTAGGCGAGCGGGCGGTCCAGCAGGGTGCCGTCCTCGAGGCGGACCTCGCCGCCGGTGAGGTGCGCGAGCCGGTAGCGGCCGCGCGGCCCCTCGTCGCAGCCCTCGCAGCGGTGGAGCACCTCGAGCTGCTCCGGTGTGGCGAGCCAGACCGCGTGCTGCTCGGTGACCCCCGGCACGGCGGCGAGCGTGGCCGGCCGCTGGTCGTCGACGACGCGCAGGCCCGCGGCCCACACGGCGGCGAGCCCGGCGCAGCGGGCGCGGAGCAGCACGGCGGGTCCGGCCAACCCGAAGGTGGCGCGGAGCCAGGTGAGCTTGGCGGGGCAGGCGTTCGAGCCGTAGCAGAGCAACGGCACCCGCCCGGCGAGTGGCACGGCGCCCCGGTCGGCGAGCCAGTCGTCGAGGTCCCGGCCGCCGACGCGCCACCCGGACAGGGCGGTGTGGTCGGCGCGCAACGGGTACCCGGTCCCGTCCACGTGTACGAACGAGCACGGCGGCCGGGCCCCCGGGTAGGGCCGCGCCGGGTAGTCCGCGTCGGCGAAGCTCACCCCGGCGAGGCTAGCCGGGCAGGTCAGCCGGGCAGCTTCTTGCCCACCGGCGCGATGACGTACGCGACGCCGCCCGAGCCGCTGGAGATCCCGCCCTCGGCGTTGTGCCGCTTGGTGCGCAGCCAGATGTTCTCGAACTGGTCGCGCTTGTACACGTTGCGCACGGCCTCGTTGCTGCTCGACGCCGGGTCGTTGGCGATCACGTCGCCGTTCTCCGTGAAGCCGATGACCACCATCAGGTGGCCGGCCGTGCCGTAGCCGGCGCCGTCGAGCTCGGAGGCGAGGAACGACTGTGACGTGATCACCGGGATGCCGGCGAGGATGTAGCGCTCCAGGTCCGCGAGCGAGCTCAGCCGCGTGACGTGCGCGGCCAGGCCGAAGCTCGCCGCGTAGGCGGTGTTGAACGGCCAGTTCCCGGTGCCGTCGTAGTCCTTGTCATAGATGAACCGGGCCGCGTGGTCGACCTCCGGGTCCGCGTACGACGGGTCGACCCACGACATGTCATCGGCACTCGGCCCGCGGCCCCAGTACTTCACGACCATCGAGGTCGAGGTCGGGCTGCACCACGCCTCGCCGCCCCCGCCGTACTGCGGGTACTCGCCCTCGTGGACGTTCTGCGAGAACGGCGGCACCGGCAGCTCCTTGCCCCACGCCCCGGCCGGCGGGCTCGCCGGCACGGTGAACCGGTCCGGGATCGCCGAGGTCATCGCGCCGGCCATGGCGAGCTTCGGGGTCGCCCGGGTGCCGGCGGCGCGGTAGAGCGTCACGCGCAGCTGGTAGCTCGCGAGCGTCACCCCCGAGTTCGCGACGAACGTGTCGACGTCGACGAAGCCGCTCGCGTCCTCCTGGCCGGGCACCGACGTGCGGATGACGTCGCCGTCGCCCAGCGCCCAGCGGCCCATCGTGTACCACATGGTCGACGCGCCGCCGGTCGTCTTGCCGCGCATCTCCATCTGGAGCCAGGTGTCCTTGGGCGTGACGGCGTTCCACGACGAGATCAGCTGCGTGGCGCCGAACCCGTGCCGGTAGGCCGGCGAGGTCCAGCGGCCGTACTCGTAGGTCCGCGTGGTGCCCAGGTCGGGCTCGGTGTGCTCGACCGTGCCCGCGGGCCGGCCGATCAGCAGCGTGCCGCCGGGGCCGGGGCGCAGGCCCTCGGCGTGGCCTTTGCGCAGGTCGTGTCCGCGCCACTGGTGGAAGTCCACGGGCGCGTCGTCGTTGGTCTGCGCCGCGGCGGCCGCCGGCATCGCGGAGATGGCCAGCGCGACGACGGCCAGCAGGGTGAGGGCCTTGAGCTGCATGGTGACGATTTTCACTCTTGGCAGCCGGTATGTAAACAGCTTACGGCTGCTGCTCCTCGTCCAGTTCGGCGATCAGGTCCGCCCAGAACTCCTCGACGCAGCGCTCGTAGCGGATGCCGAGCTCGATCGTCTTGAGCTGCCACCGGTCGGCGTAGTCGGCGATCTCCTCGCGCTGCTCGGTGTAGCTGTCCGCGCGGGCCCGGTGCGACTCGTGCCGGTCATGGGCCAGGCGCAGCAGGCCCGCCGGCTCGTTGAGGGTCGCGAAGAACAGCTTCAGCACGCCCAGGTCGCGCACCTCGGTCTGGTCCATCGTCGGGTTCGCGAGCCAGTCCTGGAACGCCTCGCGGCCGGCGGGCAGGATCTCGTAGGTGCGCCGGCGCCGCCCGCCCTCCTCGACGGTCTCGCTCACCAGCCCGTCGGCCACCAGCCGCGCCGGCTCGTCGTAGAGCTGCGAATGCGCGAACGCCCAGAAGTTGCCGATGGTGTTCGCGACCCACTGTTTGAGGTCGTAGCTCGTCGCCGGCCGGTAGCTGAGCATGCCCAGCACGACGTACGAGGTCGGGTTGAGCTTGCGCCTCCGGTCGCGCGAGCGGTCTGGGTCCGGCATTGGCGCGACGATACCGAGCAGGTTGGCCGGTTGTCGCCCGTTTGGTCTAGTCCCTTCGGGTCTTGTCGGCCTCCCCCGGACGGGGGGCGGCCGCTCAGAGCACCGCCTGCGTCTGGGTCACCTTGGCCACGAGCCGGTCCGTGTCGTCGCGCACCTCGGTCTCGACGACGACGAACCGGCGCCCCACGTGCATGGGCCGGGAGGTCGCCGTCGCGTGGCCCTCGCGGACCGCGCGCAGGAAGTTGGTCTTCGACTCGATCGTCGTCGTGCCGCCCGAGTCCGCCGGCAGGTTCAGGAACGCGCACAGCGCGCCGGTGTTGTCCGCGAGCGCCATCAGGACGCCGCCGTTCAGCGCGCCGCCGACCGTGCACAGCGGCTGCGCCCACGCGATCCGGCCGCGCACCTCCGCCGGCGCCGACGCCAGCATCTCGATGCCGAGCGTCGCGGCGAACGGGACCATCTCGTGCAGGGACGCGGTGGCGTCGGAGGTCACGTCAGGTGCGCGATGTCGAGCCTGCCGTCGGCCGCGGCCGCGCGCAGCCGCTTCTTGTCGAACTTGCCGACGCTCGTCTTCGGCACCTCGTCGACGAACGTCCAGTTCTCCGGCACCTGCCACTTCGCCACCCGGTCGGCGAGGAACGAGCGCAGCTCGTCCGGCGTCGCCGACGCGCCCTCGGCCAGCACCACCGCCACGAGCGGTCGCTCGGACCACTTCTCGTCCGGCACGCCGATCACGGCCGCCTCGGCCACCGCCGGATGCGCCATCACCTGGTTCTCCAGGTCCACCGAGGAGATCCACTCGCCGCCGGACTTGATGATGTCCTTCGACCGGTCCGTCAGGCGCAGGAAGCCGTCCGGGGTGATCGCGCCGACGTCGCCGGTGCGCAGCCACCCGTCCGGCGAGAACTTCTCCGAGCCCTCCGCGCCCGCGCCGACCCGGTAGTACGCCGCCGCGACCCACGGCCCCGACACCTCGAGCTCGCCGACCGCCTCGTTGTCCCACGGCAGCTCGTTGCCGTCGTCGTCCATCAGCCGCGCGCGGACCGACGCGGGGAAGCGGCCCTGCAGGACCCGGTACTCCCACTCCGCCTCGGCGCCCAGCCCGGCCGGCGGGCGGGAGACGCTGCCCAGCGGCGAGGTCTCCGTCATGCCCCAGGCGTGGATGATCGTCACGCCGAGCTCGTCGAACGCCGCCATCAGCGACGGCGGGCAGGCCGACCCGCCGACCACCGCGCGGCTCAGCGGCGCGAGGTCCTGCGGCTGCTGCTTGAGCAGCGCGAGCAGGCCCTGCCAGATCGTGGGCACCGCGCCCGCCATCGTCGGCTGCTCCGCGGCGATCATCGCGGCGAGGGGCTCGGGCTGCAGGAACCGGTCCGGCATGATCAGCGACGCGCCCACCATCATCGCCGCGTACGGCAGGCCCCAGGACATCGCGTGGAACTGCGGGACGATCACCAGGGCCCGGTCGGCCTGCGACAGCGCCATCGAGTCGGTCATGCAGACCTGCATGGAGTGCAGCCAGATCGACCGGTGCGTGTAGACGACGCCCTTCGGGTCGCCCGTCGTGCCGGACGTGTAGCACATCGCGGCCGCCGCGTTCTCGTCCACGGCGGGCCAGTCGAACTCGTCGGGCCGGCCCTCGAGCAGGTCGGCGTAGGAGTGCACGGTCACGCCCTCGGGCGCGGTCAGGGTGCTCGCGTCGCCGTTGACGACGACCACGTGGCGGACCGTGTCGAACGTCGGCAGGACCTTCGCGAGCAGCGGCACCAGCGTGGCGTCCACGAGCACGACGTGGTCCTCGGCGTGGTTGGCCACGTAGGTCAGCTGCTCGGGGAACAGCCGGATGTTGAGCGTGTGGAGCACCGCGCCCATGGCCGGCACCGCGAGGTAGGCCACCAGGTGCTCGTTGTTGTTCCACATGAACGTGCCGACCCGCTGGTCCGAGGTGACCCCCAGGCCCCGCAGGGCGTGCGCGAGCCTGGCCGCCTCGCGGGCGACGTCGGCGTACGTCGCGCGCCGCGAGCCCTCTCCGGTCCAGGTCACGACCTCGGCGTTCGCGTGGACCCGGCTACCGTGGCGCAACAGGTTGGCGATGGACAGTTGACCGTCCTGCATCGTGCCCAACATCGCTGTTCAAGCTCCCTGTGACTGGTGGCGTCTTGGCCGGAACATTAGTGCGGGAAAGTCACATCTGGACATGGGTGACACAGCGTGGCAAGTACCCACAACGTGGGTTACCTGCGGTTTCGCCGCGACGAATGCGCGTGTCGCGCGTATGTTCGTGCGCGTTGATGTGTTTACTGGTCGGCGGCACCGCGGGGGAGCGCCCAGGTCTGACCTGGGCGTTGTCGATCGCGGAACGGCCGGCAGTCGAGCAAGGAAGGATCATCACGGTGGCTCTGCCCACGTTGACTCCAGAGCAGCGCGCTGACGCGCTGGCCAAGGCTGCGGAGGCGCGCAAGGCGCGGTCCGAGCTGTTGGCGTCGATCAAGTCCGGTAAGCAGACCATCGCGTCGGTGCTCGGGCGTGCGAAGGAAGACAAGACAATCGGCAAGACCAAGGTCGCCGCGCTGCTGAAGGCCGTCCCCGGCCTCGGTGCGGTCAAGGTCGCCGCCCTGCTCGAGCAGGCCGGCGTCGACCCCGACCGGCGTGCGGCCGGTCTGGGCGACCGTCAGCGCTCTGCGCTGATCGACGCACTCAACTAGTTCTGCGAGGTCAGGGCCCGTCGGCAGCCGCTCATCCGGCCGCCGGCGGGCCTTTCGTATGTGCCGGTCGGCCGGTGGCCTCGACTGAACGTGTTCAAAATCTCCGGCCGGCAGGCCGTTTGCCGGGTCGGGACGTGGGCATGATGGACAGGTGACCCCTGGGCTGATCGCGGACTACCGACCCGGCTCGTTCCTCCTCGCCTCTCCCGAACGCACCCTGCTCGCCACCGGCGTGCAGCAGGTCGTCGCCGAGCCCGATCCCGACGAGCTGGCCACCCGGGTGACCAAGGCGCTGGTCGACTCCGACGTCCCGGTCGCGGTCGGCGCGCTGCCCTTCGACACCACCGCCGCCCCACACGTCGTGCTGCCCCAGGCCGTGCGCTGGTCCGGTCCCGTCCGCCCGGCCGGCATCCGCCCGCTGGCCCTCCCCGCGCTGCTCGAGACCGTGCCGGTGCCCCTGCCCGCCGACCACGAGCGGGGCGTCGCCGCGGCCGTGGCGTTGCTGCGGGCCGGTGAGCTGGACAAGGTCGTGCTCGCCCGGTCGCTGCGCCTGCGCCTGGCCGGCCGGCTCGACGTCGCCGCGCTGCTCGCCAACCTCGCCGCCGACAACGCCACCGGCTACACCTACGCCGTCGACCTCCCGGCCCGCGACGGCCGGCGCACGCTCGTCGGCGCCACGCCCGAGATGCTGCTGTCCCGCACGGGGCAGACCGTGGTCGCGAACCCGTTCGCCGGGTCCATGCCCCGCGACCCCGACCCCGGCCAGGACCGCCGCAACGGCGAGGCGCTCGTCGCGTCGGCCAAGGACCGCGCCGAGCACCGGGTGGTGATCGACTCGGTCGTGGCCGCCCTGCGTCCGTTCTGCCGGACGCTGACCGTGCCCGACGGCCCGTCGCTGGTGGGCACGTCGGCGGTGTGGCACCTGGCCACCCGGATCACGGGCGAGCTGGCCGACCCGGGCATCTCGTCGCTGCGGCTCGCGACCGCGCTGCACCCCACGCCGGCGGTGTGCGGGCGCCCGGCCGACGCGGCGAAGGCCACGATCGCCCGCCTCGAGCCGTTCGACCGCGGCTTCTACGCCGGCGCGATCGGCTGGTGCGACGCGGACGGCGACGGCCAGTGGGTCATCGGCATCCGGTGCGCGCAGATCGCCGAGCCGGCGGGCGGGCCCGGGTCCACGGTCACGCTGTACGCGGGCGGCGGCATCATGCCCGCCTCGCTGCCGCACCTGGAGCTGGCGGAGACGTCGGCGAAGTTCCGCACCCTGCTGCGCGCGATGGGCCTGGACAGCCCGACCGGGCTCTAGCCGAGCGCCGCGATCAGGCCGTCGGCGTCCTGCTCCCGCACGTCCACGTCCTCGTCCGCCAGCACGGCCACGCTCGCGCGGTAGTCGTGGCCCGGGCGGAGGTCCGCCATCCGCACGCCGGGCGGATCCACCTCGGGCGAACCGGAGGCGAGCACGCGGGGCGGGGCGTCGTGCGCCGAGAGCGTCAGCTTGCTCAGCGCGATCGACATGCCCCTGCCGGTCGCCTTCACGACGGCCTCCTTGCGGGCCCAGTACGTGAAGAACGCGCCCTGCCGCTCGCCCGCCGGAAGCGCGTCGAACACCGCGCGCTCCTCGTCGGAGAACGTGAGGCGGGCCAGCTCGCCCACCTCCGCGGTGCGGATCTGCTCCACGTCGATGCCGACCGGCGGTCCGTCGACCACCGCGAGCGCCACGAGCGAGCCGGAGTGCGACACCGACATCTCCGGCGCCCCCGGCGCCACCACCCGCGGCTTGCCGTGCGGCTTGCCGCAGTCGTAGCAGCTCGCGTCCAGCACCACCTGCTCCGGCGCCACGCCCAGCCGTTCGCCCGCGATCATCCGCACCAGCGTGCGACCGGTGAGGAAGCGCAGCTTGTCGACCTCCAGGCGGTACCTGTCGTACCGCTCGCGCTCGATGTCGTCGAGCATCGCCAGCAGGCGCTCGGTCGCCGCGGCCGGGCGTGCCCACCACACGTCGCATCGCATGGTCAGATCATCGCCCGTACGGTCCGGCCACGCGAAGCCGACCTGCGGGTTCGGCCAGATGGGGGAGGGAACTGCCCCGTGCGGCCGTGTCTCGCTGTCAGGTCTTGCGTTGAGGTTACCGTCGGGTAATTTGTCGTCCACACTGTGACTGACGTCGCAGCCCGTCGTCGTACCGTTTTCGACCTGTACCGAGGAGTCCAGTTGCGCCGCATCGTCAGCTTCATCCTGTTGGGACTTGGGGTGTTCGCCGTCGCGCTGGGCCTGTTGCTGCGCTTCTACGCCTACCCCCAGCTGGCGAAGATCCCGCTGGACAACGAGTCCACCTCGATCGCGCAGGGCAGCGGGATCACCGCACTCGTCATCCGCACCGTCAACGGCGCCCCGTCGCCGGAGATCCGCCGCAACATGACGCTCACCTCCACCACCTACGTCACGGGCGACCTCACCCAGCCCGAGGTGAAGGAGGACGGCGACGTCGCCGTGTACGTCGAGGCCACCAAGACCACCGACGACGCCACCGGCATCGTGGTCGACGCCTCCGTGCGCTCGCTGTGCATCGACCGGCACACCAACGAGGCGGTCGCGCCCTGCGAGGGCCAGTACATCGAGCAGGAGCAGGGACAGAAGCTCACCGCGGACCGCAACAGCGTCCAGCAGCCGGGCCTGTCCTTCAAGTTCCCGTTCGAGACCGAGCAGAAGGACTACCAGTTCTACGACCTCTCGGTGCGCAAGCCGGTCACCGCCCGCTTCGACGGCGAGGAGACCGTCCAGGGTCTCGCGACCAACCGGTACGTGATGACCGTGCCGCCGACGAAGGTCGGCGACAAGGAGGTCCCCGGCTCGCTCGTCGGCAAGGACGACCAGCCGAGCGTCGACACCGAGCTGTACTACCAGGTCAAGCGGACGGTCTGGGTCGAGCCGGTCACCGGGATCGTCGTGGTCGGCCAGCAGGAGGGCAAGCAGGAGCTGCTCGCCGAGGGCCAGGAGCCCGGCGAGGGCACCACGGTCTTCGACGGCACGCTCCGGTTCTCCGACGAGACGATCAACGACAACGTCACCAAGGCCGAGGACAACAAGTCCAAGCTCAGCCTGCTGACCTCGTGGCCGACCGCCATGTGGGTCGCCGGCGGCCTGCTCCTGCTCGTCGGCCTGGTGATGCTGATCAGCGGTGCCCGGCGCGGCGGCCGGTACGGCACCGACGAGCCCCTGGGCCGGCGGACCACGGCCGGCAGCGGCGTCAGATAGACATCACGTTCCGCGACGAACGACGTGACTCAGAGCTTTCGGAGTACGAGTACCAGGTTCCAGGAGGCGAATTCCCGAAGAATCGGGACATGCACGATCCACGTCGCCCACCACGGATGGTAACGAGGTAGGGCTCGCACAATTCGCGCCTGCTCGCAATGGCGCGCCCAGCGAATTGCCGTGCCCACCCGGAATGCGAACAGGCTTTCCCCGAAACGGTTCTTCGGCTCGTGTCCGTTTTGCCGGATGAATCGGCGTCGCGCATAGTGACCGCCCAGGAAATGCCAGGGTGCGGTCTCATGCCCACCCCACGGTGAGAACCATGGCGTGAACGACGCGAAAACGGTGCCGCCGGGCTTGGTCACCCGCACCATCTCGGCGAGCATGGTCTCCGGCTCCGCCACGTGCTCCAGCACGTTCGAGGAGTAGCAGACGTCCATGGAACCGGTCTGAACAGGCAGTTCGGTGCCGCTGGCGCGGACCATGCCGTCCGCCGGCTCGCCGCGCGCGGACAGCTCGCCCACGTCCGGGTCGATGCCGAAGTAGCGCGCCCCGGCGGCGCGGAAACTGTCCGCGAAATAGCCCGGACCACCGCCGACGTCGAGGATCAGCCGGTCGGCCAATGGTGTGTAGCCGGAAATCTGGCGAACCGAGTCGGCGGCCAGGACCTGATAGAAGTGATCCGGGTCCGACTGCTCCTTGAGGAATGCACGGAACAGCCGCACTGATCTGCTCAATGTGGCTTCGCGCGCATTGACTGAATCGGTCCGCGTTTCGCTACCTACCATTGGGGGTATCGCTTCCATGATTATTTTGGTCCACTGTACCGGCCGGTAACCTACCACCTGCGATGCGGAGATTTTATGGGCCGCGAACGCGACACCCGTCCGGCGGTGCTGTTCGTCAACTGGCGAGACACCAAGCACCCCGAAGGCGGTGGCTCGGAACGTTACGTCGAGCGCATGGCCGAGGGCCTCGCGAGACGCGGCTACCGGGTGACCATCCAGTGCGCGGCGCACACCAACGGCCCGTCCGACGAGGTGATCGACGGCGTCCGGTTCCGCCGCCGCGGTGGGCGGTTCGGCGTCTACCTGTGCGCGCTGCTCGCGGTGCTGCGGCTGCGGCCCGACGTGGTCGTGGACGTCCAGGCCGGCATGCCGTTCTTCTCCCGGCTGGTGGCCCGCTGCCCGGTGCTGGTGCTCGTGCACCACGTGCACCGCGAGCAGTGGTCGGCGGTCGTCGGCCCGGTGCTGGGCCGGATCGGCTGGTGGATCGAGTCGCGGGTCGCCCCGCTGCTCTACCGCGGCTGCCGCTACCTCACGGTCTCCGACGAGACCCGCCGCGAGCTCGCCGGCCTCGGCGTGGCGACCTCGCGGACCACGGTGGTGCGCAACGGGCTCGACGAGCCGCCGCCGGTGCGCGCGGAGCGCGACAGGGACCCGACGCTGGTCGTCGTCGGCCGCGTGGTGCCGCACAAGCGGGTCGAGCACGCGGTGGACGTCGTGGCGCGCTTGGCGCACCGCTGGCCGAAGCTGCGGCTGGAGGTCGTCGGCCACGGCTGGTGGCTCGAGAACCTGCGCAAGCACATCGACGAGCGCGACGTCGGGGACCGCGTGACGCTGCACGGCTTCGTGGACGAGCAGGACAAGCACGAGATCCTCGCCCGCTCGTGGGTGCACCTGTGCCCCTCGGTCAAGGAGGGCTGGGGCATCGTGATCATGGAGGCCGCCGCGCACGGCGTGCCCTCGGTGGCCTACCGCCGCGCCGGCGGGGTCGCGGAGTCCATCGTGGACAACGAGACCGGCCTGCTCGCCGAGGACTTCGACGACCTCACGAGCCATGTCGACCAGCTGCTCGCCGACGACGAGTTACGCACCGCGATGGCCGATGCCGGCCGCGACCGGGCCGGGACCTTCGCCTGGGAGAACAGCGTCACCGAGTTCGAGGCGGTCCTCGTCGAGACCGCGGGGCGGTAGTCGCGTTTAATGCCTCGGGTGAGCTATGACGACAGCTTCGACGGCGTCCGCCGGGACTGGGTGCGGCTGGGCGAGGAGGATCCGCTCTGGGCGGTCTACGTCGCCGCCGACAAGCGGGGCGGGCGCTGGGATCCCTCGCAGTTCCTGGAGACCGGCCGCGCGGACGTCGCGGCCTCGGCGGCCTGGCTGACCGAGGTCGGCGCCGGGCCGCGGTGGGGCCGGGTGCTCGACTTCGGCTGCGGCGCGGGCCGGCTGTCCCAGGCGCTCGCCGAACACGCCGACGAGGTGGTCGGGGTGGACGTGTCGCCGCCGATGCTCGAGATGGCGCGCGAGCTGGACGCCGCGGACCGCTGCACGTTCGTGCTCAACGAGAGCCAGGACCTGCGCCAGTTCGAGGACGGCTCGTTCGACCTCGTCTACTCCGAGCTCGTGCTGCAGCACCTGCCCACCGCGGCGATCGACGGGTACCTCGCGGAGTTCGTGCGCGTGCTGGCCCCCACGGGCGTGGCGCTGCTGCAGTGCACGACGCGTCCGTTGTGGACGTTCAAGGGGACGGTGTGGCGCCTGGCGCCCGGCTGGCTGGTCCGGTTGGCGCAGCGCAAGTTCCTGGGTTACCCGGCGCCGATGCGGATGACCAGGTACGCGCCGGAGCGGCTGCGTTCGGTCGTGGCGGCCGCCGGGGGTTCGGTGCTGGCGACGCGGACTGTCGACGACCGGTCGACGCACTGGCGGTCGACCCGGTTCGTGATCCGGGGCTCCTGAGCGCGGGCCCCGGATCAGCGGCGAACGATCAGGGGTTGCCCGAGCCGTAGTTCACGGAGTCACCGGAGAGCGTCCCGGCGGAACCGTTGGGCGCGGCCGGATCCTCCAGGTTGACGCCCTTGTCCGGCGCGGAGGCCGATGACACGGCGACCGCGACACCTGTCGCGAGCGCGAGCCCGACCAGAACCGATGCGATCGCGCCAACCAGCTTTCCCACGTCTCACTCCCGAGTCCGACGGCTGGACCGCCTTAGGCTACCGGCCGGTAACACAAGCCACAACACGCTTGACATCACCGTCGCAAGTGCTAATAAATCCGCTGCGATGACGGGGGCCTTCGGCGGCCGCCCGATCTTGTCCGGTTGCAGCGTTCCACTCAGTTCATACAGGTCGAGCCACTGCCCGTGATAGATCCTTTCGTCTGGTTTCAACAGATCCGGCGGGATCGGGCCAGGCGTGCCGTGCTCGACCAGGACCCACCGGATGCCGAGTTCGGCCAGGTCACCGCCACCGTCACCGCCATCGTCGAGGCGCTCGCGCACCGCGGCGGCCCGGTCGTCCTCGCCCGGCACCGGCCGCCCGGCCACGACGAGGGTGTCGTCGACCACGGTGGTGCGCGGCAGGTAGTGGGGCGCGGGGTCGTACTGGGTGCGCTCGCCGTTCCAGGCGAACCGCCGGAACGCGCCGAAGGGGAGCGTGACGACGTCGCCGTCGCGCGGGCTGTCCGCGAGGATCTGGCGCACGGCCGCCCAGTCCCGCGGGTAGTCGACGGCCTCGAGGCGGCCCCAGCCGGCCCAGGCGAGGTCGGGCATGATCGCGATGGGCACGATCGCGGCGCCCACGAGCAGGGCCTTGCCGCCGCGTCTCAGCGTTTCCGCGGCCCGCGCGGCGCCGAGCGCGAACCCCAGCGCGAGCGGCAGCGCCCACCAGGCGACCCATTTCTGCGAGTCCCGCAGCAGCCCGCCGCCGGGCACGTGCTCGACGACCCAGCCGAGCACCGGCGTGCCGCCGAGCAGGGCGAGCGCGAGGCCGGCGACGCCGAGCCCGACGAGCGGCGCGGGCAGCCGGCGCATGCCCACCACCGCGACCGCGGTGATCGCGACGAGCAGCAGCGGGACGACGGGGTTGGTGCGGCTGGCGGGGACGACCTCGGCGTTCCAGATGCCGCCCGTGCCGAGCAGGCCGGTGACCGCGCCGCCCCAGCTCTCGCCGCGCGCGGCGAAGGCGTCCGCGCCCGCCCCGGCGGAGAGCGTGCCGCCGGGGTGCAGGATCGCGGGCACCCACCAGGGCGCGTTGAGGACGAGTGCGATCGCGGTGGTGAGCCACAGCTTGCGGGTGCCGCCGCTGACCATGGCCACGCCGGCGGCGAGGACGCCGCCGGTCGGGGTGAGCGCGGCCGGGGCCATCAGCAGGGCGAGCCGGGCCGTCTCGCGCGGGGTGGCGAGGGTGGTGGCGGCCCGGGCGATCCAGGGCAGGCACGCGTAGGCGACCAGGTAGGGCCAGTGGCCGATGAGCAGCCGCTCGGCGACGTACCCGCTCCACCCGTAGGCGACGGCGGCGACGACCCGCACGCCGGTCGGCGCCTCGCGCAGGAACCGCGCGGCGCCGAGCGGCCCGGCGAACAGGGCGGCGGCGAGGATCAGCTGCTGGACGATGTCGCCCGGCACGACGTGGGTGAGGATCGAGACGACCGCGTCGGCGGGCACCGAGCGGGGCAGCGCCGTGCCGAGCCCGAGCGTGTCCGGCAGGAGGTCCTGGCGCGGCGCGAACACCATGTCGTAGGTGAGCACGAACCCCCGCCCGAGCAGCGGCGCGAGCACGGCCAGCGCCATGGCCGCGCAGACCCCGGGCACCAGGAGGCGACGAGTGGTCCCCAAGCCGCCTCCTTGTCCATGGCTCGCGTGGCCGCGTAGCGCCAGCAGTCTCGCATCCCACCGGGGCGCGACCGGACCCCTCACTCCTCGCTGAGCAGGCCGTCCGCGAGCCGCAGCCGCCGGGTCACGCCGATCTCGGTCAGGAACCGCTCGTCGTGGCTCACCACCACGAACGCGCCGCGGTAGGCGTTCAGCGCGGACACCAGCTGCCCCACGCTCGCGAGGTCCAGGTTGTTCGTCGGCTCGTCGAGCAGCAGCAGGTGCGGCGCGGGCTCGGCGCACAGCACGCACAACAGCGTCGCGCGCAGCCGCTCGCCGCCCGACAGCGCGCCGACCGGCAGGTCCGCCCGCTGCTCGCCGAACAGGAACCGCGCGAGCAGGTGCATCGCCTCGGTCACCGGCAGCCGGGGCGCGAACGCGGCGAGGTTCTCCCGCGTGCCGAGGTCCGGGTCCAGCAGGTCCAGCCGCTGCGACAGGTACGCGACGCGGCCGTCCGCGCGTGTCGCCGTGCCATGCTCCGGGGCGAGCGCGCCGCCCACCAGCCGCAGCAGGGTCGACTTCCCGGTGCCGTTCGCCCCGGTCAGCGCGATCCGCTCCGGGCCGCGGATCGTCAGTTTCACCCCCTCGCCGGCGAACAGCGACCGGACCCGCAGCCCCGCACCCCGGAACACCGTCCGCCCGGCGGGCACCGTCGTGTCCGGCAGCGACAGCGCGAGCACGGGCCCCGCGCGCAGCGCCCGGTCCGCCTCGTCCACCCGGGTCCGCGCGGCGCCGACCCGCCGGCCGTGCACGTCGTCCGCCTTGCCCGCGGACTCCTGGGCGCGCCGCTGCAGCGTGCCGCGCAGGATCTTCGGGAGGTTCTCGTTCTGCCGCGCCCCCGCGCTCGCCCGCCGCGCCGCCCGCTCGCGGGCCTGCTGCTGCTCCCGCTTCTCCCGCCGCAGGTCCTGCTCGGCCCCGCGCAGGTTCCGCTCGGCGACCTCGCGGGCGGCCGCCTGCGCCTGTTCGTAGGAGGTGAAGTTGCCGCCGTGGAAGGACATCCCGTCCGGTTCGAGCGCGGCGATCCGGTCCATCCGGTCGAGCAGCTCGCGGTCGTGGCCGGCGAGCAGCAGGCAGCCGGTCCAGTCGTCGAGGACGCCGGCGAGCCGTTCGCGCGCGGGCCGGTCCAGGTTGTTGGTGGGCTCGTCGAGCAGCAGCACGTCCGGCCGCTTCAGCAGCTGCGCGGCCAGGCCGAGCGAGACGATCTGGCCGCCGGACAGCGTGCCCAGCGGCCGGTCGAGCGCGAGGTCGCCGAGGCCGAGCCGGTCCAGCACGGCACGCGCCCGCTCCTCGATGTCCCAGTCCGCGCCGACGGTCGTGAAGTGCTCCTCGCGCGCGTCACCCGACTCGATCGCCGTGAGCGCGCGGACGACCGGCGCGATCTCCAGCACGCCGGCCACCGTGCGCCCGCTGGCGTAGGGCAGCGCCTGCGGGAGGTAGCCGAGGACGCCGTCGACCGTGACCGACCCCGACCGCGGCACCAGCTCGTGCGCGAGCAGCCGCAGCAGCGTGGACTTCCCGGCCCCGTTGGGCGCGACGAGCCCGGTGCGGCCCGGGCCGAGGGAGAAGGTGAGGCCGGTGAGGACGGGCGTGCCGTCGGGCCAGGAAAAGGACAGGTTCGTGCAGACGATCGAAGACATGTGAGTACTCGCAAGTGGACGCGGCGGGATGGGATCCGTGCGTGCTTGCGACTCACATGACCAGCGAACTCCTCTGGACGGCGCTCGATCCGCCCGCGACGATATCAGCCTTCCTGCGGGTGTTCGCGCGCTTTTCGCTCGGCTAGAGTCGCTTCCTACCCGCCGGTAACCGGAGGTGCCCGTTGGCTGTCAGGGTCTCGGAGCGGGTACGGGTCGCCGCTGTCCTGGTGTCCATCGGGGTCGCCGGGACGCAGGCCGCGTCCTACCTGCTCAACGTCGTCGCCGCACGGCTGCTGGTCCCCGCGACGTTCGGCGAACTCGGCTCGCTGCTCGCCGTCCTCGTCGTCGGCGCGGTGCCGGCCATGGGGCTGCAGACCGCGGCCGCACTGCGCGTCGCCCGGCTGCGCGAGCGAGGCCCACTGTCCACACGCGACACCGGGCAGCTGTACTCGCTGGGCCTGGCCACCAGCGGCACCGTCACCGCCGTGGCGCTCGCCGCCGCGCCGCTGCTGATGGTCCTGCTGCACCTGGAGACGATCTGGCCCGCGCTGTGCGTGGCCGTCTCGCTGACGTCGATCACGATGATCGGCCTGTCCTACGGCATCCTGCAGGGCACCCAGCGGTTCGCGGCGATGGCCGGCATGCTCGCCTTCGAGGCGGTCGGGCGGATCGGCGGCACGGTCGTCGGGCTCGTCGTGTTCCGCAGCGCCACCGGGGCGCTCGCCGGCACCGCGATCGGCGCGGCGCTCGTCGCGTTCGCGGGGTGGGTGGTCTGCGGCCGGCCGCGGCCCGCGCGCCACCACAAGGGCCACGTCGGCGAGGTGCTGCACGCGGTGCAGGCCATGCTCGCGCTCGTGCTGCTCGTCAACCTCGACCTCGTGCTGGCCCGCCACCACCTGCCGGCCCACGAGGCCGGCGAGTACGCGGTCGGCGCGATCGTCACCAAGATCGCCTACTGGCTGCCCCAGGCCGTCGCGATCCTCGTGCTGCCGCGGCTCGCGAGCGAGGACGGGCGGCGCCGCATGGTCCCGCGCGCGCTCGCGATCTGCGCGTCGCTCGACGCCGTGGTCGTCCTCGGCGCGGCCACGATGGGACCGACCATCGTCGCGATCATCGGCGGCCCGGAGTACGCCGGCGCGGACATCCCGATCTGGCCGTTCGCGTTCGTCGGGTCGATGCTCTCGCTCGTGCAGATCCTGCTGTTCTCGCGGATCGCGAGCGCGGACCGCAAGTCAACGGTGCTGCTCTGGCTCGCCGTAGTGGTCGAGATCGTCCTGGTGACGACGTGGCTCCACGATGAACTGACTCAGGTGGTCACCGCCGCGGCCATCTCGACGACCCTGCTCGTCATCGCCGGCGCGGTCATCGAGGTTCGTTCGCGGCGAGTCGAACCAGTCCACGCAGGAGGACACGACGGCGGCGACGGCCAGCAGTAGGCAGGCCTGCGCCAGCCACCCGTAGGCCCACGACTGGCCGTGGTCGAGCAGCCGCCCGGTCACCGCCACCAGGCCGGCGAACGCCGCACCGCCGAACGCGAGCGCCCGCGGCGCCGGCGGCCACAACGTGCGCAGCAGCAGGCAGGCGATCAGCAGCACCAGCGGCAGCATCCCGCCGAGCAGCGCGAGGATCGCGACCAGGACGAACGGCAGCCACCGCCGCGCGCCCGGCCGCACGTCGATCGGCCGGCGGCGGCGCACCGGCAGCAGCACGGTGCCGACGAGCACCAGCGCGGCCAGCCCGCCGACGGCCAGCCGCGTGCGGTACTGGCCGTCCGGCGCGAAGTCCAGCACGACCTTGCCGCCCTGGCCCGCCGGCACGAGCCACGCCTGCTGCCAGCCGTCCACGCGGACCCGGTGCAGCGGCTGCCCGGCGAGCGTGGCGACCCAGCCGTCGTTGGCGTTCTCCGGCACCGACAGCACCGCCTCGTCGCCCGCCCGCACCTCGATCTCCCGATGCGTGACGTCCCACTGGGTCACGGTGTGCCCGCGCGGGTCCACGGCTGGGGTGTCCGATGTGGACAGCAGGCGCAGGTCCTGCACGACGAACGCGTCCGAGGGTGCGGTGCTGATCTCGTGGTCGCCGGCCTCCAGGTCGATGCCGCCCTCGAGGTCGCGGCAGGTGGTGAACCGCATCGGGCGGTGCGCCACGTAGTCGGCGAGCGTGCCGGAAATCGAGGTGGTGTAACGGAAACCGTCCAGCTCGAGCTCGGGGCCCTTGCCGCACGGCACGGTGAACGGCGTGTCGTTCGCCAGCCGCGGGAAGTCCACGCCGGCGATCGCCAGGTCGGTGATGCCGCCGGGCCGGCCCGGCTTGGTGTCCGTGGCCAGCACGGTGATCTGGATGGTCTTGGTGGTCAGCGTGAAGTCGGCGTCGCCCTCGGGCGTCACCGGTACCGACTGCTCGCCCTGCGGCACGGTGATCAGCAGGTCGGTCGGCCGGGACGCGCCGGAGTCCTTGCCGGTGTTCAGGTGCAGGCCGGTGATCTCCTTCGGCTCGTCCCAGCTCAGCGTCAGCGTCGGCCGTTCGTCGGGGGTGTCGGCGATCCACGTCGTGTCGGGGTCGTTGTCGACCGCGGCGAGCGGGCCCGCGGCCGGGTCGCCGGCGAGCTGCGAGGACGACCGCACCCGGTAACCCGGCAGCGGCACGGGGTTCGTGCCGCCGACCGAGGGCAGGACGGTGCCCTCGATCCGGTAGTTCTCGTTCGTGTCGGCCCGGAACAGCCGGTGCACGCCGGACGGTTCCTCACCCGAGCGCGCGCGGCCGCCGTCGCACGTGCCGGCCACGCACGCGTAGCGCGGCTGCGAGCCCCGGGTGAACGCGAAGTTCGTGCGCTGGTCGGGCGCGGGCGCCACGTCCTCGGGCACCGCGAGCGCCCGGCTCGCCGTCACGCCCGGGATGCTCAGCTCGGCGATGCCCGCGTTGCCCGTCTGCCGCCCGGCGGCCACCGCCACCACGGTCACCCGGACCGAGCTGGTCAGCCCCGGCGAGGTGGTGTAGTTCCGCGGCCCGCCGCCGCGGCCGACCTCGTGCTCGACGCTGCCGTTGTCGGTGGTGATGCGGATCCGGGTCACCGGCCAGCCGACCCGCAGGCTGTCCACGACGGCCACCGACACCTCGTCGACCTGGCGCGGCGTGTCCAGCTCCACCTCGAGCCACTGGCCGACCGGTCCGTCGAAGCTCGACGAGCGCCACGCGGTGAGCTGGTTGCCGTCGATGGCCGCGAACGGCAGGCCGGACGGGTCGCTCGCGCTCGCCGCGTCGGCGTAGCTGATCGACGTGGAGGCGCGCACGTCGCGCACGCCGCGGTAGGCGGCCACCGTCTGGTGGTCGCGGCCACGGAAGGGCAGCACGTCGGTCGAGGGCCGCCGCTGCCGCGGGTCCTCCTGCGCGGTCAGCGTCTCGGACAGGTTGTCCCGCACCCGGCCGACGTTGCGTTCCCGGTAGCGCAGGCCGTCGGTGACCAGCCACTCGCGCGACTCGGGCAGCGCGCCGTCGCCGGCGAGCATGGTCGGCGCCTTCGGGTCGAGCATGCCGGCCTCGAGCAACGGCAGCAGCGACTCCGGGCCCCCGCTGACGGTCGGGACGTCCTGTGTGGACACCACGCTGGCCCGCGGTACCGGGGTGTCCACTTCGTACACCTCGAGCGAGGGCGCGCGGCCGACGCCGTCGAGCGTGACGTCCGGCCCGAAGTCCGCGACCCGGCGCAGCCCGTCGGAACCGTCGAGCCCGGCGCGGATCGCGGCGGGTGACGGCGCGTCGGCGCGCCGCTGGTCGAGGTCGTTGCGCAGCAGCACGAACCGGTAGCCGGCGCGGGCCAGGAAGTCGGCGAGGGCGGGTGAGCCGCGCGCGTCGGCGAGCGCGTCCTCGACCGCGTCCATCACGCGCGTGTTGCCCTCCGAGCCGAGCGGGATCTGGCTGCGCACCGCCCACGGCGAGCGCGCGAGGGGCTGGGCCGGCTCGTCGACCGTGCGGCCCCAGGTGTAGTCGCCGAACCCCGAGCCGGGCAGCAGCAGCGTGCGCGCGGTCGCGTCCCGGTCGCCGAGCCAGGTCATCGCCTGCTGCCAGTGGTCGGGCACCTCGCCCCAGCCTGGGCCGGGGCGCAGCGTGAACAGCCACGCGGGCGCGGCCATGACGGCGACGAGCAGGGCGGCGACCGCGAGCCGGGCGCGGGTGGCGCGCAGCGGCGAGGTGCCGCGGGCCATGCCGAGCAGCCGGCCGGTGACGGCATGGGTGAAGGCCAGCATGAGCGGCAGCCGCAGCACCGGCTCGAACTTGTGCACGTTGCGCAGCGGCGCGAGCGGGCCGTCCAGCAGGCCGCGGACGGCGTCGGCGAGCGGGCCGTCGAGGGTGCCGACGTAGCCGATGGTCAGCAGCGTCACGCCGGTCACCACGCTGAGCACGAGGAACCGGCGTTCCGGCAGCCGCGGGCGGACCAGGCCGTACAGCCCGACGGCCGCGACCAGGCCGGTGACGAGCATCAGGGCCGGGTTGTCGATCAGCATGAAGCCGGACGGCCACCACGGCGTGCCGGCGACGACGTAGGCGACCCACTGGTTGGTGCCGCGCAGCACCTGGAACAGCGACATCGGCGCGGTCGTGTTGGACGCCGACTCGATGTAGTCGAGGAACGGGAGGCTGTACTCGCCGAGCAGCAGCAGCGGCAGGATCCACCACAGGCACACGGCGAGGACCGAGGCGCTCCACCACGCGCAGAGCTTCACGTGCTCGCGGGTCCACCGGCGGGTCACGAGCCACAGGAACGGCAGCACCATGGCCATCAGCACCATCGCGCCGTTGACCCCGCCCATCGCGAGGACGGCGAGCGCGGACAGCCCGGCCGCCCGTCGCGGCGAGCCGATGCGGTTGGCCTTCACCAGCGGCAGCAGCACCCACGGCAGCCAGACGGCGGGCAGCATCTCCGCCGACAGCGAGCCGATCTCGGTCAGCATCCGCGGCGCGAGCGCGTAGGCGAGGGCGCCGGCGAAGCGGGCCGGCTCGCTGCCGATGCGCAGGGCCCGGGTCAGCGCGAGCATGCCGCCGAAGGCCACGCACAGCAGCACGGCGCACCAGACCCGCTCGGTCAGCCACGGCGGCAGCCCCAGGACCTGCCCGGCCGCGAAGAACGGGCCCATCGGGAACAGGTAGCCGTACGCCTGGTTCTGCAGCTCGCCGCCGGTGGCCTCCGGGTTCCAGAGGTGCAGCGACCGGCCCAGGAAAGCGATCGGGTCGACGGCGAGGTCGAGCTTGGTGTCGAACGTGGTCCGGCCCGGTCGCTGCAGGAACGACAGCACGGTCAGGCCCAGCATCACCCAGGCCGCCGGGTTGCGCGGCAGCGCGGACAGCCGGCGCGACAAAGCGCCGGAGACCGTACTGCCGGTGGTTAACATCGTTCGAATACTAGAGCTAAGGTGACCCGACCAAAGTTGGCTCATCGAGGCGGGTGGCGGTGGACTTCGATCACGTATGGGAGTCGGTTTCGGACATTCCGGGCTGGCTCACCGAAGGCCAGGCCAGGACGCTCTGGGAAGCCGTGCTGCGGCTCGAGCCGGGCGCCACGGTGCTGGAGATCGGCAGCCACCAGGGCCGGTCCACGGTGATCCTGGGGCACGCGGCCCGGGAGGTCGGCGCCCGGGTGATCGCCGTGGACGCGTTCGTGGACGGCCGGCTCTTCGGCGGCGCGTCGACCAGGGACCGCTTCGAGACCAACGTCGCCGGGGCCGGGCTGACCGACGTCGTCGAGCTCGTGGTCGGCTACTCGACCAAGCTGCGGCCGGGCTGGGACCGCAAGTTCGACCTGCTCTACGTCGACGGCAAGCACGACTACTGGACCTACACCGACGACCTGCGCTGGTCGGACCACCTGCCGCCGGGCGGCGAGATCCTGGTGCACGACTGCTTCTCGTCGATCGGCGTCACCCTCGGCACGATCGCGAAGGTGCTGTTCGGCTCGCGGTACACCTACCTCGACCGCAGCCGCTCGCTGGCCCGGTTCAAGCTCGCCCGTCCCGGCGTGGCGGACCGGCTGCGCGTGGCGGCCCAGCTGCCGTGGTTCACGTGGAACGTGTTCATCAAGGTCCTGCTGCGGCTGCGGCTGCGCCGGGTGGCCGGCGTGTTCGGCCACCACGGTCCCTACGACCCGTTCTGACCGCCGGTTCCGGCGCGGCTCATCCCTGCGCGTGGAGCTCGGTGAACTCGTCGACGACGCGCCAGTCCGGCAGCTCGTCGCGCAAACTGGCGATCGCGGCGCGCACGGCGTCGTTGAACTCGCGGCAGCGCTGCTCGTCCCACGGGCCGGGGTCGGGCGGGTAGTCCCAGTTCAGCGAGGTGTCGTAGTCGGTGACGAGGCGTTCGAGCTCGGCGCGCAGCGCGGTGCTCACCGGCAGCCGCGCCAGGTCCACCGGGTAGTTCCAGACGGCCTGGTCCTCGGCCGCCGCCCACAGCAGTGTCCCCGAGCCCGCGTCGAAGAAGAGCCGGGCCGTGGGCATCAGGGCGCCTGCGGCAGGCCGACCTCGACGTTCGTCACGCACAGGGGGGCGATGTCCTGGCTGCGGCTCACCACGATCTCGGTGAGCGGCCCGGTCGCGACGACGTGCAGTACGTGCAGGCCGTCGGTGAAGCGGACCGGGTAGGAGCGGTCGCCCGCGCGGACCGTGCCGGGGCCGATGTCGGAGGTGTAGTAGCCGATGCGCACGATCTGCCGCCCGGGTGTCGCGCGGTGCAGCGGGATGCGCACGACGCCCTCCTCGACCAGGTAGCCGCAGTCCTTCACCGGGCCGGGCACGGCCGTCACCGTGGTCCGCAGGCGGACCGGCCGCGGCTCGCCGGTGCGGTCGAGCTGGAAGAGCTCCTCGGCCGGGCGGTCGAACCGCGGGTCCTCGGGCACCAGGCCGACCACGCGGGACGCGGCCGCGTCGTCGATGAACCAGCTGATCATGATGTCGCCGGGCACGTCGCCGTCGTAGAGCACGATGCCCGGCCGTTCGGCGAGCGCCTCTTGGGCCGTGGCGACGTAGTCGCGCGCGTCGTGGAACTGCAGCGCCGGGGCGAGCCGCAGGAAGCTCACCATCGACCCGGCCAGGAGCACCGCGACGACCGCGAGCACGGCGAGCCTGGTCTGCGGCGGCTCGGGCCGGCGCGGCTCGCCGCCGGGCAGGAACGCGAACGTGGCGCAGAGGACCGCGACCGGGACGACGTCGGCGAGGTAGCGCGGGTCGGTCGCGACGGCCGGGCCCACGACGCCGAGCCGGGTGGTCGCGACGAGCGTCAGGTCGACCGCGAGGTAGGCGAGCAGGAACAGCCACGGCAGCAGCGCGCCGCGGCGTGAGCGGGTCGCGCTGACCACCACCAGCGCGGCGGCGAGCAGCACGGCCACCGTCCGCACCACTGGTGGGGGCGTCTGCCAGGCCGCGCCGCCGCCCGGGTCGGTGAACGGGCCGCCGAACATGCCGGGCAGCAGGTTGTCCACAATGGAGCGTCCGGCGAACTCGACGATCGTGCGGCTGGTGACCGGTTCGCCGCTCGCCTGGCTCGCGGTGAGGGCCAGGTACAGCGCGGCGAAGCCGGCGACCAGCACGGCGTGGGCGACCCAGACCCAGCGGTGCGAGCGGACCGCCCAGACGATCGGCGCGATCTCCGCGCGCGGCGCGAGCAGCACCGTGACGCCGAGCAGCATCGCGGGGATCAGCACGGCCTTCTCGTAGAACGCCAGCCCGGCGACCGTCCACGCGACGGCGGCCACCGCGTGCCGCACCTGGCCGCCGTCGAGGTAGCGCAGGTGCGCGTGCAACGCGGCGAACATGGCCAGCAGCAAGGGGAACAGCTGCATCCCGTACGCCCACCACAGCGTGGGGAAGAGGATCACCGGCGAGGCGGCGAAGATCGCGAACGGCAGCAGGACCACCCAGCGGTGCCCGAACAGCCGGACGAACACGCGCCAGGCGAGCCACAGCGTCACGGCGTGCACCACGACCAGCGGCAGCACGGCGACGGTGTGGTTGAGCGGCGCGACTGCCGTGACGATCCAGGCGAGCAGGAAGGCGCCGGGCTGGAGGTGGCCGCTGTAGTCCTGGAAGAGGTAGCCGAGGTCGTAGGGCGCGGCGTGCGCGGCGCGGTAGGTGAGGATGAAGTCGTCCTGCCCGAAGTACCCGTTCAGCATGACGACGGTCTGCACGGCGAACGGCACGAGCGCGACCAGGAACGCGGCCAGCGCGACGGGCGAGGTCTTCGAGGCACGACGCGGACTCAGGTGTCGCGGTTCGGCCAGCTGCTGGTCGACGGACACGGCACTCCCTCGATCGCGTACGCCTCGCTCCTTCATCGTGGTGGCTCATCCGCCGTTACGCGCGCCGGGCAGCCAGAAACCTACGAACGGAGGGGATGGGCGCCGCCCAACCCCTCCGTTCGTAGGTGGTTCGCGATCGCGGCCACGAGGGATCACGCTCGTCGATACTGATCGATATGACCATCCGATACGACGATGTGCTCGGCTCGTTGCGTGCGGCGTACGACGCCCGCGCGGCCTGGCGCGACGGGCAGGGCAAGGAACCGTGGAAGCTGGCAGAGCGGCAGGCGTTTCGGGAGCGGCTGGCGCCGGGCGCTCGGCTGCTGGAGATCGGCGCCGGCACCGGGCAGGACAGCGCCTACTTCCAGGAGGAGGGCTTCGGCGTCGTCGCGACCGACCTGTCGGCGGTGATGGTCGAGCACTGCCGGGCGAAGGGCATCGAGGCCCACGTCATGGACTTCTTGCACCTGGACTTCCCGGCCGGCTCGTTCGACGCGGTGTTCGCGCTGAACTGCCTGCTGCACGTGCCCAACCACGACCTGCCGGCGGTCCTGGCAGCGATTCGGGCGATCGTGGCACCGGGCGGGCTGGTCTTCGTCGGTGTGTACGGCGGGAACGAGAGCGCCGAGGGGCCGAACGACGACGACTTCCATGTGCCGCCACGTTTCTTCTCGTGGCGCACCGATGAGCTGCTGCTCAGCTTCGCCACCGACGCCCGCTTCGACGTCGTGGACTTCCACCCCGTCGACGTCGGCCGCGGCTACCGGTTCCAGTCGCTGACGCTGCACCGCACGAACGAGGCTGATGAAGATCAAAAAGCCCGGCTGCGGGAGCCTCGGTGAGGACCGCAGCCGGGCTTGTTCGTGCTGGTCAGCCGCCTTGTTGTGGCTGGCAGCTCGGTGGCTGGCAGAGCAGCTTCGACAGCGCCGCGTAGAAGATGTCGCCGATCTTGGTGGGGTCCGGCGTGGTGAAGGCCTCGCCGCCCGTGGCGCTGGCGATCATCTTCAGCTCGGCCTGGTCGATGTCCGGGCCGATGCCGATGCCGACCACCTGCACCGGCCGTCGTGGGTCGCGTAGCTTGCCCAGCTCGGTGAGCAGCTGCTGGCGGCTGATGCCGTCGCTGTCCTCGTTGCGGCCGTCGGTCAGGACCACCACCAAATTGATCCGGCCCGGCTCGAAGTTCTGCGTCGCGGACTTGTACGCGGCCAGCGTGCTGTCGTACAGGCCCGTCGCCCCGTTCTCCAGGGCCTTGACCCCGCCCAGGGTGTTCAGCGCGCCATTCGAGAGCTGTTCGGCCACCGGTCTGACCGGGATCAGCTCCTTGTAGTCCTTCTTCTCCCCGTCCAGGTTCGTGGAGAACGTCCACACGCCGATCTTGGTCGTCGGCTTCATCAGGCCGATGCCGAGCTCGGCCGCCTGCAGGGTGACCGACATCCGGTTCTTCCCGGTCCCGGGCACCGGTTCGTTCATCGACCCGGACACGTCCAGCAGCACCTGGATCCGCGCGCTGAGGTTGACGCCGGCCCACTCGTTGAGCACCTTGCTGACGTCGTTCGGGCTCGGCACCGGGGGCGGGGTGAGCTTCTGCGACGACGTGCGCCGGTCGTTCGCGCGGTCCCGCAGCATCTCGCCGTCCGGCGTGCGGAACCCGGCGTCCCCGAACGCCTCCCCGGCCTGCTGGCCGATCAGCATCTTCAGGAACCGCTCGGCCGCCTCGCGCTTCTCCGGCTTGGTGTCGGGCAGCACCACGAACGGGAAGTCCAGCGCCGGCACCGGGGGCTGCGCGTACGCGGCCACCAGCGGCGCCCCGCTCTGCTTCGCGTTGTACCGCAGCACCGCGACCTCCGAGGTGGGGAAGCCGTCCAGCGGATCCTCCGCGCTCTCCGCGCCGGGTAACCGCGCGAACAGGTCCGGCGCCTCGGGCACCACGTTCGGCGACAGCTTGCGCAGCTCGCTCGTGACCCGCTGGCCGGCGTTGGGCCCGGTGCCCACCAGCTGGCGGATGCCGAACAGCGCCGACACCCCGGTCGGCTCGCGGGACGGGTCCGGCATGCCGATGGCCAGCTTGCGCGCGTCGGGGCCGAACAGCTGCGTCCACGGCGGCGCCTTCTGCGGCCAGCCCAGGTCGGACGCGGCTTCCTCGGTCAGCCCGACGACGACCGGCGAGCTCGCGACCGACGTGCCGCTGACCGGCACGTTCCAGGCGCCCTTCTCCTGCGCGCGCTGCAACCAGATCGTCGACTCCGGGATCCAGACGTCCGGCCGCTCGGTGCCGTCGGACACCACGAGTGACTCCGCGGTCGCGGCGGACTCGCGGGTGGCCACGTTGACCTTGTAGCAGGCGCCTTCGTCCTGTTCGGACACCTTGTTGCCGACCTGGGCGACCACGGGCGCGATGTCCGCTGCCGCGGTCACGTTCACCACCGTGGTGGTGTCACAGCTCGACGCGCGGAGCTTGTCGCGCAGGAAGTCGAACGTGAACCAGCCGAGCAGCGCGAGCACCAGCAGCGCCGACAGCAGGATCACCGGCGACCGCGAGCGCAGCCCACGCACGCCGCGTGCCGTGGCCGACGAGTGTCGCCCCATTTCGCGTGGCCTCCAAGCAGGCTAAAAGACCGGATCGTCTCCGGGTCGGTGAGACCCTACCTGGTGGTCGCCTGCGGCCGACCGGTTATGAGGTCAGGTGTACAGCGCGTCCACATCCTCGGCGAAATCCTTCATGATGACGCCGCGCTTCAGTTTGAGTGATGGCGTCAAGTAGCCGTTCTCGGGGTTGAACTCGGTGTCGAGCACCCGGAACCGGCGCACCGACTCGGCCTTCGACACCGCGAGGTTGCCGTCGTCGACGGCCTGCTGGACCTCCGCGAGCAGCTCCGCGTCCTCGGCGAGGTCGGACACCGTCGCGGTGCTGTCCTTCCCGCAGGTGGTCTTCCAGTAGTCGAAGTAGTCGGCGTCGATCGTGATCAGCGCGGCCACGTACTTCTGGCCGTCCCCGACCACGAAAGCCTGACCCACCAAAGGATGCGCGGCGATCCGGTCCTCGATCACCGACGGCGCGACGTTCTTGCCGCCGCTGGTCACGAGGATCTCCTTCTTGCGCCCGGTGATCGCCAGGAAGCCGCCCGGGTCGAGGGAGCCGAGGTCGCCGGTGGCGAACCAGCCGTCCCCGTCGATGACCTCCTTCGTCGCGGTGTCGTTCTTCCAGTACCGCGTGAAGACGCCGTCGCCGCGCAGCTCGATCTCGCCGTCCTCGCGGATGCGCACCGCCGTGCCCGGCAGCGGCTTGCCGACCGTGCCCGGCTTGAACGCGCCCGGCGCGTTGACCACCGACGCGGCCGTCGACTCGGTCAGCCCGTAGCCCTCGAACACCGTGATGCCGACGCCGCGGAAGAAGTGGGTCAGCCGGGCGCCGAGCGCGGCCCCGCCGGAGATCGCGTACTCCACGCGGCCACCGAGCGCGGCGCGCAACTTGCTGTAGACGAGCCGGTCGAACAGCGCGTGCTTGAGCTTGAGCCCGACGCCGGCCTTGCCGTCCGCCTCGCTGTAGGCGATCGCGGTGGCCGCGGCAACGTCGAAGATCCGGCCCTTGCCGTCCTTGTGCGCCTTCTGCCGCGCGCCGTTGTACACCTTCTCCAGCACGTACGGCACGGACAGGATGAACGTGGGCCGGAACGCGGCGAGGTTGTCGGTCAGCGTCTTGACGTCCGCCCAGTGACCCAGCGTGGCGCGCGCGAGCACCGCGCCGACCTCGACCATCCGGCCGAACACGTGCGCGAGCGGCAGGAACAGCAGCGTGCTCGGCTCCGTCCCCGCCTCGCCCTTGAACATCGGCGCCAGGTACTCGACCGCGTTGCCGACCGCGGCGAACAGGTTCCGGTGGGTCAGCACGACGCCCTTGGGCCGGCCGGTCGTGCCCGACGTGTAGATGATCGTGGCCAGGTCGTCCGGCACCACCGCGCCGCGGCGGGCGGCGACCTCCGTGTCGGGGGTGTCCTTGCCGGTCGTGACGAGCGCGTCGACCGCGCCCGCGTCGATCCGCCAGACACTGCTGAGCCCGTCGAGCGCACCGCGGACCGACTCGACCTTCTGCTCGAGCGCCGCGTTCTCCACGACGACCGCGACCGCGCCCGAGTCGGAGAGGATCCACTCGATCTGCTCGGCCGAGGACGTCACGTAGATCGGCACCGACACCGCGCCGGCGGCCCAGATCGCGAAGTCGAACAGGGTCCACTCGTAGCGGTTCGCGGCCAGGATGCCGATCCGGTCACCGGGGCCGATGCCGGACATGACGAGGCCCTTCGCGACCTCGACGACCTCCGCGGAGAACTGCGCGGCGGTCACGTCGCGCCACGCGCCGTCGACCTTGCGCCGGAACGAGACGGCGTTCGGCGCCTCGTCGGCGTTGGTGAACACGACGTCTGCCAGGCCACCGCGGTCAGGCACCGTGGCCAGCGGTGGGACGGCGAGCTCTCGCATTGGCTATCTCCTCGTCGAGGTGCTACCTCACGGTAACTTGCCCGTATCTTGCCTGCGAAACGACCGGAGGACCACCCCCGGGTGATTGCGGGGGAGGTCCTCCGGCCGATCGGACTATTCGGGCAGACGCTAGACCGACAGGCTCCAGCTGTCGAGCGTGCCGGTGTCGGCGCTGAACGCGTCGCGCACCCGCAGGTTCCACGTGCCGTTCGCGGTCTCCGACGACGCGTTCACCGTGTAGGTGGCGTTCACGTTGTCGGCCGAGTCGCTGCTCGACGTGTTCTTCAGCCGGTAGGCGGTGCCGTCCGGTGCGATCAGGTCGATCTGCAGGTCACCGCGGTAGGTGTGGGTGATGTGCACCTCGACCTTGCTGCTCGACGACGCCGCGCCGGTGCAGCCGGAGATCGTCACCGCGCTGTTGATCGCCGTGCCGGCGTCCGGGATCGAGACCCGGCTGGTGTTGGCCTGCGTGGTGCAGGTCGGCGTCGGGGTGCCGCCACCGAGGTCCGCCGCCGCCGCCGCGATGGCCGAGGCGAACGTGCTCGTCTGGCTGTAGACGCCCGGGTTCTCCGGCCGCGCGCAGCCGAAGCCCCAGCTCACGATGCCGACCTGGACCCACGCGTTGGCGCTGTCCCGCCGGAACATCGGGCCGCCGGAGTCACCCTGGCAGGTGTCGACGCCGCCGTCGTCCCAGTTGCCCGCGCAGATCTCCTCCGCCGGCACCAGGTCGGAGTAGGCCACGCCGCACTGGGCGTCGCTGATGAACGGGACCTCGGCCTTGAGCAGGTAGCGCTGCTGCCCGCCGCCCTCGACCGCGGCGCCCCAGCCGGCGACGGTGAACGTGCCGTTGTCGTAGGCCGTGGAGTTCGCCACCGCCAGCGTCGGGATGCCGGTGACCGGCGAGGCCAGCCGGATCAGCGCCCAGTCGTCGCCGGACGGGTTGTTGTAGCCCGGCGCCTGGTAGACGTAGTCGGACTGGCGGGTGATCCGGGCCGGGTCCTGCAGGTCGACCACGCCGAACGTCGCGGTGATGCCGGTGTTGGGCCCGGTGCCGTTCACGCAGTGGGCGGCGGTCAGCACGATCTGCGACGTGTAGAGCGCGCCGCCGCAACCCATCGACAGCCGGACCATCCACGGGAACTCACCCTGGGCCGCGCGCGTGCCGCCGACGACCTGGGGCTGCACGTCGTCGCCGGGGGCGGGCGCGGCCACGGCCTGGCCGGCGGCCGTGCCGAGGACCGCCGCCGCGCTCACCGCGACGAGCGTGGCCTTGCCGGCCAGGCGTCTGAAGGTCGACTTCCAGTGCAGGGTCATCTGAGAGGTGTCCTTTCGATGCAGGGATATAAGGGGAAGGACTAGAAGGTGACTTTCCACGAGTCGATGTAGCCGGTGTCGGCGGAGACGAGGTCACGCACGCGCAGCTGCCAGGTGCCGTTGGCGACCTCGCTCGACGCGTCGACCGAGTAGGTCGACAGCAGGTTGTCCGCGGAGTCGTTGCTGGTGTTCTGCAGCCGGTAGGTCGACCCGTCCGGGGCGACCAGGTCGACCTGCAGGTCGCCGCGGTAGGTGTGCTTGATGTCGACCGATACCTGGAGGTCGGCCGGCGCGTTGCCGGACACGCCGGTCACCTCGACCGAGCTCGACACCGCCGCACCCGCGTCCGGGATGTCCACGTTGGTCGCGTTCTCGAACGACGGCCCGTCCGGTGGCGGCTCCGTGCCGTCACACGTCGCGCCGATGACCCGCGGCGGGCAGTCCGAGTAGTCGAGCAGCGTCAGCACGGCCTCGCGGTTGCGCGCGGTCTCCCGGCCGATCACCTCGTCGGGCGGGTAGAACCCGTTGATGCCGCCCGAGGACGGGTACATCTCGAAGGTGAACGAGTAGACGTGCTGGTCCGCCCACAGCCAGTCGTCGATCGAGCCGTCGGTGATGTAGAGGTCCGAGGCCTGTTCGGGGGTGTAGCCGTTGCTCGAGGCCATCCGCTGGCCCAGCGTCGAGAACGTGTTGTAGTCCTGCTGGGTCATGCCGGGCGCGGTGTTGGCCGTGGTGTAGCCGAACGGCCAGAGCACCAGCTCGGAGAACGTGTGGAAGTCGATGTTGGTCGTGATCTGCTGCTCGCCCCCGACCACGCGGGTGCGCACGAAGTCCATGACGACCGCGACCTCGGGGGCGGAGCCGGCCGACGGGCCGCGGTAGGTCTCGCTCGACGGGCTGCCCGACGATCCGCCGCAGCAGCCCCAGTTGTAGGGCCAGTTGCGGTTGAGGTCGGTGCCGACCGCGGAGCTGCCCGAGTTCGGCTGGCGGTTCTTGCGCCAGCCCGCGTAGGAGCCGTTGCGGATGTCGTACTCGCCGCCGTCGGGGTTCATGTCCGGGACGAGCCAGATCTCGCGGCTGTCGACGAGGTTCGTGACCCGGGTGTCCGAGCCGTACTTGGTCGTCAGCTCGGTCAGCAGGTACAGCGCCATCTCGACGGTCAGGTGCTCCCGCGCGTGCTGGTGCGCGGTGAACAGCACCTCCGGCTCGTCCTCGTCGGTGCCGACGTTGTCGGAGATCTTCAGCGCGACGATGTCGCGGTTCTCGTAGGAGTGGCCGATGAGCTGGCGGCTGACCAGGTTCGGGAACGCGGCCAGCGTGCTCGCGATCGCCGCGTTGGTCTCGGCGTAGTTGTGGTAGTTCGAGTCGGCCGGCGGGAAGTCCAGTGGCTCGACGTCCTGTGCCTTCGGGGGTGCCGGCTGGGAGTCGACGCCGAGGCCGAGTGCCTCGATGCGCTCGACCTCCTGGGGAGTGGCGGTGACGTTGAGCGAGCCGTGCTCGACGGAGTTGATCACGGCGCCGGTCTTGGCTACCGCGTTGCGCACGTGGGTGTCGATCGCGCCGGAGACGAAGTACTCGGCGGAACCGCGGGGTTCGGCGGGCGCGGACTCCGAGGCCGCGGTGCCGGTCATGGACAGTACGAGGGTCAGAGCGGCTAGCGCCCCGGCCACGATGGACGGGCGTCTGTGTCTCACGCGGGCCTCCCGCAGGGAGCACCGGCCCCGGGCCGGTGCTGGAGGTGAGTATTGAGTTGGGGGCGGAGCGGACCGAAACCCCTTTTTTGGGGTGCCCTCACGGCCCGGCTTTCGCCTGGTAGTCGATGTTCACCTGAGACGGACCGGCCCACAAGAGGTCAAATGGGCGTTACGTCCGACTGTTTGTTACCAGTTAACGGACGCCGAGCCGGCGCAGCAGGCGCAGCGACGCGGCCATGATCCGCGTGTAGAGCCCGTAGGGCACCCACTTCGGCGGGTCGAGCAGCGCGATCCGTTGAGTGCCAATCGTTTGCGCCTCGGTGTACTTGAGCAGGCCCTCCGCGCCGTGCCTCCGGCCGAGGCCGGACACGCCCATGCCGCCCATCGGGGCGTCCATGCTGCCGTACGCCGCGGCGTACCCGTCGTTGACGTTGACCGTGCCCGCGCGCAGCCGGGCGGCGACCCGCGTCGCGCGCGCCCGGTCCCGGCCGAGCACGCTGGCGTTGAGCCCGTAGGTGGTCTGGTTGGCGAGGGCGACGGCCTCGTCGTCGTCGGTGAACGGGTACAGCGACACGACCGGGCCGAACGTCTCCGCCGCGTGCGGCAGCATCTCCGGCGTCACGTCGGTGAGCACGGTCGGCTCGTAGAAGTACGGCCCGAGGTCCGGGCGGGGCCGGCCGCCGGTGAGCACGGTGGCGCCCTTCGCACGCGCGTCGTCGACGTGCTCGGTCACGGTCTTCAGCGAGCGCTGGGAGGTCAGCGAGCCCATGTCGGCGCCGTAGTCGAACCCGGCTCGCAGCGTGAGCGCGCCGGTCTCGGCGACGAGCGCCTCGGCGAACGCGTCGAAGATCGAGTCGTGCACGTAGATCCGCTCGATCGAGATGCACAGCTGGCCAGCGTTCGCGAAGCACGCGCGCACGGCCTGCGCCGCGGCCGTGGCGATCTTGACGTCGTCGAGCACGACCATCGGGTTCTTGCCGCCGAGCTCCAGCGAGCAGCCGATGAGCCGCTTGCCGGCCCGCTCGGCGATCAGCGTGCCGGTGCGGGTGGAGCCGGTGAAGCCGATGTAGTCGCAGGTGTCGACGACCGCGCCGCCGATCACCGGGCCGTCGCCGAGCACGACCGCCAGCAGGTCCGCCGGCAGCCCCGCCCGGTAGAGGAGGTCGGCCCCGAACAGGGGGCTCAGCGCGGTCTGCCGGTCGGGCATGAGGATCACGGCGTTGCCCGCGATGAGCGCCGGGATGAGGTCGCCGAGCGCGAGCGTGAACGGGTAGTTCCACGGCGAGATGATGCCGGCGACGCCCGTCGGCACGCGCAGCTCCGTGGCGGTGATCGCGCCGGGCATGAGGCCCTGCCGGTTGCGTGGCTTGAGGAGCTTCGGCGCCGCGCGCAGGTAGTAGCTCGTGACCAGCGCCGGCTCGCAGAGCTCCTCGAACGCGTCGCGGCGGGCCTTGCCGGTCTCGGCCTGGATGAGGTCCAGGACGGTCTCCCGTTCGCGCAGCAGCAGGTCGTGGAAGCGCTCGAAGACCTTCAGTCGCTGGTTGAGCGGGGTGGCGGCCCACTGCGCCTGCGCGCGGGTGGCCCGCTCGAACGCGGTGTGCACGTCGGCGGTGGTGGACTCGGGGAGCGTGGCGAGCTCGCCGCCGGAGAACACGGCGGTGCTGGTGTAGGTCGCGCCGGACTCGGCGGTGACGCGGGCGCGGAGGCTGTCGAGCAGGTCGTCGGTGAGCGACGCGGGCCTCATCCGGCGATCTCCCGGTCGGTCGTCTGGTCGGTGCTCGGGGCGCTGGCCGCGGCGCGGGCCTCGTAGTCCGTGCGGGCGGCGTGCTCGGCGTCGAAGAGGATCTGGTCGCCCTTGAGGGAGCGGACGATCCACTCGGCGACCGCCCGTGGCAGCAGCCGGGTGAAGCGGTTCATCGCGTCGAGCGAGGCCGGCACGTAGACCTCGAACTTGTTCTTCCGCAACGCTTTCACGATCGCCTCGGCCACGTCGGTCGCCTCGACGGACTTGAAGAAGCGGGCCTCCTTCAGGCCGGCGGCGAGCTCGGTGCGCACGATGGCGGGCATGACGAGGGATATGTCCACACCGGACCCGCGCAGCTCCGCGCGGACCGCCTCGGACAGGCCGACGACGCCGTGCTTGGTGGCGCAGTACGTTGCCCCGCCGGGAAAGCCGGCCTTCCCGGCGGCGGAGGCGATGTTGACGATGTGGCCGGACTTGCGCGGCCGCATGCGCTTGACGGCCTCGCGGGTGCCGTGGATGACGCCGTGCAGGTTGATCTCGAGCTGGTGGCTCGTCGAGCGGTCGGACTCGTCCTCGAAGCGCCCGAGCGGCATGATGCCGGCGTTGTTGATCAGGATGTCGATGGGCCCGAGCCGGCCCTCGACCTCCTCCAGGAACTTCGTGAACCCGGCCCGGTCGGTGACGTCCAGCGGAAAGGCGGTCGCGTCGAGCTCGGCGGCGGTCCGCTCGGCCACCTGGAGATCGAGATCCCCGATGCCGACCTTGGCCCCCTCCCGCACGAGCGCCGCCGCGGTGGCGGCCCCGATCCCGCGCCCCCCTCCGGTGATCGCGACGACCTTCCCGGCCAGCGAGCGCGGCTGACGACCCATCTCATCTCCCGACCTAGAGGCAGTCCAGCAAAAAAGCCTCCCAGCCCCGCCCACCCCACCGCAACCCACCAACCCCCGCGAGTCCCCCGTTCCAGCCCGCGAGTCCCCCACTCCAGCTCGCGAGTCCCCCGTCCCGGCTCGTGTGTCCCCCATCCCGGCTCGCGTGTCCCCCGTTCGGGACATCCAATTCGGTCCTTGTCCACAACGGCGCGGGTTGTCCACAGATCGCTGACCGGCGCCGGCTCCTCACCCGCAAGGCAGGCACAGTCGGCAGCGTGATCGAACTACCTTCCGGCTTGCACGGCGCGCACCTTCGTGGAGCGCTCCGAGCGCAGATCGGTGCATCCCTACTGCGGGCGCTCGTGCGAGAGGGGCGCCTGATCGCGTGGGGAAGGCACGTTCTCGTCGATCGGACGCGGCTGCTGGACCTGCCGACACGAGCCGCCGCGGCGCTCCTCCAGGTCGGCGGTCCCGTGGCGATCACGAGTCACACCGCGGCTCTGCTGTACGGGTGCACGGCCGCCGACACGGGTCGGATCCATGTGCTGGTCGGCTACGACAGGACGGCGCACAGCACGCCGGCTGTCGCGTTTCATCAAGGTCTCTGCGAGGAGCAGGACATCGTCGACGTAGGCGGGCTGCGGGTCGTTTCGCTCGATTTCGCGATCGCCGAGTTGCTCTGCCGGGCGAGTCGGCGTACCGCGCTGGCATGTGCGGACCAGGCGATTGCACTCTCCGAGAACGGATTCCGCGCGGAGGTGCTCCATCGGATCGCCGGGCGACGGGACTCCCGGGGCAGACGTCGCGGCGAGATCCTCCTCGAACTTGCCACCGGGCTCGCGGAGTCACCTGCGGAGAGCTGGCTCCTGCTCGGTTTCTTCGACGATGGCCTGCCGATCCCTCGGCAGCAAGCGCCTGTTCGTGATCTTGCCGGCCGCGAGCTGTACCGGCTGGACTTCGCGTGGGAGGAGGCGCGCATCGCGGTCGAGTACGACGGCTACGTGGCGCACGTGGATCGAGCGGGACCGGACTCCGTGCGCCAAGCGGACCTGGAGCGGCGCGGATGGATCGTGCTCCGTGCGGACTCGGCGGATCTACGGGAGCCGGCCCGGCTGCACGCGGAGATCCGGCGGGCGTTCAGCCGTCGGAGGCTTGCCGCGTAGCGGCCGGGCCGGGATTTGGATCGAGCCCGGTGGGGGACTCGCCGTCCGGAACGGGGGACACGCGCGCCGGAACGGGGGACTCGCGAGCTGGAGTGGGGGACTCGCGGGGCATTAGTGGGGGCGGGTTTGGAGTTCGGTGGTGGTGCGTTCGGTGTCGCGGTCGATTACGTCGGAGCTGCCGGCCAGGTGGGTGTGCGGGTGGGTGGCGTGGCGGGCGCGGTTGCGCTCCAGGCCGTAGATGAGGAGTCCGATGACGATGGCGGTGACGATGAGTTCCATGGCACTAAGTTTGCGCTAGGCGCTATCCTGCCAACAGTGGCAGACCAGACCTTGTGCATCAACATCCTGCCATCTAGGCTGGCGGCATGCTGAAGACGGTCGCCGCGGTGCTGATCGACAACTTCGCGCCGTTCGAGTTCGGGGTGCTGTGCGAGGTGTTCGGCATCGACCGGACCGAGGAAGGCGTGCCGCACGTCGACTTCCTGGTCTGCGGCGAGGAGCCCGGCAAGCCGCTGCGTACGAGCGTCGGCGCGCGCGTCATCCCCGAGCACGGCCTCGCGGCGGTCGAGCGCGCGGACCTGGTGGCCGTGCCCGCGGCCGACATCCGCGACGAGTACCCGACCGCGGTGCTCGAGGCGCTGCGGGACGCGTCCGCGCGCGGGGCCACGCTCATGTCGGTCTGCAGCGGCGCGTTCGTCCTCGGGGCGGCCGGCCTGCTCGACGGCCGCCGGTGCACCACCCACTGGCGCCACGTCGACGAGCTCGCGGAGCGGTTCCCCAAGGCGCTGCTCGACCCGGACGTGCTGTTCGTCGACGACGGCGACATCATCACCAGCGCCGGCACGGCCGCCGGCATCGACGCGTGCCTGCACCTGGTCCGCCGCGAGCTGGGCTCGGCCTCGGCCAACACGATCGCGCGCCGGATGGTCGTGCCGCCCCAGCGCGACGGCGGCCAGCGGCAGTTCGTGGAGCTGCCGATCCCGGCCTGCTCGGCGGACAGCCTGTCGCCGGTGCTGACGTGGATGGTGGACAACCTGCGGATCGACCACACGGTGGCCGCCCTGGCACGGCGCGCGCAGACGTCCGAGCGCACGTTCGCGCGCCGCTTCGTCGCGGAGACGGGCACGACGCCGCACCGGTGGCTGTCGATGCAGCGGGTGCTGCACGCGCGCCGGCTGCTGGAGGAGACGCGGCTGACCGTCGAGGAGATCGCGGACCAGTGCGGCTTCGGCTCGGCGGCGTTGCTGCGCCACCACTTCAACCGCGTCGTCGGCGTCGCGCCGAAGGACTACCGGCGCACGTTCGGCCGCTCGGCCTGAGCGGGACCGCCCGGGTCAGGCGGTTTCCGCGTCCTGCTCCCACCGCACGCTGCCCGCGGGCTGGAACCGGGACACCCGCCGCGGCGGCACCAGGCCCGGCAGCGTGATCTGCCACTGGACCGTGAGCCGCTCGTGGAAGTCGGCCAGGCCGGTGAACACCTCGGACTGGTACTGCAGGCCGAGGAACGTCCCGCAGACCCAGTCGGCCACGACCGCGGGCGACCATTCCTTTCGCAGGTCGCCGCGTTCCTGCGCCTTCGTCAGGACCTCGGTGAGCATGCCGATCCAGCGCGTGTAGACCTCCGGGGCCGGGTGGATGAAGTTCGCCTCGAGCACCATCCGGCTGCTCGCGCGGATCCGGACGTTGTGCCGCAGCTGGTGGGCGAACGCGTGGCTCCCGTCGATGACCGTCTGCAGGCCGGGGTTGTCGAGGTCGACATAGGGCACGCCGGCCGTCCACTGCTCGTCGATGAGCGCCTGCGCGAGCTCGTCCTTGGAGGTGAAGTGGAAGTAGAGAGCACCCTTGGTGACCCCGGCCCTGGCCAGGATCTCGGACAGGCTGGCGCCGGCGAAGCCGCGCTCGTTGAACACGGCCGCCGCGGCGTCCAGGATCGTGTTCCGTGTGCGCTCGGCCCGGTCCTGGTGTACCAAGTCCGCACCTCCCTCGTGATTCGTCGCGGGACCCCACAGATGCCACCCGAGAGACATCCCCCGGTCGCGCCGCCCAGCAGGCGCGACCATTGGTTCACCCTAGCTCCGTGACCGGTCGTGTTATTTCGTTGAGCGGTCGTCAACTGGCGGCAGATGTCCCGTCGAGGGTCACTACCTGTGCTTATTCCGGGAAACGATGGTGCGACGAGCGGTCGGGGGCCGTGTCGGCGGTTTGACGACCTGGCATCAGGTCACTCACGATCAAGAACGATTTCCCCAGTTTCTTGAAACGGAGACCAGCTTGCGCGCGCGCTTCATCGGCAAGGACCCGCTCTCGCAGGAGGGCCAGTCCCCGACGCTGTTCGCCACCGACCGCACCGACCGCCGCACGTTCATCGCCCAGGGCTGGGTGGTGACCGACGCCGAGGCGCTGGCCGATGTGGGTCCGGTGCCGCACGGCGAGGCGATCATCGAGATTCCCGAGGACGTCCTGCGGCTCTATTCGGGCGGCTACGTCCACGACGGCCGCTGACCGCCTGCGGCCATTCAGGGGAATTCCTAGAAATTTCTCCGGGCAAGCAATCCCGGCGGCTATCGTGAAAGGCACCAGCGCGCGATCGCCGGACGCGCGCCGTTTCGATGGAGCATGCGGTGCCACCGATTCGGACCAGCGGGGTTTCCAGCCTGCACGAGGCACGCCTGGCGATCGGCAAGCGGCTCCGGGAGCGGCGCCAGCAGGCCGAGCTGAGCGGGCGCGAGCTCGCCGAGGTGCTCACCTGGCCGCCGTCCAAGGTGTCCAAGCTGGAGAACGGCCGCCAGTCGCCGACCGACGACGACATCCGTGCGTGGGCCGAGGCGACCGGCTCCGCGGCGGACACCGACGGGCTGCTCGCCGCCCTGCACACGCTCGAGGTGCAGAACGTCGAGTGGCAGCGCCAGTTGCGTGGTGGCCTGCGGTCCCACCAGAACGAGCTCGTCGCGCTCGACGAGGCGACGCGGCTGTTCCGCGCGTTCGAGTGCACCTACGTGCCGGGCCTGCTGCAGACGGCCGACTACGCGCGGGCGCGCTTCGCGCAGAGCGTGGCCGTGCTCAAGGTCGGCGGTGACATCGACGAGGCCGTGCGGACCCGGCTGCACCGCCAGGAGATCCTTTACCGGCAGGACAAACGGTTCCACTTCGTCCTCGCCGAGTCGGCGCTGCGGTACCGGCTCTGCCCGCCGGAGGTGATGCTGGGCCAGCTGGACCGGCTGATCTCGCTGTCCGGGCTGCCCAACGTGAAGTTCGGGATCGTCGGCTTCGCGACCGCCTACCAGGTGGCGCCCGCGCACGGTTTCTGGTTACTCGACGAGGAACGCGTGATGGTGGAGACCTACTCCGCGGAGCTCAACCTGGCCGGGCCGCAGGAGCTGGAGCTGTACCGGGCCATCTTCGACTCGATGGCGGCGGCCGCGAGCTACGGCAGGCAGGCGCGCGAGATCATCAAGACGGTTGTCGATGACCTGTCCGGGGAATTGTTGCCAGGGGAGGAATAAGTCCTCTCGGTACGACAATTCGAGTGATAAACAGAAATACCGGGGAAATTTCTTCCGTGCCAGGGCGGCACGGTCATAGCGTCGCTCCATGGACCGGGTATTGATCATGGTTCGACTGAAAGCCCGGCAGCCGGACGGGTCGATGATCGGCGAGAGCCGGCGGACGTGCCACCTCGTGCCGCTGCCGGAGGCCGGCGTCCTGCCGCCGTCCCTGACCACCTACTGCGGTGTGCACATCGCGCCCGGAGCGGGGGAGGTGCTCAACGCGCCGGTGGGCATGCCCTGCGAGTTGTGCCTGTCCCGCGCCCCGGTCGTCTCGTTCGACCTGCTCCGGCAGTTCCGCGGCCGGCTCGAAGGGCCGGCCGAGCGCTGAGCCGGCCGGCCCCCCGGATCAGCCGGTCACCAGGGCCAGCGCGAAGCCGTCGTAGCCCTTGCCGCCCACGGTCTGCAGCATCGTCGCGTCGACCGTCGGCTCGGCGGCGAGCAGCTCGGCCAGCTCGCGGGTGCCGAGGACCGACGGGTCGGTGCTGTCCGCGTCGGCGACCTGGCCGCCCCGCACCACGTTGTCCACGATGATCACGCTGCCCGGTCGCGACAGGCCCAGCGCGGCGCGGAAGTAGGCCGGGTTGTTCGGCTTGTCCGCGTCGATGAAGGTCAGGTCGAACGGACCCTCGAGGTCCGGCAGCGTGTCCAGCGCCGCGCCGACCCGCACGTCGACCAGGTCGGCGAGCCCGGCCCGGGCGATGTTGCCGCGTGCCACCTCGGCGTGCTCGGGGTCGTACTCGAGCGTGACCAGCTGCCCGTCGGCCGGCAGCGCCCGGGCGAGCCAGATCGTGCTGTAGCCGCCGAGCGTGCCGATCTCGAGGATCCGGCGCGCGCCACGCACCCGGGCGAGCAGGTGCAACAGCTTGCCCTGGTTGGCCGAGACCGCGATCTGGGGCAGGCCCGCCGCGTCGCTCGCCTCGAGTGCGGCGTCCAGCGCCGCGTCCGGGCCGACGAGCAGGCCCGTGTAGTACCCGTCGACCGCGTCCCACTGCTCCTGTGTCATGCGCCCATTACTACCCGGACCACGCGATCGGCGCCCCCCTTATCGGGCCGGTCAGCTGGTGGGCTCCAGCACGAAGACGGGGATCTCCCGGTCGGTCCGGCGCTGGTAGTCGGCATAGTCCGGGTAGGCCTGGACCGCGACGTCCCACCACTTGGCCTTCTCGTCGCCGGTGACCTCGCGGGCGAGCATGTCCTGCTTGACCGGGCCGTCCTGCAGCTCGACGCGCGGCTCCGCCTTGACGTTGTAGTACCAGACCGGGTGCTTCGGGGCGCCGCCCAGCGAGGCGACGACGGCGTAGCGCCCGCCGTCCGCCACCCGCATGAGCGGCGTCTTGCGGATCTTCCCGGACTTCGCGCCCCGGGTGGTCAGGACGATGACCGGCAAGCCGCGCAAGGTCGTGCCCTCGGTCCCGCCGGAGCTCTCGTACTGCTCCACCTGCTTGCGGGACCAGTCGCTCGGACTCGGCTCGTACTCTCCGTGAAGTGGCATATCCACGGCAACGCGTCCGGCGGCGCGGGTATTTCACCGGACCCGGTCGCGCACCCACTCGCCGGCCGGCTTCAGCCGTTCGGGTGTCGTGAAGGGACCGTCCGGACAGGTCCCCGGCTCGAAGACCGCGCCGGAGCGCCCGTCGTCGGAGTAGTTCCAGTTCGTCCAGCTGATCTGCTCGGCCGCCATCAGGTCGACGTAGCGCTGGGCCATCGCGAAGTCGTCCGGCCCGTCGCCGGTGAACTCCTGCGTGCCGAACTCGGTGACGAACATCGGCAGCGCCTCCGCCGCGCGAGCCAGGGCGTCCAGGTACTCGTCGCCGTGCGAGGCGGCGTAGAAGTGGAACGTGTACATGACGTTCGCCGCGTTCACCGGGTTCGCGACGATCTCGGCCTCGTCGCCGCCGTCGGACACCCCCAGCGAGGACCACCCCGGGGTGCCGACGATGATCGGCGTCTCCGGGTCGGCCGCGCGGATCACCGGGATCAGTTCCTCGGCGTAGCTCTTGATCCGCGACCACGGCACGCCGTTCGGCTCGTTCGCGATCTCGTAGAGCAGGTTCGCGTTCCCGTTGTGCCGCCTGGCGATCTCGGTGAAGAACGTCTTCGCCCGCTCCAGGTTGTCGTACGGGTCGCCCGGGTCGAGCATGTGCCAGTCCACGAGCGCGTACATGCCGCGCTCGGTGAGCTCGTCGATGATCGAGCTGACCCGGTCGGTGAAGCCCGCGGGGTCGGTCTCGTAGCCGCCTTCCTGGACATACATGGAGATCCGCATGACGTCCGCGCCCCAGTCGCCGGCGAGCGCGTCGAGGGAGGCGTCGTTGACGCACTGCGCGTACCACTGCAGGCCGTGCGTGCTCATCCCGCGCAGCTGTACCGGCGCGCGGCCGGCGTTGCAGAGCTTGACCCCGCAGACGTGCAGCTGGCCGTTGGCCCGCAAGGGAGTCAGCGGTTCGGCGGCGGCGGGCGCGAGGAGCAGCAGGGGTGCCAGCAGGGCGAGCACGAGCGCCAGCACGGAACGGCGGGACATTGGCGATCTCCTCCTGGTGCAGTTGCCGTTCGGTGGCCCGGGTCGCGCCGAGCGCGGCCGCGACCCGGGCCGTCCGGTACCGGTTCTCAGGCGCTGACGCGCACGTAGTCGACGGTGAGCGTGTTGGGGAACGGGGTGTTGCCGTCGGGGTCGCCCGGCCAGTAGCCGCCGACCGCGAGGTTGAGGATCAGGAAGAACGGGTGGTCGAAGACCCACTGGTTGCCGTTCAGGTCGCCGGGGGTGCGCGTCTGGTAGACGTTCCCGTCGACCGACCAGGTGATCGAGTTCGGCGCCCAGTCGACGGCGAAGGTGTGGAAGTCGTCGGCGAACACGCCGCCGATGCCGTACGGCGCACCGATGCCGCCGGCGCCGGAGTAGCCCGGGCCGTGGATCGTTCCGTGCACTGTGGACGGTTCGAAGCCCACGTTCTCCATGATGTCGATCTCGCCGCACTGGGGCCAGCCGACACCGCCGATGTTGTCGCCGAGCATCCAGAACGCCGGCCACATGCCTTGCCCGCGGGACATCTTGAGGCGGGCCTCGTAGTGGCCGTAGGTCTGGGTGAACCTGCCGGAGGTGTTCAGGCGGGCCGAGGTGTACTCGCAGGTGCCGTACCAGCACTGGTAACCGGCGGGGTTCTCGCGCCGGGCGGTGATCACGAGGTTGCCGCCGCCGTCGAGGGCGGCGTTGCTGGTCGAGGTCGTGTAGTACTGCCGCTCGTGGTTGTTGACGTTGTCGCCGGTCTCGAGCACCCACTTCGACCCGTCCGGCCCGGCGCCGGCGGGCCCGTCGAAGTTGTCCTCGAAAACGACCGCCTGCGCGTCGGCCGGCCCCGCGTCGGCCGACGGCGCGGCGGCCGCCTGCGCGGCGACGGCACCGGGCAACACGGTCGCGACGAGAGCCCCGACCAGCAGGGAGATGCGTGCGGACATCATTGTCGGCTCTCCGTTTCGTTCAGGAGATGAACATTTGTTGCGCGCGCCAACAAAGGATGACCCGGTCTAGACCATTCCTGCAACCGACGATCGGCGGGTTGTGCCGGCCGGGCTGCCGTGCGGCCGGCGGCGTCAGCTCGTCGGGCGCGCGGCGCTGATGTCCTGGACCACCGCGCAGGTGGAGTCCACCGGGTCGAGGGCGTTCGCGTGCGCGGCCAGGCGGGTGAGCAGCGACTTCAACGTCCGCCGGTCCTTGGCGGGCAGGCCGGCCAGGATGTGGGCCTCGGCGCCACCGAGGCGTTCCTCGAGCGCGCACAGCAGCGCACGGCCCGGCTCGGTGGCCACGATCTGGCGCGTGCGGCGGTCCGCCGGGTCGGGCTTGCGGGCCACCAGGTCCGCGCGCTCCATGTCGTCGAGCAGGTAGGTCAGCACCGTGCGGTCGATGCCCAGCTGCGCGCCCAGCGCCGACTGCGACGGCGCCTCGTCGCGGGCCGCGGCGGTCAGCACCTGGTAGCCGCGGTGGCCGCCGGGCACGCCGTCCATCACGGCGTTGCTCGCCTTGACGTAGGCACGGAAGACGACGCCGAGCGTCCAGCCCAGGTCGCCGTCGAGAGCCGTCATGCGAGCCATGATACGCGGCCCAGCAGAACGTCTGTCGGACAGAATATCTCGTGGCATACTAGCTGCATGCCCGACTACGGCCATCCGCTCGAGTTCGGCGTCTTCCTGCCCCCGCAGGCGGACGCGGCCGGCGACACGATCACCCTCGCCCGCCTCGCCGACCGGCTCGGCCTCGACCTGGTCAGCGTGCAGGACCACCCGTACCAGGCCGCCTTCCTCGACACCTGGACGCTGCTCTCGGTCATCGCCGCGAGCACGACGTCCGTGCGGGTGTTCCCCAACGTCGCGAACCTGCCGCTGCGCCCGCCCGCCGTGCTCGCCCGCAGCGCCGCGAGCCTCGACATCCTCTCCGGCGGCCGCGCGGAGCTCGGGCTCGGCGCCGGCGCGTACTGGGACGGGATCGCCGGGATGGGCGGCCCGCGGCGCAGCGCGGCCGAGTCGGTCGAGGCGCTCGAGGAAGCCATCGGCGTCATCCGTGCACTGTGGACACCCGGGCGGCGCGGCGTGCGGCTGGACGGCGCGCACTACCGGCTCGCGGGCGCGCATCCCGGCCCGTTCCCCGTGCACGACATCGGCATCTGGGTCGGCGCCATCAAGAAGCGGATGCTCGCGCTCACCGGGCGTCTCGCCGACGGCTGGCTGCCCAGCTCGTCCTACGTGCCACCCGAGCAGCTCGCGGGCAAGAACGAGGCCATTGACGCGGCGGCGGAGGCGGCCGGGCGGTCCACATCGGACATCCGGCGGCTGTACAACATCGCCGGCACGTTCGCCGGCCCCGGCACGGAGTTCCTGCGCGGGCCGGTCAAGGTCTGGGTCGAGCAGCTCGCCGAGCTGACGCTCACCGAGGGGATGAGCGCCTTCGTGCTGATGGTGGACCGCGACGGCGACGACGACCTGCGCCGGTTCGCGCAGGAGGTGGCCCCGGCCGTGCGGGAGCTGGTGGCGCAGGAGCGGGCCGCCGGCCACCCCGGGCACCTTGCCGGCGAGTCCTCCGCCGAGTCGTCCATTCAGTCCTCAGTGGACTTCGAGGCGCTCGGCGTGACGCCGACGCCGGACGACGGCGCGCGGCGCTCCGAGGTCCGCGTGTGGGACGAGGCGGCGCGGCCGACCGGGCCGCAGGTGGCCCCGGACGCCGTGTACACCGACTCCGGCCGGCTGACCGGCCGGCATCTCGTCGAGGTCCACGACCACCTGCGCGGCGAGCTCGAACGGGTGCGCTCGCTCGTCCGCCAGGTCGCCGACGGTGCGCTCGACGTGGGTGCCGCGCGGTCGGAGATCAACGAGATGACCATGCGGCAGAACAACTGGACGCTCGGCGCCTTCTGCGAGAGCTACTGCCGGTTCGTCACCGTGCATCACTCCATCGAGGATGCGTCGTTCTTCCCGCAGCTGCGCCGGGCGGACCCGCGGCTCGGCTCGGTGCTGGACCGGTTGTCCGAGGAGCACCGCGTGATCCACGACGTGCTCGACCGGGTCGACGCGGCGCTGGTGGCCACGGTGAGTGATCCCAAGGGAATCGGAGAGCTGAGCGACGCGGTCGACCTGCTCACCGACACGCTCCTGTCCCATCTGTCCTATGAGGAGCGTGAGCTCGTCGAGCCCTTGGCCCGGCTCGGCATCGGCTGAGCCCGACCAGGCACGGTAACGGCGAGGCGCTGCCGCGGCCCCGTGTGCGACAGCGCCTCGAAGTTACGTCAGATACGACCGAACTCAGCGCCAGTCGGCCGGGCGGCCGGTGCGCCAGTCGGCGGGACGACCCGTCCGCCAGTCGGCGGGGCGGGCGATGGTGTTCTTGCGTGCGGACATGCTTTCTCCTATGACGCTGCCGGCCCGGTCACTCGTTTGGCGGGGAGACGCTCAGTGGCCAGGCCATTACAGTGGGGGACCTCCGTTGAGAGGACACGGTGTGCACGGCGCGGACGAATCCGACCTCGTGCGGGGGAGACAGCGGCGCTCGCGGCGCCCTTGGCAACTGTGGTCTCTCTCGCGTCCTGTCGTGGTCTACATCCTTGCCGTCGAGGCTGCTGCGGTGGCAACCATCGCGGGGACGATAACCCTTGCCCCGGTGGATCGCGAGGACTGGATCTACTTCGGTTTGCTCGTCGCCGCGGCCGTCGCGCACCTCGAGGCTTCGAGTGGTATGGAGCGGATCCGCGAGGTCTCGTCGGAAGGCTCGCCGCACAACCACCTCCAGTCGGTGTGGTTCTTCGCGGGCGTCCTGCTGCTGCCGCCACCGCTGATCGCCGCGCTGCTCGCGATCAGTTACGGGCACTCGTGGGCGCGGGTGTACCGCCGCCGCGCGATGGTGCACCGCAAGATCTTCTCGCTCGCGACCGTCGTACTCGCGTGTGCCGCCGCGTACGCGGTGCTCGCCGCGATCTACCCGGACCAGAGCCGCGCGTTCGCCACCGCCCTGGACGGCCCGCTCGGGCTCGCCGCGGTGGCCGCGGCCGGCGCGCTGTACCGGCTCGTGAACTACGGGCTCGTGGTGCTCGTCCTGCTCGCCACGAACCCGGATCGCCCGTCCCGCAAGGCTTTGGGCCACGCGAGCGACCAGCTGATGATCGCCGGCGCGGTCGGGCTCGCCACCGGCTTCGCGGTCGTGCTGATCACCCGGCCGTGGTGGGCGCCACTGCTCGTCATCACCGTGCTGGCGCTGCACACGGGCCTGCTGCTGCCCCAGTTCCGCGACGCCAGCCGCACGGACGCGAAGACCGGCCTGTTCGACCCGACGTTCTGGTCCGAGCTCGCCGCCGACGAGCTCGACCGCGCGCGGCGGCTCAACGGGCGGCTCGGCGTGCTGCTGCTCGACCTCGACCTGTTCAAGCGGATCAACGACCGGCACGGGCACCTGGCGGGGGACGCCGTGCTGCGCGCGGTGGCCGACGCGATCAAGCATTCGGTGCGCGGGCACGACATGGTCGGCCGCTACGGCGGCGAGGAGTTCGCGGTGGTGCTGCCCGGGCTCGGCCGGGACGACGTGCTGCACACCGCCGAGCGGATCCGGACGGTGGTGGCGGACCTGACGGTCACGACGATCGACCTCGACGGGACGGAGCGGACGATCACCGGCCTGACGGTGTCGGTCGGCGCCGCGATCTTCCCCGAACACGGCCTGGACCCCACGACGCTGCTGCTGGCCGCGGACGCGGCGCTGTACGAGGCGAAGGACGCGGGGCGGGACTGCTCGCGGATCTCCGGCATTCCCCGCCCGCGGCTGCCCGGCACCCGGAGTACGCAGGAGCTGCCGGCCGCGCACGAGCCACAGTCCTAGCCGCCGTCCTGGCCGCGGCGCGGTGTCGCGGTCGGGCCGGTTCGCTGTCGCCGTCGGCGCTCAGCTCCTCGTCGAGGATCGTGTCGATGCGGCGGGACGCCCGGCGCAGCGCGTTGCGCGCGATCATGGTCAGGACGATCACGACGACGAGGACGACGGCGAGCAGCTGGGTCCAGGTCCACGGCGCGAGCAGGCCGGCGAGGCCGATGCCGGCGAGCACGGTGAGTGACAGCATGCTCCGGAACGAAGGGAGCAGATTGCGCATGGTTCCTCGAAAAGGGCGTCGGGCCACGGAAAGACCTTGATCAACCGGACGGCTACTGGGAGTAGTCGGGACCTATCCTGTGATCGCTGTGATCACAGTGCGTGTTACCCGTGTCCGGTATGCCACTCGATCGGCCTAACCCACGTCGGTGTCGGTCGCGACCAGGCGGACGTGTCCAGTCAGCTCGCGGCCAGCGCGAACGCCCGGCCGCCGGCCGCACGCCACGACCACGAGACCAGCAACGCGGCGAGCACGCCCAGCACGCCGGCGACGCCGACCACGAGGTAGGGCCCCAGGCCCTCGGCCGCGAGCCCGGCGAGCGTCACGCCGATCCCCTGGGACACCTTCAGCGCGGTGACCGCGAGCCCGAACGCCTGCCCGCGGCGCGAGTCCGGCACCGCGATCACGAACGTCGTCGACGCGATCACCTGGTACGCGCTGCCCACGCCGGACAGGACGAACAACGCGATCACCACGGCCAGGGCGGGGTCGGCGAAGCACACGATCAGCGGCACGGACGTGCCGACCGCGAGCGGGGGGAGCAGCGCGAGCCGCCGGGGCGCCGGCAGCCGCGCGACCACGAGCATGCCGAGCGTCGCGCCCGCCGCGTACCCGGCGAACATGAACCCGACCGCGACCGCGCTGCTGTGCAGGGCGCTCGCGTACGGCACCGCGAGCGCCTCGCCCACGATGTAGAACCCTGACAGGCAGGCGAAAGCGACGAGCGCGCGCAGCTTGCGGTCGGTCCACACGAGCTTCGTGCCGGCCACGAAGTCCGGCCACCACGCGCGCCGCACGACGTCCGCGTGCCCGGCCGCCGGCGGTCGCGGCCGCACGAATGCCCACACGAGCGACGCGGACGCGGTGAACGTGGCGGCGTCGGCGAGCAGCACCCCGCCCGTGCCGACGGCCGCGACGAGCGCGCCGCCCGCGGCGAACCCGGCCACCTGCGCGAACTGCATGACCGACTGCATGGCCGCCTGCCCGGCCGGGTAGTCCGCGTCGCCGAGCACCGCGGGCAGCAGCGCCCCGCGGGCGGCATTGGCGGGCGCGCTGATCAGCTGCACCACGACCAGCAGCGCGCACAGCAGCGCGAGCGGCATGCCGGGCACCGCCATCAGCGCGACCAGGCCGGCCCGGAGCAGGTCGGCGCCGATCATCAGCCCGCGTCGTGGATGGCGGTCGGCGAGGCCGGACAGCAGCGGGCCGCCGACGAGGTCGGGGAGGAACGTCAGGCCGTAGGTGAGGGCCGTCCACGCCGGGGAGTGCGTGCGGTCGAACACGAGTACCGACAGCGCGACGCGCGCGAACTGGTCGCCCGCCACGGAGATCGCGTGCGCGCCGAACAGCGCCCGGAACTCGGTGCGCGCGAAGACGCCGCGGTAGCCGACGCGCAGGGTTGAGGCCACCGATCCTCCCCAGGTACGGGCATTACCCACCGCCATCGGGTCACTACGAACCGTACTACGAAGAGCGGGCACGTCACGAGACCCGTTAGGTGGGACGTATTCCCATCACGGTGCGACGATGGCAACGTGCGCTACCTGTTGCTGATCGGCGGCGAGGCGGGCGAGGAGGCCGGCCCGTCCTCGAGGGAGATCTGCGCGGCCGACGACGCGGTCGCGTGGGCGGCGGAGATGACCCGCCGCGGCGTGCTCGTCAGCGGCGAGGTGCTGCGCCCGCCCGGCGAGGCGCGGACCGTGCGGGTACGCGACGGCGAGGTGCTGCTCGCCGACGGGCCGTTCGCCGAGACCAAGGAGCAGATCGGCGGGCTGTCCGTGATCGAGTGCGCCGACCTGGACGAAGCGGTCGCGGTCGCCGCGGCGCACCCGGTGGCGCGCTTCGGCATGGTCGAGGTGCGGCCGCTCTGGTGAGCGAGCCGACGTCACCGGAGCACCGCCCGGAGGTCGAAGCGGCCGTCGCGGCGGCGTTCCGCGCGGACTGGGGGCAGGTCGTCGCCACGCTGATCCGGGTGACGGGGGACTGGGACCTCGCCGAGGAGTGCGCTTCGGACGCGTTCGCGATGGCCATGGAGCGCTGGGCGCGGGACGGCGTGCCGCGCAAGCCGGGTGCGTGGCTGACGACGACCGCGCGAAACCGGGCGGTGGACCGGCTGCGCCGCGAGGCGGTCGGCGCGGCGAAGCTGCGTGCGGTCGCGACCCTGGCCGGCCCGGACGCGGACCCCGAGCCGGTGGAGGCGATCCGCGACGACCGGCTGCGGCTGATGTTCACCTGCTGCCATCCGGCGCTCGCCTTCGAGGCGCGGGTGGCGCTCACGTTGCGCACGCTCGCCGGGCTGACCACCGCGGAGATCGCGCGCGCGTTCGTGGTGCCGGAGAAGACGATGGCCCAGCGGCTGGTGCGGGCCAAGAAGAAGATCCGCAACGCCGGCATCCCGTACCGGGTGCCGCCCGCGCACCTGCTGCCGGAGCGCACGAACGCGGTGCTCGGCGTGCTGTACCTGCTGTTCAACGAGGGCTACGCGGCGAGCACCGGCGCGGACCTGGTGCGCCGCTCGCTGACCGAGGAGGCGATCCGGCTCGCCCGGGTCCTGGCGTCGCTGCTGCCGGCCGAGCCGGAGGTCGAGGGGCTGCTGGCGTTGCTGCTGCTGCACGACGCGCGCCGGGCCGCGCGGGTGTCGGCGTCCGGCGACCTGGTCACGCTGGAGGAGCAGGACCGTTCGCGGTGGGACGCCGGGGAGATCGCGTCGGCGGTGGCGCTGCTGGAGACCGCGCTGCGGCGTGGCGCGCCCGGGCCGTACCAGGTGCAGGCGGCGATCGCGGCCTGCCATGCGACCGCCCGCAGCGCGGCGGACACCGACTGGCGCCAGATCGCGTCGCTGTACGCCGAGCTCGCGCGGTTCGTCCCGTCCGCGGTGGTGGAGCTCAACCGGGCGGTCGCGGTGGCCATGGCCGACGGTCCCGCGGCCGGCCTCGCGCTGGTGGACGACCTCGCCGGGCGGGGCGAGCTCGCGGGCTACCACCTGCTCCCGGCCACCCGCGCGGACCTGCTGCGTCGGCTGGACCGCTTCGCCGAGGCGGCGTCGGCGTACCGCGAGGCGATCGAGCTGACGGGAAGCGACGCCGAACGCCGCTACCTGGCCGGCCGGCTCGCGGAGGTTTCCTCCTGAGGGGTGTCGATCCGGGCAGGGGGCGTTCGTCGGTGGGGCGTACACCGGACAAGGGAGCAACCATGAACCGGCCGAACGGCCTGCACCTCGACGTCGACCTCGACCTGCTCGCCGCCTGTTACCGGGACACCCGGGCGGTGCTAGCCGCGATCCCGGCGGACCGGTGGGGCGCGCCGAGCCCGTGCCGCGAGTGGACCGTGCGCGAGGTGGCCGACCACCTCGTCGACGCGCTCGGGTACTTCGCCGGCACCGTGTCCGGCGCGCCGGCGGACCGCCCGGCCGACCTGCTCGACGCGTACGACGACGCCACCCGGCGCTGCCTCGGCGCGTTCGGCGACCCGGCCGCGCTCGCCGCCGAGCACCCGTTCGGCGACGGCCGGATGGCGGGCCGGGCCATCGCGACGATCAGCCTGTCGGAGGCGCTCGTGCACGGCTGGGACCTGGCCACCGCGGCCGGGCTGCCCTACGGGCCGAACCCGGACGCCGTCTCGCTGCTGCAACGGTTCGCCGCCGGCCCGAAGGAGCCCGGCCTGTTCGCCGACCCGGTGCCGGTCCCGGCCGGCGCGCCGCCGTTCACCGTGCTGCTGGGCAAGCTCGGGCGGGTGGCGTGATGCTGCTCGACGTCGGCGGGGCGCGGATCGCGGCGGAGACGTTCGGCGCCGCGGCCGACCCGGCGGTGCTGCTGATCATGGGCGCGGGCGCGTCGATGGACTGGTGGGAGCCGGCGTTCTGCGGCCGCCTCGCGGCGGCCGGGCGCTACGTGATCCGCTACGACCACCGCGACACCGGCGGGTCGGTGAGCTACCCGCCGGGCCGGCCGGGCTACACCTCCGACGACCTGTTCGCCGACGCGGCGGGCGTGCTCGACGCGCTCGGCGTGGCGCGGGCGCACGTGGTCGGGATGTCGATGGGCGGGGCGATCGCGCAGCTGCTCGCGATCTCCGCGCCCGGGCGGGTGCGCACGCTGACGCTGATCTCCACGAGCGGCGGCGCCGGCGACGAGGACCTCCCGATGGGCGGCGTCGACGACGTCCCGGAGCCGGACTGGACCGACCCCGACGCGGTTGTCGACCACCTAGTGGCGGGCTGGCGGGTGGCCGCCGCGCGAAGCAAGCCGTTCGACGAGGCCGCCGTGCGCGAGGTGGCGCGCGTCGCCGCCGGGCGGACGGCCTCGCCCGAGTCCGCGGCGAAGAACCACTACGCGACCGAGGGCGGCGGCGGGAGCTGGCGGCACAAGCTCGCGGCCGTCGAGGCGCCCACCCTGGTGCTACACGGCGACGAGGACCCGCTGTTCCCGCTCGCGCACGGCGCCGCACTGGCCCGCGAGATCCCGGACGCGCGCCTGGTCGTGCTGGCCCGCACCGGCCACGAGTTTCCGCGGGAGAACTGGCCGGTCGTGCTCCGCGAGCTGATCGCCCACACCGCATGAAAAGGCCGAGGGACGCCCCTTGGGCGTCCCTCGGATTGCGCCGGCCCGCGCGGGGCCCGCGCGGATCATGCGGCGTTGTCGGTCGAGCGGTGCTGCACACGCACGCGACGCCACCAGGACGGGTGGTTCTCCCGTGCCGCGCGCAGGTCCTCCCGGGTGATCCCGTGCCGCACGTCCGCACGCGCGCGCTCGAGCCGGTAGTCCATCTCCGCCCGCACGACCTCAGGTGTGCTGTTCATTTCCTTCTCCTTGCCGGTGGTCCTTCGCTGGCAAGGAGAAGATTCGTCCTGAGGCCGGGCCCCGGGCATCGGACGAACACCCATACCTGGCCCGCCGATCCCTTACCCCACCGCCTGAGGCGTCACCGATCCGGCCTGAGGCGGGGTAAGGGGTCCCTCAGGCGGTCAGTCCGTCCGTTTGTCCACAGGGCACCCTGGATGGCCCCGAATCGTCGGATCTCGTCGCTAGGCTTGAAATCGGGGGCCCCGGGGGCCGATTGAATGGACCGTTCAATCGGGCTGGTTGTCCACAGCCTCCCTGCAGGGCCCGTTTCGTCGGTGCCCGCCGGTAGCGTGGATTCCGGGGGCCGGAGGCCGCCGATGATCTTGACCCGGTGCCGGCGGGCGGTGACAGACTGGGCCCGTGCCAGGGAAGCGCAGTGCCGGGATCCTCCTGTTCCGTCGGGTAACGGCCGGGACCGAGGTGTTGCTGGGCCACATGGGCGGCCCGTTCTGGGCGAAGAAGGACGCGGCCGCCTGGACGGTCGTCAAGGGTGAGTACGAGCCGCCCGAGGAGCCGGCGGCCGCGGCGCGCCGGGAGTTCACCGAGGAGCTCGGTCTGCCCGCTCCCGGCGGCGAGTACGTGGCGCTGGGCGAGGTCCGCCAGTCCGGCGGCAAGACCGTCACCGTGTGGGCGGTGGCCGGCGAGCTCGACCCGGACAGCATCGTGCCGGGGACGTTCGAACTCGAGTGGCCGCCGCGGTCAGGACGCCGGCAGACCTTCCCCGAGCTGGACCGCGTCGAGTGGTTCGACCTCGGCGCCGCGGCGGAGAAGATCGTCGGCGGGCAGCGGGCCTTCCTGGAGCGGCTGGCCGAGCACCTGGCGCACCTCGATCATGCCGACCGCGGCCCAGGGATGGCTTGACGCGACCCGCACCGCCTCGGCGCGGTCGGCGCACTCGATCAGCGTGACGCCGCCCATCTGCTCCTTGGTCTCCGCGAACGGGCCGTCGGTGAGCAGCACCTCGTCGCCGCGGACGCGGACCGTGCTCGCCGACGCCGGCGGGTGCAGGCCCATCGTGGCGACCAGCACGCCGCGCTCGGCCATCTCCGCCGCCCACTCCGCGCAGCCGGGCAGCTCGTAGGACTGCTCGGCCGAGGTGTCGGCGCTGAGCATCAGCAGGAACCTCACGGACCCTCCCATCTCGCCGGCAGGCCGAATGCCGCGAACAGCGTGTTGTCGAACGTGGTGATCTCCGCGATGCCGCCGGCCGCGAAGCGGAGGACGTCGATCTTGAACGCGTCGTAGGTGTCCGTGCCCGGCGAGCGCAGGTAGTTGGCGGCGGCGAGCTGGCGGTTCGCGCTCGTCGCAACCAGCAGCCAGTCGCCGTGCGAGCCGCCGAACGCGGCCTGGTGCAGCGGTGCGATCGCGGGGATCCCGTCGTAGACCCACGGGTGCGGCGGCATCGTGATGCGGATGTCGTCGCGCACCAGCGCGGTCAGCGCGTCGGCGTCGCCGCGCTGGTGAGCGTCGATGTACCGCTCGAGCAGCGAGCGCTCGACCTCGGTCGGCTCGCCGGGCGCGTGCTCGTCCCGGGCGGGCAGCTTGCCGCGCAGCGTCGCGCGGGCCCGCTGCAGCGCGCTGTTCACCCCGGCGACGCTCGTGTCGAGCAGCTCGGCCGACTCCTTCGCCGACCACTCCAGCACGTCGCGCAGGATCAGGATCGCTCGCTGCTGCGCGGGCAGCAGCTGGATCGTGGCGAGGAACGCGAGCTCGATGGTCTCCCGCGCCACGGCCATCGCGTCGGGCCGCGCGTCCGGCGGCGCGGCGAGGTCGAGCAGGTGGTCGGGGTAGGGCTGCAGCCACGGGACCTCCGCGGGCGAGTCCGCGGTCGCCACCTCGCGCTTCCTGCGCCGGATGGTGTCCAGGCACGCGTTGGTGGCGATCTTGTACAGCCACGCGCGGAAGCCCGTGCCGGTGAAGCCGTCCCGGGCCCGCCATGCGCGCACGAGCGTCTCCTGCACCACGTCCTCGGCGTCCTCGAAGTTGGCGAGCATGCGGTAGCAGTGGACGTGCAGCTCGTGGCGATGCCGGGCCGCGAGCCGCCCGAACGCGTCCTCGTCCCCCGCGATGGCGGCCGCGATCACCGCCTCGTCGCTCGCCAGGTTCGTCACGTCCTCGATTCTGCCCCGACCTGCGCGGCGCGGTCGGGGCAGATCACGTGTTCGGGACCGAGCACGACCCGCGCTTCAGGCTGCCGGCGTCGCGCTAACCGGCCGGGCAGCGGGCGCCGCGGCGGCGGGCACGGCCGAGAACGGGGAACTCGCGGGCCTGGACTGGGAGACTCGCGGGTCGGAGTGGGGGACTCGCGGGCTGGAACGGGGGACTCGCGGGTTGGGAGCGTTGTACTCGCGGGTCTGGAACGGGGGACTCGCGGGCCCGCAATGGGCGACTCGCGGGCCCCGGTGGGGGACTCGCGGGGCTGGAGTGGGGGACTCGCGGGTTGGGAGTGGGGGACTCGCGCGGGGTTAGTGGGTGGCGATTGGGGCGATTTTGGCGTTCGCCAGGCGGGCCAGTTCGGTGGGGGCCAGTTCGATCTCCAGGCCGCGGCGGCCGGCGCTGCAGAAGATCGTCTCGTGGGTGCTTGCCGAGCTGTCCAGCACCACAGGCAAGCGTTTGCGGTGGCCCAGCGGCGAGATCCCGCCCGCGACGTACCCGGTGGCCCGTTCCGCCGCGGCGACCTCCGCCAGCCGGGCCTTCTTCCCGCCCGCGGCCGCGGCGAGCGCCTTGAGGTCCAGCTGCCCGGCCACCGGCACGACGCCGACCGTCAGCGTCCCGTCGACCTCCGCCACGAGTGTCTTGAACACCCGCTCCGCGGGCAGCCCGAGCACCTCGCTCGCCTCGGTCCCGTACGACGCCGACCGCGGGTCGTGCGCGTACTCGTGCACCCGGTGGGGCACCTTTTGCTTGGCCAGCAACGCGGTCGCCGGCGTTCCCTTTCCCGCCACGCCGGCCAACCTAGCCGGTCCGGCTAGGTCGTCGGCTGTGCCGGGTAGACCGTCGGGTCGCCCTGCTTGAGCCACACCGTCGGGTGGTCGATCGGCAGGAACGCGCGGTCGCCGCCCGGTTCGCGGCTGTCCGGGACCGCGTCGCCCGCGGGCAGGTGCATGATGAAGTTCACCGGCTTGGTGTCGTCCACCAGCGGGATCTCGTACACCGCCCAGCCGTCCTCCACCCGCGCCAGCGGCCACGGCCGGTCCCACGCGATCTGCGCCAGCACCGCCGGGTCGACCGCGTCGCCCCACATGTGCAGGCCCCACTGGCCGGCATCGGTGTCGTAGTCGCCCGCCGGGCGGAAGTACCGCAGTTCGGCCGTCTCCAGCGGCGGCCCGGCGTAGCGCACGGTCCGCGGCTCGCTCACCGCGCCCGACGGCAGCGTCGCGCGGTAGGCCACCGGTGTCCCCGCGGCCAGCCCGAGCGCGCCGAGGTCGTCGAACACCGTGTACGCCGGCGACGTGTCGTCCTGCCCGACCGTCGTCCACGCGCCGCCGTCGACGCTGCGCTGGATCGTCACCACGTACGACGGCTTCTCCGGGTCGGCCACCGCCCGCACCGGGACCGTGCCGCGCACGCCGCCGCCCTCGGCCGGCGCCTCGATCGTCAGCTTCGGCTGCGGCACCCGGCCGCGCACCGCGGCCGCCGGCCGGGTGTGCCCGGCGTTGTCCAGCACGACCGCCCGGTACTCGACCGGCGTGCCCGGGTTCAGCGACGAGACGTCGTGGAACACCCGGTACGGCGCGTTGTCGTCCGTGCCGATCGGCTGCCAGCGGCCGCCGCCGACGCGTGCCTCGAACGACACCTCGTACAGCGAGGAACCGCCGACCGACGCGTCGATCTCCACCCGGCCCTGCGTCGCCGGGGCGGGCGCGGCCAGCGAGACCCGCGGCGCCGCGTGCGAGCGCGGGATCTTGCCGTCGAGCCCGTAGACCACAGTGGACAGTGGAGGCACGGTGACGGTCAGCTTCCCGTCGCGCCCGCTCGACACCTGCGACGCGCCCGAGCCGTACACGCGCGAGTACGCGCGCTGCGTCGTGTACGTCGGGATGGCCGCGGTGGCCGGCACCTCGCTGTTGTTCAGCGCCACCACGTACTCCCGCTGCGCGCGCCGGTCGATCCGGGAGAACGCGTACACCCCGGCGTCCGAAGAGGACAGCCGGCTCTGCTGCGTGCCGTCGCGCAGCGCGGGGTTCGCCCGCGTCACGGACGCGAGCTTGCCGATCGAGGAGTACAGCGGGTGCGTCGGGACGAAGTTGTCGGTCGCGTGCGTGGCCGGCGTGCCGAGCAGGTCGTCGTCGAGGTACTCCGGCACCCGCGAGGCGAACAGCGTCTGGCGCGCGTCCTGGTCGCCGCCCGGGCCGGTGAAGCCCTGCTCGTCGCCGTAGTAGATGACCGGGTTGCCGCGCGAGAGGTACATCAGCTCGTGGCCGAGCCGGTCGCGCGACACCCACTCCCCGTCGCCCGCGCCCGGGTTGTCGGCCACCACGAAGCTGCCGAACCGGCCCATGTCGTGGTTGCCGAGGAACGTCGGCAGCTCGTAGACGTTGGAGTCCGCGTCGGTGTACCAGTCGTCATCGGCGAAGAACGTGGCCAGCTGGTCGGTCGGCGCGCCGCCGGAGGCGAACTTGCGCGCCGCGTCCTGGAACGGGAAGTCCAGCACCGACTGCATCTTGTCGGTCGTGGTGAAGTGCGACGTGTAGTCCTTCGTGGTGTCGAAGACCTCGCCGAACATGAAGAACTCGCGCTTGCCGTGCTGGTGCGCGAACTCGAGCACCCGCGGGCCGAACTTCTGCCAGAACTCGTCGTTGACGTGCTTCATCGTGTCGATGCGGAAGCCGTCCACGCCGAAGTCGGCGATCCAGCGCTCGTAGATGTCGGACATGCCGTCGACGACGCGCGGGTTCTCGGTGAACAGGTCGTCGAGGCCGAAGAAGTCGCCGTACTGGGAGTCCTCGCCGGTGAACGTCGTGTCGCCGCGGTTGTGGTACAGCGTGGTGTCGTTGAGCCAGGACGGCACCTTGAGGTTCTGCTCGGCCGGGTCGAGCACCGGGTGGTACGGGAACGACGACGCCGCGTCGAGCGCGGGGAAGCTGTTGGCGCCCGCGTGGTCGCGGTCGTCGAACGTCTGGCCGGCCGCGGTCCGGTACGGCGCGACGTCCTTGGACGTGTAGGTCTTGCGCGCGCCCTCGGCGTAGCCGATGACGTCCGCGGTGTGGTTGGTGATGATGTCGAAGTAGACCTTCATGCCGCGCTTGTGCGCGTCGCGGATGAGCGAGGCCAGGTCGTCGTTCGTGCCGAGGTGCGGGTCGATCTGGGTGAAGTCGGTGATCCAGTAGCCGTGGTAGCCGGCACTCGGCCCGTCCTCCAGCTGCACCGCCTTGTTCTTGAAGCTCGGCGTCAGCCAGATCGACGTGGTGCCCAGGCCCTGGATGTAGTCCAGCTTGCCGCGCAGCCCCTTGAGGTCGCCGCCGTTGTAGAAGCCCTTCTTGGTCGGGTCGAAGCCCGACACCAGCGGGTCGGCGCCCAGCCCGCCCTGGTCGTTCGCGGTGTCACCGTTGGCGAACCGGTCCGCCATGACGAAGTAGAAGTTCTCGTCGGTGACCGGGCCGCGCAGCGAGTGCCGCGCCTCCGGACCGTGGTCGTGCCCCCGGTCGGCGGCCGCCGGCGTGGTGGCCAGTCCGGCAGTCACGAGCGAAACCAGTAGCGCCGCGGCGGCGCGCCGGACTGACATGCTGTCCTCCATTGGTACGGCTGCGCGCAGACCCTAGCCGCCCGCAAGGTCATCCGGCGTCGGCCAACCAGCGCATTCCCGCCGCCAAGGACCAACTGACTAGTCGACGGTCGAGGCGGGATCGATCCGGTTCTCCTCGGCGTCGAGCTGTGCCTGCAGCCGCAGCAGCACGGTGTCGCTGATGACGTGCTGGTCGCGCAGTGCCACGACGGTCGCCCGCTTCACGGCCAGCAGCTCGTTGCGCAGCAGCTCCGCCTCCAGCCGCTCGTCCGGCTCGTCGGGGGAGTCGCGCCCGCCGGCCTCCAGGCGGCGCAGCTTCGCGGCGTAGTCGGCGGCGAGCCGCTCGCGGGCCGGGTCGGAGACGCCCAGCCGCCGGGCCGCCTCGGGCATCGCCTCGAGTCCCGCCTCCAGCGAGCGGATCTGGGCGAGGACGTACTCCTGCTCGAGCTTGCGGTCCTCGGGCAGGCGCGCCCAGCGCAGCACCGCCGGCAGCGTGAGGCCCTGCAGGACGAGCGTCACGAGGATGACCCCGAACGTCACGATGATCAGCTCGTCGCGGAAGGGGACCGAGTGCGGCACGGCGAGCGCCGCGGCGAGCGAGACCGCGCCGCGGAAGCCGGCCCACGCGTTCGGCAGCCGCTGCCGGGCGCCGACCCGGCGCAGCCGCTGGGCCGGGCGGCGGTCGAGCGCGCGGATGACGTAGGGCACCGTGTAGGCCCACAGCAGCCGCGTGCCGATGACCGCGCCGGACACCGCGAGCGCCATGCCCAGCGCCCGGCCGAGGGTGCCGTCGGCCGCGCGCACCGCGCCGTTGAGCTGCAGCCCGATGAGCACGAACAGCGCGCCGTTGAGCAGGAACGTGCTGACCTGCCAGAACGCGTAGGTCTGCAGCCGCACGCGGGCGGGGATCGTCCGCGGGCCGGCCTGGCTGAGCGCGAGGCCGGCCACCACCACCGCGAGCACGCCGGACGCCTGGATCTCCTCGGCGAGCAGGTAGGCGAGGAACGGGGTGAGCACGCTGATCCCGCTGGCCAGCGGCGTGCCGGTCATGACCTTGCGCGCCTGCAGGGTCAGCCAGGCGACGACCAGGCCGATCGCCGCACCGCCCACATAGGACAGGGCGAACTCGGCGAGCGGCCCGTACCAGGTCAGGTCGCGCTCGCCGGTGGCCACGCCGACCGCGATGGCGAACACGACCAGCGCGGTGCCGTCGTTGATGAGGCTCTCCGCGCGCAGCATGGTCAGCGTGCGGTGGTCGAGCCGCCTGGCCAGGGCCGCCACCGCGGTCGCGTCGGTCGGCGCGACGACGGCGCCGAGCACGACCGCGACCGGCCACGGCAGCCCCAGCGCGTGCGCGACCGCGGCCACCACGAGCACGGTGATCAGCACCAGCACGATCGAGGTCAGCAGCACCGTGCGCAGGTCCGCGCGGATCTCCCGCAGCGAGGTCGTCAGCGACTCCCAGTACAGCAGCGCGGGCAGGAACAGCAGGATCACGACCTCGGGCGCCATCGCGAAGTCGTGCAGTGCGGGGGTCAGGCTCAGCAGCACGCCCACGACGAGCAGCACCACCGGCGCCGGCAGCCCGGTCCGCTTGGCCACGGTCGCGCCGACGAGGATGCCGGCGCCGACCAGCACCAGGGTGAGCAGGGCGTGGGGGTCGTACACGGCGCCCTCCTTCGGATCTGCCCGGGAACGGTGGAGCCGGGAACAAACCTACGGCCGCGCGCGGTTGGCCGGAATGTGATCGACGTGCCGCTTTCCGTTCTCGAACTGGCCCCGCTCGCCCGCGACGCGAGCGCCACCGACGCCCTGCTCGCCACCACCGCGCTCGCCCGGCGCGTGGAGGAGCTGGGGTACCGGCGGATCTGGGTGGCCGAGCACCACAACATGCCCTCGATCGCGAGCTCCGCGCCGGCGGTGCTGATCGCCCACCTGGCCGCCGTGACCTCGACGATCCGGGTCGGCTCCGGCGGGGTGATGCTGCCCAACCACGCGCCGCTGGTGGTGGCCGAGCAGTTCGGCACGCTCGAGGCGCTGCACCCCGGCCGGATCGACCTCGGCATCGGGCGCGCGCCGGGCACCGACCAGCGGACCGCGCTCGCGCTGCGCCGCACGATGGCCGGGCTGTCCGCGGAGAACTTCCCGCAGGAGCTGTCGGACCTGATCGGGTACTTCTCCGCCGCCGACGGACCGATCACGGCGGTGCCGGGCCGGGGGAACGAGCCGGCGATCTGGCTGCTGGGATCGAGCGGGTTCTCGGCCCAGCTGGCGGGTGCGCTGGGGTTGCCGTTCTCGTTCGCGCACCACTTCAGCTCGGCGAACACGGTGCCGGCGCTGGAGCTGTACCGCTCGTCGTTCCGGCCGTCGCGCTGGCTGCCCGAGCCGTACGCGAAGATCGCGGTGAACGCCGTGTGCGCGGACACGGACGAGCGGGCCAGGTTCCTGGCGGGGCCGGCGTCGCTGGCGTTCCTCAAGCTGCGGCAGGGGATGCCGCAGCCGCTGGTGACGCCGGAGGAGGCGGCGGCGTACCCGTACACGGACCAGGAGCGGGCCTTCGCCGAGGACCGGTTCACCGACCAGGCGGTGGGCTCGCCGTCGACGGTGCTCGAGCGCCTGACCGACCTGCTCGCCCGCACGGGCGCGAACGAGCTGATGCTGACGACGATGGTCTACGACCTCCCGGACCGGATCCACTCGTTCGAGTTGATCGCGGAGAAGGTGGCCGAGGGCCTACACCGCTGACGATCACCCGCACCGAGCTCGGACGCGGGCCGGTGATCGCCGCCGGGCCGGGGCAGGTGGACGCGGTCGAGCCGGAGGCGACGGAACCGGAGGCAGCCGAGCCCGAGGTGGCGGAGCTGGAGGCAGCGGAGCCGGGGTAGCCGAGCTGGAGGCTGCGGAATCCGGGGTAGCTGAGTCGGAGGTGGCGAAGCTGGAGGCAGCGGAGTCGGAGGCGGCGGAGCCGGAGGCGGCGGAACCCGAGGTAGCCGAGCCGGAGGTAGCCGAGCCCGAGCCGGAGCAGCGGAGTCGGAGGCGGACGGCCGAGTGGCCGAGTGGCCGGCGCGGTCGTCGTGCCCGATGTCGTGGTTCGTGCCGGCCGGGTCGAGTGCGGCCACGACCACCTCGATCACGCAGTACTCGAAGAAGATCGGCGAGTGGCGCGGGCCGGGATTAGCCTCGGGGCCATGACGGAACGTGTGGCGACGGCGTCCGGGACCTTCCGCCTCGGCGGTGACCTGGACGTCGTCCGGCTCGGGTACGGGTCCATGCAGCTCACCGGGTCCGGTGTGTGGGGCGACCCGGAGGACCCCGACGAGGCCGTGCGCGTCCTGCGCCGCGCGGTGGAGCTCGGGGTCGACCTCATCGACACCGCCGACTCCTACGGGCCCTTCGTCGCGGAGCTGCTCATCAAGAAGGCCCTGCATCCCTACCCGGACGGCCTCGTGATCGCCACCAAGGCCGGGTTCACCCGCGCCGGGCCCGGCGACTGGCGGCCCCTCGGCCGGCCCGAGTACCTGCGCCAGCAGTGCGTGCTCAGCCTCCGCCACCTCGGCGTCGAGCGCATCGACCTGTTCCAGCTGCACCGCATCGACCGCACGGTGCCGCTCGCGGACCAGCTCGGCGAGCTGCGGCTGCTCCAGCAGGAAGGCAAGATCCGCCACATCGGGCTCAGCGAGGTGAGCGTCGAGCAGCTGACCGAGGCGCAACGGCACGCCGAGATCGTCTCCGTCCAGAACCTCTACAACATCGCCAACCGCCGCGCGGAGCCGCTGCTCGAGCACTGCGCGCAGCACGGCATCGGCTTCATCCCGTGGTTCCCGCTGGCCACCGGCGAGCTCGCCGAACCCGGCGGCCCGCTCGACGGGTTCGCGAAACGGCACGGTGCGACCCCCTCGCAGCTCGCGCTCGCCTGGCTGCTCAAGCGGTCCCCGGTCATGCTCCCGATCCCGGGCACCGCGAGCGTCGCGCACCTGGAGGAGAACACCGCGGCCGCCGCGATCGAGCTGTCCGACGACGAGTTCGAGGAGCTCGCGAAGGCTGCTTGAGGAGGGGCCGCCGGTGACCCCCTCATCGTGCGATCACCGGCGGTGTCCCGGCGCGGCCGGGATGGCCGGCGGGCGCTCGGACGGCACCCCTCATCCGGGCCGCCCTGGCACCCGCCGACCATGGTTGGCCGCCGCCTGGGACAGGAGGACAGGTTGACGATGACACCGACAACGCAGGCGAGGATGGTCACCCGCGGCTCGGATTCATCGGTGTCACCGTCGCCCCGGCTCCCCGACCCGCAGCCAAACCGCCGCGGCCAGCCTTTCGTACACCGCGGCCCTCGGCGCACTGCAAGGTGCGTAGCCCGGTAACCCGGCCGGGTGCTTGAAGCGACCTGCGGTTTCCCGTGTGCTTTCACTCGTTCGGAGTAACAAGGTTCCTGAACACGCAATGTCGTCGATCGGGCACACTGGTTGTCCCGAAGACGGTTGGGGAGAGAGCGTGAGCGAGGAGAGCCTGCCGTACCGGCACGGCATCCACGAGGCCATGGGAGCACTGTCGGGCCAGTGGGTCACGGCCGTGCTCGCGTCGCTGACCGCGCGCCCGATGACGTACTCCAAGCTGCTCGAGCACATCAACCGGACCGAGGAACGGCTCGGCTGGGTCACCCACGAGCGGCCGCTGCGCCAGAAGGTCCTCACCGAGACCCTGCACCGCATGCAGCGCGACGGGCTCGTGGTCAAGATCGAGCGCCCCAACCGGTTCGGCTCCACCTGGTACCAGCTCACGCCGATGGGCCGCTCACTGCTGCGCGCACTGCTCCCGCTCGCCAAGTGGGCCGAGGACCACCGAGGCGAGCTCAGCCGCGCCCGCGCCGCCTACCTGGCCGCCAAGCCCGACGACTCAAACGGCTGACCCACCCCGCGAGTCCCCCGTTCCAGCCCGCGTGTCCCCCATTCCAGCCCGCGTGTCCCCGTTCCGGTCTCGCGTGTCCCCGGTTCCGGTCTCGCGTGTCCCCGGTTCGGAACGGGGACACGCGGGCGAGGGCGGGGCTCAGATGCGAGAGCGGAAACACGCGAGCGAGAACGGGGGACTCGCGGGGCTGGAACGGGGGACTCGCGGGTCGGGAGGGTTGGACTCGCGGGTCTTGGGCGTTGGACTCGCGGACAAGGGCGGGGCTCAGGTGCGAGAGCGGGGACACGCGAGCGAGGGGCTAGGGCCTTGCGGGCGAGGGCGGGGACTCGCGTTCGGAACGGAGGACTCGCGGGCGAGAACGGGGGACTCGCGGGTCCGGAACGGGGGACACGCGGTGCGAGAGCGGGGGACTCGCGAGCTGGAGTGGGGGACTCGCGGTTACGGGGTTTGGCTTGGGGTTCGGGGGGTGGTCAGGTCGCCGATTGCGGCGACGATGGTCTGGACCTGGTTGCGGCCGGAGTCCTTGGCCACGAACAGGGCGTCGTCCGCGGCCAGCAGGACGTCCTGCAGCTCCGGGCCGAACTCCGGGTACAGGGCCATGCCCACCGACACCGACAGGCCCTCCACCGCGCCGCCGCCGGGCTCCGCCACCGGGACGCGCAGGGCCCGCACCCGCTCGCAGACGCACTCGCCGATCTGCCGCAGCCCCTCGGCCGACACCTCCGGGCACAGCATCACGAACTCCTCGCCGCCCCAGCGGCCGAGTACGTCGTAGCGCCGGGCGCACGCGGTCAGCGCCTCGGCCACCGCCTGTAGCACCCGGTCGCCGACCAGGTGCCCGTGCGCGTCGTTGACCTGCTTGAAGTGGTCCAGGTCGACCATCAGCACGCCGACCTGCGTCTCGTCGCGCCGCGCTCGCTGGATCTCCGTGGCGGCCAGGTTCGTCCACGCGGTCGCGTTCGTCAGGCCCGTCTTCTGGTCGGTCGACGCGGCCTCCTCGAGCTGGCGCATCAGCACGCTGCGATGCAGCACCAGCAACGCGGGCACGATCATCAGCGCCCAGCCCGGGTTGACGGAGATCAGCAGCGCGGTGATCGCCCCCAGCCCGAGCGTGCCGTACTCCAGCGCGTTCTCCTTGCCGGTACCCAGCGCCCGGCGCACGTCCAGCCGCCGCTCGTGCAAGGTGATCGCGACCGCCACCAGGCCCGAGTTCACGGCCGAGTACGCGAGCACCGCCAGGGCCACCGCGCCGACCATCAGCGGGTGGTCCCAGGGGATGGGCGCGAAGAGCCCGCGGACGGCCCACGCCGTGTACGCCGCGAGCACGACCGTCGACGCGGTGAAGACGAGCCGGTAGGCGTGCACGCCGCGCACCCGGTACCAGCTGCGCCAGAACAGGTGCACGTAGAGGACGCCGACCAGCACCGGGGTCAGGCTCGGGGGCAGCACGAGCGCGGCGGAGAACGTCCACACCGAGGTGAGGTTGACGTGCGGCGTGTCGTTGAACCGCCGCCGCACGCGCTCCACGTGCCGGGTCGCCTCGCCCATCGCCAGTCCCAGGACCAGGAGGATGCCGAGGACGATCAGGTCCTTCGGCCCGATCGCCTGGCGCCAGGCCAGCAGTACCGTCGCCGCGACCGCCGCGGCCTCCACGCCGAGGATCAGCGAGAGCACCCCGCGCGGCTCGCGCCACAGCGCCCAGCGTGCCGGCGCGCTGGACCGCTGATCAGTCGAAAGGGATGCTGGGTGCGCCGGTCGGGCGAAAACCACCTGATCAGCACCCTTATCGCCGTGCTCGCCGGCGGTCGCACCGGGAGGAGGTGCCAGTGATGACGAACAAGGACTGGTGATGCTTGCCCCGTTTTTCTCGGCTCTGCCATTGCCGTTTCCGCCCTGGAAACCGTTGGCGGACGACACCAGCCGTGAGTGCGGAGCGGTGAACGCACCGAATCCGCCGACTGCTCCGACGCCGTGCTCGGCGGCGAGCGCCATGGGAGGAGGAAACCACCATGTCGAACAAGGACTGGTAAGCGGATAGTCGTGTTCGTCGTCGTCTTCGCGTCCGCCCGCCAGGGCGGGCGAATGTACCCGCCGGGCGCGGGCGGCGCGAAGCCTCGACGTTCCCACCAAACCGGTGAGCAAGACACCGGCCACACCACCGGCGGCGACCGCGACGACGGGGCTGGTCAGGTCCGCCAGCACGCCTGCACCGAGGACCGCGATCCCTTGTGAGGACAGCACCCCGGCACCGGCCAGTCCCGCCGCGGCGCCCCGGTGGTGGTCGGGGACGTTGACGACGAACGACGCCTGGGCGAGCACGAGGTACGCGGTCGCGCACGCGCCCGAGATCGCCCACAGCAGCAGCACGAGGCCCAGCGGTGGGCCGAACACGCACAGGGCGAGCGGCACGCCGGCGGCGACCGCGAAGACAGTGGTCGCCGTGTCCCGGCGCCCCTCGGGGATGCCCGCAACCACCCAGGCGCCCACGATGCTGCCCACCGGGTCCGCCGCCATGAGCATGCCGACGGCGGCCGCCGCGACACCGAGTCCGGCGGCGTACGGCGCGGCCAGTCCTTCTGGGACGACGAACAGGCCCACGAGCCAGGAGAGCGCGACCAGCCCGCGCAGCCGGGGATCGCGCCAGATCAGCTTCGCCGCGCCGGTCGACCGCGCGTCGTGGGGCGCCCGCGCGGCGGGCCGGCGGCGCACGCCGGCCGCGATCACGAGGCCGCTCAGCAGGAACGTGCCGCCGTTCAGCGCCAGGGTCGCGTGCGCGTCGAGCACGGCGACGAGTGCGCCGCCGCCGAGGAAGCCGGCGAGCTGCGCGCTCTGGCCCGTGACGGTGCGCAGCGCCAGCCCCGCGACGTAGCGGTCGCCGTGCAGCACCGTGGGCAGCAGCGCCTGCTGCGCCGCCTTGAACGGCGCGCCGCCCAGGGTCAGCAGGAACACGAGCACCAGCAGCACGGGCAGTGGCAGCGCCGGGATCGCCATCAGCCCGGCGAGCACGGCGCGCACGACCTCGACGCACACCATGAGCTCGCGGCGCGGGTAGCGGTCGGCGAGCCCGCCCAGCAGGACGCCGCCGACGAGCGCCGGCAGGAAGGTCAGCGCGTAGGTCAGTGCGGTCCAGGTGGCCGACGACGTCTGCGCGTAGACGAGCACGGCGAGGCCCACGCGGGCGAGCTGGTCGCCGCAGACGGACAGCAACTCCGCGAACCAGAGCGCGCGAAACTCGCGAATGGCGAGCACTTCGCGAAATTCAGCCCGACGCCCCATCGCCCGCCTCGCTCCCGAAATTTCACAGGCCGTGCACCGCACGACCTGTGTGCCACCGACATTAGGACCACGCCAGCGGTGGATCACGGCGCGAGCGCTTGTCTACCCAAATGGCCCAACGGCATGACAAAGCGTAGTGGTCACCCGGTCCGCCGCGGAAACCCGACGGCGGTTGTCAGGTATTCCCGGCATGGTGGCGCTATGACCAAGGAAAAGGTGGCCCTCGTCGCCGGGGGAACTCGCGCGGCCGGCCGCGCCATCGCGGTCGAGCTGGGGCGGCTGGGCATGACCGTGTACGTGACCGGGCGGACGACGCGCGAGCAGCGCTCGGAGATGAACCGGCCGGAGACCATCGAGGAGACCGCCGAGCTCGTGACGGCGGCGGGTGGCACGGGTGTCGCGATCCGGGTGGATCACCTCGTGCCGGACGAGGTGCGCGCGCTCGTCGAGCGGATCGACCGCGCGCACGGCCGGCTGGACGTGCTGGTGAACGACGTGTGGGGCGGCGACGTCTACCTCACGTTCGGTAAGAAGGTGTGGGAGCACTCGCTCGAGGGCGGGCTGCGGATGCTCCGGCTCGGCGTCGAAACGCACGCGATCACCAGCCACTTCGCGCTGCCGCTGCTGATCCGCCGGCCCGGTGGGCTGGTGATCGAGATGACCGACGGGACCGCGGAGTCGAACGCCGCCTACCGGGCGGAAGCCGGCCTGTTCTACGACCTGGTGAAGACGTCCGTGCAGCGGCTGGCGCTCGCCCAGGCCGCGGAGCTGCGCGAGTTCGGCGGCACGGCGGTCGCGCTCACCCCGGGCTGGCTGCGTTCCGAGGCGATGCTGGACGCGTTCGGCGTCACCGAGGACAACTGGCGCGACGCCGCGAAGGTCCAGCCGCACTTCGTGATCTCCGAGTCGCCGCTGCTCGTCGGCCGGGCCGCCGCGGCGCTCGCCGCCGACCCGGACGTGGCCCGCTGGTCGGGCCAGTCGCTGTCCTCGGGACAACTGGCGCGGGTCTACGACTTCGACGACGCCGACGGCAGCCGCCCCGACGCGTGGCGCTACATCGCGGAGGTCGAGAGCCAGGGCAAGCCCGCGGACGCCACCGGCTACCGCTGACCGTTGCGGGCTGCGAGCTGGGCGCCGACGTCGGCCAGCCCGGCCCGCAACGAGTCCGGCGACAGCACCTCCACGCCCGGCCCGAGCGCGGTGAGCTGCGTGAGCGCCACCCGCTCGCTCTCCACGTCCAGGCCGACCTCGCACCAGCCGTCCGCGTCCGCCGGGCCGGCCGCCGCCAGCGCCGCCGCGGCCGCCTCGCGGTCGGTCACGTCGGGCAGCATCCGCCGTGCCCGCGGGCTCAGCCGCAGCCGCACCCGCTCGCCCAGCAGGGACCGCTCGAACCGGGCCGAGGCCTGCGCCCACCACGCCGCCAGGTCGAGGTCCGGCCGCTCGAACGGCTCGCCCGCAACCACGTCCTCGATGCGCGCCACCCGGTAGGTCCGCGGCCCGTCGCCCGGCACCGGCTGGGCGACGAGGTACCAGACGCCCGCCTTCACGACGAGGCCGAGCGGCTCCAGGTCCCGCTCGACCGTGCGGTCCCGCCGCCCGTAGCGCACCCGCAGCCGCCGGGCGTCGGCCACCGCGGTCGCGATCGCCGCCAGCTGCGAGACCTCCTCGGGCCGGTGGAACCAGCCGGGCGCGTCGAGATGGAAGCGGTCGCTGACGCGGGCCGCGTACTCGCGCAGCCCGGCCGGCAGCGTCGCCAGCACCTTCGCCCGCGCGCCAGTCAGGGCAGCGCCGAGGCCCAGCTCCGCGAGCACGTCGGGCACCCCGATCGCGAAGATCGCCGCGGCCTCCTTGCCGGTGAGGCCGTCCAGCCGGGTACGCCAGCCGTCCGTCAGCCGGATGCCCCCGGCGCGGCCCTGTTCCGTCCACAGTGGAACCCCGGCGGCCTCGAGCGCGGCGATGTCGCGGTAGACCGTGCGCTCGGACACGGCGAGCGCCGCGGCCAGCTCGGCCGCCGTGGCACGGCGCCGCTGCTGGAGGAGGAACAGCAAGGTGACCAGGCGTTCGGCTCGCACCCGGCGATTGTGCACTCGGGATGGTGCGGCACGCCTGCCACGGGCGGGACGGGTCGGTCGGGGGTGGTTCGGCTCGCCGTTCGGTGGGCTGGCGAGGTTGATCGTGATCGTGCGCTCGGGCATGGCGGTCGGCTCGCCGTGTGGCGCGGCGCCGTTGGTGCAGGAGAAGTAGCACCAGGCGTTCGTCTCGTACCCGCCGACAGTGCATTGGCGCGGGTGGCGGGGGCCGGTCAGGTCACGGTTCGTCGCCGGCTGGGGCTCCATGTAGTACGCCGTTCGGTGGGCCGTCGAGGTTGATCGTCACCGTGCGGCGGGCCGTCGGCGACGCCGACAGGAACGCGGCCAGCCCGGCGATCGTCGGCGTGGCGATCAGGGTGGACAGCTCCACCTCGACCGCCAGCCCGTGGCGGAGGCGGGCGAGCAGCCGCGTCGCGGTCAGTGAGTGGCCGCCGAGTGCGAAGAAGTCGTCGTGCACGCCCAGTGCCACGTCCGGCGGGATGCTGAGCACCTCGCGCCAGATCGCTGCCAGCCGACGCTCCATCTCCGTGCGTGGCGCGACCGTCGTCGCCTTCCGCCGGCCCCATGCCGGTTCCGGCAGTGCCGCCCGGTCGAGCTTGCCCGTCGGCGTGACCGGCAGCGCGTTGAGCGTCACGAACCGGTTGGGCTGCATGTAGTCCGGCAGCCGCGCCGCGAGCCACGGGCGCAGCTCCGCCATCCCTAGCCGGCGCCGCGGCACCAGGTACGCGACCAGCCGCACGTCGGCGTCGCGCACCCGCCATGTCGCGACGGCGGCGTCGCGGATGGACTCGTGCGCGCGCAGTGCCGACTCGATCTCACCGAGCTCGATGCGGAACCCGCGCACCTTTACCTGCAGGTCCGCGCGGCCGACGAACTCCAGCCCGTCGCGGCGCCGCCGGACCAGGTCGCCGGTGGCGTACACGCGCCCGCCCGGCGCGCCGAACGGGTCCGGCCGGAAGCGCTCGGCGGTCAGCGCCGGCTGGTTGTGGTACCCGCGCGCCACCCCGGCACCACCCACGTACAGCTCACCGATCACGGCGTCGGGCACCGCCGCCATCGCCGGGTCGAGCACGTGCAACGTCGTCTGCGCGACCGGTGGGCCGAGCCGCACCGCTTCGCCGGTCACGTCGCCCATGGTCGAGTACACGGTGGTCTCGGTCGGCCCGTAGCCGTTGAGCACCCGGTCCCCGCCGGCCAGCAGCGCGCCCGCGAGGTCGGGGGTGAGCTCCTCGCCGCCGGAGATCCGCAGCCGCACCGAGCGGGGCACGCCACCCGCGGCCAGCAGCGACCGCCAGACCGACGGCGTCGCCTGCACGACGGTCGCCATGACCCGGGTGAGCTGCTCGCGCAGCCGGTTGCCGTCGGCGACCTGGACGGCCGGCACCACGACCACGGCCGCGCCGCGCAGCAGCGGGGCGAGCAGCTCGACCACCGACATGTCGAACGACGGGCTGCTGATCGCGGCGACCCGGTCGGTGGGGCGCAGGTCGAGCAGGGAGTCCAGGTGGGACAACAGGTTCCCGACGTTGCCGTGGGTGACCGCCACGCCCTTCGGCCGCCCGGTGGAGCCGGACGTGTAGAGCAGGTAGGCGAGCGCGTCCGGGTCCGGCGGCGGGACGTCCGGCGGCGTGTCCGGCCACGCCCCGAGGTTGACGCTGTCGAGGTCGATCACCCGCCAGTCGCCGGGCAGGGCGCCGCGCGCCGCGCGGTGCGTGACGAGCACGGGCGCGCCCGAGTCGGCCGCCATCGTCGTGAGCCGTTCGGCGGGCCAGGTCGGGTCGAGCGGCACGTACCCGCCGCCGGCCCGCCACGTGGCGAGGATGCCGGCGACCACCGCCGGGCCGCGGGCCAGGCACAGCGCGACCGGCACGTCCGGGCCGACCCCGTGGTCGGCCAGCAGGTGCGCGAGCCGGTTGGCCGCCGCGTCGAGCTCCCGGTAGCTCAGGGTGCCCCCCGGGCCGGCCACCGCGGGCGCATCGCCGAACCGGCGCAGGTCCGGCAGGCGCACCCGGCCCGACCGCACCGCGGTGGCCGGCGGGGAGGCGGTGGTCAGGGGCAGCTCGGCGATCCGACTGGCCGGAACCGCCAGCGCGGCCCGCAGCGCCACCGCGAAGATGTCGGCGAAACCCGCGACGGTCTCGGCGTCGAACAGGTCGGTGTCGTAGGTCCACCGGGCCAGCCAGCGGTCCCGCCCGGGCACGATCGTCAGCATGAGCTCGGCCGGCGCGCCGCCCGTGGGCACCGGCTCCGGCGCGAACGTCACCCCGTCCACGGTGACCGGCTCGATCGGCGGGTCGACGACGAACATCGCCTGCACCACCGGGCCGTGCGCCACGGTCCGGCGCGGCGCGAGCAGCTCGACGAGCTGCTCGAACGGCAGGTCCTGGTGGGCGAGCGCGCCCTCCACGGCGTCCTCGTTGTGGGCGGCCAGCTCGGCGAACACCGTGGCCGGCTCGATGCGCGCGGGCAGCGCGAGGGTGTTGGCGAGGAACCCGACGAGGTGGTCGGTGCCCGGCCCGGTGCGTCCGGGCACCAGCGTGCCGACGAGGAAGTCGGCCTGCCCGGACAGCCGGTGCAGCACCGACTGGTACACCGCGAGCAGCGTGCCGAACGACACGCGGGGCAGCGGGTCGAGCTCGCCGACGTACTCGGCGCCACGCCCGCGGGTGGCCACGGCCGGCCGGTCGGTCGGCAGCGACAGCTCGGTCGGGATGCCGGACAGCGTCCGTGCCCAGAAGGCGCGCGCCTCGACGAAGCTGTTCGCGTCGGCCTGCTCGCGCTGCCACACCGCGTAGTCCGGGTACTGCACGTCCGGGGCGGGCAGCCGCTCCCCGCCGTAGAGCCGGGCCAGCTCGTCGAACAGCACGGCGCACGACCAGGTGTCGGCGACCGCCTGGTGCACGACGAAGATCAGCTCGTGGTCCTCGGCGGAGTTGCGCACCAGGGCGGCCCGCAGCAGCGGTCCCGAAGCCAGGTCGAAGGGCGCGCGGACCATGTCGTCCACATCGGACTTCCGGATGGCGACGAGCGGTAGCCGGATGCGGTTGGCCACGACCTGGCTCGGCAGGCCGTCGGCCTCGGCGAACGTCGTGCGCAGCGCCTCGTGCCGGCCCGCGAGCATGCGTACGGCCTCGGCGAGCCGGCCGGGGTCCAGCGGGCCGGTGAGCCGCAGGCGCCAGGCGTTGAGGAACGCCGAGCTGTGCGGCATGAGCTGCTCGAGCAGCCAGAGCCGGCGTTGACCGGACGAGGTGGGAAAGAAATAAACGTCGTCCGCGGCTGTCGGGTTCACGGCTGTTAATTTGCTCTAGAGAATTCGACGCGATTTTATGCGCGCAGAAATGATCAAGCCCCGGTCGCCCATCGTCCGCACCTTTCGAAAACCCGCTCGGCGCCTGACGGTACCCCTCTCACGGGAGCGGCGAATCGGCCGAACGGACCCATGCGAACGGGTCCGGATTTGGGCGCGTGCGAAGGGATGATCACCACGGGAAACCGGGCCGGTACCGCGCGCGAATAGCATTCTTCACAATTGCGTGCGCAAGGACCCTGGCCTATTCCTGCCGCGGCCGGAAGAACGGTAACGAGAACGCAACGAGCGCGGCCTTCCCGACCGGCTGCCACCGGTGGGACCCTCATCGGACGGACCTCGTGACCATTCGTGGCTCGATGGCGCCGATCAGGTGAATCAGCTGGTCACGGGTGTTGCTCTCGGTGTCCGGCGGCTACTCTGAATCGGTACGGAAGGGGTGGGCGGCGATGCGGCGCAACACGAAGACGAGGGCGTTGGCGCCGGAGGCAGTGCTGGCGGTGATGGCCGCTGCCGTCGAGACCCTGTGCGCCCGGCTGCCCGGCGAGCGCCGCGAGTCGATCGAGCGCGTCGTCTACGAGGTGGCGGCCGAGCTCGTCTCGACGGTCACCGACCCGGAGCGGTTCGCCACGATGCTGCGGCTGCGCGCCACCGCGCGGCTCACCGCCGCCACGGGCGAGCTGATCCCGGTCCGGTCGACCTCGGAGCTGCCCGCCCCGCACTGACCGGCTTGAGCGGGTCGTGACCCAGCGACATCAGGCGGTGGCGCCAGTGCGCCTGCCCGGCCACCGGCTCGAGGTCCTCCCGGCGTTGCGCCCGCACCCGGTCCACGACCCTGCGCATGACCCGCCGGTCGTCCTCGATGAGGTCGCCGTGCCGCTTGCCCAGCACGTGGAGCACCTGCCGGCCCGCGGGTTGCCCGGCCTGGTCCGGCACGGTCTCGGTGTCGGCCTGCCTACCCGGGCGGCGGCGCGGCGAAACCTGGGGTTGCGCCGCCGGACGCGGGGTACTTGTGCGATGAGGATCGGAGGACACATGAAGGTGAACAAGGTGCTCTACAAGCCGGTCGGCCTGGTCGTCGGCGCGCTGGGCGGGTTCGCCGCGACCGCCCTGTTCCGCAAGGCGTGGACGCTCGTCAGCGGCGAGGAGGAGGCACCGGACCCGACCGACCGCGATCGCGGGTGGGGCTCGGTCCTGCTCGCCGCGGCCGTGCAGGGCGCCATCTTCGGCCTGGTCAAGGCGGCCGTCGACCGCGGCGGCGCGGCCGGCTACAAGAAGGTGACCGGCGAGTGGCCGGACGACTGAGCGGCGGGCCGGGTCACCGGGGCGAGGTCAGCCGGCCAGCGCCTCGGTGACGGCCCGCACCCGCAGCGTCTCCAGGTCCTCGGCCTGCGCGCGTGCCCGGGCCAGCAGCGCGTCCAGCCGTGCCACGGGCAGCCGCGGCTCGCTCGCGGCGATCTCGTGCAGCGCCCGCCAGGCGGCCGCCTTGCCCTCGACGCCGAGGCGCAGCAGCTCCAGCTCGGTCAGCCGGCTCAGCGGCGAGCGGGTGAGCAGCCGGCCGTTGAGCTTCAGGCGACCGGCCTTCTCCCCGGCCCACGCGAGCGCGGACTTGTACCGCCGCGGCCGCACGTCGAGCAGCCGCATCAGCTCGAGCAGCGCGGCGCGGTCCGCCCGGATCTCGCCGGCGATGCGGCCGAGGTCGGGGGCCCAGCCGGACTCCGCGTCCGCGAGCCGCTTCGCGAGCCCGACGCCGGCCGTCGAGCCGGCCAGGTGGTCGTTGAGGTAGATCCCGAGCAACTCGGTTGATCGTCTGTCACCCATGGTGGCGGGTTACCCCGCGAGGTCGTGTCGAATCCGTGAGCTGCCGCGATCACGCGTCGGGCAGCGGCCAGGACATGCTCACCGCGGTGCCCTGCGGGCTCGGCCGGATGGTGGAGTCCGGTGTGAGGCCGCGGATCAGCGGCAGCCCGCGCCCGCGCGTCCCCGGGTCGCTGGGCGGCGGCCGCCACTGGCCGTAGTCGGTGACGGTCACGACCACGCGCCGCTCCGCGGGTTCGCGTACCGCTCGCAGATCCAGTACCCCCTGCAGCTGGCCGGCGTAGGCGTGCTCCACGGAGTTGGCCATGGCCTCGTAGCTCGCGAGCGTCAGGGCCTCGCGGTCCTGTGCCTCCAGCCCGCACCGCTCCGCCCACTCGGCCAGCGCGTGCCGCAACGCCGTGAGCCGGCCCGCGACGGCCGGGACGCGGACGTGCAAGTCGCCCTCCTGGACGTCGTCGAGCTGCCTCTGCCCCTGGTTCACGGCTCAACCCCCGGCGAGCGCCTGGTCACGAGTCGGATGTATGGAGAACTCCGCGGCGATGCCGGTGAGCTCCATCGGGCGCAGGGTCGCGCTGCCGGCCGCCACCAGGCGGAACTGCGTCCGGTCGCCGGCCTGCTGGTTGCCGCCGATCAGCGCGCTCATGCCCGCGGACGCCAGGAAGTCGACCCCGCTCAGGTCGACGACCAGCACCTCCGGGCCACTGTCGAGCGCTTCCTTGATCGACTCCTCCAGCGCGGGCGCCGTGGCCATGTCGACCTCGCCGGTCACCCTCAGCACCACCGCGGTCCCGGCGTCCTCCACCCGCACCGAGAAACCCTCTGGTGCCACACCCTCCGCGTGAGCAGTACTCACCGTCTCACCGCCTTGTCGTCGGACCTACCCGTCACAGGCCACATGGACGCGGGAGTACCACTTGCGGGCAGCCCGCAAACACGGGCGGCCGCAACCGCTCGATTCCTGGATAGCCACTGGTCAGCCACGCCAAACCCCTCGGGCCATGTGGCGGCGGACCTCGATGGTCCGCCACCTCATGAACCGGACTCTAATCGCTGCCGCATGACTACGCGGGGCCACGCGTCGAGGCCCTTCGCCACCTCGGCCGCTCGGATCGCCCGCAACCCGGCGGTCAGCTCCGCCGCCGGCACGACCTCGAAGCCGAGCCGCGCGTAGTACGGCCCGTTCCACGGCACCTCGGCGTAGGTGGTCAGGCTCAGCTCGGCGAACCCGTGCGTCCGGGCCCAGTCCCGCGCCACGTCGACGAGCCGCCGGCCGATGCCGCGCCGCGCGTACTCCGGCCGGACCGACACCTGCTCGAGGTGCGCGTGCCCGTCCACGACGCCGACCAGCAGGTACGCCACCGGCCGGTCGTCGCGACCGGCGAACACCCACGCCCGCCCGTCGCGCTCGTAGGCCGCCAGCTCGGCGACGGTCGGCGGCGCGTCGTCGGCGACCGCGGCCATGCCGATGTCCCGGAACGGCGTGCCGGCGGCGCGTTCGACGTCCGCCAGCCAGGGCAGGTCGTCGGGGCGGGCCAGGCGGATCATGCGGCCTTTCTACCCGGTCCCACCGACGGTTCCGCCGCACGAACCACGCCGGCGAGCCCGTCGGTCCCACGATCGGCTCACGGCCAGGCCTGCGACGTGCTCGCCGGGCAGCCGCCGGAACGCCGCGAGGTCCCACCCGCCGACCGGCGGCCGACCCGGCTCCGCCGTGCCCAGCCCGGAGAGGTCGTCGCGGTGGCCGGCCGATCGCGGCGGCAGCATCGCGCAGCGCCAGAAGTCCAGCACCGGCCGGTTCTTCCGGTCACCGCCGTGGTCGCAGGCCGAACACCGCCAGGGCGGCGGCCAGCAGCACCAGCCCCGCGCAGCTCGCCGCGCTCACGTGCAGGCTCGACGTGATCGCGCCGAACGCACTGTCGAGCAGGCGTGCCCCGGCCGCGGGGGACAGCGACGCCGCGACCGACATCGCGCCGGTGACGCTCTCCCGCACGGCTTTCCAGCGTCGCGGTCATCGGGCTCACCCGATGGCGTTCATGTCGTCGGGCATGCCCGGCATCTCGACGGCGACCCACATCGGGCGCCAGTCCGGCATCTCCAGGTAGCGGCGCAGCTCGGCGATGCCGCCAAGCCAGCCGGCCCAGCCCGCGTAGGGCGGCTCGTCGAACCCGCTCTGCACGAACGTGAGCCGGGTGCGGCCGGCCGAGCCCTCGAGCTCCCATGTGGACACCATGTCCGACCACTCCATCGTGATCTTGTGGGCCGGGTCGAGCTCGACGATCCGCGCCACGTCGGTGCCCGAGTCGAACCCGCCCATGGCCCAGCGCCCGCCGACGTGCGGCTCGACGTCCATCCGCGCGCCGAACCAGCGATGGAAGATCTCCGGGTCCATCAGCGCCTCCCACACCCGTGCGGGGGAGGCGGCGATGTCGACGTGCGCGTGCATCTCGGCCGAGGCGTAGTCGCACTTCGGCGTCTGCTCGCGGCCCTCGAGGTAGGCGATCAGGTTCGTGACGGCGAGCGACCAGAACGTGGACAGCGCCGCGAGGCCCTTCTCCTGCACGGCCTCGACCCAGTCGACATGGCTCTGCGACACGACGATGAGCGTGGCGGCCTCGCTCTCCGGCTCGATCGCGATCTCGGCGGTCGTGGCCTGGCCGTTGACCGTCCACTCCAGACGGATGGTGCGGTCGTCGGCGTGCAGCACGCGCTGGTGCGGCTCGGCGCCGTCGGGGGTGTAGCGGCCCCAGAACGCGAAGCGGTGCGGCAGGTCGACCTCGGCGTGCTCGGCGAGCCAGGTGCGCAGGGCCGCGGCGTCGGTCAGCGCGCGCCACACGGTCTCGAGCGGGGCGTCGACGCGGCCGCGGAGGCGGAGTTGTTCGGTCATGGCGTCTCCTTCGGGTACGTGGGGTAGCAGGCGAGGGCGAGCCGGAAGGCGTCGCCTTCGTCGCCCCCGTAGCGGGTGAACAGGTCGGCGAGGGTGTCGCGCAGGTCGTCGAGGAACTCCTGGCGGCGCTGCGGCGGCACCCGGATCTCGCCGGACACCCCGATGGACGGCAGGTCGTCGGCGAGCCCGGCCTCGGCGGTCCGGTCGAGGGTGGCCACTTCGCCCTGCACCTCCTCCAGGAGATCGAGCAGGTAGCCGAGGCTGAGCCGATCGCGGGTCCGGCGCGTGCCGATGCGCCCGACCAGGCGCGGCGAGAGCCAGTAGGAGTGCGCGGTGGCCTGGTAGAGGCCCTCGTGGATGCCGCGCACCTTGCGCTCGGACACCTGTTCCACGAGACCGGCCTCGACCAGGCGTTTCACGTGGTAGTAGACCCGCTGCGGGGTCTGGTCGAGCTCGGTCGCGACCTCGGTGCACGAGCGCGGCTCGGCGAGCCTGCGCAGCACGTCCACGCGGGCCGGCTTGAGCAGCGCCTCGGCCTGCTCGATGTCGTCCAGATAGATGACGTCCCTCACGAGAAAACAGTCTTGTACATAAAAATAGATTTTGTCAATGGGTCGGCCGCTGGCAGCGGTCACCGGCTGGCCGCTTTCCCTGCGACTGTTGTCCCGTGCCGACAACGAGAACCACGCCACCGGTGCTGGACACCCGGGCGCTCAACCGCGCGACGCTGGCCCGGCAGCTGCTGCTCGATCGCGCCGACCTGCCGGTCCGCGACGCCGTCGCGCACCTGGGCGGCCTGCAGGCGCAGGAACCGCAGGAGCCGTTCGTCGGGCTCTGGTCGCGGCTGCGCGCGTTCGACCCGGCGGTGCTGTCGGACCTGCTGACCGGGCGGCGGGTGGTGCGGACGCACCTGATGCGCCGCACCGTCCACCTCGTCACCGCCGAGGACGTCCTGGCCTGGCGGGCCCGCCACGACCCGATGCTGCGCCAGCGGGTGCTCGGGACGTATCGCCGCGAGCTCGCCGGGGTCGACCTCGACGAGCTCGCGGCGGCGGGCCGGGCGGTGCTGGCCGACGGCGAGCCCCGCTCGATGGCCGAGCTGGCGCGGGCGGTGGCCGGCCGCTGGCCGGAGCCGGGGCCGCGGGCCCTGGGCGAGATGCTGATCGCCGCCCTGATCCCCACGGTGCAGCTGCCGCCACGCGGGCTGTGGCGGACGAGGGGCGGGGTGCGGAACCTGCCGCTGTCCGCCTGGCTGGGCCGGGCGGCCGACCCGCCGGCCGCGGACGGCACCGACCCGGTCGGCCAGGCGCTGGTCCGGCGCTACCTGGCCGCGTTCGGCCCGGCGGCCACGGCCGACCTGCGCGCCTGGAGCGGCCTTGCCGGACTGCCGGCCGCGGTGGCCGCGATCCGCGAGGAGCTCGTCGCCTTCCGCGACGAGCGCGGCCGGGAGCTGCTGGACCTGCCAGACGCGCCGCGCCCCGACCCCGGCACGCCCGCTCCCGTGCGGTTCCTGCCGGCCTTCGACAACGCGATCCTCGGCTACGACGGGCGCGGCCGGATCATCGACGACGCCCACCGCGGCCTGTCGGTGGCCGGCGCGCGCGTGGTGCTGGTCGACGGCCGGGTGGCCGCGACCTGGCACGTCGAGGCGGGCACCGTGCTCGTCACCCCGCTGCGCCGCTTCTCCCGGGCCGACCGCGGCGCCGTCGCCGAGCAGGGGCGCGAGCTCGCGGCGTTCCTCTCCGGCAAGGAGAGCGACCGCGTACGGGTCGCCGCGTCCCCCCGCTGACCGACACGAAGCTGAGCGACACGAAGAACGGCGGCCGCCCGTGGGCGGCCGCCGTCGTTTCCGTCAGACTCAGAAGTAGATCTTGTGCATCTCGCCGCGGGCGGCGGTGAAGCCGTTGGCCCACAGGCTGTTCACGCGGCCGACCTCGTCCGCGTTCGGGTTGGCGTTGGTGCACGACGGGCCGGGCCCGCCGCCGGACATGAGCTCCGAGCACGGGCCGGAGTAGTGGTCCGGCAGGCCGAGCACGTGGCCGGTCTCGTGGGCGGTGATGCGGACCGGGTAGTACTGCTGGGCCTGGGAGTAGTCGATGAAGATGTAGCCGTTGCCGTGGCCGTCGGTGTAGGCGTACGACCCCTGCGGGTCGCTGCCCTCGTAGTAGTCGAGCGTGGCGCACGACGGGTTGTTCACCAGCTGCACGTTGCTGGCCGCGTTGTTCCAGTTCGCCGCGCCCTGGGCGATCTCGGACGCGAAGCTCGGCGCCTGGGAGGCGTCGTAGCAGACCGTGGTGGCGGCGGCGTGCACGTCGCCCGCGGTCGTTGTCTCGGCGGCGGCCTGTCCTGCTGTCAGCGGCGCAATGATCATCGCGGCCCCGACGGCGACGGACAGGAAGGTCTTCTTCAACATGAAGGCGTTCCCTCGCTCTCACGATTTCTTGCAGGGGAGCCCACTTTCGTAGGGGGCTCGACTAGGACGTTAGGAGTGGCCGGACCCGCCGGGCACCAACTTTCGTAGGGTCCGAAGGTTGGTGAATTACCACTCGTAACGGAGTATTGACAATGAGCAACACGCACGGTAGGAATTCGCCGCCACGCATACAGTCCTCAGTGGACGAACGACCCGGGGCCCGGTGGCCCCGGGTCGTTCGCCGGGCCGGCTAGAAGCCCGCGGTGATGCGGGTGAACTCCCAGTCGGGCTGGGCGATGCCGCTGCAGTCGGACACCACGCCACCGCCCGGGCAGCCGCGGTCGCGGTTGACCGCCCAGAACGCGAGCCGCGCGAGGCCGTGGCTCTTGGCCCAGTCGCGGATCTGCGTCCAGGTGCCGGTCGACGTCAGCTCCTGCTGGTCGGACAAGCCGTTCATGCCGGAGATGCCCATGTGCTGGTAGGCGGTCGCGTCGGACCAGCCGAACGCCGTCTTCAGCCGGTTCTTCAGGCCCTCCGACGCGTTGACCGTGTCGGTGTAGAGGTTCGAGCCGCCGAAGTCGAACGGCATGATCGTGAACACGTCGATGTTGGCCCCGATCGCCGCGGCGCGATCGATCAGCTGGCCGCCGTAGTAGTTCGGACCGGTGGTCGTCGTGCCGAACGTGACGATCGTCTGCAGGCCGGGGTTGTTCTGCTTGACGATCTTCAGCGCGTCGAGGATGCGGTTGCGCACGGTGTCGTTCTCGAACTCGTCGGTGTTCTCGATGTCGATGTCGATCGCCCGCAGCCCGTAGGCGTTGATCACCTGCTGGTACGCGCCCGCGAGCGCCTGCGGGGTCGAGCAGTTCGGGCCGAGCTTGTTGCCCTGCCAGCCGCCGAACGACGGCACGATGTCACCGCCGGCGGCCCGGATCGCGTTGATCGTCTGCTGGTCGACGCCGCCGGTCAGCGGGCGGGTCGAGTCCCACGCCGGCGAGCAGCCGCCGCCGGAGAGCACGAACGCCATGGTGAACCAGCGAATGCCGGTCGCCGACATCACCGTGCTCGGCGCGGGCGGGTTGCCCCAGCCCAGGAACAGGTACGGCGCGCCGCGCCCGCCGGCCGGCTGCGTGCAGCCCGTCGTCGTGGCCTGGACCGCGGCGCTGCGGCCGGACTCGCCCGCGCTGTTGTACGCGGCCACGGTGTAGCTGTGCGAGGTGCACGTGCCGAGCCCGCCGATCGTCGCGCTCGTGCCGGTGACCGTGGCGCGCACGGTCGAGCCCTCGTAGACGCGGTAGCCGGTGACCGTGCCGCCGGATGCGTTCCACGCCAAGGAGATCGACGCGTTCGTCGTGCCGGTGACGTGGAGGTTCGCCGGCGTGGACGGCGCGCCCGGGTTGCCGCCGCCGCCATCGCAGGGGTCGGCGTTGAACCGGCAGTTCTGGACTCCGCCGGAGAAGTTGCCGGGGCTGCCGTTGAAGCCGAACGTCGTGGACGTGCCGGCGGCCAGCGTCGGCGCCCAGGACGGGTTGCCGAAGGTGTGGTGCTGGCCGGACGCGGTGTGCTGGGCATCCCAGAAGCTGCTGACCGAGAAGCCGGCCGGCAGGTCGAACTCGATGGTCCAGCCGTTGATCGCGGTGCTGGACGCGTTGGCGACGGTGATCTTGCCCTCGAAACCGGTGCCCCAGTCGGACACCTTGGTGAACGTCGCGGTCAGTCCGGGCGCGGCGGCCGCCGGCACCACGCTCAGGCCGAGGATCGCCGTGGCGACGGCGATCAGCAGTACGGGTATGCGTCTTCGGATCGTGGACATCGGTCTCCTCGCGCAGGGTTGCAGGGTCCCCGTGAACATCCACCTCGTAAGGAGAAGTGTGGTCTAGACCAGGCGGCATCACAAGGTCTGGACCAATCAAGGTGTGCGTGCCACGACCGCCACGGTCACGAGCACCGCGACGGCCTCGATCGCGAGCAGCGACACCAGCACGACCAGCTGGGTGACGCCGGCCTGGACCGGGTCGCCGCCGCCGAGCAGCACGCCGACGAACGCGCCGGGCAGCGTGACCAGCCCGACCGTGCGGGTCTGGTCGAGCACCGGCACGAGTGCCTGGCTCGCGGTGGGCCGGGTGACCAGCAGCGCGGCGTCGCGGGTGAGGAGCCCCAGCGCGAGCGCGGCCTCGAACTCGCCGCGGCGCTGGTGCAGCTCGTCGCGGGCGCGGCGGCCGGCGAGTGACGTGGCGGTCATCGCGCCGCCGATGAGGATGCCGGCGATCGGGATGACCACGACGGGCTTCGCCGCGACGATCCCGGCGCCCAGCAACAGGGCGAGCACGGGCGCGACCCCGCCGGCGATCGCCGCGGCCGACCCGGGCAGCGTGCGCAGGGCCGCCCGCCCGCCGGCCCGCGCGATCCGCGCGGCGGACGTGTACGCCGCGATCGTGAACATCAGCAGCACGAACCCGGTGGTGAGCCAGCCGGACGCGAGCACCACCGTGATCAGCAACGACACCGCGGCGAGCTGCACCGCGGCCCGCACCGCCGCCGTGACCACCGGCCGCCACCCGTCGATGCGCCCGAGCCGCACCGCCAGCGCACCGGCCGCGGTCAGCAGCACGAGCACCACGCCCAACGGCCACCCGACCACGATGTTCTGCTCGTCCACCGGCCCAGCCTGCCACCCTGCCGGGCCCGGAACGGGGGACTCGCGGGGCCGGAACGGGGGACTCGCGGGGGTGGGTCAGCGGGTGTAGCGCAGCAGGACCGTGGCGCCGTCGAACGTGCGGGTCTCCTCGAGCTTCAGGGAGAACCGCTTCGACAGGGGGAACAGCTGCTGGCCGCCGCCGAGCACGACCGGGTGCACGACCACCTGGTACTCGTCGATGAGGTCCAGGTCGGCGAGCGCCTTCGCGACGCCGGTGCCGCCGGTGAGCTGCATGTCCTTGCCGGACCCGGCCTTGAGCTCCGCCACCGCGCTCGCCAGGTCGCCGCCCACGATCGTGGTGTTCCAGCCGGCCTGCTCCAGCGTCGTCGAGAAGACGATCTTCGGGGTCCGCCGCCAGACCGGGGCGAAGAACCGCGCGTGCTCCTCGTCGGTGTTCTCGTCGGCCGTCGGCCAGTAGCTCGACATGAGCTCCCACACGACGCGGCCGTAGAGGAACGTGTCGACCCGGTCGTTCTCCTCGTGGGAGTACCGCGCGAGCTCCGGGCCGAACACCGGCCAGTCGAACTCACCCGCCGGGCCGTTGATGTGGCCGTCGAGCGACACGTGCACCCAGTAGATGATCTTTCGCATGGCCGGCTCCTCGAGCTCGGTGGCGCCCCGGTGGGCGCCTGTCGCGAACAAGTCGCGGCCGCCCACCGGGTCTCGACACCCGAGCCGGAGAATTCTCAGAACAGGCCGATGTCCTCCGGCGTGCGGCGCTGCGCCGGGGCCGGGGTGATGTCGCCCTCGGCCCGGTCGGTCACCATCGGTGGCTGCAGTTCGCGGGTCTTCGTGTCCGGGCCGACCTGGAACACGAAGGCACCGGTGTAGCCGGAGTGCGAGTCCTTCGAGAACCCGAACGGCGTGACGCCCGGCCCCTCGATCTTGCCCGAGGCCATCGCGTCGACGAGCTTGCCGCGGGTGAGGTCGCGGCCGGCGAGCTTGAGCGCCTGCGCGAACGTGTACGCCTGGGCCATGCCGAAGATGACCGTGTTGGTCAGCGGCTCGTCCGGGATGTACTTGTCGTGCACCTGCTTGAACAGCGCCATCCACGGGTCGTCGCTCGCCACGTCGGGCAGGTAGCCGGTACCGATCAGCCCGTTCAGCAGCGCCGGCGCGGACACCTCGGCGCCGCCCCGCTTGGCGAAGTCCTGGAGCAGCCCGGTGAGCGTGACCGGGTCGGCGCCGATGCTGCTGACCACGAACTGCGGGTGGTAGCCCAGCTTCGCGGCGGTGAGGATGGCGAGCGCGGTGAACGCGGGCACGCACGAGCACACGACGACCTGCGCGCCGGCGTCGCGCAGCGCGGACAGCTGCGGCAGCACGTCGGTGTTCGCCGGGTCGTAGTTCTGCCGGGTCACGACGCTGTCCTTGACGAAGCGGTCGAGCCCCTGCTGCGCGTCGCGGCCGATGTCGTCGTTCTGGTACAGCAGGCCGACCTTGCGGCCCGGCAGCTTGTCGGCGATGTACTTGCCCTGGATCTTGCCCTCGCGGGTGTAGTCCACCTGGAAGCCGAACGTCATCGGGGACTTCTCCGGGTCGTCCCAGGCCAGCGCGCCGGAGGAGACCAGCAGGTCGGGCACGCCCTCGCTGTTGAGGTAGTCGACGACCTTGGAGTGGGTGGGGGTGCCCAGCCCGCCGACGATCGCGAACACCTCGTCCTGCAGCACCAGCTGCTTGACGACCTCGACCGTGCGGGTCGGGTTGTAGCCGTCGTCCTCGACCCGGTAGTCGATCTTGCGGTCGTTGATGCCGCCGTTGTCGTTGATGTAGTCGTACATCGCCTGCGCGGCGACCGAGATCCGGCTGTAGCCGGGCGCGGCGGGACCGGTCAGCGGCTGGTGGGTGCCGATCACGACGGTGTCGTCGGTGACCCCGGGCGCGGCGTCGCCCGCCGCGGCGCCGCCCCCGCCGGACGGCTCGCCCGCGCCGGAGCACGAGGCGAGCAGCATGGCGGCCGCGACCGCCGCGGCGAGGGCCTTAGGCGTGGTTCTCATGCGTTTCCTTCTTTCTGAACAGCCGGGCGAGACTCCCGTGGATGCCGCGGGGGAAGGCGAGGACGACCGCGATCAGCACGACGCCGAACACCGCGAGCGGCAGGTGCTGCGCGACATCCGTGCCGAGGTCGAGCGCCTGGGTGAGGTCGTCGGCCCACGCGGGCACGAACACCAGCGCGAGCGCGCCCCACAGCGCGCCCCAGAGGCTGCCGACCCCGCCGAGCACCATGGCGGCGAGCAGGGACAGCGACAGCGACAGCGTGAACGAGCCGGGCGCGGCGGTGCCGAGCAGGAACGCCTGCAGCCCGCCGGCGAGCCCGCCGCAGACCGCGCTCAGCAGGAACGCGAGGATCTTCGTCCGTCCGATGTGGATTCCGGCGAGCGACGCGGAGACCTCGTCGTCGCGAACCGCGCGCAGCGTCCGGCCGAACCGGCCGCGCACGACGCCGGCCAGCAGTACGAGGACGAGCAGCGCGGCCGTCCACACGACCCAGGCCTGCCAGCGGGTCTGCGGCACGGTGCCGGTGAGCCCGGCGGGCAGGCTGTGCACGGTGAACCCGAGCCCGTTGCTGCCGCCGAGGGCGTCGGGGAAGCGCTGGGTGAGCGCGGGCAGCCCGACCGCGAGCGCGAGGGTGGCGCCGGCCAGGTACGGCCCGCGCAGCCGGGCGGCCGCCGCGCCGGTCAGCGCGCCGGCGACCCCGGCGGCGGCCGCGGCGAGTAGGAGGTCGGCCCAGAACGGGAACGCCGGCACGTGGATCACGAGCAGCGCCACCGTGTACGCGCCGATGAACATGAACGCGCCGTGCCCCAGCGAGATCTGCCCGTTCGTGCCGGTGAGCAGGGTGAGCCCGGCGACCGCGACGAGGTAGTAGCCGACGGTCGCGATCTCGACGTTGGTGTACGGGCCGACCACCGAGGTGAGCACCACGATCCCGGCGAGCGCGAGGACGGCGAGCAGCGAGTGGCGGGTGAGGAGACTCACGACGCCCCCTCGCAGGCTCGGTGCCGCCGCTCGCGGTCGCCCTGTGACATTGGTTCGCTCGCAAGCTCGCTCACGTCACACCCTCCGCGCCAGGCCGGCGCCGAACAACCCGTTGGGCCGCAGGGTGAGCACGACGACGAGGATCGCGAGCGAGGCCAGCGTGACGAGCTCGGGTCCGAGGTAGCCGGACACATAGGACAGTCCGATGCCGACGGTGAAGCCGGCGACGACCGTGCCGACCGGGTTGTCCAGCCCGCCCACGACCGCCGCGGTGAGCGCGTAGACGAAGATCCCGTCGAGCACGGTCGGGTAGAGCAGCGGGGGCACGGCGAGCAGCCCGGCGAGCGCCCCGACCGCGGCGGCGAGCGTCGCGCCGGCGGTGACCATCAGCCCGACCCGCACGCCGACGAGGCTCGCCGCCTCGGACGCGAAGGCGGCCGCGCGCATCCGCAGTCCCAGCGCGGTGAACTTGAACAGCGCGAGCACCCCGGCCGCGGTGGCCAGCACGACGAGCACGGCGAACACGCTGGCCGGCGAGAACAGCCCGCGGAAGTCGAACGCGTAGCCGAACGAGCGCGGCTCGCTGGTCCAGAGCATGCCCGCGACCGCCTGGCAGACCAGGAGCAGCCCGAGCGTGACGATGACCGAGCCGAGCTCGCCGTGCTCGCGGGCGGGCCGGACGAGCAGCCGGTCGGCGAGTGCCCCGAGCACCCCGCCGGCGACGATCGCGACGGCGAACCCGAGCCAGTAGGTCCCGGTGGCCTGGTTGACGGTGAACGCGAGGTACGTCGACAGCAGGGCGAGCGCCGGCTGCGCGAAGTTGACCACCCGGGTGGCCCGGAAGATGATCACGAGCGAGAGCCCGAGCGCCGCGTACACCGCCCCGCTCGCGATCCCGCCGACGGTCAGCGTCCAGAGCTGGTTCACCGCGTCTCCTCGGCCCGGCCCAGGTAGGCCTCCTGCAGGTCGTCGGTGAGCATCGACGCGGCCGGGCCCGACGAGGTCACCCGGCCCAGCGTCAGCACGTACGCGTGCTCGGCGATCGACAGCGCGCTGCGCGCGTTCTGTTCCACCAGCAGCACGGTCAGCCCGCTCTGCGCCCGCAGGTCGTGCAGCACCCGCAGGATCGCCGCGGTCACCATCGGCGCCAGGCCCAGCGACGGCTCGTCCAGCAGCAGCAACCGCGGCCGGCCCATCAGCGCCCGGCCGATGGCGAGCATCTGCCGCTCCCCGCCGGACAGCGTGCTCGCCTGCGCGCCCAGCCGCGGCTCCAGCGCCGGGAACAGCGACAGCACGAGGTCGAACGACGACGCCCGCCGCCACAGGCCGCCGAGCCGCAGGTTCTCCCGCACGGTCAGCTCGGTGATCACGCCGCCGTGCTCGGGCACGTGCCCGAGCCCGAGCCGGGCGATCCGGTCCGGCGCGAGCCCGGTGATGTCGCGCCCGTCGAAGCGCACCGACCCCGCCGACGGGCGCACCAGCCCGCTGATCGTCCGCAGCAGCGTCGTCTTCCCGGCCCCGTTCGCGCCGAGCACGGCCGTGAGCGTGCCCGCCGCGGCCGTCATGTCTACTTCGGACAGCGCGCGCACCGGCCCGTACGAAGTGGTCACAGTGGACAGTTCCAGCACGGCTACGCCGCCATCCCGAGATAGGCCTCGACGACCTTCGGGTCCGACCGGACCTGCGCGGGCGTGCCGGTCGCGATCACCGAGCCGAAGTCCAGCACCACGATCCGGTCGCAGACCCGCATGACCAGGTCCACGTTGTGCTCCACCACGACGACCGCCGCCTCGCCGCCCGCGAACGAGCGGATGCGCGCGCCGAGCTCGTCGATCTCCTCGGCCGCCAGCCCGCTCGCCGGCTCGTCCAGCAGCAGCAACCGCGGCCGCGACACCAGCGCGCGGGCGAGCGCGACCCGCTTGCGGGTGCCGTAGGGAAGGGAGCCGGGCATCGCGGCGTGCGTGTGGGCGATGCCCAGCTCGGTCAGGGTGGCCATGGCCCGCGAGCGCAGCGCGGCCTCGTCCCGGGCGGCGCGGCGCGAGCCGAGCAGCGTGGCCAGCGGACCGGACCGGGCCAGCGGGCCGGCGCCGACGAGCACGTTCTCCAGCACGCTCAGCCCGCCGAACAGGCCGAGCCCCTGCAGGGTGCGGGCGATGCCGAGGCCGGCCAGCGCGTGTGGCGCGTGCTCGCGCAGCGGCTCGCCGCGCCACCGGATCGTGCCGGCCTGCGGGCGGACGAACCCGCACACGGCGTTGAACAGCGTCGTCTTCCCGGCGCCGTTGGGGCCGATCACGCCGAGCACGGTGCCGGGCTCGACGGTCAGGCCGACGTCGCGCAACGCGACGAGACCGTCGAACCGCACCGTGACGTTCTCGACGTCGAGCACGCGCATCTCCTATCGGCTCGGCGGACGCGGTCGGGTCCCCGACTGTGGCAACCGCGCGGTGGTGCGCGCATCGGTGGAATCGCCAGTCCCGCCCGGTCGCGGGGTCCGATCGGGCCGCGCGGACGTACGCTCTGGCGCGTGAGTCCCACCGCCGACGAGATCGTCCGGACCGCCGCGCACTGGATCGGCCGGGGCGCCCGGCTGGACACCCGGACGCTGGCCGCCGAGCTGGGGATCTCGCGTAGCACGCTGTTCCGCCGCGTCGGCAACCGCGAGGACCTGATGGGCGACGCGCTCTGGTACATGGCCGACCGGACGATGACGGCGGCCGTTCGCGACTGGGAGGCCGCCCACGGCACCGCCGTGCGGGACCCGGACGGCGAGCTGCGCTGCCTCGTGGTGATGCGCGGCTACCGCGAGGCCATCGCGACGAACCCGGGTTTCCGCCGCCTGCTCGCCGAGGAGCCGAACGTCGCGATCCGCGTGCTCACCGACCCGCACGGCCGGGTGCAGCCGCGCGTCATGACCACCCACGTGGAGCTGCTTCGCCGTGACGTTGAGGCGGGTGGCTTCGTGCCGGCCGTCAGCCTGGACAGTCTCTGTTACGCGATCGTGAGACTCGGCGAGGCGTTCCTGTACTCCGACGTCCTCGCCTCGCGCGCACCCGACCTGGCCGCCGCGTCGACGCTGCTCGCCGCGCTCGTGGAGGGACACGTGCCGGCGCACGAGCAGCAGCTCTTGTGAAACACTTCGCGGTGGTGTTTCATCGACAGGGCGCTCACTGAGGAGGCCCGATGTCGGTTCGCTCCGCCGGAAGCACGCCCCCGGGCCTGCCCGAGTCCCTCGACTACCCGCGGGTTCCGGTCGGCGCGATCCTCGCCGGCTCGGCGCGCCGCTACGGGGACCGGGTGGCTTTCGTCCGCGGCGCGGAGTCGATGACCTACGCCGAGCTCGGCGAGCGGGCCGCCCGGTTCGCCCACGGCCTGCTGGCCCGCGGACTGTCCACAGGGGACCGGGTGGCGCTGCGGATGCCCAACTGCCTCGAGTATCCCGTGGCCTACTACGGCACCCTGCTCGCCGGTGGGGTGTTCGTACCTGTCAACCCGCTGCTGCCGGAGGCGGCCGCCGCCCGCCAGCTCGCCGACGCCGGCGCCACGCGCACCGTGACCGCCGCCGACGTGCCGGGCATCTGTGCCGGGCAGCCGGGCACCCCACCCGCGGTCGACCTCGACCCCGACGAGGACCTCGCGCACCTCGCGTACACGGGCGGCACCACCGGCGAGTCGAAGGGCGTGCGCCTGCCACACCGCAACGTCGTGACCAACACGTTGCAGTACACGTGCTGGGGCTCGGGTTCGGTGCCCGCCCTCGACGGCGACGGCGGGCTCGTGCTCGACCAGATCGGCAGCGAGGAGGAGTGGCCGACCCGGCTGGGCACCGCGGTCACGATCAACCTGACGCCGTGGTTCCACGCCATGGGCACGATCGCCGGCCTCAACGCGGTCGTGCTCACCGGGTACACCCTGCACCTGCACGACCGGCTCGACCCGGCCGCGTACCTGGCGGACGCCGAGCGGCTGCGCGTCACGTCGATGGGCGGCGCGCCGGCGCTGTTCGCCGCGCTGCTCGCGTGCCCGGACATCCACACCCGCGACCTGTCGTCGGTGCGCGCGATCGCCTCGGGCGCGGCGCCGATGCCGCTGGAGATGATCAAGCGGATCAAGGCCCTGGCGCCCGAGGCGAACGTGAGCGAGGGCTACGGGCTGACCGAGGTCACGATGGGCGCGACGGGCGGGCCGGCGCACCACTCCGGCGTGCGCAAGGTCGGCACCGTGGGCGTGCCGCTGTTCGACACCGAGGTGCGCATCGACGGCGCGGCCGCGCCGGGCGAGCGCGGCGAGGTGTGCGTGCGCGGTCCGCAGGTGATGGCCGGGTACCACGACCGGCCGGACGCCACGGCCCAGGTGCTGGTCGACGGCTGGCTGCACACCGGCGACATCGGCACCCTCGACGCGGACGGCTACCTGTCCATTGTGGATCGCATGAAGGACATGCTGCTGTACAAGGGGTACAACGTGTACCCGCGCGAGCTGGAGGAGCTGCTGGCCGCGCAGGCCGGCGTGCGCGCGGCGGCCGTGGTGGGCAAGCCGGACGACTCGGTGGGCGAGCTGCCGGTGGCGTTCGTCGTGCCGGCGAGCGCGTCGGTGTCCGCGGCCGCGCTGATGTCGGCGGTGAACGAGCAGGTCGTGCCGTACAAGCAGCTGCGCGACGTGTACCTGGTGGACTCGATCCCGGTGTCGGCCGCGGGAAAGGTGCTCAAGCGCGAGCTGCGGGGCCGGTTGTCGTGACCGGCGCGGTGCTGCACGGCCGGGACGCCGAGCTGCGCCGGCTGCGCTCGCTGCTGTCGGCCGCCGCCGGGGGTGAGGGCGGGTGCCTGGTGCTGCGCGGTGCGGCCGGCATGGGCAAGACCGCCCTGCTCGACGCGCTCGACGTCACGGACTTCGTGGTGCTGGCCGTGCGCGGCGTGCGGGCGGAGCGCTCGCTGCCGTTCGCCGCGCTGGACCGGCTGCTGCCCGAGGTGGCGGTGCTGGGCGAGTCGCCGCTGCGGTTGCGCTGCCGGGTCCTCGAGCGGCTGACCGCGTCGGCGGGTGGCCGGCCGGTGCTGTGCCGGGTCGACGACGCGCAGTGGCTCGACGCGGAGTCGCTGGACGTGCTGGGTTTCGTGGCGCGGCGGCTGTCCGGGCACCGGGTGGCGCTCGTGCTCGCCGGGCGGCCGGAGCTGGACGCGCCGGCCGGGACGTCGTCGATGTGGCTCGGGCCGCTCGGGGACGAGGCGTGCGAGCAGCTGCTGCGCGACCGGCCGGTCCCGGCGGGACTGCGGGCGGCGCTCACCGATCTCGCGGGCGGGCACCCGCTGGACCTGGTCGAGCTGGCGGCCGCGCTGACGCCGGAGCAGCTGGCCGGGCGCGCGCCGCTGCCCGACGAGCTGCCCGAGGGGCCGCGCCGCGCGGCGTTGCGTGCCCGGCTCGACGCGCTCTCGCCGCCCGCGCGCACGCTGCTGTCGTGCGCCGTCGCCGAGTCCACTGTGGATCTTCCGCTGCTGTCGCGGCTCGGGGACGTCGCGGAGGTGCTGGACTCGGGCCTGCTCGGCGTGGCCGGGACGGCGTTGCGGTTGCCGAGCAAGGCGGTCCGCTCGACGTTGTACGCGCTGGTGCCCGCGCCGGTGCGCCGCACGGCCCACGCGCTGCTCGCCAAGGAGCTGAGCGGCCCGCGCGGCCTGTGGCACCGGGCCATGGCCGAGCCCGGGTCGAGCGCGACCCTGGCCGACGAGCTCGCGGCGGCACCGGCCGCCGACCCAATGACCGCCGCGACGATCCTGGAACGCGCCGCGGCGCTGACCGTACACAAGAGACTCCGGGCGTCCCGCCTTCTCGCCGCCGCCCGCCAGGCGTGGCAGGCGGGCCGCCCGGGCTGGGCACGGGTGCTGCTGTCCCGCGCGGCGGGCGCCGACGCGGGTGCGGTGGCCCTGCTGCACGGGGAGATGGAGCTGCGCGACGGCGAGCCGGCCGTGGCCACCCACCTCCTGGCCACGGCGGCCGCGCACCTGGCCGACCCCTCGCACGCGCTGGTGCTGGCGGGCGAGGCACGCCGCCTGAGCGGCGACCTCCGCGGCTTCCATGCCATGGCCGGCGCCCTGCCGGCCACCCCCGGCCCGCCCGGCGAGCTCATGGCGGCCCACTTCGCGGGCCTCGCCGCCACGTTCGAGGGGCGCCACGAGGACGCGGGCCGTCCCCTGCGCCGCGTGGTCGAGCTGGCGGAGGCCGGCGGGGTGGCCGAAGCGGTGTGGGCGGCCGAAGCCGCGTTCGCGCACGGGCTGGGGGAGCGGGCCTACGAGTGCGCCTCCGCGGCGGTGAGCCGGGCCCGGCTGGGCGGGCGCGAGTCGCTGCTGCCCTGGGCGCTCGTGCACCTGTCCCTGGCCGCGATCGTGCTCGACCGGCAGGACGCGGCGCGCGCGGCGGCGACCGAGGGGCTCGCCGCCGCCGCGGCCGCCGCGCAGCGCAACACCTGGGTCGAGCACCTGTCGCTGCTCGGCCTTTCCGCGGCCCTTCGCGGCGACCCGTCCGCGTCGTCCACTGTGGACACCGCGGCGCCGGGGATCGCGGAGCGCGGCCTGGGCCGGCCGTGCGCGATCGCGTCCTGGGCGCACGCCTGCCTCGACCTCGCCGCCGACCGGCCCGCCGACGCGCTCGGCCGGCTCGAGGCGATGGCCGCCGGCGTGAGCGGTGCGCAGCCGGCGATCCAGGTGCTCGCGACCCCGCAGCTGGTCGAGGCCGCCGTCCTCCTGGAACAGCCGGACCGGGCCCGCCAGGCGCTCGCGGCATTCGACGCCTGGGTGCGCCCCGGCGGCAGCGCGGCGTGGCTCGCGCTGTCCCACCGCTGCCACGGCCTGCTCGGCGACGACGAGGCCGACCACCACTTCGAGACCGCGATCTCCTTGCACCGCAGGGCAGGCGCCGCGATGGAGCTCGCCCGCACGCAGCTCGCCTACGCCCACCGGCTGCGCCGCGGCCGCCGGGCGCGCGCGGCACGCGCACAGTTCCGCGAGGCGCTGCGGGTGTTCGAGTCGGTCGGCGCGGACCGCTTCGCCGACCGGGCCCGCGCGGGCCTGCGTGCCGCGGGTGACCCGATCCGCTCCGGCGCGTCCCTGGCCGGGCTGACCCCGCAGCAGGCGGAGATCTCCCGGCTGGTCGCCGTGGGTGAGACGAACAAGGAGATCGCGCGCCGCCTGGTGATCAGCCACCGCACGGTCGACCACCACCTGCGCAACATCTTCACCGCGCTCGGCGTCCGCTCCCGCGTCGAGCTCGCCCGCCGCGTGGCCGGGCTGAAGTAACGGATCCGCCCCCGCGCCGATGCAGGGACGTTGGCATTCGTCGCCGTCCTGGGGAGTCGCCGTGATCGAGAACTCGGCCGCCGGCCTGCAGATGCTCGCCGGTGAGGTGACCGTCGCGGTCACCCGCGAGGAGGACCACCAGCCCGCGCTCGCCCGGTACGCCGTGGCACCGGGCGCGGAGCGGCAGGTCGCCGTCGAGCTCGGCTGGTGCGCGGTCCAGACGGGCAAGTACCGCGGCGAGGGCGTGATCGAGGTCCGCCTCGACGGCCGGCGGATCGGCGAGCTGACCTACCTGATGTCCCAGCGCTACGCGGCGATGCTGGCGCAGGTGCCGGGCCGTCCCGGGTGCGCGGCGCTCGTGCGGCGCGGCGCGCAGGGGACTCGAGGTCGTGCTCCGGCTGCCGCGCGCCGACTCCGCCGCGCCGGTGTACGCCATGGCCCCCGCCGCGCCGCAGCGGCACACGCGTGGCCTGCAGGCCGGCTGGGTCGCGGCGATCGCCGTCGCCGTGATCGTGGTGTTCGCGGCGATCTTCGGTGGCAACGACGACCCACCGTCCGCATCGGACACCGGCGGCGCCGTCGCGACGACGACCGAGGCGCCCGCGCCGACGTCCACCACGACCACGACCACGACGACCACAACGACGACCACGACCACGACGACCGTCGCCCCGAAACCCAAGCCCAAGCCGAAACCGAAGCCGCGGGTGGTCCCGAAGCCGGCGCCGAAGCCCGCGCCGAAGCCGGCCGGCAACTGCGACCCGAACTACACGGGCTGCGTCCCGATCGCGAGCGACGTCGACTGCCCGGGCGGCAGCGGCAACGGCCCGGCGTACGCGCCCGGCCCCGTCCGGGTCATCGGCACCGACATCTACGACCTCGACCGGGACGGCGACGGCGAGGCCTGCGAGTAGGTTCTGCGCCATGGAGTACCGCACCCTCGGCACCACCGGCACCGTCGTCTCGGCGCAGTGCCTCGGCACCATGACCTTCGGCAAGGAGAGCGACGCGGCGGCCGCGCACGCGCAGCTGGACCGGTTCCTCGAGCACGGGGGCAACTTCGTCGACACCGCCGACGTGTACTCGGGTGGGCATTCGGAGGAGATCGTCGGCCGGTGGCTCGCGACCCGCGGCGGCGTGCGTGATCAGGTCGTCATCGCCACGAAGGGCCGGTTCCCGATGGGCGAGGGTCGCAACGACGCGGGCTTGTCCCGGTCGCACCTCGGCCGCGCGCTGGACGCGAGCCTGGGCCGGCTCGGCGTCGACACCGTCGACCTCTACCAGGCGCACGCGTGGGACCCGCTGACCCCGATCGAAGAGACGCTCGCCTTCCTCGACGACGCCGTGCGCGCGGGCAAGATCCGTTACGCGGGCGTCAGCAACTTCACCGGCTGGCAGCTGCAGAAGGCGGCGCTGCTCGCCGGCGACTCCGCGCCGATCGTCACGCTGCAGCCGCAGTACAACCTGCTGGTGCGCGACATCGAGTTCGAGCTCGTCGACGTCTGCGTGAACGAGGGCATCGGGATGCTGCCGTGGTCGCCGCTGGCCGGCGGCTGGCTGACCGGCAAGTACACCCGCGACGAGACCCCGACGGGCGCGACCCGGCTCGGCGAGGACCCGGCGCGCGGCATGGAGGCGTACGGCCCGCGCAACGCCCAGGAGCGGACGTGGCGGGTCATCGAGGCCGTCCGCGAGGTGGCGGAGGAGCGCGGCGTGCCGATGTCGCGGGTGGCGCTCGCGTGGGTCGCCGACCGCCCGGCCGTCACCTCGGTCATCCTCGGCGCCCGCACCCTCGACCAACTCGACGACAACCTCGCCGCCGCGGACCTGCACCTGTCCACCAAGGAGACGGCGCACCTCACCGAGGCGAGCACCCCGCTGATGGCCGACTACCCCTACGGCCGCCCCGGGGTGGAGCAGCGCTCCCGGACCATCGGGTAGGCCGCAACCAGTCCACAAAGGATGCGCCAGCCGGCCGGCGCGTCCACTACTCCGGGCAGTTGTGGTACGCCCGCACCCGCCACCCCGATCCCGCGCGCGAGAGCACCCAGGTCTCCTGGTCCCACGGCTCCGGCTCGGTCCGGCCCGCGAGCACGACCGTGCCCCGGCTGTTCACGATCGCCGTGTCGCCGAGTATCCGGACCTCGCGCACCTCGTGCGCCGCGCGGCAGCCGCGGAACGGCCCGGCGAACATGCCCGCCATGGTCCGGTGCACCTCGTCGCGGCCCACCAGGTACGACCCGGGCAGCGTGGCGGTCGTGTCGTCGGTGTAGCCGGCCACGAACGCGTCCGCGTCGTTCGCCGTCCACGCGGCGTACACGTTCTCGATCACCCCGCGCACCGCGGTCTCGTCCTGCGTCGTCGTGTCGGTCATGTCAGGTGGCCCCTCGCCGCGCCGAAAGGAATCGGTACGTCACGGTGACTACCGTGGCGTCATGGCGGAGGATACGAGCAGGTCGGTACGGATCGAGCGGGAGTCGGTCGGGCGGTACACCGTGCACAACGCGCGCGGCGGCACGCTGGCGGTCGGCGGCGACGCGTTCACCCCGGTGGAGCTGTTGCTGGCGGCGATCGGCACCTGCACCGCGGCGGATACCGACGTGGTGACGAGCCGCCGCGTCGAGCCGAGCGGCTTCACGGTCACGGTGACCGCCGACAAGATCGCCGACCGCGAGACCGGCAACCGGCTGGAGAACCTGGCCGTGACGTTCGAGGTCCGCTTCCCCGACGGCGAGGCCGGCGACGCCGCGCGCGCCGTGCTACCCCGCACGGTGGCCCTGTCCCACGACAAGCTCTGCACCGTCGGCCGCACGGTCGAGCGCGGCACCGAGATCGCCACGCGGATCGTCTGACCGAACGATCAGCGTGCCCGGTCCGCCCCGGACGCCTTGAGGTACTCGGCCACGATGCGATCCAGGTCCGCCGGGTCGACCACGTCCTCGAGCCGGTCGAACCCGTCCGGGGCGAGGTCCTCGACGACGTCGATCACGCGCTCGGGCCCGCCGGTCCGGTTGCGGTGCACGATGTCGCTGGTGGCGGCCAGCCGCTCCGCCTCGTACGCGCGCAGCGCCGCGGCCGGATCGTCGTGGCCGGCGAGGTTGTCGGCGAGGCTGCGCGCGTCGAGGATCGCCTGGCCCGCGCCGTTGCTGCCCATGGGATACATCGGGTGCGCCGCGTCGCCGAGCATCGTGACCCGGCCGCGCGTCCAGAACGGTGCCGGGTCCCGGTCGCACATGGGGAGCTCGAAGACCTGCTCGGTGGCCGCGATCAGCGCGCGGTGGTCGACGTCCGGCAGGTGGAAGCGGTCGAGGTAACCCTCGTAGGCCGCCGGATCGACCGTCTTCGACCACTCCTGGCGGGCCGGCGGCGGGCTGCCGGCCGCGCCGCACGTGATGCCCACGGCCCAGTTGGTGAGCTTGGTGCCCGCACTGCCCTCGGCGATCGGGTAGACCACGATCTTGTCCGCGCCGCCGGCGACGATCATGCTGCGCCCGGTGCCGAACGCCGGCCACTCGGTGGCACCGCGCCACATCAGCACGCCGTTCCACCGTGGCTCGCCCTCGCCGGGGAAGAACGTGGCGCGCACGGCGGAGTGGATGCCGTCCGCGCCGACGAGCACGTCGCCGTGCGCCGCCGACCCGTCGGCGAACCGCGCGTGCACGCCGCCGGGGTCCTGGTCGAACCCGGTGAGCCGGTGGCCCGTGCGTACCGTGCCCGCGCCGAGCCGTTCCTCGACCGCGCGGTACAGCAGCCCCTGCAGGCGGCCGCGGTGGATGCTGAACTGCGGGACCCTGAAGCCGGCGGCCGTGCCGCACGGCCGGCGGCGGATCACCGGGCCGCGCCGGTGGGCGTAGGCGAGCTCCTCCGTGCGGATCGCCGCCGCCGCGATCGCGTCGAGCAGGCCCATTTCGGCGAGCTCGGCGACGGCGTGCGGCAACAGGTTGATGCCGACGCCCAGCTCCCGGATGCCGTCGTGCTGTTCGTGGATCTCGCAGTCGATGCCGGCGTGGTGCAGGCGCAGGGCAGCGACCAGCCCGCCGATTCCCGCGCCCGCGATCAGAACCCTCATGTGCACTACCCCCAGGGTTCGATTATCGGTCAACGGCGGGAAAAAGCGAACCGGGCGGCTCCTTCCCGGCTGAGGAAGGAGCCGCCCGGCTCGTTGGTGTGGCGGCGCGTCAGCTGAGTGGCGCGGTCGGCACGATCATCTGCTTCACGTCGAGTGGCTTCGTGATGACCTTGAACTCGAGCATGAGGTCGGGGACGCGCTGGATGCGGGTCGCGTCGAGCTTGGACTGGAAGGTGAGCAGGGTTGCCATGCGGGCGGTGTCCTGGTCGACGCCGGAGAACTCGACGAGCATGGGCTCGACCTTGCCACGGTCACCGAGAGCGAGGTCGGTGCCCTTCTGCATCGCGCGCTGGAAGGCGGCGATGGTCTTGGGGTTCTTCTCGACGAAGTCACCGCTGGAGCCCCAGCCGGCGGTCGGCATGTCGGCGGTCGGGCCGGTGGCGGTGTCGAAGATCGGCTGGGCGCCGGCGTTCTTCATGGTGTCCTGGATGAAGGGTTCGGTGACGAACGCGGCGTCGACCCGCTTCTCCTTGAGGGCCTGGGCGGTCAGCGGGAACGGCGTCGGCGTCCACTTGATCTTGTCGTAGGCCACGTTGTTGGCCTTGAGCGTGGCCATCGTCAGCAGGTCGGAGATGGTGCCGGTGGCGGTGACGGCGACGCGCTTGCCGGGGATGTCCTTGATGGTGCGCACCGAGGAGTCCGGGGTGGCGACGACCATGGTGGCGCCGGGACCGGCCGAGGAGGCGTCGGCGACGAGCTTGACGCCGCCCTTGGCGCCGGCGGCGTTCTTGGACTGGGCGAGGAAGAACGGGGTGTAGCTGGCGTAGGCGATGTCGACTTCGCCGCTGAGGAGCTTGCCGACCGACTCGCCGCCGCTGGGTGCCTGGACGAACTTGACGTTGAGGCCCTCGTCCTTGAAGTAGCCCTCTTTCATCGCCAGGTGGAACGGCGCGAGGTCGGTGGTCTTCATGATCGAGACCGAGATATCCGACTTCTCGAGATTGCCGTCTCCGCTCTTTGCCGGCTCGCTTCCCTCGTCCGACCCGCCGAGCAGGCCACAGCTGGTCAGCGTCGTGATCAGCGCTAAAGCTGCCGTCGCGACGACGGGGACACGGGTGCGCAGGCCGCGCCCGATGAAGCTCTTAGGCATTGGAGCCTCTCTCCTTTTAACAAGGTGACATGTAGTGGTGCCCCCGCACCGGTAGGTCACTCTAGAGAGGTCGCCATTTCGTGACTATCGGTGGCTTCCATTTCGTGCGCAGGTCACGAATGGGCGTTGAGCTGCGGTCTTGCGCGGATTGCCGAGCCAATTCGCTACCGCATGTTCGTAGGGGGCTACGGACCGTGTATGGATCCCCGGCACGGCGCCCAGTGTGACGCCAACCGTTTTCAGTCGAATGTTGCTGAATCGTGACCTCGCCGCCCCCCATTTGCCGTTTTCCCAGTTCACACCGCGACATTCACGCCCCGTGTGTCACGTGGTGCGGGCACGGAGCGTGCCTGTCAACGCGTCACTGAATCGTGACAGTGGCACAGCGTCCCGGGCTGGCGCGCTTCTCGTCCGGCGGTCGACGCTCGCTGGAGTACCCGGGCCGCTCCCGGCCGGGCTCGTTAGCGTGAGTGCGTGACCGAGGTCGACGACGCCGCCCCGCCGCCCGTCCGCCAGCTGTCCACGCGGCTCGTCTACCGCAACGAATGGCTCGCGCTGCGCGAGGACCGCGTGGAGCGCCAGGACGGCTCGCGCGGCATCTACTCCGTCGTCGACCGGCCCGACTTCGCGCTGGTGATCGCGTACGAGAACGACGGGTTCCACCTCGTCGACCAGTACCGCTACCCCGTCGCCGCGCGGCACTGGGAGTTCCCGCAGGGCTGCTTCCCGAACTGGGCGCAGGGTGCGCCCGTCGACCTCGCCCGCGCCGAGCTGGCCGAGGAGACCGGCCTGCGCGCCGGCTCGATGCGCCACCTCGGTCACCTCTTCGGCTGGCAGGGCGCGAGCCCGCAGGCGTGCGACGTCTTCCTGGCGACCGACCTCGTGGCCGGCCCGCCGGACCGCGAACCGACCGAGCAGGACATGCGGCACCGCTGGTTCGGGCGCGCCGAGGTGGAGCGGATGATCCGCGACGGCGAGATCAAGGACAACTCGACGCTCGCCGGCTACGCGTTGTTCCTGCTCAAGGAGCGCTGAGCTGGAGAAGGCGCCGGACCGTGCGGTCCGGCGCCTCCGGCTCGGGGGCCGGCGCTCAGCGCCGGTGGTTGGCGATGTCGCCGCAGGGGCCGATGGACACCACGCCGAACGAGTCGAAGCAGTTGATCCGGATCTTCATCATCAGGTCGTTCTTGACGATGACGAACAGCTCGCTCGCCCGCTGGAAGTCGTCGACGATCCGGTAGGTCCGGAACAGCGACCCGTCCAGCATCGCGAACAACGCCTTGTAGATGGCGTTCTTCTGACCCTGGCTCGCGGTCTGCGCCCACTCGTCGAGGACGTCGAGGCCGGTCTCCAGCCGGAACTTCGCCTGGGGAATGGTGCCGCCGAGTTCTACGGGTTCGTTCATGACCGCACCATCCTCACTGAGCTCCGACTGAACTCATAACGCTGTTGTACTTCAAAGGTAGCGGCGTTATGTAACACTGTCAATATGAGCCCGCGACGTCGTGACCCCTCAGCACGTTCGGAGTTGATCGAGATTGCCGCCCGGCTGCTCGCCGAGGAGGGACCCGAGTCGATGTCCACCCGCCGCATCGCGAAGGAAGCGGGTACCTCGACGATGGCCGTCTACACGCATTTCGGCAGCATGAGCGGGCTCGTGCGCGAGATCGTGCACGAGGGGTTCGGGCGGCTGGCGAGGGCGTTCGACCGCATCGAGTGGTCCGCCGACCCGGTCCTGGACATGGCGGTGGTCGGCCGCGCGTACCGGCACACGGCCAGCACGAACGCGAACCTCTACTCGGTCATGTTCGGCGGGCGCTCACTGGCCGGGTTCGAGCTGAGCGAGGAAGACCGCCAGTACGGCCGGTTCAACCTGGTGCGGGTGGTGGAGTGCGCGGCGCGGTGCATCGAGGCGGGCCGCTTCCGCGACGAGGACCCGGCGCTCGTCGCGCACCACATGTGGCTCGCGATGCACGGCACCGTGACGCTCGAGCTGGACGGCTACCTCATCGACCCGTTCGGCGCCGACCGGTGCTTCGAGACGCAGATCGTGACGTTGCTGGTCGGCGCGGGCGACACGCTCGAGGCGGCGACGGCGTCCGTCCGCGGTTCGGTGGACGTGTTCGCCGCGCTGGCGGCGAGCACCGTGGAGCCGGTTCAGGAGGACACCGGTTCCACGGCGGAGCCCGGCGGCGTGAAGGGACCCCAGGTGAAGGCCGGCAGCCAGCGGTGAGAGTCGCGGTCCCAGTGCAGGGCCGCGATCTGCTCGTGGCTGCGCCGCCCGGCGAGCGAGCGGTACAGGTCGTAGCGGCCGGCGGTCACCGTCGCCGCTGGCTCGCCCAGCCCGACCGTCCACTGTGTACTTCCGGTGGACAGGCGCAGGGCCGGCAGGTCGTGGTCGATCACGGCCGCGGCGAACCCGTTCGCCAGCACCTCGAAAGCGCCGGCGAACGCGGGATGCCCGGCCGGCAGCCCCGCGCCGATCGCGTAGCGGATGTCCAGCTCGTGGGTGAACGCGTCCATCACGAGGATGTTGCCCGACCGCCCGCCGCGCTCGGCCAGCAACACGTCCGCCTCCGCCCCGAGCCGCTCCCACGCGGCGAGCAGCTGGTCGAGGTCCATGCCCGCCGACGGTGCCGTCGCGGTCGCCGGCCACCCGGACAGCCGCCCGATCGCCATCGCCGCCACGCCGACCAGGTGCGTGACCAGCCCGCTCAACGTCCACTCCGGACACGACGGCACGGCCGGGTCCACGACGTCGCGGGCGGTCGTGAGCAGCTCGGTCACGGACCGCCGGATGTGCGCGTAGCACTCGTGGTTCGGCGCGCGCTCGGCTCGTAGCGTCGGTCGGCCCATCTCGTACAGGCTGGTGTCCATGCTCAACCCCCGGTTCTACAGTGGGACGTTGCCGTGCTTGCGCCGCGGCGCGGGCTTTCGCTTGCTGCGCAGCATCGCCAGGCCGCGCGCGACCATCGCCCGGGTCGACACCGGGTCGATGACGTCGTCCACGAGGCCGTGCTCGGCCGCGTACTGCGGATGCATGAGCTCCTCGGTGTAGCGGGCGATCAGCTCCCGGCGCCGGGCCGGGCGGTCCTGGGCGGCGGCGAGCTCGCGGCGGTAGAGGACGTCGACCGCGCCCGCTGCGCCCATCACGGCGATCTCGTTGGTGGGCCAGGCGAGGGAGAGGTCGGTGCCGACCGAGCGGGAGTCCATGACGATGTACGCGCCGCCGTACGCCTTGCGCAGGATCACCTGGATCCGCGGCACGGTCGCCTCGCAGTAGGCGTAGAGCAGCTTCGCGCCGTGCCGGATGATCCCGTCGTACTCCTGGCCGGTGCCCGGCAGGAAGCCCGGCACGTCGACGAGGGTGACCAGCGGGATGCTGAAGGCGTCGCAGAAGCGCACGAACCGGGCGGCCTTCTGGGCGGCGTGGATGTCCAGCACGCCGGCGAGCACCAGCGGCTGGTTGCCGACCACGCCGGTGAGGTGACCGTCCACATGGGCCAGCGCGCAGACGACGTTGGCCGCCCAGCCCTCCTGGATCTCCAGGTACTCGCCGTCGTCGACGAGCTCGGCGAGCACGTCGCGGATGTCGTAGGGCCGGGACAGGTCGGCCGGGACGAGCTCGGCGAGCCGTGGCCGCTCGTCCTGCTCGGCGCCGCGCTGCTCGAACACCGGCGCGGGCTCCATGTTGTTCGCCGGCAGGATCGACACGAGGTAGCGCACGTCGGCGAGGCAGCCCTCCTCGTCGTCGTGCACGAACGTGGCCACCCCCGAGCGGCTGCCGTGCACCTCCGCGCCGCCGAGGTCGGCGTGGCTCACCTGCTCGCCGGTCACCGAGGCGATCACGTCCGGGCCGGTCAGGTACATCTGCGCGGTGTCGCGCACCATGAACACGAAGTCGGTCAGCGCGGGGGAGTAGGCCGCGCCGCCCGCGCACGGGCCGAGGATCACGCTGATCTGCGGGATGATCCCGGACGCCGCCACGTGCCGGCGGAAGATCCCGCCGTACCCGTTGAGCGCGAGCACGCCCTCCTGGATGCGCGCGCCGCCGCTGTCGTTCAGCCCGATGAGCGGGGCGCCCGCGGCCAGCGCGAGGTCCATGACTTTGTGGATCTTCTCCGCGTGCGCCGCGCCGAGCGAGCCGCCGAAGATCGTGAAATCCTGCGCGTAGACGAAGACCTGCCGACCCTCGATCATGCCCGACCCGGTGATCACGCCGTCGGTGTGTGGCCGCTTCGAACCCGCGAGCCCACCGGCCTCGCGCCGCCGGTAGGTGTCGAGCTCGACGAAGGAACCGTTGTCCAGCAACAGCTCCAGCCGCGCGCGGGCGGTCAGCTTGCCCAGCGCGGCCTGGCGGCGCGCGGCATCCGGCCGCTCGCCGGCGACCTCGGCGCGCAGCCCGGCCAGCCGGTCACGCAGCCGGCTCATCGACTCGGGCGGCTCCACCGGCAGATCCGGCACGGCGGCGAGCCGCGCGGGCGGCGGATCGAGGAACCCCGCGGGCTCACTCACGACGCCGCCACCTCCCGGGCGAGCAGGGCGCGGCCGGCCGCGCGGGTGGAGACGTGGCCCGTGCGGTGCAGCCACGCCACCGTGTCGGCGAACGTGGCGACCAGTGGGCGGGCCGGCGGCGCGGCCGCGTCCGGGTGCACGCGGGTGGCGCACGCGCACGTGTAGATCGCGCCGTACTCGACGGGCAGGTGCCACGGCCACACCCGCTGCAGCCACCCGGCCAGCACGCCGGCGGGCAGCAGCGCGCGGGCCGGCAGGTGGACCGCGGGCAGCGCGCGGCCGGTGACCTGCCGCAGCAGCCGCAGGTAGCGGCGGGTCGAGACGTACTCGCCGGGGCCGAAGTGCCGGCCCCCGCCCGGACCGGTCAGCAGGGCGGCGTGCAGCGCGGCCGTGTCGCGGACGTCGCCGAGCGGGAAGCCGCCGAGTGGCCACAGCGGCATCAGCCCGCGCAGCGTGTCGCGCAGCCGGACGGTCTGGTCGCCGAGCTTCGGGTCGTGCGGGCCGAGGAGCGCGGGCGGGTAGGTGATCGCGACCGGCGCGCCCGCGGCCTGGTGGCGGCGCGCCACCCGCTCGGCGGCGGCCTTGCTCGCGAGGTAGGGCTCCCGCGCCCGCCCCACCGGGGAGTCCGCGGCCAGGGGGCGCCGGGACGGGAAGAGCGCGGCCACGCTGGACACGTACACCGTCCGCGCCCCGGCCGCGCGGGCGTGCGCGAGGACGACCTCGGTGCCGAGCTCGTTGGTACGCGCCAGCTCCGCCCGCCGGCGCGGGTCGAACGTGTACACCGACGCGGCGTGCAGCACGGCGTCCGCGCCGCGCACCGCACGCGCCACGCTCGCCTCGTCGAGCACGTCGCCGACCTGCACGTCGACCGCGCCCGGCGGGATGCCCAGCGGCGCCAGCGCGCGCTCCACAGTGGACTCGTCGCGCACGAGCAGCCGCACGCGGTGCCCGCCGGCGAGGATCGCGGCCACCGAGTGGGCGCCGACGAATCCCGTGCCGCCCGTGACACAGACCAGCATCGTCCCTCCGCGGCTCACGCCGACCGCGCGACCGGCACGTCGTAGTGGTGGAAGCCGCCGCCGTAGAACAGCAGGGCCTGCCCGCCACCCCGGCTCGCGCTGCGCACCATGCCGAGGAAGATCGAGTGGTCGCCGCCCTCGTAGACCTCCTGGAGGTCGCATTCGAGCCACGCGAGCGAGCCCACGAGCAGCGGCACCCCGGTGTGGCGCCCCGGGAACCAGTCGACCCGGTCGAACTGCTCCATCCCGGCCGGCCGCCCCTTGCTCGCGAAGTAGCGCGCGACGCCCTCCTGCTCGGTGCTCAGCACCGACACCCCGAACGCGCGCGAGTCGATGATCGCGTCGTGCATGCGGGCCGTGCGGGCCACGCAGCACAGCACCATCGGCGGGTCGAGCGAGACCGAGGTGAACGCGTTCGCCGTCATGCCGTGCGCCAGCTTGCCCCGCGCGGTGAGCACCGTGATGCCCGTGGCGAACTGGGACATCACGTCGCGCAGCGCCCGCTGGGCCGTCTCCTGCTCCTGCGCGGTGCGCAGGACGGTCACGGGTGGGGCGGGCGGCTCCCGCCGCCCCGCGGTCACCGAGACTCCCGGGCGCCCGCGTCCACTTGCCCGGCGGCCAGGCCGGGGATGCTGGTGTACGGCCGCAGCGCCTCGCGCAGCGCGGCGGGCACCCGGGTCGGCACCGTGTCGTTGTTGGGACCGCGCATGCACGCGATCCGCTGCCGGCCCCGGGCCACCAGGTTCTCCAGCCCCTCGGTCACCCGCACGTAGTCGAAGCTGAACTGGAGCTGGGTCTGGGTCAGCTCCTCCAGCCGCATGCGCACGGACAGCTCGTCGAACAGGGTGATCTCGTTGAAGAACTCGCACTCGACCTTGAGCGTGAACATCTTGAGGTCGTGCATGAGCTCGGCCAGTACGTCGGGCGCCTTCTCCTTGAGGAACATCTCCCGGCAGCGGCCCTGCCAGCGCAGGTAGTTGACGTAGTAGACGTTGCCGGCGAGGTTGGTCTCCTCGAACCCAACCGTGTGGCGGATCTCGTAGTACTCAGCCATCTCAGTTCTCCTCTCCCGCCAGGACGGCGAAGACGACCTGGTCGGGAATGTCGTTGACCGTCGTCACCCACGTCGCGATCCGTGACTCGCCGTCCGAGAGCACCACCCAGCCCTCCGTGTCGATCCGGTCGAGGGTGAGTGCCTGTGTGGTCACCCCGGCCTTGCGCAGGCATTCCAGGGCGCTCCAGATCCGGGTCGCCGCGACCGCGGCGGACTCGCCGGCCTCGGCGGCCACGAGGTCCCGCACGGCGAGCTGCTGGCCGCCGAGCAACGTCGCCCAGTCGTCCTCGTCGCGCTCGGCGACGATCTCGACGTCGCAGGCGAGCCGGTGCGTGCCGGTCACCACGACGGTCAGGCCCGCGCCGTGCGAGGCCGACACCGTGCCGCCGTCGATCTCGGGGCGTCCGTCGGGCCGGTACCGCAGGCCGGCCCGGCGGTCCAGGGCCCGGCTCGCGGCGAGCTCGGTCTGCGCCCGCCGGTCCGCCGGTTCGAGCAGGCCGATGGCCGGGTCGGGCTCGACCACGACGGTCCGGCCGCCGCCGAGCACGCGCTCGGCCGAACGCTCCAAATAGGACCCGAGCATCGCGGGCACCCACGGCCCCGCGCCGTTTCGCTTGCGCACCGCGCGCAGCGTCAGCCCTTCCCAGCGTTCCACGAGCTCGCCCGCGGTGGTCACCACGTCGACGTCGTAGACGTAGCTGTCGCCGTCCTGCGTGCGCTCGCGGGCGTCCATGAGCACGACCTCGGGCGCGGGGCCGGACGGGTCCGCCAGGTAGAGCCGCTCGATGCCCTGCGGCAGCAGCGTCGCGTCGGGCACGCAGCACTGGATCGAGTGCATGACCGCGTCGCGCGTGCCGGGATCGGCGAGCACCATGTCCTGGGGGATGAACGGGGCGAACCAGGGGGCCGGCGTGGTGGTGGACAGCTCCGCGACGGCATGCCGCGCGCCGGCCTTGCGGTAGGCCAGCAGGCGCTGGAAACGCTTGCCCTGGAACAGGACCCCGCCGTACAGCTCGGCGACCGGGTCCACCGGCACCGCCGGCAGCTCGGTGCGCACGGCCGCCGCCGGGGTGGCCGGCTCCGGGCGCGGGAACCGCAGCCGGGCCCGGAAGTGGTCGGTGCCGAAGCCGGTCTCGTCGCTGCGGATGGCGACCGAGACCGTCGTCGCGTCGCGGGCGAGCGCGGCCAGCCGGACCGTCGTCGAGCCGCCCGGGCGCACCACGATCGGCCGCAGGAACTCCACGTCCTCCAGCAGCGGCGGGGCCGTGTGGCCCGACAGCGCGGTGGCGACCTGGGTCATCGCCTCCATGCTGATCACCGCGGGGAACAGCAGGTCGCCGTCGAGCAGGTGCTCGGCGAGGTACGGGTCGCTGCCCGAGCTCAGCTCCGCCTCGGTGATGAGCTCGACGCCCGGGTAGTGCACCTGGACCCGGTCGATGAACCGGGTGAGCGGCAGCTCCTCGCGGTCGAGGCCGATCGTGGGCAGCCCGGCCGTGCGGCCGCTGATCACCAGCACCGGGCCGGCCGACGGGTCGGCGAGGATCCGGCGCAGCACGGCCAGTCCGTTGTCCAGCGAGATCGGGGTGATGCCCTCGCGCATGAGCGCCTCGACCACGCCGAGCTTCTCGCCCATGCCGGCGCCGGACCACACCGACCACTCCAGCGCGAGGGCCCGCGCGTGCGGGTTGCGCCGGCCGAAGTCGACGGTCAGCTCGGACATCCAGTCGTTGGCCGTGGAGTAGTGCGCCTCGCCGCGCAGCCCGCCCCGGCCGATGATGCTGCCGAACGTGATGAGCAGCTTGACGTTCTCCTCGCCGACCGCGGCGAGCACCGTGCGCAGGCCGTCGATCTTCGGCGCCAGCGTGCGGCGCAGCTGCTCCTCGGACAGGGCGGTGAGCGCGTTCGGCTCGTTGCGGCCAGCGCCGTGCAGCACGGCGGTGACCGGGCCCAGCGCCGCCCGGAACCGCTCGACCGCGCGTCCGACCTCCTCGGCCGAGGTCACGTCGGCCCGCTCGTAGCGCACCTGGACGCCGGCGGCCGCCATCCGGGCGAGGTTGGCCGACACCTCCTCGTCCGCGGCCGGGTCGGCCCGGCCGAGCAGCGCGAGCCGGGCGCCGGAGTCCTGCGCCATCGCGAGCGCGCACTCGGCGGTGATGCCCTTCGCGCCACCGGTCACGAGCAGCACGTCGGTGGCGTCCAGCGGCGTGCCCTCGGCCGCCGGGCCGTCCGGCCCGAGGTCGGGCAGGGCGTGGAAGACCGGCACGGTCCGGGTGCCCTCGGCGGTGTAGCGGACCTCGGTGAACCCGGTCGTGGCGGCGATGTCGCCGACCACGCGGGAGACCGCGGCCTCGATGTCGCCGGGGCTCGTGGGCGCCACGTCGGGCAGGCCGATCACGGTGGTGGCGATCTGCGGGTGCTCGAGGTGCAGCGTCCGGGCGAGGCCCGAGGCGCCGAGGTCCTGCTGGACGACCACGAAGCGGGTCTCGCCGGCGGCGGCGATGGCCTCCTGCGCGGCGGGCAGGAACAGCTCCAGGTGCTCCTCGCCGTTGGGCGGCAGGCACAGCAGCACGCCGTCGCCGAGCGAGGCCTCCACGAGCGCGGCCCGCAGCCGCTCGGCCAGCGGGTGGCCGGCGGGCGCGTGCAGCGACCAGGCACCCGGCGCGCCCAGGCCGATCCCGATGCCCGGGGACCGGGCGCCGGCGGGCACGTAGTCCACCGAGAACGGGCGCACCCACGGCGCGTAGCCGGGGACCTCCTTCGGCCCGGTGGTCCCGTCCTGCGCGGTGTCCTCGAGCTCGTCGATCAGCTCGGCGAGCTCGCCGAGGGTGACCGTGGCGAAGTTCGTCGTCGTGGCCAGCGCGGCGCGGCCGAGCTCGCGGACGGCGTCGTTGACGATCTGGCCGACGGTGATCGAGCTCAGGTGCAGGTCGTCGAGCGGGTGGGTCTGCGCGGTGACCGTCTCGATCGGCAGCTCGACGCGGTCGGCGGCGAGCCTGCGCAGCAGGTCGAGCGTCGCGGTGCCCGCGGCCGCGCCGGCCTGCCCGGCCGCCTCCGTGGCCGGCACCGGCTCGGCGGCCGCCGCGAGGTCCGCGCCGATCTCCGGCGCGGTCTCGCACGGGCTCGCCAGGAACTTCGGCTCGGCGTCCTCGGTGACCGGCCGCACCACCCGGTCGGCGAACAGCGCGGTCGGGTCGACGGCGGCGCCGAGCGCGTGGGCCGCCGCGGTGGCGGTCAGGAGCGGGGTGAGCGAGGTGCTCGCGGTGTCCAGGGCCAGCACCAGCGTGTCCGGTGCGGCCTGGCCGACCAGTCCGGTCAGCGCCCGGCCCGGGCCGACCTCGAGCACCAGGTCCGCGCCGTCGATCGCCCGCGCCGCGGCCTCCTGGAAGCGCACCGGCCGCACGATCTGGTCGACCAGCAGCGCGCGCAGGTCGGTGTCGGTGGTCAGCGGCTCGCCGGTGACGGTCGAGACGACCGGCCGGGTCAGCGGGCCGAACGTGAACTCGCCGAGCCGCTCTGCCATCGCGTCCGCGGCCGGCTGGACCAGTGGCGAGTGGAACGCGTGCGACACGTTGAGCCGGGTGGCGGTCAGCCCGCCCGCCCGCGCCTCGGCGCACACCGCGTCCACGTCCGCGGCCGGGCCCGCGATCACGGTCTGCGCGGGGCCGTTGTAGCCGGCGATCACCACGTCGCGGTCGCCGGCCAGCGCCTCGACGGTGGCCGGGTCGGCGGACAGGCCCGCCATGGCTCCGCCGGCCTGGCTGGCGCGCGCCATCACCTGGCCGCGTACCCCGGCCAGGCGCAGCACCTCGCCGCCGCCCAGCGCGCCCGCCCAGGACAGGGCGGTCAGCTCGCCGAGGCTGTGCCCGACCGCGATGTCGGCGTCGATGCCGAGCGTGTGCAGCACCCGCAGCCCGGCGATCGAGCCCGCGACGATGTTCGGCTGCGCCACCTCGGTGGCCACGTGGTCGCCGCCGGTGGGGACGGCCTCGTGCCGGAACACGTGGTCGGCCGAGGCGAAGCGGCGGCGGATCGCGCCGACCGTGTCGCGCCCGGAACCCTGCCCGGGGAACAGGAACGCGATGCGGGGCGCGCTCGCGCGGTCGGCGAGGAACACGCCGTCGGCCGGCGCCAGCAGCGTGGTCGCGCCCGCCGCGAGCTCGTCGGCGATCCGGGTCAGCTTGCGGGCGGCGTCGGCCGGGTTCGCGGCGACGACCGCGGCGCGGACCGTGCCGCTGCCGCGCTGGATCGCGAGCGTGCCCGCGAGGTCGGCGAGCTCGGCGAGGGACAGCTTCGCCACGAGCGCGGCCAGGGCGGTCACCCGCTCGCGCAGCGCCGCGGCGTCGGGCGCGTCGAGGAGCAGCACGTCGGCTTCCTGGCGGCTGGCGACCAGCGCCTCGGTCCGCCGGCCCACCGTCGAGCGCCGCTCGCGCCCGGGCGCCTCCTCCAGCGCGATGTGGGAGTTGATGCCGCCGAAGCCCATCGCGGACACGCCCGCGCGCACCGGCAGGTCCCCGGGCCACAGGCTCGCGTCGGCCGGCACGTAGACCGCCGCGTCCGGCTCGGTCAGCTTGGGGTGCGGCGCGAAGTGGCCGGTCGCGGGCGGGATCACCTGGTGGTGCACGGCGAGCGTCGCCTTGATCAGCCCGGCGATGCCGGCCGCGGCCTTGGTGTGGCCGATGTTGCCCTTGATCGTGCCGAGCGCGGCGGGCGCGGCCGTCGGATCGGCCGCCCGGCGGGCGCCGGAGAGCGCCTCGATCTCGGTGGCGTCGCCGACGGCCGTGCCGGTGCCGTGGCCCTCGAAGTAGGAGACCGTCTCGACGCCGTAGCCCGCCCGGTCGTAGGCGCGCTCGATGGCGAGCTGGTGGCCCGCCGCCTCGGGCCGCGTGATGCCGCCCTTGCCGTCGGAGGAGATGCCCCAGCCGGTGACCGACGCGTAGATCCGGCAGCCGCGCGCGATGGCGTCGGCCTCGCGCATGAGCACGACCATGCCGCAGCCCTCGCCGGGCCAGAAGCCGTTGGCGTCGGCGTCGTAGACCTTCATCTCGCCGGTCGCGAGCGCGCCGGTCTTGGCGAAGCCGATCACCTCGAACGGGTCGATCGACAGGTCCACGCCGCCCGCGAGCGCGACGTCCAGGTCGCCGTCGGCGAGTGCCTTGGCGGCGTTCGCGATCGACAGCAGGGAGGACGAGCACGCGCCGTCGACGGTGAACCCGCCGCCCGCGAGGTCGAAGTAGTTGCAGATGCGCCCGGCGATCGTGTTCGCGAGCCCGCCCGCGAGGGTGTCCTCGTCGATCGGCGGGAACGGCGCCTTGTACTGCGACTCCAGGTCGCGCAGGAACGCGCCGGTCTCCTCGTCCGGCCAGCCCTTGGCGGCCAGCGCCGCGGCGACCGTGCGCCGCACGTACGGCCAGCGCAGCCGCATGATGTTGGCGCGGGCGAACTCGCCGGTGAGGCTGTTGCCGAGGACGACGCCGGTCCCGCGCCGGGGCAGGCCCTCCGCGTCGGGGAACCCGGCGTCGGCGAGCGCGACGGCGGCCGTGTCCAGGGCCAGCCAGTGCGTCATGTCGGTGGACCGGTACGTGCTGCCCGCGATCTTGTACTTCACCCGGTCGAACTCGAAGTCACGCAGTACCGCGGCGCGGGTCGAGTAGAACCGGTCCGGCGCCTGCGGATCCGCGGACCAGTAGTCGGCGTGGTTCATCCGCTCGTCGGGCAGCCGCCGGAACGCCCTCCGGCCGGCCAGCACGTTCTCCCAGAGTTCCCCTGGGGAAGTGGCATCCGGATAGCGAAGGCCGATGCCAACAATGGCGATCCGCTCGTTGCTCACGTTCACCGCCTCACGGCCAGACAGCCTGACGGATTCAAGCGTGCAATACGCGGGAGAACGGGCCTACTCTCGTTGTGCGATAAACGGTGGGGATTGGTTGCGAGCAAGATCGGAAAACGCGCCGCTACTCCGAGAATGCTCAGGAGAGCCATCTCGTGCACTGCGGGCGTCCGGCCGCATTCCTGGAGATTCCACGCATCCTTCGTGGCCTTACCCTGCCAGAAGGGTGTACCGGTGAAATGAGCTGACTAATGCGAGCTGAAATTAGTGTGCTAGGCGCACTGGAAGTCGTCATCGACGACGTTTCGGTAGTGCCGACGGCAGGAAAACCGCGCCAGCTCCTGGCGATGCTCGCGATCAACGTGGGCCGGGTGGTGACCACGACCGCGCTCATGGAGGAGTTGTGGGGCGATAATGCGCCGCGCACCGCCTCCAGCACGCTGCAGACGTATGTGATGCACATACGGAAGCTGATCCGTGCCGCGCTGCCCGGCCAGGAGTCCGACGCGCTGAAGGTGCTGGCCACCAGGCACACCGGCTACCTGCTCGCGCTGGAGCGGGAGTCGCTGGACGTCGCGCGCTACGACCGGCTGGCCGCGGCGGGCCGGGCGGCGGGCGCGGCCGGTGACTACGTGACCGCCGAGCGGCTGCTGCGCGAGGCGCTCGCGCTGTGGCGCGGGCCGCTGCTCGTGGACGTGGCGGGCGGGCCGCAGCTGGAGATCGAGGCGATGCGGCTGGCCGAGAGCAGGCTCACCGACCTGACGCTGCGCATCGACGCGGACCTCTACCTGGGCCGCCACCACCAGCTGCTCGGCGACCTCGCCGCGTTGTGCGCGCGCCATCCGTACATGGAGAACTTCCGCGCCCAGTACATGCTCGCCCTCTACCGCTGCGGGCGGCCGGGGCAGGCGCTGGAGGTCTACCACGAGATGTGGGCGACCATCCGCGACCAGCTCGGCGTCGACCCGTCACCGCGGCTGCGCCAGCTGCACCAGGCGATGCTCTCCGGCGACGTGATCGTCGACGACCCGCGCTACATGGTCAACAACTGGACACCGGACGCGATCGCCGGCTAGTCGCGAAGGAGACGTCATGACCCAGGTCGGCACCCGGCCGGTGCTCGCGCCCGTCCCGGCCCGCCCGTTGCGGCGCGGCCGGGTGGTCGCGTTCGGCTTCCTCGGCGGGCTGCTGCTCTCCGCCGCCTGGTCGGCGTCCTTCGTGGACAGTGCGATCGGGGACACCGTGGCGAACGGGCTGCTCGGCCACGACGCCAAGGAGACCGCGATCGCCGGGGTCGGCGCGGGCGTGGTGTTCGCGTTCGTCTCCGGCCTCGCCGGCACGTTCACCGCCTGCAACATCGCGGTGTTCGGCTCGGTGGCGCCGCTGCTGGGCGGCGCGGGCGGGCGGTGGGACCGGGTGCGCGCGCTGCTCACGCCGCTGCTGTGGCTCTTCGCCGGCATGGCCGTCGTGTCCGCGGCCTACGGGGTGGTCGTCGGGCTGGTCGGCACCGGCATGCCGCAGTTCGACACCACGCCGAACACCCCGGGCACGCTGTCGCCGCGCAGCGTGCAGTCCATGGTCGTGTTCGGCGCGGTCGGCCTCGCCATGACCTACCTCGGCCTGGCCACGCTCGGCCTGGTGCGCGACCCGTTCGCGCGGCTGGCCCGCCGCTTTCCCCACGCGCGCGAGGTGTTCTTCGGCGCGCTCGTCGGCGCGTTCCTCATCGGCCGCCCGTTCCCGTTGTTCCGCATGCTGTTCCGCGACGCCGCGCAGGCGCACGACCCGCTCTACGGCGCCGCGGCCTTCCTGCTGCAGTCGCTGGGCAACGTCGTGGTGCTGGCCGTGCTGCTGCTGATCACGAGCTGGCTCGCCGGTGGCCGGCTGCGCGGGTGGTTCGCGGCGAACCCGCAGCGCCTCACCGTGCTCAGCGCGACCGCGCTGCTCGTCGCCGGCGTGTTCACCGTCCTCTACTGGGACGTCCGGCTGCTCGCCATGCGCGACATCATCCCGTGGTACCCGCTCGCCCCCTGGGCGTGACGGCGACGAACTCCCAGGAGGTTTGCATGCCGGCGATTCTCGGCACCGTGCGCAGGCTCGCGCTCACGCCGAAACTGCGGACGGTCACGTTCGCCCACCGCGGTTTCCCCGGCGCGGCGTCGCCGGCCGCGCAACATCTCGAGTCGGTGCCGCAGTCGGTGATCTGCGGCTTCGAGTGGGGCATCGAGCACCGCGGGCTGTGGGACGTCGAGCGGCGGCTGGAGACGGTGTCGCCGGACAACCGCGGCTTCGCCTACGAGGGCGCGGCGATGGCCTACGCGGTGCGCGACGCGATGGCGGGCGGGCGCGGCACGCGGACCAAGGAGCTGCTGGAGGGTCCCGGGCTGCCGCACATCTTCCTCACCTACATCGGCATCGGGTTCGCCATGGCCCGGCTGCCGCGGGTCCTCTGGCGCAACATCATGCCCGACCTCGAGGGCGTCCCGTTCTTCCCGACGATGAGCTGGCTCGCCGTCGACGGCTACGGGTTCGACCGCGCCTACTTCCACACCCGCCACGTCGTCGACGAGCAGCGGGCGTTCAAGCCGTACCCGTGGACCGGCCGCGCCGACTACTTCCCGCGCGCGGCGGACCAGGGCGTCGGCCGGGCGCTGTGGTTCATCCACGGCGCGCTGCCCGACCGGGTCGCGGCGGCGGTCGGCGCGTTCGCCCCCGAGCGCCGGGCCGACCTGTGGAGCGGGGTGGGCCTCGCCGCCACGTTCGCCGGCGGCTGCCCCGCGGACGGCCTCACCCGGCTGGTCGACGCGGCCGGCGGTTACGCCGACGAGGTGGCGCTGGGCTCGGTGTTCGCCGCGACGGCGCGCACGGCCGCGGGCCACGTGCCCGAGCACAGCGCGCTCGCCGTGGAGGCGTTCACCGGCGGCTCGGTGGAGCAGGCGGTCATGCTGGCGGCCTCGACCTCGGTCGAGTCGGGCGAGGGCCCGGGCGGCAGCCCCACGTACGAACTGTGGCGCGAGCGCATCCGCACCCACTTCCGACCCGCCGCGAAGGCGGCCTGACAGCCATACCCCGCAAGAGAGAAGCTCCGCCCGCTGGTTGCGGGCGGAGCTTCGTTTCGTCCCCTTGTGGGGGAGTTGGTCAGGCCCCCGGCAGGGCGGCCTGGTCAGCCCTGCCGGGAACCCATGCCTGGGCGGCGCACACCGGCTGGTCGAGCTGGGCGAGCAGGGCCGGGGGATCGAAGATCCGCCGCGGTCGCAGCCACAGGTCCACGTTCGGCGCGCGCCCGCCGTGGCGGACCTCGACGGGCCCGAACGCGGCGACGTAGGTCTGGTCGGGGTCGGGTTCGGCGTAGCCGGCCTCGGCGGAGTAGGCCAGCACGTACCAGGTGCCGTCGGGCACGTCCGGCAGCACGAACGGGCCCGCGCCCACCCGCGTGGCGTGCCGTGCCGGCGTGCCCTGCGCGATCCGGTCGGGGAACAGGCCGACGAGCACCTGCCCCGGCTCGCAGGACTGCGGCCGCCACACCTGGCCGTGCACGGCGGACGGGCCGGCGACGACCGGTGCGTCGGGGGACGGCAGCGTCGCGAGGGGCGAGACGTAGCCGCGCTGCTGGCGGTACTCGGTCGGCGAGACGCCGACGCTGCCGCGGAACCGCGAGCTGAACGTGCCGATGCTGTTGTAGCCCACCAGGTGGCTGATGTCGGCGACGGTCATCGACGTGGTCAGCAGCAGCCGCTTGGCCTCCTGCAGCCGCAGCGCGGACAGGAAGCGGCCCGGGGAGATCCCCGTGACCCGCTGGAAGATGCGGGAGAAGTGGAACTTGCTGAACATCGCCGTCCGGGCCATGTCGTCGATGGTGATCGGCTCGCCAAGGTTCTCGTGCATGGCGCGGATCACGCGCTCGACAGACTTTTCGATGATTTCATCCATGACGTGGCACCACTCAGAGAGAAGGGCTCGAAATAGTTCGGCAGACCCGAAGGTAGGTACGTAAAAAATTGCTGGCAACCGGTCTGCAGGTGGGGTCGACACGCCCGCTACCGCCGTCCGGCTGGCGGTCAAGGCATGCTCAAGGTCTAGCTGAAAGCGCAGGTCAGAGCGCTCCACAGGGACGCGAGAATCGCACGAGGAGCTGGGCACGATGCAAGATGACCCGCCTCGCGAAATCGCGCAGAATTCAAAGCCGACCGAGGTGGTCGAGGCGTTTTTCGAAATGCGGGAGGAAACGTGGGGTCAGCCGCGTCCGACGAACAGATCCACACGATGACACTCGAGGCGTTCGCGGACACGATCGTTCCCGGCGCCAAACGCTCGCCGGACGACCGGGCGATCGCGGGCGTCTGCGAGGACCCCGGCGCGGTCGAGGCGGGCGCGCTCGAGCTGCTGCGCACCCCCGCCACCGGCGTCACCGAGGGCCTGCCCTACCTCGCGCAGGGACTCAACGCGCACGCCGCGGCCTACGCCGAGCGGCACGGCGCCACGCTCGACGCGGACGTGCCGGCGTTCGTCGCGCTGTCCTATGAGGACCGCGCGGCGCTGGTGCTCGAGCTCACCGCCCCCGGCCACCCCGAGCGGGACGGCTGGATCCTGCTCACCATGTTCAGCAACATGGCCTACGACAGCGCCGCGCACCGCAGCACGGCCGAGGCCATCGCCGACGGCCACCCCGGCCTGCTCGCGATGGGCTTCGCCAAGCCGGATGCCGATGGCCTGTGGCGCTTCCCCGACTACGGCTACGGCCAGGAGCTGGCCAAGCGCCACCCGAACACGACCGCCTCAGGGAGTCCGGAATGAGTGCTGTGGAAAGCACCGACGTCCTCGTCGTCGGCAGCGGCTTCGGCGGGTCCATCGCGGCCTATCACCTCGCCGCGGGCGGGGCGAAGGTCACCGTGCTCGAACGCGGACCCTGGTTGACCGGCAAGGACTTCGACCACGACTACCTCCTCGGCAAGTCCTACACGCGGGTGTTCGACTTCGTCGCCGGCGACGGGATGAGCGTGCTCGGCGGCAACTGCGTGGGCGGCGGCAGCGTCGTGTACTTCGCCGCGCTGCCGCGCGCGCCGCGGTTCGTCTTCGAGCGGCACGGTTCGATCGGCCGCCGCATGTGGCCGGCGGCGATCAACCGGGACAGCCTCGACCCGTGGTACGACCGGGTCTCCGAGGTCATGCCGGTGAGCCAGCAGGACTGGAACGACGTGACGTACGCGGGCGGGCTGTGGGCCGCCGCGTGCCACCACTCCGACCACACCGCCAACCCCGTGCCGGTCGGCGTCGACAACACCAAGTGCACCAACTGCAACTGGATGATGGCCGGCTGCCGGTTCGACGCGAAGCAGTCGCTGCTGCTCAACTACCTGCCCGCCGCGCTCTCCCACGGCACGCAGATCCGCCCGCTGCACGAGGTGCAGAAGATCGCGCGCACCGACGACGGCGGCTACCGCGTGCACTTCAACACCATCGACGAGGAGGACTACCGGGTCAGCACCGGCAGCGGCGCCATCGACGCCAAGATCGTCGTGCTCGCCGCGGGTGCCGGCGCGACCCCGGTGATCCTGCAGCGCTCCGAGGAGACCCTCGGCGCGATGCCGCACGCGGTCGGCCGCTACTTCTCCGGCAACGGCGAGCGCCTCAACACCGCGATCATCAACGAGGAGCGCGTCGGCGAGGTGCTCGGCCTGCGCCGCCCGAACGGCGCGGTGTACGAGGCGAACCAGATCGGCAAGGGCCCGGTCGTCGCTTGCTGGGACTTCCTCGACGAGAAGCGCCCGGAGTACAGCCGGTTCTCCCTGGAGCAGCTGTACTTCCCGCCCGGCCTCGGCACGATCCTCGCCCAGGCGCCCGGCGCGGACATGCCGACCTGGTTCGGCAAGGAGAAGAAGGAGATCCTCAAGCAGTGGAAGTCGTGGCTCACGATCTTCCTCATGACCGAGGACGACAACGAGGGCGTGTTCGGCCCGCCGCCGCCGACCGGCAACGCGTACCGCATCTCCCAGCAGATGCTCGGCCGCGGCCCGCTGTCCTACACCCCGACGCCGAACACCCTGAACGGCTGGGCACAGGCCGACGCCGAGGTGAAGAAGATCTTCGAGAAGGACGGCCTGGCCACCGTGGCGCCGTGGACGAACGACGTCGTGGGCGCCTACACCGTGCACCCGCTCGCGTCGTGCCGGATCGGTGACGACCCGGCGACCTCGGCCCTCGACGAGCGCCACGAGCTGCGCGGGCACCCGGGCATCTTCGTGACCGACGGCTCGGCCGTGCCCGGCGCGCTCACCGTCAACCCGGCGCTGACGATCGCCGCGCTCGCCGAGCGGGCGATCCCGGGCATCGTGCGGGCCGCACGTGACCGCGGCGTGGACGTGACCTACGGCGCCCCGTTGCCGGCCGCGGCCGCGACCCGTCCGGCCACGTCAGAGCCCGCGGCGTAGGCTCTTACGTCCACTATGGACACCGATGGAGTATTGAGCCGGATAGCGCGGTATGCGACCCTCGGGGGCGCTGTACACAGGTACCCGCCGGTCGCTGGGAGGTTGTTCATGTCGTCACTGGAGGTTCCAGGCTTGGACGTCGCGGGCCGGGTGCGCGCCCGCGACATCCAGATGGCCGGCGTCGCCGACGTGCGGCGGCGGGTGCTGATGATCTCCGGCGCCATCGACGCCGTCGACTACGACGTGTCGGTCTCCATCAACCTGCCCGAGCCCGGGCGCTGGCAGATCATCAAGTCGGAGACCAACCTCACCGACCAGACCTGGGTCGCCATGCAGGTCACGACCGACGACGACACGCACTTCGTCGAGGACGGCGACGCGATGGTGATGTCGCGCCAGTTCGCCAAGACGTTCCTCACCCCGGACATGCGCCGCCTGACGTTCTTCGACGGCGAGGTCCGGCCGGGCGAGGCCGTGCTGAAGGTCTTCGAGATCGAGACCGAGGCGCGCCGGCCGGCGTACGCGCACGCCCGGTACAGCCCGGTCTCCGCCGACAGCGCCGAACGGTCCGAGGAGCTGTTACAGGCGATGGTCACCGACGGCATGCCACAGCGCCCGACCATCGAGGTGATCGTGCCCGTCACGGTCATCGGGTGACCAGGTTCCTGCCCGACCCCGGCCTGCTCGACTCGCCCCGGCACCGCGACTGGCCGGCGTATCCCACGCCGGTGGCCGCGGACGTGGCCGGCCGGCCACCGGAGTCGGCCGACGTCGTGATCGTCGGCGCCGGGCCGGCGGGGCTCGCGGTCGCGGCCGCGTTGTGGCACCTGGACGTGCGTGACGTCGTGCTCGTCGACCGGGACGGCCGCCCGGCCGGCCGGTTCCACGAGCGGGTCGACCGGCTCGACCAGCGGGTGCTGCGCTCGCCGTACGAGCACCACCCCGGCGTGGAGGGCTACCGGGACTGCGAGCTGCGCGACTTCGCCCGGATGCACTGGGCGCTGCTGACCCCGGTGGAGCGCCGGGAGGTCCGCATGTCCCAGGCCGGGCACCGGTCCGTGGTGCCGGTCGACGTGTTCGAGGCGTACTGCCGGCACACCGCCGCGATCCACCGGGTGCCGCAACGGTTGTGGCGCGCGGAGATCACCTCGCTCGCGGTGCACGACGACCACGTGTCGGTGCGCGGCGCCGGGGTCGCGATCAATGCGCGGTACGTCGTGCTGTGCCAGGGCGAGGAGCGCCGCGCGGCGCCCGCTTCGTGGTGGGGCGGCGAGCGTCGCGCCGGGGTCGGGTACTGGGACGAGCCGGTGCCCGGCGATACCGGGCGCGAGGTCGTCGTCGGTGCCGGGCTGACCGCCGCGCACCTGGTGCGCAACGCGCTCGAGCGCGGGCACCGGGTGGACTGGGTGCTGCGGGAGCAGTCCGAGCGGTACCAGTGCTCGGATGTCAACGCGTCGTTCTTCCGGGCCGAGGGCCGGGCGCGCTTCGATGGCGTGCCGTGGGCGGACCGGCTGGCCCTGATGGGGCGCCAGCGGCGGGCGTCGGTGATGTTCGAGTTCCGCCCGCAGCTGTCGCGGGCGGAGGCCGACGGCCGGCTGACCGTGCACCGCGGCGTGCCGGTTGTCGCGGTCGCCGATGCCGCCGTGGTGCTGGCCGACGGCCGCCGGGTGGCCGGTGACCACGTGACGCTCGCGCTGGGCACCGTGCCCTCGATCGGCTCGGGCCTGCTGCCGGACCGGGTCGTCGGCGAGCGCGACGGCTGGCCGGACCTCGACGAGCGCACGCTCGCCTACCGCCGCGCGCCGCGGGTGTTCGCCGCCGGCGCGGCGACGTGCATGGTGCTCGGCCCGGCTGGACGCAACATCGACGGCCACCGGGTGGCGACCGCGCGGGTCGCGGCGAGTGTGGCGACCGGGGTGCGCGAGCGGGCGGTGGCGCATGCCTGAGTACGACACGGTGTTCGCCCTCCCTGCCGTCGACGAGGACCCGGACACCGAGCTCGGCGTGCTGCTGATGGGGCTGGGCCCCGAGCGGCTGCTGGCCGGGCTGGGCGTCGCGGACGGCGACCCGGTGCCGGCGTTCCTGCTGGTGGACCAGCTGCGCCACGACGCCCGCCCGGACCTGACGATGGCGGCCGCGGTACGCGCCGGCGCGGCCCGGTGGCGGGCCGCGCGCCCGCGGCTCGCGGCGGCCGACCCGCAGCCGGGCGTGCGCTCGGCCGCGCTGCGCCGCCTGTGGGCGTCCGCGCTGACGGCGGTCGGCAACGCCGGATTGCCTTGCGGGCACGGCGAACGCGTGTTCCTGGCGGCGTGCTGGGTGCGCCGCGCCGAGATCGACGAAGCCGCGGAGGACGACCATGGCGCACCTGAGCTCGATCCCTGACGACGCCGTCCTGCTGGACGTGTTCCGGGCGTACCCGGCGACGTCCCGGCCGCTGCTGGACTATCACGAGGTCGTCATGCGCGGGCCGTCGGAGCTCACCGCGGGGGAGCGCGAGCTGATCGCGGCGTACGTGTCGGGCCTGAACGCGTGCGGCTACTGCCATGGCGTGCACACGGTCACGGCGGAGGCGTGCGGGGTGGCGGCGGGTGCGGCGCCGGCCGCGGTCACGGACCTGGACTCCGCGCCGGTCGGCGACCGCATGCGCCCGGTGCTGCGCTACGTCGGCAAGCTGACCCGCTCGCCGTCGTCGGTCACCCGCGCGGACGCGGACGAGGTCCGCGCCGCGGGCTGGTCCGACCAGGCCCTGCACGACGCGATCATGGTGTGCGCGCTGTTCAACTTCATGAACCGCATGGTCGAGGGCCACGGGATCCAGGCGGGGACGGACTACTTCGAGAAGTCCGGCGCCCGCCTGGAGGAGCTGGGCTACGCGGGCCTGGCCCGCCTGGTGGACTGACTCGCCTCAGCCGTTGAACGCGAAGTTCGGGTCGTCCATCACCGCGTGCCCGGACAGGATCGCGTGGTGCAGCTGGCGAACCCGCGGCGAGGGCTCCACGCCGAGCTGGTCGACCATGCCGGACCGCAGCCGCCGGTACGCCTCGAGCGCCTGGCTCTGCCGCCCGCACCGGTACAGCGCGACCATGTGCTGGACGCAGAAGTTCTCCAGCATCGGGTGCCGCGCGCACAGCGTCGCGAGCTCGCCAAGCAGCTGATGGTGCCGCCCGAGCCGCAGGTCCGCCTCGATGCGCAGGTGCAGGTCGCCGAGCCGGTTCTCCTCCAGGCGCATGGCGTCGATCGCCAGCTGGGGGCCGGTCGGCACGTCGGCGAGCGCCGGGCCACGCCACAGCCGCAGCGCCTCGGCGAGCGTGCGGGACGCGCGCTCGTGGTCGCCCTGGTTGACCGCCGACCGCCCGGCCGCGGACAGCTGCTCGTAGCGAGCGGCGTCCACGTCGCCCGGCTCGACGTCGAGCAGGTAGCCCGCCCGGCGGGTGATCAGGACGTCCTTGGACGTCACGCCACCCTCGCCGGCCAGCGCGTGTTGGAGCTTGCGGCGCAGTTTCAGGATGTAGGTATGTAATGTCGGCACGCCACTGCGCGGAGGTTGGGAGTCCCAGATCTCCTCGGTCAGGGACGCGACCGTCACGACACGGCCCGCGTTGAGCGCGAGCATCGCCAGGAGCTGGCTCGGCTTGCTCGCGGTCGGAACGATGGAGACGCCGCCGACGGACACTTCCAGGGGGCCGAGTACCTTGATCTCAATTCGCATGTCACTTCTCGTTTCTCGATGCTGACCCGGACCGAGTCGGAAAACACGAAAGCCCATTCACCGGCTGTGGTGAACGGGCTTTGCGGAAAAAGGGCACACGGCTCCCGGGAAAAAGCGTGACAGACGCTTCAGCGGATGTCAAGGTGGCCTCGAGCCGGCGAATGGTGCCGTCCGCCGCGACGGTGTGCGGCGTCGCGGGAATGGTGCCGGTAGTACCGGTACCGCGTTCGGACAGCAATTCCCTGTGCCGGCTCATGGCCTTCTCCCGTATGTCGTGTGCGCTTACGTCACCCTGGTGCCCTCACGTTCGAACACCAGGACGCGGAGCTCGGCCAGGTCGTATTCGGCCCGGCCCGGAGAGCCGTAGCGGGTGAGCTTGCCCCGGCTCGCCCATTTGCGGATGGTCGCCTCCGGCACCCCGGCCGCGAGCGCGGCCAGCTGGGTGGGCACCGTGGCGCGGCGGGCACGTCCGAGGCTCATTCCGCACCTTCCGGGAACGAGTCCAGGCGGTGCCCGTTGGCATGACCGTTGCGTGAATGGCCGTTCTGTGCGTGCCCGTTCTGCGCGTGGCCGTTCTGGGAATGGCCGTTCTGCGCATGCCCGTTCTGTGCGTGGCCATTCTGGGAATGGCCGTTGGGCGCGGACTGGTGGGCACCGTTCCCGTTGCCGTTCCCGTTGGAGTGGCCGTTGGAGTGGCCGTTCCCGTTGGGATGGCCATCGGGGCGGCCGAGTAACAGCAGCCACTGCTCGGGCGGCCACTCGTGCCCGGCGTCGCACCGGATCCGCTGCGGCGGGTGGCCCTCCGCGCGGACCGTCCACTCGCAACCGGGATGGGAGCACGGCCCCAGTTCGAACTCGAGGTCCGCGTCCGGGGTCAGCACCTCCCGCGCCGCCTCGGCGAGCTCGTTCAGCTCGTCGGCGAAGTCCGCGGCCGCCTGGTGGGCGACCAGCCACGTGAGATGAACCTGCACGAAGGTGGTGAGCCGGCGGATGCTCAGCTCGTCCGGCCCGGCGACGCCGCGCTCGCTCGTCACCAGCCCGCACCACGAGGCGAGCACGCCGAGGATGTCCGAGCGAACCGTCACCACCGCGTCGCGCAACACGATGCCGTGCGGGCGGCGGCCGCTGACCCGCTCCCGCGGCTGCGGGCGGCGCAGGTCGAGCACGTAGGCGCACATCTCGTAGAGCTCGGGGAGCTCGACCAGGTTCTCCTCGGCCCGCTCCCGGCACTCGGCGCAGATCGCCAGGCCGGGCGCGACCCGGGGCGGCGTCGCGCCGTGCTCGTGCCGGCGGCTGCGGCACGGGGTCGGGCGGGGATCGCTGCGCCCTCTCTCGGTCATGCTCGTCACTCTCCGTCCCGTATCGAGGGCGCGGCCGTTCTCCGCGGTCACGCCGTCACCTGGACTCCGAGACCGCGGCGCAGCGCGGCCTCGTGGATCTTGTGGGCGAGCTGGACGTTCAAGGCGTCCGTCGCCAGCAGCTCGACCAGGACGATGTCGTCGTCCTGCTCGCGGCCGGGGTGGCCGCCGGTGAGCAGCCGGCCGAGGTCGGCGGTGAACCGGGCGCGCGGCCGGGGCTCGGCCGGGATCCGGTCGGCGTAGACCTGGTCGGCGTGGTCGGTCAGCGCGGCCGGCAGGTCCTCGCCGGAGGCGTTGACCAGCACCGCGCCGCGCACGATGTGGACGTCGCGGCCGAAGTGCCCGGGCACCGCGCCCGCGCTCGCCGCGATGACGAGGTTGGCGCCGAAGACCGAGTCCGCGAGCGTGGTCGCGACCGTGAGCCGGATGCCGGACAGGTCGAGCTGGTCGACGAGCCGCCGGCTCAGGCCGCCCGTCTCGCCGCCGGTCAGGCAGACCGCCACGTGCGCGATGTCGGGCACGTGCCGGGCGACCATCGCGAGCTTGGGCTGGACGTCGGCCGGCGTGCCGAGCACCGCGACCGTCACGCCGCCCGGGACGACCAGTTCACGCGCGGCGAGCGCGCAGAGGGAGGCCGACTCGAACACGCGCAGGCTCGTCGCGGGCAGCGCGGTCCGCGGCCCGCCCGCGGCCGGCTCGAAGACGACGTAGCCGTCCTGCCAGCTCGAGAGCCGGCCCGAGTTCTCCCGCGCGGCGTCGGGATGCCCGATCGTCCGCCCGATCAGCTCTTCGGCCAGCAGCGCCACGGTGTCGACCGAGTCGAGCGCGCTCCATACGTCGTCGGTGTCGAGCCGCCGGACCGCCTCGGCCATCGCGCTCGCCTCCCTTTTCCCACAAAAGAAGATGAGCGTCAATCTCCTGGAGCGCCCTACTTGGTCTCTATTGGTTCGCTATTGGCGGCCGATAAGCGGTCAAAGTTCAATTCAAGGCGACTGGCCGTTAACTCGTTCTCAGCAAGGCCCCGGAGAACGAAACAAACTGGTCGGAGGAATCCCAATGTCTACGATGCGTAAGCTCGTCGTGTCCGCGATCGCCACGCTCGCCGCCGGTGCGGGCCTGCTGATGACCGCCGCGCCGGCCGTCGTGTTGGGCGATGGGAACGGCGTGACCAGCAAGGTCACCGTGCTGGCCGACTCCCCCTGGGACCAGCCGAAGCCTTGAGGGCCCACGGCCGCGCGTCGAGGACGAAATCGCGGCCCGGATACTCACAGCGACGCCATTGCTGCCTTCGGAGCAGCGATGGCGTCGCTTTTTTTGGCGTATTTCGATCACTGCCGGCCGCCGTTCGCGGCAGTGATCGCTATTCAGCTCGCGGTGAAGGTCGCGCGGTTGCTCTCCAGCACCGCGCGCAGCCGCGCCGCCTCTTTCGAATCGGCGCGCTTGAGCAGATCCAGCGCCTCGTCGACGTCGTGCCGGGCGCGGTCGAGCTCGCCGCCACCCTGGTGCACGTCGGAGATGAGGATCAGCGCCTTGGCGTGCCACACGGTCGAGCCGAGCTCGGAGAACAGCTGCTGGGCCTCCGCGAGGCGCACGAGCCCGGTGATGTCGTTGCCGCGCGCGAGGGCGATCTCGCCGAGCGCGTAGAGCGCCTGCGCCTCGATGAACCGCTCGCCGACGCGGCGGGCGAGTGACTGCGCGTGCTGGAGGGTGGCCTCGGCGTTGTCCAGCCGCCCGGTGCGCTGGCGCACCACGCCGACGCCGTAGAGGGCGTGCGCCTCGCCGATCCGGTCACCGATCTCGCGGACGATGAGCAGCACCCGGTTGAGCGCCTGGTGCGCCTGCTCCACCTGGTTCTCGCCGAGGTAGAGCTCCGCGAAGCGGGTCACGACCTGGGCCTCGCCACGCAGGTAGCCGACCCGCCGGGTGCAGGCGAGCGCGGTGTCGAGCAGCTCGCGGGCCTGCTCGATGTCGCCCTCGTCGATGCGGAGCTTGGCCAGGCTGCGCAGGATGCCGGCCTCGCCGACCGGGTCGTCGACCTTGCGCATCAGCTCCAGGGCCTTGGTGTACTTGGCGAGCATCGCCGACGAGCGTCCGCGCATCCGGTCGACCATCGCCGAGTTGCGCAGCACCAGCGCGCAGCCGTGCGGCTCGTCGTCGGCCTGGAAGATCTCCAGCGCCTCGGCGAACCGCTCCTCGGCCGCCGCGAGCCGGCGCTGCGACATCGCCATGGAGCCGAGCGAGTACAGCATCGCGCCCTGGCCGCGGCGGTTGTCGCCGTTCACGGTGGCCGCGAGCGCCACCTCCGCGGTCTCGCGCCAGTCGTCGAAATGGGCCTTCACCTCGAACAGCGTCACCGAGGTGAGCGCGAGGTCCCAGCACAGCTCGTGCTCGTCGACCTCCGCCGCGAGCTTGACCGCCGCCACCAGGCCGCGGCGCTCGGACTCCAGCCACTCCATCGGCACGTTGATGTCGTCGTCGAGCCGGCCGCCCTCGGGATACCAGCGCGGCCCGGTGCCGTGCAGGATCGTGTAGTCGCCGCCGTACTCCTTGCGGTGCGCCTCCTCGGCCTTCGCGAGCCACGCGCCGACCAGCCGGACCGTCGCGGCCCGGTGCTCCTCGGGCGACTCCTCCAGCCGCAGCCGCTCGTCGGCGTAGACCCGGATGAGGTCGTGGAAGCGGTAGCGCAGCCGCTCGCCCGGATAGTCGACCGTGTCGAGGAGCTGGGTCTCGACGAGGTTCTCCAGCACCTCCTCGGCGTCGAAGGGGTCGATGTCCAGCAGCGCGGCGGCCGTCCAGCCGGGGAAGTCCGGGGTGGGGACCAGCGAGAAGAGCCGGAAGAGGCGCTTGGCGTCGTTGCGCAGCGCGCGGTAGGTCAGCCCGATGCTCGAGCGCAGCTCCAGCCCGCGATAGGACAGCTCGTCGAGCCGGCGGGCCGTGTTGCGCAGGCGCGCGACGAGGATGTCGACGCGCCAGTGCGGCCGCGACGCCAGGCGGGCGCCGGCGATCCGCATGGCGAGCGGCAGGTGGCCGCAGAATTCCACGAGCTCGACCGCGGCCGCGCGCTCGGCCGCCATCCGCTCCGCACCGATGATCTTGGCGAGCATCTCGAGCGAGAGCTCGACGTCGAACGGGTCGATGTCGACGAGGTGCGCGCCGGGCAGCCCGGAGAGCCGCGCGCGGCTGGTCACGATCACCGCGCAGCCCGGCCCGGCGGGCAGCAGCGGCATGACCTCGTCCTCGTTCGTCGCGCCGTCGAGCACCACCAGCACCCGGTCGTCGGCGATCCGGCTGCGGTACATGTCCGCCTTCTCCTCGACCTCCTCGGGGATGGCCGAGCCGTCCACGCCGAGGGCGCGCAGGAACCGGTCGAGGGCGGCGCTCACCCGGTCCGTGCCGGGGGGCGCCTGCAGGTCGGCGTAGAGGTGGCCGTCGGGGTAGACGTCGCGCAGCTCGTGTGCCGCGCGGACGGCGAGGGTGGACTTGCCGACCCCGCCCTTGCCGGAGATGGCGACGATCCGCATGCCGAACCGGCCGGCCGGGTCGGTGCCGTCGGAGAGCGCCGCGCGGATGCCGGCGAGCTGTTCGTGGCGGCCGGTGAAGTCGGCGATGCTGGCGGGCAGCCTGCGGGGGACCACCGTGTGCTTGACGGACGGAGCGGCCGCCGCCGGCTCGCTGTCCGAGGCCGGGCCCATCGACTTGACGTCGAGCTCGGGGACCCTTTGCAGGATCGCCGTCTCCAGTCGCTGCAGGCTCTCCCCGGGCTCGATGCCGAGCTCCTCCACCAGGGTGGTCCTGGCTCTTCGGCACACCTCGAGCGCCTCGGCCTGGCGGCCGGACCGGTACAAGGCGAGCATGAGGAACTCGTAGAGCCGCTCGCGCAGCGGGTGTTCCTCGACGAGCCCGGCGAGCTCGCCGACGACCTCCTCGTGGTGGCCCAGCGCGAGGTCGAGCCGGATGCGTTCGAGGACGGCGGCCAGCCGGGCGTGCTCGAGCTGGTCGGCGCCGCGGCGGACGAGGTCGCTGCGCAGGCCGGCGAGCGCGGGCCCGCGCCACATCGCGAGCGCGCTGCGCAGGGCGGCGACCGCTTCGGAGTTGCGGCCGGCGCCGACGTGCGCCCGCGCGGTGGCGACGAGCGCGGCGAACTGCTCGGTGTCGAGGTGGTCGGCGGCCGCTTCGAGCTGGTAGCCGGGCGAGCGGGTCCGGATGCTCAGCGCCACGCCGGCGTCGGTGAAGATCTTACGAAGTGCGGAGACGCAGATCTGGATCTGTGCGCGAGCGGTCGTCGGCGGCGCCGTGTTCCACACGGCGTCGATCAACTGCTCGACCGGCACGACCCGATTCGCGTTGAGCGCCAGCATGGCCAGCACCACCTGCTGCCGCGAGCCGCCGAGGTCGTGCTCGCGACAGCCGCTGCTTATCTCCAGCGGCCCGAGGAGTCGTAACACAAGCCATCCCCCCGTGCGGGATCACGATTACCGACGGCGACCAACGGCCCCCCGACCCTCCATCTCGCTGTCGGTGACCGAAGTGTCTCATAGCTGTGACTACATTCACACGAGAATAGCCTAGCTGGGCGATTTTGAGCAGATCTCGCATTACCGTTGTCAGAAAATAACCGTCACAGTCCGTCACCATTTTTGCGCTGCGTGAGACTCGGCGTGCGCGGCCCGTCACGGCTGCCGTCGTGCCTGGTGAGCCGCGCCGTGGCGACACCGGTCGGCGAGGGCGCACGGCGGAAGATGCGTCTCGGCCGGGTCGGGCCGGACTATAGGACCGCACGTATCGACCTGTCGCCCACCCGGCGCGGGAAACCGTTGTCTCACTTCGGATCCCCGGCGGAGTGAGCGGAGGAGATTGGACGCTGGGCAATGACCGACAACAGCTGGAAAGTGGCCGTCGACCGCGATGGGCTGACGATCTCCAGTGACCTCTTCACGCTCACGACCAACGGGACCGACCCGGTGCACCTCGAGGCGGTCGTGTCCGAGCTGCAGAGCGCGGTCCGCGGCACCTACGGCCAGTACTGCGGGCTCTCGCGCGCCGCGGAGATGGTGGGGGAGCGCTGGGGGATCCTGATCGTCCGCGACCTGCTGGTGGGCGCGAAGTCGGTGGCGGAGCTGCACGCGGGCCTGCCCAAGATCTCGACCGCGCTGCTGTCGCGACGGCTCAAGGAGATGGTCTACAGCGGCGTCATCCGGCCGACCGAGTCGGCGGACGCGGCAGACGCGACCGACGCGACCGGGCAGGAGCGCTACGAGCTGACCGCGTACGGCCGCGCGCTGGAGGAAGCGGTGCTCGCCTTCGGCCGCTGGGGCGCGGCCTCGCTGGCCGACCCGCGGCAGGAGGACATCGTCACCGACGCCTCGCTGATGGTCGCCTTGAAGGCCACCTTCCTGTCCGAGCGCGCCGGTGACCACAAGGCGAGCTACGAGCTCGAGATCGGCGGCCACGTGATCGCCGCGCGGATCGCCGACGGCGTGCTCGACGTCGAGGCCGGCCCGCTGCCCGGCGCGGACGCCCGGATCGACCTCGGCTTCTCGCTGCTCGCGCTGCTGACCGGGGAGGCCACCCCGCAGGACGTGCTGGCCACCGGCCAGGCGAGCGTCGACGGCGACCCGGAGCACCTGGCTCGCTTCGTCGCGATGTTCCAGCTGCCGCGGCTGCCCGCGCCGCGGGTCGCCACCGTCTGAGTATGTCCACAGTGGATGGTCGAGCGGGGAATGCCCGGTAGGAGTATTGACCACCGCCGGTTTCCGCTGGCAGGTTTTTGAAAAGGCCCCGCGACTAGGGAAAGAGAACGATGGCGAACACCGTTGACGCGAAGCGATGGACCGGCCCCGGCGGCCTGCTCAACACCCGCTACCACAAGGCCGCGCTGCTCGTGTTCCTGCTCGTGGTGCTCGCGCACTGGGCCGAGCACCTGGCGCAGGCGGCACAGATCTGGCTGCTGGGCTGGCCGCGGCCCGAGGCGGGCGGGGTGCTCGGGCTCGCCTTCCCGTGGCTCGTCAAGTCCGAGTGGCTGCACTACGGGTTCGCCATCGTGATGCTGGTGGCGTTCGTGACCCTGCGGCACGGCTTCACCGGCCGTGCCCGCACGTGGTGGAACGCGGCCATGTGGATCCAGGTGTGGCACCACGTCGAGCACCTGCTGCTGCTCGTCCAGGCGCTGACCGGCGCGTACCTGCTGGGCAAGGCGGCGCCGACGAGCATCGCGCAGCTGGTCTTCCCGCGGGTCGAGCTGCACCTGTTCTACAACGCCATCGTGTTCGTCCCGATGGTCGTGGCGATGGTCCTGCACCGCCGGCCGCGCACGGCCGAGGCCGAGCTGATGCGGTGCGCGTGCGCGCGCGTGCCGATCGCCGCGACCGCCTGACGTGTCCGCCTTACCCGCGGTCGTGCCCGCCGTCCTGCTCGCGCAGGGCGGCGGGCACGACCACGTGCTCTCGGTCGGGGTGAGCATCGGGCCGCTCGTGCTGCGGGTGGTCCTGCTCGCCGCCGTCCCCGCGGTGGCCGGATTCGCGCTGCTGCGCGGGTTCCTGGCCGAGCCGGGCCGGTGGGCGCTCGCCGCGGTCGTCGGCATCGCGGGCGGGGCGGCGGTGCTCGAACTGCTGCTGTCCGGCGGGCTGAACCTGCCGCCGGCGACGGTGCCGCTGCTGCTCGCGCTGCTCGCCGTGCCCCTGTACCTCGTCCTCTCGCGCGACGCCCGCTTCGCGCCCGCGGTCGGCCGGGTGCGCCGGCTCGCGCCGTGGGTGTTCTGGCCGGCGGCCGCCTTCGCGACGGTGGAGTTCGCGCGTGCGTTGCTCGCCGGCGACACCGCGCGGACCGCGACCCTGCTGCACACGAGCGTGGTGCTCGCGCTGGTCGCGCTGGCGTGGTTCGCCGTCTCCCGGACGCGGCGCCCGGCGGGCATCCGGATCGGCGCGGGCGTGCTCGCCCTCGTCCTGCTCGCGGGCGGCGCGCAGGCGACGTTGTTGCGCACCGCCGAGCCGGTACCGGGTCTGGCCGTCGCGAGCCGGCTCGACACCGGCGCCGGTGTGGTCGACGTCGTGGTGGTGCCGAACCTGCCGGGCTGGAACCTGGTGCACGTGTCGGTCGACGATGCCGCCGTCGGCACCGGCGAGGCCGACCTCGTCCCGGCCCGCCCCCGCGCGGGCGCGAGCGGTGGCTGGGCGGCCGTCGAGCTGCCGGCCGGGCGGAGCTCGCTGCTGGTGGCGCGCCGGGGAAGCACGGGCACGGTCGTCACGGACACCGGCAGCGGCGCCGGCGACAGCCCCGCCCCCGCGGGCCTGCTGGGCGCGGACGGCGCGGAGTGCGCGAGTGCCGTGCTGGGCCGCGCCCTCGTGGCGGACCGCCCGGTCGCCCGCACCGATCGCTGCCCGGCCGACGCCCTGGCCCAGACGGATGCCGACGTGCTCCGCCAGACCGTGGAACGCCTTGCCGCGCAAGGACATCGCCGGCTCGCGCTGGCCGCCGACGCCACCCCGCGCGGGCGCACGGCCGACCGGATCGTCCGGGCCGCCGCGGCCCAGGCGGGCATCGTGGTGCGCGCACCGGGCCTCGAGCCGGACCCGCTGCTGGTCGTCTCGGGCTGGACGCCGGCCCGGACGGTGCTGCGCCTGCATCCAGGCGCGGCGGTGCACCTCGCCCCGTGGCTGCTGACGTCGCCGCCGCTGGTGCCGGGCGCGGCCGGCGCCCCGGAGGGCAAGCTGGCGGCGTACTACCGCGCGAACCTGCGCGACCGGTTCCCCGGAATGTCCCCGTCGGCATCTGGCTACCGCGCATGGTTCCTCGCCCGCGGCTCCGCCGCCCCAACAGGCCCCCTGACAGCCGCCGCCCGCTAACCCCGCGAGTCCCCCGTTCCAGCGCGCGAGTCCCCCGTTCCAGGCAGCGAGTCCCCCGTTCGCGACGGCCGCACCGCACGCCGGGCGCCCGCCGCATCGGGGGACTCGCGGTCCGGAACGGGGGACTCGCGGTCCTGTGCGGGGGACTCGCGGGGTTCGGCGGCTGCGCTTGGGCTATGCCGCGCGGGCGGTGCGGGTCGTGACGCACTCGTTGACCGCGGCCACGACCCGCGACACGTCGTCGTCGGACAGGGCCTGGTGCATGGGCAGCAGCAGCGTGCTCGCCGCGGCCGCGTCGGCGCCCGGCAGGACCGCCGTCGAGCCGTACGCGGGGATGCGGTGCAGCAGCGGGTAGCGGAACGTCGTGTACACGCCGCGGGCGTACAGGTCGCGCGCGACGCTGTCGCGGACGGCCGGGTCCAGCTGGACCCAGTACAGGTAGTACGACGTCTCGTGGCCCGGCGGCAACGGCGGCGGGCAGCGCAGCCCGGCGAGGTCGGCGAAGCCCGCGTCATAGCGCGCCGCGACCTCCTTGCGCCGCGCGATGAACTCCGGCAGCCGGCTCAGCTGCACGTTGCCGATCGCGGTGAGCACGTCGTTCGTGGTCGAGCGGCGGGAGAACGACGTGACGTCGAAGTCCCACCACCGGGTCTGCGCGCGCATCGCCTGGTCGTACCCGCTGCGCTGCTCCATGCCCAGGTAGGCCACCTTCGGCGCGCGGGCGGCGAGCTCGGGGTCGCGCACGTACAGCATGCCGCCGTCCACCGTCACCACGATCTTGCCGTGGTCGAAGCTCCACACGCCGACGTCGCCGAACGTGCCGCACGCCTGACCGTCCACACGGGAGTCGATGGCGATGGCCGCGTCCTCGACCAGCTTGATGTCCCGCTCCCGGCACAGCTCGGCGATCGCCACGATCTCGCCCGGGTACCCGCCGTAGTGCAGCACCACCACCGCCTTCGTGCGCGGGGTCAGCACCGCCTCGATGTCCGACAGCCGCGGGTTGAGGGTGGCGGCGTCCACGTCGCAGAACACCGGCCGCGCCCCGCGCGCGGCGATCGCGTTGGCCACGCCGACGAAGCTCACCGACGGCAGCACGACCTCGTCGCCGGGCCCGACCCCGAACAGCTCCATGGCGATGAACGTCGCCTCGGTGCACGAGTTGACCGACGTCACGTGGTCCCGGCCGACGCCGATGTGCTCGGCGAACCGCGTCTCGAACTCGGCGGTCCGCGGCCCGCGGCCGATCCAGTTGCTCTCGAAGACCTCCCGCACGGCGGCGAGCTCCTGCTCCCCGAGACACGGCTGCATGACGTTGATCAGGTTGTCCATGGGCTCCCCTACGCGCGCGTCGGTCCCACCGACGCTGTCACGCGCCCGCCTTCGGCGCACCTTCCGTAGTGCGGGCCGGCCCGGCGCGTCTTCCCGCGTGCTCTGTTCGGGCGCGGGCAAGCGAGGAGTCGTTGCGCGCCAGGGAACCTGACCACGATGGGTGCCAGGCGGCGGGCCCGCGTGTGCGATGCCCGCGACCACCGATTGGAGACGTGGATGCGATTCCTGCCTGACAGCGGGCAACTCACGGTCGCCGTGATCGGATTCGGGTATGTCGGCTCGTGCATTGCCGCGACGTTGGCCGACCGCGGATTCGACGTCGTGGGGATCGACAGCGATCCCCGGCTCGTCGACGATCTGGCGCGGGGCCACTTCGGGATCGAGGAGTTCGGGCTGGCCGACATGGTCTTCCGCGGTATCGAGTCGGGCCGGCTGCGGGTCACGAACGACATGGCGGAGACCGCGGGCGCGGACGTCGTCCTCATCTCCGTCGGCACCCCCGTGCGCGACGACGGTTCGCTCGCCGACGAGCAGCTGCGCGGCGCGTGCCGGGCGCTCGCCGAACACCTGCGGCCCGGCCACCTGGTCGTCCTCAAGAGCACGGTGCCGCCGGGCACCACGCGCCACATCGTGCTGCCCGAGCTCGAGCGCAGCGGCCTGCGCGGCGGTGTCGACTTCGGGCTCGCGTTCACCCCCGAACGGCTCGCCGAGGGCACGGCGCTGGCCGAGCTGCGGGCGTTCCCGATCGTGGCCGGCGGGTACGGCGAGGACAGCGTCCGCGACGTCGTCGAGTTCTGGCGCCGCGGGCTGGGCGTCGAGGTGATCCAGCGCGACTCGCTGGAGGCGGCCGAGATCGTCAAGCTCGCCAGCAACTGGTGGATCGACCTCAACATCGCGCTCGCCAACGAGCTGGCCAAGTTCTGCGCGCTGTACGGCGTGGACGTGCTCGACGTCGTCTCGGCCGCCAACACGATCCCCAAGGGCACCGGCAACGTGAACATCCTGCTGCCCAGCGTCGGCGTCGGCGGCTCGTGCCTGACCAAGGACCCGTGGATGGTGTGGAACTCCGCGCAGCGGCACGGGATCGACATCCGCACGGCCGCGGCCGGCCGCGAGGCCAACGACAGCATGCCCGAGTACACGGCGCAGCTCGCCATCGACGAGCTGGTCCGCCAGGGCAAGGACCCGGCCCGGTCGACCATCGCGGTGCTGGGCCTGGCGTTCAAGAACAACACCGGTGACCTGCGCGCCACGCCGACGGCCGACGTCGTGAAGGCGCTCGCCAAGACCGGCGCCACCGTGCGGGTGCACGACCCGCTGGTCAAGTCCGACGAGATCGAGCCGCTGTTCGGCATCGCCCCGTCGGCGACGGTCGAGGAGACCGTCCGCGACGCCGACTGCGTGGCGGTCCTGGCGCTGCACCGCGACTTCGAGCACCTCGACTTCACCGCGCTGCCCGTCGTGGCGGGCTGCGTGGTCCTCGACGGGCGCGCCTACTACTCGAAGGAACGGATCGCCGCGCTGCGGGCGGCCGGGTTCGTCTACCGCGGGATCGGCCGCGGCGAGGCACTCGCGCCACCACCGGCCGACACGACCTTGTGGGAGGCGTCGTGAGTACCCGAGTCCTGGTCACCGGTGGCACCGGGTTCGTCGGCCACCACCTCGTCGAGCGGCTGCGTGACCGCGGCGACGAGGTCACCGTGTTCGACGCGGCCGCCCCGCGCGGCGCCGTCCGCGAGGGCGTGCGGGTCGTCGAGGGCGACCTGCGCGACGCCGGCGCGCTCGCCGCGGCCGCGCGCGGTGCCGACGTGATCTACCACCTCGCCGCCGTCGTCGGCGTCGACCAGTACCTCGCCCGCCCGCTCGACGTCATCGACATCAACTTCTCCGGCACGCGCAACGTGCTCGAGGTGGCGCACCGCGGCGGCGCGAGGGTCGTGCTGACCTCGACCAGCGAGGTGTTCGGCAAGAACCCCGCGGTGCCGTGGCGCGAGGACGGCGACCGGGTCCTCGGTCCCACCTCGTCGGACCGCTGGTCGTACTCGTCGAGCAAGGCGCTGGCCGAGCACCTGACGTTCGCGTTCGCCCGCCAGCACGACCTCGACGCGACGATCGTGCGCTACTTCAACGTGTACGGCCCGCGGCAGCGTCCCGCCTACGTGGTCAGCCGGTCGGTGCACCGCGCGCTCAACGGCCGCCCGCTCGTGATCTACGACGAGGGCCGCCAGACCCGCTGCTTCACGTTCGTCCAGGACGCGGTCGAGGGCACGCTGCGGGCCGGCGAGGACCCGGCCGCGTCGGGTGAGGTGTTCAACATCGGCAGCATGGTGGAGACGACCGTGGGCGAGGCGGTGCGGCTCATCGCGGAGCTCACCGGCAGCGCCGAGGTCGTGGACGTCGACACCGCCGAGAAGCTCGGATCGTCCTATCAGGACCTCGCCCGGCGCGTGCCGGACAACGCGAAGGCCGGCCGGGTGCTGGGCTGGCGGCCGGAGACGTCGCTGCGCGACGGGCTGATCAAGACCATCGAGTGGGCCCGGGCGAGCCAGTGGTGGCTGGACCTGCCCGACAGCGGGGCCGAGTGATGACCGGACGGTCACGACAGGACGGTGAGGATTCCATGGACACCACATGCCTGGTGTGCGGCGCGGCCGTGCGGGAGTTCGTCGACCTCGGCGACCAGCCGACGGCCAACGGGTTCCTGCTGCCCGAGGAGGTCGAGCGGGAGTTCCTGTTCCGGCTCGCGGTCGGCGCGTGCGAGCGGTGCACGATGGTGCAGCTGATGGCGACCGTCCCGCAGGAGCTGCGTTACCACGCCGGTTACCGGTACCACGCGTCCGGCTCGGCGGGGCACCGCAGCCACTTCGAGGCCGACGCGCGGCGGTTCCTGGAGACCGAGCTGACCGGCGCGGACCCGTTCATCGTGGAGATCGGCTGCAACGACGGGGTCATGCTGTCGACCATCGCGGCGGCCGGCGTGCGCCACCTCGGCGTCGAGCCGTCGGGCAACGTGGCGGACGTGGCGCGCGACAAGGGGGTGCGGGTGCTCTCGGCGTTCTTCGACGAGCAGACCGCGGTCGCGGTGCGCGGCGAGCACGGCCCGGCCGACGTGGTGTTCGGTGCCAACACGATCTGCCACATCGCGCACATCGACTCGGTGTTCCGCGGGCTCGCGGCGCTGCTCGGGCCGGACGGCGTGTTCGTGTTCGAGGAGCCGTACCTGGCCACGATCGTGAACGGCATGGCGTTCGACCAGATCTACGACGAGCACGTCTTCTACTTCAGCGCCACGTCGGTGCGGGCGATGGCGGAGCGGTTCGGCTTCGAGCTCGTCGACGCGGAGCGGATCGCCATGCACGGCGGGGAGGTCCGGTACACGATCGCGCGGCCGGGTGCCCGCACCCCGTCGGCGCGGCTGGGGGAGCTGCTCGCCGAGGAGGAGGCCGGCAAGCTCAACGAGCCGGCCACGCTCGCGGAGTTCGGTCGCAACGTGGCCCGCATCCGGTCCGACCTGGTGAGCCTGCTGCGCGAGCTGCGGTCGCAGGGCAAGCGGGTGGTCGGCTACGGGGCGCCGGGCAAGAGCTCGACGGTGACGAACTACTGCGGCATCGGCACGGACCTGGTGCCGTTCGTGTGCGACTCGACACCGGCGAAGCAGGGGCACCTCGTGCCGGGCTCGCACCTGCCGGTGCGGCCGCCGGCGGAGTTCGCGGACCCGTACCCGGACTACGCGCTGCTGTTCGCGTGGAACCACGCCGAGGAGATCATGGCCAAGGAGCAGGCGTTCCGGGCGGCCGGCGGCAAGTGGATCCGGTACGTGCCCGAGGTGGAGATCAGCTGACGTAGGCGAAGGGGCGCCCCGTGGACGGGGCGCCCCTTCGCCTGTCGTCAGGCGGCCCTACCTTCCGGGCCCGGCCCACGGGAGAAACCCGCCGCGGCGCGGGCCGGGCGGGTTCTCTCCGGGTGGGTCAGGCCGCGTCCCGCAACCGCCGGGCCTCTTCGTCGGCGGCGATGTCGGCGAGGACGTCGGCCCACACGATCCCCCGGGCGAGGGTCGAGTGCAGTCGCGCCGGAGGGAGCTCCTCGGCGATCGAGTACACGTTGGCCGCGGTGGCGCGCGCCGGCGGCGTCGCGTCGTGCTCAGATGCAGGCATGCTGGTTCGTCTCCGATCGGTTCGTGGCTTCGTGGCCGCCACCGACCACGGTCACACGCGGGGCCCGGTGCCTTCATCCTCGGTATTGCCGAGATGCCGCACCACGGGAGTAGCCCGCCGCCGGGCGCGCCGCCGACACTGAAGGGAATAACGCGCGAAACGGTGCCTCGAATGGTCGACGACGTTCTCCGGCAGGAAATAGTCACCGAGCTGCGATTCGACTGGCTGGCATTCGATCAGGTCGCGGACCTGATCGCCCGCCACACCGGCGAACCCGACCTCCTGGCCACGACGGTCGCCGTCACCGTCGAGCTCATCCACCGCCGGCTGATCCGCCCGGGCGACCTGACCGGGACGGGCTTCACCCCCTGGCCGGGCACCCCACCGCAGCAGGCCACCCGCCTGCGCGCGGAGTCCCAGTGGTTCGCCTCGATCGTCCAGGTCGGCACGGGTGACATCTGCTGGTTCGACATCACGACCCGGCCCTGAGGTTCTCGCGGGAACCGCGGCCGGCCGGGCACCCTCCAAGGGCCGACCGCGAGGGAGAGGGGACCCGCCGAAATGCGCGACTACACGATGTTGGAGCGGCCGAGCGTGGTGACCGCCGCCGCGGTGCTGCTGTACATCTTCGCCGGGTTCGCCGCCCTCGGCGGCCTGATCCTGCTCGGCGCCGGCGTGACGGTCAGCGGCCTGGCCACGGCGCTGACGTTGCTGGTGCTCGGCATGTCCGTCCTCTACATCGTGCTGGCGACGAAGATCCTCAACGGCAGCAACGGCGCCCGCGTCACCGCGATCGTGCTGCTGTCGGTGAGCATCGCGATCGACCTGGTCGACTTCGACGCCGGTTCGGTGGTCTCCATCGGGCTCGGCCTGCTCGTCATCGGGCTGCTGGCCTGGAACCGCGACGCCCAGGCGTACTTCCGCGGCTAGCCCGCCATTCCGGGCGCGCGGCTCGTCCCCGTGTGCACGTCCCGGATCGCCTGGATCAACCGTTCCAGGTGGGGTGCCTTGCCGATCGTCGCGACGGCGCCGTTGGCCATTGCCGTCCTGGCGCGCGTGCTGTCGGCGGCGCTCGTGTGGATGAGGATGCGCGCCTGCGGCCAGCTCGCCAGGATCCGGGTCGTCACGTCCGCGCCGTCCATGGTCGGCAGCCGCAGGTCCAGGACCACGACGTCCGGGCGCACGTGCAGCACGAGGTCGACCGCGGTGGCCCCGTCCGCGCAGCTCCCCACGACCTCGACGTCGGGGGTGGCCGAAAGCGCGTGCACGAGGGCCTCGCGAAGTGAACGGTGGTCCTCGACCACGACGACGCTCACCATCGGCCGACCGTCCATCCGTCAAGGGGCCGTTCCAGGGGACGAGCGGCCTGTCATCCGGGAGTCGCCGCAGGTCAGCAAGTTGATACCGCCGTGATGCAGGTGAGACATCGGGTTCGACCGGATAGCCTCCCGATATCCCCCGTATGGGGGATACCGCGAAAATCGGATCCGACGGTCCGAATCAACTGTCCGAATCAACTGTCCGGGGAAAAGGAAGCACGCCGGCCGCGGTTGCGGCCGGCGTGCTCGGAATCGGGAGTCAGGACTTCGGCATCAGGACCGAGTCGATCAGGTAGACGGTGGCGTTGGCCGTGTGCACGCCGCCGCAGATGACCTTGGCGTCGTTGACCTTCAGGTCGTCGCCGGAGCCGGTGACGTCCACCATGCCCTTCTCGACGGTCGCCTGCTGGCCGACGACCTGGTCGGGCGAGAGCTGGCCGGGCACCACGTGGTAGGTCAGGATCTTGGTCAGCAGGGCGCTGTCGGACTTGAGCGTGTCGATCGTGGCCGCCGGGATCTTGGCGAACGCGGCGTCGACGGGGGCGAAGACGGTGAACTCGCCGCCGTTGAGCGTGTCGACCAGGTTGACCTGGGGGTTCAGCTGGCCGGACACGGCCTGGACGAGCGTCTTGAGCAGCGGGTTGTTGCTCGCGGCGACGGCGACCGGGTCCTGTGCCATGCCCGCGACCGAGCCGGCGCCCTCGGGCACCTGTTCGGCGTAGCCGGCGCAGCCGGGACCGACCAGATCCGCGGCCGGATCGGCCATGGCTTGGTCGCTCGCGGGTGGCGCCTCCGAGTTGGCGTTGTCGCTGCCGCTCGAGGCTCCTTCGTCGGAGCTGCCGCAGGCGGTGCCGAGCAGTGCGATGAGTGCGACACCGATGGCCAGCGTGCCGCGACGAATTTTGCGCTTCATGGCTGGTGAACTCTCCCGTGTTTGTGTCCTCAGTGGATCGTGACGCGAACACCAGGGGTTCGGGGCCGGCTCTCGGGGCGGATGGGCCGGCCCCGTCGACGTGACCATTTCGTTACGCCGTGACGGCAAAGGCGCGCACCGGGAACCCCGGCATTCGTAGCCGCGGGCGCCCCGGATTGGTCTGATCACGATCGGATGAAGCTCACCAACTGTCCTGCTATATCGGCAATCCTCGGCGCGACTCCCTCCGAAAGACCGGCGATGGCCCGCCCATCATCCGTCGACCGGCCGAGCTGGGGGAGTGACATGGCGCGCACCGTCTACAGAGGACTGTTCCGGCCGTTGGGCGCGCTGGTCGCGGTCGTGGCCGGGCTCGGCCTGCCGCTCGCGATGCCGGCCGTCGCGGACCAGGGCGCCGCCGGGGTGGTGCTGGGCCCGGCACGCGGCGATGAGCTGCACGTCATGTCGTACAACCTGCGCTTCGCGGCGGCGACCGGCCCGCACCCGTGGTCGCAGCGCCGCCCGGTGCTGGCCGAGTTGCTCCGCCGCGAGCAGCCGACCGTGCTCGGCACGCAGGAGGGGCTCTACCCGCAGCTGGCCGACATCGAGCACGACCTGCCCGAGTACTACGACTGGATCGGCGAGGGCCGGGCCGGGGGCCACCTCGACGAGTTCGTGGCGGTGTTCTTCGACACCCGGCGGCTGGACCCGTTGGCGCACGGGCACTTCTGGCTGTCGGCCACCCCGGCGGTGCCCGGCTCGCGGTCGTGGGGCAACAAGGCGATCCGGATGGCCACGTGGGTCCGGTTCGCCGACCGGCGCACGGGCGGCGAGTTCGTCGTGCTGAACACCCACCTCGACAACGCCTCGGAGAACGCCCGGCGGCGTGGCGCGGAGCTCGTGCGCGACCGGATCAACGCCTTCCCGCCCGGGCTGCCGGTCGTCCTCACCGGCGACTTCAACACCCCGGCCGAGCGCTCGCCGCAGTACGACACCCTCGTGGGGGGTGCCGGCCTGACCGACACGTGGACCGCCGCCGCGCGGCACCGCACCCCGCTGACCGGGACCTGGCACGGCTACGGCGCGCTGGTCCCGGGCGGCCCCCGCATCGACTGGATCCTCACCCGCGGCGCGGCGAGCGTGCGCGCGGCGGGCATCAACACCTACCGCGGCAGCGGCGGGTACGCGTCGGACCACCTGCCCACCCAGGCCGTGCTGACCCTGGACGCCATCTCACCTCCTGCACGTGAGGCCGGGCGCTCCGCGCGACCTTAGTGTCGGCGGATCACCCGTCGCGCCCCAGGGAGTCGACCATGTCCGTGCCGTCACCGGAGCGGGAGCGATCAGGGCGGGACTGGCGGCGGTGGGGGCCGTACCTCAGCGAGCGGCAGTGGGGCACGGTTCGCGAGGACTACAGCGCCGACGGCGACGCCTGGCACTACCTGGGGCACGACGACGCGCGGTCCCAGGCCTACCGGTGGGGCGAGGACGGCCTCGCCGGGTTCTGCGACAGCGAGCAGCGGCTGTGCCTGGCGCTCGCGCTGTGGAACGGGCGCGACGCGTTCCTCAAGGAGCGGGCGTTCGGGCTGACCGGTCCCGAGGGCAACCACGGCGAGGACGTCAAGGACTACTGGTGGTACCTCGACGCCCTGCCCAGCCATGCCTGGAACCGCTGGCGCTACCACTATCCGCAGGCCGCCTTCCCGTACGACGACCTCCGCACCAGCCGGCGCACCCGCCACGACCCGGAGTACGAGCTGCTCGACACCGGCGTGTTCGACGAGGACCGGTACTGGATCGTCGAGGTGCACTACGCGAAGGCGAGCCCGGACGACGTGCTGATGGCCGTGCACGTGACCAACGCGGGTCCGGAGCGGGAGACCCTCCACCTCCTGCCCACGCTCTGGTTCCGCAACACCTGGACCTGGGACCCCGAGGCTCCGAAGCCGGAGCTGGCTGCGACCGGCGACGCCACCGTGCACGTCGACCACCCGGCGCTCGGCGAGCTGGAGCTGCTCGCCTCCGCCAGCCCGACGTTGCTGTTCTGCGACAACGAGACCAACAACCGGCGCCGGTACGGCGTCCCCAACGACACGCCCTTCCCGAAGGACGGCATCAACGACCACGTCGTGTCGGGCGCGGCCAGCGTCAACCCCGCCCGCCGCGGCACGAAGTGCGCCGCCTGGTACCGCGTCGACGTCGACCCCGGCACCACGGTCGAGCTGCGGCTGCGGTTGCGGCCGGCGGGATCGGGCCCGGCCGGCGCCGCCGCGCTGGGCCGGGACTTCGACCGGGTGGTCACGGCCCGCCGGGCCGAGGCGGACGGGTTCTACGCCGACCTCACCCCGCCGACCGCCTCGCCGGACGAGGGCAACGTGATGCGCCAGGCCTTCGCCGGGATGCTGTGGAGCAAGCAGTTCTACAACTACGGCGTGGCCCGCTGGCTCGACGGCGACCCCGGGCAGCCGGTGCCCCCGGACGCGCGGCTCGCCGGGCGCAACAGCCGCTGGCGCGGTTTCGACGCCTACGACGTCATGTCCATGCCGGACAAGTGGGAGTACCCCTGGTTCGCGGCCTGGGACCTCGCCTTCCACTGCGTGGCCCTGGCCCACGTCGACCCGGAGTTCGCCAAGGACCAGCTCCTCCTCGTCTGCCGGGAGTGGTTCCAGCACCCCAACGGCGCGCTGCCCGCGTACGAGTGGAACTTCGGCGACGTCAACCCGCCGGTGCAGGCCTGGGCGGCGCTCGAGGTGTTCGCCATCGACGGGGGCCGGGACCTGGACTTCCTCAGCAAGGTGTTCGACAAGCTGCTGGTCAACTTCACCTGGTGGGTCAACCGGGAGGACGCCGACGGGTCGAACCTGTTCGAGGGCGGCTTCCTCGGGCTGGACAACATCGGCCCGATCGACCGCTCGCACCTGCCGGCCGGCTGGGTCCTCGAGCAGTCCGACGCCACCGGCTGGATGGCGATGTACGCGCTCGCGATGACCACGATCGCGGGCATCCTGAACCGCGCCGCCCAGCGGCCGGCCCGGGACCTGGTGGACAAGTTCCTCGAGCACTTCGCCACGATCCGCGAGGCCATCGAGCAGCAGGGCCTGTGGGACGACGCCGACGGCCTGTTCTACGACCGGCTCGTCACCCCCGGCGGCGATGTGCTGCCGGTGCGGACGCACTCGATGGTCGGCATCGTGCCGATGCTCGCGGTCGCGTTCGTCGACGAGCGGACGCTGGACCCGGCCATCGCCGTCGGCAAGCGGTTCGCCACCTTCCTCGACCGGCACGGGATGCGCGATCCGGTGAAGCTGGCGGAGGCCGGGGTGCTGCGCGGCGAGCCGGGACGCCGCCGGCTGCTGCTGAGCGCGGTGGACGTGGAGCGCGTCAAGCGCCTGTTCCACCGGCTCTTCGATCCCGAGGGGTTCCTCTCGCCGCACGGGCTCCGCTCCCTGTCCGCGTACCACCGCGACCACCCGTACACGTTCGAGGCCGACGGCGTTCGCGCCACCGTGGACTACGAGCCGGCCGAGTCGACCGTCGAGATGTTCGGCGGCAACTCCAACTGGCGCGGGCCCGTGTGGTTCCCGCTGAACTACCTCGTGACCAGCGCGCTGGAGCGCTACCACCGCTTCTTCGGCGCGGACCTGACCGTCGAGTACCCGACCGGCTCCGGGCAGCGGCTGACCCTGCACGAGGCCGCCGACGACCTGTGGGGCCGGCTGGTGTCGATCTTCACCGTCGGCGCGGACGGGCGCCGGCCGTGCTTCGGCGGGGTCGAGCGGCTGCAGCGGGACCCGGAGTGGAAGGACAACCTGATGTTCCACGAGTACTTCCACGGCGACAACGCCGCCGGCCTGGGCGCGTCGCACCAGACGGGCTGGACCGGGATCGTCGCGGACGTCATCCGCCGCCGGCACGGCATGGTGCCGTCCATCGCCGACATCGTCCTGCTGCTGGCGGAGCGGAAATGACGGGGCCGGCGCTGCCGGGCGACCCCTTCCCGCTGGGCGCGACCCCGGGTGCGGGCGGCACCAACTTCGCCGTGGCCGCGGCCGCCGACGGGGTGCTGCTGTGCCTGTTCGCCGCCGACGGCACGGAGACCCGGGTCCCGCTGCCGGAGCGGGACGGCGAGATCTGGCACGGGTTCCTGCCCGGGGTCGGGCCCGGCCAGGCCTACGGATACCGGGCCACCGGCCCGTACGACCCGGGCCGCGGCCTGCGGTGCAACCCGGCGAAGCTGCTGCTCGACCCGTACGCCAGGGCGATCGACGGCGAGGTCCGGTTCGGGCCGGAGGTGCTCGGCCACGCGGTCGGCGACCTCGACGCGCCGAGCTCGCTGGACTCCGCCGGGCACGTGCCGCGCAGCATCGTCGTGGCGCCGGCGCCCGACCGGCCCGACGGGCCCCGCCCGCGCACCGCCTACCCGGACTCGATCATCTACGAGGTCCACGTGAAGGGCTTCACCGCGGCTCACCCGGCCGTGCCCGAGCACCTGCGCGGCACGTACGCCGGGCTCGCGCACGAGGCCGCGGTCGCCCACCTCGTCGACCTCGGCGTGACCGCCGTGGAGCTCCTGCCGGTGCACCACTACGTGCCCGAGGACTTCCTCCGCGGGCGCGGCCTGACGAACTACTGGGGCTACAACACGATCGGGTTCTTCGCACCCCACGCCGGCTACTCCGCCGCGGTCCGCGCCGGCCGGCGCGGCGGGCAGGTCGCGGAGTTCCAGGCGATGGTCGACACGCTGCACGCCGCGGGCCTCGAGGTCATCCTCGACGTGGTGTTCAACCACACCGCCGAGGGCGACCACCGCGGCCCCACGCTGTGCCACCGCGGCCTGCACAACACGGCCTACTACCGGCTCGATCCCGCCGACCCCCGGCGATACGTCGACACGACCGGCGTGGGCAACTCGCTCAACGCCGACAACCCGTTCAGCCTGCGCCTGATCATGGACTCGCTGCGCTACTGGCTGACCGAGATGCGGGTCGACGGCTTCCGCTTCGACCTGGCGCCGACCCTCGCCCGGGAGGACGGCGGCTTCGACCGGATGGCCGCGTTCTTCGACCTGGTCGCCCAGGATCCCGTCGTGTCGCGGACGAAGCTGATCGCCGAGCCCTGGGACGTCGGGCCGGACGGCTACGACCTCGGCCGGTTCCCGCCGCTGTGGAGCGAGTGGAACGGCAGCTACCGCGACGTCATGCGCGACTTCTGGCGCAGCCGCGAGGGTCTCGTCGACGACTTCGCCCGCCGCCTGTGCGGGTCGTCGGACCTGTTCGGGCTCGACGGCCGGCGACCGACCGCGTCGATCAACCTGGTCACCGTCCACGATGGATTCACGCTGACCGACCTCGTCTCCTACGACGCCAAGCACAACGAGGCCAACGGCGAGGCCAACCGCGACGGCAACTCCGACAACCGCTCGTGGAACTGCGGGGCCGAAGGACCCACGACCGATCCGGAGATCCTGGAGCTGCGGGCCCGGCAGCGCCGCGCGCTGCTCGCCACGCTCCTGCTGTCGTTCGGCGTGCCGATGCTCCTCGGCGGCGACGAGCTCGGCCGGACGCAGCAGGGCAACAACAACGCCTACTGCCAGGACAACCCGATCAGCTGGTTCGACTGGTCCGCCACGGACAAACAGCTGACCGAGTTCACCCGGACGCTGATCGCCCTGCGCCGCGGCCACCCCGTGTTCCGGCGCCGCCGCTTCCTCACCGGTGCCGAAGCCGAGGAGCTGCAGTGGTTCACCCCGGCCGGCACCCGGATGACCGTCGCCCAGTGGGAGGACCCCGGCTCCCGCAGCGTGGCGCTCTACCTCGACGGCGCCGACGACCCGGACCGCGCCCACGACGGCAGCCCGCTCACCGACGACGACTTCCTCATCCTCGTCAACGCCTGGTGGGAACCGCTGGACTTCGCCGTTCCCGAGACCCGCCCCGGCCAGACCTGGACACCGACCGTCGACACCTACGAACCGGCCGGCCTCTCCCTGTCCGGCCCGGTCACCGCCGGCGACCACGTCCCCGTCCGCCCGCGGTCGCTGATCGTCCTGCAGGGCTGAGCCAGGACTCATCCGCCGCGGGCGATGCCCGGGCGGAGCGGGTACCGAAGGGTCGGGGTGGCGGCTGGAGGTCGGCATGTGTCGTTGGCTCGCGTACTCGGGCTCACCGGTGAGCCTGGAGGACCTGCTCTACAAGCCGGAGAACTCGTTGGTCGTGCAGGGCCAGCACTCCCGCCTCGGCGCCGAGACGACGAACGGCGACGGGTTCGGGATCGGGTGGTACGGCAGCCTGCCGACGCCCGGGGTGTATCACAGCGTCCAGCCGGTCTGGCACGACCGCAACCTGCGGGAGCTGGCCGTCCAGGCCAGGGCCGGCCGGGTCTTCGCGCACATCCGTGCCGCCATCGGCTCTCCGGTCCAGGAGACGAACTGCCATCCGTTCCGCCGCGGGCGGTGGATGTGGATGCACAACGGCTACCTCGGGGACTTCGACCGGGTGAAGCGCTCGCTGGTCCTGGAGGTCGATCCCGCGCTCTACCCCGAGATCGCGGGGTCGACGGACTCCGAGGTGTTCCTCTACCTCGCCCTCACCTTCGGCCTCGAGGACGACCCGCCGTCGGCGGTGGCCCGCGCGGTCGGGTTCATCGAGAGCATCGGGAACCAGCACCACGTCGAGCAGCCGGTCCAGATGACGGTCGCGACCACGGACGGCACCACCACCTGGGCGTTCCGGTACTCCAGCGACCGCCGGTCGCGCTCGCTGTTCCGCAGCACGGACATCTCCACGCTGCGCCACCAGTACCCGGACAACCCGGAGCTGCACGAGCTGTCCGACGACGCCCGGCTCGTGGTGTCCGAGCCACTCGGCGACCTGCACGGGGCGTGGCAGGAGGTGCCGGAGTCGACGTGCGTCGTCACCCATGAGGGCGGCTCCGAGCTACGCCCGTTCGCGCCGACGGCGCCGCAGGTGCTCGTCAGCTGACGGGCGCGCCGCATGCAGGTAGTGGCTGAGCTGAGCGGCCGCGTCGAGCATGGCGAGGCCGCGTGCGGTGAGCTTGTGCCGCCAGTCGTCGAGGGCGCTGGCCAGCGCGTCGGTGCCGCCGGCCGTTCTGACCTGCCGGACCACGGTGGCGATGTGGTCCAGCAGGTAGCCGCCGCGCCGGAGGAGGTGGGCGAGCTCCGCGTCGCGGATGTCGCTCGCGTCGTAGACCCGGTAGCCGGTGGCCGGGTCGCGCGCGGGGGAGAGGACGCCGGCGCCTTCCCACTTGCGCAACGTGGCCGCGGTGACCCCGAGCCGGTGCGCGAGCTCGCCGATGGTCCGGGTGTCCGCCGACTGGTCCGGCGCGACGTCGGCCTCCGCCGTGAGGTGATCCACCGCTGTGCGCACGGCGTCGAGGGTGCCGCGGTCGCGGAGCAGCTGGCGGTGGCCACGGTCGATGACCAGCAGGGCGGCGTCGAGCCGGTCGTCGTGGACCGCGGTCATGACCTGGCCGCCGGCCGCGTACCCGTAGGCCGACACGAGAGCGAGGTAGGCGCGCAGCGCGGCCGCGTGCACCTCGGTGTAGATCCGGTAGCCGCTCGGGGTGCGCTGCGCGGGCGGGATGAACGCCTCCCGCTCGTAGTTGCGGACCGCCTGGGTCGAGATGCCGTGCTCGCGCGCGAGGTCAGCTGTTCGCATCGGTTTGAGACTTTACGCGACCCGGCCAAGGCCATAGCGGTAGAAGCCTCCACCGATCCTTCAACGATACGATTCATGGACATGAGTCAGGACATTCGAGACCTCGTGACCACCGCAGGTGACCTGCTGGCCGTCGGTGAGCCGAACCACCTGGACCCGGCCTTCGCGTGGATCCGCAACGACCTGTTCGTCCAGCTGATCGAGCGCGGCTTCCGGTCGATCGCCCTGGAGACCGATCGCGTGGCCGCGCTCGCCGTGGACGCCTTCGTCCAGGAGGGCGCGGGCACCCTCGACGCCGCGATGAGCGAGGGCTTCTCCCACGGCTTCGGCGACCAGGACGCCAACAGGCAACTGGTCACCTGGATGCGTGAGTACAACCAGAGCCGCCCGCCGCAGGAGCGCCTGTCGTTCCACGGCTTCGACGCTCCCATGGAGACGATGAGCGCACCCAGCCCGCGGCGCTACCTGGAACACGCAAGCGCCTACCTGGCCCTCGACCTCGACCTGGCGGTCCTCGCCGGCGACGACGAGCAGTGGAGCCGCACGGAGGCGGTCATGGACGCGGCCAGGTCTGTCGGCGCCACCGCGGAGGCCGAGCGGCTGCGCTCCATCGCCGACGACATGCTCACCTCGCTGTACGCGCGCGCACCGGAGCTGATCGCGGCGACGTCACCCGCCGAGTGGTTCCGGGCCAGGACAATTCTCACCGCCGGGCTTGGCTTGCTGCGCTACCACAAGCAGGCGGCGCAGGACCTCGACCAGAGCGCGCGGTGGAATCGCATGTGTGCCACCAGGGATGCGCTCATGGCCCAGAACATCCTCGACATCCGAAGCGTGGAGGACCGCCGCGGCGCGACCCTGCTCTACGCGCACAACGTGCACCTGCAGCGGAACCCGAGCCACATGCACATGGGTGGCATGGACATCGACTGGTTCTCCGCCGGTGCCATCGTGGCGTCCCTGGTGGGCGACCGGTACACCTTCGTAGCCGGCAACCTGGACCGCGGCTCCGCGACCGAGCCCGCCGACACCGAAGAAGCCGTGCTGCGGCACCGGATCAGCACCTGGCGCCTGACCGCTGACCCGTCCACCCACACGCGCACCGACACCACCCCGCGGCTGGGCTACCTCCCGCCCGACCAGAAGACGCTGGAGGACGCGGACGCCGTCCTGCACGTCAGCGCGCCGAGCGTCAGAGCGGGTCGAGGCGAGCCTTGAGCAGGCAGAACTCGTTGCCTTCGGGGTCGGCCAGGACGTGCCACTGCTCCTGCCCGGTCTGACCGATGTCGGCCGGGCGAGCACCGAGCTCGAGCAGCCGTTCGAGCTCGGCGTCCTGGTCGCGGTCGGTGGCGTTGACATCAATGTGCAGCCGGGACTTCCCGGGCTCCGGCTCATCCCTGCGACTGAGGATGATCGTCGGCTGCGGCCCGCCAAACCCTTCCCGCGGCCCGATCTCCAAGGACCCGTCGTCCTCCCGATCGAGCACCACGAAGTCCAGGACCTCGCACCAGAACCGCGCCAGCACCTCAGGCTCGCGGCACCCGAGCACGAGCTCCCCGATACGACATGCCATTGACCGACCCCACTCTCAGCCCGAGAACCCCCACGGCTCGCAGCCGCGAACGTACCGAACGAGCCCGGCACCGGGCGAACCATTTTGTGGTCGCGCGCGCCTCCCGACCGTCCACTCGCGACGGGAGGACCATCCCACCGAGCCGTCAGGCGGGCACGTGCACGGCGAGCAATCGCTCGAGCCGCTCGACGCGCTTCCGCAGCTCGTCCAGCTCGGCGAACGCGTCTCTGGGCGTGCCCGGGGCTTGCGTCACGTTGCCGCCGCACTCCGGCGGGGCCTCTTCGCGAACAGCCGGCCGCCACTCCTCCAGGTAGTCCTCGCGCGTCCCATACGCCTCGAAAGTCAGCTGGCGGAGACGCTCGCCGCCCTGGTCGGCCCCTGCTTCGTATGCGTCCATGGCACTGTTCAGGAGGTTGTTCTGCCGGTCCAGGTCGACGGTCGGCAAGGCGGGTAGCCCGGCCACGCGTCGGGCACGTGCTACGGCCCGGTTCTGCGCGGCGGTAACGATGTCGTCGACAACTCGCTGCCTCACAAACGCAATCAGGTCTTCCACGCTCTGAATATCGCGACCGGGCGAGCCGCCGCTACGACGCGTTGCTGTCATGTAGTCAGCGCAGCTCCTGCTCGACATCGGAGACCAGCTCGTCGGCGATCGGCCGGAGCTGGTCGAGCGTGCCTTCCGGCTCGGCCTTCACGACGACCTCGACGAACGCGCCGTCGATCTCGATGATCGCCGCGAGCCGACTACCGCCGGACAGGACGTTGAGCTCGCTGCGGGCGTAGCCGACGGCGAGACCGAGCCCGGCGACGGGCTGGTAGGCGACGGTCTTGCCGCTGTCGGTCAGGCTGGCGTCGAGCGCGTCCTTCGCGGTGTCCGCGTCCGAGAGAGTCACGTCGGTGGAGACCATCAGTTCGTTGTCAAGGTCCTCCGTGTCCGCCTCGACGAACGACTTCGAGATGTAGCCGCAACCGACGGAGCTGCGTTGCTCCGGTGGGTTCACGCCGCCACGCACGTTGGCGATCGGTTCACCGAACAGCTTCTCGACCGTGGCGCGATCCACCATCCCGCATACCGTGTCGTCGTCCAGCCGCCCCACCGGCGCGGCGGTCGATCCGGCCGTCCGGCGACCGGCGGACGCGCCGTTGCCGTTGTCGGAGCAGCCGGCAAGCAGCACGGCGGTAATGGCGAGTAGCCCCACGGTCATTCGCATGAATGGACCCCTCGTTCTTCCTGCGGATCGTGCCATCCCGTTGGCGCGACCCGTGCCAAGAATGCGGCCGTCAGGCCCCCTATTGCGTGGCCAAGCCGAACGCGACGAACGCGGCGATGCCGAGGATGAATGCGATCACCGCGGCCGCCCACCCGCCAAGATCACGGTCGCGCATTCCGAAGAATGCCGCCACCAGGGCGCCGGCCGCGAGTACGAGGCAGATGATCCCGGGCACGCTGCCGGCCCCGCCCTGCCACAGCAGCAGCCCGGCACCGAGCCCCGCCCCCAGCCCGCCGATGATCGCAATCCATTCGCGCACGCTCTCGACGAAGGCGTTGGCGGCGTCCCTCCCGAGCTTGCGAATACTCGGCACGGCCAGTCCTCGCCTTTCCGTCGTGAGTCGTCGTGCCCGCGACGAGCGAACGAGCGTACGAGTGTACTGAGCCCCGGGCCGTCCTATTCGGTGGATCGTTCCTGGAGGAAGGCGAGTACCGCGGCGACCCTGCGGTGCACCGGCTGCTCGGCAAGCCCGAGCTTGCTGAAGATGGCGTTCACGTGCTTTTCCACGGTTGAGGTGGACAGGTGTACCGCCTGTTCGATGCCGGCGTTGGTCTTGCCCTGGGCCATCTCGCGAAGTACGTCGAGTTCGCGTGGAGTAAGGGTGGCCAAGGGAGAAGGCGCGGTACGGGTGCGTCTGGTGACGAGAGCTTCGACGACGAGCGGGTCGATCACCGAGCCGCCCTTCGTGACCTCGCGCAGTGCCCGGATCAGGTCTTCGAGGTCGCCGAGCCGGTCCTTGAGCAGGTATGCGAGGCCGGCCGTGCCGTCGCGGAACAGTGCGAAGGCGTAGCTCGCGTCGGTGTGCTGGGACAACACCGCCACGCCGGTCCCGGGGTGCTCGGCCTGGATCTCGTGCGCGGCGTCGATGCCTTCCATGTGGTGGCTGGGTGGCATCCGGATGTCGGTCAGGACCGCGTCCGGGGCGAGCCTGCGCACGGCGTCGCGCAGTTCGTCGGCGTTGCCGACCGCGGCCAGCACCTCCACGTCGCCGGAGTCCTCCAGCAGCCTCCTGGTGCCCTCCCGCACGAGATAGTTGTCCTCGGCGATCACCACGCGAATCTTCTCAGCCATTGGGGGCCCGGACCGGGAGTTCGGCCTGCACGTTGGTACCCGTGGCAGGGCTGCTGTCCACCCGTACCTGGCCGCCGAGCGCCTCCACCCGATCTCGCAGGTTGGCCATCCCGTTGCCGTTGGCATTGGCCGAGGTGAGGCCGACGCCGTCGTCACGCACCTGCACTACCACCCTTCCATCCTTTGTGGACAAATCGACGCTGATCGTGCGTGCCGCGGCGTGTTTGACCGCGTTGGTCAGTGCCTCGCAGATCATGAAGTAGGCCGCGCCCTCGATCTCGGTGCCGAGCCGCCGGTCGTAGAGCGCCGGCTCGGCGTGCACGCGCACCTCCAGTGGCATTCTGTCGGCCCGCGCCTGCACCGCGGCCACCAGTCCCTGGTCGCTGAGTACTGGTGGGTGGATGCCGTGAGCCAGCTCGCGCAGGTCGGTGAGCAGCTCCCGGGCATCGTGCTGCAGCTCGTCGAGCACCTCGTCAGCGGACCGGTCGCCGCGGCCGAGTTGGTTGCGGGCCAGGCGCAGCTTCATGATCAGGGCGACGACATGCTGCTGGGCACCGTCGTGGATGTTGCGTTCGATCCGGCGGCGCTCGGTGTCCTGCGCGGCGACGATCCTGCTCCTGGAGCTCGCCAGCTCGTTGACCTGCTCGGCGAGCTGGGTGGTGAGTTGGGCGTTGGCGATCGCGGTGGCCGCCTGACGGGCCAGCGTGTCCAGCAGTTCGCGATCGCCGGGGTCGTAGCCGCCCTCCTTCGGCCCGCACTCGATATGACCGACGACCTCGCCGCCACGTTCGAGCCCGACCCGCAGCGCCGGCTCGGCGGAGCCGAGCACGGGGCCGGCCACGACGTCCGTGCCGGGCAGGGTCACCCGCACCCACGGGGCAGCCAGCCCGCGCCGCACCGTGTCGGCCAGGTGCGGCAGCAGATCTCTCAGCTCGACGGTCTGCTCCAGGCTGGCCCCGAACGCGGTCAGCAGCTGGTAGCGGTTCACCCGCTCACCGAACACCACCCGGTCGGCGAGCCGGTCCAGCCGACGTCGCAACGGCTGGAACACGGCGACCGCGATGATCGTCAACACCACGCCCAGCTCGACCGGAATCGCGTCGCCCAAGGCCAGCCCGGGGGCGGCGGCCAGGCCGAGGTACAGCGCCGCGATGATCAGCGACAGCACGCCGTACACCACCGACCGCCGGACCACCAGGTCGATGTCGTACAGCCGGTGCCGCAGGATCGCGATCACGATGACCACTGGATACAGGGACAGCACCACGGCCAGCAATCCGGTCACCAGCCGCAGCCACACCGGGTTCTCCGCCCCGTACCGCGGTTCCAGCAGGACGTACGCCGCACCGAACGGGGTCTCGGCAGCCAGCAGATACACCAGGAGCCGCATCCGCGCCCGCTGCGCCCGGTCGGCTCCAACGAAACGGGCGGCAAGGATCGCGACCAGGATCGGGAAACTGAGTAGCCGGATTGCAGTACCTCCAGCGGTTCGGCGAGCCAATGCAGCCACGGCACCGCGAACGGGCTGGCTACCTGCGGTGCGGCCTGGTCCACGTAGGGCTCGAGCAGGTAGGGCGCGGGCGCCACGGTGGGGCTGGCGAGCAACAGCAGCGGCTGCGCGGCTACCTGCAGCCACAACGCCCGCATCCCGAAGCGCTGCCACGGTCGCTCGACCGTCCCGTCGGGAAACGATGCCAGCGCCAGCATGAGTGCGGTCACGCCGACAATCCCTGTGATCTGCATGGCCAGGTTCGCCCACCACCAGAACCACGGTTCCGGAGCACCGTTGCCGGCGGCGTACCGGAGGAGAGCCGCGACAGCGAGCGTGACCGAGGCCATGCTGCCCCCGATCAACATCCTGCGCGCCTGCGGGTGGTCCGGGCGCTTGAGCGCGACCCACGTCCCGGCCAGGAAACCCGGCACCACGCCGAAGGCGAGCCAGCCGAACGGGCCCAGCGCTTCGTGCGGGCCGTGCAGAAACGTCGCATGCCCCTCAGCGATCGCGCGCCAACCGGTGATCAGAAGTCCGATACCGCCGAGCGATATCAAGGAGTACAGGTTGATTCGAGACCGCGTGGACACGAATGAATTGTCTGCTGTAGGTGTCCGGCTCGTCCACGAGGTAGACCACACCCCACACCACGAGGCCAGCCTCCAGCGCGTCGTGGAACCGCACCGCGTTCCCGGCTGATCAGGAATTCCCTAGCGTCAGCCACGTGAAATGGCGCACGAGTCAGGCGTCAATTCGTTGGAGGTGGAAGATGGCTGTACGACAGGGGAGGGCACGGCTCCGCCCCGCCGTGTCGGCGCTTCGGGACCTGGGATGGCTGACCGGTCGTCGTCCGGACCGCGCCCGGCTCTCGACGATGGCCGATCCGGAATACTGGTCGATAGTCGTCATGGACATGGCCGGCTCGGGCCGGTGGGACGACTGCGCTCAACTACGCACAAGGACAGCCCTGGACGAGATGGTCCGGGCAGCCTTTCGTGCCGCGGACATCGCCTGGCACACCCTCGTGGTCGAGGATCGCGGCGACGGCATGATCCTGCTCGTTCCCGCCGCGGTGTCCAAGATAGACATCTTCAGCCCGGTAATCCCGTCGCTGAACGCCGCCTTGCGCGAACACAACTCCACGACCGCGCAGACCCCGCGGATCAGGCTCCGGGTTGCCATCCACGCGGGCGAAGTGCTCCGTGGCCCCTTCGGCTGGGTCGGCACGGACCTGAACCTGACGTGCCGGCTGGTCAACAGCCAACCGCTCTACCGTGAGCTCATGCGCCACCCGCACGCCGACCTGGCGCTGGCCGTCTCCGACGTGATCCACCAAACGGTGATCCGCCACGGCCACCGCGGCATCGACCCGTCCGGGTACACGCCCGCTCATGTGGTGGTCAAAGAGGTCAACGCCCGAGCCTGGATACACACTCCGGGCACGTTTGCCAGCAGCCGAAGGCGAAGGTTCACCCAGCGATTCCACCAAGACGGCGGCCGGTGATCACGCTAATTTGGGGGACCACACGCAGAGGAGAACCCCGTGGGCAAGGTGGTCATGTACAGCTCGGTGTCGGTGGACGGCTTCGTCGCGGACGAGAATGACCAGCCCGGGCCGCTGTTCGACTGGTTGTCCAGCGGTGACGTCTCGTTGGACGAGAGCGGAGTGCTGAAGGTGTCGCAGACGTCCTACGACTACACCCGGGCGTACTGGGACCAGATCGGGGCGACACTCGTCGGCCGCCACGTCTTCGACCTGACGGACGGCTGGGGCGGGGAGCCTCCGGGCGGGATCGACCACGTGGTCGTCGTGACGCACCGGCCGGAGCCCGACGGCTGGAACCCCGAGGCGCCGTTTCACTTCGTCGACGGCGTCGAGGCGGCCGTGGCCAAGGCGCAGGAGCTTGCGGGTGACCGCCTGGTCGAGGTCGCCGCTGGCGACGTCGGTGGGCAGGTGCTTGCCGCGGGCCTGGTCGACGAGGTGCGCATGGACGTCGTACCCGTGGTGTTCGGGTCCGGCAAGCGCTACTTCGGGTCGGTCGACGCGCAGCACCTGTTGGAGGATCCTGACGTGGTGATTCAGGGCAACCGGGTGCTTCACCTGCGCTATCGGGTGCGCCGACGGTGACACGAGATCGGACCTCCGGCCGCGCGTGCGCAGGCCGGAGGCCGTTTCTCGGCTTACACGTAGTTGGCCCAGATAAACCTGGGCTCCCAGCCGGGCCCGTCGTCGATATGGCCGGTGATTTCGTACCAGACATTACCTGCGGAATTGATGCACTGATAATACAGGTGGACCGTATTTCCCGCGGCGATGTAGCCAGTGACGGCAGAGTCTCCCGAAGGGCCCACGTGGACCGGGGTGCGGGCGTTCGTCACCCCGCCATAGCCATACTCCTTGCAGGTGAAGGCGCCCGCAGGTGTGATCGTCTCGCTGGACGAGGCGAGGCTGTAGGTGGGAGCCGCGGCGGCCGTGGTGGAGCTGGCGCTCGCCGGGGCCGCGAATGCGGCCATGCCCACCCCGGCCAGCATCACTGCACCGGCGGCCATTCTCAGAATGCGTTCCTTCATCTTTCCTCCCTGGTTTGTCGGAACGCCATAAGAATAACCGGTCAGGTCAGGGCAGGTCTTTGACGAGGAGTTCACAGTTTCTGTGCAATGCGTCTACTCGGCGGTCCGGAGTGCTCGTTGGCGGTAGTCCCGGGGGGCGATCCCGCAGGCAGTGCGGAAGAGGCGAGTAAAGGTGGCGTGATCAGTGAAACCCGAGCGGCTCGCAATCTTGTAAACGGGCAGGTTTCGCAGTTCCGGGTCGGTGAGGTCGCGGCGGATGCGTTCGAGCCGTTGGCTGCGGATCCAGGCCGCGACCGTGGTGTCGTGTGCCCGGAACAGGCGGTGCAGGTAGCTGACGGAGATGTGGTGCGCGGCGGCGATCGTTTGGGGTGACAACCCGGGGTCGTGCAGGTGCCGGTGGACGAACGCCATGATGCGCATCAGCAGGACGGACCGGCGCGAGTCGCCCGGCGGCGCGTCGTCGGCATCCAGGTGGTGGGCCAGTACCGCGGTGAGCAGGTCGATGGCGACGGTGCTCAGCCGAGCGAAGTCGGCAGGCCGGTACGGCGCGGAGTTGGCGGTCAGCCGGGTGAGGAATTGGGCGAGTAGCGCTCCCATACCGTCCTGTCCGGAGATGCGTACCGCGAGGAGCCGGTCGAGCTTCTGAGTGGGCAGCGGCAGCAGTCCGCGGGGCAGTTGCGTATGCAGCAACGTGCCGGTCTCCTGGTTGGCGGTGGTGTGCACGTGAACGGGGCGCGAACTGGAGTACAGCACCAGGTCCCGTTTGCCCAGCACCGCCTGACGGTCGCCCTGCTCCACCATGAGCCGTCCGCTCAGCGGAAGCGCGATCGAATACAGCTCCGGGTCGGAGTCCCGGATCAGCCGTGGCGTCCGCCGGATATCGGCGGGTGAGGACGTCAGCTCCACAATGTTCACGGCCGAAAGGTCCAGCGCCTTCATCGTGGCCTGAAAACCATCCGGAGCCGCACTCGTGACCCTCATCGAGTGCGGCCGGCTGACCAGGAACTCATCGAAGCCGGCCAGCCGTTCCGCGAACGGCAACTCGTTGCTGCAAAAGACCGTTTCGATCGTGCACCTCCGCCATGACTTGTCAGCAGCCCAAGCATCCCCACCGACACCCGATCGACGCTGACCGCCCTCGATGACAGTGTGGACACCCAGGCGATCACTCTGCGACCCAGTTTTGGCGCAGGTGAGGCGGTAGCAACTTCTGGTTTGGCAGACTCGGGTCGTATGCGGCGATTCCGTTCCTGGGATGGCACGGAGCTGGCGTATCGAGTGGTCGGCTCCGGGCCGCCCTTGCTATGCGTCCCCGGAGGGCCGGGCCAGGCTGTGGAGTACCTCGGAGAGTTGGGCGGTCTGCGCGATCAACGGACGTTGATCCTGTTGGACAACCGAGGCACGGGGGCGTCGCAGGTTCCGGCGGATCCGGCGACCTACCGCGTTGACCGGCTCGTCCGGGACGTCGAGGCGTTGCGCGGCGAGCTCGGGCTGGGCCGGATGGACCTGTTGGGACACTCGGCCAGCGGCGGGATCTGCCTGTTGTATGCGGACGAGTATCCGCATCGACTCGACCATCTTGTGCTGGTCGCTCCGTCCCTACGCGTCGTTGGCATCCAGTCCGACCTCGGTGTGGACGAGGTGCTGGCCCGGCGGGCGCACGAGCCGTGGTACGCCGAAGCGGTCGCCGCCCTGCACGCCGAGGCCAGCTCGGCAGAGGAGCTGGAGCGGTATCAGTGGCTGTCGGCGCCGCTGCTGTACGGGCAATGGAACCGCGCAGCTCAAGCGCAGGCAGCCGCCCAGCCCGCCCAGTTCGCCCAGCCGGCGACGGACGGGTTCTACGCCGGTTTCGACCCTGACCCCACTCTGCCCCAACGGCTCGTGAACCTGGCCGTGCCAGTGCTGTTGGTGGCCGGGGACTACGACATCTGGCCAACCTGCGCAGCCGTCCGCAAGATGGCCACCCTTCTGGACAACGCCGAGATGGCAGCCATATCGGGAGCCGGACACTTCCCATGGGTGGACGACCCAGCCACCTTCGTAACCACCGTCGAGGAATTCCTCGCGCGGGCTACCTGACCGAGCCGCAGGCCTTTCCTTCGCCAGATCGTCGCGCCGTAGGCCGCGGCGACAACCAGCGCGACGACGTGACCGAAGAGTCAGATAACGGTCAGGTTGACCAAAACGGCGGCGAAGCGTCAGGCGGTGACCAGCGGAAGCGTCGCGTACTGCGCTGATGCGTGTCGGTCTTGAACAGGCCGATGACGGTCGGCCAGCGCATTGTCGTAGGCGTCGCCGACTGAGTCGACTGAGGGGGCGGCGCCGGAGTGGGCGAGGCGTTCGGTGAGGGCGATCGAGGTGTGTTGGCTGCCGGCGTCGGCGTGATGCACCAGCTGGTCGAACTCCCGAACACCGGCTTGCTGCCGGGTCCAGATGGCGTGCTCGAGCGCGTCGAGCACCAGTGAGGTGCGCATCGTGGTGGCGGTGCGTCAGCCGAGAATGCGACGGGAGTCGGCGTCGGGAGTATGCGTCGATGACAAACGCGACGTGGACCATCCCGGACCACGTTGGCACATAGGTGAAGCCGCGACCTAGCACCCGGGTGAACTGAGCCCCGAACTGAAACCCGGCAGAGAGACAGAGCGGCCCCCAGATCGTCGGCTGGCTGATCACTACTGCCCACGCGACTGTGGACGTGAGATCGAATGGCGAGTCGTTCAGGGCCGACGCGGCGGGGCGTGGCTTGCAGCGCGTACGAGTCCTATTGCGTTGCGTTAACAAACGCGATAGGCCAAATTGCGCAACGAACCACAGTGCCTACTTTCCTCGTCGGCGTCGCTTGATTCTCACCACTGGTACTGGCCCTGGAACGGATACAAACACCTGGCTGCCGACGCGTGTCCGCGGCGATTGACTAATGATTGACTCATCTGGGGAACCACCGGAGTCGGACCGCTCGACGTGGGCGTTAGCCGGGCTAGGACTCGTCATCTCGTCACATCCATTCAGTGCCACTGCTCCATCTAGAATGGCCCGATGGGGTAGCTGGGTTGGGACTGCCGAACCTCACAGCGATCAGCAAGTAGTGATCGACGCCTAGGCGATCGATGTAACGCGTAGGTTACCTTTCATGGAACAGTTGCTACTCTCCGTGTCTTGGGTCTACTCCACAAAATTACAGCTATGTAGTTCGAACGCTGGGACGACACGCTGGGGCCCGATGATCGGGCCGTCGCGCCAGTATCGGGCAAGTTGAACCAGGAGGACAATGCTCCGAGCAGGTCAAGAGTGTCTGCATACGGGTATTCCTTCTCGTACTTGACTAGCAATCAGTAACCACGTCACACCGGTCGGGCGTCCGCGTACGCAAGATCGTCGATACCCAAGGGGGCGTTACGGCAAGACTAAGCGATCAACTGCTGGGCGAACTTGGTGAGAGTACGTACTCGGCCGACCATTGGAGCGCGTCCATCAGTTTATTGAAGTCTGCCGAGTCAAGCTTGCTGATGATCGAGTACTCACTTGGATCCCCGCCGGATCCATCGGTGCCGTTTTCGGCATCTACCTTATGTGTACAACTAAGCGCAATAGCGCCAATCGTCAGGATATCAGCAGGATGTTTCCCGATGCGATTAGTGCAACTCGTGTCCGCCAGTGTTATGGGAGCAGCTACAACGCCTCGCCACGGGTGCATTTTGCGTGATGGGTCCAGGTTGGTTACCTTGGGCGTGCCATGGAAGACTGCCTGGACTGCGGCGTAGTCGGAGCTCTCGACGATCTCTTCTTCTAGCCGAATCGACCACTCTTCTCGGTGGGCGTAGGCAGAAGTGCCGACGATGCATAGTGAATATAGTGGACCCGATCGACGACTTCGCTTGCGAGTTCTCAGCCATAGGTAGAGCGCAAAATTCTCATCGGTCGGGCTAGTCGTGCCTTTCGTATACCTGAATCTAAGTCGTCTGAGAACCTTCGCGGGTCCTCTAGGCTTGTGTAATGCCTCATATAGTCTCTCGCTGAGCTGTCTAGCGTCCTCTTTTGTGGGTGTCGTTTGGCTCCGGCCGCATCCAATAGCCTCGTAGCATTGCTCAAGGGCGCGGGTGAGCCTCTTTCCGTAGACAAGGGAAGGTGACCTGTCTGCGGGTTGATCTTGGTATCGTCGAGGCTCGCTAATGGCAAGACTCAGGTCGGAAAGCACCTGATTGAGCTGGGAATACGACTTCAAGAATATCGGCTTTAGGCCCAGCTCTGTTTCGAGATACTTGGCTGATGACACGGCATACTTGGCAGACTCTTCATAGCTTTCGTCAGGAAGCCGGCGAGGGACAAAAAGCGCGAACCTATCGTGTGTCGCCGGTCGGCTTGCGTAGAGCGGGCCTACGAGGTTGGGGTCAGCCATGCTTAAGCCGACGAAGATCGAGTAACTATTCGCTAAGGTCTTCGCGATCGTCTCTCTAACTCTCGCGCCATACTTGAGATACTGGGACTCGGATAATACGATGGGGTGCTTTGGCGATTTGCCCTGTCTCAATAGTCCGTGCAAATGCAGAACACCAACCTGGTCATTGCCGTTCCAGTCTTCCCAGTCGGCGACTTCGTCCAGAGAAAACGTTCTGATATTCTTTTGATCGAAGTGCTGCCATAGTGCTCGTTCAAGTATGTTGTCAAAATTCGTGGTTATTAGGCGGAGTCCGTTGCGTCGTACCGCTGCAAGGCGAGCGATAGACTCGGCGAGTTGTCCAGGGGATACGCTTCTTCCTTGCTGGTACAGGGCGTCCCTGACAAACTCGTACTCCTCAGGATTGGCGTTCTCAGCCTTCACTAAGTGCAGGACAATCTCAGCTTTTCGCATGAGGTCTGATTTGTCTTTTTCTGCCATCCTTCGGAGGTCGGGGTCCGCGATGAAAGATGTCATGTTCGCAATGAGGCTTTCCCACGAGGGTAGACTGGCGTTCATCGAGATACCGGCCCCTGCCACAAGAGTGATCGGCTTCTTGCTGTCGACGACAGCGTCGAACATGAGCTTCAAATACCCCTGGCGAGCCCGTGAGAAGGCTGGACTTTCGACGAATGTCGCGGCATCGACCATGTGGACATCGTTGCGATTGGACATCTGATACTCCGTTAGCGCGTCGAGCGCACAGGGTCGGTTGCCAGGGCTACTCTTGGTAGTCGGCGCCACGTGACCGGCTGTTACAGACGGCGTTCGTCCGAATGCTGGTTTCTTGCCCTTCTCATCCGTCGCGGCAGTCGTGGCGTCAAACAAGAGCTGCCAGGGTTGGGCAAGAGCGTGTGTGGAGCAGCCTGCCTTGAGATAGGTGAGATCTGCGGACGACTAGGTCTATCGGATCTGATGCGTGCAAAACGTCATGGATGGCTAACGTCGGCACGGACACCCACAGGTCCGTTGGTTGGGCGGGCCGCTGTACTTCGAGCGCTGCTGCCTGTTCTGCCAGGACGAATTTGTGCAAACGGCCCGGGGCCGTTTGCACAAACTACAAGCTCGCGGAAGGTCCAGTATCGACCATTGGCCCGGATCTGGGGCGTCGGGCCGGTAGCGTTGGCAGCTTCGGACACAGCTGGTTCGACTCGCTGGGCGACTAGCTGTGTTTGGGTCGCGCATGATCTCGCGGACCTACCTAAGCAAGCTGATCCAAGCCCACAATTGCGAATTCCCTCAATTCGCGAACCAACTTGGCTGCACGCATCCAACGCAGGCGCGGATCGACGTAGGCCAACGTGACGTCGGCGGTTGCCACTGGTAGTTCGTCGTCGCAGCGGAAGTGAGTTCCGTAGACCCCGGAGGCTGGGCGTGGTGCACGCGGATGGCGTCTGCGCCTTCGCGGCGTAGTGCGGGACGAAGGACATGGAGGCATGTCACCGATCAGCAATCTGATCGATATGCGTGACCGGTGTGTTTCGCCTGCCGCCGCCACGGCACCGAGCAGGATGTTCCAAGGAGCCTGGTGTCCAATCGCCACGCTCTCGCGTCTGCGGCGTCGCGAATTGAGACCCCAATTGAGACCGTGAAGGTCTCGGAGATGATCGCGAGAGCCTGTTTCGCCTGGTGCCCCCGGCAGGATTCGAACCTGCGACCTGCCGCTTAGGAGGCGGACGCTCTATCCCCTGAGCTACGAGGGCTGCGCGGACCAGGGTAGCGGTCCGCGCCCACGCAGCGGCAGCAGCTTGACATAGTTAACGCAAGCGTTAATAGTTACGCGCATGAGTAACGACCTCGACGGCGTCCTGGCGGCGCTCGCGGATCCCGCGCGGCGGCGGGTGGTTGATCTGCTGCGGGTCGGGCCGCGGCGGGCCGGGGAGCTTGCCGGCGCGGTTGACATGTCGGGGCCTGCCATGAGCCGGCACCTGCGGGTGCTGCGCGCGACGGGGCTGGTCGAGGTCGTCGGGAACGAGGGGGACGCGCGGGTGCGCGTGTACCGGCTGCGGGCCGAGCCGTTCGTGGCGCTGCGGGCCTGGCTCGACCAGGTCGAGGCCTTCTGGGCGGACCAGCTCGGCTCGTTCGCCGAGCACGTGAGGGAGGTGCGCGATGACCGATGAGGCGCACGCGAGCGTCGAGGTGGAGATCGAGCCCGCCGCGGCCTTCGAGCTCTTCACCCGGGAGACCGGCGCCTGGTGGCGGGCCGACCGGTCGATCTCCGGACACGCCGGGCCGGTCACCTTCGAGCCCGGGGTCGGCGGCGCGGTACGCGACGGCGACATCGAGGTCGGGCGGGTCAAGGTGTGGGAACCCGGTCCTCGCCTGGTCTTCGGGTACGAGGGCACCGACGTCGAGGTCCGCTTCGAGGGTACGGACGCCGGCACGCGCGTCGTCCTCCGGCACTACGGCTGGGCCGAGGGCCACTGGCCCCACCTGCTCGCCCGCTTCGCCCGCCACTCCCTCGAGCACGCCCTCCTCGGCCGGCTCGGCGAGTTCCTCGACGCGATCAACGCCGGCGACGTGGCCTTCTTCGAGCGCAACCTCACCGACACCGCCCTGCTGATCTTTCCCGGCCGTGACAACACCTACACGAAACAACAGTGCGTCGACTCGATGGCCGGCCACCCGCCCTACGTCAAGTACGACCTGTCCGACCCCCGGATCGTCCACATCGGAGAGTCCACCGCGGTGCTGACCCACCACGCGACCGTCATGCACACCGCGGACGAGAAGCCGCGGTCGATCGTGGTCGCCACGGTCCTCGTGCATCAGGACGGCGCCTGGCGGATGGCGCTGCACCAGTGGACCCCGGCCGAGGAAACGGAGTGAACATGCTCGGCTACTTCACCATCGACGCCCCGGATCCCGGGCGCGCCAAGGACTTCTACACCGCGGTGTTCGGCTGGTCCTACGACTCCACCGGCGACTACCACCACATCGCGGGCTCCTCGCCGGCCGGCGGGATCAACCCCGGCGCCGGCACGACCACGCCCTACTTCGTCGTCGACGACGTCGCGGCGGTCGCGGCCAAGGCGGGGCCGGCGGCGACCGAACCGGCACGGTCCAAGTCCGGCTGGAACCTCCACGTCGACGACGGCCACGGCACCACGCTCGCCCTCTGGCAGCCCGCCGACGGCTACCGCGACGACGACCCGAAGTGCGGCGAGGGCGACCTCTTCTACTCCGTCCTGCCCGTCGCGAACGACGACGCCCGCACCTTCTGGGCCGGCCTGCTCGGCTGGGAGCTGGCCCCGGGCAGCCACGAGCACGGCTGGAACATCGTCGACGCCAAACCGCCCGGCGGCGTGTTCGTGGGCAGCCCCGGCCCGGTCACCCTCTACTTCCGCGTCGCCGACGTCGACGCCGCCGCGAAGCGGATCCGGGCCGCCGGCGGCACCGCCGGGCCGGCCCAGTCGAGTCCGCGCAGCACGTACGCGACCTGCGCGGACGACCAGGGCGTCGAGTTCGGTATCGGCTCGCTGGAATAGTCCGGAAACAGGTAGGGTCCCCGACGACGGCGTCAGGCACGGGGGAGGGGACCAACCTTGGGTGACGGACGGCTGGAGATCGACGGCATCTCCAAGCGTTTCGGCGACGTGATCGCGTTGCGGGAGACCACATTCGACGTCCGGGCGGGCGAGCTGTTCGGCTTCGTCGGCAGCAACGGGGCGGGCAAGACCACCGCGATGCGCATCGCGCTCGGGGTGCTCGCCGCGGACGCGGGCGAGGTCCGCTTCGACGGCACGCCGATCAACCTGGAGACCCGCCGGCGCATCGGCTACATGCCCGAGGAACGCGGGCTCTACCCGCGGATGAAGGTGGGCGACCAGCTCGTCTACCTCGCCCGCCTGCACGGGCTGTCCACATCGGACGCCAAGCGATCCATGGCGGAGTGGACGGAACGGCTCGGCGTGGCGGCGCGGCGCGACGACGAGGTGCAGAAGCTCAGCCTCGGCAACCAGCAGCGCGTCCAGCTCGCCGCCGCGCTCATCCACGACCCGACCATCCTCGTGCTCGACGAACCGTTCTCCGGCCTGGACCCGCTCGCGGTCGAGGTGATGAGCAAGGTGTTGCTGGACAAGGCGGCCGACGGCATTCCGGTCGTGTTCTCCAGCCACCAGCTCGAGCTCGTCGAACGGCTCTGCCACCGCGTCGGGATCATCCGGAATGGACAGATGGTCGAGGTCGGCTCGGTCGACGAGCTGCGTTCCGGCGGCACCGTCGAGATGGTGGTCGAGGCGCCGAACTCCGGGGCGGGCTGGGCGGACGGCCTGACCGGCATCACCGTGCGCGACCAGCAGGGCGGCCGCACGGTGCTCGAGCTCGGCGACGGCGCCGACGACCAGGCGATCCTCCAGGCGGCGCTCGCCACCGGCCCGGTCACCGAGTTCAGCAGGCGACGCCCCTCGCTGACCGAGCTGTACCGCAGCGTCGTGACCCAGGAGGAGGCGGCATGACCGAGCAGCCGAACGTCCGGCTGAGCTCGCGGCAGGCGGTCAGCCTCGTCGCGGGCCGCGAGCTGACCACGCGCCTGCGGTCCAAGGCGTTCATCATCACCACGGTCGCGACCCTGGTCCTGCTCGTGGGCTTCGCGCTGGTGATGAAGGCGATCAGCGGCGGGTCGGACGCCACGGTCGGCTTCACGAAGGAGACCGCCGCGCTCGCGCAGCCGTTCAAGGCGGTCGCGGGCTCGATCGGGCAGGACGTCGACACGAAGACCGTGTCCGCCGAGCAGGCCGGCCGCGACCAGGTGGCCGACGAGTCGCTCGACGCGCTCGTGGTCGGCGACGGCAGCAGCGTGCGCGTCGTGGTCAAGAAGGACCTCGACGACAACCTGCGCGACGCCTTCAACGTGCTCGCCGGCCAGGTCGTGCTCAACCAGGAGATCGCCAAGCTCGGCGGCGACCCGGCGCAGGTCAACGCCACCGTCGCGAACGCAGCGGTCGACGTCGAGGAGCTGGAGGAGCCCTACCCCTACGACCCGCAGCAGCTGGTCCTCGGCATCATCGCCGGGATTCTGATCTACATGTCGCTGCTGATCAACGGGCAGATGGTGGCCCAGGGCGTCGTCGAGGAGAAGTCCAGCCGCGTGGTCGAGCTGCTGCTGTCGACCATCCGGCCCTGGCAGCTGATGGCGGGCAAGGTCGTCGGCATCGGGCTCGTCGGGCTGATACAGATGGTCGTGATCGGCGGGGTCGGCGTGCTGGCGGCGCTGGGCTTCGACGTGCTGACGATCTCGGCCTCGGCGGCCGTGGGCACGGTCATGTGGCTCGTGGTCTGGTACCTGCTCGGCTTCCTCATGTACTCGCTGGTCTTCGCCGGCCTCGGCGCGCTGGTGTCGCGGCAGGAGGACGTCGGTGGCGTGATCGCGCCCGCGCTGATGTTCGTCATCCTCGGTTACGTCGTCGGCATCTCGGTGCTGCCGTCGGACCCGGACAACACGCTGGCCGAGGTGCTGTCGGTGATCCCGGTGTTCGCGCCGACGATGATGCCGATGCGGCTCGCGATGGGCGGGGTTCCGGTCTGGGAGGCCGTGCTCTCGGTGGGTCTGGTGGTCGCGATGATCCCCGCATTGGTCTGGTTGGCGGGCAAGATCTATGCGAACGCAGTCATGCGCAGTGGTGCCCGGGTGAAATTGTCTGACGCACTTCGCAAGGTGTGACTTGTCACGCACCGCGACCAGGTACCATTACCGGCTGGTAGCGCTTTCATGCCACCGCCGTCGGTAAGCCCGCACATGACCGCCCTAAGTCGGGGAGGCGTTCGTGATCAAGGTGCTTCTCGCGGACGACGAAGATCTCGTCCGCTCAGGACTCCGCACAATCCTGTCCAGCGCAGGCGACATCGAGGTCGTCGCCGAATGCGATGACGGGCTGTACGTGGCCGATCTGGCCAGGCAGCACCGTCCGCACGTGGTGCTGCTCGACATCCGGATGCGCTCGGCAGACGGCATCGTCGCGCTCCGCAGGCTGCGCAGCCTGCCGGAGCCGCCGGTGGTCGCCATGCTGACGACGTTCGACGTCGACGAGTACGTGCAGGAGGCGCTGCGCATCGGCGCGAGCGGCTTCCTGTTGAAGGACACCGAGCCGTCCGTGCTGGTGAAGGCGGTTCGCGACCTCTCCCGCGGCGGCGCCGTGCTCGACCCGAAGGTCGCGGCGCGCGTGCTGTCGGCGGTTGCGGACGGTGAGCGTGCCGCTGAGCCGGCCCGCCGGCTGCTGCAGTCGCTGTCCGACCGGGAGCGCGAGGTCGTGGCGCTGATCGGGCAGGGCCTGTCCAACGCGGAGATCGGCAGCGCGTTACACCTCTCCGAGGCGACGGTCAAGGGTTACGTGTCCGCAGTGCTCGGCAAGATCGGCGCGGTGAACCGCGTGCAGGCGGCGCTGGTCGCCTACCGCGGTGGCTTGATCGCCTGACGGTCCCCGCACCAGTCACCCGATGACGGCGGTGGCAGCGTGCGGGATTGGCCGCGGGTGGTCCCCGTCCGGCGGCCCTGACTCCCGCACGCCCGTGGCCACCTACGACTGGGTGGAGCCGTCCGGCGCGTCGCGCCACTGCTCGAACGGCCGGTCGAGGTGCCACTGCTCGCCGTCGTGGTCGAGGACGCGGTAGTCGCAGGGTTCCGCGTTGGACAGCGACTCGAACAGGTCGATGCTCCACGAGAACAGCCGCCGGCACAGCAGCCGCATGGTCAGCCCGTGCGAGACGACGAGCACGATGTCCGGGTGCGCCGGGTCCTTCGCGATGCGCTGTTCGAGCTCGTTGAGGAAGCTCGCGACCCGGTCGTCGACGTCGGCGCCGGACTCGCCGTGGGAGAGCCGGTAGAAGAAGTGGCCGAACTCGTGCCGCTTGCGCTTCTGGACCTCCTGCTCGAGCGGGTCCTGCAGGTTGCCCCAGTCCTGCTCGCGCAGCCGCGGCTCGGGCACGATCCGCTCGAGCCGGTCCCCGACGTCCAGCAGCGCCAGCGTTCTGGTCGCGCGCACGTACGGGCTGACGTACGCGGCGGCCGGCTCGGTCAGCAGGTCACGCATCACTGAGCCGATCTTGCGTGCCTGCACCTCGCCGCGCGGGGTGAGTGGCAGCGCGTGGTCAGGGGTCCGGGTGTAGGCCAGCTCGTCGATGTTGCCCAGGCTCTCGGCGTGCCGCAGCAGGATGATCCGCACGTCGCTATCGTGCCCGGTCGGGTGCTATTACAGTTGAGCGCCGACCGACACGAGGAGCGTCACATGATCAAGTACATCGCGCTGTACCAGCCGCCGGCCGACCCCGAGGCGTTCGACAAGGCCTACTTCGAGTCGCACAAGCCCTTGATCGACAAGGTGCCGGGCCTCGTCCGCCAGGAGATCGCCAAGGTTGCGCGCGTGTTCGTGCCGGGGATGCTCGGGGAGACCCAGCCGTACCTGATGGCCGAGCTGTACTTCGAGTCCAAGGACGCGATGAAGGCGGCGTTCGCGTCGCCGGAGTGGCAGGCCTCCGGCGCGAACCTGACCGAGATCGGCGGCATGGAGCTCGTCTCGATGTTCTCCGCCGAGGTGGTCGACGAGTGACAGCTCCGGTCACCGCCGCGGTCGTGGGCGGCGGCACGATGGGCGCGGGCATCGCGCACGTCCTGCTCGCCGCCGGCAGCCGCGTGACCGTCGCCGAGGCGGACGCCGACCGCGCGGACGCGGCCCGCGAGGGCGTCGCCCGCTCGCTGCGCAAGGCGCAGGAGCGCGGCAAGCTCGACGAGCCGGCCGCGGCGCTGCTCGCCCGCCTGTCCACTGTGGACGCGCTGGCGGACCTGCCGCCCGGCGCCGACCTCGTGGTCGAGGCCGTGCCCGAGGACCTCGACCTCAAGCGCCGCGTGCTCGGCGAGGTCGCCGGGACCTGCGCGAACGCCGTGCTCGCGTCGAACACCTCGTCGCTGTCGATCACCGCGCTCGCCGCGGGGCTGCCGGGCGAGCGGGTCGTGGGCATGCACTTCTTCAACCCGGTGCCGGTCCAGCAGCTGGTGGAGATCGTCACGCACGAGGGCCTGCCGGCGTCGACGCTGGCGACCGTGCGCGGGTACGCCGAGGCGCTCGGCAAGACCGTGATCGAGGTGCGTGACTCGCCCGGGTTCGCCACCTCGCGGCTCGGGGTGGCGGTGGGGCTCGAGGCGATCCGCATGGTCGAGGAGGGCGTCGCGTCCGCCGAGGACATCGACACCGGCATGCGCCTGGGCTACGGCTGGCCGATGGGTCCGCTGCGGCTCACCGACCTGGTCGGCCTGGACGTGCGCCTCTCGATCGCCGAGCACCTGTCCCGCGAGCTGGGGGACCGGTTCACCCCACCGGAGCTGCTGCGAAACAAGGTGGCGCGCGGGGAGCTGGGTCGCAAGACTGGCCGCGGATTCTTCGACTGGTCATGAGGAGCGACGCGTGATCGTCCGGCCGTACCGGGATGGCGACGACGAGAACATCTACCGGCTGGCTCGCCTGGCCTTCGGCGGCCCGCGGGAGCCGGACCCGCAGGTCCTGTGGTCCAACCAGCAGGGCTGGCACGGCATGGTCGCCGAGGACGGCGGCCACCTGGTCGGCGCCCTGAAGGTGCGGGACTACCGGCAGTTCTTCGGCGGCTGCGCCGTGCCGATGGGCGGCGTCGCGTCGGTGGCCGTCGACCCGCACGCGCGCGGGCACGGCGTCGCCACGGCGCTGCTCGACGCCGCGCTGCCGGCGATGCGCGAGCACGGCCAGGTGATCTCGGCGCTGTACCCGTCGGTGCCGCCGCTGTACCGGGCCCGTGGCTGGGAGCAGACGGGCGTCTACGAGCGGGTCGCGCTGCGCCCGGAGCTGTTCACGCTGCTGCCGAAGCCGCAGACGCGGCTCGTGCTGCGGCGGGCCGGGGAGCCGGACCTGCCGGCGATCCACCGCACGTACCTCGAGTTCGCGTCCACAGTGGATGGAATGCTGGACCGGTCGACGGACTCGTTCACGCTCGCCGACATCCTCGACGAGGACATCGTCGAGTTCGCGCCGGGCCCGGACGGTTCGGTGCTCGGCTACCTGATCGCGGAGCGCCCCGAGGGCGAGAAGCTGGTGACCTACGACCTGGTGGCGCTCGACCGGGAGACCGCGCTCGGCCTGCTCGCGAACCTCAGCCGGTGGACCGGGATCATGTCGGAGATCTCGCTGCGGATCGTCGACCCGGCGTGGTGGCAGCTGCTGATGACGCTGCCGGTGCTGCACGACGTGACCAACCATCCGTGGATGCTGCGCGTGGTCGACCTGCCCGCGGCGGTCGCGGCGCGCGGCTGGCCGGCGGCGGCGTACCTGACCTCGTTCACGGTGGACCTCGAGGTGGTCGACGAGCACGCCCCGTGGCAGGCCGGCCGGCACCGGCTGGTGGTCGACGGCGGCAAGGTGAGTTGCGAACCGGGCGGCTCGGGCGCGGTCCGGCTGGCGGCCCGGGCGCTGGGCCCGTGGTACGCGGGCTCGGCGGACACGGCGATGCTGCGCCGGGCCGGCCTGCTGGTCGCGGACCCGGCCGACGCGCAGCTGCTGGACCTGCTCACGGGCGCCCCGCACCCGGTGCGCATGGCGGACTCCTTCTGAAGTCGTTTTCGCAGGTAACGCGCTTGTTCGAGATGTCCGGAACGCGCCGAAGCGCCCCTTCTCAGGCATATCTCAGCAGCAGGGTCGACACTGACCGCATGCGCATCCTCGTTGTCGACGACGACCGGGCCGTTCGCGAGTCGTTGCGGCGGTCGCTGCAGTTCAACGGCTACCAGGTCGAGCTGGCCAGCGACGGCCAGCAGGCGATGGACGCCATCGCGGGCGAGCGGCCCGACGCGATGGTGCTCGACGTGATGATGCCCCGGGTCGACGGGCTCGAGGTGTGCCGCCGGCTCCGCGGCACCGGCGACGACCTGCCGATCCTCGTCCTCACCGCGCGCGACACCGTCTCCGACCGCGTGGCCGGCCTCGACGCCGGCGCGGACGACTACCTCCCCAAGCCCTTCGCCCTCGAGGAGCTCCTCGCCCGCCTCCGCGCGCTGCTGCGCCGCCGCACCTTCGACACCGCCGACGGCCCCGCGCCCAAGACGCTCAGCTTCGCCGGCCTCGACCTGGACCCCCTCACCCGCGACGTCCGCCGCGGCGAGCGCCCGATCAGCCTCACCCGCACCGAGTTCGCCCTGCTCGAGCTGCTTCTCGCGCACCCCAAGCAGGTCCTCACCCGCAGCCGCATCCTGGAGGAGGTCTGGGGCTACGACTTCCCGACCTCCGGCAACGCCCTCGAGGTCTACATCGGCTACCTGCGCCGCAAGACCGAGGCGGAGGGCGAGCCCCGGCTGATCCACACCGTGCGCGGCATCGGCTACGTCCTGCGGGAGACGCCTCCGTGAAGCTGACCCACCACGGCCGGCGGCGGGTGTCGCTGCGCTCCCGGGTCACCTGGCTCGCCGCCACCTGCGTCGCTGGCGCCGTCGCACTCGTCTCGCTCGGCGCCTACCTGACAGTCCGCCAGAACCTCTACGACCAGGTCGACTCGTCGCTCGAGCTGAAGGCCACGAACACCGTCCGGTCGGAGGTGTTCGCCACGACGGAGTCCGGCAACACCTTCCCCGCCGCGTTCCTCGCGCTGACCGACGTCGAGTTCGCCGTGATCGACGACGACGGGCACGTCGTGTTCCCCGACTCCACGCACGTGCCGCCGATCGGCCCGAACGAGATCGCCGTCGCGTCCGGCAAGAAGCAGGACAACCTGCGCACGGACGGCAAGACCGGCATGCGGGTCTACGCGGTGCCCTACCTCGGCAACGCCCTCGTCCTGGCGCAGTCCCTGCAGCCCACCAAGACGCAGCTCGCCGACCTGTCCGTCGTGCTGTTGCTCATCGGGGGCGCGGGCGTCGTGGTCGCGGCCGCGGCCGGCACCGCGGTCGCACGCACCGGCCTGCGGCCCGTCCAGCGGCTGACCCGCGCGACCGAGCGTGTCGCGAACGTCGGCGACCTGCGCCCGATCCGGGTCGACGGCGACGACGAGCTCGCGCGGCTCTCGCACAGCTTCAACCAGATGCTCGCCGCCGTCTCCTACGCTCAGGACCGCCAGCGCCAGCTCGTCGCCGACGCCGGGCACGAGCTGCGCACGCCGCTGACCTCCCTGCGTACCAACCTGGAGCTGCTGCTCGCCGCCGAGGCGCCGAACGCCCCCCGACTGTCCGAAGAGGACAAAACGGAGATCCACGCCGACCTGCGCGCCCAGCTCGACGAGCTGACCCAGCTGATCGGCGACCTGGTCGAGCTCGCCCGCGAGGACGCGCCGCACGTCGACCCGCAGCAGGTCGACATGGTCGAGGTCGTCGAGCAGGCGCTGGCCCGCGCGAAGCGGCGCGCGGCGGACGTGCACTTCGAGGTCGACCTGCGGCCGTGGTACCTGATCGGCGAGCCGGTCGCGCTCGAGCGGGCGGTGCTCAACCTGCTCGACAACGCGGTCAAGTTCAGCCCGGCGAACGGCACGATCCGGGTGGACCTGCGGCCCGCCGAGGACGGTCACGCGTTCCTGCAGGTCGCCGACGCCGGGCCGGGCATCAACGACGCGGACCTGCCGTACGTGTTCGACCGCTTCTACCGTTCCGACGAGGCACGGACGCTGCCCGGCTCGGGGCTCGGCCTCGCGATCGTGAAGAGCGCGGCGGAACGGCACGGCGGCGCGGTCTACGCGGGACGGTCGGCCGACGGCGGCGCGCTCATGGCGATCAAGCTGCCCGGCCGGTCGGACGCCCCGCCGAGCTGAACTCATCGGGTCCCCATAGGTTGGTCTCAGGAGGCTCTCAGGACCAGGGCGCAAGGTGGGAGACATGAGCGAGGAGAACCGGGAATCATCGCGCGACGAGCCGGCACCGTCCGGCCCGCCGGGCCCCCCGGCGGAGCCGGCCGCGGAATCGGCGCAGCAGCCGACCGCGGGGCCGACCGCGCAGCAACCCGAACAGCCGCCCGCGAGCGGCGATCCCCAGGAAGCACCGCGGGCACCCGGCGAGCAGACCTACCGTGAGCCCGCCCAGCCCGTGCCGGGCCAGCCCGTATCGGGCTCGTCCGTGCCGGGCTCGTCCGTGCCGGGCCCGTCCGCACCTGGTCCGTCCGCGCCGCCGGTGCCGGCCGGTCCGGCCGCGCAAGGCGGCCTCGCCGGGCATCAGGCACACGGCGGATACGCGGCCCAGCAAGGACAACCCGGCCAGCCGGCCCATCCGGCCACCCGGCCCAGCCTGGTCAGCCCGGCGAGCGGGTCCTGTTCGGCTCCGCGTTCGCGAACCACCCGGGTGGTGGCCCCGGCGCGCCGCAGCAGACGGCCGCCTACCCCTCGATGGGACCGCCGACCGGGCCCGTTCAGGCTCCGCTGCGGGGCGGCCCCGGCCGGCAGCGCAACGGAAACACCGCGCTCATCGCCGGCCTGACCGTGCTCGCCCTGCTCGTGGGCGGTGGCGCCGGCGCGGCGGGTGGCTACCTCGTCGCGGAGAACAACCAGGCCAACGGTCCGGTCACCAACGCGCTGGACCAGGCGCCGCCGGCCAAGCAGACGTCCGCCGCCCCGTCGGGCTCGGTCGAGGCGGTGGCCGAGAAGGTGCTGCCGAGCGTGGTGCAGTTGCAGGTCAGGGGCCAGTCCTCGGCAGGGGAGGGCTCCGGCTTCATCATCAGTTCCGACGGGCTGATCGTGACGAACAACCACGTCGTCGAGGGGGCCGCCGACAGCGGCCAGATCGTCGCCGTGTTCCACGACGGCAGCACCGCCAAGGCCACGATCGTGGGCCGCGACCCGACCTCGGACGTGGCCGTGGTGCGTGCCGAGGACAAGACCGGGCTTCCGACCGTGGACCTCGGCAGGTCCGACGACCTGCGCGTCGGCCAGGGCGTGGTGGCCATCGGGTCGCCGTTCGAGCTGTCCGGCACCGTGACCTCCGGCATCGTGTCCTCCCTGCACCGGCCCACCCGGGCGGGTGGCGAGGACGGCTCGCAGGCGACGGTCATGGACGCGATCCAGACCGACGCGGCGATCAACCCCGGCAACTCCGGCGGTCCGCTCGTGAACATGAACGGGCAGGTCATCGGCATCAACTCGGCGATCTACACGCCGACCAGCGACGGCCAGAGCCAGGGCGGCTCGGTCGGCATCGGCTTCTCGATCCCGATCGACCAGGCGCGGCGCACCGCCGACGAGATCGTCAAGACCGGCAAGGCCACGCAGACGATCCTCGGCGTGTCCGTGCAGGACAACCAGGGCGGCGGCGCGCACATCGTCGACGTCAGCCCGAACGGGCCGGGCGCGAAGGCGGGTCTCAAGAAGGGTGACGTCGTCACCAAGCTCGACGACCGGACCATCGACACGTCGGACGCGCTGGTCGCGGCTGTTCGGTCGCACAAGCCGGGCGACAAGGTCAAGCTCCAGCTCAGCGACGGCTCACGAACTGTCGACGCAACCCTTGCCGGACAGCAGGTCGAAACTGAATGATTGGCGTAGGCAAACACGACTGACGCTCGGCCCCGGTAAGGGGCCGAGACCAACCCCGGCTCGATGCCCCCGGGCCGGACGGAGCTCCTCGAGGGCTCTGGAGATGGCGCCGCACGCGGACGGTTAACCCCTCGCTCGCCCGCGTGCGGCGCCTTTTCTCGTCCGGAGCGCGCCGGCCACCAGCACGCCGAGCCACACCACGCCGAGCGCCACCGCCAGGCCCAGCGCGTAGTTCCCGTCGTGCAGCCCCGGGTTCGCCGCCACTCCGAACGGCCGCAACAGCAGCGGCACGGCGAGCAGGGCAAGCACCGCGCTCACCGTTGTCCCTATGGCAACCGGCGCCCGCCAGTCCGGCGGCAGCACCCGGACGAGCAGCAGCCCGCCGAGCCCGACGGCCGGCGCCACCAGCCCGTCGTGCACGAGCGGTCCGCCGACGAACCATGCCGCGGCCTGGAGGGAGTCGTGGCCGGCGGCGACGTCCCAGGCGAGCCAGGCGCCCCAGGCGAGCGCGGCCAGCCCGGCGAGCGCGAAGATCCACCGCATCACAGCACCTCCAGCCGGGTGACCCACTTCGTCTGCAGCACGCCCGGCCGGTTCGGCGCGATGAGCCGGCACGGGTAGCCGTGGTCGAGCGCGAGCGGTTCACCGTTCAACCGCAGGGCGAGCAGGGTCTTCGGGTCGGCGGAGTGCGAGCCGGGCAGCGTGCTCGCCCCGTAGGGTCCGCGGTCCATCGACGACACCCGCACCCGCGCCCCCGGCTCGCCGCCGGCGATCCGCAGCAGGTCGGCGACCCGGACCCCCTGCCACGAAGCGGACTGGCTCCACCCCTCGACGCACGAGATCGGCAGCTCCTCAGTTGCCCTTCCGAGATCTTCCAGCTCCTCCAACGAGAACTCCGTGGTGCCCCGCGGCGTCACGACGGCCAGCCGCCAGCCGTCGCCGGCCTTGGTTATCCGCGCGGCCCGGGCGGTCTTGTTCACGGGCAGCCCCTGCGGCCCACGCCCGGTCCGCAGGGAGAGGGGTGAGACGTCCCGCAGGAGGGGCACGGTGGTGCCGGCGGTGGCCACGACCGCGGCGCCGGTGGCGAGCCAGGTGGTGCGCAGGAAGGCCCGCCGACTCAGCGCGCTGGGCGCGGGTGCCGGCGTGGTGGTCATGCGCGCCAGCGCCCGGCGGATGACCGGCATCTTCACGGCGACATGCACGAACACGGACCCGATAGCAATCCAGGCGACGGCGTAGTGCGCGGGTGGGAAGGAGAAGCCCCAGACGTAGTTCTGCGCGCTGTTGAACAGTCCGGTGGCGAGTTCGAAGAAGGCGGCGCCGGAGAGCAGGAGGATGGAGCCGCGCTCGAGCGCGTGGGGGAGGTTGCGGATGACCGGGCGCCCGAAGAGCTTGGGATAAACGCTCCACAACTTGGCGAACAGCAACGGCACCGCCGCCACCCCGGCGATGACATGCAACCCCTGAGTGACCCGATAGAGATTCACCGGCGCCGACGGCCAGTAGAACCAGGCAGGCCCGCGCTGGATGAAATGGCTCAACAGCCCCGTGACAAAGCAGACGCCGAAAGCGATCCCCAGCCAGACCCCGATACGCGCGGTCACCTTCTCGTCGTGCGCCGGACCAGCAAAGTCCTTGTCGGACAGGGCAACAAGCCGCCCAACCAGCCGCCGCACGGCGCCAGCGTTCTCCCCTCCGAAATCGCCAGCCGCAGCCTCGCGCGCTGCCTCGCCACTGCTGTCTTGCCGACTGCTGTCTCTCCGCTCGCTGTCCTGCCGCTCGTTGCCCTCGCCGGCTGCTCGTCCTTCCGCTGGCTGTTTCGCTGCCCGTTGTCTTGCGGCCTGTTGTCTCGCCGCCTGTTGGGTTGTCGCCCGTTGCCTTGCCGCGGGTTGCCTCGCTGCGGGTTGCCTCGCTGTCTGTTGTCTCGCTTGCTGGTGTCTCACCGACTGCTGCCTTGTCGTCGGTTGCCTCGCCGCCGGTTGCGTTGCCGCGAGTTGTCTCGATGTCCGTTGTCTCGCTCGCCGTCTCGCCGACTGTTGTCTTGCCGCCAGTCGGGTCGGTCGGCGCCTCGCCAGGCGGCCCCGCAGCTGGCGCCACCCCGCTGACCGGAGCTTCACTTTCAGCACGCGACCGGCCGTCGTTCGGCACCCGTTCGGCGCCCGGCTGCTCTGCGCCGTCCGCCGCCTCGCCGAACGGCGCGTTGGCGCTGGCCGGTGCCCGAGCGGCAGCCCCCGCTTCGGCGTCGGTCGATGTCACGGCGTCGACTGGGGCGCGCGCCGGCAGTCGCACGGTCCCGCTCCGGCCGCGCACCCCGGTCGGCCGGCGCCCGCTCGCCGGCACGCGGCGTGCCGGGCCCTTCTCCCGATGTCATGCCGTGACCTCCGCGAACCACCGGTCGCCGGCCGCGCGCACCCAGCCAATGCTCAGCCCCGCCTCGCCGGCCACCTCCGCGATCGCGTCGGTGCCGACCCACGCCCACGGGAACCAACCGCCCCCGGCCGAGCCGGTCGTCACCCGGACGGGCCCGTGGCGCAAGCCACCGCCCGGCGGGTCCAGCTCGACCAGCGCGCTCCCGCCCCGCCGCAGCAACTCCCGCACCCGCCGCAGCAACCGAACGGGATCGCCGCCGATGCCGATGTTGCCGTCCGCCAGCAACACGTGCCGCCACCGACCCTCGCCCGGCTGCCGCTCGAACACGTCCCGGCGCACCGCGATCGCGCCCGCCCCGTGGGCCAGCCGCACCGCCACCGGTGACACATCCGTGCCCAACGCCGGCACGCCCCGCTCCAGCAACGCCGCCGCCAGCCGCCCCGGCCCGCACCCGATGTCCAGCGTCGGACCTGTGCAATGCCGCAACAGCAACTCGTCCCCCGGCGACAGCGCCGACCGCCACCGCTGCGTCGCCAGCGCGATCCGCTCCCCGGACGCGAGCTCCAGCCAGCACTGCTGCCCGAGCAAACCGGGCGCGAACTCGTCGGCCGCCCGACGTCGCATCTCGGTAGTGGTCATCGGCCCGTCTCCCGTGGCTCGGCTCGGCGCTGTCGCCAGGTCGCGTTCTCGTCGGCCGTGCGCTGCCGCATCTCGGTCGCCCATCGGTCCGCGTCCGCCGGCTCGGTCAGGCGATGTTGTCCGAGCCCACGGGGCGCGAACTCGTCGGCGGCCCGGCGTCGCATCTGGGTAGTGGTCATCGGTCCGCCTCCGGTGGTTTGGCCCGGAACTGTTGCTGGAGCGCGTTCTCGTCGGCCGTGCGCCGCCGCACCTCGATCGCCCATCGGTCCGCCGCTGCCCGTTCGGTCCGGCGCCGTCGTCCCAGCAGCAGCGTGGGTGCGCTCTCGTTGGCGGCCCGTTGCTGCACGTTGGTCGCGGTCATCGGTTCGCCTCGGCCCGTTCGGGCTCCCTGCCGCGCGAGCGACTCGGGGTCGCGGCCCCGTCGGCGACCCGACGCTGTATCGCGGTCACCGGTCCGCCTCCGCCCGCTCGAGCCGCCATAGGCACGACCTCGTCGATTGCGGTCATCGCCCCCACCAGCTTCAGCTCCGCGACGGCCCGGGCGAACCGCGAACCCGGCACCATCGCCGCCACTCGTAGTGCGTCCGGCATGATGTCCACATCGGACAGCACGGGCAGCCGGCCGACGCGCAGCCCCGCGCCGCGCAGCGCGAACAGCGTGCGCAGCCCCGTGTCCCCTCGCGACATCGGCACCGCGCGCAACGCCGCGGCCCCGGCCGGCGCGCGCAGGCCCAGCCCCCACCAGCCGCCGTCCGCGGCCGGCCCCAGCACCGCCGCGGTGTCCGCCAGCGCCGCCAGCGCCCCGCCCAGCAGCGCGGGCGAGACCTGCGGGGTGTCCATGCCGATCTGGAACACCGGCAGCCCCGCGAACCCGGCCGCCACGTCCAGGTGCGCGTTCGCCAGCCGCTCGCCGAGGTCCGCGCCCCGCTGCGGCAGCACCGTGCACCGCTCCAGGCTCGCCGCGAGCTCGTCCGCGCGCTCCGCCGCCGCCAGCCGGCCGGTCAGCGCGACCACCGGCACCGCATCGGCCGTGGCCAGCACCGCGTCCAGCGTGTCCAGCAAGGCCGCCGCCGCCACCCGGGCCGCCGCGCGGTCACCGATCACCCGCGCCAGCCTCGTCTTCGCCAGCCCCGGGATCGGCGCCTTCGCGACGACGAGCAGGCACCCCTTCATCGCAGTACCCCCGCCATGTCGCGCACGGCCCGTGCGGTCCCGCGCACCGAGCCGGACACCTTCGACTTCGTGCCCAGCGCCCGCGGCCGGTAGGCCACGTCGAGCTCGACGACCCGCCACCGCGCCCGCGCCGCACGCAGCAGCAGCTCGAGCGGGTAGCCGAACGCCCGGTCGCGCACGCCGAGGTCGAGCAGGTCCTGCCGGCGTACCGCGCGCGCCGGGGCGATGTCCGACACCGGCAGTCCGCGACGACGCAGAATCGTTGCCAGTACGAGATTTCCGGCACGCGCATGCCACGGCCACACGCCGCGGCGTACCGGCACCCGGCGGCCGACCGCCAGCTGGGCTCCCGCGGTCACCGCGGCCACCAGTGGCACCAGCTCCGCCGGGTCGAGCGAGCCGTCCGCGTCGAGGAAGCACACCACCTCCGACCGCGCGTGTTCGAGTCCGGTGTGGACGGCGGCGCCGTACCCACGTCGTGGCTCGTGCACGACGGTCGCGCCGTGCGCCGCGGCGACCTCGGGTGAGCCGTCGGTCGAGCCGTTGTCGACGACGATCGCGCGGTAGCCGGCGGGCAGCGCGGCCAGCACGCCGGGGAGCGCGGCCGCCTCGTCCAAGCAGGGAAGCACCACGTCAACTTGGTCCATGCCGGGGACGCTAAGGCGTCGTACCCGGCGCGAAAAGCCTTGTGGCGCTTACCAAATTGTGACGCTCGAATACTTCTTACGGAGTGCTGACGGATCCCGTCGCCACCAACCCGGAGCCCCTCCCGCGGGCTTACGGTCCACCCCGTGTCCACTGTCATCACCCGTGCGGACCCGGCCCCGCCCGCGCGGCGGTCCGGCCTGCGCGCCGACATCCTCGCCGGGGCCGCGGCACTGCTGCTCGTGTTCGTCGCGCTCGGGGTCGGCATGCTCACCGGCGCCCGGCTCTACGGCGGCGCCCACTTCGGCCGCGCCTCGTCCAGCTTCGGCGAGTACCCCGTGCTCGCGCACCTGTCACCGCACGTCGGCCCGGGCTCGGTGCTCGCGGTCATGGTCGCCATGGCGGCGGTCGCGTGGGGGCCGGGGCTCGCCGAACGGCTGCGCTGGCGGTTCGCGCTCGCCGGCGGCTACGTGCTGTCGGTGGCGTGGATATTCGCACTGGCCCTTGTGGACGGTTGGCAGCCCGGCGTCGCGCACCGCCTCGCGACCGGCTCCGAGTACCTGTCCGAGGTGCCCGGCATCACCGACATTCCCACGATGCTGCGCACGTTCACCGACCGGATCCTCGCCACCGCGCCCGACACGTGGACCACGCACGTGTCCGGCCACCCGCCGGGCGCGACGCTCGTGTTCGTCTGGCTGGACCGTCTCGGCCTATCCGGCCCGACCGCCGCCGGGGTGTTCTGCGTGCTCGCGGGCGGGCTCGTCGCGGTCGCCGTGCCGGTGACGGTGGCCGCGCTCGGACGGCCCGACCTGGCCCGCGCGGCGTTGCCGTTCGTGGTGCTGCTGCCCGGCGCGGTGTGGATGGGCGTGTCCGCGGACGCGATGTTCGCCGGCGTCGTGGCCACCGGCGTCGCGACGCTCGCCGTCGGCACGGCCCGGCTGACCGCCGGACGATCGGCGGGCGGGCTGCTGTGCGCGGTCGCCGGTCTGCTGCTCGGCTTCGGGATCTTCCTGTCCTACGGCCTGCTGCTGATGGCGCCGATCGCGCTCGCGGTGGTGCTCGTGTCCCGTTGCTGGCGCGCGCTGCTGTACGCGGTGCCGGCGGCGCTGGCGGTGGCCGGGGTGTTCGCGCTGGCCGGCTTCTGGTGGGTGGACGGCTACCACCTCGTCGTGGCGCGGTACTACTCCGGAATCGCGTCGGACCGGCCCTACTGGTACTGGGTCTGGGCCAACCTCGGCTGCCTCGCGCTCGCCGTCGGCCCGGCCGTCGCCGCCGGTCTACGGCGCACGGTGCCGCGTTTCCTGGCGGGACTGCCCGGGCGGGAGCCGTTGACTCCGGTGGTCGCCCTCGTGCGGGGAGCTGCCCTCGCGGTGCTGACCGCGGACCTGACGGGCCTCTCGAAGGCGGAGACGGAGCGCATTTGGTTACCGTTCGCGGTGTGGCTGGTGCTGGCCGCGGCGACGCTGCCCGCTTCGTCGCGGCGCTGGTGGCTGGTCGCGCAGGCCGGGACCGCGCTCGCGGTCAACCACGTGCTGCTGACGAACTGGTGATGGACATGAACACGCGGGTGCTGGTGGTCGACGACGACCTGACGGTCCGGGACGTGGTGCGCCGGTACCTGGAGCGGGCCGGACACCAGGTCACGCTGGCCGACAACGGCGAGGACGCGCTCGCGTGGATCGCGCGGCACGAGCCGGACCTGGTGGTGCTCGACCTGATGCTGCCCGGCATCGACGGGCTCGAGGTGTGCCGCCGGCTCCGGCAGACCAGCGCGGTGCCGGTCGTGATGCTGACCGCGCTCGGCGAGGAGGAGAACCGGATCGCCGGGCTGCAGCTGGGCGCGGACGACTACGTGACGAAGCCGTTCAGCCCGCGGGAGCTCGCGCTGCGGGTGTCGTCCGTGCTGCGCCGGACGGGTGCGGCGACTCCGCCCGCCGCCAGGGAGCTGGCTGACGGCGACCTGCGGCTCGACGTCACCGCCCGTGCCGCGTTCCTGCGTGGCGAGGAGCTGTCCCTGACCACGCGCGAGTTCGATCTGCTGGCGTTCCTCCTGTCCAACCCGGGCGAGGCGTTCAACCGGGAGCAGCTGCTGGAGAAGGTGTGGGGCTGGGACTTCGGCGACCAGTCCACGGTGACCGTCCACGTGCGACGGCTGCGCGAGAAGATCGAGGCCGTGCCGGCGAAGCCCGTGCGCATCGCGACCGTGTGGGGGGTGGGATACCGCTATGACCGCAGCGTCTGACCCGCTGGCCCAGATGATCGACCCGGACGAGTCGTTCGGGGCGATGTTCACCCACGCCCTGCACATCCTGCCGGTGGCGCTCGCGCTGGTGCTGCCGGTGGTCGCGCTGGGCACCGCGTTGCTGTACTGGGTCCGCCGCGGCTCCCTGACCACGACGATGACCGTGCTCGTGCTGGTGCCGATCATCGCGATGATGACCGGCGTGCTCGGCGTCAGCGGGTTCATGTTCAACGCGACGCTCACGACGATGGCCCTGGTGTGCCTGCTGGTCGTGCTCGTCACGCTGCCGGTCGCGCTGGTGCTGGGGCACGCGATCGCGCGGCGGAGCGTGTGGGAGCGGGAGGCACGCGAGCGCGAGCGAGCCGCGGAGGCGTCGCGGCGCGAGCTGGTGGCGTGGATCAGCCACGACCTGCGTACCCCGCTGGCCGGCATCCGCGCGATGGCCGAGGCCCTGGCCGACGGTGTCGTGTCGTCGCCGCAGGAGGTCGCCGGGTACGCACACCGGATCGGCGGGGAGAGCCGGCGGCTGTCCGGCATGGTCGACGACCTGTTCGAGCTGTCCCGGATCACCGCCGGCGCGCTGCAGCTGACCATGTCGCAGGTGGCGCTGCAGGACGTGGTGTCGGACGTGCTGGCCGCGCAGACTCCGGTGGCGCAGCGCAAGCGCGTGCGGGTCATGGCGAGCGCCGCGACCGCGCCGGTCGTGCTGGGCAGCGACCCGGAGCTGGCGCGCGTGGTCCGCAACCTGGTGTCGAACGCGATCCGGCACACCCCGCCGGACGGCACGGTGGCCGTCCAGCTGGGCGTGGACGGCGCGGACGCGGTCCTGGCCGTGGACGACGGGTGCGGCGGCATCCCGGATGGGGAGCTGACCCGCGTGTTCGACGTGGCGTTCCGTGGTTCCGCCGCGCGGACCCCCAGCCCGACCGGTGATGACCAGGCGGGCGGCGGCCTCGGCCTGGCGATCGCCAAGGGTCTGGTCGAGGCGCACCGGGGCCGGATCGACGCGCACAACCACGGCCCCGGCTGCCGGTTCGAGGTCCGCCTTCCGCTGGCCGCGGTCTGAGCTCACCCCTTCGCGAGCGAGTTCAAGGTGCGGGTGCCGCCGTTGACGTAATTGACGTCGGTCCGCGCCTTGATGCCCCGGACGCCGCCCTGGCCGTACTGCCAGATCGACCACCGCGACCAGCCCGTCGGCAGCTTCGGCCTGCTGGCGATCGAGACGACCCACAGCGGGTTGCGGGTGAACGCGGCGGTGCCGCCGGTGCACTGGCGCCACCAGCCCGCCGACGTGTAAATGGTCGCGGGGACGCCGGTGCGGCGTTTTACCTCGGTGACGAAACCGCGAATCCACTGGATCATCCTTTTCTTGCTGAACCCGTAGCAGGCGTTGGTGTGATCGCCGGAGACATACGGGTTCCACTCGATGTCGAGGGCGGGGTTGAGTGTTTTCCCGTTGGCGCGGTAGCCGGCGCGGGCGAGGAAGTATGCAGCCTGGGCGGCGCCGCCGGAGACGTTCGGAATCGCGAAGTGGTAGGCGAACGTGAACATTCCTGCGGCCCGCGCGCCATTTTGATCACGCTGCCGGTGGGGGTTCGCGTAGTAGCGGCCCTCCGAGGCCTTGACCCCGGCGAAGCGGAAGTCGCGGGCCACCATGCGCCAGTTGATCGCGGCCCCGTTGGGATGCTGATGGCTCGCGACGTCGATGCCACGGATCCGGCCCGCCGCTGCCTTTGCCGCCGTCTTTGCGGGTGTCTTCGCCGCCGGATTGGCGCTGGTCAGCATGGCTTGCATGTGCGGACTGTGCGGCTGGTCGACGTTGTACCGAACCACCCCGCCGGCGATGGGCACCCGGCTGACGGCGGCGTCACTGTCCCCGCTAGGTGCTGCGACCGCGGCGGGCGCCACCCCGATCCCACTCACGGCGAGGGCCGCTGCCACGGCCGCACTGAGCCACTTCCTTAACATGACGACCCCTCCCGGCCTCTTTCTGATTCCGTGTGCCGATGCTCGCATAGATGCCGGTCGGCGTCGCTTTGAAAGAGGCCGAAATCGGGGGGTTATCCACAGGTCGGCTAGTTGTCCACATAGATATCTCCGAGCCCGTTTCCTGTCAGCCGGGCCCGGTAGAGTGGAAACCGGGGGGCCCCGGGTGGCCGTATGGAATTGAATCGGGCGGTTTGCCGGACGGAATTTGCTCGAAAGCGTGATCGGCCTGCCTGGCCAATGACGAGCAGTAGCGGGCGGGTGGCGGGGCGGTGGGCCTGGCCGGCGGTGGTTGGTGCGGGATCGTTGCGGTCCGCGGGCGGGCGGGGAGTCGGGCGGGCGGTGGCGGGCGGTTCTGCGGCGGCAATCGGACTGGCTTAGGGAAGGGCCTGTGCCTGGCCGTTGAGGTGCCTTTGGGGCCGTGCGGTGAGCCGCTGGGGGTCGTGGCGATGGTGCGTGGGCGTCTTGGTCCGGGCGGGGGCACGGGACGGTGGCCTTTGGGCCCTAAGCGTGTCCGTGTGGCCGGGCGTTCGCGTGGTGATGGTTCTTTGCTGGGCGCATCCGCGCGGCTGTGCGTTCGGGAGTTGCCGGCGGTGTGAGTGTGTTGGTCTGGCTGGGGGCCATGGGGGGCGCTATCTGGCCTTGGCGTGTTGGGCTGGGCGGTTGGGGAGAGCCGTGCCAGGTGGTCAGCCGATGGCGGCCGGGGCGCGGAGGGCGGCCGTCGCGAACTCGGTTAGGCCCTCTTCGAAGCCGACCTCGGCGCGGAAGCCCAGCACCTCGCGGGCGCGGGACGGGTCGGCGACCACGTGGCGGACGTCGCCCGGGCGCGCGCCGCCCAGGATCTTCGGGGGTGGGCCCGCGCAGGCTTTGGCCAGCTCGGCGGCCAGGTCGCCCACGGTGTGGGGGTCGCCGGAGCAGACGTTTGCCGGGGTGAGGGCGCCCGGGGCCGGGGCGGTTTCGATCGCCAGGGCGTTGGCCAGGGCCACGTCCCGCACGTGGACGAAGTCGCGGCGCTGGTTGCCGTCCTCCAGGACCGTGGGGGCCTCGCCGCGTTCCAGGGCCGAGCGGAACAGCGACGCGACGCCGGCATAGGGCGTGTCGCGCGGCATCTTCGGGCCGTAGACGTTGTGGTAGCGCAGCGCCCACCCGCCGCCGCCGGTCTGCCTCGTCCACGCCGACGCCAGGAACTCCTGCGCCGCCTTCGTCGCCGCGTACGTGCTGCGCGGGTCGATCGGCGCGTCCTCGCCGACCAGGCCAGGGGAGAGCGCCGCGCCGCACACGGGGCACGGTGGCTCGTAGCGGCCACTGTCCAGGTCGGACTGGCGCCGCGGGCCCGGGCGCACCACGCCGTGCTCCGCGCACTCGTACCGGCCCTCGCCGTAGACGACCATCGACGACGCCAGCACCAGGCGCGCCGTGCCCGCGCGGTACATCGCGGCCAGCAGCACCGCGGTGCCGTAGTCGTTGTGCAGCGCGTAGTCCGGCGCGTCCGACGGGTCGAGGCCGTGCCCGACGACCGCCGCCTGGTGGCACACGACGTCCACCCCACGCAGCAGGTCGTCCAGCAGGTCGCCGTCCCGCACGTCGCCGATGGTGACGCCCGGCGCCGAGGCCGCGGAGCCGTGGGCCTTGGGCAGCAGGTTGTCCAGCAGCACGGTGTCGTGGCCGCGGCGGTCCAGCAGCTCGGCGACGTGGGAGCCGATGAAGCCGGCCGCGCCGGTGATCAGTACTCGCATGCGGCCGACGCTAGGGCCGGCCACAACGGCACGCGAGGACGACGGCCGGGCCGTCACAGAACCGTCAGAAATGCGGCTCGACCTCGCCATTCGGCACCTGTGGCGACGCGAGGGGGATCGCGGCGAGCCCTGCCCACGGCGGAGACTACGGTGAGCGCCATGGAACGGAGTGCGCAGCGGCTCGGCAGGGCCCTCATCGTGATCGTCGACGACCGGGTGGCCCATGGTGAGCACGAGGACACCGTCGGCCCGCTGGTCACCGAGCTTCTCGAGGAGAACGGCTTCATCGTGGACGGCATCGTCACCGTCGCCGGCGAGATCGTGGACATCCGCAACGCGCTGAACACCGCCGTCATCGGTGGCGCCGACCTGGTGATCACGGTCGGCGGCACCGGCGTATCGCCCCGCGACGTCACGCCCGACGCCACCCAGGGTGTGCTCGACCGGCCGATCCCGGGCATCGGCGAGGCCATCCGCTCGTCCGGCCTCGCCGCGGGCGCGGTCGACGGCGGCATCTCGCGCGGGCTGGTCGGCATCTCCGGCAGCACGCTCGTGGTCAACCTGGCCGGCTCGCGCGCCGCGGTGCGCGACGGCATGGCGACGCTGTCCTCCCTCGTTCCGCACGTCATCGACGAACTGTCCGGCCTGGACGCCAACTAGCCCGATGGCCCGCGAGCCGGACGACCCCGCCGGCCCGGACGAGCCCCGCGAGCCGTCGCGGGCCGGTCCGAGCAGCCGGGACCTGGACGCCATCTTCGGCGATGTCCTACCGGGCACCACGTCCGACGAGCGGGACCCCGAGCGACCCGACGCCGACCGCGACACCTGGTACGAGCGCAATCGCCCGCCTCATCACGACCGCGACTAGATGGCGACGCGGAGCTGCTGACGCTCGCGGTGGCCCAGGCCAGTCGTCCCAGACTGATCTTGACCTGACCACCGTGGGCTCAGATTGACCTGAGTGGGTCCCGGGGTCGGGGCGGTCCGGAGCGGGGCGAGGGGGTGTTCGAATTCCGCGACCCCAACAGTCGGCTACACGCGCCTCGGCAACGCCGTCCCACTGCTCGAGCAGGTCACCAGCTCGACGAGCGGCAGGTGCTGTTGGCCGTGCTCGACCACGACCCACGCCCGATGCTCGGCGCGTCGCCGCATTGGTCGCCACCGATCAGCCCCGGCAGCGCGGGGCATGATCGGTTCGATCACAGCTCGAGGTAGGGCAACGGCGCCAGCAACGATCGTCCTGACTCGAGGTGGTCGCCTCCTCTCACCAGGGCCGGTGGCCCGGGCCGGTCGGTGGTGGGCCCATTGGGCCTTGCGGCGGCATGCCCGGGCCCTGCGGCGGGCCACCCGGACCCTGTGGGCGGCCGGGGCCGGGCGGGTACGGGCCCCCCTGCTGACCGCCCGGGAACGGCGCGCCCGCGTGGACGGGCGGCTCCTGGGCTTGCTGCTGACGGAGCAGGTCGCGGATCTCGAGCAGCACCTCGACATCGGTCGGCTCGGACGGGCCGGCCTCCTCGCCACGCCTGCGGCGCTCCTGGAGCGTCTTGACCGGCAGGACGAAGCCGAAGTAGACGATCGAGGCGATGATCACGAAGTTGATCGCCGCGGTGATGATCGCGGCGAAGTCGATCGTGGACGCCTCGTTGCCGGCGACGATCGTCCAGGACAGGCCGGTGACCTTCGTGCCACCGATCGCGGCGATGATCGGGCGGATCAGCTTGTCGGCGAGCGCGGTCACGATGGCCGTGAACGCGGTACCGATGATCACCGCGACCGCGAGCTCGACGACGTTTCCGCGCATCAAGAAGTCCTTGAACCCCTTCAGCACGTGCAGGCTCCCTTCGTGGGGACGAGGGCAAAGTCAACGCAGCGTAACGGCAACCGGTTGTCCCAAGGAGACCGACGCGAGTCGCGCCGCCGAGTCCCGCGGCACTGCGACGACCACCAGCCTGCCGGGTCCCGCGCCGGTCTGCATGGCGCCGGTCGGCTCCGCCGCGCGAACCGTGACGACGGTCGCATCCGCGGCCAGCAGCACCGCCTGCGAACCGCCTTCCGGTGCGGCCGCGACCACGTCCACGTGCGCGCCCGGCGTGAGCAGTGCGGCCACCTCCGGGTCGGCCAGCCGGAACGGCACGGCGACTGCGTCCGGGTCGCCGGTCGCGAGGCGGCTGTTCTCCCGGCCCACCAGGCGGGCGCGGGTGACCGGCTCGCCGCGGCTCGCGGCCCCGGCCAGCACCCGGCCACGCACCTGCTCGGCGGCGGTCAGTGCGGCCGCCGGGCGTAACGACTCCGGCGCGCGCACGACCCGGACGTCGACCGGGCGCAGGCCCGAACCGGGTGCGAGGTCGCGGGCGGTGACGAGCATCGGCACCGTCGGCTCGCCGCGTGCCTGCGGTGGTGGCCGGACCGCCAGCGCCACGGCGAGTACCACCAGTGCACCGGCGGCGACGCGGCGTAGGGCGGGCGTGCGCGGCCAGCCGCGGGCGGCGAGGGACTGGCGGAGACGGTCGCGGAGGAACGGGGTCAGGGAAGCGGGCATGGCATCGACGCTACGGCTGGAGGGCGTCGGTTGGCCGGGGGAAACCGGCGGCTGTGGACAGCTGCGCGGGTTGTGGATAACTCCGGTCTCAGGAGGCTTTCTTGGCCGTGCTCGTCGTACCGCCGGAGGACGATGACCCCGAAGACGAACTGGAGTCCTTGGACGAGGAGGACGAGGACGAGGACTCCGACGAAGAAGACGACGAAGAAGAAGAGGAAGACGACGAAGAGGAGGACGACGATGAGTCGGACGACTTGCCATCCGACGAGGAGGACGTGGCCGCCTTCGCCTCGGTCCGGCTGTCGGTGCGGTAGAAACCGCTCCCCTTGAACACGACACCGACCGAGCCGTAGAGCTTGCGCAGCCGTCCGGCACACTCCGGGCACTCGGTCAACGACGCGTCGCTGAAGGACTGCACCGCTTCGAAACGGTGCTCACACGCCGTACACGCGTACTGGTAGGTGGGCACGGGCTGCTCCCTCTTCCCCGGTTCTGGCACTCGCCGAATAAGAGTGCTAACGCATATTCTGCGCCAGGGCTCGGTCGGAGCGCAAACATCCTCCAGCAAGCGTGCGAACGTCACACGAACCGGAGTAGACCCCGGTTGGGCGTGAGCACGGCGGTCATCCGCACGTCGTGCGGTTCGCTGGGCAGTTCCTCGAAGATCTCCTGGTCCCGCACGACGGCCACCAGCTCGGTGCTGTTGGAGGCCAGGGGCAGGGACTGGTCGTAGTGCCCGGCGCCGCGACCGAGGCGCACGCCGTTGCGATCGACGGCGAGCGCGGGGATGAGGACGAGGTCCGCGATCCGCAGCGCGGTGGTGCCCAGCACCTCGCCGATCGGCTCGCGTAAGCCGTACGGCCCGGGGCGCAGCGAGTCGCGCCCGGCGTAGAAGCTCCATTCGAGGGGCCCGTTGCCGGTCACGATCGGGAGCAACACTCTCGCGCCGTAGTCGTTGAGGTCATCGAGCATCTGCACGGAACCTGGTTCGGAGGCGATCGGGACAAATGCGCACACGGTCTGTCCGGGGAACACCACTCGGCCACTGGTCAGGTGGCTGGACAGGGACATCGCTTCGGCGAACCGCACGCTCGCGGGCACGCGCCGACGTTCGGACAACAGCTCCTTGCGCCACCGCCACTTGGTCATCGCGGCGCTCTGTTCTCGATCACTCCCGGGCCGGGCCACGACATGAGGTTAGGCTGGCTGTCCATGGCCCCCACTACCGCCATCAGTTCCGATCCTGGATCCTCTTCGCCGAGTGGTATCAGAACCGCCATTGTTCCCGCCGCCGGGCTGGGTACGCGGTTCCTCCCGACGACGAAGGCGGTGCCCAAGGAGCTGCTCCCGGTCGTCGACACCCCGGGCATCGAGTACGTCGCGGCCGAGGCGGCCGAAGCCGGCGCGAAACGCCTGGTCATCGTGGTCTCGCCGGGCAAGGACGCGGTCGCGCGGTACTTCGAGCCGCAGCCCGAACTCGAGGCAACCCTGGAGCGGCGTGGCAAGACCGACCTGCTCGCCAAGGTCCGCCGGGCCAACGGGCTGCTGAGTGTGGAGACCGCGATCCAAGAGGAGGCCCTCGGCCTCGGCCACGCCGTCGGCTGCGCCGAGCCGAACCTGACCCCCGAGGACGAGGCGGTGGCCGTGCTGCTGCCGGACGACCTCGTCCTGCCCACCGGCGTGCTCGGCCGGATGGCCCACACCCGCGCACAGCATGGCGGCACCGTGCTCTGTGCGTTCGATATCCCGAAGGCGGAGATCTCCCCGTACGGCGTCTTCGACGTGGCGGACACGGACGACCCGGACGTCAAGAAGGTCAACGGGATGGTGGAGAAGCCGTCCCCCGAGGACGCGCCGTCCACCTTCGCCGCCGCCGGCCGCTACCTGCTCGACCGCGCGGTGTTCGACGCGCTCAAGCGGATCACCCCCGGCGCGGGTGGCGAGTTGCAGCTCACCGACGCCATCGCGATGTTGATCGCCGAAGGTCATCCGGTGCACGTGGTCGTCCATCGCGGTGGACGTCACGACCTGGGCAATCCTGGCGGTTTCCTGCGTGCCGCCGTGGACTTTGCGCTCCAGCACCCCGAATATGGGCCTGACCTTCGCGAGTGGTTGCGCGGGCGCGTAGAGGAGTAGCGACAAAAGACGGGGTCGGAATGAGGTCAGTCGACGAGCAGCTCGGCCGGGCGCTTGCCGCTGCGGTTCGCCCTGCCCCCGTTCGGGTGGCCATCTCCGAGGCGCAGGGTCTGCTCTGCGCCGAGGAGGTCGTCGCCGAGCGCGCGCTGCCCGGCTTCGACCAGTCCGCGGTCGACGGCTACGCGGTACGCAGTGTCGACGTGCGCGAGGCCGGCAACGAACCGGTCGTGCTGCCGGTCGTCGGCGAGATCCCGGCCGGCTCCCGCCAGCCGCGCCGGCTCCAGCCGGGCCAGGCGGTCCGCGTGGACACCGGTGCGCCGCTGCCGACGCTCGCCGACGCCGTCGTGCCCGTCGGGTACACCGACGGCCACCACGCGCGTGTGACCGTGCACCAGCCCGTGCCCTCCGCCGCCTTCGTCCGGCGGACCGGCGAGGACGTGCAGACCGGTGACGTCGCGGTGCGCCGCGGTGCGCCGATCGGTGCCGCGCAGGTCGGCCTGCTCGCCGCGGTCGGCCGGGCCAAGGTGCTCGTCTACCCGCGGCCCCGGGTGTCGATCATCTCGCTGGGCGACGAGCTCGTGGACATCGACCGCACGCCGGGCCAGGGTCAGGTGTACGACGTCAACTCGTACTCGCTCGCGGCCGCCGCCCGGGACGCCGGCGCCGAGGTGAACCGGGTCGGCGTCGTGTCGAGCGACACCCGCCGGCTGCGCGAGATCGTCGAGGGACGCCTGCTGCTGAGCGAGATCGTCGTCATCGCGGGCGGGGTCGGCGGCGAGTTCGCGGCCGAGATCCGCTCGTCCCTCTCCGAGCTCGGCGACGTCGACATGTCCCGGGTCGCCATGCATCCCGGCTCGGTGCAGGGTTTCGGCCGGCTCGGCCCGGACGCGGTGCCGACCTTCCTGCTGCCCAGCAACCCGATGAGCGCGCTCGTGGTCTTCGAGGTGATGGTCCGCCCGCTGATCCGCGCCGCGCAGGGCAAGCGCAACCCGCAACGCAGGCAGATCGCCGCGCGGCTGCTCTCGCCGATCACATCGGCCAAGGGGCGCAAGGGATTCCTGCGCGGGCAGCTGCTGCGCGACGAGAACAACGGCGAGTACCTGGCTCAGCCGCTGGGCATGTCCGGCTCGCACCTGCTCGCATCGCTCGCCGAGGCGAACTGCCTGATCCTGGTCGACGACGAGACGACCGAGGTCGTCGTCGGCGAGGAGGTTCAGGTCAGCTTCTTGGCACAACGTGGTTGAAGGGACGGCTCACGGGGTGAGTTTGACGGTGCAGCAAGGCCGCCACCCCGGCTGGCCCGCACACCTCGGGCCGTTACGGGTGGCCGCCGGTGTGCTCGAGGTACGCAAGCCGCGACTGCGGGACGCCTCGGCGTGGAGCCGGGTGCGCCGCCGCGACCGGCTGCACCTGCAGAGCTGGGAACCGACCGTGCCGGGCAGCTGGATCGACAACAACGGCCCGCTCGCCTGGCCCGGCCAGTGGTCGACGCTGCGCGGGCTCGCGCGGCGCGGGCTGACCCTGCCGTTCGTGATCACCGTCGACGGCGAGCTCGCCGGGCAGGTGACCGTCGGCAACATCGTGCGGGGCTCGCTGTGCTCGGCCTGGATCGGCTACTGGGTCGGCACCCACGCGACGGCGGGTGGCGTGGCCACGGGCGCGGTCGCGCTCGTCGCGGACCACGTCTTCGGCGAAGCCGGGCTGCACCGGCTCGAGGCGACCGTGCGGCCGGAGAACAACGCGAGCATCCGGGTGCTGTCCAAGCTCGGCTTCCGCGAAGAGGGTTTGTTCCGTCGTTACCTGGATGTTGCCGGGGGTTGGCGCGACCACCTCTGTTTCGCACTGACCACAGAGGACGTCCCGAGTGGACTGGTGAACCGGCTCGTCGCCGACGGGCGGGCCACGCTCAGCTGAGATTCACCCCCTCGATCTTCCGTGGCGTACCGGCGCGCCTCCGACACGCCTGTGACTGTTGTGGCTAACGTGGCGCCGAAGTCGCCGCACAAAAACGCACAGGGGGAGGTGTCGAGGCATGCCGAGCTCGCTTGTCGTGGTCGCGCTCGTGCTCGCGTGGCTCGTCGTCCTCGTGCCGATGACCGTGCGGAAGCGCCAGGAGGTCGCGAAGACCGCGGACTCGGAACTGGCGGCCAGAGTTGTGCGAAGCGGGAGTGGCGAGGCCGAGGAGGACACGCGCGACGACGTCGAATACAGCATGGAGGAGGCCCCCATGCGCGACACTGACGGGATCGACGAGGATTTCGGTGGAGAATTGGCGGAGCCCGCCGAAAGAGCCGACGAGTCCTCGGAGGATGCCGCCCATGAACCCGAGCGGGACGAGATGAGCGCCGGCTACTACGACGACGAGGCGGAGCTGTACCACGCCCGGCGCTTCCGCCCGGGCCGCGGCGGCTTCGACCCGGAGGCGGCGGCCATCATCGCGAAGGCCAAGTACGCCTTCCGGCAGCGCGTCGTGCTCGCCATGCTCGTCGGCGCCGTCGTGACCGCCGTGGTGGGCGGTGTCGCGTATCCGATGGCGTGGTGGGGTCACGGGGCCATCGACCTCGTGCTCGTCAGCTACCTCGTGTACCTGCGTCGCCAGGTCCGCATCGAGACGGAGATCCGCGAGCGGCGGCTCGCCCGGATGGACCGCGTCCGCCAGGCCCGCGCGCATGCCGTTGCGCGCCGCCGTCCCGCCGAGCCGGCCTTCGTCGAGACGGAGCCCGAGCTCGCCGAGACCTACACCGAGCCCTACGCGGAACCCGAGCAGCTCGAGGACGAGTACGACCCCGAGGAGGCCGTCGGCCCCCGCGAGCGCGTCTCCGACGGCCCCTACACACCGCCCGTCATCCGGGCCGGCGCAGTGCTCGTAGACGTCGACGACGAGGACCCGGCGTTCGTCGAACTGGACGAGCCAGGCTCGCTGCCCTACCGCCGGGCGGTCGGCGAATAGCTGTTATGCTCACGCAGCACGACCAGGGGCTGTAGCGCAGTTGGTAGCGCACCTCGTTCGCATCGAGGGGGTCAGGGGTTCGATTCCCCTCAGCTCCACACCCAAAACTGCAGATCACGGCCCTCTTGCGCGCGTTCGCAAGAGGGCCGTGATCATGATATCCCGTGTGGGGACGGTGCGATCCCGACGAGCCACCGGCCGATGCTGTTGCTGGCTTCAGCTGGCCTGCTGGTTCGTACGAGGTGGCTCCAAGCGGGCCCGCAGCGACCGCATGCGCCAGCCTCCGGCCGTTGTAGCGCACTCTCAGATACCCCGTGGACAGCCTGGCGCCAGTCGGGTCGACGCGCGTGCACCCGGAGGGGCGCACAGAGCGGCCCAGCCAGTTGCCCCCTCGTGCTTCAGCGGGTGGCGACGACCTAATTGCGGTGTGAGATCGGCGTCGGCTCTCTTTTTACGTCTCCGTACAACACCACTTCCGCGACTATTAGTGGATCTATCGGGGTGCGCTGACGGAATTCCACTCGTCTGACCGGGTGATCAGAGACCATATGGCTCCTTTTGTAGCGACCTTTCGGTCATCCTTGACGGGGAACAGACCTGCCGCGGTCATGATCAAGGAGAACCACATGCGCATGTCCTCTGTGGAGGCGTTACCCGACAGTGCGGTGTGGAAACCGTGGGTCGCGGCACGTCGCCTGTTCAAGGTCCCACCGCCAGCGGGCAACGCCTTCCTTGGACACGTATCCGCCGCTCGCTCGGTCCTCGGACTGCTCACTCTGCTCACCCTCGGCCGAGGAGATCGGAGTGTGGCGGACACACTAAACGAGGAGGGCTGGCAGAAGGCGGTGACAACCGTGATCGTGGCCTTAATCGTCCTCCCCGTCGCGATTGCCGTCCTTTACCGGCGCACCTACCGGGAATTCCGCCCCCAGCTCCGTCTGCGCCCTGTGGTCACCAGGATCATCCTTCTGCTACTGACGACCTACGTCGCTATGACCCCGATCATCCTGGTGGCCACGGACACCGTCGACCTTGACGCCTGGAAGCCCACCACCATGGGCGAAGCCCTGCTTGCCTTTTTCGGCGGCCTGGCGTCCATCGTCTACACCCTGTGGGTTGCCCTCTACGTCGGCCATGCGTTCTGGTGGACTGTCCGCAGCAGCTGCTTCATAGGCGAGTACCACCCCCTATTGGGCCCCGCAGTCACCACCGTCGTCGTCACCACTACGACCGCCATAGTCCTCATCCAGTTCGACACCAACGGCACACCCATGTCCAACTGGCTGATCCTCACCCTCGGCGGCCTGACCACCACCCTCATCCTGGCCGCTATCGAGTACGGAATGCTCCGCCGCTGCGGTATCACGTGGCGTACCGGCAGTCATCCACAACCCCGCTCCAGATAGGCACGAACGCATCGCGAGACGCAGCCGTCGAACCACGGTTAACAAACTGCTGGACCTGCAAGTCTCACGCGGAAGTATGCGGAGTCAGGTCCAAATCAGGACGATGTCGGCTCAGCCTTCGGCTCCACGTCCGCTTCGGCGTTCGGCTTCACGTTCGGCGTCCACTGCGAACCATCCCACCAACGCACGCAATCCGGCACCTGCGGGTCCTGGTACCAGCCCGCCGGCAATGGCGGCGGCACCTCCCCGGCGACCTGTTTCATCAACTGGTCCTGCTGCCTGATCATCTTCATGTTCTGCCGCACATTTGCCCGAGCTGCGTTCCGCGTCTGCTTCGTGTATCGAGCTATCCGCTCCTTGTCGGACCAGAAGTCCACCAGCCCCAGCGTCGACACACTAAACATCTTCCTGAAAAACCCCACTGTGTGCCTCCTCGCTGCCCTGTTCACCACGTCATTGACGGGTCACGTCAGGTTACACGAGTGTCGCTCATATGTTCGATACACTGAGGCGAAAGATCCTCTGTCACGGAGTGTCACCCCAATCAAGAGACGGCTGACCATCGCGTGGGTAATTGCACGCTGTCACCGACCGCGAGCCGGTGGCTGGTCGGGCCACGGGACGGCGTAGGACGGGTCCCTGCCGTCGATGATTCGTGCGTAGCGCAGCAGCTCGCGCACGATGCCGGCGTTGCCCATCGCCCAGCCCTGCCGTGGTTCCAGCTCGGACGGGACGGCACGGTGCTCGTAGTTCGACCAGCGCGCGCCGGAGGCGTCGAGAATGGCTCGGTCTTCGAGATCTGTCACGAGCACCGTCGCGAAGTCCGGATCCTCGCCGGTCTCGACCAACCGATCGCACGCCAATGCCAGCACGCCGGCGGTCCCGCAGCAACGTCCGCTGTTGTCCCAGAAGCCGGGCCGAAGCCGCCGGGGCACACCGGACTCGATGACCGTGCGCCAGCAGGCGTCCTGCAGGGCCAGCCATTCCCGGTCACCGGTCAGCTGGTGTAGCAGGCGAAACACCTGTGCGTCACCGGCCGGACCGTGACACCACCCGTAGCTGTAGCGCTCGATCCGGTCCGGGTCCTGCTGCGGATCGGAATGCGGAACCAGGAATCCCGACCCGGGGGTCTCGTTGCGCGCCACCACGTCGGCAACCCCGGCCAGCGCCAGCTCCATCAGCTCACCGCGGCCGGTCGCATGGGCCGTGGTCGCCAGCGCGTAGGCGATGCCGAGCGTGCCGTGCGAGATGTGGTGGCGTCGCGGGCGCATCCCGCGCCGGTTCTCCCACGTCACGCCGGCCTGGGTGGGCTCGGCGGTACGCAGGTAGGGCGTCACGGCCGTCAGGGCCAGCTCGAGGTCGCCCACCTGCACCGCGCCCAGGGCGATGCCCGCGTTGCCGCCGAGGAGATCGAACTGCGGGCCCCAACGCTCACCATCGAACGAGGCGCGGACCGCGGCGAGGGCACGCTCGGCCGCCTGCGAGATCTCGCGGTCCGGCAGTTGGTCGGCGACCGCCCGCAGCGCAACCGCCATTCCCGTGGTTCCGATGTACAGGGAACTGTGCGTCCATCCGTCGACTCCGGCCGCCAGGAATCGCGCTCCCCGCTGGGCGTGCTCCGCCCAACGCTCATCGCCGAAGTGGCGGTAGGCCTCCAGGAACGCGAGCACGATGCCCGCACCGCCGCTGTACAGGGTCGGATCCACCTCATCGCGGCTCGAGACACCGGTCCAGGCGTCCCCGGTCGGGACCGCCGCTGCGCTCAACCACTCCAACCCGGCATGAGCCAGTGCCTCAGCGTTCCCCTCCGGCACCGGCACCTCCAGAGCTCTCCGACCACACGCGAATAGGAATTCTCGCTGACGTCGCTCGCATTAGTGGCCAACATTTACAGGGGGCGCATCGACGTTGTCTTCAATACTCCTCGGGTGTCGCCGTCAGGGCTAATGAGCACAGACGAGCGCCGCGTGACAGATCACTCCTTGCGCCGACGAGAGGCCATCGGTCAGGCTCGGGTGGTCGCGACGCGAGGTGGCTGATGCGCACGCTGATCATCGACAACTACGACTCGTTCACCTACAACCTGGTCCACCACGTCGGCGCGGTCACCGGCGTGGCGCCCACGGTCGTGCGCAACGACGAGCCCGGATGGACCGCCGCCGCCCTCGAGCCGTTCGACAACGTGATCATCTCGCCGGGCCCCGGCCGGCCCGAACGAGCGCGCGACTTCGGCATCTGCGCCGACGTCATCCGCGGCGCGGCCGTCCCGCTGCTCGGCGTCTGCCTCGGCCACCAGGGCATCTGCCACGTCCACGGCGGCGAGGTCGGCCAGGCGCCGCAGGTCCGGCACGGCCAGGTCTCCGACATCGTCCACGACGGCACCGACATCCTCGCCGGGCTGCCCTCGCCGTTCGAAGCCGTCCGCTACCACTCGCTCACCGTCACCCGGCTCCCCGCCGACCTCGAGCCGATCGCCACCACGCCCGACGGCGTCCTCATGGCCGTCCGGCACCGCACCCGCCCGCAGTGGGGCGTCCAGTTCCACCCCGAGTCGATCCGCACCGAGCACGGCGACCGGCTGCTCGCCAACTTCCTCGGCGAGCGCCGCCGCCTGCGGCCGGTCGTGCACGTCCACCGCCCGGCCGGACCGCGGCTGCTCCACCGGCGGGTCCTGGCCGACGTGTCGGCCGAGGCCGTGTTCGACGCCCTCTACCGCGACTCCGACCACGCCTTCTGGCTCGACAGCGCCGACGAGGTACCGGGCCACTGCTCCTTCCTCGGCGACGCCGCCGGCCCGCTCGCCCGGGTCGCCACTGCCGACGTCACCGAGCAGACGGTGACGGTCCGCTCGGCGGCGGGCGACGACGTGGTCACGGGCTCCTTTTTGGACTGGCTGGCTCGCGACCTCGCCGCCAACCGCGTGCGGGCCGAGCTGCCGTTCGGGTTCGCGCTCGGATGGGTCGGCTACCTCGGCTACGAGCTGAAGGCCGAGTGCGGCGGCGCGAACGCCCACCGCGCCCCGCGACCCGATGCCACGATGATCTTTGCCGACCGGGCAATCGCGGTCCGCCACGGCACGCGCGAGGTCCATCTGCTCGCGCTGAGCCACCCGGACAACGCCGCGTGGCTCGACGACACCGCCTCCCGGCTGCACGCGATCCGCCGACCGGCCCCGGAACCGCCACGCGCCGAGCTCGGTCCGCTCACCGCCCGCCACGACCCCGCGGCCTACCGGCGGCTGATCGCCGAGTGCCAGCGGGAGATCACCGCGGGGGAGACCTACGAGGTCTGCCTGACCAACCGGCTCGCCGCGCACGGCAAGCTCGACCCGTGGCCCGCCTACCGCGTGCTGCGCCGCGACAACCCCGAGCCCTACTCCGCCCTGCTGCGGCTCGGTGAGCTGAGCGTGCTCTCCGTGTCGCCCGAACGGTTCCTGCGCGTGTCCGCCGATGGGGTCGCGGAGTCACGGCCCGTCAAGGGCACCCGGCCGCGCGGCGCCACTGCGGCCGAGGACGCGGACCTGCGCGCCGAGCTCGCCGCGAGCGTCAAGGACCGCGCCGAGAACCTGATGATCGTCGACCTGGTGCGCAACGACCTCGGCGCCGTGGCCGAGCTCGGGTCGGTGACCGTCGAGGGGCTGTTCGCCGTCGAGACGTTCGCGACGGTGCACCAGATGGTGTCGACCGTTCGTGCGCGGCTGCGGCCGGACGCGAACGCCGTCGACTGCGTGCGGTCGGCGTTCCCCGGTGGTTCCATGACCGGCGCGCCGAAGATCCGCACGATGTCGATCATCGACCGGCTGGAGGGAGGGCCACGCGGTGTCTACTCCGGCGCGCTCGGTTACTTCTCGCTCACCGGTGCGGCGGATCTCAGCATCGTCATCCGGACCCTGGTAGCCGAACCGGACGGGGTGTCCTACGGTGTCGGCGGTGCGATCATCGCATTGTCCCAACCGGACGCCGAGCTCGCGGAGACCGCGGTCAAGGCAACGCCGCTGCTTCGCCTGCTGGACCAGGAGTTCCCCCGATGATCCTCGACGAGCTGCGCCACCCGATCGTGCAGGCGCCGATGGCCGGTGGCGCGTCGACGCCCGAGCTGGCCGCCGCGGTGAGCAATGCGGGCGGGCTCGGCTTCCTGGCCGCCGGCTACCGCATCCCGCGCGAGGTCCGGGCGCAGATCCACGCCACCCGCGAGCTGACCGACAAACCGTTCGGCGTCAACATCTTCGTGCCTGACACGTCTACTGTGGATGGCGCGGCGCTGGCCCGGTACCGGGACCGGCTGGCGGGCGAGGCGGCCCGGTACGGCGTCGAGCTAGGCGACGCGGTCGACGAGGACGACGGCTGGATCGGCAAGCTCGCGGTGGCGCGCGAGGAGCGGGTGCCGGTCGTCAGCTTCACGTTCGGTTGCCCCGACTCGTTCGTGATCTCCGAGCTGCAGGATGCCGGGTGCACGGTCGTGGTCACGGTGACCTCGGCGATGGAGGCGAGCAAGGCGTCGGCCGCCGGCGCGGACGCGCTGTGCGTGCAGGGTGCGGAGGCGGGCGCGCACCGCGGCACGTTCCGCAACGCCGGCCCGATCGACGACACTGCGCTGCTTCCGTTGCTGCGCAAGGTGTCCGCGGCGGTGGACATCCCGCTGATCGCGACCGGCGGGCTGTCCCGCGGCGCGGACGTGGCGGCGGTGCTGGTCGCGGGCGCGGCGGCGGCGCAGCTCGGCACGATGTTCCTGCTGTGCCCGGAGGCGGGGACCAACGCGCTGCACCGGGACGCGCTGGTCCGGGAAGGACGGACGGCGGTGACCCGCGCGTTCACCGGCCGCCCGGCGCGGAGCCTGGTCAACCGGTTCCTGACCGAGCACTCCGCGGCGGCACCGGCGGCGTACCCACACGTGCACCACCTGACCGCGAACCTGCGCCGCGCGGGCGACCCGGACGCGATGGCGCTGTGGGCGGGGCAGGCGCACGAGTTCGCCCGCGAGGTGCCGGCGGCGGAGCTGGTGGCGACGCTGGACGCGGACGCCCGGACGGCGATCTCCCAGGCCGCACGCAGGTTTTCCTGAATTGTCAGACCCCCGGCGTAGCGTGCCGGACATGACGAAGTGGGGACTGACGGTCGACTGTGCACACCCGGGTGCCCTGGCCGAGTTCTGGGCGCTGGCCCTGGGGTACCGGCAGCTGCCGCCACCGGAGGGGTTCGGCAGCTGGCCGGAGTGGCTGACGAGCGCGGGCGTGCCCGAGGCGGAGTGGGACGACGGCGCGTACCTGACCGATCCGGCCGGCACCGGCCCGACGGTGTCCTTCCTCAAGGTGCCTGAGGGCAAGGTCGTGAAGAACCGATTACACGTCGACGTCAAGGCCGGCGGAGGCCGGGAGACGCCGTGGGACGTGCGGTGGCCGAGAGTCCTCGACACGGTCGAGCGCCTGAAGTCCGCCGGCGCGACGTTCGTGCGTGTGTACGAGCTCGACGGAAGGGGTGACCATGTGCTGATGACGGACCCGGAGGGCAACGAGTTCTGCGTGGTGTGAGAACGGGTGGACGTTCACGTTCACCCTCCGCACGACGTCGGGGAGTGGCTAGTATCGCGCCCGTGCGCCGCTACGTGATCGAGAAGACCGCGCGGAGCCCGGCCGAGCCGGGCACGGTGTACCGCCTGTTGCGGGACGGCGCGACGTGGCCGGACTGGAGTCCGCTGGACAGCTTCGAGCTCGAACGCGAGGGCGACGGCGAGCCCGAAGGCGTCGGCGCGGTCCGGGTGTTCGTCCGCGGCCGCACGCGTGGCCGCGACGAGATCGTCGGCTTCGCGGCGGACCGGCAGTTCCGGTACAACCACCTCGACGGCCTGCCGGTGCGTGACTATCGCGGCGTGGTCGACCTCGTCCCGCTTGACTCGGGCACCGAGATCACGTGGACGGTCAGCTTCAGCGCCAGGTATCCCGGTACGGGCTGGCTGGTTCGCCCGGCGCTGGACCGTTTTCTCGGGACGTGCGTGCGGGGTCTCGCGGAGCACGCGGCGACCGCCTGAACAGGGTCGGGGCCGGCTGCGAGGCGTCCTTCGTCGCGTCCGGAGTGGTGCGCATGCGATCGTGGGCGCATGACGGATCTCTCCGGGTGGCTGCGCCAGGGCGTCGAGGCGGTCGCGGCGTGGCAGGACGGTTTCGCGGACTATCCGGCGCACCCGGCCCAGCGGGTGGACCCCGACCGGTTCCGGGAGGCGTTCGCCGAGCTGACCGGGCGGTTGACGGACAACTACCCGTTCTTCCACCCCGACTACGCCGGCCAGATGCTCAAGCCGCCACACCCGGTGGCGGTCGCGGGCTACCTGACGGCGATGCTCGTCAACCCCAACAACCACGCGCAGGACGGCGGGCCGGCCACCGCGAAGATGGAACGTGAGGCCGTCGCCGCGCTGGCGGACATGTTCGGGTTCGGGGCGCACCTGGGGCACCTCACGGGTGGCGGCACTGTCGCGAACCTCGAGGCGTTGTTCGTCGCCCGCCAGGAGCACCCGGGCAAGGGCGTCGCGTTCAGCGCGGAGAGCCACTACACGCACGCGCGCATGTGTCACGTGCTCGGGCTGCCCGCGCACACCGTCCCGGTCGACGCGGCCGGGCGCATGGACCTGCAGGCCCTCGAGGACCTGCTGCGAAAGGAGGACATCGGCACGGTAGTGCTCACCACCGGCACGACCGGGCTCGGCGCCGTCGACCCGGTGCACGACGCGCTGGCGCTCAAAGACGAGTACGGCGTGCGGTTGCATGTGGACGCCGCGTACGGCGGGTTCTTCACGCTGCTCGGCGCGGAGGAGTCCATCGACCCGCGGCCGTGGCAGGCGATCGCGGGCTGCGACTCCGTCGTCGTCGACCCGCACAAGCACGGCCTGCAACCGTATGGCTGCGGAGCCGTCATCTTCGCCGACCCGGAGGTGGCGCGTCACTACCGGCACGACTCGCCGTACACGTACTTCACCGAGGCCGATCTGCATCTCGGCGAGATCAGCCTGGAGTGCTCACGCGCCGGCGCCGCGGCCGCCGCGCTGTGGCTGACGCTCCAGGTGATCCCGCCGACCCGCGACGGGCTCGGCCGGTTCCTCGCCGCGGGCCGCCGGGCCGCGCTCGGCTGGGCGGAGCTGCTCGAGGAGTCCGCGGACCTGGTGCTCTACCAGGAGCCGGAGCTCGACATCGTGAGCTACTTCCCGCACCGGGACAGCCTGTCGGCGATCGACGCGGCGAGCGCGCGGGTGATGACCGACGGCATGCGGGACAAGCAGGATCCGGTGTTCCTGTCCGTGCTGAAGGTCGGCGCACCGGAGTTCGCGCGCCGCCATCCGGCCGTGCCGGCCGATGTGGACGGTGCGCGCCTGCTGCGCAGCGTGCTCATGAAGCCGGAGTCCGAGGCACGCGTCGACCGGCTGGTCCGGCGGGTCGAGGCGCTGGCGAAACGTGCTGTCTGACGTCCTGCCCTACCTGGCCTGCCCGCACTGCGGCGCCGGCCTGGTGCTCGCCGGGCAGGTGCGCTGCGAGCGGGGGCACGGCTTCGACGTGGCGCGCCAGGGATACGTGAACCTGGTGTCCGGCAAGGCATCGGTGGGTGGCGACAGTGCCGGCATGGTCGCGGCGCGCGCCGCGTTCCTCGACGCGGGCCACTACGCGCCGATCGCGCACGCCGTCACGGCCGCGGCGGGCCCGGCGCCGGGCTGCGTCGCCGACCTCGGTGCGGGCACCGGGTACTACCTCGCGGCCGTGCTCGACGCCGGGCCGGACCGGGTGGGCCTCGCGCTGGAGATCGCCAAGCCGGCGCTGCGCCGGGCCGCCCGCGCACACCCCCGGCTGGGTGCGGTCGGCTGCGACGCGTGGGGCACGCTGCCGGTGCGGGACGGCGCGGTCTCGGTGGCGCTCAACGTGTTCGCGCCCCGCAACCCGGCCGAGCTGGACCGGATCCTCGCGCCGGACGGCGTGCTCGTCGTGGCCGCGCCGACCACCGGGCACCTCGCGGAGCTGGTCCACGACCTCGGCCTGCTGAGCGTCGCCCCGGACAAGGCGCGGCGGGTCGCCGAGCAGCTCGCGCCGGCGTTCGAAGTGTCCACCCAGGACACCTGCGAGTTCGAGCTGGCGCTGACCCACCCCGACGTGCGGTCGCTGGTGGGCATGGGGCCGAGCGCGTGGCACGTCGGGGCGGAGACGTTGGCGGAGCGGGTGGCGGCGCTGCCCGAACCGGTGCGGATCACCGCATCGGTGGTCGTGACGGCATTTCGGAGGGCGTGATGGACCGGCCGGTGACGTACGTCGTGGCGGGCGCGGGGCAGCGGGGCGTCGGGTATGGCGAGTGGGTCGCCGCGCACCCGGACCGGGCGCGGGTGCTCGCGGTGGCCGAGCCGCGCACCCACCAGCGCGAGGCGTTCGCGCGGCGGCACGACATCCCGCCCGAGCGGGCGTTCGCGTCGTGGCAGGAGCTGGCCGCCGCCCCGCGCCTGGCCGACGCCGCGATCGTCACCACGCAGGACTCCGACCACGTCGGGCCCGCGATCACGTTGGCGGACAACGGTTACCACCTGTTGGTGGAGAAGCCGCTGGCACCGACGGAGGACGAGTGCGCCGAGCTGGTACGCGCGGTCACCGACGCGGGCGTGCTGTTCGCGGTGTGCCACGTGCTGCGGTACCGGCCGTACACGAAGCTGCTGAAGGGCCTGCTCGACGACGGCCGCGTCGGCGAGGTGATCAGCGTGCAGCACCTCGAGCCGGTGGGTCACTGGCACTACGCGCACTCGTACGTCCGCGGCAACTGGCGGCGCAGCGACACGGCGTCGTTCATGCTGCTGACGAAGTCCGGGCACGACATCGACTGGCTGCGCCACATCGTGGGACGCCCGATCGAGCGAGTGTCGAGCTTCGGTTCGCTCACGCATTTCCGCCGCTCGCAGCAGCCCGCGGGCGCCGCCGACCGGTGTCTCGACTGTGCGATCGAGCCGGACTGCGCGTACTCCGCGCCGCGGCTCTACCTCGGCCGGCTGCGGGAGGGGCGCCCGGGCTGGCCGGTCAGCGTGATCACCGACGACGTCAGCGAGTCCGGGGTCCGCGCGGCGCTGCGGGACGGTCCGTACGGCCGGTGCGTGTACGCGTGCGACAACGACGTGGTCGACCACCAGGTGGTGGCGATGGAGTTCGGCGGCGGCGCGACGGCGACGTTCACGATGACGGCCTTCACCCCGCACGTCGACCGGCGCACGCAGGTCTTCGGCACCGGCGGCTACCTCGACGGCACGGGCGAGCAGGTGACCGTGCACGACTTCCTGACGGGGGAGACCTCGGTGCACGAGGTGCCGAGCGCGGGCCAGGACGCCGCGGCCGGCCACGGCGGCGGGGACGCGGGCCTGCTGGAGGCGTTCACGAGGGCAGTGGCGACGGGCGACGGCTCGCACATCCTGTCCGGCCCGGCGGAGTCGCTGGAGTCGCACCGCGCGGTCTTCGCCGCGGAACGAGCACGGCTGACGGGCACGGTCCAACGAATCGGCAACGGGAGCTGAACGAGACCATGCGACTGACGAGTCGAGCGGATCATGGCGTCGCGGGTCCGTACATGGCGGGCCGGCTGGTCAGGCCGGACCACAAGCGAGTGCCGCACTCGAAGTGCCACCACTCTTCGGCCAACGCGACGAAGCCTTGCCGGCGGAGGGTGTGATAGAGCAGGCGTCGCAGTGTCCGTACCGGTCCCGGGGTGTCTTCGAATGCGGTCGTCGTGGCCGTATCGGTGAATTCGTCGAACGTCGTTCCCAAGGCCAGGGGTATGCGCCGCCAGCTCAGCGTCAGGTCGACGGTGCCGCCGGTGAGATGGGGCGGGGGCGTCGCCGGATCTTCTGACGGGGGTGCGACGAAGTCCGAGGCCGCGTTGGTCGCGTCGAACAGTTCCTGCTGCAGTGCCAGAGGTCGCCAGGCGTCGAAGACGGCGATGCCGAAGTCGTGCGGCAGGGTGGTGGAGGCCTGCCGCAGTCGTGCCAGCGTGCCGGCTCTGAGCCACTGCCGGTCGACGGTGTTCCGCCAGCCGGCCTGGACATAGCTGTGGAGCACGGTGATGCCTGAGCCGGAGATCTCCGTCAGCGGTTCGCCGCAGTCGGTGGCCGTCGCGGATCTCCGCAGGGCGGATGGTTCGGGCTCGAGAGGCGGGACGGGCACGTCAACCGTGTGGAAATTCGAGGGCAGGGCCTGCGCGGCGGACTCCACCAGGTAGGTCACCGCGGTCCTTCCGGCGGGTGGGACGAGGCGGGCCCGCCGCCGGTGGGTGCGACCGGCGGCGGGCCCGGGGTCGGCCCTACTCGGTCCAGGGAATCTGCGGTGAGCGGTAGAAGTTGATGCCCAGCTCGGTCCACCGCGGGCCCTCCGCGGCGATCCGGGTCCGGAACGACTCCCAGTCGTGCGTCGACCACGGCGACCAGCCGAGCTCCGCGATCGCCGGGAGGCGGGGGAAGGCCATGAACTCGATGTGGTCGCTGATCTCCAGCGTCTCCGACCACAGCGGCGCCTCGACGCCGCGGACCGCCGACTCCGGCACGCCCTGCAGGTACGCGCCCGGGTCCCAGCCGTACGCGTCCGCGACCTCGATGTAGCCCGCCCACGACAGGCCCAGCGGCGTGTTCTCGTCGTACTTCATGTCCAGGTACGACTTGTTCGCGGGCGACAGGAGGATCTTGTTGCCCCGCGCGACAGCCTGGTTGACGAGGTCGTTCGACGGCGTGGTGCCCCAGTACTGCGGGACCGCCGAGGTCGCCGGCGTCGCCTTGATCAGCTCGTGCCAGCCGGTCACCTTCTTGCCCAGCGCCTCGGCCATCGGCAGCACGCGCTGGAAGAACCTGATGTAGTCCGGCTCCGTGGTCACGTGCGCCTCGTCGCCGCCGAGGTGCAGGTACTCGCCCGGGGTCAGCGCGGCCAGCTCGCCCAGCACGTCGGACATGAACTGGTAGGTGATCTCCTTGTCGATGCACAGCGAGCTGAACCCGACCTCGATCCCGGTGTACAGCGGCGGCGCGACGCCGTCGCAGTTCAGCTCGGCGTAGGACGCCAGCGCGGCGTTCGTGTGCCCCGGCATGTCGATCTCGGGCACGACCGTGATCTCGCGCGACGCCGCGTACGCCACCAGGTCGCGGTACTCGTCCTGCGTGTAGTAGCCACCCGGGCCGCCGCCGACCTCGGTCGAGCCGCCGTAGGTCGCCAGGCGCGGCCAGCTCTTGATCTCGATCCGCCAGCCCTGGTCGTCGGCCAGGTGCAGGTGCAGCGTGTTGATCTTGTACATCGCCAGCTGGTCGATGTAGCTCTTCACCTCGTCCGGCGAGAAGAAGTGCCGCGCCACGTCGAGCATCGCGCCGCGCTGGGCGAAGCGCGGGTAGTCGACGATCCGGCCGGCCGGCACCGTCCACGGACCGCCCTGGGCCGAGCGGCTCTCCACCCGCGTGGGCAGCAGCTGGCGCAGCGTCTGGACGCCGGCGAACAGGCCACGCGGGGTGCGCGCCTTGATCTCGACGCCGCGGCGGGTGGTGTCGAGCTCGTAGCCCTCGTCGCCGAGCCGCGCGCCGACCTTGCCCAGCTCCAGCGAGATCGCCGCGTCGTGCCGCCGGTCGGTGACCGGCAGCCGGTACCCGGTCGACGGTCGCAGCAGGCCGGCGAGGTACTCGCCGACGCCCTGGGCGCCCCGGTCGGCATGGATGGCGGCGTCCGGCGACAGCCGGAACTCACCCCCGTGGCGGTCAGGTGTGACCGACACCGGGGCCGGTATCACCTGCGTCATGCGCGACTCCTTGACGTGGTGTTGGTCGGGTGCTGCGGACGACGGTACGGCGGTGCCGAGCAGCGCGAGGGCGGCGACGGCGAGGACCGTCGTCGCGCGTCGGGGAGCAGGGAGCCTGGACACGGGTCCTCCTGGGACTGCCGAGGGACAGGTCCATCAGGTATAGACCACGGTTGGTCCAGACCACAACCCATCAGCCCTTGAGCGCGCCCGCGGTCGCGCCCGACACGAGCTTGCGCTGCACGAGCATGAAGAACACCAGCGCGGGCAGCGCGTACAGCACCGAGGCGGCCATGATGCCGCCCCAGTCCGTGCCGAATACGGTCTTGAACGTCGAGAGCCACACCGGCAGCGTCTGCTTGTCCTTGTCCCGCATGAAGACCAGCGCGTACAGGAACTCGTTCCACGCCGTGATGAACGCGAACACCGACGTCGCCACCAGGCCCGGCCCGAGCAGCGGCAGCACGACCCGGCGGAACGCGCCGAACCGGCCGCAGCCGTCGACCATCGCGGCCTCCTCGAGCTCGAACGGGATCCCGGCGACGAACCCGCGCAGCGTCCACACCGTGAACGGCAGCGTGATCGCGAAGTACACGAGCAGCAGGGACGGCAGCTGGTTGAGCAGCCCGGCGTCCTGCATGAGCAGGAACATCGGGATGAACAGCGCCTCCATCGGGGCCATCTGCGCGATCAGCACGAGCAGCAGGAACCCCTTGCGGCCGCGGAAGCGCAGCCGGGCCAGCGGGAACGCGGCCAGCACGCCCGCGACGAGCGAGCACGCCACCGCGCCGAGCGTCACGATCAGGCTGTTCGTCAGGTGCCCGGTGAAGCCGGGCTTGGCGAACGCGCTCGCGAAGTTGTCCAGCGTGAGCGCGCTGGGCACCAGGTCGTAGTCCGGGGTCAGCAGGTCGACCGACGGCTTGAACGCGCTGGTGAGCATCCAGTAGGTGGGGAACGCGAACAGCAGCGCGACGAGCACGCCGGCGGTGTTGAGCAGGGTCCGCTGCGTCCTGGTCTTGGTCACGACACATCAGCCTCCCGGGAACGCAGCAGCAGCTGCAGGTAGCGGGCGGTGAGCACGAGCAGCACGAGGATCATCAGCACGGCGATCGCCGACGCGACGCCGAAGTGGCGCCCCGCGATGCCCTTCAGGTACAGCAGCACCGGCAGCGTCGTGCTGCCGCCGTCCGGGCCGCCCTGGCGGATCGCCCACACCTGGGCGAAGACCTTGAAGTCCCAGATCACCGACAGGAACGTGGCCAGCGTGACCAGCGCGCGGATCGACGGCCAGGACACGGTCGCAAACGATTGCCACGCGCTCGCCCCGTCGATGGCCGCCGCCTCGTACAGCTCCCGCGGCGCGGACAGCAGCCCGGCGTAGATCGTGAAGCACACGAACGGCACGGCCTGCCAGACGATCAGCGTGCCGATGACGGTCAGCGTGCTCGCACCCGAGGAGAACCAGGAGTACCCGGCGAACGAGTCGAAGCCGAGCTTGACGAGGGTCTTGTTGAGGATCCCGTACTGCTGGTCGAAGATCCACTGGAACACCGTGGTGGTGGCCAGGATCGGCGTGGCCCAGGCGAGCACGAGGCAGACCTGCACCGCGACGCGGACCGTGGTCGACACGTGCCGCATGAGGATCGCGATCAGCAGGCCGGCGAGCACGGTGCCGGCCACGCAGGCCGCGGTGAACAGGACCGTCCGCAGCGTGATCGCCCAGACCTCGGGGTCGCTCAGCACGGCCGCGTAGTTGTCCAGCCCGACCCAGACGACCTCGCCGCGGACGAGCTCGCCGAGGTCGAGGCGGCGGAAGCTGATGCCGACGACCTGGATCGCGGGCCAGCCGAGCAGCACCAGCATGGTGACGACGGCGGGCGCGAGCAGCAGGTACGGGACGGTGCGCTCCCCGAGGCCGGCCCGCCGGGGCCGGCCGGCGCGTGGCGGTGCCGGCGGGGGAGAGCCCGCCGGCACCGTGATCTGCGCGGTCGCGGTCATCAGCCGCTGAAGGCCGCGTCCAGCGCCTTGTTGGCGTCACCGGTCGCGGTGTCGATGTCCTTCGTGCCGGTGAGGTAGGCGGTCAGCATGTCCTTGAGCGGGTTCTGGCCGGCCTCGATGGTCGCCCACGTCGGCGTGGCGGGGACCGCCTTGCCGTCCTTCGACGCCTCGGCCATCGCCTTGCTGACGGGGTTCTTGTCCAGGGCGGACAGGTCGGTCGAGGCGCCCGGCACCATGCCGGCCGCGGCGAACTGGCCCTGGTACTCGTCGCTGAGGATCAGCTTCAGGTACTCCTTCGCCAGGTCGGCGTTCTTGCTGTTGACCGGGATCGCCAGGTTCGAGCCGCCCTGGAAGACGGGGGCGGCCTCGCCGGCGTTCTTGGACGGGATCGGGAACGCGGAGGTCTTCGCCTTGATGGCGGCGTTGTTCTTGGCCGCGGTGTCGACCTCCCACGGCAGCGCGATCATCATCGCGACCTTGCCCTGGCCGTAGATGCCGGCCTGCTCGGGGTTCTGCTCGTCGTTGTCCTTCGGCGCGGTGGTGCCGGCGGCGTCGACCAGCTGCTTGTAGAACTCGAGGCCGGCCTTGGCCTGGTCGCTGTCGACGGTCGCCTTGAAGTCGGTGCCGTCCTTCTCGGCGATGTCGCCGCCCTCGTCGTAGATGAAGGAGAGCAGCGCGTACCAGTTCTGGCCGGGCAGGTACAGCGGCTGGAACTGCTTGTCCTTGCCGAACTTGGCCTTCAGCTTGGCGATCGCGTCGAGCCACTCGGCCCGCGAGGTCGGCGGCGCGCTGATGCCGGCCTGGGTGAACATGTCGGTGCGGTAGATGACCGCGCGGTTGGCGGCGTAGAACGGGGTCGAGTACTGCTTGCCGTCCCACTCACCGGAGGCCTTGAGGCTGGGCAGCCACTGGTCCCCGTTCAGGCTGTCGACGTCGCCGGACAGGTCGGTGAGCACGCGCTGGTCGGCGAAGGACGGCGCCTGGGTGTTGCCGAGCTCGATGACGTCCGGCGGGTTCTGGCTGGCCAGGGCGGTGGTCAGCTTGTCCTGGATGCCGTTCCACTCCTGGACCTCGTACTTGACGGTGACGCCGTCGTGGGTCTGCTCGAACTCCTTGTTCAGCGAGTCGGTGAGGGTCTCGGGCGCCGAGCCGTTCATCAGCCACACCGTGAGCGTGCGCGGCTCGCCCGGTTTCTGCTCGGTACCGCTGTCGGTGCCGCCCGATCCGGCGCAGCCCGCGGTAGCCAGTGCGATGGCGGCGGCGCCGACCATCAGCTTCGTCCAGCGGTTCACTTCTCTGCCGTCCCTTCCGTGCCCGGCGTCCGTGCCGAGCCCGCACCCAATGGTTTAGACCGAGTGGTTCAGACCTAGTGGTATAGACCAATGGGAGAACTTTGGGCCTGCCCGGGGCTGCTGTCAAGACACTTGGTGAAGACGTTGTAAATCGGCGCGGAAATCGAGGTGTGCCAATGGGTTCCGGGTAGCTTCCCACCGGCGGCGTCATCGGTTCGGGAACTTCTCACCGCGCGATGCGCGACGCCCCGCGCGGCGTCTCCAGGGCCGAATGGGTGACTGGTTGAACCAATTGGAGCAGAATGGTTGAACCAATCCGCCTCGCGCGCCGGCAGGGACCGCACGCGCGCCGGCCGGCGGGGATGTGGATCTTGCCTGTGGACAACTCCGGGCCTGTGGACAGTTCACGTCCCCCGGCGCCGGGTCGGATTAGGGTGGAGCCCGTGAGCACTCATTTCAACGTCGTGGTTCTCGGGGCCGGGCCCGGTGGGTACGTGGCCGCCGTGCGGGCCGCTCAGCTGGGCCTGTCGGTCGCCGTCGTCGAGGAGAAGTACTGGGGCGGGGTCTGCCTCAACGTCGGCTGCATCCCCTCCAAGGCGCTGCTGCGCAACGCCGAGCTCGCGTACATCTTCAACAACGAGCAGAAGACGTTCGGCATCGAAGGGCAGGTCACCTTCGACTACGGCGTGGCCCATGCGCGCAGCCGCACGGTCGCCGACGGCCGCGTCAAGGGCGTGCACTACCTGATGAAGAAGAACTCGATCACCGAGTTCACCGGCCGCGGCACGTTCACCGGGCCGAACAGCCTCGAGGTCAACGGCGAGTCGGTCACGTTCGACAACTGCATCATCGCCGCCGGCGCGCGCACCAAGCTGCTCCCGGGGACGCAGCTGTCCGAGCGCGTCGTCACCTACGAGGAGCAGATCCTCACCCCCGAGCTCCCCGGCAGCATGATCATCGCCGGGGCGGGCGCGATCGGCGTCGAGTTCGCCTACGTGCTCGCCAACTACGGCGTCGACGTCACGATCGTCGAGTTCCTCGACCGGCTCGTGCCGCTCGAGGACGTCGAGGTGTCCAAGGAACTCGCGCGCCACTACCGCAAGCTCGGCGTCACCGTGCTGACGTCCACCAGGGTCGAGTCCATCGACGACTCGGGCGACCAGGTCACCGTCGAGGTGTCCGCGAACGGCGAGCGCAGGACGCTCAAGGCCGACAAGGTCCTGCAGGCCATCGGGTTCCAGCCCAACATCGAGGGCTACGGGCTGGAGACCGCGGGCGTGCGCACCACCGACCGCGGCGCGATCGATGTCGACGGGTTCTGCCGGACCAACGTCGAGCACATCTTCGCGATCGGCGACGTCACCGCGAAGCTCATGCTCGCCCATGCCGCCGAGGCCATGGGCATCATCGCCGCGGAGACGATCGGCGGCGCGGAGACGATGGAGCTCGACTACCGCATGATCCCGCGCGCCACCTACTGCCAGCCGCAGATCGCGAGCTTCGGCTACACCGAGGAGCAGGCCCGCGAGGCCGGCTTCGACGTGCAGGTCGCCAAGTTCCCGTTCACCGCCAACGGCAAGTCCCACGGCCTCGGCGACGCCCGGGGCTTCGTGAAGCTGCTGTCGGACAAGAAGTACGGCGAGCTGCTCGGCGGCCACCTGATCGGCCCGGACGTCACCGAGCTGCTGCCCGAGCTGACGCTGGCCCAGCAGTGGGACCTCACCGTCCACGAGGTGGCCCGCAACGTCCACGCCCACCCGACGCTGGGCGAAGCCGTGAAGGAGGCGATCCACGGCCTGGCCGGCCACATGATCAACCTCTGACGATGGCCCCGGGGACAACCGGCCCCCGCAAACCGCTCAGGTCGAAGTCGATCGTCGACACACCAGTCGCCCGTCACGTCGTCGACGCGCGAGACGATCGTGCCGCGGACCGGTCGCCGTCGGCCCTGGCGGTGAAGGCGACCTCGACGGAGCCGTCGCCGGCGGTCTTCGACCCGGCGCGAGCCGCACAGCCGGGTCCGAGTGGCTTGCCCAGCACCCGACCCAGATCGACGAGGTCGATTCCGCCGCTCGCCGCACTGGTCTGCGTGTCGGCGCTGGGACTCGGTGGTGGCGGGCTCGCCGCCGACCTGCCATGGAGCACGTCGGACGCGGCGCGGCAGCCAGCCGTTCCTAGTCCTGGCCGCGCAGCACCGGGCGCAGCGCGTCGAGCACGGCCGGGTCCTCGATGGTGGACGGGACGGGCTCGTCGCGGCCGTCGGCGATGCCGCGCATCGTCTTGCGCAGGATCTTGCCCGAGCGCGTCTTCGGCAGACCGTCCACAACGGACACGTCGCGGAACGCCGCCACCGGGCCGATCTCCTTGCGCACGGCGGCGACCAGCTCCGACCGCAGCGTGTCCGCCGAGATCTCCACGCCCGCCTTGAGCACCACGAACCCGCGCGGCAGCTGGCCCTTCAGCGAGTCCCGCACGCCGATCACCGCGCACTCGGCCACCGCCGGGTGGGCGGCCAGCACGGCCTCCATCGAACCCGTCGACAGCCGGTGGCCGGCTACGTTGATCACATCGTCGGTGCGGCCCATGACGTACACGTAGCCGTCCTCGTCGACGTAGCCGCCGTCGCCGGTGAGGTAGTAGCCGTCGTACTGGGACAGGTACGACTCGATGTACCGGTCGTCGTCGCCCCACAGGGTGGGCAGCGTGCCGGGCGGCAGCGGCAGCCTGATCGCGATCGCGCCTTCCCGGCCGCGGGGCAGCTCCTCGCCGGTGACGTCGAGGATGCGCACGTCGTAGCCGGGCACCGGGACGCTCGGCGAGCCGGGCTTGATGGCCATCGGCTCGAGGCCGCGCAGGTTCGCGCAGATCGGCCAGCCCGTCTCGGTCTGCCACCAGTGGTCGACGACCGGCACGCCGAGCTTCTCGCTCGCCCAGTGGTAGGTCTCCGGATCGAGCCGCTCCCCGGCGAGGAACAGCGTGCGGAACCGCGACAGGTCGTACTTGGCCAGCTCGGCACCGGACGGGTCGACCCGCTTGATCGCGCGGAACGCGGTCGGCGCGGTGAACAGCGCCTTCGCGCCGTACTCGGCGACGACCCGCCAGAACGCGCCCGCATCCGGCGTGCCGACCGGCTTGCCCTCGTACAGCACGGTCGTGGCGCCGACGATCAGCGGCGCGTACACGATGTAGGAGTGCCCGACGACCCAGCCGACGTCGGACGCGGTCCAGAACACGTCGCCGGGACCGATGTCGTAGACGTTGGGCAGCGACCACGCCAGCGCGACCGCGTGCCCGCCGTTGTCGCGCACCACGCCCTTCGGCTTCCCGGTCGTGCCCGAGGTGTAGAGGATGTAGAGCGGGTCGGTGGCCGCGACCGGCACGCAGTCCACCGGTTCCGCGGTGGCCATCGCCTTGTCCCAGTCGACGTCGCGGTCGCCGAGGGTCGCGGTCGCCTGCTCGCGCTGCAGCACGACGACCGCGTCCGGCTGGTGCGCGGTCATCGCGAGCGCCTCGTCGATGATCGGCTTGTACTCGACGATCCGGGCCGGCTCGACACCGCACGACGCGGCCACGATCACCTTGGGCCGGGCGTCCTCCACCCGGCTCGCCAGCTCGCGTGGCGCGAACCCGCCGAACACCACCGAGTGCACCGCGCCCAGCCGGGCGCACGCGAGCATCGCGACGACCGCGCGGGGCACCATCGGCATGTAGACGATCACCCGGTCGCCCTTGCCGACCCCGAGCCCGGCGAGCACGCCGGCGAAGCGCGCCACCTCGTCGCGCAGCTCACGGTAGGTGTAGGTCGCCTTGCTCCCGGTGACCGGCGAGTCGTAGATCAGCGCGGTCGCCTCGGCGCGGCCGCCGTCGACGTGCCGGTCGAGCGCGTTGTGGCAGGTGTTCAGCTCCCCGTCGGGGAACCACCGGTACAGCGGCGCGTCCTTGTCGTCGAGGGCCTTGGTCGGCGCCTTCGTCCAGTCGAGGGCGGCGGCGGCCGCGAGCCAGAACCCGTCGCGGTCGGTGAGGCTCTGCCGGTACGCATCGTGGTAGGAGCCCATAGTCGGAACCTAGTCCGTGGCCATACGCCAGCGGAACGGTAACGGCTAGACATAGGGTGGTTCAGTGGCGGCGTGTGTCTGGTCTCATGGGCAGCGGGAGGGAGGGTCGTGGATTTCCTGATCAACCTGGGCAGCTCGCTGCTGTCGTTCGCGTTCAGCATCTTCAGCCCCGGCTTCTGCCCGGGGCCCTGGGTGTGGGCCACGATCGGCGCGGGCATGCTCATCGGGCTGCTCCCGGCCGTCGGCGCGCTGCTGGTCGCCCTGGTGCGCAAGGGCACCGGCAACTCCTACAACCCGGCCACGATCTCGGTGTTCGCGGTGACCGGCGGGTTCTTCTCGTTCCTGATGCCGCTGCTGTTCGCGGTCGGCCTGTCCGAGGTGTTCATCAACGTCGCGCGCAAGACGCCGAGCGGGCTGTCGGCGAGCCAGGTGCAGCTGGTGAAGCAGGAGTACTGCGGCTGGGTCGGTAACCAGGACACGTTCCTCGGCCACGGCGCGCGCGTGTACGACGTGCTGTTCTACCCGGAGAGCTCGGGGCTGCTGTTCCTGCGCGTCTCGCTGCTCGTGATCCTGCCGGGCATCGGCCTGCTCTTCCTCTGGCTGCAGGCGCGCGCAGCGATGCGCCGGGGGCCGAAGTGGCCGGGCCGGCTGCTGTGGCTCCCGTTCGTCGGCATGGTGGTGCTGACCCTGCCGATGACCGCGAACTCGGCCGGCACGATGTGGCTCGGCTTCGTGCCGATGACCGTGCTCGGGATGATCCCGGTGCTGGCGGTCGGGCCGCCGAGCTGGTCGGTGATCGAGCGGTCGTTGCAGAAGCCGCCGCCCTACGAGCCCCCGCCGCCCCAGCAGCACCGGCCGCACCCGCAGCCGCCGCCGTACCAGCCGCCGCCCCAGCAGCAGCCGGCGCGGATGCCGCCGCCGGCGCGGGTGGCCCAGCAGCGTGAGCCCGAGCCGGATCGCGCCGCGCTCGCGAAGCTGGCCGCGGACCCCGGGCCGCTGCCGTTCGCCGCGGGCCCGCCGAAGGCGCCGACCGGGCTGTGGCAGAACAACGGCGGGCGGTTCCAGAAGATCAAGCCGCTCGGCCAGGGCGGGTTCGGCACCGTGTGGCTCGCGCGCGACACGCAGCTGGACCGGACGGTCGCGGTGAAGCTGGCGCACGCACCGGACGCGGAGACCGAGGCGCGGATGCTGCGCGAGGCGCGGGCGCTCGCGGCGGTGCACCATCCGAACTGCGTGCGGGTGTACGACATCGTGTCGGACTCCGACGGGCTCGGCATCGTGATGGAGTACATCGAGGGGCAGCAGCTCGCGGACTCCGTGCACTCGACCGGGGCGCTGACCGATGTCCAGGCCGCACGCCTGTGGGTCACGATGGCCGGCGCGTTGTCCGCGGCGCACGCGAAGGGCGTGCTGCACCGCGACGTGAAGCCGGCAAACGTGATCATCGACCCGAACGGCATGGCCCACCTGATCGACTTCGGCATCGCGCGCTCGAAGGGCGACTCGACGCTGACCGCGGCGGGCATGATGGTCGGCACCCCGGACTTCCTGGCCCCCGAGACGGCGAGCGGCGCCCCGGCCACCCCGGCCTCGGACGCATGGCAACTCGCGGCGACGGTGAGCTTCGCGCTGGCGGCCGCCCCGCCCCGGGGCGCCCGCGACAACGCGATGGCGGCCCTGATGGCGGCGGCGCGGTCGGAGCCGCTGACCCAGCTGCCGCGGCAGAGCGCGCACCTGCGGCTGCTGACGGCGTCGCTGGACGCGGACCCGAGCCACCGGCCGACGCTGGCGTCGGTGTCCCGGGAGATGAGCGCGTGGCTGGCCCGCGCGGGCCAGGCCGAGGAAGGCCCGGTAACCCAGATCGTCCACAGCACGCGCCCGCTGAACTAGGCGCCGGGCCGCTGCACCTGGGCAGCCCGAAGCGGCCCGGCATGGCCGCCGCACCTGGCCACTTGTGCCCGTTCCCCGGGCACAACTGTCCGAGAATCGCGACCCCGTGGATGGCGGCCCCCACCCTCTCCGGGGGCACCCCTCATGACGTCAGTCTACCGGTGACCACTGACGATCCGGGGCCGCAAGATCAACTTGTGGACAGGTGTGCGCCTTGTGGACAGGTCAGCGCCAGGAGGGGAGCCACAGCTCCGCGTCCCAGTGGCCTTCGGTGATCGAGTCGCCGTTCAGGATGGGCCACAGCCACACGAAGTTGGCCACCACCAGGCCCACGTACAGGGCCACCACGAACAGACCGGTGCCCCGCCGCTCGTAGCCGACCGATGCCGCGCCCATGATCTGGCCCAGCACGAGTACCAGGCCCAACACGAGGAACGCGGCCAGCGGCGTCGCGTAGAAGAAGTACATCTGGCGGTCCAGGTTGGTGAACCAGGGGAGCAGCCCCGCCAGGTACGCGACAACCACCGCGGCGTAGCGCCAGTCCAGCCGGCCGATCATGCGCCACAGGCCCCAGCCCAGCACCGGCAGCGACAGCCACCACATCGCCGGCGTGCCCACGAGCATGGTCGCCGAGACGCAACGGTCCTCGCCGCAGGTGGCGGTGTTGCCGTCGTAGTAGTAGAGCATCGGGCGCAGGCCCATCGGCCACGTCCACGGCTTCGACTCCCACGGATGCTGGTCCCGCACGGGCGTCACCAGGTGCTCGTGGAAGTCCAGCACGTTCCCCGAGTACTGCCACAGCGACCGCAACGCCTGCGGCACGAAGTCGTACCAACCGTGATGCCAGCCCGCGTCCGCCAGGTGCCGGTCGACGGCCGTCTCCGACGCGAACCAGCCCCACCACGTCGACAGGTACACCAGCAGCGGCACCGCCACCAGGCCCCACAGGCCCGGCACCACGTCCCGCACCAGCGCGCCCCGCCACGGCGACTCGACGCCGGCCGCCCGCCGCGCGGTGGCGTCCCAGATCACCGTCAGCAGGCCGAACGCCATGATGAAGAAGATCCCGGACCACTTCGACCCGCACGCGAGCCCCAGGCACACCCCGCCCGCGAACCGCCACCAGCGAACCCCCAGCCGCGGGCCGAACCGCGACTCGGTCGCCCAGCCCTCGCGCACGGTCAGCGCCAGCCGCGCGCGCACCTGGTCCCGGTCGAGCAGCAGGCAGCCGAACGCCGCGAGCACGAAGAACGCCAGGAAGATGTCCAGCATCCCCATCCGGCTCTGCACGTGCGAGAGGCCGTCGCAGATCAGCAGCACGCCCGCGAGCCCGCCGAGCAGCGTCGAGCGGGTCAGCCGGCGCGCGATCCGCACGATCATGAGGATCATCAGCGCCCCGCAGAGCGCCGCCGTGAACCGCCAGCCCCAGCCGTTGTAGCCGAACAGCCACTCGCCGACCGCGATCAGCTCCTTGCCCAGCGGCGGGTGGACCGTCAGCTCGTAGGCCGGGTTGTCCTCGTACCCGCCGTTGCGCAGGAACTCCCACGCCTGCGGCACGTAGTGCTTCTCGTCGAACACCGGCGTGCCGCGGTCGGTGGGGAATCCCAGGTTCTGCAGCCGCACGAACCCGCCCAGCACCGCGAGGAAGCCGGCCACGAGCCAGCCGCGCAGGCGGTCGGTCGGCATCGGCTTGCCGACCAGGTGGACCTCGGCGAGGTCGGCCTCCGACATGCCGCGCTCGCCCGAGATCGCAGGCGACTCGGGCGGCCGGGTGTCAACAAGACTCACGGCGTCAGATCGTAGGCGGCCGCCGGTGCGGTTCGCGTCGGGTTCGAAGTCGTCGCGCAGACGGTCGGTTCCGACTATCGTGTGTGCGTTGGGCTCGGTGCGCGCACGGCAGGGGCCCTGTTGCCGGCGCGGGCGGCCGTGAGTGTTCACTGGACGGATGGCTCCGGTGGACACTCACGGCCTGCTGGTTCTCGCCGCCACGCCGCTCGGCGACTCCCGGGACGCCTCCCCGCGCCTGGTCGACGCCATCGGCACCGCGGACGTGATCGCCGCCGAGGACACCCGCCGCCTCCGCTCGCTCGCCGCCGCGCTCGGCGTCACGCCGGCCGGCCGGGTCGTCAGCTTCTACGACGCCGTCGAGACCGCGCGGCTCGACGGGCTGGTGGGCGCCGTCGAGCAGGGCCAGACCGTCCTGCTGGTGACCGACGCCGGCATGCCGAGCGTGTCCGACCCCGGCTTCCGCCTCGTCGCCGCGTGCGTGGCCAAGGAGCTGCCGGTGACCTGCCTGCCCGGCCCGTCCGCGGTGACCACGGCGCTCGCGCTGTCCGGCCTGCCCTGCGAGCGGTTCTGCTTCGAGGGGTTCGCGCCGCGCAAGGACGGCGAGCGGCGCCGGTTCTTCGCCGCGCTGGCCGACGAGCCGCGCACCGCCGTGTTCTTCGAGTCGCCGCACCGGATCGCCGCCACGCTCGCGCTCGCCGCCGAGGTGCTCGGCGGGCAGCGGCGGGCCGCGGTCTGCCGCGAGCTGACCAAGACGTACGAGCAGATCCGCCGTGGCGGGCTCGCCGAGCTGGCCGGGTGGGCGGCGGACGGCGTGCGCGGCGAGATCACGGTCGTGCTGGCCGGCGCCGAGCCGAAGGGACCGCCGGACCTGAATGAGCTGGTCGAGCGGGTCGGCGAGCTGGTCGGCGGCGGCGCCCGGCTCAAGGACGCGGCCGGGGAGGTCGCCGCCGTGGCCGGGGTCAGTCGCAAGCAGCTCTACGACGCCGTGCTCGAGTCCCGCCGGGGTTGACCTGGAGCGCACACCAGGGTGTTGCCTGGGTGGCACAGGCAATCCAGGAGGAATGATGCACAAGCGCACGCTGGGCGAGCTGGAGGTCTCCGCGCTCGGGCTCGGCTGCATGGGGATGTCCGAGGTCTACGGCCCGATCGACGACGACGAGTCGATCCGCGTGATCCACCGCGCACTCGACATCGGGGTCACGTTCCTCGACACCGCCGACATCTACGGCGCGGGACACAACGAGGAACTGGTCGGCCGCGCGATCAAGGCCCGCCGCGACGAGGTCGTGCTCGCCACGAAGTTCGGCATCAGCAGGGTCGTGGGCGGCGGCGAGGTCAACGTCGACGGCCGCCCGGACTACGTCCGGCAGGCGGTCGACGCGTCCCTGGGCCGGCTCGGGGTCGACGTGATCGACCTGTACTACCTGCACCGCCGCGACCCGGACACGCCGATCGAGGACACGGTCGGCGCGATGGCGGAGCTGGTCGGGGCCGGCAAGATCCGCCACATCGGGCTCTCGGAGGTCAGCTCCGAGACGCTGCGCAAGGCGCACGCCGTGCACCCGATCACCGCGCTGCAGTCGGAGTTCTCGCTGTTCACCCGGGACCTCGCGGACGACCAGCTGCGCACCTGCCGCGAGCTCGGCATCGGCGTGGTCCCCTACTCGCCCGTCGGGCGCGGCTTCCTGACGAGCAAGCCCGGCTCGCTCGGCGAGCTCGCCGAGGGTGACTTCCGCCGCGGGCTGCCGCGGTTCCAGGGCGAGAACCTCGCCCGCAACATCGCGCTGGCCGAGCGGATCCAGGGGCTCGCGGCGACCCTCGACCTCACGCCGGTCCAGCTCGCGCTCGCGTGGCTGCTCGCCCGGGACGAGCACATCGTGCCGATCCCGGGCACCAAGCGCGTGCGCTACCTGGAGGAGAACGCCGCCGCCGCGAGCGTCGAGCTGACCGCGGACCAGCTGGCCGAGATCGACTCGGCCATCCCGCGCGAAGCCGTGGCGGGCGACCGGTACAACCCGGCCGGCCTGGCCGGGACCAACCGCTGAGCGCAGCCCCGGCGCCCCGCGCGAAACGGGGCGCCGGGTTGGCTCAGGCGTTCTCGCGCTGGAACGTGCGCGCGCCCCACCAGACGGCGAGCACGGCCATCACGGCCAGCACGACGACGCCCGTGAACAGGGAGTCCAGCGCGTAGTCGCCGCGGAACGCCGCCCGGTCGGCGTCCACGATGTGCGTGAACGGGTTGATCCGCGAGACCGTGTACAGCCAGCTGGGCGCCAGCCCGGTGGTGATCGGGATCAGGATCCCGGACAGCAGCAGCACCGGCAGCAGGATCGTGTTCAGCGCCGGGATGAACGCCTCCTCGCTCTTGAGCAGCAGCGCGGCCGCGTATCCCGTCGAGGCCAGCGTGATGCCCATGAGCACGACGATCACCAGGCTCAGCACGACCCCGGCGAAGGGCGCGCTGAGGTCGAACGCGACCAGGGCGAGGATCAGCACCAGCAGGGCCTGGAAGAACAGCTGCACCGCGTTGTTGAGGACCTTGCCCAGCAGCAGCGAGATCCGGTGCACCGGTGTCACCCGCATGCGTTCCAGGGAACCGTTGCGCAGCTCGATGAGGATGCCGATCCCGGAGAACATGCTGAACAGGGCTATCTGCATGATCAGCGCCGGGGTGAGGATCACCCACGCGTTGCCCGGCGGGAAGCCCGGCGTGTTCGTCACGATCCGCTCCATCAGCGGCCCGAACAGCACCAGGTAGAGGATGGGCTGCAGGATGCCGATGAAGATCCACGCCGGGTTGCGCAGCGCGATCGTCGAGTCCCGGCGGAACACCAGCCAGATTTCACGCAACATCGCTGCGCTCCTTGTCCTTGTCCGGCGTGGCTTCCGGTGCGGGTTCGGCCTCGGCGTCGCGCAGCGAGCGGCCGGTCAGGGTGAGGAACACGTCGTCCAGCGTCGGGCGGTGCACCTGCACGGAGGTCATCGGGATGCCGGCGGCGTCCAGCGCGCGCAGCAGCTCCGGCAGGGCGGTGTCCCCGCGCGGCACCCGGAACCGCACGATGCCGTCCACGGTCGATATCTCGTGCGCGTCGGGCACCTTGGCGGCGATCTCCGCGGTCGCGCCGACGTGCTCGTCCGGCACGCCGACCTCGACGCGGTCGCCCGAGACCTGCGCCTTGAGCTCGCTCGGGCTGCCCTCGGCGACGATGTCGCCGTGGTCGATGACCAGGATCCGGTCGCACAGCGCGTCGGCCTCGTCGAGGTAGTGCGTGGTCAGGAACACCGTGGTGTCGTGGTCGTCGCGCAGCGAGCGGATGTGGCCCCACAGGTTGGCCCGGCTCTGCGGGTCCAGCCCGGTGCTCGGCTCGTCCAGGAACACCAGGCGCGGGTCGTGCAACAGGCCCAGCGCGACGTCGAGCCGGCGACGCTGCCCGCCGGACAGCGTCTTGATGACGCGGTCGTCCAGGTCCGCGATGTCCATGCGCTTCATCAGCTCGCCCGCGCGCCGCGTCGCGTCCGGTTTCGACAGGCCGTAGAACCGGCCCTGCAGCACCATCTCCTCGATCACCTTGAGCTCCGGCGTGGTCCCGCCGCCCTGCGCGACGTAACCGATCCGCCGGCGCACGCCGACCGGGTCCTCGCTCAGGTCGCAGCCGGCGACCGTCGCCCGGCCCGCGGTCGGGCGCAGCAGCGTGGTGAGCATGCGCAGGGTGGTGGTCTTGCCGGCGCCGTTGGGACCCAGGAACCCGACCAGCTCGCCGGCCTTGACGTCGAGGTCGATCCCCCGGACCGCCTCGACGGAACGGCCCCGGGACCGGAAGGTCCGGGCGAGACCGCGTGCTTCGATCATGATTTTCCCCTCTGACTCGGTATGAGCAGTGGGTAGCATGGCCCCCTGACACGGCCTAGTCAAACTTGATTAGCTGCTCGCGCTCCCGGGCTGGCCGAACGCCGCGACCGACTCGTCGGCCATCACGTACTCGCCCGCCTCGAGCCGGGCGACGAGGTCGCGCGCCCAGCCCAGCACGGCGTCGAGGCTGCTGCCCCAGTACCGGTACAGCTCGGTGACGTGCGGTGGATGGCCCCAGTCGACGCCGTGCTCCAGCACGCCGCTGACCGTGGCCCGGCTCGCGGCCATCTGGTTGATCCGGTGCCCGAGCAGCTCGATCGCGCGGGCCCGGGGCAGCGCGGTGAGGAACGTGACGGCCGCGGCCAGGTTGTAGCCGGCCTGCGCGCTGTCGTCGTACTCGGACAGGCTCCTGGCGAGCAGCACCTGGAACTCGGTCTCGCCGTCCGCGGTGAGCTGGTAGGCCGTGCGGTCCGGCCCCGGCCCGTCCTCGCCGGTGTCGACCTCCTCGAGGAGCTTCTCCCGGGCCATCTTCTTCAGCGCGTGGTAGATCGAGCCGGGTGCGGTGTTGGCCCACTTGTCCGCCGACCAGGTCAGCAGCTCGCGCCGGACCTGGTAGCCGTGCGCGCGGCCGTACATGCGCACGACCCCCAGCACCAGCAGACGAGTGGCCGACACCGTGCCTCCCTTGGCTCCACTCCAGCGTTGCTCCGTAGGCTATTCGGACATGAGCATCCCCGTGTTGACCGCGGTGGCCTGGCCCTATGCCAACGGTCCCCGCCACATCGGCCACGTGTCCGGATTCGGTGTCCCGTCGGACGTCTTCTCCCGGTACATGCGAATGGCCGGCCACAAGGTGCTCATGGTCTCCGGCACCGACGAGCACGGCACGCCGATCCTGGTGCAGGCCGACAACGAGGGCATGACCGCGCGCGAGACGGCGGCCAAGTACACCCGCCAGATCGCGGGCGACCTCGAGGGCCTCGGGCTGTCCTACGACCTGTTCACCCGCACCACGACGGGCAACCACTACAAGGTCACGCAGGACCTGTTCACGGGGATGTGGAACAACGGCTACGTCATCCCGAAGACGCAGCTCGGCGCGATCAGCCCCTCGACCGGCCGGACGCTGCCCGACCGCTACATCGAGGGCACCTGCCCGATCTGCGGCTATGACGGCGCCCGCGGCGACCAGTGCGACAACTGCGGCAACCAGCTCGACCCGGCCGACCTCAAGAACCCGCGCTCGAAGATCAACGGCGAGACGCCGGAGTTCGTGGAGACCGAGCACCTGTTCCTCGACCTGCCGTCGTTCGCCGGCGCGCTGGGCGACTACCTCAAGAGCCGCACGGACTGGCGGCCGAACGTGCTGAAGTTCAGCCAGAACCTGCTCGACGACCTCAAGCCGCGGGCCATCACCCGCGACCTGGACTGGGGCGTGCCGGTGCCGCTCGACGGCTGGCGGGACCGGCCGATGAAGCGGTTCTACGTGTGGTTCGACGCGGTGATCGGCTACCTGTCGGCGAGCGTGGAGTGGGCGCGCCGGTCCGGCAACCCCGACGCGTGGCAGGAGTTCTGGACCAACCCCGACGCCCAGAGCTACTACTTCATGGGCAAGGACAACATCGTCTTCCACTCGCTGATCTGGCCGTCGCTGCTGCTGGGCCAGAACGGCGCGGGCGACAAGGGCGGCGAGCCGGGCGTGTTCGGCACGCTGAACCTGCCGACCGAGGTCGTCTCGAGCGAGTTCCTCAAGATGAGCGGTGCGAAGTTCTCCACCTCGCGCGGCACGGTCATCTACGTGAACGACTTCCTGCGCGAGTTCGGGCCCGACAGCCTGCGCTACTTCATCTCGGTGGCCGGGCCGGAGACCCAGGACGTCGACTTCACCTGGGAGGAGTTCGTCCGGCGGATCAACTTCGAGCTCGCCAACGAGTGGGGCAACCTCGTCAACCGGTCGATCTCGATGGCGCACAAGAACGTCGGCGCGATCCCCCGGCCGGTGCGGCCCGAGGCCGCCGACGAGGAGCTCAAGGCGCTCTCCCGCCACGCCTTCGACGTGGTGGGCGCGCACCTGCGGCAGTCGCGGTTCAAGCAGGCCATCGGCGAGGCGATGCGGGTGGTCGGCGCGGCGAACAAGTACCTCTCCGACCAGGAGCCGTGGAAGCGCAAGGACGACCCGGAGCGGCGGGACACGATCCTGCACACCGCGCTCCAGGTCGTGCAGGACGCCAACACGATGCTGACGCCCTTCATGCCGCACGCGGCGCAGAAGGTGCACGAGGCGCTGGGCGGCACGGGCGTGTGGGCGGCCCAGCCGGCGATGCAGGAGGTCGAGGACCTCGACGTGGCCGGCCGGATGAACCCGATCCTGACCGGTGACTACGCCGCCGAGCAGGCGCGCTGGGAGTCCACGCCGATCGAGGTGGGCCGGCCGCTGGAGAAGCCGACCCCGCTGTTCGCCAAGCTCGACCCGAAGCTCGGCGAGACCGGCCCCGAGTGGGCGCCCATTTCCTCGTGAGTAAACGTGCGGGGGAGCCGCTACCCGTTCCGGCGCGGCTCCCCTCGCCGATAGTCGACGCCCACACGCACCTGGACGCGTGCGGGGCGAAGGACGCCGCGGACGTGGCCGCCATCGTCGACCGGGCGGAGCGGGCCGGCGTCACGCGGGTCGTGACGGTCGGGGACGACCTCGCGTCCGCTCAGTGGGCCGCTGCGGCGACGGCGTGGGACCCGCGGGTGTGGGCCGCCGTCGCCGTCCATCCGACGCGCACGGCGACGTTCACGGACGCCGACCGCGCCGCGCTGGAGGAGCTCGCCCGGCAGCCGCGCGTGGTGGCCGTCGGCGAGACGGGGCTCGACTACTACTGGGACTACTCGCCGCCCGCCGCGCAGCAGGAGGCGTTCCGCTGGCACATCGACCTCGCCAAGCGCGTCGGCAAGCCGCTGATGATCCACGACCGCGACGCGCACGAGGACATCTACCGGATCCTGGCGGAGGAGGGACCGCCGGAGACGGTCGTGTTCCACTGCTTCTCCGGGGACGCGGAGTTCGCCCGCCGGTGCGTCGCGCGGGGGTACGTGCTCTCGTTCGCGGGAACCGTGACTTTTCGCAATGCGCGGGCACTTCGTGACGCCATCGGTCATGTTCCCGTTTACCAATTACTTGTGGAGACCGATGCGCCGTTCCTCACCCCCCATCCGTACCGGGGTCGGCCCAACGAACCCCATGGCGCTGCGTACACGATCGAGGACATTGCGCAGCTCAGGAGGGTCGATCTAGGGGAGCTGTGTGCGGCCGTAAACGCGACAGCGGACCGGATCTTCGGCCTTTCGGGTGCTACCCGTGGTGAGTTCGGTGGTCACCACTCGTGAACTATGGGATGAATGGGCCATCGGCGCTGCTCCATTGGTGGCGTGGCGGACGTCACAACGTTCGACGCGGTGTTTGCACAACCCTCCAGTCACCGTTACTGTCCCGTGACCGTAGCCGGGACATAGCCGTCCCGGTGCGCTTGACCAACAGCAGCGGGAACGATCGGCTCCGGAGCCGATCATGGGATGGCCCGAGGCTGAGAGATTTGTCGTGACGGAACGAAGCGCGCTAGCCGGCGCAGTAGTTGGGCTCGGCTGCGGCCTTCTGGAGGTATCGACTCTGTGAGCGGAAACAGATCCGGCGATTTCGGCGGTTCCACTGGGAGCGGATTCGCCGACACCGACTGGTTCACCCCGGTCGAGGCGCCGTCCACGACCGCAACCGCGGTCCTGGACGACGACTTCCGCGCCTGGCGCTCGGAGTTCCCCGATTTCTACGACGACTTCGGTAGCGGCTCCGGCAGCCTGGACGGGTACTCGGGTTCCCTGACGATCACGCCGAACGACGTGCGTACCGCTCTCGGCCCGCAGGCCGACGAGCTGATGACGCAGGCGAACCTTGACGTAGACGAGCTCATCCGGCTGATCAACGCCGAGACGACCGTTCTGCCGATCATCCCGGACGAGCTGTCCGGTGGGCGGGTCCGCGCGCTGCCGATGACCGAGGCGGACGACGTTCCGCCTGGTGTCGCGACCGGCGTCAAGCGGTGGAAGAAGACCGTCCTCAAGGCGACGATCGCGTCGATCCTGGTCTCGCTGATCGGCGGCGGTGCCGCGGCGATCGCGATGAACAAGTCGGTCACGGTCGACGTGGACGGCGAGGCGCACGAGGTCAACACCTACGCCGGCACCGTCGGCGAGCTGCTCGACGCCGAGGGACTGGACGTCGGTTCGCACGACGCCCTGTCCCCGTCGCCCGCGGCGAGCGTCGACGACGGCGACAAGGTCGTCCTGCAGCGCGGTCGCCAGCTCCACCTGACCATCGACGGCGAGAAGCGCGACATGTGGGTCCGTGCGACCACCGTGCGCGACGCGCTCAAGCAGCTCAACGTGGCTGCCGAGGGCGCGTGGATGTCGTCGGACATGGACGGGGACGTGCCGCTCAACGGCATGGCCCTGGAGATCAAGACCGTCAAGAACATCACGCTGTTCGACGGTGGCAACAAGCCGAAGACGCTCCAGACCACGGCGGTCACGGTCAAGGAGCTGGTCGACGAGCTCAAGCTGAAGCTGGGCCCGGACGACGCGATCGCACCGGGCGGCAAGCTCAAGGTCGCCGACGGCGCGGAGATCCGGATCACCCGCAACGGCGTCACGGTGATCAACCGGACCGAGAAGGTCAAGCCTCCGGTGCAGGAGGTCGAGGACCCGAACGCGCTGGAGGGCACCGAGGTCGTGCTGGACCCGGGCGCGCCCGGCCAGCGGATCGCGACCTACCGGATCACGGTCAAGAACGGCCAGGAGATGGCCCGGACCGAGATCGGCTCGAAGATCACCAAGCAGCCGAAGCCCCGGGTGGTCCGGGTCGGCACCAAGGAGCCGCCGCAGCCGGTGATCTCCGACGGTGAGGTCTGGGACCAGCTCGCGCAGTGCGAGTCCGGTGGCAACTGGGCCATCAACACCGGCAACGGTTACTTCGGCGGCGTCCAGTTCGACAAGCAGACGTGGGACGCGAACGGCGGCGACCAGTACGCGGCCTTCCCGCACGAAGCATCCCGCGAGCAGCAGATCGCGATCGCGACCAAGGTTCGCGATGCCCGCGGCGGTTACGGCGCTTGGCCTGCCTGTTCCGCCAAGCTGGGCCTTCCCCAGTAGGTTTCCTTTCGAAGCGAGCCCGGACTCAAGTTCCCGAGTCCGGGCTCGCTCCATGCCCACCCCAAGCCCCCGCGAGTCCAACGCCCAGGACCCGCGAGTCCCACGCTCGGAACTCGCGAGTCCCCCGTTCTGGACCGCGTGTCCCCCGTTCTGGACCGCGTGTCCCCCGTTCTGAACGCCAAGTCCCCCGTTGTCGCCCGCGAGCTTCGAACGGGGGTGCCGTCACGGCTGGGACTCTCCGGGCTGGAGCGGGGGACTCGCGGGGCTGGGACGGGGGACTCGCGGGTGGGCGGGGGACCGCGGGGTGGAGCGGGGCTCGCGGGGCTGGAACGGGGGACTCGCGGGTCGGGAGGGTTGGACTCGCGGGGCTGGCTAGGCTCGGGCGGTGCGTGAGCGGGACGGGGACGGCGTCGGCGGCGGGGGCCGGGCTGGCGAGAGCAGGGGCGGCGAGAGCAGGGCCGGCGGGGACCGGGCTGGGGTGGGGTTGCTTGGGCCTGCCGATATTCGGCGGTTGGCCGGGGAGCTGGGTATCCGGCCCACCAAGAGGCTCGGGCAGAACTTCGTCCACGACCCCAACACCGTCCGGCGCATCGTGGCCGCCGCCGGGCTCGACGAGGACGACGTCGTGGTCGAGGTCGGGCCCGGGCTCGGGTCGCTCACGCTCGCGCTGCTGCCCGCCGCACGCGAGGTCCACGCCGTCGAGGTCGACCCCGTGCTCGCGCGCAAGCTCCCGGACACCGTCGCCGAGCGGGCGCCCGGGCTGGCGGACCGGCTGCACGTCATCGAGGACGACGCCGTGCGAGTCAAGCGCGACCGCTTCGCCACCGCGCCCACCGCGCTCGTCGCCAACCTGCCCTACAACGTCTCCGTCCCCGTCGTCCTGCACCTGCTCGCCGAGCTGCCGACCCTCGACAAGGCCCTCGTCATGGTCCAGGCCGAGGTCGCCGACCGGATGGCCGCCGGTCCCGGCTCGAAGGTCTACGGCGTGCCCAGCGTCAAGATCGCCTGGTACGCCGGCGCGACCAGGGTCGGGACCGTCCCGCGTGCGGTCTTCTGGCCCGTGCCCAACGTCGACTCGGCCCTCGTCCGCCTCGAGCGCCGCGACGAGCCCCGGGCGGACAAGGCCGGCGTGTTCCGCCTGGTCGACGCCGCCTTCGCTCAGCGCCGCAAGACGCTCCGCGCCGCGCTCGCCGGCTGGGCGGGCTCCGCCGAGCGCGCCGAGCAGCTCCTCCGGCAAGCCGGCGTGGACCCGAGCGCGCGCGGCGAGCAGCTCGGCGTCACCGACTTCGCGAAGGTGGCGGCCGGACTGTGATTTGGCAGATTTCCGACCACCTCTGACCGCCCCGGCGGTTGCATCGCCGCGCCGGTATCGGGTTCACTAGAGGCGTATCCATCCCGAGCGGCCGAGAGACCTGGCTCCACGAAGCCGCAGCAACCACCCACCGCGGGCAGGTGCTACCGCCAGGATCGATGGAGGAGTGAGAGCGATGGTCATGCTCACTACCAGGCGGGTAATCGACCAGTGCCGGCGCACGGTCACGGGTTGTCGTCGCTGACTTCCAGCAGCGACCAATTCCATCGCCCCTGAATCGGGGCAAAAGCACCCACACCGCTCATTTCGCGAGCGGCTATGCGCCTGGACCGGAGCACATCGTGATCACCCTGGAAAACCTCAGCAAGTCCTTCCGAAGTACCTCGGGCTCCGTCGTGGCCCTCGACGACGTCACCCTTGACGTCCAGGCCGGCGTCATCGCCGGCGTCGTCGGCCCGTCGGGAGCCGGCAAGTCCACCCTCGCGCGCGTGCTGTCGCTGCGCGAACGCCCGGACAGCGGCGTCTTCCGCCTCGACGGGCTCAACACCGCCACCCTCGACGAGCGCACCACGCGCATCGCCCGCTCGCGGATCGGCGTCGTGCCGGCCCGTGGCTCGCTGCTCGGCCAGCGCACCGCCGCCGGCAACATCGCGCTGCCGCTCGAGCACGCGGGCATGGACGGGCCGCAACGCCGCGAGCGCGTCGGCAAGGTGCTCGACCTGATCGGGCTCACCGGCCAGGCCGCCACCTACCCGCAGGACCTCACCGAGGGTCAGCGGCAGCGGGTGGCCGTCGCCCGGGCGCTCGTCGGCGAGCCGGCCGTGCTGCTCGCCGACGACCCGACCGCCGGCCTCGACGAGGACGGCGCCGCGGCCGTGCTCGCCGTGCTCGACCGCGCCCGCGCCGAGCTGGGCGCCACCGTGCTCGTCGCCACGCAGGACGCCAGCGTCGTCCGCCGCATCGCCGACGACGTCGCCGTCCTCGATCACGGGCGGCTGCTGGAGAACGGCCGCGTGCTCGACCTGGTGCAGGACCCGGACAGCCTCGTGGCCCGGTCCGTGCTGCCCGCCATCGACGCGGACGCGCGCGCGGACTACCCGGGGGTGGCCGACGTCGTGCTCGTCGGTTTCGCGGCCATCGGCTCGCTGCTGCCCGAGGCCGCGAGCCGCTTCGGCACGGACATCTCGGTGATCGGCGGCGGCGTGACCCGCATCGGCGAGACGCCGGTCGCGCACTTCCGGCTCGGCCTGTCCGGCGACCGGACCGGCGCGGCGCTCGGCTGGCTCGCCGAGCGGGGTGGCTCGGTCCGTCAGCTCGCCCGCGGGCCGCGCGGCGTGGCGGCCTGACCTGGGAGTCCGTGCCCCGGCCGGCGGTGGTTGACCAGCGGCCGGCCGGGTCGCCGGTGCCCGTAGGCTGGTGGGGTGCTCGCTGTTGTGCCCCGCCCGGTGACCGTCCGGGTGCCGTCCAAGGTGAACCTGCACCTCGCGGTCGGTGCTGTGCGCAAGGACGGCTTCCACGAGCTGGCCACCGTCTTCCAGTCGCTGTCGCTGACCGACGAGGTCACGGTCGCGATCGCCGACGAGCCGGGCGTCGAGGTCCGCGGCGAGGGCGCCTCCACCGTGCCGACCGATGGTGCGAACCTCGCCTGGCGCGCGGTCGAGGAGCTCTCCCGGCACGTGGGCAAGGGCGCCGAGGACCCCAAGGTCCGCGTGCTGATCCGCAAGAACATCCCGGTGTCCGGCGGCATGGCGGGCGGCAGCGCGGACGCGGCCGCGACGCTCGTCGGCCTCGCCAGCCTGTGGAAGCTGGAGATGGCCCGCGACGAGCTCGCGCACGTGGCCGCCAACCTCGGCAGCGACGTGCCGTTCATGCTCCACGGCGGCACCGCGCTCGGCACCGGCCGCGGCGAGCAGATCGTGCCGGTGCTGACGCGGCACACGTTTCACTGGGTGCTCGCGTTCGCCCGCGGCGGCCTGGCCACCCCGAAGGTCTACGGGGAGCTCGACCGGCTGCGCGACACCGGCGACCCGCCGCGCGTCGGCGAGGTCGAGCCGGTCCTCGAGGCGCTCGCGGCCGGCGATCCGCGTCAGCTCGCGCTGCTGCTGGGCAACGACCTGCAGGCCGCGGCCGTGTCGCTGCGCCCGGGCCTGCGCCGCACGCTGCGGGCCGGGGTCGACGCGGGCGCGCTAGCCGGGACGGTGTCCGGCTCAGGCCCGACGTGCGCGTTCCTCTGCGCGAGCGCGGAGAACGCCGTGCAGGTCGCTGCCTCGCTGTCGGGCGCGGGCGTGTGCCGCACGGTGCGGGTCGTGCACGGCCCGGTGCCCGGCGCCCGGGTGATCAGTGACGACCAGCCGCGCCCGACCCCGCCTCAGGTGCACGCCTGAACCGACGCCAGGCGGCGGGGGAGAACACGAGCGGCGTGCCGCCGGAGTCCTTGGAGTCCCGCACCCCCACTGCGTCACCGATGAAGGCGACCTCGACGCAGGCGCCGGTGTCGGCGTCGTCGCCACTGAACGAGCTCTTCCGCCACCTCATGATGGACATCCCCGACCAGCCGCGCCCGACCCCGCCTCAGGTGCACGCCTGAACCGACGCCAGGCGGCGGGCGAGAACACGAGCGGCGTGCCGCCGGAGTCCTTGGAGTCCCGGACACCTACGGCGTGATCGGCGAACGCGACCTCAACGCAGGCGCCGGTTTCGCCGTCGCCACTGAACGTGCTCTTCCGCCACCTCACAATTGCCTTCCCCGTCTAAAGCTCGCGTTCCACCTGTTCGACGAACTCAACTGAGTCGCTCGGACTCAGCGCAACCGTCCGAAGATGGTCGAACGCCAGTTTAGCTTTCGCGATCTCCTCGGGCTTCTCGATATGAACGGCTCCGGTGAGGTAGGCGAAGTAGAGCAGATCGGGGTCCTCGTCCTCCGGGAAGCCGAGCAAGATGAACTCGCCCTCCAGGCCCGGATGTGCGCCCTGGCTGTTCGGCAGCACCTGGAGGGTCACCGTCGGCAGCTCGGCCTGCCGGATCATGTGGCGCAGCTGCTTGCGCATCACGTCGGCACCGCCGATGTTCTTGCGCAGAGCCGACTCGTCGACGATCGCGACCAACTCGATGGGCGAGTCCTCGTCGGTGAGTCGCCGCTGGCGATACAGCCGAGGTTCGGACCTTCCGCGGTGGGTTCCGGCGATCGCGTTCATGCCATTCGCGAACACCGCGTTGATGTAGTCCTCGGTCTGGAGCAGGCCCGGGATGTGCACCAGGCTCAGCTCATGCTCGGTGGCTGCCTCGGTTTCCATCGGGACAAATCCGCGGTCGTCGATGCCGTACCTGCGCCACCAGCCCGGTTTCGAAGCCTCGCGGGCCAGCTCGACCAGGTCCGGGTCGTACATGTCGTAGACGTCCATGGCCGAGCGCACGAAGTGCACGTCCGCCCGCGAACCCCCGGTCTCGATGCGGTGCAGTGAGCTCCGCGTCTTGTCGAGCAGGCGCGCGGCCTCGTCCAGCCGCATTCCCTTGGCTTCCCGCATGAGCCGCAGCCGGCGCGCCAGGCGCACCCGCCGCAGTGTCGGGCTCCGAAGCTGACCCACCACCGATTACCTTTCGTGCTTGCGTGAGCACAATCCTGGCACCTGGAACGCCCGCGGCTGGGATTTCCACCTCCTCGGTACCGTTGGGGGGTCATGGTCAACCTGGTCAACCTCGAAGCCGTCTCGAAGAGCTTCGGCATGCAGCCGCTTCTCGACGCGGTTTCCCTCGGTGTCGGCGCCGGTGACCGGATCGGCGTGGTGGGGCTCAACGGCGGTGGCAAGACCACGCTGCTGGAAGTGCTCGGCGGCATCGAGCCACCGAACGAGGGCCGGGTGAGCCGGGCCCGCGGCCTGCGCCAGGCCGTCGTCACGCAGCGCACCGAGCTGGCCGAGGGCTCGACCGTCCGCCACGCCGTGCTCGACCCGCTCGGCATCACCGCCGAGCACGAGTGGGCCGCCGACCCGCGGGCGCGCGGGATCCTCGAGGGGCTGGGCATCACGGCACTCGGCGTCGACGCGCCGGTGACGACGATGTCCGGCGGCGAGCGGCGCCGCGTCGCGCTGGCCGCCGCGCTCGTCCAGGAGCTGGACCTGCTGATCCTCGACGAGCCGACCAACCACCTCGACGTCGAGGGCGTCCGCTGGCTGGCCGAGCACCTGCTCGCGCGCGGCACCGCACTCGTCGTCGTCACGCACGACCGCTGGTTCCTCGACACGGTGGCCACGAACACGTGGGAGGTCGTCGGCGGCCGCGTCGAGCAGTACGAGGGCGGCTACGCGGACTGGGTCTTCGCCCGCGCCGAGCGCGCCCGGCTGGCGGCGACCCTGGAGGAGAAGCGGCGCAACCTCGCGCGCAAGGAGCTGGCCTGGCTGCGCCGCGGACCGCCCGCGCGGACCTCGAAACCGCGCTACCGGATCGAGGCGGCCGAGGCGCTGATCGCCGACGTGCCGCCGCCGCGGGACTCGGTCGAGCTGCTGGCGTTCGCCAAGCGGCGGCTGGGGCGGACCGTCCTGGAGCTGGAGGACGCCTCCGTCACGCTCGGCGCCCGCCCGCTCGTCGACGGGCTGACGTGGCGCATCGGGCCGGGCGACCGGATCGGGCTCGTCGGCGTCAACGGGTCGGGCAAGACGACCGTGCTGCGGCTGCTCGCGGGCGACCTCGAACCCGACGCGGGCAAGCGGATCCAGGGCCAGACCGTGCGGCTGGCGTACCTGAGCCAGGAGCTGCACGACCTCCCCGGCACCCAGCGCGTGCTGGAGGCGGTCGAGGAGGTCGCGCGGCGCGTGACGCTGGGCAAGCAGGAGATGTCCGCGTCGCAGCTGGCGGAGCGGTTCGGCTTCCCGGCCGCGCGGCAGTGGACGCCGGTGGCGGACCTCTCCGGCGGCGAGCGGCGCCGGCTGCAGCTCGCGCGGCTGCTGATGGCCGAGCCGAACGTGCTGCTGCTCGACGAGCCGACGAACGACCTGGACATCGACACGTTGCAGCAGCTGGAAGACCTGCTCGACGGCTGGCCGGGCACGCTGGTGGTCGTCTCGCACGACCGGTACCTGGTCGAGCGGGTGTGCGACGCGGTGTACGCGCTGCTCGGGGACGGCCGCGTGACGCACCTGCCGGGCGGCATCGACGAGTACCTGTCCCACCGGGACGCGGCCCTGCGCCCGCCGCCCGCCCCGGCCGCACCGAAGCCCGCGGTCTCGTCGGCGGCCGAGCAGCGCGCGGCACGCAAGGAGCTGGCCCGCCTGGAGCGGCGGCTCGACGCGCTCACGAAGCGTGAGGCGCAACTGCACACCGCACTCGCGGAGGCGGCCACCGACGCCGAGCGGCTGCTGGCCCTCGACGCGGAGTTGCGCGAGGTCCTGACGGAGAAGGCGGATGTCGAGCAGCGTTGGCTGGATACAGCGGACCTGGCGGAGTAACCACCTCTAGGCTCTAGGTCATGAGCCGTTTTGTCGACACGCTTGTCGCGACCGCCAACGCGGGCGGCAAGGTTCGGGGGGTCACCACGGGCGAACCCCGTGAGGCCACGCGCACCACCTGGGCACAGGTCCACGAGCGGGCCCGCGCGATCGCCGGCGCGCTGGTGTCGCGGGGCATGGCGCCGCACGACGCCGTCGCCGTGCTCGCCGCGGAGCCGATCGAGATCGGCCCGGCCGTGCAGGCGGTGTGGTTGGCCGGCGGCAGCGTCACGATGCTGCATCAGCCGACCCCGCGCTCGGACCTCGCCATGTGGGCCGAGGACACGTTGCGCGTGCTGAACATGATCGGCTCCAAGCTGGTGCTGCTCGGTGCCCCGTTCGACCAGCTCGCCCCGGTGCTCGACGAGCACGGCATCGGCTACCAGCTGGTGACCGAGCTGTCCGGTGGCACGCCGCTGGACGGGCCCGTCGAGGTCGACGAGTCCGCACCGGCGCTGCTGCAGCTCACCAGCGGCTCGACCGCCGATCCCAAGGCGGTCCGGATCACGCACGGGAACCTGCTGACGAACATCACCGACATGGCGGTGAAGGCCGAGCTCGAGCCCGAGTCGGACATCATGGTGTCGTGGCTGCCGATGTTCCACGACATGGGCATGGTCGGCTTCTACACGGTGCCGATGACGATGGGCATCGAGCTGGTGAAGGTCACCCCGGTCGACTTCCTGACCGGCCCGCTGCTGTGGGCGGAGCTCATCTCCAAATATCACGCCACGATCACCGCCGCACCGAACTTCGCGTACGCGCTGCTCGGCCGCCGCATGACCGGTGTGGACGATGACGACGCGTACGACCTGTCGTCGATGCGCCTGGCGCTCAACGGCGCGGAGCCGATCGACGAGAAGGCGGTGCGGGCGTTCACCGAGAACGGCGCGCGGTTCGGGCTGCGGCCGGAGTGCGTGTTCCCGGCGTACGGCATGGCCGAGGGGACGCTTGCGATCTCGTTCCCGCCGGTGTTCACGGGGCTGCGGCTGGACTACATCGACGCGGACGCGCTGGAGGCCGACCGCCGCGCGGTACCGGTGGCGGCGTCCGACTCGCCGTCCGTGCGATCCTTCGCCTTACTGGGCAAGCCGTTGCCGAGCTTCGAGGCACGCATCGTCGACCAGTCGTCGGGCGAGGTCCGCGGCGAGCGTGAGGTGGGCGAGATCCAGATCCGCGGCGCGGCGGTGACGCCCGGCTACCTGACCGTCGACGGCCCGCTCGCGACGCAGGACGCCGAGGGCTGGCTCGCGACCGGCGACCTCGGGTACATCGTGAGCGGCGAGATCGTCATCTGCGGCCGGGCGAAGGACGTGATCATCCTCGCGGGCCGCAACATCTACCCGACCGACATCGAGCGCGCCGCGTCCACAGTGGAGGGTGTACGGGCCGGCAACGCGGTGGCGGTCCGGCTGGACGCGGGCACCCGCCGCGAGCGGTTCGCGGTGGTGGTGGAGTCCAGGCTCGCCGCCGACGCGGACGCGGTTCGCCGGCTGCGCAAGGAGATCGGCGCGCGCGTGTTCGAAGCGGTGAACGCACGGCCGTCCGCGGTGGAGGTCATCCCGCCGGGCACGCTGCCGAAGACGCCGTCGGGCAAGCTCCGCCGGGCTGCTGCTGGTGAGCAGTTGGCGGATCGGTTGAAGGACTAGCGGTCCGCGGTTGCAGCTCTCGGCGCTTGGCTCGCTGACCCAGGCTGCGCGGAGGGCTTCGACTGCGCCGATGTGGTAGCCCTGGCCGATGAAGAAGGTCCGGGAGGGTTGAGTCCGGCGATCCTGGTCGGGCCGTCGTCGGTGTGCGGTTGGTGGGCCGGTTGAAGGGCTAGTGGGTTCTCGGCTCTACAGCTCGCGGCGTTTGAGTTCGCTGACCCAGGCTGCGCGGAGGGCTTCGACTGCGCCGATGTGGTAGCCCTGGCCGATGAAGAAGGTCCGGGAGAGTTTGAGGCCGGCGATCTGGTCGGGCCGGGGGCCGTCGTCGGTGTCGTCGAGGGCGTCGGCGAGCAGGTTGATCAGCTTCTCCACGTCGCCGGGTCGGTAGCCGCGCTCGCCGGGCGGGGCCGGGGGTAGCGGCAGGGCGAGGACGTCGGAGTCCCGCCACGCGTCGACCGCCGCCCGGACCGCGTCACCGGTGGTGGGCTCGTCCTCGTAATCGTCGTCGTCGTACTCGTCGTCGTAGTCGTCATAGTCGTCGTCGGGCTGCGGCTCGCGCGCGGGATCGTCGACCGGTGGCGCCACAGGCCCGGCCTGCGGCGGCGCGGTTGGTCCGTCGTGGGGTGGCGCGCTGTGTGGCGGCGCGGCTGGTCCGCCTTGCGCGGCCGTCGGGTCGCCCGGCGTGGTGGCCGGACCGGCACCCGGCGGGACCGGTATCTCGCCGTTGGGCACGGCCGGGGTGAACCCGGCGGGCAGCATGTCGGGCCGCCCACCGAACGCACCGGGCGGCATGTTGCCAGGCCCGCGCGGCGGACCACCGGCGCGCGTTCCCGGACCGCCGGCGGGCGGGTGTCCCCAGCCTCCCGGACCCGGCTGCTGGCCACCGGGCGGCATTGGCCGTCCCTGTTCCCCGGCGCCCGGCCCGTGCCGCTCGCCGGGCGCGAGTCCGGCGGCGGGTGGCGGATATCCGCGCCACACCGTGCCTTGCCCCGGCTGACCTCCACCACCGGGCGCCGGCCGGCGCCCGCCGTGCGCCGGCTGTCCGCCCGCGTACGTTCCCGTGTCATGGCCCGGCTGCATTCCGCCGGGTACGGGCTGGCCACCCGCATAGGTGTCGGCGCCTGGCTGCATTCCGCCGGGTGCTGGTTGGTTGCCCGCATAGCTTCCCGTGTCGGGGCCTTGCTGCATTCCGCCTGGCGCGGGCTGGCCGCTCGCATAGGTGTCGGCGCCGGGTTGCATTCCACCGGGTGCTGATTGGTTGCCCCCGTAGGGGTCGGCGCCTGGCTGCATTCCGCCGGGATTGGGTTGGTTGCCCGCGTAGGGGTCGGGGCCCGGCTGCATTCCGCCGGGTGCGGGCTGGCCGCCCGGGTAGGCACCCGCTTGGGTGCCGGGTGCCGGGTACCGGCCGCCCGGATGGCCAGCTGGGCCAGGTGCCAGCCGGCGGCCGCCGGGGACCGGGTACCCGCCCGTGTACGTGCCCTGGTCGTTGCCGGGCGCGAGCCGCCGGCCCGGTCCGCCCGCCTGCGGCTGGCCACCGGGTGCGAGGCCCGCACCGGGCGGCGGGGTGCCGGGGTGGCGGGGTTGAGCCAAACCGGCCAGGCCGCCGGCCGGGCTCAGGCGCGGAGTGGGCGCCGTGACGTGCTGCTGCCAGGGTGCCTCGGGCGCGACGTTGCCCGGCGCACCCTCGGGCTGCCCGGAGGTGGGCGACGTGCCGGGGCGGGCATCGGGCTGCCCGGACGTGGGCGAGGTGCCGGGCCGGGCGTGCAGCGGTGTGGCCGCCTCGCCATCCGCGCCTTCGGCGGATGTCTCCGCGGGGGCCGGGCGGGGGAGGGTTGGTTCCGACTCCGCGTCGCGGGGAGTGTCCCGCCCGATCGCCGAGCTCGGGACGATCGTGGTGGCGTCCTCGTCCTCCACAGTGTCCGATGTGGACGGTTCGGGCTCGTCCACGGTCAGGCGGGAGCCCATGGACGGGCCGCTTCCCGGTGCGCGCAGCGAGGTGGGGACCGCGAGGCCCTCGTCGTCGGAGTCGGCCGGGTCGGCCAGCTCGACGACCTCCGCGTCGACCGGCTCCGGGTCGTCGTCGGCCCACTCCTCCTTGACGACCTCCGCGTCCACCACCAGCGGCTCGTCCTCGGCGGGCTTGCCGGCGGCCGGTTCGGGCGGTGCGGCTTGGCGGTCGGCCGGTGGCTTGTCTTCGGTGGGCTTGCCAGCGGTCGGGTCGGGGGCGTTCGGCGTGGCCTGACGGTCGGCTGGTGGCTTGTGTTCGGTGGTCTTGCCGGCGGCTGGTTCGGGGGCGTTCGGCGCGGCTTGGTGATCGGCTGGCGTGGCCTCGGTGGTCTTGCCGGCGGCCGGTGCGGGACTGCTCGGTGCGGCCTGGTGGTCGACTGGCGGTTTGCCTTCGGTGGGCTTGCCGGCGACCGGTCTGGGGGCGTTCGGCGTGGCCTGGCGGTCGACTGGCGGTTTGGCCTCGGTGGTCTTGCCCGCGGCTGGTCGGGGGGTGCTCGGGGTGGCCTCGGTGGTCTTGCCCGCGGCTGGTTGGGGGGTGTTCGGGGCGGCTTGGCGGTTGGCCGGTGGCTTGGCCTCGGTGGGCTTGCCGGCGGCTGGTTGGGGGGTGTTCGGGGCGGCCCGGCGGTCGGCCGGCGGCTTGTTCTCAGTGGGCTTGCCGGCGGCCGGTGCGGGACCGCTCGGTGCGGCCTGGGGGTCTACCGGCGCGGGGCGCGGCGGCTTGGGACGTTCGGTCGCGCCGGGCGTGCGCTTCGGGAGGAGGGCCTCGGTCCGGCTGGAGGTGTCGGCGATCGCGGCGCCGTTGGCGTCCGCGAGCGGCTCCTCGCCGGCCCGGAGCGCGGCGGCCGAGCGGGCGGCCTCCTCGGCCGCGGACGGTGCCTTTTCCGGTTTCCTGCCCGGCTTCTTGCCCTGCGGTGACGCGGGCCGCGCGGACGGCGACTTGGCCCGCGGCTTGGCCGGCGCGGCCGGGGGCGCGGGTGCCGGCGGGACTGGCGGTGTGGCCGGCGCTGCGGGCCGCGATGTGGGCAGCGGGCCCGCCGCCGGCGTGAACGCGGCCGGCCGCTCCGGATACTGCTGCCGCGGCGCCGGCGGGCCCGGCCGCTGCGGTGCGGCCGGCGGCTGGAGTGCCAGCCCGCGCTCCCGCCGCTCGAACTCCTCGACCACCACGTCGAGGAAGTCGTCCACCTGCTCCTCGTGGTAGCCACGGCGAATGAGGGGCGCGCTGTCGAAGATGACCTCACGCACCTCGTGCGCGGTGAGCGAGTCGGTGCCGGCGAGGGTGCCCTGCACGCGGTCCAGGAAGTCGTCGACCTGGTCCTCGTTGTAGCCACGGCGACCCAGCGGCGCTCGGTCGAACGTGACGCAGTCGACCACCATGGGCGTCAGCGGCACGTCGTCCTGCTGCTGCTGCATTCTTGGACCGCCTCCAGGGTCAGCGTGCGTGGAAGAGGTTCTGCGCCGCTTCCAATCCCTTGGCCACCAAAGCCTCTGTCGCGTCGGCACACCGGTCGATCTCGAGCGCGAGATCCTTGCGCTCCGCGGCCGAGAAGTCCCGGAGCACGAAGTCCGCCGGATCCATCCGGCCCGGCGGTCGACCTATACCGAACCGTACTCGGAGATACTCCCTGGTCCCGAGCGACTTCGTGATCGATCTCAGCCCGTTGTGCCCGTTGTCACCACCACCCAGTTTGAGCCGGAGGCTGCCGAACGGCAGGTCGAGTTCATCGTGCACTACGACGAGTTCAGCCGGCGTTACCTTGAAGAACCGTGCCGTGCCGGCCACCGGCCCGCCGGAGAGGTTCATGTACGACCGGGGCTTCGCGAGCGCCACCCGCCGACCGCCGAGCCGGCCTTCGAGCAGGTCGGCGCCGGCCTTGTGGGACTTGAACCTGCCGCCGATCCGGTCGGCCAGCTCGTCCGCGACGAGGAAGCCGATGTTGTGCCGGTTCGCGACGTAACGCGGACCCGGGTTGCCGAGACCGACGACGAGCATCGGCGCGTCGTCGGCGGGTGGCTCGGCAGGCATCTCGGTGTCCTCGTGGAAAGCAGACCGGGCGGCCCCGCGCGGGGACCGCCCGGACGGGGCTCAGCCCTCGCTCGACTCCTCGTCGGCAGGCGCGGCCTCCGCATCGGCGGCGGCGACGGGGGCCTCGACGGTCTCGGCCTCGGGCGCCTCGATGCCGGCCTCCATGTCCTCGGCCGTCGGGGCCTGGTTGATCGCGGTCACGAGCGTGTCGGGGTCGCTGACCAGCTCGGCGCCCTCGGAGAGCGGGACGTCGGAGGCCAGGATCTGGGTGCCGGCGCTGGCGCCGTCGATGGAGACCTCGAACTGGTCGGGGATGTGCAGGGCCTCGACGGCGACCTGCAGCGTCATGGCGTCCTGGGTGACCAGGGTGCCCGGCGAGGCCTCGCCGGTCAGCACGACGGGCACCTCGACGGTGACCTTCTCGCCGCGCTGGACGAGGAGCAGGTCGACGTGCTCGATGTAGTTCTTGATCGGGTGGGTGGTGACGGTCTTGGTCAGCGCGAGCTCGCTCGTGCTGTTGATCTCGAGGGTGAGGACGGCGTTCTGCCCGTGCTCACGGACCACGCGGGCGAACTCGATCGCCGGCAGGGCCAGGTGCTTCGGGTCGGAACCGTGGCCGTACAGCACCGCGGGGATCTTGCCGTCGCGGCGGGTGCGGCGCGCGGCGCCCTTACCGAACTCGGTGCGGGGTTCGGCGGCGAGACGGACCTCGGACACGGTGGTGCTCTCCTTGCTACAAGCTGAAGCTGGGTCTCGGGCGGCGGCAGCCAGCGGCGACGGACGTGCGCGCGGCATTCAAGCCGCCGCGTCGATCACGCCAGGCGTAATGCCTGCCCTCGCCGAGGCAACCCAGTTAGTTTACGTGCCCGTTTCCTGGGACCGCGCGCGGGGCCGAAGTGCGGGCCCACTTGTCCACACCCGGCCGACTTGTCCACAAGTGGATCTTCCACCCCCGAAACGTCAGAGGTCACCGGTAGACTTGCGTCATGAGGGGTGCCCCCGGAGAGGGTGGGGGCCGCCATCCACGGGGTCGGAACTATTTGGGCCCGCGATCCACGGGGTCGGGACTATTCGGGCCGCGAGATCGGGCCGGGGCGCCACGGGGCCGGGAAATCGTGGCCGGGAAATCGGGGCCCTATCGGGTCGGCGGGGCGGGAGGTTGCGGGCACATCAGGAGCGTGCGTTTTCCGGTGTCCCGTCCGTCCTTTCCCATGGAGAAACCCCATGTTCACGATCAAGCACATCACCGTCGACTGCCGTGATCCCTATGCGCTCGCCCAGTTCTGGAGCGTGGTCACCGGCTGGCCCGTGAGCGACCTGGACTCGCCCGGCGACGCCGAGGTGGCCGTCGAACCGGCCGAGCCCGGTGTGCCCGAGTTGCTCTTCGTACGCGTGCCCGAGGCCAAGGCCGGCAAGAACCGCGTGCACCTCGACCTCGTGCCCCGCCGGCGTACCCGCGACGAGGAGGTCGCCCGGCTCCGCGACGCGGGCGCCACGGTCGTCGACGACCGGCGTGGGCCTGGTGGGCGCGGGTGGGTCGTGCTCGCCGACCCGGAGGGCAACGAGTTCTGCCTGGAGGCCGAGCGATCCGGCTAGGCGTTGCCGTCGAAGAGGCTCGTCACCGAGCCGTCCTCGAAGACCTCCTGGATCGCCCGGGCGAGCAGCGGCGCGATCGACAGCACGGTGAGCGTCGGGAAGCGCTTGTGATCCGGGATCGGCAGCGTGTTGGTGAACACGACCTCCCGCGCGCCGCAGTCCGTCAACCGCTTCGGCGCCTCGCCCGACAGGACGCCGTGCGACGCGGCCACGACCACGTCCGCCGCGCCCTCGTCGACCAGCTGCTCGACCGCCTTCGCGATCGTGCCGCCCGTGTCGACCATGTCGTCGATCACGACGCACTTGCGGCCGCGCACCTCGCCGACCACGCGCTTGGCCACGACGTCGTTGGGCCGCATGGGATCCCGCGTCTTGTGGATGAACGCGATCGGCACGCCGCCGAGGTCGTCGGCCCACTTCTCCGCCAGCTTCGTGCGGCCGGCGTCCGGGGACACGACCGTCACGTTCTCGCTGCCGTAGGTCTCCTTGACATAACGTGCGAGCAGGGTCTGCGCGAAGAGGTGGTCGACCGGACCGTCGAAGAAGCCCTGGATCTGCGCGGTGTGCAGGTCGACGGTCATGATCCGGTCGGCGCCCGCGGTCTTGAACATGTCCGCGATCAGCCGCGCGGAGATCGGCTCGCGGCCCTTGTGCTTCTTGTCCTGCCGCGCGTACGGGTAGAACGGCATGATCACCGTGATCCGCTTGGCCGACGCCCGCTTCAGCGCGTCGACCATGATCAGCTGCTCCATCACCCACTGGTTGATCGGCTCGCAGTGGCTCTGGATCACGAACGCGTCGCAGCCGCGCACCGACTCCTCGAACCGCACGAAGATCTCGCCGTTCGCGAAGTCGTACGCCGACTGCGGGGTGATGCTGACGTTGAGGTGCTTGGCCACCTCTTCGGCCAGCTCAGGGTGCGCCCGCCCGGAGAAGAACATGAGGTTCTTCTTCGGCGTCCCGGACTTGGCGTTCATGACTCCTCCTCGGCGGCGGCCTCCAGGGCCTTGCGCGCGGCATCGGCGGCCGGCGACCCCGGCCGCCGCCGCAGCACCCACTCCTCGATGTTGCGCTGGGACCCCGCCGACACGGCGAGCGCGCCCGGCGGCACGTCCCTGCGCAGCACCGTGCCCGCCCCGCTGTACGCCCCGTCGCCCACGGTCACCGGGGCCACGAACATGTTGTCCGAGCCCGTCTTCACGTGGGAGCCGACGACCGTCCGGTGCTTGGCCACCCCGTCGTAGTTCACGAACACGCTCGCGGCGCCGATGTTGCTGTACTCGCCGATCGTGGCGTCGCCGACGTAGGTCAGGTGCGGCACCTTCGTGCCCGTGCCGATCTCGGAGTTCTTGACCTCGACGAACGTGCCCACCTTCGAGCTCTCGCCCAGCTTCGCGCCCGGCCGCAGGTACGCGTAGGGCCCGACGCTCGCGCCGTCGCGGATCTCCGCCTCCCGTCCGTGCGCGCGGACCACGCTCGCGCCCGCGCCAACGCTGACGTCGGTGAGCGTCGTGTCCGGGCCGACCGTCGCGCCCTCGCCGACGGTGGTCGCGCCCCGCAGCTGCACGTTCGGCTCGAGCACCACGTCCCGCGACAGCTCCACGCCCGCGTCGAGCCACACGGTCGCCGGGTCGGTCATCGTCACGCCCGCGCGCATCCACCGCTCGGTGAGCCGGCGGTTGAGCTCGGCGCCGAGGGTGGCGAGCTGGACGCGGTCGTTGACGCCCTCGACGAGCCAGCGGTCGGCGCAGGTCCACGTGCCGACGCGGTGGCCGTCGCCGCGGGCGATCGCCAGCACGTCGGTCAGGTACTGCTCGCCCTGGGCGTTGTCGGTGGACAGCCGGCCGAGCGCGTCGGTCAGCACCGCCGCGTCGAACGCGTACACGCCGGAGTTGATCTCGCGGATCGCGGCCTGCTCGGGCGTGGCGTCCTTCTGCTCGACGATCGCCTCGACCGAGCCGTCGGCCGCGCGCACGATCCGGCCGTAGCCGGCGGGGTCGGCGAGTTCGGCGGTCAGCACGGTGACCGCGTTGCCCGCGGACCCGTGCTCGGCGAGCAGGGCGGACAGGGTGACCGTGTCGAGGAGCGGCACGTCGCCGTAGGTCACCAGGACCGTGCCGGTCAGTTCCTCGGGCAGCTCGGTCAGCCCGCAGCCGACGGCGTGCCCGGTGCCGTGCTGCTGCGCCTGGACGGCGACGGTGACCGTGGCGTCGATGGCCTTCGCGACCTCGTGGAGGTGCTCGGTGACCGCGTCCCGCCCGTGCCCGACGACGACCGCCATCCGCTGCGGCGACAGGCCCGCCGCCGCGCGCACGGCGTGCTCGACCAGCGAGCGGCCGGCCAGCCGGTGCAGCACCTTCGGCGTCGCCGAGCGCATCCGCGTCCCCTCGCCCGCGGCGAGGATGACGACGCTGAGTTCGCCGAGCCCGGTGGAGCCCTCGAGCATCCGCTTGTCTCCCTTGGCGTGAATCGGAGTACCCCGGCTCGCTACCGGGACTTCGATCCTACGGTGTCCACCGGACCGCTCCGCGAAGCCGCTGACCGGCGGTCTTCGCTCCCGCTCACCGTGCCTCGGGGACGACCCACGCCGGGTCCGGCTCGTCCGCCAGGACCACCTCCGGGCCGTCGCCCTCCGTGGTCGCGACCGACACGACGTCGTTGCCGCCCTTGCGTTTCGCCTGGTACATGGCGGCGTCCGCGCGGGCGAGGGCGCTGGCGGTCCCCTCGTCGGGACGCAGCGACACCACGCCGACGGACAGCGTCACCTCGTGCGAGAGGTCGTCGGGCAGGGCGGCCACGGCCACCACCGCGCGGCGCAGCGCGGCCGCGGCGGCGTACAGCGGCGCACCCGGCAGCAGCACGATGAACTCGTCACCGCCGTAGCGGGCCACCATGTCGCTGCCCCGCAGGGTGTCCCGGATCGTGCTCGCCACCACGCGCAGCACGTCGTCACCGTCGGCGTGCGAGAGCCGGTCGTTCACGCCCTTGAACCCGTCGAGGTCGACCAACGCGATCGCCAGCGGCCGGGTGTCGCCGGACAGCTCCGCGAGCCGCTCGTCCAGCGCGCGCCGGTTCGGCAGCCCGGTGAGCGGGTCCTGCAGCGCCTGCTTGGAGACCGTGCCGTGCCGGCGGGCCAGCCGCTCGTGCTCGCGGCGGGTGGCGAGCGTCGCCGCGCGCGACTCGCGCATGTCCCACAGCTGGCTCTCCAGCTCGGCGACGTAGAACTGCAGCGCGCCGACCGTCGGGTTGCTGTCCTCGGTGTGGTCGTCGCTGCCGCCGGAGAGCCGGGCGTACTCGCGGATGAGGCACAGCAGCAGCGACGGCTCGGGGGCCGAGCGCTCCAGCCGCTCCTGCACGGTCGTCAGCACCTCGACCGCCTCCGCGGTGCGCTCGGCACACTCCAGGCAGCGGGCGAGCGCGATCGTCACGAAGACCATCTCGCGCGCGGAGGCGGTGGCCAGCAGCCCGATCAGCCGGTCCGTGTGCGCCGGGCTCGGCGCGGCCAGCGCGTGCGCGGCCCCGACGACCGCCAGCTGGTCGGCCGCGGGCAGGTCGCTGCGGCGCGGGAACAGCGACTCGCGGAACGGTGCCTCGACGTCGCTCGCCATGGCCGCGGCGCGGGTGAACCGCTCGACCGCCTGCTCGTCCTCGCCGATCCGCTCCAGCCGCAGCCCCCAGCCGAGCTGCATGCGGCAGCGGGTGATCAGGTGCACGGAGATGTCGTGCGGGCCGGCGCCGCTGCGGATGTGGCGGTGCGCGCGGCGCATGACCTGGTCGCCGACCTCGTACACGCCGAGCTCCATCAGCACCAGGCCGAGGTCCATCAGCGTGGAGGCCATCAGCACTTCCCACACGCGCGCGCCGAAGGAGACGTCCGGCTGGACCTCCTCGTCGAGCATCGCGAGGCCGACCGCCGCCTCGGTGAGCGCGACGTCCTCGGCACCGGTCAGCAGCTGCCGCTTCGCGCGTAGCGCGTGCGCGTCGGACTGCAGCACCAGGAACTCGTGGCGGGTGGAGTGCTCGAGGAACTCGTCGACGATCTTCTCGGCGGCCTCGGTGACGGCCTGGTCGGCGTCGTTGACCCGGATGACGGCGGCGGCGCGCAGGAGCTGGGCGACCATCCGCGGCTCCCCGCGGTGGCGGGCCTCGTCGAGCAGCCGGTCGAGCTCGTCGGTGTAGCGGGGGCGGGTGCCGCGTTCGGAGACCTGGGCGATCGCGAGGAGCTCACGGGCGCGTCCCACCAGCCACGCGTCAGAACGTTCGTCCAACGCCGGCAGGTCGACGGGCTCTCGCTCGCTGCCGCCATCCACCCCTGACGCCACCTTCGTGCTGCTCGTTGTCCTGCTCCGCCCGGCAGCTCCGCCGCCAGGGATCGAACCTGGACCATCAGAACCAAAATCTGAGGTGCTGCCTTTACACCACGGCGGACCATGGGCGCGGTGACACACCCATGGTTCAACATCGTGGCATGCGTGGTCGCTGTCGGGCAGTGGTACCCGGCCAGGAAAACCGGAGTGCGGCCAAATGGGTGTGATCTGGATCACCCGTGATGCATCGCGTATCGGGCCTGGCGCGGTGGGTCGAGATGTACTTACGCTGTCGTAGGTTACGGAACCGTAGGCCAGGCTCCCCTTACCAGGCACCGACGACGAGTAACGAGGTACCGATGACGACGACCCTGGATGACACATCGAGTGGCACCCGGCCCCCCGAGCGGGGCGCGAAGCCCGTCACCGTGGGGCGGCGCAACGGGTGGACGCAGTTCGCGGTGTACCTGTTCATCCTGGTGCCGTTCGCCGCGCTGATCGCGGCGGTCCCCCTGGTCTGGGGGTGGGGCCTGAGCTGGCTCGATGTGGGGCTCGCGATCTTCTTCTTCTACTTCAGCGGGCTCGGCGTGACGATCGGCTTCCACCGCCTGTTCACGCACGGGTCGTTCAAGGCGAAGCGGCCGCTGCGGATCTTCCTGGCGGCCGCGGGGTCGATGGCCGTGCAGGGGCCGCCGATCATCTGGGTGGCCGACCACCGCCGCCACCACGCGTTCTCCGACCGCGACGGTGACCCGCACTCGCCGTGGCTGTACGGCACCTCGCCGGTCGCGCTCGCCAAGGGCTTCTGGCACGCGCACATGGGCTGGATGTTCGACCGGTCGCTGACCAACAAGGAGCGGTTCGCGCCGGACCTGTTGGCGGACAAGGACATCGTGCGCGTCAACAACCTGTTCGGCCTGTGGACCGTGCTGACGTTCGGCCTGCCCGCGCTGGTCGGCGGGCTCGTCACGTGGTCGTGGTGGGGCGCGTTCACCGCGTTCTTCTGGGCGGGCTTCGTGCGGGTCGCGATCCTGCACCACGTCACGTGGTCGACGAACTCGATCTGCCACATGATCGGCGAGCGCCCGTTCGTCAGCCGCGACAAGGCGGCGAACTTCTGGCCGCTGGCGATCCTGTCGTTCGGCGAGTCGTGGCACAACCTGCACCACGCGGACCCGACGTGCGCCCGGCACGGGGTCAAGCGGGGCCAGCTCGACACGTCGGCCAGGATCATCTGGATCTTCGAGAAGCTCGGCTGGGTGACCAACGTCCGGTGGCCGACGCCGCAGCGCCTGGAGAAGATCACCGCCGGCGCGGAGTAGTCCGATCACGGGCTGTCGGTGCCTGCCCGTAGGGTGGCGCAGGTGGCAGCCCGGCGGCGTGACCGAGCCCGGACGCCGGCCGGTCGGGCCGGTGCCCCCGTTCCCCGCGTGCGGATGAGCGGGGAGGAACGGCGCCAGCAGTTGCTCGACGTCGCCCGCTCGCTGTTCGCGGAGAAGGGCTTCGACGGTGCGTCGGTCGAGGAGATCGCCCACCGGGCGAACGTGTCGAAGCCGGTGGTCTACGAGCACTTCGGCGGCAAGGAAGGCGTGTACGCGGTCGTCGTCGACCGCGAGATGCACTACCTGCTCACGTCGATGACCACCGCGCTGGCCGAGGACGCCCACCCGCGGCTGCTGCTGGAACGGGCGGCGGAGTCGCTGCTCGACTACGTCGAGGCCTCGGCCGACGGCTTCCGGATCCTGGTGCGCGCGTCCCCGGTGGCGTCGGCGACGGGGACGTTCTCGTCGCTGCTCAACGACATCGCCCGGCAGGTGGAGGACATCCTCGGCCACCAGTTCAGCGCGCGGGGCTACGACCCGAAGCTGGCGGCGCTGTACAGCCAGGCCCTGGTCGGCATGGTCGCGCTGACCGGCCAGTGGTGGCTGGACTCACGGCGCCCCCGGAAGTCGGAGGTGGCCGCGCACCTGGTCAACCTCTCCTGGAACGGCCTGCGCCACCTGGAAAGCAAGCCCGAACTTAGAGAAACCTGACCGACTCGCCCCGTCCGAAGCCGCGAGTCCAACGCCCGTGACCCGCGAGTCCCCCGTTCCAGCACGCGAGTCCCCCGGTCCGGCACGCCCTGCACGGGGGACTCGCGGTCGAGAACGGGGGACTCGCGGGACAGAACGGGGGACTCGCGGTGCTGGGAGCTGTTGGACTCGCGAGGTGGGGCTACTGGGGAGTGACGCGGAGGAGTTTGTCGTCGCTGCCGTTCGTGGTGGTGATGTACAGGGCGCCGTCCGGGCCGGAGCGGGCTGCGCGGAGCCGGCCGAACTTGTTGTTGAACTCCTTCGGGATGGCCACCGAGGCGACGTCGCCGGCCTTCGTCAGGGTCAGCAGCAGTACCTTGGCGCCCTTCAGCGCGGTGATCACCAGGGCGCCGTTCAGCTTGCCCCACTGGTCGCCGTCGAGGAACGCCGCCGCGCACACCGCTTCCGTCGTCTCGCCCGACTGCCACTTCGCGGGCACGGCGTCCGGGAAGCGCTCGAGATCGGTCATCGGCACGCTCTCGTCGTAGCCGGCGACCGTGCCGCCCTGCGACGGGTCCCAGCCGTAGTTGCGGCCCGCCTGGATGAGGTTGACCTCGTCGTTGAACGACGGCCCGTGCTCCGCGGTGAAGATCTGGTCCGACCCCGGCCGCACGGCCACGCCCTGGATGTTGCGGTGCCCGAAGGTGTAGACGTACTTCTGCTTCGCGTTCTTCGCGTCGATGAACGGGTTGTCCGGCGCAGGCTTGCCCGTGTTCAGGTCCAGCCGCAGCACCTTGCCGCCCAGGCTGGTCTTGTCCTGCGAGATGGCCCCCTGCGCGGTGTCCCCGGTCCCGACGAGCAGCATGCCGTCCGGGCCCATAGTCGGGCGGCAGCCGGAGTGGCGGCCCGTGCTGATCGGCAGCCCGGTGAGCAGCTCCTTCTCCCGCCGCGCGACCTTCCCGTCCTCCGCGAGGCGCCAGGTCACGAGCCGGATGTCCGCCGGATCCCCGTTCTCCGTGTGCGTCTGGCACGTGGTGAACCGGCGCGTCTTGTCGAAGTCGGGGTGCACGACCATGCCGAGCAGCCCGCCCTCGCCGTTGACGTACACATCGGACAGGTCGGCCTTCACCTGCGACACCGTCGCGCCCGGCGCCGCGCTCGACAGCAGCGCGATGCGGGCCGGCCGCTGGGTGACCAGCACCTTGCCGTCCGGCAGGAAACCGATGTCCCAGCCGTGCTCGAGCCCGCCGGCCACCTGCTCGATCAGCAGGCCGGGAGTCTCGTTGCTGCTCGGCGGTGTCGGCGTCGAGGACGGCTTGCTCTGCGGCACCTCGCCGACATCGCGCTCGGCGGGTGCGTCGGTGCACGCGGTGAGCGTGACCAGAGCCAACGCGACGACCAGGAAACTCGCCCGGTTTGTCATGAGTCCAGAATGCCGGTTGGCGCGTCGCACTCGTGTGAGGACCCGGTCGTGAGGGGAGCAGTCAGGTGAGCGACAACAACTGGTGGACCGACTACCAGCAGAACAAGCGGTTGCGCGGGCTCGAGGACGACCTGTCCAGTGTCAGCGCGTCGCTGGCCTCGGCGCGGTCCAACCAGCGCCGGCTGCACTCCGAGCTGTCGAAGGTGCGCGGCTCGCTGGAGCAGCGGCTGGACCGGATCTCCGCCGCGTTCGACGCGTTCGTGGAGATCAGCGACCTGCGGGTGACGCTCGGGCTCTTCGACGCGCCGGCCCGCGTCCGCCACCAGGCGCGCCAGCTGATCGCCGGCACCGGGCCCGTGGGCGAGGTGTCCGATGTGGACGGTTACTGGCTCCCGCCGGCGCTGTCCGCGCTGCGGGTGGGCGTCGACGGCGTCGCCGACACCGAGTCGCTCGACCTGGCCCGCGCTCGCGACGCCCAGCGCGCCACCATGTGCTACGTGCTGGGCACGGGCCTGCTCGGCGGCCGCGGCACGGTGACCGCCGCGTTGCTCGCCGAGGCGCTGCCCGTCCCCGGCGTGACGCAGCCGCGCTACCAGCGTGCCGTGTGGACACTCGCGGCGGACGGCTTCTTCGGCGAGGCCGGCTGGGAGCTCGTGTGCCGCCGCGGCACCGACTTCGTCCACGCGCTGCCCGAGGAGGTCCGCTCGGGTGCGGTCGCCGCGTTCCGCGCGCTGGCCACCACCGGCGCGAACGCCACGGCCGTGCCGCGCGACCTCGAAGGACTCGGCGACCTGAGCACGGCGCTGTCCGCGGCGGCCGGGCTCGCGGCGATGCGCGCGTGGGTCGACGAGGCGCTCGCCGGCTACCGGAGCGAGCCGCCCGCCGAGACCGACCCGTCGGTGCGGCCGGTGCTGGAGCTGCTGATCGACGAGGGCAGCCCGGTCGAGCAGCCGCTGCTGAAGCGGGAGCGCGAGCTGCGCGTCGTCATCGAGGGCAAGGGCAGCGAGCCGCCCGCGTGGGACGGCGCGGCCGGCCAGACGGTCGAGCTGCTGCGGGCCGACGCCGGCGACAAGGAGCACCCGAGCCGGCGCGCGGCGGCCGTGCGGATCTGCGGCGAGTTCGTGGTGGCCGCGGCCGAGCGGCTCGCCGCCGACGCCCGCGCGGACGCGCCGTACCGGGTGCAGGCGCGTACCCGGCAGGGCCTGGTGACGATCACCGCCGACGGGCCGGACGAGGGCTCGGTCGCGCGGGCGCGGTCCCGGATCGACTCGGGCGCGAAGGTGTCCAACCAGCGGCGCATCACCGCGGGCGTGGCGCTCGGCGTGGCCGTGGCCTTCCTCGTGCTCGGCCTCGTCGCGGGCTGGGGCTGGCTGATCATCGCGGTCGCCGGGCCGATCACGGCGCTCTACCAGTGGCGCACGGACGCCCGCGAACGCCGGGACGCCGCCAAGACCGCCACGCAGCTGCACGACAGCCTCGCCAAGGAGATCGACGCCCGGATCAACGGTCTGGCCGGGTGCCGGGCCGAGCTGATCGAGCGCCAGCCCAAGATCGACGAGGACCTCAAGGCGATCCGGGAGGCATTCAGCGCCTAAGCCGCCGGGCGGCCGCGGGCCACGACTCTGGAGCAGGCGCCGTCCACCACGCGTACCTGCAGCGAGCCGCAGCTGCAGCGGCTCCACACGGTCTGGCCTTCGTGCGTCCGGTGGCGGGACACGACCTGGAAGGGTTCCGCGTCCGGCCATCCGCAGTGCGGGCAGTGGGTCATGCCTCCAGGGTGGAAGCTGTGAACGTGTACGTCCACGTTGACTTTCCGAACATCACCGTGAAGCATCGACTTCATGATTGACCTGCGCAGGCTCCGCGTGCTGCGCGCGGTCGCCCACTACGGCACGATCACCGCCGCCGCGAAGGCGATGCACTTCACGACCTCGGCCGCGTCCCAGCAGATCCGCCAGCTCGGCCGCGAGCTGGACATCACGCTGCTCGAGCCCCAGGGCCGCAAGGTCCGGCTGACCCCCGCGGCGCAGCGGCTCCTCGGGCACGCCGACGCCATCGAGGCACGCTGGGAGCAGGCCGAGATCGACCTGCGCACCGCCGGCGACGAGCCGGCCGGGTTGCTGCGCCTGTGCGGCATCCCGACCGCGGTGGCGATGCTGCTCGCGCCGGCCGTGGGTCCGCTGCGCGCCAGGCATCCCCGGCTGTCGGTGCACATCCAGGAGGTCGAGCAGCAGGCCGGGTACGACCTGCTCTTCGACGGCACGGTCGACCTCGCCGTGCTCGAGGCGACGCCGGACAACCCGCCCGCCGGCGACCCGCGGTTCGACCAGCGCCCGCTGGTCGACGACGCCTTCGACCTCGTGGTGCCCGCCGACCACCCGCTCGCCGATCGCGAGACCGTGCGCCTGGTGCAGGCGGCGGGCGAGGACTGGATCCTGCCCTCGGTCGCGTGCACCTGCCGCCAGCACGCGCTCGCCGCGTGCGGGGCGGCCGGCTTCACGCCGAACGTCGTGCACAACGCGCTGGAGTGGAACGCGATCGCGCACCTGATCGCCCACGGACTCGGGGTCGGGCTGGCGCCGCGCCTGGCCTACCTGCCGGCGCACCTGCCGATCAAGCGCCTCGCGCTGAGCGGCGGGCCCGCGCCCAGCCGCAAGCTGCTGACGTGCACGCGCGCCGGCGGCCGCGACCACCCCGCGATCGCGGCGACGCTCGCCGAGCTGGCTACCGTGGCCGCGTGAGTCTCAGTCTCGACATCGATGGGCGCGTGGCCACGTTGACCATCGACCGGCCGGCCAAGCGCAACGCGATGAGCTTCGAGATGTGGTCGGCGCTGCCGGGCCTGCTCGACAAGGTCGAGGCCGACGAGGACGTGCGCGCGCTGGTCATCCGCGGCACGGACCACTTCTCGGCGGGTGCGGACATCAGCGAGTTCACCACGCTGCGCGCGGACCCGGACGGTGCCCGGCGCTACGGCGCGGCCGTGCACGCCGGCGAGCGCTCGATCGCCACCCTGACCAAGCCGACGATCGCCGCCGTGCGCGGGGTGTGCGTGGGTGGCGGCTGCGAGATCGCGCTGGCGTGCGACCTCCGCGTGGCCGCCGCGGACGCTCGCTTCGGCATCACCCCGGCGAAGCTCGGCATCGTCTACAACGCGACCTCGACCAAGCGGCTCGTCGAGGCGGTCGGCCCGGCGTGGGCGCGGCAGATCCTGTTCACCGCGGAGATCATCGACGCGGCCACGGCGCTGCGGATCGGCCTGGTGAACGAGCTGTGCGCGGACCCGGTCGCCCGCGCGACGGAGCTCGCGCGCACGATGGCCGGCCGCTCGCGGGTCTCGGTGCACGGCGCCAAGGCGATCATCGCCCGCATCACCGAGGACGCGGCGGAGGACGAGGCCGTGCACGCGCTCTACGAGAGCTCCGTACGCAGCGACGACTACGCCGAAGGGGTGCGGGCGTTCCTCGAGAAGCGCCCACCCCGCTTCTGACGCCTGCAGCGACGGCGAGATCGTGGCCGCGCGTCAATCGAAGGCGAGCCGAGGGCAGGAACGGGTCATCAGGTCATGGTCTTCGATCATGCGTCGATGATGCCGGCGATCGATCAGCGAGTAGTACCGCGACTGAAGGCTCGGGGGCTCGGTCAACGCGACAACGCAGGAGCTCTCGTCCACGAAGTCGCTTATTCGATCGAGCAGGCGCGCGGTTCCTGCCGTGACGAGGCTGAAATCGACGGTGTACATCACGTAGCCCGGCACGAGAGCATGCGGCGACGCGAAGAACTTGAGACGCCGGTCTGCGAGCGTCTTGGTGAAACCGTCCGCCGTGCCGACCGCGTCCCGCAACCGCCGCGCGGTGCGCCGCCACTCCGATCCGTCCGGGATCACGTAGTGGTACTCGCTACCGCGCATGACGTTGTGCCTGATGACCGGCGTGAACGACAGTCGGGCCACGTCGTGACGGGCCACCGCGGATTCCTCTGGTTGCTCTCCGTGAGCCGCTTCGGTCAGTGGGAGGGCGTCCATGTCGAGATCGACCGTCGCGATGCGGATGAGCGTGCTGATGCTCTCCAGATCGCGCACCTCTGACTCGGTCAACCCTCCGCCGAGCACCACGGCCGTGTTCTCGGCCAGAATGCGTGTCGCGGTCTCTTCGATGTCCTTGGCCAGCGCCGACCCCACGCGGCCGACGAAATCACGCAGTCTCGCTGCTTTGAACTGCGTGCCGGCGATCGCTTCCTCGACGTGGGTGACGAGGTCTCCGTAGTAGGGACTCGGCTGTTCCGGCTCGATCCCGAACACCAGGTGGTCGAGGCTGACGTCGAGGGCGCGGGCGATCGCGACCAGCACGCTCAGGCTCGGCGTGGCCTTGCCGCGGACGTACTGCGACAGCGCGGACTCCGACACGTGGATCGAGCGCGCGAAGTCCTTGCGCCGGTTGCGGAACCGCTCGTTCAGCAGCTGGCGCAGGACCTGGCCGAAGCGGATCTCGTCGGGAGCCGTCATCACGCGGGCAGGCTGACCGTGGCCGCGCGGCCGACCAGGCGTACCCACCCGGTCGTCGACAGTTCCTTGTGGTCGACCGCGATGTGCGCGTAGTCGTCGGGGTCGATGAGCCCCGGCGCGTCCAGGATGACCTCCTGGTAGACCGCGTCGGACGCGATCAGTGCGAGGTAGGCACCCGACTGGTGGACGAACTGCTTGAACGCCGGCGCGTCCAGCAGCCGGAACAGGTGGATCACGCTGTCGCCCACCAGGCCGTGGCTGTCCGTCCACGCCTGCGCGCCGTGCACCGCCAGGCGCAGCCGCAGCTGCGCCAGCTCGCTCGAGACCATGTTGTGCACGCGCAACCCGGCGCGCAGGTATTCGGCGAACGGATGTATGAGGCTATCGGTGGGGAATTCGGGCGGAGCCGCGACGACAAGGCCGTCGCCGCGATCCTCCGAATAGCAGGCGGCGAAATCCACGCCTGACTCCCGTAATGCGTTTTCGAAGAGTCTGTACAGGCTGTCCCGAACGTAGGTCTGCACCTGACGGTTGCGGCGTACGCCGAACCCGACCACGTCGGCGGCCACGAGCGTGCACCTTCCCGCGGGAACCCACCTGTCCTGTCGCTCGGCCATGGCCGCCTCCCCAGAATGCCTTCGGTTCGCCACAGGAAAAAGAGATCTGCGGCTGCGAATACAGTAAGCCACGCCCGGTCGCCACGAGAAGAGGCTGATGCGACTGAAGTAGGCTCTCTTTCGTCCTGCTCATCCGGCATCGACGGGGGAGCGGGCGATGGGGACCCGTACATGACTGCTCCTCATCCAATCGTCGCGCGCTGAAGCGGTGCGCTGCTGGCGCCCGTTCCGTGCTGCAGGAAAAGTGTCAGTCAAGCGCCGGTGAAATAACCCGGCAAAGGCGCGTTATGGGCGCGGAACGGTTGCTGGACGATAACGCCTGAAGTTGCCTCACCCGAGGCGTTGGGCTCAGGGGAGGTCGTGTTATTCAGCCACACTTCGGATGAAATGACGAATATTCAAGGACCTCGCTGACGTTCCGTGAAGTCGACCGCGGCGCCCGGTGTTCTCCTGTAGTTCACGCAGGGGTGAAAATGGTGCCGGAATTCGGTTCGCGAGTCTTTTCTCGGCGTCAATTGTTCGCCACCTGGTTCATGGCTCCTTCATTGCCGGCCCAGCGGGGCCACGGGTGCGGGGTGGCTGTCGGTGGACACACGTAGGCTGGACACCGAGAACCCCCGCCGTGGGCTCGTCCCGGGCAGGGGTGTGTCCGCGCGTGCTCGATCGCCAGGGGTGCATCCGCAAGTGTCCAAGCCCAGCCCACTCGCCGGCCTGCTCGAAGCCGTCCTGCCCGACCCCGCCCTCACCGCCGTCCGCGATGCCGCCGGCGCGGCGAACCTCGAACTCGAGGGGCCCACCGCCGCCCGGCCGCTGGTCACCGCCGCGCTGGCCGCCAAGACCCCGGTCCTCGCGGTGACCGCCACCGGCCACGAGGCCGACGACCTCACCGCCGCGCTCGCCGACCTGCTCGGCGCCGACGCCGTGGCGAACTTCCCGTCGTGGGAGACCCTGCCCCACGAACGCCTCTCGCCCCGTGCGGACACCGTCGCGAAGCGCCTGGAGATCCTGCGCCGGCTCGCCGACGGTGCCGCGCCGCGGGTCGTCGTGGCCACCGTGCGCAGCCTCATCCAGCCCATGGCCCCGAACCTGGGCGAGCTCGTGCCGGTCCACCTCGAGGTCGGCGCCGAGCAGGACTTCGACGAGCTGATCGAGCGGCTCGTCGGCCTCGCGTACACCCGGGTCGACATGGTCGAGAAGCGTGGCGAGTTCGCCGTCCGCGGCGGCATCCTCGACCTGTTCGTACCGACCGCCGAGCACCCGGTGCGCGTCGAGTTCTGGGGCGACGAGGTCACCGAGATCCGCCAGTTCGCCGTCGCCGACCAGCGCTCCCTCGCGAGCGAGGGCGCCGAGATCGCCGAGCTGACCGCGCCGCCGTGCCGCGAGCTGCTGCTCACCGACGAGGTCAAGGACCGCGCCCGCGAGCTCGCCGGGCAGCACGCCACCGACGCCCACCTCGCGGAGATGCTCGCCAAGCTCGCCGACGGCATCCCCACCGAGGGCATGGAAGCCCTCATCCCCGTCCTCTGCGCGGGCGAGCTCGACCTGCTCACCGACGTGCTGCCCAGCGGCGCGCACGTCCTGGTCATCGACCCGGAGAAGGTCCGCACCCGCGCCCGCGACCTCGTCCGCACCGGCCAGGAGTTCCTGGAGGCGGCGTGGATGGCGGCGGCCGGCGGCGGCAAGAGCCCGCTGGACCTCGGCCGCTCCGCCTACCGCGACCTCGCCGAAATCGCCACCCACGCCCGCGACACCGGCCACCCGTGGTGGACGCTCTCCCAGCTCACCACCCCCGGCGAGAGCGTCGTCCAGCTCGGCATCCGGCCGGTCGAGGGCTACCGCGGGGACGTCGCCCGCGCGTTCGCCGACCTGCGCGCGCACGTCGCCACCGGTGGCACGGCCGTGCTGGTCGTGCCCGGCGCCGGCACCGCCCGCCGGGCCGTCGAGCAGCTGGCCGACGCCGAGGTCGCCGCGACGTTCGCCGAGGACGGCCTGCCCGGGCCGCCGCGGCCGGGCGTGGTCACGGTCGTCCGCGGCGCGATCGAGGAGGGCTTCGGCGTCCCGGACCGGGCGCTGGTCGTGCTCACCGAGACCGACCTGACCGGCGGCCGGCACGGCACGTCCACCCGCGACCTGTCCGCCAAGATGCCCTCCCGGCGGCGCAACGCGGTCGACCCGCTCGCGCTGCGGACCGGCGACTACGTCGTGCACGAACAGCACGGCATCGGCCGCTACATCGAGATGGTGCAGCGCACGGTCGCCGGCGCCACCCGCGAGTACCTCCTGCTGGAGTACGCGTCGTCCAAGCGCGGCCAGCCCGGCGACCGGCTGTTCGTCCCGACCGACCAGCTCGACCAGGTGTCCCGCTACGTCGGCGGCGAGCTGCCCAGCCTGAACAAGCTCGGCGGCTCGGACTGGAAGAACACCAAGTCCCGGGCGAAGAAGGCGGTCAAGCAGATCGCGGCCGAGCTCGTCCAGCTCTACGCCGCCCGCCAGTCCGCGCCCGGCCACGCGTTCGGCGCCGACACGCCGTGGCAGCGCGAGCTCGAGGACGCGTTCCCGTTCACCGAGACGCCCGACCAGATGGCGGCCATCGACGAGGTCAAGGCCGACATGCGGCGCGGCGTCCCGATGGACCGGGTGATCTGCGGCGACGTCGGCTACGGCAAGACCGAGATCGCCGTGCGGGCCGCGTTCAAGGCCGTGCAGGACGGCAAGCAGGTCGCCGTGCTCGTGCCGACCACGCTGCTCGCCCAGCAGCACCTCAACACCTTCCACGAGCGGATGCAGTCGTTCCCGGTGAACGTCAGGGGCCTGTCCCGGTTCACCCACGGCCCGGACGCCGAGCTGGTCGTCGAGGGGCTCGCGGCCGGCGAGGTCGACGTGGTCATCGGCACGCACCGGCTGCTGCAGACCGGGATCCGCTACAAGGACCTCGGCCTCGTGATCGTCGACGAGGAGCAGCGGTTCGGCGTGGAGCACAAGGAGCACATCAAGGCGCTGCGCACGCACGTCGACGTGCTCACGATGTCGGCCACGCCGATCCCGCGGACGCTGGAGATGTCGCTGGCCGGCATCCGCGAGATGTCCACGATCCTCACCCCGCCCGAGGACCGGCACCCGATCCTGACCTACGTCGGCGGGTACGACGACAAGCAGGTCGGCGCCGCGATCCGGCGCGAGCTGCTGCGCGACGGCCAGGTCTTCTTCGTGCACAACCGGGTCTCCTCGATCGAGAAGGCCGCCCGGCGGCTGCGCGAGCTCGTGCCCGACGCCCGGATCGTCACCGCGCACGGCCAGATGAACGAGGACCGCCTGGAGAAGATCATCGAGGGCTTCTGGGCGCGCGAGTTCGACGTGCTCGTGTGCACCACGATCGTCGAGACCGGCCTGGACATCGCGAACGCCAACACGCTGATCGTCGAGCGCGGCGACCTGCTCGGCCTCGCCCAGCTCCACCAGCTGCGCGGCCGGGTGGGCCGGGGCCGCGAGCGCGGCTACGCCTACTTCCTCTACCCGCCGGAGGCGCCGCTCACCGAGACCGCGCACGACCGGCTCGCCACGATCGCGCAGAACACCGAGCTGGGCGCGGGCATGGCCGTCGCGATGAAGGACCTGGAGATCCGCGGCGCGGGCAACATCCTCGGCGCCGAGCAGTCCGGGCACATCGCGGGCGTGGGCTTCGACCTCTACGTCCGGCTGGTCGGCGAGGCGGTCGAGGCGTTCCGCAAGCACGCGGGCGCCGAGCCGGGCGAGGAAGAGGAGGAGCTCGCCGAGGTGCGGGTGGACCTGCCGGTCGACGCGCACATCCCGCACGACTACGTGCCGGGGGAGCGGCTGCGGCTCGAGGCCTACCGCAAGATCGCCGCCGCGTCCGACGCCGAGGGCCTGGCCGCGGTGCAGGAGGAGTTGCAGGACCGCTACGGGAACCCGCCGCTGCCGGTGCGCCGGCTGTTCGCGGTCGGGGCGTTCCGGCAGGCCTGCCGCCGCCACGGCGTCACCGAGGTCGCCACCCAGGGCAACCTGATCCGCTTCGCCCCGCTGGCGCTGCGTGACTCGCAGCTGGTCCGGCTCAACCGGTTGTACCCGAAGGCCAGCTACAAGGCGGTGACCAACCTGGTGTCCGTGCCGCGGCCGACCGAGGGCGCGGCGGGCGGCCGGATGGGTGCGCCACAGCTGCGCGACACGGACCTGCTGGACTGGTGCGTGCACCTGCTCGAGTCCCTGGAGATCGCCCCAGCACCGGTCGGGTGAGGCGCTGTGAGAAACTCGGCAGCCGTGACGACCTCCAAGCTGCGACCTGTCGTGCTGATCGCCGTGCTGACCGCGCTGGTCGCCGGCCTCACGGCGTGCGCGTCGGGCCCGAGTCAGGTGAACGCCGCCGTGATCGTCGACGGCCAGGCGATCTCGGTCGACGAGGTGCAGGACCTGGTCGACAAGGTCGTGCGGGAGCAGCCGGCCGCGCGGCCGCTGGCCCAGCAGCGCAAGCTCGACCTGGTCTCGCGCGAGGCGGTGGGCCAGCTCGTGCTGCACCAGCTGCTGGACAAGGCCGCGGCCAAGGAACACATCTCCGTGACGCCGGAGGAGATCGACCAGGCCGTCCAGCAGGACCCGTTCAAGGACGAGCTGCCCGCGGACGGCAGCGTGCCGACCGAGGCGCTGTCCGCGCAGCTGGTCTACCGGGCCCGTGACCTGCGCGACACGATCACCGACCAGGTGCTGATGGTCAAGCTCGCCGACAAGTACTTCGACAAGCTGCAGGTCACGATCGACTACACCAGCGTCGCGGCCACGGACCCCAGCGCCAAGGCGGAGTCGTTGCGGGGCAAGGTGGACGCGAAGGCCCGCGAGCTCGCCGCCGACCCGGACAACGCCGCGGCGGTGATCGCGCGGGACACGAAGGCCGGCGTGGACGCCAAGGAAGGCGAGCAGTTCCCGGCCGTGCAGAGCGCGGCGCTCGCGGCCACCGTGATGTTCGGCTCGAGCGAGGGTTCGGTCGTGGCGTTCGAGCCGTCGCCCGAGCAGGCCTTCTGGGTGATCGCCCTGATCCGTGAGCGCGACACCGACGCGACGGTCGACTCCTCGCAGGCGCCGCAGGTCCAGCCCGCCGAGCTGGTCGCGGTCGGCAAGCGGATGCTGCAGCCGTACGCGGAGCAGAGCGACATCCGGGTCAGCCCGCGCTACGGCGTGTGGGACATGGCCGCGATGGGCCTCGCGCCGAGCGAGGAAGAGACGGTCGGCGTGTTCATCCCGCCGAAGTCCGGCGACGGGCAGCAGTGACGTCCGGTCCGGTTGTCGTCCTGGTCGACCGGGGCCGGCTGCCGGCGCGGGCCGTGCCGTTGCTTCGTTCCGACCGCGAGGTGTACGCGACATCGGGTGTCGGGCTCGGCCTGCCCCCGGCGCCCGTCTCCCTGTCCGGCCCGATCGTGCTGTTCACCGACGATCCCGGCCACCCGCTCGTCCGCTCGCTGCTCGACTTCGGCGCGGAGCTGCTCGCCGAGCCGCCGGTCCCCGGCGCGGGCCTGCTGGAGGCGGTCGCGGTGATGGACCGCCTGCGCTCGCCGGGCGGCTGCCCGTGGGACGCCGAGCAGACGCACGAGTCGCTGCGCCAGTACCTGGTGGAGGAGTGCTACGAGCTGCTGGCGGCCATCGAGGACGGTGACCGGGCGGCCCTGCGCGAGGAGCTCGGCGACGTGCTGCTGCAGGTGCTCTTCCACGCCCGGGTGGCCCAGGAGTCCTCTTCGGACTCCTTCACGATCGACGACGTGGCGGCGTCGCTCGTGGCCAAGCTGGTGGGCCGGCACCCGCACGTCTTCGCCGGCGGCGACCCGGCGGTGCGGGACGCGGGCACCCAGCAGGTCCGCTGGGAGGAGCTCAAGCAGGAGGAGAAGCGCCGCGAGTCCAGTGTGGACGGAGTGGCGATGGGCCAGCCGGCCCTGGCCCTGGCGGCGAAGCTGACCCAGCGCACGTCCCGCGCCGGCCTGCCCGAAGACCTGCTGCCGGGCGCGGATCTCTTCGAGCTGGCCGCCCGGACGAAGCTGGCGGGCCAGGACCCGGAGGGCGAGCTGCGCGCGGTGGCCCGCCGCTTCGCCGACGACGTGCGCGCCGCGGAGGAAGCCGCCAAGGCCGACGGCGTGGACCCGGCGAAGATGACCACGGACGACTGGCACCGCTTCTGGCCCGCGGACTGACCCCGCGTGTCGGTCGGCGCCGCTAACGTGGCGGAGTGACCGACTCCTACCTCCGCCACCCCCACCTGCACGGTGATCTGGTGACCTTCGTCGCCGAGGACGACGTGTGGCTGGCTCCGCTCGACGGTGGCCGGGCCTGGCGCGTCTCCGCCGACCAGGTCCCCGTCGCCGCGCCGCGCTTCTCCCCGAACGGTTCGCAGCTCGCCTGGACCAGCTGGCGCGACGTCGATCCGGAGGTGCACCTCGTGCCGGCCGAGGGCGGGGCCAGCCGCCGGCTCACCTACTGGGGCGACGTCAGCACCGAGGTCCTCGGCTGGTCGCGCGACGGCAGCGCGGTCATCGCCGCCAGCACGGCGGGACAGCACACGAACCGGGCCACCTGGGCGTACGAGGTCGCCGCCGACGGCAGTGGCGACCGGCGGCTGCCCTACGGTCCCGTCGGCGGCGTCGCGTTCGGCCCGGACGGCGCGACCCTGCTGCTCGGCGCCTGCATGAACGACCCCGCGTGGTGGAAGCGCTACCGCGGCGGCACCGCCGGCAAGCTGTGGCTCGACGCGGCCGGCGACGGCGAGTTCGCCCGCTTCCTCGCCGACCTCGACGGCAACCTCACCGCGCCGATGTGGGTCGGCGACCGGGTCGCGTTCCTGTCCGACCACGAGGGCGTGGGCGAGCTCTACTCCTGCCTGCCCGACGGCTCCGGCCTGCGCCGCCACGCCGTCGACGCGCCCGGCGGCTTCTACGCCCGCAACGCCGCCACCGACGGCGAACGGGTGATCTTCCACCGCGCCGGCCGCCTCTGGCTGGTCGAGAGCCTCGGCGGTGCCGAACCGGCGCAACCGCGCGAGCTCGACATCCGGCTCGGCGGGCCCCGCACCGCCCGCGCGCCCTACCCGGTCCGCGCCCGCGACGAGCTGGGCGACGTCGGCCCCGACCGGACCGGCCGCGGCAGCGCGGTCGAGGTCCGCGGCACCGTCCACTGGCTCACCCACCGCGACGGCCCGGCCCGCGCGCTCGCCGCCGAGCCCGGCGTGCGTGCCCGGCTCCCGCGCACGCTCGGCGAGCAGGTCGTCTGGGTCACCGACGCCGACGGCGAGGACGCGCTGGAGATCGCCCCGGTCGACGGGCTCGCCGCGGGTTCGACGCCGCGCCGCATCGGCGCCGGGCGGCTCGGCCGGGTGCTCGAGCTGGCGGCCGCGCCGGACGGGCGGCGCATCGCGGTGGTCACCCACGACGGCCGCGTGCTGCTCGTGGACGCGGACACCGGCGAGCTGCGCGAGATCGTCCGCACCGACGACGGCGACCCGGCCGACCTGGTGTTCTCGCCCGACTCGGGCTGGCTCGCCTGGTCGCACCCGGCCCCGATGCCGTTGCGGCACATCAAGATGGCGTCCACCACCGACCTGTCCGTCGTGGACGTCACACCGGTCCGGTTCGTCGACCACGACCCGGTGTTCACCGTGGACGGGAAGCACCTCGCGTTCCTGTCCCAGCGCAGCTTCGACCCGGTGTACGACGTGCACGTGTTCGACATGTCGTTCACCAGCGGCACCCGCCCGCACCTGGTGCCGCTGGCGGCGACCACGCCGTCGCCGTTCTCGCCGCAGCTGCGCGGCCGGCCGGTCGAGGAAGAGGACGGCAAGGACAAGCACGACGGCGGCCACGGCGACGGGGACGACGGCCCGCCGCGCACCGCGGTCGACCTCGAGGGGCTGGCCGACCGGGTGGTCGCGGTGCCCGTGCCGGCCGCGCGGTACTCGGCGCTGCTGGCGGTGAAGGGCGGCCTGGTGTGGCTGCGCGACCCGCTGTCCGGCGTGCTCGACGAGGACAGCGACCTGGTCGACGACGACGAGCACCGGCCCGTGCTCGAGCGCTACGACTTCGCCAAGCGCAAGCTCGACGTCCTCGTCGAGGGGGTCGACGACATGTGGGCGACCGGCGACGGCGAGCGGCTCGTGGTGCGGGACGGCGGGAACCTGCGCGTGCAGCCCGCCGACCGCAAGTCCGACGGCGACTCCGACTCCGCCGACGACGTGAAGGTCGACCTGTCCCGGGTGCGCGTGCAGGTCGACCCGGGCGCGGAGTGGCGCCAGTCGTTCGACGAGGCGTGGCGGCTCATGCGCGACCACTTCTGGCGCGCGGACATGGGCGGCGTGGACTGGGCGGCCGTGCGCGAGCGGTACCGGCCACTGGTCGACCTGGTCGGCTCGCACGACGAGCTCGTCGACCTGCTCTGGGAGCTGCAGGGCGAGCTCGGCACGTCGCACGCCTACGTGTTCCCGTCGGGCGGCGGGTTCGAGTCGGCGCGCCGGATCGGGCTGCTCGGCGCGGACCTCGCGCGCGACGACGACGGCGCGTGGCGGGTGCGGCGGATCCTGCCGGGCGAGTCGTCCGACCCGCGGGCGCGCTCGCCGCTGCGTGCGCCGGGCGTCGCCGTCCGCGAGGGCGACGCGATCCTCGCCGTCGACGGCCGGCCGGTGTCCGCCGCGGCCGGGCCCGGCCCGCTCCTGGCGGGGACCGCGGACAAGCCGGTCGAGCTGCGCATCGGCCCGGCCGGTGGCGGCGCGGCGCGCAGTGTCGTCGTGCTGCCGCTGCAGGACGACATGCTGCTGCGCTACCACGACTGGGTCGCGAACCGGCGCGCGTACGTGCTGGCGGAGAGCGGCGGCCGGCTCGGCTACCTGCACGTGCCGGACATGGTCGGCAACGGCTGGGCGCAGCTGCACCGGGACCTGCGGGTGGAGGTGCGGCGGGAGGGACTGATCGTCGACGTGCGGGAGAACCGTGGCGGGCACCTGTCGCAGCTGGTGGTGGAGAAGCTCGGGCGCACGATCATCGGCTGGCAGGTCAGCCGCAACGGCCACCGGGCGGAGAGCTACCCGGGCGACGCGCCGCGGGGACCGGTCGTGGCGGTGGCGAACGAGTTCTCCGGCTCGGACGGCGACATCGTGAACGCGGCGATCAAGACGCTGGGCATCGGCCCGGTGGTCGGCGTGCGCACGTGGGGCGGCGTGATCGGCATCGACATGCGCTACCACCTGGTCGACGGCACGCTGGTGACCCAGCCCCGGTACGCGACGTGGATGCGCGACTCGGAGTGGGGCATGGAGAACCACGGCGTGGACCCCGACGTCGAGGTGGTGATGACCCCGCAGGACCACGCGGCCGGCCGCGACCCCCAGCTGGACACCGCGATCCGCCTGGCACTGGAGGCACTGGCGGACAACCCCGCGGCGACCCCGCCAACCCTGCCACCGCTGTAGCGGCGGCTGCGGGTAGACGTTGCGGGTGGACGTTGCGGGGTGGACAAGATCGAGGTGGTCATGGCTCCATGGGGAGCTGTGACCGTCTTCGATGCCGAGACCCGGCGGATGATCGCCGCCAACCGCGCCAACTGGGACGCCCGCGCGCCGATCCACGTGGCCAGCGCCTTCTACGGCCTGGACGGCAGCCGGCCGGCCGAGAGCTGGTTCGCCGACTACGAGTGGGCCGACCTCGGCGACCTGCGCGGCGTTGACCTGCTGCACCTGCAGTGCCACCTGGGCACCGAGACCGTCGCGTTCGCGGCGCGCGGGGCGACGGTCACCGGGCTCGACTTCTCCGGGGAGTCGATCGACCGGGCCCGCCGGCTCGCCGCCGAGCGCGGGCTCGAGGTCGACTACGTCCAGGCCGACGTGCACGACGCGCGCCAGGCCGTCGACGGTGACTTCGACGTCGTCTACACCGGGAAGGGCTCGCTCTGCTACCTGCCCGACCTCGACCGCTGGGCCGGCGTCGTGCACGACCTGCTCAAGCCGGGCGGCGCGCTCTACGTCGTCGAGTTCCACCCGCTGCTCTACGCGCTCGGCGTCGTGCCCATCGACGACAGCGAGGAGCTCACCCTGCGCGCGGACTACCTCGCCGGCCACGGGCCCGAGATGCGCGACAGCACCCGCACCTACACCGACGGCCCGCCGCTGACCGAGGCCACCGAGTCCTACGAGTGGCGCCACGGCATCGGCGAGGTCGTCACCGCCCTGACCGGCGCCGGCCTGCGCATCGACCGCGTCCGCGAGGACCACCGGCTGCCCTGGCCGCGCTGGTCGTCGATGCGCCCGGGGCCGGACGGCTGGTTCGCGCTGCCCGCCGGGGCACCGCGAATCCCGCTGTTCTACGCGGTCAAGGCGATCAGGTGAACAGGCCCGAGCCCCAGTAGTCGCCGCGGCGCACCCCGGGCGGCACGGCGAAGAGCCCCGACCCGGTGTGCTCGATGTACTCCATCATGTCGTCCTGCGACGCGAGCGCCCGCTGCATCGGCACGAACTGCTTGTGCGCGTCCCGCATGAAGGCGACGAAGAACAGGCCGGCGTCGAGGTGGCCGAGGCCGTCCGAGCCGTCGATGAAGTTGTAGCCACGCCGCAGGATCCGCACCCCGCCGAGCGACTCCTTCGACGCGAGCCGGATGTGCGCGATGTCGGCGATCACCGGCAGCCCGCCCTCGCCTCGCACGTGGAAGTCCGGCACGTCGAACTCCTTGACCTGGCCCAGTGGCGCGCCCTCACCCTTGTCCCGCCCGACGATCAGCTCCTGCTCGGACAGCGGCGTGCGGTCCCAGATCTCGATGTGCATCCGGATCCGCCGCGCCACGAGGTAGGTCCCGCCCGCGAGCCAGTCCTGCTCGTCGCCGTCCGGCACCCACACGTGCTTCTCGAGCTCGGCGGTCTCCTCTGCCTTGACGTTGCGCGTGCCGTCCTTGAACCCGAACAGGTTGCGCGGCGTGGCCTGCGAGGTCGACGTCGACGAGGTCCGGCCGAAGCCCAGCTGCGACCAGCGCACCACGACCTTGCCGAACCCGATGCGCACCAGGTTGCGGATGGCGTGCACGGCCACCTGCGGGTCGTTCGCGCACGCCTGCAGGCAGATGTCGCCGCCGCTGCGGGCCGGGTCGAGGTCGTCGCCGGGGAAGGGCGGCAGCTCCTTGAGCGCCGCCGGCAGCTTGTCCGCGAGCCCGAACCGGTCGTCGAACAGCGTCGGGCCGAAGCCGATCGTCAGCGTCAGCGCGGACGCCGGCAGCCCGAGGGCCTCGCCGGTGTCCTTCGGTGCCGCGTCGTGCAGGCCGCCGACCGCGCCGTCGTCGACCGCCTCGAGCCCGCGGGTCATCCGCTCGGCCGCGACCGTCCAGTCCTTCAGCAGCTCGACGAGCTCCTCGCGCGAGGTCGTCTTCACGTCCAGCGCCACGAAGTGCATGCGATCCTGCGCCGGGGTCACGATGCCGGCCTGGTGCGCGCCGAAGAACGGCACGGCCGCGGCGGACTCCGCGTTCGCCACGGACTCGGGGGACAGGGTCCGGTCCGCCACCACCCCGGCGGCGGCCCCGACACCGACCGCGGCGGCGCCCGCGCCCGCCACTCCGAGGAGCCGGCGCCGGCTGATCCGCTCCGTCACTGCCCTGCCACCACCTCGGACACCTGGCTGATCGGCTCGCCCAGGGCGTCGACAGCCTCGGACATCTCCTTGATGTCGGCCGGGGTCAGCTCGGTGTACAGCTTGAAGCCGTCACCCTTGCGGTGCTTCTCCAGCACGGCGTCGACGTCCGCGAACCGCTGGTCCAGAGTGGACAGAAGGGCTGGGTTGCGCTCCTCGATCACTGGGCGCAGCGACGCGATGGCCGCCTGCGAACCGTCCACATTGGAGCGGAAGTCCCACAGGTCGGTGTGCGAGTAGCGGTCCTCCTCGCCGGTGATCTTGCCGGTGGCGACCTCGTCCAGCAGCTCCTTCGCGCCGTTGGCGAGCTGCAGCGGGGTCAGCTCGAGGGTCTTGGTGCGGTTGACCAGGTCCTGGATGTCGGCCTGGAGCTGGTCGGCGATCGCGGCGGAGTCGGGCTGCAGGCCGGTGACCCACAGGTCCTTCTCCAGGCGGTGGAAGCCGGTGAACTCGTCGCCGGGCTCGACGCCGTCCTCGCGGTTGTCGATCTTCGGGTCGATGTCGCCGAAGCTCTCCGCCACGGGCTCGATCCGCTCCCAGTAGATGCGGCTGACCGGGAACAGCGCCTTCGCCTCGTCGACCTTCTTGCCCTTGACCGCGTCGACGAACTCCTTGGTCTTGGTCATCAGCGCGTCGGTCTGCGAGCCGACGTAGCGCTGGTAGCTCTTGGTGGCCTCGGCGAGCTTGGTGTCGGTGTCGACCTGCTTGTCGGCCTGACCGCTGACCTTGAACGCGTCGCGGATGCCCTTGCCCTGCATGCCGGGCTTGCACGCGGTCTCGTACGCGCCGCCCTCGTTGACCTCGACGATGAGCCGCCGGGTCAGGCCGGGCGTGACGTTCTCGACCTCGCCCATGATCCGGTCGCCCTCGGCGTAGAGGTAGAACTCGGTGACCCGCTGGCCCTTGTTCGTCACCTCGAAGGTGATCGTGCCCGCGTCGGCCTCGGCGCGCGAGACCTTGCACGCGTCGTCGCTGGCGTCGACGGTGATGGCGCCGCCGCCCTTCTCCTCCTCCGGCGTCTGAGTGCCGCAGGCGGCGAGCACGGCCACGGTCGCGAGGCCGATACCGGCGGCGGCGACGCGGACGGGTGTCGTGATCACGAGTTCTCCTTGGGGGAAACGGGACCGGCCGGCACGGGCGCCGGCCGGCTGGCTGCCGCGGCATCCCTGCGCGGCATGAGGAACAGCGTCAGCACGACGGCCACGTAGGCGACCCAGACGATCGCCTGCAACACGGTGGTCTGTGCCGAGTAGTTGAGGAGGCCCTTCGCGAGGGCGCCGTACCAGGAGTCCTCCGGCATCGGGCCGGACAGGTCGAAGGCCAGCGTGTCCAGGCCGGGCAGGACGCGGGCCTCCTGCAGGTCGTGCACGCCGTAGGCGAGGATGCCCGCGGCCACGAACACCAGCAGCACGCCGGTGACCTGGAAGAACTTGCCGAGGTTGAACTTGAGCGCGCCGCGGTAGATCAGCCAGCCGAGCACGATGGCCACCGCGATGCCGACGATGAAGCCGATCAGCGGCTGGGTCGTGCCGGACTCGGCGGTGCGGACGTTGGCGTAGAAGAACGCCATCGTCTCCAGGCCCTCCCGGCCGACCGCGAGCAGCGCCATCACCACGACGGCGACCGCGCCGAGCTCGACCGCCGTGGACAGCTTGCCGCGCAGGTCGCTCGCGATGCTCCGCGCGGTGGCGCGCATCCAGAAGATCATCCAGGTGACGAACCCGACCGCGATGATCGACAGCGTGCCGCCGAAGATCTCCTGTTGCTCGAAGCGCATCTCGCCGATCGTGTAGGCGACGGTCGTGCCGATCGCGACGCAGATCAGGAGGGCGGCGGCGACCCCGGTCCAGACCCATTTCAGGTAGTCCCGCCGGTCGGTCTTGACCAGGAATGCAACGAGGATGCTGACGACCAGGGCGGCCTCGAGGCCCTCCCTGAGTCCGATCAGCGCGCTGCTGAACAGCACGACCGCCTCCGATGATTTGGTATGCCTAACCTTGCAGAACATAGGTAAGGCTCACTTGCGGTGTCCACCCCGGGGTGCCGGAATCAACAAATCTGTGAGATTTCCTGTCCGTTTGGCGGCGTATGTTCTGTTCACCGTGGGTGAGCATGCGCCCGGAGTGATCGGCTGGGCGGGTGTAATCGCCGGACCTCACGGCGCGCAGGCGGACGGATACGTAGCCTGGATCGCGTGGCCGACCATCCGAGTACCTCGCCGACCACGCTGCTCGAACCTCCGCCGCGCCGTGGGCGCCGGTGGGTGGGGCCGATCGTGCTGCTCGTGGCCGTCATCGTGGCCGCGGTGGTGGTCGGCATCGGGATGAACCGGCCGGACGACCGGCCGGCGCCCCCGGTGCTCGCTCCCGAGTTCGTGGTGCCGGAGCTGGACGTGGCTCCCGGCAGCGCGATACCGAGCGACGCGGACATCGCGCCCGGGTCGGCGCGCTCCGCGCCCCGGCCGACGACCGCGGCGGTGCGCGACTGGGCCACGACGCTCGCGGAGAAGACGCAGATCCCGTCGCGGAGCCTCGTCGCCTACGCCGAGGCGGAGCTGACGGTGCGGGTGCGGCGGCCGGCGTGCCGGCTGTCGTGGTCGACGCTCGCGGGTGTCGGGCGGGTCGAGTCGCACCACGGCGAGTACAACGGCTCGGACGTCGGCGACGACGGCAAGCTCGACCCGCCGGTCTTCGGCGTCCCGCTCGACGGCTCGCCGGGCGTGCGCGCGATCCGCGACACGGACCGCGGCGCGCTCGACGGTGACCGGAAGTGGGACCGCGCGGTGGGTGCGATGCAGTTCCTGCCGCAGACGTGGCGCAAGTGGGGCGTGCGCGCGAACGGCGACGGCAAGACCCCGGACCCGCAGAACATCGACGATGCCGCCCTGACCGCGGCCCGCTACCTGTGCGCCAGCGGCGGCAACCTGTCCACGGCGGCCGGCTGGTGGCGCGCGGTCATGACGTACAACCGCTCGGTCCCCTACGGCCAAAAGGTCTTCAGCGGCGCCGACGCCTACGCCAAAGCCGCCACCCCCTAAAGCCGCCCACCCCACCCCGCGAGTCCAACGCTCAGACCCCGCGAGTCCCCCGCTCCGTCCCGCGAGTCCCCCGCTGTGTCGCGCGAGTCCCCCGTTCCGGTGCGCGTGTCCCCGTTCCGGTCCGGCGAGTCGCGCGTTGGCGCGCCGACGTGCGGGGCCCCGCGACCGTTGGACTCGCCGGTCGGGACGGTTGGACTCGCGGGTTAAGCCGGGGACTCGCGGGCCGGAACGGGGGACTCGCGGTCGAGGACGGGGGACTCGCGGGACCGGAGCGGGGGACTCGCGAGTGGGGGGCGGGGTTAGTGGCGGTCGTTTTCTACGGCTAGGCGGGCGCTTACTTCGCCCAGGGCCTCCTGGTACTCCGGGGCCGGGTGCATGGCGACCGCCAGGCGGAGTTGGGTCTGGGCCTCGGTGAGCCGGGTCTGCCGCTGCAGCGCCTTGCCCAGCGCGAACCGGGCGTAGTGGTCGGTCGGGTCCAGCTCCAGCACCCGCAGGAACGCCTGCTCCGCCCGGCGCAGCTGGGCCGAGCCGAGGTACGCGCGGCCGGCCAGCAGGTGGACGCTCGACTTGTCCGGCTCGGCCTCGAGCACCGGGGCCAGCGCGGCGAGGGCATCAAGCGGCCGACGTTGCGCCACCAGCGACTCCGCGCGGCGAAACGCCTCGAACATGGCGTGCCCGTCCTCAGTCATGGTCACCGCCAACGCTACCCGGAACGACGCTGTTACAGAAAGCATCACACCGCGTGCCTCCACCGGGTGACAAAACCGCCCCGCTACGCTCGAAGTTGCTCGTAGTCCCCGTCGCTGGTTGAGGAGCATGCACGTGGCGGTAATCGAACAGGTTGGCGCGCGCGAGATCCTTGACTCGCGTGGCAACCCCACTGTCGAGGTGGAGGTCGCCCTGGACGACGGCACGCTCGCCCGCGCGGCCGTGCCCTCCGGTGCGTCGACGGGCGAGCACGAGGCCGTCGAGCTGCGCGACAAGGACGCCGGCCGCTACAACGGCAAGGGCGTGGAGAAGGCCGTCAACGCCGTGATCGACGAGATCGGCCCGGAGCTCACCGGCACCGACGCGGTCGACCAGCGGATCGTGGACCAGAAGCTCGTCGACCTCGACGGCACGCCGGACAAGTCCCGGCTCGGCGCTAACGCCGTGCTCGGCGTCTCCCTCGCCGTGGCCAAGGCGGCGGCCGAGTCGAGCGGGCTCGAGCTGTTCCGCTACGTCGGCGGGCCGAACGCGCACGTGCTGCCGGTGCCGATGCTCAACATCCTCAACGGTGGCGCGCACGCCGACTCCGACGTCGACATCCAGGAGTTCATGATCGCGCCGATCGGCGCGGAGTCCTACCGCGAGGCGCTGCGCTGGGGCGCGGAGGTCTACCACTCGCTCAAGTCGGTGCTCAAGAGCCGCGGCCTCGGCACCGGGCTCGGCGACGAGGGCGGGTTCGCGCCGAACCTGCCGAGCAACCGCGACGCGCTGGACCTGATCGTCACCGCGATCGAGAAGGCCGGCTACGCGGTCGGCTCGCAGGTCGCGCTCGCGCTGGACGTCGCCGCGACCGAGTTCTTCGCCGACGGCGCCTACGCGTTCGAGGGCAGCAAGCGCAGCGCCGAGCAGATGCTCGCGTACTACGCCGGGCTGCTCGACGCCTACCCGATGGTGTCCATCGAGGACCCGCTCGCCGAGGACGACTGGGACGGCTGGGTGCGGCTCACCGACGAGATCGGCGAGAAGGTCCAGGTCGTCGGCGACGACCTGTTCGTCACCAACCCGGATCGGCTCGAGGAGGGCATTGCCCGCCGGGCCGCGAACGCGCTGCTGGTCAAGGTCAACCAGATCGGCACGCTGTCCGAGACCCTCGACGCGGTCTCGCTCGCGACGTCCTACGGCTACCGCAGCATGATGAGCCACCGCTCGGGCGAGACCGAGGACACGACGATCGCCGACCTCGCGGTGGCCACCGGTGTCGGGCAGATCAAGTCCGGCGCGCCGGCCCGCGGCGAGCGCACCGCGAAGTACAACCAGCTGCTGCGCATCGAGGAGATCCTCGGCGACGCCGCCCGCTACGCCGGCGACCTCGCCTTCCCCCGGTTCAACCCCGAGGGCTGAGGCGTGTCCGGGCGCGAGGCCGACCGGTCCCGGCGGCGCGGCGATGTCCGCGCGCGCCGTGCCGGCGGCCGCCCGCAGAGCGCCCGCCGCGACCGGCCCCGCGACGGCCGGCCCGCCCGGCCGGTCGCCGCGGACCAGGATCGCGACCCGGCGCGCAGCCGGACCGCGCGCGCGGCGGCCGCGGTCGGCCTGTCCACCACGCGGCGCGCCGCGGTGCTCGCGATCGTCGTGTGCGCGCTCGCGCTGTCGGTGGCCGTGCCGCTGCGGACCTACCTGTCGCAGCGCGACGAGGTGCAGATCCAGGAGCAGCGGCAGGCGGACTTACGGGCGCAGGTCGAGGCGCTCGAGAAGCGCAAGGCGCAGCTGGAGGATCCCGCGCAGGTCGAGGCCGAGGCGCGGCGGCGGCTGCGGTACGTGATGCCCGGCGAGACGCCGTACATGGTGGAGCTGCCCGACGACGACCAGGCGCGGGGCGGCGGCGACGGGGACAAGAAGCAGTCGCTCGACGAGTCCTGGTACCTCACGTTGTGGAATGCGGTGTCCGAGTGAACCTCGTGCCCGTGTCGGACGAGGACCGCGCGATCGTGGCCGCACAGCTCGGCCGCCCGCCCCGGGCCGTCCGCGCCGTCGCCGCCCGCTGCCCGAGCGGCCACCCGTCGGTCGTGCAGACCAGCCCCCGGCTCGAGGACGGCACGCCCTTCCCCACCCTCTACTACCTGACCTGCCCGCGGCTGACGTCGCTCGTCAGCACGCTGGAGGCGAGCGGGCTCATGCGCGAGATGACCGACCGGCTGCGCACCGACCCGGATCTGGCGGCCGCCTACCTCGCCGCGCACCACGCCTACCTCGCCGAGCGTGACGCCATCGAGCCGCTCGGCACGGACGTCAGCGCGGGCGGCATGCCCGGACGGGTCAAATGCCTGCACGTCCACGTCGCGCACGCGCTCGCTGCCGGTTCCGGTGTCAACCCGTTCGGGGACGAGACATTGGTCCATTTGGCGGACAACTGGCCCAGCGGCGGCTGCGAATCGTAGACATGGAATGTTCCCGAACGGGCAACCTCCTGGGCAGCGCGTTCCGTCCGCCATCCGTAGGACCATCGACAGACGATCGTCTTGACCCGTGACTGACCTCTTTCTTGTCATGATGGTTCGTGAAATGGTGGCAATCGGCGTACGGGCAGCGACGGACAGCGACCCGGACTAGAGTCGGAAATCGCGCGTTAGGCGAAGGGGTTCCGGACCAGTGAGCACGGCGAAGACCACGAGATCGGTCGCCAAGGACCAGCGCCGGGCGAGAAGGCGTCGCCGGAAGGTCGCGACCGCCACCGGCACGATGCTGCTCGTCGCGGCGGCCGTCGCGGGGGAGCCGACCGGCGTCGGCGCCGTGGTCGCGGGTGGTGTGGGCGGCGGGCTGTACGGCATGACCGACCCGGACTCCGTGAGCGCGAACGGCCAGGTCGGCGACGACGACCGCATCGGCGACGAGGTGCTCGACTCCGCCGGCGACATCGACAAGCTCCGCCAGCTGGGCACGACGGGCGACCTGCCCACCGGCCCGCTGATGATCCCCAGCGACCTGTTCAAGGCCTACCAGAACGCCGCCCAGCTGCTCGCCACCGAGGTCCCGTCCTGCCGGATCCACTGGTCGCTGCTCGCGAGCATCGGCCGCATCGAGTCGAACCACGCCCGCGGCGGCCAGGTCGACGCGAAGGGCAACACCGTCCCGCACATCCTCGGCCCCGTGCTCAACGGCGGCGGCTTCGCCGCGATTCGCGACACCGACGGCGGCGACCTGGACGACGACCCGCGGTGGGACCGCGCGGTCGGCGCCATGCAGTTCATCCCGTCGACGTGGCGCGGCTACGCCTCCGACGGCAACAACGACGGCACCGCCAGCCCGCACAACGTCTACGACGCCTCGCTCGCGGCCGGCAAGTACCTGTGCTCGGGCGGCCTGGACCTGTCCAAGCCCAAGGACCGCGCGGTCGCCGTGTTCCGCTACAACCACTCCGACAGCTACGTGACGACCGTGCTGATCTGGGCGGACGCGTACCGGAAGGGCACCACGCCGCTGCCGACGACGCCGGTCAACCCGGCCGAGCTGGCCGCGCTGCGCCCGGGCGGCGCGCATGCGGCCCCGCACAAGCCGGGCGCGCACAAGCCGCCGAGCTCCACCACGTCGAGCAGCCGGCCGTCCAGCAGCAGCCCGCGGCCGACGTCGAGCACCACCTCGCCGTCGTGCGGTCCGACCACGACCACCAGCACGACGACGACCACGCCGCCGTCGTCGCCGCCGAGCACCACCACGACCCCGTCGTGCCCGCCGTCGTCGACTACGTCGCCGCCGTCGTCCTCGTCGTCAGCGTCGGATGACACCACCACCGTGACGCCGACGCCGGAGCCCCCCGCGTCGTCGGCTCCGGCCGGCCCGGCCGGCTCGTCGGTGGTGGCCAGCTCCTGAGGCACGGCCGGTCGCAATAGGCTGGGCGCATGCCTCGACTAGCGGCGATCGACTGCGGGACGAACTCGATCCGGCTCCTGGTGGCCGACGTGACCCGGCACGACGACGGGACCACGAACCTGCGTGACGTGCACCGGGAGATGCGCATCGTCCGCCTGGGGCAAGGCGTCGACGCCACCGGCGCGCTGCACCCGGACGCGCTGCGTCGCACCCGGGACGCGCTCGCCGCCTACACGGCGATCTGCCGGCGCAAGGGTGCCGAGCGCGTGCGCATGGTCGCCACCTCCGCCACCCGCGACGCGGCCAACCGCGACGAGTTCTTCGGCATGACCCGGGACGTGCTGGGCGCCGAGGCCGAGGTGATCTCCGGCGACGAGGAGGCCCGGCTGAGCTTCACCGGCGCCGTCGGCGACCTCGAGCCAGACGAGGGGCCGTTCGTCGTCACCGACATCGGCGGCGGGTCCACCGAGGTCGTCGTCGGCACCTGGGACGGGGTGCACGCGGACGTCATGGGCGCGCGGTCGGTCGACATCGGCTGCGTGCGGATCACCGAGCGCTGCCTGAAGTCCGACCCGCCCACCGAGGGCGAGATCGCCGCCGCCCGCGAGTTCGCTGGCGACGTGCTCGGTCAGGCGTTCGCGACCGTGCCGGTGGCCAAGGCGCGCACCTGGGTCGGCGTGGCCGGCACGATCGCCACCCTGTCCGCGGTCGCCCAGGGCCTGCCCGAGTACGACGCCGACGCCATCCACCTCTCCCGGCTCTCCGGCGCCGAGCTCGACCGCACCGCGGCGCGGCTGCTCGCCGCCACGCACGAGGAGCGCGCCGCGCTGGGGCCCATGCATCCGGGCCGCGCCGACGTGATCGGCGGCGGCGCGCTGATAACGCAGGTGCTCGCCGCCCGCTTCGCCGAGTCGGCGGGAATCAGCGAACTGCTCGTGAGCGAGCACGACATTCTCGACGGGATCGTGCTTTCCCTGCTGTGAGGCCAAGAGCGCACATTCGGCGGCACACCCGGTGTGCGCGGGGATATGCCCGCGGGAAAATGCGCACAATGTGCTCGATCGGCGCTTCTTCGTAACTGCCGGGGCCGGGTTTCCCGCCAATTCCGCCGTTAACTTCCTTCCACATTCTTTTATTCCTGGGAGGAGTGACGGGCATGCGTGGACCGCGCTGGACGGCGGCGGTGATCCCACTGTCGATCGCCCTCGCCGTCGCCGGCTGTGGCGGCGGAGACGAGGACGAGAGCGGCGGCGGGGGCGGCGACCCGCAGAAGAACGAGAACACGGAGATCACCGTGTTCGGCACCGAGCCGGAACGCCCGCTCGTACCGGGCGACACCAACGAGACGGGCGGCAGCAAGATCATCGACGCCCTCTTTACCGGCCTCATGGACTACGACCCGGCCTCCGGCGAGCCGCGGCTCGCCAACGCCGAGTCCTTCGAGCTCACCAAGCCCAACGAGTACACGATCAAGCTGCGCAAGGACTGGAAGTTCCACGACGGCACCCCGGTGCTCGCGAAGAACTACGTCGACGCGTGGAACTACACCGCCTACAGCCCCAACGGCCAGCAGCAGTCCAGCTTCTTCGCGCAGATCGAGGGCTACGACCAGGTCTTCTCCGAGGACCCGGACCAGGACGGGCCGAAGAAGCCGCCCACGCCGCCGGAGAAGACCCTGTCCGGCCTGAAGGTGGTCGACGACTACACGTTCACCGTCACCTTCACCAAGCCGCACGCGATCTTCAAGACCAAGACCGGCTACTCGGCCTACATGCCGATGCCCGACGTCTTCTTCGCCGACAAGGAGAAGTACCTCGACAATCCGGTCGGCAACGGCGGGTTCGAGTACGTCGACCGGGTCCCCGACCAGGAACTGCGCATCCAGCGGTTCGCCGGTTACCAGGGCACCGACAAGCCGAAGATCAACCACGTCAAGTTCCGGTTCATGGACTCCGACGCGGCCTATGTGGACATCAAGGGCAATCAGCTCGACTTCCTCGACACGCTGCCGCCGCAGGCGATAGCCGGCAACGTCTGGCAGCAGGACCTGCCGGGCCGCGCCGACCTGGCGGACGTGCTGGCCAACCAGACGATCTCGTTCCCCTTGTACGACAAGAAGTACCAGAGCGTGGACTTCCGGCACGCCGTCTCGATGGCCATCAACCGCCAGGAGATCGTCGACGCGATCTACGAGGGCACCCGCAAGCCCGCGACCGGCTACGGCGTGCCCAAGCTGCCCGGTTGGGAGGAGGGCGCCTGCGGGAAGTGGTGCGAGTTCAACCCGGAGGAGGCGAAGAAGCTCTTCGACAAGTCGGGCTGGCAGGGTGGCATCGAGATCACCAGCAACGCCGACGGCGGCCACAAGGAATGGGTCGAGGCGGTGTGCGGGCAGATCGAGAACGCGCTCGGCGCCGACTGCACGTTCGTGCCCGTGCAGGAGTTCGGCGAGGTCCGCGAGGCGATCAACGCGCACACCATGGACCAGATCTACCGCTCGGGCTGGCTCGCGGACTACGCGCTGGTGGAGAACTTCCTCAACCCGATCTTCCGCACCGGCGGTTCCTCGAACGACAACGGCTACACCAACCCCGAGGTGGACGCCAAGCTCGACGCCGCGGACAGCGCGCCGACCGAGGAGGAGGCCTTCGCGCTCTACCACGAGGCCGAGGAGATGATCGCGGAGGACATGCCCTCGGTGCCGCTGTGGAACAACCCGTCGATCTACGCGTGGTCCGACCGGCTCACCAACGTGCGGATGACTCCGAAACGCGAGCTCGACCTGTCGACGGTCGAGGTCAAGTAGCCGTCTGAAGCAACATTGGCAACCCGGCGCAGGCCGGCCCGCGAGTGGATCCGCGGGCCGGCCGGCGCGGGTGATCCCGAAGGGGCGCGGACATCATGGGCCGCTACGTACTACGGCGCCTGCTCCAGCTCATCCCGGTGTTCGTCGGCTGCACGTTCCTGATCTACGTGCTCGTGTGGTCGATCCCGGGCAACCCGTTCGCCGGCATGTGCGGTGAGCGGCCCTGCCCGGACTCGTTCATCGCGATGATGACCGACAAGTACAACCTCGACGACAACATCTTCGTCCAGTACTTCAAGTACATGGGCAGCCTGCTCACCGGCGACTTCGGGGAGACGTTCTCCGGGCTCGACGTCGGCGAGCTGATCGCGCTGCGGTGGCCGGTGTCGGTGCGGCTGGCTCTCGTCGCCGTCGCCATCGAGGCGGTCATCGGGCTCGTCGCGGGCATCGTGACCGGCCTGCGCGGCCGCGGGTTCCTCGACAGCCTGGTGCTGGTCTCGACGCTGTTCCTGATCGCGATCCCGACCTTCGTGACCGGCTTCGTGATCCAGATCCTGCTCGGCTTCCAGTGGGAGATCATGACGCCGACCGTCTCCGCGGAGGCGAACTGGTCGGAGCTGATCATCCCCGGGTTCGTGCTCGGCAGCCTGTCGATGGCATACGTGTCGCGGCTGACCCGGACCTCGATCGCGGAGAACAAGCGGTCGGACTACATCCGCACCGCGGTCGCGAAGGGCCAGCCGCACCACCGGGTCGTCTGGGTGCACCTGCTGCGCAACTCGCTGATCCCGGTGCTGACGTTCCTCGGCACCGACATCGGCGGGCTGATGGGCGGGGCCATCGTCACCGAGGGCATCTTCGGCATCAACGGCATCGGCCGCCTCGTCTACGACGGGATCCTCTCCAAGGAGGGCGTCGTGGTGACCGGCGTGGTCGTGCTGCTGGTGCTCGTGTTCCTGGTGGTCAACCTGATCATCGACCTGCTCTACGCCGTACTGGACCCGAGGATCCGCTATGACTGACCCCACCGCGGCCACCGCCGGCAGCACCGCCACCCGGGACACGGAGTCCTATGTGGTCGGTGCCGAGCACGTCGAGGACGCCGTCGTCAAGCCCGGCAAGCCACGCAGCCTCGCCTCGGACGCGTGGCGCGACCTGCGCCACCGCCCGCTGTTCGTCATCGCCGGGTCGGTGATCGTGCTGCTGGTGGTCGTGGCGCTGTTCCCGGGCCTGTTCACCTCGGCCGACCCGAACCTCAAGGACCTGTCCCACACCCGCGAACCACCGTCGGCGGACGCGTGGTTCGGCTACGACCTGCAGGGCCGCGACGTGTACGCCCGCGTCGTCTACGGCACCCGCTGGTCGCTGCTGGTCGGGCTCGGGGCGGCGGTGTTCACCGTGCTCATCGGCAGCGTGCTCGGCATCCTCGCCGGCTTCGCCGGCGGCTGGGTCGACGGGCTGCTGTCGCGCATCGGCGAGGTCTTCTTCGGGCTGCCGTTCGTGCTCGGCGCGATCGTCATCCTGACCCTGTTCCGCAACGCCGGGGTGCAGGGCGCGCTGCCGATCGTCGGGGTGGTGGTGCTCTCGCTCGCCGTGCTGTCCTGGCCGGTGGCCATGCGGATCATGCGGTCGGCGGCGATCGCGGCGAAGCAGCAGGACTACGTGAAGGCCGCCCGGGCGCTCGGCGCGCGCCCGGCTCGCATCATCTTCCGCCACCTGCTGCCGAACTGCCTCGCCCCGGTGCTGGTCTACGCGACTATCGCGCTCGGCGCGTTCATCGGCGCCGAGGCGACGCTGTCGTTCCTGGGCATCGGGCTGCGCGACCCGGCCGTCTCCTGGGGCGTGATGATCGCCGACTCGCGCAACTTCGTCCGGGTGGCGCCGCACATGCTGCTGTTCCCGGCCGGGTTCCTGACCGCGACCGTGCTCGCGTTCGTGATGCTCGGCGACGCCGTGCGCGAAGCACTCGACCCGAAGCTGAGGTGACGGGATGACCGACGTGACCGACCCGGGCCAGCTCCCCGAGCCACCCCTGCTCGAGGTGGACGGCCTGTTCGTGGAGTTCCACACCCGCGACGGCGTGGCCCGCGTGCTCAACGGCGTGAGCTACACCGTCGACGCGGGGGAGACGCTGGCCGTGCTCGGCGAGTCCGGGTCCGGCAAGAGCGTCACCGCCCAGGCGATCATGGGGATCCTGGACGTGCCGCCGGCCGTGGTCACCGGCGGCGAGATCCGCTACCGCGGGGAGGACCTGCTCGCCGCGGACGAGGACCGGCGTACCGACGTGCGCGCCCAGGGCATCGCGATGGTCTTCCAGGACGCGCTGTCCGCGCTGAACCCCGTGTTCACCGTGGGCTTCCAGATCGAGGAGCAGCTGCGGGTGCGGCTGGGCATGACCCGCAGGCAGGCCCGGGCGCGCGCGGTGGAGCTGCTCGACCTGGTGCGCATCCCCCACGCGCGGCGCCGGGTGCGCCAGTACCCGCACGAGTTCTCCGGCGGCATGCGCCAGCGCGCGATGATCGCGATGTCGCTGGCGCTGGACCCGGAGGTGCTGATCGCCGACGAGCCGACCACCGCGCTCGACGTGACCGTGCAGGCCCAGATCATGGACCTGCTCGCCGAGATCCAGGCGCAGCGGCGGATGGGGCTCATCCTCATCACGCACGACTTGGGCGTGGTCGCCGAGGTGGCCGACCGCATCGCGGTCATGTACGCCGGCCGGATCGTGGAGCACGCCGACGCGGTGTCGCTCTACCGCCGGCCGGGCCATCCGTACACCGCGGCGCTCATGGACTCGCTGCCCCGGCTGGACCAGAAGGGAGCCGAGCTGAACACCATCAAGGGCCTGCCGCCCAGTTTGCTCAACATTCCGCCGGGTTGCCCCTTCCATCCGAGGTGTCTCATGGCGCAGGATCTGTGCCGGACGGACGTGCCGACGGGGCACCGGCTCGGTCTCGGGCGGATGAGCGCTTGTCATTTCGCGGAGGAGCTGGTGCGCAGTGTCTGAGTCACTTGCCGCCGAGCCCATCCTTGAGGTCCGTGACCTGGTCAAACACTTCCCGGTCCGGGTCGGCGTGCTGTTCAAGCACACGATCGGCCAGGTGCGCGCGGTCGACGGGGTGTCCTTCGAGCTGCGCCGCGGCGAGACGCTCGGCGTCGTCGGCGAGTCCGGTTGCGGCAAGTCCACGCTCGCGCAGGTCCTGATGCGCCTGGAGCCGCCGACCAGCGGGACCGTCCGCTTCGCCGGCCGGGACGTCTTCGCGATGCGCGGCGCGGAGCTGCGCAAGCTGCGGCGCAGCATCCAGATCGTGCTGCAGGACCCGTACACGTCGCTGAACCCGCGGATGACGGTTGGCGACATCGTGGGCGAGCCGTTCGAAATTCACCCCGAGGTGGCACCAAAGGGTTCGCGATCGACGAAGGTGCGCGAGCTGCTCGACGTCGTCGGGCTCAACCCCGAGCACCTCAACCGGTACCCGCACCAGTTCTCCGGCGGTCAGCGCCAGCGCATCGGCATCGCCCGCGCGCTCGCGCTGCGCCCGGACGTGATCATCTGCGACGAGCCGGTGTCCGCCCTGGACGTGTCGATCCAGGCGCAGGTGATGAACCTGCTGGCGGAGCTGCAGTCCGCCTTCGGACTGTCCTATGTGTTCATCGCGCACGACCTGTCCGTGGTGCGCCACCTGTCCGACCGGGTGGCCGTCATGTACCTCGGCAAGGTCGTCGAGATCGGCACGGAGGACCAGATCTACGACCATCCCACGCATCCCTACACCCAGGCGCTGCTCTCCGCGGTCCCGGTGGCCGATCCCACCGCGCGCGGGCAGCGACAGGTCATCCGCCTGGAAGGTGACGTACCGAGCCCGGTCGATCCGCCGTCGGGTTGCCGGTTCCGCACCAGATGCTGGAAGGCGCAGGAGATCTGCGCCGATTCCGAACCCGAACTGGCGACGCGCGGAGCAGGACATCCCAGCGCGTGCCACTTCGCTGAGGAAAGATCAGTCGTGCCCTAACAAAGGGCAAGTCGGGGCGGTAGTTCTAGCGAGGAGGAGTTTGCGTGAAACGCAAGACACTGATGGCGTTGCTGGCCGTCCCGGTATTCGCCGGGCTGTCGGTCATGGCGCTGCCGACCGCCACCGCGCAGCCGGAGCTGTCCGGCAAGACGGTCGAGTACAGCGTGCTCGCCCGCGACGGGGTCGCGGTGGCCCAGGCCGAGGCCGCGATCAAGGCCGCCGGCGGCAAGGTCGAGCGGAGCAACGCCGCGGTCGGACTCGTCACCGCGACCGCTCCCGAGAACGGGTTCACCCAGCGGCTGGCCACGTCGTCCGACGTGATGTACGCGAGCCGGGTACGCGTGGTCGGCGAGTCGCCCGACCGGGCCGCCGACAAGCGCGTCGTGAAGGAGAAGGCCGAGCACGGGAAGTCCGGCGCGAAGAAGCACCGCGCCGCGGCGGGGATGGACCCGCTGGACGGGCAGCTCTGGGGTCTGTCGATGGTGCGGTCGGACCTGGCCCGCACCGTGCAGCCCGGCGACAAGCGGGTGAAGGTCGGCATCCTGGACACCGGTGTGGACGGCAACCACCCGGACATCGCGCCGAACTTCGACCGCAAGGACTCGCGCAACTTCACCCACGACATCCCGACCGACGAGCTCGGCCAGGTCGTCGACGGGCCGTGTGAGTTCCGCGGCTGCGTGGACCCGGCCGACTGGGACGACGGCGGGCACGGCACGCACGTGGCCGGCACCATCGCCGCCGCCGCCAACGGTTTCGGCGTCTCCGGCGTCGCGCCGGACGTGACGATCGTGAACATCCGCGGCGGCCAGGACTCGGGCTTCTTCTTCCTGCAGCCGGTCGTCGACGCGCTCACCTACGCCGGCGACGCGGGGATCGACGTGGTCAACATGTCGTTCTTCGTGGACCCGTGGCTGTACAACTGCCCCAACAACCCGGCCGACTCGCCGGATGAGCAGGCCCAGCAGCGGACCATCATCACCGCGATGACCCGCGCGCTGAACTACGCGCACCGCAAGGGCGTGACCAACGTCGCCGCGCTGGGCAACCAGCACGAGGACAACGGCAACCCGCAGCCGGACGCCACGAGCCCGGACTTCCCGGCCGGCACGGCGAAGACGCGCACGATCGACAACGCGACCTGCCTCGACCTGCCGGTCGAGGGCCCGCACGTCCTGGGCGTGTCCGCGCTCGGCCCGTCGGGCAAGAAGGCCGACTACTCGAGCTACGGCACCGAGCAGATCTCGGTGTCCGCGCCGGGCGGCTACTTCCGTGACTACTTCGGCACGCCGCTGTTCCGCACCAACGAGAACCTGATCCTCTCGACGTACCCGAAGAACGTGGGTATCGCCGAGGGCAACATCGACGCCGACGGCAACGTCACGCCGGACGGTGTCGCGCTCGGGGTGCAGAAGGCGACCGGCGCCGGCGGCAAGGTCGGGTACTACCAGTTCCTGCAGGGCACCTCGATGGCCTCGCCACACGCGGCCGGCGTGTCCTCGCTGATCGTCAGCGAGTTCGGCAAGTACAGCGGCGGCAAGGTGACCATGGATCCGGACAAGGTGCAGCGGGTGCTCGAGGGCACCGCGTTCGCGACGCCGTGCCCGGTTCCGCGCACGGTCGACTACCTGAACGAGGGCCGCGACGCCACGTTCACGGCGACCTGTGCGGGCGGCACGGAGTTCAACGGCTTCTACGGCAACGGCATCGTGGACGCCTGGGCGGCCGTGACGCAGGGCAAGAAGTTCGCCAAGTAGTTCATCGGGTATCTCGACGAGCGCCCCGGGCCACGGCCCGGGGCGCTCGTTTTGTGCACACTGGGGACGACCCTTGTGGACAGTCCGCTCGCGCTCAGCTGGCGGCGAGCGCGATGAGCGTGGGTGTCGAGCGGCGGCTGCGCTGCTCGCTCGCCGGGAAGAGTCGCATGGGTCCGGCGGCCGTTCGGGTGAGGCCGAACGGCGGGCCGGAAGGCGACGTTCGGCGGGTAGCTTCACCTACCGGACACGGCGGACGATAGTGACTCAACGTCATGGAGAGACCGCGACGCGCGATCACGGTCTGGAGGTCCGCGTATGCCCCGAACCATGTACGACTCGGTCACGCCGAGCGCGATCCCGCGGTCGGCGGAGATGGTGGCCGGGTACCTGCCGCCCAGCCGGTACGCCTGGTCGGCGGCCGAGTGGGCGAGGTTCCCGAACGCGGTGAAGGTCCGGATAGCGATCTTCGCCAGCGTCAACGACGGGCACGTGCTCGACGTCGAGCCCGGGGACGCGACGCCTGCGCAGGCGCCGGGCTGGGTGTCCATGCGCCGCCGCGCCGGCGTGGACCCGAGCGTGTACTGCAACGCCTCCACCTGGCCGACGGTGCGCGCGGAGTTCCGCCGGCAGAACGTCCGCGAGCCGCACTACTGGATCGCGAAGTACGACGGCATCGCCACGATTCCCGCCGGTGCCGTGGCCAAGCAGTACGCCGACCCGACCGTGCACGGGCGGGGGCACTTCGATCTGTCCGTCGTGGCCGACCACTGGCCCGGCGTCGAGGAGGACGTCATGACACCGCAGCAGTACCGGGTTCTGGTCGAGACGCAGCGACGGGTGTCCAACACCTACGCGGTCGTGGTCGAGAACCAGCGCCGCATCGCGGCGAGTCAGGCCGCGATTCTCGCCGCGATCAACTCCGACAACACCAGCACGCCGGAGATGACCCGCATCCTCGACGAGAAGATCGCCGAGCACATGCCGACCTCGGAGGAGGTCGTGGCGGCCCAGCGCATGCTCCTCGCGGACGTCGTGCGCGAGGTCGTCCCGGGCGAGCACGCCGACGTGATCATCGAGAAGCTGAACGACAAGCTCGCCGACATCGGCGGCGACCTGCCGGCCGCCCCGGACGCGGAGGAGACGTCCGAGGACAAGTAGGCGTCAGACCGCGCCCACGATGACGTCCGTCGCGGTCAGCGGTTCGACGCCGTGGCGACGAAGTCGGCCAGGTCCTTGGCCTGCTGGATGCGCGACGGCTCGTGGACGTACATCATGTGGCCCGCCTCGTAGTAGGCCGACGAGATGTTGGCGCGCAGTTCCGCGGGGATGTTCAGGTGCGCCAGCACGTGCTCGGAGGCGTAGTAGGGCGTCGCGCCGTCGAGGTAGCCGAAGGCCACGTGGACCTTCAGGTGCTGGTTCGCCCGCATGGCCGCGGCGAGCTTGTCGGCGACGGTCACGTGGGCGTTCTCGAACTCCTTGTACGACCACGCGTCGTGCACGCCCGACGCGAGGATCTCGTACGGCAGGTCGTTCGGGTAGTCCAGCTCGCCCCGCAGGTAGTGGTTCAGCGCCGCCGTGTACGAGCCCATCATCGCCGTGAAGGACGGGTCCTCGTCGAAGTGTTCCATGCCGTAGTCGGGCGTCCACCCGGTGAACCGCGAGTCCAGCCGGCCGACCGCCAACCGCTTGTGCCGCAACAGCTCGGTGTAGAACCGGACGTGTTCGATGCGCAGGTCCACCCGGTCGACGTACTCCTCGGACAGCCCGGTGAGCGCCGCGATCCGCGTGACCACGGCCGCGCGCTCCTCCGTGGACAGCCGGCTGCCGCGGGCCAGCGCCCACGGGTAGTCGCGGGCGGCGAAGTCCTCGGCGTCGGACAGCACCTCCTCGAGCGGGCGGTCGCCGAGCAGGCCGTGGTAGTGCGCGATCGCCGCGTACGTCGGCAGGAAGAGCGCGTAGGGCAGGTCGTTGCCGGCGGTGAAGTCGAGGGTCGCGAAGTCCAGCACCGCGGAGATCAGCATGAGGCCGTTGAGGTACATGCCGTAGCGGGTCTGCAGGTGGTGGGCGAGCCCGCCGGCCCGCGTGGTGCCGTAGGACTCGCCGGCGACGAACTTCGGCGACATCCACCGGTCGTTGCGCGAGGTCCACAGCCGGATCACCTCGGCCACGGACTCGATGTCGCCCTGGAAGCCGTGATACTCGCCGGGCTTCTCGCCCTTGACCGCGCGCGAGTAGCCGGTCGACACCGGGTCGATGAACACGAGGTCGCTGTGCGCGAGCAGCGTCTCGGCGTTGTCGACGAGCTCGTAGGGCGGCGCGGCGAGGTCGCCGACGTCACCCGAGACGACCCGGCGCGGGCCGAGCAGCCCGAGGTGCAGCCACACGCTCGACGAGCCGGGCCCGCCGTTGAAGGCGAACGTCACCGGGCGCTTGGCCGGGTCGGCACCGTCCAGTGTGTACGCGGTGAGGAACACCTCCGCCTTGGGCTGGTGCCCGTCGAACTTGCCGTCGGTGACGACCTCCTTGCGCAGCACGACGCGGCCGGTGGTGGCCGTGTAGTTGAGCTTGCGGCGCTTGACCGTGAGCGAGTGGTTGGTGGTCACGAGGTCGTCGGCCGGCTCGGCCGGCTTCTCCTCGGTGGTCGTCTCGGGTGCCGCGTCCGTCATGATCCGCACCCTACGTGGTGAGTTCGGACGGACGCCAAGGACAATTGCCGCGTGTCCGATCTGGCCCGAATGGACCGGCAGGTGACCGAGTGCCGTGCGTGCCCGCGGCTGGTGGCCTGGCGGGAGGAGGTCGCGCGGGTCAAGCGCGCGGCGTTCGCGGACGAGACGTACTGGGGCCGCCCGGTGCCCGGTTTCGGCCCGGCCGACGCGCCGCTCGCCATCGTCGGGCTGGCCCCGGCCGCGCACGGCGCAAACCGCACGGGCCGGATGTTCACCGGCGACCGGTCCGGGGACGTGCTCTACGCGGCCCTGCACGCGGTGGGCCTGGCCTCGCAGCCGACGTCCACGCACATCGGCGACGGCCTGGAGCTGTACGGCGTGCGCATCACCGCGCCGGTGCGCTGCGCCCCGCCGGCGAACAAGCCGACCCCGGCGGAGCGCGACCGCTGCCGCCCGTGGCTGGCGGAGGAGCTGTCGCTGCTGCCGGTACGGGCGATCGTCGTGCTCGGCGCGTTCGGCTGGCAGGCGCTGCTGCCGGTGCTTGCCGACGCCGGCTGGACGGTGCCCACGCCGCGCCCCCGGTTCGGCCACGGCGCGGCGGTGACGCTGGCGGGACCGCGGCCGCTGCACCTGCTGGGCTGCTACCACGTGAGCCAGCAGAACACGTTCACCGGCAGGCTCACCCCGGCCATGGTGGAGGCGGTCCTCGCCCGGGCGAAGGAGCTGGCGGGCCTGGATTCTTGAGCGCCTGGCCGCCGCGCGGTTACACTCGGTTCACGCGCAGGCCCGTCGCGCCCTGGGGGGCGATCCAGCCAACTCCTGACGGGCAAAGGGAAACGACTCCCGTGACCTTTCTCCTCGTGCTCGCCGTTCTCGCCTGGACACTGGGTCTCGTGCTGGCCGTGCTCGGCAAGCTGCTCCGCGCTCCCGACCGCAGCGCCCGCGTCACCGTGCGGCCGCTGCCCTGGCCGCGGATCGAGATCACCGTCGAGGCCGCCGGTCCGCCGCCGCCCGGTTGTGGCACGAACGGGCGAAATATGGACCGGGCGGGCGCACACGACGTGCACAATTGCCCGTCCCAGCAGGTATCGACTGCATAAAATCCCTTCCCTTCCGGCAGCCGTGCGGCATGCTGCGAGGGATGAGGAGCTCCCGGGTTGCCGCCTTGTGCGCGGTCGCGGCGTTGCTCCTGTTCGCGGTGGTGTCCGCGCGGGGGAAGTCGGCGGTGCCCGGCAGCCTGCGGGACGTGCCGCTGGAACGGGGGACCGGCGGCGGCGTGTCGGGAAACAGCGTGTCGCCCGACGAGAACGCCTACAAGGTCGACATCACCGACGAGCTGCACCTCGTGCAGACCTCCATCGCCGTCGCCGCGATGATCCTGCTGCTCATCGCGTTCGCGGTGCTGGTGCGGCGGCTGCAGCAGCTGCGCCGGCGGAAGCCCCGGCTCGGGGTCGGCGTCGAGGAGGTCGAGGAGCAGCTCGGCGCGCTCGAGTCGTCGGTGCCGATGCGCCTGCGCCGCGCCGCCGAGCAGGCCCGCGCCGACCTGGCCGCGCGCGCCGGCGGGCCGCCGGGTGACGCGGTCATCGCCGCGTGGCTGCGGCTCGAGGAGGCCGCCGCGCACGAGGGCGCCGGCCGCGAACCGCACCAGACGCCGACCGAGTTCACCGCCGCGCTGCTCGCCCGCCACACCACCAGCGAGCCGGCCCTCGACGAGCTGCGCGCGCTCTACCAGCGGGCCCGCTTCGGCCCGCCCGGTCAGGTCGGCGACGCCGAGGCCGACGCCGCGATCGCCGCGCTGGACCGGATCCTGCACGCGCTGGCCGGCGACGCGACCCCGGCGGCCGCGTCGACATGAGCCTCATCCGCGCCCTCGCGCTGGCCGTCCTCACCGCCGTCACCGTCTACCTGACCGCCACCATCGCCATGGACGTGCCCTTCTGGTGGGCCGTCCTCGTCTGCCTGCCGCCGGCCGCCGCGGTGTTGCTGACCGCCATGTACGTCGACGTGTTCGACCAGGACTGGACCCCCGAGCCGGACCTGCCGGTCTCCAGCGTCTGCCTGCACGCGAGCCAGCTCGCCGACCGGCTCGGCCAGGCCGCCACCGACCCGTACCGCTTCACCTCGCGCGTCCAGCCGCGGCTGCGCCGGCTCGCGCTGACCTCCTTGCGCCGCAACCCCGACACCGCCGACATCGAGGACCTGCAGGACCCGCGCGCCCGCGACGTGCTCGGCGCGGACCTGCACGCGCTGCTCACCTCGCCGAGTGCCCGCCTGCCCAAGCCCGATGAGTTCGCCGCGCTGGTGCGGCGTCTGGAGGAACCATGAGCTCACCGTCCACAGCGGACCCCACGGTGACCGACCCGCCCGGCCCGGAGACGATCCGGCGCGAGGCGGGCGCGGTGCTCGACTCGGTCGCGTCGGTGGTCGTCGGCCGGGAGCGGTCGGTGCGGCTGGCGCTGGCCGGCGTGCTGGCCGGTGGCCACGTCATGTTCGAGGACGTCCCGGGGCTGGGCAAGACGTTGCTGGCCCGCGCGCTCGCGCAGTCGCTGGGCCTGGAGTTCCGCCGCGTGCAGTGCACCCCGGACCTGCAGCCGGCCGACATCACGGGCTCGTTCATCTACGACCCCGCCGACCGGGACTTCACCTTCCGGCAGGGCCCGGTGTTCGCCGGCCTGCTGCTCGCCGACGAGATCAACCGCACGCCGCCCAAGACGCAGGCCGCGCTGCTGGAGGCCATGCAGGAACGTCAGGTCACCGTCGAGGGCCGCACCTTCCCGCTGCCCCAGCCCTTCCACGTGCTGGCCACCGCGAACCCCATCGAGTACGAGGGCACCTACCCGTTGCCCGAGGCCCAGCTCGACCGGTTCCTGCTCCGCCTGGGCATCGGCTACCCGCCGCCCGAGGAGGAGGCCGAGGTGCTGCGCCGCCGCCTCGCCCGCCGCAAGGAGGAGGTCGTGCTCGACCCGGTGATCGACGCCACCCGGCTCGCCGCGCTGCAGGCCGGCCTCGAGCGCGTCGACGTCGACGACGACGTGCTGCGCTACTGCGTCGACCTGGCCAACGCCACCCGCGGCCACCGGTCGGTCGAGATCGGCGCCTCGCCGCGTGGCTCGCAGGCGCTGCTGCTGGTCTCCCGCGCGCTGGCGGTGCTGGCCGGCCGCGACTTCGTGGTGCCCGAGGACATCAAGGAGTGCGCGGTCCCCGCACTCGCGCACCGGCTCACCATGCGTGCGGAGACCTGGAGCACCGGCGTGACCGGCGAGCAGGTGGTGAACGAGCTGCTCGGCGCCGTGCCGACGCCCAGCACCACCCGCTCGGCCCGGCGGTGAGCAGCCCCCAGCAGGTCGGCGCCGACGTCGGTGGTGGCCGGGACACCCGGCTCGGGCACCGGGCCCGCCGCTGGTTCCTCGGCCGCCGGGCGGTGCGCGGCCTGGGCTGGCGGCCGACCGACGCGCTGACCCGGGCCGTCGCGTGCGGGTTCGGCCTGGCCGTGGCGGGTGTGCTGCTGCACCGGCTCGAGCTGCTGCTCGTCGGTGCGCCGCTGCTCGTCAGCGCGCTGCTGGTGGTGCCGCCGGACGGCAAGCCGAAGGTGCGCCCGGTGAAGCTGCTCGACACGGTGGAGGCCGGCCGGTCCAACCAGGTGACGGTGTCGATGGATCCCGGGCGGGGCGCGGCGCTCGCCGCGCTGCGGATGCCGTTGCCCTCCCGCTCCGGCGTCGGGCCCGTACACCTGCTGCCCGCGGTGGCCGGCCGCGTGCACGCGACGATCCGGTGGAGCAGCTGGGGCCCGTCGGACTACCTGCGCCCCGACCACCTGTTCGCGAGCCACGACGGGTTGTACGTGTTCGGCCCGATCGTCGGCCGCACCGCGAGCCACACCGTGCTGCCGCCCATCGAGCCGCTGCCCGCCGCGCCGCTGCTGCCCCGCGCCGCCGGGCTCGTCGGCGCGCACCGCTCGGCCCGCGCCGGGGACGGCATGGAGCTGCGCGACATCCGGCCGTTCCAGTCCGGCGACCGGCTGCGCCGGGTCGACTGGCGGGTGTCGCTGCGGGCGGCGGCCGCCAGCGGCGGCGCGCTCGTGCCGGGCACGCTGCACGTGCGCGAGCGGCACGCCGAGTCCGACGCGGACCTCGTGCTGGCGCTGGACACCACGCTCGACGTCGGGCCGCACCTGGCCGAGTGGTCCGAGGTCGCCACGGGTGCCGAGGCACGGCAGGGCGGCAGCCTCGACCTCGGCGTGCGGGCGGTCTGCTCGCTCGCGGCGGCCTTCCTGCGGCAGGGCGACCGGGTCGGCCTCGTCGACCTCGGCCACCCGCGCGGCGGCGCCCCGGTCGGCACGGGCCAGCGGCAGCTGCAGCGCATCCGGCACTCGCTCGTGCTCGCCGCGCAGCGGGTGTCCGGCGCGGGGGAGCCGGTGCTGCGTGCCTCGCAGTACCCGGCGGGCGCGACGATCGTGGTGCTCTCGCCGTTCCTGGACGACAAGCTCGTGGACCTGACCGTGCGGGCCGCGCGGCGGGGCAACGTGGTGGTGGCCGTGGACCTGATGCCGGGCGAACTGGTGGCGGACAAGGAAACCGTGTGGGGCGAGTCGGTGCGCGGCATCGTCGTCGCCGAGCAGCGGGTGCGCGTCGCGGTGCTCGCCCAGCACGGCGTCGCGGTCGCCCGGTGGGAGGACGGGACCGCGGTCGGTGCGCTGCTGCGGACCGCGCGCCGGCGGCCGAGGGTGCTGCGGTGAGCCGCCCGCCCGGCCCCGGCACGCCCGTCGACGTGCCCCAGCTGGGGCGCGGCGTGCCCGCGTGGACACTGCGCGCCGCGGTGCTGCTGACCGGCGTGCTCGTGATCGCGATCCCGTCGACCGAGGGCGCGATGTGGGGCGCGCTGTTCATCCTCACGCCAACGATCTTCGCGTCGGTGTACGCGCCGGCGTCGCCGGCGCCGATCGCGGTCGTCATCGGGGCGGCCGTGCTAGCGGCGCTGACCGGCGACGACCCGTTGCGCCCGGCCGTGCTGGCCCTGATTCCGGCGGTGCACCTGTTCCACCTGTCCTGCGCGTTCGCGGGCCTCGTGCCGGTGCGCGGGCGGCTGCACGCGCGGGCGTTGCTGCGCCCGGCGATCCGGTTCGTCGTCGTCCAGGCGATCGTGTTCGGGCTCGTGGGGATCGCGGCGCTGCTGCCGGTGACGCCGATCCCGGCCGCGATCGAGATCGTCGCGCTCGCCGGGCTGCTGGTGATCGCGACGATCCTCGTGTGGTGGCACCGCCAGTCGCGCCGGCCGGGCCGCGACGACTCTCACACCGGGGGCGGCGGGCACTGACCAGGTAAAGGTGCCACCATGGAGGCATGGGGAGAGGAACCTCCGCTCCGACCAGAATCCTGATACTCGGTGGCGGATACGTCGGGATGTACACGGCACTCGGCCTGCAGCGCAAGCTGAAGGGCGGCGAGGCGGCGGTCACCGTCGTCGACCCGCAGCCACACATGACCTACCAGCCGTTCCTGCCCGAGGCGGCGGCCGGTGCGATCGAGCCGCGGCACGTCGTGGTGCCGCTGCGCCGCGCGCTCAAGCGCTGCCACGTGCTGACCGCGCGCGTCACGAAGATCGCCCACGGCGAGAAGAAGGTCACCGTCGAGGCGCCGGACGGGCACCTCGAGGACCTGGGGTACGACGTGCTCGTCGTCGCGCTCGGCTCGGTGGCACGGCTCATGCCGATCCCCGGGCTGGCCGAGCAGGGCATCTCCTTCAAGACGATCGGCGAGGCCATCTACCTGCGCAACCACGTCATGTCCAAGCTGGACGCGGCGAGCAGCACGGTCGATGCGGAGCTGCGGCGCAAGCTGCTGACGTTCACGTTCGTCGGTGGTGGGTTCGCCGGCATCGAGGCGCTGGCCGAGCTCGAGGACATGGCCCGCTACGCGACCCGTTACTACGACAACATCGAGCCGGCGGACCTGCGCTGGGTGCTCGTCGAGGCGGCCGGGCGGATCCTGCCCGAGGTGCGGGAGAGCCTGGGCGTCTACACGGTGCTGCAGCTGGAGCGTCGCGGCATCGAGGTCTATCTGTCCACTTTGGCCAAGTCGTTCGAGGACGGGCACGTGATGCTCTCGGACGGCACGGAGTTCGACAGCGACACCGTGGTGTGGACGGCCGGGGTGAAGGCCAACCCGGTACTCGCCGGCTCGGACCTGCCCGTCGACGACCGCGGCCGGCTGCGCGCGACCGCGACGTTGCAGGTGGACGGTGTGCCCGACGCGTGGACCGCGGGCGACAACGCCGCGGTGCCCGACCTGTCGCGTACGGCCGAGGACCCGGCGGCGTTGTGCGCGCCCAACGCCCAGCACGCGGTGCGCCAGGCGAACCTGCTGGCCAAGAACATCGTCGCGGTGCTGCGCGACGGGAAACCCAAGGCGTACCGGCACAAGAACGTCGGTTCGGTCGCAAGCCTGGGCCTGCACAAGGGCGTCGCGGACGTCTACAACATCAAGGCCAAGGGCTTCATCGCCTGGGCCATGCACCGCGGCTACCACGTCGCGCGGGTGCCCACGTTCAACCGGAAGTTCCGGGTGGTAGCCGACTGGTTACTGAGTGGACTGTTACGCCGCGAGGTCATCTCGATGGGACAGATCAACAATCCACGAGCCGAGTTCGACCGCGTGACCCGGAGCTGAGCCCGCCATTTCCCGCATCGCCGGCGGATCGCACCGGCTCGCCTCGTGGTGCCCCGCGGCGGTACAGCAAATGGCGTATCCAGGGTTGGGCCAGCGGACCCAAGTTCTGGTGAACCCGTCCGTAGCCTGGTGATCACCGCCTAGGCTGCGCCTGCCCCCGTAGCCCAACTGGCAGAGGCAGCCCCCTTAAAAGGGGTGGAGTGCCGGTTCGAATCCGGTCGGGGGCACGGCCATTCGGCACCTCTCCCCGTCATCACACCGCGACTGTTCGCACTTGACGTGCCACGCAGCGTGGTGTCACTCCGCGCGCCGGTCCGCCGCGCCCCGCGAGTCCAACGCCCGCGACCAGCGAGTCCAACACGCGGGGTTGACAGGCGGGCAACCTGAGCGCATGGTGAACCTAGTGGTTAATTAACTAGGTGGTTGAGTATGATCGTCGATCCGTTAAGCAGCACCTTCGCTGCGCTGGCCGACCCGACCCGGCGGGCAATCCTCGCCCGGCTCACGGACGGCGAGGCCACGGTGACCGAGCTGGCCGCGCCGTTCGAGATGAGCCTGCCCGCCGTGTCCAAGCACCTGAAGGTCCTCGAGCGGGCCGGGCTGATCGCCCGGGGCCGGACCGCGCAGTGGCGGCCGTGCCGGCTCGAGCCGGCACCGCTGCGGGACGCGAACGAGTGGCTCGAGCGCTACCGGCAGTTCTGGGACGAGAGCTTCGACCGGCTCGCGGAGCACCTGCGCGAGCTGCAGGAGGAGGAGAAGGGGAATGACAACGATGAACGAGGCGATGAATGAGGCGGCGAACGAGGCGCCGGCCGAGCGCGAGCTCGTCATCACCCGGGTGCTCGACGCCCCGCGGGAGCTGGTCTACCGGTGCTGGACCGAGCCGGCACACCTGACGAAGTGGTGGGGCCCGGCCGGGTACAGCGCGCCGTCGATCACGGCGAACCCGGTCGAGGGCGGCGAGTGGCGGTTCTGCATGCGCGACGCCGAGGGCGACGAGCACTGGGCCAGCGGGGTGTACCTCGAGGCCGTCCCGCCGGCGCGGCTGGTGTTCAGCTTCCGCTGGGACCCCGAGGAGGACCGCCCGCTGGAGGACACGCTGATAACCGTGACCTTCGCCGACCGCGACGGCAAGACTGAGATGACCTTCCACCAGTCCGGCTTCGTCACCGACGACTCGCGTGACGGGCACGGGACCGGGTGGCGCTCGACCTTCGACGAGCTCGCCCGGCACCTGGCGAACGGAGAGGAGACGTCATGACCGACATGCCGACACTGCCCGACGTGGTGTCCGCGCAGGAGTGGCAGGTGGCGCGGGATGCCTTGCTGGTCAAGGAGAAGGCCGCGATGCGCGCGCAGGACGTGGTGAACGCCGAGCGCCGCAGGCTGCCGATGGTCGAGTTCGCGAACGACTACCGGTTCACCGGGCCGGACGGCGAGCGGTCGCTGCTCGAGCTGTTCGACGGCCGCCGCCAGCTGATCGTCTACCACTTCATGCTGTTCGCGGGCGACGACCACCGCTGCCCCGGCTGCTCGCTGGTGGTCGACAACATGGCGCCCGTCGAACACCTGCACGCGCGGGACACCACGCTGGTGATCACCGCACCGGCGCCGCTGGCCGAGGTCGAGCCCTTCCGCGAACGCATGGGCTGGACCGTGCCCTGGTACTCGGGGACGCAGCGGTTCGCCGACGACTGCGGCTCCGGCCACGAGTTCGGGATCAGCGTGTTCCTCCGCGGCGGCGGCCCGGGCGGCGAGCGGGTCTACCGCACCTACTTCACCACCGGCCGCGGCGGCGAGTTCGTCGTGAGCACGCTGCGCTGGCTGGACCTCACGCCGCTCGGCCGGCAGGAGGCGTGGGAGCAGGCCGGCGCCGGCGACAGCGCGCCGGGCAGCTGGTGGCGCCTGCACGACGAGTACTGAATTTATCTGTAAATCGCGGTAACATGCTCGACCATGACACGTCAGCCGATCGAGATCGCGTTCGAACGGCGCGGCGCCGGCAGCCCGCTGGTCCTGCTGCACGGCATCGGTCACCGCTGGCAGGCGTGGGAGCCGGTGCTGGACCGGCTGGCCGCCGCGCACGACGTGATCGCGGTGGACCTGCCCGGGTTCGGCCGCTCGCCGCTGCTGCCCGACGGGCGCGGCTACGACATGCCGAACGCGGTGGCGTCGTGCGCGGACATCTTCGCCGACCTGGGCCTGGACCGGCCGCACGTGGCGGGCAACTCGCTGGGCGCGGTGCTCGGCCTGGAGCTCGCCTCGCGCGGCCTGGTCTCGTCCGCGACCGCGCTCGCGCCGGCCGGGTTCTGGACGCCGCGGGACCGGGCGTGGGCGCTCTGGGTGCTGCGCTCGATCCGGCTGACCGGCCGGCTGCCCGGCGGCCCGCGGCTGCTGCGGTGGCGGTACTTCCGGACCGTCGCGGGCAGCGTGCTCTACGGGCACCCGTCGCGGATGACCGCCGACACCATGCTCGCGGACCTGGCCTCGATGGTCGGCTCGCCGGCGTTCGACCTGGTCGCGGCCGCCGGGCGGGACTACACGTTCGCCGCGCCCGCACCGGCGGTCCCGGTGACCGTGGCGTGGGGGACGCGCGACCGGGTCCTGTGGCCGCGGCAGGCCAGGAAGGCGGCGGAGCTGTTGCCCCGGGCGCGGCACGCGTGGCTGCACCGCTGCGGGCACGTGCCGATGCTCGACGAGCCGGAGCTCGTGGCGTCGCTCATCCTCGAGACCTGCGCGGCCGCGGCGGAGTCCGAGGCCGCTTGACCTCGAGCCGTGTCGAGGTTGCAGAATCGTGGCATGGAAGATCGCCTGCTGGACCTGTTGAGCGGCGCCCACGGCGGGGTGCTGACGACCATCAAGCGGGACGGGCGCCCGCAGCTGTCCAACGTCGGGTACGCCTTCGCCGACGGCGTCATCCGGATCTCGGTCACCGACGGCCGGGCGAAGACCAAGAACCTGCGCCGCGACCCGCGGGCGAGCTTCTACGTGTGCGCGCCGAGCTTCGGGTCGTACGTGGTCGCCGAGGGCACCGCCGAGCTGACGCCCGTGGCGGCGAAGCCGCAGGACGCGACGGTCGACGAGCTGGTCGACCTCTACCGCGCGATCTCCGGCGAGCACCCGGACTGGGACGAGTACCGCGAGGCCATGGTGAACGACGGCCGCCTCGTGGTCGCGATCCCGGTGGACCGCGTCTACGGCATGGCCTGAGCTAGCGTTTGGCGGGCTGGCCGCGCCGCGTGCGCTGCGGCGGGACGCGCTTGCCGTTGCCGCCGCGCGGCGGCTCGGGCTTCCAGTTCCCGTCCGCCTCGCCGGCCCGCGCGTCTGGCTTCGCGTCCGGCTTCGCGTCCGGCTTCGCCGCCGGCTCGGTGGCGGGGACGGTCGGTGGCTCGGCGGCCGGCTTGCCCGGCGGCGCGACCGCGGCCATCACCTGCGTCGGCGGGTTGACGGCCGGCATGCGGAACTGGGTCGGCGGGTCGATCGGCGGCGCCGCCGGCGGCTCGGTCGCGGCCGGCTCGGGCGCCGGCTTGTCGGGCGGCTCGGGCATCGGGAACGGGTCCCGCTCGGCCAGCTCCTCCTCGGCCTCCTCGGGCTTGAGCAGGTCCACGCTGCGCGCGAGCAGCTCCTGCGTGCCGCGCAGCCGTTCCGACAGCTCGGCCCGCACCTCGGTCAGCCGCTTGACCTGCTCGGTCACCGTCGACGTGCGGCGGGTCGCCTCGTCCTCAGCCGCGCGCAGCTTCGCGTCGACCTCCGCCGCGCACGCCTCGCGCCGCTGGGTCAGCTCGCGCTCCAGCGAGGCCCGCTTGGCGTTCATCGACTCCGAGAACTCCCGGTCGATGCGCACCCGGTCCCGTTCGGCGGCCGCGTCCAGCTCCTGGCGCCGCCGTCCGGCGACCGAGGTCAGCTCGTCGGCATGCGTCCGGGCCGAGGTGATGATCGACTTGTGGGTCTCGTGGATCTCCGCGTGCTGGGTGTCCAGCTCGGCGAGCATCCGGCGGTAGGTCTCCCGCAGCTCGCTGGACGCCTTCTCCGCCGCCGCCCACGAGTCCTCGGCCGCGGCCCGTGCCCGGCCGGTGATCTCGCCGGCCTGCGCCTTCGCGACCTCCAGCATCCGTTCCGAGCTCTCGGTGCTCTCCGGGTCGGGCTTGCCGATCGCGTCGAGCCGCTCGGACAGCGCCGTGACCTCGCGGCGCGCGATCTCGAGCTCGCCCTGCAGCTCCGCGACCTCCTGGCGCGCCTCGTCGCGGGCCGCGTCGGCACGCAGCGTCCGTTCGCCCAGCTCCCGGACGTGGGCCTTGACCTGCTCGCGGTCGAACCCGTGGCGCGTCACGGTGAAGCTGACATCCGGCGCGGAGAGCTCATCAGCCATGACGTGACCGTACCGGCCCTGACGTGTACCGCAACAGGACCAAACGTCGTGGTCCACAGTGGACGGATGTCATGGCAGTTCGGCGGCGATGGGGTGCCGCGGCTCGTAGAGGCCGAGCGAGCCCGCGCCGGGTACCTCGAACGAGGTCAGCAGGCCCCAGCCCTGGTCGGACACCTCGCTGGTGAACCGCACGCCCTTCGCCGTCAGCTCGGCCACGGTCTTGTCGATGTCGTCGCACATCAGGTACAGCTCGTGCCGCGGTTCCCCGGCCGGGTGCACGGCGAGCTCGGCGGGCGGTGACTTGAAGATCAGCCAGCCGCCCCCGGCATCCACATTGGACAACCCGAGGACGTCGCGGAAGAACGCCCGGGCGGCGTCCGCGTCGGTGGCGTGGACGATGGTGTGTGCGCCGGTGATCACCAGTGGAAACCCCTTGTCAGTCGGGCGAGGGCCATGGCGGCGGCACCCAGGTGCCGGTCGCCCTTGCCGATCTTCATTCGGCCGGAGCCGCCGGCCGCGGTGGAGTCGGGGAAGATCCGGTAGCCCTGGTAGGCGATCGCGTCGACCATCCCCGGCGCGACCGTGTAGGCGGCCGAGATCGCCTGGCCGGTGGGCGTGCCGATGTGCTTGGGCCGCTTGAGCAGGGCGTCCATCACCATGTCGGCGGCCTGCTCGGGCGACTTGGTCGGGAACGCGTCGTAGATCTTGGTCGGGCGGATCATCGGCGTGCGGACCAGCGGCATGTGCACGGTGGTGAACGTGATCCCGGCGCCGTGGGTCTCGGTGGCGACGATCTTGGAGAAGTAGTCCAGGGCCGCCTTGGACGCCACGTACGCGGAGAACCGCGGCGCGATGCCCTGCACGCCGATCGACGACACGTTCACGACGTGCCCGAAGCGCCGCTCGATCATGTGCGGCAGCAGGGCGAGGATCATCCGCACCGCGCCGAAGTAGTTGATCGCCATCGCGCGCTCGTAGTCGTGCATGCGGTCGTAGGACAGCTGCACGGAGCGCCGGATGGACCGGCCGGCGTTGTTGACCAGCATGTCGATGCCCGGCTGCTCGTTGAGCATCTGCTCGACGGTCTTGGCCACCGACTCGTCGTCGGTGAGGTCGCACGGGTAGACGTAGGACTGCCCGCCCGCCGCGGCGATCTCGGCCTGGACCTCCTCGAGCTCGGGCTGGCGGCGCGCGACCAGCAGCGGGACCCCGCCCGCGGCCGCGATCCGCAGCGCGCTCGCCCGGCCGATGCCCGACGACGCGCCGGTGATCACCACGCGCCGGCCGTCCAGCTCGCCGCGCTGGCCGTGGCGGCGCGCGCGGAACGGGTCGAGATGCTCGCGCCAGTACCGCCACAGCACGTCGGCGTAGTCCTCCAGCGGCGGCACGTCGATGCCGGAGTCGGCCAGCTCCTTGCGGGTCGCGGCGGAGTCGAAGACGGGCTGGAAGGTCAGCGTGGTCAGCACCACCGGCGGGATGCCGAGCCGGTCGAGCACCGCGTCGCGGGCGATCGTCACGCCCGGCACGTGCTCGGCCATCCGCACCAGGCCGAGCAGCGGGCTCGACAGCCGGCGGTCGAGCCCGACGCTCGCCACCGGCGCGCCCGCCGCTGCGGCGAAGGCGTTGTAGACGCTGCGGGCCGGCTGCGGCTCGGGGTTGGTCAGGTGGAACGTGTGCCCGTCGAGGCCCGGCCGGGCGACCAGGTACGCCATCGCCTTGGCCACGTAGTCGACCGGCACGATGTTCGTGTCGCCGATGTCCGGGAACACGAGCGGCACGCTGGGCAGCGAGCTCAGCCGCGACAGCGCGGAGAAGAAGTAGTACGGGCCGTCGATCTTGTCCATCTCGCCGGTCGTCGAGCTGCCGACCACGACCGCCGGCCGGTACACCCGCCACGGCACCTGCTCCTGCGTGCGGACGAGGCGCTCGGACTCGAACTTCGTCCGGTGGTAGGCGGTGACCAGGCGCTGGCCGGCGTCGAACATCTCCTCGGTGAACCGCCCGCGGTAGTCCCCGGCGACGGCGACGGAGGACACGTGGTGCAGGCAGCCGGCCCGCACCGCCGCGGCGAGCTCGATGACGTGCTTGGTGCCGTCCACGTTCGCCGCGATGCTGGCGTCGTCGTCGGCCGCGATGTCGTAGAGGGCGGCCAGGTGCACGAGGTGGTCGACGTTGCCGGTGAGCTCGGCGAGCGCGTCCTCGCGGACCCCGAGCCCGGGCTCGCGCACGTCCCCGAGCACCGGCCGGGTCTTCGCCACGTCGGGCCAGTCGAGGGCGGCCGCGGCGAGCTTGTCCTGGGAGCGCTCGCGGACGAGCAGCCACACCCGCTCGGTATCCGGTCGCGCGAGCAGCTCGGCGACGAAGTTCCTGCCGATCAGGCCGGTCGCGCCGGTCACCAGATAGGTCGCCATCGCGTCGTCCCTTCCCTCGGATGCCGACAGCATTCCATCGCCCCGCGTCCCTCGCCTCACCCGCCACGGATCGGATGCACCGGGCCGGCGGGAAAACCGGGTGCCTTCCGGTGCGCGGGTGGCCACCATCGGGTGATGGTGTGGGACGGCATCGGCGGCAACCGGCTCGCCTGGGCGCAGCTGCCGGACACGGTACGGAAGTCGATCGAGGTCGCGGTGGGCTCGACCGTCGTCGACGCGGTGAGCCAGCCCGGCGGGTTCTCGCCGGGGTTCGCGGCGCGGCTGCGGCTCGCGGACGGCCGGCGGGTGTTCGCGAAGGCGATCGGCGCCGCGCAGGGCAGCGACGCGGTGGCGTTCTACCGTCGCGAGGCGGGCATCGCGAGCCGGCTGCCCGCGAGCGTCGCCGCGCCGAGGCTGCTCTGGAGCGGCGGCGGGGAGGACTGGGCCGCGCTCGTGTTCGAGGAGGTCGACGGGCACAACCCGCGGCTGCCCTGGCGGCCGGCGGACTGGCGGCGGGTACACGACGCGCTGGTCGGGCTGGCGCGCGAACGCACGCCGAGCCCGGTCGACCTGCCGCCGGTCGCGGCCGATCCGGACCTGTTCTCCGGCTGGCGTTCGCTCGCCGCCGACCCCGAGCTCGCCGCGGCGCTGGACCCGTGGGCGCGAGCCAACGTGGACCGGCTGGCCGCGCTGGAGGCGGGCTGGCCCGACGCGGCCGCCGGCGACACGCTCGTGCACGGCGACCTGCGCGCGGACAACGTCCTGCTGGCCGGCGAGCGCGTGCTGTTCGTCGACTGGCCGCATGCGGGCACCGGCGCGCCCTGGATCGACCTGCTCGGCATGCTGCCGAGTGTGGCCATGCAGGGCGGCCCGGACCCCGCGGACGTGTGGCGGACCTCGCCGCTCGCCCGCGGCGTCGACCCGGCCGCGGTCGACTCGGTGCTCGCCGCGGTGGCCGGGTTCTTCGTGCACGGCGCCTTGCTGCCCGCCCCGCCGGGCCTGCCGACGCTGCGGCGGTTCCAGCGGCTGCAGGGCGAGCCGGCGCTCGCGTGGCTGCGGTCGCGGATCAGGTGACCTGTGCGTGCGGCATCGTGCGGAAGGTGTCCAGCACCTTCGGGTCCTGCAGGCTCATCCACTTGACGACCTGGGAGTAGGTCGTGCAGACGGTGTGGTCGCGCACGCAGACCTCGCGCATGAACTGCTCGGTCGCGTCGCTGAACGCGCCACCGGACCAGTCGTTGAAGTGCGTGGCGACGGTCAGCGGCGCGCGGTTGGTGTTCAGCGCCGCCTGGTAGGCCGCCCGGTAGGTGTCGAGCGTGGCCGCGGAGAGCTCCTTGTCCCGCGACGGTTCCTCGCGCGCGCCGTTGAGCGCGTACCAGAGGTTGTAGTCCGCCATGACCACCTTCTGGCCGCCCAGCGCGGGCACGCGGACCACCGGGATCGAGAACTCCCAGACGCCGCCCCGCCGCTGCGGCCACGCGATGCCGGCCGAGGTGCCGCTCGAGTCGTAGGTCATGCCGTGCTCGACGAGGGCGGGGGCCAGCGCGGCGAAGCGGCTCTCCTGGCACGGGGTGCGGCCGCCCTTGATCGAGTCCTCGGGCAGCTGCAGGCCGTGGGTGACGCCGTCGCGGACGTACTCGAAGAACTGGTCGAGCTCGGCGTTCCACTGCGCGGTGGTCCATTGCCTGCCGCTGGGCTCGTCGCCGGTGCAGAAGTGGCCGTTGTAGTGGGTGCCGATCTCGTGCCCGCGCTCGTAGGCCGCGTTGAGGTCGGCGATGCGGGTGGCGATCTCCTGCTCGGAACCGCCGAAGCTGATGGCCGCGTGGCCGGGCTCGTGACCTGGCCCGGTGTAGGCGCCGCGCCGGGAGTCGGGGAGCAGGTAGATGCCCGAGAGGAACCCGGTCACGTGGGCGTCGACCTTGCCGGCGAGCGGGAGGATGCGCTGCCAGTGGTCGTGCGAGCCGGCGCCGTCGAAGGAGAACAGCACGAACTGCGGCGGCTTCTCGCCCGGGCGGAGCTTGCGCATCCAGTCCGGCGGCGCGGCCGCGCCCGGGGTGCCCCCGTCGTTCGCGGACGGGCCGATCGTGCCGAGGCCCACCAGGATGGCGAACGTCAACGCCAGCGCGATGCCGGTGACGATCGGCCCCCAGCGGCGCGTCATGGCACCTCCCGACTTTGGCTGTCTGTAAAGGTTAAGGAGAGTAGTAGCCGGTTTGGGGGACGCCAGGCCGGGTGGTAGGTCACTAATTGACGACCGTCGGTGGGCTGTGCGTGATCCGCTCCGGGTATGCGGCAGGCGACGCGGCACGGGTTACTGTGATCGCGCGATCCGCTGCCGGTCCTTGGCGACGGTCTCGCGATGACGGGTAAAGTCACCTTTACCAACCGGGAACTGGCCGGGTTGTTTGGTCGTTGAATCCGGTGCAGGAGCCATCAGGCCCAGGAGGAACAGGTGCGTTCAACCAGTAATCCCGCGTTCCGGAACCTGCCGTCCGGCGGGTTCGGCGGCGGCTACGCGGGCTTCCAGACCCAGCCCCAGGGCGGCATGCCGGGTTACGGCGGCTACCAGGCCCCGCCGGACACCGGCGACCGGCCCATGACCGTCGACGACGTGGTCACCAAGACGGGGATGACGATCGGTCTGGCGCTGATCACCGGCGTCATCACGGCCGTGGCCGTGCAGACCGGGACGATCTCCCCCCTCCCGCCGATGATCATCGGCCTGATCGTGGGCCTCGTCCTGTCACTGATCATCATCTTCAAGCGCACGCCGAACCCCGTGCTGGTGCTGAGCTACGCCGCGGCGGAGGGCGTGTTCCTCGGCGCGATCACCGCGGTGTTCAACGCGTTCGTGGACGGCATCGCGCTGCAGGCGATCATGGGCACCGCGCTGGTGTTCATCACGATGCTCGTGGTCTACAAGACCGGCGCGATCCGGGTCACCCCCAAGCTGACCAAGTGGATCATCGGTGCCACCGTCGGCGTCTTCGGCCTGGTGCTGATCAACCTGCTGCTGTCGATGTTCGGCGTGAACACGGGCCTCTACGACGGCGGCGCCATCTCGATCATCTTCAGCCTCGTCGTGATCGGCATCGCGGCGTTCAACTTCCTGCTCGACTTCGACATGGCCGACCAGATGATCCGGTCCGGCATGCCGTCGAAGTGGGCCTGGTACGCCGCGTTCGGCCTGATGACCACGCTGGTGTGGCTGTACCTCGAGATGCTGCGCCTGCTGTACTTCTTGCAGAGCGACTAGGACTCTCTCCGGGAGAGGGGGCGTCTGGCCGAACAGGCCGGGCGCCCCTTCTGTCATGTCCGGGGCAGTTCGGACGCGCCACGCGGAAGTGGCGGCGTGGAGCCAAAGTGCGGGGTGCCGGTAAGGGGATCTGCCTGCGGCAGGCGATTCGCCGGGTCCTACACTGTCGCGGGGTTCTTGTGAAGCGTTTCACGACTTAGCTTGTGAATGTTTTCACAAGCTCCCCGGCCGGTCAGGTTAGGTGCGCCTAACCACCGGTCGTCCAATGCCGACCCATAGGGTGCCCGGCGAGGGAGCGGGAAAGGACGGCGACGGTGTCAGTACTCGCAGTCAGCACATCTGTAGCACAGGGCGACAACGTGTCGGCAGGGCTGGGGAGCTACCTGCCGATGTTCCTTCTCTTCGTGCTCGCGGCGGCGTTCGCACTGGTCTCCGCACTGCTCGGCCCGCTCGTCGGCCCGCGCCGGTACAACCGGGCGAAGTTCGAGGCCTACGAGTGCGGCATCGAACCCTCCCCCCAGCCGGTGATCGGCGGCGGCCGGGTGCCGGTCGCGTACTACCTCACCGCCATGCTGTTCATCCTCTTCGACATCGAGATGGTGTTCCTCTACCCGTTCGCGGTGTCCGCGGACGCGCTCGGCTTCTTCGGGCTGGTGGAGATCGTGCTGTTCATCGCGACGCTCGGCTTCGCGTACGCCTACGTATGGCGGCGCGGCGGCCTCGACTGGAACTGAGGGAGGGGACGGCATGGGCCTCGAGGAGAAGCTCCCCAACGGAATCCTGTTGGCCAGCTTGGAGAAGCTGGTCAACTGGGGTCGCAAGAACTCGCTGTGGCCGGCCACATTCGGCCTCGCTTGCTGCGCCATCGAGATGATGACGACCGGAGGTCCGCGCTACGACCTCGCCCGCTTCGGCATGGAGCGGTTCAGCGCGACGCCGCGGCAGGCCGACCTGATGATCGTCGCCGGCCGGGTCACCAACAAGATGGCCCCGGTGCTGCGCCAGATCTACGACCAGATGGCCGAGCCCAAGTGGGTGCTCGCGATGGGCGTCTGCGCCTCGTCCGGCGGCATGTTCAACAACTACGCGGTGGTGCAGGGCGTCGACCACATCGTGCCGGTCGACATGTACCTGCCCGGCTGCCCGCCCCGCCCGGAGATGCTGCTCGACGCCATCCTCAAGCTGCACGCGAAGATCCAGGACGAGCCGATCAACGCCCGGCGCGCGGCGCTGCGGGCCGAGCGCGGGGACCGCACCCCGATGATCGCGTCCTCCGTCAAGTACGCGAAGAAGTGAAGCGACATGGCTAGCGACGACAAGCCGCAGATGAGCACGCCCGAGCCCGGCGGGGAGCAGTCCAGCGCCGAGCGGCCCGGCGAGGTCGAGCAGCGGCCCGCCGCCGAGGCCGCCCGGCCCGCGGCGGCAGGGGAACCGCTGGTGGCGGGCAAGGCCCGGAGCGGCATGTTCAGCGTCTCCGGCAGCGGTGACACGTCCGGCTTCGGCGGCCTGCGCCTGCCCGCGCACGTGGCCGCGCCGGCTGAGCGGCCCTACGGCGGCTGGTTCGACGAGTTCGTCGACCAGCTGCTCGCGGCCATGCGGGACAAGAAGATCCCGGCCGAGGCGATCCAGCAGGTGACCGTCGACCGCGGCGAGATCACGCTCTACCTCCAGCCCGCGCACCTCGTGGCGCTGTGCCAGGTGCTGCGCGACGACCCGGCGCTGCGCTTCGAGCTCTGCGGCTCGGTGTCCGGAGTGGACTACGGGGAGGACGTCCCGCAGCGGATCCACTCCGTCTACCACCTGCTCTCGATGTCCTTCCGCCGCCGGATCCGCCTCGAGGTCGCCATCGAGTGGTCGGCGCAGGACGGCGGCAACCCGCACTGCCCGTCGGTCGTCGGGGTCTACCCGACCGCCGACTGGCAGGAGCGCGAGGCGTGGGACATGTTCGGCATCGTCTACGACGGCCACCCGGCGCTCACCCGGATCCTCATGCCGGACGACTGGGACGGCCACCCCCAGCGCAAGGACTACCCGCTCGGCGGCATCCCGGTGGAATACAAGGGCGCGGAGATCCCCCCGCCCGACCAGCGGAGGTCGTACTCATGATTGTGACTGAGCCGAGTGCGTCCCAACCGCGCCCAAGGGGAACGGGACGCAAACCGGCCACAGGTACGTGGTCGACGGGCGTATCCGTACCCAACGGGACCCACACTTTGAATTCCGGAGTGGCGGCACTGTGGAGGTCGTACTCGTGACTGACACCACTGACAGCTATGCGGCAGAGCGCGAGACCACTGAGGGCCGCATCTACAACGTCACCGGCGGCGACTGGGACGAGGCCCTCGAGGACGCGGGCACCGACGAGCGCATCGTCATCAACATGGGTCCGCAGCACCCGTCCACGCACGGCGTGCTCCGGCTGGTGCTCGAGCTCGAGGGCGAGACCGTCACGCAGGCCCGGTCGGTGATCGGCTACCTGCACACCGGCATCGAGAAGAACTGCGAGTACCGGACCTGGACCCAGGGCGTCACGTTCGTGACGCGCATGGACTACCTGGCCCCGCTGTTCAACGAGACCGCCTACTGCCTCGGCGTGGAGAAGCTGCTCGGCATCACGGTTCCCGAGCGCGCGCAGGTGATCCGCGTGCTGCTGATGGAGATCAACCGGATCGCCTCGCACCTCGTGGCGCTGGCCACCGGCGGCATGGAGCTCGGCGCGATGACCGCGATGACCGCGGGCTTCCGCGAGCGCGAGGAATGCCTGCACCTGCTGGAGTTCCTGACCGGCCTGCGGATGAACCACGCGTTCATCCGGCCCGGCGGCGTGGCGCAGGACCTGCCCGAGGGCTACGAGCAGGCGATTACCGAGTTCCTCACGCTCATGAACAAGCGGCTGCCGGACTACGACAAGCTGCTGACCGGCCAGCCGATCTGGAAGAACCGCCTCATCGGCATCGGCTACCTGCCGGTCGACGCGTGCCTCGCGCTCGGCGTCACCGGGCCGATCCTGCGCTCCGCGGGCCTGCCGTGGGACATGCGCAAGGTCGAGCCGTACCTCGGCTACGAGGACTACAACTTCGAGGTGCCGACCTCGACCGCGGCGGACGCCTACGCGCGCTACCTGCTGCGGGTGGAGGAGATGCACCAGAGCCTGCGGATCATCCGCCAGGCGCTCAAGAAGCTCGAGCCCGGCCCGGTGATGGTGGCGGACGGCAAGGTCGCCTGGCCGGCCAAGCTCTCGATCGGTGCGGACGGCATGGGCAACTCGCTGGACCACGTCCGCAAGATCATGGGCCAGTCGATGGAGGCGCTCATCCACCACTTCAAGCTGGTGACCGAGGGCTTCCACGTGCCGGCCGGCCAGGTCTACACCGCGGTGGAGTCCCCGCGGGGCGAGCTCGGCTACCACCTGGTCTCCGACGGCGGCACCCGGCCGATGCGCGTGCACGTCCGGGAACCCAGCTTCGTGAACCTGCAAGCCATGCCGGCGATGTCGGAAGGCGGCCTGGTCGCCGACGTCATCGCGGCCATCGCCTCGATCGACCCGGTGATGGGAGGAGTCGACCGGTGACGAACGAACCAATGTCCACCGGTGCCACCTACGGCGGCTCGAGCGTCGGCGCGGGGGAGACCCATGTCGCGGCCGGCCCGGACGTCGACGTGGTCGCCGCGTCGGCGGTCAGCCCCGAGGAGACCGCGCGGCTGGTCAACGACACCACGCCGGACCTGTCGGTGTTCGGCCCGGACATCGTGGCCAAGGCGGCCGACCTGATCGGCCGCTACCCGGAGTCCCGCTCGGCGCTGCTGCCGATGCTGCACCTGGTGCAGTCGGTCGAGGGCCACGTCAGCCAGGCCGGGATCCAGTTCTGCGCCAACCAGCTGAGCCTGTCCAACGCCGAGGTCAGCGCGGTCGTCACGTTCTACACGATGTACAAGCGCAAGCCGTGCGGCGAGCACCTCGTCAGCGTCTGCACCAACACCATGTGCGCGGTGCTCGGCGGTGACGCGATCTACCAGCGCCTCCAGCAGCATCTCGGCGAGGATGGCGAGCCGCTCAAGCACGAGGACACGGCGGGCCGCCCCGGCGCGCCCGGCTCGATCACCCTCGAGCACGCCGAGTGCCTGGCGGCCTGCGACCTCGGCCCGGTGCTGCAGGTCAACTACGAGTTCTACGACAACCAGACACCTGAGTCGGCGGTCGAGCTCGTCGACGCGCTGCGCCGCGGCGAGCGGCCGGCGCCGACCCGGGGCGCGCCGCTGACCAGCCTGCGGGACGTCGAGCTGCAGCTGGCCGGCTTCTTCCCGGCGGACGAGGCGACGTACCGGTCCGATGTGGACGGTCCGTCGGCCGCGGTGGAGACCGTGCGCGGCGCCCAGCTGGCCGCCGACCGCGGGTGGACCGCCCCGACGATGCCGGAGAAGGCCCCGGCGCTCCCGGAGGTCGAGAAGAAATGACCACTGCCGAACGGGCTACGCCGGACCCGGTGACCCCGGTGCTGACCAAGCGCTGGCTCTCGCCGGACTCCTGGCGCCTGTCGACCTACGAGCGGCTCGAGGGCTACACGGCGCTGCGCACCGCGCTCGCCGGCACGCCCGAGCAGCTGGTCCAGCTGGTCAAGGACTCGGGCCTGCGCGGTCGCGGCGGCGCGGGCTTCCCGGCCGGCGTCAAGTGGTCGTTCATGCCGCCCAACGAGGACAAGCCGCACTACCTCGTGATCAACGCCGACGAGGGCGAGCCGGGGACCTGCAAGGACATCCCGCTGATGATGGCGGACCCGCACTCGCTCATCGAGGGCTGCATCATCGCCGCCTACGCGATGCGCAGCCACCACTGCTTCATCTACGTCCGCGGCGAGGCGCTGCACTGCATCCGCCGGCTCAACGCGGCGGTGCGCGAGGCCTACGACGCCGGCTACCTCGGCGCGAACATCCTCGACTCCGGGTTCGGCCTGGACATCACCGTGCACGCCGGCGCGGGCGCGTACATCTGCGGTGAGGAGACCGCGCTGCTCGACTCGCTCGAGGGTCGCCGCGGCCAGCCCCGCCTCAAGCCGCCGTTCCCGGCGGCCGCGGGCCTCTACGCCGCGCCGACGACCGTCAACAACGTCGAGACGATCGCGAGCGTGCCGTTCATCGTCAACGGCGGCGCCGACTGGTTCCGCGCGATGGGCTCCGAGCGCTCGCCCGGGCCGAAGATCTTCTCGATCTCCGGCCACGTCGAGCAGCCCGGCCAGTACGAGGCTCCGCTCGGCACCACGCTGCGCCAGCTGCTCGAGCTCGCCGGCGGCATGAAGGACGGCGTCCCGCTGAAGTTCTGGACGCCGGGCGGCTCGTCCACCCCGCTGTTCACCGCCGAGCACCTCGACGTCCCGCTGGACTTCGAGGGTGCCGCGGAGGCCGGCTCGATGCTCGGCACGACCGCGATCATGGTGTTCAACGAGACCGTGTCCGTGCCGTGGGCCGTGATGAAGTGGACCGAGTTCTACGAGCACGAGTCCTGCGGCAAGTGCACGCCGTGCCGCGAGGGCACCTACTGGCTCGCCGGCATCCTCCAGCGGATGGTGGCCGGGCACGGCACCGAGTCCGACATCGAGACGCTGCTCGACATCTGCGACAACGTGCTCGGCCGGTCGTTCTGCGCACTGGGGGACGGCGCGGTCAGCCCGATCCAGAGCGGCATCAAGTACTTCCGGGACGAGTTCCTCGCCCTGTGCGAGGACAACAAGAAGGCCAGCCCGGCGCTTGCGGGAGCTCACTAAATGACTGCCATTGAAGAAAAGCCCGAGGCGGCCCCGGTTCCCGAGGGGCACGTGCGGCTGACCATCGACGGCGTCGAGGTCATCGCGCCCAAGGGCGAGCTGCTGATCCGCACCGCGGAGCGGCTCGGCACGGTCATCCCGCGGTTCTGCGACCACCCCCTGCTCGACCCGGCCGGCGCCTGCCGCCAGTGCCTGGTCGAGGTGGAGATGGGCGGCCGCCCGATGCCCAAGCCGCAGGCGTCGTGCACGCTCACGGTCGCCGACGGCATGGTCGTGAAGACGCAGCGGACCTCGCCGGTGGCCGACAAGGCGCAGCAGGGTGTGATGGAGCTGCTGCTCATCAACCACCCGCTGGACTGCCCGATCTGCGACAAGGGCGGCGAGTGCCCGCTGCAGAACCAGGCCCTCGCGCACGGGCGCGCGGACTCCCGGTTCGTCGAGCGGAAGCGGACCTTCCCCAAGCCGATCCCGGTGTCCACCCAGGTGCTGCTGGACCGCGAGCGGTGCGTGCTCTGCCAGCGCTGCACCCGCTTCTCCGACCAGATCGCCGGCGACCCGTTCATCGAGCTGCTCGAGCGCGGCGCGCACCAGCAGATCGGCATCGCGGAGAACAAGCCGTTCCAGTCCTATTTCTCCGGCAACACGATCCAGATCTGCCCGGTCGGCGCGCTCACGAGCGCCGCCTACCGGTTCCGGTCGCGGCCGTTCGACCTGGTGTCCACGCCGAGCATCTGCGAGCACTGCTCGTCGGGCTGCGCGGAGCGCACGGACTGGCGGCGCGGCAAGGTCATGCGCAAGCTCGCCGGCGACGACCCCGAGGTCAACGAGGAGTGGATCTGCGACAAGGGCCGCTTCGCATTCCGGTACCTCACCGCGGGCGACCGGATCACCCGGCCGCTGGTGCGCGACGCGCGGACCGGTGAGCTCGCCGAGGCGTCGTGGACCGAGGCGCTGCGGGTGGCCGCCGACGGCCTGGCGAAGGCCCGCGACGGCAAGGGCGCCGCCGTCCTGGCCGGCGGCCGGCTGACCGTCGAGGACGCCTACGCCTACGCGAAGTTCGCCCGGGTCGCGTTGCACACCAACGACATCGACTTCCGGGCCCGCTCGCACTCGGCCGAGGAGCTGGACTTCCTCACCTCGCAGGTGGTCGGCACGACGCCGGAGACCGGGGTGACCTTCCGGGGGATCGAGGCGGCGCCGGCGGTGCTGTGCGTGGCGCTCGACCCGGAGGACGAGGCGCCGATCGTGTTCCTGCGGCTGCGCAAGGCGGCCCGCAAGGGCCGCACCCAGGTGTTCCACATCGGACAGTGGACGAGCCCCGCGGTCGCCAAGACGATCCGCCCGCACGGCGTGGACAAGCCCGTCGTCGGCTCGCTGCTGGCGTGCCCGCCGGGCGCGGAGGCGGCCGCGATCGACGGCCTGGGCGAGCACGCCCCGGACGTCACCGAGGCGCTCGGCGGCGCCGGCTCGGTCATCCTCGTCGGCGAGCGGGCCGCGCAGGTGCCGGGCCTGTTCACCGCCGTGGTGAAGCTCGCGGAGACCACCGGCGCACGGATCGCCTGGATCCCGCGGCGGGCCGGCGAGCGCGGCGCGCTGGATGCCGGTGCGGTGCCGACGCTGCTGCCCGGCGGCCGGCTGGTCGGCGACGCGAAGGCCCGCCTCGAGGTCGAGAAGGCGTGGGGCCTGCAGGCCGGCACGCTGCCCGGCCGCACCGGCCGGGACACGACCGCGATCATCGAGGCGGCGGCCGCCGGCAAGCTCGACGGCCTGGTGGTCGGCGGCGTGCAGACCGACGACCTGCCCGACCCGGTGCTCGCCGAGCAGGCCCTGGCGAAGGCCGGCTTCGTGGTGAGCTTGGAGCTGCGGGCGAGCGCGGTCACCGAGCACGCGGACGTCGTGCTCCCCGTGGCGCCCGCCGCGGAGAAGTCCGGCAGCTACCTCAACTGGGAGGGCCGCCGCCGCGAGTTCGGCGCCACCATCGAGACGCCCGGGTCGCTGTCCGACTGCCGGGTGCTCGACACGCTCGGCGTCGAGATGGACGTCGACCTGTTCACCCAGACCCCGCAGGCCGCCGCCGCGGACCTCGCCCGGCTGCCCGCCGCGACGCACACGGGCCTCGCGCCCGCCGAGTCGCCCGCGCCCGCGCCGGTGCTCGAGGAGGGCCAGGCGCTGCTGGCCACGTGGCGGCTGCTGCTGGACAACGGCTCGCTGCAGTCCGACGAGCCGCACCTGGCCGGCACCGCCCGCGCCACCGTGGCCCGGCTCTCGCCGGCGACCGCGGCGCGGATCGGGCTCAACGGCAATCCGGCGGTGACGGTCCGGACCGAACGCGGTTCGATCACGCTGCCGGCCGAGCTGGCGGACCTGCCGGACGGGGTCGTCTGGCTGCCCGCGAACTCCGGACCGGCGTCGCTGCGGCGCACGCTCGGCGCCGGACACGGCGACGTCGTGTCGGTCAGCGCGGAGAACCTCCTGCCCGGCGCGACCACAGCGGAGGCGAAGCACTGATGACGAGGGCTGAACTGCTTGCGGACGACCCGCTCTGGTTGATCCTGATCAAGGTCGTGGTCGTCCTGCTGATCGGGCCGGTCATGACGATCTTCCTGATCGTCTGGGAGCGGAAGGCGATCGGCCGCATGCAGCAGCGGCCGGGCCCGAACCGGGTCGGCCCCGGCGGCTACCTGCAGTCCCTCGCGGACGCGATCAAGCTGCCGTTCAAGGAGCAGATCATCCCGGCGGGCGCGGACCGCAAGGTCTACTTCCTGGCGCCGATCATCGTGGTGATCCCCGCGATCATGGCGTTCTCGGTGATGCCGTTCGGGCCCGAGGTGTCGATCTTCGGTGAGCGGACCGTCCTGCAGCTGGTCGACCTGCCCGTCGGCGTGCTCGTGGTGCTGGCGTGCTCCTCGGTCGGCGTCTACGGCATCGTGCTCGCCGGCTGGTCGTCCGGCTCGCCCTACCCGCTGCTCGGCGGGCTGCGCTCGGCCGCGCAGGTGATCTCCTACGAGATCGCGATGGGCCTGTCGATCGTGTCGGTCGTGCTCTACGCGCAGTCGCTGTCCACAGGGGACATCGTGACCGCGCAGCAGAGCGGGTGGTACTTCTACCTGCTGATCCCGAGCTTCCTGATCTACCTCGTCTCGATGGTCGGCGAGACCAACCGCGCGCCGTTCGACCTCCCGGAGGCCGAGTCCGAGCTCGTCGGCGGGTTCCACACCGAGTACAGCTCGATGAAGTTCGCGCTGTTCTTCCTCGCCGAGTACGTGAACATGGTGATCGTCTGCTCGTTCGCCACCACGCTGTTCCTCGGCGGGTACATGGCGCCGTGGCCGATCTCGATGATCAACGACAACTACTTCAACACCGGCTGGTGGCCGATCCTCTGGTTCTTCGCCAAGACCTTCCTGCTGCTGTTCGCGTTCATCTGGGTGCGCGCCACGCTGCCCCGGTTCCGCTACGACCAGTTCATGCGGATCGGCTGGAAGATCCTGGTCCCGGCGAACCTGGTGTGGATCGTGCTGATCGCGGGCCTGCGCACGCTGCGCGGCGAGAGCGAGGTCTCCACCGGCCAGATCCTCACCTACGGCGGCATCGTGCTGCTCGTGGTCGTCGCGCTGGGCTTCGTGTTCGACCGCGGCACCCGCGGCGTGGAGGACGACGAACACGTGCCGATCACCGGCGGCGGCTACCCGGTTCCCCCGCTCGACCTCGAGATACCCAAGCCGGCCAAGCGCAAGGCGGTCCGCGGCCGGTCCGCCCGGCGGCGGCCCGCGACCGTCGGCAGCAGCGCGGGCGCGCGGACCGACGCCGTGAAGGAGTCAGACGATGGGGATCTTTGATCCGTTCAAGGGCTTCGGCGTCACCTTCTCGACGATGTTCAAGAAGGTGGTCACCGAGGAGTACCCGGAGGCGGGCGCGCCCGCCGCGCCCCGCTACCACGGCCGCCACCAGCTCAACCGGCACCCGGACGGGCTGGAGAAGTGCGTCGGCTGCGAGCTGTGCGCCTGGGCGTGCCCGGCCGACGCGATCTTCGTGGAGGGCGGGGACAACACCGAGGAGGCGCGCTACTCACCCGGTGAGCGCTACGGCGCCGACTACCAGATCAACTACCTGCGGTGCATCGGCTGCGGCCTGTGCATCGAGGCCTGCCCGACCCGGTCGCTGACGATGATCAACGATTACGAGATCGCGAACGACAACCGGCAGGACCTGATCTGGACCAAGGAGGACCTGCTCGCCCCGCTGATGAAGGGCATGGAGCAGCCGCCGCACCCGATGCGCCTCGGCGACTCCGAGCAGGACTACTACGTGGACTCGCCGCGCCTGGCTCGCAAGTGGGGCTACCCCGATCCCGTGAAGGGGGAGGTCAAGTGACTGCCACGATGGTGCTCGCCCAGGGCGTCCAGAACGTGATGTCCACGGGCGAGGCGGTCTCCTTCTGGGTCCTGGGCCCGCTGGCCCTGTTCGGCGCGCTCGGCATGATCTTCGCCAAGAACGCGGTGCACTCGGCGCTGTTCCTCGTGCTGACCATGCTCTCGCTCGGCGTGATCTACATGGTCCAGCAGGCGCCGTTCCTCGGCTTCGTGCAGATCATCGTGTACACCGGCGCGGTCATGATGCTGTTCCTGTTCGTGCTGATGCTGGTCGGCCGGGACTCCTCCGACTCGGTGGTCGAGGTGCTGCGCGGGCAGCGGTTCGCCGCGACCGTGCTCGGCCTCGGTCTCGCCGTGCTCGTCGTCGCCGCGGTGGCCCGGTCGCTCACCGAGGTCACGCCGATCGGCCTGACCGGCGAGGCGGCCAACGGCGGCAACGGGAACGTCGAGAACCTCGGCCGGTCGATCTTCACCGACTGGCTGTTCCCGTTCGAGCTCACCTCGGCGCTGCTGATCACCGCGGCCGTCGGCGCGATGGTGCTCGGCTACGTCGACCGGCACACCCGCGGCCGCCGGACCCAGCGCGAGCTCGTCGAGGCCCGCTTCCGCGGCGAGTACGACCGCCCGTCGCCGCTGCCCGGCCCGGGCGTGTTCGCCACCTCCTCCTCGGTCGCCACGCCGGCCCTGCTGCCGGACGGCTCGGTCGCGCCGGAGTCGCTGTCCCGGCTGCTCGACTCGGCCACGGCGGAGGAGTTCGACGAGGAGCGCAAGGCGGTCGCCGGCACCGGCGCCACCGCCGAGGGCCGCGCCCTCAATCCGTCCACACCGGAAGGGGAGTCCAAGTGACCCCTACCGTCTACCTCCTGCTGTCCGCGCTGCTGTTCACGATCGGCGCGGTCGGCGTGCTCGTGCGGCGCAACGCCATCGTGGTGTTCATGTGCATCGAGCTGATGCTCAACGCGGTGAACCTGTCGCTGGTCACGTTCGCGCGCATCAACGGATCGCTCGACGGCCAGGTCATGGCGTTCTTCGTGATGGTGGTGGCCGCCGCGGAGGTCGTGGTCGGGCTCGCGATCATCATGTCGATCTTCCGTACCCGCCGCTCGGCCTCGGTCGACGACTCCAACCTGCTGAAGTACTGAGGGGAAGGCCGTGACTGCAACACACCTGGCGGCACAGCAGGCCGCCGAGGTCACCGAAGCCACGGGCCTGGCCGGGTCCGCGTGGCTCCTCGTGCTGTTCCCGGTGGTCGGCGCGGCCGTGCTGCTCCTGGGCGGCCGGCGCACCGACGCCTGGGGCCACCTGCTCGGCTGCCTGACGGTCGTCGCGTCGTTCGTCTACGGCCTGCTGCTGTTCTTCGACACCACGAGCCTGCCGGACACCGAGCGGGTCCGGAACGTCTCGCTGTTCGACTGGATCCCGGTCGCCGACCTGCAGGTCGAGTTCGGCATGCGCATCGACCCGCTGTCGATCAGCTTCGTGCTGCTGATCACCGGTGTCGGCGCGCTGATCCACATCTACTCGGTCGGCTACATGGCCGACGACCCGAACCGGCGGCGGTTCTTCGGGTACTTCAACCTGTTCGTCGCCGCGATGCTGATCCTGGTGCTCGGCAACGGCTTCGTGACCCTCTACCTCGGCTGGGAGGGCGTGGGCCTCGCGTCGTACCTGCTCATCGGCTGGTACACCGACCGCCCGTCCGCGGCGACCGCGGCGAAGAAGGCGTTCCTGATGAACCGGGTCGGCGACGTCGGCCTGGCGCTCGCGATCTTCATCATGTTCAGCCAGCTCGGCACCACGCAGTACACCGAGGTGTTCGGCAACCTCGACCAGCTCTCGCCCGGCACGATCACCGCGCTGACGTTGCTGCTCCTGCTCGGCGCCTGCGGCAAGTCCGGCCAGTTCCCGCTGCAGGCGTGGTTGCCCGACGCGATGGAGGGCCCGACCCCGGTCTCCGCCCTCATCCACGCGGCAACCATGGTCACCGCCGGCGTGTACCTGGTCGCCCGGTCGAACCCGATCTACCTGGAGAGCGCCGACGGCCGGCTGGTCGTCGTGATCATCGGCGCGATCACGCTGCTCATCGGGGCGATCATCGGCTGCGCGTACGACGACATCAAGAAGGTGCTGGCGTACTCCACGGTCAGCCAGATCGGCTACATGATGCTGGCCGTCGGCCTGGGCCCGTTCGGGTTCGCGCTCGGCATCATGCACCTGCTCACGCACGGCTTCTTCAAGGCGGGGCTGTTCCTCGGCGCCGGCTCGGTCATGCATGCCATGAACGACGAGGTCGACATGCGCAAGTACGGCGGGCTCGCGCGGATCATGCCGGTCACGTTCGCCACGTTCGGCCTCGGCTACCTCGCGCTGATCGGCATCCCGCCGTTCTCCGGCTTCTTCTCCAAGGACGCGATCATCGAGGCCGCGTTCGGCGAGCCGGGCTGGCGCGGCTGGGTGTTCGGCGGCGCGGCACTGCTCGCGGCCGGGCTCACCGCGTTCTACATGACCCGGCTGATGTTCATGACGTTCTTCGGCAAGCAGCGGTGGAAGGAGATCAAGTCCACCGACGGGCGCGACTTCCACCCGCACGAGTCCTCGCCGGTGATGACCGCGCCGATGATCCTGCTGGCCGTCGGCTCGGTGGGCGCCGGCTGGTTCTTCGCGAGCGGCGACCGGCTCGCCGACTGGCTGGCGCCGACGCTGGGCACGCTCGAGGAGTCCGAGACCTTCGTCCTCGACCCGGCGCTGATCCCGTGGCTGACGGTCGGCCTGTCGGTGCTCGGCGCGCTGATCGCGTGGCTGGCCGTCGGCCGCCGCGACGTACCGGTGGTCGCGCCGGACCCGGTCTCCTTCCCGGTCCGCGCGGCCCGCAAGGACCTGTACGGCAACGCGCTGAACGAGGCGCTGGTCGCCCGGCCGGGCACCTGGCTCGCGCGCGCACTGGTCTACGTGGACAACAAGGGAGTTGACGGGCTCGTGAACGGCATCGCCGCCGCGCTCGGCGGCAGTTCCGGCCGATTGCGCAGGCTGCAGACCGGGTTCGTGCGCTCCTACGCGGCGACCATGCTCGGCGGCTCGATCCTGGTCCTGATCGCCTTCCTGGCAGTGAGGTTTGGATGATGTTGTCCATGCAGACGCTGGCGCAGGCGGCCGACCCCGCGAGCACCTCGTCGTCTTCCGCGGCGCTGCTCGTCGCGCTCCTCGTCATCCCGATCGTCGGGGCGCTCGTTGTCGCGTTCCTGCGGGACAACGACACCCTGGCCAAGCAGGTCGCGCTGGGCTTCTCGATCGTCGAGCTCGCCCTCGCGATCGGGTCGTGGGCCGCCTACGACCCGGCCGGCGCGCGGCTGCAGCAGCACTTCTCGATCGACTGGATCCCGGCGTTCGGCGTGCACCTGTCGTTCGGCATCGACGGCATCGCGCTCGTGATGATCGCCGTGATCGGCCTGCTGGTGCCGCTGGTGATCGGCGCGGGCTGGGCGGAGAAGCTGCCGGCGCAGCGGTCGGCGGGTGGGTTCCTGTCGCTGATCCTGCTGCAGCAGGCACTCACGGTCGGCGTGTTCGCCGCGACCGACGTGTTCGTCTTCTACGTGCTGTTCGAGATCATGCTGATCCCGATGTACTTCCTGATCGGCAACTACGGCGGCCCCCGGCGCCAGTACGCGGCGGTGAAGTTCTTCCTCTACTCGTTCCTCGGCGGCCTGATCATGCTGGCGTCGGCCATCGGCGCCTACTCGATGGCCGCCGACGAGCTGGGCTCCGGCACGTTCGACTGGGCCACGCTCGTGCGGGTGGTCTCCGACGCGCCGCTGGAGAACCAGATCTGGATCTTCCTCGGCTTCTTCCTCGCGTTCGCGGTGAAGGCGCCGCTGGTGCCGCTGCACACCTGGCTGCCGGACGCGGCCGCGGAGGCGCCGATCGGCGTCGCCGTGCTGCTGGTCGGCGTGCTGGACAAGGTCGGCACGTTCGGTTTCCTGCGCTACCTGCTGCCGATGACCCCGGAGGCGAGCAAGACCCTGGCGCCGCTGGTGCTGGTCATGGGCGTCGCCGGGATCCTCTACGGCGCGTTGCTCGCGACGATGCAGCGCGACATGAAGCGGTTCATCGCGTACGTGTCGATCGCGCACTTCGGCTTCATCGCGGTCGGCATCTTCGCGTTCTCGGCGCAGTCCGAGGTCGGCGCGGTCACCTACATGCTCAACCACTCGATCGCGACCGGCATGCTGATCCTGGTGATCGGCATGGTCATCGCCCGCGGCGGCTCCACGCTGATCGCGGACTACGGCGGCATGGCCAAGCTGACGCCGGTGCTCGCCGGCGCGTTCCTGGTGGCCGGCCTCGCGACGCTGTCGCTGCCCGGCACGAACTCGTTCATCTCCGAGTTCCTCGTGCTGGTCGGGTCGTACGGCAACGAGCCGGTCTACACGATCCTCGCCACGATCGGCATGATCCTCGCCGCGATGTACGTGCTCTGGCTCTACCAGCGGGTGTTCCACGGACCGGTGCGCGGCAACGCGCTCATCGACGTGGCCGGCGGGCCGGGCACCGCGATCGCGCCGGAGGTCGGCGCCCGCAAGGCGATCATGGACCTGAACGGCCGGGAGAAGCTGGTTCTCGCGCCGCTGCTGGTGCTGATCGTGGGCATCGGGTTCTACCCGGCGCCGGTGCTCGACGTGATCACCCCGACCGTCGACTCCACCTTGGACGCGGTCGGTATCTCGGACGGTGTTTCGGACGGAGGCAACTGAGTTGTCCGCTCTCATGTCCAGCGTGGTCTTCACCGCCCAGGAGGGTAAGGAGACACTCGCGCCGATCAACTACGCGGCGATCATGCCGATGTTGATCATCTTGGGCGCGGCCTGCCTCGGGGTGCTGTTCGAGGCGTTCCTGCCCCGGCATCAGCGCTGGCCGGCGCAGGTGTCCCTGACGCTGCTGGCGCTGGTCGGCGCCGGCCTGGCGATGGCGCTGTACATCAGCGACGCGCCGGCCGACGGCACGCTGACCCTGTCCAGCACTATCGCGGTCGACGGCCCCGCGCTGTTCCTGTGGGGCACGCTGCTCGCGCTCGCGCTCGGCGCGGTGCTGATGATCGCGGACCGGTCGGTGGAGCCGGGCGGCGCGTTCGTGGCGCAGGCGGCGATCCGCCCGGGCACGGTGCAGGACCGCGAGCAGCGGCTGGGCGCGCACCCGGCCCGCACCGACGCGGCCCGGTTCCAGATGCAGACCGAGGTCTTCCCGCTGACGCTGTTCGCGCTCGGCGGCATGATGGTCTTCTGCGCGGCGAACGACCTGCTGACGATGTTCGTGGCGCTCGAGGTGCTGAGCCTGCCGCTGTACCTGATGTGCGGCCTGGCCCGGCGCCGCCGGCTGCTGTCGCAGGAGGCGGCGGTCAAGTACTTCCTGCTCGGCGCGTTCGCGTCGGCGTTCTTCCTGTACGGCCTGGCCCTGCTGTACGGCTACGCGGGCTCGGTGCGGCTGGCGGACATCGCGAACGCGGCGGCCGGCTCGGACCGCTCGGACACGCTGCTGTTCGGTGGCATGGCGCTGCTGATCGTGGGCCTGCTGTTCAAGGGCTCGGTCGGCCCGTTCCACGCGTGGACGCCGGACGTGTACCAGGGCGCCCCGACACCGATCACGGCGTTCATGGCGGCGTGCACGAAGGTGGCCGCGTTCGGCGGGATCCTGCGCGTGCTGTCGGTCGGCCTGGAGTCGACGCAGTGGGAGTGGCGCGGGGTGCTGTGGGGCGTGGCGATCGTGTCGATGGTCATCGGCGCGGTGCTGGGCCTGACGCAGACCGACATCAAGCGGATGATCGCCTACTCGTCCGTGGCACACGCGGGCTTCCTGCTGATCGGTGCGATCGTGCTGACGCCGCAAGGGGTGTCCTCGACGCTGTTCTACCTGCTGGCGTACGGCTTCACCACGGTGGCGACGTTCGGCGTGATCTCGCTGGTGCGCGACGCCGACGGCGAGGCCACGCACCTGTCGCAGTGGGCAGGCCTGGCGAAGCGGTCCCCGCTGGTGGCGGCCGTGTTCACGTTCCTGCTGCTGGCCCTGGCCGGCATCCCGCTGACGTCGGGCTTCATCGGCAAGTTCGTGGTCTTCTCCGCGGCCCTGTCCGACGGCATGGCCCCGCTCGTCGTGGTCGCGCTGGTGGTCTCGGCGGTGGCGGCGTTCTTCTACCTGCGGGTGATCGTGCTGATGTACTTCAGCGAGCCCGCGCCGGACGGACCGACGGTGACGGTGCCGGGCGCGTTCACGACGGCGGCGATCACGCTCGGCGTGGTGGTCACCCTCCTGCTCGGGCTGATCCCCGCCTTCGCGCTCGACTGGGCCAACGCCGGCAACTTCGCCCTCCGGTAGCCGCTCGGTCCAAGCGACGGGCAGGTGGCCCGGGTGAGCAGAGCCACCTGTCCGGACGGCGTGCGCGATTCGCCTGGACATTAGGCTGTGACCAGGGAATCGACGTGGGGAGCGATGGAACGTGACAGCCGACCGAGCCGTGCCGCGGCTGCCCGCTTCGCTCGGACTCGACGACGCCGACCCGGTGCTGGTCGAGGCGGTGGGGAGCGGGCTGGTCAGGGTCGAGGACCTGCTGCGCACCGTGGTCCGCAGTGACGTCGCCTTCGTCGACGAGGCCGCGACGCACCTCGTCAGGGCCGGCGGCAAGCGCTTCCGCCCGCTGTTCACGCTGCTGTCCGCCACCGTGTCCGGACAGGTCGACGGCTCCATCGACGACGACGTCGTGACCGCGGCGGCCGCCGTGGAGCTCGTGCACCTGGCCACGCTGTACCACGACGACGTCATGGACGAGGCCACCATGCGGCGCGGCGAGGAGAGCGCCAACGCCCGCTGGGACAACACGATCGCCATCCTCACCGGCGACTTCCTCTTCGCCCACGCCTCGGGCCTCGTCGCCCGGCTCGGCAGCGAGGCCGCGCGGCTCATCGCCGAGACGATGGGGGAGCTCGTCACCGGGCAGATGCGCGAGACCGTGGGCCCTGGCGCCGGCGACGACCCCGTCGTGCACTACCTGGCCGTGATCGCGCAGAAGACCGGGTCGCTCATCGCCACCGCGGGCCGCTACGGCGGGATGTTCTCCGGCGCCGCCCCCGACCACGTCGAGGCACTGCACCGCTTCGGCGCGCTGATCGGCACGGCCTTCCAGATCTCCGACGACATCATCGACATCGCCTCGCCCGCCGACGAGTCCGGCAAGACGCCGGGCACCGACCTGCGCGAGGGCGTGCTCACCCTCCCGATGCTCTACGCGCTGTCACCCGAGTACACCGGCGAACCCGACCCGCGCCTGCGCGAGCTGCTCGCCGCCCCGATCACCGACGACGACTCGGTCGACGAGGCGCTGACGCTGCTGCGGAAGTCGCCCGGACTCGAACAGGCCGTGCGTACACTCTCCGAGTACGCCGACAGAGCCCGTGCCGAGCTGGTCGTGCTACCCGACAGTCCCGCGCGAGAAGCGCTGGACATGCTGGCCCGCTACGTGGTAGCCCGTACGCGGTGACCCCGCCGCCGTGGTCACGCAGCGTGTCGTGAACACGGAATCGACCGGCAGGTGCCGGGCGATCCACCGACCGCAGTAGCCTGAGCACCGCTTGCAGCGTCGCGGTGGCGCGCGGAGGGAGTTGGATCCATGCCGATCTTCGGGCAGGTCTGGGTGTGGAGTTCGCTGGCCTTCCTACTCGGTGCGTTTCTCTGCTGGGCGCTGGTCGCCCGGCCGGCCCGCAGGCGGGCCGGTCAGCTCGAGTCCGAGCTGGAGTCCCGCGCCCGCCGGCAGCCACCCGGTCGTCACGGTGGCCGGCGTCGCTCCCTCGATGAGGAGTACGACGCCTACGACGCCGGCCGGGGCGACCGCCGGGCGGATCGTCGGGCCGACCGTCGCGACGCCGGCCGTCGGGAGGAGTTCAACGACCTGCGTACGGCGGCCCACGAGGGGTTCGACGATCTGCGCACGCCCACCCGCGAGGGCTACGACGACCAGCGCGCGCCCGTGCCGGACCAGCCGGCGGAGGCGCCCGAGCCGCCGCTCACCCGTAGCTACGCGCTGCCCACCCGCGAGCCGGGCCAGAGCTCCCGCCCGATCCCGCCCGGCGGTCTGGTCGCACCGCCGGAGACCGACTCCACCGACACCGAGCTGGCCGACGGCCCGGCCGCGGCCACCAGCTTCTTCGACCTCTCGGGCAGCCAGCTCGAGGCGCCACCGGAGGTGCCGAACCAGCCCGGGCGCCGTGGCTGGTTCGACAGCGACGCCGCCGCGGCGGCCGGGCCGCTCGAGGGCGTCCGGAAGCTGGAGGACTTCACGCCGGGCGAGTTCGGCGTGGGCCGGCTGGTCGACGACGAGGCCGAGTCCGCGCCCGCGGAGCGTGGCGGCACGATCTTCACGCAGCACACCCACCCGATCCCGGGCGAGGTGATCCGGGAGATCGACGAGGCGGGCCAGTCCGCGTCGCGCACCGATGAGCCCGCGGACGGGCTCGTGGACGACCTCGCCGACGAGGACGCCGCGACCAGGCTCGCGCGGCTCGCCGGGCCCGAACCGACCGCCCCGCCGAGCGAGCCGGAGACGGGGAAGCGCCGGCGCGCCGAGGTCACTTCGCAGCCGACCCCGGAGGCCGTGTCGACGGGCACCGCCGCGGACCGCGGCGCGCAGGGCCAGACCGAGGTCATGCCGGTGGTGCCGCCACTCGAGTCGCCTGCCGAGGCGCTGCCCAAGAGGGGACGACGTTCCAGCGCCGACGTGAGCCGGCACGCAACCGACGAGCCGGCCGCTGCGCATTCAGTAACCGCACACCCGGAGCCCAGCAGCAACCCATTACCGAAGCGCGTGCCCGGCAAGCCGCGCGGCCACACGCCGTTCGGCGTGATGACCGCGCCGGCGCCGGAGCCGGCCGCCCCGGGTGCCCCGGTGTCCGAGGCCGAGTCCTCCCGCGCCCTGTTCGAGCCGGTCGTGCCGGCCGAGGACGAGGCCGTCATGCCGCCGCCGCACCGCGTGCGGGGCGACGGCAACGGCCGCGGCCCGTTCGGTCCCGGGTCGGCGATGCCCCTGCCCGACGGCGGTTCGCCGTCGCCGGAGTTCACGATCAAGGCCAGCGTGAGCGCCCAGCGGTACTGCACTCCCGAGTCGCCGCAGTTCGGCCGCACCGTCGCCGAGGTCTGGTTCAAGTCGTCGGCCGACGCGGAACGGGTCGGGTTCCGCCCCGTCAGCTAGCAGAGCGACGCCGGAAAAAGTAGCGATCACCTGGTGCCCTATTGTTCTCGCCACATCGGTGACGGTGACCCCGCCGTCGTTCGCGAGGAGGCAGGCCCGTGAAGTGGTTGACCCGGCTGCTCGACATCGTCAAGTCGTTCGTGGCGAAGAAGCCGGCCAAGGAAACCCCGGCCACAGCGGCGAAACCGGCCACCGCGGACGCGCCCGCGGCCGAGGCCACCACCGAACCGGCCGCCCCTGCCGCTGACCCGGCCGAGCCCGTGACGGCCGAGCCGGCCACCGATCCCGCGATCAACACCCTGGACAGCGAGCGAGCGGCCGCGGCGCTGCCGGAGACCCCCGCCACGACGGAACCCCCTGCGGCGCAAGAGCCTCCGGTAGCCGAGAAGCCTGCCGCTGCTGACAAGCCTGCCGCGGCGAAGCCTGCTGCCGCCGAAAAGCCTGCTGCTGCTGACAAGCGTGCCGCGAAGCCGGCCGCGGCGAAGCCGGCTGCTGCCGCGAAGCCCGCCGCTGCTGAGAAGCCTGTCGCTGCTGACAAGCCCGCCGCGAAGGCGGCCCCGGCCACCAACTCCCCCGCGCCAGCGGCTCCCGCCAAGGCAGCCCCCGCCGCGCCCGCGTTCACCGCCGCCGAGAAGGCGCCCGCTGTCAAGGAGACCGCCGCGCCGGCCACCGTCGCGGCGGCCGTCGACGCACCCGCGGCCGGCGAGGAGGGCCCCTTCGGTCCCGGCTCCGCCAAGCCGCTGGCCGGCGGCGCCGCCCCGGGCGAGGACTACACCGTCAAGGGCAAGCGGTCCTCGAAGCTCTTCCACACCGCCGAGTCGCCCTACTTCGGCCGCACGAAGGCCGACGTCTGGTTCAAGACGCCCGCCGACGCCGAGAACGCCGGCTTCGCCGCCTGGAACCACAAGAAGAAGGCGCCCGCGAAGTAGGTCAGGCGACCGTCCAGGTGTCGTTGCCGTTGAGCAGGGCCTGGAGGTTGGGTGGTGTGGTTTCGGTGGCGTTGGTGACTTGGGCTCGGGCGGCGTCGTCGTAGGTGGGGCGGGTGGTGTTGCGGTAGATGCCGGTGACGACGTGGCCGAGGTCTTGGGTGGAGAGGCGGGACAGGGCGAAGGCGTAGGAGGGGTCGTCGAGGGTGGCGTCGTGGGTGACGATTTCGTCGGTGGTGACGTCGGCGGTTTTGGTGATGTCCAGGCCGTAGTCGGTGCGGATGACGGCGTGGTCGCCGTCGGTGCCGAACACGATGGGTTGCCCATCCACGAGGGGGATGAGGCGTTGTTCTTTCTGGCCGGGTTCCTTGAGTACGTCGAAGGCGCCGTCGTTGAAGATGGGGCAGTTCTGGTAGATCTCCACCAGTGCTGATCCGCGATGTGCGGCGGCGGCGGTGAGGATGTCGGTGAGCTGGGCGCGGTCGTTGTCCAATGTGCGGGCCACGAAGCTGGCTTCGGCGCCGAGGGCGAGGGACAGCGGGTTGAAGGGGTGGTCCAGTGAGCCCATCGGGGTGGACTTGGTCAGCTTGCCCTCTTCGCTGGTCGGGGAGTACTGGCCCTTGGTCAGCCCGTAGATCCGGTTGTTGAACAACAAGATCTTCAGGTTCACGTTCCGCCGCAACGCGTGGATCAGGTGGTTCCCACCGATCGACAACGCATCCCCGTCCCCGGTCACCACCCACACCGACAAGTCCGGGCGGGTCACCGCCAACCCGGTCGCGATCGCCGGGGCACGACCATGGATCGAATGCATCCCGTAGGTGTTCATGTAATACGGAAACCGCGACGAACACCCGATACCGGAGACGAACACGATGTTCTCCCGCCGCAACCCCAACGACGGCAGGAACGACTGCATCGCGTTCAACACCACATAGTCACCACACCCCGGACACCACCGCACCTCCTGATCCGACTTGAAGTCCTTCGCCTTCTGCGGCTCGTCGGACGTCGGCACACCGGACAGCCCGCCCAGTTCGGGCAGCCCGAGGTCCACGGCAGTCATGCCGGAACTCCTTCCAACTGGTTCAGATGCTCCGTGAGCACGTGTTGCAGCTCCTCCGCCTTGAACGGCAGGCCGGCAACCTTGTTGTACGGCTTCGCGTCCACCAGGAACCGGCCGCGGATCAGCAGCGCCAGCTGCCCCAGGTTCATCTCGGGGATGACCACGCGGTCGTAGGAGCGCAGCACCTGCGCGAGGTTCGCCGGGAACGGGTTCAGGTGCCGCAGGTGCGCCTGCGCGATCTCGAGGCCCTGACCGCGCACCCGCCGGCACGCCGCGCCGATCGGCCCGTAGCTCGAGCCCCAGCCGAGGACGAGCAGCCGCGCGCCACCGGTCGGGTCGTCGACCTCCAGGTCCGCCACGTCGATACCGTCCACTTTGGCCTGACGCAGGCGGACCATGCGGTCGTGGTTGTCCGGGTCGTAGGAGATGCCGCCCTTGCCGTCGGCCTTCTCCAGGCCGCCGATGCGGTGCTGCAGTCCGGGGGTGCCGGGGATGGCCCACTCGCGGGCCAGCGTCTCGGTGTCGCGGACGTAGGGCCAGTGCTCGTCGCTGCCGTCGAGCGCGTTGGGCTCGGTGGCGAACTTGACGTGCAGGTCCGGCAACTCGTCCACGTTCGGGATGAGCCAGGGTTCCGAACCGGTCGCGATCGCGCCGTCGGACAGCAGCAGCACCGGCGTGCGGTACGTCAGCGCGATCCGGGTCGCCTCGATCACGGCGGCGAAGCAGTCACCCGGCGACTGCGGCGCCACGATCGGCACCGGCGACTCGCCGTTGCGGCCGAACATCGCCTGCAGCAGGTCGGCCTGCTCGGTCTTGGTCGGCAGCCCGGTCGACGGCCCGCCGCGCTGCACGTCGATCACGACGAGCGGCAGCTCCGACATCACCGCGAGCCCGATGGTCTCCGACTTGAGCGCGATGCCCGGCCCGGAGGTTGTCGTGACGCCGAGCGAGCCGCCGTAGGCCGCGCCGAGCGCCGCCCCCACGCCGGCGATCTCGTCCTCGGCCTGCATCGTCGTGATGTTGAAGTTCTTGTGCTTGGACAGCTCGTGCAGGATGTCCGACGCCGGCGTGATCGGGTAGCTGCCGAGCAGCACCGGCAGTCCCGAGCTCTGGGCCGCGGCCACGATCCCGTACGCCAGCGCGGTGTTCCCGGTGATCTGCCGGTAGGTGCCGGGCGGGAACTCCGCGGGCGGGACGTCGTAGGTGACGGTGAACGCCTCGGTCGTCTCGCCGTAGTTCCAGCCCGCGCGGAACGCCAGCACGTTCGCCTCGGCGATGTCGGGCTTGCGGGCGAACTTCTCGCGCAGGAAGCGTTCGGTGCGCTCGGTCGGCCGGTGGTACATCCACGAGAGGAGCCCGAGCGCGAACATGTTCTTCGACCGCTCGGCGTCCTTCTTCGACAGGCCGGTCTCCTTGAGCGCGCCCTGCGTGAGGGTGGCCATCGCGACCGCGAACACCTGGAAGCTGGACAGCGAGTCGTCCTCGAGCGGGTTCGACTCGTAGCCGACCTTCGTGAGGTTGCGCTTGGTGAACTCGTCGGTGTTGATGATGACCGTGCCACCGACGGGCAGGTCGCTGATGTTGGCCTTGAGCGCGGCGGGGTTCATCGCGACGAGCACGTCCGGCCGGTCGCCCGGGGTCAGGATGTCGTAGTCGGCGAAGTGGATCTGGAAGCTGGAGACGCCGGGCAGGGTGCCGGCGGGCGCGCGGATCTCGGCCGGGAAGTTGGGGAGCGTAGCGAGGTCGTTGCCGAAGGCGGCCGCCTCGGAGGTGAACCGGTCACCGGTCAGCTGCATGCCGTCCCCCGAGTCGCCGGCGAAGCGCACCACGACGCGGTCGAGCTTGGTGACCTGCGTCGCCCGGAGACTCTTCAGCTCGCCGTTTCCCCCGTTCTCGCTGCTTTCCATCGTCTGTCGGTCCCTCCGTCGCATTGCTGCGTGCCCACCTGCCACCCTATCCGCGCACCGCCCGCGGGCCCCTCGCCGCCAAGGATATTCGGGTTCCAGCTCACAGTTGGAAGTCTCGGATCGTGGGACGCTCGTTACGCCTGGCGGGATCCCGGTGCCTCGCGGTGCCGATTCGTAGGTGCGGTGACACTGGGCAATACGTGTGGCGGCGGCTCCCGGTTCGGATTCACCCGCTGAGTTCGGGCGCGGGCGGGCGCTCGAGCAACGTGGAGAGCACGACCGTGGAGACGGTCCGGTCGATCATGTCGACCGCGCGGAGGCGCTCGAGCGCGTCCTCGAGGTGGTGGATGTCGGCCGCCCGCAGGTGCACGATCGCGTCGGCCGCGCCGGAGACCGTGTAGGCGGCGACGACCTCCGGCAGGGGGAGCAGGCGGGCGCGGATGCGGTCGGGGGTGACGTTGCCGATGCAGTGCACCTCGACGAACGCCTCGGTGCCCCAGCCGAGCGCCTCGGGATCGACGACGGCCGTGAAGCCGCGGAGCACCCCGCTGTCGAGGAGCCGGTCCACGCGGCGCTTGACGGCGGGGGCGGACAGCCCGACCACCTTGCCGATCTCGGAGTAGCTCGAGCGCGCGTCGGCGACGAGCCGTGAAACGATTCGCTGATCTATGGTGTCCACACGCAACATATTGCCGGTTTGAGGGTGGGTATGCGACGTTGATCGATGGTCTCCCGCGCCCTTACATTGGAATCATGCGCGAGTCGACCGAGCGACGTTACCTGATGTGCGAGCCGACGTACTTCACCGTCGAGTACTCGATCAACCCGTGGATGGACCCGAGCCGGCCGGTGTCGACCGAACTGGCCGTCAAGGAGTGGACCGAGCTGGCGGACATCTACCGCCGGTGGGGCCACACCGTGGAGTTCATCCAGCCCCAACGGGGCCTGCCGGACATGGTGTTCGCCGCCAACTCCGCGACCGTCGTCGACGGTCGCGTGCTCGGCGCCCGCTTCCGGGCGCCGCAGCGGGCCGCCGAGGCCGACCACTACCGCCGCTGGTTCACCGACCACGGCTACCGAGACGTGTTCATGCCGACGAAGACCAACGAGGCCGAAGGCGACCTGACCTGGACCGGCGAGGTCCTGCTGGCCGGTACCGGCTTCCGCACGGACCCCGGCGCACACGCCGAGGCGCAGGAGGTCCTCGGGGTGCCGGTGGTCTCGCTGCACCTGGTGGACCCCCGCTACTACCACCTGGACACCGCCCTGTGCGTCCTGTCCCCGGCCGGCGCCGGCCGGCGCGCACACGTGGCGTACTACCCGGAGGCGTTCTCCCCGGGCTCCCAGCGAGTCCTGAACCGCCTGTTCCCGGACGCGATAACCGCCACCCCGGCGGACGCGGAGTGCCTGGGCCTGAACGCGGTGTCCGACGGCCGCAACGTGGTCCTGCCGATGGAAGCCACCCACCTGGCCGACCAACTGATCAACCACGGCTACGAGCCGTCGTTCCTGGACATCTCCGAACTCCGCAAGTCCGGCGGCGGCCCGAAGTGCTGCACGCTGGAAATCAGGGACTGATCCGCTAACTCTCCGTAGACGTTCCTCGGCCAGCGTCAGGCCTCTTTACCGCTGCTCAACAGCGGTTTCGAGGCTCCGGCGCTGGCCGAGTCATCTGTGACGCTCTGTCGACGATTGTCGTCGTTTGGTGGTGTCCACGGAACCATCACGGAACAGAATGTCGATCACTATGGGCTACTTGACCTGGGCAAACAGCCGGTCAATCCGCTCGTTGGACGCGGAACGGGAGCCATCCAGGCAGCGAGCGTAGACCTTCAACAGCACCTCGACGGTGTGCCCGGCCCGCTCCGCCACCTCGGCGACAGGTACCCCGGCCGCCAGCCACGTCGACACAGCGGCGTGCCGCAGGTCGTAGGGCCGCCGGGCGAGCGGGCTTGCCGCCTGCTCCGGACTCAGTCCGATGGTCCGAGCCTGCTTCCAGGCGACCGTGTAGATGCTCGGGTTGATCGGCTCGCCGAGCTGCTGCCCGCGGAACAGCCGGCCATCCGTCGTGGTCCCGAACCGCTCGATGTGCCCGCGCAGGATGCCGACGAGCTGCGGCGGGATCGGCACCACCCGCACGGTCCCGGCGGCCCGCTTCTTCAACGTGCGCTCCTGCCACGTCTGGCCCGTGCCGATGTAGCGCGCGGCGGTTCGTGACGCCGTCCGGGACAACACCAGCTCACCCCAACCGGTTGCCGGAAGCGTGCAGTCCGCCGCACGCAGCCAGTTCGCCTCAGCCGGCCGCAGCGCCGCGTAGTACATCGACGCGAAGAAGGCGTAGAGGTACTCGTACCGCCCGCGCCCCATCGTGCCGACGTAGGTCACCGCGGCGAGCACCTGCGCCGCCTGCTGCGGGTTGACCACGACGCGCGGATCCACCTCGCTCGTGGTCTGCGACCGCCCGGACTTCACGAGCAGCAGCGGGTTGCTGTTCAGCTCGCCGAGCCGCACCGCGTACTGCATGGCGTGGAACAGCGCGCTCCGCCGGGTGCGCACGGTCAACGGCGCCGCCGGCCGGCCGTCGAGGTTCGTCCCGAGCCCACGAAGGAGAGCCGCACACACCTCCTGGTCGGCCAGCTCGCTCACGGGCCGGGAGTGCTCGACGACCCACCCGGCGACCTCGGCCGTACGGTCGTCGATCGCAGCCGTGTCCCGGTCCGGCTGGAGCAGGTAACCGGTCAGCGCCCGCCGAATCTCCCTCCTCGGTGGAGCGTTCCGGGCCTCGCGCAGAAACGCGCCCACGTTCACCGCCAACGTGTCGACGTGCCGGCACCGGGTGTTGGGCGACGCGTCCGGCCACTCGGCCTCGACGAAGCGCTGAGCGACCTGCAGCAGCGTCCGGCTGTTCTGCTCGCGGTAGAGCGACGCCGGCAGACCGGTGGCGATGTCGAACGCCTCACCGCTGTTCGCCGCGCTCTGGAGCGTGGACAGGTACTTGGTCGCAAGCGCTTTCGTGGTGAACCACTCGGAGTGCTCATGGCCGGCCGTCACCCACCGGACGCCATGAGGCCGCTTCCGCCGCTTCCCGTCCGCGCCGGCCTTCAACGACTTGATCGCCCAGAACCGAACCTGATGCGTGGGCTTCACGCCGCAGACCGCCGTTGCTTCGCCAGCCAGTCGAGCAGCTCCGAGAGCGGGAACCGGAGATGCCCGTTCGGGAGCTTGAAAGCCGGGGGAGCGGCGTTGATCTCGCGCCACTCGTAGAGCGTGTCCCGGCTGATGCCGAGGTACTCGCACAGCTCCGGCGTGCTCAGCAGCTTGTCGAACCTCTCGTCCATCGGTGATTCCCCCTGATCAGGCTGCGGTGGGCTGAGTTGCCGAAAGTTCGCCGGCCGCGAGTAGGGCCTTGTCGTACTCGGCTCTCCACCGGATCCGTTCCGAGATCGCGTGCAGGAGCAGGTGCGCCCGCGGCGGGACGTTCGGGTCGCCGGGCTGGACCTTGTGCCAGACCAGCCGCCGTGGCTCCTCGGCCGGCTTCTCGATGCCGATGTCGGCGAGGGCCTGGAGCACGAAGGCGCGCCGGTCGGCTTTGTGGTCGGCGAGGGTCTTGCCTGGACCACTTCCGCGAGACGAGGACGCGGCGGCCGGGGAGCCCGAGCGTGGTTCGCCGGTGTGCTCGCCCCTTGCAGTGCCCTGGTGTCATCCGGCTGTTCGCGCCGAGCGGCTGAACCCCGTACAGCAGCCACACCGCACAACGTGGCGAGCAGGGCGTGACGGCCAGCTCGTCGTGCAGCCGGTCGTGGTGGGCCCGCTGCCGGTCGGTGGTGGCCTCGACGACCTCGCCGAGTGACTTGGTGAGGTACTTCGTCAGGTAGCCGATGTGCCGGCCGGCTTCGTCGGAGCCGCCGAGGATGCCCTTGGAGTGCACCTGCCGCCCGAAGGCCACGACGTGCGCCGGCTCCTCCACGTCCTCGAGCGCCTCCGCCCAGCCGGTCAGCGCCTCGCGGGTGTCGGGGTCGACGAACCGTTCCCCGTCCCACGTGGGCAGGTCGGCCGCCGCCGTAGACCAGCTCGTCGTGCGCCGGCCACCACACCTGGTGATACGTCGCCGCCGTGACCGGCCCGCAGCAGCTCGTGCGGGATCGAACCGCGGATCGCGGCGTGCAGGTGTGGTGCGACCCGCTTCTGGGGTTCGACGGTGGCGAAGTACTGGACGTCCCAGCCGACGCAGCGGCGCAGGTTCTGCCACCACCGGTCCACCAGCGCGGCGAAGTGCACCGCATCCCGAGCAGCCCGCCGGTAGTCGTAGAGCGACGGGTCGACCGGGGTGCCGTCGTCGCGCACGCGGCCGTAGCTGTCACAGGTGAGCGTGACGAACATGGACGGCCGGAACCTCCCGGCGAACTCCCGCCCGAGCGGTCCGCTTCTCCACCCGCCTCCTCGGGCAGGTCGGGCGCGTCCTGGCGCCGCTTGGTCGACCGCTTCGGCGTGACCTTCTCCGGCAGGTCCGGGGACGGGAGCCGGCCGCGCATGCCGAGTTGCCGAAGTTCCTCGTCCACCGAGCGGATCTCGTCGCGCAGCTCGTCGACGTCCGCGCCCTCAGCCTGCCGGTAGGCGGCCACCAGGTCGGCCCGCAGCGTCAGCAGCGCCTTGTGGTCCTCGGACGGCGGCTCCGCGGTGAAGTCCGGTTCGTCGACCAGGTGCCAGCCCTCGCGGCACTGGGCGATCCGCAGCGCCCGAGCCTTCCGCGCGCACGGCCCGCAGACGGATTCCACAGTGGACCCGCACGGCACCGCGACGTGGCGCAGTTCGCCGGTGTCGAGGTCGCCGACCTCCATCGTGAACGGCCGGACGCAGACGCCGTGTTGCTCGGCGGTCGCGGTCACCACGTCGATCGCGAGCGGCATCGCCATGCGCTCGGCGCGGGTTTGGCCGTTCATCGGCTCACCCGCCCGACGCCGATCGCCCACACCGCCAGCTCTTCGAACGGCAGCGAGACACGTTCACCGGGCTGCAGGTCCGCGCCGATCAGCTTCGGGTCATAGGGTGCGCAGCCCCACACGTCGACATCGGAGCCGTCCTCGTCGTTGATTCCGCAGACGCCGAGGTGCACGGTCGCGCCGTCCGAGGTGCGCGCCGCGACCGCTGCGCTGTCGGCGAGGGTGCGGTGCCATTCGAGGAGGCCGGCGGCGATCGTCGTGAGGTCGGTGGCCGCGAGCTGGACCATGACCCGCGACCGCACCCCGGATGTCGGTGTCGACCTTGATCGACGCCATGTCGGCCTGGATCGGGTAGTAGCGCAGCAGGTTGTGGATGGACTCCAGCGGCGGGAGGAACTTGTCCGAGCCGGTCATGCGGCACCTCCGGTCTGCTCGTTCTGCTGAGGGAAGGCGAGGACTTCGGCCGGCGCAGGGATCGCTGCCCGGCCGGTGAGGTAGGCGACGAGCTGGGCCAGGTGGTCGTCGGTGACGTGGAAGACCCGAGCCCGCACCGGCTCCCGGCGCCCGTCTTCCTTCACCCACGCGACACCCGGGGTGTTCTCGGAGATCTCATGCGCAGCCGCCCCGCGCTTGCGGACGCCGTCGCCGAGCACCATGTCGACCTGCGCCGGTTCGTCGAGGCGCATGGCGATGCGGGTGGAGAACAGGTGCCGGAAGGCGATGATCTCCTTGCGCGGATCCTGCAACAGCCCCAGCACACAGACGCCCGGCGCGCGGCCCTGGACTGGTGATCGCCTGCACGGCCCGGGTCGCGCGCTCCCGCAGGTTGCGGTCGGTCTGGTAGGCGATCACGTCGGCCAGCTCGTCGACCACGAGCAGGATGAACGGGTCCCCGGACTCGGCCGTCCACATGCGACGCCGCCCGCGGTAGGACTCGGCGCGGCGCTTGACCTCCTGCGCCAGCCACTCCAGCAACGTGACCGCGCGGGAGCCGTTGTCGTAGACGACCTGTTCGAACACCTCGGGTGCCTGGCCGAGCTCCATCCCGCCCTTCGGGTCGATCCCGTAGAGCTTCACCCGCCCGGCCTTGATCGCCGGCGCCAGCGCACGCGCCACGGCCCACAGCAGCGAGCCCTTACCCGCACCGGAGACACCGCAGGTGAGGACGTGGGTGCCGAGCAGCGGCAGGCGCAACGGCTTGCCGGTCTCGGTCCGCCCGATCACCACCCGCCGCAGATCCACCCCGCTGGTGTCCTCGGCGATGGCCGGCGCGGGGATCGAGCAGGCCAGCGGGTCGGAGTGGATGAAGTCCAGCTCCAGCCGACGCGGCTTCACCACCCGCACCCGACACGACTCGGCGTTGAACGAGTGCGCCAACCCGGAGGCGTGCAGCTCCCACTGCTCCGGCGCCTGCCCCCGGATCATCCGAACCCGCACCACGTCACGCCAACCCTCAGCACGCACCCGACCGAGCGCGGGCCGGTACTCCTTGCCGCGCTTGTCCTTGGTCAACTCCGAGAGCCGCATGACCGTGCGCCATTCCCACGCGTACACGCACAGCCGCCGAACCTCTGTCCGAACCCGCCGCAACGCGAACCGCTCGAACGACGTCCGGTGCTTCCACCACCAGACCGTCAGCCCGCCGAGCGCGACGGCGACCAGGGCGCAGAACCACCACGCCCCCAGCCCGGAGTAGGACCACCACGCGAGCGCGAGCAGGGCGAGCGAGAGCGGGTAGCGGTAGACGATCCGCCCGGCCTGCCAGCCGCAGCCAGCACACCAGCCACACCGCCACGACCGGCGAGATCACGAGCTTGACCCAGCCCGGCAACAACGTCCACCACGGCAACCGCGGACGCGACACCTCCAACGGCGCCGGATCCACCCACCGCGAATCCTTCGGCCGCCCCATCACCGATCACCGCCTCGGAAGTCGAGCGGTAGTTCTCCTCGGCACGCCGCGCAGCGGGACTCGCCGGCCGCGAGCCGAGCGAACCGCTTACAGATCGCGCAGCGCGGCCGGGTGGCCCTGGCTGGCGCTGTGGGTTGGGTTGGTTCTAGCCTTGTCACCGTTCACTCCTCGTCGGGTGGACAGCGCAGAAGCGGGAGAGGTTGGTAGCCGGTTCCGCTTCTGCGTCTTTGATTCCTTGCAGCACAACAAGGGCGTGCGTCATCGCCACACGTCCCCGCGTGCGTTTCTGTCTACTTGGGACTATCGAGTTAGCTGCGCGATGAACGCGCGGGAGTCCTCACAGGACAGTGCAGCCGCGTGGACCGCGTCGAAGATGTCCCGTGCGACGGCAACGGACTCGGTTTCCTCCTTCCTGAGCGATGCGCCGGGGACCTCCGCGTACAGGACGGGCAGGTCCTCGGGGTGGTCGAAGTCGAGGATCTGGAAGCCAGCGGCCCGGATGCGCGCGCCGGCCGACGCCGGCAGAACCCGGATGGTCACCGTCGGCCAGGCCGAGCACTCGACGAGGTGGTCGAGCTGTGCCCGCATCAGCTCCGGCTCGCCGACCTGGTTGTGCAGCGCCGACTCGTCGAGCACCGCCGTGAGGGCGAGCGGGTTGTCGTCGACGAGCCGCCGCTGACGGGTCCGCCGCACGGCCAGCTCGTCGGCCACGCGGTCAGAGCCGTGCAGCAGGGCACGGGCGTAGTCGTCGGTCTGGAGCAGGTCCGGGAGCCGGACCACGGCCCACTCGAACGCGTGGCTCGCGCCGGCTTCCCACGCCACGAACTCCAGGTCCGCAGCGCGGTAACCGTGCCACCAGCCACGCTTGCGGGCGGCCCGGATCGTGTCGAGCAGGTCAGGCAGGTACTGGTCGTAGAGATCCATCATGCTGCGCGCGAGGTGCACGGTGACCTGCGTGAGCCCGGTCTCGACCCGGTGGAGCGAGCTGCGGGTCAGGTCCAGGCGCGGCGCTGCCTCGTCGAGCGTGAGGCGTGCCTGTTCCCGCATCACCCGCAACTGCCGGGCCACCCGCCGACGCGCGACCGGTGGGCTGACGACCCCTTGATCAGTCATCGTCGCCGTCACTGCGACTCCAGGGCGTGCCGAGGGCCGGCGCCCGGTTCACCGGCCGGATCGATCGTGGCGGCGAACCGGGCGGCCTCGCGGGCGAGGTCCCGGCAGAAGCGGGCCAGCTCCTGCGCGTCGGTCCGCGACGGTGGGTGCTGGATGGTCATGTTCACCGGGTCGAGGTAGACGACCAGCACCGGCAGGCTGTCGGGCATCCGCAGCATGGCGGCCGTCGCCTTCGGACCAGGCGCACAGGCGACCTGGTACGCGGTGCTGTACTCGGTCATGCCGCCGACTTCCCCGTCTCGTTGGTCTTCGCCGAGCCACGGTTGGGCGCCTGCACCGCGCGGAGACCGGTCGCCCGGACGACCCAGGTGATCCACTTGGCCTGCCCGGACGTCTCGGCGCGCGGCTGGACCGTCAGGCCCTCCAGCACGACCGGACGGAACGGCAGGTTGCCGGCGGCCTCGGGCGGCACGGGCTGCACATCGGCCGCGATCTCCACGGCGATGGACTTGTCGCGCTCCTTCTCCGCGGCCGGGTCGGCGATCGTGGCGCGGTAGAGCCGGCGGCCGGTCTGCTCGTCGATGCGCGGCCGTACCGGGCGGTTGCGCGCCTTGTCCTCTTGGGACTGGTACTCGGTCAGCGGCTGATGTCGCCCATCAGGTAAGCGCCCTGCGGGAACATCGCGTCGAACGGGATCTCGAAACGCATGCCGTACGGAACAGCCATGATCACTCCTTGGTCGTGTTGGGCAGGCCCGTCCAGGCCTGGTGGTCGTCGTAGCTGCGGGTGCGGTTCTGCTCGTCGCACCAGTCGGCGAACTCGCCGGCGGCGATGGACAAGGCCCGCGCGAACCGGGCGGTGTCGGCCAGGCCGCCTATGCGTGCCGGAACCTGGATGCTGAGGCCTTCTTGCTCGTGACCCGCGACGAGCTGGCGCAGGCCGGGCAGCGGCTCGATGACCTCGGCGCCGAAGCCCGCCGCCGGTTGGATGACTACGTGCACACTCATTCGCCTTCCGCCGTCCTCTGGAGCACCCGGATGGGTGCGGTAGTCAAAGGAAACCGGCGGAACGGCCGTGCGACCCGGACAAACTGTCCGGGTAGGTTCAGCGGGTCTGAGCTGCCGAGACGATGGCGTCGATGATCGCTGCCCAGGGCAGTTCCTTGCCCGGCGCAGAGCGCGGCTCGTGCAGCGGCCACACGTCGTCACCCATGATCAAGTGAACCCCGGCCCGCTGGAGCGCTGCGATGTGGCCGGCCCAAGACGGCTGGCGTGCGTGAGCAGCGTTGATGCGCGGGAAGACGACGATCGGCACCGCGCCGAGGCCGATCGCCTCGCAGACTTGCGTGAGAGCCTGGTTGTCAGCCAGGCCGAGAGCGAGCTTGCCTACCGTGTTCGAAGTGGCCGGCACGACCGCGTAGCAGTCCACCGCCGGGTGCGGGCTCTCTTCGCGGGCAACCGCGGCTTGAAGCGCACCGGGTAGCCGGTGACCTGCTCGATCTTCTCGATATCCCCGGTCGCATCCAGCCACGTCGCCGCCGTGGGCGTCAGCGTGACAGCGACCTGCCAGCCGCGCTGCTGCATGGGCTCGATCAGCTTCGGGACGAGCAGCTCCAAACCGCCGGCCGCGCACCCGACCAGCCCCAGCACGGGCGGCCATCAGCTCTCGCTCACCGCGCGGCAGCGGTCAGCCAACGCCAGGAGCAACGAGGACTTCTTGCCGGCCGTGACCGGTGCGCGCCGGTACATGGTGCGCACGACCTCGCGAGCGATCGCCGAGTGGCGCACGAGCTGCGGGGACTTGTCCTCGGCCGTCAGCAGGATCTGCAGCGCGTCGTCGTCGCGGGCGAGCAAGCTCAGCGCACGGGCGTAGTCGATCAGGTGCATGACCTGCCGCTCAACCGGCAACGCCGAAGCGTCCACCTGGCCCTGGTCGACGATGTAGGAGACGTCGCCGAGGTCCAGGCCTGCGGAGACCCGGTGAGGGCGACGTTGGTCGGCCCGAACCCGGTCTGCCAGTAGTTCCCATCCTCACCCAGCGACTCAGCGCGTCCTCGGCCTTGCCGAGCAGCTCGTTCGCGATGGCGCGGTCCTGCTGCCGCGCGGCCGCCGTGGCGGTGCGGAGGTGGAGCATCCCATAGAGGCTCAGCGCGTCAGCTCGCCCTCGTTCATCCTGGGCTTCAGCCACTTCGCCGCCGCGTCGCCGAGCTCGAGCGCGTCTTCGAACCGCCCTACCGCCAGCAGCGCATGCGTACCCGACCTAGCCGCCGAGGCCAGCACCAACGGATCATCAGCCGTGTCCGCCGCCTGCATAGCCCGCTCAGCCGCGATCCAGGCCAGATCAGCCTCACCGATCTTGCTCAACGTAGTCGCCGCGAGGTGATGAATCCGCGCCGACACAGCCGCGCATCTGCGCTTATACGACCCGTCCCCGCTGGTCGACTCCATCTGCTGAGCAGTCTTGATCAGCCGCGGAAGAGCCGCAACGACCTTCCCTATCCGGCCGCCCTGATAGTCCGACCAGGCATCCTCAGCCCACTGCGCGACCGGCTTCGGGTCGACGTACTCGGGCTCAATCCCGCCGCCGAACAGCGTCTTCGAAAGCCGCTGAGGTGCCATCAGCGCGTCACGCACAGCCGGCACGTCGTCGTTCTTCTGGTCGTCCTCCATGAGCACCGGCTCACCAAGCAGGTCACCCAGCGTCACCCGCAAGCCCGCGCGACCTCGACCAGCACATCGAGTCGGCGAATCTCCCGCTCGCCCCGCTCGATCTTGCTCAACCAGTCCTCAGACCGCCCCACCAGCCCCGCAGCGTGGCCTGAGCAAGCCCCCGCCGACGCCGGTAGAACGCAACACGCTCCCCGATCGTCAACGGATCACCAGCCCCACGCACGCCCAGAGGCTAGCAGGAGCCCTTTGGACTACTGACTATGAGCGTCGTGGCAGTCACACTCAGTAGTAGGGGTAGGCGTAACCTCTAAGAAGACGCACTTCGCCCGATGCGATGAGTAACGACTTGGTGATGAACGGTTAACAAGAATCTCTAACCTGACGACACGGATGGCGACAAGTGACCGAATGGCAGCCGATCTACAGGCTGGGGTTGGCGCTCCTTAGCGTGTGGGGACTACTGCCTCGAGGACTCCCGAGGTACGCCATGGCCATCCCGCCTCTGTTGGACACGGGCTTCTTGGCTCAAGGGCGACACACCTGCACCGTCGAGGAGTTCCACGATTCGTTCGTCGCAGACCAACGGTTTGAGAATTCAACAGTGCGGCCCACAATTTGGGCGAGCTCGGTCGAAGCGCAATCGGTCTTGCACTCACTTGTCCCAACCTACGCCGCTTGGGTCGGCGGCAGTTTCGTCAGTGCCAAGGTCGATCCTGATGACATGGATTCAGTCTTCATCGTTGATGATCACGCCCTGCAGAAGATCGAAGATGGCGAACTGAAACACTTGGTCATGATGTTTGCGAGAGGCGGCGAATTCCACAAGCCTGCAGGCCGAGCTCTCGACACATTCTTGTTGCCCTGGACGGCAATCCTTGCCTCCGGAGCGCTCACGCCTGTATCTCAGGAAAACTATTACAATCTTCGCGGATACTGGGACGACTTCTGGCAGCGTATTCGCTCCGGCTCAAAGTTGTCGCCACCTACCTTCTTGGACGCAGTGCCCCGCCGCGGGTTCCTGGAGGTGAAATTGAATGAATACCCCCTCGAACTCGCCTCATGACTTCTTTGGTGATGTGGACAGAGCAAGAGTCCCAACGTGGACGACGCCAGCTGACTTGGCCCATCAGAGCATCGAAGCATCGCTTTCTCAAGGACACATAGTTCCTGAGACTCCTCGAGCCTCGATTCGACTAACAGGGACCGCCACCAACGCCAATTCTATTCCTGTGAGTCTTGGTGCCACATTCTTGGGCAGGCTGCAGGAACTTGTTACCGCAGTGGGCTCGTCGTTGCGGGACAAGAAGGGTACCCGGGGGAGGTACACGGAAGAAGTTCGCTCCCAGACTGAGCTCCGCATGATCCCGCAACTCACGCCCGGCTCAATCGTTTTCTGGATCACGGTCCAACCGCAGACGACCGAAGGCCCGCCTGCGCTGCTGCCGCGGCGCTCGCTCGCCACGGAAAGCGTCGACAAGATTCTCTCAGTTGCTAGATTCGCAATGCTAGAAGAGGTTCAGTCCGACAATCTTGTGCAGGAGTTGCAGGGGCTCGGGCCGCGCGTTGCAAGGCATCTCCTGAGATTGTCGGACACTCTCATTGAAGCAGACCTAGAAATGCAGGTCTCTTGGACGGATCCGGGTCAGGGGATAATACAAGGAGAGCTAACCCATCCCGCCGCTGTGCGAATGCGTGACGCAATCAGCTCGAATCGCGTTGACGTAGACATAGTTCAGCTCACTGGAATTTTGCAAACGGTTAGTAGAATCCGAGACATCGATCTCCTCCTTGATACCGGTCGAACCTTAAGACTCTCGATCGTGGATGACGATCTACGACGAAGGCTTGGTGCATATTACGACCGCCGTGTGGTCGTGACCGCCGAAGAGTCGATCCGAATTCTCGGCTCAGGAGAAGAACGTACTTCTTACAATGTCGTCGATATTGCCGGCGACGACGATCCATTTGGCTCACCTACGTGAACTCCTATCGAGGCCATGCTTGTGACATTGCAAAGGAAACCTAAAGTTGCCACCTGTTCAATTTCGTCAACAAAGGGTGCACGTGGCACAATGGCAGGCGACCAACGACGCGATTATGGCGTTCTTGGCAGGCTCGCAGTTGGCCTCGCATACACTCCAATTGACAGACGGTTCCGATCGACTACTCCCAGAGATATTCCCGGGCGTCCCTCACATCGGACGATTCAATCTGCGAACGGCCAAAGCTCGTGAGGTTCTTGTTAATGCTGACATGAATCTGGCGAGGATGGCGATACCTCAAATTCTGGCACTCCACGAGGATTACATCTTCTCATGTCTGTGCATGTTGGTCGAGGCGCGGCGCTGCAGTAAAACGAAGTACAACAAAGCGTCGATTAAGTCAGTCCATGAGAAATTCGCCGAATGTTGCACGGGTGACTTCCGCTGCGAAACGCTAGAACAATTTGAATTGCTTCGCTGCATACGTAACTGCTTAATTCATGAGAACGGCTCGCCGAACGGCGAATTCGACGACGCTGTGCGTGCCATGTCAACCAAATCCGATGCCGACTGGCAGCGATACACTGGGCGTTCGCCTGCAGACCTATCTGACCCGCAAGGAGCTTTGGACATAAGGCACTTTGAGATGATCGCAACTTTGGCGATTACTAAGCGGTTGCGAAGGGAAGTAAACCAACTAATGCGAGACACGTTGTCGGAGGACGAATGGATAGACATCGCCTACAAGGATTTCATCATCGACAAACGTCCTAAGAATGCCGTTCAATTTCGAACGGCGTTTCATGGATTTGTCGGATTCCATTATCGCGTCTTGAATATTCCAGCGGACAAACTTGACAATTATCTGGCACGCGTCCCGTCAAAAAATTAGGGAACAGGGGGCTCTGCTTAAGCTACGGCAGCTCGAACTGCCGCCGGGACTTGCACCCGGACCTTCCCTGTTTTGTGAAGCCTCGGGATCATGAATCCTCGCGGGAGCTGCCTCCTGACCTCTATGCCGCATAGTACCAGGTCGACATACCTGAGGTGTCAACCTTTGTGGCCACAGGTACTGCAGAACTCGGCTCTAGAGGATCAAGGCGCGCCGCCGGCGGCGGCGCGCTGTGCCCGTCGCCCTGGCAACGTGGGCCGCATCCATCGCGGCACGGCCGGCTGCCGCTCCGCTCACGCCGGCCGGCCTGCGCGGCGCCGGCCACGAGCTGGCGACGGCAGCGCCACCACCGGCGGCGCGTAGACCCACAGCGCAGCTCCCTCGGCCGCGATCCTCGAACACCAGCTCGCCGACCTCAAGGGCGCCTCACGGCGTCGCTCCGCGATGGCTTCGCCCCCCTTGACCTCGACGAACTGGCGCTACGAGACGGCCCATACGAGGGAGCGGGGAGAAGTAGGCAGCGCGGAACCATCACGGAACACGTGGCCAGACCGAGCCGCGGAACACGGCGAAACAGCAGGTCAGCGCGCCATGAGGCCGCCTAGGCCGTGTTTCAAAGTCGTGAGCTGGGTGATCGGGCTCTGCGGCGTGTCGGTGATCGAATAGATGAGGTCTCCGGTAGATCGTTCATCGACCAAGAAGAACATGATCACCGGAGACCTCGTGGCCAGCGTAGCGGTGACGAGGCGGCCGACCTGACCGACGCGCAGTGGGCGGTGCTGGAGCCGTCTGCTGCCCGTCGGCCAGAAGCCAGGCCGGCCGCCGAAATGGAGCAAACGGCAGCTCATCGACGGGATCCGGTGGCGGATCCGGGTCGGGGCGCCCGTGGCGGGACGTGCCGGCGGCGTATGGGCCGCTGGCAGACGGTGTATGGGCTGTTCCGGCGCTGGCAGCGCGACGGACCTGGGCGCGGATCCTGGCCGCGTTGCAGGCCCGTGCCGACGCGGCCGGGCTGATCACCTGGGACGTGAGCGTGGACTCCACGATCGCCCGGGCGCATCAGCACGCGGCCGGCGCCCGCACGCAAGGGCGACCTGCAGAACGAACCGCCCGGCGGGGTCGGTGAACCCGAGCCGGCCGATCACGGGTTGGGCCGCTCCCGGGGCGGGCTCACCACCAAGATGCATCTGGCCTTCGAGCAGGGCCAGAAGCCCCTGTCGCTGGTGGTGACCGCCGGGCAGCGCGGCGACAGCCCGCAGTTCATGGCCGTGCTGGAGCGGATCCGGGTGACCCGCCTCGGCGGCGGCCGGCCCCGGACCCGACCCGGACCGGGTCCTGGCCGACAAGGCCTACACCTCCCGAGCCAACCGCGCCTACCTGCGCCGACGCGGGATCGCCTGCACCATTCCCGCAAGCGCCGACCAGATCCGGCAACGCCACAAGCGCAGGACGCGCCGGTGGCCGGCCACCCGCGTTCGACCCGCAGATCTACCAGCAGCGCCACGCCGTGGAGTGCGGCATCAACCGCCTCAAACGCAACCGCGCCGTGGCCACCCGCTACGACAAACTCGCCGTCCGCTACGAAGCCACCATCCCCATCGCCGCCATCAACGAATGGCTACGCCTATGAAACACGGCCTAGGCAAGACCTGCACGCTGGAAATCAGGGACTGATCCGCTAACTCATACTGGGCAACGTGACCTGGGCAAACAGCCGGTCGAGCTATCCAAACCTCGGCGGGTCAGCAGCCCATCGATACCGGGTGGTCTGGACGCCCGGTCGACCTGTCGAGACGGATGTCGATCGGGTCGCCTCGTTCCAGGTGCACGCGGAGCTGGTCGGGGCCGGGCCATTCCGCCCGGGTGAACGAGTTCAGTTCGGTGTTGATGCAGCCCCCGTCCCATTCGCGGGTGGCGAGGCCATCACCTGAGCGCACCCGTAGCTCCCAGGTCGGGTCGATGACAACGGATCCGCGGTAGACCACCAGCTCACGGCCGCCATCAGCCGACCTGTACCGCGAATGCTCGCTCAGGTCGCCGGTCAGCGACAGGGCCTGGGCAGCCAGCCCCAACGTGGCCCACGACAACGCGACCATCACCAGCAGGCCGGCGGAGACCGGTCGCCACACCCGACTCGGTACGGCCAGCCAACACGCCACGGCCAGGAGCCCGAGCGCCACCGCGCCGAACAAGAACGGCCGGTCCAGCCAGCCCAGCACGACAAAGCCACCTGGCTGCTGGTTTCCGAGCGCGGCCGCCGCGATCAACACGATGGCCAACACCACCAACGGCAGCCACCAACGCATCGGCCGCACCGGAGCCCCCTGCATGGCGAGGACGCTACCCAACCAGCGCGGGCCAAGAGCCCCAAACAAGCCGGTCAGTTCGCCCGGTGCGCGGCCTGATTTCCGGCCGCCCCTCGCGGCTCGTGTCGAACCGCGTCGAGCCCGTTCGTAGCCAAGGTGAGCAAGGCAACGCACCGGAGGAGAGCATCATGACCGCGACCTACACCTGGGACGTCTTCACCAGCCTCGACGGCTTCGGCTCCTACGACGGCGGCGACTGGGGTGGCTACTGGGGCAAGCAAGGTCCCGAGTTCCTCGACCGCCGCCTGGCCGTGTACGGCGCGGCGCAGCGGATGGTCCTCGGAGCCAACACGTATCGGCAGTTCGCACAGCTGCTGGGCACGAGCACCGAGGGGTCCAAAGTGGACGACCCGGCGAACACCCGGCTGCGGAACCTGCCGACGACGGTTGTCTCGACGACGCTCGAAGGGCCCCTCGACTGGCCGGACGCGACCCTCGCCAGCGATGACGCCGTCGATGTCGTGGCCCGGCTCAAGGCGGAGTCCGGAGTGTCGCTGCGCTCGTACGGCAGCCTGTCGATGAACCGGGCCCTGATGGCCGCCGGCCTGGTCGACCGCGTCCAGGTGACGCTCTTCCCGGTGATCACCGGCCGGACCGGGGTGGAACCGATCTTCCATGACGCGGCCGACTTCGACCTCGAGCTGATCGAGAGCCGGACACTCGACGGCCGCACCCAGGAGCTCATCTACCGGCCCACCCTGCACATCTAGGACCTGGACACGCGCCACCAGATCTGAAAGGTTCCTTTCGAAAGGATCCCTTCAGGTCTGGAGGCGGACATGGCCGAGTTCCCACCTCGTCGCAAGGTCCGCGACGTCGAGCTGCTGAGCGCGCTTGCCCATCCGCTCCGCGCCGCGCTGCTGCGGTACGTCATGTCCGTCGGGCCCCGGACGGCGAGCGAGTGCGCCGACGCGGTCGGGTCGAGCGCCTCCAACTGCAGCTGGCACCTGCGTCAGCTCGCCAAGTTCGGGCTCGTCGAGCCGACCGACGGCGGGGACGGGCGGCAGCGCCCCTGGCGGGCGACAGTCGTCGGGCTCGATGTGGGGGAGCTGGCCGACGATCCGGCCACCCGGGCGGCGCAGCTGGCCGTCTTCGGTACCGCCCTCGCCGAGGAGCAGAAGCTCACCCAGCGCTTCCTCGAGCGCTCCGACGACCTCGAACCCGAGTGGCGCACCACCGGCACCATCAACACCTACTCGCTCACCGTCAACGCGACCGAGCTCGCCGAGCTGGCGGCCAAGATCGACGACCTGGTCCGGCCCTACGTCAGCACGATCAGGACCGACGCGCCGGCCGACGCCCGGCCCGTCTACGCCGGGTTCCGCGGCTTCCTGAGGCTGGAGCGGTGACCCGCCTCTGGCTCGCCGCCGTCAGCTCCGAGACCGGCGAGTGGATGCTCCTGATCGCCCTGCCGATCCTCGTCTACCAGACGACCGGCTCCGCCGCCTCGACCGCCGCCATGATGATCGTCGGGCTGCTGCCCGCGGTCCTGCTCAGCCCGGCCGCCGGCGTGCTCGCCGACCGGCTCGACCGGCGCAAGCTGCTCCTCGCCGTCAGCGCCGGGCAGGTGGTCGTCGCCGCGCCGCTGCTCGCCATGTCCGGCACCGCGGTGTGGCTCGGCTACCTCGTGATGGCCGGGCAGGCGAGCCTCGCGGCCCTGTTCGAACCGGCCCGCAACGCGCTCGTCCGCGACCTCGTCGGCCCGGACGGCGTGACCGCGGCCAACGGGCTGCTCGGCATGGGCACCAACGTCTCCCGGCTCGCCGGCGCCTGGCTCGGCGGCCTGCTGTTCGCGACCGGCGGCGTCGCGACCGTGTATCTCGGCTACGCCGTCGTGCTGCTCGTGGCCGTCGGCGCGCTGCTGAAACCCTTCGGTACCAGGCACGAGCCGCAGCAGCAGGGCTCCCCGATCCGCGAATGGCTCGACGGGCTCGACATGATCCGCCGCGACCGCGGGCTGTGGGTGATCGGCGCGGCGATGATGCTGGGCGCGGTGTCCCAAGGGCTGTTCCTGGCGCTGTTCGTGCCGTTCGTCCTCGACGTGCTCGGCGCGGGCGCGGGCGGCGTCGGGCTGCTGCGCGGCGTGCAGGCGATCGGCGGGCTCGTGGCCGGTGTCGGGGTCGCGGTGCTGGCCCGCCGGGTCGCGCCGCGGCGGCTGCTCGGCTGGGGCGCGGTCGCGTTCGGCCTGCTGGGCGTGGTGACGTGGAACGGCCCGTACCTCACGACCGCGCTCGGCGTCTACATAGGACTCTTCATTGCCGCCGGGATCCCCGGAGTGGTCGCGATTACCGGCCTGACCGCCGTGCTGCAGACCGCGGTACCGCCGGCCGCGACCGGTCGGCTGGTGAGCAGTGCCTTCGCCGCCATGGGGCTCGGCAACGCGCTGGGCCTGCTGATCGGCGGCCTCGGCGCGGCCTGGTCACCGATCCTGCTCAACCTGCAGGGCGCGCTGAACCTGGTGTCCGGCGTGCTCGTGCTGACCGCCGGCTCAGCCCGGTACGCGCCCCACGGCGCCGTAGCCCAGCAGGCGAGCCGGTGACGTCGACGCCTCGCGGTCCGGCCGCCACTCGTCGAGCAGCGTCAGCCCCGGCTCGACGTACTCGGTACCCGCGAACCACGTGTCGATCGTCTCCTTGGTACGCGGCGTGATCTGCTCGTCCGCGCCCTCGTACAGGCCCAGCAGCGCGGCGAGCTGCTCGCGCGTGGCCGGGTCGGCCTCGTCCTGGCTCATGGTGGAGATCGCGAGGTAGCTCCCGGGCGGGCAGGCGTCGACGTACTTCGCCACCATCCCGGCCGGGTCCGCCTCGTCGCCGACGAACAGCAGCAGGCCGACGATCAGCAGCCCCACCGGTTGTGAGAAGTCGATCAGCCGCCCGACCTCGGCGTGCTCGAGCACCGCCTTCGGGTCGCTCACGTCGGCCCACACGATCCCGGCGTTCTCGTTGTCCTTCAACAGCTCGAAGCTGTGGTGCACCGCGACGGGCTCGTAGTCCACGTACACGACCCGCGACGCGGGGTCCTCGCGCTGCGCGATCTCGTGCACGTTGCCGACGGTGGGGATGCCCGAGCCGAGGTCGAGGAACTGCCGGATCCCTTGTGCCATCAGGAAGTCCACGACCCGGCGTAACCAGGCCCGGTTGATGCGGGCGACGTCCTTGACCCAGGGCGCGACCTGCTCGACCTGCGCCGCGAGCATGCGGTCCGGCTCGAAGTTGTGCCCTCCGCCGAGGTGGTAGTCGTACATGCGCGCCGCGTTCGGCTTGGTCATGTCGATCTTGGGCACGTCCGTCGGGGACTGGGGCCTCATCGCGGACTCCATATGTAGATGGTGGTTTCCGGCTAACCGCGCACGAGCATGGTAACGGCGTCCGCAATGCTTGCCCCGCCCGTCGATCCGGTCGCGAGACGCCGCAGCTGCAGCCCGGCGATCAGCGCGACGACCGGTCCGGCCAGCCGCTCCGGGTCGGGCAGGCCGAGCCCGCGCAGCACGGTGACCGCGATCCGGTCGTAGGCGGCGAAGCACTCGGCGGCCGCGTCGCGCAGACCGGGGTCGCGGCCGGCCTGGATGTACAGCTCCAGCGGGGCGAGCTCTTCCTCGCCGAACCGCGTGTCCACCGCGACCTGCTCGACCATCGCGGCCGCCCGCTCCAGCGACACGGGCGTGCCGAGGTGCTGGTCGGCGATACCGGCGAGCCGCGCGGTCTCCTCGGCGACGAACAGCAGCATGGCCTCGCGCAGCAGCTCGTGCTGGGAGGCGAAGTGGTAGGTGATCGAGCCGAGCGACACCTCCGCCTCGCGCGCCACCCGCCGGTTCGTCACGCCCGCGACGCCCTCGGTGCCGATCACCCGCAGCACCGCGTGCAGGATCTTCTCCCTGGTCGTCACTGTGTTCATTGGTTCGCTCCGTCCGGTCGCTGACTCGCCGGCTTCCCTCCTGCGCTGCTCGGCGCTCGTTCCTCGCGCCTGCGCTGCTCGTCAGTCCAGCCGGCGAACGCTCCCTCCCTCCCGCTCACGGGTTGGCGGGCGGGGTGCGGTCGGCCCAGCGCATGACGGACTCGAGCTGCGCGGCCAGCGAGATGAGCCGCTCCTCGCCGCCCGCGGGGCCGAGCAGCTGCGCGCCCACCGGCAGCCCGTTCGCCGTGAGGCCGGCCGGGACGTTCATGCCCGGCCAGCCCAGCACGTTCCACGGCCAGGTGTACGGGCACGCCGAGATCACCGTCCGGTCGGTACCCCAGCCGGTCAGTCCGTCGATGGCGCCGACCGGCAGCGGCGGGGTGGCGGTCGTCGGCGCGAGCACGACGTCCACCCGGTCGAAGATCCGGCCGACCCGCCGCTGGAAGAAGCCCAGCGACCGGGTGGAGATCCGCAGCGCGCGACCGGCGAGCCGCGCGCCCATCCGGCCGGCGTCGCGGGTGCGGAAGTCGAGCAGGTCCACGTCCGGCGTCAGGCCACACCAGTCGTGCACGCCGGCGAGCGAGCGCGGCAGGAAGTTCAGCCCGATCAGGCCGTAGCGCGGGTCGGTGACGACGAGCTCGTGGCCCAGCTCGTGCAGCGCCCGCGCGACGCCGATGACGCCCGCGCGCACCTGCGGGTCCAGCGTCAGCCCGCGAACGCCGGAGAACGCCGGCCGCAGCGACAGCGCGACCCGCAGGCGGCCCGGCTCGCGGCCGGCCGCCGCGCGGAACCGGCCGCGGTCGCCGCCGGCCAGGACGTCGAGCAGCAGCGCCGCGTCGGTGGTGGTGCGCGCGAGCGGGCCCCACTCGGTGATGCCGTTGAACGCCACCGGCGAGGGCAGCGTGCCGCGACCCGGCTTGATGCCGACCAGGTGCGACCAGCTCGCCGGGATGCGGATCGAGCCCGCGCCGTCCGAGCCGATCGCGGCCGGCACCACGCCCGCGGCGACCGCGGCCGCCGACCCGCCCGACGAGCCGCCGGGCGTGTGGCCGAGGTGCCACGGGTTGCGGGTGACGCCGAACGCCTCGCCCTCGGTGATCGGCCAGAGCCCCAGCTCCGGCGTGTTCGTCTTGCCCACGATCACCGCGCCCGACGCGCGCAGCTGGCGGACCAGCTCGGCGTCCCGCTCGGCGACCGGGAAGTCGCCCGCGCAGCCGAACGCGGTCGGAAGGCCGGTCAGGTCGAGGTCGTCCTTGATCGCCACCGGCACGCCGAGCAGCGCCGTCCGCTCGCCGGCCCGCAGCCGGTCGTCCGCCGCGCGCGCCTCGGCCCGGGCCGTCTCGGCGCGGACGTGGCGGAAGGCGTTCAGCGTCGGCTGGGTCGCCTCGATCCGCCGCAGCGCCTCGTCGACCAGCTCGACCGAGGTGACCTCGCCCGCGGCCAGCCTGGTCGCCTGCGCCTCGAGCCCGGGGAAACGGTCGGTCGGTGCCGTGGTGGTCATGCGCCCTCCTCGCTGTTCGTTCGAACGAACAGTACCGCGCGGCGGTGCTGCCCGGCCAGGTGCGAAGATTGGGGGGATGACTGTGCATACGGCGGGCCGGCGCACGCGCAGGCCCGCGACCAAGCTGTGGCGGGCGCCGGTGCGGCGCGTCGAACGGGTCACGTCGCGGCTGGTGCGCGTGACGGTCGGCGGCGACGAGCTGGCCGACTTCGTCGGCGCGGGCACCGACCAGAACGTGATGCTCTACTTCTATCCCGACGACGTCGAGCTGCCCGAGACCCTCGAGGCCGCGCGCGCGATGTGGTCCCAGGTTCGCCCGCTGACCAGGACGTACACGATCCGCCGGCACGACCCGGCGGCGCGCGAGGTCGACTTCGACTTCGTGCTGCACGACGCCCCGGGCCCCGCGTCGGACTGGGCGAAGGCCGCGCGGCCGGGCGACTCGCTGATCTTCGTCGGCCCGTCGCCCGCCTACCAGCCGGACCCGGCCGCGGACTGGCACCTGCTCGCGGGCGACGAGACCGCGCTGCCCGCCATCGCGGCCATCCTGTCCGCGCTGACCGACGACGCCGTGACCAGGGTCTTCGTCGAGGTCGAGGACCTGGCCGAGGTGCAGCCGCTACCCGCGGCGGTGACCTGGGTGGACCGGTCGGCGGGGGAGACGCTCGCCGGGGCGGTCGCCGCCGCGGACCTCCCGTCCGGCCGGGTGGACGCCTGGCTCGCGGGGGAGCGGTCGTCGATGGTCGCGCTGCGGGCCCACCTGCTGGACGATCGCGGGCTCGACCGGCGCGGGGTGCGTCCGACGACATACTGGCGACGAGGTGAAGCAGGCACCTGACCTGCGGTGTTCGGAACTTCTGCCCACTCAGGATCGTTGTGTGGCAAGGAGTTACGTTCACGGAAAGGGTGCGGGAAGTGCACAAGCACTACAACGGGCTGAAGACCGCGCTGCTGCTCGGCGGTATGAGCGCGATCATCATCGCGATCAGCTCGCTGTTCGGCCGTACCGCGCTGTTCATTGGCTTCGGGATCGCGCTGCTGATGAACGGGTACGCGTACTTCAACTCCGACAAGCTGGCCCTGCGCGCGATGCACGCGCGGCCGGTGTCGCAGGCCGAGCAGCCCGCGATGTACCGGATCGTGCGCGAGCTCGCGACCGCGGCGCGCCAGCCGATGCCGCGGTTGTACGTGAGCCCGACCCAGGCGCCGAACGCCTTCGCGACCGGCCGCAACCCGCGCAATGCCGCGGTGTGCTGCACGACCGGGATCCTGGAGCTGCTGGACGAGCGCGAGCTGCGGGCGGTGCTCGGACACGAGCTGTCGCACGTCTACAACCGGGACATCCTCATCTCGTCGGTCGCCGGCGCGCTCGCGAGCGTGGTCAGCATGCTGGCCAACCTCGCGCTGTTCGCGGGCCTGTTCGGCGGCTCCGACGACGACCGGCCGAACCCGATCGCGCTGCTGCTGCTGGCGCTGCTCGGCCCGATCGCGGCGGGCATCGTCCAGATGGCCGTGTCGCGGTCGCGGGAGTACCAGGCCGACCAGTCCGGCGCCGAGCTGACGGGCGACCCGCTGGCGCTGGCGTCGGCGTTGCACAAGCTGGAGTACGGCACGCAGGCGGCGCCGCTACCCCCCGAGCCGCGGCTGGTGTCCCAGGCGCACCTGATGATCGCCAGCCCGTTCCGCCCGGGCGAGCGCGTGTCGCGGCTGTTCTCGACCCACCCTCCGATCCCGGAGCGCATCCGCCGGCTGCAGGAGATGGCCCGCCGCGGCCTGCGCTAAGCCCCGGCCGCCTTCGCGACGTCCATGACGTACTGGCCGTAGCCGGACTTGGCGAGCCGCTCACCGAGGCGGTGGGCGGCGGCCGGGGTGATGTAGCCCATCCGCATCGCGACCTCTTCGAGCACGGCGATGCGCACGCTCTGCCGGTTCTCGATGACCTGCACGTACTGGCTGGCCTCCAGCAGGCTCTCGTGCGTGCCGGTGTCGAGCCAGGCGGTGCCGCGGCTGAAGTTGATCAGCCGGGCGCGCTTGTCGCGGATGTAGACGTTGTTGAGGTCGGTGATCTCCAGCTCGCCGCGCGCGCTCGGCCGCAGCGTCGCGGCGATGTCGAGGACCGAGTTCTCGTACATGTAGAGGCCGGTGACCGCGATGTTCGTCTTGGGCTCGGCCGGCTTCTCGACGATGTCCACGAGGCGGCCGTCGTCGTCGACCTCGGGGACGCCGTAGCGCCGCGCGTCGCGGACGGGGTAGCCGAAGAGCGTGCACCCGTCGAGGTCGGCGACGGCGTCCTGGAGGAGGTTGGCGAGGCCGGCGCCGTAGAAGATGTTGTCGCCGAGGATGAGGCAGACGTCGTCGTCGGCGACGTGCTCGCGGCCGATGAGGAAGGCCTCGGCCAGGCCGTTGGGCGCCGCCTGCTCGGCGTAGGACAGCTCGAGCCCGAGCTCCTCGCCGGTGCCGAACAGCCGGCGGAAGAGGGGGAGGTCGGCGGGCGTGGAGATGATCAGGATGTCCCGGATCCCGGCGAGCATGAGGACCGACAGCGGGTAGTAGACCATCGGCTTGTCGAACACCGGCAAGAGCTGCTTTGACACGACGCGGGTGATCGGATCCAGCCGGGTGCCGGCCCCACCGGCCAGAATGATCCCCTTCACGCCGCGTTCTCCCTCGGTCCATTGATGAGAGCCCGACGGTACCGTCCGGCCGGCGCCCGCCGCTGGACCGCTGCTGGACCGCCCTTCGCTCACGGCTTACCGCGCTGCCGCCGTGTCGGCCATTCGTTGATCTAGCGTGATCCGGTGACCTCTGCCGCGCCTGCGCGCACCGGCGAGCTCGTCGGGAGCCTGGTGGCGTGGTTGCGCCGGTTGATGCCGGCCGGGGATCGGCTGGACCGCCTGGTCGGCGAGCTGGCGCTCGGGTTCGGTGCGGACCCGAGGCCGGTGACGGCCGCCGTGTGCCGGGAGATCGAGCAGCGGGCCTGGCCGCACAGCCGCCACCTCGCGCTGCGGTTCGAGCCGGACGGCACCGCGCCGCCCGACGAGGTGAGCCGCGGCTGGCCGCCGCCTGACGCGGACGAGGTCCGCGCCCGGGCGGCGAGCGTGACCGAGGTGCGCCGGATCGGTGGTGCCTGCCTGATCCGCGTGGACGATCTCGATCCCGTGGGATTGGCGCAGCCGTACGTCGACGCCGCCTTCGCGCTCGCCTCGGGCGCGGCGCACATCGTGCTCGACCTGCGGGCCAACGGTGGCGGCGACCCCGCCACCCTGGCCGCCATCGCGGGCCGGCTGCTCGGCGACAGCGCACAGGAACTGTCCGAGGTGGTGTATCGCGACCGGCGGCGCCAGTGGTGGACACCGGACCTGCCACGCGGGACGGCGCTGACGCAGCCGGCGAGCGTGCTCGTCAGCGAGCGGACGTTCTCGTCCGGCGAGGCCCTGGCCTATCACCTGCAGGCGCGCGGCCGGGTGACCGTCGTCGGCGAGACGACACCCGGGGCCGCCGACCACATCACACCGATCCGCCTGGCGCCGAAGGTGCTCGGCTTCCTCCCGGAGGCCTACGTCGTCGACAGCGTGACCGGCACCAACTGGGAGGGTCGAGGCGTCGTGCCGGACATCGAGTGCCCGGCCGAGCAGGCGGTAACCACCGCGCTGACGCGCGAGGGCGGCCCGCGCCCAGCTCAGCGGGCGGGCACCTGAGCGATGGCGACGAGGTTCTGACTCGAGCCGAGGAGCGAGGGCTCGAACTCGACGAGGCGCAGTACCGCCAAGGAGAGAGTCGTCACCGACTCAAGAGGACGAGCGATGCAGCACGCGCCTGGCGATCTCCGCGTCCAGTGGGCTCATGTCGTCGCTGACCGGTTCCGCTGGTGACCACCACCGGAAGGCCAGCGCTTCATCGTTCACGGTCAACTGGTGCACGGCCTGGAGCTGAACCCGGTAGACAGCAAGAAGTTCTCGGCGTTCCGGCTTCGCGAGGTCGAACTCAGCCACGGCGGCGACGGTCAGACACACTCCGGAGATGCCGGTCTCCTCGTACAGTTCCCGCACCGCAGCGTGGTGTGCGGTCTCGCCTGGTTCCCGCATGCCTCCCGGAAGCTCCCACTGCTTGCGCCAACTGTCGAGCAACATCAGGACGGCGTCCGCATAGGCGACAACAACCAACGACGCCGGCACGGGCACCTGCTCGGCCAGGCGCGTCAGCTCTTCCTCCGCGACGATGCGACAGTCGATCAGCGTGTTGCCGGCACGATCACGGATCGGCAGCGTGGCCATGCCGCTGATCCAACCGCAGCACCGGCTGAGGTGGGACGAGACACAAAAGGACGCTGTGTCAGGACTTGATTCCTTGCCGGGCGCGCTTCATCTGTACCCATGTAGGGCTCCGATGGGGAAACCGCAGGCCAAACGGCCTGTTCAGCGGTAGTTGGTGAACTGCAGCGCGACCCCGAAGTCGGAGCTCTTCAACAGGGCGATGACGTCCTGCAGGTGGTCCTTCTTCTTGCCGGAGACGCGGAGCTGGTCGCCCTGGATCTGCGCCTGGACGCCCTTGGGGGCCTCGTCGCGGATCTTCTTGGCGATCTGCTTGGCCTTGTCGGAGGCGATGCCCTGCACGATGGTGCCGGTGACCTTGTAGATCTTGCCGGACAGCGCGGGCTCACCGACGTCGAAGGACTTCAGGGAGATCTGCCGCTTGATGAGCTTGTCCTTGAAGACCTCGACCGCGGCCTTGCAGCGCTCTTCCGTCTCGGCCTCGATGGTCACGCCTTCCTCGCCGGCCCACTTGACGGAGGCCCCCGTGCCCCGGAAGTCGAACCGGGTGGACAGCTCCTTGCCCGCCTGGTTCAGCGCGTTGTCGACCTCCTGCCGGTCAACCTTGCTCACCACGTCGAACGACGGATCCGCCACCACGCACCTCCACTCACCAGCAACTCTCCCCGCGCCCGGATGCTACCGCCGCGCCGCCGCGCCGCCGAGCCGTATCCGGTTGGCCCGCCCGCGAGGCCGTTGGGTAAGGTTTCCGCCGTCCAGCAGTGCTGGACACTCCCGGCGGGTTGCCCGAGCGGTCAAAGGGAGCAGACTGTAAATCTGTCGCGAAAGCTACGAAGGTTCGAACCCTTCACCCGCCACACCAGCCACAACGGCCCGGTGACCAGCAAGAACAGGTCACCGGGCCGTTTGCATGCTGTCCGGCTCCGGGACGTCCAGACGGACGGTGTCGGCGACGACGGCACTGTCCTCGGTGAGGGCGGCGAGGTCAACGTGGCGCCCGGCAACCCGATCATCCGGCGCCGGACATGAGCCGGGGGCTCGCTCCTGACCTCGTCAGGGCGAGCCCCGCGCTCGATGAACGCGACCGCCCCGGCTCGGGGGCTATTCGGAGTCGGGTGCCGGGGGTGCGGAGTCGCGGAGCTGGCGGGCGATGTCCGCGGTGATGGCGGCTACCGGCGGTGCGATCATCATGCCGATCGCGCCGCCCAGCACGCCTCCGGCGAGCGTTACCAGCAGGACCACCAGTGGGTGCAGCCGAAGTACCGCGCCGAACGTCAACGGCCGGGCCAGGTTCTCCAGCACCGAGTTGGCCAGGATCACCACGCCCACCATGGCCAGCGCGGTTCCGGTCCCGCCCGAGCCCAGTGCCAGCAACACCGCGAACGCGCCGGAGAGAAAGGCGCCGACATAGGGGATGTAGGCCGCGATGAAACACAGCACGGCGATCCCCGCGACGAACGGCACCTGCAGCACCAGCGCGCCGAGGGCGATCACCACGGTGTTCATGAGCGCGATCCACGTGAGACCGACGAAATAGCGTCTCGTGGTGTGCGCCGCTCGTTCGGTAACCGCCTTCCCGAACCCGGGCGGCCCCGGAATCCAGCCCACGACGCGGGCGTGAATGCGGGGAGCGTCGGCGAGCACGAGCAGCAATATGTAAACCGCCAGCAACACGCCGACGACGGCGGCCGCGAGGCCGGCCACGCCGGCGGCGAGCTGCGCGAAGACACCCGTGGCCAGCGTCGGACCCAGCTGGCTCGTCGCGTCGCCGGTGTCGTCGACCAGCTCGGCGCCCCACGGGACGCCGGCCAGGAGCTCCCTGGCCCGATCGACCGCCTCATCGGCCACCTTGACGATCGAGTCCCACTGGTCCACGACGCCGATGACGAACACCACGACGACGCCGGCCCCGACCGCCAGGACGAACAGTGCCACCGCCACGGCGCCCAGCACTCTCGGTATGCGCCGGCGAGCGAGCCGGCTGACCAGTGGCTCGGCAATCGTGGCGGCACCGGCCATCACGATCACGGGAAGCAACAGCGGGCGTGCGGCCATCAGCACGAACACGCCCAGCACGCCGGCCACGACCACACCGGTGAGCAGCCAGCCCGTCGTTCCGGCGCGCCGCAGCCACTCGGGCACGCCGGCCTGGCGGGGTGTGACGGGTCCCCCGTCAGGCCCGAATCGCGGGGGCGTGACCGCGCGCCGGCTTCGTTGCATCGTTCCTCCCGGACCAGCATCACCTACCGGGAGTGAGCGCATTTCATCCGGCGCGGATGAGGAGCGGCGCCGCTTCGCGGTCGACCCTGCCTGCATGGCAGCAGATCCGCTCGTCGACGACCATCCGCATCCGACCGGCTGGACCGGGTGGGTCGTGTTCGGCGCGGCCATGATCATGCTCGTCGGCGCGTTCAGCGTGCTCGAGGGGCTCGTGTCGCTGTTCGACAGCGGTTACTACCTGACCACCTCCGACGGCCTCGCCGTCACCATGTCGTTCACGACGCTGGGCTGGCTGCAGCTCGGCCTCGGCGTCCTGTCGATCGCCATCGGTGTCGGGATCTTCCTCGGCGCCACGGTCGCGCTGGTGGGCGGCGTGATCGTCACCGCGATCAGCGCCATCGTGCACGTCACGATGATCGCCGCCCACCCGGTGTGGTCCGTGGTGGTCGTCGCGTCCAACGTCATCGTCATCTACGCGCTCGTCGTGCACGGGCGCGAAATGAAGCTGCTGCGCTCCTCGCTCGCCGCAGCCGATACGAACGAGGAAGCGTGGATCGCGCAGGCCCGGCGATGACGCGATCCCGAAACTGGAGGGAACCGGCATGACCGAACACGCGGTGGACGGGGCGGACACGTCCGCTGCCCGGGCGGACCGGGTGCGGACCGGCTGGGGGCTCGGCTGGGTCTACTTCGGCGGCATGATGATGGCCATGCTCGGCGTGTTCAACCTGGTCGAGGGGCTCGTCGCGTTGTACAACGACGACTACTACGTCTCGACCCCGCAGGGCCTGCTCGTGTTCGACATCACCGCGTGGGGCTGGATCCACCTGATCACCGGCATCGTCGCGATCATCGTGGGCATCGGGGTGTTCGCGGGCGCGACCTGGGCGCGGATCTGCGGTGTGTTCCTGTGCGGGATCAACGCGCTCACCCAGCTCCTGTTCCTGTCCGCGTACCCGGCTTGGGCGGTGCTCGTCATTGCGCTCGACGTCCTGGTCATCTGGGCGCTGATCGTGCACGGCGGCGAAGCCCGGGACGAGGAAACGGGCTAGTCACGCAGCCGCTTCCCGGCGTTGCGCTGGTCACCACGTATCGCCGCCGGTGGCTGCTGAAGGACGTGGTCGCCGGGGTCGTGCTCACGGCGGTTCTCGTCCCGCAGGGCATGGCGTACGCGGAGCTGGCCGGCCTGCCGGCGATCACCGGGTTGTACACGTCGATCATGTGCCTGCTCGCCTACGCCGTCTTCGGCCCCTCGCGGGTCCTCGTCCTCGGCCCGGACTCCTCGCTGGGACCGATGATCGCGGCGACCGTGCTGCCGCTCGTCGCCGCCGGGGGAGACCCGTCGCGGGCGGTTGCGCTGGCGGCGATGCTCGCGATCATGGTGGCCGCCATCATGATCGTCGCCTCGGTCGCGCGGCTCGGTTTCATCGCGGACCTGATCTCCAAGCCGACGATGATCGGCTACCTGAACGGTCTCGCGCTGACCATCCTGGTGAGCCAGCTGCCGAAGCTGTCCGGGTTCACGGTCGACGCGGACGGGCTGGTGGGGGAGTTCGCCGGCTTCGTGCAGGGGATCGTGCACGGGGAGGCCGTCGCCGCGGCCGTGGCGGTGGGTGCCGGCGGGATCGTGGTGGTGCTGGTGCTGCAGCGGTGGCTGCCCAAGGTGCCGGCGGTGCTGATCATGGTCGTGCTCGCGATCGCGGCCGTGTCGGTGTTCGACCTGGCGGACCGGGGCGTGCGCCTCGTGGGGGAGCTGCCGAAGGGCTTCCCGCCGTTCACGATCCCGCACATCGGTCTCGGGGACCTCGGGCCGTTGCTGGCCGGGGCGGTCGGCATCGCCCTGGTGTCGCTGGCCGACACGATCTCCACGGCCAGCGCGTTCGCCGCCCGCGCGGGCCGGCAGATCGAGGGCAACAAGGAGATGGCCGGGATCGGCGCGGCGAATCTCGCCGCCGGGTTGTTCCAGGGCTTCCCGGTCAGCACGAGCGGGTCGCGCACCGCCGTGGCGTTCCAGGCCGGTGCGCGTACCCAGCTGACCGGCGTGATCGGGGCCGGCCTAATCATTCTGATGGTCGTGGTGGTGCCGGGCCTGTTCCGGAACCTGCCGCAGCCGGCGCTCGCCGCCGTCGTCATCACCGCGTCGTTGTCGCTCGCCGACGTGCGCGGGACGGTGCGGTTGTGGCGTCAGCGCCGGGCCGAGTTCACGCTCTCGATCGCCGCGTTCCTCGGCGTCGCGCTGCTCGGCGTGCTGCCCGGGATCGGCATCGCGGTGGCGCTGTCGATCCTCAACGTCTTCCGCCGCGCGTGGTGGCCACATCAGACGGTGCTCGGCCGGGTCGACGGGCTCCCGGGCTACCACGACGTCCACTCCTACCCGGACGCCGGGCAGCTGCCGGGCCTGGTGATCTACCGGTTCGACGCGCCGCTGTTCTTCGCCAACGCCACCTCGTTCCGCGACGAGGTCCTGCGGCTCGCCCGCACCGATCCACCGCCCTCGTGGATCCTCGTCGCGGCGGAGCCGATCACCGACGTGGACACCACGGCGGCCGATGTCCTCGAGCAGCTCGACGAGACGTTGAACGCCCAGGGCACCAGCCTGGTCTTCGCCGAGCTCAAGGACCCGGTGCGGCGCAAGATCGACCGGTACGGGCTGACCCACACGATCGACCCGCGGCACTTCTTCCCGACGGCCGAGGCGGCCGTCGCGGCCTTCCGCGCCGAGACCGGTGCGCAGTGGACACCACCCGGCACGGACGGATCGCACGAGTCCTCGGCAGCACCCACTGCGCCGTGACCTCGCCGCTCACTTCTTCCGCTTCTTGCGGCGCGCGGTGGCGTGCGGGTCGCCCTCGGGGGCCTCGCGCGCGAGGTCCCGCCGCACCGCGAGCAGGTCTCGCCGGCGTTCGTCGCTCACCGTCGGGTACCGCGGATCGACCTCGATCAGCGTGTTCGCGAGGACCGCGGCCGCGCAGATGCGGGCGAACCACTTGCGGTCGGCGGGAATGACGTACCACGGCGCCCACTCGGTGCTGGTGGCGGAGAGCACCTCGGAGAACGCCTTCTGGTAGTCGTCCCAGTACCTGCGCTCCCGGACGTCCGCCGCGGAGAACTTCCAGTTGCGGTCGGGCACGTCGATCCGCTTGAGGAACCTGGTCCGCTGCTCCTCCTTGGACAGGTTCAGGAACAGCTTCACGATCTTGAACCCGTTGCCGGACAGGTAGCGCTCCCAGTCGTTGATCTCGCGGTAGCGGCGCTGCCACAGCCGGCCGCGCTTGGCGGAGTCGGGCAGCCGCTGGCGGTCCAGGTTCTCCTGGTGCACCCGGACGACGAGCACCTCCTCGTAGTGCGAGCGGTTGAAGATCCCGATGTCGCCGCGGGAGGGGAGCCGGCAGGCGTAGCGCCACAGGTAGTCGTGGTCGAGCTCCTCCGACGAGGGCACCTTGAAGCTGCTCACGTGCACCCCCTGAGGGTTGACCCCGCTCATGACGTGCCGGATCGTCCCGTCCTTGCCGCCGGCGTCCAGCGCCTGCAGGCACAGCAGCACGCCGTAGGTGTTCTGCGCGGCCAGGCGCCGCTGGTAGTCGGCGAGCAGCGCGATGCCCGTCGAGAGCAGCTCGCGGCCCTGCTTCTTCTTCAAGCCGTCGACCTTGTAGCGCGGATCGAAGTCCCTGCCGAGCCGGACCTTCGACCCCGGTTCCACCCGCAGCGGCTCGATGAGCTCCGCGATGCGCCGTGCCTGGTCGGTGGCCATGTCGAGCCGCCTTTCCTCGTGCGAGCCCACCACGTCTATCCGCGCGTACTGCCGGACCACGTCACCCCGCGGAGGTGAGGTCGACCCGGGCGTTCGTCGTGGCGGGCCCAGAGGTCACCCGGATTGGGGGATGCGGCCGGGCCGCTGAGCCTCTTTCCTGATGCGGCCGTCTCCTTGCAGAGGGGGGCCCGCGATGAGCCGATCGGCGAGCGGCAGGACACCAGAGATCGCCCCGTTGACCCGCGAGGAACAGGCGGACCGGGGACGGGCCCTGCGCGCGGCGGTGCCGCGGACCAGTCACGCCGATTTCGAGGCGGGTTTCCGCAGGTCCGACCCGCTGGCCCTGCTGGAGAGCGAGGATGAGACCCGCGTTCCGGACCTGGTGCCGATTCGCTACGGGCGGATGGCGGTCTCACCGTTCACGTACTTTCGCGGCGCGGCGCTGCCGATGGCCAGCGACCTCGCGGGGACCGTGGACAGCGGCCTGACCGTGCAGAGCTGCGGGGACGCCAACCTCGCCAACTTCGGCATGTTCGGCTCGGGGGAGCGGAGCGCGGCGTTCGACATCGACGACTTCGACGAGACGTTGCCCGGGCCGTGGGAGTGGGACGTGAAGCGGCTCGCGACCAGCATGGAGATCGTTGGCCGCAACAACGACTACCCGTCCCGGGTGCGCCGGAAGATCGTGGTCGCGACCGTGGCCGAGTACCGCCGCGCGATGCGCGAGTTCGCCGGCTGGGCCGCCCTCGACGTCTGGCACGCCCAGGCGAACCTCGCCTCGATGCGAGAACGGTTCGAGCCGATGCTCGGCCATACCGGACGCAAACGGGCGCACTCCAAGGATCACCTCGGCGCCCTCAGCCGGTTCGTCGGCGTGCGGAACGAGGAGCCGAAGATCGTGGCGGACCCGCCGTTGATCGTGCCCCTCGACGAGCTGGTCGAGCCGGGCACGGACGTCGTCGAGATCGCCAAGGAGCTGCACGGGCTGCTGCGTGCGTACCGGAGGAGTCTCGAGCCGGAGCGGCGGGTGCTGTTCGACCAGTACCGGTTCGTGGACTTCGCCCGCACGGTCGTCGGCGTGAGCAGCGTGGGCACCCGTTCGTGGATGATCCTCATGCTCGGCGACGATCAGCAGGATCCGCTGTTCCTGCAGGCGAAGGAGGCGGGCCCGTCGGTGCTGGAGGCGTTCACCAAGCCCAGCGAGTTCGACAACGCCGGCCGGCGGGTGGTCGTCGGGCAACGGCTCATGCAGGCCGCGGGCGACGTGTTCCTCGGGTGGGTTCGCGTGCACAGCAGCGACGACGGGCGCAGCCGGGACTTCTACGTCCGGCAGCTGCGAGACTGGCAGGGCTCGGCGATCGAGACCATGGCGCCGACGACGATGCAGGCCTACGGCGAACTGTGCGGCTGGACGCTCGCGCGAGCCCACGCCCGCTCCGGCAACCGCGTGGCGATCGCCGCCTACCTGGGCTCCGGCGACGTCTTCGACCACGCGGTCCGCGAGTTCACCGTCGCCTACGCCGACCAGAACGAGCGCGACCACGCGACCCTGGTTGAAGCGATCAAGCGCGGCCGTATCCAGACAAAGCACGACGTATAGCCGGCAGCCGTTCGCGGATTGGTCTAGGCGGCGACGAGCGTGAGGCCCTCGTGCTCGGCGTAGTCGGCGTAGTCCTTGGTGTTCAGCGTGGCCAAAGGAAGCCCGTAGACCAGGCAACACGCTGCGATCCAGGTGTCGTTCTGCGGCTGTGGACGGCCACGCAGTCTGGCGCGAGCGGAGATCTCGCCCCACGTCCGTGCAACGTCCTCCAGCACGGTGTCGTCTTCACGCTCGTTGTAGGGCAGAACCAGGACGGACGCCAACCACTGAGTGAGCGCGAGTCGCCGAGGAGCGCCCCACCTGTGCATCTCGGCCCATTGGGTCAGCTCAGCGACGGTGACGAACGTTGTGCACAGTGTCGTGCCGATGAGCTTCGTGGCCAGAGCCGGCGCGAGTTGGTTACGGAGGATCTTTGAGCACACATCGGTGTCAAGAACAACGTAGGCCACGGCAAGAACCTAGATCACAGCTCAGGCGAGGTTGGCGTCACGCTCGGAACGGACGTGCGTGACGAAGGCGTCCAGCTCCTCGTCGGACTCGAATACCTCAGGCTGTGCAAGGTCCTGGATGGACTCGACGGGCCGCACGCCCTTGCGTTGCGCCAGGGCGTCGAGCGCCTCGAGTGCATGCACACGAGGGCGGGGGACCCCCGCGCCACTAGCCGTCATGCCTGGCAACCTTTCATCGGGTTCTACTCGCAGTATCTCACGGTGTCCCATGACATGTGATTTCTACTGGTCAGAACCTCGCGGATGATCAGCCCTGGTCGACCGCCGGGGCGTCCACGCCGAGTTCCGCGCGTACTTCCCGAAGGAACGCGTCCTTGGCACGCTCGGCCGTGCGCATGGCGGCCGACCGGGAGTGACCGTCTACGCCGTCGGACCCGACGTTGATGTGTGCGCCGAGCGTCGCGCGCATCAGGTCATCGGCGACCGTCCGGATTCGGGGCGACGCCAGGATGTCGACGGATGCCTGGCGCGACGCGGCGGCTCGGCGCCGCCGGTTCAGGTGGGACTCGTGCTCGTCGGTGGGTTCCTTGCGTTCCAGCGCCTCCACGTACCGCAACAAGGCGCGGAGATACTCATCGGTCTCCGTCAGCAGGCCGGCGTAGGTGTCCTTGCGCTCCTGCGACCAGTGCATCGCGATCGCGTCGGCACGCGCCGCGGCCAGGCGCTCGCTCTCCCGCCGGTGCCGCAGCTCCTCCCGCCCCGTCTCTCGCTCCCACCGCCGGTCCTCCCGGCGGCTGTTGATCAGCTGGCCGGTGACGACACCGACCAGGCCGATGATCCCGACGGCGATCGGCACCCAGACCGAGACCTGACCAGAGAGCATGGTCGGCAATGGTGCCAGCGCCGCCGCCGGATGTCCCGGCTCCGACGTACGATCTCGCGTGTGACCGGTAGACCCGCTTCGGCGCAGCACCTGCGTGACCTCGCCTTGCTGCGCCGCGTCCGGGATCGGATCGACCGGGAGTACGCGCAGCCGCTGGATGTCGAGGCGCTCGCTCGCGGCGTGAACATGTCGGCCGGGCACCTCAGCCGCCAGTTCCGGGTCGCCTACGGAGAGTCACCGTACGGGTACCTCATGACGAGGCGTATCGAACGGGCGATGGCGCTGCTGCGTCGTGGTGACCTGAGCGTCACCGAGGTCTGTTTCGCGGTCGGCTGCTCGTCGCTGGGCACCTTCAGCACCCGCTTCACCGAGCTGGTCGGCGTGCCGCCCAGCACCTACCGGCGCCAGGAGGCGGGGGCGACCGCGGGGATGGCGCCCTGCGTGGCGAAACAGGTGACCAGACCGATCAGGAATCGAGAAGCGCAGGCCCCGAGCCGCACTTAGTGTGACCGGCATGGACATCAGCATTCATTCGACCTTCCTCCCCCAGGACGACCCGGACGCGGCCGTGGCCTTCTACCGCGACACGCTCGGCTTCGAGGTCCGCAACGACGTCGACTACAAGGGCATGCACTGGATCACGGTCGGCCCTCCCGGCCAGCCCGGCACGTCCATCGTCCTGCACCCGCCGGAGGCCACCCCCGGTCTCACCGACGACGAGCGCCGCACGATCGCCGAGATGATGGCCAAGGGCACCTACGCCGGCATCAACCTGGCCACCAAGGACCTCGACGACACCTTCGCGCGGCTGCAGGCCGGCGATGCCGAGGTCGTCCAGGAGCCGACCGACCAGCCCTACGGCGTTCGCGACTGCGCCTTCCGCGACCCCGCGGGCAACCTGATCCGCATCCAGGAGCTCACCTGAGGCGTCCGGCGACCGCCCGCCCAACGATCAGGGAGACACTACGAGCATGGCCACGATGATGGACCCGCAGTCGCCCGCGCTGCACGCCGCCGACAGCCACGACCTGATCCGCGTGCACGGCGCGCGCGAGAACAACCTCAAGGACGTCGACGTCGAGATCCCGAAGCGCCGGCTGACGGTGTTCACCGGCATCTCCGGCTCCGGGAAGAGCTCGCTGGTCTTCGACACGATCGCCGCGGAGTCGCAGCGGATGATCAACGAGACCTACAGCGCGTTCGTGCAGGGCTTCATGCCGACGCTGGCCCGGCCCGAGGTCGACATGCTCGACGGGCTGACCACGGCGATCATCGTGGACCAGGAGCGGATGGGCTCCAACCCCCGCTCCACCGTCGGCACCGCCACCGACGCCAGCGCCATGCTGCGCATCCTGTTCAGCAGGCTCGGCAAGCCGAACATCGGCTCGCCCCAGGCGTTCTCGTTCAACGTCCCGACCCGCACGGCGAGTGGCATCATGACCGCCGACAAGGGCCAGGGCGAGAAGACCGTCGTGCGCAAGCGCGTCTACCTCGGCGGCATGTGCCCGCGCTGCGAGGGCATGGGCTCGGTCAGCGACTTCGACCTGTCGGCCCTGTACGACGACGCCAAATCGCTCAGCGAGGGCGCGCTCACGGTCCCTGGCTACAGCATGGACGGCTGGTACGGCCGCATCTTCGGCGGCAGCGGCTACTTCGACATGGACAAGCCGCTCCGCAAGTACAACAAGCGGGAGCTGCACGACCTCCTCTACAAGGAGCCGACCAAGATCAAGGTCGAGGGGATCAACCTCACCTACGAAGGCCTGATCCCCAAGATCCAGAAGACGATCCTGGCCAAGGACGTCGACGCGATGCAGCCGCACATCCGCGCCTTCGTGGAGCGGGCCATCACGTTCCAGACCTGCCCCGAGTGCGACGGCACCCGCCTGTCCGAGTCGGCCCGGTCGTCGAAGATCAAGGGGAAGAACATCGCCGACCTCTGCGCGATGCAGATCAGCGACCTGGCCGGCTGGGTCCGCGGCCTGCGCGAGCCGTCGGTGGGCCCGCTGCTCACCGGGCTGCAACACCTCCTCGACTCGTTCACCGAGATCGGGCTGGGGTACCTCTCGCTCGACCGGCCGGCGGGCACGCTGTCCGGTGGCGAGGCACAGCGGACCAAGATGATCCGCCACCTCGGCTCGTCGCTCACCGACATCACCTACGTCTTCGACGAGCCGACGATCGGCCTGCACCCGCACGACATCGAGCGGATGAACGCCCTGCTGCTGCAGCTGCGGGACAAGGGCAACACCGTGCTCGTCGTGGAGCACAAGCCCGAGACGATCGCGATCGCCGACCACGTCGTCGACCTCGGCCCCGGCGCCGGCACGGCCGGTGGCACCGTGTGCTTCGAGGGCACCGTGGCGGGGCTGCGGAGCAGTGCCACCATCACCGGCCGCCATCTCGACGACCGGGCGCGGCTCAAGGAGTCGGTGCGCTCGTCGGCCGGCGCGCTGGAGGTTCGCGGCGCGACGGCGCACAACCTCCAGGACGTGGACGTCGACTTCCCGCTCGGGGTGCTCTGCGTGGTCACGGGCGTCGCCGGCTCCGGCAAGAGCTCGCTGATCCAGGGCTCGGTCGCCGGCCGCGACGGTGTCGTGGTGGTCGACCAGGGCTCGATCCGCGGCTCCCGGCGAAGCAACCCGGCGACGTACACCGGCCTGCTCGACCCGATCCGCAAGGCTTTCGCGAAGGCCAACGGCGTGAAGCCGGCCCTGTTCAGCGCCAACTCCGAGGGCGCCTGCCCGACCTGCAACGGGGCCGGCGTCATCTACACCGAGCTGGGCATCATGGACACCGTCGCCACCACCTGCGAGGAGTGCGAGGGCAAGCGGTTCCAGGCGGCGGTGCTGGAGTACCGGCTGGGCGGCCGGAACATCGCCGAGGTGCTCGCGATGTCGGTGGCCGAGGCGGAGGAGTTCTTCGCCGCGGGCGAGGCACGCACGCCGGCCGCGCACAAGGTCCTCGACCGGCTCGCCGACGTCGGGCTCGGCTACCTCCAGCTGGGCCAGCCCCTGACCACCCTGTCCGGCGGCGAGCGGCAGCGGCTCAAGCTGGCCACCCAGATGGGTGAGAAGGGCGAGGTCTACATCCTCGACGAGCCGACCACCGGCCTGCACCTCGCCGACGTCGAGAACCTGCTCGGCCTGCTCGACCGGCTAGTCGACACCGGCAAGTCGGTCATCGTCATCGAGCACCACCAGGCGGTCATGGCCCACGCCGACTGGATCATCGACCTCGGCCCGGGCGCCGGCCACGACGGCGGCCGGATCGTCTTCGAGGGCACGCCCGCCGACCTGGTCGCCACCCGCCCCACCCTCACCGGCGAACACCTCGCGGCCTACGTCGGGACCTGACCAGCTCGGCATTTCCCTAAATCACGTCGCCCGACAGATCGGGCGGCTGAGCTCCGACAATTTCCATTGTTCGATCTGCCTGCCCACGGCGTAACGCGGGCCGGGAGGTTGTCGACTGACTGCACGCATGTCGGGGTCGACCGAGGGAAGGTTGGCGGGATGGAGATTGCGGAGCGCACGCAGGCGTTGGCCCTGAAGATCCGGAAGCAGAAGGCAGGCATCGAGACCGAGGAAGCCACCAAGAATGCCTTCGTCATGCCCTTCATCAGCACCGTGCTGGGATATGACGTCTTCAATCCCGCCGAGGTGATTCCCGAGTTCACCGCGGATGTCGGGACCAAGCGTGGCGAGAAGATCGACTACGCGATCGCGCACGACGGGCAGATTCAGGTGCTCGTCGAGGTGAAGAAGGTCAACGATCCACTTCGGATCGAGCACGCCTCGCAGCTCTTCCGGTACTTCGCCGTCACCAACGCGCGCATCGCGATTCTCACGAACGGTGAGGTGTACCAGTTCTACACCGACCTCGATGCGCGCAACGTCATGGATGCCAAGCCCTTCCTCGTTCTCGACTTCGCCGCCCTCGACGAGACGCTCCTGCCCGAGCTCGCCAAGCTCACCAAGGAGTCCTTCGACCTCGAGTCCGTCATCAATGCCGCCGGCGAGCTCAAGTACATCGGGCAGCTCAAGCGCGTGCTCGCCGCGCAGTTCAAGCAGCCCGAGGACGACTGGGTCCGGTTCCTCACCACCCGCGTCTACGACGGGGCCTTCACCCAGCGCGTCCGCGAGCAGTTCGCGACGCTCGTCGCCAAGGCGGCTCGACAGTTCCTCAACGAACAGGTCAACGGCCGCCTCAAGAACGCGCTCGCCGCGCCCGACGGATACGTGAGTGTCCCCAGTTCCCCGGCACCGGAACCCGCCGAGCAAGCGGAAAGCGTGCCCGTCGACCGTGACGTGGTCACCACCGAGGAGGAGCTCGACGGGTACCGGATCGTGCGGGCGATCGTCTGCAGCGAGGTCGACGTCTCGCGGGTGGTCGCCCGGGACAACAAGACCTACTGCGGCATTCTTCTCGACGACAACAATCGCAAGCCCATTGCCCGGCTCTGGCTCAACCGGTCGACGAAGTATCTCGGCGTGTTCGACGAGAACAAGGCCGAGAGGCGCATTCCGATCGACCACGTCACCGACATCTACCGGCACGCCGACGTGCTGCGGATGTCCGTCGTCCGCTACCTCGCCAAGCCGGCCGCCGAGGACGTCGTGGCGCAGCTCGCGCCACAGTGACTGTCGGCAGTGACTGTCGGCAGTGACTGTCGGCTCGGCCCGCTAGCGTCGGTGCCATGGAGGTCTTCGAGTGGCGGGGGCGGGAGGTGGCCTGGGAGCGGGCGGGCTCCGGGCCGCCCGTCGTCTTCTGTCATGGCACGCCCTGGTCGTCGCGGGTGTGGGCGGACGTCGCGCGTGGGCTGGCGTCCGAGTTCACCACCTACCTGTGGGACATGCCCGGCTTCGGACAGTCCTCCCGGCACGACGGGCACGCGGTCGACCTCGGCACGCAGGGGGAGCTCTTCGCGCGGCTGCTCGAGCGGTGGGACCTCGAGCAGCCCCGCGTGGTGGCGCACGACGTGGGTGGCGCCGTCGCCCTGCGCGCGCATCTGCTGCACGGCCGTGCGTTCGCCTCGCTCACGCTCGTCGACGTCGTCGCGCTGCGGCCGTGGGGGTCGGCGTTCTTCCGGCTCGTCCACGACCACGCGGACGTGTTCGCGGCGCTGCCGAACGTGGTGCACCGGGGCGCGCTCGAGTCCTACGTCGGCACCGCCAGCCACCGGGGGCTCACCCGCGACCAGCTCTACACCGTGACCCGGCCCTGGCTCACCCCGGACGGTCAGCACGCCTTCTACCGCCAGATCGCGGAGGCGGACGAGCGGCACACCGACGACATCGAGGACCGCTACCCGGAGATCACCATGCCGGTCTCGGTGATCTGGGGTGCCGAGGACGCCTGGATCCCGGTGGACCGCGCGCACCGGCTGCACGAGCTGATTCCGGGCGCCCGCCTGGAGATCATCGAGGGCGCCGGCCACCTCGTCCAGTACGACGCCCCGGCCGAGCTCGCCCTGGCCGTGCGGCGGTCGCTGTGAGGCGGTTGTCCGCCGATCACACGCGGCGGGCGCGGGCCGCCGCGCAGGGGCTCGGCGGCGCGGCGACCACGGTCGTCGACGCGGTGCGGCAGGTCGTGGGGCTGCAGGCGCAGGACGTGCGGGCCGGCCGGCTCGCGGTGCGGGTGCGGACCAGCGGGCTCACCGCCGACGACGTCGACCAGGCCTGCCGCGACCGGACCGTCGTGCGCACGTGGGCCATGCGCGGCACGCTCCACATGCTCGCCGCCGAGGACTTCGGGTGGGTGACCGGACTGCTCGGGCCCTACTTCGCGAAGAAGGGGGCGCCCCGGCGACGCCAGCTGGACCTCGACGACGCACTCCTGGACCGCGCGGCGGCGGCCATCGAGGAGATCGCCACCGAGCCGTTGACGAGGCGTGACCTCGTGACCCGGCTGGGGGAGCAGGGAATCCGGCTCGATCCCGGGTCCCAGCAGCCCGCCCACCTCGTCGGCTGGGCCGCCAACACCGGGCAGCTCTGCCGCGGCCCGGACCTCGCCAAGGACGAGCCGACCTACGTGCTCGTCCGCGAGTGGCTGGGGCCGCAGCGGGCGCTCGACGAGGAGGAGGCCCTGGCCCGGCTCGCCGAGCGCTACCTGCGCGGCCACGGTCCCGCGGCTGCCGGCGATCTCGCCATGTGGTCGGGGTTGCCGATCACCCGGGCGCGCGCGGCCCTCGCCGCCATCGGGGCGCGGACCGAGGCCGTCGAGGCGGCGGGCGCGCCGGCGGTCGTCCTGGACGGGGACGCGCGGGCGCAGGTCCGGCCGGACGCGCCGACGCGGCTGCTCGGGCATTTCGACGCCTACCTGCTCGGCTACCGCGGGCGCGACCTGGCGGTGCCCGAGGAGCAGCGCAAGAGCGTTCAGGCTGGTGGCGGCTTCGTGATGCCGGTCGTGCTCAGCCGGGGCGCGGCGGTCGGCACCTGGCGCCTGAAGTCCACAAAGGACAGATCGGTCGTGTCGGCGAGGTTCTTCGATGATCAGAAAGTTGCCGGAATCGGTAACGAAGTGATCGATCTCGGACGATTCCTTCGCAGGCAGGTGTCTCTGGCGGACCCGATCGAGTGATGCTGGAGAACGCGTTGAGCGACGACGTCCTTGTAGCACAGTCGGTTTCTGCGTCCGAACGGGGTACAGTTACCGGACCGTGATGTGCCCGCATGGGCGACTTCGTCACTATGTGAGCAGATTTGACCTGGTTGTCGCCCCGGCGGCCGAGGAGAGTGCATGCCCGAAACGGCACCCGAGCGCACGGCAGCAACCGACCTGTCCGCGGAGTCGGACCAGGCGGTCGACCGCCGATTCGGCGTGTTCTCGGTGATCGTCCTGGTCACGGGCGTGGTCGCGGCCGCGCTCATGTCCTGGTGGCTGCCGCTGAACCCGAGCACGGACCTCATCGCCACCGGCCTGCTGCTGGTCCTCGCCTTCCTGGTGGTGGAGCAGCTCTCGGTCAACATCGACGTCCGCGGCGGCATCTCCTGGACGATCTCGTTCACCGAGATACCGCTGGCCATCGGCCTGTTCGTCGCGCCCTTCCAGGTCGTGCTCGCCGCCCACCTGATCGCCGGCGTCGGCACGCTGCTCGCCCGCCGCGTGCAGGACCGCGTCCTCTACAACACCGGCGCGGAGATCCTCGAGATCACCTCCGCGTTCGCCGTCTACACGGTGGTCAACAGCCTGCTGCTGGAAGCTGGCCCGCGGTGGATCGGCGCGTTCGCCGGCGCGCTCGCCGCACCGGTCACCAGCACCCTGCTCGGCCTCGCCGCGGTCTACGTGCTCGGCCGCCGGCTGCGCGTCGCCGCGGCCACCAAGCTCGTGTTCCGCATCCTCGTGCTCGCCATGGTCAACGCCTCGGTCGGCGTCGTCTGCTACAAGGTCTTCGCGAACGTCGAGCAGGGCTGGATGCTCGTGCTCGCGGTACTCGGTGGCGTCGGGGCCCTCTACCTCGCGTACTCCGGCCTGCTGCGGGAACAGCGCGACCTGGAGGCGCTGTCCGAGATGAGCCTGATCGTCGCGCGGTCGGGCCGGCGCGCGGCCGCTCGTCCGGCCAACGGCCAGGACACCCCGAGCGCCATCAAGACCGACGACTGGGCGGGCGTCGCGCAGCGGATCAAGGACCAGCTCGGGGCCGCGCGGGTGGTGCTGCGGCTGCGGTTCGACGCGCAGGCACCGATGTTCACCGTGGTCGCGGGCGACGACCTACCCGACAAGATGGTCGACGTGAAGACCGCCGGCGCCGGGGCGGACGCCCTGCTGCGGCTGCCCGGCTCGCACGTGCGCCACTTCCGCCGGGCCGACGCCCTTCCGGAGATCCGCCACGCCCTCATCGAGCGCGACGCGCACGAGGCGCTCGTGGTGCCGCTGCGCAGCGCGAGCCACCTGCTCGGCGTCGTCGAGGCGCACGACAAGCTGTCCCGCTGGCGTGGCTTCGGCCAGGCCGACGTGCGGATGATCGGCACGACCGCGAGCCACCTGGCCACCGCGCTGGACAACCGCCGGCTGCTCGCGACCCTGCGCCACGACGCCTACCACGACCCGCTGACCGGCCTGCACAACCGCCCGGGCTTCCACCAGCTCGCCACCGAGCTGCTCGCCAGCAACCCCGGCTCGGTCATGCTGCGCGTCGACCTCGAGGTCCAGCCCGCGATCAGCGACGCGCTCGGCTACACCTGGAGCGACCGGATCACGATCGCCGCCGGCCGCCGGCTGCGCGACGCGCTCGGCCCGGACACCCCGCTCGCCCGGCTCGAGGGTGGCGCGTTCGCCGCCGTGCTGGTCGACGCCGACTTCGAGCAGGCGCAGATCGTCGCCGAGCGGCTCGTCGCCGGCCTGTCCACCCCTTACCCGGTCGACCGGCTGACCGTCGAGGCCGGCGTGGTGGTCGGCTACTCGTCCTCCGCGATGCCCGACGGCGTGCTGTTCTCCGACGCGCCCGGCGGCCGCGAGGGCGCGGCGACCGAGCTCGGCGTCGACGAGCTGCTCAAGCGGGCCGACGTGGCGCTGCGCGCGGCGAAGTCGGCGGGGGAGAGGGTCCGCGCGTACCTGCCGAGCATGGGCCAGCTCTTCCTGCGCCGCTTCCAGCTGGTCACCCAGTTCCGCCAGGCGCTGGAGACCGGCCAGGTCAGCGTCCACTACCAGCCGAAGGTCGCGCTGCCGCGCCGCGAGGTGCTCGGCGTCGAGGCGCTGGTCCGCTGGCGCCACCCGGAGTTCGGCGCCCTGCACCCCGACGAGTTCGTGCCGGCCGTGGAGGCCGCGGGGCTCGTCGACGCGCTCACCGAGTTCGTGCTCGAGAAGGCGCTCATCCGGATCCGCAAGTGGCTCGACCGCGGGCTGCGCATCGGGGTCGCGGTCAACCTGTCCGTGCGCAGCCTCGCCGACCTCGAGTTCCCGGACCGGGTCGCCGCGGCGCTGGACCGGCACCGGATCCCGCCCGAGCTGCTGACCCTCGAGCTGACCGAGTCCGGCGTGATGGCCGACCCGCAGCGGGCGCTGCCCGTCCTGCGCACGCTGCACAACCACGGCGTGGTGCTGGCGGTCGACGACTTCGGCACCGGCTACTCCTCGCTCGCCTACCTGCGCCAGCTGCCGGTGGACGAGGTCAAGATCGACAAGAGCTTCGTGTTCGGCATGGGCAGCGACCTCGGCGACCTCGCGGTGGTCCGCTCGATCGTCGAGCTCGGCCACTCGCTCGGCCTCGTCGTGGTCGCCGAGGGCGTCGAGGAGGACGCCGCCCGCGACCAGCTGGCGAGCATGGGCTGCGACGTCGCGCAGGGGTACCTGATCTCCCGCCCGCTGTCCGAGGAGCGCCTCGAAGCCTGGCTGCAGGCACGCACGGCGACGGCGAAGAACGTGCGTGACGAGACCGTCCTCACGCTGCTTTCGTGAGTGGTATCCCGATTTCGCCGGCCTGAGGGCGCCGTGTACAGTCAGCACGGCTCACGCGGAGAGAGCACGCCCCAATAGCTCAGTCGGCAGAGCGTCTCCATGGTAAGGAGAAGGTCTACGGTTCGATTCCGTATTGGGGCTCGCGAATACACTTGGGGGTCTACGTCCCTCAGGGCCTGGCGGTGTAGCTCAGTCGGTAGAGCAAGCGGCTCATAATCGCTGTGTCGCCGGTTCAAGTCCGGCCACCGCTACGCGGGTGAGATGTGAGAGAGAGGCAAGGCTGTGGCTGGCAGCACCGACGTGCGACCGAAGATCACGATGGCGTGTGAGGTGTGCAAGCACCGCAACTACATCACCAGGAAGAACCGGCGCAACGACCCGGACCGCCTGGAGATGAAGAAGTTCTGCTCCAACTGTGGCAAGCACCAGACGCACAAGGAAACGCGCTAGGTGCCACTGGACCCGTCCTACGTCGGGCACAGTTACCCACGTTCGGAGATATATCAGGTCGGCCGGGAGAAGATCCGGGAGTTCGCGGACGCCATCGGTGACCCGCAGCCGATGTACCACGACGCCGACGCCGCCCAGGCGGCCGGTCATCCCGACGTGATCGCTCCGCCGACCTTCGTGATGGTGTTGTTCAACGCCTACGCCCTCGAAGCCGTCGTGCGGGACCCGGGCCTCGGGCTGCACTACGACCGCATGGTGCACGGCGACATGTCGTTCGACTACCGCCGGCCCGTGCGCGCCGGCGACCGGCTCATGGTCACCACGCACATCGACGAGATCATGTTCCGCGCGGGCAACGACTTCCTGATCCTGCGCGCGGACATCGACACCGAGGACGGCGAGCGCGTGGTCACCGCGAAGGCCCAGCTCGTGGTGCGGGGCGAGTGATGGCCGAGATCACCGTGGGCACCGAGCTGCCGCCGCTGCAGCTGCGGGTACGCCGCGCGGACCTCGTCCGCTATGCGGGCGCGTCGATGGACTTCAACCCCATCCACTGGAACGACCGGGTCGCCGACGAGGTCGGCCTGCCGGGCGTGATCGCGCACGGCATGTACACGATGGCCATCGCGGGCCGGCTCGTCACGGACTGGCTCGGCGACCCCGGCCGGCTCGTCGAGTACTCCGCCCGCTTCATCCGGCCGGTGATCGTGCCGAACGACGCGGACGGCGCGCTGGTGGAGCTGACCGGCAAGGTCCGCGACGTGCGCGAGGACGGCACCGCGCGTGTCGACATCACCGCCAAGTTCGACGGCAAAGCCGTCCTAGGCAAAGCAATAGCGATCGTCCGGATCTGAACCGCCGACCAAAGGCGACCTCAGGGGACCGTGACGGCACTCAGCCACCAACAACCGCGTTTCCGCACCATGCGCCGGAACGCAACCAACACTTTGAATTCCGGGGAGGCGGGCCAGAATGGCGCCTTCCGGGCATCCGAAGGGTCCGGAAGGCGCCACTCACCGGCGGGGACCGGGCCGGGTCTGTCAGGCGCGGGTGCGCCCGAGCTTCGCGCGGGCCGTCGCCACGTCCATGCCGTGCAGACGCAACAGATTCTCGCCCAGGATCTTGCGCTTCGCCGTGTCGGTCAGCTGCGGGTAACCGTAGCCGTCGCACAGGTCCTGCGGGATCTGGAAGTCCATGAACGCGCGCAGCGCCCACTGCGGGTGGAAGATCGGCGCCTCGCTGCCGTACACGATCTTGTCCTCACCGCACCAGAACAGCAGCTTGCCGATGATCTCGGCGAACATCCGCGGCGAGCGGACCAGGAAGTTGATCGTCGCCGCGATCGAGGCGTACAGGTTCGGGTAGCGGATGAGCTGCCAGCACGTCTCGTCGAGGAACGGCAGCCCGACGTGGTAGATCACGAAGTTGAGGTCCGGGAAGTTCGCCGCCGCCCCGTCCATGTCCCACGTCTGCGTGTGCTCGATCGGCTGCGGCCCGAGCGGCACGCCCTTGTGCACGCCGATCAGGTTCACGCCGAGCTCCTGCGCCTTCTCGAAGATCGGGAAGGCCACCTGCGGGTCGTCCATCCGCCACGGGAACGGCCGGCCGTAGTCGTAGCGCACGTTGTAGAACTTGAAGGCCTTCGCGCCGAACTCGCCGACCTGGCGCTCCATCAGGTCGAGCGCCTTGCGGCCCTCCAGCGGGTTCACCGAGCCCCAGAGGATGGTCCGGTCCGGGTCGCGCTGGGCGAGCTCCGCGCACTCCTCCCACGGTGAGAGGCCGTCGGCGAACATGTCGGTCAGCGGCAGCGGCATCGCCACGAGCATGTCCGTGTCGGACTGCTCGTAGACCATCCGCCGGATGTCCTCGATCGTCCACTTGCGCAGGAACTCCTCGGCGGACAGGTGCTCCTCGCCGTCCGGCGTGAGCGTGGCGTGGAACGCGTACAGGTGGTTCGCGAACATCTCGCCCGGCTTGCCGAAGGCGTTCTTCGCCTCGAAGTTGAACGGGTGCGCCACGCCGTCGAACACGAACGCGTCGTCGATCATGAGCGGGCTCCTTCCGGGAGGTGGGCGGCGAGGTAGCCGTCCCGGTCGGTGACCGCGACCGGGTCGGGGAGGAAGCGGAGCTTGCCGCGGGCGGAGTCGGACAGCCGGTCGGTGGTCCACGGGGTGTCCCACACGACCTCGACCTCGGCCGAGTCGATCTCGGGCAGCTGCTCGATGCGTTCCCGCACGTCGGTGAGCACCCGTGCCGCGAACGGGCACCAGCCGGTCGTGAGGAGGAGCTCGACGCGGGCGTGCCGGCCGGCCACGGACACGGTGTGCACGAGCCCCATGTCCACCACCGAGATGCCCTTCTCCTGGCAGCACGGGTCGAACACGTCGGACAGTGCGGTGCGGAAGCGCTGCGGGATCTCGTCCATGACATCGAGGCTCGCAGCGGTCCGGACGGGGAGGAAGGGCGCAGATTTCAGATGGCGAAACGGGGAGTGAGTGGCGGGTCGATGTGATGTGTCGCACACTGGATGGACGGTGCAGGCACGCGGGGACGGTGGGGCATGCGCGAAGGACAGCCGTCGGACCTCGTCAGGTCGGTCTCGCGGGCGCTGGGGATCCTCGAGGAGGTCGGCGCGAGCCACGCGCCGCTGACCGTGAAGGCGATCGCGCGACGCTGCGGGCTCAACCTGTCGACGGCCTACCACCTCGTCCGCACGCTGACCTACGAGGGCTACCTGGTGCGCGACCGGGACGGGTTGTACGTGCTCGGCTCGTCGGTGGCGCAGCGGTTCCACGACCTGCAGGCGTCGTTCGACCAGCCGCCCGAGGTGCACGAGGTGCTGCGCCACCTGTCCGCGATGACGCGCCGCACGGCCTACCTCGGCCGGTTCGTCTCCGGGCGGATCCTGATCACCGACCTCGTCGAGGGACCGGAGTCGCCGTACCTGGAGGACCTCGAGGTCGGCCTGAACGTGGCCGCGCACGCGACGGTGGTGGGCAAGGTGCTGCTGTCCTCGCTGCCGCGCTCGCGGCGGGTGGCCTACCTGGCGGAGCAGGGCATGCGCCGGTTCACGTCGCGGACGCTGATCGACACCGACTCGCTCGAGGCCGAGCTCGCCGGGGTGGCGGCGGGCCGGGCGGTGCTGGAGCACGGCCAGTTCCGGGAGGGCGTCTCGTGCGTGGGCGCGCTCGTGCGCCGGGACGCGGACCCCTGGGCGGTGGTGGCCTCGACGCGGGCGGACGACGTTCCGCCGGAGGTCGTCTGGCACACGATGCGCGCGGCCGAGGACCTGGCCCCGGCGCTATAGCGGTTACCGCGCCTCGCGGAGCAGGTCGCCCATGCGGGTCACGCCCGTGGCCAGGTCGTCGTCGCCCAGGGCGTAGGACAGGCGGAAGTAGCCCGGGGTGCCGAAGGCCTCGCCCGGCACGACCGCGACCTCGGCGTGCTCCAGCACCAGCGCGGCCAGCTCGACGCTCGTCGCCGCCACCGTGCCGCGGATCTCCTTGCCCAGCAGGCCACGCACGGACGGGTACACGTAGAACGCGCCCTGCGGCGTCGGGCACTCGACGCCGGGGATCTCCGCCAGCAGCTTGACGATCGTGCGGCGCCGGCGGTCGAACGCCTCCCGCATCTCGTGCGCCGCGTCCAGCGGGCCCGACACCGCGGCGAGCGCCGCGCGCTGCGACACGTTCGCCACGTTCGACGACAGGTGCGACTGCAGGTTCGCGGCCGCCTTCGTGACGTCGGCCGGGCCGATCAGCCAGCCCACCCGCCAGCCGGTCATCGCGTAGGTCTTCGCGACGCCGTTGACCACGATGCAGGTGTCGGCCAGCTCCGGCACGGCGACCGGCATCGACGCGGCCCGGACGCCGTCGTAGGTGAGGTGCTCGTAGATCTCGTCGGTGATCACCCAGATGCCGTGCTCGACCGCCCACCGGCCGATCGCCTCGACCTGCTCGCGCGGGTACACCGCGCCGGTCGGGTTGGACGGCGAGCAGAACAGCAGCGCCTTCGTCCGCGGCGTGCGCGCGGCCTCCAGCTGCTCGACGGAGGCGAGGTAGCCGCTCGACTCGTCGGTCAGCACCGGCACGGCGACACCGCCGGCGAGGGAGATCGACTCGGGGTAGGTCGTCCAGTACGGCGCGGGCAGCAGCACCTCGTCGCCGGGATCGATGATCGTGGCGAACGCCTGGTACACGGCCTGCTTGCCGCCGTTGGTGACCAGCACCTGGCTCGCGGTCACCGCGTAGCCGCTGTCCCGCAGCGTCTTCGCCGCGACGGCCTCGCGCAGCTCGGGCAGGCCGGCCGCGGGCGTGTAGCGGTGGTTGCGCGGATCGCGCGCCGCCGCGGCCGCCGCCTCGACGATCGCGGGCGGCGTGGGGAAGTCCGGCTCGCCGGCGCCGAACCCGATCACCGGGCGGCCGGCGGCCTTGAGCGCCTTGGCTTTGGCGTCCACGGCGAGCGTTGCGGACTCGGCGATGCCACCGATCCGGGCGGAGACGCGACGCGGGGTGGGGACGGTGCTGTCAGCCATGGTGAAATCGTCGCAGATAGACCAATTGGATTAACACGCGGCCGGTCCGTGTTGTACCCGTGTGCGTAGCGGGGGCGCGGTTGCGGACCGCGTCCGCGCCTGCCGTACACTCTTGAACTTGGAAGTTGCCGACCTCACCCCACGAAGCACAGTGGGGTGGGTTGAATGCGTCCACGACCGTGTGGCCGAGCGATCGGCGACACGAAGGGGTGTAGCTCAACTGGCAGAGCAGCGGTCTCCAAAACCGCAGGTTGCAGGTTCAAGTCCTGTCACCCCTGCGTCAGACGCAAGGTGCGGACCCATCGAGCGGAGGAACTGGCGTGGTTGACGACCGGGACAAGGAACGGGGTAAGGGACCGGAGCGCCCTTCTCGTCCGGTCACCGCCGCTGCGCGGCGTGAGCGCCGTGCTTCCGCTCGCCCTGCCGCGCGGAAGGACCCGGCGACCGACGACGCGTCGAAGCCGGCCAAGGCGGACCGGACGGACAAGAGCGCGGCCAAGGCCCGGGGCAAGGACGCGGAGTCCAAGTCCGCCACCCGCGGCGAGCACAAGGGCCGGCCGACGCCGAGCCGGGACCGCAAGGAGGCCGGGCCCGGCCTGATCTCCCGGGGTTTCCGCTTCTTGCGCGAGGTCGTCGCCGAGCTCCGCAAGGTCATCTGGCCGACGCGCAAGCAGATGATCACGTACACGGCCGTCGTGCTGGTCTTCGTGGCCTTCATGGTGGCCCTGATCGCAGCGCTGGACCTCGGGCTGCACGCGGGCGTGGACAAGCTCTTCGGCTGAGCTGCGCCCACCCGGGTGCACCGGCAGAGTGGGCGGCACACGCACGCGATCGATGAAGGGAAGCGAGACCGAACAGTGAGCTCCGAGAACGGCGCTGCTGGCAGCCAGGAGCTGACCAGCTTCAGCGGCGGCGTGGACCAGTTCGACGAGGAGGCGGTCGCGGCCGCCGAGGAGCGAGCCGACGAGTCCGCCCCCGACACCGCTGACGCCCCCGCCGACAGCGTGGATGCCGAGGCCGACACCGAAGCGGACGCGGAAGCCGGCGAGCCGGCCGGTGAGGCCGAGGACGCCGCCGACGACACCGCCGACGACACCGCCGCCGACGCCGACGACGAAGAGGCCGACGAAGAGGCCGAGGAGGCCGACCCCGTCGCCGAGATGCGCGACGCCCTGCGGCGGGCGCCCGGCGACTGGTACGTCGTGCACTCCTACGCCGGCTACGAGAACAAGGTCAAGACCAACCTCGAGACCCGAATCCAGACCCTGGACATGGAGGACTACATCTTCCAGGTCGAGGTGCCGACGGAGGAGGTCACCGAGATCAAGAACGGGCAGCGCAAGCAGGTTCAGCGCAAGGTGCTGCCCGGCTACATCCTCGTGCGGATGGACCTCAACGACGCCTCGTGGTCCGCGGTGCGCAACACCCCGGGCGTGACCGGCTTCGTGGGCGCGACGTCCAAGCCGTCGCCGCTGACCATCGACGAGGTGCTCAAGTTCCTCCTCCCGCAGGTGGAGGAGGCCAAACCGGCAACGGCGGGCAAGGGGACGGCGTCGGCGCCGGCCAAGGGCCCGGTCGTGGAGGTGGACTTCGAGGTCGGCGAGTCGGTCACCGTCATGGACGGCCCGTTCGCGACGCTGCCCGCGACGATCAGCGAGGTCAACGCCGACGGCCAGAAGCTGAAGGTCCTGGTGTCGATCTTCGGCCGGGAGACCCCGGTCGAGCTGTCGTTCAGCCAGGTCTCCAAGATCTGACGGTTGCCGAGAATTCGAAGCAGGGAAAGAAATGCCACCCAAGAAGAAGAAGCTGTCCGCGATCATCAAGTTGCAGATCACGGCCGGCCAGGCCAACCCGGCACCCCCGGTGGGTCCCGCGCTGGGCCAGCACGGCGTCAACATCATGGAGTTCTGCAAGGCCTACAACGCCGCCACCGAGTCGCAGCGCGGCAACGTGGTGCCGGTCGAGATCTCCGTGTACGAGGACCGCACGTTCGACTTCAAGCTCAAGACCCCGCCGGCGGCGAAGCTGCTGCTGAAGGCCGCGGGCGTGGACAAGGGCAGCGGCGAGCCGCACCGCCTCAAGGTCGCCAAGGTGACCTGGGACCAGGTGCGCGAGATCGCCGAGACGAAGAAGGCGGATCTCAACGCCAACGACATCGACCAGGCCGCCAAGATCATCGCCGGCACCGCCCGGTCGATGGGCATCACGGTCGAATAGACCAGAACGCGTGGGAGAGCCGGCATCGGCTCGCAACCACTTACCTAAGGAACGAATGATGGCAAAGCACAGCAAGGCCTACCGCCAGGCCAGCGAGCTGATCGACCGCGAGCGGCTGTACTCGCCGCTCGAGGCCGCGAAGCTCGCCAAGGAGACCTCCAAGGTCAAGATGGACTCGACCGTCGAGGTCGCGATCCGGCTGGGTGTCGACCCCCGCAAGGCCGACCAGATGGTGCGCGGCACGGTGAACCTGCCGCACGGCACCGGCAAGACCGCGCGCGTGATCGTGTTCGCCACCGGTGACAAGGCCAACGAGGCCGTCGCCGCCGGGGCGGACGAGGTCGGCGCCGAGGACCTGATCGAGCGCATTCAGGGTGGCTGGCTCGACTTCGACGCGGCGATCGCGACCCCCGACCAGATGGCGAAGGTCGGCCGCATCGCCCGCATCCTCGGCCCGCGTGGCCTCATGCCGAACCCGAAGACCGGCACCGTGACCCCGGACGTCACCAAGGCCGTCGCCGACATCAAGGGCGGCAAGATCAACTTCCGGGTCGACAAGCAGTCCAACCTGCACCTGGTGATCGGCAAGGCGTCCTTCGACCAGGAGAAGCTGGTCGAGAACTACGCCGCCGCGCTGGACGAGGTGCTGCGGGCCAAGCCGTCCGCCGCGAAGGGCCGTTTCCTCAAGAAGGTCACCTTCTCGACGACCATGGGCCCCGGCATCCCGGTGGACCCCGCCCGCACGCGCAACCTGCTGGCCGCGGACGAGCAGTAGGGCCTCTGCCTGACGACTTAGCACCAACGAGAGCGGCGCCCCGGGAGAACCCGGGGCGCCGCTCTCGTTGCCGGCACGCGCAGGAACCGGCACGTACAGGAACCGGCACACACAGAACGGCGCCCCCGAGGAAGTCCTCGGGGGCGCCGTCGTTCTCCCTGTGGGTGGGATCAGACGAGACCGATCACGGAATCGTCGCGCCCGTCGCCTCCAGAGCGGTGGTGACCGGTGCGAAGAAGGTCTCGCCACCGTTCGTGCAGTCGCCGCTGCCACCGGACGTCAGGCCAACGGCCTGGTCGCCCGCGAACAGCGAGCCGCCGCTGTCGCCGGGCTCGGCGCAGACGTCGGTCTGGATGAGCCCCGTGACGGTGCCCTCCGGGTAGGTCACGGTGGCGTTCAGGCCGGTGACCGTGCCGTCGTGCAGACCGGTGGTGCTGCCCATGCGCTGGACGGCCATGCCCTCGGTCGCCTCAGCCGCACCGGTGATGTCGACCTGCTGGTCACCGGTGTTCACGGTGCTCGGCGCTTCCGTTGCCGGATCGTCGTACGCCGCGATGGCGAAGTCGCCGTCACCCGGGAACGTGGCCTGCTGGATGGTGGCGACCGGAGCCCCACCGTCCGTGTCGGACCAGGCCTCGAACGCCACACCGCAGTGACCCGCGGTCAGGAACCCCGGAGCACCGTCCGCGGTCGTGACGTTGAAGCCCAGCGAGCAGCGAGCGCCGTCGGCGAAGATCGCGTCGCCGCCGGCGGCGAACAGCTGGAACTCACCAGAGGTGCGCTTCAGCGTCGCCACGTCGTCACCCATCGAGTCCACAGTGGACTGGATCTGGTTCCATTCCTGCTGATCGATCGTGCTGTCGGCGAGAACCTCGATCTGGTTCGTCTCCGGGTCGACCGACCATGCGGTACCCGGCATCCGGGCCTCGTCCCAGAGCATGGCGGTGCCTTCCTGCACCGACATGACCTGCGGTGCGGACTGCTCCTCCGAGGCGTACGCCTGCGGCAACGTGACCGCGAGTGCGGCCACCGCGATAGCGCCCGCTCCGGCGATCAGCGCCTTCTTCTTCGATACCCCTCGATGTTTCGCGCCCAACTCTCCCCGACCTCCTTGGCTTGGCATTCGTACGAATGGGGCCACTTCTAGATACGGCCACTCGTGACCGCCGGTTCACTCGATCGCGTGGTGAGCGATTTTGCAACCCCGCCGTTCGTAGGGTCGGAGACGTCCGCGCACCCGCGCTGAGCAGGCGTTTCGTGGGGCTCAGGGCAAGGTGAACTTCTTCGGGGAATTGTTACCGGCGGGTAAGATCGGCCGATTCTTTCGCGACTTTCGTCGGGTGGCGGCCTTTCCGGCGCTGGGTTAGCGGAGCCGGTTCAGCTGGTCGGCGGCGTGGCCGGGACCCCAGTGCAGTCGGCCGGCCCGGCCTCGTGCCCGGTGACGATGTACTGCCCGCCCACCTGCGGGTCGTCCCCGCCCGCGGAGCCGGGGATCTTGGCGACCGTGAGCGTGCCGAGGGCCGGGCCGCCCTCGACGCCGATCGCGCAGGAGTCGACGGTGACGGGCTCGTCGGTCTCCAGGGTCGGCACCACCGACAGCTTGTCCGGGTTCGCGTACTCGTTCTTCATGCGGTCCGCGGCGACCTGGGCGCCGATCGTCTCGACGATCTCGGTGCACGTCGCGCCGAACTGATGGAGGTGCTCGCTGAACTGCGCCTGCGCCTCGGGCGTGAAGCGGCTGCACGCGCTCTCCGGGGACTTCTGCGCGATGTCGTCGTAGACCTTCTGGACGGCGGCGCGGGGCGTCTGTTCGAACAGCAGCGTCCGCTTCGTCTTCTCCCCGCCGGTCTCGTGCGCGGGGGGCTGCTCGGGCGGGCCGCCGAGGAAGTAGTCGATCGCGAACCAGCCGGCGCCGGCGAGCAGCAGCACCACGACCACCGCGGTGACGATCTTGCCGGCGATCGAGCGCAACGTCCGCTGCCACCACGGCCGCTGCTTGGGCGGCGGGCCCCAGGGCTGGAGGTAGCCGGGCGGGGGCGGCGTGCCCTGCGGGAAGCCCTGCTCCTGCTGCTGCCGCATCAGCTCCTGGAACTGCTGGAACTGTTGGAACTCCTGGAACTGGCGCACCGCGTCGGGGTCGATCGGCGGTACGGCGGGCACGTCCGGGCGCCGTATCGAGAGCTCGCCCGAGGTGTCGGGTCGGCCGGTGGGCAGCCCGGCCGGTGGGGTCGGCTGCGCGTCGGGGGCGCCCGGTGGCGGGTGCTCGTTGTCGGCCACGAAGTCCATCATGCCGTGCCCGCGCGGATGCGGAAGGTCACGGGGGGAGGCGATGCGCACCGCCCGCGGGCGACCCCGTACCCTGGTCAGCGGTTCTACCGAAGACCGCTGGTCGCCGTTCCGGCAACGGGACGGCCGAAGGCCCCGCGAAACGCGGGCGGCCCGCGCAGGAGAACGAGGTTGGAACGCTACCCGCGTTCCGTGACGCCCCGTGCTGCTGCGCCGGGGCGTTCGTCGTCTCCCAGGGTTTCCAGTGGTCCCAGCCATTGAGAGGAGGCGACCATGGCGAAGGCAGGCAAGGTCGAGGCCGTCACTGAGATCGCGGACAAGTTCCGTAGCAGCTCGGCAGCCGTTGTCACCGAGTACAGCGGTCTCACCGTGTCCCAGCTGACGAACCTGCGTCGCGCTCTCGGGTCGGGCGCGACCTACCGGGTCGCGAAGAACACCCTCGTCAAGCGTGCCGCGGAGCAGGCCGAGATCCAGGGCCTCGAGTCCTTGTTCGTCGGCCCGACCGCGATCGCGTTCGTCGAGGGTGAGCCGGTCGATGCCGCGAAGGCCCTGCGCGACTTCGCGAAGGAGCACAAGGGCCTGGTCATCAAGGGCGGCTACATGGACGGCCGCCCGCTCACGGTCGAAGAGGTCGGCAAGATCGCCGACCTCGACTCCCGCGAGGTGCTGCTCGCCAAGCTGGCGAGCGCCATGAAGGGCAACCTCACGAAGGCGGCCGGCCTCTTCGCCGCGCCCGCCTCGCAGGTCGCCCGCCTGGCCGCGGCACTGCAGGACAAGAAGGCGTCCGCCGAGCAGGCGACCCCCGCCGAGAGCTGAGAAACCCACCTTTAGAAAGGAAACGCCGTCATGGCGAAGCTGAGCACCGACGACCTGCTCGACGCGTTCAAGGAGATGACGCTGCTCGAGCTCTCGGAGTTCGTCAAGCAGTTCGAGGAGACCTTCGACGTCACCGCCGCCGCCCCGGTGGCCATGGCCGCCCCGGTCGCGGCCGACGGTGGCGCCGCTGCCCCGGAGGAGCAGGACGAGTTCGACGTCGTCCTCGAGGGCGCGGGCGAGAAGAAGATCCAGGTCATCAAGGTCGTTCGCGAGGTCGTCTCCGGCCTCGGCCTGAAGGAGGCCAAGGAGCTGGTCGAGTCCGCTCCCAAGCCCGTCCTGGAGAAGGTCGCCAAGGAGGCCGCCGAGGCCGCCAAGGAGAAGCTGGAAGCCGCTGGCGCGTCCGTCTCCCTCAAGTGACGACACGCTGAATGCGCTCGTCAGGGCCGGTACCGATATGGTGCCGGCCCTGATTTGTTTTCCCGGGACGCGCACGTGACTCGGCAGTAACCCACTGGCCATCCGGTCGTTGCACCTGGATGAAACCCGTACTGCAGGAGGTTCGATGGGCGCCGAGGTGGTCGTCGAGGGCCTGACGAAGTCCTTCGGCCGGCAGACCATCTGGCGGGACGTCACGCTCACGCTCCCGCCGGGTGAGGTCAGCGTGATGCTCGGCCCGTCGGGCACCGGCAAGTCGGTCTTCCTCAAGTCGATGATCGGTCTGCTCAAGCCCGACCGCGGTAGCTGCGTGATCAACGGCGTCGACATCGTCACGTGCTCGGAGCACAAGCTCTACGAGATCCGCAAGCTGTTCGGCGTGCTCTTCCAGGACGGCGCGCTGTTCGGCTCGATGAACCTCTACGACAACGTCGCCTTCCCGCTGCGCGAGCACACGAAGAAGTCCGAGTCCGAGATCCGCAAGATCGTGCTCGAGAAGCTCGACATGACCGGCCTCGCCGGCGCGGAGCGCAAGCTGCCCGGCGAGATCTCCGGCGGCATGCGCAAGCGCGCCGGCCTCGCCCGTGCGCTGGTGCTCGACCCCGAGATCATCCTGTGCGACGAGCCGGACTCCGGCCTCGACCCGGTCCGCACCTCCTACATCTCGCAGCTGCTCATCGACCTCAACACGCAGATCGACGCCACGATCCTGATCGTGTCGCACAACATCAACCTGGCCCGGACCGTGCCGGACAACATCGGCATGCTGTTCCGCCGCGAGCTCGTCATGTTCGGCCCCCGCGAGGTGCTGCTCACCAGCGAGGAGCCGGTCGTCAAGCAGTTCCTCAACGGCAGCCGCATCGGGCCGATCGGCATGTCCGAGGAGAAGGACGAGGCCACGATGGCCGCCGAGCAGGCGCAGGTCGAGGCGGGCCATCACGACGGCGGCACCGAGGACGTGCGGGGCGTCGTGCCCCAGATCGAGCCGACCCCGGGCCTGCCGGAGCGCCAGGGCGTGCGCCGCCGCAAGGACCGGGTCATGTCGATCATCGACACGCTGCCGCCGCAGGCCCAGGAGGGCATCGTCGAGTCGCTCACCCCGGCCGAGCGCGAGCGCTACGGCGTGCGCTCCCACCGCCTCGCCACGGCGGGCGCGTTCCGGCCGAGCCCGCGGCCGCGGGCCCGGGAGTGGGAGTCCCACGAGGGCCACCTCTCGCCGGACGAGGTCGCCTCGCTGCCCAAGCGCGACCGGAACGCCGACTGGCAGACCGACCCACCGGCCGGTCCCGGCGGTGGTGCATGACCCCGAACCCACCGCACCCAAGGGGAACGGGACGCAACCCGAGCACCGGCACGTACGGCACCGAACGGTCCCGGCCGGGCGCGACCACGAGGTTCAAGGCCGGGGAGACGGGCCAGTCCTTCCCGGGCGCCGGGGCCTTACGGGAGACGGGCAGGCTGTTCGCCCTGGCCCTGGACGTGGTCGTCAACACCTTCCGCCGGCCCTTTCAGGTCCGCGAGTTCATCCAGCAGTGCTGGTTCATCGCGAGCGTCACGATCCTCCCGACGGCCCTGGTCGCGATCCCCTTCGGCGCGGTCGTCGCGCTGCAGCTCGGCTCGCTGATCGTCCAGCTGGGCGCGCAGTCGTTCACCGGCGCCGCCGCGGTGCTCGCGATCATCCAGCAGGCCGCCCCGCTGGTGACCGCGCTGATGGTCGCCGGCGCCGGCGGCTCGGCGATCTGTGCCGACCTCGGCGCGCGCACCATCCGCGAGGAGATCGACGCCATGGAGGTCCTCGGCGTCAACCCGGTCCAGCGCCTGGTCGTGCCCCGCGTGCTCGCCGCGATGCTGATCGCGGTCCTGCTGAACGGCCTGGTCTCCGTCGTCGGCGTGCTGGGCAGCTACTTCTTCAACGTCGTGCTGCAGGGCGGCACCCCGGGCGCGTACCTGGCGAGCTTCTCCGCGCTGGCCCAGCTGCCGGACCTGTGGATCAGCGAGATCAAGGCGCTGATCTACGGCTTCATCGCCGGCGTCGTCGCCGCCTACCGGGGCCTGAACCCCAAGGGCGGGCCGAAGGGCGTGGGCGACGCGGTGAACCAGTCCGTGGTGATCACGTTCCTGCTGCTGTTCTTCGTGAACTTCGTGCTCACCGCCGTGTACCTGTCCATCGTGCCGCAGAAGGGGAGCTGAGCGATGGCCTTCTCCGACACGGCACGGCGCGCGGTCCGCGCGCCGCTCGGCGTCCTGGACAACCTCGGCGACCAGCTGTCGTTCTACCTCCGCGCGCTGGCCTGGGTCCCGCGGACGCTGCGCCGCTACCTCAAGGAGACGCTGCGGATCCTCGCCGAGGTCAGCTTCGGTTCGGGTGCGCTCGCGGTCATCGGCGGCACCATCGGCGTGATGGTCGGCATGACCGTGTTCACCGGCACGGTCGTGGGCCTGCAGGGCTACGCGGCGCTGGACCAGATCGGCACGGCCGCGTTCTCCGGTTTCGCCTCGGCCTACATCAACACCCGTGAGGTGGCGCCGCTCGTGGCGGGGCTCGCGCTGTCGGCGACGGTCGGCGCCGGGTTCACCGCGCAGCTGGGTGCCATGCGCATCTCCGAGGAGATCGACGCGCTCGAGGTGATGGGCGTGCCGAGCGTGCCGTTCCTGGTGACCACGCGGATCATCGCCGGGTTCATCGCGGTGATCCCGCTCTACATCATCGGCCTGCTCAGCTCCTACCTCGCGTCCCGCACGATCACGGTCTACTTCTACGGCCAGTCGGCGGGTACCTACGACCACTACTTCAACCTGTTCTTACCGCCGCAGGACGTCTTCTGGTCGTTCGGCAAGGTGCTCATCTTCAGCGTGGTGATCATCCTGGTGCACTGTTACTACGGCTACCGCGCGAGCGGCGGGCCGGCGGGCGTCGGCGTCGCGGTGGGCCGCTCGGTGCGGACCACGATCGTCACCGCGGCGCTGCTCAACTTCTTCATCGGCTTCGCCGTCTGGGGCACCACCGTGACCGTGAGGATCGGCGGATGACCCGCAGGAACACGATGGCCACGGTCCGGCGCCGGCTGCTCGGCATCGGGTTCATCGTCGTGGTCGCGGCGCTGGTGAGCCTGTCGATCGCGTTGTACGACAAGGCCTTCACGCCGGTCGTGGGCGTCACGCTGACCACCGACAAGCTGGGCAACCAGCTGCAGCCGCACGGCGACGTGAAGGTGCGCGGGCTGATCGTCGGCGAGATCCGCGCCATCACACCGACCGAGCAGGGCTCCGAGCTCCAGCTGGCGCTCGACCCGGAGAAGGTCGACGTGATCCCGCGCAACGTCTCCGCGCGGTTCATCCCCAAGACGCTGTTCGGCGACCGGTACGTGGCGCTGCAGATCCCGCCGAGCCCCGACCCGCAGCCGCTGGCCCAGGGCGACCGGATCGAGCAGGACCGCTCCGCGCCCGCGGTCGAGCTCTCCCAGGCGCTCGACCACCTCCTGCCGGTGCTGCAGGCGGTCCAGCCGGAGAAGCTGTCGACCACGCTGACCGCGATCTCCACCGCGCTGGAGGGCCGCGGCAAGCCACTGGGCCAGACCCTGGTCGACCTCGGCCGGCTCGTGGACGACATCAACCCGCACGTGCCGCAGCTGACCCACGACCTCAACGCGCTCGTGAAGGTCAGCAACACCTACACCGAGGCGATCCCGGACTTCGTCGACGCGCTGTCCGACCTGACCGTGACGTCGCGGACCATCGCCGAGCAGAAGGCGAGCCTGCAGGCGCTGTTCGCCGAGGTGACCAACACGAGTGCCAACCTGGAGTCGTTCCTGCGCGCCAACTCCGACAACCTGATCCGCCTCGCCGACAGCTCCCGCGACACGCTCGAGCTGCTCGCGCGGTACGCGCCGTCCTACCCGTGCTTCCTCGAGCAGATGGCCGCGCTGGTCGACTCCGGGAAGCCGGTGTTCGGCGGCGGCACGAACCAGCCGGGCCTGCACGCGACCATCGAGGTCGTGGTCAACAAGGGTCCCTACGAGCCCGGCAAGGACGACGTGGAGTTCGACGAGCACCGCGGTCCGCGCTGCTACGACCCGAAGGAGATGGGCGACCCGTTCCCCGACCAGCCGCCGGACGGCCCGCTGCGGGACGGCAGCACGCACGACACGGCCAGCCGCTCGGTGCAGGACGGCGTGCTGCCGCCCGGCAACACCGCGCCCTCCAGCGCACCGGGCCCGGCCGCGGGCGCGCTGGCGAACTCGCCCGCCGAGCGTGACTTCCTCGCCCAGCTGCTCGCGCCGAGCCTGGACGTCCGGCCGCAGCAGGTGCCGGCCTGGGCGAGCCTGCTCGTCGGCCCGCTCTACCGCGGGGCGGAGGTGAGCTTCCGGTGAGAGGTGTCGTCGCCCCGCTGCTCAAGCTGATCGTCTTCACGGTGGTCACCGTGACCGCGACCGCCATCCTCGCGATCAGCATCGCCAACGTGGACCTGAGCTCCACCAACAGCTACAAGGCCCGCTTCACCGATGCCACCCTGCTGCTGCCCGGCGACGACGTGCGCATCGCCGGCGTGCGGGTCGGCCAGGTCGAGGAGGTCGGCATCGTCGACCGCAGGCAGGCCGAGGTCACCTTCTCGGTCAGCGCCGGCAAGAAGCTGCCCGCGAACGTCAACGCGCAGATCAAGTTCCGCAACCTCGTCGGCCAGCGCTACGTCTCGCTGACCGAGGGCGCCGCGGGCGACCCGAACGACGTGCTCGACGAGGGGGAGGAGATCCCCCTGGAGCGCACCCACCCCGCGCTCGACCTCACGGAGCTGTTCAACGGCTTCAAGCCGCTGTTCCGCGCGCTGTCGCCGAACGACGTGAACCAGCTGTCGTACGAGATCATCCAGGTCCTGCAGGGGGAGGGCGGCACGATCGAGTCGCTGCTCGCCCACACCGCGTCCCTGACGTCCGCGATCGCCGGCAAGGACGAGGTCATCGGCCGGGTGATCGACAACCTCAACGGCGCGCTCGAGACGATCAACGCGCGTGGCGACAAGCTGTCCACCCTGGTCGTCCAGGTGCAGCAGCTGGTCTCCGGGCTCGCCGAGGACCGCGAGCCGATCGGTGACGCGATCGAGGCGCTCGGCGGCCTCGCAGACACCACCGCCGGCCTGCTCACCGAGGCCCGCGCGCCGCTGAAGAAGGACATCGCCGCGCTCGGCAGGCTCACCAACAACCTCAACGACAGCGAGGATGTGGTGGAGCACTTCATCCAGTTCCTGCCGGAGAAGACCGCGAAGCTCACCCGGACCGTCAGCTACGGCTCGTGGTTCAACTTCTACCTCTGCTCCATGGAAGGCTCGATCAGCATCCCGGGGATCATCACCGAGCCGATCAACGTGCCGATCAGCGCGTCGACCCCGGCGAGGTGCGTGCGATGAGGTCGTTCCGCTCGCGCAACCCGATCCCGATCGGCATCACCGGCCTGGTGGTGCTGGGTCTCGCGCTCGCCGTCGCGATGTTCTCCGACGACCTGCCGATCATCGGCGGTGGCACGAGCTACAGCGCCGAGTTCTCCGAGGCGGCCGGCCTCGAGCCGGACGACGAGGTGCGCATCGCCGGCGTCAAGGTCGGCAAGGTGTCCGACGTGGAGCTCGAGGGCGACCGGGTGGTCGTCACGTTCCGGGTCAAGGACGCCTGGGTGGGGGACCGGACGGCCGCCGCCATCAAGATCAAGACCGTGCTGGGCCAGAAGTACCTGGCGCTCGACCCGGACGGCCGCGACGTCCTCGACCCGGCCGCCCGGATCCCGCGCGAGCGCACGACCGCGCCCTACGACGTGCTGGAGGCGTTCCGCGGGCTCGCCGAGACCACGAACCAGATCGACACCGCCCAGCTCGCGCAGAGCTTCGAGGTCATCGCCAGGACCTTCGACGGCACGCCGAACGACGTGCGCGGCGCGCTGAACGGCCTGCAGTCGCTGTCGAAGACGGTCTCCTCGCGCGACACCCAGCTCGCCCAGCTGCTGGACAACACCCGCCAGATCAGCCAGACACTGGCCGACCGCGACGCCCAGGTCGTCAAGCTCCTCCAGGACGGCAACCTGCTGCTCGACGAGGTCAGCAAGCGCCGCGACGCGATCGCCACCCTGCTGACCGGCACCAAGACGCTGGCCACCGAGCTCAAGGGCCTCGTCGACGACAACAACAAGCAGCTCGGGCCGGTGCTGAAGAGCCTCGACCAGCTCACCGGCATGCTGGCGCGCAACCAGGAGGCGCTCGGCCGCGGCATCAAGAACATGGCGCCGTTCGTCCGGCTGTTCAACAACGCCGTCGGCAACGGCCGCTGGTTCGACAACTACATCTGCGGCCTGCTGCCGCCACAGCTCGGCCCACTGAACGAAGAGGGCTGTTTGGGGAAGAAGCCATGAGTACCCGGACCCGGCTGGGCCGGGATCTCGCGCGCGGGGTCACCATCGCCGTCGTGGCGGCGCTGGTGGTCGCCGCCGCCCTGTGGTGGCTGCTCGTCGACGCCAACCAGCGGCGCTACGCGGCGGTCTTCACCGGCGTCGTGGGGCTCTACGAGGACAACGACGTGCGCGTGCTCGGCGTCAAGGTCGGCCACGTGGACACCGTCGAGCCGCGGGGCGACCAGGTGCGCGTGGAGATGGTCGTCGACCGGGCGGTCAAGCTCCCGTCGAACGCCAAGGCCGTCATCGTGGCGCCCTCGCTGGTGAGCGACCGGTACGTGCAGTTCACGCCGGCCTACACCGGCGGCCCGGAGATGGCCGAAGGCACGGTGCTGCCCCGCGAGCGCACCGCGACCCCGCTCGAGGTCGACGACCTGTACGCGAGCCTCAACCGGGTCAGCACCACGCTCGGGCCCAACGGTGCCAACAAGAACGGCGCGTTATCGGACCTGCTCGACACGCTCGCCAAGAACGCCGACGGCAACGGCCAGGCCCTCCACGACACGATCACCCAGCTCGGCCAGCTGGGGGAGACGCTGTCGGGCAGCGACGAGGACCTGTTCGCCACCGTGGACAACCTGCAGAAGTTCACCACCGCGCTCGCCACGAGCGACGACGCGGTCAACAAGTTCAACGAGCAGGCCGCGGACGTGAGCCGCTTCCTCGCCGACGAGCGTGGCGACCTCGCCGCCGCCGTGCAGCAGCTGGGCATCGCGCTCGGCGCCGTGCAGAAGTTCATCGACACCAACCGGGCCCACCTCAAGTCCAATGTGGACAAGCTGGCGTCGGTGACCAAGGTGCTCGTGGACCAGCGTGCCGCCCTGTCCGAGGTGCTGGACATCGCGCCGGTCGCGCTGTCGAACATCATCAACAGCTACAACGGGTCGTCCGGCACCCTCGACGCCCGCGCGGACCTCAACGACCTGGCCCAGCCGCCGATCGTGACGGTCTGCAACCTGGTCCGCCAGGGCACGCCGAACGACCTGCCGCAGTTCCTCGCCGACACCTGCGACCAGCTCGCCCCGCTGATCGACAAGGCGGTGCCGCTGCCGACCGTGGCGGAGGTGCTGACCGCCTTGCAACAGGGCAAGATGCCGCCGGTCGCGCTGCCGCTGGACAACCTGTCCGGCTCCACGGGAGGGGGGAACTAGTGCGCAAGCTCGTGTTCGCCCTCGCCGCCGCGACGATGGTCCTCTCCGGCTGCAGCTCGTTCACCGGCATCTACGACATCCCGATGCCCGGCGGCGCGGACGTCGGCGACCATCCGTTCACGGTCAAGGCACGCTTCAAGGACGTCCTCGACCTCGTGCCGCAGTCGGGTGTGAAGGTCAACGAGGTGCCGGTCGGCCGCGTCGAGGGCATCCAGCTCGCCCCGGACGGCTGGACCGCCGAGGTGACCATGCTGGTCAACGGCAACGTCGACCTGCCGGCCAACGCGCTCGCCATGCTGCGCCAGTCGAGCCTGCTCGGCGAGAAGTACGTCGAGCTCTCGCCGCCCCCGCCCGACCGGGCGAGCGGCGAGCTGTCCGACGGCGCGCTGATCCCGATCGAGCGGACCAACCGCAACACCGACATCGAAGAGGTGCTCGGGGCGCTGTCGATGCTGCTCAACGGCGGCGGCATCGAGCAGCTGCAGAACATCGCGCAGGAGATGAACGCCGCGCTCACCGGGAACGAGAAGGACATCCGCCGGACGCTGAACGGCGTCGACGACCTGGTGTCCACCCTGGACGAGAGCAAGTCGGACATCACGCGCGCCATCGACGGCGTCGACCGGCTGGCCGGCACGCTCGACAACGAGCGGGACAAGCTCGCCGGCGTGATCGACAGCCTCGGCCCGGGCCTGAAGGTGCTGACCGACCAGCGCTCGCAGCTCGTGCGGATGCTGCAGAGCCTCCAGTCGCTGTCCGACGTCGCGATCCGCACGGTCGACGCGAGCCAGGCCGACGTCGTCGCCGACCTCAAGGCGCTGACCCCGGCGCTGAGAAAGCTCGGCGACGCCGGCGCGGACCTGCCGAAGTCGCTGGAGATCCTGCTCACGATCCCGTTCACCGACGAGGCCGTGAACGGCGTGCACGGTGACTACTTCAACCTGTACGCGAAGATCGACCTGAACCTGCAGTCGGTCATCGACAACCTGTCCCGCAGCAGGCGCAACCCGCTGCAGGACATCCCGATCCTCGGTGACGTGACGGGCGGCGCGCAGGGTGGCGGCGCGCAGCTGCCGATCCCGAACAGCCGGCCGCCGGGCACGTCGCAGGGCGGGCTCGGGGGCATCCTCGACGGCATCCTGGGGGGTGGTGGCTGATGCTCACGAGGCGCGTGCGGCTGCAGCTGGTCGCGTTCGTGGTGATCGCGGTGGTCGCCGTGGTGTACGCGGTGTTCCGGTTCACCGACCTGGGCAAGGCGTTCGGCGCCGAGGGCTACACGGTGCGGATGGACCTCGAGGACTCGGGCGGCATCTTCACCAACGCGGAGGTCACCTACCGCGGCTACAACGTGGGCCGGGTCGGCGAGATCCACCTGACCCACGAGGGCCTGCGGGTCGACCTGAACATCGCGTCCGACGCCCCGGAGATCCCGGCGGACCTGGACGCCGTCGTGGCCAACCGGTCCGCGGTCGGGGAGCAGTACGTCGACCTGCGGCCGCGCCAGGAGGGTGGGCCGTTCCTCGACGGCGAGTCGGTGATCGCGGTGGACCGGACGAAGACGCCGGTCGCCACCGACGCGGTCATCCGCGACCTGGACAGCCTGGCGAGCTCGGTGCCGACCGACTCGCTGCGCACCCTCGTCGACGAGCTGGACAAGGCGTTCTCGGGCACCGGCGACGACCTGCAGGTGCTGCTGGACACCACGTCGGACTTCACCTCGACGGCCACCGAGCACCTGCCGCAGACGATCGCGCTGATCAACGACGGCGGCACCGTGCTCGACACCCAGGCCGCCCAGTCGGGCAACATCAAGTCCTTCGCGCAGGACCTGAACCTGCTGGCCGCGCAGCTGCGCGAGTCCGACCCGGACCTGCGCCGGCTGATCTCGGCGGCTCCGGTCGCGGCCACGTCGATCACGAACCTGCTCCGCGAGTCGGGCCCGGGCCTGTCGCGGCTGTTCGCGAACCTGCTGACGGTGTCGGACATCGTCGGCGCCCGCAAGGACGGGCTGGAGTACACGCTGGTGGCCTACCCGCTGCTGAGCGCCGCGGGGCAAGGCCTGCTGGCCGCCGACCCCGGGCAGGCGCACCTGGGCCTGGCGCTCAACCTGTTCAACCCGCCGCCGTGCACCCGCGGGTACGAGGACACCCCGCGGCGCAACGGCACGGACACCGCGCCGAAGCCGCAGCCGGACGTGTCGAACACGTACTGCGCGGAGCCGCCCGGCAGCCCCGTCAACGTGCGCGGGTCCAACAACGTGCCGGTCGGCGGCGTGCCGCGGCCGGCCCGGCAGCCGGGCCCCGGTCCGGGCTCGGGTGGGCAGCAGCAACAGGCCGCGCTGGCGCCGGGTAGCCTCCCCGGCACGCTGACCGAGCCCGGGATGGCCCGCCAGCCCGGCCTGGCGGACCTGCTCGGCCTGCCCGGCTGAACGGGCGGCGCGAGCCGTCCCTACCCTGGAGGGTCATGACATCCGCCGACAGTGAGTCCGGCCGGGACATCGACCGGGACACCGATCCCGATCTCGATCCCGCCGCGGATCCCGACGCTGGGACCGACGCCGGGACCGACCCCGTCGAGGAGCCGGTGGCGGAACCGGCCGCCGAGGACAAGCCGCCGTCGCGGCTGCCGGTCGTCGCGCTGAGCGTGTCGATCGCGCTGGTGGTCGCCGCCGCGGTGGTGGCCGGGGTGTTCGGCTTCGCCTGGTTCAACGCGGCCAACGACGACGGCATCGAGTACTCCAGCAAGCGCGACGAGGTGGACCGGGTGGCCCGGGCCGCGATCGTCACGATGAACACGCTCGACTACCGCAAGCTCGACGCGGGCCTCGCGAGCTGGGCCGACGCCACGACCGGCCCGCTGCACGACGAGATCGAGGGCCTCGCCCCCGACAAGAAGAAGCAGCTCACGGACGCGAAGCCGGTGACGTCGGCGAAGATCACGTCATCCGCGGTGAAGGAGCTGGACGACCGGGGCGGCAAGGCGACCGTCATCGCCGCGATCGAGAAGACCGTGCAGACGGCGGACGGCAAGCCGCAGCAGTCCTACCAGCGCATCTCGGCGTCGCTGACCCGCACGGAGAAGGACGGCTGGAAGCTCGACAACCTCGGGCCCGTGCCGTACGCCCAGCCCCGTTAGCGAAAGGACCCCGCCGTGCCCCCGTCTCGCCGCCGCCCGCCCCCGTCCGCGGGGCAGGTGCCGCCGGTCCGCCGCCCACGGGTGGCCGGCCTGCGCAACCGGCCGGGCGCCCGGGAGAACGAGCCCGAGCGCGAGTCGATGTCCGGCACGCTGGACATCGAGGACACGTCGTCGCCAGGCGCCGAGCCGGCACCGGCGGACCACGCCGACGAGCCGGCCGCGCCTGCCGCCGGCCCGGACGAGCCCGGCCGCACCGGCGAGTTAGCCGACGAGTACGACGACCAGTTCGATGACGACTACGACGAAGACCAGGTGGACGCCGACGACGCCGCGACCGCCGACACCGACTCTGACGCAGACGCCGACTCTGACGCCGACGGCGAGACCGACGACGTGCGGCCCAAGCCGGCCCCGGGCCGCCGCCCGGCGGGCAAGCGCCGCGCCACCGGCACCACCCGCCCCGCGAACCTGCGGGAGGCCGAGGCGGAGACCCGCACCGCCCGGGTGCGCCGGGTCGTGGCGGACAACCCGCGCAAGCGCCGCGCCACCCAGCTGTCGGTCGCGGTCGTGCTGGCCGTGGTCGCCGTGCTGCTCGCGGGCCTCGCGATCTGGTTCCGCGGCGAGGCGGACGGCCTCGAGAGCGGCGACCAGAACCGGGCGCTGACCGACTCGGCGACGACGAGCGAGGTCGTCGGCAACCTGAAGTCGGCCATCGAGACGACGTTCAGCTACAACTACACCGACCTCGCCAGCACGCAGAAGGCCGTCGACGAGACGCTCACCGGCAAGGCGCGCTGCGAGTACGACCAGCTGTTCGGCCAGGTCAAGAAGCTGGCGCCGAAGCAGAAGATCGTCATGGTCACCGCCGTCCGCGAGATCGCCCTGATCCGCCTGGACGGCGACCGCGCCGAGGCGCTCGTGTTCATCGACCAGAGCAGCACCCGGGTCGACGTGAACAACTCCGTGGCCGGCGAGGCGCAGTTCGCGGTGATCGCCCACCGGGAGGGCGACGACTGGAAGATCACCGAGTTCAACATGTTCGACCAGCCGCTCGTGAACGGTCAGCCGGCCCCCAAGTGCTGAGCGGCGCCCGCACGCGTCGTCACCGACCGTGTTCGCCGGTGGTGATCGGCCCCGGGTGGCGCGGTGCGCGCGGAGCCGCTGGTCAGCACGCCAGGGAGCGGGAAGTCGTTGCTACAGAACAGCTGAACACGCGCTGGCGCCGGGCCTGAATGCCGGTGAGATCCTGGCGCGGCATCTTGACTCAGCGACGCCACCGGGTCACGCTAGTCACCGAGCACGCCATCGGCGGGAGGACGGTTGATGCGGGCCTAGACAGTCGCCGACTCTACGGCTAGACTGCCTCTTTGCGCTGCCCACTTTCGCATGCCCTAGACTGTTGGGCACGACCGCACCTTTGAACAGCTTCGTTACTGTTGCTAACTAGGCTGCTCGACCGCACATTAGTCCTGGAAGGACGCATCTTGGCAGTCTCCCGCGCGACCAAGGCCACTGCTGCGACCAACTCCACCGTGTCGAACTCAGGAATTCCCGGCGCTCCGCTGCGCGTCTCGTTCGCGAAGATCCGCGAGCCGCTGGGTACGCCCAACCTGCTCGACCTGCAGATTCAATCGTTCCAGTGGTTCACCGGCGACGAGGCCTGGTTCCAGCGCCGTGTCGATGCCGGTGACGAGACCCCGGTCGGTGGCCTCGAAGAGGTCCTGAACGAGATCTCCCCCATCGAGGATTTCTCCGGCTCGATGTCCCTCTCCTTCTCCGATCCGCGCTTCGACGAGGTCAAGGCCTCGGTCGAGGAGTGCAAGGACAAGGACATGACCTACGCGGCCCCGCTGTTCGTCACCGCGGAGTTCACCAACCACGGCACCGGCGAGATCAAGAGCCAGACCGTGTTCATGGGTGACTTCCCCGTCATGACCGACAAGGGGACGTTCATCATCAACGGCACCGAGCGTGTCGTGGTGTCCCAGCTGGTGCGCTCGCCCGGCGTGTACTTCGACCAGAACGTCGACAAGACCACCGACAAGGACGTCTTCAGCGTCAAGGTGATCCCCAGTCGCGGCGCGTGGCTGGAGTTCGACGTCGACAAGCGCGACACCGTCGGTGTCCGCATCGACCGCAAGCGCCGCCAGCCCGTCACCGTGCTGCTCAAGGCGCTCGGCTGGAGCACCGAGCAGATCCGCGAGCGGTTCCACTTCTCCGAGACGCTGCTCGCGACGCTGGAGAAGGACCACACGGCCGGCACCGACGAGGCGCTGCTCGACATCTACCGCAAGCTGCGCCCGGGTGAGCCGCCGACCAAGGAGTCCGCGCAGACCCTCCTGGAGAACCTGTTCTTCAAGGACAAGCGCTACGACCTGGCCAAGGTCGGCCGCTACAAGGTCAACAAGAAGCTGGGCGTGGGCCTGCCCAAGGACGCGGGCGTGCTCACCGAGGACGACATCGTCACCACGATCGAGTACCTGGTCCGGCTGCACGCCGGCGACACGTCGATGACGATCGACGGCAACGAGGTCCCGGTCGAGGTCGACGACATCGACCACTTCGGCAACCGGCGCCTGCGCACGGTGGGCGAGCTGATCCAGAACCAGATCCGGGTCGGCCTGTCCCGCATGGAGCGGGTCGTCCGCGAGCGGATGACCACGCAGGACGTCGAGGCGATCACGCCGCAGACCCTGATCAACATCCGTCCGGTCGTGGCGGCGATCAAGGAGTTCTTCGGCACCTCGCAGCTGTCGCAGTTCATGGACCAGACCAACCCGATCGCGGGCCTGACGCACAAGCGCCGGCTGTCCGCTCTCGGCCCGGGCGGTCTGTCCCGTGAGCGCGCGGGCATGGAGGTCCGCGACGTCCACCACAGCCACTACGGCCGCATGTGCCCGATCGAGACGCCGGAAGGCCCGAACATCGGCCTCATCGGCTCGCTGTCGAGCTACGGCCGGGTCAACCCGTTCGGCTTCATCGAGACCCCGTATCGCAAGGTCATCGAGGGTCAGGTCACCGACCAGATCGACTACCTGACCGCCGACGAGGAAGACCGGCACGTCATCGCGCAGGCGAACGCGCCGATCGACGACCAGGGGCACTTCGCCGAGGACCGCGTCCTCGTCCGCAAGAAGGGCGGCGAGGTCGAGTTCATCGAGCCGTTCGACGTGGACTACATGGACGTCTCGCCGCGCCAGATGGTCTCGGTCGCGACCGCGATGATCCCGTTCCTCGAGCACGACGACGCCAACCGCGCGCTGATGGGTGCCAACATGCAGCGCCAGGCGGTGCCGCTGCTGCGCAGCGAGTCGCCGCTGGTGGGCACCGGCACCGAGCTGCGTGCCGCGGTCGACGCCGGTGACGTCGTGGTCGCGGAGAAGGACGGCGTGGTCGAGGAGCTGTCCGCCGACTTCATCACGGTCATGGCCGACGACGGGAGCCGCCGGACCTACGGGCTGCACAAGTTCCGCCGGTCCAACCAGGGCACCTGCGTCAACCAGCGGCCGATCGTGTCCGAGGGCGACCGGGTGCTCCAGGGCCAGGTCATCGCCGACGGGCCGTGCACCGAAGACGGTGAGATGGCGCTCGGCAAGAACCTGCTCGTGGCGATCATGCCGTGGGAGGGCCACAACTACGAGGACGCCATCGTCATCTCGCAGCGGCTCATCCAGGACGACGTGCTCACCTCGATCCACATCGAGGAGCACGAGATCGACGCCCGCGACACCAAGCTCGGTGCCGAGGAGATCACCCGGGACATCCCGAACGTCTCCGAGGAGGTCCTCGCGGACCTCGACGAGCGCGGCATCATCCGCATCGGTGCGGAGGTCGGCGACGGCGACATCCTGGTCGGCAAGGTGACCCCGAAGGGCGAGACCGAGCTGACGCCCGAGGAGCGCCTGCTCCGCGCGATCTTCGGCGAGAAGGCGCGCGAGGTGCGCGACACCTCGCTGAAGGTGCCGCACGGCGAGACCGGCAAGGTCATCGGCATCCGGGTGTTCTCCCGCGAGGACGAGGACGAGCTGCCCCCGGGCGTCAACGAGCTGGTCCGGGTGTACGTGGCCCAGAAGCGCAAGATCCAGGACGGCGACAAGCTCGCCGGCCGGCACGGCAACAAGGGCGTCATCGGCAAGGTGCTGCCGGCCGAGGACATGCCGTTCCTCCCGGACGGCACCCCGGTCGACGTCGTGCTGAACACCCACGGTGTGCCGCGACGCATGAACATCGGCCAGGTGCTCGAGCTGCACCTCGGCTGGCTCGCGTCGCAGGGCTGGAAGGTCGAGGGAAGCCCCGACTGGGCGGCGAAGCTCCCCGAGGAGCTCTACGACGTCGCCCCCGGCACGCACACCGCGACCCCGGTGTTCGACGGCGCCAAGGAAGACGAGATCACCGGCCTGCTCGGCTCGACGCTGCCCAACCGGGACGGCGAGCGGATGGTCGCGGAGAACGGCAAGGCGGTGCTGCTCGACGGGCGCTCCGGCGAGCCGTTCCCGTTCCCGGTGGCGGTGGGCTACATGTACATCCTGAAGCTGCACCACCTGGTGGACGACAAGATCCACGCCCGGTCGACCGGTCCGTACTCGATGATCACCCAGCAGCCGCTCGGTGGTAAGGCGCAGTTCGGTGGTCAGCGCTTCGGCGAGATGGAGTGCTGGGCCATGCAGGCCTACGGCGCCGCCTACACGCTGCAGGAGCTGCTGACGATCAAGTCGGACGACGTGCTCGGCCGGGTGAAGGTCTACGAGGCCATCGTCAAGGGCGAGAACATCCCGGAGCCCGGCATTCCCGAGTCGTTCAAGGTGCTGCTCAAGGAGCTGCAGTCGCTGTGCCTCAACGTCGAGGTGCTCTCCAGCGACGGTGCCGCGATCGAGATGCGCGACGGGGACGACGAGGACCTCGAGCGCGCGGCCGCCAACCTGGGCATCAACCTGTCCCGCAATGAGTCGCCGTCTGTTGACGACGTCGTGAATTGATTGACGAATCCCCAGAGACCAAGGCTTCGAACGAACTAAGGGGAAGACCCAACTTGCTTGACGTCAATTTCTTCGACGAGCTTCGTATCGGGCTGGCGACCGCGGACGACATCCGTCAGTGGTCCTTCGGCGAGGTGAAGAAGCCCGAGACCATCAACTACCGCACGCTCAAGCCGGAGAAGGACGGACTCTTCTGCGAGAAGATCTTCGGTCCGACCCGCGACTGGGAGTGCTACTGCGGCAAGTACAAGCGCGTCCGCTTCAAGGGCATCATCTGTGAGCGCTGTGGCGTCGAGGTCACGCGTGCCAAGGTGCGCCGCGAGCGGATGGGGCACATCGAGCTGGCCGCACCCGTCACCCACATCTGGTACTTCAAGGGCGTGCCGTCGCGGCTGGGCTACCTGCTCGACCTCGCCCCGAAGGACCTCGAGAAGATCATCTATTTCGCGGCGTACGTGATCACGGGCGTGAACACCGAGCTGCGGCACAACGACCTCGCCACGCTGGAGAGCGAGATCGGGGTCGAGCGCAAGCAGGTCGAGAACCGGCGCGACGCCGACATCGAGGCCCGTGCGCAGAAGCTCGAGGCCGACCTCAAGGCGCTCGAGGACGAGGGTGCCAAGAGCGACGTCCGCCGCAAGGTCAAGGAGGGCGGCGAGCGTGAGATGCGCCAGCTCCGCGACCGGACCCAGCGCGAGCTGGACCGGCTCGACGAGATCTGGAGCACCTTCACCAAGCTCGACATCAAGCAGCTGATCGCGGACGAGGTGCTCTACCGCGAGCTGGTGGACCGCTACGGCGACTACTTCACCGGCTCCATGGGCGCCGAGGCCATCCAGAAGCTGGCCGCCGACTTCGACGTCGAGGCCGAGGCCGACAACCTGCGCGACACGATCCGCAACGGCAAGGGGCAGAAGAAGCTCCGCGCGCTGAAGCGGCTCAAGGTCGTGGCCGCGTTCTCGTCCACGCAGAACTCGCCGATGGGCATGGTCCTCGACTGCATCCCGGTGATCCCGCCGGACCTGCGGCCGATGGTCCAGCTCGACGGTGGCCGCTTCGCCACGTCGGACCTGAACGACCTGTACCGCCGCGTGATCAACCGCAACAACCGCCTCAAGAGGCTGATCGACCTCGGCGCGCCCGAGATCATCGTCAACAACGAGAAGCGGATGCTGCAGGAGGCCGTGGACGCGCTGTTCGACAACGGCCGTCGCGGGCGTCCGGTCACCGGTCCGGGCAACCGGCCGCTGAAGTCGCTGTCCGACCTGCTCAAGGGCAAGCAGGGCCGCTTCCGCCAGAACCTGCTGGGCAAGCGCGTCGACTACTCCGGCCGTTCGGTCATCGTGGTCGGCCCGCAGCTCAAGCTGCACCAGTGCGGTCTGCCGAAGGCCATGGCGCTCGAGCTGTTCAAGCCGTTCGTCATGAAGCGGCTGGTCGACCTCAACCACGCGCAGAACATCAAGTCCGCCAAGCGGATGGTGGAGCGCGCGCGGCCGGCGGTGTGGGACGTGCTGGAAGAGGTCATCACCGAGCACCCGGTGATGCTCAACCGCGCGCCGACGCTGCACCGCCTCGGCATCCAGGCCTTCGAGCCGCAGCTGGTCGAGGGCAAGGCGATCCAGCTGCACCCGCTGGTCTGCGAGGCGTTCAACGCGGACTTCGACGGTGACCAGATGGCGGTGCACCTGCCGCTGTCCGCCGAGGCGCAGGCCGAGGCGCGGATCCTGATGCTGTCCTCCAACAACATCCTGTCGCCGGCGTCCGGCCGCCCGCTGGCCATGCCGCGACTGGACATGGTGACGGGTCTGTTCCACCTGACCCGCCTCAAGGAGGACGGCCCCGGGGCCGGGCAGGCGTTCTCGTCGCCGGCCGAGGCCATCATGGCCTACGACCGGCACGCGATCGGCCTGCAGGCGCCGATCAAGGTGCGCATCAACGACCGCGCACCGGCGCCGGCGGACAAGCCGGAGGGCTGGGAGCCGGGCTCGACCTGGCTGGCGGAGACGACCCTGGGCCGGGTGCTGTTCAACGACCTGCTGCCCGAGGACTACCCGTTCATCAACGAGCCGATGCCGAAGAAGCGCCAGGCCGCGATCGTCAACGATCTGGCCGAGCGGTACCCGATGGTCACCGTGGCGCGGACCCTCGACAAGCTCAAGGACGCCGGCTTCCACTGGGCCACCCGGTCCGGCGTCACGATCGCGATCTCCGACGTGGTCGTGCCGGCGAACAAGCAGCAGATCCTCGACGAGTACGAGAAGAAGGCCGACGCGGTCGAGAAGCGCTACCAGCGTGGTCAGCTGTCCCACACCGAGCGCAACAACGAGCTCGTCAAGGTGTGGGGCCAGGCGACCGAAGAGGTCGCCCAGGCCATGGAGGACAACTTCCCGGACGACAACCCGATCCCGATGATCGTGAAGTCGGGCGCGGCGGGCAACATGACCCAGGTCCGGTCGCTGGCCGGTATGCGTGGTCTGGTGTCCAACCCGAAGGGCGAGTACATCCCGCGGCCGATCAAGCACAACTTCCGCGAGGGTCTGTCCGTGCTGGAGTACTTCATCGCCACGCACGGCGCCCGCAAGGGTCTGGCCGACACCGCGCTGCGGACCGCCGACTCGGGTTACCTGACCCGGCGCCTGGTGGACGTGTCGCAGGACGTCATCGTGCGCGAGGTCGACTGCGGCACCACCCGCGGCATCATCATGACGATCGGCGAGGCCGGCCCGGACGGGACGGTCCTGCGCGACCAGCACGTGGAGACCAGTGTCTACGCGCGCACGCTGGCCGAGGAGATCACCGACGCGGACGGCAACGTCCTGCTCAACCGCGGCGACGACCTCGGCGACCCGGCCATCGAGACGCTGGTCGGTTCCGCGGTCACCAAGGCCAAGGTGCGCAGCGTGCTGACCTGCGAGTCGGCGGTGGGCGTGTGTGCGACCTGCTACGGCCGCTCGATGGCGACCGGCCAGCTGGTCGACGTCGGCGAGGCGGTCGGCATCGTGGCCGCGCAGTCCATCGGTGAGCCCGGTACGCAGCTGACGATGCGTACGTTCCACCAGGGCGGTGTCGCGGGAGACGACATCACCACGGGTCTGCCGCGTGTGCAGGAGCTGTTCGAGGCCCGCGTGCCCAAGGGCATGGCGCCGATCGCCGACACCGACGGTCGCGTGCGGATCGAGGACGGCGACCGGTACTGGAAGATCACGCTGATCCCGGACGACGGCAGCGAGGAGATCGTCTTCGACAAGCTGTCCAAGCGGCAGCGGCTCGCGGTCACCCCGGACGGTCCGCTGTCCGACGGCGACCACGTGTCGGTCGGTCAGCCGCTGCTCGAGGGCACCCCGAACCCGCACGAGGTACTGCGGGTCATGGGGCCGCGCGAGGCGCAGCTGCACCTGGTGGACGAGGTCCAGAAGGTGTACCGGGCGCAGGGTGTGTCCATCCACGACAAGCACATCGAGGTGATCGTCCGGCAGATGCTGCGCCGGGTGACCATCCTGGACTCCGGTGCGGCCGAGTTCCTGCCCGGTGCGCTGATCGAGCGGGCGGAGTTCGAGACGGAGAACCGTCGCGTCGTCGCCGCCGGCGGCGAGCCGGCTTCGGGCCGCCCGGTCCTGATGGGCATCACGAAGGCGTCGCTGGCCACGGACTCGTGGCTGTCTGCCGCCTCCTTCCAGGAGACCACGCGTGTCCTCACCGACGCCGCCATCAACGGCCGGTCGGACAAGCTGGTCGGCCTGAAGGAGAACGTGATCATCGGCAAGCTGATCCCCGCGGGGACCGGCATCAACAAGTACCGCAACATCCAGGTGCAGCCGACGGAGGAGGCACGGGTCGCGGCGTACGCGATCCCGTCCTACGACGACGGCTACTACACGCCGGACGTGTTCGGCACGGGTACGGGTGCTGCCGTCCCGCTGGACGACTACGACTTCGGCCGCGACTACCGCTGAGGTTCGGCACGTTTCAGCCCCCACGGACAAGTCCGTGGGGGCTGAAGCCTATGTACGGAGTCGCGAACTATGTACCATGTCGCGAATTATGTACCAACGACCGGCCGACCGGGATGGCCGGTAAGCGTGCGTCCCTGCTGCTGAACGAGCGCTGTGAAGCCCCGGCGGACCGTCGTCGAGAGCTCAGCGTCTAGCACGAGGCCACGGCGGCACGGCATGCGCTGACACGATCCGAACCTCGAATACAGCGTTCTGGAGGCTGGTTCAGCATGACCGCAACGGGCAACGTCAAGAACATCAAGAACTTCACGACTGTCGACGGGGCACCGGACGCGTCGTGGTTCATCGACTTCATGGACGCCGCCAACGCGCAGCCCGAGTACCGCGACATCAATGCCGACCTGGCCGCCGCGCTGGGGGACCTTCCCGGCAAGACGGTGCTCGAGGTCGGGTGCGGCACCGGTGACGACGCCCGCGAGTTAGCCGGACTCGTCGGTCCCACCGGTAAAGTCGTCGCCACCGACCTCAGTTCGACCATGATCGACGAGGCTCGCCGGCGCAGCGCCGGGTTGGACCTGCCGATCGACTTCCGCATCGCTGACCTGGCCGGCCTCGACCTGCCGGACGGCACCTTCGACGGCGTCTGGGCGAAGCTCGTGCTGATGCACACGGTGGACATCGAGACCGCGCTCGACGAGCTGGTCCGGGTGCTGCGCCCGGGCGGGCGGATCGCGGTGTACGACATCGACTTCGATACCACGATCGTCGATCACCCGGACAAGGCCGCCACGCGCGAGGTGCTGCGCTGCTACGCCGACGGTCCCCGGAACGCCTGGAGCGGGCGGCAGCTGTACCGCCGCATGAACACGCGCAACCTGACCGACATCACGGTGTCGCCGACCACGGTGTGCATGACCTTCGACTTCTTCCACACGCTAGTGGCCGGCCGGCTGAAGTCGGAGCAGGAGAGTGGGCAGCTCGCGCTCACCGAAAGCCAGCTCAGCGACTGGTGGGAGACGTTGGCCGTCGCGGACAAGGACGGCCACTTCTTCTCCGCCTTCACCGGTTTCGCCGTGGGTGCGACCAAACCCTGAGGCATCCATCACTGTGGACGCGAGCCGAGGCGCGACGGGCCCCGGAAGCCGAGTGCTTCCGGGGCTCTGTTGTCTGGCACCTTGTCTGCCACCCTGTCTGCCGCGCGGGGGAGTCCGCCGGCCACGACGATCGTCGTGGTCCGGTTGGACGGTTACGATCCACCGAATCATGTCACTTCGCGGTTACTCGTTGACGTGGCGGTCGTTCCCGGCGACGCTCCGAGGATCCGACCCGCCGGAGGATCCGCATGAAAGCCCGTCTCGTTCGTCTGGTCCCGCTCCTCGCGGCCGTCGCCGTGGCCGTCGGCGTGGCGTTCGTCGCCCTGCCGGCCAGCGCGGCCGGCCCGTCCGGGGTGGCACCCGCGGACGCCTGCTTCACGTGGGACCGCCCGCTCGCCGAGGGCGCGAACGGCGAGGACGTGCGGCAGCTGCAGATCCGGGTGTCGGGCTACCCGGGCACCGGCGAGGTCATCGCGCTCGACGGCGCCTTCGGGCCGGCCACCAAGGCCGCGGTCACCCGGTTCCAGCAGGCATACGGCCTGCCCGCGGACGGGGCGGCGAACCAGTCGACCTTCGACAAGATCTACGAGCTGTCCGACGACGACTGCACGCCGGTCAACTTCACGTTCGACGAGCTGAACAACTGCAACTCGGACTGGTCCGGCGGCAACGTCGACGCCGCCACCGCGAAGGCCAACGCGCTCGTGTCGATGTGGAAGCTGCAGGCCATGCGCCACGCCATGGGCGACGCGCCGATCACCGTGAACGGCGGCTTCCGCAGCATCGCGTGCAACGACGCCGTCGGCGGAGCGCCCAACAGCCGCCACACCTACGGCGACGCGGTCGACCTCGGGGCCGGCTCGCAGGGCTTCTGCGGGCTCGCGCAGGAGGCCCGCAACCACGGCTTCCGCGAGATCCTCGGCCCGGGCTACCCCGACCACGACGACCACACCCACGTGGCCAACCGCGCCGACCAGTTCTGGTCCGCGCCGAACTGCGGCATCTGAAGCGCCGCTGCACGGTCGGTTAAGCAACTCTCGCTGGTGCCGCGGCCGGTGGCTCGCGATGCTCGGGTCATGGACGACGCGCTGACGCCGGATACGAAGGACTGGACCTGGGTGCTGGACCGCCCGTGCCCGGAGTGCGGCTTCGACAGCCGGACCTTCGAGCGGGCGGCCGTCCCGGCCCTGCTGCGGCGCAACGCCGGGGCCTGGCCGGCCGTGCTGGCGGCGGAGAACGCGCGCGAGCGGCGGCGGCCCGGCCGGTGGTCGCCGCTCGAGTACGCCTGTCACGTGCGCGACGTGTGCCGCGTCTACACCGAGCGGCTGCACCTCATGCGCACCGAGACCGACCCGCACTACCCGAACTGGGACCAGGACGCGACCGCCGTGCGGGACCGCTACGGGGAGCAGGACCCGGCCACCGCGGGCCGCGAGCTCGTCGCGGCGGCCGAGGTGCTCGCGACGGCGTTCGAGCAGGTGGGGGACTGGTCGCGGACCGGAACGCGAAGCGACGGCGCCCATTTCACGATCGACACCTTCGCCCGCTACCTGCTCCACGATCCGGTCCACCACCTCTGGGACGTGACCGGCGCACCGGCGGAATGAACCCCGCCGGCGCGGCGTTGGAACGCCTGTACGGGTCCTCGTGGCGTGCTGCCCGAGTCGCAGGTGCCC
>CAVSMR010000024.1:0-479131 GCA_963729115.1 uncultured Actinomycetota bacterium | reverse complement strand
CAGTCGGCAACGAGCCGAACGTCTCAGTCAACAGCGGGGCGGGTGCCCTGCCCCGTCCCGCGTCGATCGATAGTTGGAAGTCCTCAAGCAAGTTCGTAGCGGTAGAAAACCTTCTCCGAGAACGGCGAGGCGCCGAGTTTCTCGTAGAATCGGACGGCGTCGGCATTCGATGTATCCGTTGTCCACTCAACGCGACTACACGCCTCACTCTTGGCTATATCGAACAAGCTTTGCATCAATATTCTTCCGATACCTGCCCGTCGCTGCGCTTGCGTTACATACAGTTCCTTCAGGTAGAGAGATCTACTCGAACCGGCGGCAGGCCACAGGAACGAGTAAGTCGCAAATCCAACTGGTTCACCCGCGCCACTCCGAGCTATGACCGCATGCGCCGATGGTGGGCTTCCAACAAGAGCTTCCCGCGTATTCAATGTGCGCGACTGAATAGGTTCGACCACTTCGTCGCCATAGAACACATCCAACTCGTTGAGAAGCTCAACGATGTCGGCGAGATCCGCTTCCCCTACTTTTGTAACAGAGGTGCCTTGCAAAGTTCATCTTCCCTATTGGTTGACTTCGACATCTTCGACTGCCGCGCTCAATTCGAGAACCGCCGGCTTTGATTGAGCGCTAGGTGACAGCAATCCAATGAGTTCTGTGATTCGGCCGGCAATCATCCCTTGGGCTTGTGCCAGTTCTAGTCCTGAGAAAGTCGCCGTGGCCAACTCAATGCCGGATGCGAAGTCACGGTCGCGAATAAGGCACTCCGCTCTATCCAGGTGAACCAGGGTCCGATCAAGGTAGTTCTCTGCTGGGTACAGTTCCAGAGCCCGGTCCTGCACTGCAAGTGCCGCTCCAGTTTCCCCAAGTTGCGTCAAAGCACTTCCCTGATGAAACCGCAGCTGTGCTTCATCGTATCCAAACGCAGATGGCCCTATCAGGCTGGAGTCAAGACACTCCAAGTAGCCCTCGGCCCGGCCAGCGGCAGATGTAGCCTCGTCCCGGCGACCCAGCATCGCATTAGCGCGCGCTTCCAGCGCGGTAGCCAGCACGCTTCCAACGTTAGGCACCTTGGAAAGCAGTTCGGCATGCTGGGCCGATTCGATTGCACCTATCAGGTTCCTGTCGTAAAAGTGAAAATACGCTTCTTGTGCGTGTACCCATGATTGCAGTCCGATGTCACCGGTCTCTGCCGCCAGAATCCGCGCCGTCCTAACCCAGTTCCTCGAACCGCGGCGATCTCCGAGTTTTAGAAGGGTCAGGCTCATGACCCCGGAGAGCTGCGCAGCCGCTCTACTCAATCGTCGCGACAGTTCAAACGAATGTGACCGCGCCAGAAGTTGGCGTAGCTCATCAATGTCGCCAATAAGATCCGGAAGCAGATCCGCTGCGGAACGATAGCGGGTCGCTCTTCCGATCTGGACGATACGTTGCTCCCACTCATCAACACCGGCACCGCTCAAGACAGGAGACAGCGCATCCGTGAGGCTCTCGTGTACAACCTCCGCAGACGTCAACGAATCCGGAACTATCAGGCCGGACCGATGCTCACTCGGCCAGCTTTCTCCCGGGTAGAGGATCCAAAACAGGCGTTGCGGCAAATGCAGTTTGCGGGCGTACTCGATTGCGTCATCCTGGCTTAGTACGACCTTATTGCTTTCGATTCTGCTGACATGCACCTGTGTCATGTTGAGCCAGCGGGCGAGTGTCTCTTGGTTAAGCGCCTTGCCGTACATTTGCAGGTGCCGTGGATGGTTGCGATACACCCGGAAAATCCGGCCCATGCTCCGACTATTGAAAGCGGCACGGAAGTCTTCAGTTTCGAAGAATTCGTCGTCATAAGGTATCGGCGCGTCGAGCTGGCTTCGTTGGTCGCGGGTGCATCGGCCGCACATGCGTGCCGTGTTGTCCGAGGCCAGCGCCGTATGGCACGTCACGCAGCGGCGACGCTCTGCCTTGCCGCCCGACCGTGCGCCGGGAGCGCCCATCGTTACCCCCGCTAGTTTGACACCGTTCCGCCTCTGACCAGCGTACATGCGTCCGCTAACGGCCACCAGCGGCCTTGGTCGGCCTACGGCGAACGGCCCCGAGGGCGACGGCCCAGCTAAGCCTCGCGGGACGCCGCCAGAGGCCCGGTAGTTACCCGCGACCTGGCGATATTCAGGTCTTGAATGAAGCATGCGGAAGCGGGCTAGACCAGTGCGTCGGCGCGCATCACGGTTGACGAGTTCTCATCACTGCCTGCCGGATTCGAGGTTAGGTAACCCCTGACGATGACCGCACCGTACAACGACCCAGAGGTCCTGGTCCTCACGGCGTCTCTGACCAGTGGAGTCGCGCGCGTGACGCATGGCCTTCGCGAATCCGTCGCTCTGATCGATGAGATCTTGAGGTTGAATCACACGGCTTGGGAAACAACGCTAGCGGCAGGCGCCGTTGCGTTTTATCAAGATGGGGACGGACCGTTTCCCAATCATCAGATGCGCGTGAGCGCGAACCCAGAGCGGAATAGCGCCGCGTTGAACTACATGCAAAACGATGTGCTAAAGGTGCCTATCTCCAACTCCTACAATCCGCGGCCCCTAGATGCCGGCGTAGATTTGATATTCAACGGAACAACCGGTGCCGTGTTCCCACGGTCGGCGGTCATTTCAATAGCCGACGCCCGTCGCGCACTGAATGAATGGCTACGAACGCGCCGCCGACCTACATGCATTGAGTGGCGCCCGCACTACATCTACTGAACAAGCAAAGGAGGCGTCGAGAGTGGGGCGTGACCGGATCCAGGATCCCGCTGGACGCATCGGGTCTTCCGATCCGCTGCGTAAATCGAGCACCACCGCGAACGGGTGCCTAGTCATAGAGAAGGGCAGCGCGAAGAACCGAATACGTGTCTCATCGAAGCTGGAGGGTCGACCATGGTTGAAACCCAAGCCGGGTGAGACGGCGCAGGAGTGGAATCGTCGCACGAATCATTCCTGCTACGCGTGTGGCGACTTCTACGCGGATCTGACCGAGTTGGATGCGCACGAAGCAACTCACGGTTGAGTTCCTATTCTGGGGCGGTAGCTCAGTCTGGTTAGAGCTGAGGACTCATAATCCTTCCGGCGTGGGTTCGAATCCCACCCGCCCCACTCACACCAGCAAACAAAGACAGCGACGTGAAGTGGGTGATGAATGGTGTACGACCACCAGTCGACCGTACGGTCCCGGTATGTAGGCCAAGCGTTGGCGCGGGCATCGCAGCAGGCCGGCCAGAACGGCAGCGACATGGCGGCGATGCTGCGGTGGTCACCGAGCAAGGTGAGCCGTCTACTCAGCGGCAAACGCGCCGCGTCCACCGAAGACGTGGCAGCCTTCCTCGCGCTGTGCCGGGTGACCGGCCCGGTCCGCGACGAGCTGCTCGCACACACCGCGCTCGGCTACGACCAGACCTGGTGCCACGACCACGGCACCCGGCCACCCGCCCACCTCCCGGCACTGGCCGACAGCGAAGCCGACGCCACCCGCATCACCTGCTTCGCCACCACCCTGATACCCGACCTGCTCCGCGTCCCCGACTACACCCGAGCCGTACTCGCCACCCACCCGACCATCCCCGACGACGAGATCGAGGAACGGGTGACCGCCACAGCCCAGCGCCAGCACATCCTCGACCGCACCTACAGCCCACCCAGCATGCGGATCTACCTCACCGACCACACCCTCACCCACCCCGGCGCCGCAGACACCGTGATGTCCGACCAAGCCCACCACCTCCTACGACTGGCGGTACGACCAGACATCACCATCCGAATCGTGCCCGACACCCACCAGACCATCGGCCTGCACGAATGCGGACCGTTCACCCTGCTCGAATTCGACCAACACCAACCCGCCGTCTACCTCGAACACGCCACCACCACAGCATTCCTCGAACAACCCACAACCATCACCACCTACCGCACCATCATCACCGAACTCAACCAACTCGCCCTCACCCGCGACGACTCACGCGACCGCATCACCGACATCGCCCGCCAACGCACCAACACCCACCCCGCACACGCCGCAGACGCACTCCCCATCTGGGCAACCGGCTGAACCGTCAATTCCGGTTCAACCACGTTGCGCAGTTGGCAGGCGTGGGCGTCGAAGGTGGGCAGCCGTCCACCGCGGGTGCCCTTCCGCGGCGCGATGGGCGATCTCGTCGTGGCGTTCAGGCTGATGAACCGGACGTGCCGCTCGTGGAACGCTTGGCGGGTGGAGGGGTGTGAGTAGGCCTTGTCCGCGATGACCACGTCAGATCGGCGCCGTGGGCGGCCCGGACCGGTCCGGGCAACGGAGATGCCGTCCACTATGAATGGAGTCGCCACCCATCGCCGGTGGTTACCGGCCTCAACAATCTCGTTGCAGATTTGACTCCACGTAGCTAACCGCTTGCGTGCGGTGGCTGAGGAACGGTCGGTCTCTAACAATCACTACTTGCCGCCCGGAGCGCGGCTCTCCGTCTGAATGTTCGAGTGACCTTAGTCGATGAGTCCGAACTCAGCTAAGAGAGCTGGCCACCTCCGGAGAAAGCTCTCCAGCTCGTTGGAGGACCACAGTTCGATCTCCGGCCGCTCGGCCCTCCGGTTGCGATCTTCGGTCCACCGGACGGCGTCCTGTGTGAAGGAACCCGTCGTGGCAACGATGAGCCTCCGAATGGGCTCACCCTCCCAGAGTGGGAGCTTGGCAGTCACCAACTCGGCGATATCCGCGGGTCCGATTCCGCGGCTCGGCCAGTGCTTGGCTTGGACGATCACTCGCTCGTCCCGCAACGCCGTCAACCCGTCGCCTACCCGTCGGTATGCTTGGATGTCGCGGCCAGCGTCCGGCGCGTTGGTGTTTATCAGTCGCGTGATGTTGACATACGCGCCGGATAGCTCCAAAAGTCGCCCCAACAGCCTCTCAAAACCGTCCGCATCAAGTCGGTCCCACTGCACTTTGGACGGTACCGGCGAGGCGGGCGCACCAGAAAGCGCGGCAAGATCGTCTACACCAACCGGCACCGGCGCCTCGTCGCCATAGAGCGCCAACTCGAGGTGTGGCCGAAATGCTGGCCAATCGAACACGGCGATGTCGCGCAGGTCATGCGGCTCCCCAAAATGGAGGTGTCGATGGAGATCGCCGTGTCGCGGGCCTCCTGTCAGAGCGTCGCCAACCAAACGCTCGATCTCGTCAACCGCACCCTGAACTGCCTTTATGGCCGCCGTGCTCTTGTCCTCTGGAAGCTCCACATCTGACTCATTCGGAACTGATGCCAGAAGATCATCGACAATCCTCACCAGGTCTGTTCCCCGCCGCCGTACGAGTCGTTGGCGGGCGCGCGCCAATTTCTGCCGGTACCGCAGGGCCTCCGTGCCCGGTGCCGCCACCTGAGCGTCGAAGGCATTCAGGCCGTCCTGTTCGCCGATATCCATGTAGTCGACTCGGGCCTGCCCGATCGCCGCGTAACCGAAGACCGTCGCGTCCAAGCGCCACCCATCGATGGCCGGCAAGCTGGCTGCGATCTCCTTCCACGCCTCGCCAAGCTCGTCGTACGTGACCTCGTCGGGATCGCCGCTACCGATGAACAGGCCACGAGGAAGGAGTTCCCCCATCTGTTGCCAGACTCGATCCAGCTTGTCCAGATTGAGTGACACCCTGTCGTACGTGGCTAGCGCAGCTGAGAGATCCACAGCGCAATTCTCCGTCTCGGGTCCGGCGCCGGGCGGCGCGACGTAGTCACCACTCCCGGCTGAGTTATGGCAAGGACCGTCAATTCGCGCCTGACCGTTCACTTCTCGGTGTCCTCGTCCGTCGGACGCATCCGCGCTACGAGTTCATCGTATGCGGCCCGTTGTTCTGCAGCCTCATTCGTGAGTCGATTGTCGTAGTCGTCTCTGCGCTCGTGTACGACCTCGACCGGACCTCCAGCGATCGCTGATCGTTTGAGGGTGTCGCTAATGGCTTTCAAGTGTTTCACCGCGTCGTGCACACCGTGGACGACGGTATAGGCGGCGCCACGATAGCTATCGAAGTCGATTGTAAAGGTCTCCTTATACTTCTTCTTCCTGCTGTCGCGGTATGTCGTCGTCACTTGGAAGTTCATCGGAAGGTCGGTTTGGTACCGATCGACCGCATTGTCAAAGAACATCCGAAATTCCCGACCTGGCGCAAACATCGGGGTCGGTTCGTTGAGTATGCGCGCGTCCTTCAGCGGGAACTTGGCGATCTCCTTGGCGCGTACTGGAGCAGGATCGAACGCGATCCGCAGGTCGTAGGCAGGCGACTTGCCGATGTTGGTGATCACCAGGTCGAGGAGCTTCTCTGCGCCCTGGCCGGGCTGGAAGTCGACTATGACGTATGGCCTTGCCTGCTCTAGGCGCAGCTTGCGCGCCGCAGCTAGCTGCCGCCAACCAACGGTCAAGGCGACAACCACCGCCGCAGCGGTACCCATCACGCCGAGGCCTTGCCAGCCGACTGCAGTGATGCCGAGGAAGTCAGGATTCACAGCCCCGAGCCTATGCGCCGGTCAGGTCGGCCCGTCTGCGGGTATGCAGTTTGACAACCCGGTACAGATCCCGGTGCAGCGCGTTCCAGTCGCCCGCCTCGTAGCGCAGCAGGATCGGCGTGGGCTTCGTCTGTCCCGCCGCGTGGCATTCGGCCAGCCACTCCGCCAGGGTGTCCGGCCAGCGGGCGGACCAGCCGAGCTTCGCCGCCCAGTCGCGGGCGATCGGCACCAGCGACGGGTAGAGCGACGCCCGCAGCTCGGCGACGAGCCGCGGGAACGGGGCCGCGAAGTACCGGTACTCGCCCCGGCCGAAGCGGTACCGCGCCATGTCCACAGTGGACCGGAACCGGGACGGGTCGTCGTAGCACGCCGCGACGGACGCGCACTCCCGCGGCGACAGCAGCCGCGGGAGCAGCGCGCACCCGTGTTCGTTCAGCTCCCCCGTCACGGCCGGCCAGTCGATCGCCGCCGTCATGCCGCCCTACCTTTCTGGTGTGGCCCTGGTCGTCGAGAATGATCGGGGTGTGCATGCGGGGCAGGGATGGCTGTCATGCCGGCTGCCGCTGTTGATGGCTCAGGAGGCTTGGCCCCCTGTCCCGCACCCTTGTTCCGACCGCTGATTAGGCACTGCGGACCATCGCTGTGTAGGGCGTTGCCGGCGGGACGGGGACGCACCGTGTCGTCGTTGCGGAAGGTGTTGCGGGAAGGTGAGGGTCGATGGCGGTTGTCGTGGGTATCGATGTCGCCAAGGAGTTCCACTGGGTCGTCGTGGTCGTGGCCGAATCCGGGAAAACACTGCTGTCGCAACGGGTCGACAACGACCCCGAGAGCATCGCCGAACTGGTCACGCACCTGCATCGGGTCGCGACCGAACACGGGCCGGTGACGGCCGGGATCGACCTGATGGGCGGGATCGCCGGTCTGTTGACCGCGATGCTGACCGATGCCGATGTCTGCTTGGTTCATGTCCCCGGCCTGGTGGTCAACCGCGCCAGGCGCGCCACCAGAGGCGGCGAGGCCAAGTCCGACCCACGCGACGCGAAGACCATCGCCGACCAACTGCGGCTGCGTGACGATTGGCGCGAGGTCACCACCAGCGACGAGACCACCCTGGATCTGCGGATGCTGGTGTCCCGACGCCGCGAACTCGTGGTCGACCAGACCCGCCGCCTGGCCCGGCTGCGGGAACTGCTGACCGGGTTCTTCCCCGGTCTGGAACGCGCCGTCGATGTCACCAACCAGACCGACCTGGTACTGCTGACCCGCCACACCACCCCCGACGGCATCCGCCGGACCGGTCGCCGCCGCCTGGTCGAGCAGCTGCTGCGCCACGGCGCCCGACGGCCCTACGCCCAGGCCCTGGTCGACAAGGCCGTGGCCGCCGCCCAGGCCCAACACACCATGGTCCCCGGCCAGGCCCGCCTGGCCGAGTTCGTCCGCGAGTTCGCCGCCGAGGCCGTGACCACCCGCCGCCGCATCGCCGAACTGGACGCCGAGATCGCGGCCGGGCTCGATCGCCACCCTGACGCGGCCCTCATCCGCAGTCTGCCCGGCATGGGGGCCACCCTGACCGCCGAATTCCTCGCCGAGGCAGGCGACCTGTCCCGCTTCCCCAACCCCGACCAGCTCGCCTCCGCCGCCGGCCTGGCCCCGGTCCTGCAACAGTCCGGCAAGATGCGCTACCTGCGTCGTGCCACCGCCGGTAGCAAGACACTGAAGTTCGTCTTCTACCAGTCCGCGTTCTGCGCCATCCAACGCGACCCGGCCAGCAAGGCCTTCTACCGGCGCAAACGCGCCGAAGGCAAACGCCACCACCAAGCCCTGATCGCCCTGGCCCGACGACGCGTCAACGTCCTCCACGCCCTGCTGCGCACCCGACAGCCCTACCAACCCGACCACAACACGACCGCAGCCGCCGCTTGACAAGAGCATTAGGCAGCCTCCAGCGCCAGCAGGGTCTGCTTCGCGGCCGGACCACCCGCGTACCCGCCCGGCGAGCCGTCCGAGCGCACCACCCGGTGGCACGGCAGCACGACCGGCACCGGGTTCGTCGCGCACGCGGTGCCCACCGCACGCACCGCACGCGGGCTCCCCGCCGCGGCCGCCACCTCCGCGTAGCTCTCGGTCCGCCCGTAGCCGATCGCCGTCAGGTGGTCGAGCACCGCCCGCCGGAACCCCGACGCGAGCCGCAGGTCCAGCGGCACGTCGAACGACCGCCGCGTCCCGGCGAAGTACTCGTCGAGCTGCCGCGCGACCGGGTCGAGCCGGCCCGGCGCGTGCAGGATCCGCGGGCTGACGCGCTCGGCCAGCATGGCCAGCGCCGCGTCGTGGCCGGCCGACTCGTACGCGACCCGCACGAGCCCGGCCGGCGTTGCGGCCAGCAGCAGCGACCCGACGGGCGAGTCGAGCGTGCGGTACGCGATGTCCAGGATGCCCTCCCGCTCGGCGTCCGCCGCCAGCCGCGCGCGCAGCCGCGCGGGCACCTCGGCGGGCATTCCCGCAACGAGCTCAGTCATGTTCTGCTCCCCTCGGATACGTGGTGCGCAGCCGTTTGATGCCGTCGGCCGCGGCGCGGCGGGCGGCGTCGGTGCTGCCCCCGGTGATGGCCGCGACCTCCTGGTAGGGCAGGCCGGCGAGGTGGTGGTAGGCCACCGCCTCGCGCTGCTTGCGGGGCAGCGCCGCGAGCGCCGCCCACAGGTCGCCGTCCCAGTCCTCCGGCCGGCCCGCTCGGGACGGCCGGTCCGGCACCGGACCGACCACGACGGGCCGCCGCGCGGCTGCGCGGTGCACGTCGACGGCCTTGCGGTGCGCGATGGTGACCAGCCAGGCCTCCACGTTCGCGTCCGCCGGCAGGTCCGGGTAGGCGCGCAACGCGGACAGGAACGTCTCCGACCACGCGTCCTCGGCGTCCGCGGCGCCGAGCAGTGCCCGGCACACGCGCAGCACCATCGGCCCGTACTCGTCGACGATCTGCTCGAAAGGTCTCACACCACGTAGACGCCCGGGTTCCACGAAACGTGAGACTGCCACGTCAGGACGGCAGCACCGACCGCGCGCGCCGGCCGCGGAGCCACCCGTACCAGCCGGGCAGGCCGTCGCCACGGGTCGCCGACACGGGCAGGACGACGGCATCGGGGTTGGCGCGCGCCAGCGACTCCTCGAAGCGCGCCAGGTCGAAGGCCATGAACGGCAACAGGTCGGTCTTGTTCAGCAGCACCGCGTCCGCGACGGTGAACATCCGCGGGTACTTCGCCGGCTTGTCCGCGCTCTCGGTGACCGCCGTGACCACCACCCGGGTGTGCTCGCCGAGGTCGGCCGGCTCGAGGCGGGCGAAGGTGCTCACCGTCTCCACGAACACAACCGACCGCCGCGGCGGGTCCAGCCGGCGCAGCGCCGAGGCCAGCAGGCGCGCGTCGAGGTGGCCGACACCGGTGTGCACCTGGATCACCCGGGCGCCCGTCGCCCGGATCCGCTCCGCACCGAACAGCGCCGGCCCGCCACCCTCCACGACCGACAGCGGCACGTCACCCGACAGCGCGCGGATCGTCCGCTCGAGCAGCGTGGTCCGGCCCGAGCCGGGCGTGCCGATCAGGTTGACCGCGAGGATCTCCCGCTCGGCGAGCCACTCGCGGTTGCGCGCCGCGGGCTCGTCGTCGCCCGCCCGGGCACCCACGCCGTACCACCTCCGCCGCCACGATCCGATGCTCCTGTTCGGACAGTACGGCCACCTCGGCGCACGCACATCCCGAGCGGCGAGCGGGCCGTCCACATCGAACTCCGCAGCGGCCGCGGAGCGGCTAGCGCGGGACGCCCAGCCCGCCGGCGATGTCCAGCTCCCGGCCGGTGCGCTCGCCGGTCAGCAAGGGCAGCGCCCCGGCGATGGCCGCCCTCGTCTCCGGGAGGTCCAGGGACGCGCGGTGGTGCGCCTTGCTCTGCCACACCTCGAACACCCACACCGTGTCCGGGTCGGCGTCCGGGTCGGCGTCCGGGCCGGCGCCGGCGGTGCCCACCACGTACAGGTCGCAGCCCGCCGAGCGCAGGCCCGCCTCGCCGCCGAGGAGGACCTTCACCAAGTCCTCCCGGCAGCCCGGCTTCGTTCGCATCGTTGCCAGATATCCGTATCGCACGCGGCGAGTCTGCCAGGCCGGCCGGCTGTCGCCATTGGACGAACGCGACACCGGAATCATGCGCAGGAATCCGGGTTTTCCGTCACCCGGAAATCAGTGCGCCCAAATTCACAATGTCTCGTCGAACAACGCCAGCTGGATGTCGCGCGCCTCGGTGAAGTGGGCGACGGCGCACTTCTCCGCGCCGTCGGCGTCGCGCGCCTCGATGGCCTCGGCAATTGCGCGGTGCTGCTCGTTCGAGCGTTCCCAGCGGCCCGGCGATTCCAGCGTGTTGGCCGGGTAGCGGACCAGGTGCAGGTCAAGGCGCTCGAGCAGGTCGATCAGTGACGAATTGTGACTCGCCCGCCACACAGCGGTGTGGTACTGCCGGTTGGCCCGCACCATCACGTCGACTTCCTCCGTGCCCAGCTCCTCGAGCCTGGCCATCGCCCGGCGCAGCAGGATCAGGTCGTGCGAGTTACGCCGCTCAGCCGCCATCCGCGCCGCGGTCCCTTCCAGGGCGATGCGCGTCTCGTAGATGTCCAGCACCTCCTCCGGGCTGCGCTCCCGCACCACGAGCCCCCGGTCGTTGCGCTCGACCAAGCCGTCGTGTTGCAGCTTCGACAACGCCTCCCGGATCGGCGTGCGACTCACCTCGCACCATTCCGCCAGTACCGACTCCACCAACTGTTGCCCCGGTATCAGATCTCCCGCGCGAATGGCTTCCTTCAGGCGCTGGTACGGCGTGATCTTGTTCACCGGTTCTGGCAAACGAGCCGTGGAACGGCCAGATCTCGCGTTGGCCATGACCCGATCTCCCCATTCCCCAGTTTTTGTGCAGCCGCCGACGCCGGCGGTCACTCACTACGGGCATTGTTTGCCTATTTCCGCAAGTCGTCAACGTGCACGCACACCGACCGTACGCCGGGCACCGGCCGAAGTGGCCCACGTGGGGGTGATGATCGTGCTCCCTATCGGATATACCCCGACCGGCAGTAGGCCTGAATCCCCGGTAGCGTCCGGACAAACCGCAGGCGGTCGAGGAGGTGCGCCACCCATGACCCGCATCGCGTTCATCGGGCTCGGCACGATGGGCCTGCCGATGGCGACCAACCTCGTCCGGGGCGGGCACGACGTTCGCGGGTACAACCGCAGCCCCGGCCGGACCGCCACCTTCGCCGAGGCGGGCGGCACCGCGGCCCGGTCGATCGCCGACGCGGTCCGCGACGCCGAGGTCGTCATCACGATGCTGCCCGACTCCCCCGACGTCGAGGCGGTCGTGCTCGGCGACGAGGGGGTGCTGTCCGCCGCGGGCCCGGACACGCTGCTGATCGACATGAGCACGATCGCGCCCGCCACGGCGCGCGCGGTCGCCGAGCGGGCGGCCGACGCCGGCGTGCGCACGCTGGACGCCCCGGTCAGCGGCGGCGAGCAGGGCGCGGTCGAGGGGAGCCTGTCCATCATGGCCGGCGGCGCGGACGCCGACTTCGACGCCGCCCTGCCGCTGCTCCAGGCGGTGGGCACGACGATCGTCCACGTCGGCCCGGCCGGCGCCGGCCAGACGGTCAAGGCCGCGAACCAGCTGCTGACGGCCGGCCACCTGGGGCTGCTCGCCGAGGCCGTCGTGTTCCTCGCCGCGCACGGGGTCGACCTGCCCTCGGCGATGGAGGTGATCGGCGGCGGGCTCGCCGGCAGCAAGATCCTCGACCGCAAGTCACCCGCCATGCTCGACCGCGACTTCGACCCGAGCTTCCGGATCGACCTGCACCACAAGGACCTCGGCATCGTGCTCGCGTCCGCCCGCGCGGCCGGTGTCGTGACCCCGCTGGGCGCGACCGTGGCGCAGCTGATGGCGGCCGCTAAGGCCCAGGGCCACGGCGGGCTCGACCACTCGGCGTTGCTGCTGGTCGTCGAGCAGCTCTCGGGGCGCTGACGCGCTCTGCCAGACTCGACCGGTGGAGTTCGGGCTCCTGGGGCCGGTGATCGCCCGGCACAACGGAACGGCGGTACCGGCCGGCAGCGGCCGTGAGCGCTTCGTGCTGGCCACGTTGCTGCTCAACGCCGGGCGGCTGACCTCGCTCGACCGGCTCGTGGACGCGCTCTGGGACGACCCGCCGAGCACGGCCCGGGCCCAGCTGCACAACCTGATCAGCAACGTCCGCCGCCGGCTGCGGGCCTACGACAGCGCCGCCGGCGACGAGCTGATCGTCACCCGGGCCACCGGCTACGAGCTGCAGCTCGGCCGCCACGAGCTCGACGTCCTGCGGTTCCGCGAGCTCGTGGCCGCCGGCCGGGAGGCCATGACCGCCGGCGACCCCGCACGTGCCGCGGACGAGCTGGCCGCCGCGCTCGCGTGGTGGCGCGGCCCGGCGCTGGCGGACGTCGCCGACGAGCTGGCCGGGCCGATCCGCCAGGTGCTGCACGCCGAGCGGCTGGCGGCCGCCGAGGCACGCCTGACCGCCCAGCTCGCGCTCGAACGGTTCGACGACCTGCTGCGCGACGCCGAGCCGCTGCTGGCCGAGCACCCCTACCGCGAGCGGCTGCACGAGCTGCGCATGTCCGCGCTGGCCGCGTCCGGCCGCCGCGCGGAGGCGCTCGCCGCGTACCGGCAGCTCTACCGCCGCCTCGCCGACGAGCTCGGCGTCGAGCCGGGCCCGCAGCTGCGCCGGCTCGAACAGCGGATCCTGCGGGGCGAGAGCGTGCGCGCGGCGGGCCCGCCGGTGCCGCGCCAGGTGCCCGCGCCGACCTCGGTGCTGACCGGGCGGGACAAGCTGATCGGCGAGATCTGCGCCGAGCTGACCCGCGAGGACGACGCGGCCGGCCTGGTCCGGGTCCTCGTCGGGCCGGGCGGGGTCGGCAAGACGACCCTCGCGCTCGCGGTCGCGCACCGGCTCGCCGCGGAGTTCCCGGACGGTCAGCTCTACACGGACCTGCGCGGTACCCACGACCCGCCGGCCGACCCGCACACCGTGCTCGGCCGGCTGCTGCGCACGCTCGGGATCGACGGGCCGGGCCTGCCCGACGACCCCGACGAGCGGGCCGGGCTCTACCGCAGCCTGCTCGCGCAGCGGCGGGTGCTGGTGGTGCTCGACGACGCGGCCGGCGAGGAACAGGTCCGGCCGCTGCTGCCGGCCGCCGCCTCCTCGCGCGCGCTGGTGACCTCGCGCCGCCAGCTCGGCGCGCTCGTCGGCGCCGCCCGCTGGTCGGTGCCCGTGCTCGCCGACGAGGACGCGGTGGCGCTGCTCGCCACGGTGATCGGCGCGGAGCGGGCGGCCGCGGAGCCCGCCGCGGCCGCCGAGGTGGTCACGTTGTGCGGCCACCTGCCGCTCGCGGTGTGCGTGGCCGCCGCGCGGCTGGCCGTCCATCCCGAGTGGACACTCGACGACTTCCACCGCCGGCTCGCCCAGCAGTGGGGCCGCCTCGACGAGCTCGCGGTCGGCGACCTGAACGTGCGCGCCAGCATCGAGCTGAGCTACCAGGCCCTGGGCGGGCCGCTGCGCACGCTGCTGCGCCGGCTCGGGCTCGGCCACGCGACGAACTGGCCGGCGTGGGTGGCATCGGAGCTGCTGGGCGGACCGGCGGACCGGTTGCTGGACCAGCTCGTCGAGGTGCACCTGATCGAGCCGGCCGGGCGGGACGCGGTCGGCCAGTCGCGCTACCGGCTGCACGGGCTGGTGCGCGACTTCGCCGCCGAGCGGGCCGACGCGGAGGAGCCCGCCGGTGAGCGGGCCGCGGCGGTGTCCCGGAAGCTGTCCGGCTGGCTCGCGCTGGCCGGCGAGGCGGACCAGCGGGCCGCGCACCACACGACCTACAGCGCCGATCTCGCCGCGGTCGCCGCCCGGGTGCCGGCGGGGCCCGCGCGGGAGCGGCCGCGCGAGTGGCTGGAGGCCGAGCGGCACAGCCTGTCCGCGGCGATCGAGCAGGCCGCCGCGGAGGGGCACCCGGAGCTCGCGGGCGAGCTGGCGCTGCGCGTGTCGGGGTTCCTGACCGTGCGTGGCTACGACGACGAGCGGGAGCGGGCGCTGCTGGTCGCGGCCGCGGCGCTGCGATCCGCGGGGCCGGAACCGTTGCTGCTCAAGGTGTTGCAGGCGTTGTGCGGGGTGTACGCGCAGCTGGCCCGCGCGGCGGACCTGGCCGCGGTGGCGGCGGAGGCGCTCGAGCTGGCCCGTTCGGTCGGCGACCGCACCCGGTTCGTGCGGGCGCTGCTGCACGCGGGGCTGGCGGCGCGGCGGCTGGGCCGGCTGGACGAGGCGGCGGCCCGGTTCGACGAGGGGCTCGCGGGCATCGAGCCCGAGGACGCGGGCGGCATGCTCGCCTCGCTGCTGGTGAACCGGGCGGAGACGGACCGCGACCGGGGCCGGCCGGCACCGCCGCTCGTCGAGCGGGCGCTGGAGATCCGGCGGGCCGGCGACAACCCGCGGATGACCGCGCAGAACCTGATCATCTACGCCTACACGCTGACCGACGCCGACCGCCTCGACGACGCGGCGACCGCCCTGGACGAGGCCGCCGACATCACCCACACCCTGGGCGACGACCTGCACGCCGCCTACGTGGAGCAGACCCGGGCGGACATCGACATCCGCCGCGGCCGCTTCGACCCGGCCGCCGCGCGGCTCGACCACGCTCAGCCGGTGTTCGAGTCGCTCCGGAACAAGGACGGCATCGCGGAGGTACTCCGCGCCCGCGGTGAGCTGGCGCTGGCCCGCGGCGCCCCGGCCGAGGCAGTGGCGCCCCTGCGGGCGTCGCTCGCGTTGTGGCGCCAGCTCGCCGCACCGCTGGAGGAGGCCCGGCTGCTCGCGCGCCTGGCACGGGCGCACACGGCGACGGGGGACGAGGGGGAGGCGGCGGCGTGCCGCGCCGCGTACGGCGCGATCCTCGCAGACCTCGCCCTCGACGAGGCCTGCCTGCGGCTGCCGTGACGGTCCGCGCGCCGACACCCGGCCAGCCCGCGGCCGCCCCGACAGTCCGCCCGCCGCGCCCGGCTAACCCGCCGGCTCGTAGCGAACGGTCGGCTGGGTGGCACGGACCAGCGCGCGCAACGCCGCCAGGTCTCCGTCCAGCGCACCCAGCGCGCGGGCCTGTACGAGCACGTTGCCGAGGGCGGTCGCCTCGACCGGGCCGGCGATCACCGGGAGGCCGCACGCGTCCGCGGTCAGCTGGCACAGCAACGTGTTCCGCGCGCCGCCGCCGACCATGTGCACCACGTCGACCTCGTGCCCGGACAACCGGACGGCCGCCGCGACCGCGCGCCGGTGGGCCTGCGCCAGGCTGTCCACCACGCACCGGACGGTCTCGGCGCGGCTCGCTGGCACCGGCTGGTCCCCGGCCCGGCACGCCGCGGCGATCCGGCCCGGCATGTCGCCCGGGGGCAGGAACACCGGGTCGTCCGGGTCGATCACCGCGCGGGCCGGTAGCGTCGCCGCCTCGGCAAGCAGGTCGGCCCGCGACGCACCCGGCCACGCGCGCAGGCACTCCTCCAGCAGCCACAGGCCCATCACGTTGCGCAGGTAGCGGACCGTGCCGTCCACGCCCAGCTCGTTGGTGAAGTTCGCCCGCCTGCTCTCCTCGGTCAGCACCGGCTCGGTCAGCTCCACACCCACGAGCGACCACGTCCCGCACGAGATGTAGGCGAACCGTTCCCCGGCCGCCGGCACGCCGACGACCGCCGACGCGGTGTCGTGCGAGCCGACCGCGATCACCGGCGTGCCACCGAGGTCCGCCGCCGGCCCGATGATCGTGCCCGGGTCGCGGATCGGCGGCAGCAGCCCGGACGGGACACCGGCCCGCGCCGCCAGCGACGACGCCCACGTCCGCGTCCGGACGTCGAGCAGCTGCGAGGTCGACGCGATCGTCAGCTCCGCGCCGGCGGAACCGGTCAGCCAGTACGCGAGCAGGTCCGGGATCATCAGCAGCCGCCGCGCCGCCGCGAGCCGCTCGGGGGGCTCGGCGGCGAGCTGGTGGATCGTGTTGAACGGCAGGAACTGCAGGCCCGTGGTCGCGTACAGCTCCGCCGCGCCGAAGCGGTCCGGCGACGCGGCCGCGGTGCGCGCGTCGCGGTAGTGCACCGGGTTGCCCAGCAGCGCGCCGGACCCGTCGAGCAGCCCGTAGTCGACACCCCACGCGTCGATGCCGATCCCGTCCAGCTCGCCCGCCGCGGCGAGCCCGTCGAGCACGCCGCGGTAGAGGTCGAGGATGTCCCAGTGCAGGGTGCCGCGCACCGACACCGGCCGGTTCGCGAACCGGTGACACTCCTCGATGGACAGCGCACCGTCGCCGACCCGGCCGGCGATCACCCGCCCGCTCGCCGCGCCGAGGTCGACGGCGGCCACCCGGACGGTCCGTGTCATCGACCCGCTCGCCCGCCCGCTCACCGCAGGAACGCCGCGGCCACGCCGGCGTCGACCGGCACGTGCAGGCCGGTGGTCAGCGACAGGTCGCCCGCGGTCAGCGCGAACACCGCCGCCGCCACGTGCTCGGGCAGCACCTCGCGCCCGAGCAGCGTGCGCCGCGCGTAGAAGGCGCCGAGGTCCTCCTCCGCCACGCCGTACACCGCCGCCCGCTGCGCGCCCCAGCCGCCGGCGAAGATCCCCGAGCCGCGCACGACCCCGTCCGGGTTGATGCCGTTGACGCGGATGCCGTGCTCCCCCAGCTCGGCCGCGAGCAGCCGGACCTGGTGTGCCTGGTCCGCCTTCGCCGCGCCGTACGCGAGGTTGTTGGGGCCCGCGAACACGGCGTTCTTGCTGGAGATGTAGACGAGGTCGCCGCCGGTGCCCTGCTCGATCATGATCCGCGCGGCCTCGCGGGCGACCAGGAACGAGCCCTTCGCCATGACGTCGTGCTGCAGGTCCCAGTCGGCGGACGTGGTCTCCAGCAGCGGCTTGGAGATCGACAGGCCGGCGTTGTTGACGACGAGGTCGACGCCACCGTAGGTGAGCGTGGCCCGGCGGAACGCGGCGGCGACGGCGTCCTCGTCGGTGACGTCCACGGTGACCGCGAGCCCGCCGAACTCCGCGGCCACCGCCGCCGCGGCGGCGGTGGCCCGGTCGGCGACGACCACGCACGCGCCCTCCGCGGCCAGCCGCCGCGCAGTCGCCCGCCCGATGCCCGACCCGCCGCCGGTGACGAGCGCGACCCGGGCGGCCAGCGGCCGCGGCGGGGGCTGGCGCTCGAGCTTGGCCTGCTCCAGCGCCCAGTACTCGATGCGGAACTTCTCCCGCTCGTCGATCGGCTCGTAGCGCGACACGGACTCCGCGCCACGCATCACGTTGATCGCGTTCACGTAGAACTCGCCGGCGACGCGCGCGGTCTGCGCGTCCTTCCCGTAGCTGAACATCCCGACGCCGGGCACGAGCACGATGGCCGGGTCCGCGCCGCGCATGGGCGGCGAGTCCGCGCCGGCGTGCCGCCCGTAGTAGGCGCGGTACTCCGCGCGGTACGCCGCGTGCAGCTCCGTGAGCCGCGCCAGCAGGTCCTCGACGGGCGCGCTGGGCGGCAGGTCGAGCACGAGCGGGCGGACCTTCGTGCGCAGGAAGTGGTCGGGGCAGCTGGTGCCCTTCGCGGCCAGCTCGGGGAGCTTCTCGCGGGCGAGGAAGTCGAGCACGACCGCGCTGTCGGTGAAGTGGCCGACCTGCGGGCGGTCGGTGGCGGCGAGGCCGCGGATGGCCGGCGCGAGGCGGGCGGCGAGCAGGTGCCGGGCGGCCGGCTCGAGCGTTTCGGTGATGACCGGGCCGAACGGCTCGGAGCGGCCGTGCTCGTCCAGGAACCGTTGTGCCGTCTGGATGATCTCGGTCGAGCGGGCCTCGCACTCGGCGGAGGTGGCCCCCCACGCGGTGATGCCGTGCCCGCCCAGGATCACGCCGATCGCCTGCGGGTGCTCGCGCCGCACGGCCGCGATGTCGAGCCCGAGCTGGAACCCGGGGCGCCGCCAGGGCACCCACCGCACGCGGTCGCCGAAGCAGCGCCGCGTCAGCGCGGGCCCGTCGGCGGCGGTGGCGAGCGCGATGCCGGCGTCGGGGTGCAGGTGGTCGACGTGGGTGGCGTCGACGAGGCCGTGCATGGCGGTGTCGATCGACGGGGCGGCGCCGCCCTTGCCGTGCAGGCAGTAGTCGAAGGCGGCGACCATCCCGTCCTCGTCCTCGGCGCCCGGGTAGACGCCGGTGAGCGCGCGCAGCCGGTCGAGCCGCAGCACGGCGAGCCCCTCGGCGGTCAGGGTGGCGAGGTCGCCGCCGGATCCCTTGACGTACAACAGCTCCACGCCGCCACCGGTGACCGGGTCGGTGCCGGTGACCTTGGCGGACGTGTTGCCGCCCGCGTAGTTGGTGTTGCGCGGATCCGCGCCGAGCCGGTTGCTCCGGGCCACCAGCTCCCCGACCGCGCCCGCAGCGGAGTTAAACGTTTCAACCATTGCCGGAAAGCATGCTGGGGCGCCCGTGGCGGTGTCAAGAACCGGACTGTCAAGAACCGGACTGGCGGCGCAGGCGCGTGGACGCGCGTACGACGAGCTCCGGGCGGAAGCGGATCTGCTGGTGCACGTGGTCGGGGTCGCCCGTGGCCTCCTCGAACAGCAGGCGCGCGGCCGTCCGCCCGAGGAGCTCGCGCGGCTGGCGCACCGACGTCAGCGGCACGGCGGCCGCCTCCGCGAACACGATGTCGTCGTAGCCGACCACCGCCAGGTCCTCCGGCACCGCACGGCCCAGCCGGGTCATCGCCTGCAGCAGGCCGAGCGCGAGCAGGTCGTTGGCGCAGAAGGCGGCCGTCGGGCGGGCCGAGGCCGGCAGGCCCGCGAGCCGCTCCCCCGCCCGCCGGCCCTCGCCGACCTGCAGCGCCCCCGTCTCCAGCAGCGTCAGCGCCGACGCCGGGCGGCCGGCCGCGGTCAGCGCGCGCAGCGCGCCCCGGTGCCGGTCGCGCACCTGCGGCACCGACAGCGGCCCGCCGACGAACGCGATCCGCTCGTGGCCGGACTCCAGCAGGTGCGCCAGGGCCAGCTCACCGCCGAGCTCGTCGTCGACCGCGACCGAGCACCACGTCGGGTCCGGCGCCTGCGCGTCGACCAGCACGACCGGCGTGCCGCGGCCCGGCATGGCCGCGAGGCGCTCGCCGGACGGGTCGATCGGCGTGATCAGCACGCCCTGCACCCGCTGCTCCCGCAGCCGCTCGAGGTACTCGTGCTCGCGGTCGGCGTCCAGGTTGCTGTTGCAGAGGTAGACGACGATCCCCTCGGCGCGGGCGGTGTCCTCGACCCCGCGGGCCACGTCGTTGAAGAACGGGTTCGCCGCGTCCATCACGACGTAGGCGATGGTGCGGCTGCGCCCGGCCCGCAGCTGGCGGGCGGTCTCGTTGCGCACGAACCCGAGCTCGACGATCGCCGCCTGCACCCGGGCGCGGGTGGCCTCGCTGACCAGCTGCGGCCGGTTGAGCACGTTGGACACCGTGCCGACGGACACGCCGGCCCGCGCGGCAACGTCCTTCATACCCGGCGACCCGCTGGTCATCGCCCCTCCCCGAACCCTTCTGGCGGAAAGGCTAGATCAAGGCGGGAGCGTCCGGCGGGACGGCTCACCCGGCGCGGGCCGCGCTCTCCTCCGCGCGGGTCCGCAGCAGCACGCGTTCCCGCTCGTTGCGGGTGAGCTGCGCGGCCCGGCTGAACTCCGCGTGTGCCTCGGCGTGCCGGTCGAGCTTGGCGAGCAGGTCCCCGCGCACCGAGGGCAGCAGGTGGTAGTTCTTCAGCGACGGCTCGTCGGCCAGCTCGTCCACGATCTCCAGCCCCGCCTCCGGGCCGAACGCCATGGCTATCGCCACCGCCCGGTTCAGCTCGATCACCGGCGAGGGCACCAGCTGCACGAGCCGGGCGTAGCGCGCCGCGATCCGTGCCCAGTCGGTGTCCTCCGGGGTGGCCGCCCGGGCATGGCAGGCCGCGATCGCCGCCTGCAGCTCGTACGGCCCGGCCTCGCCCGGCAGTGCCTCGGCCCGCGCGAGCGCCGCGAGCCCGCGGCGGATCAGCAGCCGGTCCCAGCGCGAGCGGTCCTGGTCGAACAGCAGCACCGGCTCGCCGGCCGGGCCCAGCCGCGCGCGGGCACGGGAGGCCTGGATCTCCATGAGCGCGACGAGCCCGTGCACCTCGCGCTCGGCGGGCACCAGCTCGGCGAGGATCCGGCCCAGCCGCATCGCGTCCTCGCACAGCGCGGGCCGCATCCAGTCGTCACCGCCGGTCGCCGCGTAACCCTCGTTGAAGACCAGGTACACGACCTCGAGCACGGAGGCGAGCCGCTCCCCCAGCTCGCTCGCGTTCGGCACCTCGAAGGGAACCTTCTTCTGCGCCAGCGTCTTCTTCGCCCGCACGATCCGCTGCGCGATCGTCGGTTCGGGCGTGAGGAACGCGCGCGCGATCTCCTCGGTGGTCAGCCCGCCGAGCAACCGCAGGGTGAGCGCCACGCGTGCCTCGGTCGAGAGGACCGGGTGGCAGGAGATGAACACCAGGCGCAGCAGGTCGTCGCTGATGTTGCTGTCGATGGCGTCGAAGTCCGGCTCGGCGGACGGGCCCTCCTGGGTCTCCAGGTCGCGGCCGAGCTCGGTGACCTTGCGCTCCAGCGTCTCGCGCCGGCGGAACTGGTCGATGGCGCGGCGCTTCGCGATGGCCATGAGCCAGGCGCCCGGGTTGTCCGGGACGCCCGACTCCGGCCACTGCTCCAGCGCGGCGACGAGCGCGTCCTGCGCGAGCTCCTCGGCGAGGCCGACGTCGTGCACCATGCGGGTCAGCCCGGCGATCAACCGCGGGGACTCGATCCGCCAGACCGCGTCGACCGTCCGGTGCACCTCCAACGTCGCCACGGCGCCATCAGAGCAGCTCACCCCGGGTGGGGGCAAGCAGGATCGCCGTGCTCAGCCGCGCTGCTCGGCGATCTTGCGCGCCATCTGGTCGTGCCGCTCGCGGATGTCGTCGGTGAACGCGTCGCCGAAGTCCTCACCCTCGTACAGCTGCCGGATCTCGATCTCCGACTCGTCGTCCGGGGAGGCGGGCACCCGCTTGACCCACTCGATGGCCTCGTCGAGGGACTTCACCTCGAAGATCCAGTAGCCCGCGACGAGCTCCTTGGCCTCGGTGAACGGCCCGTCGATCACGGTCGGCACGCCGTCGTCGAACTGCACGATCGCCCCGTCCGCGGAGGAGGTCAACCCGTTGGCGTCGAGCAGGACACCCGCCTTCACGAGCTCCTCGTTGTAGGTCGCCATCGCGGCGAGCAGCTCGGTGCTCGGCGGCTCCCCGGTCGCAGCGGCCTCGTCGTACTTCACCATCACCATGAATCGCATCTCGTCCCCCTCAGGCCTTGCCGGTGTCCGCGCGCAGCCGTTGTTCCTTCTCGATGACCTCCGGGCTCGCGGTCTCGTACTCCTCGATCCTGGCGATCCGCCGGATCTCGATGGTCGCGTTGCCGTGGCCGTCGACCGTGGGCCAGCGCTTCACCCGCTCGACGGCCTCCGCGAGCGAGTCCGCCTCGATGATCGTGTAGCCCGCGATCAGCTCCTTGGCCTCGGCGAAGGGGCCGTCGACCACGGACGTGCGCCCCTGGCTGAACCGGACCTTGGCACCCCGGGAGGTGGGCTGCAGGCCGGCCCCGTCCAGCATCACGCCCGCCTTCACGAGCTCCTCGTTGTACTTCGCCATGGCGTCGAACAGCTCCGCGCTCGGCGCCACGCCGGCCTCGGTCTCCTCGTCGGCTCTGCGAATGATCATGAACTGCACCGTCGTACCCCTTCCATCGCTCCCACACACGCGGCGTCAACCTAACCGCTGACCACGCGTCGAACGAGCGCTCGCGAAATCGACACGGCCGGATCAGCCGCTCGTGGCCCGCCGGGCCCGGCCGGCGACCGTGCGCAGGTGGTCGAGGAGCTCCGGCGGCTCGTGCACCTCGACCTCGCACCCGAGCGTGAGCAACCGGAACGCCAGCCACTCCAGGGTGTCCGCGGGGCTCGTCCACCGGCAGCGGCCGTCCTCGAGTGGCGTGCTCGTCCCGCCCAGATGCGGCGGCGCGGCCGGCACGTCGAGGGTCACGACGGCGGTGTAGGTGGGCGCGAGCGAGTACATCTTCGCGGTCACGAACGCGGCCGGGTCCTGGTCGGGCAGCTCGCGTGGTGGCACGCGGGCGCCGGTGGCGAACGGCTCGCTGATCCTGTCCACCCGGTAGAGCCGCCAGTCGGCGCGCTCGCCGTCGAACGCGAGCAGGTACCAGCGGCGGCCGGCGGACACGAGCCGGTACGGCTCGACCTGCCGGCGGCCCTCGCCGCCCTCGGCGTTGCGGTAGGTGAACCGGACGCGCTCGCGGTTGGCGATGGCGGCGGCGAGCAGCGTGAGGTGGGCCGGGTCCACGGTGGGCTGGTCGGCAGGCAGCGCGACGGTGGCCGCGCCGAGGGTGGCGACCCGGTGGCGCAGCCGCGCCGGCAGCACCTGCTCGAGCTTGGTCAGCGCCCGGACCGACGCCTCCTCGATGCCGGCGACCGCCTGCCCCGCCGACGCGCGCAGCCCGACCGCGATGGCCACCGCCTCCTCGTCGTCGAGCAGCAGCGGCGGCATCGCCGCACCGGCGGTCAGGCGGTAGCCGCCCACCACGCCCTTGGTCGCCCGCACCGGGTAGCCGAGCTCGCGCAGCCGCTCCACGTCGCGGCGAACGGTGCGCGGGCTGACCTCGAGACGGCTGGCCAGCTCGCTGCCCGGCCACTCGCGCGGCGTCTGCAACAGCGACAGCAGCGCGAGCAGCCGGCCGGACGGATCGCTCATGTGTCCCAGCATGGCAGGCATCTAGGACAGGATCCGGCCTAGATCGGGGCTACCGTCGCTGTCATGGACACGATCCCGGACGGGTACACGACCGTCACGCCATGGCTGATCAGCACGGACACCGCGCAGGAGCTGGCGTTCATCCACGCCGCGTTCGACGGCGAGGAGCTGGCCCGGGTGGTCGGCGAGGACGGCCGCGTCGGGCACGCCGAGACCCGCATCGGAGACGCGATCGTGCTGCTGTTCGACGCGCCGGCCGACTGGCCGCCCACGCCGTGCTTCCTGCGCCTCTACGTCGCGGACGCGGACGAGACGTTCCGGCGGGCGCGGGCGGCGGGTGCCGTGGTGGTGACCGAGCCGACCGAGCTGTTCTGGGGTGACAGGGTCGGCCGGGTGCGCGACCCGCTGGGCAACCTGTGGTGGATCCAGCAGCGGGTGGCCGAGCCGACGCCCGCGGAGCTGGCCGAGCGCATGACCAGGCCGGAGTTCGTCGCCGCCATGGCGTACGTGACGAGCGCGAAGCCGTTCGCGCCGTGACCGCGTGGAGCTGGGCGCAGGTGTGCGCGCGGCGGCTCGCCCGCCACGGGCTCGCCGCGCCGCTGACCGGCACGCCCGCCGACGTCGCGGCCGCGGTCGCCGGGATGCACGCGCAGGTGCTGTCGGCCGCGGAGCTGGGCATCGGGCTGCGGCTCGACGGCGTGACGCGCGCCGGCGTGCGGCACGCGCTGTGGACCGAGCGGAGCCTGGTGAAGACGTTCGGCCCGCGCGGCACCGTGCACCTGCTGGCGGCCCGCGAGCTGGCGATGTGGACCGGCGCGCTGTCGGCCGTGCCCTGGCAGAACCCCGTGCCGGCGAAGACGCGGATGACCGGCGAGCAGACGGCCGCCGTGTTCGCCGCGATCGAGGACGCCGTCGCGGACGCGGAGCTGACCGTCGACGAGCTGACCGACGCGGTCGTCGCGGCGTGCGGGTCGTGGGCCGGCGACCCGGTCATGGAGGCGTTCCAGGGCGCGTGGCCGCGGTGGCGCCAGGTCATGCCCCTGGCCGGGATGCGTGGCGTGCTGTGCTTCGGGCGCAACCGCGGGCGCAGGGTGACCTACACGAGTCCGCGGCGCATCGTGCCGGACCTCGGACCCGAGCCCGCGCCCGCCGACGCGGTGGCCGCCGTGCTGGCTCGCTACCTGCACGCGTTCGGGCCGTCGACCCCGGAGCGGTTCGCGAACTGGCTCGCCGCCCCGGTCGCCTGGGCACGCGACGTGTTCGCCACCGCGCCGCTCGAGGAGGTCGAGGTCGACGGCGAGCTTGCGTGGGTGAGCAAGGGCGACGCCGAGCCGCCGGACGAGACCCCGCACGGGGTGCGGCTGCTGCCCTACTTCGACCCGTACGCGTACTCGGTCGGCAACGACAAGGCCCGGCTCAACCCCGGCGTCGCCGCGCGCCGGGCGGCCGGGAACTTCCAGGTGCTGCTCGTGGACGGCGTGGTCGGCGGGCTGTGGCACCAGAAGCGGTCCGGGCGGCGGGTCGCGATCACCGTGGAGCCGTTCGGCGGGCTGGCGGGATCGCGGCGGCGGGAGCTGGCCGAGCAGGTCGAGCGGGTCGGCGCGATCCTCGAGGCGACCGCGGAGCTCACCGTCGGCGAGGTGACCGTGGGCGGCCATGCCTGAGGCCCGCCGGGCGGCCGTGACACGCGGCCCTGTGGACAACTCCCGGGGACCGTCGGTGCGCGCCCATAGAATCGCCGCGTGACCCTCCCCGCCGGCACGCAACCGCAGACCCAGCGAACCGCCGACACGCTCCGCCGCGTGTTCGGCTACGACGCCTTCCGCGGCGACCAGCAGGAGATCATCGACCACGTCGTGGGCGGCGGCGACGCGCTCGTGCTCATGCCGACCGGTGGCGGGAAGTCGCTCTGCTACCAGATTCCCGCGCTGGTCCGCGACGGCGTGGGCGTTGTCGTCTCCCCGCTCATCGCGCTCATGCAGGACCAGGTGGACGCCCTCACCGCGCTGGGCGTGCGCGCCGGGTTCCTCAACTCCACGCAGGACTTCGAGCAGCGCCGCGAGGTCGAGGCCGCGTTCCTGTCGGGCGAGCTCGACCTGCTCTACCTCGCACCGGAACGGCTCAAGGTCGAGTCCACGCTGCGGCTGCTCGACCGCGGCACGATCGCGCTGTTCGCGATCGACGAGGCGCACTGCGTCGCCCAGTGGGGGCACGACTTCCGCCCCGACTACCTGCAGCTCTCGGCGCTGCACGAGCGCTGGCCGGCCGTGCCGCGCATCGCGCTGACCGCGACGGCCACCGAGGCCACCCGCAAGGAGATCGCGAACCGGCTGGACCTGACCGCGGCGCGGCACTTCGTGTCGAGCTTCGACCGGCCCAACATCCAGTACCGGATCGTCGCGAAGAACAAGCCCGAGCAGCAGCTGCTGGAGCTGCTGTCCACCGAGCACAAGGGCGACGCCGGCATCGTCTACTGCCTGTCGCGCGCGTCGACCGAGCGCACGGCCGCCTTCCTCACGCAGAACGGGATCGAGGCGCTGCCCTACCACGCGGGCCTCGACGCCCGGACCCGCGCGGTGAACCAGGCGCGGTTCCTGCGCGAGGACGGCCTGGTGATCGTCGCGACGATCGCGTTCGGCATGGGCATCGACAAGCCGGACGTCCGCTTCGTCGCGCACCTGGACCTGCCGAAGTCCGTCGAGGGCTACTACCAGGAGACCGGCCGCGCGGGCCGCGACGGGCTGGCGTCGACCGCGTGGCTCGCGTACGGGCTGCAGGACGTGGTGCAGCAACGCAAGATGATCGCCACCTCCGAGGGCGACGACGCGCACCGGCGGCGGCTCGGCGTGCACCTCGACGCGATGCTGGCGCTGTGCGAGACCGTCGAGTGCCGGCGGGTGCAGCTGCTCAACTACTTCGGCGAGCGGGCACAGCCGTGCGGCAACTGCGACACCTGCCTGTCGCCACCGGAGTCGTGGGACGGCACCATCCCGGCGCAGAAGGTGCTGTCCACGGTGTACCGGCTCGACCGCGAGCGCCGGCAGAAGTTCGGCGTCGGGCACGTCGTGGACATCCTGCTGGGCCGCACGACCGCGAAGGTCACCCAGTTCGGCCACGAATCGCTGACCGTGTTCGGCATCGGCACGGAGCTCAGCGAACCGGAGTGGCGCGGCGTCGTGCGCCAGCTGCTCGCGCAGGGCGTGCTGACCGTCGAGGGCGACCACGGCACGCTCGTGCTCACCGAGGCGAGCGGCGAGGTGCTCGGCAAGCGGCGCGAGGTCCGCCTGCGCCACGAGCCGAAGCGTGCGACGAGGTCGTCGTCGCGCGGGAAGGCCGCCGCCCCGCAGGCCGACCTGCCGGACGAGGCGAAGCCGGTGTTCGAGCGCCTGCGCGCCTGGCGGGCCGCGACCGCCAAGGAGCAGGGCGTCCCCGCATACGTGATCTTCCACGACGCCACCCTGCGCCAGATCGCCACCGAGGCCCCCACGACCCTCGCGGAGCTGGGCTCGGTGAACGGCGTGGGCGAGAACAAGCTCGCGAAGTACGGCGAGCAGGTACTGGAGAAGGTGGCAGCTCCCCAGGACTGAGACCCGTGCTTGCCTCTCGTCGGGACTGCTCGGCTGGCCTGGTTGTCAACGCGGGCTTCACCTCGCCGGTGTCACTGTCGGAACCGGTCGGGGTCCGGCACACGAGGGGAACGCGAAGTGGCTTACGTCGTCGGTGTCGTGCTGTTCGCTCTCGGCATCGGGCTCTCGCTCGCGCTGCACGAGGCCGGGCACCTGCTCGCCGGCAAGGCGTTCGGCATGAAGGTGCGCCGCTACTTCGTGGGCTACGGGCCGACCGTGTTCTCCTTCCGCCGCGGCGAGACCGAGTACGGCCTGAAGGCCTTGCCCTTCGGCGGTTTCTGCGACATCGCCGGCATGACGACCCTCGACGAGCTCACGCCCGACGAGGAGCGCCGCGCGATGTGGAAGCAGCGGGCGTGGCGGCGCACGACCGTCATGCTGGCCGGCCCGATCACGCACTTCGCACTCGCGTTCCTCGTGCTGTACCTGCTCGCCTCGACCCTCGGGCTGCCGAACCTGACCGAGAAGCCCGTCGTGTCGCAGGTGTCGAGCTGCGTGACCGACGCGCGGACGAACGAGGAGCTGGCGAACCCCTCCTGCGCGCCCGGTGCGGCCGGCCCCGCGCAGGCGGCCGGCATCCGGCCGGGCGACGAGATCACCGGCGTCGGCGGCCTGGCCACCCCGAGCTGGCCGGCGATGGTCGCGGCCGTGCAGAACGCGAGCGGCCCCACGGTGTTCGACGTCCGCCGCGGCGACGAGACCCTGCACCTGACCGTCGACGTGCCGCGGCTGGACCGGCCGGGCGCGGCGGAGGCGGTCGGGGTCGCCGGCGTCTCGGCATCGACGTCGTTGACCTACGGCCCGCTCGAGGCGTTCGGCGCCACCGCTGGCTTCTCGGCGGAGATGCTCGGGCAGACGGCGGTCAAGCTCGCCGAGTTCCCGCAACGCATCCCGGCCGTCGTCAGCGCGATCTTCGGCGCCGAGCGCGACCCGGACACCCCGGTCAGCGTGGTCGGCGCCAGCCGGATCGGCGGCGAGGCCGTCGAGGCGGGCCTGTGGCAGCTGTTCTTCCTGCTGCTGGCCGGGCTGAACTTCTTCATGGGCGTGTTCAACCTGCTGCCGCTGCTGCCGATGGACGGCGGGCACATCGCGATCATCGCCTACGAGAAGGTGCGCAACTGGCTGCGCGAGCGCCGCGGCAAGACCGCCGCCGCGCCCGTCGACTTCACCCGGCTGTCCAGGGTCACGATGGTCCTGGTGCTCGTCGGCGGCGCGGTGATGCTGCTGACGATCACGGCCGACATCGTGAACCCGATCCGGCTCAGCCAGTAGGCGTCTCGTCGTCGTACACGCGGGTCACGACGCGGCCGTCGCGGGTCAGGTAGCCGTTGAGCAGGCCCGCGCTGCAGTGCGGCGTGGCGAGCGAGCCGGCCGGGTCGAGGGCGATCGCGGCGCCGATGGCGCCCAGCCCGTGGACCTTCTCCAGGATCACGGTGCGCGCGGCCCGCTCCACCGGCGCCCCGGTGTACGCCATGAACGCGGCGATGTCGTAGGCCGCCACCGCGCGCAGGAACGCCTCCCCGATGCCGGTGCACGACACCGCGACCGTCCGGCTGTCCGCGTAGGTCCCCGCGCCGATCACCGGCGAGTCGCCGATCCGGCCCGGCAGCATGTTGGTCATCCCGCCCGTCGACGTCGCCGCGGCGAGGTCGCCCGCCGCGTCGAGCGCGACCGCGCCGACCGTGCCGCCGCTGAGCTGCGGGGCGGCCGCCGCCTTCGCCTCGGCCAGCGCCTCCCACCGGCGCTGCGTGAAGAAGTAGTCCTGTGTGGAGTACGCGACGCCGTGGCGCAGCGCGAACGCCTCCGCGCCCTCGCCGGCGAGCAGCACGTGGTCCGAGCGCTCCATGACCAGCCGCGCCAGCGACACCGGGTTGCGCACGTGCTTGACCCCGGCCACCGCGCCGGCGGTCAGGTCGCGGCCGTTCATGATCGACGCGTCCAGCTCGTGTGCGGCGTCGGCGGTGAAGGCCGCGCCACGGCCGGCGTTGAACTCCGGGTGGTCCTCGAGGACGCACACGGCCGCCTCGACCGCGTCCAGCGCCGGCCCGCCGCGGCCGAGCACCACCTCGCCCGCGCGCAGCGCCGCGGTCAAACCCGCGTGGTAAGCCCGTTCCCGCTCGGCAGGCACGCTCCCGCGGGGCACGGTCCCGGCGCCGCCGTGCACGGCGAGGACGACGTCGCGGGTCGCCGGCCCGCCTGGCTCGGACGGGACGGGCGGCATGGGAATCAAGCTACTCCCCCGACTGTCGCCTTTACCTTCGGCCACTTTGCGGGTATGTCTTTGCCATGTTGCTGCGCCAGCTGGAGTATCTGAGCGCGCTGGCGCGCGAGGGGCATTTCGGGCGGGCCGCCGAGTCGTGCCACGTCTCCCAGCCGGCGCTGTCCGCCGCGATCCGCAAGCTCGAGGCGGAGCTGGACGTCCAGATCGTCCAGCGCGGGCAACGGTTCGAGGGGTTCACGCCCGAGGGCAAGCAGGTCCTGCTGTGGGCGCACCGGATCCTCGCCGAGCAGGACGCGATGCGCCACGAGCTCGCGAGCATGCGCGGCGGGCTGTCCGGCGTGCTGCGCATCGGCGCGATCCCGACCGCGCTCACCGTCGCCTCGCTGCTGACCACGCCGCTCGCCGAGGCGCACCCGCAGGTTCGCGTGTCGATCGAGTCGTTGTCCTCGCGGGAGATCGTGCACCGGCTGGCCGAGTTCGACCTGGACGTCGGCATGACCTACATCGACGGTGAGCCGCTCGGCACGGTCCGCGTCGTGCCGCTCTACCGCGAGCGGTACCTGCTCCTCACACCCGCCGACGGCCGGTTCGCCCACCACCAGACGGTCGGCTGGGCGGAGCTCGCCGAGACCCCGCTGTGCATGCTGTCCTCGGAGATGCAGAACCGGCGGATCCTCGACCGGCACTTCGCGGAGGCCGGCGTGACCGTGACGCCGTCGGTGGAGGCCGACACGGTGTCCGCGATCTACGCGCACGTCGGCACCAAGCGCTGGTCGAGCGTGATCGCCCACGCCTGGTTGCACGTGTTCGGCGTGCCCGACGGGCTGCGGATCGTGCCGCTCGACCGGCCGCGCCGCGCCTACCAGGTCGGGCTCGTGCTGGCCGACCGCGAGCCGGAGCCGATGCTGGCGCGCGCCCTGCTGGACGCGACGATCAAGGTCGACCTGCAGGCGGAGCTGGATGTGCTGCTGCAACGCTATCTCGGCTGATTCTCCGCCGCATCCGGGAATATCCGATACGCTACCGCTGCTAACTGTGGGTAACGAACCAACCACGACGGTGTGATAAGTCGGGAGGTTTTTTACCCTCAACCGGCTCTCGGGTCGGTAGCATCGCCGACAGTCTGCGCATACGGAGGTGCCACATGGCGCTGTCCTTCCTCGATCGTGCGCACACGGTGGCGCGTCCCGGCTTCAACCGCTGGTTGATCCCGCCGGCCGCGCTCGCCATCCACCTCTGCATCGGTCAGGCGTATGCGACCAGCGTGTACAAGACCGCGCTGGTCAAGCACTTCCACACCAGCCTCACCGCGATCGGGATCATCTTCTCCATCGCCATCGTCATGCTGGGTTTCTCCGCGGCCGTCACCGGCACCTGGGTGGAGCGCGTCGGCCCGCGCAAGGCGATGTTCACGGCGGCCTGCTTCTGGGCCTCCGGCTTCGTGGTGGCCTCGCTCGGCGTGGCCACCTCCCAGCTCTGGTTGGTGTACCTGGGTTACGGCTTCATCGGCGGCATCGGTCTCGGCATCGGCTACATCTCCCCGGTGTCGACACTGATCAAGTGGTTCCCGGACCGGCCGGGCCTGGCCACCGGCATGGCGATCGGCGGCTTCGGCGGCGGCGCGCTCATCGCCTCGCCGCTGTCCCGCCAGTTGATGGCGTCCTTCGACCCGTACTACAACCCCTCGGCCGCCCACTCGGTCGCGTCCGGTGAAGCGGTCGCGGGGCTGTTCCTCTGCCTCGGCATCATCTTCTTCGTGGTGATGATGTTCGGCGTGTTCACCGTGAAGGTGCCGCCGCCGGGCTGGCAGCCGGACGGGTTCGACCCGGCGAGGCTGCGGCGGAAGCGAATGGTGACCACCGCCAACGTGTCCGCGGCGAGGGCCATCGAGACCCCGCAGTTCGGGCTGTTGTGGGTGGTCCTGTTCTGCAACGTGACCGCCGGCATCGGCATCCTCGAGCAGGCCAGCCCGATGATCCAGGACTTCTTCCGCGGGTCCGGCCCGTCCAGTGTCGGCGCCACGGCCGCCACCGCCTTCGTCGGCCTGCTGTCACTGTTCAACATGGCCGGCCGGTTCGCCTGGTCGTCCACATCGGACTTCCTGGGGCGCAAGCCGACCTACGTCATGTACCTCGGCGTCGGCATGATCCTCTACGTCCTGCTGGCCACCGTCGGGAGCAGCTCCACCGCGCTGTTCGTGCTGCTGGCCTGCATCATCATCTCCTTCTACGGCGGCGGTTTCGCCACCGTGCCGGCCTACCTGCGCGACCTGTTCGGCACCTACCACGTCGGTGCCGTGCACGGCCGGCTGCTCACCGCGTGGTCGGCCGCCGGCGTGGCCGGGCCGCTGATCATCAACGGTTTCCTCGACGCGCAGGGCAAGCCCGGCGCGCTGACCGCCGCCGACTACAAGCCGGCACTGTTCACCATGGTCGGTGTGCTCGCCATCGGCTTCGTCGCGAACCTGCTGATCCGCCCGGTCGCCGAGCGCTTCCACGAGCCGGCCAAGCGCACCGACGCGTTCGCCGAGGCGACGGAAAACGAATCCAGCGCGGCGCCCTCGCCATACGCGGGCAGCCCGACCGGATGGAGGTAGCACCGTGTCCGAACCCGTCGATCCCGCCCAGCACATGGGTCGCCGACTGTTGTTCTCCTGGCTCGTCGTCCTGATTCCGATCGGCTACGGCATCTTCATGACGGCCAAGTCGATCAGCCCGCTGTTCGGCGGCTGAGGAGCGCCTCGACGCCGGCCCGCAGGCCGCCGGCGTCGAGCTCGTCGCCGGTCACCAGCGCTTCCAGCAGCACGCCGTCCACGAGCGCGGCGAGCGCGTACCCCCGCTGCGGGCCCGCGAACCGCGCGCAGATCCCGCGCAGCCCGTCCATCCACAGCTGGGCCACGGGCCGCAGCCGTGGTGTGCGCGTGGCGGCGAGGCACAGCTCGTACTCGAGCAGCGCCTGGTCCCGGTCGGCGAGGTAACCGCGCGCGAGGTCGACGAACGTCCCGGCGACGTCGTCGCTCGCGAGCAGCTCGTCGGCCCACGCCTCGAGCTGCGCCCGCGCGGTCTCGCTGGCCTCGCGCAGCGCGGCCGAGACGAGGTCGTCGAGCGTCGGGAAGTAGTAGGTCGTGGAGCCGAGCGGGACCCCCGCCCGCGCGGCGATCCGCCGGTGGGTCACCTGCCCTATGCCGACCTCGGCGATCTCCACGACGGCCGCGTGCACGATCGCGCGGCGCCGGCCCTCGGGGTCGCGCCGCGGACTCAATGCGCTCCGCCCAGGTTCAGCGTCACGACGCCGCCGATCACCAGCACGATGCCGGCGACCTTGGCGAACGTGATCGACTCGTGCAGGAACACCACGCCGACCGCCGCGATCGCGGCGGTGCCGAGCCCGGCCCACACCGCGTAGGCCACGCCGACCGGCACGTGCCGCACGACAACCGCGAGCAGCACGAACGCGACGGCGTAGCCGGCGAGGGAGCCGACGGTCGGCCAGAGCCTGGTGAAGCCGTCGCTGAGCTTGAGCAGGCTGGTGGCCACCACCTCGAAGGCGATCGCCATCAGCAGGAACACGTATGGCACAGCGGTTCTCCTCGTTCATGTACATCTGTACATGAACGAATGTACATGACCACCCCTAGGCAACGATCCGCCGACGCGGTAGAACTGAACGCTCCCCCAAACCCCCACGAGGAGATATTCGCGTGCCCGAAGCCCCCGCTGCGCCCACCCCGAGCGGAGACCGTATCGACCGCGTCCGGCTCTCGCTGGTCTTCCTGCCGATCGCCGCACCGATCAGTGACACCAAGGTCCCCGCGGGCCGGCACCAGCCGTTGACCGAGGTCGCGTTCCTGTTCACCGAGATCGGCACCGTCGACGGGAGCCGCGGGCTCGGCTTCAGCTACGCCAAGCGGGCGGGCGGCCCGGCGCTGTACGCGCACGCGAAGGAGCTCGCGCCGCAGCTGCTCGGCGAGGACCCGAGCGACACCGGCCGGGTGTGGGAGAAGCTCGCGGCGGCGGGTTCGTCGGCGGGCCGCAGTGGCCTTGCGGCGCAGGCGATCGCGGCGGTGGACATCGCGTTGTGGGACGCCAAGGCCAGGCGGGCCGGGCTGCCGCTCGCGAAGCTGCTCGGCGCGTACCGGGACGCGGTGCGCTGCTACTCGGCGCTGGCGTCCACACCGCTACCGGACGTGGTCGACAACGCGCAGCGGGCGCTCGCGTCGGGCGCGGGCGCGGTCATGCTGCGGCTCACCCAGCCGGATCCCACGGCGGACATCGAGCGGCTGCGGGTGTTGCGCGAGCGGCTCGGCGACAGCGCGCCACTGATGGTCGACGCCGGCCGGCTGTGGGACCGGCCGACCGCGCACCGGATGGGCCGGGTGCTCGAGCGGTTCAACCTGGTGTGGCTGGAGGAACCGCTGGACGCGCGCGACACGGCCGGGCACGCCGCCCTGGCCGCGGCGCTGGACACACCGGTGGCGACGGGCGAGATGCTGACGAGTGCGGGTGAGCACGCGCAGCTGATCGAGGCCGGCGGGTGCGACGTCGTGCAGCCGGACGTGCCGCGGATCGGTGGTATCACGCCGTTCCTGCGGATCGCGGCCCTGGCTGACCACAGTGGACTGTCGCTGGCGCCGCGGTTCGCCACGGAGCTGCACGTGCACCTGGCGGCCGCCTACCCGGGGACGGCGTGGGTCGAGCAGGTCGACTGGCTGGAGCCGCTGTTCAACGAGCACGTGGAGGTCCGCAGCGGCCGGGTGCTGGTGCCGGACCGCCCGGGTCTGGGGCTGACGGTGAGCCACAAGGCGGTCGGGTGGACGACGGACCACATCGAGTTCACCGAGACCGCCTGAGCCGCCACTCGTCGGCGAGGATCGCGTAGACGAACTCGTCGCGCCAGCCGTGCTCCATCAGCCGGCTGCCGATGAGGTGCGCCTCGCGCCGCATGCCGAGCCGCTCCATCAGCCGGGCGGACGCGGCGTTGCGCGCGGAGCACATCGCGGCGACGCGGTGCAGCCCGACCTCCTCGAACCCGACGCGCAGCAACGCCGCCGAGGCCTCGGTGGCGAAGCCCTGGCCCTGGTGGCGGGGGTGGAACGCGTAGCCGAGCCAGCCGCCGCGGTGCAGCACGCTGGGCACGTTCAGCGAGACCTCGCCGATCAGCGTGCCGTCCGCGGGCAGCACCACGGCGAAGCTGAGCGTGTCGCCGGCGCCCTTGATCGCGGTCTCGGTCATCATGGCGCGCACGGACACGGCCGCGCCGGCACGGTCGCGGGGTACGCGCAGCATGTGCCGGGCGACCTCGGGAAGGCGCTGGTAGGCCCACACGTCGTCGACGTCGCCGATCTCGAACGGGCGCAGCAGCAGGCGTTCGGTACGGATCCGCACGCATCGAACCTAGTCGGCCGGTTCACACCATGCGGTGACAATCGCTCGCATGTTCGATTTCGGCGGTAGGGTTGTCGTCATGTCTGGTGCTGTGCAGGGTTCCCTCCTAGACGACCTCGACGACGTCGGGCTGCGCTCGCTCGCCGCGACGACGCGGACCGAGCTGAGCGACGGTGCGTGGCTGGACGTCCGCCGCGGCTGGCTGACCGGAGCCGGCACGCTGTTCGAACGCTTATGCGCCGGCGTTCCCTGGCGCGAGGAGCGCCGGCAGATGTATGACCGCGTCGTCGACGTCCCCCGCCTGCTGTGCTTCTACGACGAGGGCGACCCCCTCCCCGACCCCGTACTGGAGGCGGCACGCGCCGCCCTGACCACGCACTACGCGGACGAGCTCGGCGAGCCGTTCCGCACCGCGGGCCTGTGCTACTACCGCGACGGCCGCGACTCGGTCGCCTGGCACGGCGACCGAATCGGCCGCGGCGACACCGAGGACACCATGGTCGCGATCGTCTCGGTAGGCGCCCCGCGCCCGCTACTACTCCGCCCCCGCGGCGGCGGCCAGACCCTGCGCTACGCCCTGGGCCTGGGCGACCTGCTCGTGATGGGCGGCTCGTGCCAGCGAACGTGGGAGCACGCGGTGCCGAAGACGGCCAAGGCGGTGGGGCCGCGGATCAGCGTCCAGTTCCGGCCTCGGGGCGTCCGTTGACCGTCGCTGGTTGATCGGTTTTGCGGCGGGGCCGGGGGTGGGGGGGTGGGGGCCGGATGAGTTGGGGGTGAGGTTGGGTTGGTTGGCGGGTGGCCGTTGGCAGGCTCAGCGGGGGTTGGGGGCCGGGCGGGGTTTGGCAACCCGGCCGCCTCGGCAGGCCTGACGGGGTTGGCAGCCCGGGCGGGTTGGCAGTCGGTGGCGCTGGCAGGCCCCGGCAGCCGTGGTTCGCTCAGCGGACTCCGCAGCCCGGCGGCGTTGGTTCGCCCGGCGGGCGTTCGCAGCCAGCCGCATTTGCAGCCCGGCGGCACTGCAGGCCCGGCAGCGTTGGTTCGGGGTCAGGGGCCAGCGCAGCGCGGCGTCGCGCCGGGCGTGCGGGGCGGGGCAGAGTCAGGAGCGGACCAGGCGCGCGATCGCCTCGCTGGCTTCGCGGATCTTGTCGTCCGCGTCCTTGCCGCCGTCGGCCAGGGCGGCGGCTACGCAGTGGCGGAGGTGCTCGTCCATCAGGCCCAGCGACACGGCCTGGAGGGCCTTCGTCGCCGCGGAGATCTGGGTCAGCACGTCTATGCAGTACTCGTCGTTCTCGACCATGCGCTGTAGGCCGCGAACCTGCCCCTCGATCCGGCGCAGGCGCTTCAGGTAGCCGTCCTTGTCGCTGGTGTAGCCGCGCATCCGAGATAACCTTTCCGCAGTTCCCGAGCCCGACCGCCCAGTATACCCGAGGGGGGTAACACCATGGCCGTGCCAGGCAGCAAGACCCCAGCCCCGCCGCCGGGGCTGGCCGAGACCGAGCTCTTCGCCACCGACGCCTATCGGCGCGAGTTCGACACCGCGGTGCTCGACGTCGATCGCGAGCAGGGCCGCATCGCGCTCGGGCGGACCGCCTTCTACCCCGGCGGCGGGGGGCAGCCGCACGATCTCGGCACGCTCCGGTGGGGTGGCGGCACCGCGGCGGTCACCCGGGTGAAACGCGACGGCGGCCGGATCTGGCACTGGCTGGACACCCCCGAACTCCCGGACCAGGGCACGGCCGTGTTCGGCGAGCTCGACTGGGACCGGCGGCTCCTGCTCATGCGCACCCACACCGCCCTGCACATCCTCTGCGGCGTCATCTGGACCGAGTTCCACGTGGCCGTCACCGGCGGCAACATGGATCCCGGCAAGGGCCGCCTCGACTTCCCCCTCGAGAGCATGTCCACCGAGCTCGGCCAGCGCGTCGAGCGGCGCATCAACGACGAGATCGCCGCCGCGCGCGAGATCCTCGTGACCTTCCTCGGCCGCGAGGTGGCCGACACCGACCCCGCCCTCATCCGCACCTCCGCCAACCTCATCCCCGCCGAGATCGACCCCCTCCGCGTCATCGACATCGTCGGGCTCGACAAGCAGGCCGACGGCGGCACCCACGTGCTCAGCACCAGCGAGGTCGGCTCCGTCGCGGTCACCGGCACCGAGTCGAAGGGCAAGGGCAACAAACGAATCCGGCTGGAGGTCCGGCCGCCCGCCGCCGGGTAGCGTGACCGGATGTTCACCACCCGCCCCGAGCTGTCGGGAACCTTCGGCATGGTGGCCTCGACGCACTGGCTCGCGTCCGCGGCCGGGATGGCGGTGCTGGAGCAGGGCGGCAACGCGTTCGACGCCGCCGCGGCCGCCGGGTTCACCCTGCACGTGACCGAGCCGCACATGAACGGGCCCGGCGGCGAGGTCCCGATGATCTTCGCCACGGCCACCGACCCGCGGCCGCGGGTCCTCTGTGGACAGGGGCCCACGCCGGCCGCCGCGACCATCGGGCGGTTCCGCGAGTACGGGCTGGACCTGGTGCCCGGCACGGGACTGCTCGCCGCCACCGTGCCCGGCGCGGTCGGCGCCTGGCTCACGCTCCTGCGCGACCACGGCACGCTCCCGCTGCGCGACGTCCTGCGCTACGCCATCGGCTACGCCGAGCACGGGCACCCGGTCGCCGAGGCCGTCGTGCTCACCATCCGCACCGTCGAGGAGCTGTTCCGCACCTACTGGCCCACCTCCGCCCGCCAGTGGCTGCCCGCCGCCGAGCCCGGCGCGCTCGTCCGCAACCCGGCGCTCGCCGCGACCTACCGGCGGCTCGTCGACGAGGCCGAGGCCGCCGGCGCGGATCGCGAGGTACAGCTCGACGCCGCGATCCGCACCTGGCACGAGGGCTTCGTGGCCGAGGAGCTGGACGCCTTCTGCCGCATCGAGGTCCTCGACGACTCCGGCGAGCCGCACACCGGCCTGCTCACCGGCGCCGACCTCGCCGCCTGGCGGCCGGGCTACGAGCGCCCGGTCAGCCACGACGCGTTCGGCTGGACCGTCCACAAGGCAGGACCGTGGAGCCAGGGACCGGTGCTGCTCCAGCAACTCGCGATGCTCCAGCAGCTCGGCGAGCTGCCCCCGCCCGGCAGCGCCGAGCTGATCCACCGCACGACCGAGGTCGCCAAGCTCGCCTTCGCCGACCGCGACGCCTGCTACGGGGACGCGGCGGGCGTGCCGCTGGATCGCCTGCTCTCCCCCGCCTACGCCGCCGAGCGCGCGAAGCTCGTGCACCACGAGGCCGGGCCGCCGCTGCGTGCCGGTACCGGGCGGCTGCCGCGGTTCGTCACCGAGGGCGGCGCGGTCACGGTCACCGGCCTCGGGATCGGCGAGCCCACCCTGTCCCCGCTCGGCACCACGCGCGGCGACACCTGCCACCTCGACGTCGCCGACCGGTGGGGCAACATCGTCTCCGCCACCCCGTCCGGCGGCTGGCTGCAGAGCTCGCCGACCGTCGAGGCGCTCGGCTTCTGCCTGGGCACCCGCGCGCAGATGTGCTGGCTCGAGGAGGGCCTGCCGAACTCGCTCGCCCCGGGCAGGCGGCCGCGCACGACGCTGTCCCCCTCCCTCGCCACCCGCGAGGGCCGGCTGCTCTCGTTCGGCACGCCCGGCGGCGACCAGCAGGACCAGTGGCAGCTGGGCTTCCTGCTCAACCACGCGGCCCACGGCATGAACCTGCAGGAGGCGATCGACGCCCCAGCCTGGCACACGACCGCGCTCGCGTCGTCGTTCTACCCGCGGGCCACCGGCACGGAGCTCGTCGTGGAGTCCCGAGTGGACAGTTCGGTGCGCGCGGAGCTCGGCCGGCGCGGCCACGAGGTGACCGCGGTCGAGCCGTGGTCGCTCGGCCGGATGTCAGCCGTGTCCCGGGACCTGGAGACCGGCCTGCTCCGCGCGGCCGCCAACCCGCGCGGCATGCAGGGCTACGCGGTGGGGCGCTAGCGCGGCGGCGTGAGCACGCCGTCCAGCCGCCGGGGAATGCAGAGCGGGTTGCCGTCCCGCAGGGCCTCGGGCAGCAGGCGCTGCGGCATGTTCTGGTAGGTCACCGGCCGCAGGAACCGGCTCAGCGCCGTGGCGCCGACCGACGTGTGCAGGGGCGCGGTCGTCGCCGGGAACGGGCCGCCGTGATGCATCGCGTAGGTCACCGCGATCCCGGTGGGCCAGCCGTTCCACAGCACCCGGCCGACCCGGGCGGACAGCTCGGTGACCAGCGCCGCGGCGAGGTCGTCGTCGCCCTCGCCCTGGACCGTCGCGCTCAGCTCGCCGGTGAAGGCGCGGGCGAGCACCAGCGCCTCCGCGTCGGAGGAGTACCGCACCACGATCGACGTCGGGCCGAAGCACTCCGCGGCGAGCTCGTCGTGGTGTGCCAGCAGGTCCGCGGCCGTCGTACCCAGCAACGTCGGCGCCGGACCCTCCACACTGGACGCTCCGGCGTGCAGGACGGACACCGCCGGGTGCGCGGTCAGTGCCGCGAGGCGCCGCTCGTACCCCTGGGTGATCCGGTCGTTCAGCAGCCGGGCGGCGGGCCGCTGCGCGACGGCGTCCACCAGGCGCGACTCGAACGCCGGCGCCGCATCCGCCGGCACGAACAGCAGGCCCGGCTTGGTGCAGAACTGCCCCATGCCCAGCGTGAACGAGCCGAGGTAGCCGTCCGCTATCTCGTCGGCCCGGCTCGCGGCCGCCGGCGGCGTGACGAACGCCGGGTTCACGCTGCCCATCTCCGCGTAGAACGGGATCGGGTCCGGCCGCCCGCACGCGAGGTCGAACAACGCGCGCCCGCCCGCGGGTGACCCGGTGAACGCGCCGGCCTTCACCCGCGGGTCGGTGAGCGCCGCGCGGCCGACCTCCTCGCCGTAGACCACCGCGAGGGTGCCGGCGGGCAACCCGGCCGCGGTGAGCGCGCCGGCGACCAGCGAGCCGGTGCGCGCGGACAGCTCCGGGTGGCCGGGGTTCGCCTTGACCACCACCGGGCAGCCGGCGGCGATCGCGGCCGCCGTGTCACCACCGGCCACGCTGAACGCGAACGGGAAGTTGCTGGCCGCGAAGTTGACCACCGGCCCGAGCGGCCACAGCATCCGCCGCACGTCCGGGCGCCCGCCGGCCGGCCAGTCCGAGTCGGGCGAGTCGAGGGTGGCGTCGAGGTAGCTGCCCTCCTCGACGACCTCGGCCAGCAGCCGCAGCTGGAACGTCGTGCGGTCGAGCTCGCCCGCGAGCCGCGGGCGCACCGGCAGGTTGGTCTCCCGGTTGGCCAGCGGCACGAGCTCACCGGCCGCCGCGTCCATCGCGTGGGCGGCCCGGCGCAGCGCCTCGGCACGGACGGCGCCGGGCAGCGACCGCAGCTCCTCGGCGGCCGCGGCGGCCGCCGTGAGCACCTCGTCCAGGTCCCGTTCGGTCGTCGTGCTGATCGCGGTCATACCCGGGTATATCACGGCCAGCAGGCCGCCAACCGCCGGAGGCCGGGCTCGATCTGGTCCAGCTCGATGCCCCCGTAGCCCAGCGCGAGGCCGGGCTCGCCGGGGCCGAACCCGTAGTAGGAACGCAGGTCCTCCACCACGACGCCGGCCTCGGCGGCACGCCGTACCAGCGCGCCGGTGTCGACCGGTGCGTGCACGAACGCGGCGAGGTGCAGGCCGGCGATCGACGGCACGACCGTGAGCCGGTCGGCGAAGTCGCGCCGCAGGATCGTCGTGATCCGGTCGTGCCGCGCCGCGTACTCGCGGGTGGAGCGGCGCAGGTGCCGGGCGAAGAGGCCCTCGGCGAGGAACGCGGCCATCGCGCCCTGGGCGACGATGTCGCCCTGCCTGTCGGCGAGCCGCTTGGCCGCGCGGATCGCGGGCCGCACCGACGGTGGCGCGACGAGGAAGCCCAGCCGGAGCATGGGCAGCATCGTCTTCGCGAACGAGCCCACGTAGATCACCCGGCGACCGCGGTCGAGGCTGTGCAGCGGCTCGAGCGGCCGGTCGGAGAAGCGGAACTCGCTGTCGTAGTCGTCCTCGATGACCACCGCGCCGCGCCGGTGCGCCCACGCGAGCAGCGCGCCGCGGCGGTCGAGCGACATGGGCGTGCCGAGCGGGAACTGGTGCGACGGGGTGACGTAGACGAGGTTCGCCGCGCGCGGGATCGCGCGCACCACGAGGCCTTCGCCGTCCACCGGCACGCCGGTGACCTTCGCGCCGAGCGACGTGAACAGCTCGCGCGCCGGCGGGTAGCCCGGCTCCTCCACGGCCACGCACGCGCCGGGCTCGAGCAGGACCCGGCCGATCAGGTCGAGTGCCTGCTGCGCCCCGTGGGTCACCACGACGTCGCCCGCACCCGCCCGCACCGACCGGGACAGCCCGATGTGCCGCGCGATCGCGGCGCGCAGCCCCTCGTGGCCGGCCGGGTCGACGTAGCCCGACGCCCGCACGCCGACGTCGCGCAGCTCGCGGGCGACCAGCCGGCGCCACGCGGCCATCGGGAACCGGTGCGCGTCCGGGACGCCGACCTGGAAGTCGTAGACCGCCGGCCGCGCGGGTGGCGGCGCCGCGGCGAGGGACAGCCACGGCGCACGGACCGGGATCTCACCGTCCGGGGCGTCCGGCGGGGCCGGACGGGCCGGCGGGTTGGCGCACACGAACGTCCCCGCGCCGACCCGGCCGACGAGGAACCCCTCCGCGGTGAGCCGCTCGTAGGCGACCGCGACGGTGTTGCGGGAGACCGACAGGCTCGCCGCGAGCTCACGGGTCGGCGGCAACCGCTCCCCCGGCCCGAGCCGGCCCTCGACGATCGCCTCGTGCAGCTGCCGGTAGATCCGCGCGGACAGGTCTCCGCGGCCGGCGAGACTCACGTGGAAATCCACCGGCGCACCCTACATTGGCCCAGCACGAATGGCCTGCGTTGGCACGATCGCCAACCAATCCTGGTGACGCCCGCCGGGTCGCCGACGCCGCGCCGCACAGCTCGCCGGCCGCTGATTGGCCCAGTCACTCCGGCCAAGAATTGGGTCTTACGTGGCACCAATACGGGCCGTACGTTCGGTCCATGCGAGCCATCGGAAGACTCCTGCCGGACGCCGGCCCCGCGCGCGTGCTCTCGATCGCCCAGCTGACCGACTCGATCGGGCTGGGCGGCTACCTCGTCTGCTCGGCTCTGTACTTCACCCGGATCGTCGGCCTCTCCCCCGCCCAGGTCGGCATCGGCCTGACCGCCGGCTGGGCGGCCGGTTTCCTCGCCGGGGTGCCGCTCGGTCACCTCGCCGACCGGCGCGGCCCGCGCGGTATCGCGATACTGCTCGCGGCGAGCACCGCGGCCACGCTCGTCGCCTTCCTGTTCGTCCGCTCGTTCGAGGCGTTCCTGGTGGTCGCGAGCCTCTACTGCGCCGGCCAGTGCGGGCTCACCGCCGCCCGGCAGGCGCTGCTCGCCGGCCTCGTCGCCCCGGCCGCGCGAACCCGGGTACGCGCCGTGCTGCAGGCCGCGATCAACGGCGGCATCGCGATCGGTGCCACCGCCGGCGGGCTCGCGCTGCAGGTGGACACCGAGGCGGCGTACCTGACCGTCTTCGCGGTGGACGCGGTCAGCCTGCTGATCTCCGCGTGCGTCCTGCTGCGACTCCCGGCCGTCGCGCCCGGCCCCCGCCGCCGCGCCGGCGAACCGGCGCTCGCCGTGCTGCGGGACCGCCCCTACGCCGTGCTCGCCGTGCTGAACATGGTGCTGCAGCTGCACATCCCGCTCATCACGCTCGGCCTTCCACTGTGGATCGTCCAGCGCACGCACGCGCCCGGCTGGACCGTGGCGGCGCTGCTCGTGCTCAACACGATGTCCATCGTGCTGTTCCAGGTGCGGGTGGCCCGCCGGGTGCGCGACCTCGCCACCGCCGCCCGCCAGGTTCGCGCCGCCGGCGTGGTGCTGCTGGTGGCGTGCGTGGTGTTCGCGCTCTCGGCGGCCGGCGACTCGGCGCTGGTCGCGGTGGCGATCCTGCTGCTCGCCGCGGCCCTGCAGGCGCTGGCCGAGATGATGCAGGCGAGCGGCTCGTGGGAGATCAGCTTCACCCTCGCGCCGGCCGGAAAGCACGGCCAGTACCAGGGTTTCTTCGGGTCGGGCTTCACGGTCGCCCGGATGCTCGGCCCGGTGCTCGTCACCACGTTGATCATCAGCTGGGGTACCGCGGGCTGGCTGCTGCTGGGTGGCGTCTTCGTCGCGGCGGGAGTCGCGATCGTGCCGGCCGTGCGCGCCGCACGCACGAGAACTCTTTTGCATAACGGAAATCCCGACGGTGCACAATGCGCAACGACGCCGCTCCGCTGAGTTGACCAACGGTTTAGGCTCCACGCAACCATGAGCCTGAGTCGGAGGGAGGCGTCGTGGCGGACGACACGACGGAGGTGTCGAGTGAGGAATCGACGGCCGAGGCGGCGTCGAGCGAAACCCGGACAGTGGAGGAGCCAAGTCCCGGTGGCGACGAAGCCGGTGCGGTGTCAGGGGAATCCGTCGTCGCCGCGGCGGACCGGCCGCCGGTCACCGACAAGGTGGTCTTCGGCGTGGCGGCCGCGCTCACCGTGGTCTTCCTCGCGTGGGGCGTGCTCGGCACCGACTCGCTGATCTCGGTCGCGGGCAGCATCCTCAACGACGGCATCATTCCCTATGGCGGCTGGGCCTTCGTGCTCGTCGCAAGTGGATTCGTGCTGTTCGCCATCGCGCTGTCGATCAGCCGGTACGGCCGGATCCCGCTCGGCGCGGACAAGGAGAAGCCCGAGTTCCGCACGGTGTCGTGGATCGCGATGATGTTCAGCGCGGGCATGGGCATCGGTCTGATGTTCTTCGGCGTGGCCGAGCCGGTCACGCACCTGATGACGCCACCGCCCGGTACCGCGCTGCCCGCCTCGGACGAGGCCGTGCACACCGCGATGGCCACGACCCTGTTCCACTGGACCGTGCACCCGTGGGCGATCTACGCGGTGGTCGGCCTCGCGATCGCGTACAGCACGTTCCGCCGCGGCCGCCGGCAGCTGTTCAGCTCGGTGTTCGCGCCGCTGCTGGGTGAGAAGCGCTCGTCCGGCCCGCTCGGCAAGGCCATCGACATCATGGCGATCTTCGCCACGCTGTTCGGCTCGGCCGCGTCGCTGGGCCTCGGCGCGCTGCAGGTCGGCGAGGGCATGCGCTACGTCGGCTGGGTCGGCGAGGCGGGCAGCCTGCTGCTGGTGATGGTGATCGCCGTGCTCACCGTCGCGTTCGTCGCGTCGGCGGTGTCCGGCGTGGCCAAGGGCATCCAGTGGCTGTCCAACATCAACATGGTGCTCGCCGCGGTGCTCGCGTTCTTCGTCCTCGTGGTCGGCCCGACCGTACTGATCCTGAACCTCGTGCCCGGCGCGATCGGCGACTACGTCCGGGAGTTCGCCGCGATGTCCGGCCGCACGGGCGCCACCGGTGGCGAGGCGATGCAGACCTGGCTCGGCGGCTGGACGATCTTCTACTGGGCGTGGTGGATCTCGTGGACGCCCTTCGTCGGCATGTTCATCGCGCGGATCAGCCGTGGCCGGTCGATCCGGCAGTTCGTGGCCGGCGTGATCCTCGTGCCGAGCGTGGTGAGCCTGTTCTGGTTCGCCATCTTCGGCGGCGCGGCCATCCAGCAGCAGCGCGACGCGCTCGCCGCACAGCAGCTGACACCGCAGGAGCTCGCGCGGCTGAACGCCGAGGGTGGCCTGGCGGGCGTGTTCGACCAGGGCACCTGGGTGTACAACCCGGACGGCAGCTCGCAGGCGATGACGTTCGCGTTCCTGGAACACCTGCCCCTGTCCACCCTGGCCGCGGTGCTGGTGATCGTCCTGGTGTCGATCTTCTTCGTCTCGGGGGCCGACGCCGCGTCGATCGTCATGGGCACGCTGTCCCAGGGCGGCTCGGTGGAGCCGAAGCGCGGCGTGGTGATCTTCTGGGGCGTGCTGATGGGTGGCGTCGCCATCGTGATGCTGCTCGCCGGGGACGGCGGGGCCAATGCGCTGACCGGCCTGCAGAACCTGACGATCATCGTGGCGGCGCCGTTCGCCCTGGTGATGATCGGGCTCTGCTGGTCGCTGTGGCGGGACCTGCGCACGGATCCGCTGGTGCTGCGGGAGAACGAGATGCTGCAAGCCCTGCGCGAGTCCGACGGCGGGGAACACCGCCACCTGCGCGATCGGCTGCACATCGGCCGCCACTGACGGCAGCCGGCGGGTGCGGCTCCGGGCCGCGCCCGCCGGGTCGCCGGCGGTCAGCCCACCACGCGGCGGATGATCGTGATCGGGCCGATCGCGTCGATGGGACTGACCTTGACGTTCTCGCCGATGCTCGGGGCGTGCACCGCGCGGGTGCCGTCCACCGCGATCGCCACGTGGTGCACCGGCCGGTAGTAGAAGATCAGGTCGCCCGCCTTGATCTGGGCCCGAGACACCCGCAGGCCGACGGTCGCCTGCTGGCGCGACACCCGCGGCAGCGCCACCCCGGCCCGGCGGTACGCGGTCTGCACGAGCCCCGAGCAGTCGTACGCGCCGGGTCCGACCGCGCCCCACAGGTACGGCTTGCCCATCTGCGCCATGACGAACTTGATGATCCCGCCGATGTTGCCGGCCGGGATGACCACGTCGGTCCCGTAGTCGTCGCTGCCGGAGAGCAGCGCCCGCTGGTCGGGCGTGAGGTTGTCCAGCGCCTTGCGCACGTCGGCGATCTGCCGGTCCAGGTCGGACTGCCGGTCCCGCAGCTCCGCCTGCCCCTTGGCGACCTTCGCCGACGCGGCAGACGCGGCCGACGACGCGGCCGACGCCTTGCCCTCCGCCGCCTCGGCCGCCGCGACCGCAGCGTCGGAGACGTCCCGGCCACCGGTCAGCCGCGCCGCGAGGTTCGCCGCGTCGAACCTGCTCAGCAGGTCCTCCGGGCCCGTGCTCGCCGCGAACGCGGACAGCGCATCGTGCCCGCGCTGCGCCGCGAGGGCGGCGGCGACCTGGTCGAGGTCCTGCGCGGAGTTGACCTTGCCCCGCGCCGAGTCGGCCAGCGCGGAGGCGTCGTTCGCGACGCTGGTGGCGGCCGCCGACACCTTCCGCTGCGCACCCACGCGCTCCTGGAGGATCAGCAGTTCCTCGTTCACCCGTTCGGCCTCGCGGCTCAGGTCGTAGTAGTGCGCGAGCAGGCCGGCGACGGTGGTCGGCTGGGCGGCCGCGGGCACGGGGGCGACCAGCAGCGTCGCGGTCAGCACCACGACGCCGCCCAGCGAGGCGGTCAGTCCGCGCACCAGTGCTCCCTCCCCCCGACGGACGCGTCACGCCCATTGTCCAGCACGACGGTAAGCGGGCGGGGATAACGGGACCGTTAGGGTCGGGCGTCGTGAGTGCTCTCTATGCGGTCAGCGACCTGCACGTCTCCTATCCGGACAACCGCGAGGTGGTGCGGGGTCTGCGCCCGGTCGACGAGTCGGACTGGCTGCTGGTCGCGGGCGACGTCGGCGAGCGGTTCGCGAGCATCGAATGGGCCCTGGGCGTGCTGGCGGAGCGGTTCGCGAAGGTCATCTGGGTGCCGGGCAACCACGAGCTGTGGACCCCGCCGGACGACCCGGTGACGCTGCGCGGCGTCGAGCGGTACGAGGCGCTGGTGGCGATGGCCCGCGGGCTCGGCGTGCTCACCCCCGAGGACCCGTACCCGCAGTGGCCCGGGCCGGCCGGGCCGGTCACCGTGGCGCCGCTGTTCCTGCTCTACGACTACACGTTCCGCCCCGACGGCTGCGCCACGAAGGAGGAGGGCCTCGCCTACGCGCACCAGACGGGCGTCGTGTGCACCGACGAGTACCTGCTGCACCCCGACCCGTACCCGACGCGGGACGACTGGAGCCGCGCGCGGGTGTCGCTGACCGAGGAGCGGCTCGCGGAGCTGACCACGCCGACCGTGCTCGTCAACCACTACCCCCTCGTCCGCGAGCCGACGCGGGTGCTGCGCTACCCGGAGTTCGCCCAATGGTGTGGCACCGAGGCGACGGCCGACTGGCACACCCGCTTCGCCGCGGCGGCCATGGTCTACGGCCACCTGCACATCCCGCGGACCACCGAGTACGACGGGGTCCGGTTCGACGAGGTCTCATTGGGCTACCCACGGGAGTGGCAGCCGCGCAAGCGCCCGCACGGCCTCCCCCGCCGCATCCTCCCCGTCGACCCGGACCGCACCGTCACGTAGCCAGATCGCGGGTCAGATCGCGCGGGTCAGATCGCCCGGCGGGTGACCCGCTGGTAGGTGACCCCGGCGAGCAGCACCGCCGCCCCGGCGAGGATCCCCGCCTCCGACCACTGGAAGCGCCAGTACCGGTCGGCCGGCTGGACGTAGGTGGCCATGCCGAACCCGCTCGACTGCAGGCAGTCCAGCAGCCCGCTCAGGCTGTCGCGGAAGCAGCCCGGCACCGGCCCCATCGGGTGCTCCGTGCCGTCGGGAGCCACCAACCTGGTGTCGACCACCATCGCGTCGCCGACCGGCTCCTGCATCGGTATCTCGACGCCCGTCACGATCCGCTCGGGTACCGCGTAGCTGTCCCGCAGCGTGAACATGCCGAACAGCACCAGGAAGAACACGCCGATCGTCACCGCGATCGCCGGCAGCAGCTTGCGGAGCAGGGCACCGGCGGCCACGCCGAGCGTGAACGCGAACAGCCACCAGCCCGCGGCGGCGACACCCGTCACCGCGAACATGCCGATGTCCCGGAACCGCATGGCGTAGTCGGTGCCGGCGAACGTCGACAGCCACGCGTTGGTCATCGCGCCGAGCGCGAGCCCGCACGCGGTCACCGCCGCGGCGAGCCAGGCCAGCTTGACCCCGAGCCACCGGCGGCGGGTCACCGACTGGGTCCAGGCCAGTATGTGGGTGCCGTTCTCGATCTCGCGCGCCAGCAACGGCGCACCCCAGAACAGCCCGATCAGCACCGGCGCCGCGGGCAGCCAGGTCACCAGGTCGCGGACCAGCTCGACCCGCTCGCTCAGCAGCGCATCGAGGGCGTCGCCGGACACGCCGGCCATGGCGCCGCGCGTGCTGATCGCGTTCACGAGCAGCACCACGCCGATCACGGCGAGGGCCGCGGTCGTGACGACGAGCTGCATCCGGTGCTGGCGGATGGTAAGCCAGAACATGAGTCTCCTCGGGACGGTCAGGCGGCCAGCGCGGGCCGGGTCAGGGCAGCCGAGTCGGGCCGGCGCAGGTAGGCCAGCACCATCTCCTCCAGGCCGACCCCGCGGGTGGTCCAGCGCGGGTCGAGGGCGGCCGGCGCGCCACGGACGAGCAGCGTCGCCTGCCGGTCGGTGCGCGTCTCGTCCACCGTGGGCACGCGGGCGGCGACGCCGTCGGCGAGCTCGGCCGGGCCGGTCAGCAGCCGGTGCTCGCCGAGCAGCTCCTCGATGTCGCCGCTCACCTGCACCCGGCCGCCGTTGAGCACGACCAGCCAGTCGCACGTGTTCTCCAGGTCCGACACCACGTGGGAGGACAGCACCACGGTCAGGTCCGTCTCGGCGACCGCGGCCATCAGCCCGCGCATGACCTCGTGGCGGGCCAGCGGGTCGAGGTTGGCGAGCGGCTCGTCGAGCAGCAGCAGCTCCGGCCGCTTCGCGAGCGCCAGCGTCAGCGCGACCTGCGCCTGCTGGCCGCCGGAGAGCTTGCCCACCTTGCGGTCCAGCGGGATGCCCACGTCCGCCAGCCGCCGGGTGGCGAGCTCACCGTCCCACCCCGGGTTGAGCCGGCGGCCGAAGCTCAGCATGTCCGCCACCGTGAAGCCGACGTACAGCGGCTTGTTCTGCGCGAGGAACGCCACCCGCGCGAGCGCCCCGTTCGCCGGACCGCCGAGCACCCGGACCTCGCCCGTGGTGGGGGCGAGCATGCCGGTCGCCAGGTGCAGCAACGTCGTCTTGCCCGCCCCGTTCGGCCCGACCAGGGCGACCACCCGGCCGGCCGGCAGCGCCAGCGAGCAGTCCCGCAGCGCCCAGGTGCGCCGGTACCTCTTCCCCAGTCCGGTCGCGGTCAGCGCCGTCTGCGCCGTCATGCCGTGCCCTCCCCAGAACGATTCCTCAGGCGAAACGAATCCAGCACCACCGAGGCGAACAACGCCTCCACGTCCTCCGGGTCCAGCCCGGCCGCGCGCGCCTCGCTCAACCACTCGGTGAGCGCCTCCCGCAACCGTGCGTGGTCACCGGCGGACGCCCCGCCCAGCGAGCGCTGCACGAACGTGCCGAGCCCCGGCCGGCCCGCGACGAGCCCCTCGCGCTCGAGCTCCCGGTAGGCCTTGAGCACCGTGTTCGGGTTGATGGCCAACTGCTCCACTACCTCCTTCGCGGTCGGCAGCCGGTCCCCCGGGTGCAGCACGCCGAGCCGTAGCGCATGTTTCACCTGGTGGACGAGCTGCAGGTACGTCGCGACGCCGGAGCCTCGATCAAGCCTGAAGTCGATCAACTCCAACACCCTTTCACTAATGAAGTAGTGGAATAGTGGATCGTGTGCCAACCGTTGTCAAGCAGGCGGGTGCATTCGCGTCAAAAGCGACTCAGGGTGACGACGGCGCGGGCTAGGCTGACGATCACCGTCGGGGGAAGGTACGGCCCGGTCGAGGCCGTGAGGAAAGGTGCGCCGTGTCCATCGCAAGTCATCCACGTGCGGGCCTGCCATGAGCGCCCCGGCCGTCGCGAAGCCGGCCGCGCCACCGCAACCGCCCGGCGGGCAGCCGCCGGGCCGGTTCACCGAGCTGAACGAGCTGGCCCGCACGACTCCCGGCGTGCTGACGATCCTCGCCGTGGGGCTGGTCCTGGTCAGCGCGCTCGTCGGCGTGCTGACCGCGGTCGGCGTGCAGACACGGGTCACCGCGCTCGACGACCTGACCACCAGCAGCGGCCCGCTGAGCGTCGCCGCACAGGACATCTACCGCTCGCTCTCCGACGCGGACGCCACCGCGACCAGCGCCTTCCTGGCCGGTGGTGAGGAGCCGGCCGACCAGCGTGCCCGGTACGAGAACGACATCGCGCAGGCCGAGTCCGCGCTCGCCATCGCCGTCGCCGCCCGCGAGCCGGCCGATGTCAGCAGGCAGGGCAGCCCGCTCGCCACGCTGTCCGCGAAGCTGTCCGTCTACACCGGACTCGTGGAGACGGCGCGCGCGAACAACCACCAGGGCCTGCCGGTCGGCGCGGCCTACCAGCGCGAGGCGTCGAACCTCATGCGCACCGAGCTGCTGCCGGCCGCCGAGCAGCTCTACCGCGCGGAGACCCTGCAGGTGTCCGCGGACCAGGACAGCGCGGGCGGCTTCCCGTGGCTCGAGGTCGTGGTCGGCCTGCTCGGGCTGGCCGTGCTCGTGGTGGCCCAGGTCTTCGTGCGGCGGCGGACGAACCGGGTGTTCAACGTCGGCCTGCTGGTGGCCACCGGCGCGGCGCTGGTCTCGCTGCTGTGGGTGCTGATCGCGACGCTCGGCGTGCAGACCAACGTGAGCCAGAGCCGCGAGTCCGGCTCCGAGCACGTCGACCAGCTCGCCCGGGCACGGATCGCGGCGCTCGCCGCGCGCGCGGACGAGACGCTGACGCTGGTCGCCCGGGGCAGCGGCGCCGCGTTCGAGGAGGACTACGGCAAGGTCGCCGAACAGCTCGGCGGGGCCGACGGCGACGGCGGCGTGCTCGAGGTCGCCCGGCAGGACGCGATCAGCGACGAGGTGCGCGAGCACGTCGCCGGCGCGCAGGAGGCCTGGCAGCAGTGGCGCGCGGTGCACGAGGACATCCGCACCGCCGACAACGACGGCGACTACACGCGTGCGGTGGACCTCGCCATCGGCACCGGCGAGGACGGCGCCGCCGCCCGGTTCGACGCGGTCGACTCGGGTGTGCAGGAGGCCCTCGCGGTCACCCAGCAGCGGTTCACCGACGAGGTGTCGCAGGCGAGCAACGCGGTCACCGGGACCGTCCTCGGTGTGGTCGTGCTGGCCCTGATCATGGCGGCCGGCGCGGTGGGCGGCATCTGGCAGCGGCTCAAGGAGTACCGATGAAGCGCCGGAACCTGGTCGCCGGGCTGTTCGGCGTCGTACTGCTGCTCGGCACCGGCTGCGGCACGGACGAGGTCGTCCCACCGGAGCGCGCGACGGCCGACGTGCCGCTCCCGAACGGCGCGACCGAGCTGGCGAACCCGCCGGAGGCGTCCGAACAGACCTGCGGCGACCCGACCGCGAGCCTGCGTCCGGGTGCGCTGCCGGCGCCGAACGCGCTGCCGGCCGGCTCGACGATGGCGCGGATCCGCGCCAAGGGCAAGCTCGTCGTCGGTGTCGACCAGAACACCTACCGGTTCGGCTTCCGCAACCCGTTCACCGGCAACGTCGAGGGCTTCGACATCGACATGGCCAAGCAGATCGCGAAGGCGATCTTCGGCACCGACAGCGCCCTGCAGCTGCGCATCCTCACCTCCGCCCAGCGGATCCCGGCCCTGAAGGCGGGCGAGGTCGACATCGTCATCCGCACGATGACGATCAACTGCGAGCGGCTGAAGGACGTCGACTTCTCCTCGGTGTACTACCGCGCGAACCAGCGGGTGCTGGTGAAGGAGTCCTCCGCGGTGGGCGGCATCGACGACCTCGGCGGGAAGCGGGTGTGCGCCACCGAGAACTCCACCTCGCTCGCCAACATCGCGGCGGCCGCGTCGAAGCCGGTGCCGGTGCAGGTGTCGGACTGGACCGACTGCCTGGTCATGTTGCAGCAGAACCAGATCGACGCCGTGTCCACCGACGACACGATCCTCGCCGGCCTGGTCGCGCAGGACCCGTTCACGCACATGGTCGGCGACCCGATCGACGCCGAGCCCTACGGCATGGCGATGCCCAAGGGACGCGAGGACTTCGTGCGGTTCGTCAACGCGGTGATCCAGCGGATGCGCACCGACGGCACCTGGACGGCCACCTACAACCGGTGGCTCGCCGATCTGCTCGGCCGCGCCCCCGCCCCGCCCGCGGCGACCTACCGGGACTGAGCGGCGATGGGTATACCGGAGACATGGCCATGACCACCTTGAGCAGGGAGGAGGTCGACCGCGCCCTGGACCGCATCGGCGCGGACAGCGACCGCGTCGCCACCTCGCTCGTGGAGATGGACTCCCATCCCGGCCACCAGCTGCTGCGCAGCTCGACGCTGTCCGGCCCGACCGCGGAACGCTGGGCGGAGACGAGCGCCGCGATGGCCACGCTGTGGGAGCAGTTCGCCACCTACCGCGGGCTCGTCGACCGCGCCCGCGAGGTGCGGGCGCGGCGCTCACGACCCGGCGACGAGGAGCTCGCGGAGCTGACCACGCTGCTCACCGAGCCCGTGGTGGAGCTCAACTCCGAAGAGCTGCCGATCGAGCGGCGCGGGCTCACCGGGCCCTCGCGCACGACCCAGCGGATCACCCTCGACGAGCTGCTGAGCCGGATGCGCAAGACGTTCACGACGGTCACCGACGTGCTCGCGACGGCGGAGTCGGCGTGGTCGGCCGCGATCGGGCGGATCGAGCCGCTGGAGCGCGAGCTGCACGAGGTGTCCGTGCTCGCCGAGTCCGTGGCCGCCGGCGACAAGGGCGTCACCGAGTCGGTCACCCGGCTGCGACGGGACCTGGAGTCGGCCCGCGAGCTCGTGGTGACCGACATGCTCACCGTCGCGCGCGCCGACCCGCTGCCGGCCGTCTCGGCCCTGATCGCGCGGCTGCGCACCCGGCTCACCGAGCTGGCCACCCTGCGGGACTCCTTCGACAGCCGCCTCGCCGCGCTCCAGGAGACGATCTCGGACGTCGAGGCCACCGAGGTGACCGCGCGGCAGACGTACACGGCGGTCGTCGAGAAGATCGCGAACCCGGGCCTGCCCGAGCCGACGGACGAGGGTTCCTCCCGGCTGCGGCCACGGGTCGACGAGCTCGCCGGGCTGCGCGACGCCGGCGACTGGGCAGCGCTGTCGGCCGAGGTCGATCGCCTGGACCGGGACGCCGCCGCCACGCTCGACGCGGCCCGCCGGGCGCTGCGTGCGGTCGGTGGCCTGCTCGACCGGCGCGCGGAGCTGCGCGGGCGGCTGGAGGCATACCGGGTCAAGGCCGCACGGCTCGGCTACGGCGAGGACCTCGCGCTCGAACGCATCCACAAGCAGGCCCAGGACATCCTGTTCACCTCACCGTGCGACCTGCCCGCGGCGACCCGCGCACTCAACCGCTACCAGCAGACCTTGCAGAACCGGGAGCAGCCGCCCCCGGCCGCCGAGGAGGGGACCGAATGACGCCGTACCCGAGGGGACCGGGACGCAACCCAGCCACAGGTACCGGGAAGGCGGCCCGGCAATGACCGCATGCCCGCGGCCCGGCTGCGCCGGCGCCATCGACGAGGACGGCTTCTGCGACACGTGCGGCCTGGAGGCACCGGCTGGCACCGCGTCCGCCCCCACGGCTCCGGCCGGGGCCGGCGCGTCCGGTTCGGCCGCGTCCGGTTCGGCCCCGTCTGGTTCGGCCGCGTCTGGTTCGGCCCCGTCTGGTTCGGCTGACGTCGCCACGCCCAGCACGCGTACCGGCAGCATCCGCACCGGCAGCGCCCGCACCGGCAGCGTCTCGTGGACGACCTCCTCGGGCGCGGTGACCACGAGCTCGCGGCGCGGCTCCGCCCGGTCGTCGACGCGTGGCCTGCTGGGTGCCGGCCTGGTCGAGATCCCGCGAGTGCCCTACCGGGACCCGAAGTCGGCGGTGCTCTCCGACCCGAAGGTGCCGGAGGAGAAGCGGTTCTGCAGCAACTGCGGCACCAAGGTCGGCCGTGGCCGCGAGGGCGAGCCCGGGCGGCCCGAGGGCTTCTGCACCAAGTGCGGCCACCGGTACTCGTTCACGCCGAAGCTCTCCCCCGGCGAGGTGCTGCACGACCAGTACGAGGTGCTCGGCTGCCTCGCGCACGGCGGGCTCGGCTGGATCTACCTGGCGCTCGACCGGGCGGTGGCCGACCGGTGGGTGGTGCTCAAGGGCCTGCTCGACACCGGCGACGCGGACGCCATGGCCGCGGCGGTCGCGGAGCGGCGCTTCCTCGCCGAGGTCGAGCACCCCAACATCGTCAAGATCCACAACTTCGTGCAGCACCAGGACGCCGCGACGAAGACGGCGGTCGGCTACATCGTGATGGAGTACGTCGGCGGCCGGTCCCTCAAGGACATGATCAAGGAGATCCGGCAGACCCAGGGCGCGGCCGCGTGCCTGCCGCTGCCCCGCGCGATCGCCTACGTCCTCGAGATGCTGCCGCCGATCGGCTACCTGCACTCGCTGGACCTGCTGTTCTGCGACTTCAAGCCGGACAACGTGGTCCAGACCGAGGAGCAGCTCAAGCTCCTCGACCTCGGCGCGGTCCGCCACGTCGACGACGAGGTCAGCGCGGTCTACGGCACGATCGGCTACCAGGCGCCGGAGATCGCGACCGCCGGCCCGTCGGTGTCCTCGGACCTGTACACGGTCGGCCGCACGCTCGCGGTGATGACGTTCCCGTTCGACTTCCAGCGCGCGCACGAGACCACGCTGCCGTCGGCCGCCGACGAACCGATGCTGGCCGAGTTCGAGTCCTACGACCGGCTGCTGCGCCGCGCCACCGCACCCGACCCGGGCGCCCGGTTCACCTCCGCCGAGGAGATGAAGGACCAGCTCACCGGCGTGCTGCGCGAGGTGCTCGCCGCCGAGGACGGCCTGCCGCGGCCGGGTGCGTCGACCGAGTTCACCCCGGAGCGGCGCTCGTTCGGCGTGCGGACCGACCTCGCGCCGCCGGACGACCTGCGCGCCATCGTGGACGTGCTGCCGGTGCCGCGGGTGGACGGCGCCGACCCGGCGGCCGCGTTCCTGGCCACGGTCACCGCGACCGAGCCGGCGGAGCTGCTGGCGGAGCTGAAGACCGCACCGAAGTCCACTGTGGAGGTACAGCTGCGCGCGGTGCGGGTGCACCTCGAGCTCGGCGACGTGGCCACCGCGCGCCGCCTGCTCGACGAGCTGGACCGCGATCCGGCGGTGACACCGGAGCGGAGCTGGCTGGTCGACTGGCACCGCGGGCTCGCCGCACTGTCCGAAGGGGACACCACGGTGGCGCGCCAGCGGTTCGACCGCGTGTACTCGGCGGTGCCCGGTGAGGCCGCGCCGAAGCTCGCGATCGCGCTCTGCGCGGAAGTGGCGGGCGACCACCGGGCGGCCGACAAGTACTACCGGACGGTGTGGCGCACCGACCGTTCGTACGTGAGCGCCGCCTTCGGACTGGCCCGCGCGCTGCTCGCGCTCGGCGAGCGGCTGGAGGCGGTCGACGTGCTGAGCTCGGTGCCGGAGACGTCCAGCCACCACGTCGCCGCGCAGCTGGCCGCGGTCCGCGCCCGGCTGCGGGTGGGGGCGCCGGCGGACCTCGCCGAGGACGACCTGGTGGCCGCGGGCAAGCAGCTCGCCGACACCGAGGTCGACGCCGAGCGGCGGGCGCACGCGTCCAGCGAGGTGCTGGGCACGTCGCTGCAGTGGGTGCTCGCGGGGGGCAGCGGGTCCGGCACGGTGCTGGGCAGCGCGCTGACGGAGGATGACCTGCGGGCCGGCCTGGAACGCTGTTACCGCACGCTGGCGAGGCATGCCGACAACACGAGGGAGCGCATCGCATTGGTGGACACGGCCAACCGGATCCGGCCCAGGACGTGGGTGTGATGACCTGTCCGAACTGCGGCGAGTCCGTCGGTGAGAGAGACCGGTTCTGCGAGGGGTGCGGGGCGAACCTGCGCGTGACCCGCACGCCCCCGGGTGGCCCCGTCGGCGTGGCCGCGCCGGGCGAGCCGTGCGTGGGCTGCGGCGGCACCAACGTGGGCGCGGACGGGTTCTGCGAGGACTGCGGGCGGGCGCAGCCGACCGGGCGGGACCGGATGGAGAGCGACCTCGGGCTTGTCGCCGGCATCAGCGACAAGGGCCTGCGGCGGGCGCGCAACGAGGACTCGATGGCGTTCGGCGCGGCCGGCGGTGAGTCGCCGGCCGTGGTCGCGATCGTGTGCGACGGCGTGGCCACGTCCGACCGCGCGGACAACGCCTCCCAGCTCGCCGTGGACTCGGCCTGCGAGGTGCTGCTCGACGCCGCGATCGAGGGCAAGGACGCCGAAGGCGCGACGCACGCGGCCGTGGCCAGGGCGATCGAGGTGGTCACCGACCTGGCCGACCCGTCGGTGCCGGGCACCGCGCCGTCGTGCACGTTCGTGTCGGCCGTCGTCACGGCGGACGAGGTGACGATCGGCTGGGTCGGCGACAGCCGGGCGTACTGGCTCGCCGCCGAGGGCCCGCGCCGGCTGACCGTCGACGACACGGTCGCGGCCGAACTCGTCGCCGAGGGGATGAGCGAGGAGGAGGCGATGGCCGTGCACCAGGCGCACGCGCTGTCGAAGTGGATCGGCGCGGACGCGGGCGACATCGACGCCCGCACGCTGACGTTCACGCCCGACGGCCCCGGCCTGGTGTTGCTGTGCAGCGACGGGCTGTGGAACTACCTGCCGGAGCCGCAGGCCCTGGTCGACGCGCTGCCCAGCCCGCCGACGGAGACCGCGCTGCTGCCCGCCGCGAGCGAGCTGACCCGGGTCGCCCTGGCGCTCGGCGGCCACGACAACATCACCACCGTGCTGGTGCCGTTCCCACCGAAACTCGAGTCCTCAGGGGAGCCAACGATGACCGGCGCGCCCGACTTCGCGTCGAGATCTACCAGAACGAGTACCTCTCGGCCGGGGCGACCGAGGTCAACGCGATCATCACGGTGACCGCGTCCGGTGGTGGCGCGACGGAGGCGGCGGCCGCGCCACCCGGGTCGGCGGCCGAGGTGATCATCGTCGACACGTCCGGCTCGATGTACGTGCCGCGCACCAAGTTGTCCTCGGCCAAGCAGGCCACCGCGGCGGCGATCGACACGCTGCGCGACGGCGTGGCGTTCGCCGTCATCTCCGGCACCGACGAGGCCCACCTGGTCTACCCGTACCGGCACGGCCTGGAGGTCGCGAACGACCAGACGCGGGCCGAGGCCAAGCAGGCGGTGGCGAAGCTGTCGGCCAACGGCGGCACCGCGATCGGCAAGTGGCTGCGGCTCGCGGACAGCGTGTTCGCCACGCAGCAGAGCTCGATCCGCCACGCGATCCTGCTCACCGACGGGCAGAACATGCACGAGACGCCGCGCCAGCTCAACCGCACGATCGCGGACGTGACCGGCCACTTCGTGTGCGACGCGCGCGGGGTCGGCACCGACTGGGAGGTCAAGGAGCTGCGCCAGGTCGCCGACGCGTTGCTCGGCACCGTCGACATCGTCGCCGAGCCGGAGGGCCTCGAGGCCGACTTCCGCGCGATGGCCGCGTCCGCGATGAACAAGGCGGTCGCGGACGTGTCGCTGCGGCTGTGGACCCCTCAGGGCGCGACCATCAAGTTCGTCAAGCAGGTCGAGCCGACGCTGACCGACCTGACCGCGCGGCGGGCCGAGGTGCCACCCCGCAGCGGTGACTACCCGACCGGTTCGTGGGGCGCGGAGACCCGTGACTACCACGTGTGCGTGCAGGTCCCGGCCGCGGCGACGGGCGAGAAGATGCTGGCCGGGCGGGTGAGCCTGGTGCTGCCCGGGCCCGACGGAGCCGCCACGGTCGTCGGCAAGGGCAACATCCTCGCCGTGTGGACCGAGGACAGCGCGCTCTCCACGCGGATCAACCGCGAGGTCGCCCACTACACCGGGCAGGCCGAGCTCGCCGACGCGATCCAGGAGGGTCTGGAGGCACGCAAGGCCGGCGACGTGGACACCGCGACCGCCAAGCTCGGCCGCGCGGTGCAGCTCGCGACCGAGACCGGCCACTCCGACACCGCGAAGCTGCTCGCGAAGGTCGTCGACGTCGAGGACGCGAAGACCGGGACCGTGCGGCTCAAGCGCAAGGTCGAGACCGTGGACGAGATGACCCTGGACACCCGGTCCAGCAAGACGATGCGGGTACGCAAGAAGACCGAGCCCACCGACAGCTAGCGAGGATCCATGCCGACGTGCCCGGCCGGCCACGACTCCACCGACGACGAGTTCTGCGACGTCTGCGGCCGTGAGATCGGTGGTCCCCCACCGGCGGACCCGGTCGCCTCCGGCACGGCGGCGCCCGCCGCCGTGCCGGACGCGCCGCCCGAGGGGGCGACCTGCCAGGCGTGCGGGGCACCGCTCGCCGGCCGGTTCTGCGAGGCGTGCGGCCACGACTCGCTGACCGCTCCCCCGGCCGGCGCCACCCCCGCCGCGGCACCCGCCGCGCCGGAGGCGGTGCCGGCCGAGCGGATGCCGGAGGGCACCACGTGGACCGCGACGGTCAGCGCCGACCGCACGTACTTCGACCAGGTCATGGCCGCCGAGGGCCCGGACGCGAGCGGCATCGCGTTCCCGCCGTTCTGCCCCGACCGGCACTTCCCGTTGCAGGGCAAGCAGATCAGCATCGGCCGGCACAGCCGCAGCCGCGGCATCAACCCCGACATCGACCTGACCGGCCCGCCGGAGGATCCGGGCGTCTCCCACCTGCACGCGCTGCTCGTCGACGGCTCCGACGGCTGGGCCGTCGTCGACCTCGACTCGGCGAACGGCGTCACCGTCAACGACGACCCGGACCCGCTGCGTCCGAACACCCCCCGCCCGCTGGCCGACGGGGACCGCGTCTACCTCGGCGCGTGGACCCGGATCACCCTGCGCCGCGCCTGACCTCCCCGACACCACCGGACCGCGATCAGGCACGATCGGTGTCACCATGACACTCATCGAGGCGCTTCCGGCCAACCCCGACCCGGACTCCCTGTTCGACGCGTTCAACGCCTGGGCGGAGGCGGAGGGGCTGTCGCTGTACCCGGCGCAGCAGGAGGCGATGATCGAGATCGTCTCCGGGTCGAACGTGATCCTGTCGACGCCGACCGGGTCCGGCAAGAGCCTGGTGGCCATCGGCGCGCACTTCGCGGCGCTCGCGGGCGGGCAGCGCACCTTCTACACCGCGCCGATCAAGGCGCTCGTGTCGGAGAAGTTCTTCGCGCTGTGCGACGTCTTCGGCGCCGCCAACGTCGGGATGCTGACCGGCGACTCCAGCGTCAACCCGGGGGCGCAGATCATCTGCTGCACCGCGGAGATCCTCGCCAACATCGCGCTGCGCGAGGGCGCGGACGCCGACGTCGGCCAGGTCGTCATGGACGAGTTCCACTTCTACGCCGAGCCCGACCGCGGCTGGGCGTGGCAGGTGCCGATCCTGGAGCTGCCGAAGGCGCAGTTCCTGCTGATGTCGGCGACGCTCGGCGACGTGAGCTTCTTCGAGAAGGACCTCACCCGGCGCACCGGCCGGCAGACCTCGGTCGTCACCTCGGCGCAGCGGCCGGTCCCGCTGTTCTACTCGTTCCGGTTGACCCCGCTGCACGAGACGATCGAGGAGCTGCTGTACACCAACCAGGCGCCGATCTACGTCGTGCACTTCACCCAGGCGGCGGCGCTGGAGCGCGCGCAGTCGCTGATGAGCGTCAACGTGTGTACCCGGGCGGAGAAGGACGACATCGCCAAGCTGATCGGCAACTTCCGCTTCACCGCGGGGTTCGGCAAGACGCTGTCGCGGCTGGTGCGCCACGGCATCGGCGTGCACCACGCGGGCATGCTGCCCAAGTACCGGCGGCTCGTCGAGCGGCTCGCGCAGGCCGGGCTGATGAAGATCGTGTGCGGCACGGACACCCTGGGCGTGGGCATCAACGTGCCCATCCGGACGGTCGTGTTCACCGCGCTGTCCAAGTACGACGGTCAGCGGGTGCGGCTGCTCAAGGCCCGCGAGTTCCACCAGATCGCCGGGCGCGCGGGACGGGCCGGCTACGACACGGTCGGCAACGTCGTCGTGCAGGCGCCCGACCACGTGGTCGAGAACGAGAAGGCGCTCGCGAAGGCCGGCGACGACCCGAAGAAGCGCCGCAAGGTCGTGCGCAAGAAGCCGCCGGAGGGCTCGATCGGCTGGGGCGAGCCGACGTTCCAGCGGCTGGTCGATGCCGAGCCGGAGCCGCTGACGTCGAGCTTCACGGTCAACCACGCGATGCTGCTCAACGTCATCGGCCGCCCGGGCGACGCGTTCGCCGCGATGCGTCACCTGCTGGAGGACAACCACGAGGAGCGCCCGGCGCAGCGCCGGCTGATCCGCCGGGCCATCGCGATCTACCGGGCGCTGCTCGCGGCCGGCGTGGTGGAGCAGCTCGACGAGCCGGACGAGCAGGGCCGGCGGATCCGGCTGACCGTCGACCTGCAGCTGGATTTCGCGCTCAACCAGCCGCTGTCCCCGCTCGCGCTCGCGGCGATCGAGCTGCTGGACCGCGAGGACCCGGCCTACCCGCTCGACGTGCTGTCGGTCATCGAGTCCACTTTGGAGGATCCGCGGCAGGTGCTGTCCGCGCAGCAGTTCAAGGCACGCGGCGAGGCCGTGCAGGCGATGAAGGCCGAGGGCATCGAGTACGACGACCGGATGGCGCTGCTGGAGGAGGTCTCGTACCCCAAGCCGCTGGCGGAGTCGCTGCACGCGGCGTACGAGACCTACCGGGGCGGCCACCCGTGGGTGGCGGACTACCGGCTGTCACCGAAGTCGGTGGCGCGCGACATGTACGAGCGGGCGATGACCTTCGTCGAGTACGTCGCGTTCTACCAGCTCGCCCGGGGCGAGGGCATGGTGCTGCGCTACCTCGCCGACGCGTACAAGGCGCTGCGCCAGACCGTGCCGGAGGAGGCGAAGACCGAGGAGCTGGCGGACCTCACCGAGTGGCTGGGCGAGCTGGTGCGCCAGGTCGACTCGAGCCTGCTCGACGAGTGGGAGCAGCTCGCCAACCCGACCGACGAGCCGGAGTCCACTCCGGACGACCGGGTGCCGGCGGTCACCGCGAACACGCGGGCCTTCCGGGTGCTGGTCCGCAACGCGCTGTTCCACCGCGTGCAGCTCGCCGCCCGGCGGGACTACGCGGCGCTGGGCGCGCTGGACGCGGAGTCCGGCTGGGACGCCGACGCGTGGGCGGACGCGCTGGAGCCGTACTTCGACCTGCACGACGAGATCGGCACCGGATCCGACGCGCGCGGCCCGCGCTTCCTGATGATCGAGCAGGAGCCGGAGCGCTGGCTGACCCGCCAGATCCTCGCCGACCCGGCCGGCGACCACGACTGGGGCTTCACCGCGGAGATCGACCTGGCCGGGTCCGACGAGCTGGGCGCCGCCGCCGTGACGATCACCGACGCCGGCGAGCTCTGACCCGGCAACAGGCGTCCGGTCAGCGGCGGGCGCCGAGGTGCTCGGTGAACCAGCCCGCCGCCAGGGCCGCCACCGTGCGGAGCGCACCCGGTTCCTCGAAGAGGTGACTCGCGCCCGGCACGACCGTCAGGTCGGTCCGGCACCGCATCCGCGCGCGGGCCGCCGTGTTCAGCTCCAGCACCTGCTGGTCGCGGCCGCCCACGATCAGCAGGGTCGGCGCGTCCACGACGGCGAGCCCGTCACCCGTGAGGTCCGGGCGGCCGCCCCGGGACACGACCGCCGACACCTTCACGTCCGGCGCCGCGGCCGCGCGCAGTGCCGCCGCCGCGCCCGTGCTGGCACCGAACAGGCCGACCGGCAGCCCGGCGAGCCGCGGGTCGTCGCGCACGAACGTCACCGCCGCACGCAGCCGCGTGGCGAGCAGCTCGATGTCGAACACGTTCGTCCGGTCGCCGGCCTCCGCCGGTTCGAGGAGGTCGACCAGGAGCGTGCCGAAGCCGGCCTGGTTCAGGGTGGCGGCGACGGCCCGGTTGCGCGGGCTGCGCCGCCCGCTGCCGCTGCCGTGCGCGAACACGACCACGCCCACCGGCCGCGGCGGGATCACCAGCTCGCCCTCGAGGTGCCCCGCCACCGTCACGGTCTCCGCCACCCCTGTGTCCTGAGTGGACGCTTCGAGCAGCCGGCGGACCTCGTCGTCGCCGACCTGGCGGAAGTCGTCGTACCACTGACCGACCGCCTGGAACCGCCGCGGGGTCAGGCCGCACACGACCTCGTCGGCGACGTCCCGCAGCCGCTCCACCGTGTCCGCCGGCGCGACCGGGACGACGAGCACGATCCGCCTGGCGCCCAGCCGGCGGAGCACCTGGGTCGCGGCGATCACGGTCGCGCCGGTGGCGATCCCGTCGTCGACGAGGACCACCGTCCGGCCATCGAACCCGGGCCGCGGCCCGGGACGCAGCAGCGCGGCCCGGTGCTCGATCTCCGCCCGCTCGTGCGCGACCACGTCGTCCACGTCGGCCCAGGACATGCCGAGCTCGGTGAGCACGGACTCGTTCCGCACGGTCACCCCGTCCTCGCCGACCGCCCCGACCGCCAGCTCGGGCCGGTCCGGCGCGCCGACCTTGCGCACCAGGACGACGTCCAGCGGCGCGCCGAGCGCGGCGGCGATCTCGGCGGCGACCGGGACACCACCACGCGGCAGGCCGACGACGACGGGACGCTCGGCCTTCAGCCGGCCCAGGTGCGCACCCAGCCGGCGGCCCGCGTCGACGCGATCCCGGAAGCGCATTGCGTCACCTCCGTCATGAGTGTCCCCCGCGGGCGCCCGGTCACAAACCTGTTGCCCGTGTTCGACCGGATCGGTAGAATCGAACACATGAGCGATACGTGCTCGTGCCCGTACTGCGGCCGCCCGGCCACCGGCGACGATGTCGACCACACCGAGGCCGTGCCGGACGCTCCCTTGTCCCGTGCGGACAACCTCACACCGGTCCGCCGGCACGGGCAGGCGATCGCGACGCGTTAGGGCTTGCGTGCCTCGACCAGGGTCCGCGCCGTGGTCGCCCGGAACGGCCCCTCGGCCTCGATCAGGTCGTGCAGCTCGCGCAGCCGCGCGCGGTGGGCGCGCACCGTGAAGCCCGGCACCAGCCAGATCACCTTGCGCAGGAACCAGACGACCGCGCCGATGTCGTGGAACTCGGTGCGCAGCCGTGCCGTGCGGAGGTCGGCGACCTCCAGCCCGGCGGCCCGCACCTCCGCCCGGATGCGGTCGAGATGGCGGTCGCGGCCCTGCGCCGGCCGCGGGCCGAGGAAGAACTCGATCAGCTCGTACACGCTCGCCGGCCCGATCGCCTGCGACAGGTAGGTGCCGCCGGGTGCCAGGACCCGGGCGATCTCGTCCCACCACGTGTGCACCGGGTGGCGGCTCACCACGAGGTCGAACACCCCGTCCGCGAACGGCAGCGGCGGCTCGTCCCGGTCGGCGACGACGAGCACGCCGCGCGGGTGCAGGGTCGCGGCGGCCCGGGCGAGGTTCGGCGGCCAGCCCTCGGTCGCGACGGTGACCGCAGGCAGCCGGGCCGCGGTGGCGAGCACCTCGCCGCCACCGGTCTGCACGTCGAGCGCCACCCGCGCGCGGGCCATCCGCTCGCCCAGCAGCCGCGCGTAGCCCCACGGCGGACGCTCCTCGCTCGCGCGGCCGTCCAGCCAGGAGAAGTCCCAGCCGTCCATCGGCGCCGCGGCGGCCTCGGTCACCAGCTCGTCGAACCCCCGCCCCATGGGCCGATCCTCGACCGGTCGCGGACGGGGCGGCAACCGGTTATCGCTCGTCGAGCCAGGTGCCGACCAGGTGCGACTCGATGGAGTCCGGCCGGTCCAGTCCCTCCCTGCGGTGCACGGCCAGCAGGTCGAGCAGGTCGTCGCGGGTGAACCACCGCGCCTCGAGTAACTCGTCCTCGTCGACCGTCACGTCGTCGGACTCGGCCACGGCCCGGAACCCGACCATGATCCCGGACGGGAACGGCCACGCCTGGGACGCCTGGTACGACACGGACGTGACCCGCACGCCGGCCTCCTCGTCCAGCTCGCGACGCACCGCGTCCTCGAAGCTCTCGCCGATCTCGACGAACCCGGCGAGCGTGGAGTAGGCGTTGGGCCCGGCGCCACGGTGCCGGGCCAGCAGGCAGCGGCGCGGCGAGCCGGGCGCCTCGACGAGCATGATCACGGCGGGCTCGATGCGCGGGAACAGCAGCCGGTCGCAGGTGCGGCAGTAGCGCTGGTGGCCGGCGTGGCGGACCTCGGTGGGGTTGCCGCAGGCGCCGCAGAAGCGCTGGTTGCGGGCCCAGTGCAGCATGCCGCGGGCATACGCGAGCGTCGCGGCGTCCTGTGCGCCGACGGTGCGGAACAGCGACCGCACGTTCGTGGCGGCGTCGGCCCCGGCCGCCCGCAGCGCCGCGGTCTCGTCCGTCTCGGACAGGTCGACCGCGAACACGCCGGCGTCGCCGTCCATGCCGAGGAACACCGCGTCCGGCCGCGGGCCGAGGGTGACCGGTCGCCCGCCGGCCGTCAGGCAGGCGTCGCGCCGGAACGCGAGCACGCGGGTGTCCGGCCGGGCCAGCACCCGGGCCACCCAGTCGGCGTCCGCGCGGTGGGTCCCGGCGCGGTCGAGCCGCGACCCGTTGTAAGGCAAGGTGTCGTTCGCTGGCACGCGTGCAACCCTAGGCGCATGGACACCGACCCGGACCGCGCCGTCGCCGACGCAGACGCGGTCGCCCACGGCCTCGAACAGGCACCGCCGGAGTCGCGCACGCTGGTGGCGGTGTTCGCCTCTCCCGTCGCGGACTTCCTCATCCGGTACGGCCGCGACCTCGGCTACCACACGGCGCTGGTCGAGCCGGAGCGCGGCCGCGTGACCAACGACGAGGACGCGGGGACGACGGTACAACCGAGCCTCCCGGAGGCCCTCGACGGCGACACGGACGTCATCGTCACCGACCACCACCGCCCCGAGCTGGGCGTGTTCCTGCGGGACGCGCTGGCGCTGGACGTGCGGTGGGTGGGCATCATGGGCAGCCCCCGACACCCTGGCCCGCACGTCGCGGCCCTGAAGGACCTCGGCGTGCCCGAGGAGGACATCGCGCGGGTGCACCGCCCGATCGGGCTGAACATCGGTTCGCGGACCCCGGCCGAGATCGCCATCGCGACGCTGGCGGGGCTGATCGCCGACCGGAACGGCAAGCCGGGCGGCTTCGAGTTCTGACCCTCCGGCGCCGGCCGGTCCGCTGCTCCTTGCGTGTTCCGCCGGTCACCGGGATGTTGCCCTCCCCTCCGCGCGCGGGGTACGTTGCTAAGCGCTTGCTTAGCTCTCGAACCGTGGAGGAACAGCACTGTGGCCAACTCCCGTGTCGCGATCGTCACCGGTGCCGCCAGGGGCATCGGGGCGGCGGTCGCCCAGCGACTCGCGCAGGACGGACTCGCCGTCGGGGTCATCGACCTCGACGAGGGCTCCTGCGCCGCCACCGTCGAGGCGATCACCGACAAGGGCGGTCAGGCCATCGCGATCGGCGCGGACGTCACCGACGCCGGCGCCGTGGGGCGGGCCGTCGACCGCGTGGCCGCCGAGCTCGGCGCGCCGACCGTCCTCGTGAACAACGCCGGGATCACCCGGGACAACCTGCTGTTCAAGATGACCGAGGACGACTGGGACGCCGTCCTCGGCGTGCACCTGCGCGGCGCGTTCCTCGTGAGCCGTGAGGTCCAGAAGCACCAGACGGAACAGGGCTGGGGCCGCATCGTCAACCTCTCCAGCACCTCGGCCCTCGGCAACCGCGGGCAGGCCAACTACTCGGCCGCGAAGGCCGGCATGCAGGGCTTCACCAAGACCCTCGCCATCGAGCTCGGCAAGTTCGGCGTCACCGTGAACGCGATCGCCCCCGGGTTCATCGAGACCGAGATGACGGCGGCCACCGCGGCTCGCATGCAGATCGACTTCGAGGACTTCAAGAAGGCCGCCGCGGCCGCGACGCCGGTCCAGCGAGTCGGGCAGCCGAACGACATCGCGGCCCTCGTGTCCTTCCTCGCGGGCGACGAGTCCGGGTTCATCTCCGGCCAGGTGATCTACGTGGCCGGCGGACCGAGGGACTGACGGTGCGCACCTTCGCGAACCTCGACGAGCTGGCCGCCGCCAAGGGCGAGCACCTCGGCACCGGCGACTGGCTCGAGATCACCCAGGACCGGATCGACCGCTTCGCCGACGCCACCGGCGACCACCAGTGGATCCACGTCGACGCCGAGCGGGCCAAGGCCGGCCCGTTCGGCACCACGATCGCCCACGGCTACCTCACGCTGTCGCTGATTCCCATGCTGGGCAAGCAGATCTACACCGTGACGGGCATCAGCATGGGCATCAACTACGGCCTCGGCAAGGTCCGCTTCCCGTCCGTCGTGCCGGTCGGGTCGCGCGTGCGGGCGAGCGTCGAGCTCGCCGACATCGTGGACAAGCCGCAGGGCAAGCAAGTGACCGTCCGCACGACGGTCGAGATCGAGGGCGGGGACAAGCCCGCCTGTGTCGCCGAGTCGATTGCGTTGTACATCCCATGACAACAGCAGAGCTGCGCGAGCGGACCCGCGAGTTCCGGTCCGCCAACGACCCGTCCACGATGGACCGGCTGGAGTTCCTGCGGGCCCGCTTCGACGCGGGCCTCGCGTGGGTGCACTTCCCCGAAGGACTCGGCGGGCTGGGCCTGGCCCGGGAGCTGCAGAACGTCGTCGAGGCGGAGCTGGCGGGCACGCCGGGCAACGACCCGGGCCGGATCGGCATCGGCCTGGGCATGGCCGCACCGACGATCCTGGCCTTCGGCACCGACGAGCTGAAAAAGCGCCTCCTCCGTCCGCTGTGGACCGGCGAGGAGGTGTGGTGCCAGCTGTTCTCCGAGCCGGGCGCGGGCTCCGACCTCGCCGCCGCGGGCACCCGGGCGGTGCGCGAGGGCGACGGCTGGCGGGTCACCGGCCAGAAGGTGTGGACCTCCAGCGCGCACAACGCGAAGTGGGCGATCCTGCTCGCCCGGCACGACCCGGACCTGCCCAAGCACGCCGGCCTGACCTACTTCGTCCTCGACATGACCCAGCCGGGCGTCGAGGTCCGGCCGCTGCGCCAGATCACCGGCGAGGCCGAGTTCAACGAAGTGTTCATGACCGACGCGTGGATCCCCGACACCGACCGGCTCGGCGAGGTCGGCGAGGGCTGGAAGGTCGCCCAGACCACGTTGATGAACGAGCGTGTCGCGATCGGCGGCCGGCCGACCCCCCGCGAGGGCGGCATGATCGGCGCGGTCGCGAGCACCTGGCGCGACGACCCCGCCCTGCGCACGCCCGAACTGCACGACCGGCTGCTGGAGCTGTGGGTGCAGTCCGAAGCGCTGCGGCTGGCGGGCATGCGGTTGCGCCAGCAGCTCGCGGTCGGCTCCCCCGGCCCGGAGGGCTCGGCCATGAAGCTCGCGTTCGCGCGCCTGGCCCAGCAGCTGTCCGGGCTCGAGGTCGAGCTGCTCGGCGGCGAGGGCCTGCGCTACGACGACTGGACGCTGCGCCGGCCGGACGTGGTCGACTTCACCGGGCGCGAGGCGGGCTACCGCTACCTGCGCGCCAAGGGGAACTCGATCGAGGGTGGCACCTCCGAGGTGCTGCGCAACATCATCGCCGAGCGCGTGCTCGGGCTGCCCGCCGAGGCGCGGGCCGACACCAAGGTCGCGTGGAAGGACCTGCCGCGGTGAACCTGCTGTACACCGACATCGAGGACCAGCTCCGGGCCAGCGTGGCCGGCCTGCTCGGCGACCGCGCACAATCGGCGTCCATCCTGGCCCGCTGCGAGACCGACAAGCCCTACGACCTCGACCTGTGGCGCACGCTCACCGGCGAGCTCGGGGTGGGCTCGCTGCACGTGCCCGAGGAGCTCGGCGGCCAGGGGGCCTCGACCCGCGAGATGGCCGTGGTCATGGAGGAGCTCGGCCGGTCGGTCGCGCCGGTGCCGTTCCTCGGCAGCGCGGTGCTGGCGACCACCGCGCTGCTCGGCGTCGAGGCCACCGCCGCGGTCCGCGAGCTGCTCGACGCGTTCGGCGCCGGCCGGTCGGTCGGCGCGCTGGCGGTCCCGCTCGGCACGGCCCCCGGCTCGACCTTCCCGTCCACTGTGGAGTACGAGGGGAGCACGCTGCGCGGCGCGGTCCGCTCGGTGGGTGACGCGCTCGCCGCGGACGTGCTGATCGTGCCGGCCACCGGCCCGGACGGCCCGCGGCTGCACGCCGTACCGGCCGGCCAGGCCGGGGTGACGCTGACGCCGGTCGTGTCGCTGGACCTGACCCGCCCGGTCGCCGACCTCGCGTTCGACGGCGCCACGTCGACCGTGCTCGACGGGGACGCCGCGGCCGCCCTCGACGGTGCGCTGTGGACGGCCGCCGGACTGCTGGCCGCCGAGCAGGTCGGCGTCGCGGAGTGGTGCCTGACCACCACCGTGGCCTACCTCAAGGAGCGCCACCAGTTCGGCCGGCCGGTCGGCTCGTTCCAGGCGCTCAAGCACCGGCTCGCCGACCTGTGGCAGGAGATCGCGCTCGCCCGGGCGGCGGCCCGGGCGGCCGCCGACACGCCGGGCACGTCCGACGAGGCACGGATCGCGGCGAGCCTGGCGAAGTCGCTGTGCTCGACCGTCGCCGTGCACGCGGCGGAGGAGTGCGTCCAGCTGCACGGCGGCATCGGCATGACCTGGGAGCACCCGGCGCACCTGTACCTCAAGCGCGCCAAGGCCGACCAGCTCGCGCTCGGCACGCCGGGCCGGCACCGGCAGCTGCTCGCCCCGCTCGTGAACCTGCCGGCGTGACCCAGCTGCCGATCCCGGACGAGCTCTGGCCCGACGTCCGCCCGGACGCGGCGCGCCGGCTGATGGCCGCGGCGGTGGAGTCGTTCGCCGAGCGCGGCTACCACGCGACGACGACCCGGGACATCGCGACCGCGGCCGGGATGAGCCCGGCCGCGCTGTACGTGCACTTCCCGGCCAAGTCGGCGGTGCTGTTCGCGATCAGCCGCAGCGGCCACGAGCGCACGCTCGCGATGGTCGAGTCGATCGTGGCCGCCGACTCCGACCCGGTCGCCGCGATGCGCACCCTGGTCGAGCGGTTCGTCGCCTGGCACGCGAAGCGCCACGTCGTCGCCCGGGTCGTCCAGCACGAGCTGCACGCGCTGCCGCCCGGCGACTACGAGGTCGTCGCGGACCTGCGGCGGCGCACGGAGCGGCTCGTCCGCGAGGTGATCTCGCGCGGCGTGGAGGGGGACGTATTCGCGGTGCCGGACGTGCGGACGGCGGCGCGGGCCGTGCTGTCGCTGGGCATCGACGTGGCCCGCTGGTACACGCCGACGAGCAAACCGTCGCCCGCGATGCTCGGCCGGCAGTATGCCGACCTCGTGCTGAGCATGCTCGGACACCGGGAATAACAGGGAACGGGATCGTCCGTTCGTCGGTGCCGCGCCCGGCCGCGCCGATGGTTGTCTATACCAATGAAGGCCGTGTCGCGCACGTTCACCATCGTCGCCGGAGCCACCGCGGTCATGCTCGCCGCGCCCGCCATCGCCTGGGCCACCCCGCCCACCTCGCTGCCCGCGAGCTCTTCCGAGGCCGAGGGCAAGTGGCAGCCGGCGTTCGACTACGACGGCGACGGCTGCTACCCCACCCCCGCGATCGGCCCGGACGGCACGCTCAACCCCGGCCTGAACCCGTCCGGCGCGCTCGACGGCGACTGCCACGACCAGTCCGATCTGGACAACACGAACTCCTACTCGCGGTCCAAGTGCAACAACGGCTGGTGTGCCTACCTCTACGACCTGTACTTCGAGAAGGACCAGGCCGTGCCCGGCTGGGACCCGTTCGGCCACCGGCACGACCTCGAGCATGTCGTGATCTGGGTCAGCGGCGACGCGGCACAGTACGTGTCGGTCTCCCGGCACGGCGACTACGACACCTACCCCGCCGCCGACGCCGGCTGGGAGGGCACCCACGCGAAGGTGATCTACCACAAGGACGGCGCGAGCACCCACTGCTTCCGGCTCGCCGCGAAGGACGAGCAGCCCGAGAACCACTACGGCACGTGGCAGTACCCGGACCTGGTCGGCTGGGACAACTACCCGGCCGGCATCCGCGACCGGCTGACCGCCGCCGACTTCGGCTCCGCGAGCCTGGGCATCAAGGACAGCGCCTTCGCCGGCAACCTCGCCGAGGCCATGCCCCCCGGCATCCCCTTCGACCCAAGCTAGCCCGCCTCCCCGGAATTAACCCTTCTGGTCGCCTTGGGCTGATGTCTTCCCGTTTGGCGCGTACATGTGGCTGGGTTGCGTTCCGTTCCCCTTAGGTGCGGTTGGGAGCGGTTACATTGCACTGTGTGGATGGAGTGGAACGGCGGGTTGTTGCGGCTATCGACGTCGGCGGTACCTCTATCAAGGCGGCGCTGGTTGGCGAGGATCTGCGCGTTCTGCACACCCATCGCACGGCCACCCGGCGGGTTGGCGGCAGCGTTGATGTCGGGCAGATCGCCGAGCTGATCGAGGAGCTGCGGGGTACCGCCGGCGCGGCCACCGTGTGCGGGGTGGGCGTCGCGGCGCCCGGGATCATCGACGAGGAGCACGGCATCGCCCGGGCCGCGGTCAACCTGGGCTGGCGGGAGCTGCCGCTGCGCGCGCAGCTCAGCGAGGCCGCCGGCATGCCCGTGGCGCTCGGGCACGACGTGCGGACCGGTGGGCTCGCCGAGTTCACCGTCGGCGCGGCGGCCGGGGTGCGCAACGCCATGTTCATGCCGATCGGCACCGGCATCGCGGCGGCCGTGCTCGTCGACGGCCACCGGCTCGACGCGGACGGGTACGCGGGCGAGATCGGCCACATCGTCGTCGATCCACAGGGGACTGTCTGCGGCTGCGGCATCCGCGGGTGCCTGGAGACCGTCGCGTCCGCGGCGCACATCGCCCGCCGCTACGCCGAGGCGAGCGGCAAGCCGGTGACCCGCGCCGCCGACGTGGCCGAGGCCGTGCGGTCCGGCGAACCGGCCGCGGTCGCCGTGTGGGACCGGGCCGTCGAGGGGCTCGCCGCGGCGCTGACGACCGCGAGCACGCTGTTCGCCCCGGAGATCGTGGCCATCGGTGGCGGCCTCGCCGAGTCCGGCGACACGCTGCTGGCGCCGCTGCGGGAGGCGCTCGTGGGCCGGATGACGTTCCAGCGGGTGCCGAAGATCGTGCCCGCCGCGCTCGGCGACAACGCCGGCTGCATCGGCTCGGCGATCATGGCCTGGCAGGCGGCGTGAGCGCAGCCGGCGAGGGGGCCGCGTGATCCTGACCGTCACGCTGAACGCGGCGCTCGACGTCACCTACCACGTGCCCGCGCTCGTCCCGGGCGCCACGCACCGCGCGGCCGCGACCGGTGCGCGGGCCGGCGGCAAGGGCGTCAACGTGGCCCGGGTGCTGCACGCGCTCGGGCACGACACGCTCGCGACCGGGTTCGCCGGCGGCGACACCGGCCGGGCCATCCGCGCGGACCTCGCGGCGGCCGGGATCCGGGAGGCGTTCGCCGAGCCGTCCGGCCCGGCTCGCCGTACGGTCACCATCGTGTCCGAAAAGGATGGTTCGGCGACCGGGTTCCACGAGCCCGGCCCCCGGCTGTCCGTGGCGGACTGGACGTGGTTCGCCGGCCGGTTCCACGACCTGGCCGCCCGCGCGGCCGTCGTCGTGCTGTCCGGGAGCCTGCCCCCGGGCCTGCCCGACCACGCGTACGCGCAGCTGATCGGCGCGTCTCCGGCGCCGGCGATCCTGGACACCTCCGGCCCGCCGCTGCTCGCGGGTGCCGCCGCGCGCCCGCACGTGGTCAAGCCGAACGCCGGCGAGCTCGCGGTGACCGGCGAGCCGGACCCGCTCGCGGCCGCGCGCCGGCTGCGTGCCCACGGCGCGGGTGCGGTCGTCGCCTCGCTGGGCGCGGACGGCCTGCTCGCGGTCACCGCCGGCGGCTGCTGGCGGGCGAGGGTGCCGGAACCGTTGCGCGGCAACCCGACCGGCGCGGGCGACGCGTGCGTGGCGGCGCTCGCCGCGGGCCTCGCGGCCGGCACGCCCTGGCCGGCGGTGCTCGCCGACGCCGTGGCGCTGTCCGCCGCGGCCGTGGCCCGCCCGCTCGCCGGCGACGTCGACCTGGACACCTACCGGCGCCTGGCGCCGCGCGTCGCCGTGGAGGAAATCGATGCTCACCCCGACCGCTGACATCGTCGGCGCCGCGGCGAAGGCCGGCCGCGGGGTCGGCGCGTTCAACGTCATCCAGCTCGAGCACGCCGAGGCGCTGGTGGCCGGCGCGGAGGCCGCGGGCGCCCCGGTCGTGCTGCAGATCAGCGAGAACGCGGTGCGCTACCACGGTTCGCTCGAGCCCGTCGCGGTCGCGACGCTGGCGGTGGCGCGGGCATCGTGGACGCCGGTGGCGGTGCACCTCGACCACGCGACCGACGTCTCGCTCGTGCGCGAGGCCGTGCGGCTCGGCTTCGGCTCGGTGATGTACGACGCGTCCACGATGTCCTATGCGGACAACGTCGCGTCCACTTCGGACGTCGTGGCGCACTGCCACGCGCACGGGGTGTACGTGGAGGCGGAGCTCGGCGAGGTGGGCGGCAAGGACGGCGTGCACGCGCCGGGCGCGCGCACCGACCCGGCACAGGCGTGCGCCTACGTGGCGGCCACCGGGATCGACGCGCTCGCGGTCGCCGTCGGCACGTCGCACGCGATGCTCACCCGCGACGCGACCGTCGACCTGGACCTGATCGCCCGGCTGCACCACGCGGTGCCGGTTCCGCTGGTGCTGCACGGTTCCTCGGGCGTGGCGGACGCGGACCTGACCCGTGCGGTGCGCGCGGGCATGACGAAGGTCAACATCGCGACGCAGCTGAACAAGACGTTCACCGCCGCGGTGCGCGCGTTCCTGGCGGCCCACCCGGACGTGGTGGACACCCGCAGGTACCTCGCCGCGGCCCGCGCCGCGGTGGCGGACGAGGTGGCCCGCCTGCTCGGCGTCCTGGCCGGCTAGAAGTTCCACTCGCGGGGCAGGTCCGCGCCGCAGAGGGCACAGGTGTAGTCGGCGTCCTTCACCAGGTTGCACTCGCCGCACGCCGGGCAGCGGCGGAACACCACGGGGTCGGTGAACTCGCCGGGATGCGCCACGCCGGCCCGGTCGAGCGCGGCCGCGACCGCCGGCCAGGAGTCCGGGTCCGGGCAGTAACCGGTCGACTGGTTGCTGACGTCGGTGGCCGCCCAGCGCGCGCCGTCGCGGCCGAACGTGATCTCCCCCGCGCCGAGCACGGCCCCGCCGCCCGCGCAGGCGACGTGCTCGCTGCGCCGCGGCGCGAGCCGCAGCAACCCGTCGGGGTCGACGACGAACGTGCACGGCTGCGCCGCCTCCGCGCCACGGGCCGCGAGCCACGCGGCGAGGTCGTCCGGCGAGCCGATCCGGTGCCCCGCCGATCCCGGGCGCACCGTGGCGAGCAGCGGGGCCGGGCCGACGTAGCCGTACGCGCGGGACACCCGGCGACGGTAGCGGACTGGCGCGTACATGCCATGGCAGCTATATTCCCAGTATGGCATCTACATTCGAGGTGCTGGCCGAGCCCCGTCGCCGGGAGATCCTCGACCTGCTCCGCGACGGCGAACGCCCGGTCGGCGACCTGGTCGAGCGGCTCGCCCTGACCCAGCCGACGGTGTCCAAGCACCTCAAGGTGCTCCGCGGCGCCGGCCTGGTGCAGGTGCGGCGGGACGCCCAGCGCCGGCTGTACCGGTTGCGGCTGGACCCGCTGACCGAGATCGACGCCTGGCTGGCGCCCTATCGCCGCATGTGGACAGACAGCTTGGACGCCCTGGAACGGCGCCTGGACGAGATGGAGGACTGATCAGCCGTGACCAATCGCGCGACCCTGCGGACGATCGACGGGCGGCCGGTGCTGCACTTCGAACGGCTGCTGCGCCACTCCCCCGCCAAGGTGTGGCGCGCGGTCACCGACCCCGCCGAGATGACCCACTGGTTCCCGGCGGCCGTCGAGGCCGAGCTGCGGCCCGGCGCGCCGATACGGTTCACGTTCCCCGCGGAGGCGGTCGTCGACGGCACCTGGGACGGCGAGGTGCTCGAGGTCGATCCGGAGAAGGTCTTCATGTTCCGGTGGAACACCGACGTGCTGCGCATCGAGCTGTTCCCGGAGGGCGACGGCTGCCTGCTGTCGTTCACGCAGACCCTCGGCGGCGGCTGGGCCGGCCGGCTCGGCGCGGGCCGGACCGCGGCGGGGTGGGACCAGTGCCTCGACCAGCTCGCGGCCCGGCTCGACGGGACCACCGCGGTGCCGCGGACCGACTGGCTCACCCCGATGGCGCGCTACATCGACGAGTTCGGCCTCGGCGCGGGCACCGTCCGCGACACCGACGGTGGCTGGGAGCTGCGGTTCGCGCGCGACCTCGTGTGGAAGCCGCCGGCCGACGTGTGGGCACTGATCGTCGAGGACGACACGCCCGAGCCCGGCGGCGAGCCGCCGCGGCGCGCCACCAACGGGTACGTGCCGGCCGGGCGGCTCACCGAGGTCGACGCGCCGCACGTGCTGGAGTACGAGTGGCTGCACGACGGCGCGCCGGCCGGCCGGGTGCGCTGGACGATCGTCGCCGACGACGAGCTGGGCGTGCGTGTCGAGCTCAGCCAGACCGGCCCGGCCCGGCTGGCGGACCTGCGGGCGACCGCGCTGGGCGCCTGGCACGTCCAGCTGGAGCTGTTCTTCACCGCGATCCACGGCGAACCCCGCCCGTGGCCACCGGACCGCGCCGAGGAGCTGGCCAAGGAGTACGCGACCCACCTCTGACCTCGCGAGTCCCCCGTTCCGGCCGCCGTGTCCCCCGTTCCGAACGGGGGACACGCGAGCGGGAACGGGGGACTCGCGGGTGGGGCTAGACGGCGGTGATCGCTTCGCGCCAGAGGGCCAGGCCCTCGTCGATCTGGTCCGCGGTGACCACGAGCGGCGGGATCATCCGGACCACGTTGCCGGCCGCGCCGCAGGTGAGCAGCAGCAACCCGGCGGCCGCGGCGGCCTGCTGCACGCGGGCGGCCGTGGCCGCGTCGGGCTCGCCGTCGCGGTCGACGAACTCGTTGCCCAGCATGAGACCCAGGCCGCGGACGTCGCCGATCGCCGGCAGGTCGGCGGCCACCTTGGCGAGGCCCTCGCGCAGCCGCGCGCCCATCTTGTCCGCGTTGTCCACCAGGCCCTCGGACTGGACGACGTCGAGCGTGGCGATCGCGGCGGCGCAGGCGACCGCGTTGCCGCCGTAGGTCCCGCCCTGCGAACCCGGCCACGCCTTGGCCATGAGGTCGCGCGGCGCGGCGATCGCGGACAGCGGGAAGCCGCTCGCCAGGCCCTTCGCCGTGACCAGCACGTCGGGCCGGACGTCGAAGTGCTGGTGGCCCCAGAACCGGCCGGTGCGCCCGAAGCCGGTCTGCACCTCGTCGACGACGAGCAGGATCCCGTGCCGGTCGGCCCGCTCGCGCAGGCCCTGCAAGAACTCCGTGTTCGCCGGCACGTAGCCGCCCTCGCCGAGCACCGGCTCGACGAAGAACGCGGCGGTCTCGGCGGGCGCGGACATCGTGGCCAGCACGTAGTCCAGCTCGCGCAGCGCGAAGCGGGTCGCCTCCTGCTCGGACCAGCCGTAGCGGTACGCGGTCGGGAACGGCGCCACGGTGACGCCACCCATCAGCGGCGCGAACCCGGCGCGGAACTTGGTGGCCGACGTGGTCATCGACGCCGCGCCGATCGTGCGGCCGTGGAAGGACCCGTGGAACACCACGACGTTCGCCCGGCCGGTCGCGTGCCGGACCAGCCGCAGGGCCGCCTCGACCGCCTCGCTGCCGGAGTTGACGTAGAACAGCGCGTCGAGCCCCTCGGGCAGCACCGAGCCCAGCCGCTCGGACAGCGTCAGCAGCGGCCGGTGCATGACCGTCGTGTACTGGCCGTGGATGAGCTTGGCCGCCTGCTCCTGCACGGCCCGCACGACCGTCGGGTGGCAGTGGCCGGTGCTGGTCACCCCGATCCCGGCGGTGAAGTCGAGGTACCGGCGCCCGTCCTCGCCGTAGAGGTACACGCCCTCGCCGCGCTCGGCGAGCACGGGCGTCGCCTGCTTGAGAATCGGGGACAGCTCAGCCATCAGCACTCCTCGTCGGGGATTGTCGACAATCCTACGGAGGAGCCTAGGCTAGTGACCTCGGGCGATCCACTCCTCCAACCGGGGTGATTCGTCGCCGATCGTGGTGTCGTCGCCGTGTCCGGTGTGCACGACGGTCCCGGGCGGCAGCGGCAGCAGCCGTTCGCGGATCGACTCGATGATCGTGCCGAAGTCCGAATGGGAGCGGCCGGTGGCGCCCGGTCCACCCTGGAACAGCGTGTCACCGGTGAACACGACGCCGAGCTCGGGCACGTGCAGGCACACCGCGCCGGGCGCGTGGCCGGGCGTGTGCAGTACCCGCACGTCGACGCCCGCGACCCGCAGCGTGTCGCCGTCGGCGAGCTCGGCGCTCGGCCGCGCGTCCGGGTGCGCGAGGCGCCAGAGCACGTCGTCGGCCGGGTGCAGCAGGACCGGCGCGCCGGTCTTCGCCGACAGCGCGGGCGCGGCGTTCACGTGGTCGTCGTGGGCGTGCGTGCAGACGATCGCGACGACCTCGCGCCCGTTCGCCGCGGCGGCGATCGCCTCGGCGTCGTGGGCGGCGTCGATGATCAGTACCTGCTCGTCGTCGCCGAGCAGCCAGACGTTGTTGTCGACGTCCCAGCTGCCACCGTCGAGATGGAACGTGCCGGACGTGGTGACCTTCTCGATGCGGGCCGCCACTACATGACCACCACGGAGCGCAGCACGTCGCCGTGGTGCATCTTCGTGAACGCGGCCTCGACCTGGTCGAGCGCGATGGTCTCGGTGACGAACGCGTCGAGGTCGAGCCGGCCCTGGCGGTAGAGGTCGATCAGGTACGGGAAGTCGCGGGAGGGCAGGCAGTCGCCGTACCAGCTGGACTTGAGCGAGCCGCCGCGCGCGAAGAAGTCGATCATCGGCATCTCGAGCGTCATGTCCGGCGTCGGCACGCCCACGAGGACGACCGTGCCGGCGAGGTCACGCGCGTAGAAGGCCTGCTTCCACGTCTCCGGGTGGCCGACCGCCTCGATGACGACGTCCGCGCCGAACCCGCCGGTGAGCTCCTGGACGGCCGCGACGACGTCGGCGTTCTTCGCGTTGACCGTGTGCGTGGCGCCGAACTTCTTCGCCCAGTCGAGCTTCCGCTCGTCCACGTCCACCGCGATGATCCTCGTGGCACCGGCGAGCGCGGCGCCCGCCACGGCCGCGCTGCCCACGCCGCCGCAGCCGATGACCGCGACGCTGTCGCCGCGGGTGACGCCACCGGTGTTCACCGCGGCGCCGAGGCCGGCCATGATCCCGCAGCCGAGCAACCCGGCCGCGGCGGGCGACGCCGCGGGGTCGACCTTCGTGCATTGTCCACTATGGACGAGCGTCTTCTCGGCGAACGCGCCGACACCGAGGGCGGGCGAGAGCTTCGTGCCGTCGGTGAGCGTCATCGGCTGGTCGGCGTTGAAGGTCGAGAAGCAGTACCAGGGACGGCCGCGCAGGCAGGCACGGCAGGTGCCGCAGACCGCGCGCCAGTTGAGGACGACGTAGTCGCCGGGTTCGAGGTCGGTCACGCCCTCGCCGACGGACTCGACCGTGCCGGCGGCCTCGTGACCGAGGAGGAACGGGAACTCGTCGTTGATGCCGCCCTCGCGGTAGTGCAGGTCGGTGTGGCAGACGCCGCAGGCCTGGACCTCGACCACCGCCTCGCCCGGCCCCGGGTCCGGCACGACGATCGTCTCGATCTCCACGGGCGCGCCCTTCGACCTGGCGATGACGCCCCGAACCTCCTGAGCCATGTGCCACCTCGTTCTTCCGTCGGCGTGGGTGCGCGCGGCGCACGGCAACACCCTAGGCCGTTCGGGTGGAGTGGATCAGCGGTACTTCCGGGCGTGCGCGAGTCGCCGATAGATTTCTCCGCGTCGGGGACAAGTTTCCAACCAATTACGGAGGTAGTTAGTGACATCACGTCTTCGCAGTGCCGTCGCATTCCTGGCCGTGGCCGGGTCGGTTGTCGCGGGTGCGGGCGTCGCACAGGCCGACACCGGATCCGTCCCCGGTGGCGGCGCAGGTGCCGAGTGCACCACGGTGTGGCAGTACCAGGTCACCACCGACGGAGACATGACCGACGCCGAGAGCGGCGGTTCGTTCGTGGGCTGGGCCATCCCCGGCGACACCTTCAACGTGCGGATCAAGGGCAACCCGCGTTACTACGGCGCCAATGCCGCCAACGGCAAGTGGGGCTGGATCCTGGCGAGCAAGCTGGCCTACACGGGCAACACCTGGTGCGAGTAGTCCGGACCGGTGCCCTTCGCGCACGCGGAGGGCACCACCCGGCCCCCTAGCCGCTCACCAGGGGCAGCAGGTTCGGACGCCAGACCCCGTCGTGCTCCCGCGCCGTGTGGAGGCGCTCCGCCGGTACCGGCCCGTAGGTCGTCGTGCGCTGGCGGGCGGGGCGGCCTGCCAGGTGGGCCAGCGCCTCCAGGTCGGCGATCGTCTTGTAGCTGCCGTTGTCCGAGCCCGCCATGCGGCTGATCGTCTCCTCCATCAGCGTGCCGCCCAGGTCGTTCACCCCGCCCCGCAACACGTCCACCACGCCCCGGTCGCCGAGCTTGACCCAGCTGGTCTGGATGTTGTCGATGCGACCGTGCAGCAGCAGGCGTGCGAGCGCGTGCACCGCGCGGTTCTCCAGGTGCGTCGGGCCCGGGCGGGCGATACCGGCCAGGTACAAGGGGGCGTTCGTGTGCACGAAGGGCAGCAGCACGAACTCGGTGAAACCACCGGTTCGCGCCTGGAGGTCCCGGAGCAGCTTGAGGTGCCCTACCCAGTGCGACGGGTTGTCGACGTGGCCGTACATCATCGTCGACGTCGTGGCCATGCCCAGCTCGTGTGCCGTGGTGACGACCTCGATCCACGCCGCCGTCGGGAGCTTGCCCTTCGTCAGGATCCAGCGGACGTCGTCGTCCAGGATCTCGGCCGCGGTGCCCGGCAGTGAGTCCACTCCGGACTCCCGGGCCGCCGTCAGCCAGTCGCGAATGGACAGGTTGGTCCGCGAGGCGCCGTTCACGACCTCCATCGGCGAGAACGCGTGCACGTGCAGGCCCGGCGCGCGCTTCTTGACCTCCGCCGCGATATCGAAGTACGCCGTGCCGGGCAGGTCCGGGTGGATGCCGCCCTGCATGCACACCTCGGTGGCGCCCACCGCCCACGCCTGCGCGGCCCGCTGGCCGACCTGGTCCAGCGACAGCGTGTACGCGTCGCTGTCGGTGCGCCGTTGGGCGAAGGCACAGAAGCGGCAGCCGGTGTAGCAGACGTTGGTGAAGTTGATGTTGCGGGTGACCACGTACGTGACGTCGTCGCCGGCGGCGTCCGCGCGGACCGCGTCGGCCAGTGCCGCGAGCGCGTCGATCTCCGCGCCCGGGGAGGCCGACAGCAGCGTCAGCGAGTCCTCATCGGACAGCCCACCCGGGTCGGACTCGGCGTGGCGCAGCGCGGTCGCGAACGACGGGCGCAGCCGGTCCGCCGGACCCGCCGCACGCGACGGCGACGACGTGACCTGCGCCCGCAGCTCGTCCCAGTCCCCGTACACCGAGTCGAAGTCGTCCCGCCGGTCCGCGGCCCGGCCGACCGTGTCGATCGAGGTGTGCAGGTCCGTGCGCCCCGAGTCGACGAGCGCCACCTCCGGCTCCTGCCACGGCCGCCCGACCGGCGCCGCGTTCGCGGCCGCGAGCCCCGTCGCCGGATCGGCGAGCGCGGCGACGTGCCCGGCGACGCGCGGGTCCAGCCACGGCTCCCCGCGCCGGACGTACTCGGGGTAGATCGGCAGCCGCTCCGCCAGCCGGAACCCCGCCGCCTCCGTGCGCGCGGTCAGCTCCGCCAGCCGCGGCCACGGCCGCTCGGGGTTGACGTGGTCGATGGTCAGCGGGGACACGCCGCCCCAGTCGTCGATGCCCGCGCGCAGCAGCAGCTCGTACTCCCCGCCGATCAGGTTCGGCGGCGCCTGGATGCGCATCTTCGGCCCCAGCACGAGCCGCGCGACCGCGACGGTCGCGGCGAGCTCGTCCGCCTCGACGTCGGCCATCCGCGCCATCGCGGTGTCCGGCTTCGCGCGGAAGTTCTGCACGATCACTTCCTGGATGCCGCCGTACTGCCGCGCGATCCGCCGGATCTCGAACAGCGAGTCGACCCGTTCGGCGAGCGTCTCGCCGATACCGATCAGGATCCCCGTGGTGAACGGGACGTTGCTGCGCCCCGCGTCCTCGAGCACCCGCAGCCGCACGGCCGGCTCCTTGTCCGGCGAGCCGTAGTGCGCGCCGGACTGCTCCGACCACAGGCGCGTGGCGGTCGTCTCCAGCATCATGCCCATCGACGCCGACACCGGCTTCAGCCGCTGGAAGTCCGTCCAGCTCAGCACCCCGGGGTTGAGGTGCGGGAGCACGCCGGTCTCCTCCAGCACCTTGATCGACATGGCCCGGACGTAGGACAGGGTGTCCGGGTAGCCGGCCTCCTCGAGCCACTCGCGCGCCGCGCTCCACCGGTCCTCGGGCCGGTCGCCGAGCGTGAAGAGCACCTCCGTGCAGCCCAGCTCCGCGCCGCGCCGGACGATGTCGAGGACCTCGTCCGGGCTGAGGTACGCGGCCGGCACGCGGCCCGGCACGGTGGCGAAGGTGCAGTAGTGGCACCGATCCCGGCACAGCTTGGTCAGCGGCACGAAGACACTGCGCGAGAACGTGACGACCCCCGGCCGCCCGGTCGCCTCGAGCCCCGCGTCGCGCACCCGGGTCGCGGCGTCGAACAGGGAGCCGAGTTGCTCGCCGCGGGCGTGCAGCAGCGTCTCGGCCTCGGTGCGGTCGAGCGCGACACCATCCCGGGCGCGGCGCAGTGCCCGCCGGATGGCTGACTCGCTCGGCACGAAACCCTCGGTCACGGACACCCCTCCTGCTCGCCTGCGGGCCGGCGTCCCCCCAAGCTAGCCGTCCCGGCCGACATCACCGGCGTGATGGTCGTCGCTCCACGACAACCCCGCCGCGTTCACGATCATTCCGGCAGTGCCGCCGAGCGGCGCGGTGCCCGGCACGACACGGTCGAGCCGCAGGCACAGCGTCGGTAGCGGACCCGCCGGCCTTGGCGCAGCGTTGCGCCAGGTCAGCGGCCGTCCGTGGGGGCGTGGCGACCAGCCCGGTGGCCATCCGGAGGGGAACCCTCGGTGTTCGAGCGGCCGGTCGCCGAGGCGGATCTGCGCCTCGCCGCGGTACTCCGCGCGCTGATCAGCGTCGGCACCGCGCTGCACCTCACCGGCCCCGGCATGGACCGCCTCAGCCGCTGCGCGCTGACCGAGTGCCGCCTGCCGTTCGGCGACTTCACCCGCGGTGGCCGCCAGCGCTACTGCTCCCCCGCCTGCGCCAGCCGGGACGCCGCGCGCCGGCACCGCGAGCCGCTGACGTACTCCCGGCGAGTGCCCCGCCGAGGCCCGGATACGCCCACGGGAGTAGCCGCGGAGTCAACGCGGCGCTGACGACATCCGGCGGCGCGCGGAGGAGGCTGAGGCGCGGAGGTGGCGCCATGATCACCGCGATCCCGGCGATGGGCCGCTCGTTGCGGCGCAGCTGGACCGAGGGGACCCGCACCGAGCGGACGGCGTTCGTGGTCGGCGGGGTGCTGTTCGCGAGCGGACTGGTGCACGTGGCCGTCCTGCTCGTCACCGGCGGGTCCTGGGAGGGGCCGATCTCGCTGCGCAAGGCGGCCACGTTCGGGTTGTCGTTCGGACTCACGCTCGCGTCGGTCGGGTGGGCCACCCACTTCGTGCGCGTCGGCGCGACGGCACGGCGGGTGCTGCTGGCCGGGTTCACGGTGGCGTGCGTGCTGGAGACGCTGCTCGTGTCGATGCAGGCCTGGCGCGGGGTGCCGTCGCACTTCAACTTCCAGACACCGTTCGACTCGGCCGTGGCGGGGTCGCTCGCGTTCGGCGGGCTGCTGATCGTCGTGCTGGTGCTGGCGTTCACGATCGCGGCGTTCCGCGGTGTCGGGAAGAGCTCGCCGAGCATGCGGCTGGCGATGCGGTACGGGTTCGTGGTGCTCACCGTGGCGATGGGGGTCGGTGCGGCGATGATCGCGATCGGGGTGCCGATGAGCAGGACCGATCCGCAGGCGGCGTTCGAGACGGCCGGGTTCCTCAAGCCGGCGCACGCGGTCACGATGCACGCGATCCTCGTACTGCCGGGCCTGGCGTGGCTGCTGACGTTCACGTCGTGGGCCGAGCCGGTGCGGCTGCGGATCGTCCGGCTCGGCGTGGCCGGCTACACCGTGCTCGGAGGGGTCGTGATCGCCGAGTCGATCGCGAAGGTGTCGCCACTCGACGCGCCGCTCGTGCCGGCTCTGCTGTCCCTGGCCGGGCTCGCGGCGCTGGTCGCCGCCGGTCTGCTCGCGGGCTTCGGCGCCCTGTACCGGCGAACTGTCGACAGCGGACCACAACTCCCGACAACAGCGCGCGAATCGGTAGCCTGACCGGATGCCCGCGCGGAAGTCCAAGACCGGCCGCACTCAGCAGGAACGCAGCGCCGCGATGCGCAAGCGCCTGCTCGACGCCACCGTGGACTGCCTCGTCCGGTACGGCTACTCGGGCACCACGACGACCCGGGTCACCGAGCTCGCGGGGGTGACCCGGGGCGCGCAGGTGCACCACTTCCCCACCCGCGCGGACCTCGTCGCCGCCGTCGTCCAGCACCTCGCCACCCGCCGCACGGAGCTGACCTTCGAGCGGCTCGACACCGTCCGCACGGCGCCCGACCCGCTCGACGCGGGCCTGGACCTGATGTGGGAGATCCACCAGGGCCCGGTCCAGTCCGCGACGATCGAGATGTGGGTCGCCGCGCGGACCGATCCCGAGCTGCGCGGGCACCTGATCGCGGTGGAGCCGGACGCCCGCGCGGCGCTGCTGGAGTTCTCCGCCGCGGCCTTCGCCGAGTACGCGGACAACCCGCGGTTCCGCCACGTCATGTACACCGCGCTGGACACCGTCCGCGGCCTCCGCCTCCTCGGACTGTCCAATCCGGACACCGCGCAGCTGGAGACGTGGTGGCGGCGCGCCAAGGCGGACCTGCGGCTGCTGCTCGACGCCGCCCTGGGTCAGCCGGAACGCATCAGCGGGGCGAGGTAGCCGCGCGCGAAGGCGCGTACCTCGTCGTCGGTGGCGAGGGGGATCGCGCCGCCGGGCAACAGGGTGAACGAGATCGCCAGCCGGACGAACACCTCCGCGACGCCGGCCGGAGTGCGGTCGGCCACCGGGACCTCCGGCGCCTGGCGGACCAGGAAGTCCCGCGCCGCGGCGACGACCAGTTCGCCGTTCGTGGTCAGGTACGGCAGCAGCGCCTCCGGGTCCGACGCCAGCAGCCGGTTGAGCAGCGGGTCCTCACGCGCGAAGCGCACGCCGACGACGAAGCCCTCGACCAGCCGGTCCACCGGCGACCCGAGGCCGGCGACCGCGTCCGCGACACCCGCGAAGAACCGCCGAGACTCGCGAACCAGCACCGCCTGGACGAGCGCGTCCTTTCCCTCGAACCGCCGGTACAGCGTCGCCCGCGACACGCCCGCCCGCCGCGCCACGGCGTCGACGTTCGTGCGCCGCAGGCCGTAGGCGAGGAACTCCGCCATCGCGGCGTCCACAATGGACTCCCCCACGGCGTCCGTCGACGGCTCGGCGAGGACGAGCTCCAGCAGGTCAGCCACGGGGACCGCGCCCCGCGCGCGCGTAGCCTGCCCGCGCGCGCCCGGTGTACCGCAGCCGCGGCGGCATGACGCGCCAGGCGGTGCGCACCGCGCGGCGGAACAGCCGGTGCCGGCGTTCGTCGCGGGCGGTCCACGGCTCGCCGATCCGCTCGCGGACGACCGGCGGCAGCGTGCCGACCGAGATCCACCACATCGGCTTCGCGGCGGGTTTGCGGGCCAGGCGGTACAGCGGCGCGGGCACCAGCGGGAACGTCGCCGGCGGCTCCTTCGCGAACTCGATCAGCCCGCGCGCGGCCGGCGTGATCACCAGCTCCTCGCGGCACATCCGGTCGAAGTACGCCTGGAAGCTCGCCCAGTCCGGCGGCACCACCCGGTCCGAGACCCCGTAGGCCCGGTACGCCGCGCACCCCTCGGCGTAGAGCCGCTCCTTCTCCGCATCGGTCATCGGGTGGTCGAACAGGTCGATCATCTGGAACAGCGCGTCGAAGATCGTCGCGTGCGCCCAGAAGTACACCTCCGGGTCGAGCGCGTGGTAGCGCTTGCCGTGGCCGTCCACCCCCGTGATGTGCGTGTGGAAGTCGCGGATCCGGCGCGCGGTGCGATCGCCGTTCGGCCAGTCGAACGTGACGCCCTGGATCTCCGGCACCGAGCGCAGCACCCGCTCCCACGGCTCGTTGAAGAAGTCCGAATGCTGCTCGACCCCCGCACCGAGCCCGGGGTGCATGAGCTGCAGCAGGCCGGCCTTGACCAGCAGCAGGTACCCGCGCACCTCCCCCGCCCACCGCCAGTGCAACGACCCCGGCCCGAGCATGGCGATCTCGGGCTCGGTACGCGCGGACGTGGTCACGACGACCTCCTGACGAGCCAGTGAGACACTATTGCCTCACTGTATCAACGCCAGAACCCGTGTCTAGTGATAGTCGTAGAACCCTCGGCTGCTCTTCTTGCCCAGCAGGCCGGCGTCGACCATGCGCAGCAGCAGTGGCGGTGCCGAGTACAGCGGCTCCTTGAACTCGGCGTACATCGACTCGGCGATCGCCTTCGTCGTGTCCAGGCCGATCAGGTCGGTCAGCGCGAGCGGGCCCATCGGGTGCGCGCAGCCCTGGACCATGCCGGTGTCGATGTCCTCGGCCGACGCGAAGCCGGACTCGAGCATCCGGATCGCGGACAGCAGGTAGGGCACCAGTAGCGCGTTCACCACGAAGCCGGCCCGGTCCTGGGAGAGGATGACCTCCTTGCCCAGCACGCCCTCCACGAACGCGTCCGCGCGCTCCTTTGTGGACTCGTCGGTCAGCAGGGAGGGCACGAGCTCGACGAGCTTGAGCACCGGCACCGGGTTGAAGAAGTGGATCCCGATGACCTGCTGGGGCCGCGACGTGGCCATGCCGAGCTTCATGATCGGGATGGACGACGTGTTCGAGGCGAAGATCGCGTCGGGGTCGGTGACCACCTTGTCCAGCGTGGTGAACACCTCGGTCTTGAGCTGCTCGTTCTCCGCGACCGCCTCGACCACGAGCTGGCGGTCGGCGAACTCGGCGAGGTCGGTGGCGAACCGCAGCCGGCCGAGCGCGGCATCGCGGCCGGCCTCGTCCAGCTTGCCGCTGCGCACCGCCCTGGCCAGTGACTTCTCGATCCGGGCGCGACCGGCGTCGAGCGCTTCCTTGCTCACCTCGCTGACGATCACGTCGAGCCCGGCCCGGGCGTTGACCTCCGCGATGCCCGACCCCATCAGCCCACAGCCGACGACCCCAACACGCTCGATATTCAACGATTCCTCCGATACCCGTCAGACGTTGCGCCGGTACTGACCACCGACTTCGAAGAACGCATCCGTGATCTGCCCGAGCGTGCACACCCTAGCCGCGTCCATCAGCACGCCGAACACATTCTCGTCCGCGGCCACCGCGTCGCGCAGCCGACGAAGGGCGTCTTGTGCCTGCGGCGCGTGGGTGCGCTGGAACTCTCGCGTGCGGTCCACCTGCGAACGCTTCTCCGTCTCGGTGGCCCGGGCCAGCTCGATGGTCGGCGGCTCCTCGGCGTTCTCCTTGTTCGGCAGGAACGTGTTCACGCCGATCAGCGGCAGCGAGCCGTCGTGCTTGCGCTGCTCGTAGAGCATCGACTCGTCCTGGATGCGGCCGCGCTGGTAGCCGGTCTCCATCGCACCGAGCACGCCGCCGCGTTCCGAGAGCCGCTCGAACTCCATGAGCACGGCCTCTTCGACCAGGTCGGTCAGCTCGTCGATGACGAACGAGCCCTGCAGCGGGTTCTCGTTCTTCGACAGGCCCCACTCCTTGTTGATGATGAGCTGGATGGCCATCGCGCGGCGCACCGAGCTCTCCGTCGGCGTGGTGATCGCCTCGTCGTAGGCGTTGGTGTGCAACGAGTTGCAGTTGTCGTACAGCGCGCAGAGCGCCTGCAGCGTGGTGCGGATGTCGTTGAAGTGCATCTCCTGCGCGTGCAGCGAGCGGCCGGAGGTCTGCACGTGGTACTTGAACTTCTGCGACCGCTCGTTGGCGCCGTACCGTTCCTTCATGGCCAGGGCCCAGATCCGCCGGGCCACCCGGCCGATCACGCTGTACTCGGCGTCGAGGCCGTTGGAGAAGAAGAACGACAGGTTCGGGGCGAAGTCGTCGATGTCCATGCCGCGCGCGAGGTAGGACTCGACGTAGGTGAACCCGTTGGCCAGCGTGAAGGCGAGCTGGCTGATGGGGTTCGCGCCGGCCTCGGCGATGTGGTAGCCGGAGATCGAGACCGAGTAGAAGTTGCGGACCTTGTTGGCGATGAACCACTCCTGGATGTCCGCCATCATCCGCAGGCTGAACTCCGTGGAGAAGATGCAGGTGTTCTGGCCCTGGTCCTCCTTGAGGATGTCGGCCTGCACGGTGCCGCGGACGTTGGCGAGCGCCCACGCGGCGAGGTCGGCCCGCTCCGCGTCGTCCGGCTGCCGGCCGTGCTCCTGCGCGAACCTGGCCACGGTCTGGTCGATGGCGGTGTTGAGGAAGAACGCGAGGATCGTCGGCGCCGGGCCGTTGATCGTCATCGAGACCGAAGTGGACGGTGCGGTGAGGTCGAAGCCGTCGTAGAGCGCCGTCATGTCGTCGAGCGTGGCGATCGAGACGCCGGAGGTGCCGACCTTGCCGTAGATGTCCGGCGGCGTGTCCGGGTCGTGGCCGTAGAGGGTGACCGAGTCGAACGCGGTCGATAAGCGGGTCGCCGCGGAGCCCTCGGAGAGGTAGCGGAAGCGGCGGTTGGTGCGGAACGCGTCGCCCTCGCCGGCGAACATCCGGGCCGGGTCCTCGCCTTCGCGCTTGAACGGGAACACGCCGGCGGTGAACGGGTAGTGGCCCGGCAGGTTCTCCTTGCGCAGGAAGCGCAGCAGCGAGCCGTCGTCGTCGAACCGCGGCAGCGCGACCCGCGGCACCCGGGTGCCGGACAGGGTCTCGCGCCACAGCTTGGTGTGCAGCTCCTTGTCGCGCACCGTCACCACGAGCTCGTCGCCGGTGTAGTCGTCCTTGACCGACTCCCAGCGCTCCAGCAGCTCCGCGGTGTCGTGCTCGACCCGGCGCTCCGCCTCCTTGGCGAGCCGGTCGATGTCCGAGGTGGGGGCGCCGGCGTCGTCGAGGGCCGTGCGGGCGCGGGTGAGCGCGGACCGCTCGCGCACGATGGCCACCTGCTCGTCGGTCCGCCGGTGGTAGCCGCGCACGGTGTCGGCGATGTCGGCGAGGTAGCGCACCCGCTGGGCCGGCACGACGGTGGCGGCCCGGGTCGACACCCGGCCGTCGACCGGGGCGAGCGTCGGCTCGCTGACCGCCAGCCCGCCGCCGGCGAGCAGGTCGCGCAGGTGGTGGTAGAGCGCGGTCACGCCGTCGTCGTTGAAGGTGGCGGCGCTGGTGCCGTAGACCGGCATGTCCTCCCAGGGGACGCCGAACTCCTCGCGGTTGCGGACCAGCTGGCGGGCCACGTCGCGGCGCGCGTCCTCGGCGCCGCGGCGTTCGAACTTGTTGATCGCCACGACGTCGGCGAAGTCCAGCATGTCGATCTTCTCGAGCTGGGACGCGGCGCCGAACTCCGGCGTCATCACGTACAGGGAGGAGTCGACGAACGGCACGATGGCCGCGTCGCCCTGCCCGATGCCGGGCGTCTCGACGATCACCAGGTCGTTGCCGGCCGCCTTCGCCGCGGCGATTACGTCGGTCAGGTGCTCGGGGACCTCGGTGACCGCGCCGCGGGTGGCGATCGAGCGGAAGAACACCTGCTCGCCGTCCCCACCGGGCACGCCCGCGATCCCGCCGAGGGTGTTCATCCGGATCCGGTCGCCCAGCAGCGCGCCGCCGCCGCGCCGGCGGGACGGGTCGACCGCGAGCACGGCGATGCGCAGCTTGTCCTGCTGGTCGAGGCGGAACCGGCGGACGAGCTCGTCGGTGAGGGAGGACTTGCCGGAGCCGCCCGTGCCGGTGATGCCGAGGACGGGCACCTGCCGGCGGCCGGCCGCCTCGCGGAGCTGCTCGAGGGTCGCGCCGTCCAGCTCGCCGGCCTCGACCTTCGTGATCAGCCGGGCGAGCGCGTCGTGCTGGCCGGCGTAGAGGGCGTCGAGCGAGGGCGCGGGCCGCTGGGCCAGGTCGGTGTCGCAGGCCTCGATCATCGTGTTGATCATCCGGGCGAGGCCCAGCTCCTGGCCGTCCTCCGGGGAGAAGATGCGCGCGACGCCGCGGGAGTGCAGCAGGTCGATCTCCTCGCGGACGATGACGCCGCCCCCGCCGCCGAAGACCTTGACGTGGCCGGCGCCGTGCTCGGCGAGGAGTTCCACCAGGTAGCTGAAGTACTCGACGTGCCCGCCCTGGTAGGCGCTGATGGCCACGCCCTGGACGTCCTCCTGGATGGCGGCGCGGACGACCTCGCGGACCGAGCGGTTGTGGCCGAGATGGATCACCTCGGCACCCTGCGACTGCAGGATGCGGCGCATGATGTTGATCGCCGCGTCGTGCCCGTCGAACAGGCTCGCGGCGGTGACGAACCGGACGGGGTGCACGGGGCGGTGCAGCGCTGGGGCGTTGGCCATAAGAATAGTTTGATGTCCTACATTCTGACGTGCAACCTATGTGGCAAGAATCTCGCCGGCCGATCGCGTGCGCAACGGCCCGACCTGCGATGATGTCGCGATGGTTCCGGAGCCGGTGCGCCGCATGCTCGATGACGACCTCGCCTCCCGCTCGCTGGGCATCACCCTGATCGACGCCGGTACCGGCTTCGCCGTCGTGCGCATGACGATCACCGACGCCATGGTCAACGGCCACGACCTCGCCCACGGCGGGTACGTGTTCCTGCTCGCCGACACGGCCTTCGCCTGCGCGTGCAACAGCCATGGCCCGGTCACGGTAGCCGCGGGCGCCGACATCACGTTCGTGACGTCCGCCCACCGCGGCGACGTGCTGGAGGCACGGGCCGAGGAGCGCGTGCGCTACGGCCGCAGCGGCATCTACGACGTCACCGTCCGCCGCGGCGACGAGGTGGTCGCCGAGTTCCGCGGCCGCAGCCGAAGTATCCCGCCCCGGAACTGACCCGGCCCGCGAGTCCAACGCTCCGAACCCGCGAGTCCCCCGCTCGGAACCCGCGAGTCCCCCGTTCTGGACCGCGTGTCCCCCGTTTCGCCCGGACGGCCGGCTGCTGGGCGGCCGGATCCTGCTCGTGCCCTGATCCTCAGGCGCGCCGTTCGGCGATCTTCAGGGCCGGTTCGGCCGCCGCGGTGTCGGTGATCAGCGTGGTGACCATGCCCGAGCGCAGCACGGCGTCGATGGCCGCCGCCTTCGGGGCCGTGTAGCCGAGGGCGATCACCTCCGGCACCCGTTTCAGGTCCGCCGTGCTCACCGCCAGCACGTGGTGCGCGAGACCCGTGGACATGGCGTTGCCGTCGCCGTCGAAGAGGCGGGCGGCGACCTCCGCGACGGCGCCGCGCCTGGCGATCGCGTCCCGTTCGGCCGGATCGACCGCGTCGTACACAGTGGACTCCCCCGGCGCCCAGGCACCGATGGACACCACCGCCGTCGTCAGGTTGCGGAACTGGCCGAACGTCTCCGCGATGCCCGGCTGCCGGCGCAGGATCTCCGTCGTCCGCCGGTCCCGCAACACGAGCGGGCCGTAGATCGGGTACGCCTCCCCGCCGCCGATCGCCGCCACCCGGCTCACGGTCTCCACCGAACGGTCCCGCATGTCCATCCCGGCCTGCACACCGCACAGCTGCACCACGGGAACCCGCGGCAGCGTCGTGATCGACTCGGCCATCACGTTCACCGATCGTGCCCACGACAGGCCGACCACGTCGTCCTTCGTCACCACCTCGGTGAGCACGGCCGCCGCGAGCGCACCGATATGCCGCCGCACCGCCGGCCGCTCGCCCTGCGAGAGCGCTCGTTCGAGCACCAGGACACGATTCAGACCGTACGCGGAACGCAGCTCGTCGGACAGCGCCAGGTCGACCGGTACGCCGAGATCGAACTCCACCCGCACGAGACCGGTTTCCCTTGCCTGGTCGAGGATGCGGGCCACCTTGAAGCGGCTGAGGCCGAACTCCTCGGCGAGCTCCAGCTTGGAGTGGCCCAGCACGTAGAACCGGCGGGCGATCGACGCCGCCGTGATCGCCTCTGTTGGCCCCATCCGGCGCGGCTTGGCGCTCATTTGAGCAATCTAACACGAAATCCTGACGAAAGGTTGACGTAACTCACAAGAGAGTCCTTCAATGCGAAGGCGATGCATCGCAGTGAGTAGCTGAGTGAGTGCTCAAATGAGCGTCCCATGAAGGAGGCCGCATGCGAGCAGCCATCGTCGACACGCCGGGGTCGATCCGCGTCGGCGACGTCCCCGATCCGAAACCCGAACCCCGCCACGTCGTGGTCAAGGTCGGCGCCTGCGGCATCTGCGGCACGGACCTGCACATCGCGGACGGGCACTTCCCGCCCACCCCGTACCCGATCGTGCCCGGGCACGAGTTCGCCGGCGAGATCGTCGAGCTCGGCGCGGACGTGGCCGGCTGGGCACCCGGCGACCGGGTCGCCGTCGACCCGTCGCTGTTCTGCGGCTACTGCGGCCCGTGCCGCGACGGGAGAGGCAACCTCTGCGAGAACTGGGGCGCCACCGGCGACACCGTCAACGGCGCGTTCGCCGAGTACGTCTCGGTTCCGGCGGCCAACTGCTACCGGATGCCCGACGCCATGACCTGGCAGCAGGGCGCGACCGTGGAGCCGCTGTCGTGTGCGGTGCACGGCGTGCGCCGCGTCGGCGTCGAGCCCGGCGAGCGCTTCCTCGTCGTCGGCGCCGGGACGATGGGTCTGCTGATGCAGCAGCTGCTGCAGCGCGCGGGCGCCACCGTCAGCGTCGTCGACCGGGACACCTCCCGGCTCGGCCGCGCCACCGCCCTCGGCGCCGCGGCCACCGCGGCGGACGTGGCCGCGCTCGACGACCGGTTCGACGCCGCCGTGGACGCCACCGGTGCCGCGCCGGCCATCGAGGCCGCGTTCGACGCGCTGCGCCGCGGCGGCCGGCTGCTGGTCTTCGGGGTCGCGCCGGCGCAGGCGCGGATCGCCCTGTCCCCGTTCCGGATCTACAACGACGAGATCACCGTGATCGGCTCGATGGCCGTGCTGCACAGCTTCGGCCGCGCGCTCGACCTCGTCGCGTCCGCGGCGATCGACACCACCCCGCTGCTCACCCACACGCTGCCGCTCGAGGAGTACCCGGCCGCGCTGGACCTGATGCGCAGCGGTGCCGGCCTGAAGGTGCAGGTGCTGCCATGAACGAGGTGGGGACGCGGCTTCGCACCGGGCGGGTGGCATGGCTCGGGCTGTTCGCCGTCGCGGTTCTGCTCGCGGTCAGCGGCTGCGCCGGGGCCGGCGCGATCGGGTCCGGCGGGCGCACGCTGGTCGTCGCGATCGTGGCCAACCCGCAGATGCAGGACGCGATCGAGCTGTCCGACCAGTTCGAGGCCGACACCGGGATCACGCTGCGGTTCGTCACGCTGCCGGAGAACCAGGCCCGCGCGAAGATCACCGCGTCGGTGGCCACCGAGGGTGGCGAGTTCGACGTCGTGATGATCAGCAACTACGAGACGCCGCAGTGGGCGGCCAACGGGTGGCTGGAGAACCTCGAGCCGTACATGGCGCGCAGCGGCGACTACGACGAGGACGACTTCATTCCCAGCATCCGCACCTCGCTGTCCTACAAGGACTCGATGTACGCGGTGCCGTTCTACGGCGAGTCGTCGTTCCTGGCCTACCGCAAGGACCTGTTCGACAAGGCCGGGATCACGATGCCCGAGCGGCCGACGTGGCAGGAGATCGCCCGCTACGCCGCCGAGCTCGACGACGAGCAGGCCGGGGTGTCCGGCATCTGCCTGCGCGGCAAGCCCGGCTGGGGCGAGGCCCTGGCGCCGCTCACCACGGTGGCCAACACGTTCGGCGCGAGCTGGTTCGACGAGGACTGGAACGCGCGGCTCACCTCGCCGCGGTTCCGGGAGGCGACCGAGTTCTACGTGAACCTGGTGCGCGAGCACGGCGAGGTCGGCGCGTCGAGCGCCGGGTTCTCCGAGTGCGGCACGCGCTACGCCCAGGGGCAGGCCGCCATGTGGTACGACGCGACGGTCATGGCCGGCACCAACGAGGACCCGGCCAGCAGCAAGATCGTCGGCAAGTCCGGCTACGCGCCCGCGCCGGTCGAGAACACGAAGAGCAGCGGCTGGCTCTACACCTGGTCGCTGGCCATGCCCAAGGTGGCGAAGGACAAGCAGGCCTCCTGGGAGTTCATGCGCTGGATGACCGACAAGCAGTTCGTCCGGTCGGTCGGCGAGGAGTTCGGCTGGAACCGGGTACCGCCGGGCTGCCGCGAGTCCACCTACGACATCCCGGAGTACGCCGACGCCGCGAAGGCGTACGCGCAGCCGACGCTGGACTCGATCAACGAGGCCACCCAGGAGAACTCGATGGCGAACCCGGTGCCCTACCCCGGCATCCAGTTCGTCGGCATCCCCGAGTTCCAGGACCTCGGCACCCGGGTGAGCCAGCAGATCTCCGCGGCGATCGCCGGCCAGATCACGGTCGACGAGGCGCTGACGCAGTCCCAGGAGTACGCCGACACCGTCGGCCAGTCCTACCGGGAGACGCAATGACCTCCTCAACCCTGCCCGCCGGGGTCGCGACGCCGGCCACGTCCGCGCCCGCCCGAAAGGACGCGACCGGCATCCGCGGCGCGGCGTGGCGCCGGCGGCTGCCCCTGCTGCCGGCACTCATCTTCACGATCGTCGTCACGCAGATCCCGTTCGTGCTCACGCTGATCTACTCGTTCCAGTCGTGGAACCTCGTGCGGCCCGGCTCGCGGCACTTCGTCTGGCTGCAGAACTACCTCGACGTGTTCGTCGACAGCCAGTTCCGCACCGCGCTGCTCAACACGGTCGTGCTGACCGTCGCGAGCGTGCTGCTCTCGCTGCTGCTCGGGCTCGGCCTCGCGCTGCTGCTCGACCGGAAGATGATGGGCCGCGGCGTGGTCCGCACGCTGCTGATCACGCCGTTCCTCATCCTGCCGGCGGCCGGCGCGCTGCTGTGGAAGACGACGATGTTCGACCCGACGTACGGGTTGCTCAACGTCGTCTTCGGCGGGTCCACCGACTGGCTCGCGGAGTGGCCGCTGTCGTCGGTGATGACGCAGATCGTCTGGCAGTGGACGCCGTTCATGATGTTGCTGCTCCTCGCCGGGCTGCAGAGCCAGTCCAAGGAGGTGCTCGAGGCGGCCCAGGTGGACGGTGCCGGCCGGTGGCGCACGTTCGCGTCGATCACGCTGCCGCAGCTGTCCCGGTACATCCAGCTGGCCACGTTGCTCGGCGCGATCTACATCGTGAACAGCTTCGACGCGATCTTCCTGATGACCCAGGGCGGGCCCGGCATCGCCAGCACGAACCTGCCCTACTACATCTACCAGCGAGCGTTCCAGGGCTTCGACATCGGCCAGTCCTCGGCGATGGGCGTGGTCGTGGTCATCCTGACCATGATCGTGGCGACCTTCGCGCTGCGGCTGATGTTCCGGACGTTCTCGGTGAGCGGCGGGGTGAAGTGACATGACCACGGTAGACACCACAGTGGACACCGCCCCGGACACCCCGGTTCCCGTGCGGCGCAGGCGGAAGCGACGGGTCGGGCCGATCTCGCTGTCGGCGCTGACCTGGGTGATCGCGATCCTGTTCGTGTTCCCGATCATCTGGATGGTGCTGACCTCGTTCAAGCAGGAAGCCGACGCCTACACCGACCCGCCGAAGCTGTTCTTCACGCCCACCCTCGACCAGTTCGCGGGCGTGGTGGACCGCGGGTTCCTGCCGTACCTGGTGAACTCGACGTTCGTCACGGTGCTGGTGACGCTGATCGTGCTGGTCTTCGCCATCCCCGCCGCGTACGCGTTGTCGATCTCGCCGGTGCAGGGCACCAGCAACGCGCTCGGCTTCTTCCTCTCGACCAAGATGCTGCCGGTGGTCGCGGCGATCATCCCGCTGTACGTGATCTCGCAGAACCTCAAGCTGCTGGACAACGTGTGGGCGCTGGTCATCCTCTACACGTCGATGAACCTGCCGCTCGCGATCTGGATGATGCGGTCGTTCTTCCTCGAGGTGCCGACCGAGATGATCGAGGCCGCCCGGGTCGACGGCGCCGCGCTGCCGACGCTGCTGTACAAGATCATCCTGCCGGTGGTCGCACCCGGCATCGCGGCCACGGCGCTGATCTGCGTGATCTTCTCGTGGACGGAGTTCTTCTACGCGGTGAACCTCACCGCCGCGCGGGCCGGCACGGTACCGGTGTTCCTGGTCGGCTTCATCACGAGCGAGGGCCTGTACTGGGCGCAGCTGTCCGCGGCCGCGCTGCTGGCCTCGCTGCCGGTGATGATCGTCGGCTGGATCGCACAGAACCACCTCGTCCGTGGCCTGTCCATGGGCGCCGTCAAGTGACCTGGAGGTCATCATGGCTGAAGTCGTCTACGCCGCGGCCTCGCGGGTCTACCCCGGGGCGGCGCAGGTCCGTGCGGTGGACAAGCTCGACCTCGCGGTGCCGGACGGGGAGTTCCTCGTGCTGGTCGGGCCGTCCGGGTCGGGCAAGTCGACCGCCCTGCGGATGCTCGCCGGCCTGGAGGACGTCGACGAGGGCGCGATCCGCATCGGCGATCGGGAGGTGACCGACCTGCCGCCGAAGGACCGCGACATCGCGATGGTGTTCCAGTCCTACGCGCTCTACCCGCACATGACGGTGGCCGACAACATGGCGTTCGCGCTGCGGCTGCGCGGCGTGTCGAAGGAGGACGTCTCGGCCAAGGTCAAGGAGGCGGCGAAGCTCCTGGACCTCACGAAGTACCTGGATCGCAAGCCGAAGGCGCTGTCCGGGGGCCAGCGGCAGCGGGTGGCGATGGGCCGCGCGATCGTGCGTGAGCCGAGCGTGTTCCTGATGGACGAGCCACTGTCCAACTTGGACGCAAAGCTGCGGGTGGAGACCCGCGCGAACATCGCCCAGCTCCAGCAGCGGCTCGGCACGACCACGATCTACGTGACCCACGACCAGGTCGAGGCCATGACCATGGGCGACCGGGTGGCCGTGCTCCGCGACGGCGTGCTGCAGCAGTGCGCGGCGCCGCGCGAGCTGTACGACCGGCCCGCGAACGTGTTCGTGGCGGGGTTCATCGGCTCGCCGGCGATGAACCTGAGCACCCGGCCACTCGGCGACGGCGGGGTGCTCGTGGGCGAGCTGCCGGTGCCGGTGGCGGTGAGCGAGAAGCTGCGCGAGGTCACCATCGGCGTGCGACCGGAGTCGCTGCGGCTGGTCGGCGACGGCGAGCCGGGCTTCGGGCTGAGGGTCGAGCTCGTGGAGGAGCTGGGTGCGGACGCGTACCTGCACGGCCGGCTCGCCGAGGGCGGCGACCGGGTCGTGGTGCGCGTCGACGGCCGCACCCCACCGCGGCTCGGCGAGACGGTCCGGGTGGGCCTGCGCGACGCGAGCGAGATCCACCTGTTCCACCCGGAGACCGGGCTCCGGCTGGCGGACCAGTGAGGCTCAGCTGAGGGCGAGGAACGCGGCGCCGCCCACCACCGGGCCCAGGGCGGCGCCCACGACGACCTGCGCCACCGTGTGGTCCTCGACGGCCACGCGGGCCCAGCACACCAGCGCCACCAGCGCGACCAGCACGAGGAGCCACGGCCCGTACACGAAGGCCAGCATCGCCACCGCTCCCCCGGCCACGGCCGCGTGCACGGAGACCTTCCACCAGCGCGTGATCACCAGACAGGCCGCCAGCGTGATGATCATCGCCCAGGCGAGGGCCACCAGCTCGCGTGGCGCGCCGCCCACGAGCATGACCACCATGCCCGCGAGCGCGGAGCCGAGGCACACCAGCAGCGGCACCATCCGGTGTGCGCGGTCCCGCACCCAGTGGCCGTCCCACCGGCCACGCCGCGCGCCGCGCACGAGAAAGGCCATCGGCAGCACGCAGAAGAAGATCGCGATGACCACGCCCCAGGCGACGGTGGCGACGGCGTCGTAGCCGGTCGCGTGCCAGGCGACGGCGAGCGGCAGCGCCACCGCCACCACCGCCGGTGACAGGACCTCGGTCACGATCTTCGCCACGCGCCGCCCGGTAGTGTCCATGGCACCACATGATCCCCGACTGAGGAGCGTCGATGAAGGCCGGTGACCTCGCCCCCGAGTTCGAGCTGCCCGACGAGACGGGCACCGCCCGGACGCTGAGCGGCTTCCTGGCGACCGGCCCGGTGGTGCTGTTCTTCTACCCCGCCGCCATGACGACCGGCTGCACCGCGGAGAGCTGCCACTTCCGCGACCTCGCCGCCGAGTTCGAGGCCGTCAAGGCCCACCGCGTCGGCATCAGCCCGGACGACGTCGCGAAGCAGAAGGCGTTCAGCGACCAGCACGCGTTCGACTTCCCGCTGCTGTCCGACACCGACGGCACGGTCGCCAGGCAGTTCGACGTGCGCCGTTCGTTCGGCCCGCTGCTCACCCGCCGCCAGACCTTCGTCATCGACACCGACCGGCGGGTGCTCGAGGTCGTCAAGAGCGAGCTGCGCATGGCCGTGCACGCCGACCGCGCGCTCGAGGCGCTGCGCTCCCGCTAGTTGTTGATCACGTCCGCGGGGACCGCCGCATCGGTCTTCAGGGCGTCCCACAGCTGCTCCGACTTCGCCTCGTCCCACTGGGTCGCGGAGCCGTCGGTCACCGGCACCGTCGTGGTGATCGTGCCGCCGTCGCCGATATCGCCCATCGCGAGGCCGAGGCCCGCCAGGTTGTACAGGTGGTCACCCTCGTCCACGGTCAGGGCCTCCGGCACCTCCGACAGCAGCGGGAACAAGGCGAACGGGTTGAGGAACGTGGCCGGGCTCGCGACCTCCGAGGCCAGCGCGCCGATGAACTTCCGCTGGTTCACCACGCGGTCGAGGTCCGACCGCGGCGTCGCCGCGCTCTTGCGGGTACGGACGAACGCCAGCGCCTTCGCGCCGTCCAGCGTCTGCTTCCCGGCCTTGATCGTCACCCCGGTGGCGTTGTCGTGCATCGTCTTGGGCACGTCGATCTCGACCCCGCCCACGGCGTCGACCATGTTCGCGAACCCGGCGAAGTTGATCTCGGCGTAGTGGTCGATGCGCAACCCGGTCGCCTGCTCCACGGTCTGCACGAGCAGCTTCGGCCCGCCGATCGAGAACGCGGCATTGATCTTGCTGACGCCGTTGCCCGGGATCTCCACGTTGGAGTCGCGCGGCAGGCTCACCAGCGTCGGTGCCGTGTCGTTGTCGGGCAGGTGCGCGATGAGCATCGTGTCGGTGCGCTGGCCGCCGGCGTCGCCGGTGATGAGCTTCTTCTTCTCCTCGGGCGTGAGGCCTTCGCGGCTGTCCGAGCCGACGATGAGCCAGTTGGTGCCGGCGGCCTCCGCGGGCCGGCCCGGGTAGTCGGCCAGCGCCGCGACCCGGTTGAGCGACGAGTCGACCCAGAAGTACGTGCCGCCGATCAGCACGAGCAGGATCAGCACGATGATGCCGATCGTGCGCCCGGGGCGCCGGCGCTTGCGCGGGCGGCGCGGCAGCGGCTGCGGGTAGCCCTCGCCGTAGGAGGGGCCGTAGCCGTCCGGCGGCGGGCCGTCGTAGCGGCCCGGTCGGCGCTGCGCCTCGTTCGGCGGCATCGGCAACGCCCTGGTCTCGTGGTAGGCCGGCCGCCGGCCCGGAGGCTGCTGGCCGCCGTAACCCGGCCCGCCGCCATGCCCGGGACGTCGTGGCGCTCCCTGGTGGCCGTAGCTCATCTCCCCACCCCTTCCTCGATACCCAAGACGTGGGGACCGCCTTTGAGGTTGCGCTTCGTACCTGGGACACCGTAGGGGACGAACGTCAAATGGAAACCCCCAGCCCGGCCGGGGACGGCTTGGCCAGCGCACTCGCGATGACATGGTCCATGGGGGAAATACCCGAAACGCCCAGCGTGAAACGCCTGACCAGCAATCGCCACTCCCGGGCGCGGCGCAACATCGCGTGGCCCTCGCCGCGGATGTCGAACCGGCACACGGCGTCGGTGACCTCCTTCGCGCGCAGCGCGTAGGCATGCGACAGCCGCGGATCGGTCATCCGGTCGAGGTCGCCGTGCGCGATCAGGACGGTCCGCCCGGCGAGCTGCGTGACCGGTTCGTGCGCCGGAGTCCACGGCGCGAGCGCACACACGGCGGTCACCGCCGGATCGCCGGCCACGCGCAGCGCCGTGCGGGCGCCCATCGAGTGGCCGACGAGTACGACGGGGACGCCCGGATGGGCCCGGCGCGCCTCGTCGAGCGCCCACCGCGCGTCGGCCACGGGCGCGAGGTCGGGCGCATTCCACCCGCGGTAGCGGTAGCGCAACGTCCACACGGCGAGCCCGTTCGCCCGGGACAGGTCGCGGGCGAACGGGACCATCCGCAGGTAGGCGGGGCGCAGCCGGTGCGCACGCGCGGTGCTGGCCTCCTGGCCGCCGTGCAGGATCAGCACGACCGCCTCGGGGTTCGCGGTCTCCGCCCGCCGCAGGCCCGGCGCGGTCACGAGCCGGCCCGGCTGGTACCGACGAGCGCCCCGATGCCATCGAGTACGCGGCCGAGTCCGAACTCGAACTGGTCGACCCATTCGAGCTCCCGGTCGCGCCACAGCGTGGTGAGCGCCGGGTAGCGCGTGCCGTCGAGGTGGGCGTCGAGCAGCGGGGCGAAGGCCGCCCAGAACCGCGCGTCGCCGGCCGGCCCGTCGCCGACCAGCTGCTGCGCGGCGCCGCGTACGTAACCCGCCACGAGGCCGATCACCGCCATCCGCTCACCGCCGGACAGGTTCGTGCCGTCGAGCGCGCGGAGCACGGAGTCGAGCGCGGCCGCCTGGTTGGGACCTACGGCGCCCCGGGTGAGCGAGGCACGCAGCAGCCACGGGTGCCGGCGGTAGCCCTCGAGGCTTGCCCGGGCGAAGCGCTCGAGTCCCTCCCGCCAGTCCGCGGCGTCGTGGACCGCCGGCGCGCCGGCCATGACGGCGTCGAGCATGAGGTCCTGCAGCTCGGCCTTGGACGGGACGTAGCGGTAGAGCGACATGGTGCCGGCCCCGAGCCGGTCGGCGACGCGGCGCATGGAGACACCGTCGATGCCGTCGGCGTCGGCGAGCTCGACGGCGGCGGTCACGATGCGGTCGAGCGTCATGCCCGGCTTTCGTCCCCGCGCGGCTGGCGGCTTGGTCCCCCACAGCAGGGTCATGCTGCGGGCCGCGGCGGCGTCGCCACCGAAGCTCGCCGCGACCGTCTCGTCCTTGGTCATCGCCGGTCCATCGTATTGTGCTATTTTTGCGTACAGTGTACTCATATTCTTGCGGAGGCGGCGATGACGATCTTGGTGACCGGCGCGTCCGGCCGGGTGGGGCGGTACGTGGTCGCGCAGCTGGCGGCCGCCGGAGTCGCGGTGCGGGCGATGACGCGGCGGCCGGCGGAGTTCCCGGCGCTGCCGGCGACACGCGGATCTGGATCGGCCGGCCAGGTCGAGGTGGTACCGGGTGATCTCCTCGAACCGTTCTCGTTGCCGTTGGCCGGGGTGCGCGCGCTCTTTCTCTTTCCCGAGCCGCGGACCGCCCGGGCGGTCGTGGCGGCGGCCGTCGACGCCGGGGTACGGCGGATCGTCACGCTGTCGTCCGGGGCGGTGACGGCCGGGCTGGACACCGATTTCCAGCTGCCGGTCGAGGAGGCGGTCGAGGCCTCCGGGTGCGAGTGGACGCATCTGCGGCCCGGCGAGTTCGCGGCCAACACGCTGCGCCTGTGGGGGCCGTCGATCCGCGCCGCGCGGGTCGTGCGGTGGCACAACCCCGACTGGCGCGGGCTGCCGATCCACGAGGCGGACATCGCCGCGGCCGGGGTCGCCGCCTTGCTCGGGCCAGGGCATCACGGGCGGGCCTACGACCTCACCGGCCCCGAGCGGATCAGCGCACGGGACCAGGTACGGGCGGTCGCGGACGCGCTCGGCGAGGACGTGCGGCTCGAGGTCGTCTCCGCCGCCGAGGCGCGGGAGATCCTCCACCGGCAGGGCGGCTGGGCGGGCGACAACGCCGACTTCCTCACCGGGTTCGAGGCCTACTCCCCCGGTGCGGCACCCGACCTCACGGCCGGCGAGTGGGACGCGGCGCTCCGGCCGCTGCCGACGGTCGCGCAGGTCACCGGGCGGCCGGCACGGACGTACCGGCAATGGGCGCGGGACCACGTGGCCGACTTCCGCTGAGCCAGGTGGCCCGGCCGGCGAGGCTAGGCTCACGGCCGTGACCGTTGCGGGAGTGCTGCTCGCGGCCGGAGCCGGGCGGCGGTTCGGGATGCCGAAGGCGCTGGTGCGCCACCGGGGGCAGCTCTTCGTCGAGCACGCGGCGCAGGTGCTGCACGACGGCGGCTGCGTACCGGTGGTGGTCGTGCTCGGGGCGGGCGCGGACGAGGTGCGGGCGACCGCCTCGCTGCCCGAATCCTCCATTGTGGACAATCCCGAGTGGACGACCGGGATGGGGTCCTCGCTGCGGGTGGCGCTCGCCGCGCTTCGGGCGGCCTCTGACGCGGTGGCCGCGGTGATCCTGCCGGTCGACACGCCGGGGGTGACCGCCGCGGCGGTGCGCCGGTTCGTCGAGCTCGGCGCACCGGACGCGCTGGCCCGCGCCACCTACGACGGCACGCCCGGCCATCCGGTGCTGATCGGCCGCGAGCGGTGGGTGGACGCCGCCGCCACCGCGACCGGGGACGCGGGCGCGCGCGAGTACCTCGCCACCCACCGGCCACTGGCCGTCCCCTGCGAAGACATCGCCACCGGCGACGACGTCGACCGGCCCTCGGACCTGCCCGGCTGACGGACCCGCGACAGGTCCCGGCGTCAGGCGGCGCGCGCCGGTCCGTCGACCACGGCGCACCGGGGACACCGGCTCACGCCACCCACGACAGGCGCGCTGATCGGCCACGAGCGGTAGGGACGACGCCGCGGGCAACGACGTCGATCGGCCCTCGGACCTGCCCGGCTGACGAACCCCGCGACAAGTCCGGCGCCAGGCACCCACAACAGGCGCGCTGATCGGCCAGGGCCTGCTGACAGGGGCCCGGTACGACAGGTCAGGCGGCGGTGGCCTGGGTGGCGAACTGCGTGCGGTAGAGGTCCGCGTACCGGCCCTCCGCCGCCAGCAGTGTCTCGTGGTCGCCGCGCTCCACGATGCGGCCGCCCTCCACGACGAGGATCTGGTCCGCCGCGCGGATGGTCGACAGGCGGTGCGCGATGACGATCGAGGTGCGCCCGGCCAGCGCCGACGCGAGCGCCTCCTGCACCGCCACCTCCGACTCCGAGTCCAGGTGCGCCGTCGCCTCGTCGAGGATGACCACGCGGGGCTGCGCGATCAGCAGGCGGGCGATCGTCAGCCGCTGGCGCTCGCCGCCGGACAGCCGGTAGCCGCGCTCTCCGACGACGGTCTCCAGCGCGTCGGGCAGCGACCGCACCAGGTCCGCCAGCCGCGCCTGCTCCAGCGCCGCCCAGACGTCCTCGTCCGACGCCTCCGGCCGCGGGTAGGTCACGTTCGCGCGGATCGTGTCGTGGAACAGGTGGCCGTCCTGGGTCACCACGCCCACGGTGTCCCGCAGCGCGTCGAACGACAGGTCTCGGACGTCCACATCGGACAGACGGACCGCGCCGGAGTCGGCGTCGTAGAGCCGCGGCACCAGCGACGCGATCGTCGACTTGCCCGCGCCCGACGGCCCCACCAGCGCCACCATCTGGCCCGGCTCCGCCCGGAACGACACCCCGTGCAGCACCTCCTGGCCACCCCGCTGGTCGAGGACCGCCACCTCCTCCAGCGACGCCAGCGACACCTTGTCCGCCGCCGGGTACCCGAAGCGCACGTCGTCCATCGACACCGACGCCCCGCCCGCGGGCACCGTGCGCGGCGACGGCGACTCGGTGATCATCGGCGACAGGTCCAGCACCTCGAAGACCCGCTCGAACGACACCAGCGCGGTCATGATGTCCACCCGCGCGTTCGCGAGGGCGGTCAGCGGCGTGTACAGCCGGGTGAGCAGCAGCGCCAGCGCCACCACGGTGCCCGCCTCGAGCTGGCCGGTGAGCGCGAGGTAGCCGCCCAGCCCGTACACCAGCGCCTGCGCCAGCGCCGACACCAGCGTCAGGCTCGTCATGAACCAGCGGGTCAGCATCGCCGAGCGGATGCCGATGTCCCGCACCCGCGCGGCCCGCCCGCCGAACTCGCTCGCCTCCGCCCGCGGATGGCCGAACAGCTTCACCAGCGTCGCGCCCGGCGCGGAGAACCGCTCGGTCATCTGCGTGGTCATCGAGGCGTTCAGCGTCGCCGACTCGCGCTGCAGGTCCGCCATCCGCTTGCCCATCCGCCGCGCCGGCAGCACGAAGATCGGCAGCAGGACCAGCGCCAGCACCGTCACCTGCCACGACAGCGTCAGCATCACGGCCACCGACAGCACCAGCTGGATCACGTTCGTCACCAGGCCGGCGAGCGTGGAGGTGAACGCCCGCTGCGCGCCCATCACGTCGTTGTTCAGCCGCGAGACCAGCGCGCCCGTGCGCGTGCGGGTGAAGAACGCGACCGGCATCCGCTGCACGTGCTCGAACACCGCCCGGCGCAGGTCGTAGATCAGCCCCTCCCCGATCCGCGACGACTGCCACCGCTCGGCCAGCCCCAGCCCCGCGTCGAGGATCGCGACGGCGGCGATCGCCAGCGCCAGCCACACCACGACCGACACGTCGTGCCCGCCGACGATCGCGTCCACGACCTGCCCGGCCAGCAGCGGCGTGCTGACCGCGAGCACCGCCGAGATCATCGTCAGCAGCAGGAACACCACCAGCTTGGTCCGGTGCGGCCGCGCGAAGCGGAACACCCGCCGGATCGTGCCCCGGTGCAGGCCCTTGGGTGTGTCCGCCGCACGCATGGCGCCGTGCATGACCATCCAGGCGTTATCCACCAGACTGCCCTCTCTCTCCCCCGTTTCCCGGCCCAACGCCGGGTGACGCGCCGTGCTTCCCGGTTCTCCGGACAGCGAACGCGCTCGGTAGCCTGCCCGCGTGGAGCAGACCAGGCAGCGCGCGCGCCGCCTCGACCTGCTCTTCTACGTGGTGAGCCTGCTGTTCGCGGCCGCCACCGCCGTCTTCTCCGAGTTCTACGGCTACCGAGTGTGGGGCAACTTCGCCACGGCCGGCTACCTGCTCGCCGCCGGGCTCACCGTGGTCTCCCTATTGTCGCGGAAGGGTCCGACACTTCTCCCGAAGCTCCTGTCCCGGTGGGTGCCGGTGATGGTCTCCGCCCTGCTCGCCGGGGTCGTGCCGTTGCTCGTGCTGATCCTCCGCCGGTCGCCGGACTTCGTGTGGGGGCGCTGGCCGTGGGCGTTCCCGTCCCAGCCCGAGGTGTGGGTCGTCGAGCGGTCGGCCGAGCTGCTGCTGCGCGACGGCACGCCCTACCCCGACCTCGGCCTGCTCGGCCGGCCGCCGCACCCGGACGACTACACGCCCTACGGCCCGTCGATGACCGTGTTCGGCCTGCCCCGGGCGCTGTTCGGCGACGGCCCGTTCACCGACGCGCGGGTGGCCTTCGCGGTGGCGACCGTGCTGATCATCGTGCTCGCCTTCGCGGTCCTGGGGTGGCCGCGGGTGCCCGTGGCGGCCGCGCAGCTCGCCGCGATCAGCCCGCTCACGCTCCTCACGATCACCGTGGCCGGCGACGACCTGCCGGTGGTCGCGCTGATCGTGCTCGCGACCGCGCTCGTCTACCGGGGCCGGCCGGGCTGGGCGGGCGTCGTGTGCGCACTGGTGGTCACGATGAAGCTGACCGCGCTTCCCGCGCTCGCCGTGCTCGGCGTGGCCGTGCTCGTGCGCCGGGGCGGCCGCCGCGGCACGGACCTCGCGATCTTCGCCGGCACGTCCGTCGCGGCGGGCGCGGTCCTGGTGGTGCCGGTGCTGCTCGTCGACCCGGCCGCGTTCGTGGAGCACGTGATCCGCTACCCGGCCGGCCTCGGCCAGGCGCGATCACCGGCGGAGAGCCCGCTGCCCGGGCACCTGCTCGCCTCGCTGGGATCGGTGGGGCACGCCGCAGCGCTCACGCTCCTCGCCGTCGCGGCGTGCGCGATCATCGCGTGGCTCGTCATGCGCCCGCCGCGCGATCCGGCGGGTGCGACGTTGCGGATCGCCACCGGTCTCGGGGCGGCGATCATCCTCGCGCCGGCCACCCGCTGGGGCTATCTCGTCTACCCGCTGGCGTTGCTCGGCGTGATGATCGGGTTCGCCTCCGTCGGCGGAGCGGCGCCGGAGCGCCAGACGGACCGGGCAACCGCGGGACCGACCGATGACCTGGTCTCTAACCCCGACTCCCGCGGCAGCCAACCCTGAGTGGGAACCTACTTCTTCTTCGTGCGGGTGGCTCCGCCGCGGCCCCGCAGCGTGACACCCGACTCGGACAGCACTCGGTGCACGAAGCCGTAGGAACGGCCCGTCGACTCGGCCAGGGCGCGAATGCTGGCGCCCTTCTCGTACTTCTTCTTCAGGTCCGCGGCCAGCTTGTCACGCGTGTTGCCCGTGATCCGCGCGCCCTTCTTCAGATCAGCCACGTCGTCCGCCTTCCGTAGCGTGTGACGGAGGTTTCTGATACTCCTGCCGACGCAATGATCGAACACGACCGCGTGGAATGCCAGACGAGATCGAAAATATCGGTGAACTCGCACGCTTCCGGACCAGTCAGGGCCCGGATCAGGCCAGCTGAACCAGTTCCAGGTAGTCCGCCGACCAGTGATCTTCCGTGCCGTCGGGCAGCAAGATCACCCGTTCGGGCGCAAGCGCTTCGACCGCACCGGGGTCGTGCGTGACGAGGACGACCGCGCCGGCGTAGTTGTGCAACGCCTCCAGGACCCGCTCGCGGCTCGCCGGGTCGAGGTTGTTCGTCGGCTCGTCGAGCAGCAGCACGTTGGCGGCGCTGGACACCAGGCCCGCGAGCGCGAGGCGGGTCTTCTCGCCACCGGAGAGCGTGCCGGCCGGCTGGTCGAGCTGCTCGCCGGAGAACAGGAACGTGCCGAGCAGCGAACGTAGCTGCTGTTCGGGCGTGTCCGGCGCGGCGTGCCGCACGTTGGCCCACACGCTCGCCTGGTGATCGAGCGTCTCGTGCTCCTGTGCGTAGTAGCCGATGCGCAACCCGTGTCCAGGCAGCACTTTTCCGGAATCCGCGGGTTCCATGCCACCGAGCAACCGGAGCAACGTGGTCTTGCCCGCGCCGTTGAGGCCGAGCACGACGACCCGGCTGCCGCGGTCGATCGCGAGATCCACCCCGGAGAACACCTCGAGCGAGCCGTAGCTCTTCGACAGTCCCTCCGCGGTGAGCGGGGTCTTGCCGCACGGGGCCGGCTCCGGGAAGCGGATCTTGGCGACCTTGTCGGCCTGCCGGACGTCGTCGAGCCCGGACAGCAGCCGCTCCGCGCGCCGCGCCATGTTCTGCGCGGCGACCGCCTTCGTCGCCTTGGCGCGCATCTTGTCGGCCTGCGCCTGCAACGCGGACGCCTTCTTCTCGGCGTTGGCCCGCTCCCGGCGGCGGCGCTTCTCGTCCGCGGCGCGGGCGTCGAGGTAGCGCTGCCAGCCCATGTTGTAGAGGTCGACGTGGCTCCGCATGGCGTCGAGGAACCACACCTTGTTCACCACGTCGCCGAGCAGCTCGACGTCGTGGCTGATCACCACGAGGCCGCCGTTGTGCCCCTTGAGAAAGCCGCGCAGCCAGTTGACGGAGTCGGCGTCGAGGTGGTTGGTCGGCTCGTCCAGCAGCAGCGTGGTGCCGGATCCGTTGCCACCGGCGGAGTCCGCGGCGGCGAACAGGATGCGGGCGAGCTCGACGCGGCGGCGCTGGCCGCCCGACAGCGTGGCGAGCGGCTGGGCCAGCACGCGGTCGGCGAGACCGAGGTTGGCGCAGATGCGCGCCGCGTCGCTCTCCGCCGCGTAGCCGCCGAGCGCGGCGAACCGCTCCTCGAGCCGGCCGTAGCGGCGGACCTCGCGGTCGCGCCGGCCCTCGTCGGCGTGCTCGGACATCGCCGACTGCGCCTTCTCCATGTCGCGCAGCAGCTGGTCGAGCCCGCGCGCGGAGAGCACCCGGTCCTTGGCGGTCATCGACAGGTTGCCCTCGCGCGGGTCCTGGGGCAGGTAGCCCAGCTCACCCGCGCGGCGCAGGTCCCCCGCGTACGGCTCGCCCTCGCCGGCGAGCACGCGGAGGGTGGTGGTCTTGCCGGCGCCGTTGCGGCCGACGAGGCCGATGCGGTCGCCGGGCTGGATGCGCAGGGTCGCGTCGGAGAGCAGGATGCGCGTGCCGGCGCGCAGTTCGAGATCGGTGGCGGTGATCATGCGGAGACTCCGTGAGGGTGGTGACGGGCAGGCCTCGTCTGCCCGCTGACCGTGATCAGCGAGCGCGCCTGCGACCTAGTCCGTACGAACCACCACGTGGACGAGTGTACGGGTCGCTGGCAACCACGATTGGTGACCCTCGCCGCGCGGCCCTGTGCGCTAAGCATCCGCTTAGCTAGAGTCTGCGCCTATGACTCCAGACTTCCACGGCAAGGTCGCGCTGGTGACGGGTGCCAGCCGCGGCATCGGGCTCGCGATCGCGACGGAGCTGGCCCGCGGCGGCGCGGCCGTGACGATCTCCTCCCGCAAGCCGGACATGATCGAGGCGGCGGCCGCGCAGCTGCGCTCGGACGTGGCGGACGCGAAGGTGCTCGCCGTGCCCGCGAACACCGGGCGTGACGAGGAGCGCGAGGAGGTCGTGCGCCGCACGATCGAGGAGTTCGGCCGGCTCGACGTGCTGATCAACAACACCGGCATCAACCCGACCTACGGTTCGCTCGCGGAGGCCGACCTCGGGGCGGTCCGCAAGATCTTCGACGTGAACGTGGTCGGCGCGCTCGGGTTCGTGCAGCTCGCGCTGAAGGCCTGGATGGCCGAGCACGGCGGCTCGATCGTCAACATCGCCTCGGTGGCGGGGCTGCGCTCGTCCGGCCTGCTCGCCGCCTACGGCGCGAGCAAGGCCGCGTTGATCCGGCTGACCGAGGAGCTCGCCTGGCAGCTCGGGCCCGGCGTGCGGGTCAACGCCGTGGCGCCGGCGGTCGTGAAGACCAAGTTCGCGGAGATGCTCTACAGCGAGCGCGAGGAGCAGGCGGCGAGCGCCTACCCGATGAAGCGGCTGGGCGACCCGGCGGACGTGGCGCAGCTCGTCGCCTTCCTCGCCTCCGACCGGGCGAGCTGGATCACGGGCGAGACCGTCCGCGTGGACGGCGGCATCCTGGCGACCGGCACCCTGGGGTGACTCACCCGCTCACACCATGGTCGCGAGCGCGGACACCGACCTGCCCAGGTCCGCGCGGACGGCGCGGCCGATGGCCATGCCGATCGGGCCGAAGACCGGCCGGCCGGTCACGTCGGCGTCGATGGTGATCGTCGAGGCGCCGTCGCCGTCCGGGCGGATCCGCAGGTCCAGGGCGATCCGCACGCCGCCGATGCCGCGGCCGGAGATCGTGAGCGCGGTCGGCGGGGCGTAGTGCACGACGTGCCAGCGGACGCGGTTGCGCAAGCCCATGACCTTGACGACGGACGTGAGGTCGGTGCCCTCGGTGATCTCCGCGGGCACCGTGCCGCGCCAGCCCTCGTGCAGGGTCAGCCACTCGCCGAAGCGCGACAGGTCGGCCGCCGTCGCCCACGTCCGCTCGGGCGCCGCCGGAACCGACGCCGACGCATGCACCTTGGCCACGATCTCCTCCTACCCGTCCCGCACGACGATCTCGGCACCGCGAGCCCGGCGCGCGGCGTCCTCGAGGACCGCACGGCGTGGCTCCGGCACGTCGAGCACCCGCGGCTGCGCCAGCGCGAACAACCGGGCCAGCCGCGGGTCGGCGCGCAGGCCGTCCAGCGCGCGCTGGTCGCCGCCGAGGACGACGGCGTCCAGTTCGGACAGCCGGGGCACCAGCACGGCCGCCGCGTCGTCGGCCGCGGTTCGCAGGGCCTCCCGCGCCTGGCCCGCCCGCCGGCGCGCGAACCGCCGCTGGGACCACCCGCCGGCGGCGCTGCGTCCGTGCACCAGCCGGTGCCCGGTCCGCGACGCCTCGACCACACCCCCGCGGGCGACCCCGACGCTGTGCCCGCCGAGCCGCACGAGCAGCAACCCGATCCGGCGCGGCACGAGCAGGTGCGCCACGAGCGGCTCGATCGCGAGGCCGCCGGCCGAGCCGGTGTCCGCGAGCGGGCCGAACGGCACCGCGCACGTCGCGGTCGCGGTGTCGGCGGCGGTCACCACGACCTGCGCCGGCGAGCGGACGGTGTCCGTCACTCCCCCGTGCCGCGCGCCGAACCGGGCGTACCAGCCGGCCAGCCGCTCCGGCTCGACCTCGACCGCGCGACCGCCGCCCGCCACCGCCCTGGCTCCGCCCACCCGCCGACCGTAGCGGGCGGCCGGCAGGACACACAGGACGGCCGCCGCCGGTGAACACCACCGGCGGCGGCCGAACCGTCGTGTCAGGACGTCACGGTGTGACGAACCCGTTGATGTGCAAGGAAACCGCGCGGATCGAACCGGTGTCCGCGCCCGCGAGGTCGAAGGCGCTGAACGTCCAGTCGCCATCCGCCGGGCCACGCAGGCCGGCGAACGCGTCGGCCGGCTTCCAGGAGCCGGTGAACGGCGCCTGGCCGGAGGTCACCGACGCGAACGGTGCCGTGGCCGCGTCCGTGAACACGACCTGGCACATGTTGTTCCCGCTGCCTCCGGCGCCACTGAACACCGTGGCGCTGGCCCCCGACGGCGAGGTGAGGATGCCGACCAGGTCACCCACGAACGTGTGGTCGAGGCCGACGGTCGTGGCGCCCTCGGTCGTGGCGCACGTCGCGCCGTCGATCGAGAACGCGACCTTCGACGCCGGCCCGATACCGCTGACCGGGATCGTCACGCTCGCGCCCACCGTGCTGTTGTCCGGTATGGACACCGCGGCACCCGTGTACGCGAAGTCCACAGTGGTCGGTGACGGCTCGCCGACGTCCAGCGCGAACTTCCCGACGGTCGGCGAGGACGCGCCGGCGAAGGTGACCCGGGCGCTCAGCTCCACCGGCTCGCCCACCTGGTGGGAGGCCGGCACGGTGAGCCGGTACGGCTTGGTCACCGTGGCACCCTTGTCGATCGCGCCGTAGGACTGCGCCCGCGGGGTGATCGTGACGCCCGGCGTCGAGCTGGTCAGCACCACGCTGGTCGACACCGCGGTGGCGTCGCCGTTGTTGGTGACCGGCAGGTCGATCGTCGCGCTGTCACCCGGGTTCAGGAACTGGCCGCCGCCGTCGGGCGTGACCGTCGGCGCGGCCGCCTGGGCCAGCGGCTGCGGGCTCGCCCCGGTGAACTCCAGGACCTTGTCGGCGAGAACCACGCCGTGGCCGCTGCGCCCGTCGACGCCCGGCGCCCCGATGTCGATCGCCGTGCTGGTGAGCGCCTCGCGCACCTCGGCCGGGTCGATGCCGGGGTTGCCGGACAGGACCAGGCCCGCGATCGCCGCCGCGTGCGGGGCGGCCGCCGAGGTGCCGAAGAACGGGTCGAAGCCGTCGACGCTGGTGAGCACGCCGTCCGCGGCGGTGATGTCCGGCTTCTGCCGCACCTCGCCACCGGTCGAGCTGACGTCGCCCGGCGTGATCGGCGTGCCGTCGGCCTGGAAGAACACCTTGCGCGGGCCGTCGGAGGTGAACCGCTCGAGCGCCGAGGAGGAGTCGAACGCGTTCGGGAACGGACCGCTCGGGTTCGGCGGGTCGCCCGGCTCGAGGTCGAACGGCAGCGGGTCGTGCGCCGGTGCCGCGGCCACGCTGAACGCGCCGCGCGCGGCCGAGTGGCCGAACGTGACACCCGGGGTGTTGAACGCCTTGAGCCCGTCGGCCGAGTCGGAGAAACGGCCGCGCAGCGCGGACAGCGACAGGTAGCGGTCCTCGCCGCGGAACTTCACGACCGCGAGCCGCAGGCCGCTGCCACCGAAGCCCGGCGTGTCCACCCGCTCGTAGGCGTCCTGGGTACCGGTCTGGAAGTCCTGGCTCATCGACACGACGTTGCCGCCCGCGTCCAGCAGGTAGAGGTCGTAGTCGTTGTTGGACCCGCCGAGCGGGTCCGACCAGTTCAGCAGCACCGGCACGCCCGCGGACGAGGCGTCCGAGATCGGCTCGAAGACCTGCGTGGCGCTCGACGGGTCGAAGTCGTGCGCGTACCCGGCGAACTTGCCGACCACCTGACCGGAGTTGACGTAGTCGCCCTCCCAGTGCGCGGCCGTGCCGTCGACGGTGTTGCCCTCGTTGCCCGCCGAGGAGAAGTACATCGCGCCGTCGGCGATCACGTCGTTCACGGCCTGGGCGATGATCCAGTCCTGGAACGGCGCTTCCTTGAAGTAGATGATGTCGTCGACGATCACGTCGCAGTCCAGGTCGAAGCGCAGCGCGCGGATGTTGTCCGCGAAGCTGGCGTCGCCGTTGAACGCCGTCGCGAAGCCCAGCTCGGCGGTCGGGGCCACGTCGTGGATGATCTCCAGCATCGCGGTGCCCTCGTCGCCGGAGCCGGCCTGGGTGGCCAGCACGTCGACGGCCGGCAGCTCACCGGCGGCCTGCGACGCGCTGAGCGAGTCGACGCCGTCGGACAGCGCGCAGATCTTCACGCCCACGCCGGTGACGCCGACCTGCTCACGCGAGGTGTCGGCGTTGTGCGTGCGGTCGCCCTCGCTGTCGATCGCGCCGGCCCGGTCGTCCAGCGCCGCGCGGGTGCTCGCGGCGATGCGAGCGGCCTTGGCCTGCTTGGACTCGGGCTTGGCGGGCGTGGCGTCGCGGTCGAGTTCGCGGGCGGTCATGGCACCGCCGGCCACCTCGATGCGCTTGACGTCCTTGCGCGCGGCGATCGTGTTGAGTGCCGACAGCGGCAGGTCGGCCCGGATCGTGCCGTACCGGGTGGACACCGACTTGAGCGTGGCGCCGGCGTTGGTCAGCGCCTTCTCGAGGTCCTTGGAGACCGTGGCGCGGATGTCCACGACCGTCTTGTTGCCGGTGACGCGCACGCCGCTCTGCAGCTTCGGCACCGCGCGGGTCATCGCGGTGCGGTTGGCGCGCGCCTTCGTCTCGACGAGCAGCTTGCTGTCCACTTTGGACTCGATGGAGCCGGCGCCGACCTTGATGTCCTGGAGCGCGCCGATCTGGCGGGCCGCGTTCTCCAAGGCGGGCGATGCCTTCTGGTCCTCGGGTGGTGGCGCCGCGGCCGCCGGGCTCGCCAACCCCACGACGGCGAGCAGGCATGCCGCTGCTGTCAACAGATATCTTCGTGATGCGTGTGCAGGTTTACGCACGGAACGTCCTCCGCGAATCGGGCCGTGCCCCGACACACGGACAGCCCTACCGGGTGCCCCCGGTCGCGCTCAACCTATGGTTCGGTGGTTTCCGACACAGCGGCCATTCGGCTCAACCAGCCCGCGCGCGCGTTACCAATTGCCGCCTGTTAGCGAACTACAGCACGAAAGCGTCTGACCAGGGCTGCGCGCTGCGGCCGGAGAGCGCGTCCAGCAGGTTGCTGGCCTGACTGTCCGTAAGGGTCGCGACGAAGTCGATTACCGCGCGTCCCCGGGCCAGCTCCCGGATTCCGGCCGCGCCCTCGGGCGGCTCACCGACCGCACCGACCAAAGTGGAGATATCGGACTCGGCGAGGAACTGGTACTCCTGCTCGGCGAGCGCGACGAGGTCGGTGAGGCGGCGCGGCAGCCGGTCCGCCTCGTACCGGTCGGTCAGCCACTGCTCGAGGGCCTGGACGAGCGAGGCGAGCAGCCGCGCCTGGCCGCGCTGGTGCAGGGCGAGGTCGGGGCGCAGCAGGACGAACCGCCGGTGCACGAACTTGAGCACCTGGACCTCGTGCCACTGCGCCGGCGCGAGCTGCACGTGCCCGGAGCGGGTCGGCGGCTCGGGGTTCAGGCCGATGTCGGTGATCAGCCGGACGGTCCAGCCGGCGGAGAACCGGCCGACGGCCTGCTCGGCCTCGACCGAGCCGTCGAAGGGCGTGGCGAGCAGGGTGTCGACGAGCTCGGTGCGTACCCGGGACACCGCCGCGACGAACGCGTCGTCGTCGACGATCCACGAGTCGCGCCGGTGCAGGCGACGGCGCAGCAGCTCGAGGGAGTAGCCGGGCCGGCGGCTGTGCGCGAGGAGCGCGGCGTCATCGAGCTGGGCGAGCTCGAACGCGCCGGTGAGCCAGCGGCCGAGCTCGCCCGCGACCGGGGCGTGCTGCAGGACGCCGATGCGGTGGAAGTCCTCGAGATCGTGGATGGCGTAGGCGATGTCGTCGGCGGTGTCCATCACGGACGCCTCGACGGTCTGCTGCCACGGCGCGAGCCGGCCGGCGAACGGCTCGCGGGCCTGGACCATGTCGTCGAGCTCGGTGACGTAGACGGAGAACTTGCTCGACCCGGTGCCCGGCTCGTCGGCGGGCTCGGAGGCGCCCCGCGGCGGGTCGGACATCTCTCGTGGATGGGGGCGCGGATGCGAGCGGCGGGTCCACGGGTACTTCAGCATCGCGGCGCGCACGGCCGCAGTCAGGTCCAGGCCGGCCGCGGCCGGGCCGCCGATGTCGGTGGTGGTGGCGATGCGGAAGCTCTGGGCGTTGCCCTCGAACCCGTCGGGCAGCCCGAACCGGTGCCGGGCGAGCCGGTCCAGCTCCTGCTCGCCGAGGTGGCCGAACGGCGGGTGGCCGAGGTCGTGGGCGAGCGCGGCGGCCTCCACGACGTCGAGGTCGCAGCCGCCGAGCTCGGTGACCAGCGGGTGGCCGCACAGGCGCTCGGCGATCGCGCGGGCGACCTGGGCGACCTTGAGGCTGTGGGTCAGCCGGTTGTGCAGCAGCCCGGAGCCGCTGGCGCTGACGACCTGGGTGACACCGCCCAGCCGCGCGAAGAACGGCGAGGCGACGATGCGGTCGCGGTCCGCGCGGAACGGGCTCGCGGCGAGGTCGCCGGATGTGCTGCCCGACTTCCGCGCCTCGCGTCCCTCACCCATGCCGCCTGACCCTACTGTGCTGGGATCTCCAGGTGACCGACGTGGTGGTGGCCGGCGCCGGCCCGGCCGGGCGGGCGGTGGCCCGCGAGTGCGCGCGGCGCGGGCTGCGCACCGTCCTCGTGGCGCCGCGGCCGGCCGCGTCCTGGCGGGCGACGTACGGCCTGTGGCTCGACGAGGCGGCGCTGCTGCCCCCGGGCGCCGGGTACGTGGTGGCCCGCGCCCGCGTGGTGACCGGCACGGCGCGGTGGCTGGACCGGGCGTACGCGGTGCTGGACAACGACTCCGTGCGCGACGCGCTCACGCACCCGGACGTCGAGGTGCGGGCGGGACGGCTGGCGGACGTCGACGCCCCGGTGATCGTCGACGCGATCGGCCCGCGCGCCCAGGGCGGCGCCGAGCAGACCGCGTACGGGCTGCGGGTGCCCGCGTCCGTCGCCGCGCCGGTGACCGGGCCGGGCGAGGCGGTGTTCATGGACTGGCGCGCGCCGCGGCCGGGCCCGGCGACGTTCCTCTACGCCGTCCCGCTGCCCGACGGCCGGGTGCTGCTCGAGGAGACCTCGCTCGCCCGCCGTCCGGGCCTGCCGTTCGCCGTCCTGCGCGAGCGCCTGCTGGCCCGCCTGGCCGGACTCGGCGTGGATCCGGGCGCGGCCGAGGCCGAGCGGGTGCGCGTTCCGCTCGAGGTGCCCGCCTCGGCGGGGGCCGGGCGGGTGGTGCGGTTCGGGGCGGCGGCCGGGCTCACCCACCCCGCCTCCGGGTACGGCGTCGCCGACGCGCTGCGCCTCGCGCCGGCGGTGGCCGACGCCATCGCGACGGGCGGCGCGGCGGGGGCGCGGCGGGTCGTGTGGCCGGCCCGGGCGCGCGCGGTGCACCGGCTGCGCCACGCGGGGCTGCGCACCCTGCTCGCCCTCGGCGACGAGCGGGCCGGGGAGTTCTTCGACCTGTTCTTCGCGCTGCCGCCGCACCGGCAGCGGGCCTACCTGTCCGGCCGCGAGGACCTCGGTGGCACCGTCGCCGCGATGCTCGCCCTGTTCACCGCGGCGCCGTGGCCGCTGCGGCGCACCATGGCCCTGCGGCGGTAGCCGCCATGATCGGTGCTCGGGGCCGGGTGGCGAATCCGGGCGAGGCGATCGGCTCCCGGGCCTAGACTCGCCGCATGCCGCGTTACTCACCGGGCCAGGTCGCCGAGCAGACGGGGTTCTCCATCGACACCCTGCGCTACTACGAGCGAATCGGCCTGCTCGACGACATCGAACGCAACTCCGGCGGGCGCCGGGTGTTCACCGAGGACGACGTGTCCTGGCTGATGATCCTGCGCTGCCTGCGCGAAACCGGGATGCCGATCCAGCGCATGATCCGGTTCGCGGAGCTGGCCCGCGGCGGCGAGGGCACGATCCCCGAGCGGATCGAACTGCTCGAGGAACACGACCGCGACGTCGACGCGAAGATCGCCCAGCTGCGGGCCGAGCAGGAGCACATCCGCGGCAAGATCGGCTACTACCGCGGTGTGCTGAGCGAGGCCGGCGCGGGCGCCGGGCGGGGGTGACCGACGCCGATACGCTGCACGGGTCGGGGACGAAGGGAGTTGGGTGGCAAAGGACTCACCGGGCGCGGACGACAAGGAGCGGACGCGAGCCAGGGAGACGGACGGGCCCACCGTGTGGGCGGACCCAGCCGACGCGGCCGGGGCTCCGCCCGGAGACAACCCGGCCGGCCAGTCGTGGTCGCTCGACGACCTCATGCGGGAGTCGGCGGGCGGCGGGCTGACCCTGCGCGAGCCGCGGGTCGTGTTCCCCGAGGACGACGTCCCGCCACCCACACCCGGCCGGGGCCACTACGTCGCGCTGGCCGCCGCCGTGCTGCTCGTGGTCGGCCTCGTCGGTGGTCTCGTGTACCTCACGCTGCAGCGGCCGGTGAGCCGCGTGACCGGGGACGCGGCCGGAGTCGCCGTCCCCCAGCTGCCGCCGCCGAGCGAGTCCGCCCCGCCATCCTCGTCGACCGCACCGCCCCAGGTCGACCCGCTCGCGGCGCTCGTCGAGCACCCGCTGTCCGTCTCGACCGAGACGATGGAGTCGGTGACCTGTCCCTTACCCCGCTTCGGCACGTCCGACGCGGCGCAGGCGACGTTCTACGCGGCGGCCAAGGTGTGCGCGGACGACGGGTTCAACAGCCTGCTGCAGGCCGCCGGGCTGGACGCGGCGCGGATCCCCGTCGTGACCGTCCAAGGTGGACCGGTGAACACCCCGTGCGGCGCGGTGGCGCCGGACGCGGCGCCGCGGCAGTGCAAGGGCACCGTCTACATGACACCCGCGCGGCTGCGGGACGTCGAGGGGCTGGGCCTGTTCCCCGGCAAGTACTTCGGCGTGTTCCTGCGCACCTACGCCTCGGCCGTGCAGTACGCCGCCGGGGTGACCGGCCTGTTCGAGAAGGCCAAGACCGCGCAGGGCGCGCCGGCCGACCTGTCCGCCCGCCTCAGCCAGCAGGCGACGTGCTTGGCCGGCATCGCCTCGGCCTCGATGGCCGGTCAGGGCGCGGTGGACGAGAACATCACCAACGAGATCCGCGAACGCCTGACCACCACCGACGACCCGCCGGCCGCGGCGTCCTGGCTGACCAAGGGCTTCGACTCCCGGCGGGCGGCGTCCTGCAACACCTGGGCCTAGCTCAGATCGTGAAGCCCAGGGCGCGCAGCTGCTCGCGGCCGTCCTCGGTGATCTTCTCGGGGCCCCACGGCGGCATCCAGACCCAGTTGATCCGGAAGTCGCCCACGAGCCCGCCGCCCGGGCCGGCGGTCAGCGCCGCGCGGGTCTGGTCCTCGATCACGTCGGTCAGCGGGCACGCCGCGGACGTCAGCGTCATGTCCAGTGTCGCGGTGTTGTCCTCCTCGACCCGGATGTCGTAGACCAGTCCGAGGTCCACGACGTTGATGCCCAGCTCGGGGTCGACCACATCGCGCATGGCCTCCTCGAGGTCCTCGACCGCCGCCACGTCGGCCTTGGGGGCCGGCGGCTCGGGCAGCGACTCGACACCCCGGTCGGCACTCTGCTCCACGTCGGTCATCGGGTAGCTCCTTCCGCTCGGGAAACCGCGTCCTTGAACGCCATCCAACCCAGCAGCGCGCACTTCACCCGCGCCGGGTACTTCGCGACGCCGGCGAACGCGACGGCGTCCTCGAGCACGTCCTCGTCCGGCTCGACCTGGCCGCGGCCCTGCACCATGGTCACGAAGGCGTCCATCGTGGTCAGGGCCTCCCCGACCGTCCGGTCCGTGACGAGGTCGGTCAGGACCGACGTCGACGCCTGGCTGATCGAGCAGCCCTGCCCCTCGTAGGACACGTCGGTGATCTTGTCGTCCGCGACCGCCACGCGCAGCGTCACCTCGTCCCCGCAGGTCGGGTTGACCTGGAAGGACTCGGCGTCGAACGGCTCGCGCAGGCCGCGGCCGTGCGGGTTCTTGTAGTGGTCCAGGATGATCTCCTGGTACATGGACTCGAGGTTCACCGGAACACCTTTTTCACCTGCGCCAGACCGGCCACGAGCGCGTCCACCTCGGCCGTCGTGTTGTACAGGTAGAACGACGCCCTCGTGGTCGCCGGAATTCCGTAGCGCACGACGGCCGGCCGCGCGCAGTGGTGGCCGACCCGCACCGCGATGCCCAGCTCGTCGAGGACCTGGCCCACGTCGTGCGGGTGGATGCCCTCGACGGAGAACGACACCTCCGCGACCCGGTCCCGCGCCGTCGGCGGGCCGATGATCCGCACGCCGGGCACCTCGGCCAGCGCCGCCAGCACGTACTCGGTGAGCGCGTGCTCGTGCGCGGCGATGGCCGGCATGCCCACGGCGGTCAGGTAGTCGACCGCGGCACCCAGCCCGACCGCCTCGGCGATCGGCGGGGTGCCCGCCTCGAACTTGTGCGGCGGCGCGGCGAACGTCGAGCCCTCCATCGTGACCAGCTCGATCATCTCGCCGCCGCCGAGGAACGGCGGCAGCTCCTGGAGCAGCGGCAGCCGGCCCCACAGCACGCCGATGCCGGTCGGGCCGAGCATCTTGTGCCCGGTGAACGCGACGAAGTCGGCGCCGAGCGCGGCGACGTCGAGCGGCAGGTGCGGCGCCGACTGGGAGGCGTCCACCAGGACCAGCGCGCCGACCTCACGGGCGCGCGCGATGACCCGCTCGACCGGGTTGATCGTGCCGAGCAGGTTGGACACGTGCACCATCGACACGATCTTCGTCCGCTCGGTGATCACGGAGTCCAGAGTGGACAGATCGAGGCGGCCGTCGTCGGTGAGCCCGAACCACTTCACCGTCGCGCCGGTGCGCTGCGCGAGCTGGTGCCACGGCACGATGTTCGAGTGGTGCTCCATCTCGGTGATGACGATCTCGTCGCCGGGGCCGACCCGGTAGCCGGGACCGGCCTCGCCGAGCACGCGGGCCACCAGGTTCATGGCCTCCGACGAGTTCTTGGTGAACACGACCTCGTCGCGGCTGGGCGCGCCGATGAACGCCGTCACCTTGTCCCGGGCGCCCTCGTACAGCGCGGTGGCCTCCTCGGCGAGCGTGTGGATGCCCCGGTGCACGTTGGCGTTGTGCTTCTCGTAGTACTCGACGATCGCGTCGAGCACCTGGCGCGGTTTCTGCGAGGTGGCCGCGTTGTCCAGGTACACCAGCGGTTTGTCGCCGTGCACCAGCCGGGACAGGATCGGGAAGTCCTTGCGGATCGTCTCCGGGTCGAGTCGCCCGTCCAGCGCCGCCGTGGCTGGGGTGGTGGTGGTCATCCGGGAACCCTCGATTCTCAGCCGATGCTGGCCGGCTCCTGCTTGCCCGTGAACCGCACGTAGCCGTGCTCCTCGAGCTGCTCGGCGAGCTCGGAGCCGCCGGACTCGACGATCTTGCCACCGGCGAACACGTGCACGAAGTCGGGCGTGATGTGCCGCAGGATCCGGGTGTAGTGGGTGATCAGCATGATGCCCACCTCGCCACCGGCCCGGACCTGGTTGATGCCCTCGCTCACCACGCGCAGCGCGTCGACGTCGAGGCCCGAGTCGGTCTCGTCGAGGATCGCGATCTTCGGCTGGAGCAGGGCGAGCTGCAGGATCTCGTGGCGCTTCTTCTCGCCGCCGGAGAAGCCCTCGTTCACGCTGCGGTCGGCGAAGGCCGGGTCGATGTCCAGGTCGGACATCGCCTGCTTGACCTCCTTGACCCACAGCCGCAGCTTGGGGGCCTCGCCCCGGACCGCGGTGACGGCGGTGCGCAGGAAGTTCGACATCGACACGCCGGGCACCTCGACCGGGTACTGCATGGCGAGGAACAGGCCGGCGCGGGCGCGCTCGTCGACGGTCATCGACAGCACGTCCTCGCCGTCGAGCAGCACCTCGCCGGAGGTCACCTCGTACTTCGGGTGGCCGGCGACCGCGTAGGACAGCGTCGACTTGCCGGACCCGTTCGGGCCCATGATCGCGTGCGTCTCGCCCGCCTTGATGGTCAGGTTGACCCCGGACAGGATCTCCTTCTTCGTCTCGTCGGTGTTGACCGAGACGTGCAGATCCTTGATCTCCAGCGTGGCCATCTCTGTTGCTTTCTCCTTGGTGGGTAAGTCAGTTCGTCGGGGCGGTGACGTCCACGTGGACGTCACCGTCGCGGATCTCGACGGCGTACACGTCGACCGGCTCGGTGGCCGGCGGGGAGGACGGCGCGCCGGTGCGCAGGTCGAAGCACGACCCGTGCAGCCAGCACTCGATGCCCTTGGGCGTCAGCTCCCCCTCGGACAGCGCCAGCTCGGCGTGCGAGCACTCGTCGCGCAGCGCGTGCACCGTGTCGCCCTGGCGCACCAGCACCACGTCGACGTCGCCGACCTCGACGGCGAACGGCTTGCCGTCGTCCAGATCGGACAGTGCACACGTGCGGATCATGCGCCGACCGCCTCGAGCTCTTCCTCGATGGCCGCCTCGAGGCGCTCCCGGATCTCCGGCACGTCGATCTTCATCAGCAGCTCGTGGAAGAAGCCGCGGACGACCAGCCGGCGGGCCGAGTCCTCCGGGATGCCCCGCGCCTGCAGGTAGAACAGCTGCTCGTCGTCGAACCGGCCGGTGGCGCTGGCGTGCCCGGCACCGGCGATCTCGCCGGTCTCGATCTCCAGGTTCGGCACCGAGTCGGCGCGCGCGCCCTCGGTGAGCACCAGGTTCCGGTTCAGCTCGAACGTCTCGGTGCCCTCGGCGGCGGCGCGGATCAGCACGTCGCCGATCCAGACCGTGCGGGCCCCCTCGCCCTGCAACGCGCCCTTGTAGACCACGTCGGACTTGCAGTTCGGCTGCGCGTGGTCGGCGAAGGTGCGCAGCTCGATGTGCTGGCCGGCGTCGGCGAAGTAGAGCCCGTTGAGCTGGGCGTCGCCGCCGGGACCGGCGTAGACCACGGTCGGGCTGACCCGGACCAGGTCGCCGCCGAGCGCCACGAGGTGGTGGCGCAGCGTCGCGTCGCGGCCGAGCTTCGCGTGGTGCGCGCAGACCTGCACGGCGTCGTCGGCCCAGTCGTGCACGCTGACCACGGTCAGCTTCGCGCCGTCGCCGACGAGGATCTCGACGTTGTCGGCGACCGTGCCGCTGCCGCGGTGGTCGAGGACGACGACCGCCTCGGCGAACTGCTCGGCGCGGACCTGCAGGTGCCCGTAGGCGACCTGGCCCTCGCCCGGACCGGTGATCGTCAGCGTCGTGACCCCGGCCTGCGTCTCCTTGGGCACCGTGACCACCGTGGCCTTGGTGAACGAGGAGTAGGCCTGCGCGGCCACCCGGTCGCCCGGGATGCCGGCCGCGCCGAGCCGGTCGTCGTCGCGGCCCACGGTCTCGACGGTGACGCCGGGACCGTCGACCTCGACGGTCAGCTCCCCGGTGGCGGTCGCGGTGCCGTCGTGCAGCCCGCGCAGGCGCTTCATGGGGGTGAAGCGCCAGATCTCCTCGCGGCCGCCGGGGACCTCGAACGCCCCGACGTCGAAGGAGGCGAAGTGCTCGGCCCTGGACGACTTCGGAACCACCGCGCCGTGCGAGTGCGGTGTCTGTGCAACGGTCGTCATTTAGCCGACGGCCCCTTCCATCTGCAGCTCGATGAGCCGGTTCAGCTCCAGCGCGTACTCCATCGGCAGCTCACGCGCGATCGGCTCCACGAAGCCGCGGACCACCATCGCCATCGCCTCGTCCTCGGTGAGACCCCGGGACATCAGGTAGAACAGCTGGTCCTCGCTGACCTTCGACACCGTCGCCTCGTGGCCCATCGACACGTCGTCGGTGCGGATGTCCACGTACGGGTAGGTGTCGCTGCGGCTGATCTGGTCGACCAGCAGCGCGTCGCACTTCACCGTGGACTTCGAGTGGTGCGCGCGCTTCGCGACCTTCACCAGCCCCCGGTAGGAGGTCCGGCCGCCACCGCGGGCCACCGACTTGGACACGATCGTCGAGGACGTGTGCGGCGCCAGGTGCTCCATCTTCGCACCGGCGTCCTGGTGCTGGCCCTCGCCGGCGAACGCGATCGAGAGGACCTCGCCCTTGGCGTGCTCGCCCATCAGGAACACCGACGGGTACTTCATCGTGACCTTGGAGCCGATGTTGCCGTCGATCCACTCCATGGTCGCGCCCTCTTCGGCCTTGGCGCGCTTGGTGACCAGGTTGTAGACGTTGTTCGACCAGTTCTGGATGGTCGTGTACCGGCAGCGGCCGCCCTTCTTCACGATGATCTCGACGACCGCGGAGTGCAGCGAGTCCGACGAGTAGATCGGCGCGGTGCAGCCCTCGACGTAGTGCACGTAGGCACCCTCGTCGACGATGATCAGCGTCCGCTCGAACTGGCCCATGTTCTCGGTGTTGATCCGGAAGTAGGCCTGCAGCGGGATCTCGACGTGCACGCCCTTCGGCACGTAGATGAACGAGCCGCCCGACCACACGGCGCCGTTGAGCGCGGAGAACTTGTTGTCCCCGTGCGGGATGACCGAGCCGTAGTACTCCTCGAACAGCTCCGGGTGCTCCTTGAGCGCGGTGTCCGTGTCGAGGAAGATCACGCCCTGCTTCTCGAGCTCCTCGTTGATCTTGTGATAGACCACTTCGGACTCGTACTGCGCGGCGACACCGGACACCAGGCGGGCCTTCTCGGCCTCGGGGATGCCCAGCTTGTCGTAGGTGTTCTTGATGTCTTCGGGCAGGTCCTCCCAGCTGGCGGCCTGCTTCTCGGTCGAGCGCACGAAGTACTTGATCGAGTCGAAGTCGATGCCCGAGAGGTCCGCACCCCAGTTCGGCATGGGCTTACGGCCGAAGAGCTGGAGCCCCTTCAGGCGGGACTCGAGCATCCACTCGGGCTCGCCCTTCTTCTGGGAGATGTCCCTGACGACGGCCTCGGACAGACCGCGCTGGGCGCTCGAGCCGGCGACGTCGGAGTCGGCCCAGCCGAACTGGTACTTGCCCATGGAGGCAAGCGTCTCCTCCTGGGTCAGCGGCGGTGAGCCCGCGCGCTCCGGGGCGGTGGTCATGAAGGCGTCCCTTCGGTCGTGGTGGGAGCGGTCTGGTTCGGGTCGTTCGGGATCGACCCGGTCGCGCCCGGCTCGGCACTGGTGCCGCCGAGCGGTACGTGAGTGGTGCACACGGCGTCGCCGCGGGCGATGGTGGCAAGGCGCTGGACGTGGGTACCGAGCAGGTCGGCGAACGCCGCCGTCTCGACCTCGCACAGCTGGGGGAACTCAGCGGCGACGTGGGCCACCGGGCAGTGGTGCTGGCAGAGCTGCTCCCCTGTCCCGACGCGCCGTGTCGACGCAGCGTAACCCTCCCTCGTGAGGGCGGTCGCGAGGGCCTTGGCCCGGCCCGTGACCCCGTCCTGGGCGGTCACCGCGGCCCGGTGCCGGTCGACCAGCGTGGCCGCCCGGCGTACCGCGAAGGCACGCACCGCGTCGTCGCCGCCGGCCTCCGCGACGAACCGGATGGCCGCGATGGCCAGGTCGTCGTAGGCGTGACCGAAGCGGGCCCGGCCGGTCTCGGTCAGCAGCCAGAGCTTGGCCGGCCGGCCGCGACCCCGCTGGCCGCGCCGGGGGGCGTCGCGGAACTCGGCCTCCCCGTTGACGACCAGCACGTCCAGGTGCCTGCGCACGGCGGCCGGGCTCAGCCCGAGGGTCTCCGCGACCGCTGCCGTCGTGATCGGTCCCTCCTCCAGCAGCAAGCGCGCCACACCATGCCTGGTGCGGCCCTCGGCCTGCTGCTCGTTTTTCACAACATCAGTGTGTCGTATTTCGTTCCAGCCCGCAAAGGAGGGGTTCGGTGGAGGTGAGCGGGGTCACGGCCGGCCCGGCTCGATAGTCTTCGGGCGTGGTGGCGGGAGACACGGCGCGTGGGGAGGTCAACGGGCATCCGGCGGTGCCCGCGGACTCGACCGGTCCGCTGGACGAACGCGAGCGCAAGCAGCTCGACGTGGTCCGCCGGTTCGGCACGGTCGGCTCGCTGCTGCTCGCGGTCGGCTCGCTCGGCGCGGGCGCCGCCCCGGTGTTCAACCCGGTGTGGAGCCTCCCGTTCTTCAGCATGTTCAGCCGGATGCCGACGGTGTCCATCGCGCTCGCGTTCACCGGCGTGTTCATGGTCGTGCTGGCCTGGCTCGGGCTCGGCCGGCTGTCGCTGCCCGGCCGCGCGCGGATGGTGTCCTCGCCGCAGATGGCTCGCACGCTGGTCATGTGGACCATGCCGCTGGTGTTCACGGTCCCGATGTTCTCCAAGGACGTCTACAGCTACCTCGCGCAGAGCGAGATCGCCGCGCGCGGGCTGGATCCGTACACGGTCGGGCCGGCCGAGGCGCTCGGCAACGCCGACCCGCTGACCCGCACCGTGCCGACCATGTGGCGGGACACGCCCTCGCCGTACGGGCCGCTGTTCATCACGATCGGCAAGGGCATCACCTGGGTCACCGGCGACCACGTGGTCATGGGCGTCGCGTTCCACCGGCTGCTCGCGCTGCTCGGGTTCGCCATGATCGTGTGGGCGCTGCCGCGGCTCGCGCGGCGGTTCGGCATCAACCCGGTGAGCGCGCTCTGGCTCGGCGCGGCCAACCCGCTCGTGCTCTTCCACCTGGTCGTCGGCGTGCACAACGAGGCGCTCGCGATCGGCCTGATGCTCGTGGGCATGGAGCTCGCGCTGAAACGGATGGCGCGGGTGACCCCGGACGGGCCGTTCCCGCCGTGGCAGCAGGGCGAGCTGCTCTGGTACGCGATCGGCGCCACGGTGATCACGCTGGCCGCCGCGGTGAAGATCCCCGCGGCGCTGGCGCTCGGCTTCCTCGGCGTGATGATCGCCCGGCGCCGGGGTGGCCGCTGGCGGGACCTGTTCAGCACCGCGGCGGTGCTGATGGTGCTGTTCCTGACCGTGCTGACGATCGCGTCGGTCGGCAGCGGGCTGGGCTACGGCTGGACGGCCACGCTCAACACGGCCAACACCATCAAGAGCTGGATGGCGCCGATGACCGCGCTCGGGTTCGGCGCGGGCGGCCTCGGCATCATGCTCGGGCTGGGCAACCACATCGACGCGGCGATCACGGTCAGCCGGCTCGTCGGGACGGTGCTCGGCCCGCTGCTGGCCGCGAAGCTGTTGCTGGACAGCTTCCGCTGGCGGCTGCGCCCGATGATCGGGCTGGGCGCCGCCCTGGGCGCGGTGCTGGTGTTCGGCGCGACCGTGCAGCCGTGGTACCTGCTGTGGGCCGCGCTGCCACTCGCGGTGGCGGCGGGCAACATCCGGTTCCGCACGATGGCGACCGCGATCAGCGCGGCCTTCGCGGTGGCCCTGCCGCCGACCGGGACGACGTTCGACGGGCGGACCTACCAGCTGCCGTACACGTACGTGGCCGCCGGGATCGTGGTCGTGCTGGCGCTGGTCCTGGTGCGCAAGTACATCCCGAGCCGCCCGCGTCGCGACGCCCGCAAGGACGCGCGGGGAACTGTCGGTGCCCGGGCCTAGCCTGCCGGCATGGCCACCTTCACCGAGTCGGACATCCGCTACGTGATCGCCGAGTACCGCACGCTGGCCGAGCTGTGCGAGGGCCGAGGCGAGTCCCTCGCCGCGGTTCGGGTGCTGATCTCCGGTGGCCTCCTGCCGGAGCCCACCTACGTGCTGCCCTCCGGTGAGGGCCGGTTCCCGCCGGACTACTTCGCGCTCGCCGACGAGGCGGGCGGGGCCGCCGCGCTGCCCGCCCGCTTCCGGGCGCGGTACCTGGCCGCGGCGGCGGCGTCACCGACCGCGGCGGCCGACGCCGACGAGGACTGGGCCGGGTACCTCTCCGGCCAGTTCGGCGTCTGCCTGCGCTCGGTCACGCCGGAGGCGATGGTGGAGAAGAACCGGTTGATCCGGCGGATCGAGGCGCTGACCGCCGCGCCGGCCGAGGCCGACCCCACCTGGCGGGCGGCATTACGCGGCGCGGTGGCCGCCCTCGACGCGCTCGAGCGGCCGTTCACCGACTTCGACCGGCAGCGCTGGGGCGACACCAGCCGCGGCCGGCACGTCGACCGCGTCCGCGAGCGCTACCCGGACGCGTTCGCCGAGGGCGCGCAGGGCCGCGAGCCGGTGGGCGGCGCCACGTCATAGCCTTACCGCGTGAGCGCCAGCAGCCCTGATCCCGTGGTCGACGTGTCGGGACTGGTCCGGCGCTTCGGGTCGACCACCGCGGTGGACGGATTGGACCTGCGGCTCGAGCGCGGCGAGGTCCTGGCGCTGCTGGGTCCGAACGGCGCCGGCAAGACGACGACGATCGAGATCTGCGAGGGATTCCTGCGCCGCGACGCGGGTTCCGTGCGCGTGCTCGGCCTCGATCCCGCGACCGACGGCGAGCGGCTGCGCCCGCGCATCGGCGTGATGCCGCAGGGCGGCGGCGCCTACCCGGGCGTGCGCGCCGGCGAGATGCTCGCGCTCGTCGCGGCGTGCGCGGCGCACCCGCTCGACCCGGACTGGCTGATCGAGGTGCTCGGCCTCGGCGCGGCCCGGCGGACGCCGTACAAGCGGCTCTCCGGCGGCCAGCAGCAACGGCTGTCGCTCGCGTGCGCGCTCGTCGGCCGCCCGGAGCTGGTGTTCCTCGACGAGCCGACGTCCGGGCTGGACCCGCAGGCCCGCCGGCTGGTGTGGGAGCTCGTGGCCGCGCTGCGGCGCGACGGCGTGTCGGTGCTGCTCACCACGCACGCGATGGAGGAGGCCGAGGAGCTCGCCGACCAGGTCGTGATCATCGACCGGGGGCAGGTCGTGGCGCAGGGCAGCCCGCGCCAGCTCACCGCCGAGGAGCCGGGCGCCGCGCAGCTGCGGTTCCGCGCCCAGGCGGGCATGGACACGACCCAGCTGTGCGCCGCCCTGCCGGACGGCTGCCGGATCGAGGAGCTGACGCCGGGCGCGTACCTGCTGTCGGGCCAGGTCGACCCGCAGGTGGTGTCCGCGGTGACCACGTGGTGCGCGCAGCAGGGGGTGCTCGCCGAGGAGCTGCACGTGGGGCGCCGGCGCAGCCTGGAGGACGTCTTCCTGGAGCTGACGGGACGGGAACTGCGCTGATGACCACCTTCCCCGCCGGCACGTTCACGCCCGCCCCGGGACGCGGGCGCGTCGGCCGGATGCTCGTCACCCACGCGCGCACCGAGGCGCTGCTGACCCTGCGCAACGGCGAGCAGATCCTGCTGACGCTGCTGATCCCGCTCGCCCTGCTCGTCGGGCTGACCGTGCTCGACATGTTCGACGTGCCCGAGCCGCGCATCGACTCGGTGGCGCCGCGCATCTTCGCGCTCGCGGTCATGTCGTCGGCGTTCACCGGGCAGGCGATCGCGCTCGGGTTCGACCGGCGCTACGGCGTGCTCAAGCGCCTCGCCGCGACCGCGGTCCCCCGCTGGCTGCTGGTCGCCGGGCGGGCGGGCGCCGCGCTCGTGATCGTCGCCGGGCAGCTCGTCGTGCTCGGCGTCGTGGCGGCGCTGCTCGGGTGGTCGCCGTCCGCGGCGGGTATCGGCTGGGCCGTGCTCCTCGTGGTCCTCGGCACGCTCACGTTCGGCGCCCTGGGCGTGTTGCTGGGCGGCGCACTCAAGGCGGAGGTCGTCCTCGCGCTCGCGAACATCGTGTGGTTCGTGCTGCTGCTGGCGGGCGGCATCGCGGTGCCCGCCGCGTCCATGCCGGGCGCTCTCGGCGACGTCGTCGGGCTGCTGCCCTCGGGCGCGCTGGCCGAGGGCATGCGCTCGGCCCTGGTGGACGGAGCGGCGCCGGGCTGGCCCGTGTTCGCCGTCCTGCTCGGGTGGGGCGCCGTCGCGGGCGTGGTGGCCGCGCGGACCACGAAGCTGTCCTGAGGCCCGGACCAGCCCGCTCAGCCGCCGTTGCCTACGATCGGGCGGTGCCGTTCGAGTCGTTGAAGGCCCGCATCGACCGCGCCCCCAGCCCCAGTCGCCGACTCCAGCTCGGGGTCGCGCTCGCCGTCGTCGCCACGCAGGCGCTGATCGCGATGACCGGGGCGATCGTGCGGGTGACCAGCTCGGGCCTCGGCTGCCCGACGTGGCCGGAGTGTTTCCCCGGCAGCATGGTCCCGGTCGACCACCCGGAGTACGCCACGCTCAACCAGTGGATCGAGTACGGCAACCGGCTCTTCACCGGCATCGTCGGCCTCGTCGCCGGCGCCGCCCTCGTCCTCGCGGTGCTCAGCAAGCCGCGCGACCGCCGCTACCTGCGCCTCGCCGTCGCCATGCCGGTCGGCGTCGCGATCCAGGCCGTGCTCGGTGGGATCACCGTCCGCATGGACCTGCTGTGGTGGACCGTCGCGATCCACCTGCTCGCCTCGACCGTGATGGTCTGGCTCGCGACGCTGCTCGTGCACGCGGTACCCCGCGCGGACGCCCCGCCCGGCAGTGCGCGGCAGCGGCAACCGGCTCGTCGGCCGCTGGCTCTACGTCCAGACCGCACTCCTCGCGGGCACGCTCGTCACCGGCACGATGGTCACCGGCGCCGGCCCGCACGGCGGCGACCCGGACACCCCGCGGCTCGACATCCCGGTCGAGACCCTCGCCCACGTGCACGCCTCGTTCCTCTACGCCTTCCTCGGCTCGCTCGTGCTGCTCGGCTTCCTGCTGCGGGGCACCGGGAACCCGCCGTGGCGGCGCTACCAGGTGCTCCTCGCGGTCGTGCTCGCGCAGGGCACGATCGGGCTCGTGCAGTTCTGGACCGGCGTGCCGGAGCTGCTCGTCTCGCTGCACGTGCTCGGCGCGATGTCCGTGATCGTCGCGACCGCCTCGCTGTGGTGCGGCGTCCGCGACCGCGGGCGGACGTCAGAACGGCGTGAAGGTCGCGGGCACACGGTGGCGCCGGAGCCCCAGACCACTTAACGTGGGCGACGAACCTACGGCTACGTAACCGTAGGTTACGTTGACAGGCCGCGTCCCGGCCGAGTTACGAGGTCCCCGAGCCCATCACTTCCACGCTCACGCCCCCACGGGACAAACCCCGCCCCGAAGCCAAATCGCTGTTCGGTCGCCGGCGCTCCCTGCCGGAGACGTTCGTCGTCAAGCTGTTCATCTTCATCCCGTTCGCCGCCCTCGTCGCGGCGGTCCCGATGCTGTGGGGATGGGGCCTGGGCTGGACCGACGTCGGCCTGGCGGCCGCGTTCTACCTGGTCTCCTGCCTCGGCGTGACCGTCGGCTACCACCGCCACTTCACGCACGGCGCGTTCAAGGCCAAGCGGCCGCTGCGCATCGCGCTGGCCGTGGCCGGGGGGCTGGCCTCGCAGGGCTCGGTCGTCGACTGGGTCGCCGACCATCGCCGCCACCACGCGTTCTCCGACCGGGACGGCGACCCGCACTCGCCGTGGCTCTTCGGCACCTCCCCCGCCGCGATCGCCAAGGGCTTCTGGCACGCGCACATGGGCTGGCTGTTCGAGCGTGACCAGACCAACTCCGAGCGCTTCGCCCCCGACCTGCTCGCCGACCGGGACGTCCGCTACCTGGACAAGCTCTTCATCCCGCTGACCGTCGTCACGATCGCGCTGCCGGGCGTGCTCGGCGGGCTCATCACCTGGTCGGTGTGGGGCGGGGTGACCGCGCTGTTCTGGGCCGGCCTCGTGCGGATCGCGTTCCTGCACCACGTGACCTGGTCGGTCAACTCCATCTGCCACATGGTCGGTTCGCGGCCGTTCAAAAGCCGCGACAAGGCGGCGAACTTCTGGCCGCTCGCGATCCTGTCCATGGGCGAGTCCTGGCACAACTCGCATCACGCGGACCCGACCGGCGCGCGCCACGGCGTGCTGCGCGGACAGCTCGACATCTCCGCGCGGGTCATCTGGATCTTCGAAAAGCTCGGCTGGGCGAGCGCGGTGCGGTGGCCCAAGCCCGAACGACTCGCCGCGAAGCGCGTCACCAGCGCGGCATAGTCGCCCGCAAGGCGCACGAGGACCTCGAAGGCCGGCGGACCACGGGGAAGCTGCCGCTGAACCCGTGACCCGCCGGGCCCGCTAGGCCGGGGTGACCTTCACCGCGTCGATCACGAACACGAGCGTCTCGTCCTGCAGCTCGTTGCCCGACCCGGCGTAGGCCGTCTCCGGCGGCGCGATGATCAGCCGGCGGGCGCCCTGCTTCATGCCGACCAGGCCCTGGTTCCACGCCTCGATGAGGCCCGAGCCCACGGTCGGCACGTCCAGCGGACCCTGGCCCTGCGGCGGGTACGAGGTCTCGACCTCCTGACCGGTCGACCAGGCCGTGAGCGCGTAGTGAGCCTGCAGCTGGGCGCCCTTGTTCGCCTTCGGGCCGTTGCCCGGGGCGAGGTCCTCGACGATCAGCTTGGTCGGTGCCGAGCAGTTCTTCGGCACCGTGATCGTCGGGTGCTTGCCGGCCGCACCGGTCACCTTGATGTCGTCGGCGGTGCACTCGACCGCGGTGCTCACGCCGGAGCTTTCCGGCGCCGTCGGAGCAGGCGCGGGCTCCCCGGAGGCAATCGGCTCGGGCTCGCCGGAACCGGACGACGCCGGGAAGCTCGGCTTGTCCCCGGGCGGCTCGCTGGACGCCTGCTCGTTGTTGACGCACCCGGCGAGGCTGGACACCAGAGCCACCGCCAGAAGTACCTTGCTCACGTTGCGCATGGTTCGCGAGCTTAAAGGGCGCGCTCCGGCGCCGAGCAGCGGCGGTCGGTAGCCGGTCCGGTCACTCGTTTCGCCTATTTATCCTGGGCATACGCAGCGGTAGCATAACTCCTCGCGATCAAACAGATACGTAGCGCACTCGGCCGAACGGGTGCCGCCAAGGAGGTGAACCAGCTTGTCGGCGGAAGCCAACGGCCTCCGCAAGAACCCGATGCAAGAGGTCTTCTGGACCAGAACCGGACTTCTCCTCCTGATCTTGTTGGTGGTTTCGGGCGTGGCGTTGATCGTCACCAGCGGAATGGCCCCCGGCATGGGCCGGAACCTGCTCACCGCCGTCGCCACCGGCACCATGGTCTCGGCGATCGTGGGCTTCGGCCAGACACTCATCACCGCATCCGCCGCGCAGCGCGCGATGCTGACCCCGCTGATCGACGAAAGCCGGCAGGCCCTGCGCGACCTGTCCGCCGAGTACCGCTCGATGAACCAGGAGTTCTTCCCCACTCACATCTTCGAGCCGACCGCGGAGCCGAACCCGGCGCTCAACCGGCTGATGATGGCCGATCTCCAGCAGACCCGGCAGTACATGTTCCGCGGCTTCTCCGGCCGGCACGCGGCCGCGCGGTTACTGCTGTCCAAGTCCGAATGGGAGTTCCGCGCGGTCATCGCCGACCCGCGCAACGCGACCGGGATCGGTGGGCGGGCGCGGTACCTGCTGCGCCACACCGCGTCGGACGCCGGCTACGACACCGTCTACGACCGGCTGCACGAGGAGATCCGCATCGGGCTGGTCGGCCTGTTCCTCGCGCGCAGCCGCTGCTCCCGGATCGAGGTGTCGGTGGTCGCCGATCCGCCCATCGACCGGCTGGAGATCTTCGACGACAGCGTGTGGGTGACGCTCTACAGCGACGTCCGGGCGACCGCGGAGTTCCCCCGCACGCTCCGGTTCTCCGAGGGTTCGTTCATCTACGACATGCAACGTGCCGAGTTCGGCCGGATGTCCGCCTCACCGCACGCGCACCACCTGGTGATCACGCCGGACACGTCGCGCCAGGACTTCATCAAGCAGTTCCAGAAGATCACCGGTACTCCGCTCAGCGAGGACCAGTTCCTCGACCTGAACGCGGAGTTCTACAACTTCCTGAGGGAATTCTCCGTCATCGCCGAGTTGGGGAGCTGATGTCTCGTGCCCAACAGGGTCTGTGCCCTGAGTGAGCTGGCCGAGCAGCTGCGCGCAGCCGAGTTCGACCTGTCCCACCGCTGGGACACCGTGGACAAGTGGTTCGAGGGCTGGGCCGAGCAGCCGGGCCTACGGGCCAACCTGCGCGGCTACCTGCTCGACTTACCCAACGACCAGGCGGGTGCGGTGATCGGGCGATCCCGCGAGACGACCACCCACTTCGCCTGGTGCCTGCGCGACGTGCCGGACGAGCCGTTCACGTTCTGGCTGCACGAGTACAAGCAGCAGCGGGACTGGCGGATCGGCTACGCCGACTCCGTGCACAACCACCGCTACCACTTCTGCACGACGATCCTGCGCGGTGGCTACCTGCACGAGCGGTACGCCGCGATGATCAATCCGAGCACCGAGCTGATCAAGTCGGCCGAGCTGGTGACGAGCACGTCGTGCCCGGTCGGCGCGTCGGCGTTCCTGCTCGCCTCGGACTTCCACCGGATCCCCCGCGCCGCGGACGGCACCATGACGTTCCTCGTGAAGTCCCGCGAGGTGACGCCGTGGAGCCTGTCCTACGACCCCGACACCCACCAGAGCCACCGGCATGTCCCGGTGGAAACCAGGCTGGAGCACCTGGCCAGCCGCCTGTGAGCCGGCTCTTGACCGATCCCGCTCCGAGACCACTTTTCAGCCACCTGGAGGAACTCCGGCAGCAGACATGAGCCGCGTGCGGCGTTTACCATCACTCCCGGCGCCCCGCGGGGCGGGGCCGCTGGGGAGGCTCGATGCACACCGAGAACGTCGCACCGGCACGTACTGCCATCCCGGTCGTACCACCGGGGGCGCTGGCCTGCGTGGATGCCCAGGTGCGGGAGCTGTGTGAGCGCTACGCGCTGCGGCTGCCGTTCCACGGCTGGCACCACGTGAGCTTCGTGCGGTCCAAGGCCGTCCAGTTCGCCGAGGCCAACGGCGCGGAGGCGAGCATCGTGGAGACGGCGGCGCTGGTGCACGACGTCAACTACCTCGTGCGGCGCAACTCCCCCGCCGCCGCCGGCGAGCGGCTGCGGATGGACGTGCTCACCGAGGCGGGCGTGCGGCCGGCGACCGCGCGCTGGATCGACGACATCGTGGTCGAGGCCGAGATGGCCAACCGGGGCCCGGACATCTCCGTCGAGGCGCAGGCCCTCTCCGACGCCGACACGCTGTTCAAGGCGCTGCCCGTGACGCCCGTGATGCTCTCCCACCGGTACCTGGCGGAGAACGGCATCACGCTGCGCGAGCTGGCGGACAAGATCGTCGGCGAGCAGCAGGACAAGCACGACGAGGGCTACTACTTCTACAACCAGGACGCCGCGGCGGCCTACTCCCGGTGGGCGGCGACGAACCTGCTGCTGTGGCAGCACATCCGCGAGTCGCTGGACGACCACGACGTCGCGGAGCTCCTCGACGCCGTGACCGCGCTCGGCATCATCGGGGTGCCGGGCTCGGCGGCGCCGTAACGCCGGACACGAGGGCGGCGAGCCGCTCCAGGCCCTCCCCCACCCCGCGTCGCATCCCCGTGCTGAGGACCCGGTCGCGAATCTCCTTGCTGGGGAAGCAGATGCTGTTGGTCAGCGTCGTGCACCCGGCGTGCTCGACGAAGACCGTGGTGCCGAGCGACTCGTGCGCGGCGCGCGCCTCGCAGTCCACATTGGACTCGGTGCTGACGATGCGCTCCGGGGCGACGATCTCGAGGTAGGTGCCGCGCAGCGTCATCGTCGCGTCGCCGGGCCCGCGCATCAGGTAGTGCCAGGCGCCGCCCGGGCGCAGGTCGACCTCGCAGACCTCGAGCCGCCAGGCGTGCGGGCCGAACCACCGCTTGAGCAGCTCGGGCCGGGTGTGCGCGTCGAACACCAGCCGGCGTGGGGCGGCGAACTCCTTGGTGATCAGGATCTCGCGGTCGGTGGGCGTGGTGACGATCACTGGTCCTCCTGGAGCTCGCCCAGCAGCGATTCGAGGCGCTCGTAGCTCTCCGCCCAGAAGCGACGGTACCCGGCGAGCCACACGGTGGCGTCCCGCAACGGCTCGGCCTCGAGCCGGCAGGGCCGGCGCTGCGCGTCGCGGCCGCGGGAGACCAGCCCCGCGCGCTCGAGGACCTTGAGGTGCTTGGAGATGGCCGGCTGGGTCATGGCGAACGGCTCGGCCAGCTCCTTCACCGACGCCTCGCCGCGAGCCAGCCGGGCGAGGATGGCGCGGCGCGTGGGGTCCGCGAGGGCGGCGAACGTGGCGTCGAGCCGGTCGAGGGTCGCGGTCAGGGCCATCACCTCCGGGTTCGATAACCGAACGGTAATGGAGCGGATCGCAAAGGGTCAACCACGGTGCGCGCCAGGGCGGCCCGCGGGCGCCGGAAACCGGCTAGAAGGGCCAGCCGAGCACCGGCAGGCCGAGCGCCGAGTCGACCGCCAGCGCCACGAACACCAGCGTCAGGTAGGTGTTCGACATGTGGAAGAGCTTCATCGGCCGGCCCGGCTCGCCGCGCCGCACGGCCGCGTAGAGCCGGTGGGCCACCACCAGGAACCAGCCGCCGGAGACCAGCGCGAACCCGGCGTAGACCCAGCCGGTCGCGGGCACCAGCAGCAGCGTCCAGGCGACCATCACCCACGAGTAGACGACGATCTGGCGCACCACGCGGTCCGCGGTCGTGACCACCGGCAGCATCGGCACGCCCGCCTTGGCGTAGTCGTCGCGGAACTTGATCGCGAGCGCCCAGAAGTGCGGCGGGGTCCAGAAGAAGATCACGCCGAACATCACCAGCGCGGGCCACTCGATCGAACCGGTCACCGCGGACCAGCCGATGACCACCGGCATGCAACCGGCCGCGCCGCCCCACACGATGTTCTGCGCCGTCCGGCGCTTGAGGATCAGCGTGTAGACGAGGACGTAGAACAGGATCGCGCCGACCGCCAGGGACGCCGCCAGCAGGTTCGTCGTCGGCCAGAGCCAGGCGAACGACACCACGCCGAGCGTCACGCCGAAGACCAGGGCGTTGCGCGTCGGGACGCTGTGGCGGGGCAGCGGCCGGGAGCGGGTGCGCTTCATGACCGCGTCGATGTCGGCATCCGCGACGCAGTTCAGGGCGTTGGCCGAGCCGGCCGCCATGGTCCCGCCGAACAGCGTGGCGAGCACCAGCCACGGGGACGGGATGCCGCGCGCGGCGAGCATCATGGCCGGCACGGTCGTGACCAGCAGCAGCTCGATGATCCGCGGCTTGGTCAGCGCGACATACGCCCGCAGCACGTCCACGCGGCGGCGCGCGCCGACGACGGCACGGCCGTGCTCCGCGGCAGCGCTCACCGGCGGCATGTAGCTCCCCATGGTCTGTTCGGCAACGACGGAATCGTAGCCGCGTGACCATGACCGGCCGTCCGCGGGTGCCTTCGTTAGTCTTGGCGCTGACGAGGTACTACGAGGTGAAGACACGCGCGTCGCACGGTCCGGAGGGGCGCGACACGCGGGCCGCCCGCACCTTCACGCAGTCGAGTAAATGGGAGCCTTGGTCCGTGTCCATCAGCAGTGACGAACTCGCCCGCCTGACCACGCCGAACACCCCGGATGACTGGACCGAGCTCGACAGACGGGCGGTCGACACCATCCGCGTGCTCGCCGCGGACGCGGTGCAGGAAGCGGGCAACGGCCACCCCGGCACCGCGATGAGCCTGGCGCCGACCGCCTACGCGCTCTACCAGCGCGTCATGCGACACGACCCCGGCGACCCCGACTGGATCGGCCGGGACCGCTTCGTGCTCTCCGCCGGCCACTCCAGCCTGACGCTCTACCTGCAGCTGTTCCTCTCCGGCTACGGCTTGGAGCTCGACGACATCGCCCACCTGCGCAAATGGGGCTCCAAGACCCCCGGCCACCCGGAGCACGGCCACACCGCGGGCGTCGAGATCACCACGGGCCCGCTCGGCCAGGGCATCGCGTCCTCCGTCGGCATGGCCATGGCCGGCCGCCGCGAGCGCGGGCTGTTCGACCCCGACGCCCCGCCCGGCGAGAGTGTCTTCGACCACTTCGTCTACGTGATCGCCTCCGACGGCGACATCGAGGAGGGCGTGTCCTCCGAGGCGTCCTCCATCGCCGGCCGCCAGGAGCTCGGCAACCTCGTGGTCATCTACGACGACAACAAGATCTCCATCGAGGACGACACCAACATCGCGCTCTCCGAGGACACCGCGAAGCGCTACGAGGCCTACGGCTGGCACGTCCAGGTCGTCGACGGCGGCGAGGACGTCACGGCGATCCTGGCCGCCATCGAGGCCGCCAAGGCCGAGACGACGCGGCCCTCGTTCATCCAGCTCCGGACGGTCATCGGCTACCCGGCGCCCAACAAGATGAACACCGGCAAGGCGCACGGCGCGGCGCTGGGCGGCGACGAGGTGGCCGCGGTCAAGAAGATCCTCGGCTTCGACCCGGCCGAGAAGTTCGTGGTCGAGCCCGAGGTGCTCGCCCACGCGCGGCTCGTCGCCGAGCGCGGCAAGCAGGCGCGGGCCGACTGGACGGTTCGCTTCGACGCCTGGGCCCGGGCCAACCCGGCGGGCAAGGAGCTGCTCGACCGCGCGTCGGCCTACCGGCTGCCGCAGGGCTGGGACCAGAAGCTGCCCAGCTGGGACCCGGACGAGAAGGGCGTCGCCACCCGCAAGGCCTCCGGCGAGGTGCTGAGCGCGCTCGCCGACGTGCTGCCCGAGCTGTGGGGCGGCTCCGCGGACCTCGCGGAGAGCAACAACACCACCATGGCCGGCGCCGACTCGTTCGGCCCGACCAAGGCGTCCACAAAGGAATGGAAGGCGAACCCGTACGGCCGGACGCTGCACTTCGGCGTCCGCGAGCACGCGATGGGCTCGATCCTCAACGGCATCGCGCTGCACGGGCCGACCCGCCCCTACGGCGCCACGTTCCTGGTGTTCAGCGACTACATGCGCCCGCCGGTCCGCCTCGCCGCGCTGCAGGGGCTGCCCGTCACCTACGTGTGGACGCACGACTCGGTCGGCCTCGGCGAGGACGGGCCGACCCACCAGCCGATCGAGCAGCTGGCCGCGCTGCGGGCGATCCCCGGCTTCGTCATGCTCCGGCCGGGCGACGCCAACGAGACCGCCGCCGCGTGGCGCGCGATCCTCGAGCAGCACACCCAGCCGGTCGGCCTCGCGCTCACCCGGCAGAACCTGCCGGTGCTCGAGGGCACCAAGGAGCTCGCCGCCGAAGGCGTCAAGCGGGGCGGCTACGTCCTCGCCGCCGCCACCGGCGGCACGCCCCGCGTCGTGCTGATCGCGACCGGCTCGGAGCTTGCGCTGGCGGTCGCGGCACGGAACATCCTCGAGGCGGACGGCGTTGCTACCAGCGTGGTCTCGATGCCGTCCATCGAATGGTTCGACGCTCAGGACCAGGCGTACCGGGACAGCGTGCTCCCGCCGGGCGTGCGTGCCCGGGTCGCCGTCGAGGCCGGCGTGGCGCAGCCGTGGCACCGGTTCACCGGCGACGCCGGCGAGATCGTCTCGATCGAACACTTCGGCGCCTCGGCGGACTACCAGACTCTCTTCCGCGAGTTCGGCTTCACTCCCGATGCAGTCGTGACCGCGGCCCGCAACTCACTACAGCGATTGGAGGGACAGGCATGAGTGACCGACTCGCCACGCTGTCCGAGGCCGGTGTGTCCATCTGGCTGGACGACGTGTCCCGACGCAGGCTCAACACCGGCAACCTCGCCGACCTGATCCGCGACAAGCACGTGGTCGGCGTGACCAGCAACCCGACGATCTTCGCGAAGGCGCTCGCCGACGCGGCGGACTACGACGACCAGGTGCGCGAGCTCGCCGCGCGCGGCGCGTCGCTGGACGCGGCGGTCAAGGAGATCACCACCACCGACATCCGCAACGCCTGCGACCTCTTCCGCGACGTCTGGCAGGCGACCGGCGGCATCGACGGCCGGGTGTCCATCGAGGTGGACCCGCGGCTCGCGCACGACACGGACAAGACCGTGGCCGAGGCGCTGGACCTGTGGAAGACGGTCGACCGGCCGAACCTGTACGTGAAGATCCCGGCCACGGCGGCCGGCGTCCCGGCGATCGCGGCCACCCTCGCCGAGGGCATCAACGTCAACGTCACGCTGATCTTCTCGGTCGAGCGCTACCGCGAGGTCATGGACGCCCACCTGGCCGGCCTCGAGCGGGCCAAGGCCAACGGGCACGACGTGGCCGCGATCACGTCCGTCGCGTCGTTCTTCGTGTCGCGTGTGGACACCGAGGTGGACGAGCGGCTGGAGCAGATCGGCACCGACGAGGCGAAGGCGTTGCGGGGCAAGGCGGCGGTGGCCAACGCGCGGCTGGCCTACGCGGCGTTCCAGGAGGTCACCGCGACCGCGCGCTGGCAGGCGCTGGCCGCCGCCGGCGCGAAGCCGCAGCGTCCACTGTGGGCGTCGACCGGCGTGAAGAACCCCGACTACTCCGACACGATGTACGTCGACGAGCTCGTCGTGGCCGACACGGTCAACACGATGCCGGAGGCCACGCTGCACGCGGTCGCCGAGCACGGCAAGATCACCGGCGATACCGTGACCGGCACCGCGGGCGCGGCACAGCAGCTCTTCGACGCCCTGTCCGCGGTCGGCATCGACATTCCCGACGTGTTCCGCACGCTCGAGCGCGAGGGCGTGGAGAAGTTCGAGAAGTCCTGGGAAGAGCTGCTCGAGTCGGTCCAGGGGCAGCTGACGGCGGCACACCCGGCAGGGAGCTGAGCACACAGATGACACAGCCGGACGAACGGCCCGCGGAATCGGCCGGGACGGCAGAGGAGCGGCTGCTGGCCGAGGCGGGCCCGCTCATCGAACAACTCGTCGCGGACAAGGTGGCGTCCCGGCTCTACGCGCAGGACGCCACGCTGTGGGGTCCCGAGGCCGAGCCCGAGGCGTCCATCCGGCTCGCGTGGACGAACCTGCACGAGACGTCGGTGCCCGTGGTGCGCGAGATCGAGGCGCTACGCGACGAGCTGCGGGCCGAGGGCCTGGACCGCGTGGTGCTCGCCGGCATGGGTGGCTCGTCGCTGGCACCGGAGGTCATCACGAACACCGCCGGCGTGCCGCTGGTGGTGCTCGACACGACCGACCCCGGCCAGGTCGCCGACGCGCTCGAGGGCGACCTGTCCCGCACGGTGCTGGTGGTGTCGTCCAAGTCGGGGTCCACTGTGGAGACCGACAGCCACCGGCGGATCTTCGAGAAGGCGTTCGCGGACGCGGGCATCGACGCCGCGTCGCGGATCGTCGTCGTGACCGACCCGGGCTCACCGCTCGAGGCATCCGCGACGGAAGCCGGGTACCGCAAGGTGTTCCGGGCGGACCCGAACGTCGGCGGCCGCTACTCGGCGCTCACCGCATTCGGGCTCGTGCCGGCCGGACTCGCGGGCGCCGACCTGCGCACGCTGCTCGACGACGCGCACGACACCGCGCCCAAGCTGGCGACCGACGCCGGCGACAACCCCGCGCTGCTCCTGGCCGCCGCGCTGGGCGCCGCGCACACCGGGGGCGCCGAGAAGGTCGTGCTGGCCGACTCCGGCTCGGGCATCAACGGGTTCGGCGAGTGGGCCGAGCAGCTGATCGCGGAGTCGACGGGCAAGAACGGCACCGGCCTGCTGCCGGTCGTCGTCGAGGGCCTGGACGCGCCCGGCTTCACCGGCGCCGCTTCGGACGCGACGCGGGTCGCCATCGGGCCGCCGCCCGAGGGCGTGCTGCTGGCCACCGAGGGCAGCCTCGGCGGCCTGATCCAGCTGTGGGAGTCGACGATCGCGATCGTCGGGCGGCTGCTCGCGATCGACCCGTTCGACCAGCCGGACGTCGAGGCCGCGAAGAAGGCGGCCCGGTCACTCCTGGACGGTCCGGGCATCGACGCCGGCACACCGGACTTCGTGGACGGTCCGGTCGAGGTCTTCGCCCCGGACGGCCTGCTGCCCGAAGGCACGAACACGCTCGCCGACGCGCTGTCCGCGTTCCTCGGCTCCGTACCGGAGTTCGGCTACCTGTCCGTGCAGGCCTACCTGGACCGGATCGCGGACGCGTCCGCCATCGTGCTGCGCCCGGAGCTCGCGCGGCGCACGAGCCGGGCGACCACGTTCGGCTGGGGCCCGCGGTTCCTGCACTCCACCGGCCAGTACCACAAGGGCGGCCACCAGAACGGCGCCTTCCTGCAGCTGACGGGCGCGGTGACCGAGGACCTGCAGGTACCTGGCCGGCCGTACACGCTGGGCACGCTGCAGCTCGCCCAGGCGCTCGGCGACCGGCAGGTGCTGCTCGAGCGCGGCCGGCCGGTGCTGCGGCTGAACTTCACCGACCGGGCGGCGGGGCTCGCGCACCTGGTCAAGGCCGTTCAGGAGGTTGGCTCTTGACACGCAGTTGGCAGAACCCGCTACGGGACCAGCGGGACAAGCGGCTGCCCACCATCGCCGGACCGTGCGGCCTGGTGATCTTCGGGGTCACCGGTGACCTGTCGCGCAAGAAGCTGATGCCGGCGATCTACGACCTGGCCAACCGGGGCCTGCTGCCGCCCGGCTTCTCGCTGGTCGGCTTCGCCCGGCGCGACTGGGCGGACGAGGACTTCAGCAGGGTCGTCTACGAGGCGGTCAAGGAGCACGCCCGGACCCCGTTCCGGCAGTCGGTCTGGGACCGGCTCGCCGAGGGCTGCCGGTTCGTGCAGGGCGCGTTCGACGACGACGTGGCGTTCGACAACCTCGTCACCACGGTCACCGACCTGGACCGGATCCGGGGCACCGCGGGCAACCACGCCTTCTACCTCTCGATCCCGCCGGCCGCGTTCCCCAAGGTGATCCAGCAGCTCGCGCGCACCGGCCTCGCCGCGCCGGCCCCGGACCAGTGGCGGCGGGTGGTCATCGAGAAGCCCTTCGGCCACGACCTGACCAGCGCCAAGCAGCTGAACAAGATCGTCAACGAGATCTTCCCCGAGGAGTCGGTGTTCCGCATCGACCACTACCTCGGCAAGGAGACCGTGCAGAACATCCTGGCGCTGCGGTTCGCGAACCAGCTGTTCGAGCCGATCTGGAACGCGAACTACGTCGATCACGTGCAGATCACCATGGCCGAGGACATCGGGCTCGGCGGCCGCGCCGGCTACTACGACGGCATCGGCGCCGCGCGCGACGTGATCCAGAACCACCTGCTGCAGCTGCTCGCGCTCACCGCGATGGAGGAGCCGATCTCCTTCGCGCCCAAGGCGGTCCGCGCGGAGAAGTCGAAGATCCTCGCCGCCACCACGCCCGTCGGCCCGTTCGCGGAGACGACGGCGCGCGGCCAGTACACCGGTGGCTGGCAGGGCGGGCAGAAGGTGCCCGGCCTGCTCGAGGAGGGGGGCTTCGCGAAGGACTCGACGACCGAGACGTTCGCGGCCATCGAGCTCGCGATCGAGACCCGCCGGTGGGCCGGGGTGCCGTTCTACCTGCGCACCGGCAAGCGGCTGGGCCGGCGGGTCACCGAGATCGCGGTGGTCTTCAAGCGCGCCCCGCACCTGCCCTTCGACGCGACGGCGACCGAGGAGCTCGGCGAGAACGCGCTGGTGTTCCGCGTCCAGCCGGACGAGGGCGTCACGATGCGGTTCGGCTCCAAGGTGCCCGGGTCCAAAATGGAGGTCCGGGACGTCAACATGGACTTCAGCTACGGCCACTCGTTCACCGAGTCCTCGCCGGAGGCCTACGAGCGGCTGATCCTCGACGTGCTGCTCGGCGAGCCCTCGCTGTTCCCGATGAACGACGAGGTCGAGCGGTCCTGGGAGATCCTCGACCCGATCCTCAAGGGGTGGCACGCCTCGGGCAAGCCGGCGCCCTACGCGGCGGGCACCTGGGGCCCCGACTCGGCCACCCGAATGCTGGCCCGCACCGGCCGACACTGGAGGCGTCCGTGATCATCGACCTGCCGGCCACCACGACGTCACAGGTGAACAGCAAGCTCGTGCACCTGCGCGAGCAGGGTGGCGCGAACACGATCGGCCGGGTGCTCACGCTGGTCATCGTCACCGACGACGACCAGCGCACCGAGGAGGTCATCGACGCGGCCAACCACGCGAGCCGCGAGCACCCGTGCCGGGTGATCGTGCTGGCGCGTGGCGCGAAGAAGGCATCGCCGCGGCTGGACGCGCAGATCCGGGTCGGCGGCGACGCCGGCGCGAGCGAGGTCATCGTGCTGCGGCTCTACGGGCAGCTGGCCAACGAGGGTGCGTCGTGCGTCGTGCCGATGCTGCTGCCGGACGCGCCGGTCGTGGCGTGGTGGCCCTTCGAGGCGCCGGACGTGCCCGCGGACGACCCGATCGGCAAGCTCGCCACGCGGCGGATCACCGACGCCGCCGCCGCGCGGAACCCGACCAAGGCGCTGGAGGCGCGGGCGAAGTCGTTCCGGCCCGGGGACACCGACCTCGCCTGGACCCGGCTGACGCTGTGGCGTGCGGTGCTCGCGTCCGCGCTGGACCTGCCGCCGTACGAGCGGATCACCGGGGCCACCGTCTCCGGCGAGGGCGACTCCCCGTCGGCGGACCTGCTCGCCTCGTGGCTCGCCGCCCGGCTGCGCCTGCCGGTACGGCGGCTGAAGGCCCGCTACGGCGAGGGCATCGTCAACGTCGAGATGGAGCGGCGGTCGGGCACCGTCGAGCTCGACCGGCCGGACGGCACGGTCGGCGAGCTGACCCAGCCGGGCCAGCCGCCCCGCCGGGTGGCGTTGCAGCGCCGGCCGGTCCGCGACTGCATCGCCGAGGAGCTGCGCCGGCTCGACACGGACGAGATCTACGAGCAGGCCCTCAAGGCGCTGCCCAAGATCGACCGCCGAGCCCGGGCGAGCGCCGCCCGCAAGACCGGCACGACGAAGCCGGCCGGGCAGAAGGCGCCGGCCGGCACGACCAAGGCCGGCGAGGACACCGACAGGACACCACAAGACCCCGGAGAAGTCCACGGCCAAGTCGGCCACCAAGGCGACGTCGAAGACCGGCAAGGCCAAGGCCGGGACCCGGTCATGACCGCTCCGCAGGTCGTCGCGCACGGCAGCCCCGGGTTGCTGGCCGCGGCGACCGCGGCGCGGCTGGTGACCCGCCTCGTCGACGTCCAGGCGGCCCGGGGCGTGGCCTCGGTCGTGCTCACCGGCGGCCGCACCGGCATCGCGGTGCTGGAGCAGCTGCGCGCCGTCCCGGCCCACGACGCCGTCGACTGGTCCCGGGTGGACGTCTACTGGGGCGACGAGCGCTTCCTGCCCGCGGGCCACCCGGACCGCAACGAGACGCAGGCCCGCGCCGCGCTGCTGGACCACGTGCCGGTCGACCCGGCACGGGTGCACCCGCTGGGGTCCTCCGACGCCTGGTCCTCTCCGGAGGAGGCGGCCGAGGCGTACGCGGACCTGCTCGCGGCCACCGCGCTGCCGGAGGACCACTACGCCGTGCCGGGCTTCGACGTGTGCATGCTCGGCGTCGGCGAGGAGGGCCACACCGCGTCGATCTTCCCCGACTCGCCCGCGGGCTACGAGGAGGAGCGCTCGGTCGTCGCCGTGCACGGGTGCCCCAAGCCGCCGCCGGTGCGGATCACGTTGACACTGCCCGCGATCCGCCGCGCGCAGGAGGTCTGGCTGATCACCGCCGGCGAGAGCAAGGCGGCCGCGGTCGCCATGGCGCTCGGCGGCGCCGGCGAGGTGGCCATCCCCGCCGCCGGCGCGCGTGGCCGGCGACGCACGTTGTGGCTGCTCGACAAGGCCGCCGCCGCGAAGATCCCCGGACTGTCCACACTGCCCGTGAGCTGACGGGCGGCCGCGTTCCCGGACCCCGCTCGCGGCGATTTCGGCGATCGACTCCGCGAATTGAACACGGAACGTCATTTTCCTTGCCGCACGATTGCGCCGCGTCGTCGGCGAGCCCGTCGCGGCCGTTCTCACCTGCGAAAACCCGCTGGACCAACCGGCGGAGTCAGGATGGACGATTCGGCTGCCCACCGAGGCCGAATGACGCAAACCGGTAACTGGTGATTTGCTCCAGCACAGTTATATGTAATGAAACGTCCCGAAGAGGCGATGCTTCTGTCTTCAATGGTGCGGAGCAAAACTCCGGAGGGAGGCGACATGTCGCAACAGCAACAGCACCACCCTGGCACAGCGCGCCACAGCGCGCTCGGCGGGATGGAGCTGCCGCGACAACGCGCTGGTTCCCGCGAGGTGCCCACGAGAGACGCTGCGGAGTCGGAAGCCGGTACCCAGACAGGAGGTAGCGCCCTGGTCGCCCCATCGCTCACCCCGACGCTCGACGAGTTCCGGCTCATTCCCCGGCCGCAGCTGATCAGCCGCGCCCAACCGCACTGGGTCATCGCCTTCCGGGCGAACGCACGCGCCAGGGGCATCGCCTCCGACGTCGCCGCGGTGATCCTGGCCATGCTCGACGTGTGGCTGGTGATCCCCGAGGACGCCCCGGGCTACTCGTTACCCCTCTCCGGCGCCGCCGTCGCCGCGATGGTCATGCGCCGGCAGCTGCCGTTCGTCGCCGTGCTGGTGACCGTGCCCGGGTTCCTCACCGGCTGGTCGCAGCTCGCCGCCATGATCGCGCTCGGCACGCTCGCCAACCGCCGCGGCTGGGGCTGGCAGCTGGTGGTCGGCTGGATCATGGTCTTCATCTGCCGGTTCATCCTCTGGCCGCTGTCCGACTTCGCCGACCTGACGTGGCGCGAGCACGCGCTCGACGCCATCTGGGCGGTCATCGTGGCGAGCATGCCGGTGGCGATCGGGATGCTGATCACGGCCCGCCGGGAGCTCTCCGCCCGCATCACCGAGCTCGCCACCAGCCGGGAGCGCGAGAAAGCGCTCTATGCCGAGACGGTGCGTGCCGCTGAGCGCACCAAGCTCGCCCGCGAGATGCACGACGTCGTCTCCCACCAGGTCACGCTGATCGCGATGCAGGCGGGCGCCCTGCAGGTGGCCTCGGACGACGACAACGCCAAGGAGACCGCCACCACGATCCGGCGGCTGTCCACCCGCACGCTCGAGGAGCTGCGCAGCCTCGTCGGCGTGCTGCGCTCGGGCGTCGGCGGCGAGGGCCAGCAGCCGGGCCTGGAGGGGCTCGGCGACCTCGTGAGCAACTTCCGCAGCGACGCGGTCCCGGTGGCGCTGGACGTGACGGCCGAGCCGTCCCGCCTGCCCCGCTCGGTCTCGCACGCGGTGTACCGGACGGTGCAGGAGGCGCTGACGAACGTGCGCAAGCACGCGGCGGGCGCGCGGGCCTCGGTCAAGGTCCAGACGCAGCAGGACACGCTCGTGGTCGAGGTGCGCAACGAGCGAGCCGGTGGGCGCGGCCCCGCACTCCCCTCCGGCGGACACGGACTCATCGGCCTCCGGGAGCGAGCGGGGCTCCTCGGCGGCACCTTCCAGGCGGGCCCCACCTCCGAGGGCGGGTTCCGCGTGTCGGCCACGTATCCGTTGGCCGGCTGACAGTCCCGGGCCCCGGCAGCCGGACCTCCCCCTCACCGGCTGCCGGGGCCCGCTCCACACGCGAGAAGGCCGCCGCACGGTGTAAACCGTGCGGCGGCCTTCTCGTGGTCTGTGCGGGGCTCTCAGCCCTCGCGCTGCTTGCGCAGCTTCGCCAGCGCCTCGGCCAGGATCGCCTCGCCGTCGGCGTCCGAGCGGCGCTCCTTCACGTACGCGAGGTGGGTCTTGTACGGCTCGTTGCGCGGCGCCTTGGGCGGTTCCTGCTCGTCCCGGCCACCGGGCAGCCCGCAGCGCGGGCAGTCCCACGACTCCGGCTCCTCGGCGTCCAGCGCGAACGACGGTCGGGACTCGTGGCCGTTGGCGCACCAGTAGGAGACCCGGCGGCGCGGTGCCGCCTCACCCCGCTCCGACTCGCCCATGGGACCGGCGCCGACTCGAGTCCCTCGAATCGCGCTACCACCAGCCATTTGACATTCACATCCCCAACAAGGTGTTCACTGCGCGGAAAATGCCTGGTCAAGAGATATGTGCGGACACCGCACGAAACGGGTCGCCGCCGGCCGCCTCAGGCGACCTTGATCAGCAGGCCCAGCCCGATGACGCAGATCAGCCAGATGGCGCCGATGAACAGTGTCGCCCGGTCGAGGTTCTTCTCCGCGACGCTCGATCCGGCCAGGCTCGACTGCATACCGCCACCGAACAGGGAGGACAGCCCGCCGCCCCGGCCACGGTGCAGGAGCACCAGCAGAATCAGCAGAACGCTGGTGACGATCAGTACGATCTGCAGCGCTAGAACCATGTCATCCTCGCTGTCGAACCCGACGTCCGCGTTTCGCGGTGAAGCCACAGGTTACCTGGTGGCCGGAGATCGTCAGACGCAACCCCCGGGCTACCTCGGGACAAATTGTTGCGCAGGGGAACAAACTGGTCAATACTCAACGACTAGCTGGTCGAGCCCTTCGGGACAAGGGACGGCAGGGAACCCGCGTGGCCTTCACTGTCCATCATGGACAGCCGACAATGGTGCCGGAAGAAGGAGAACAGTTCCCATGATCACGCGACGAACGTTTCTCGGGGGACTGGCGGTCGCGGCCGCCGGTGTTCCGCTCGCCGCGAACGGCGTCCTCGCGCAGGGGCGCGCGGGTGCGCGGGCCGCGATGTCGCTGACCCTGGCCAACGAGTCCGGCCGGGGCCCGGTGTGGACCTACGTGGTCGGCACGAACCTGGCCACCGGCCAGCAGTGCCGGCTCTCCGCGAACGGGCAGCTGCTCGCGGTGTCGGAGGCGGACAACGGGCCGGACGGCTACACCGACTACGCGATCCCGGTCGAGGGCGGCGGCACGACGCTGTCGCTGCCGCAGGGCATGTCGGGCCGGATCTACCTGGCGATCGGCGGCAAGCTCAAGTTCCGCTGCAACCCGGGCAACGCGCTCGCCTACCCGGCGGGCTGGGTCAGCTCCGACCCGAACTACCCGATCCTGCACGACTGCGCGGAGTTCACCTACGACGGCGCCGGGATGCACTGCAACACCACCATGGTCGACATGCTGTCCGTGCCGCTCGCGATCACGCTGACCGGCGCGCGGCAGCAGTCGACCGGCCGGCTGCGCGACGGCGGCCGGGCCGCGGTGTTCTCCGCGTTGTCCGGGCAGGCCGGGTTCGGCGGGCTCGTGCTGGAGGATCTGCGCGTGATCGCGCCCGGGCACGGGATCGACTCCGGGCGGTTCGCGGCGGACCACTTCAACAGCTACATCGACGAGGTGTGGGCGCACTACCAGTCGAACACGATGACGGTGACGGCCGGGGCGAACACGTTCACCGGCCAGGTCTCCGGCGGCCAGTTCCAGTTCTCCGGCGGGGTACGGGCGTTCAGCAAGCCGTCCACGCGCGACGTCGTGTTCTGCGACGGTGCGCTGGCCGCGCCCAACGACGGCGTCACCGGTCCGGTCGCCGCCGCGCTCGGCGCAGGGTTCAACCGCGGCGTGCTGACCGACACCGGCGCGCAGCCGGTGGCCGACGCGGGCACGTACTACCGGCGCGCCGTCACCAACCACTACTCGCGCGTGATGCACGAGAACACGGTGGACGGCGACGCGTACGGCTTCGCGTTCGACGACGTGTGCGAGCACGCGTCCTACATCGAGGACCCGGCCCCGTCCTCGATCACGGTGACGATCACCCCGTTCTGACCGCGAGTCCCCCGTTCCCGACCGCGAGTCCCCCGTTGCGAACGGGGGACTCGCGGTCCGCGCTACGGCGGGGGCGGCTCCCAGGTGGGCTCCGGCGGCACGAGCCGTGCGCGCAGCTGCGTGACCTGCTCCCCGATGAGCGCGGTGGAGTAGGCCAGCTGCTCGTCGCTCGGCGGCGGCGATCCGAGGCGCTGGCGCCGGTCGGACTCCAGCACCCGCGCGAGCTCGTCCAGCCCGGCGCGCAGCGGGCCCACGGAGGCCCGGGCCGGCTCGTCGGGCGCCTGCGTCTCGAGCAGGCGAGCCTCGGCGGCGAGGGCCTCGACCCGCCCGGTGACGACCGACCCGGCGGTCACGACGTCGTCGAGCGTCGCCAGCGTGCGGCGCGCGACCTCGTCCATGCGCATCGCCCACGTCTGCTCGGCCGCACGCCGCCGGCGCCACACGACGAAGGCGATGACGGCCATGCCCGCGAGCAACACGGCGAGCGCGATCCAGAGCCACGGGGTGTCGTCCGCGGAGGCCGCCTCCGCCGCCGCCGGCTGGGACTCGGCGGTGGTCGGCGCCGCTGCCTCGCTCGTCTCGCGCTCCGTCTCGACGACCGTCACGGTGTCGCGTGCCACCGTGGTCTCGACCGTCTCGGTCTCCGGCGGGCGCGTGGAGTCGGGCTCGTCGCCGGACGTGTCGGGCGGAGCGGTCTCGGTCGGCGCGGCGGGCGTGCTCACCGGCGCCTCGTCAGTGGCCGGCGCCTCCGTCGCCTGGGTGCGCTCGCTGCGCTCCGGGAGGCTCGCCGGCAACGAGACGTCGGTGCGCGTGGAGTCGGGCAGCCCGCCCCCGTCGCCGGCACCGCACGCCGCGACCGCGAGCGCGACGAGCACGGCGGCCGCGGCCGCGAGACAACGTCGTTGCACGCGACACCCTGGCGCCATCCGGCAATCATCGAGCGCGCGCGACGTCGCCTCCATCACCCGCACAGGGTGAGCCGCGATCTTCAGGCAACAGCTCGTCGTACGACGGGGACTCGCGAGATCAGGGCAGGGGGCCGCCGGCGGCCAGGGCGCAGAGCTTGGTGAACTCCTCGGCGTCCAGGCTCGCGCCGCCGACGAGCGCGCCGTCGATGTCGTCCTGCTTCACCAGCTCGCCGATGTTGTTCGACTTCACCGAGCCGCCGTAGAGGATCCGCACCTCGTCGGCGACCTCCTGGCCGTACTTCTCGGCGAGCCGGGCCCGCAACGCCGCGCAGACCTCCTGCGCGTCGGCGGGCGTGGCCACCCGGCCGGTGCCGATCGCCCACACCGGTTCGTAGGCGAGCACGACCTTGCGCACCTGCTCGACCTTGAGCCCCTTGAGGCCCGCGATCAGCTGCGCGGTGGTGTGCGCGACGTGCTCGCCGGCCTCCCGGACCTCGAGCTTCTCCCCCACGCACAGGATGGGCGCCAGGTCGTGCTTGACCGCGGCCTTCACCTTGCCGTTGACCAGATCGTCGTCCTCGCCGTGGTACTCGCGGCGCTCGGAGTGCCCGACCGTGACGTACGTGCAGCCGAGCTTCGCGAGCATCGGGCCGGACACGTCGCCGGTGTAGGCGCCCGAGTCGTACCGCGCGACGTCCTGCGCGCCGTAGCGCAGCAGCAGCCGGTCCCCGTCCACCAGCGTCTGCACGCTGCGGATGTCGGTGAACGGCGGCAGCACCGCGACCTCGACCTTGGCGAAGTACTTCTCCGGCAAGGAGAACGCGATCTTCTGGACCAGCGCGAGCGCCTCGAGGTGGTTGAGGTTCATCTTCCAGTTGCCGGCAACGAGGGTCTGCCGAGTCATGGCTGCTCCAGTACCGCTACGCCGGGGAGCTCCTTGCCCTCCAGGAACTCCAGCGACGCGCCGCCGCCGGTCGAGATGTGCGAGAAGCCGTCCTCGGGCAGGCCGAGCGCGCGGACCGCGGCCGCGGAGTCGCCGCCGCCGACCACACTGAACGTCCCCGATGACGCGTCCACAATGGACTGCGCAACGGCGCGCGTGCCCTCGGCGAACGGCGCCAGCTCGAACACGCCCATCGGCCCGTTCCAGAAGACCGTGCGCGCCTCGCGCAGCACGTCCGCGTACCGCTCCGCGGTGATCGGCCCGATGTCCAGCCCCTTCCAGCCCTCGCGCAGCTGTGCGGCGAGTACCGACTCGGTGTGGGCGTCGGCGGAGAAGTCGTCGGCGATCACCACGTCGGCCGGCAGCATGATCTTGTCGCCGGACTCGGCGAGCAGCCGCTTGCAGGTGTCGATCATGTCGGCCTCGAGCAGCGAGTCACCGACCCCGAGCCCCTCGGCCGCCATGAACGTGAAGCACATGCCGCCGCCGACGAGCAGCCGGTCGACCTTGGGCAGCAGCGACTCGATCACGGCGAGCTTGTCGGAGACCTTGGAGCCGCCGAGCACGACCACGTACGGCCGCTCGGGGTCGCCGGCGAGCTTGCGCAGCACCTCGACCTCGGCGAGCACCAGCAGGCCCGCGTAGCCGGGCAGCACCCGCGCGATGTCGAACACCGACGCCTGCTTGCGGTGCACCACCCCGAACCCGTCGGAGACGAACGCGCCGGACTCCCCCGCCAGCGCCGCCAGCTCGCCGGCCAGCTCACCGCGCTCCGCGTCGTCCTTGCTCGTCTCGCGCGGGTCGAAGCGCACGTTCTCCAGCAACGCGACTCCGCCGTCCGCCAAGCTGTCCACTGTGGACTTGGCGGACGGGCCCGTCACGTCCTCGGCCAGCGGCACCGTCGTGCCGAGCAGCTCACCGAGCCGCGCGGCGACCGGCCGCAGCGAGTACTTCGGGTCGGGCGCGCCCTTGGGCCGGCCCAGGTGCGCGGCCACCACGACTCGCGCGCCGGCCTCGGTCAGCGCGCGCAGGGTCGGCAGCGAGGCCCGGATGCGGCCGTCGTCGGTGATGTGCGCGCCGTTGTCACCGAGCGGGACGTTCAGGTCGGCGCGCACGAGCACGCGCCGACCCGAGACACCCTCGGCGAGCAGATCGTCGAGAGTCTTCACACCGCTCCTCTCAGAGCTTGGACGCGACGAGAGCGGTCAGGTCCGCGAGGCGGTTGGAGTAGCCCCACTCGTTGTCGTACCAGCCGACGACCTTGACCTGGTCGCCGATGACCTTGGTCAGCGGCGCGTCGTAGATGCACGACGCCGGGTCGGTCACGATGTCGGAGGACACGATCGGGTCCTCGTTGTAGCGCAGGATGCCGGCGAGCGCGCCCTCGGCGGCCGCGCGGTAGGCGGCGTTGACCTCGTCGACCGTGGTCTCGCGGCCAAGGGTCACGGTGAGGTCGGTGGCCGAGCCGGTCGGCACCGGGACGCGCAGGGCGTACCCGTCGAGCTTGCCCTTGAGCTCCGGCAGCACCAGGCCGATGGCCTTCGCGGCCCCGGTCGAGGTCGGCACGATGTTGAGGGCCGCCGCGCGGGCGCGGCGCAGGTCCTTGTGCGGGGCGTCCTGCAGGTTCTGGTCCTGCGTGTACGCGTGGATCGTCGTCATCAGGCCCTTCTCGACGGTGAAGGTGTCGTGCAGGACCTTCGCCAGCGGGGCCAGGCAGTTGGTGGTGCAGGAGGCGTTGGAGATGACCGTCTGCGAGCCGTCGTAGGCCGCGTCGTTGGCGCCGAGCACCACGGTCAGGTCCTCGCCCTTGGCCGGCGCGGAGATGATGACCTTCTTGGCGCCACCCTCGTCGACGTGCCGGCGAGCGTCGTCGGCGTTGGTGAAGAAGCCGGTCGACTCGACCACGACGTCGACGTCGAGGTCCTTCCAGGGCAGCTTGCCCGGGTCGCGCTCGGCGAGCGCCCTGATCAGCTTGCCGTCGACCTCGATGCCCGCGTCGGTGACCCGCACGTCGTGGGGCAGCCGGCCGAGGATGCTGTCGTACTTCAGCAGGTGCGCCATGGTGTTGACGTCACCGAGGTCGTTGAACGCGACGATCTCGATGTCGTGGTCGCCGGCCTGCACCGCGCGCCAGTAGTTGCGGCCGATGCGACCGAACCCGTTGACGCCTACTCGAACCGTCACCGTGCGTCTCCTCGTGCTCGTGTTGTGGGACCGCCCAGCCACCCTATCGCCCACCGCACCATGGTCGCGGATCGTGGGAGCGACCTAACTGTATCGAATCAGATCGATCTTGTCCGTACCGGGTGCACCGGCCTCTTCCTGCGGATACCCCACGATCGCGGCCAGCACCGAAGGAATTTCCGACCGGGTTCGTATCTGGACAGCGGGCCCCTGCTCTTGTCTAGGTGTAGGGGGGCGCTGAGAAGGACGGCGAGCCTGGGGAGGACGCGCCGTCCGGGGGGACGCGGCACCCGATAGGGACCCGCCTGACTGCGTGGGGGTCAGTCAGGCGGGTCATCGCGTCCCACGCCCCCACCCCGCCACGCGCCGCGCGAGTCCAACACTCAGGTCCGGCGAGTCCAACGCTCAAGACCCGCGAGTCCCCGGTTCCCGACCGCGAGTCCCCCGTTCCCGACCGCGAGTCCCCCGTTCCCGACCGCGAGTCCCCCAGTCCCAACGCGAGTCCCCGGTCCCGACCGCGAGTCCCAGTCTCGACCGCGAGTCCCCCGTACTCGACCGCGAGTCCCCCGTTCCCGACCGCGAATCCCCCGTTCCCGACCGCGAGCCCCGCGCCCCGGCCGGCCATGGATGGCTTTCGGCCTCCCGCACTGGGGAACTCGCGGTACGCACCGGGGGACTCGCGTGCCGGAACGGGGGACTCGCGGGGTCAGACCTCGGCTTCCAGCATCTCTGGGGTGACCGCCGACTCCGTGTCGGGCTGGCCCAGTTCCTTCGCGCGCTTGTCGGCCATCGCGAGGAGCCGGCGGATCCGGCCGGCCACCGCGTCCTTGGTCATCTGCGGGTCCGACAGCTGGCCCAGCTCCTCGAGCGACGCCTGCCGGTTCTCCAGGCGCAGCTTGCCCGCCGCGCTCAGGTGGTCCGGCGCGGTGTCCCCGAGGATCTCCATCGCGCGCTGCACCCGGGCGGCCGCCGCCACCGCGGCGCGGGCCGAGCGGCGCAGGTTCGCGTCGTCGAAGTTGGCCAGGCGGTTGGCCGTGGCCCGGACCTCGCGGCGCATGCGGCGCTCCTCCCAGGCCAGCACGCTCGAGTGCGCGCCGAGCCGGGTGAGCATCGCGCCGATCGCGTCGCCGTCGCGGACGACCACCCGGTCGGCGCCGCGAACCTCGCGGGACTTCGCCTGGATGCCCATCCGCCGCGCCGCGCCGACCAGGGCCAGCGCCGCCTCCGGGCCGGGGCAGGTGATCTCCAGTGCCGACGAGCGGCCCGGCTCGGTGAGCGAACCGTGCGCGAGGAACGCCCCCCGCCACGCCGCCTCCGCGTCGCACACGCCGCCGGACACGACCGGTGCCGGCAGCCCGCGCACCGGGCGGCCCCGCGGATCCAGCAACCCGGTCTGCCGCGCCAGCCCGTCCCCGTCCTTGACCACGCGCACGACATACCGCGTGCCCTTGCGCAGCCCGCTGGACGAGAGCACGTGCACGTCCGCGTAATGCCCGTACAGGTCGTGGATCTCCTTGCGCAGCCGCCGCGCGGCCGCGCCCGTGTCCAGCTCCGCCTCCACCACCACGCGCCCGCCGACGATGTGCAATCCGCCCGCGAAACGCAGCAGCGACGACACCTCCGCCCGCCGGCAACAGGTCTTCGACACCGCCAGCCTGCTCAGCTCGTCCTTGACCGCCGCGGTCATCGCCACGAGGCCCCTCCTCTCCAAGAACGACACAGCCGCCGCGCCGTCGGCATCCCTCCCACAGGAGCCGCCGGTCCGGCCGCGTACATCCCACCATCAACCCGGGTCGCGCGCCCTCTCATCGCGCATTTACCGCCGCCAGCGCATCCCGGAGGCTCTCCGCGAGCGCCTGCGGATCGTGCCGTTCCCGTGCCTTGGCGGACGCCACCCCGTCGAGGCGCATGCTCGCGCCGAGCGACTCCGCCGCCCGCCGCAGCCGATCGGGCGTCGAAACCGAGTCGACGTCGGCAATGACCGCGTCGACCCGGAGGCGGGGTGCGTGCTCGCAGAGTACGTCGAGATGCCGTTCCGGGGAGAAGCCGGCGGTCTCCCCCGGCTGCGGCACCAGGTTGAGTACGACGATGCGGGACGCCGTCGTCTCGATCAGCGCCTCGTGCAGCTCGGGCACCAGCAGGTGCGGCAGCACGCTCGTGAACCACGAGCCCGGGCCGAGCAGCACCACGTCCGCGTCGAGCACCGCGCGCACGGCGGCCGGGCACGCGGTCGGCACCGAGTCCGGCATGCCGGCCGTGTACAGGCGGATCCGGCGGACCTGGCCCGGCGTGGTGGCGACCGCGACCTGCCCGCGGATGCGCCGCACGGCCGAGGCGTCCTCGTCGAGCCCGACGACGTCCGCCTCGATGTCGAGCGGCTCGGTGCACATCGGCAGCACCCGGCCGCGCACGCCGAGCAGCCGGGCGGCCTCGTCGAGGGCGGCGACCGGGTCGGGCATGATCTCGAGCAGCCCGGCGAGCACGAGGTTGCCGACCGCGTGCCCGGCGAGCGCGCCCGTGCCGCCGAACCGGTGCTGGAACACCGTGCGCCACATGATGTTCATGTCACCCTCGCCGGCGAGCGCGGCCAGTGCCTTGCGCAGGTCGCCGGGCGGGAGCAGGCCGAGCTCGCGGCGCAGCCGGCCGGACGAGCCGCCGTCATCGGCGACGGTGACCACGGCGGTCACGTCGTCGGTGATCCGGCGCAGCGCGCTCAACGTCGCGTGCAGCCCCTGCCCACCGCCGAGCGCAACCGCCCGCACAGGCTTCACTCCCTCCCCAGGTCGCGGTGCACGACCTTGACCGCCATGCGGTCCTCGTCCGAGAGCCGGCGGGCCAGCTCCTCGGAGATCGTCACGCTGCGGTGCTTGCCGCCCGTGCAGCCGATCGCGAGCGTGAGGTAGCGCTTGCCCTCCCGGCGGTAGCCGGCGCCGATCAGCCGCAGCAGCTCGTGGTACCGGTCGAGGAACTCCTCCGCGCCCTCCTGGGTGAGCACGTAGTTGCGCACGTCGGTGTCGCGGCCGGTGAGGTCCTTGAGCTCGGGGATCCAGAACGGGTTGGGCAGGAAGCGGACGTCCATCACGAGGTCGGCGTCCATCGGGATGCCGTACTTGTAGCCGAAGGACAGCACCGTCACGCGGGTCGTCGTGCTGGCCTCGGTGCCGAACGTGTCCTCGATCTTCGCGCGCAGCTGGTGCACCGACAGCGTGCTGGTGTCGAGCACCAGGTCGGCGTCGGAGCGCAGCGGGGCGAGCAGGTCGCGCTCGGCCTTGATGCCGTCGATCAGCCGGCCGTCGCCCTGCAGCGGGTGGCCGCGGCGGACCTGCTCGAAGCGGCGGATCAGCACCTCGTCGGTGGCCTCGAGGAACAGCACGCGCGGCTTGTACCCGCCGGCGTCGAGCTCGCGAATGATCGAGGCGAGGTCCTCGGTGAAGGCACGGCTGCGCACGTCCATGACCACGGCGACCTTCGTGACCGCGCCCTGCGCCTTGGCACCGAGCTCGACCATGGTCGAGATCAGCTCGGGGGGCAGGTTGTCGACCACGAACCAGCCGAGGTCCTCCAGGCACTTGGCCGCGGTGCTGCGGCCGGCCCCGGACAGCCCGGTCACCACGGCCACCTCCACGCCCGGCACGTGGTCCTCGGGAGCCAACGTCACGTCTTGTTCTCCTTCTCGGTTGCGCCTGCCAGCGCACTGTGTACCAGCGCCGCCGTGTGGGCGCCGATTCCCGGTACACAGCTGATGTCGTCAATGCTCGCCTGGCGTAACCGTTTGAGCGAACCGAAATGCCTGAGCAACGCGGATTTGCGGCTCTGGCCGAGGCCGGGGATGTCGTCGAGCGCCGAGGTGCTCATCCGCTTGGACCGCTTCTTGCGGTGGTAGGCGATCGCGAAGCGGTGCGCCTCGTCGCGGACGCGCTGCAGCAGGTACAGCGCTTCGCTGGTGCGGGACAGGATCGTGGGCTCCGGGTCGGCCGGCAACCACACCTCCTCGAGCCGCTTGGCGAGGCCGATCACCGCGACGTCCTGGATGCCCATCTCGGCGAGCACGTCGGCGGCCGCGTTCGCCTGCGGACCGGCGCCGTCGACCACGAGCAGGTTGGGTGGGTAGGCGAACTTGCGGGGCCGGCCGGTCTCCGGGTCGATGCCGCGCCGCGCGTCGCCGTGCCCGTTCGTCTCCGGGTCCGGCCCACCGTTCGTGACGCCGTCCGTACCACCGTCCGTCCCGCTGTCAGGCCCGCCGGCGGTCCCGCCGTCAGCTACGCCGTCGGTCCCGCCGTTCGTCTCGGCCAGGTAGCGGTGGAAGCGGCGGCGGACGACCTCGGCGATCGAGGCGACGTCGCCCTCGGTCGCGGCCTGCCTGATCGCGAAGCGGCGGTACTCGGACTTGCGCGCCAGGCCGTCCTCGAAAACCACCAGCGAGGCCACGACGTCGCTGCCCTGGATGTGGCTGATGTCGATGCACTCGATGCGCAGCGGCGCGGAGTCCAGGCCGAGCGCGTCCTGCAGCTCCTGCAGCGCGGCCGAGCGCGCGGTGAGGTCACCCGCCCGGCGCAGCTTGTGCTGGGCGAACGCCTCCTTCGCGTTGCGGTGCACGGTCTCCATGAGCGCACGCTTGTCCCCGCGCTGCGGGACGCGCAGCTGCACGCGCGCGCCACGCAGGCCCGACAGCCAGTCGGTGACCGCGGCGGCGTCGTCGGGCAGGGCGGGCACGAGCAGCTCGCGCGGGACCGGGCTGACCTCGCCCTCCTCGGCGAGCTCGGCCTGGGTGCCGTAGAACTGGGACAGGAACTGGTCGACGAGGCCGGCCTCGTCCATCTCCTCGATCTTGTCGATCACCCAGCCGCGCTGGCCGCGCACCCGGCCGCCGCGGACGTGGAAGACCTGGACCGCCGACTCGAGCTCGTCGTGCGCGAACGCCACGACGTCGGCGTCGGTGCCGTCGCCGAGGACGACCGCCTGCTTCTCCATCGCGCGGCGCAGCGCGGCGAGGTCGTCCCGGAGGCGGGCGGCCCGCTCGAACTCGAGCTCGCCGGCCGCGCCGTTCATCTCCCGCTCGAGGCGGCGCATCATCTTGTCGGTGTGGCCGGCGAGGAAGTCGCAGAAGTCCTCGACGATGTCGCGGTGCTCGTCGGCGCTGACCCGGTCGACGCACGGCGCGGAGCACTTGCCGATGTAGCCGAGCAGGCAGGGGCGGCCGATCTGGCCGTGCCGCTTGAACACCCCGCCCGAGCAGGTCCGCGCCGGGAAGACGCGCAGCAGCAGGTCGAGCGTCTCGCGGATGGCCCATGCGTGGGCGTACGGGCCGAAGTACCGCACGCCCTTGCGGCGGGGGCCACGGTAGACGTGCAGCCGCGGGTACTCCTCGTGCAGCGTGACCGCGAGGACCGGGTAGGACTTGTCGTCCCGGTAGCGGACGTTGAACCGCGGGTCGAACTCCTTGATCCAGTTGTACTCGAGCTGGAGCGCCTCGACCTCGGTGGCGACGACGGTCCACTCCACGGCGCCCGCGGTCGTGACCATCTGGCGGGTGCGCGGGTGCAGCAGCGTCAGGTCGGCGAAGTAGGAGTTCAGCCTGCTGCGCAGGCTCTTCGCCTTCCCGACGTAGATCACCCGGCCGCCGGGGTCCCGGAACTTGTACACCCCAGGCGCATCGGGAATCGTGCCCGGCGACGGACGATATGTCGCTGGATCTGCCACACCGTCAGCCTACGGCGGAGCACCGACACGACCGCGCGCGGTCGTGTCGGTGCGCGCCGCGGCTCAGACCGCGTGCAGGTTGCCGTCCGCGCCGACCACGCAGGCCGCCGACGGGGCACCCGAGCTGACGAACTCCGTGACGCAGCGGCCGAGCTGCTCGTGGCCGCGGGCGTTGGGGTGGAAGGACTGCTGAGCCATGTGCATGCCGATCGCGTCGAGACCGCCGGTCACCCACGCCCACGGGTCGACCGTCACGCGGTTCTGCCACTCGGTCGAGGAGTCGCCACCGCCGCTGCAGGCCTCGTGGCCCTCCGACCCGCGGGAGAAGTCGAGGAACTTGACGCCGGAGCGGCTCGCGACCCCGCGCAGCGCCTCGGAGAACTGCGGCACCGCCACGGTCCGGCCGAACTTCGCGTCCGCGAGCTTGAACGGGCAGCCCTGCGGTCCGTGCAGCACGTCGTCCATGTTCTCGGTCAGCGGCGAGGCGTACGAGGTGAGAATGAAGTCGTAGTCGCCCTCGGCGTAGCCGGCCTGGCTCATCGCCGTCTTCACGTCCGCGATCGCGGCCTCGACCTTCGGCGCCATCGCGGTCAGCCGCTGCGGCCACTCGGTCGCGAGCTTGCCGCGGCAGCCGGAGCCGAACGGATCGAACCACGCGAGGATGCAGTCGACCATCGTGTCCGCGAAGTGCGGGTCGTCGTTGGCGCCGATCTGCACGATCACCGTGGTGACCTTGTACTGGGTCGCCAGGTCGATCAGCCGCCTGGACTGGCTGCCCTCGGTGTAGTGCTCGGTGTCGGCGAGCGAGACGTTCGCCGAGTCCGCGCCCGAGCAGGCCAGGTTGAACGTCTTGTCGGCCACGGCGGTGCGGTGCACGAGGGCGTTCGCCGAGCGGTGGCACCAGTCGCCGTTCTCGCCGTTGGTGCCGTCCTCGTAGTTCCCCGCGCCCTCGCCGGAGATCGCGCTGTCGCCGAGCGACACGATCGCGGTCTGCCGGTCATCCGTCGCGGTCTGGTCCGCGCCGGCCGTCGGCACGGCCACCGCCAGCCCGCCGACCAGCAGCGCGCCCAGCGCCACCCCGAACACACGCACCCTCGTCGGGATCGATCGCATGGGCCTTCTCCCCGCAGCACACGGCGGTTACCGCCTGGTATTGATGACGAAAATCACCCTAACCAGCGGGTAACCCGTGAAGCTATAACCCGAACGGCCCTCATCTTTGGCCGTTCGGCTCACCCCGGTGGGATGGCTCGCTCAGGTGAGAACGACCTGGTCGCCCTTGACCTCGACCTGCAGCGGCCGCAGTGGCTTGGTGGCCGGCCCGTTCACGACCTCGCCGGTGTCGCCGACGTTGAACTTGCTGCCGTGGTTGGGGCAGGTGGACACCCCGTCCTCGGGGACGCCGACGATGCTGCCCATGTGCGTGCAGGACGCGTTGTACGCCTTGACCTCCTGGCCGGTGCGCACGAGGAGCGCCTTGCCGCCGGTCGGGTTGTCGACGACCAGCCCGCCGCCGTCGGGGATGTCGGCGAGCGGCGTGGTGCCGCCGCCGGAGCTGTCCCCGTTCGTGTCGCCGTTCGTGTTGCCGGACTCGTCGCTGCCGCACGCGGCGACGAGCGCGCCGGGTGCGATCAACGCGACCGCGAGCCCGCACAGCAGGTCGCGGCGGGAACGATCCCGCCGGGGCTGGTCGGTGGGTCCGGTGGTGGGTTCGACGGCAGTCAAGACGAGCGCCTCCTGAATCCTCGGCGAAACCTGTACGAGGTCTAACGCACCCACTCGCCGAGAGGTTCAGCCATCAACAACCACGGTTCACCAGGCCTTCACAACGCCAGGTGGGTGCGCAGCGCGCCGTCGAGGCGGACCAGCACCTCGGGCGGTACCCGGCCGGCCTTGCGGCGGACCCGGTCCGTCGCGACCGTACGCACCTGCTCGGCCTGCGCCTTCGAGTCTGCGGCAAGCCCGCAGTCGGCCGCGCGCAAGAGAACCTGAAAGGGGTACACCCGCCCCACGTTCGAGGTGATCGGCACGACCGTCACCACGCCGCGGCCGGTCCGCCGGGCCGCGCGGTTGGCGGCGTCGTTGCTGACGATCACCGCAGGACGGGTCTTGTTGGCCTCCGAGCCGCGGGCGGGGTCGAGGTCGACCCAGTAGACGTCACCGCGCCGCATCGGTCAGCCCGTCGCCGGCCGTCCGCTCCCAGACCGCCTCTTCCGCGGCCTCGGCCCACTCGTCGAACGCCGACGCGTACTCCTCCTCGAGCTCGGCCGCCCGCAGCAGCGCGATGGCACGCTGGATCGCCGACGAGCGGGACGTGCCGCCGGTGCGCTCCACGTACTCGTCGACGAACGCCACGTCGTCGTCGGGCAGGCTGACGCTGAGCTTCATACCGACGATGCTACCCACGTAGCTACCCACGTAGCTACCCGAGTGGCTACCCGAGTGGCTACTGAGCCGGCGGCTCGGCGGCCTCGCGGCGGACCCGGCGCAGCTCGCGCATCGCGGTGACCGCGCGCTCGCCGTCCATCGCCTGGATCGCGAGCACCGGGACGTACTCGTCGCGCGGCAGCTCCAGGCGAGCCCACGGCGAACCGTCCGGGAAGCTCACGCGCTCGACGTCCGACCACGGGAACCGGCGCGCGCCGAGCATGTTGCGCACCTCCACGCCGTCGCGGTCCGCACGCACCCGGGGGCGGGTGAACCACAGCGCGCCCAGCGCCAGCAGGATCCCGATGCCGAACATCGCGACCTGGTCGGACACCGAGAAGTTCGCACCGGTGTCGCTGTCCCGCAGGAACACCCCGGCCACCGCGAACGCCGCGAACAGCACGACCGCGCCGGCGACGGCGAACAGCCGCACCCGGTGGGGCCGGACCACGTAGCTCACGACGGCCCCTCGCAGGCTCGGTGCCGCCGCTCGCGGTCGCTCTGTGTCCGATGGTTCGCTCCGCAAGCTCCGCTCACTTGAACGTCCGATCCGTCCACGGCTGCCGCAACCCGCGCACCACCATCGCGGTGTCCAGCGCGGCCACGCACGCCTCGAACCCCTTGTCCTCCGCCGATCCCGGCAGCCCGCACCGGTCCAGCGCCTGCTCCTCGGTGTCGACGGTCAGCACGCCGTTGCCCACCGGTGTCGACTCGTCCAGCGACACCCGGGTCAGGCCCGCGGTCACCGCGTCGCACACGTACTCGAAGTGCGGAGTGCCGCCGCGGATCACCACGCCCAGTGCCACGACGGCCTCGTGGTGCTTGGCCAGCGCCTGGCAGACCACCGGGAGCTCCACCGCGCCAGGCACCCGCACGACGGTCGGCTCCTCGATCCCCGCCTTCCGCGCCGCGACGAGAGCCCGCTCCAGCAGCGTGCCGGTTATCCGGGCGTGCCAGCGGGTCGCCGCGATCGCGAGCCGGATGCCCTCGCACTCCGGAACCTCGGCGTCCGGCCGGCCCGCACCGCTCATGCGTGCTCCACCCCGTCCAGCACGTCGAGGTCGCCGAGCTCGTGGCCCATCCGGTCGCGCTTCGTGCGCAGGTACCGCAGGTTCTCCGCGTTCGGTCGCACGGGCAGCGCGACCCGGTCGACGATCGCGAGCCCGTACCCGTCCAGGCCGACGCGCTTGGCCGGGTTGTTCGTCAGCAGCCGCATGGACCGCACGCCGAGGTCGACCAGGATCTGGGCGCCCTGCCCGTAGTCGCGGGCGTCGGCCGGCACGCCGAGCGCGAGGTTCGCGTCGACCGTGTCATGGCCGTCGTCCTGCAGCTGGTAGGCCTGCAGCTTGTGCATGAGGCCGATGCCGCGGCCCTCGTGCCCGCGCATGTAGAGCACGACACCCCGCCCCTCGGCGGCGACCGCCTCCAGCGCCGCGTCGAGCTGCGGGCCGCAGTCGCAGCGCAGCGACCCGAACACGTCGCCGGTGAGGCACTCGGAGTGCACCCGCACGAGGACGTTCTCGCCGTTGCCGATGTCGCCGTAGACCAGCGCGATGTGCTCGATGCCGTCCAGCTTCGAGTCGTAGCCGACCGCCCGGAACGTGCCGGCCGCGGTGGGGATGCGGGCCTCGGCGACCCGCACGACCTGGACCTCCTTGCGGCGGCGGTAGTCGATGAGGTCGGCGATCGAGATGATCGCCAGCTCGTGCTCGGCCGCGAACACCTCGAGCTCGTCGCGGCGGGCCATGTCGCCCTCGTCCTTCTGCGACACGATCTCGCAGAGCACGCCGGCCGGGCGCAGCCCCGCCAACCGTGCCAGGTCGACCGCCGCCTCGGTGTGCCCGGGCCGGCGCAGCACGCCGCCTTCCTTGGCGCGCAGGGGAACCACGTGGCCCGGCCGGTTGAAGTCGGCCGAGCGGGCGTGCTCGTCGGCGAGCAGGCGGATCGTGTGCGCGCGGTCGGCGGCGGAGATGCCGGTGGTCACGCCGTCCTTGGCGTCGACGGTCACCGTGTAGGCGGTGCCGCGGACGTCCTGGTTGGTGTGGAACATCGGCGGCAGGTCGAGCCGGTCGCAGTCGGCCTCGGTCAGGGGCACGCAGATGTAGCCCGACGTGTAGCGGACCATGAACGCGAGCAGCTCGGGCGTGGCCTTCTCGGCCGCGAAGATCAGGTCGCCCTCGTTCTCCCGGTCCTCGTCGTCCACCACGATCACCGCCCGGCCGGCCCCGATGTCCGCGATGGCGCGCTCTATCCCCTTGATGTCACTCACGACAGCGCCTCCCGGTTCGCTTCGCTCGGTCGCTGGCTCGCCGGCGTCTCGGTGGTGCGTCCATTGTGCGCCGAGCCGCTGCGAGCGGCCGCCAAGTGTGGTGTGGCCAACCTCTCCACGTACTTGGCGACCACGTCGACCTCGAGGTTCACCCGGTCCCCCGGCTGCCGGGTGCCGAGCGTGGTGGCCCGCAGTGTCTCGGGGATCAGGCTGACCGAGAACTCCGCGTCGGCGACGTCCACGACGGTCAGCGAGACGCCGTCGACCGTGATCGAGCCCTTCTCCACGAGGTAGCGGGACAGGCCCGCGGGCAGGCCGATGCGGACGAGGTCCCAGTGCTGCGACGGCTGCCGGGACAGGATCACGCCGGTCCCGTCGACGTGCCCCTGCACGATGTGGCCGCCGAACCGCTTGCCGACCTCCGCGGCACGCTCGAGGTTCACCGCGTCGCCGGCGGCGATCTTGTCGAGGCTGCTGCGCACGAGCGTCTCGCGCATGACGTCGGCGGTGAACGCGCCGCCGGAGACGTCCACGACGGTCAGGCACACGCCGTTGACCGCGATCGAGTCACCGTGCCGCGCGTCGCTCGTGACCAGCGGGCCGGCGACGGTGATGCGCGCCGCGTCCGGCAGGTCCTGCACGGCGAGGACCTCGCCGCGCTCCTCCACGATCCCGGTGAACACTCAGCTCTCCCCCATAGTCGGTACCGCCGCCCGCGCCCGCAGCCGCTCGACCGCGCGGGCCGGGTCGTCCGCGCCGTACACCGCCGAGCCCGCGACGAAGCAGTCCACGCCCGCCTCGGCAGCCGCCACGATGGTGTCGGCGTTGATGCCACCGTCGATCTCGACCAGCACGTCCAGCCCGTGGCGCTTCGCGACCCGCACCTTGTCGAGGACCTCCGGCATGAACTCCTGCCCGCCGAACCCCGGCTCGACGGACATCACCAGCAACGTGTCGTAGTGGTCCAGCAATTCCAGGTACGGCTCGAGCGGGGTCCCCGGCTTGACCGACAACCCCGCCTTCGCGCCCGCGGCCCGCAGGTCCTTGGCGATCGTGACCGGGTCGCGCGCTGCCTCGACGTGCACCGTCACATTGTGCGCGCCCGCCTCGGCGTAGCCGGTCGCCCAGCGGTCCGGGTCATCGATCATCAGGTGACAGTCGATCGGGATGTCAGTGGCGTTCAAGAGGGCCTTGACCACGGGCAGCCCGATGGTGAGGTTGGGGACGAAGTGCCCGTCCATGACGTCGACGTGCAGCCAGTCGGCCCCGCGCACGGCCTCGGTCGCCTCGGCCAGCCGCGCGAAGTCGGCGGACAGAATGCTGGGCGCGATCATGGGGAATCCCGACACGCATGCGAGCTTAAGCCCGGTCAGCGGAAGCGGTCGAAGGCGGCCGCGATGTCCGGGTTCCCGGCGCCCGGGGCGAGCAGCAGGGCCAGCAGGATCCGGGCCTTCGCGGGATCGAGGAACCCGGAGAGGATCAAGCCGCGCTCGAGCAGGTCCCGCTCGGAGCCGGGGTAGCCGTAGGTCCGGCGCAGCACCGATCCCGCGCCCGTCCGGGTGGACAGCACGACCGGGATGCGCGTGGCCAGCTCGGCGACGAGCGGGACCACCCCGGCCGGCACGTGGCCTGCGCCGAGCCCGGCGATCACGAGGCCGTCGAATGCCGGCGGGTCCGTCCCGGCCAGCCGCAGCAGCGTGCCGTCGTCGCCGAGGGCCATGGTGATCATGCCGACCCGGCGCTGCGTCACCCCCGGGTCGGCCGGCAGGGTGAGGCCGGAGCGCGCGGCGCCGCGGATTCGCGGGTCGCCCTCCACGACCAGGCCGAGCGGGCCGAAGCCGGGCGAGACGAACGCGGCCGTGCTGGAGGTGTGGCTCTTGCGGACGAACCGCGCGCCGTGCACCTCGTCGGACATCACGACGAGGCAGCCCAGGCCCCGCGCGGCCGGCGAGAGGGCCACCCGGAACGCGGCGTAGAGGTTGGCCGGGCCGTCCGCGCCGGGTGCCTCGGGGTGGCGCATCGCGCCGGTGACCACGACGGGAGCGTCGTGGGGCACGGTGAGGTCGAGGAAGAAGGCGGTCTCCTCGATGGTGTCCGTGCCGTGCGTGATCACCACGCCGTCCGCGCCGTCCGCGAGCTCGGCGCGCACCCGGTCCGACAGCGCCACGAGGTCGGCGAAGCCCAGCGACGGGCTCGGCAGCGAGCGCAGGGTCGTCGCGGTGATCTCCACGTCGAGCGCGGCGAGGCCCGGCACGGAGGCGACCAGGTCGTCGGCCGCGAGCGAGGGCACGATGCCACCCGAGGCACTGGGCGCCATGGCGATCGTGCCGCCCATCCCGATGACGGCGATCCTCGTCATTTGCGCAGCAGGGCGCAGAACATCGCGTCGGTGCCGTGCCGGTGGGGCCAGAGCTGCACGTACGGCCCCTCGCCGAGGTGCGGCATGTCCGCCGGGAACGACTCGCGGGCGTCGAGCGCGGTCACGCCGGTCCGCCGGATCACGTCGGCCACCACGCCGACGGTCTCCGACAGGTGTGGCGAGCAGACGACGTAGCCGACGACGCCGCCGGACCGCACGAGGTCGACCGCGGCGAGCAGCAGCTCCCGCTGCAGCTTGGTCAGCTCGCCGACGTCGGAGGGCTGGCGCCGCCAGCGCGACTCGGGCCGGCGGCGCAGCGAACCGAGCCCCGTGCACGGCGCGTCCACGAGGATCCGGTCGAACGAGCCGGGCGCGAAGCCGAGCGACGCGGGCTGGCGGCCGTCGCCGGTGTGCACCGTGACCGGCAGGCCCTCGGTGGACCGCTCGACCAGCCGCGCCCGGTGCGGCGCCTTCTCCACGGCGTCCAGGCGACCACCGGAGATGGCGAGCACCGCGGCGAGCAGCGCGGCCTTCCCGCCGGGCCCCGCGCACATGTCCAGCCACCGCTCGTCGGTGCCCTCGAGCGCCGGCCGGGTCAGCGCGATCGCGCACAGCTGGCTGCCCTCGTCCTGCACGGACGCGAGCCGATCGCGCACCGGCTCCAGGCCGGCCGGGTCGCCGGCCCCCGCCGCGAGCCGCACGCCGTAGGGCGAGTACGGCGCGACCTCGCCACCGGTCATGGCGGCCAGCTCCTCGGCGGTGACCTCGCCGGGCCGCGCCACCAGGTGCACGGCCGGCCGCTCGTTGTCCGCCGCGAGCGCGTCCTTCAGCTCGTCGCCGGTGGTGCCGAGCGAGTCGGCGAACGCGCGCACCACCCACCGCGGGTGCGCCTCGCGCATGGCGAGGTTGCCGATCAGGTCGGTGGCCGGGTCCGGCGCGAGTTCGGCCAGCCAGGCCTCCTCGTCGCGCTCGGACACCTTGCGCAGCACCGCGTTCACGAACCCGGTGACCCGCGAGCCCTGCTCCGCGCGGACCAGGTCCACCGTGGAGTCGACGGCCGCGTGCGCGGGGATGCGGGTGCGCAGCAACTGGTAGCAACCCAGCCGCAGCACGTCCAGCAACCCAGGCTCCACTTTGGACAGCGGGCGCTCGATGCACGCGTCGAGCACCTGGTCCAGCAGGCCGATGCAGCGGCACGCGCCGTAGGCGAGCTCGGTGGCGAGCGCGGCGTCGCGGCCGGTGATCCGGCGTTCCCGCAGCAGCTGGGGCAGCAGCAGATTGGCGTAGGCGTCGCGGGCGCGGACCTCGCGCAGCGTGTCCAGCGCGGCTCGGCGCGCCGGGTCCTCCACGGGCGGGCGGCTCGGGCCGGTGCGGCGCTTGGGCGGGTGGGGCGTCCGCGGCCGCGAGAATCTCGCCGGGCGCCGTCCTTGTTGCGTCACGTCAGCCGCTCCCCTGGCGCCACCCGCGCGCCGCGCGCCCAGTCCGTCGCCGCCATCCGTTTCTTGCCGGGTGCCTGCACCTCGCCGAGCGCGACCGGGGCGGTGGCGGTGCCGACGAGCACCCGCTTGCGCTCGACGTGCAGCTCGCCCGGTTCGAGCGTGTCCGCGCCGACCCGCGTCACCGGGCCGAGCTTGACCCGCTCGCCGCGGAACTCCGCCCACGCACCGGGATCCGGGGTCACCGCGCGCACCAGCCGGTCGACCGCGACGGCCGGCGCGGTGAAGTCGACCTTCGCGTCCTCGGTGCGCACCTTGGGCGCGTAGGTCTTGCCGTCCACGGGTTGCTCCACCGCCTGCAGCGTGCCGTCCTCGATGCCGTCGAGCGTGGCCGCCAGCAGGCCCGCGCCCGCCTCGGCGAGCCGGTCGAGCAGCACGCCCGCGGTGTCGTCGGCCTTCACCGTCTCGGTCAGCACGCCGAACACCGGGCCGGCGTCGAGCTCCTTGACGATGCGGAACGTGCTCGCGCCGGTGATCTCGTCCCCGGCCCGCACCGCGGCCTGCACCGGGGCCGCGCCGCGCCACGCGGGCAGCACCGAGAAGTGCAGGTTCACCCAGCCGTGCGGCGGGATGTCCAGTGCCGCCTGGGGAAGCAGCGCACCGTAGGCGACGACCGGGCAGCACTGCGGCGCGATCGCGCGCAGCCGCTCGAGGAAGTCCAGGTCCGACGCCTTGCGCGGGGTCAGCACCTCGATGCCGTGCTCGTCGGCCAGCGCGCCGACCGGTGAGCGGACCAGGTGGCGGCCACGGCCGGCGGGTGCGTCGGGGCGGGTGACGACGGCCGCCACCTCGTGCCGGCCGCTGTCGAGTAGTGCGCGCAACGACGGCAACGCCACCTCGGGGGTACCGGCGAATACCAGACGCATCGTCAGACGGCCCCACCGAACATCGAGTGCGGGCTCTGCTTGATCGGGGGCAGCCCACCGTCGAACCAGTCGGCCTGGCGGATCTCCTTCATCGCGGCCTTGCGGGTCTCCGGGTCGAGCCGGTCGAGGAAGACCACACCGTCCAGGTGGTCGGTCTCGTGCTGCAGGCAGCGAGCCAGCATCTCGCTGCCCTCGATCTCCACGGGCTCGCCGTGCATGTCCCAGCCGCGCGCCACGACGTTGAGGTGCCGGCGGCAGTCGAAGTACAGGCCCGGGATCGACAGGCAGCCCTCCTCGCCGTCCTGGTACTCCTCGTCCAGCGCGGTCCAGGTCGGGTTCACCAGGTGGCCGGCGGCGCCGTCGCAGTGGTAGGTGAACACGCGCAGGCCGACGCCGAGCTGCGGGGCCGCCAGCCCGGCACCCTGCTCGGACTCCATGGTGTCCCACAGGTCCTTGACCAGCGTGCGCAGCTCCTTGTCGAAGTCCACGACCGCAGCGGCAGGCGTGCGCAACACCGGATCGCCGAAAAGCCGGATGGGCTGGACTGTCACGGTTCTCCATTTCGGGTCGGGGTCCAGTCACCAGTCTATTCAGTGCCGCCCGAGGCAATGCCCGGGTACGGCACCGGTCACCGTCGCGGCCCGAGCCGGTCGGCGCGCGGGCGGTCAGATCAGCTCGAGGGGATCGAGCCGGATCCGGATCGGATCCGGCTCCTTGCGCGCGGTGCGCGCGTGCTGGGCGGTCGACAGCGCGGCGGCGAGCGCACGGCCCTCCGCCCGCGTGGTGCGGATGAGGGCGCGCTCCTTCTCGCCGTCCTTGTCGTATCGCGGGACCGGGCCGAGGATCTCGCCGGAGGGCGGCAGCGCGAGCTCGTCGAGGAACGTGGCGAGCGCGTCGGGCGGGCCGTCGGCGGATGCCATCCGCACCGCGGGCGGGAACCCGAGCTCCGTGCGGGCGGCGAGCTCCTGGCCGGCGTGCCAGCCGGGGTCCCACCGCACGAGCGCCTGCACCGGAGTCAGCGCGGAGTCGGCGAGCACCACCACCCGGCCGCCGTCGCCCGCGGGCCGCACGAGGGCGGCGGCCAGCATCCAGCGGCGCAGCGCCTCCTCGGCCGCGCGCAGGTCCGCGCGCCCGAGCATCGCCCAGCCGTCGAGCAGCAGGGCGGCGCCGTACCCGTCGCGGGCCACCGGCTCGGCGCCCGGGGTGGCGACGACGAGCGCCGGGCGGGCCCCGACCTCGGCGAGCACCTCGCTCGCGCCGGACCCGAGCACGGGGACGTCCGCGAACGCGCGCCCGAGCTCCTCCGCGGTCCGCTTCGCCCCGACCACGATGGCCCGCAGCCGCCGGGACCCGCACGCCCCGCACCGGAACGCCGTGTCCGGCACGCCGCACCACCGGCACGTGGGCGGCCGCGCGCCGCCTTCCGTACGCACCCCGGCCGCGGCGGGCTCCGGGGCAGCGGCCGGGTCGAAGAGGCTGCCCGGGCCGCCGAACCGCTTCGCGCGCGTCCGCTCGCGGGCCGGGCGCGGCACGGGCGGCGGGTCACCGGTGGGCAGGCCGAGCGGGCCCGCGCAGCGCCGGCAGCGGGCCGGGGCGCGGCACTGCTGGCACGCGAGCGCCGGCACGTACCCGCCGCGCGGCACCTGCACGAGCACCGGCCGCCCGGCGCCGAGCGCGGACCGCGCCGCCTCGAACGCCACCGACGGGATGCGCGCCGCGCGGGCCGCCGGGTCGCGGGCGAGCTGGAAGTCCGTCTCCCCCAGCGCCACGATCCGCGGCGACGCCGCGCGCAGCTCCTCGCGCGACGCGACGATCTCCGGCGCCCACCCCGTGTCCACGAGCAGCTGCGCCTCGGCGGTCCGCGCGAAGCCGGCCACCACCAGCGAGGCGCCGGCCGCGTGCGCCCGCTGGATCAGCACGTCCCGCACGTGCGGGTACGGCGCGTGCGGGTCGGCGTGCAGGTCGTCGCCGTCGTCCCAGACCACGAACACGCCCGCGCCACGCACCGGTGCGAACGCGCTCGCCCGCGTGCCGACCACGATCCGCGCGCCGCCCCGCAGCACCGACAGCCACCGCCGGTACCGCCGGGCCGGCCCCGCGTCCGCGGACAGCGCCACGACCGCGTCCTCGCCGGCGAGCGCCACGCACGCGGCGTGCAGCCGGGCCACGTCGCGATAGTCCGGCACGACCAGGACCGCGCCGCGCTCGCCCGCCGCCGCGGTCACCGCCAGCTCGGCGAGCCGCGCCGGCCAGTCCTCGCCGGGCAGCGCCTGCCACACCGCGTGCGCCTGGCGCCCGGCGCGGATCGCGTCGATGAAGGCGGGCCCGCGCGGGTAGCGCCGCCACGCGGCCGGGTCCGGCGCGGCCGGTACCGGGGCGGGCGCGGGGGGCTCCTCGGCCTCGACCTTGGCGTGCCGCGGCGGGATCGCGAGCCGCAGGACGTCGATCATGGTGCCCGCGTACCGGTCGGCGACGGCCCGGGCCAGCGCGGCGATCTCGGGCGCCAGCACGGGTTCGGCGGACACGATCTTCGACAGGAACCCGAGGCGCCCGCCGAAGTCCGACTCGGCCACCCGCTCGGCGAGGAAGCCGTCGACCTGCTGGCCGGCGAACCGGACGCGCACCCGGCAGCCGGGCACCGCCTGGTCGTCCAGCGATGCGGGCACCAGGTAGTCGAACGGCCGGTCCAGGTGCGCGAGCGGGACGTCGACCCACACCCGGGCGACCGGAAGCGTGGCCGCCGGCCGCTGCTCCCCCTTGCGCGCGGTCATGGCCGGTGTTTATCACGGCCCACCGTCACCCGGCGCGCCAGACCAGCCGCACCGGCCGCGCCCGGCGCCACGTCCATGGCGTGGACGCGGCACCGGGCGTGCCCAGGCAGCGCGAGGCCGTCGACGGTCCCCCGGCGTCCCGCCGGGGCCACTTCCAGGCGCTGCTCTCCCCCCTCGATCCGGACTTCGGGCCGCAGGCGTGGACGGGGCGCCCGGGCCGGTGTGCGGCACGCCGGCCCGGGCCGCTGGCCGGGCCGGAGATCAGCCGCTGACGTGCACGTGGCCGGCGCCCCACACCGACCCGAACACCGCCAGCGGCCAGATGACCAGCAATGGGAGGAAGCCAGCCCCCGCCACGAGCAGGATCCCGGCCGTCACCGCCGTGGCGACGAGCCCGATGTTGACCGAGACGTAGCACAGGCCGATGGGGCCGAGCAGGACGCTGAGAACGACCGCGAGCCCCGCCGACTTCGGACGCTGCTCGACGACCGGGATGCGTCCCGGGCCGGCCGCCTCGCCGGTCTCGCCGCGATACCACCCGCCGGAGGTCAGCGGCGGGTGCGGCGGTATGGCGGCCGGAATCGCCGCGTAGCTGCGCGTCCATTCGGAGTTGAGAACGGGGGTCAAAGTCGGGTTGGTGGGCATCGTCCGCCTCCCGTAATCCGGTTGTAGGACCATCGTCGCCGGGTTGGCGGCCGGGTAATGTGTCAAATGAAACACCCGGGACGGGGCTGGGGAGAGAACCGAAAAATGGGGCCGACCGAAGCCGGTGACGGTGAGCGCCGGGCGTGGTACCGGCTCAACGACGGCGAGCAGGCCGCATTGACCGAATCCGGCCAGGCGCGCAACTACTCCCCCCGGGAATTCCTCGCCATGCAGGGCAGCCCACCCAGCAGCATGTTCGTGATCCTGCGCGGCTGGGTGAAGATAACCGCGACCAACTACCGGGGGGACAACGCCCCGCTCGCGGCCCGCGGACCGGGCGAGATCGTGGGCGAGCTGGCACCGATCAGCGGCCTGCCCCGGATGGCCACGATCCAGGCGATCGACGACGTGCTCGCCCTCGTCATTCCCCGCGAGCGGCTCCTTGCCGTGGTCCGCCGAAAGCCGAGAATCTCCGAGGAACTACTCCGAACGGCGGCGATTCGCCTGCAACAATCGGACCGGCTTCGCCTCGAAGTCGGCGGCCCGGATCTCCCGCAGCGGCTCGCGGCGGTGCTTCTGGAACTGGCGCTGCAATACAACCCGGACTGGGAAGTGGCGAGCGAAGTGGTTCTCCACGAAACGCAGGAGGACCTGGCCAGTTTCGCCCGCGTTTCCCGCAGCACGTTCATTCGCGGCCTGGACGAGCTGAAACGCGCCGGCGTGGTCCGCACGGCCCGCAACCGCGTGACGATCATCCGCCCGGACCTGCTGCGTGACCTGGCCGCCGGCCGCGCGGAGCCCTAAGGCTGGTAGTAGGCCGTGTACAGCACGGCCAGGTCCGCACGTTCGTCCACCGAGGACTCCTCGCGGATCCGCCGGTTGAGGCCCACCGGGAAGCCGTGCTTGATCAGGCGGCGCTCGCAGGCGTCCTCGAGGAACGACAGCGAGAAGTAGATCGACAGCAGGTAGCCCAGCGCCACCATCGAGAACCGCAGCGACCACGGGCCGGGCACGAGCAGCGCGAGCCACCACCCGAGGAACATCACCTGCACCCGCGCGAAGTGCCGCGGTACCCAGGTGCGGCAGGTCAGGTCGTAGAGAACCCAGCTGTGGTGCGCGGCCGGCAGCGTGCCGCCGACCGCGTACCACAGCCACCGAACGGGGCCGGGCCGGATCAGGCTCCGGCGATGGCCCGCAGTGCGTCGGCGCGGTCCGTGCGCTCCCATGGCAGGTCCAGTTCCGGGCGGCCGAAGTGACCGTACGCGGCGGTCTGAGCATAGATCGGGCGCAGCAGGTCCAGGTCGCGGATGATCGCGGCCGGGCGCAGGTCGAACACCTGCGAGATGGCCTGCTGGATCTTGAGCGGGTCCACCGTCTCGGTGCCGAAGGTCTCCACGAACAACCCGACCGGCGCGGCCTTGCCGATCGCGTAGGCGACCTGCGCCTCGATCCGCGTCGCCAGCCCGGCCGCGACGGCGTTCTTCGCCACCCAGCGCATCGCGTAGGCGGCGGAGCGGTCCACCTTCGACGGGTCCTTGCCGGAGAACGCACCGCCACCGTGGCGGGCCATGCCGCCGTAGCTGTCCACGATGATCTTGCGGCCGGTCAGGCCGGCATCGCCCATCGGCCCGCCGACCACGAACCGGCCGGTCGGGTTCACCAGCAGCCGCACGTTGTCGGTGTCCAGGTCCAGCGCCGCGATCTCGGGCTTGACGACCTGCTCCAGCACGTCGACGGTGAGCAGCTTCTGCAGGTCCACCCCCTCCGCGTGCTGGGACGACACGACCACGGTGTCCAGCCGAACCGCCTGGTCGCCGGCGTACTCGATGGTGACCTGGGTCTTGCCGTCCGGGCGCAGGTAGGGCAGCTTGCCGTTCTTGCGCACGTCGGTCAGCCGCTTGGACAGCCGGTGCGCCAGCGCGATCGGCAGCGGCATCAGCTCCGGCGTGTCGGTGCACGCGTAGCCGAACATCAGGCCCTGGTCACCGGCGCCCTGCTTGGCGATCTCGTCCTCTTCGTGATCCACCCGCGACTCGTACGCGGTGTCCACGCCCTGCGCGATGTCCGGCGACTGCGCGCCGATCGCGATGTTCACCCCGCACGAGTTCCCGTCGAAGCCCTTGGCCGACGAGTCGTAGCCGATCCCCAGGATCGTCTCGCGCACGATCGTCGGGATGTCCGCATAGGCCTCGGTCGTCACCTCGCCAGCGACGTGCACCTGCCCGGTGGTGACCATCGTCTCCACCGCCACCCGCGACCGCGGGTCCTTCGACAGCATGGCGTCCAGGATCGAGTCGCTGATCGCGTCACAGATCTTGTCTGGGTGCCCCTCGGTCACCGATTCGCTGGTGAACAGCCTGCTCGCGGACTCCGTCACGACGTACCTACCCAATTCCTCGCGTTGTTTGTTGTTGAAAGCGTACTGATGGCACTGGAGAACCCGTCATGACCGGATGAACGCCACTACCGCGTCCCATATATCGGAAGCCATCCGCGCCTTGCTACCGAGAGCGATTGACCGTTCCGAACCGTCAACGGAAAGTAACCATCCGGCGTTGTCCTCCACCTCGAACGCCATCCCTTCGCCGACCGCGTTGACCACGAGCAGGTCGCAGCCCTTGCGCTTGAGCTTGGCCCGGGCGTGCTCGAGCACGTCGCCCGTGCTGTCGCCCGTCTCGGCGGCGAACCCGACGATCACCTGACCCGCGGATCTGGCCGCGACCAGCTCGGCCAGGACGTCCGGATTGCGGGTCAGCGCGACGGGGTCAGGGTCGCGGTCGGTCTTCTTGATCTTGTATGCGGCGCGGTCGACGGGCCGGAAGTCCGCCACGGCGGCGGCCATCACCACGACGTCGGCGTCCGCGGCCGCCTCGTGCATGGCGTCGCGGAGCTCGTCGGCGGTGCCGACGCGAACCAGCGCGGCACCGGCGGGCTCGGCAAGCGCCACGGTGTGCGCGGACACGAGCGTGACCCGGGCGCCGCGCTGCACGGCGGTGCGGGCGAGCGCGTAGCCCTGCTTGCCCGAGGAGCGGTTGCCGAGATAGCGGACGGGGTCGAGGGGCTCGCGGGTGCCGCCGGCGGAGATGACGACGTGCACGCCCTCGAGGTCGCGCGGCAGCGCGTCGGGCCGGGCGAGCAGCAGGCGGGCGAGGTCGGTGATCTCGGCCGGGTCGGCGAGGCGGCCCTTGCCGGAGTCGGCGCCGGTGAGCCGGCCGCTCGCGGGCTCGCAGACCACCACACCGCGGGCGCGCAGCGTGGCCACGTTGTACTGGGTGGCGGGGTGCTCCCACATCTCGGTGTGCATCGCGGGCGCCATCAGCACCGGGCACCGGGCGGTGAGCAGCGTGTTGGTGAGCAGGTCGTCGGCGAGGCCGTGCGCGGCCTTGGCCAGCAGGTCGGCGGTGGCGGGCACGACGACGACCAGGTCGGCGGTCTGCCCGATACGCACGTGCGGCACCTCGCGGACGTCGGTGAAGACATCCGTGTGTACCGGGTTGCCGGACAGCGCCTCGAAGGTCGCGGCGCCGACGAACCGCAGGGCGGCCTCCGTCGGCACCACCCGGACGTCGTGCCCGGACTCGGTCAGCCGACGGAGGACCTCACATGCCTTGTAGGCCGCGATGCCGCCCCCCACACCGAGCACGACGCGGGGACGCGGATCGGCCTCGGTCACTCGCCTTCGGTGTGTTCGAGAAGGCCGGCGTGGATCTCGCGGAGCGCGATCGACAGCGGCTTCTCCCTCGGGCCCGGTTCCACCAGCGGACCGACGTACTCCAGCAGGCCCTCGCCGAGCTGCGCGTAGTAGTCGTTGATCTGCCGGGCACGCTTGGCCGCGTAGATCACCAGGGCGTACTTCGAGCTGACCTTGTCGAGCAGGTCGTCGATCGGGGGGTTGGTGATGCCTTCGAGCTGCGGGCTCGTCGGGTCACCCAGTGCGCCCAACTCGGTGGGGGTGATCACTCGTGTTTCTCCAGCTGGTCAGACGAATTGTCAAGTACCAAGGTTAGCAACTCACCCGCGGCGCTCTTCACGTCGGTGTTCACGACCACGGCGTCGAACTCGTCCTGGGCGGCCAGCTCCTCGCGCGCGGTGCGCAGCCGGCGCGCCACGAGGTCCGGCGACTCGGTGCCCCGGCCGACGAGGCGGTCGACCAGCGCCTCCCAGCTCGGCGGGCACAGGAAGACCAGGAATGCCTCCGGCATGGTGCGCCGCAGCTCGCGGGCGCCCTGCAGGTCGACCTCGACCAGCGCGGGCTGCCCGGCGGCGAGGCGGGCCTCGATGGGCGCCCGCGGCGTGCCGGAGCGGTGGGTGCCGCGGTGGATGTCCGCCCACTCGAGCAGGTCCCCGTCGGCGATCATGCGGTCGAACTCGGCGGGCGTCACGAATTGGTAGTCCACGCCGTCCTGCTCACCCGGCCGCTGTTCGCGCGTCGTCGCCGAGACGCTGAACCACAGGTCGGGGTACTGCTCGCGGAGCTCGCGCACCACGCTGCTCTTACCGACGCCGGAGGGGCCGGCCAAGACAACCAGCCGGCCCCTCCGGGTCTCACTCTTAACGCGACTCACTCGCCGCTGAACTCGGCGAGCAACGCCTTGCGCTGGCGGTCGCCGAGGCCACGCAGGCGGCGGCTGGGAGCAATTTCCAGACGCTCGATGATCTGCTGGGCACGCACCTTGCCGACGCCCGGCAGGGCCTCGAGCAGTGCGGTGACCTTCATCTTGCCCAGGACCTCGTCTTTGTCAGCTTGGGCCAGCACATCCTTGAGGGTGGTGCCGCCTCGCTTCAGGCGCTCCTTGAGCTCAGCTCGGGCGCGTCGGGCGGCAGCCGCCTTCTCCAGCGCTGCGGCCCGCTGCTCCTCGGTCAGCTGGGGAAGGGCCACGATTTCCTCCGGGGGGTGGGGTGTTTCTGCGGATCGGTGCCGCGACGTTACCGAGGTCGGGGTGGTCGCGACAACGCGGGTCCACCATAGTGCGCAACGTAGCGTTCATCGGAGCTTAGTTATACCGAGCGTAGCAACCAATGCCCGGACCTGCGGTAACCAGATGAATAAGCTTGATCATTTCGGTCTTCTGCGGTAGGGAAGCCATCAATTCGGATCGCGACAACGAGGCGTACCGACGGGCCGGAAATTGACCCAGCCGGCGTTCAGTTCGGCGAAATTCCTGGTTTCCACCCACGAGAAATTTGTCCGTTTCTCGCGCGCGTGGGGAAGGCAGCCCCCACCCTCTCCGGGGGCACCCCATGGGTCCAGTCTACCAATGAAATGCCTGGTCAGCGGGGGTTCGCGGAGCCTGTGGACAACTTGGGGCAGCGAATGGCGGAATCGGTCGGCCGAACGCAGTCAGGCGGCTACAGCGGGTGGCCGACAGCCAGCGAGTCGCGCACCCGCAGGGCCGCGTCGCGCAGGATTGTGACGTCCGGTCCGTGCCGCAGGATTTCCCGCGACGAGGCCGGCAGGACGTGCCGCAGGCTCGCCCCGAACACGGTCCGCAGATCGGCGACCGTGCCGCCCTGGGCACCGAAACCCGGCGCCAGGACCGTGCCGTTGAGCGCCGAGAGGTCCAGCTCGGTCCGCCCAACGGTCGCGCCGATGACCAGTCCGACCGAACCGAGCGGGCTGCCACCGGCGTTCCGGGCGGCTGCCTGGTCGACAATTTCCTGCGCCACGGATCGCCCACCGGCAGTCGTGGCGCGCTGAACGGTCACGCCTTCCTTGTTCGACGTCAGCGCGAGGACGAATACGCCCCGTCCGGTCCGCTCCGCGAGGTCGAGGGCGGGGTCGAGCGAGGCGAACCCGAGGTAGGGCGAGAGCGTCACCGCGTCGACGGCCAGCGGGGAGCCCTCGGCGAGGTAGGCGGAGGCATAGGCGGCCATGGTCGAGCCGATGTCGCCGCGCTTGACGTCGAGGAGGACGAGCGCCCCGGCCGCGCGGGCGGCGCCGATGAACCGCTCGAGGGCGGCGATCCCGGCGGATCCGTAGGCCTCGAAGAAGGCCGACTGCGGTTTGACGACCGCGATGTCGCCGGCGAGGGCGTCGACGCAGGTCATCGCGAACCGCTCGACCCCCGCGGCGGAGACCGGCAGCCCCCACTGCTCGAGCAAGGCCGGATGCGGATCGACCCCGACGCACAACGGCCCGCGAAGAGAAACGGCCGTGGTCAACCGCGCCCCGAACGACGCCCTCATCGGCTCCCCCGATCCGCGCGCGACTCCCGCCATCCCGGACCGTTGCCGAAGACTCGCCGCGCCAGGCGCCCCGACCCGAGCGGGCCGCGCCGGGCGATCGATGCCCGCCCCAGGCGGGCTGGCTCAGCGGCGCGCCGCGTCGAGCCAGCCGCCGTCAGTTCCGGCCCGGCCACGCCCGGCTCATCCGCCCCCAGCCCGACCGAACCCGGCCCAAACGGCTCCCGTCCAGCCACACCCAAGCCAGACGCATCCGCCACCGGACCGACCGACCCCGCCTCCAACGGCTCCCGCCCAGCCACACCCGGCCCAAACGCCCCTGGCCTCGCCGAGCCCACCGCCGCCGGCGTCCGCCCGGCCGAGCCCACCGCCGGGCGCGGTCCAGGCGCATCCGCCACCAAACCGACCGAACCCAGCGCCGTCGGCTCCGGGACCTGCGGATGCGAGCCGGGCGCCCACGGCGCCGCCGAGCGCGCAACCGCGGCATCGGGAACCCGCGACTCCAGCGACACGCGAGCCGCACACCAGATCGCACCCCAGCGATGCCCGGCCCGCCCCCGATTGAACGGTCCATTCAATCGCCCAGGGGGGCCCCCGATTTCAACGCTACCGGAGAGCACCGACGATTCCGGGGCGGCGCGGGGCGTCATCGGGTACTCCGCAGAGTCGCCTGCAGGGACTGGAGTGACTCCACGCCGATGTCCTGGCGGATCAGGGCCTCGATGCCGTGCACGGCCGCCGCCGCGCCCTGGATCGTTGTCACGCATGGGATGTCGCGCGATACGGCAGCCGTGCGGATCTCGTAGCCGTCCACGCGCGGGCCCGGGTTGCCGTACGGGGTGTTGATCACCATGTCGACGCCGCCGTCGCGGATGATCTCCACGATGTTCGGGTCCGCGTTGCGTGGGGTCTCGAAGTGCTTGCGCACCTCCGTGCACGGGATTCCGTTGCGCCGCAACACTTCCGCTGTCCCCGCCGTGGCCAGGATCTCGAAGCCCAGGTCCGCGAGCCGCTTCACCGGGAACACCATCGCGCGCTTGTCCCGGTTCGCCACGGACACGAACACGCGGCCCGACGTCGGCAGCGAACCGTACGACGCCGTCTGGGACTTCGCGAACGCCTTGCCAAAGGACGTGTCGATGCCCATCACCTCGCCCGTCGACTTCATCTCCGGGCCCAGCAGCGAGTCGACCCCGTGCCCCTCCGGCGTGCGGAACCGGTGGAACGGCAGCACCGCCTCCTTCACCGCGACGGGCGACGTCGGCGGCAGGTCCGCCCCGTCGCCGGCGGCCGGCAGCATGCCCTCGCCGCGCAGCGTGGCGATCGACGCGCCCAGCATGATCCGGGCGGCCGCCTTCGCGAGCGGCGCCGCCGTCGCCTTCGACACGAACGGCACCGTCCGCGACGCGCGCGGGTTCGCCTCCAGCACGTACAGCACGTCGTCCTTCAGCGCGTACTGCACGTTCAGCAGGCCGCGCACCCCGATCCCGTGCGCGATCGCGGCCGTCGACCGGCGGATCGCCGCGAGGTCCGTGCGCCCCAGCGTGATCGGTGGCAGCGCGCACGACGAGTCGCCGGAGTGGATGCCGGCCTCCTCGATGTGCTCCATCACGCCGCCCAGGTACACATCCGACCCGTCGCACAACGCGTCCACGTCGATCTCGATCGCGTCGTCCAGGAACCGGTCCACCAGCACCGGGTGCTCCGGCGTGATCTCGGTGGCCCGTGCGATGTACCCGGCCAGCGTGTCCTCGTCGTAGACGATCTCCATGCCCCGCCCGCCGAGCACGTACGACGGCCGCACCAGCACGGGGTAGCCGATCTCGTCGGCGATCCGCTTGGCCGCCGCGAACGACGTCGCCATGCCGTAGCGCGGCGCGGGCAGGCCGGCACCCGTGAGCACCTCGCCGAACGCGCCGCGGTCCTCGGCGAGGTGGATCGCCTCCGGCGGCGTGCCCACGACCGGCACGCCCGCGTCCGCGAGCCGCCGCGCGAGGCCGAGCGGAGTCTGCCCGCCCAGCTGCACGATCACGCCCGCGACCGTCCCCGACCGCTGCTCGACGTGCACCACCTCGAGCACGTCCTCGAACGTCAGCGGCTCGAAGTACAGCCGGTCGGACGTGTCGTAGTCGGTCGACACCGTCTCCGGGTTGCAGTTGACCATCACGGTCTCGAACCCCGCGGCGCGCAACGCCATCGCGGCGTGCACGCACGAGTAGTCGAACTCGATGCCCTGCCCGATCCGGTTCGGCCCCGACCCGAGGATCAGCACCTTCGGCTTCTCCCGCTGGTCGGCCACCTCCGACTCCGCGTCGGGATCGAGCTCGTAGGCCGAGTAGTGGTACGGCGTGCGCGCGGCGAACTCGGCGGCACACGTGTCGACGGTCTTGAACACCGGCCGGATGCCGAGCCGGTGGCGCAGCGTCCGCACGCCGTCCTCGCCGGCGAGCTCCGGGCGCAGCGCGGCCACCTGCCGGTCGGAGAACCCGGCGCGCTTCACCCGCCGCAGCAGCGGCTCGTCGAGCACCGGTGCGGCGAGCACCTCCGCGCGCAGCTCGACGAGGGAGGCGATCTGGTCGATGAACCACGGGTCGATGCCCGACGCCTCGCTGACCTCGGCCACGCTCACGCCCAGCCGCAGCGCCTGCTCGACCGCGTACAGCCGGCCGTCGTGCGGCACCCGCAATGCGTCCACGATGGAGCTGACGGTCATCGGGTCCGGGTCCGCGGTCGTCCAGAAGCCCGCCGCCTTCGTCTCCATCGACCGCAGCGCCTTGCCGAGCGCCTCGACGAAGTTGCGGCCGAGCGACATGGCCTCGCCGACCGACTTCATCGTGGTGGTCAGCGTGGGATCCGCACCCGGGAACTTCTCGAAGGTGAAGCGCGGCACCTTCACGACGACGTAGTCGAGGGTCGGCTCGAACGACGCGGGCGTCTCGCCGGTGATGTCGTTGGGGATCTCGTCGAGCGTGTAGCCGATCGCGAGCTTCGCGGCGATCTTGGCGATGGGGAACCCGGTGGCCTTCGACGCGAGCGCCGAGGAGCGCGACACCCGCGGGTTCATCTCGATCACCACGAGACGGCCGGTCTGCGGGTGTACCGCGAACTGGATGTTGCAGCCGCCGGTGTCCACGCCGACCGCGCGCAGCACGTCGATGCCCACGTCACGCATGTGCTGGTACTCGCGGTCGGTCAGCGTCATGGCGGGCGCGACGGTCACCGAGTCGCCGGTGTGCACGCCCATCGCGTCGATGTTCTCGATCGAGCAGACGACCACCACGTTGTCGCGCCGGTCGCGCATCAGCTCGAGCTCGAACTCCTTCCAGCCGAGCACGCTCTCCTCGATCAGCACCTCGTGCACCGGGCTCTCGGTCAGCCCCGCCGAGGCCATCCGCTCGAGTTCCTCCCGGGTGTGCGCCAGGCCCGAGCCGAGCCCGCCCATCGTGAACGACGGCCGGATGACCACCGGCAGCCCCAGTTCGTCCACAGTGGAGCGAACGTCGTCCATCGTGTGGCACACCGCGCTGCGCGGCGTCTCGGCGCCGACCGACGCGCAGATGTCCTTGAACCGCTGGCGGTCCTCACCCCGCTGGATCGCCTCGATGTCCGCGCCGATCAGCTCGACGCCGTACTTCTCGAGCACGCCCCGCTCGTGCAGCGCGACCGCGGTGTTGAGGGCGGTCTGCCCGCCGAGCGTCGCGAGCAGCGCATCCGGCCGCTCCGCGGCGATCACCTTCTCCACGAAGTCTGCCGTGATCGGCTCGATATAAGTGGCGTCGGCGAACTCCGGGTCCGTCATGATCGTCGCCGGGTTCGAGTTCACCAGGCTGACCCGCAGCCCCTCCTCGCGCAGCACCCGGCAGGCCTGGGTGCCGGAGTAGTCGAACTCGCACGCCTGGCCGATCACGATCGGCCCCGACCCGATCACCAGGACGTGGGCGATGTCATCTCGCCGTGGCATTGGCGTCCTCCATCAGCCCGACGAACTCGTCGAACAGCGACGCGGCGTCGTGCGGACCCGCCGCCGCCTCCGGGTGGTACTGCACCGAGAACGCCGGCACGTCCAGCGCGCGCACGCCCTCCACGCAGCCGTCGTTCGGGCAGTAGTGGCTGATCCGTGCGGCCCCGAACGGCGTGTCGAACCGCTCCCCCGCCTCGCCCTCGAGCGCGAAGCCGTGGTTCTGCGCGGTGATCGCCACCCGCCCGGACTCGGTGTCGATCACCGGGATGTTGATGCCGCGGTGCCCGTAGCGCAGCTTGTAGGTCCCGCGGCCGAGCGCACGGCCGAGGATCTGATGGCCGAAGCAGATGCCGAACAGCGGGATCCGCCGTTCCAGCACCGCTCTCGTGAGCGCGACCGGGCCGTCGGCCGTGGCCGGGTCGCCGGGACCGTTCGCGAGGAACACGCCGTCGGGCTCGACCGCGAGCACGTCGTCGATCGACGCGCCGACCGGCAGCACATGGGTCTCGATGCCCCGCGCGGACATCATCCGCGGGGTGTTGGTCTTGATGCCGAGGTCCAGCGCGGCGACCCGGAACCGGCGCTGTCCGTGCGCCGGGACGACGTAGGTCGCGTCGGTCGTGACCTGGCCGGCGAGGTCCGCGCCGGCCATCCGCGGGCTCGCGAGCACCCGCTCGACCAGCACGTCCACCTCGGCGAGCTCCGGCCCGGAGAACACCCCGCCACGCATGGCGCCGAGCTCGCGGAGGTGGCGGGTCAGGGAGCGGGTGTCGATGCCGCTGATGCCGACCACGCCCTGCCCGGCGAGCGCGTCGGCGAGCGAGCGGCGGGAGCGCCAGTTCGACGGCACCCGCGCCGGGTCGCGCACCACGTAGCCGGCCACCCAGATCCGCCGCGACTCGTCGTCCTCGTCGTTCCAGCCGGTGTTGCCGATCTGCGGGGCGGTCGCCACCACGATCTGGCGGTGGTAGGACGGATCGGTCAGCGTCTCCTGGTAGCCGGTCATCCCGGTGCAGAACACGACCTCGCCGAGCGTCGCGCCGGTCGCGCCGAACGCGGCGCCGCGGAACACCTTCCCGTCCTCGAGGACCAGGGCCGCCGTGCTCATGCGGGTACCTCCCCTTCGTGTGCGGTGACCCGGCCGCGCAGCAGCGTCGTGACCACCCGGCCGGGCAGCACCATGCCCTCGTACGGCGTGTTGGCGGCGATACTGGCGAGGTCCGCGCCGCGCACCGTCCAGCTCGCGTCCGGGTCGACCAGCGTCAGCGTCGCCGGCTCGCCCTCCTCGATCGGCCGGCCGTGGTCGGGCAGGCCGGCGATCTCGGCCGGACGCTCGCTGAGTACCCGCGCCACGCCGCGCCAGTCCAGCAGCCCCGGCTCGACCATCGTGGCGATCACCACCGACAGCGCGGTCTGCAGCCCGAGCATGCCCGGCCGCGCGGCGGACCACTCGCAGTCCTTGTCCTGCGGAGCGTGCGGCGCGTGGTCGGTCGCCACGCAGTCCAGCACGCCCTCGGCCAGCGCCTCGCGCAGCACCTTCGCGTCCGCGGCCGTGCGCAGCGGCGGGTTGACCTTGTTCACCGGGTCGTAGGTCGCCAGCCGCTCGTCGTCCAGCAACAGGTGGTGCGGCGTGACCTCGGCGGACACCTCGATGCCCTGCCCCTTCGCCCACCGCAGCAGCTCGGCCGCGCCCGCCGTGGACACGTGGCAGACGTGCAGCCGGGCTCCCGTCTGCCGGGCCAGCAGGCAGTCCCGCGCGATGATCGACTCCTCGGCCGCCGCGGGCCAGCCGGCGAGCCCGAGCCGCGCGGCGAGCTCACCCTCGTGGGCCTGCGCGCCGACGGTCAGCCGCGGGTCCTCGGCGTGCTGGGCGATGACGGCGTCCAGCGCCGTCGAGTACTCCAGCGCGCGGCGCATCAGCAGCGGGTCGGCGACGCAGTGGCCGTCGTCGGAGAACATCCGCACCCGCGCCTGCGAGCGGGCCATCGTGCCCAGCTCGGCGAGCTTCTCCCCCGCGAGCCCGACGGTGACCGCGCCGACCGGGTGCACGTCGACCAGGCCGACCTCGCGGCCGCGGCGCCACACGTGCTCGACGATCACGGCGTTGTCCGCCACGGGGTCGGTGTTGGCCATGGCGAAGACCGCCGTGTACCCGCCGAGCGCGGCGGCCGCCGACCCGGACTCGATGGTCTCGGTGTCCTCCCGGCCCGGCTCGCGCAGGTGGGTGTGCAGGTCGACGAAGCCGGGCAGCGCGACCAGCCCGCCCGCGTCGCGGACCTCCGCGCCGTCGGTGTCCACGTCGGACCCGATGGCGGCGATCACGCCGTCGCGAACCACGAGGTCGACGGGGTCCTCGCCGTAGGGCCGGATCCCGCGCAGTACCAGGGGTTTCACGACATCTCCTCCTCGTGCGCGAGCAGGTGGTAGAGCACGGCCATCCGGACGTGCACCCCGTTCGCGACCTGCTGGGTGATCGCGGCGCGCGGCGAGTCGGCGACCGCGGACGCAATCTCCATGCCACGCAACATCGGGCCGGGGTGCAGCACGACCGCGTGCTCGGGCAGGACCGCGAGCCGGGCCTCGCTCATGCCGTAGGCGATCGAGTACTCGCGGGCGGACGGGAAGAAGCCGCCGTGCATCCGCTCGGCCTGCACCCGCAGCATCATCACGGCGTCGACGCTGGGCAGCTCGGCGTCGAACGTGTGCGAGACGCGCATCGTGCCCCTGGCGCCGGCGGGCGTGGCCACCGGCCACCGGTCGACGTGCGTGGGCAGCAGCGTGGGCGGGGCGACCAGCACGACGTCGGCGCCGAGCGTGGTCAGCAGGTGGACGTTGGACCGCGCCACCCGGCTGTGCAGCACGTCGCCGACGATGGCGATCCGCCTGCCCGCGAGGTCACCCAGCCGTTCCCGCAGCGTGGCCGCGTCGAGCAGGGCCTGGGTGGGATGCTCGTGCGTCCCGTCGCCGGCGTTGACCACGCTGGTGCCGGCCTCGTGCAGCCAGCCGGCGAGCCGGTGGGCGGCGCCCGAGGCCGGGTGGCGGACGATCACGCAGTCCGCGCCCGCGGCCGCCAGCGTGAGCGCCGTGTCCCGCAGCGACTCGCCCTTGCCCACGCTGGAGCCGGTGGCGGAGACGTTGACGACGTCCGCGCTCATCCACTTCCCGGCGATCTCGAAGGAGACCCGGGTGCGGGTGGACGCCTCGTAGAACATCGTGATCACCGTCCGGCCGCGCAGGGTCGGCAGCTTGCGGACCTCGCGGCCGAGCAGCGTGCGCTTGAGCTCCTCGGCCGTGTCGAGCACGGCGGTCGCGGTGGTCGCGTCGAGGCCCTCGGTGCCCAGCAGGTGCCTCATGACTCGTCCTCCGTCCGCTGCAGCAGGACGGCGTCGCGGCCGTCGGTCTCCGCCAGCCGCACGTGGACCTCCTCGGTGCGCGAGGTCGGCACGTTCTTGCCGACGTAGTCCGCGCGGATCGGCAGCTCGCGGTGGCCGCGGTCGACCAGGACGGCGAGCTGGACGGCACGCGGGCGGCCGGCGTCGCGCAGGGCGTCGAGGGCGGCGCGGACGGTGCGGCCGGAGAAGAGCACGTCGTCGACGAGGATGACGAGCTGCTCGTCGACGCCGGCGGGCGGGAGCTCGGTGGTGCCGAGCGGGCGGGTCGGCCGGCGGCGGAGGTCGTCGCGGTAGAGCGTGATATCGAGCACACCGGTCGGGACCGCGGCCCCGGAGAACTCGGCGATCCGGGCGGCCAGCCGGTGCGCGAGCGGTGCGCCGCGGGTGGGGATGCCGAGGAGAACGACAGGTTGCGCGTCGGCTGCGCCGAGCGACGTACGCTCGATGACCTGATGGGCCATTCGAGCGACGGTGCGTGCGACGTCCCCGGCGCTGAGCAGCTCTCGCTCGGCCGGATCCGCCGCACCGCGGTTGCGCGGTGCCACGGCTGACCTCCTTCCCCGCCTCGCTGGACGGGTCTTTAAAGGACGTCTGATCTGCGCCTTTGTCCGGCGCGATAGCACCGTACCAGGAGCAATGGATCCACCAACCGAGTGGTTATCTCGCGATTCGTTCAACTCTGTTCACAGATCAGCTTGACCTGGTGACAACTGTGGGTAACCATTACTCTGCGTGTTGATATGCGGCTACCCGCGGCAGTCATCGATCGGCCAGCGGGGCGAATGAATGGAGAATCGCCATATGGGCGACTACGCCAAGGCGCTGGGGAGCAAGCTCCGCGGCATCCGCCAGCAGCAGGGGCTGTCCCTGCACGGCGTTGAGCAGAAGTCCGGCGGCCGGTGGAAGGCCGTCGTTGTGGGTTCGTACGAGCGGGGCGACCGGGCCGTGACCGTGCAGAAGCTGGCCGAGCTGGCCGACTTCTACGGTGTGCCCGTGGTCGAGCTGCTGCCCGAGGGCAGGGTGCCCTCCGGTGCCGAGCCGGCCACCAAGATCGTGATCAACCTGGAGCGGCTACAACAGCTCCCGGCTGAGAAGGTCGGCCCACTGGCCAGGTACGCGGCCACCATCCAGAGCCAGCGCGGCGACTACAACGGCAAGGTGCTCTCCATCCGCACCGAGGACCTCCGGTCGCTCGCGATCATCTACGACATGACGCCCGGCGAGCTCACCGAGCAGCTCATCGACTGGGGCGTCCTGCCTCCCGAGGCTCGACCTTCCAAAGAGGACTGATCAGGTAGGACGACGGGATCGGAGCGATGCTCCCGCTCCGATCCCTTGCCCCGTCAGGTCGCCGCCGATGCGGTTGGCTCAGCCGGGGTGGCCTGTTCCGGTGCCGGGGCCCGTCCGCGCGGGCGGGCTCGGGTGATCGCCACGCCCGCCAGGCACAGGGCGCCGCCGGCCAGCGTGAGCCAGCCGGGCACCTCGGACAGGAGCAGCCACGACATCAGGATCACCAACGCGGGCACCGAGTACGTGGTCGCGCCCATCTTGGCCGCGGTCGTGCGGGCCAGGGCGTATCCCCACGTGATGAACGCCAGCGCGGTCGGGAACACGCCCAGGTAGATGACGTCGAGCGTGGCCGGCAGCGGCGCCGGGCCCAGGTCGGTCACGAGCTGCCCCGCGAACGGCAGGCACGCCGCGGCGCCCACCAGGCACCCGAACGTCGCGACCTGCACGGCGGACGCGTGCCGCAGCGCCGGCTTCTGGCAGGTCACCCCGATCGCGTAGGCCGCCGCCGCGACCACGCACAGGACGACGCCCAGCACGGAGGCCGACCCACCGCTCGACGTCGAGATCCCGACGACGACCGCCCCGGCGAACGACACCGCGATCCCGGCGAGCACCCGGCGCGGGAACCCCTCCTTGAGCAGCCACCCGGACAGCAGGGCGATCAGCACGGGCCCCACGTTCACGACCATGGCGGCCGTGCCCGCGTCGACCTCCCGCTCGCCCCAGTTGAGCGCGACCATGTAGAGGCCGAACCAGAGCAGCCCGGACGCGAGGATCCCCGGCCACGCGGCGCGCGCCGGCCACCCGTCGCCGCGCACCAGCAGCACGACGACCAGCACCGCGGAGCCGGACAGCAACCGCCCGAGTGCCAGCGCGCCCGGCGAGTAGAACTCCCCCGCGTCCCGAATCGCCACGAACGCGGACGCCCACAGCACCACGGTGATTCCGGCCGCGACGAGACTGCGGCGGTCGACTGACTCCATGGCCGTCAACGTACGGCTGGGGTCCGACAATCTCTCGCGGGTTTCAGACGCTGGGACAGGTGAGCTGGCGCACTCCGCGCGGAGGTGCCCGATAGGCTCGCGCCGGGCGGGTCGACGAGGGGGATTCACCTGCGCGCGGGCCGATTCAGCCGACTCGTGCTCGCCCTGCTCCTGCTGCCGGTTGCCGCCTGCGAGACGAACAAGGACGAAGCGATCGCACCGACCTCGACCCGTTCCGCGCCGCCCCCGGACACGACCACCGACTCGCTGTCGACGGCGCCGCCGGTGGCCGCTCCCCTGGACGCCCGCCATTTCGAGCTCGCCCCGTGCGACAGCCTCACGCCGCAGCAACGGCGAGCCCTTGACTTCACCAGCGCCAAGCCGGCCAACATCGCCCGCGACGGCGAGGAATGCCTGTTCGAGCGCCATCCCGGAGACGCGGCCCTCGTGGTCTTCGCCGCCAACGTCTCCCGCGGCCTCGGCGCCCGGTATGCCGAGCACTCGACCGGCACGTGGGAGCAGTGGGAACCCACCGAGCTCGACGGGTATCCCGCCCTCGTGTTCGGCACGAGTGAGCGGGGGGAATGCAACTTCGCCGTCGGGATCACCGACTCGTTGTACTACTGGGCAACCGTCGACGATCCGGACGAGCGGTGTCCTCGCGGCCGAGCCGTCGCAGCCGCCGTGCTGACGACGATCAAGGCTGGCAACTGATGTCCAACGGCGCGAACCCTCTGACCGTGCTCGTCGCGGCCTCGCTGACACTCCTCACGGCATGCGGCACCACCAAGGAAGAAGCGACCACGTCGACCACCTCCCCACCTCCGCCAACCACATCGCAGCCGCCGACCACCAGCTCCGTACCCAAGGCACCACCGGTGGCCGCTCCCCTCGACGCCCGCCATTTCGAACTCGCCCCGTGCGACAGCCTCACCGCCGGACAGCGGCAGGACTTCGGCATCAGGAGCGCCGAGCCCGTCAACATCACGCAGGACGGCGAGGAATGCCTCTTCGTGCGGCACCCCGGCGACACGGTCTACGTGCTCTTCGCGTCCAACGTCGACAGTGGGCTCAGCCACCTGTACGCGCAGAACACCGACCGCACCTGGGACTACTGGGAACCGACCGAAATCGACGGATATCCGGCCGTCGGCTTCGAGGCTATCGTTGCCGAGTCGCGCCTGTGCAGCGTCGCGGTCGGCATCTCCGACTCCAGGTACTTCCTGGTGAACGCACCAGAGACCGGCAACGACCGGTGCGCGGCGGCCAGACTCGTGGCCTCGGCCGTCCTGGCGACGGTCGAGGCCGCCGGCTGACGACGGCTACAGGGTGGCGCGGAGGCGTTCCGCGATGGTGGCCAGGCGGCCCAGGACGCCGTTGACGAAGCGCGGGGAGTCGTCCGTCGACAGGGACTTGGCCAGTTGCACGGCCTCGTCCACCGCCACGACGTCGGGAACGTCGTCGGCCCACAGCAGCTCGTACACGCCCAGCCGCAGGATCGCCAGGTCCACGAACGGCATGCGGTCGAGCGTCCAGCCCTCCGCGTGCTCGGTGAGCAGCTCGTCGATCCGCTCGCGGTGCGCCACGACGCCCTCGATCAGCGTCGTGGCGTAGTCGTTCGGTGCCGGCTGCTCAGCGGCCTCGGTGCGCTCGGCGTGCAGGGTCAGCGGGTTGGCGTCCCGCAGGGCGGCCGCGTACAGGACGTCGACCGCGCGCTTGCGTGCCTTGCTGCGCGCGCCCATCTAGGAGCTGACGCGCCCGAGGTAGCGGCCGTCGCGGGTGTCGACCTTGACCTTCTCGCCCGTCGACAGGAACAGCGGGACCTGGATCTCCGTACCGGTCTCCAGCGTGGCCGGCTTGGTGCCACCGGTGGACCGGTCGCCCTGCAGGCCCGGGTCGGTCTGCGTGATCACCAGCTCCACCGACGTCGGCAGCTCGATGAACAGCGGCGACTCCTCGTGCGTGGCGACGACCGCGGTCTGGTTCTCCAGCAGGAAGCGGGCCGAGTCGCCGACGACGTCGCCGTCGATGTGGATCTGCTCGTAGGTGTTGCCGTCCATGAAGACGAACTGGTTGCCGTCCTGGTACAGGTAGGTCATCTCCCGCCGGTCGACGGTGGCGGTGTCGACCTTGATGCCGGCGTTGAACGTCTTGTCGACGACCTTCCCGGACAGCACGTGCTTGAGCTTGGTGCGCACGAACGCCGGCCCCTTGCCGGGCTTCACGTGCTGGAACTCGACGATGGACCACAGCTGGCCCTCGAGGTTGAGCACCAGGCCGTTCTTCAGGTCGTTGGTGGATGCCACGGGGTAGGTCTCTCCTGTACTCGCTGCGGGGTCACACGACGACGAGCTGTTTGGTCGTCAGCGTGAGGAGCTCCGGATCGCCGTCCCGCACGACGAGCGTGTCCTCGATTCGGACCCCGCCCCTGCCGGACAGGTACACGCCCGGCTCCACGGTGACTGCCATACCGGCGGCAAGTCTACCTTCACCCGTCTTGGCCAGGGCCGGGGCCTCGTGGATCTCCAGCCCCACCCCGTGCCCCAGCCCGTGCAGGAAGTCCTCCCCGCGCCCGGCGCGTTCGACGACGTCGCGGGCGGCCGCGTCGACGTCGCTCACCGCCGCGTCCACCCGCAGCGCCCCGCGCCCGGCCGCCTGCGCCGCCGCCACCAGGTCGTACAGCTCGCGCTGCCAGTCCGCGGGCACGCCGAGCACGAACGTCCGCGTCATGTCCGAGTGGTAGCCGTCGACGAGCGCGCCGAAGTCCAGCTTCACGAGGTCGCCCGAGTGCAGCACGGCGTCGGTCGGCCGGTGGTGCGGGACCGCGGAGTTCGCGCCGGCGGCCACGATCGTCTCGAACGACGGGCCGGCCGCGCCGTGGTCGAGCATCCGGCTCTCCAGGTCGCGGGCGACCTCGCGTTCGGTCCGCCCGGCGCCGAGCCCGCCGTGCTCGATGAGGTCGGCGAGCGCCCGGTCGGCGGCCGCGCACGCCATCCGCAGCGCCTCGATCTCGGTGTCGTCCTTGACCATCCGAAGGTGCTCGACGAGCCCCGGCGCGCGGACCAGTTCGACGCCGCCCGCCACGTCGGTCAGCGAGTCGCACTCCTCGACGGTGACGCGGTGGCTCTCGTACCCCGTCCGGCCGTAGCCCTTGCCGGCCGCGGCGCGGGCCACGAGCGCGGGCGGGCACGGGCGGTCGATCAACCGCTCGAGGTCGGGCAGCTGCTGCGCGGACTGGGTGAGGTAGCGGCCGTCGGTGCAGAACACCGTGCGCGCCTCGTCGCCGGGCTCGTCGCCCGCGTGCACGAGCAGCGCGGCGTTCGAGCCGGTGAACCCGGTCAGGTACCGCACGTTGCGCAGGTCGACCACGAGCAGGGCATCCAGGTCGCGTTCCCGCAGCTGGGAACGCAGCGCCGCGCGGCGGCGCACGTGCGTCTCGGGCATGCGTGCGAGCCTAGTGGCCGGGCGCCTACGCTGTGGCGATGCGAACGACCCCGCGAACCTGGCTGTTGCGCGGCGGGGTGCTGGCCGTCGTGCACGCCGTGGCCGAGACGGTGCGTGCGGACTACGGCGTGGCGCACCCGACCTCGCGCACGCTGTTCGAGGCGATCATGCTCGGCGTGCTGGTGGGCGTAGCCGCGGTGTGGGGCGCGGTGGACACCTGGCGGGACGTGCCCGAGCGCGGCAAGGTCTGGCTGATCGCGAGCCTCATCGCCGGCTGGGGTGCCGCGATCCTCGGCATCATCGGCAAGTCGATCTTCGTGGACCAGACCGGGGTGGCCGACCTCGGCGGCGCGCTGACCGGTGGCGCCGCGTTCACCGCGCTGCTGGTGCTCGTCCCCGCCTGCCTGGGCTTCCTCGCGGGGCGGTGGATCCGAGTGCCGGGCCGGGCGCGGACGGACGACACGGAGCCCGCCGACGAGGAGCCCGCCGGCAGGGCTCAGCGCGGCGGGTCGAGGTCCGGGCCGCGCTCGTAGCCGTCCCACTCGTCGCCGGACATCTCGTCCACCCGGGAGGAGTTCAGCTCGGCCACGTCGGCCGCGCCGAACGCCCACAGCTTGTCGTCGAACACGAACCCGGACCCGCGCTGGGGCGCGGTCAGCACGACGGCGCCCGGTTTCAGCCGCGCCGCCACGTCGACCTTGTCCAGCGCCGGGACCCGTCGATCGAGCACGCGCACCGCGAGCTTCTCCGCGACGGTCCGCCGGTCGATGCGCACGAGCGCGCCCTTGACCACGAGATCGATCGTGCGTTGCGGGGAGGGCATGGCGAACCCGTCGAGCGCGAGCAGCGCGCGGCCGGTGCTCTTGCAGGCGTCGAACCCGCCGACGTCGACCCCGTAGTGGCGCAGGTCGGAGGGGCCGTGGCGGCCCTCGCGCGTGGCGCGGACGAGGTCGATCGCGACGGTGCCGCACGGGTCGGCGGCGGACACGACCGCGTGCCCGTCCGGCCGGCGGACCAGGCCCGGGCCCTCGCGCCAGGCACCGGGCAGCAGCACCGGCTCGTACGGGTTGGTGCGGAAGTCGATGTCCCAGTACGTGATGGTGGTGCCCTCGCGGGTCTCGTGGGCGATGGCGAACGCGGCGAGCGAGTCGACCCACATCCAGTCCGCGCTGAACGCGTCGACGATCGTGCGCAGCCGCGAGCCGGTGTCCGGCACCTTCTCGAACCCGTCCGGGCCGAGGGCCTCGACGTCCTTGGCGAACGTGGCGTCCGGCGAGCGCAGCACGAACTGGCCCGCGCCGTTGTGCCCGGTGCCCTCGCCGGTGGTGTCGGTGAACATCAGGTAGAACTTGCCGCCCAGGTAGACCACGGACGGCTGGCCGGCGCCATAGGTGTTGCCGTTGGACACGTGCCGCGCCGAGGTGACCAGCGGTTTGCCGTCGTTGACCCGCGTCCACGCCCGGCCGTCGTGGCTGGTGGCCAGGCCGATCGCGTTGCCGTGGTCGTGATCGCCGGCGGCGCCGGTGTAGTACATGTAGTACAGCCCGCCCACGCGGATCACCGACGGGTCGCAGGTGTGCACGCCGTCGAACGAGCCCGGGTTGCCGGAGAAGACCGGGGTGGCGCGCGCGCCGCGGGAGCCGGCGAACGGGCCGTCCATCGAGCGGGACTCGGCCAGGAGGATGTCGTCACCGGCCGGCCGCGCGACGCCGAGCTGGCTGCACCACCACATCCGGTAGCGGCCGGCGTCCAGCAGGACCGAGGGGGCGTAGTTGTACGGGGAGTCCCCGCCGCCGATGGCGATCGTCTTGCCGCTCTTGCGACCCCGGGCGGTGCTCAGCGTGATCGGGGCGGGATCGGCGTCGGGCTTGGCCGAGAGGGACGGGGTCTTGCCGGGCGCCACCGCGATCTCCGGTCCGTCTCCCGGCTGCGGCGACGCTTCGCTGGTCGTGCACGCGGCGGTCAGCGCCAGCGCCAGTAACGCGACGGACATGGCGGCCGGTCTTCGACGGTGCGTGATGCGCATCGTGGAAGTGCCTCCGATTGGTCGCCCCTGGAATTCACCGGTCAGTGTAGAGATCACGAGGTGTGTTCGCTGACTACTAGCTCCACCTCGAAGCCGTCGTCGTTCTCCAGGTAGGCCGCGAGGTGGTCGGGCCCGCCGGCGTAGGGGTGCCGGTCGGCGAACATCAGCCGCCAGCCGTGGCCGGGCGCGGCCGCGGTGACCCGGTCCAGCTCGGCGCGGTCGGCGACGTGCAGGGCCAGGTGGTTCAGCCCGGGCCGGGCTCGCTCATGGCGGTCGCCGCGCCGGTCCGGCGAGTCCTCGACGACGACGTAGGACGCGCCGGAACGCCAGCTCACGCCGCGCGGCCAGCGCTGGTACTCGCGCCAGCCGAGCTCGGTGAACAGCCAGCCGAGGGACGCCTCGGCGCTGGCGAGGTCGGCGACCCACAGCTCGACGTGGTGCACCCCGGACGGCCGCGGCAGGCTGACGAGGACCCGGTGCACGGCGCCGTAGTGGTGCTCGGCGCCGACGTCGACGAAGCCCATCCGCTCGACGAACCGGCGGCCGCGCGGGTTGTCCTCGTGCACGAGAGCGAACACGGCCGGGGCACCGAGCGTGTGGTGGGCATGGCCCACGATCGCCCGCGCCGCCTCGTCGGCCAGCCCGCCGCCCCAGTGCGCGCGGGCGAGGTACCAGCCGCACTCGAGCACGCCCCCGGGCAGTTCCGTGGAGGCGCGCAGGTGCCCGATGCCGACGATCTCGCCGGTCAGCTCGAAGATCCAGTCGCCGGTGCCTTTCGGGCCGCGGTAGTCGAGCCGGCGCCGGACGAGCCGCCGGATCTCGGCCGGGTCGGTGAGGTCGTCCTCGTGGTGGCGGCCCAGCTCGGGGTCGGCGAACAGCGCGACGAGCGGGTCGGTGTCGTCGGCGCGTATCGGGCGCAGGGTGAGCCGCTCGGTGTGGAGCGTGGTCATGCGTTGGTGGCGAGCCAGCTCAGGGCGAGCCGGTACCCGTCGACGCCGAGACCCACGATCACGCCGCTGGCGACCGCGGAGATGTAGCTGTGGTGCCGGAACTCCTCGCGCTTGTGGACGTTCGAGATGTGCACCTCGACCAGCGGCGCGGTGAGCTGCGCGCAGGCGTCCCGGATGGCGATCGAGTAGTGCGTCCACGCACCGGCGTTGAGCACGACGGGGACCCCGTGCTCGGCGGCCTCGTGCAGCCAGCCGAGCATCTCGCCCTCGTGGTCGGTCTGCCGCACGGTGACCTCGATGTCCACCTCGCGGCCGGCCTTCTCGCACAGCTCGACGAGGTCGGCGTAGGTGGTGCGGCCGTAGATCTCGGGCTCGCGGGTGCCCAGCCTGCCCAGGTTGGGTCCGTTGAGCACCAGCGCTTTCATGTCCGCTCCCCTCTCGGCACCGACGGCGCCAGGGTAGCCAGCCGGGCGCGGACCCGTTCAGGGCGTGGCGATCGCCGCGTACGCGCTGGCCAGCAGCGCCGGCTCCGGGTTCTCCAGGCGGGCCGGTGTCGCGAGCGCGTCGAGGACCACGAACCGGAGCACGCCGGCACGGGTCTTCTTGTCGCCGCGCATGCCCTCGACGAGGTCGGGCAGCGCGCCGGCCGCGTAGCCGGTCGGCAGGCCGATCGACTCGAGGACCGCGCGGTGCCGGTCGGCGGTGGCGTCGTCGAGCCGCCCGGCGTGGCGGGCCAGCTCGGCCGCGAAGACCAGGCCGACGCTCACCGCCGCGCCGTGCCGCCAGCGGTAGCCCTCGCGGCGCTCGATCGCGTGGCCGAGCGTGTGGCCGTAGTTGAGGATCTCGCGCAGGCTCGACTCGCGGAGGTCGGCGGCCACGACGTCGGCCTTGACCTGGATCTTGCGCCGCACCAGCTCGGCCAGCACGTCGCCGTCCGGGTCGAGTGCCGCCTTCGGGTCGGCCTCGACGAGCTCGAGGATCCGCGGGTCGGCGATGAAGCCGCCCTTGATCACCTCGGCCATGCCCGCGGCGAGGTCGTCGGCCGGGAGCGTGCGCAGGGTGTCCAGGTCGGCCAGCACGGCGGCCGGCTCGTGGAAGGCGCCGACGAGGTTCTTGCCGGCGTCGATGTTGATGCCGGTCTTCCCGCCGACGGCGGCGTCCACCATGCCGAGCAACGTCGTCGGCACGTTGACCAGCCGCACGCCACGCATCCAGCTCGCCGCGACGTACCCGCCGAGGTCGGTGACCGCTCCCCCGCCGTAGGCCACGACCGTCCCGCCGCGGTCCATGCCCATGGCGGCCAGCGCGTCCCAGCACCGCCCGGCGACCTGGAGCGTCTTGCCCTCCTCGGCGTCCGGGATCGCGATCAGGTGCGCGTCCACGTCCGCCGCCCGCAGCCGGTCGCACACCGTCGCGGCGCCGTCCACCAGGGTCGGCGGATGGATCAGCGCAACCTTCGGCGCGCCGGCGACCTGGGCGACGAGCTCACCGGTCAGCTCCCGGCCGACCACGACCTCGTAGGGCCGCTCCGTTGCCACCCTGATCCGCACCGGCTCCACCGCGTCACTCCTCACCGTCCGCTTGGTGGGTCGAGCATCGCACCGGGGCGTCGTCGCTGTTCAGTTGGGGATCAGTCCAGCTCCACCTCCGTCTTCCCGTCATGGTGGCGGGCCTGCGCCACGACGGCGCCCTGTTCCTCGATCTTCGTGCGCTGCTCCGCGGTCGGCTTCCGGTGCGCGGTGACCGTCAGCCGCAGCACGCGGCCCGACCGGCGGGCGCGCCAGGTCCCGGCGAGCTCGCCGTCGAGCAGGACCGTGCCGGGGCTGCCGATCGCCCGCCACACGGTCTTGGCCACTGCCCGGTCCGGCACGAGGAAACCGCGGCTGCCCAGCGTGATCGCGTCCCGCGGCGGCAGCAGCAGCACCGGCGGCGGAGCCGGTGCGCCGCCGGCGGAGGCGACCGTGTCGGTGTGCAGCCACAGCGTGGCGCCGTCGACGCGCACCTCCTCGAGCTCGCCGGCGAGCTCGTCGAAGCTCGGCCGCAGCCACGCCGGTGGCGCGGTGACCGACCGCGTGTCGAGCCATCGCACGACGTCGTCCAGCGCCGCCGGCCCGGCGAGCCGCAGGTAGGCGCGCAGCAGTTCGGTGAGCCTGTCCCCCCGGGCGACCGCGGGCTCGCCCTTCGCCATGCGGAACCGTTGCCGCCGTCCCTCGTGCGGGACCAGCTCGACGCCGGCGAACAGCGTGCCGAGCCGGAACAGCCCCTCGGCGACGTGCGCGACGCCGCAGCCCGCGCACCACGGCCGCGCGATCTCCGGCAGCCGCGGGGAGACCGCGCCGGACAGCTCCCCCTTGGTGGGTTGCGCGCCCGGGAACGCCGCTCGCAGCTCGGTGGCGACCTGGTCCAGCAGGGCCGGCCCGTCCGCGCCGGCGGCGATCAGCTCGTCGCCGTAGCCGCCCAGGGACGCCCGCAGCATGTCGTTGTCCTTGGGCCACAAGGCGGCACGCAGCAGTGGCAGGTCGGCACGCCGGTGCAGGTGCGGCGAGCCGCGCACGCCGAGCACGAGCGCCAGCTCCGGCCGGTCGAGCTCCGGAGACTCGCCGGTGCGCTGGCGCAGGCCCAGCGCGGCCGAGCCGGCGGGCGTGTCCTGCAGGCCGACGGCGAGCACGTCGAGGTCGTCGACCGTGCCGGTGCCGTGCAGGCCCTGCGCCCACACCCGGTGAGCGAGCAGTGCGGCACGGTCGAGTTCGACTGCCATGTGCCATGCCTACCAGCGGGCACCGACAGTTCCGGCCCCGTCGCGGCCGGTGTGGTCAGTCCTGGTTGACGGGCAGGCTGGCGAGCACGTCGGCGAGGACGTCCTCCGGCGTGCGACCGCTCGTCGGCACGGTGGCGGCCGCGACGCGGGTGTAGACCGGCCGGCGGGTGTTCAGCAGCTCCTTGAGGTGCGCGCGCGGGTTGGGCAGCAGCCACGGGTGCAGCGGCACCAGCCCTTCGCGGCGCAGCAGGTGCTCGAGGTCGACGTCGAGGAAGACGACGTGGTGGGCGGCCAGCAGCTCCGGCACGCCCGGCGCGGTGGGCGTGCCGCCGCCCAGGGCGAGGACGCCGGTGAACCCGGGCAGCAGCGTGGTGAGCAGCTCGCGCTCGGACTCCTGGAACTTCTCCCGGCCGAGCTGGACCACGAGCTCGCCGGCCGGCAGGCCGTGGGCGCGCTCCAGGTCGTCGTCGAAGTCGCGGAAGTCGACGCCCAGCCGTTCGGCGGCGAGGCGGCCCACGGTGCTCTTCCCCGAGCCGGGCGGGCCGACGAGGATCAGGACGGGACCGGGGACGGTCATGGTCACCACCGCTCCTGGAGTGCCTTGAGGTAGCCCTCGGCGTTGCGGCGCGTCTCGGCCATCGAGTCGCCGCCGAACTTCTCCAGCGCCGCCTCGGCGAGCACCAGGCCCATCACCGACTCGAGCACGACACCCGCCCGCGGTACCGCGCACACGTCGGAACGCTGGTGGATCGCCACGGCCGGCTCGCCCGTCGATACGTCGACTGTGGACAGTGCGCGTGGGACGGTCGAGATCGGCTTCATGGCCACCCGGGCGACGAGCGGTTCGCCGTTGGTGATGCCGCCCTCCAGCCCGCCCGCGCGGTTGGAGCGCCGGGTGACCCCGGTGACGCCGCCCGCGGGGTCGATCTCGTCGTGGGCCTTGCTGCCCCACCGGCGTGCCGACTCGAACCCGTCGCCGATCGCGACGCCCTTCATCGCCTGGACGCCCATCAGCGCGCCGGCGAGCCGCGAGTCGAGCCGGCGGTCCCAGTGCACGTGCGAGCCGAGCCCGGGCGGCAGCCCGTAGGCGATCACCTCGATGACGCCGCCCACCGTGTCGCCCGCCTCCTTGACGGCCTCGACCTCCGCGACCATCGCCTCGGTCGCCTTCGGGTCGAACGCGCGGACCGGACTCTCGTCGATCGCGGCGAGGTCGCCCGGCTGCGGGGCGGGCCCTTCGGGAGCGTCGGCGGTGCCGATCGAGATCACGTGGCTGATCACCTCGATGCCGAGGAGCTGGCGCAGGAAGGCGCGGGCGACGGTGCCGAGCGCGGTGCGCGCGGCCGTCTCGCGCGCGCTCGCCCGTTCGAGCACGGGGCGAGCCTCGTCGAAGCCGTACTTCTGCATGCCCGCGAGGTCGGCGTGCCCGGGACGGGGCCGGGTGAGCGGTTCGTTGCGGGCGAGGCCGGCCAGCACGTCCGGGTCGACGGGGTCGGCGGCCATCACCTGCTCCCACTTGGGCCACTCGGCGTTGTCGATCCGGACCGCGACCGGGCCGCCCTGGGTGACGCCGTGCCGCACGCCGCCGAGGAACTCGACGCGGTCGGTCTCGAACCCCATGCGCGGGCTACGCCCAAACCCGAGCCGGCGGCGGGCGAGCTGCGCGCCGAGGTCGGTGGTCGTGACCTCGACCCCGGCCACCATCCCCTCGAGGATGGCCACGAGGGCCGGGCCGTGCGACTCTCCAGCGGTGATCCAGCGCAACACCCGCTGATCCTGTCATGAGCCCGCGAGTCCCCCGTTCTGGGCCGCTAGTCCCCCGTTCTCGCCGGCGAGTCTCGTGCGGGCCGTGGCCAGGACTGGGGCTCGCCCTGCCGGAACCGGGGACTCGCCCTGCCGGAACCGGGGACTCGCCCTGCCGGAACCGGGGACTCGCCCTGCCGGAACCGGGGACTCGCCCTGCCGGAACCGGGGACTCGCCCTGCCGGAACCGGGGACTCGCCCTGCCGGAACCGGGGACTCGCCCTGCCGGAACCGGGGACTCGCCCTGCCGGAACCGGGGACTCGCCCTGCCGGAACCGGGGACTCGCCCTGCCGGAACCGGGGACTCGCCCTGCCGGAACGGGGGACTCGCGGGGTCATGGGGTTGGGAGTGGGGTTGGGGGGAACGTGGTGAGGATGCACGTGGCGGCCAGCAGGCCTGGGCCGTGCGGGATGCCGGGTCGCGGGCGGGGACGGGTCGTGGCGCCCAGCAGCAGGGTCAGGACGGCCGCCAGGACGGTGCCCAGGGCCAGCGCCGGCCAGCCGGCCGCGGCCAGCGCCGCGCCCACGCTGCCCGACAGCTTCACGTCGCCCGCGCCCAGCGAGCTCGGGCTCGCCAGGTGGACCAGCACGTGCGGAACCAGGAACGCGGCCGCGCCCAGCGCCGCCCGGGCCGGGATCGTCCAGTCGTGGCCCAGGCAGGCCACGACGACCGTGGCGGTGGCGATCGCCGGGTAGGCGGGCAGCGTCAGGGCGTCGGGCAGGCGGCGGTGGCGGAGGTCGACCACCGCCAGCGGGACCGCGAACCACGTCAGGGCCAGCGGGATCGGCAGCCACCAGGACGGTAAGTGTCCACTCGCGACACGCCAGGCAACAGCGGCCCAGAGCACCGAGACCACGGCGGCTGACCATCCACTATGGACCCGACAGCCGCGCCGGAGACGGGTGAGCAACGTGGCGCCGGCCGCGCCCGAGAGCGCGCCGGCGACGCCGCAGATAGCAACGAGGGCCATGACTCCACAGTGGCCTCGGGGCGTCCTGCCGGGCAAGGACGAACCCGTGCGAACGGTCCTTTCGCACGGACTCAGGCACCAGGCAGGCCGGCCTTGGCGTGGATCTCCTCGATCACGTCGGACTTGGCGTCCGCGTAGTTCTGCACGTACTTCCAGTCCCGCTTCGCCAGCTCGCGCTTCACCGCCGCGTACCGGTCCCGGTCGTCGTCGTGGGTGCGCAGCCAGTCCCGGAAGCCGAGGATCCGCTCGATCTCCGCCGCCGCGTACGCCGGGGAGAGCACGTGCAGGTTCACGTCGTGCGGATCGCCGTCCTCGACCCGGCGGCGCAGGCAACGGTGTTCGCACCATTCCGGCTCGCGGATCCGCAGCCGGTAGCCCGCCTCCGCCAGCGCGGGGACGTAGCTCGGCTCGTCGGCCGTGTCCGCCACCAGCAGCAGGATGTCGATGATCGGCTTCGCCGGCAGGCCCGGCACCGACGTCGAACCCGTGTGCTCGACGCGCAGCGCCCGCTCCCCCAGCGCGGCAACGATCGCGGTCCGGTCCTGCTCGAACCACGCCGGCCAATCGGGGTTGGGGTCCTCGACGACGACCTTCACCCCGAACGGCGTCAGCTCCCCGATCGTGGCCGCCCGGATGCTCTCGTCATCCACGCCGCCATCCTAGAGCGGCAACGGCACGAGCCCGCCCGTCGCCTCGTGCAGGGCGTCGCGCATCGCGGCGCGCGGCGCCGGCTGCCCGGTGAACTGCTCGACCTGCCCGAACGACTGGTGCAGCAGCATGTCCAGGCCCGTGGCCAGGAGCCCGTCCCGGGCGACGACCGCCGCGGCGAGCTTCGTCGGCCACGGGTGGTAGATGACGTCCAGCACGCACGGGGCCAGCGCCAGCGCGTGCGCATGCGGCTCGACCACGGCGGAGGGCGCCGTGCTGATCACCGCCGCCGCGTCCCGGGCCAGTTCCTCCCACGGCGCGGCCGCCCACCGGACCACGTCGACGGGCATGCCCAGCTTCGACCCGCAGCGCACCGCCGGCTCGGCCCGCGCCGGCTCGCGTGCCACCACGTACGCCCGCTCGATGCCGAGGTCGACCAGGCCGGCCAGCGCCGCGCACGCGGTCCCGCCCGCGCCCACCACGACCCCGTACCCGGACCCGGCGAAGCCCGCCGCGCGCAGCGCGCCGACCACCCCGTCGACGTCCGTGCTGTCGGCCCGCCACCCGGATTCCTGGCGTACCAGCGTGTTCGCCGCGCCGACCGCGACCGCCCGCGCGGTCGCGCCGGTGGCCACGGACAACGCGGCCTGCTTGCCGGGCATCGTCACCGACAGCCCCGCCCACGACTCGTCCAAAGAGGACACGAGGGCCGGCAGCGCGGCCGCGTCCGCCTCGATCCGCTCGTAGGTCCACCCGGTCAGCCGCAGCGCCCGGTACGCCGCGCCGTGCAGCACCGGGGACAGCGAGTGCGCGACTGGCGAACCCACCACCCCGGCCCGGCGAACCTCAGTAGGCATCGCGTTGCTGCGCGAGCGAGATGTTCTGGTCGTGCTGTGCCTGGTTCGTGGCGAAGCACGACGTGCCGTCCTTCTGGCAGCGCACGAAGTACAGCCACTTGCCGGCGGTCGGCGCCGCGGCGGCCTTGAACGCCGCCGGGCTCGGCGCGGAGATCGGCGTCGGCGGCAGGCCGGTGTTCTTGTACGTGTTGTACGGGCCGCCCTTGTTGCGGTCCGCGGCGTTCGTACGGATCGTCGGGCGGTCCAGCACGTAGTTGATCGTCGAGTCGTACTGCAGCTGCATGCGCTGCGCGAGCCGGTTGTAGGTCACCCGCGACACCTTGGCGAAGTCCTTCTCGATGGCCTCGCGCTCGATCAGCGACGCCACGACCGTCACCTGGTACGGGGTGAACCCGGTGTCCTGCGCGATGTTCGGCATGCCCACGGCCTGCAGCTGCGTTGTCGAGCTGCTCACCAGCTGCTGCCACAGCTCGTCGGCGCTGGAGCCGGGCTTGACGTCGTACACGCCCGGCATGATCAGGCCCTCGAGCCGCCGCTCCGGATCGGCCTTGGTCGCGTACGGCACGGCCCAGTCCGGCACGCCCAGCTTGGCGAGGTCGGCCTTCTTCACGCTCGCCCACAGCTGGTCGGGCTTCACGCAGGTGCTCTTGCCGTTGAGGTCCGCACACGACGCCTGCGACAGCTCCGTGACGATCCCGGGCGTCACCTTGGCGCCGTTCTTGATGTCGTGCAGCTGGGTGCCCGCGGTGATCTGCAGGTTGCCGACCTTCGCGTCCTTGGCGACGATCTGGTCCACGGCGGCCGCGGCGGACGACTTCGTCTTGACCACGTAGTAGCCGGGTTGGATGGCCCGGATCTGCTCGTTGGTCTCCGCGGCGTTGATGAACGCCCCCGAACTCGCCACGACATCGGCCTCGGCGAGCGTGGTGGCGATGTCCCCGGTCGACTGGCCGTTCTTGACCTGGACGACGACCTGGCTCTCGCCGTTGCCGGCGTAGTCGTCGTAGCTGCCGATGCCCAGGACCTGCTGCAGCCCGAAGTATCCGGCGACGGCGATCAGGCCGAGCACGACGACCATGCTCACCCAGAGCACGATCCGGCGCCGTTTGCGCTTGCGTGGCTTGCGTACCGGGCGTTGCCGCTCGGTGCGGGTCTCGGAGAACAGGTCGAGCTCTTCGTGGGTCATGGTCGCGACGCCTCCGGAGGCAAGTGCCGGGCCCGGCCGTCCAGCCAGGCCTGCAAGATCTCGACGGCCGCGGCCTGGTCGACCACCGCCCGCTGCTTCTTGCCGCGCACCCCCCGATCACTGAGCATCCTGGTGGCGCTGACCGTGGTCAGCCGTTCGTCGGCCAGGCGAACGGGCACCGGACGCACCCTCCTCGCGAGCCGCCTGGCGTACGCGACGGCCCCGACGGCCGCCTTGCCGTGGCGGGCCGCGAGAGTCCTCGGTAATCCGACAACCACTTCGACCACCTCGTGCTCGGTGACGAGCTCCGCAAGCCGGTCGAGATCGCTTCCCGATTGCTCGTCGCGAGACAGCGTAACGAGTGGGGTGGCGAGTACGGGACCGGGATCACTCAGCGCGACCCCCACCCGCACGGACCCGACATCCACCGCGAGCCTGCAGCCGGGCCCTGGATCGTCAAGACCCGGCTGGTCCGCCTCCCCGGAAATCATGGTGTTGGTCGCGACGGGTAGGGGCCGCTCGGCCTGGTCACGTACTTGTGGCTGGGTTGCGCCACGTTCCCCTGAGGTGACGGTTCGCGAGGGGTCATGTGCCTTCGCTCAGGGTTCGGCGCAGGGCTCCTACTGCTTCGGGGATGCCCGCTGGGTTGCTGCCGCCGCCCTGGGCCAGGTCCGGCTTGCCGCCGCCGCGGCCGCCGATCGCCGGGGCGAACGCCGGCACCAGCTTGCCCGCCGCCAGCCCGCGGTCACGCGCCGCGGACGTAGTCGCCACCACGAAGCTCACCTTCGCGCCGTCGGCCGAGAACAGCGCCACCACGCCCGGCCGCGCACCGAGCCGGTTGCGCACCTCGGACGCGAGCGCGCGCAGGTCGTTGCCGCCGACCCCGTCCGGCGCGGCGACCGCGACCAGCGCGAGACCGTTGACGTCCTCCGCCCCGTCGGCGATCGTGCCCGCCGACGACAGCAGCTGGGCGCCACGCAGCTTCTCGAGCTCCTTCTCCGCCGCGCGCAGCCGCTCGACGGTCTGCCCGATGCGCTCCGGCAGCTCCTCCGCGGGCACCTTGAACTGCTCGGCGAGCTGCCCGACCAGCACGTGCTCGCGCGCCAGGAACCGGAACGCGTCCAGCCCGACCAGCGCCTCCACGCGCCGCACGCCCGCGCCGATCGACGCCTCGGACAGCAGCTTCACGACGCCGATCTCGCCGGAGCGGTGCACGTGCGTGCCGCCGCACAGCTCCTTCGAGTAGTCGCCGATCGTGATCACGCGGACCTTGTCGCCGTACTTCTCGCCGAAGAACGCGATCGCGCCTGACTTGCGCGCCTCGTCGAGCGAGACGACCTCGGCGCGCACGTCGTAGTCGTTGAGCAGCACGTCGTTGACCTCGTCCTCGACGTCCGCGAGCACGCTGGGCGGCACCGCGCCGGCGGGCGAGGTGAAGTCGAACCGCAGCCGGCCCGGCGCGTTGAGCGAGCCCGCCTGCGCGGCCTGAGTGCCCAGCGCGCGCCGCACGCCCGCGTGCACGAGGTGCGTCGCGGAGTGGGACCGCGACACCGCGCGCCGCCGCGTCGGGTCGACCTCGGCCTGCACGGTCGCGTCCAGCGTGACCTCGCCGGACACCACCTTGCCGCGGTGCACGTTCAGGCCGGCGACCGGCGACTGCACGTCGTGCACCTCGACCTCGAAGCCGTCGCCGACGATCCGGCCGGTGTCCGCGAGCTGGCCGCCGCCCTCCGCGTAGAACGGGGTGCGGTTGAGCACGACCTCGACGTCGGTACCCGTACCCGCCGCGAGCGCGGGCCCGCCGTTCGCGATGAGCCCCACGACCGTGGCCTCGGTGGACAGGTCGCGGTAGCCGAGGAAGTCGGTGACGCCGTGCTCGTCGAGGATCGACCGGTACGCGCCACCGTCCGCGTGGCCGACCTTGTGCTGGGCCGCGTCCTGCTTGGAGCGCTGCCGCTGCTCGGACATCAGCCGCCGGAAGCCGTCCTCGTCCACGGACAGGCCCTGCTCCGCGGCCATCTCGAGGGTCAGGTCGATCGGGAAGCCGTAGGTGTCGTGCAGCTGGAACGCCTTGTCACCGGCGAGCACCGAGCCACCCGACCGCTTGGTCTCGCCCGCCGCCAGGTCGAAGATCTTCGAGCCGCTGGTGAGCGTGGTGAGGAACGTGTCCTCCTCGTTGCGCACCACGGCCTGGATGCGGTCGAACTGGGTGACCAGCTCGGGGTAGGCCGGGCTCATCGTGTCGCGCACGACCGCCGCGAACTCCGGCAGCACCGGCTCGTCGACGCCGAGCAGGCGCATGGAGCGGACGATGCGGCGCAGCAGCCGGCGCAGCACGTACCCGCGCGCCTCGTTGCCCGGGGTCACGCCGTCACCGATCAGCATCACGCCGCTGCGCGCGTGGTCGGCGATGACCCGGAAGCGCACGTCGTCGACCGGGTCGGTGCCGTAGCGGCGGCCGGACATCTGTTCGGCGCGGGTGATCACCGGGCGCACGAGGTCGGTCTCGTAGACGTTGTGCACGTCCTGCAGCAGGAACGCCACCCGCTCTATCCCGAGCCCGGTGTCGATGTTCTTCGCCGGCAGCTCACCGATCGGCGGGTGGTCCTTCTTCGGGGACAGCTCGCCGCGCTCGTCCTGCATGAAGACGAGGTTCCAGATCTCGAGGTAGCGGTCCTCGTCGACGACCGGGCCGCCGTCCTTGCCGAATGCCGGGCCGCGGTCGTAGTAGATCTCCGAGCAGGGACCGCCGGGGCCGGGCACGCCCATGTCCCAGTAGTTGTCCTCGCCGCCGCGGCGCTGGATGCGCTCCTCGGGCAGGCCGGCGATCTTGCGCCACAGCTCGATGGCCTCGTTGTCGGTCTTGTAGACGGTGACCCAGATGCGCTCGGGGTCGAAGCCGTAGCCGCCCTCGGACTGGCTGCCGGTGACGAGCTGCCACGCGTGCTCGATCGCGCCGGCCTTGAAGTAGTCGCCGAAGGAGAAGTTCCCGGCCATCTGGAAGAACGTGTTGTGCCGGGTGGTCTTGCCGACCTCGTCGATGTCGCCGGTGCGCACGCACTTCTGCACGCTCGTCGCGCGCGGGTACGGCGGCGGCTCCTCGCCGAGGAAGTACGGCTTGAACTGGACCATCCCCGCGTTGACGAACAGCAGGTTCGGGTCGTCGAGGATGAGTGAGGCACTGGGCACGAGGGTGTGCCCCGCCCCCGTGAAGTGGTCGAGGAATCGCTTGCTGATCTCGTGTGTCTGCACGGTGAAGTCCTAGGAAGGGGTGGGCCGAACGGAGGTCAGGTCGCGGCGGACAGCCACGCGCCTACGCGGACGCGCGTCAGCTGCCCGCCCGGCGAGCTCGCGCGTCGCGAGGCGCGGGCACCCGTCGCGGCGCCCGCTCGGCCCCCGTGTCACCGCGCGTGTCGCGCACACCCAGGGCGTGGCGGGCCACCGGGCTGACACCCGACCGCTGCTCCACCACTTCGGACAACTCCTCTTCGCGTTCGACCATGCCGGCCCGGATGTCCGCACCGAACGAGCCGATCGCACCCGCCAGCTCGCGCAACGCCTCGCCGACGTTGCCGGCGATCCCGGCCGGTGTGGCCTGGCGTGCGGTTTCCTTGGCCTTGCGGCTCAAGGCTACGCCGGTCGCGATCCCCACCCCAAGCCAAAAAACCCTCTTCACGCCCTGGCCCCCTTGCGCTTCGAGCGCCGCGCGTGCTTGCCGTCGCCGGCCTCCTTGGCCTTGCGCCGGGCCCGCAGCGCCTTGTTGACGCCGTAGGAGAACGCGGCCACCTTCACCAGCGGGCCACCGAGCGTGGCGGTGAACACCGAGGTGAGCGCCGAGACGTTGCCCGTCACGGCCTGCGTGTTCGCGGTGATGCCGTCGACGCGCTCGAGCTGGGTGTTGACGTGCGTGAGCGCGGTGTTGGCCTCGTCGAACAACGGGTCGGTGTTCGTGTGCGCCTTGCGGATCGCGATGGTGGCCTCGTCGAGCGTGCGCCCGAGCTTGATCAAGGGGATCGCCAGCAGCAGCACGAGCAGTACGAACGCGCCGGCCGCTATCAGCGCGGCGAGCTGCCCTGCCGACACGAGTCCTCCTAGGTGCCGTATGACGTCGCGGAATGCCGGTCAGGCTACCGCGCTGCCCGGACGGTGGCCTGTCCGGATCACCGGGCGTGGCGGATGGCGTCCGGACCGGTGCGCGGCAGACCCGGTCGACACCCGTGGCCGATCCTCAACGCTGGCCGCGGATGACGCGGCGGAGCTTCGACAGCCGCTCGGCGATGGCGCGTTCGGCGCCGCGGCCGGTCGGTTCGTAGTAGTCGCGGCCGACGAGCTCGTCCGGCGGGTACTGCTGCTCGAGCACGCCCTCCGCGGCATCGTGCGGGTAGCGGTAGCCGGTGGCGTTGCCGAGCTTCTTCGCGCCGGCGTAGTGGCCGTCGCGCAGGTGGGCGGGCACGGTGCCGGCGGCGCCCTGCCGGACGTCGGCCATCGCCGCCGAGATCGCGGTGGTGACGGCGTTCGACTTCGGCGCGGTGGCCAGGTGCACGGTGGCGTGCGCGAGGTTGAGCGAGCACTCCGGCAGCCCGATCAGCTGGACGGCCTGGGCGGCGGCCGTGGCGGTCTGCAGCGCCATGGGGTCGGCCATGCCGACGTCCTCGCTCGCGAAGATCACCAGCCGCCGGGCGATGAACCGCGGGTCCTCGCCCGCCTCGAGCATGCGGGCCAGGTAGTGCAGCGCGGCGTCGACGTCGGAGCCGCGCATCGACTTGATGAACGCGCTGATGACGTCGTAGTGCTGGTCGCCCTGCCGGTCGTAGCGGACCGCCGCCTTGTCCACTGTGGACTCGACGGTGGCGAGGTCGACGACGCCGTCGGTGGTGGCGAGCGCCGAGTCGGCGGCGGCCTCCAGCGCGGTGAGCGCGCGGCGCGCGTCGCCGGCGGCGAGCCGGACGAGGTGGTCCTCGGCGTCCTGCGCCAGGGTCACCGTCGCGTTCAGCCCGCGCTCGTCGGCGACCGCGCGGCGCACCAGGGTGCGCACGTCGTCGTCCTCCAGCGAGCGCAGCTGCAGCACGAGCGAGCGGGACAGCAGCGGGGAGACCACCGAGAAGAACGGGTTCTCCGTGGTGGCCGCGACGAGCAGCACGATGCGGTCCTCGACCGCGCCGAGCAGGGCGTCCTGCTGCGTGCGGGAGAAGCGGTGGACCTCGTCGATGAACAGGACGGTCGACTCGCCGGAGTGGGTCAGCCGGCGGCGCGCCTCCTCGATGACCCCGCGGACCTCCTTGACGCCCGCGGACAGCGCCGACAGCGCCACGAACCGCCGGCCGATCGCGCTCGACACGAGCATGGCGAGGGTCGTCTTGCCGGTGCCGGGCGGTCCGTACAGCAGCAGCGAGGCGGGCGCCGCGCCCTCGACGAGGCGGCGCAGCGGCGCGCCGGGGCCGAGCAGGTGGTCCTGGCCGAGCACCTCGCCGAGGTCGGCCGGCCGCATGCGCACGGCGAGCGGGGCGTTCGCGGCGATCCGCGCGCTGCCACCCGGGTGCTGCTCCTCCCGGGGTGGCGTGCTCTCGAACAGCTGCAGGTCATCCACGTCGCCGACGCTACTCGGCGGGTCCGACAGCGGTTACGATCGGCTCCGCGCGGTGCGGGGGTACGGAGGTTCGGCATGTCACTACCCGCCGCCGTGAGCGTGGCGCAGCTGCGCGAGCAGGCCGAGGACCTGTGCAAGGCGCGCTCGCTGACGCTTTCCGAGGCACAGCTGGAGATCGCCCGCCGGTACGGGTTCGGCAGCTGGCCGCGGCTGCGTGCCTATGCCGGCCGGGTGGCCACCGCCGGGCCGTCGCTGCAGCACGCGTTCGAGCCGGGCCCGGGCTACTACGCCGAGCGGGCCGGCGGGTTGCTGGCCTCGGCGTCGGACGGGACGCCGAGCGCGGTGGCCGCGTTCGAGCGGTGGGCCGCTCCGCTGACCGCCGCCGGGGCGCGGCTGGTGGTGGCCCGCAACCACGGGTTCACGTCGTGGGCGTCGTTGCGGCGGCACGTGGCGGACCTGGGTGCTGAGCCGTTCGCGCGGGCGTTCCAGGCGTTGCGGGCGCACGACGTCGACGGGCTGCGCGAGTTGCTCGCCCGGTTCCCGGAGCTGGCCGCCGCGTCCGGCACGAACGGCAACGACCTGCTCGGGCTCGCGTCGGCGACGTGCGACGAGCGGCTCGTGTCGGTGCTGCTGGACGCGGGCGCGGACGTCGCGCACGGCAACGCGCACGGGTGGACCGCGCTGCACCAGGCCGGCTACTCGAACCTGCCGCAGCTGGCGCGCGTGCTGCTCGCCGCCGGCGCACCGGCCGGCCGCGCCGCGCGCGGGGACGGCGGGACGCCGCTCGCGGTGGCGTTGTTCTGGGGCAACCGCGAGGTGGCGGAGGTGCTGGCCGGGCACGGCGTGCTGCCGCGCAACCTGCGGGTCGCCGCCGGGCTGGACGACGTGGCGCTCGTCGAGGAGCTCTGGTCGTCGCCGGCCGCCGGCGCGCACCGGGAGTTCTACCGGCCGCACGGCGGTTTCCCGGCGTGGCAGGCGTCGTCGTCGGTCACCGAGGTGCGCGACGAGGCGATGAGCTGGGCCGCCCGCGCGGACGCGGTCGACGCGATCTCGGCGCTGCACCGGCTCGGCGCGTCCGTGGACGCGAACGTCTACCAGGGCACGCCGTTGACATGGGCCGCCGCGCGCGGACGGGCCCGCGCGGTGCGGCGGCTGCTGTCCCTGGGCGCGGCGCCGTCCGCGACCGGCACGTTCGGTGGACCGCGGCACGGCGTGGGCACGACCGCACTGCACCACGCCGCCGAAGGCGGGCACCTCGACGTGATCGAGGCGCTGCTGGACGCCGGCGCGGACCCGACCGTGGCCGACGAGCTGTACGGCGGGACGCCGGCGAGCTGGGCGGCGCACGGCGGGCACGAGGCCGCCCGCGCGCTGCTACTGCGTCGCGGTGGGACCGAACGGAGCTAGGGCCGGCCGCTTGGCCACCCGCCCGGTGCCCGACGAGACGCCCCGCAGCCGCCGGGCCGCCCACGGCCCGAAGAAGCTCCCGAGCCAGCGCAGCTCGGTGCCGACCACCCGCAGCGTGCCGGGCCGCGGCAGCACGGGAAGTGGGTGGGTCCACGAGTCGTCGCTGTCCGGAAGCTCCAGCGCGTGGGCCATCGAGGCGGCGATCAGCGCGTGGCCGAGCGGGGTCGCGTGGATGCGGTCCGCGGACCAGATGCGGGCGTCGGTCGTGACGGCGATCGGGAACGCGTCGACGACGCGCACGCCGTGGCGCCCCGCGGCGGCGCGGATGGCGGCGTTGAACGCGAGCACGCGGGGCAGGAGGGGGCGGGCGAGCGGCGTGATCCGGGCGAGGTTCGGGAAGGTCACCGTGCCGACCCGGGCGCCGGCCGCGGTGAGCGCGGCGAACATCGCCTCCAGGTGCCCGACGACCGCGGCGATGTCGGCGCGCGGACGGAGGATGTCGTTCAGGCCCGCCACGACGGTCGCGAGGTCGGGCTCGAGGGCGAGCGCGGGCGCAAGCTGTTCCGCACGCACCTCGCCGGCGAGCTTGCCGCGCACGGCGAGGTTCGCGTATCGCAGCCCCGGGTCGAGCTCGGCCAGGCGCTCGGCGAGCCGGTCGGCGAAGCCGCGGTACCCCCGCAGCTCGTCGCCGTCGCCGAGCCCCTCGGTCTGACTGTCCCCGAGCGCCACATATCGCGAGTACACCCCGCCGCCTTCCCGGAATTCACAGTGTTGGTTGCGTCCCAGCGAGACAGGCGGATGGTCCTGTCGACTGTGGCTGGGTGCCGTCACGGTCCCCTGAGGTCGCGTTGGTCGGTGCGAGACCTCCGCTACACCGCGCGCAGTTCCAGAACCGCTGTCTCGCCGTCGGTGTGCACGGCGGCGACGGCCAGGCCCGCGCTCGTGGCGAGGTCGGTGAGCTCGGGGACGTCGCGCACCTTTCCGCCGAACCACGCCAGGTTGCGCAGGTCCGCGTGCGTGCGCGCCGGCGTCGCGACCTGCTCGACGACGAACACCGCGCCGTCCTCGCCGGCCGCGGACGCGCAGTTCGCCAGGAGCCGGCGGGCCTCGCCGTCACCCCAGTTGTGGATCACCGCGGACAGCAGGTAGCCCTCCGCGCCGGGCGGCACGTGCTCGAAGAAGTCGCCCGCCACCGCGTCGGCGCGGTCGGCCAGGCCGGCGGCGTCGAGCATCTTCCGGGCGGCCTCCGCCGGGCCGGGCAGCTCCAGCACCGTGCCGCGCAGCTCGCGGAACTCGTTGAGCAGCGCGATCAGCAGCGTGCCGTTGCCACCGCCGACGTCCATCACGTCGCCGAGCGCGCCCCAGTCGTAGGCGGCCACGACGCTCGGCGCCTCGACGCCCGACGCCACGCCGCGGGCGTCGTCGAACGCCTGCGCACGGACCGGGTCCGTGGCGAGATCCCGCCAGTACGACATGCCGTGCATGGCCGGGAACGCCGGCTCGCCCGTGCGCACGCTGTGCAGCAACGACGCCAGCGAGAGGTCCCCGCGCCCGAACGGGCCCTCGACGTCCAGGTCGGCCCGCAGCCCGGCCGGGTGCTCGTCGCAGAGTGCGGCCCCCAGTCTCGTCGGCGTGAACCGCCCGGTGTCGTCGCGGTCCAGCACGCCGACCGTGACGAGATGGCGCATCAACCGCTCCAGCGCGTCCGGGTCGGCGCCCGTCGCCTCGGCCACCTCCGCGGCGGTGCGGGCCCGGTCCAGCCGGTCCGCGAGCCGCAGGGTCGCCGCGACCCGGATCGCCATCGGCGTCACCAGGTCCGCCATCGCGGTGAGTTCTTCGGCCTCCTTGTCGCTCATCGCCTCACGCTATCGCCGGGCCCCGCCGACCGCAGATCGTTCCGGGCGGCCCGCGTTCCGCCCGCGGCGAACCCGCTGGCCCGGTGGCCGCCACGGCGCGAATGCTGACCGCATGCCTGACACGGTCGCGGTCCTCTCCGACATCCACGGCGTCCTGCCCGCCCTCGAGGCCGTGCTCGCCGAACCCGACGTGCGCGCCGCGGACGTCGTCGTGCTGACCGGTGACATGGCCACCGGCCCGCAGCCCGTGCCCACCCTCGACCGGCTCGTGGCGCTCGGCGACCGGGTCCGGTGGGTCAAGGGCAACTGCGAGCGCGTGCTCGTCGAGCAGGCGCGTGGCGGCGCGCCGTCGCCGTACCCGATCAGCGACTGGGCCGCCGCCCAGCTGCGCGCGGACCAGGTCGACCTGCTCGACCGGCTGCCCGCCACGCTCACCCTCGACGTGCGCGGGTTCGGCGACGTGCTGTTCTGCCACGCCACCCCGCGCGACGACGAGGAGATGGTGTTCGTCGACAGCGACCTGCCGCGCTGGGCGGAGGTGCTCGCCGGCGTCCCCGGCACAGTGGGCACGATCGTGTGCGGCCACACGCACATGCCGTTCACCCGTCTCGTCGACCGCCGCACGATCGTCAACGCGGGCAGCGTCGGCATGCCCTACGGCACGGCGAGCGCGCAGTGGGCGCTGCTCGCGGGCGGTGCGGTCACGTTGCGCCGCACCGAGTTCGACCGCGAGGCGGCGTGCGCGGCCATCGAGGCGGACAGCACCTGCCCCGGTGTCGCCGAGTGGACCGACAACTACGTGCGCAACCCGCCGTCCGACAGCGAGGCCCTGATCTCCTTCAAGGAGCAGCTGCGGGCCAGGGCCGACTGACCGGGCGGCCGAACGCGGGCGCGACGGTTTCGCGCGTCAGCGGAACGCCGGATAGAGCGGTAGCGCGTCGTGCCGGCCGAACCTGGCGCGCAGCGCCTCGCTCACCCGCGCCGCGTGCGTGGCGATCTCGGCGAGGCCGGTCGCCTCGGCGTCGGCGGCCAGCCGGTGCCACCGCTCGATGAGCACGAGGGTGTCCGGCGGCGTGTCGGCGAGCGCCGAGGAGTGGGACTGCGCGGCATCGGGCCGGGAGAAGAACTGCCACGTGGTCAACCACACCCAGAACAGCTGCGCGTCGAGCAGCCGCGGCAGCAGCACCGAGTCGTCGTCGAGGTCCGGCCACACGACTCGCACCTCGGCGCGCCAGCCGGCGAGCATCGCGTCGGTCATCCCCGCGGGCAGCCCGAACGGGCACCAGCACGACGGGAACGGCACCCGCAGGTACGCCGCGTCGAAGATCGCGTTGCGCACGCAGCCGCCCTCGAAGTCGAGGAACCGCACTCCCCCGCGCGTGATCAGGTTGTTGTCCGGGCACGAGTCCGACGGGCTGAACGCGCGATGCCGCCCCGTCTCCATCAGCGACTTGCTCCTCGCCGCGTGCGCGGCGGCCTCCACCGGGGTGTCGACACCGAGCTCCGCTTCGAGCAGCGCGGGCAGCTCGGCGAGTGCCGTGGCGCCGTCGACCGTGAGCGGGTCCTTCAGGTCGGGTGGGGTGAGCCGGCGCTCCAGCGCGTCGAAGTCGGCCTCCCGGCCGGCGGTCGTGGCGTGCAGGCGGCCGAGCGAGCGCGCCCACGACAGCAGCGCGCGCTCGGCGCCCCGCGCGTCGGCGCCGAGCAGCTTGTCGGCGAGCGTCGGCGCGCCGCCGAGGTCCTCGAGCACGACGAGCCGGCTGTCCGCGCCGTGCGCGAAGAGCTCGGGACACATGCGGTCCTCGGACGCCAGCGCGGTGAACAGCTGGTAGCTCGCGGCCTCGCGGACGAAGCTGTCGCAGTGCCGGTCCAGTGGTTCGAGGTAGCGCTTGAGCACGAGCGTGCGTGGCAGGGAGAAGGGGCTCGCCGCCACCCGCACCCGCAACACGACCGACCGCTCGCTGCCGCCGAGATCCTCGGCCTCGGACAGCTTGATCGTGGCGCCGAACCGCCGGCTGAGCACCGACTCCGCCGCCACCACGGTCGCCAACACCTCGGGATCCGCTTCGCCACCTACAGCCGGTGGGTCGGCGGCGGTTTCCACACTCATCTCCTCAGACCCTACTCCCCGCATGTACCACCGACCGTAGTCGTGTCCATCGATCAAGTAGCCAGCGTCCGGGGATAAATAACGAAAACAGCTTCATGTCGAGTGTGTTTCGACCGCGCGCTGAGCCGGCGGGGTCAATCGGGCTGGCCCGGTCAGCCGGTGGGCAGCGGCCGTCCGGCGTCGCCCGTGGTCCACGTCTTGTGGCGCAGCACGAGCACGGCCGCGGCGGCCACGACGATGCCCGCGAGGTTGACCGCGAGCTGTCCCACGGACTGGCCGACGCGCTCCCACTCGCCGAGGGTCGCCGCCACGCTCGCGTATCCGGCCGCGGGCACGGTGGTCACCGAGATGAAGACACCGACCAGTGCCGCGGACTTGGCCGAGGTCATCGACAGCATGCCCGCCGCGCCGGCCAGCAACGCGACGATCAGCGACCACGGCCCGACCTGGTAGACGAAGTCCACCTGATGATCGCCACCCAGCAGCACGTTCGCGTCGAACAGGCCGGCCGCGTTGCCGGCGGCGGTGCCCAGCGCGGTGATCACCATGGCGAACGGGAAGCCGACCGCGAGCGCGAACACCGCCCGGCGCAGCAGGTCCCAGCGTCGCCGCACGAGCCCGACCGCGATCGCCGCGAGCGGGCCGAACTCCGGGCCGACGACCATCGCGCCGACGATCGTGATCGGCGAGTCGGTGATCACGCCGACCGCCGCGAGCAGGCAGGCGATCGACAGGAACGCGACGAACGTGATGTTGAGCCGCGACTCGTCGCCGGTGCGGGCGAGCAGTTCCTCCCACACCACGGCGTCCGCCGGATCGCCCGGCGCGTCCTTCTCGGCCTGGTTCGCCGCGTCGGAGAGCGCGGTGTCGATCTGCTCGAGCGTGATGCCGCCGGTGCGATCGAGGCCGAGCCCGCACAGCGCGGAGAGGATCTCGTCGGCCGCCTCGCGGGCGATGTCGGCCTCGATGACGTCCCCGGGCGGCGTGATCGCCGCGCCGGGCAACCGGACCAGGTGCGCCGTGCCGGGGTGTTCGGCGAGCAAGCCGACCACGTCGTCGGTGACCGCCGGCGGGCAGATCGCGCGGAGGTGCAGCACCGGCTATTCCTTGGCTGCTGCCGGTTTCGCCGGTTTCGCGTCGACGCCGGCCTCCTTGCGCTGCGCCGGGGTGATCGGCGCTGGCGCGTTCGTCAGCGGGTCGAACCCGCCGCCGGTCTTCGGGAACGCGATGACCTCACGCAACGACGGCTCGCCGGCGAGCAGCATCACGATCCGGTCCCAGCCGAACGCGATGCCGCCGTGCGGGGGCGGGCCGTACTTGAACGCCTCGAGCAGGAAGCCGAACTTCTCCTCGGCCTCCTCGCCGGAGATGCCCATGACCTCGAACACGCGCTTCTGCACGTCCCGCTGGTGGATACGGATGGACCCGCCGCCGATCTCGTTGCCGTTGCAGACGATGTCGTAGGCGTAGGCCAATGCGTTGGCCGGGTCCTGCTCGAACCGGTCGATCCAGTCCGGGTTCGGCGAGGTGAACGCGTGGTGCACGGCGGTCCAGCGGCCGCCACCGACCGCGACGTCACCGGCGCTGCGGGCGGCCTCGGCCTCCTCGAACAGCGGGGCGTCGACGACCCAGACGAACGACCAGGTGGACTCGTCGATCATGCCGAGCCGGCGGCCGATCTCCAGCCGGGCCGCGCCGAGCAGCGCGCGGGCGTCGGCCGGGGTGCCGGCGGCGAAGAAGACGCAGTCGCCGGGCTGAGCGCCGGTCGCCTTGGCGAGTCCCTCGCGCTCGGTCTCGGACAGGTTCTTCGCGACCGGGCCGCCGAGCGTGCCGTCGGCGCCGACGAGCACGTACGCCAGGCCCTTGGAGCCACGCTGCTTTGCCCACTCCTGCCAGGCGTCGAGCTGGCGGCGCGGCTGGTCGGCGCCGCCGGGCATGACGACCGATCCGACGTAGGGCGCCTGGAAAACGCGGAACGGCGTGTCGGAGAAGTAGCCGGTGAGCTCGGTCAGCTCGAGCTCGAAGCGCAGGTCGGGCTTGTCGGTGCCGAAGCGGGCCATGGCCTCGGCGTAGGTCATGCGCTGGATCGGCAGCTGGATCTCGTGTCCGGCGAGGTCGCGCCACAGCGCGGCGATGACCCGCTCGGCGAGTGCGATCACGTCGTCCTGCTCGACGAAGCTCATCTCGATGTCGAGCTGGGTGAACTCCGGCTGGCGGTCGGCGCGGAAGTCCTCGTCGCGATAGCAGCGCGCGATCTGGTAGTACCGCTCGAGGCCGCCGACCATGAGCAGCTGCTTGAACAGCTGCGGCGACTGCGGCAGCGCGTACCAGGAGCCGGGCTGCAGCCGGGCCGGCACGAGGAAGTCGCGGGCGCCCTCGGGCGTGGAGCGGGTGAGCGTCGGGGTCTCGACCTCGACGAAGTCGTCGTCGTGCAGCACGGTGCGCGCGATCCGGTTCGCCTCGCTGCGCATGCGCATGGCGCGGGCGGGGCCGGCCCGGCGCAGGTCGAGGTAGCGGTGGCGGAGCCGGGTCTCCTCGCCGACGGTGAGGTGCTCGTCGAGCTGGAACGGCAGCGGGGCGGCCTCGCTCAGCACGTCCAGCTCGGTGACCAGCACCTCGACCTCGCCGGTGTCGATCTCGGCGTTCTCGTTGCCCGCCGGCCGCCGCGACACCTCGCCGACGACGCGGACGCAGAACTCGGCCCGCAGGTGGTGAGCGCGCTCGGCCATCTCGCCCTCGCGGAACACCACCTGCGCGACGCCGGACGCGTCGCGCAGATCCACGAAGATGACCCCACCATGATCGCGCCGGCGGGCGACCCATCCGCTGAGCGTGACGGTCTGACCGGCGTGGTCGGCGCGAAGCGTCCCTGCCTCGTGCGTGCGGATCACGGCGTGCTCTCTCCTGTCGGGCATTTCAGATGGAACGAGAGCAGGCTAGCCAACCGTCCCATGGTCGGGTCCAGCAGGTTTACCGGCCGGATCATCACTGTGTGCAGCAAGCCGATCACGCGCGGATTTGACGCCATGGCTACCACGGCGTCGCGTCAACCCGTAAGGTGTCGGTTACCAGGTGGTAGGAAACGCTGGGGGGCGGAAGCAGGGAGACCACGATGGGTAGCGGCGCGACCCGCGAACCAGTTCGGGAACTGCACCGGGCAACCAACGGCGACGTTCGACGTGCCCTCGCCTCCCATCCGGCGGACAACCTGGCCGCAGATGCCTTTCCCACCGCCCTTCGCCAGGCCATCCAGGCCAGCGGGCTCTCGTTGGACCGGATCCAGTACCGGTTACGCGCGCGTGGCGTGTCCGTGAGCGTGACCGCACTGAGCTACTGGCAGTCGGGCCGCCGCCGGCCGGAGCGCGCCGAGTCCCTTGCGGCGCTGGGCCACCTGGAGTCCGTGCTGGGTGTCGCGCCGGGTTCGCTGATCGCCTTACTCGGCCCGCCGCGTCCGCGCGGCCGCGTGCAGCGCGAGTCGTCCAGGCTGCCGATCGAGGCGCTGTGGCCCGAGCGCGAGCCGGTCTCGAAGCTGCTGAAGCGCATCGACTTCACCACCGAGACCGCCCTGACCAAGCTGAGCCAGCACGACCGGATGGACGTCGCCGTCGACCGCGGCGAGAAGCGCATCGCCGTGCGCCAGGTCGTCCGCGCCGAGCGCGACGGCGTCGACCGGACCGTCATGGTCTACGACCTCGAGCGCATCGGCCGCCCGTTCCCGGAGATCACCGCGCTGCAGGCCTGCCGCATCGGCCGGGTCGCCCGGGACGAGGCCGCCGGCCTGATCGCCGCCGAGATCGTCCTGGACTCCCCCCTGGCCCGCGGCGACACGGCGATCGTCGACTACGCGCTGAACCACCCGGGGCCGCCGTTCTCCCGCGGCGACGACAGCTACTGCCGCAAGTTCACCACCCCCGTTCGCGAGTTCGTGCTGGAGCTGCGCTTCGACCCGCGCGCCCTGCCGGCCTACTGCGAGATGTACGCCCTCGACCCCGACGAGCAGACGACCACGCGCCGCAAGGTCGAGGTCAACGCCGCCGGCGAGGCGCACGCCGTGGTGCTCGACTACGGCCCGGGCACGTTCTGCGTGCGCTGGGACTGGCCCCGCGACCGCGCCTGACGCTCACTGGAACGGGCGCACCTCGATCTTCCGATCGCAGATCTTCGACGCCTCGGTGGCGAGCCTGAGCGCCACGTCCAGATCGGGTGCCTCCCACACCCAGACGCCGGCGATGTACTCCTTCGACTCCGCGAACGGCCCGTCGCTGAGCACGGCCTGCTCGCCCCGGTTGTCGATGACCGTGGCCGCGGTGGTGTCCGCGAGTCCGCCCGAGAAGACCCAGTAGCCCTCGGCGATCAGCCGTTCGTTGAACGCGCTGATGGCAGGCTGGCGGTCCGTGCTGCCGGGATTGCTCTTGTCGTCGATCACGGAAACCAGATACCGCATCGGAAGATCCTCTCCTGTGGGTGTCGAGCGTGTGGCGTACTTCAGGCCGCTGGGTACCGCGGCCGCCCGGCCGGCCGGAAGACCTGGATCGTCACGCCCTTCGAGTCGACCCGCGACTCGACCAGGTCGAGCGCGAGATCCGGGCCGGCGTCGGGGAACAACCGCGCGCCCTGGCCGAGAACCACGGGAACGACGAGCAGGGTCATCTCGTCGACCAGATCGTTCTCCAGCAACCACCGGGTCAGGATGCCGCTGCCGTGCACCTGCAGCTCACCCCCCGGCGTGGCCTTCAGCTCACGGATGGCCGCCGCGAGGTCGTCGCGGAGGAGGGTCGTGCCCTCCCAACTCGGCGCGGTGAGCGTCGTCGAGGCAACGTACTTGGGAGCCGCGTTCAACGCCATGCCGATGGGAGTTGCACGCGCCTCGTCGATCGATCCCCAGTAGCCGGCGAACAACTCGTAGGTCCGCCTGCCGAACAGGAACGCCGCGGCGCGCTGGTAGGTCTGCGTGATGTACGCCCTGGTCTCGTCGTCACCCATCCCCAGGGCCCATCCACCGCGGTCGAACCCGTTCTTGCGGTCCTCGTCCGACGCGCCGCCGTTCCCCTGCATCACGCCGTCGATGGTGACCTGGGTCATGGTTGTCAGCTTCATGCTCGCGCTTTCCTTTGCCTTGGTGCCAGCCACTTGCGGGCGGCCTCACCCCTGCTACGAACGCCACCGCCCCGATCCGACACCGCCTCCGGGATTTCTTGAGAAATTCCCGGGCCGGATGTCAGCGACCCGACAGCACGGGGTTCGCCGCAGTGCGGCCATGACGACGCGCCGTCTCGGCGACGGTCGCTTCCTGCGCCAGACTGCGTGCACAACCCGCAGCCGCTCTCGACTGATCTGGGCCTGGCATCGCCGCATGCCGGCCGAGGGAACATGGGCCGTCGCGCCGACGCCGGCTGCTCGCCACCGCCGACGCTGCCGGGCTGATCGACGCTCTCGCCGGCCCGGCTGATCATGCGGTCGGCCGCTCCCGTGGTGAACTCACCACCCGGTCTGGCTGGTTGGTCCAGGTGACCGGACGCCCGGGAGCGCCGGGCCTCGCCGTGGCCGGTCACCCGAGCCGCACCGTCAGAGAAGTTCCAGTTGCTCCTGCTGTACCGGGGTCGCCTGTTCCGGAATGGATGCCAGGCTGCCTTCCGGCCACGTGGCCTCCGTGCGGAGCTGGCGGGGTTCCGTGGGCGCCAGGCCGTGTCGGCGTAACAGGGGGCCTACTCGGCGGCCCAGCCATCGGCGGTAGCGGATGTCCGCGTTGGCGCCGCGGGCGTAGATCTGCCGGTAGCTGGGCACCAGCTCCGGGTGCTCGCGGGCGAGCCACGTCGCGAACCACTCGCGGGCGCCTGGGCGCAGGTGCAGTGGCAGGACGGTGACACCGGTGGCGCCGGACTCGGCGATCTCCGCCAGCAGGGTGTCCAGCTGCTCGATCGAGTCCGTCAGGCCGGGCAGTACCGGTGCGACGAACACGCCACACGGCAGGCCCGCATCGGTGATCTTGCGGACCAGCTCCAGCCGCGCCTGCGGGCTCGCGGTTCCCGGCTCGAGGCTGCGCTGCAGCTCCCGGTCGGCCAGAGCGATCGACACGCCCAGCCCTACCGGCACGGCCTTGCTCACCTCCGCCAGCAACGGCAGGTCCCGCGAGAGCACGGTGCCCTTCGTGAGGATGTTGAACGGCGTGCCGCTGTCCGCCAGCGCCCGGATGATCCCCGGCATCAACGCATACCGGCCCTCCGCGCGCTGGTACGGATCCGTGTTGGTGCCCATCGCGACGTGCTCGTGGGTCCAGCGCGGCGAGCGCAGCTGCGCCGTCAGCACCTCCACCGCGTTGACCTTCACGATCACCTGGGTGTCGAAGTCGTGCCCGGCGTCGAGGTCGAGGTACGTGTGTGAGTTGCGCGCGAAGCAGTTGTGGCTCACCACGCCGTTCGCGATGAAGTCGCCCGTGCCGGTGGTGATGTCGAACAGCGGCAGCTCGATGCCGAGCGGCTCGACCGTGTCGATGCCCAACCGCGTGGCGGCCCGCAGCGCGATGCCGGTCAGCTCGCTGTCGCCGGCACGTGCCGGGTCGACCGTGTGCAGGAACCGCAGGTACTCGGACAACCCGCCGGACAGCCGGATCCGCTGCACGCCGCTGCGCAACCCGAGGTCGTCGAGCGCGAACCGGAAGTCCAGGCGCAGCAACGCATCGCTGACCAGGCTGGCGGTCGCCCGCCCGGCCCGTGCGACGCGCAGATGGTCAGGGCCGAACTCACCGTCCACATCGAACACCGCGGCGAGGAATCCCTTGTGCCACTCCTCACTCGGCACCAGGGGGCGTTCGATCGGCAGGCTGATCGACTCGTCGCCGGTGAGGTAGTCCCGGGCTCGCCCGAGCACTCGCCGGTCGGCCGGCTCGGCGGTGCCGCTCGCGATGCCGGACAGGTAGCCGCAGCGGTAGTCGAGCAGTCCCTTGGGCCCCGACGCGAACCCGCCGGTGCCGACGAGCCTGTCGCCGGTCGCCAGGACCCTTCGCCGGTGGTCCTCGTGCTCGGCGACCTGCCGCCAGCCGCGGTCGGTGAGGAACCGGTGGTCGGCGCTCGCGATCAGCTGGGTGCCGTCGCGCAGGGTGAGCCGGTAGGCGGGCTTGATCGTGGACCAGTGCGCGAGGACCCGCGTCGTGACGTACCGGCGGCGGTTGCCGCGCCGTTCGGTGCCGTAGATCGTGTCGCCGACCGCTAACTCGGCCAGCGGGCGGGTACGGCCGTCAGCCATGAGGATCGGAGTGTCGCCCGCCAGGCAGTACCGGCACGCGTGACTGCAGCCGCGGTACGGGTTGACCGTCCAGCCGAACGGCATCGACGACTGCCCGGGCACCTTGTTGAGCACCGACTTCGCGTGCACCTCGTGGAACACCATGCCGGAGAACTCGGGTGTTCGAACGGTGCGTACGTAACCGGGCAAGCCCGGTAGGGTTTGCTGTTGTTGCTGGTCGACACGCTGGTTGTCCCATCGCACGATCGCTAGTCGAACACACGTTCGAACGAGTGTCAATCGCGATCACCCGACCGAGCGACGAAACCGTCAGACCCCCGCGGCCAGCGCCGCGGCCTCGCGGGCGCACCCCCAGGACAGGCTGACGCCGTTGCCGCCGTGCCCGTAGTTGTGCACGACGGTGGCGCTGCCGAGCGGTTCGGCCGCCACGCGTACCGCCGACCGCGCGGGCCGCAGGCCGGTCTCGACCTCGATCAGCTCGGCGTCGTGCAGGCGCGGCTCGATCTCGCGCACCCGCCGCAGGATCCGCTCGGTGAGGTCCGGGTCGGGGGTGCGGTCGGTGCGGCCGGGGATCCGGATGCCACCGCAGACGACGCGCGTGGGGTGCGGGAAGAAGCTCGTCCACTCGGCGTCCATGGTCAGCTCCATGAACAGGAGGTCGAGTCCGGGGTTGGTGAGGACGACGCTCTGGCCGAACACGGGTTCCAGCTCGGCGTCGCCGAGCAGGTCGCGTGAGCCGAGACCCGTGCAGTTGACCACCACGGGCGCGGCGTCGGCCGCCTCGTCCAGGGAGCGCACCGTGCGTTCCGCGATCTCGACCCCGGCCGCGGTCAGCCGGGCGACGAGGTGGTCGAGGTAGCGCGGCATGTCGACGAGCGGCATGGTGGCGCGCGAGCCACCGGCGAACCCGGCCGGCACCTCGTCCGGAGTGGCCGGTCGCAGGTCCGGAATGGACCGTGCCTGCGGCGGGATCTCGCCGCTCGCCGGCCCGCCGACCGTGAGTGCCGGCGCCATGCGCACGCCGGTGGCGGGATCACGGGCGAGCGCGACGAAGTCCTCGAGGGACCGGTTGGTCCAGCTCATGGTCTTGGCCATGGGTTCCTGGAAGGAGGGTCCCCACATGGCCCCCGCGACCGCCGAGGTGGTCCGGTGCGGCGGTTCGGCCGACCACACCTGAACCGCCCAGCCCGCCTCGGCCAGGCAGGCGGCGGTGGTCAGCCCGCTCACCCCGGCGCCGACCACCACCGCCTGCTCCGTACGACTCACCGGGCCACGATAACGCCCGGCGCACCGCCGCGGTCCCCGTCAGGGAACGGCCGCCGGCGGGAGCTCGGACGACGCCGCCACCGGCCAGGCCAGCGGGTCATCGCCCAGGGCGGCGAGCTGGTCGACCTGCATGCGGCACCACGGCGACACCGCGAGCTCGCCGCCCGCCACCATGCTCGCGAACAACGGCCACGACACCCACCCGAACTCGTCCACCTCCGCCGGCGCGGGCCCGGGCTCGTCGTCGCACACCGCCCGGAACACCGGGCACAGCTCGTTCTCCACGACGCCGTTCGCCATCTCCGCCCGGTACCGGAACCGCGGCAGCACCAGGTCCACCGACGACACCGACAACCCCAGCTCGTCGCCCAGGCGGCGGATCACCGCCGACGCGAACGGCTCCCCCGGCGCCGGATGACCGCAGCACGAGTTCGTCACGACACCCGGCCAGGTCCGCTTCGCCCGCGCCCGCCGCGTGACCAGCAGCGCGCCCGCCGGGCTGAACACGTAGCACGAGAACGCCAGATGCAACGGGGTGTCCCGGTGGTGCACGGTCGCCTTGTCCGCGGTACCGATCCCCCGTCCCTGCTCGTCGAGCAGGACCACCTGTTCCATCGCGCCTCCTCGCACCGTGCCGACAGGGAGAGTCCAGCATGCCCGCGGGCGGCTGGAGGCGCCGGGAACCCCCTGGGAGACTGTGCCGGTGCACGACCGCCACACCGAACCGATCCCCCGGGTGACCGACCGGCCCGAGCGCGCGGGGGGTGCGGACGAAGCGGACGAACCGCCGGTGCGCACCGGCCACCACCACGACCACGCTCCCCCGCCGCCCGCGTCGAACCGGGTGCGCACGCTGCTGACCGTGCTGCTCGTGCCGTTCGCCCTGGCCGCCGTGGTCGGCACCGTCCTGCTGTTCCCGTTCGGCGCGCACGCCGACGCCAAGAAGCCCGCGGGCACGCCGGTGCACGGCGTGGTCACCGGCGCGCAGACCGGCCCGTGCAGCGGCCGGGTCCAGGTCGGCGACCAGCCCGGCAGCGACGACTGCCTGGTGGTCGCGGTCCGCATGTCCGACGGCGAGGCGCCGAACCAGCAGGTCCGCACGGTCGTGCCGCTCGAACCGAGCACGCCGCGCTTCGCCGTCGACGACGAGGTCGTGCTGGCCTACGGCGGCGGCGATCCGGCCGACGGCGGCTCCTACCAGCTCGTCGACTTCCAGCGCGACCTGCCGCTGGCGTTGCTCGCCGGGCTGTTCGCGATCGTCGTGCTGGTACTCGGCCGCTGGCAGGGGCTCAAGGCGCTGCTCGCCCTGGGACTGAGCTTCGCCGTGCTCGCGCTGTTCATCCTCCCGGCGATCACCGCCGGCGAGAACCCGCTGCTCGTGGCGATCTGCGGCGCCGGGCTGATCATGTTCGCGGTCCTCTACCTCACGCACGGGTTCACCGCGCGCACGTCGACCGCCGCGCTCGGCACCATGGTCAGCCTCGCGCTGATCGGCGTGCTGGGCGCGTTGTGGGCACCGTTCGCCAAGCTGACCGGGCTCGACGACGACACGTCGACCCTCATCGGGTTGCTCAACACCCCCATCGACACGCGGGGGCTGCTGCTCGCCGGCGTCGTGATCGGCGCGCTCGGCGTGCTCGACGACGTCACGGTGACGCAGACGAGCGCGGTGTGGGAGCTACGGGCGGCGAACCCGGCGCTGAGCCGGCTCGAGCTGTACACCGCGGCGCTGCGCATCGGCCGCGACCACGTGGCCTCCGCGGTCAACACCCTCGTGATGGCCTACGCCGGCGCCGCGCTGCCGCTGCTGCTGTACTCGTCGATCTCCGGGATCGGGCTGGGCAACATCCTCAGCTCGCAGGTGATCGCGCAGGAGATCGTGCGCACGCTCGTCGGCAGCATCGGGCTGGTCGCGGCGGTGCCGATCACGACGTTCCTCGCGGCCGCGGTCGCGGCCACGGAAACCGTGCCGGCGCGCCGGCAGACAGTCAGTCGAGGCTCGCCACGAACCGCGTGATCGCCTCCGGCTTGAGCCGCTGCGCCAGGCGGCCGGCCGGTGCCAGCGAGGCCAGCCGGTACAACGGCCGGTCGGCCGCGGCCTCGCCCTTGGCCTCGGCCCGCAGCTGCGCCACGAGCAGCTGGGAGAACACCAGCCCGGTCGTGTTCTCGCTGCTGGCGAGGACGTCGGCGAGCCGGCGCAGCACGAGGATGCCGAGCTCGCGGCCGCCGGTCCCGGAGTAGACCGCGAGCGACAGGTTGATCGTCTTGCCGCCGCCGCCCACGAGCAGGCCGACGGTCCGGGTGCCGCGGATGTCGGTGACGAGCAGCTCGACGCGCTCGGCCTGGCGCAGGTCGACGGACTTGCTGCCGACCGCCTTGGCGATCACCCGGTCGCCTTCGAGCCAGAGCGTGCGGCGGTTGGACACCCACGACAGCACCAGCAGCAGCACGACGATCACGGCCGCGGTGCTCAGCGCGGCCGTCTGGCCGGCGAGCAGGCCGACGATCCCGCCGACGGCCGCGCCGAACACGACCGCGACACCGACCGCGACGCAGCCGCGGCGGCGCGCGCCGCTCTGGTCGGTCAGGGTGAGGGAGATGCGTTCGGGCCCGCGGTCCGGTTCGGTCACCTCACAGACCCCTGCCGGGACCGGTGCCGCTCTGGTCGAGGTCGTCGAGGTTCAGCAGGTACGGGTTGGCCACCCGCTCGCGGCCGATCGTGGTGCTCGGGCCGTGGCCGGGGAGCACGACCGTGTCGTCGGGCAGGGGCAGCAGCTTGGTGCGCAGCGTCGTGGTCATCGTGCGCATGTCGCCGCCGGGCAGGTCGGTGCGACCGATGGAGCCGGCGAACAGCGTGTCGCCGGCGAACAGGACCCGGCCGCCCTCGTCGAGCTCGCTGCGGAACACGACCGAGCCACGCGTGTGCCCCGGCGTGTGGTCGACGGTCAGGGACAGGCCGGCGAGGTCGAGGGTCGCGCCGTCGCTGAGCTCGCGGACCTCCTTGGGCTCGCGCATCTCGAGCTTGCCGCCGAAGAACTCCGCGGAGCCGAGCGAGATGCCCTGCAGCGGGTCGGTGAGCATGCCGCGGTCGTCCGGGTGGATCCAGGCGGGGATGTCGTTGCCGTCGCAGACCGGCGCCACGGCGAAGACGTGATCGAAATGCCCATGGGTGAGCAGCGCCGCGACCGGGGTCAGCCGGTGCTCGCGCAGCGCCTCGGTGATCGGCTCCGCCGCGTCCTGTCCGGGATCGACGATCACGCACGGCTCGCCCGGACCGGGCGCGACGAGGTAGCAGTTGGCCTGGAAGGCACCGGTGGGGAAACCGACAACGAGCACGAGGCGAAACTTACACGCCGCGTATGAGCACGAGACTCAGACCGAGCGAAGTCGGCGGAACCGGGACCACGATGTCAGCCGGCGGTCGGTGCGGGTCTGGGTGGCGTGGTCGGCGGTGACGTCGACGTTCGCCACGCAGATCCGGTCCCGGCCGTGCCGCTTGGCCGCACGCAGCGAGACGTCCGCGTCGAGCATCAGGTCTTCCAGGTCCAGCTCGGCGAGGTCACCGAGGCAGTACGTGGCGACGCCGATCGAGGCGGTCTGGCCCTCGATGGTGGCCGACAGGTCGCGGGTGACCTTCGCGGTGACGGACATGCGGCTGATGCCGGTGCGGATGCGCTCCGCGACGGCGAGCGCGTCGGGCACGTCCGCCTCGGGCATCAGGACCATGAACTCGTCGCCGGCCGAGCCGCCGTACCGGCAGGCCAGGTCGCCCTCGCGGGCGTGCGCCCGGATCACGTCGGCGACGCCGCGCAGGATCGCGTCGCCGGCGAGGTGGCCGTAGTTGTCGTTGACGTCCTTGAAGCGGTCCAGGTCGAGCATGATCAGCGCGATCGACAGGCCCTGGCCGCGGGCGCGGGCGATCTCCTCGGCCGCGATCTCGTCCCAGTGCCAGCGCTCGATCAGGCCCGTCGGCCGGTCCTCGAGCACCTGGCCGCACGAGTCGCACCGGGGGTGGGTCGGCACGGACTGCAACGGGCGCTCGCCCGATCTCGGTACGACGATGTCCGGCTGCCCCGGGTCGGAGTGGGCGCCGGCGTGGGCGTCGGTGTGGGTGTCCGCGTCGGCGTCCCCCGTCACCGACCCTTGTCCAGGTCCCGCTTTCGCGGTGCTCATCGACCGTCTCCCCTGCGTGCCTCAACCCGCGGCGATGGCCGGTCCCCGTCTACATCTCCCTCACCGGCCGTATATGCGTAACTATCGGGAGTCACAGAGCGGCTGAACAGTGTTGAGGTGTTGACGGTTTCAGGAAACACCGAATGGCGGAGTCGCAGGTCGCGACCGGTGGTCACTCAGCGTCGCCAGATGCCCACTTATCGCGAGGCGCGCGGTGGCCCGGGAATCGATCGAGTAACGCGTCCACGTCCGTGTCGACGATGAGCATTTCCCGATATTCGGGCCGGAGGAAGCCCTGCGCCGACATGTGGTCGAGTAACCGCAGCAGCGGCTGGTAGTAGCCGTCGACGTCGAGCAGCGCGATCGGTTTGTCGTGCAGGCCCAGCTGGGCCCAGGTGAACACCTCGAACAGCTCCTCGAGGGTGCCCGCACCGCCGGGCAAAGCGAGGAACGCGTCCGCGAGCGAGGCCATCATCGCCTTGCGTTCGTGCAGGTCGGCGACCACGTGCAGGTCGTCGACCCCGTGGTGGGCGACCTCCCGGTCGACGAGACTCTGCGGTATCACGCCGGTGACCCAGCCGCCGGCGGCGAGGGTGGCGTCGGCGATGACGCCCATCGTGCCGGCCCGAGCGCCGCCGTAGACGAGCCCGATTCCGCGTTCGGCCAGCCTGCGCCCGGCATGTTCGGCGGCGTCCCGGTAACCCGGTCCCGTGCCTGTCGATGATCCGCAGAAAACACATACGCGCATACAAGTGATCACATCACAGCACCCCGGTCTTTCGGTGCGACCGGGTTGTCTGGTTGAGTGCCACAGCGTGCGACTCATTCTCGATACTGATCCGGGGGTCGACGACGCTCTCGCGATCATGTACTTGGCGGCCCAGGAGGACGCCGAGATCGTCGCCGTGGGAAGCGTCCACGGCAACGTGGCCGCATCCGTGGGCGCGCTCAACGCACTGCGCGTGCTCGAACTGACCGGGCTCAACCCGCCGGTGACCGTCGGGGCGGCACGGCCGCTCGCCCAGCCGCTGCAGACCGCCGAGTTCGTACACGGCGAGGACGGGCTCGGCGGGCACGCCGGACCGCTGCCCAAGGGCTCGCCCGTGCCCGGTTCCGCCGCCGAGCAGATCGTGCGGCTGGCGCGGGCCAACCCGGGCGAGCTGACGCTGCTCGCGCTCGGGCCGCTGACGAACGTCGCGCTCGCGGTGCTGCTCGAGCCAGAGCTGCCGGCGCTGCTGCGCTCCGTCGTCGTGATGGGCGGCGCGGTGACCGTGCCGGGAAACATCACCCCGTATGCCGACGCGAACTTCTACCACGACCCGGAGGCCGCGGATCTCGTGCTCGGCGCCGGTTTCCCGGAACTGACGCTCGTCGCCCTGGACGCCACGGAACAGGCCAGGGTCGGCGGTGACTGGCTGGCCGCGCTCGCCGAAATTCGCGGGCCGCGCGCGGATTTCGCGAACAAGCTGCTCGACCACTATCAGAAGTTCTACTCGAACATGTTCGGCGAGCATTCCTGCACGCTGCACGACCCGCTCGCGGCGGCCATCGCGCTGGACCAGAAGCTCGCCACGTACCGGACGATGCCGCTCGGCGTGGAGCTGACCGGCACGCACACCCGCGGCCAGGTCGTGTCGGACCTGCGGTCCATTTCCAGCGACGCCTACATCTCCACCAACGCGGGCGCCGGCCGCGTTCCGGTGAAGGTCGCGGAGACCGTCGACGTGCCGACGTTCCGGGACTTGATGTTCACCGCGTTGAAAGGCTGACGCTCACTCGTTCTTGTCCAGGAGATCCCGCACGTCCGCGGCCCGCGGATCGCCGAGCTCGTCGAAAATCGAGAACGCCTCGCGCAGTGACTCCTTGGCGAGCTCCGCCTGCCCGCTCTCGAACAGCACGAGCCCACGCTTGTGCAGCGTCTCCCCCACGCCCCACCGGTCGCCGAGCTCGCGGCGGGTGTCGAGCGCGCGCTGGAAGCAGTCGAGCGCGTCGGCCTGACGGGCGAGCTCGGAGTAGGTCTCGCCGAGCTTGACGAGCGTGTAGCACTCGCCGTAGCGGTCCTCGATGTCGCGGAACAGCTCCAGCGCCTGCTCGAGCGCGTCCACCGCGCGGTCGTAGTCGGACAGGCAGCGGTAGGCGTCGCCGACGTTGGCGAGCGCGATGCCCTCGCCGTGCCGGTCGCCGACCTCGCGGAAGATGTCCAGCGCCTCACCGAAGTGCAGTGCGGCGGCGTCGAAGCGGCTCTGGTCGAAGCCGATGAACCCGATGCCGGTGAGGCTCCACGCCTGGCCCACCTTGTCGCCGAGCTCGATGCGCAGCGCGCGGGCCTGCATGAAGCAGTCCTTGGCCTCGTCGGTACGGCGCAGCTCCCGGTAGGCGACCGCCAGGTTGTTGAGCACCCACGCCTCGCCGTAGCGGTCGTTCGCGCGGCGCGCGCCGATCACGCCGACCTCGTGCGAGGCGACCCACGCCGTCCAGCGCTTGCGCAGGTGCAGGTAGTTGAACGAGCCGGCGGGCAGCTTCCAGCCCGCGACGTTGTCGCCGATCTCGACCGCGGTGCGCGTGGCGGCCGCGATGTTGGTCATCTCGAACTCGCACCAGTCCAGCGCCGAGCCGTAGTCGAACTCGGCGATGTCCACGGCGAAGCCGGTCTTCTCGAGGACCGGGTCGTGGCGCTGCGGGGCGAGCGCGTGGTTGGCCGCGTACGTGTTGCGCAGGTACCAGTCGACCATCCGGCGCAGGGCCAGCGTGCGGTCCTCCTCGGACTCCTCCTCGGCGGCCTGCTCGGCGGCGTACACGCGCAGCAAGTCGTGCATCCGGTACCGGTCGTTGCCCAGGCCCTCGAGGAGGTGGACGCCGGTGAGGCGGTCGAGCAGCCGCCGGGCGCGCACCAGCGGCTGACCGGCGAGCGCGGCCGCGGCCCCGGTGCGGATGTGCGAGCCGGAGTGCATGCCGATCAGCCGGAACATCCGCGCGGCGTCGGCGGACAGGTCGCGGTAGGACCAGGAGAAGACCGTCTTCACGGCCACCGAGTCGTCGGTGGCGAGTGCCTCCAGGCGCTGCTCCTCGGTGGCGAGCTCCTCGACGAGCAGCGCCACCGCGTGGTGGGGGTGCGTGGCCACGCGCTCGGCGGCGATGCGCAGCGCGAGCGGCAGGTGCCCGCAGCGGTCCGCGAGCGCGCGGACCGCCTCGGGCTCGGCGTCGGCACGTTCCTTGCCGATCACCTTGCACAGCAACGTGGTCGACTCCGCCTCGGTCATGGGGCCGAGGGTGATCCGCCGGTCGCCCTGGACCGTCAGGCCGCCGAGTCTTTTGCGGCTGGTGACCACCACCCCGGAGCCGGCGGAGGCGGGCAGCAGCGGCTCGAGCTGCGGGGAGTCGGCGGCGTTGTCGAGCACGACGAGGACCCGCCGGTCGGCGAGCACCGAGCGGTAGAGCTTGGCGCGTGCCTCGAGCCCGGCGGGGATGACGTCCATCTGCACGCCGAGCGCGGTGAGGAACTCCTCGAGCACCTCGTCCACGACACGGGGCTGGCCGTCCGGCGAGTAGCCGCGCAGGTCGACGTAGAGCTGGCCGTCGGAGTACTGGTCGGCCACCGAGTGCGCGACGCGCAGGGCGAGCGCGGTCTTGCCGGCCCCCGGCGGGCCGTCGATGGCGACGAGCTGCGGAGTGCCCGGCTCGCCCTCGTAGGACAGGATCCCGGACAGCGCGTACAGCTCGGCGTCGCGGCCGACGAACGTGGCGGCGGCAGCCGGCAGCTGGGCCAGGCGGACCGGACCGCCGGTGGACGCGGCGAGCGCGATCAGCTGGCCTTCCGCCTCGAGGACCTGGTCGCACTTGCGCGCCAGCTCGGCGGACGGCGGGGCGCCGTGCTTGATCTTGGACAACCAGCTCGGCGTGTACCCGATGAGGTCGGAGAGGCGACGCCAGGACAGGCCGCGCTTGCGCAGCAGCCGTTCGAGCTCGTCGGCGAACGGCGATGTCCCGTCGTCCCGCCTGTCTTGCATGGGTCCACCTTGTCAGTCCACGCCGCCGGTCACCAGTCACCGGGCTGCCACGCCTAGTATCCAGCTTTGCACTCCCGAGGGACACAGTTCACACCGCCTGCGGCCGCGATTCTGGCAATCGCCTGAGATTTCGTGGACCTCAACGCGGTTCTTACCCCCGGTACCCATAGACTGCCGCCCGGCAAGGACGTCTGAGGTCAGGAGGGTGCCCGGTGCCGAGCAACGAGCAGCGTCGGCAGGCAGCCAAGCGCAAGCTGGAGCGCCAGCTCGTCCGCAGGGCGGAGCGTGCGAAGAAGCGGCGGGTCTGGGGTGTCGGCCTGACCGTCCTCGTGGTGGTCGCGGTCGTCGGCCTCGTGTTCTGGCTGTCCAACCTGGGCCCGGACGACTCCACGGCCGACCCCAAGCCGAGCGACGCCGAGGCGGCCGGCAAGACCACCGACGGTCCGTGCGCCTACAAGGAGAACGCCGCCGAGAAGCCGGAGAAGGATCCCGGCATGCCGGAGGATCCCGCGGACACGCCCAAGAAGGGCACGGTCAACGTCGATCTCAAGACCAGCCAGGGCGACATCGGCCTCGCACTGAACCGCGAGAAGGCGCCGTGCACCGTGCAGAGCATGGAGCACCTGGTCAAGGAGAAGTACTTCGACGGCACCAAGTGCCACCGGCTGACCGCCTCCGCCGGCCTCAAGGTCCTGCAGTGCGGTGACCCGAAGGGCGACGGCACCGGCGGCCCCGGTTACTCGGTCCCCGACGAGCTCCCCCAGGACCTGGCCGACGCGCCCGCGGCGCAGTCCGGCGGCCAGCCCCTGAAGGTGTACGAGCGCGGCATGCTGGCGATGGCCAACGCCGGACCCGAGACCGGCGGCAGCCAGTTCTTCATCGTGTTCGGCGACTCGACCCTGCCGCCGAGCTACACGGTGTTCGGCGAGGTCACCGAGTCGGGCCTGAAGGTGGTCGACAAGATCGCCAAGGGCGGCATCACCGCGGGCAACAGCCCCGAGGACGGTGCACCGAAGCTGCCGGTCGACATCGAGTCGGCGACGATCGCCGGCTGACGTGACCCGACGAGTCGCCGCGGCATTGCTCGTCGCGGCGGCCGTCGTCACCGGCTGCACGACGCGGATCGGCGAGCCGGCGGAGCCCAGCGACGCACCCGGCGAGACCGCGTCCAGCGTCCCCGCGGCCGACGGGTGCGCGTACGTCGAGAGCCCGGCCGAGCCGGCGCCGGCCGGGCTGCCGCCCGACCAGGACTCGGACGCGACGACGGTGACCTTCGAGACGAGCGAAGGCGCGATGTCGATCTCGCTCGCGGACGACGTGCAGTGCACCGTGCGCAGCTTCGTGCACCTCGCCGGGAGCGGTTTCTACGACGGCACGACCTGCCACCGGCTGACCGCCTCCGCCGGCCTCAGGATCCTGCAGTGCGGCGACCCGAAGGGCGACGGCACCGGCGGACCCGGCTACACGATCCCGGACGAGCTCCCGGCGGACCTCCCGCCTGCGCCGTCCGACGGCACCGGTCAGGCGCTCGTGACCTACCCGAAGGGCACGGTCGCGATGGCCAACGCCGGGCCGGACACGGGCGGCAGCCAGTTCTTCTTCGTGTACGCGGACTCGACGCTGCCGCCGGCCTACGCGGTGCTCGGCGAGGTCAGCGAGGGGATGGACATCCTGGCCTCCGCCGGCGCGTCCGGTGTGGACGCGGGTGCCGGCACCCCGGAGGACGGCCCGCCGGCGGTGCGGGTCACGTTCGAGTCCGCCACCGTGAGCTGAGCATCTGTCGGTGGCCGCTGCCACAATGCCGGGCGTGGACCGTTACCTGGAGCGCCCGGTCCCCGCGGCGGCGCGGGGACTGCTCACGTGCGCCTGGTCGCGGCACGCCGCGGCCGGGCCGGCGCGGGCGCTGCGCATCGTGCCGGACGCGTGCGTGGACATCATCTGGCACCGGGAGAGCGGCCGGCTGTTCGTGGCCGGGCCGGACACGCACGCGCACGTGTCGCCGTCGTCGACGGGCGAGCTCGTCGGAGTCCGGTTCCGGACCGGGTGCTCGCCCGCCGGGCTGGGCCTGCCGGCGGACGCCTTGCGCGACGAGCGGCCCGACCTGACGGAGCTGTGGCCGGACCGGGCCGCGCGGCTCGCGGCGGAGCTCGCGTCCACCTCGTCGGCGGCGGGCGCGCAGGCGGTGCTCGGCTCGGCGGTGCTCGCGGGCGTGCGCGCGGACCCGGACCCGGTGGTGCCGGAGCTGCTGGCGCTGACCCGCGGCGGGGCCCGGGTGCGCGAGATGGCCGCCGTGGTGGGACTGACCGAGCGGCAGCTGCACCGCCGGTGCCTCGCGGCGTTCGGGTACGGGGCGAAGGTGCTGCAGCGAGTGCTGCGGTTCGACCACGCGCTACGGCTCGCGCGCGGCGCCGCGCCGGGAGCCGGGCTGGCCGAGGTCGCCTACCGGGCGGGATACGCCGACCAGGCCCACCTGTCGCGGGAGGTACGCGCGCTCGCCGGGGTCAGCCCCAGGGAATTGTTGCAGGCCGGCGTATGAAAAGCGGACATCTGGTGAACACATGGCGCGCTCCGGGCGGTGCGGGCAAGATACCTCCATGCATTCGGAGCGGGCCAGTGTCCACGTCGAGTTGTATCGCGCGGACGCGGTAGTGCTGTTCGACTGGTTGATGAGCACGGACCTGGATGCGATCCCCACAACGCATCCGGCACAAAAGCAGGCGTTCATCGACCTGTGCGACGAACTGGAAAGCCAGACCGACGTCATCGGTGCGTCCATCGAGGAAGTCGCGCTGGCACAAGAGGAGGTGGCCAAGAACATCGGGCGGTGAGCTGCCCACGGGAATGTCGGGTCGCGAGGGCGAAAATTCACCGACTCCGTGGATACCGGGGAATTCCGGTGCATACATGGCCGGTGCTGGGGCCCGGGCGCTGACGGAATGCAGGTGGCCGCATACAGCCCGCGTCAATTCAGCGTCCAGCCCCGGAAAACCTGCGGAAGTCGCGGTGTCAGGAAGCCGAGGTCACGCGGTAGACGTCGTAGACACCCTCCACGCTGCGCACGGCCTTCAGCACGTGCCCCAGGTGCTTCGGGTCCCCCATCTCGAAGCTGAACCGGCTCACCGCGACCCGGTCGCGGGAGGTGGTGACCGACGCGGAGAGGATGTTGACCTTCTCGTCGGCGAGCACCTTCGTGACGTCGGACAGCAGGCGGTGCCGGTCGAGCGCCTCGACCTGGATCGCCACGAGGAACACCGACGACTCCGACGGCGCCCACTCGACGTCCACGAGCCGCTCGGGGGACGCGAGCAGCTCGCCCGCGTTCGTGCAGTCGCGGCGGTGCACCGACACGCCGCCACCGCGGGTGACGAAGCCGAGGATGTCGTCGCCGGGCACCGGCGTGCAGCACCGGGCGAGCTTGACCCACACGTCGCTCGCGCCCTTGACGATCACGCCGGCGTCGCCGGTCGCCCGGCGGCGGTGGACGGTGGACGGCGTCGCGCGCTCGGCGAGCTCGTCCTCGGCGTGCTCGACGCCGCCGAGCAGCGCGACCAGCCGCTGCACCACGTGCCGCGCGGAGGTGTGCCCCTCCCCCACGGCGGCGTACAGCGCGCTCACCTCGGTGTAGCGCAGCTCGCGTGCGAGTGCGGCCATGGAGTCCGCCGAGACGAGCCGCTGCATGGGCAGGCCGACCCGGCGCACCTCCTTGGTGATCGCCTCCTTGCCGGCCTCGATCGCCTCTTCCTTGCGCTCCTTGGCGAACCACTGCTTGATCTTGGCGCGGGCCCGCGGCGACGCGGCGAACGCGAGCCAGTCGCGGGTGGGTCCGGCGCCCTCCGCCTTGGAGGTGAAGATCTCGACCACGTCACCGTTCTCGAGCTTGCGCTCGAGCGCGACGAGCCGGCCGTTGACCCGGGCACCGATGCAGCGGTGGCCGACCTCGGTGTGCACCGCGTAGGCGAAGTCGACCGGCGTGGACCCGGCGGGCAGCGTCTGCACGTCGCCCTTGGGCGTGAAGACGAAGATCTCCCGCGCGGCGAGGTCGTAGCGCAGCGAGTCGAGGAACTCGCCCGGGTCCGCGGCCTCCCGCTGCCAGTCGAGGAGCTGGCGCATCCAGGCCATCTCGTCGATCTCGACGGTCTGCCCGTCGTGGGTCCCCCTGGTCTCCTTGTACCGCCAGTGCGCGGCGATGCCGTACTCCGCCGTGCGGTGCATCTCGCGGGTGCGGATCTGCACCTCGAGCGGCTTGCCGTCCGGCCCGATGACCGTGGTGTGCAGGGACTGGTAGACGCCGAACCGCGGCTGGGCGACGTAGTCCTTGAACCGGCCGGGCATGGGCTGCCAGAGCGCGTGCACGACGCCCATCGCGGCGTAGCAGTCGCGGACGTCGTCGACCAGGATCCGCACGCCGACGAGGTCGTGGATGTCGTCGAAGTCCCGGCCGCGGACGATCATCTTCTGGTTGATCGAGTAGTAGTGCTTGGGCCGGCCCTCGACCTTCGCGTTGATCCGCGACGCCTCGAGGTGCGAGGTGAGCTCGTCGGTGACCTTGTGCAGGTAGGTGTCGCGGGAGGGCGCGCGGGTGGCGACGAGGCGGACGATCTCGTGGTACTTCTTCGGCTGCAGGATCGCGAACGCGAGGTCCTCCAGCTCCCACTTGACGGTGGCCATGCCGAGGCGGTGCGCGAGCGGGGCGAGGACCTCGAGGGTCTCGCGGGCCTTCTTCGCCTGCTTCTCCGGCGGCAGGAAGCGCATCGTGCGCATGTTGTGCAGCCGGTCCGCGAGCTTGATCACCAGGACCCGCGGGTCGCGTGCCATCGCGATGACCATCTTGCGGATCGTCTCCGCCTCGGCGGCGCTGCCGAGCTGCACCTTGTCCAGTTTGGTCACGCCGTCGACGAGCCGGGCGACCTCCTCGCCGAAGTCGTCGTGCAGGTTCTTCAGCAAGTACTCGGTGTCCTCGACCGTGTCGTGCAGCAGGGCGGCGACGAGCGTGATCGTGTCCATGCCGAGCTCGGCGAGGATCGTGGCCACGGCGAGCGGGTGGGTGATGTACGGGTCGCCGGACTTGCGCCGCTGGCCGCGGTGCGCCTCCTCGGCGATGTCGTAGGCGTGCTGCAGGAGAGCGAGGTCGGCCTTGGGGTGCAGCTCGCGGTGAACGGCGGCGAGTGGCTCGAGCACCTGCTTGACGGGTGCGGACCGCTGGGCGGTGATGCGCCGGGCCAGGCGTGCCCGTACCCGCCGCGTCGCGGACGGCGCCCGCGGTGGGGGCTGTGCGGAGGCGGCGTCCTGCTGCTCACCGGTCTCGACGTTCTGACTCACACGCGACTCCTCTGCACTGAGAATAGCCGCGATTGGTTCCCGGATCGTCGAATGGGTTGCTGCTACCCTGGTGGTTGAATATTCAATCGATGGAGTGGCCCATGTCGATGCCGGTGCTCTACCTCAGCCACGGTGCCCCGCCGCTGGCCGACGACCGGGCGTGGACGCGCGAGCTGGCTGCGTGGTCCGCCGACCTGCCGAAGCCGACGGCGATCCTGATCGTCTCGGCACACTGGGAGAACGCCCCGCTCGCGCTCGGCGCCACCACCACGGTGCCGCTGGTCTACGACTTCTGGGGCTTCCCGCAGCGGTACTACTCGGTGACCTACCCCGCGCCGGGCGCGCCGGCCCTTGCCGAGTCGGTCCGCAAGCTGCTGACCGCTCCCGGCATGCCGGTCCACGACGAACCCGAGCGCGGGCTGGACCACGGCGCGTACGTGCCGCTGGTGGAGATGTACCCGGACGCGGACGTACCGGTCCTGCAGATCTCGATGCCGTCCCTGGACCCGACCGTCCTGTTCGAGGTCGGCCGCCGGCTGGCCCCGCTGCGGCAGGAGGGCGTGCTGATCGTCGGCAGCGGCTTCTTCACGCACAACCTGTCGGCGATCACGATGGCGGACCCGGCCGTGGCCGCGCCGTCCTGGTCGGCCGAGTTCGACAGCTGGGGCGCGGAGGCCCTGGCGGCGCGGGACTTCGACTCGCTGATCGACTTCCTGCACAAGGCGCCGTCGGGCCAGCTGGCGCATCCGCGGACCGAGCACTTCGCGCCGCTGTTCGTGTCCATCGGCGCCTCGCTGGAGACCGGGGAGCCGCCGCGATCGGTCATCGACGGTTACTGGTACGGACTGTCCAAACGGTCCGTCCAGTTCGCCTGAGTCAGACCTGCTGTAGCGAGTGGACGTTGCGGTCCGCCAGGCGGGCCCGCCCGCCCAGCGCCGCCAGCTCCAGGACCACCGACACCGACACGACCTGCGCGCCGGCGCGCTCCACCAGCTCGCACGCCGCCGCGACCGTGCCGCCGGTGGCCAGGACGTCGTCCACGACCGCGACCTTCGCGCCGGGGCGCAGGATGTCCGCCGGGAGCTCCAGCGTGGCCGTGCCGTACTCGAGGGCGTAGTCCACCCGGTCCGCGACCACCGGCAGCTTGCCCGGCTTGCGGATCGGCACGAGCCCCCGGCCCAGCGCCGCGCTCAGGGCGCCGCCGAGGAGGAAGCCGCGCGCCTCGACCGGCGCGATGACGTCCACATCGGACGGAACGGTCGCCGCCAGGGCGTCCACAATGGACCCGAACGCCGCCGGCGACGCGAACACGGGGTTCAGGTCGCGGAACAGTACGCCCGGCTCCGGGAAGTCCGGAACCGTGCGTACCAGCTCCAACGCGCTCTCGACGGACCCCACCGGCTAGTGGCGCTTCTTGCCCGACGGACGGCCGCCGTGCTTGCTGCCCTGCTTGCCCGCCGGCCGCCGGCGTTGCTGTTCGGCGGCCTTCGGGTTCCGGGTGGGCACGCTCGACGCCGCGGCCATCGCGCGCTCCTGGCGCAGCTCGGCGTCCAGCGACTCGTCGTCGGTCGCCGGGAGCTCGCCCATGATGATGTCGCCGTCGGCGTCCCGCTCGGCCGCGGCCCGGCGGGACAGGTTCGCCCGCCGCGCGTGCACCCGGCGCGCCTGCTCCTTGAACTTCGGCTCGCGCATCTTCAGGTCGACCAGGATCGGGGTCGCCAGCGCGATCGAGGACAGCGCGCCGGCGATGATGCCGGTCAGCTGCACCAGCGCCAGGTCCTGCAGGGTGCCGACACCGAGCAGGCCGACGCCCACGACCAGCAGGCCGAGCACCGGCAGCACCGCGATGAGCGACGTGTTGATCGAGCGCATCAGCGTCTGGTTCAGCGCCAGGTTCGCCGCCTCGGCGTAGGTCCGCCGCGTCAGGCCGAGCAGCCCGCGAGTGTTCTCCCGGACCTTGTCGAACACGACCACCGTGTCGTACAAGGAGAAACCGAGGATCGTCAGCAGGCCGATGACCGTCGCCGGCGTGACCTCGAAGCCCACGATCGAGTACACGCCCGCGGTCACGAGCACGTCGTGCACCAGCGCGGCGAGCGCGGCAACCGCCATCCAGCGTTCGAAGTAGAACGCCAGGAACAGGGTCACCAGGACCAGGAACACGCCCAGCGCGATCAGCGCCTGCCGGGAGATCTCACCACCCCACGACGCGCTCACCGCGCTGTCGCTGATCGCGCGCGCGCTCGGCTGCCCGTCCTGCCCGACCGGCTGCAGTTCCTCGAACAACGCCTCCTTGAGGTCGGTGACCTCGGCGGTGCTCAGCGTCTCCGAACGGATCTGGATCGTGGTGTTGTCGCCCGTGCCGACCGTCTGCGTGGCCGCCGGCTCCTTGTGCAGCGTCGCGGTGAAGACGTCGGTGACCTGCTCGGTCGTGATCTTGCCGCCGGCACCCTCGTCCGGCATCGAGATCCGCGTGCCGCCCTTGAAGTCGATGCCGAGGTTGAAGCCGCGGAACACGATCGACGCGATGCAGACCAGGATCAGCAACGCGAAGAACAGGTACCACCACTTGCGTTTGCCGACGACGTCGAACGCGCCGGTACCGACGTACATCCGGTGGAAGACACTTTCCTTCTTCACCGGCGCGCCTGTGTAGGTGTCGTTGTTCGGCACGTCAGGCCTCCTTCACGACGGTGCCGGTACCGGGCCGGGACCGGCGTTCGCTCGCCAATCGCTGGACCGCACCGAGCCCGGAGAACCTGGGATCGGACAGCAACTTCGACTTCGACGCGAGCACGACCAGCGGGTGGGTCACGAAGAACACGACGACGAGGTCCAGCACGGTGGACATGCCCAGGGTGAACGCGAAGCCCTTCACCTGGCCGACGGCCAGCACGTACAGCACGGCGGCGGCGAGGAACATGACCGCGTCCGCGGACAGGATCGTGCGCCGGGCCCGGATCCACGCCCGCGGCACCGCGGAGCGGAACGTCCGGCCCTCCCGTATCTCGTCCTTGAGGCGTTCGAAGAACACCACGAAGGAGTCCGCCGTGATACCGATCGCGACGATGAAGCCCGCGACGCCGGCGAGGTCGAGCGTGAACCCGATCCAGCGGCCGAGCAGCACCAGCACCGCGAACACGATCGCGCCGGAGCAGACCAGCGACAGCGCGGTCAGCAGGCCCAGCATCCGGTAGTAGAAGAAGCAGTAGACGAACACGAGCGCCAGGCCGATCGCGCCGGCGATGAGGCCCGCCTGGAGCGAGGCGAGGCCGAGTGTCGCGGACACGGTCTCCGCCTCGGACGACTCGAACGACAGCGGCAGCGAGCCGTACTTCAGCACCTCGGCGAGGTTGCGTGCCTCGTCCGGGCTGAAGCCGCTCTGACCGCCGCTGATCGTGGTGCTGCCGCCGCTGATGGCCTCGCGGATCTGCGGCGCCGACACGACCTGGGTGTCGAGCACGAACGCGGCCTGCTTGCCGACGTTGGCCGTCGTGTAGTCCGCCCAGATCCGGCTGCCGTCGCTCTCGAAGGTCAGGTTGACCACGTAGCCGGCACCCTGCGGGTCGACCGAGGAGGTCGCGTCGGAGATGTCCGTGCCGGACAGGAACGACGGGCCGAGGATGTACTTGGCGGTGCCGTCCTGGTCGCAGGCGACGAGCGGCTTCTTCGGGTCGTCGTTGCCGACCAGCGGGTCACCGACCTGCGTGCCGGTGGTGCAGGTGGTCGCGTCGACCGCGGCCTGCTGCACGGTCGGGTCCGGCTGCACCGTGCCGTCCTTGCTCGGCGCGAGCTGGTCGGCCTGGCGGCAGGCCTTGCCGAGCTTGATCAGGTCGCCGACCGCGATGTCACCCTCGCGGTTGGCCTTGACGTCGTCGGCGTAGGTCTTGAATTCCTGCTTGTACTGCGCGCACGCCTGCAGCGGGTCGGTCGGCACGGGGGCCTCGCCCGCCCCGGAGGACGGCGGCTGCGACGGCGGCTGTGACGGTGAGCTCGGCTGGGCCTGCGCCGGCGCCGGGCGGCCCTGCGGCTTGCTCGTCGGCGCGTTCGACGCGGCGGGCGGCTCGGTCGAGGCCGGCGGCGCGGTGGCCGGCGGCGACTGCGGCGGCTGCTGGCTCTGCTCCGGCTGGGCCGGGACCGGCTGGCCGATCACCTCGCGGAAGCGCAGCTGGGCGGTCTGGCCGAGGTCCTTGGCCTGCTCGCCCTCCTCGCCCGGCACGGTGATGACGATGTTGTTGCCGTCCAGGACGACCTCGGTGCCCTGGACACCGATGCCGTTCACGCGAGTCTCGATGATCTGGCGCGCCTGCTCGAGCGACTCCTTCGGCGGCACGCCGCCGCTCTCCGTGCGCGCCGTCAGCGTGACCCGGGTGCCCCCCTGTAGGTCGATGCCGAGTTTCGGACTCGCCCGGTGATCGGGGGTGGCGAACACCAAGGTGTAGAGCAGAACCACGATGAACAGGAAGAACGCGAGATAGCGCCCTGGGCGGATCTGCCCGGCGGGTGGTGCCACGGTCGGTCGATCTCCTCGGACTTACTTCTGTCGAGACGCGCCCCGGATTCCGGTCGCGTCCGGTCATGGGACTGCGCCCGCACCCGTTACACGTTTGGGTGAGGGCGCAGCGTACCTCTCGCGGCGTGAGGCCGGTGTCACACGGTCACGTCGCGCTCACGCACGAGGCTACTTCTGCTTGACGTCCTCGGCGTCGGCGGAGTCGTCCTTGACCGGCGGGGGCTCGTTGTTCACGAGCTCCTCGTCGTCCTCGACCTCGTCGACGAGCTCCTCGTCCTCCTCGTCGACCTCCGGGTTGACCTTCTCGCGGACCGCGGCACGCAGCCACTCGGTCTCCAGGCCCGGCGCGATCTCGATACCGATCGTCGTGTCGCTCGAGGTGTCGCACACCGTGCCGTAGAGGCCGGAGGTGGTCATGACGCGGTCACCGATGGACAGCGAGTTCTGAAGCTGCGCTTGCTGCTCCTGCGTCCTGCGCTGGCGCCGGCTCATGAAGAACATCATGAGGCCGAGCAGCCCGAACATCAGAAGCAAGGGAAGCAGGTCCATTTTTCTCCATCCGTGGGAGTCTTATTCACTCTGCGGTGTGCGCAGGGTCACTCTCGAACAGGGTAGGCGGCTGCTGGCCTGGGGCGTTACTCGGGGCCGCGAGACCCAGATGCGTCCAAGCCGCGGCGGTCGCGACCCGACCTCGGGGAGTGCGTGCCAGCATACCGGCCCTTACCAGGTACGGCTCGCACACCTCCTCCACGGTACTTGGCTCCTCGCCCACCGCGACAGCCAGCGTCGACACGCCTACCGGCCCGCCACCGAACGAGCGCACGAGCGCGCCCAGCACGGCCCGGTCGAGGCGGTCGAGGCCGAGTTCGTCCACGTCGTAGACCCGCAGCGCGGCCCGGGCGACCGCACGAGTGACCGAACCGTCCGCCCGGATCTCGGCGAAGTCGCGCACGCGCCGGAGCAGGCGGTTCGCGATGCGGGGCGTGCCGCGGGAGCGGCCGGCCACCTCCTCGGCGCCGTCCGCGCGCAGGTCGATCCCGAGGATCGCCGCGGAGCGGCGCAGCACCTGCTCCAGCTCCTCGGGCGCGTAGAACTCCATGTGCGCGGTGAAGCCGAACCGGTCGCGCAGCGGCCCGGTCAGCGAGCCGGACCGGGTGGTGGCGCCGACGAGCGTGAACGGCGCGATCTCCAGCGGGATGCTGGTGGCGCCGGGGCCCTTGCCGACCACGACGTCGACGCGGAAGTCCTCCATCGCGAGGTAGAGCATCTCCTCGGCGGGGCGGGCGATCCGGTGGATCTCGTCGATGAACAGCACGTCGCCCTCGACGAGGTTGGACAGCATCGCGGCGAGGTCGCCGGCCCGCTCGAGCGCCGGGCCGGACGTGATGCGCAGCGCGCAGCCCAGCTCCGCGGCGATGATCATGGCCAGGCTCGTCTTGCCGAGTCCGGGCGGACCGGACAGCAGGACGTGGTCGGGCGGCGCGCCCCGCCGGGTCGCCCCCTGCAGCACGAGCTCCAGCTGCTCGCGCACGCGCGGCTGGCCGACGAACTCGCCGAGCGTGCGCGGCCGCAGGCTCGACTCGTCGTCCCGCTCCGCCGGCCGGGCCAGCGGCGAGACGATCTGCTCCTCGTCGGTCACCGGGTCGGTCACCGGGTTGTCGTGCATGAGGTCATCGTGCATGAGCCGCTACCGCTTGCTGCCCAGGGAGGCGAGCGCGGTGCGCAGCACGGTCGATTGATCGCCCGACTGATTTCCGTGGCCATTGCCGGCCAGCACCCCGTCGACGGCCTGCTCGGCCTGCTTGGCCGGGAAGCCCAGGCCCACCAACGCCTCCACGACCGAGCCGCGCACGTGGCCGTTCGGCGTGGGCGCTGCCCCCGCCGCGGTCGCGGGCAGCGCGCCGACCTTGTCCCGCAGCTCGATGATCAGCCGCTCGGCGCCCTTGCGGCCGATGCCGGGGACCTGGGTGAGCACGGTGATGTTGCCGTCGGCGAGCGCGGCGCGCAGCTGGGCCGGCTCGAGCACGGCGAGCGTGGCCATCGCGATCCGTGGCCCGATGCCGGAAACCGTCTGCAGCAACCCGAACAGGTCGCGCGCCTCGTCGTCGGCGAACCCGTAGAGCGTCAGGGAGTCCTCGCGCACGACGAGCGCGGTGGCTAGCGTCGCCTCGGCGCCGGTGCGCATGGTGGCGAGCGAGGCCGGCGTGGCCTGCACGGCGAGGCCGACACCGCCGACCTCGACCACGGCGCGGTCGAGGCCTATGGAGAGCACGCGCCCCCGTACCGACGAGATCATCGCTGTCCTTTCGCGGCCGCGGCGACGCGGGCCTGGTGCCGGCGGGCGAGCTCGGCCGCCTTCGCCTCGGCGTCGGCGAGGCGGTCACGCATGGGCATGCGCCACAGGTGGCAGATGGCGAGGGCGAGCGCGTCGGCGGCGTCGGCCGGCTTCGGCCGCTCGGCGAGGCCGAGTAACCGGGTGACCATGGTGGTGACCTGCGCCTTGTCCGCCCGGCCGGATCCGGTGACGGCGGCCTTGACCTCGCTCGGCGTGTGGAAGGTGACGGGCAGGTCGCGCCGGGCCGCCGCGAGCGCCACGACCCCGCCGGCCTGTGCGGTGCCCATCGCGGTGCGCACGTTGTACTGGCTGAACACCCGCTCCACGGCGACGACGTCCGGCCGGTGCCGGTCGAGCCACTCCTCCACGGCGTCGGACAGCGTGAGCAGCCGGGTGGCCAGCTCGGCATCGGCCGGCGTCCGGATCACGCCGACCGCCACGGCTCGCACGGACCGCCCGACCCCGCCGTCCACGACGGCGATGCCGCACCGCGTCAGCCCGGGGTCCACCCCCAACACGCGCATCGCACCCTTTCCCGAGAACATCAGTTCGAAGCCTAGGCGCCGGGCCGCCGGGAACCCCGCAGCGACACCCGAACCGGGCCCGGCGACCCCCCGGGAGTCCGAACGGGCCCGCCCACTAACCCGGTCGCCGCAATGAAAGCGCTTCATCGGCGCGACGCCTTGACACGTGTGTTAGAAACGTCCACAACGGAAATGTAAGCGCTTCCAACGACGGAAGGCAGCCATGCCCGCACGTGAGCGTCGGCCGGTCACCATCTACGAGGTGGCCGACCGTGCGGGCGTGTCGATCGCGACCGTGTCGCGGGCGTTGCGGGACTCCGAGCTCGTCGCGGCCTCGACCCGGCAGCGGGTGCGGCGGGTCGCCGAGGAGCTGCGTTTCCGGCCCAGCCGGGCCGGGCGGGCGCTCGCCGAGGGCCTGCACGCGGCCAACGGCATCGTCTTCCCCGATCTGGCCGGGCCGTACTACGCCGAGGTCGTTCTCGGCTACGAGGAGGTCGTCGCCGAGTTAGGCCGCAGCGTGCTGATCCTTGCGACCCAGGGACGCGCGAACGCGGCCGAGCTCGTGCACGAGCTCGCCGGCCGGGTCGACGGCATGGTGATCATGGGCCGGACGGTCGGCGACGCGACGGTGGCACGCATCGCCGATACCGGGCTGCCGCTGGTGCTGCTCGCCCGGTCATCCGTCGGCCTGGTGGACACCGTCACCGCCGACAACGAGGACAGTGCGCGGGCACTCACCGCGCACCTGATCGGGCACGGCTACCGCCGGTTCGAGTTCCTCGGCGACCCCGCCCAGTCCCCCGACGTCGCCGGCCGCCACGCCGGCTTCGCCACCGCGCTCACCGAGGGCGGTCTCGACGTACCGGCCAAGCCGGTCCGCTGCGCGTTCGACGTCAAGGCCGGTTACGCCGCCGCGCGGGAGACCCTGCGACGGCGTGTCCGGCCCGAGGCGCTCGTCTGCGCCAACGACGAGGTCGCGCTCGGTGCGCTGCGTGCCGCCGAGGACCTCGGCCTCGCCGTGCCCGGCGACCTCGCGATCACGGGCTGGGACGACATCATGGCCGCCGACTACGCGCGGCTCACGACCGTCCACCAGTCCATGCGCGAGCTCGGCGCCACGGCGGCGCGCTGGCTCGACCAGCGGATCTCCGGCACCTCGCCCGGAGTCCGCCGCGAAGTACTGCCCACCCGGCTGGTGATCCGGACCAGCTGCGGCCCCCACGAGAACCACACCGGAGGTAAGGCATGACTCGACCCAAGAGGCGGACCGTTTTACTCGCCGCCATGACCGCGGTGGCGCTGGCCGCATCGGCCTGCGGCCGCGACTCCGGCGGGGACGAGGCCGAGCAGGGTGACAAGGTCGCGCAGGGCAAGGCGACCGGCGACATCACCGTCTGGGCCATGGGCACCGAGGGCGAGAAGCTCTCCGCGCTCGCCGACGACTTCATGAAGGAGAACCCGGACGCCAAGGTGACCGTCACCGCGGTGCCCTGGGACGGCGCGCACAACAAGATCTCCGCCGCGATCGCCGGCCAGCAGACGCCGGACGTCACGATGCTCGGCACGACGTGGATCGGTGAGTTCGCCAAGACCGGCGCGCTCGACGTGACCCCGCCGGACTTCGTGAACAAGGACGACTACTTCCCCGGCGCGTGGGAGACCGGCGTCGTGGACGGCAAGTCCTACAGCGTGCCGTGGTACGTCGAGACCCGCCTGCTGTTCGTCAACAAGGCCGTCGCCGAGAAGGCCGGCATCACCGAGGCTCCGAAGGACTGGGACTCCCTCACCCAGGCCTTCAAGGACATGCAGACCAAGGGTGGCGCCAAGTGGGGCACCTACTTCCAGCCCGGCCAGACCGGCGCCTGGCAGAGCGTGATGCCGTTCGTGTGGCAGAACGGCGGCGACGTCTGGGACGGCACGAACTTCACCCTCGACTCCCCCGAGGCGACCGAGGCCTTCGAGTACTACGGGTCCCTCTACAAGGACGGACTGTCCTCGAAGGACCGGCTGGCGGACGGTGAGCAGGAGCCGAAGCTGATCAAGGGCGAGCTGGGCTCGTTCGTGTCCGGGCCCTGGCACATCGGCCTGCTGAACGACCTCGGCGGCGAGGGCAAGTACGAGCTGTGGCCCATGCCGAGCGGCTCCGGTGACGCGACCTCGTTCATCGGCGGCAGCAACATGTCCGTGTTCAAGAACAGCAAGAACCGGGACAGCGCCTGGAAGTTCGTGTCCTACCTGATGAAGCCCGAGGTCCAGGTCAAGTGGTACGAGACGGTCAGCGACCTGCCGGCCGTGCAGTCCGCCTGGGACGACGAGAAGCTCGCCGGTGACGAGCAGCTCAAGACGTTCGGCGACCAGCTCGACAAGGCCAAGGCGCCGCCGGCGATCCCGACCTGGGAGCAGATCGCCGCGGGGATGGACACCGAGCTCGAGAAGATCGCCAAGGGCACCGCGTCCGCCGCGGACGCCGCGAAGGCGATCCAGGCGCAGGCGACCTCGATCGGCACGGGTGGCTGAGATGACGAGCCCTGTTCAAGACACTCCGGCAAGGAGCATCCCGCCGCCCCGGGGGCCTGCCTTGAACAGGGCTCGTTCCGCCCGGCCCGGGGGAACGACATCCCGGGCGCTGGCCGGCTGGGGCTTCGCGCTGCCGTTCGCCGTGCTGTTCCTGGTCTTCACCGCGGGGCCCGTGGTGGCCTCGCTGGTGATGAGCCTGACCGACCTCGGCAGCGCCGACCTGCTCGACCCGCTCGGCGTGGACGTCGTCGGTCTGGACAACTACCTGCGGCTGTTCGACGATCCGAAGTTCCTCGTCGCCGCGACCAACACCGCGGTCTTCGTGGTGGTGGGTGTGCCGCTGACGATGGTCCTGGCGCTGATGGTCGCGCTCGGGCTCAACTCCGGGCTGGTCAAGTTCCGGGCGTTGTTCCGGGTCGGCTACTACCTGCCGGTGGTCACGAGCATCGTGGCGATCTCGGTCGTGTGGCGGTTCATCCTGCAGCCGGACTCCGGGCTGCTCAACACGATGCTCGGGTGGTTCGGGATCGACGGGCCGAACTGGCTGCAGTCGCAGAGCACCGCGCTGCCCACGCTGATCGTGATGGGCGCGTGGCGCAACCTCGGGTTCGGCATGGTCATCTTCCTGGCCGGGCTGCAGGCGATCCCGAAGGAGCTGTACGAGGCGGCGACGATCGACGGCGCGCGGAAGTGGTCGCAGCTGCGGTTCATCACCGTGCCGATGCTGCGGCCGACCGTGCTGTTCGTCGCGGTGATCACGACGATCGGTTACGTGCAGTTCTTCGAGGAGCCGTTCGTGATGACCAGCGGCGGCCCGCTCGACTCGACGCTGTCGCTCGCGTACCACACCTACAACCAGTTCGGCTTCGGCAACTACGGCTACGCCTCGGCGATGGGCTACGTGCTGTTCGTCGTGGTGGTGCTGCTGTCGATCGCCTGGTTCCGGCTGCTGAGGAACAACGTTGACTAGCACCCTGGACACCCGTCCCGCGACCGCGCCGGCGGGCTCGCCCCGCCGGGACGGCGACGAGCTGCGCTCGCGCGATCACGTCGCCCGGATCGTGCTGCACATCGTGCTCGGCGCCGGCCTCGTGGTGATGGTCGGCCCGTTCATCTGGATGGCGCTCTCGTCGTTCAAGACCGACGCCGAGATCCGCGCCGACCCGCCGACGTTCCTGCCGCAGGACGGGACACTCGGCAGCTACGACATCCTGCTCAACCGGCTGGACTTCCCGACCTACTTCACGAACTCGGTCGTCGTCGCGATCCTGACGACGGTCGGCAACCTGCTGTTCTGCTCCGCGGCGGGCTACGCGCTCGCGAAGCTCGCCTTCCCCGGCAAGCGGGTGCTGTTCCTCATCGTGCTCGGCACGATCATGGTGCCGAGCGTCGTCACGATGGTGCCGCTGTTCGTGCTGTCCAGCAATCTCGGGCTGGTCAACTCGCTCGCCGGGCTGATCCTGCCGTTCCTGGCGCAGGCCTTCGGCGTGTTCCTCATGCGGCAGTTCATCGTGTCCATTCCGAACGACCTGCTCGAGGCGGCGCGCATCGACGGCGCGAACGAGCTGCGGATCTTCTGGCAGATCGTGCTACCGCTGTGCCGGCCCGCGCTCGCGACACTGGGCATCCTCACGTTCCTGGCCTCGTGGAACAACTTCCTGTGGCCGCTCGTCGCGGCCACCACGGAGGACAAGTACACGCTGCCGGTCGCGCTCGCCCTGTACTCCATCGGGCAGAACGAGACCCGCTACGACCTGCTCCTCGCCGGGTCGGTGATCATCGTGCTGCCCGTGCTCATCGTTTTCCTGCTGCTGCAACGCCACTTCGTCCGTGGCATCGCCACCACCGGTCTCAAATGAGGAGGACCACCCAGATGGCCCGATTAGCACCCGCGCGCAGGGCCGCGCTGGCCGCGGCACTCGCGGTCGCCGTGGTCGTGCCGCTCGGCCCGGCCGCGAGCGCCGCGCCCGACGACCGCGGGCTCGCGTCCGCGGAGCAGGACCGCCAGGGCGCGCTGCTGCGCGACACGTGGCGGTCGCTCACCGCGATGGTCGCGCCGGAGACGGGGTTGCCGGCGGACAACATCGACGGCGCGCTCGCCCCCGACACCCGGTCGGCCTACACCTCCCCGACGAACGTCGGTGCCTACCTGTGGTCGGCCGTCGTCGCGGAGGACGCCGGGCTCATCGGCCGCCGCGAGCTGGTCTCCCGCACGAAGAAGGCGCTCGACTCGATGGCCAGGGTGGAGCGGCATCCCGCGTCGGGTCAGTTCTACAACTGGTACAACCCGGCGACGCTGGAGAAGCTGCGGGTGTGGCCGGAGGACGGGTCCACCGTGTACCCGTTCCTGTCCAGTGTGGACAACGCGTGGATGGCGGCCGCGCTGATGGTCGTGCGCAACGCCGTGCCCGAGGTCCGGGGCCAGGCGCAGAAGCTGCTCGACCCGATGGACTTCAACTTCTACTACGACCCGGCCGGGCGGGCGCCGGACGTGGCGGCCGGCCTGATGCGCGGCGGGTTCTGGGACGAGCAGCCGCCCGGCTGCTCGGTCACCGGCAACTATCCCGGCAACGGCCCGGACGTCTTCTACACCTGCCACACGTACGGCAACTTCGCGAGCGAGACGCGCATGATCACGTACGTGGCGATCTCGCTCGGCCAGGTGCCGCCGGAGCACTACTTCGTGCCGTGGCGGACGTTCCCGGACACGTGCGACTGGGGCTGGCAGGAGCAGAAGCCGGCCGGGCAGTTCGTCGACTACATGGGCATCCCGGTGTTCGAGGGCCAGTACACCTACCGCGGGCTGAAGTTCATCCCGACGTGGGGCGGGGACATGTTCGAGGAGCTGATGCCGGACATGTTCGTGCCGGAGGTCAAGTGGGGCAAGAAGTCCTGGGCCCGGCAGCACTCCGTGTACGTGCGCGGCCAGATCGAGCACGGGCTCAACGACGCGAAGTACGGTCACTGGGGCTTCTCGCCCGCGTCCAACCCGGACGGTGGCTACCGGGAGTACGGCGTGGACATCATGGGCCTGGACACGCCGGGCTACACCAGTGACCAGGAGCGCACCTCGGTCGACGTCGGGTTCGAGGGCTGCCGCGAGGCCCAGCCGCCGCCGGCGTCCTTCGGGGACGGTGTGGTCACCCCGCACGCGGTGGTGCTCGCCCTGCCCTACCAGCCGCAGGCGGCGCTCACCGAGCTCGCGAAGCTGCGCCGGGACTTCGACAGCTACGGCCCGGGCGGCTTCTACGACTCGATCGCCGTGCGCAGCGGCAAGGTCGCCAAGCGGTACCTGGCGCTCGACCAGGGCATGATCATGGGTGCGCTGGGCAACCTGCGCGGCCACGACGTGCTGCGGGACGCGTTCACCAAGGGCGGGGCCGACCAACGCCTGCGACCGTTGATGGCCAAGGAGGAGTTCAACCTCCCGGCGCACCAGTAGGGGACCTGTGCCGGAGGCGGGACACCCCCTCACCCGTCTCCGGCACACCTCACGCCGCGAGCTCGCTCACGGCAGCCTCCCCAGCGCCCGCTCGGCGGCGGCCGCCGCCGCGAGCCCGCCGAGGATCATGGCCCAGCCCTGCGCGTAGGCACCGCCCTGGTAGCCGCCCGGCAGCGCGCAGTCCTTCGCCGCCTGCTCCGCCGACAGCGCCTCCCAGCCGCGATGCTCGACGGCGACCCGGGTCAGCGCCGGGCCGAGCGAGCTGAACGTCAGCTCGACCTCGGTCGGCTCGGGCGTCGCGGTCCAGCTCATCGTGAACCCCGACGGCGGCGACCAGGCGGTGATCGTGCCCCAGCCGACCTCCGTGCCGTCGTGCCAGGTCTCGTAGACCCGGCCGCCCAGGCGTGGTTCGAAGGTGACGTCGGCGAGCTCCTCCTGCCCCGCCGAGATCCGCCGCGGCCACCAGAGCCCGATCGTGCGGACGAACACGTCGAAGGTGTGCTCGAGGTCGCTGCGCACCAGGGTGTCCTGGCGGACCGGTGGCCGGCGCAGCTTGACGACGGTGTGGTCAGGTGTGGTCATCGCGTTCCTCGTCGGAGTCGTCCGCGGCCTCGGCGGCGTCACGGAAGCGGCGGAGCACCAGGCCCCAGAGACGTTCGAGCCGGCCGCGCCCCTCGTCGGGCGGGCCGGGCCGGCCCAGTGGCCGGCGGATCCGCCGGCGATGCGGGCCGCGCGGCGGACGGTCAGCCGGCACGGCCGGCCTCGCCGGTCTCGGCCGGACCGCGCTCGGCCTCGACCAGGCGGCGCGCCGTGTCCAGCGCCCCGGCCCACATGTCGTCGAGGAACTCGCGCAGCCCCGCCAGTCCCTCGGGCCGCGCCCGGTAGAGCCGGCGGGTGCCGTCGCGGCGCTCGACGAGCAGGCCCGCGTTCTTCAGCACGGTCACGTGCTGGCTGATCGCGGTCCGGCTCACGTCGAACGCCGCGGCGATCTCCCCCGCCGCGAGCTCGTCGCGGGCGACCAGGCGCAGGATGTCCCGACGCCGAGGCTCGGCCAGAGCACGCAGCGCCTCGTCGGTCGGGTCATTCGTCATGCCCAGAGCCCGACCTGGTTGCCGTCGGGGTCGGCGACGACCGCGATCGTGCCGAAGTCGCCGGGCAGCGGCGTCGGCGGCACCAGCCGCTTGCCGCCCAGCGCCTCGGCACGCGCGAGGTAGGCCTCGAGGTCGTCCACCCGCACGTAGATCTTCAGCCCGGCGTCGCCCGGCGCCGAGGACGCGCCGATGCCGCCGCCGACCGCGTCCTCACCGGCGCCGGTGTCCACCAGCGCGTAGCCGCCCAGCTCCGGGTCGGCCGAGATCTGCCAGTCGAACAGCTCGCCGTAGAACTTCCGCGCCCGATCCGGGTCGGCGCTGATCACCTCGAAGAACGCAACCGGCTGTGCCATCTCCAACCTCCACTCTGTCAGTGTTGGCTAACGTTAGCTATGACTGACAGAGTCGTCAACTCCCGTCCCGCACGAGCGCGGCGGCCCGCGGCAGGTCTGCGGCCTCCCGGCCGGTGACGTTGGCATCGGCGCCACGCATCGCGACGGCCCGGTCCAGCTGCCGCCGCGGTTCCCCATCGGCCTCGCGCAGGAAGGCCGGGAGCAACGCGCGCGCCGGCTCCGCGAGCCCGGGCTCGCCCCCGACCGCGACCTGGGCCAGGATCAGCGCCGACATCGCGACGTCCAGCTCCGGCGGGCCCTCCGCGGTGTTGCGCCAGTCGATCACCACCGGTCCCCCGGCACCGAGCAGCACGTTGTCCGGGTGCAGGTCCAGGTGCAACACCCGGGTCCCGGGCGCCCGCGACCCGCGCGCGGGGATCCGGTGCAACCGGCGGTGCAGGTCCGCCAGCATCGACGCGGCCGAGGGCGTGTCGAGCTCGCCGGCGCGGAGCGCGGTCAGCATGGTCGGGCCCGCCACCCGTTCCATGACCAGGTCGGCGGCCGCGGCGTGATACACCGCCGGCACCGGGTAACCGTGCCCGGCGAGGTGGGCCATGACGGCGGCCTCGGCGGTGACGTCTCCACCGTCGCGGTAGCGGCGCAGCACGCGGCCCGCGTCGATCGCGAAGACGTCCGCGTCCCGGCCGGTCGCGACCAGCCGGGCATCCGCCGGCCGGTGGGTCACGCCCGCGGGATCCGGATCGGCGGCTCGATGAGCTCCGGTTCGAGCGGCTTCTCGGGGACCAGCCAGGGATCGCACGCCGCGCCGCCCGGGTCCGGCCGCCACTTACGGCAGATCCGCGGCACCTTGACCGGGTGCACCCACAGCGCGCCGTCGCGGTCGATGTGCAGGCGCAGGAACCCCTTGTGGTCCTCCAGGCTCTGGCCGGCGAACACCTCGTTCGAGTTGATCCCGTAGCGGCTCACGACCAGCAGGTACAGCGCGACGATCTCCGCGTCCAGGAAGCCGATCACGATCGGCGTGGCCAGCAGGACGATGGCGAAGATCAGCCAGTCGGCGGCGACGCCGTCGGGCAGCACGTCGTGGTAGAGCCGGCGGACCACCAGCGCCCACGCGACGCTCAGCGCCAGGTGCCCGACCGCGTGCGCGACGCCGGCCAGCACGTTGGCGACGCTCGCCCTCGGCACGTCGAGCCGGGCGAACGCGATGCCACCGAAGATCAGCACCGCGGCCACGATCGCCGCCGGCGCCCACGCGGCCAGCAGTCCGAACACGCCCCGCCGGGCGGGGTCCGCGGTCTCGGCGAGTCCGAAGAGGACAGCCAGGGACATCACAGTCTGCGTGACGCCGGTGAGCGCCCAGAACCCCGGATTGCGCCACGGCAGGCGGAACACGCCCGCGGCGAGCCACTCCGACTCGGCCTTGCCGGGGTAGCGCTCCTTCAGGTCGAACCGGCGCGGCGCGGCCGGCGCCCGCACGCGCGAGCGCGGCGGCGGCAGCTGCAGCTGCCCGGGCATCGTGTTGGTGCCGAGGAGGTACGCGCCGCCGAGCCCGCACGTGATGCGCTGCGCGGTGCCGTCATGCTCCTCGTAGCGGGCGTAGTGGTGCTTGTCGCCGCTCAGCATCAGCGGCACGGTCGCGCCGCGCGGGCGGATCACCTCGCGCTGGAAGAACTCGATCGTGTCGTAGCCCTTCGTCTTGCCGCCCGAGCCGGCCGGCACCCACGCGGGCGTGGAGGTGCACAGGATGACCGCGTCGCCCGCGCGCAGATCCCGGGCGGCGTGGTGGAAGTACTCGAGCTGCGGGGCGTCGATGTAGTCGTCGAACTGCGTGTCGATGGCGTACAGCCACCAGCGGTGCGGCAGCGAGACCGCGAAGTAGCTGCGGGTCTGCTCGGTCGCCCAGCCGCCGAAGGGCCGCTGCTGGGCGAAGACCCGCAGGAACGAGGTGAGCCCGTCGTACCAGTCGTGGTTGCCGGGCAGGGCGAACAGCCGCGGCTGTTCGGGCGGGGTGGCCGGCAGCGCCGCGCGGTAGACGCCCTTGGCCCGGTCCTCGTAGGCGATCGTGGACGCGACCGGGTAGACCTCGTCGCCGCCCATGACGAGGATCCGCCCGCGTGGCAAGGGTTCCACCGCGCCCCGCGGCGTCAGCTCGGACGCGGCGAGCAGCGAGGCGATCGAGTACGTGGCGTCGAACCCGTCCCCGAGGTCGGCCACGAAGTCGAACCACAGCTCGTCGCCGTCGTCGTGCCGGTGGACCCGGGAGGGCAGGGTGCCCTGCAGCTCGCGCTTGTCCGCGAAGGAACCGAAGATCTCCGCCATCACCGACTGCGCACCCGTGCTGATCAGCACGCTCGGCTGCAACCACCGCACCGCGTGCTGGCGCCGGAAGCCCAGCTGCTCCTCGGACATGCCGTCCGGCCGGGGGCGCTCCACCCGGGGCGCCGGTTCGAACTCCATGTGCCCTCCTCGTCATGGACTCCCCGCCAGCCTGGATCAAGATCGTCGGCATGTCGAGCACTACCGGCGTCCCACGAGATCACGTCGGTGCGGAAGCGGAAACCGCTACGGGCGTGACAGTTTCGGGCGCGTTCGATGCCAGTTCAGCCAACGGCGAGCACGTGCTGCGCAGTCAACCGGCGCTCCCCCACAGCTCGGCGATCCGGGACGCGCCGAGGATACGCCGGCCGGTCAGCGAGCTTCGGCGGCTTTCGCCAACACGACGAGCGGCACCCCGGCGGCGTCGGTGTCGTGGCCGACCTCCCCATAGCCGGCGCACCGGTACAACGCCAGGCTGCCATCGCTCTCGGCGCCGGTCACCAGCCACAGCGTCCGGATCCCGGGCGGTGCCACGGCCTCCACGGCGGCGAGCAACCGGGCGCCGATGCCCAGCCGCCGCAGGTCAGGGGCCACCGCGAGCCTGCTCACCTCCATCCGCTCGCCGTCCGGTCGGCCGCGCACGCTGCCGACCAGCCGGTCACGCAGCCATGCGCCCAGCGCGGGCCGGCCCGAGGCGAGGTCCGCGCGCAGCGTGTCGAGCGACTCCCGCAGCGGCGGCAGCTCCGGCGAGCCGTAGCGCTGGGCCTCGGTGACGTACGCGGCGCGCTGCACGGTCAGCACCTCGCCCGCGTGTTCCGGCCCGAGTGGTCCGATGTGGACGGTCACGGGCCGTTGACGCCAGGGGTCCAGCTCTCCGGCCCGAGGCTGTCGGTGAGGATCGGCTGCCAGCGGGCGAATCCCTCCGGCGCGGCCGGGTGCCACGGCCAGACGCCGTCCTTGGTGGGCACGATGATCTGCACGGCCGGGAAGTCGCCGTTGGGGTACACGAGGAACGCGCTGCCGAGGAACTCGAGGTACCAGCCCTTGAACACGCGCTCGAACACCACGGGCAGGCCGGCGAAGAAGTCCTTGTACCGCACGCCGGTGACGAACCGCTCCCCCGCGGCCGCGCGCCGGACGTAGAGGTTGACGAGGTCGGCACCCATGCCCTCGGGCAGCCCGATGACCACCGCCTCGGGCACGCCGAACCGCCGGAACGCGCCAACGGAAAACGTGTACGGCCCGCTGCGCTCGTCGCCCGCCACCTCGACGATCGCGTTGCCGTGCGCGTCGGCGTCGGCGATCAGCTTGTCGCGCAGCGCAAGCTCCTCGCCGGTCAGCTCTTCGAGTTCCTCCGGGTTCACCCTGCCTCCTTCACCGCCACGACGGGCGCGCCGATCCCGCCCCGCACCTTGGCGATGCCGTACAGCAGGTAGCCCGCCGCGACCAGCGCCACCATGAACTCGACGACGGTCGTCGCGAAGTCCGCGGCGCCCGGGTCGAGGAAGCTGCGGTACAGCCGCACGTCCGCGGCCACGAAGTAGACCAGGTAGGCCGTCGGGAAGGCGAGCCAGCTCAGCGGGTACCACCAGCGCACGGTCCGCGTCCGGCCGGCGAGCACCCAGTCCGCGAGCACGACGGCCGGCGTCACGAGGTGCTCGAACAGCGACGCCGTCGTGTCGAGGTCGCCGTCGATGAGCGTCAGGTAGGTGACGCAGACGAGCGCCAGCAGCACGGCCATCGCCCCGCGCAGCCAGGTGGCGAGCCGTTCCGCGCGGCTACCGAGCACGGCGAGACCGAGGTAGACCGCGCCGGCGAGCAGCGAGGCCTGCTGGCTCAGCGCGTGCCAGGGCTCGTGGAAGGTGGCCACGGCGTAGCCGAAGCCGACGAACGCACAGGTGGCGACTACGAGCCGCCAGAGGCTAAGCATTCACCTCGGCCATGATGTCGTCCGATACGTCGAAGTTGGCGTAGACGTTCTGCACGTCGTCGCTGTCCTCCAGCGCGTCGATCAGCCGGAAGACCTTGCGTGCGCCGTCGGCGTCGAGCGGCACGGAGACCGACGGGAGGAAGCTCGCCTCCGCGGACTCGTAGTCGTAGCCGGCCTCCTGCAGCGCCTTGCGCACCTCGACCAGGTCGGTCGCCTCGGACACGACCTCGAAGCCGTCGCCGAGGTCGTTGACCTCCTCGGCGCCGGCCTCGAGCACGGCCGTCAGCACGTCGTCCTCGGACAGCTCGTTCTTGGGCAGGATGACGACGCCCTTGCGGTTGAACAGGTACGCCACCGAGCCCGGGTCGGCCATGTTGCCGCCGTTGCGGGTCATCGCGGTGCGTACCTCGCTCGCCGCCCGGTTGCGGTTGTCGGTGAGGCACTCGATCAGCACGGCGACGCCGTTCGGGCCGTAGCCCTCGTACATGATCGTCTGCCAGTCCGCGCCGCCGGCCTCCTCGCCGCCGCCACGCTTGCGGGCGCGCTCGATGTTGTCCTGCGGGACGGAGTTCCTCTTGGCCTTCTGGATCGCGTCGAACAGCGTCGGGTTGCCGTCCGGGTCACCGCCACCAGTGCGCGCGGCAACCTCGATGTTCTTGATCAGCTTGGCGAAGAGCTTGCCCCGCTTGGCATCAAGTGCGGCCTTCTTGTGCTTCGTCGTTGCCCACTTTGAATGGCCACTCACGAAAAACCCTCCACCATCTTTACGAACAGTCTGTGTACGCGGGTATCCCCGGTCAGCTCCGGATGGAACGCGGTAGCGAGCACGGGCCCCTGCCGAACGGCCACGATCCTACCGGCGGCCGCCTCACCACCAGGCACTCCCACGTCATCGCTCACCCGCGCAAGCACCTCGACCTGCGGTGACGCCGACTCCACCCACGGCGCGCGGATGAACACCGCGTGCACCGGCGCGCCTTCCACCCCGGTGAACGCGAGGTCGTCCTCGAACGAGTCGACCTGGCGGCCGAAGGCGTTGCGCCGCACGATCACGTCCAGCCCGCCGAGCTGGTGCTGGTCCTGGCGGCCGTCGAGCACCTTGCTCGCGAGCAGGATCATCCCGGCGCACGAGCCGTAGGCCGGCATGCCCCCGGCGATCCGCGCGCGCAGCGGCTCGAGGAGCTCGAACGTCTCCAGCAGCCGCGAGATCGTCGTCGACTCGCCACCCGGGATCACCAGGCCGTCCACTTCGGACAGCTCGGTGGCCCGGCGAACGGTCGAGGCGCGCGCGCCGGACGCCTGCAGCGCAGCGAGGTGCTCCCGGACGTCGCCCTGCAGGGCGAGCACGCCGATGAGCGGTGACACCGTGGTTGACCTCCCGTTTCTCGCCAGTCTACTTACCGGACGCCGAGCGCCCGCAGCCCGGCCGCCACGGCCGCGGCGGCGATCACGACGACCACGAACGGCGCCCGGCGCCACGCCAGCACCCCGCCGGTGAGCACGCCGGCCGGCAGCGCGACGCCGGCGAACGAGCCGCCGTCGGTGAGCGCCGCGGTGGCGATCAGCGCGACCAGCAGCGTGGTCGCGGCGACCGACATCAGCTCGGTGAGCCGCGGCGGCAGGGCCGCCTCGCCGCCCCTGGCCCGGACCATGCGCTCCCGCAACAGCGGCCCGGCCACCCGGAACGCGTACGTGCCGATCGCCAGCACGAGGATCGCCGTGATGGTCATGTGCGTGCCTCCTGGGGCTCGGTCCGGGGCGCCGGGATCAGGACGACCAGCCCGGCCAGTGCCAGCAGCACCGGCACCCCGGCGGGCAGGAACGGCGTGGTCGCGAGCGCGACGGCCGCCCCCAGCAGTGCGGCGTTGCGGGTGCGCGCGTTGCCCCGCAACGCCGGCAGCACCAGCGCCAGCAGGGCCGCCGGGAACGCCGCGTCCAGGCCGAACGCGTCGGTGTCGCCGATACCCTGGCCCGCCAGCGCCCCGGCCAGCGTGCCCAGGTTCCACACGACGAACGCCGCCGAGCCGAGCACCCAGAACACCGCGCGCGAGCGGGCCGGGTCCTTCTGCGCCATGGCGAACGCGACCGACTCGTCGATGAGCAGGTGGCTGCCGAACAGCCGCGCCACGAAGCCGCGGCCCATGACGCCGCCGATCGCCAGCCCGAACGGCAGGTGCCGGGCGTTGAGCAGCAACGCGCCCAGCACGGCCGCCACCAGCCCGCCGCCCGCGGCCACCACGCCGACCACCATGAACTGCGAGCCGCCCGCGAAGACGAGCAGCGACAGCAGGGACGGCATCCACCACGGCAGCCCGCTCGCCACCGCGATCGCGCCGAAGGACACGCCGACGACCCCGATCGCGAGGACGACCGCGAGCAGGTCGCGGCGCAACGCCGCATCCAGGGTTCGCCATATCGAACGCATAGTCTCCTATGATGAACAGGTCACTATCGTTCGTCAAGGCGAACGACCGGACCGACCCACCGAACACAAGGAGTGTCGATGGCGCAACAGCGAGGAGCCCCGCTCGAGGTCATCGCGCGGTCGCTGCGACACGAGCGCACCCGCACCGGCCTGTCACTGTCCGAGGTGGCGAAACGCGCCGGCATCGCCAAGTCGACGCTCTCCCAGCTCGAGGCCGGCAGCGGCAACCCGAGCGTGGAGACGTTGTGGGCACTCAGCGTGGCCCTCGACGTGCCGTTCAGCAGGCTCGTCGAGCCCGCGCGGCCGACCGTGCAGGTCATCCGCGCCGGCGAGGGTCCCGCCGTGTTCTCCGAGCGGGCCGACTACGTCGCCACGCTGCTGGCGTCCTGCCCGCCGAACGCCCGCCGCGACATCTACCTGATCACCGCCGAGCCCGGCTCGGTCCGCGAGTCCGACCCGCACATGCCCGGCGTGGTCGAGCACGTCGTGCTCTGCGCCGGACGGGCGCGCGTCGGGCTCACCGACAAGCCGGTGGAGCTCGCCCCGGGCGACTACGTGGCCTACCCGGGCGACCTCCCGCACGTGTTCGAGGCGCTCGAACCCGCCACCACCTCGGTGATGGTGTCCGAGCACGTGTGAGCGCCGGCCGCGCTTACCAGCCGCGCTCGGCGAGGCGGTGCGGCTCGGGGATGTCGTCGACGTTGATGCCGACCATCGCCTCGCCGAGCCCGCGGGACACCTTCGCGAGCATGTCCGGGTCGTCGTAGAACGTGGTCGCCTTGACGATCGCGTCCGCGCGGCGGGCCGGGTCGCCGGACTTGAAGATGCCCGAGCCGACGAACACGCCCTCGGCGCCCAGCTGCATCATCATCGCCGCGTCGGCCGGGGTCGCGATGCCGCCCGCGGTGAACAGCACGACCGGCAGCTTGCCCGCGGTCGCGACCTCCTTCACCAGCTCGTACGGCGCCTGCAGCTCCTTGGCCGCGACGTAGAGCTCGTCCTCGGGCAGCGACGTGAGCTTCTTGATCTCCCCGCGGATCTTGCGCATGTGCGTGGTCGCGTTGGACACGTCGCCGGTGCCGGCCTCGCCCTTCGAGCGGATCATGGCCGCGCCCTCGGTGATGCGGCGCAGCGCCTCGCCGAGGTTCGTCGCACCGCACACGAACGGCACGGTGAACTGCCACTTGTCGATGTGGTTGGCGTAGTCGGCCGGCGTCAGCACCTCGGACTCGTCGACGTAGTCCACGCCGAGGGCCTGCAGCACCTGCGCCTCGACGAAGTGGCCGATACGCGCCTTCGCCATCACCGGGATGGAGACGGTCTCGATGATCCCGTCGATCAGGTCCGGGTCACTCATGCGGGCCACGCCGCCCTGCGCGCGAATGTCCGCGGGGACGCGTTCGAGGGCCATCACCGCGACCGCGCCCGCGTCCTCGGCGATCTTGGCCTGCTCGGCGGTGACCACGTCCATGATCACGCCGCCCTTGAGCATCTCCGCCATGCCGCGCTTGACCCGCGCGGTGCCGGTCTCCGGCGTACTGGCGGTGGTTGCGTCAGACACCCGTGTTCCTTTCCTAGTGGTTTCACCATCGAGTCTAGGAGCCACGTGGCCCTCTCTCGGGGGCCAATTCCGAGGTATCTCGCCAGGCCACTTTGCACCATTCGATCACCGTGCAAGTCGGTGGCCACGGCGGGGTTGTCGATGCTGGTAAACAGGTGTGAGATCGAGCACAGACATTCCGGCAGACAGAGCGGTCGGCACGGAAAGGGTGAGCGTCATGGCCAGCAAGCACACGGACAACGGTGACGGCGGAGCCGCGGTCGCTGTAGACGATCCCGCCAAAGTACGAAACATCGTTCTCGTGGGGCCCTCGGGCTCCGGGAAGACCACCCTCACCGAGGCTTTGCTCGCGGCGGCGGGCGTGATCCCCCGGGCGGGCACGGTCACCGACGGCAACACGATCTGCGACCACGACCCCGCCGCCCAGCGCCAGCAGCGTTCTGTCGGGCTCTCCGTCGCTCCCCTGGTGCACGACAACATCAAGATCAACCTCATCGACACTCCCGGTTACGCCGACTTCGTGGGCGAGGTCAGGGCCGGCCTGCGCGCGGCCGACGCGGCGCTGTTCGTGGTGTCCGCCGCCGAGGGCGTGGACCCGGCGACCATCGCGCTGTGGGAGGAATGCGCCGCCGTCAAGATGCCCCGGGCCGTGGTGATCGCCCGGCTGGACCACCAGCGCGCGGACGCGGTCGCCGAGATCGCCGCGTGCCAGGAGGCGTTCGGGGCCGGCGTGCTGCCGCTGTACCTGCCCGCCTCCGGCGGCAAGGAAGGCCTGCTCGGCCTCATCACCCGCCGCTTCTTCGACTCCTCCGGCGGCTACCCGCCGAAGGCGAGCGACCCGGACGAGAGCGACCTCGCGGTCATCGACGAGGCCCGCAACGAGCTGATCGAGGGGATCATCGCGGAGAGCGAGGACGAGTCCCTCATGGAGCGCTACCTCGAGGGCGAGGAGATCGAGACCGAGACGCTGATCGCCGACCTCGAGACCGCCGTGGCGCGCGGGTCCTTCCACCCCGTGATCCCCGTCTGCGCGACCAGTGGCATCGGGCTGGCCGAACTGCTCGAGGCGCTCACCGGCGCGTTCCCCTCACCGCTCGAGCACGAGGTGCCGAACGTCTCCGACGTCCACGGCTCGAACACGACCTCGGTGTCCGCCGACCCGACCGGCCCGCTCGTGGCCGAGGTCGTGCGCACGGCGATCGACTCCTACGTCGGCCGGGTCTCGCTGGTCCGGGTGTTCTCCGGGACGCTGCGCCCGGAGCGGCCGGTGCACATCTCCGGGCACGGCATGGCCGACCGCGGGCACGAGGACCACGACGTCGACGAGCGGGTGGCGCACATCTACTCGCCGCTGGGGTCGAACCTGCGCGAGGTGACCCACTGCGTGGCCGGCGACATCTGCGCGCTGACCAAGCTCGGTTCGGCGGAGACCGGCGACACCGTGTCCGCGCCGGAGAAGCCGCTGCTGATGCGGCCCTGGGTGATGCCCGAGCCGCTGCTGCCGGTGGCGGTCGTGGCGAAGACCCGCAGCGACGAGGACGCGTTGTCGCGCAACCTCGCCCGGCTGGTCGCCGGTGACCCGACGCTGCGGCTGGAGCGCAACGCCGAGACCCACCAGCTCGTGCTGTGGTGCATGGGCGAGGCGCACGCGGACGTCGTGCTGGCGCGGCTGCGGGCCGGTGGCGCCGACGTGGACACCGAGCCGGTGAAGGTCGCGCTGCGCGAGACGTTCGCGGGCAAGGCACGCGGGAAGGGCCGCCACGTCAAGCAGTCCGGCGGGCACGGCCAGTACGCGGTGTGCGACCTCGACGTCGAGCCGCTGCCGGTCGGGTCGGGCTTCGAGTTCGTCGACAAGGTCGTCGGCGGTTCGGTGCCGCACCAGTTCATCTCGTCGGTCGAGAAGGGGGTGCGGGCGCAGCTAGAGAAGGGGCTGTCGTCGGTCGGGTACCCGGTGGTCGACATCCGGGTGATCCTCTTCGACGGCAAGGCACACAGCGTCGACTCCTCGGACGCCGCGTTCCAGATGGCCGGCTCGCTCGGCCTGAAGGACGCGGCGGCCAACGGCCGGATCTCGTTGCTGGAACCGGTGGACGAGGTGACGGTCCGCCTGCCGGACGACCACCTCGGCACGGTGCTGGGCGACCTGTCCAGCCGCCGCGGCCGGGTACTCGGCACGGAGGCCGACGAGGTGCCGGGCTACAGCCTGGTGCGCGCCGAGGTGCCGGTCACGTCGCTGCTCCGGTACGCCATCGACCTGCGCTCGATGAGCTCCGGCTCGGCGACGTTCACCCGCCGCTTCGTCCGCTTCGACCCGCTACCGGACTCCCTGGTCGCCCAGGTCACCTGACGCTCGGCCGGGCTGGCCGGGTCCCTCGGGGTCCGGTCAGCGCACCGCGCGGACCGTGCCGTCCCATGTGGACGACAGCAGTTCGGGCAGGAGGGTGGGGAGCTGCACCGGGTACACCGTCTCCTCGGTGTCGCGCAGCTCCTCCACGCTCCACCAGCGGTGCCCGTCCACGGTGTTGTTCTCCACGTCGGTGAACCCGGACGTGTCGATGCCGATCTCCACCTGCTCGCCCGTGCCGGACAGGTCCGCGAGGAAGAACCACTCCTCGCCGTCATAGGTACGCCCGTCGAAGCTGAACACCACGCGGCGCCGCCACATCGGGCCGACGAGGTCGGCGTCGGCCAGCTCCAGGCCGGTCTCCTCGGTGAGCTCGCGCAGTGCCGCCGACCGCAGGTCCTCGCCCTGCTCGACGCCGCCGCCCACGGTGAACCACCAGCGGGTGTCCGGCCGGCCCGGGTCGTGGCCGTTGAACAGCAGCAGCCGTCGCCGGCCGTCGAGCAGCAGCACGCGCGCGGACGGCCGGGGCAGCGGCGTGTCACCGGCCGCGCCGTTCAAGGACGGCTCGACGATCTCGAAGTACTCGGGCCGCGGCGCGGTCCCGGCGAGCTTGAACCACCGCACGGCACGGCGCCGGCGCTGCCCGAGCGTGTCGCGCACGGCGTCGTTGTGCACCCGCCGCGCGATCACCACCCGCTGCTCGGCGTCGAGCAGCTCGGCGGTCAGCGCCAGCGGCAGCTTGCCCCGGTCGACCCCGGCCAGCTGCAGCGACAGGGCGTTCTCCGCCTCCTCGCGTTCCGAGCGGCCGGTCCGCTCGGACCGTTCCGCGACCGCGCGCAGCTTGTCCGCCGCGACGCCGGTGTGCTCGCCGTCCCCGGTCACGTCCAGCCGCATCGCCGCGGCCACCGCCCGGCCCACCACCGCGCGCCGCGCCAGCGCCGCGTCCAGCGCCGCCCACGCCGCGTCGGTCCGCACGTGCAACCGGTCCAGCCGGTTCGCCGTCGCCGCCAGCCACCACCCCAGCACCACCGCCACGACGAGTGCGACGGCCACCAACGTGATCAACAGGCCGGTGCTCACCGATCCTCCAGTTCGCTCTCGGTCACGTGACCCCTCATCCGGATTCGCCCACCTGCCGCGGATCCGCGGCGATCGCCTGCTCGTACACCCGCAGCACCTGGCCGGCGACAACCGGCCAGTCGTAGGCCGCCACCCGGCGGCGCGCGTTCGCGACCAGGGTCCCCCGACGCTGCGGTTCGGTAAGCATGTCGCGCAGCGCCGCGGCGAGGCCGACCGGGTCCCCCACCGGGAACAGCGCGCCCGCGCGGCCGTCGTCGAGCACCCGGCGGAACGCGTCGAGGTCGCTGCCGACGACGGCGGTGCCGGCGGCCATCGCCTCCGTGAGGATCATCCCGAAGCTCTCCCCGCCGGTGTTCGGCGCGCAGTACACGTCGACGCTGGAGAGCATCCGCGCCTTCACGTCGTCGTCGGCCTGGCCGAGCAGCTCCAGGCGCCCGGCGAGCTCGGGACCCGCCTCGCGGCGCAGCTCCTCCTGGTCTCCCCCGCCGACGACGACCAGCCGCAGCCCGGGGAAGTCCGCCACCAGCAGGCGCATGGCGTCGAGCAGCACCGGCATGCCCTTGCGGGGCTCGGTGAACCGACCGACGAAGCCGATCGTGCCGCCCTCGCGCGGGTAGCCGGGCAGCGGGGCGGCGGCTTCGAAGAACTCGACGTCCACGCCGTTCGGGATCTCCACCGCGTCGCCGCCGAGGTGCTCGACCTGCACGCGGCGGGCGAGCGCGGACACCGCGATCCGCGCGGTGATCTTCTCCAGGAACGGCTGCAGCACCGCCTGGAAGACCGACAGCGTGCGGGAGCGGTTGGTGGACGTGTGGAAGGTGGCCACGATCGGGCCGTCGGCGACGATCAGGGCCAGCATCGCCAGGCTCGGCGCGGTCGGCTCGTGCAGGTGCAGGACGTCGAAGTCGTGCGAGCGGATCCACTTGCGCACGCGTGTGTAGGACACCGGCCCGAACGACAGGCGCGCGACCGAGCCGTTGTACGGGATGCCGACCGACCGCCCCGCGGGCCGGACGAACTCGGGCAGCGGGGTGTCCTCGTCCGCGGGCGCGAGCACGTCGACCTGGTGGCCGAGCCGGCGCAGCGCCTTCGCGAGGTCGACGACATGCCCCTGCACCCCTCCGGGAACCTCGAAGGAGTACGGGCAGACGACCCCGATCCTCACCGGGACTCCGACGCCTCCTCCGGCTTCCCGCGCACCGCCGCACCGCGTCGGGTGGGCAGGTCGGCGAGCCAGAGCTTCTGCATCATGTGCCAGTCGGCCGGGTGCTTGGCGATGTCGGCGGCGAACCCGTCGGCCATCCGCTGGGTCGCGGCCGGTACCTCGTCGCGGCCGGACACGAGGATCGGCGAGTGGAAGTGCAGGCCCCACCCGTCCTCGGTGAACGTGTTGTCCGCGACGAGGATCTGCGCGCCGGTCGCCGCCGCGAGCCGCGCCGGCCCGGCGGGCAGCCGGGTCGGCTCGCCGAAGAAGTTGACCGGCACGCCCTGCCCCGACATGTCTCGATCGGCGAGCAGGCAGACGATCTTGTTGGCGCGCAGGCGTGCCAGCAGCGTGCGGTACGCACCGCCGCCGGTCGGCAGGATCTCGAAGCCCAGCGACTCCCGGTAGCCGACGAACCGCCGGTAGACCGACTCCGGCTCGAGCCGCTCGTTGACCGTCGTGAACCGGCCCTGGTGGCCGACGAGCCAGATGCCGGAGACGTCGAAGTTGCCGGCGTGCGCCAGCACGAGGACGAGCCCCTTGCCCCGCTCCAGGCCGGCGTCGACCAGGGGCAGGCCGGTGACCCGCTCGTGCACGTCGCGGTAGATCGCCCGGTGGTCCATGCCGGGCAGCCGGAAGGTCTCCATCCAGAACCGCGAGTACGACCGGACGCCCGCGCGGACCAGCTCGTCCAGCTCCTCGGGCCCGGCCTTCGGCACGACGCGCGCGTAGTTGGCCCGCAGCTGGCGCACCCCGGGGCCGTTGCGGCGGTAGGCGAGATCGGCGCCGGAGCGGAACGAGGCACGCGCGAACGACTCCGGCAGGGCGCGCACCAGGCCCCAGCCCGCCGCGTACGCCGTGCCCTGCAGCCGTGCTCCGACTCCGGTCATCCGCCCGCCTCCGGGGTACCCGTCCGGCCTTCGAACTGCTGGTCGGCCGACTGTCGCACCGCCACGATCCGCTGCACAACCGTGATCACCGAACCGGCCACGAGCAGCCACAACGCGATGTCGACCGCGTAGGGCACGCCGAAGCCCTGCAGCCCCGTGCCGACGAGCGCGATGATCAGCCGCTCGGCGCGCTCGACGAGCCCGACGTCGGCGGCCAGGCCGGACGCCTCGGCGCGGGCCTTGATGTAGGAGATGACCTGGCCCAGCACCAGGCAGGTCAGGGCCGCGGCGGCGAGTGCCCGCTGCTCCGCGACCTCGAACGCGTACCACGCGATGGCCGCCATGAGGGCACCGTCGGCGATCCGGTCGCACGTCGAGTCGAGCACCGCGCCGAACTTCGTGCCACCGCCCCTGGCCCGCGCCATCGCGCCGTCCAGCAGGTCGAGCATGACGAAGCCCCAGACCGTGAGCGTGCCGGCGACCAGGTGCCCGGTGGGGAACAGCCACAACGCGCACCCGACCGCGCCCGCGGTGCCGATGAGCGTCATCGCGTTCGGCGTCAGCCCGATGCGGACCAGCCAGACGCCGATCGGATCGGTGACGCGCGAGACAGAGGCACGGGCGAAGATGTTCAGCATGGGTCGGGCGAGCCTCGTCCAGGGGGCGGCTACAGATGCGCGAGCAGCCTAACGGTCGGCGGTGAGGTCGGGGCAGGACGGCAGGGCCGCGACGTCGACGCCCTTCAGCACCGCCTTGCTGATCTCGCCGAGCTGTGCGACCTGCTCCGGGGTGAGCTTGTCGAAGAGTTGTTCGCGGACCTCGGTGACGTGGCCCGGCGCGGCCTTCTCCAATGCGGCGAAGCCCTCGTCGGTGAGCACGGCGTACGAGCCGCGCTTGTCGGTCGGGCAGCCGCGGCGGCACACCCAGCCGACCTCCTCGAGGCGGGCGACGGCGTGCGAGAGGCGGCTGCGGGACGAGCCGCGCCGGCCGGCGAGCTCGCTCATCCGCAGCGTCCGCTCGGGCGCCTCGGACAGTGCGACGAGGATCTCGTAGTACGTGTGCGGCATGCCGGCGTCGCGCTGCAGCTGGCGGGCGAGCTGGTCGGTCAGCCCCATGAACGCGGTCATGAACGAGCGCCACACCTCTTGCTCACGCTCGGTCAACCAACGCGCCTCCGCCATGTGGCCAGTGTAACCGTTGAACTCTCAATCATGAGGTGTACCGTGGTTGTTGAACGCTCAATAGATGAGCCTTGAACTATCTTCCCCGGAAGGAAGCACTCCATGAGCAGCGCAACCGTTGTCGAAATCCCCGGCTACCTGGCCGGCACCTGGGACATCGACCCGGCGCACACCGATGTGGGCTTCATCGTCAGACACATGGTCGTGGCCAAGGTTCGCGGACGGTTCGACGAGGTCAAGGGCCACATCGTCACCGGCGAGAGCCCGCTCGAGTCCTCGGTGGACATCGCGATCGACCTGCGGTCGGTGAACACGAACAACAAGCAGCGCGACGACCACCTGCGTTCCCCGGACTTCTTCGAGGTCGACACGCACCCGGAGATGACCTACCGGGCGAGCGGCGCCCGCGCGGACGGCGACCAGTTCGTGCTCGACGGCGAGCTCACGCTGAAGGGCATCACGAGGACCATCCCGCTGACCTTCGAGCTGAACGGGTTCACGAGCGACCCGTACGGCGGCACCCGGGCCGGCTTCTCCGCCACCACGCAGCTCAACCGCAAGGACTTCAACGTCAACTTCGAGGGCGTGCAGAACGGCGTCACCGTGGTCGCCGACAAGATCGACATCCACATCGAGGTCGAGGCTGTCCTCCGCCGGCCCGAGAACGTCTGACTCATCCGCTGACGGCGCGCGCTCTCCTCGTGGCGGGCGCGCCGTTCGCTATCCGGCTTCCTCCCAGGCCTTGGCCAGCAGCTCCCGCGTCTCCCCCAGCAGCTGCGGCAGTACCTTCGTGTGGCCGATCACCGGCATGAAGTTCGAGTCGCCGCCCCACCTCGGGACCACGTGCTGGTGCAGGTGTGCCGCGATGCCCGCGCCCGCGATGACGCCCTGGTTCATGCCGATGTTGAACCCGTGCGGCGCGGACACCGACCTCGCCACCGTCATCGCGCGCTGGGTGAACTCCGCCAGCTCCACCGTCTCCGCCGCCGTCAGCTCGGGGTAGTCCGCCACGTGCCGGTACGGGACCACCATCAGGTGCCCCGGGTTGTACGGGTACAGGTTGAGCACGCCGTACACCGCCGCACCCCGCGCGATGATCAGCGCGTCGGCGTCGTCCAGCTCGACCAGGGCGCAGAACGGGCAGCCGTCGACCTCGTCGGACGCCGGCTTGTTCTGGCCCTTGATGTACGCCATCCGATGCGGAGTCCACAGCCGCTGGAGGGCATCGGGCACCCCGACGCCCTCCTGCTCGACGCGCTCGGGCTCAGCCTCGGTCATGAGCCGATCCTAGTGTTCGACCTCGACGTTCGAGGCCGACGGCGACTCGTTGGACCGGGACGCGATCCAGTCCGCGATGATCGAGACCGCCCGCTCCACCGGCACGCCGTTGACCTGGCTGCCGTCGCGGAACCGGAACGACACCGCGTCCGCGTCGACGTCCTTGCCGCCGGCCAGCAACAGGAACGGAACCTTCTGGGTGGTGTGGTTGCGGATCTTCTTCTGCATCCGGTCGTCCGAGGTGTCGACCTCGACCCGGACGCCGCGTGCCGCCAGCAGCTCGGCCACCTTCGCCAGGTGGTCGGCGTGCTCGTCCGCGATCGGGATGCCGACGACCTGGACCGGCGCCAGCCACGCCGGGAACGCGCCCGCGTAGTGCTCGGTCAGCACGCCGAAGAACCGCTCGATCGAGCCGAACAGCGCCCGGTGGATGACCACCGGCTGCTGGCGCGAACCGTCCGGCGCGGTGTAGGCCAGCTCGAACCGCTTCGGGTGGTTGAAGTCCAGCTGGATGGTCGACATCTGCCACGACCGGCCGATGGCGTCCTTGGCCTGCACCGAGATCTTGGGCCCGTAGTACGCGGCGCCGCCCGGGTCCGGCACCAGCTCGAGCCCCGAGTCGACCGCGGCCTGCCGCAGGACCTCGGTGGCCTCCGCCCACTCCTCGTCGTCGCCGATGAACTTGTCCGAGTCGCCCCGGGTCGACAGCTCCAGGTAGAAGTCCGACAGGCCGTAGTCGGCGAGCAGGTCGAGCACGAACGTCAGCAGCGACCGCAGCTCGCCCGGCATCTGCTCGGGGGTGCAGTAGATGTGCGAGTCGTCCATGGTCAGGCCGCGGACCCGGGTGAGCCCGTGCACCACACCGGACTTCTCGTACCGGTACACGGAGCCGAACTCGAACAGCCGCAGCGGCAGCTCCCGGTACGACCGCCCCCGCGAGCGGAAGATCAGGTGGTGCATCGGGCAGTTCATGGCCTTGAGGTAGTAGTCCTCGCCCTCGACCGACAGCGGCGGGAACATGGTGTCCGCGTAGTACGGCAGGTGCCCGGAGGTGTAGAACAGCCCGCTCTTGGTGATGTGCGGGGTGTTCACGAACTCGTAGCCGGACTCCTCGTGCCGGCGCCGCGAGTAGCTCTCCATCTCGCGGCGGATGATGCCGCCCTTCGGGTGGAACACCGGCAGGCCCGAGCCGATCTCCTCCGGGAAGGAGAACAGGTCGAGCTCGGCGCCGATGCGCCGGTGGTCGCGCCGCTCGGCCTCGGCGACCCGCTCGAGGTACGCGTCGAGCGCCTCGGACGACTCCCACGCGGTGCCGTAGATCCGTTGCAGCTGCGGGTTCTTCTCGCTCCCCCGCCAGTACGCGGCGGCGACCCGGGTGAGCTTGACCGCCGGGATGTGCTTGGTGGTCGGCACGTGCGGGCCGCGGCAGAGGTCGCCCCACACCTGGTCGCCGCTGCGCGGGTCGAGGTTGTCGTAGATGGTCAGCTCGCCCGAGGCCGAGCTGTCGACCTCCATCACCTCGGCAGTGTCGACCTGGTTGTCCACATCGGACTTGAGGTCGACCAGCTCCAGCTTGTACGGCTCGGCGGCGAGCTCCTCCTTGGCCGCCTCGACCGAGGCGACCACGCGGCGGGAGAACCGTTGCGAGGACTTGATGATCTGCTTCATGCGCTTCTCGAGCGCCTGCAGGTCCTCCGGGGTGAACGGGCGGTCGACGTCGAAGTCGTAGTAGAAGCCGTCCCGCACGGGCGGGCCGATGCCGAGCTTCGCCTCCGGGAACTGCTGCTGCACGGCCTGGGCCAGCACGTGCGCGGCGGAGTGCCGGATGACCGCGCGCCCGTCGTCGGTGTTCGCCGCGACCGGCTCGACCTGCGCCTCGGCGTCCGGCACCCAGGACAGGTCACGCAGCCGCCCGTCCGCGTCGCGGACCACGACGACCGCGTCCGGACCCTTGCCCGGCAGGCCGGCCTCGCGGACCGCGGAGCCCGCCGTGGTGCCGGCCGGTACCACCACGCGTGGGGTGGGCTCGGCGGCTGGCGGACGCGACTCGGACACGGCTGCTCCTCGGATGGTGTCGATAGCTGTGCAGGCGTCGATGCTATCGAGCCGCCTCGGGGCTTGGCCTGCGGGTTTCGCCCCGGCTCAGCCGGCAAGCATGCGCTGCATCCGGTGGATCTCGTCCACCTGCGTGACCGCCACGTCGTCGGCGATCTCCTGCACCCGGACGCTGACCCCGTGCTTGCGGACGTCCTCGACCATCGTCAGCGCGCCCTGGTGGTGGGCGACCATCAGCCGCAGGAACATCGTGTCGAACGCCGCGCCCCGAGCCTCGCGCAGCGCCTGCACGTCGTCGGTGGAGGCCATGCCCGGCATCCCGGCGTGGGCCGCGCCGTGGCCACCCGGATCGACCTTCGCCAGGTCGTGCTGCTCGAGCCAGCGGTTGAGCGCGTCGATCTCGGGCTGCTGGACGTCGGCGATGCGGTCCGCGATGCCCTTCACGTCCGGGCGTTCGGCGCGGTCCGGCGCGAGGTCGGCCAGCTCCACGGCCTGCCCGTGATGGACGATCATGTCCCGCACGAACGCGATGTCGGCGTCGTTGGGCCCCTCCTCCGGCAGCGGGGTGGCCGCGCCGGGCGGGATCGTGCTGGCCTCCTCACCGGGCTTCCCCGGGACGATCACGGGCGCGGAGTTCGCCGGCGGCGCCGGTTCACCCGGGCCGCACGCGACGAGCACGGCCGTGGCGAGCACGGCGTGGAGGCCCGCGGCGAGCCGCCGGGGAACCGCCCGGTTCCTGCCGTCTGACCGGCTTGTCCGAGTCATGAGGTAATCGCTTTCCCGTCAGCCGAGATGCCCACTATCGGGAGCTAGTTTATTCATCACTCACCTGTACATAATGTGGTCTCCCGACGGGTGATGAGAGGGGTACACGCAGTGAGAACCACCCTGCGCGGATGGCACAAGCGCGCGTCGACCGTGGCAGTCGGTGCGGCCACCTTGGGCGCGGCGATGGTCGCGGGCGTGCCATCGGTCGCGGCTGCGGACTTCCCGGGCGCCGACGAGATCGTCAGCAGCCCCAACATGAAACAGGTCGCGCACCTGGCGCCCACCGCGCCGCTGGCCGACGGAGTCGGTACCGACATCGCGTTCCAGGGCCGCTACGCGTTCGTCGGCAACTACAACGGCTTCACCATCTACGACATCAAGCAGCCCAAGCGGACGAAGATCGCGAGCCAGGTGCTCTGCCCGGGCTCGCAGAACGACATATCGATCACCGGCAACCTGCTGTTCCTGTCGACCGACTCGCGGCGCACCGACGACTCGTGTGCCTCCACCGCCCAGAACGACGGCACCAAGCCGTACTGGGAGGGCATCAAGATCTTCGACGTGAGCAACAAGAAGGCGCCGCGCTACATCAAGTCGGTGGCGACCTCCTGCGGCTCGCACACGCACACGCTCGTGCCGGACAAGGCGGGCAAGAACGCCTACCTGTACATCTCGTCGTACGGCCCGTCGGAGACGATCTCCGGCTGCCAGCCGCCGCACGACAGCATCTCGATCGTCGAGGTGCCGCTGCGCAATCCGACGGCGGCCAAGGTCGTGGCCACCCCGGTGCTGTTCCCGGACGGCGGCCTCCCCGGCAACGGCGGCGGCATCGACACCCCGGGCGGCGTCGCGACCTCGGGCTGCCACGACATGACGGTGTACCCGGAGAAGGACCTCGCGGCCGGCGCCTGCATGGGTGACGGCGTGCTGTTCGACATCTCCGACCGGGTCCACCCGCGGGAGATCAACCGGGTGGAGGACGAGACCCACTTCGCGTTCTGGCACTCGGCGACGTTCAACAACGCCGGCACGAAGGTGATCTTCACCGACGAGCTGGGCGGCGGCGGCTCGGCCACCTGCAACCCGGAGATCGGTCCGGAGCGCGGCGCGGACGGCATCTACGACGTCCAGGGTCGCGGCGACGACCGCAAGCTCGTGTTCAGGAGCTACTTCAAGATCGATCGCGTGCAGACCGACGAGGAGAACTGCGTCGCGCACAACGGCTCGCTGATCCCGGTCAAGGGCAAGGACATCATGGTCCAGTCCTGGTACATGGGCGGCGTGCAGGTGTGGGACTTCACCAACTCGGCGCACCCGAAGAAGATCGGCTTCTGGGAGCGCGGCCCGGCCGCGGACCCGGACACCGGCGGCGGCACCTGGTCGGCGTACTACTACAACGGCTACATCTACTCGTCCGATCTCGGCAAGGGTCTGGACGTGCTCCAGATCAATGACCCCCGGACCGACCCGGCCAAGGGCGTCCGGTACGACGAGCTCAACGTGCAGACCCAGGGCCACTTCGGCCGCTGAGCAAGCACGCACGGGAACGGCGGGCCTCGCGGTTGATCCGCGGGGCCCGCCGTCGTGTGTCAGCCGGCGAGCGCCGCCAGGTCGAGGGTCTGGAGCAGCCGCATGACCCGTCCCACCGGGTCGCCGGCGCCCGGCTTCGCCGCCACCCGCACGACGGCGCCGAACTCGACGACGTCCACGGTGGCGTCCGGCAGCAGCTCGGTCCAGGGCTGCCGCGAGGATGGGGCCGTGCCGTCCGCGAGCTCCCGCTCGACGTGGTCGCGCACGCCCTTCGGGTCGCCGTCCGGCGAGATGCACGCGATCTCGGTGACGTCGCCGCTCGCCGTGGCCCGGACGCCGACGCCGTACGCGGTCGCGTCGTCCTCACCGGGCGCGATGAGGACCGCGGCCGCGACCTCCCCGAGGCAGCCGGAGAGCCGGTGCATGACGGGGTCGTCGGCGAGCGTGTCGTCGCCGGGCGTGGTGACGGCGTCGAGGCCGGCGCGGGCCGGGGCGTAGCCGAACGCGCCGTCGGCGGTGTGGATGACGTTGAGCTCGCTGGCACGGGCGACGCCGGCGAGCGGGCCGTCGAGCGAGAGCTCACGGTCGTCCGCGCTCGTCCAGCGCCTGCCATCGGCGTCGTCCTCGGCCGGGACGTCCCGCCCGGCGAGCGCCTGCTCGACGGCGGCGACGTCGTAGTCGCCCCAGAGCAGGGCGGCGGTGTCCGGCGGCTGGCCGGCCAGCACGGCACCGTCCATCGCCATGGGGTCGAAGCGCAGCTCGTCGGCGATGGTCCTCGACGTGGGCGCGATCGGGCTGAAGCCGACGCCGTAGATGCTGAGGAACCGCTTGCCGGCCGCGCCGTCGGCGAGCTTGCCGAGGAGGGCGACGTCGCCGTACTCGGCGTAGGCGCGGGTCGAGTCGGTGGCGGCCACCCGGGCGAGCGCGGCGCGCAGGCCGGTGTCGGAGCCGCCCGCGTCGCCGGATTCGCCGTCTCCGGAACAGCCCGCGCAGCAGGCCAGCAGCAGGGCGACGGCGAGCGTCAGGGGTCGTGACATCGCGCGATCGTACTGGTGGAACCCCATGCGCGAGGGCCGAACGGATCCGGTACGGTTCTCATGTCGCCGGGGCGATTAGCTCAGCGGGAGAGCGTTCCGCTCACACCGGAAAGGTCACTGGTTCGATCCCAGTATCGCCCACGCGTTCGAAAGCCCTCGTGTTGCCCTGTGCCGCGAGGGCTTTTCGCGTGTCTCCTACCAATGGCCGTTCCGAAACCGCACCGCTGAGGTAAGTTGCCAGTTGGCACAACCACGGTTCGAGCCAAGGCGCTACCGAGTTGCAACCAAGTCTTGTCGATATGGGCATGACCTCGAGCGACTCTCAAGTAGAGGGGTGTCGCGGCGATCCGGTGTTGTGCTGTACTTCATGGCCCAATTGGGTGAAGTACGACATACACGCGACCCGGAGGGGCGATTCAGCCGTCACACAGTAGGGACTCAGTCGTTCAATGGACTGGGAAGGGAGAGAAGGGTAGCGACGATGCGCAACGACCACGTCACGCTCCGCTCTACGGCGGTATTCGACCTGCTCGCGCCGCGGACCCCCGCGGTCCCGGTGAAGGTCGAGCTGCGCTACGACACGCGCGATCCGTACGCGGTCGTCGCAGCGTTCCGCACGGGCCGGGCAGGCTGGGTCGAGTGGGTCTACGCCCGCGACCTGCTGGCCGACGGCCTCATCGCCGAGGCCGGCAACGGTGACGTACGCATCCGCCCGGCGGTCGACGATCCCGAGGTCGTCGTCATCGAGCTGAGCTCCCCTTCCGGCCATGCGGTCTTCGAGGCGTCGGCGCAGGAGCTGGCCGACTTCCTGGACCGGACCTACGACGTCGTGGTGCCCGGCAACGAGCACCTCTGGGTGGACGTCGACGAGGCCCTCACGCACTTGATCTCCACCGACCTGACCTGAGCGTTCGCCGAGGGGCAACCCCCGGTTTGAAGCCTGGAGCAGTGGTCGGATAGAGTTTCGCTCGCACCACGGGGGACGGGAAACTTCCTGGAACAGCGTGGGTTCTGCGGACGTAGCGCAGCTGGTAGCGCATCACCTTGCCAAGGTGAGGGTCGCGGGTTCGAGTCCCGTCGTCCGCTCGAAGAGGGGTCGGCCGTCCCATAGGCCGAAACCAGCCGACGCCTCTCAGGCCGAGCCCCTAAGCTCGGGCAAGCCGGCGCAGTGGCCGAGTGGCTTAGGCAAGGGCCTGCAAAGCCCTGTACGCGGGTTCGATTCCCGCCTGCGCCTCGGGCGATTAGCTCAGTGGGAGAGCACTACCTTGACACGGTAGGGGTCACTGGTTCAATCCCAGTATCGCCCACCAGACGTACACGCTGGTCAGTTCCGATCAACAGCCCCATCCGTGCGGATGGGGCTGTTGGCGTCTGGGGCATTCAAGTGGTCTTCGCTATCAAGTCAGGCCAGGGAAACGGTTGGGGACTACGGAGCCAGCATTTCCCGCAATCGCAAGTGGCGCAAGCTCCGAAGGAACAACGATCGTGGCGGTCCTGAGCTAGAGGCGCGACTTCATCTCTCGCCGCCTGTCCCCCAGTGCCGGTTACTGAAGCCCGGCCCGGACCGAGGTGATTCGCTGGGTGTTGAAGCCGAGCCAGTGCATGCGGCCGACGTAGCGTGCGTGCTCGACCTTGATGCAGCGGTCCATGATCACTGTCGCGCCGCCGTCCTCCGCTATTCGGCCGCCCGTCTCGTTGATCACGCCGAATTGGCACCACAGGGCGCCCGCGCCGATTTGGGTCGTTTGCCGGGCGATGTCGGGGAGGGCGTCCGGGGCGCGGAAGACGTTGACGATGTCCACCGGTTCGTCGATGTCGAGCAGGCTCGGGTAGCTGGTCTCGCCCAGGATCTCCGTTGCTCGGGGGTTCACGGGGATCACGCGGTAGCCGTGCCGCTTGAGGTAGTAGCCGACGAAGTAGCTGGCCCGCAGCTCGTTGTTCGACAAGCCGACGACCGCGATCGTCTGAGCGGTGTTGAGCACGCGCTGGATCTCCAGCGGGTCCTGGTAGCGCACCGGAACGGTCATGCTCTCGCGACCTCCATGTCCCCCGCCACGGTGGCGGCGACGTGTGCGAAGCCCTGCTCGAGGTCCCAGATCAGGTCCTCGACCGACTCGGTGCCGACCGACAGCCGCACCGTGCCGGGGCCGACGCCGGCGGCCCGCAGCTCCTCGTCGCCGAGCTGGCGGTGGGTCGTGCTGGCGGGGTGGATGATCAGGCTCTTCGCGTCGCCGACGTTCGCCAGGTGGGACCAGAGGGCCACGCCGCGGATGAGCGCCTGCCCGCCGGCCCGGCCACCGGCGCAGTCGAACGAGAACACCGCGCCGGCACCGCGCGGCAGGTACTTCTCGACGAGCGGCCGGTACGGGCTCGCCGGCCGGTCGGGGTAGGTGACCCGCGACGCCAGGTCGTGCGCATCGAGGAACTCGGCGACCCGCCGCGCGTTGTCGACGTGGCGTTCCATCCGCAGCGACAGCGTCTCCAGCCCCTGCAGGAACAGGAAGGCGTTGAACGGCGAGAGCGCGCCGCCGAGGTCGCGCAGGGTCTCCGCCCGCAGCTTCATCAGGTAGCCGTAGGTCCCGAACGTCTCGTGGAACTGCAGGCCGTGGTACGCCGGCGACGGATCCGCGACCACCGGGAACCGGCCGTTGGACCAGTTGAACGTCCCGGCCTCGGCGACCACACCACCGATGCTCGTGCCGTGCCCGCCGATGAACTTGGTCGCCGAGTGGACCACGATGTCCGCGCCCCACTCGATCGGGCGGCACAGGTAGGGCGTGGCGAAGGTGTTGTCGACGACCAGCGGCAGGTCGTGCTCGTGCGCGATGGCCGCCACCGCCTCGATGTCGAGCACGTTGCCGCCGGGGTTGCCGATGGTCTCCGCGAAGAACGCCTTCGTCTCGGCCCGAACCGCCTGCCGCCACGCGCCGAGGTCGTCGGGGTCGACCCAGGTCAGCTCGACGTTCATCTTGCGCAGCAGGTGCTTGAGCTGGTTCACGGTCCCGCCGTACAGCGCCGAGGACGAGACGACGTGGTCGCCCGGCTGCAGCAGGGTGAAGAGCGCGGCCGCCTGCGCGGCGATGCCGCTGGCGAACGCCACCGCGCCGGCCGCGCCCTCCAGGTTCGCGACGCGCTCCTCGAACACGGCGACGGTCGGGTTCATGATGCGCGAGTAGGTGTTGCCGTACTCCTGCAGGTTGAAGTAGGCGGCGGCCGACTCCGGGTCCTCGAACACGTAGCTGGTCGTCTGGAAGATCGGCACCGCCCGGGCGCCCGTGTTCGGGTCCGGCCGTTGGCCGGCGTGCAGCTGCCGGGTCTCGAACCCGAAGTCGTGCTCCGGCTCGACGCGGGGGGAATCGTTGGTCACCACAGCCTCTTCCTTCACATCACCCACCGAGATCACCCACCGGCCAGGAACCGGCGGACGATCGGCGTCTGTCGTGCTTCTTCCAGCAGGAAGCAGTCGTGGCCGTACGGCGCGTCGATCAGGTGCAGCGCGGCCGGCTTGCCCAGCGCCCGCAGCGCGTCGTCGATCTCCTCCGACGCCGACGGCGGGTAGAGCCAGTCGGAGCTGAACGTGATCAGCAGCGTGCGCGCCGTGACCCCTTCGAGCGCCCGGGTGAGTGAACCGCCGCCGTACTGCCGCGCGAGGTCGAAGTACGTCAGCGCCCGCGACATCGTGAGGTAGGTGTTGGCGTCGAAGCGCTTGACGAACGAGTCGGCCTGGTGGCGCAGGTAGCTCTCCACCTCGAACTCGGGTTCGGTGATGGTGTACCGGATGTCGTCGGCGAACTGGAGCCGGCGGCCGAACTTCTCGTGCAGCGCCGGCGCGGACAGGTAGGTGACGTGACCGACCATCCGCGCCACCCCCATGCCGGCGTCGGGGGCCCGGCCCGTGCCGTAGTACCGGCCGCCCTGCCACGCCGGGTCACGCATGATCGACTCGCGCGCGATCGCGTTCCACGCCATGCCCTGCGGGTGCAGGGCATGGGTGCTCGCGATCACCACGATGGCATCGACCTGATCGGGATACAGGATCGCCCATTCGAGCGCCTGCATCCCGCCGAGCGAGCCGCCGGACACCGCGGCGAGCCGCTCGATGCCCAGCACGTCGAGGAACGCGCGCTCGGTCCGGACCATGTCCGCGACGGTGATCACCGGGAAGTCCGGCCCGTACGGACGGCCGGTCGCCGGGTCGATCGACGACGGTCCCGTCGTGCCACGGCAGCCGCCGAGCAGATTCGTGGAGATGACGAAGAAACGGTCGGTGTCGAACGCCTTGCCGGGGCCGATCATCCCGTCCCACCAGCCGAGCGCCTGGCCGACCGCGCCATCGCGGTCCTGCGCCCCGAACCCGTCCCGCGTGCTCGCCTCGGGCGGGGCGGTCGAGAAGCCGGCCGCGTGCGCGTCGCCGCTCAGCGCGTGGCACACCAGGATGGCGTTGTCGCGCCGGGGTGAGAGCGTGCCGTAGGTCTCGTACGCGACCCGGACCGGATGCAGCTCCCGTCCACAATCGAGTCGCACCGGCTCCGGCAGGTCGACGTATCGCGTCACCACGCTGCCGACCGAGCCGGCCGCTAACGTGGACGCGGGCACCATGGGCGCATCATAGCGATTCGAGCACGTTGCGCGACCGGACAGCAACGCGGTTTCGGAATATGAGACGCAGGTCAAAAGGGGTGTAGCGTCGCATATCGGCGTGGAAACGCAGGGGAATTGAGGTCGCGAGAGGACTGCTCACATGACGGCGATCGACAGTATCGACAATGGAGTCAACGTCCAGGCACTGCTCGAGGCACGGGAAGTACTGAAGGGCGCACCGGAAGCCGCCCAGTTCACCTGGCGTGCGAGCACCCGGTGGGAAAACGGCGTGCACAGCACCACGACGGTGAAGAACTTCTTCGGGCTCGGCGCGGAACAAACCCACAAGGCCGAATCGGTGTTCACGGCCGACCACCCGGAGGTCTTCGCGGCCGAGGACCACGGCATCACGCCGATCGAGTACCTGCTCGTCGGTTTGGCGAGCTGCCTGACCGCGGGCGTCGCGTCCGTCGCGCAGAACCGCGGCATCCAGCTGCGTTCGGTCGAGGCGACCGTCGAGGGCGCGCACGACATCCGCGGCATCCTCGGTGCCGACAGCGACGTCCGCAACGGCTTCAACGGCGTCAAGGTGACGTTCGACATCGACGCCGACGCGTCCAAAGAGGACATCGAGGCGCTGGTTGCCCAGTCGCAGAAGCGCTCGGCGGTGTTCGACGCGCTGACCAACCCCACGGACGTCACCGTCGAGATCCACTGAGGGCCGCACCATCGACCGCACCACCACGGTCGTCATCGGCGCTGGCCACGCGGGCCTGGCCGCGAGCCACTTCCTGAGCGAGCGCGCGATCGACCACGTCGTGTTGGAGCGCGGCGACGTGGCGAACTCCTGGCGACGGGAACGCTGGGACTCGCTGCGGCTGCTCACGCCCAACTGGCAGAACCGGCTGCCGGGCCTGCGCTACGACGGAGCGGATCCCGACGGCTACCTGACGATGGGCGACGTGGTCGAGTTCATCGACCGCTTCGCCGCGCTCTCGCGCGCTCCCGTCCGCACGGGCACGACCGTCACGTCGGTGCGGCGCACCGACGACGGCTACCACGTGACGACCGAGCGCGGCGAGATCGGTTGCCGGACGGTGGTCATCGCCAGCGGCGCCTGCAACCGGCCCGCCGTGCCGCGGCAGCTCAGCGAGGCGGTGCCGGCCACCGTCGAGCAGGTCACGCCGTTCGGCTACCGCGGTGCCGACCAGCTGCCCGACGGCGGCGTCCTCGTCGTCGGCGCGTCGGCGACCGGCGTGCAGCTGGCGGCCGAGCTCCAGCGATCAGGGCGGCCGGTCACGCTGTCCACAGGGGAGCACGTGCGGTTACCACGCATGTACCGCGGCCGCGATGTCCTGTGGTGGATGGACGTCTCGGGCGTGTGGGACCAGCGGTACGACGAGGTGCCCGACCTCACCCGGGCCCGGCGACTCGCCTCGCCGCAGCTCGCCGGAACTCCCGAACGGACGACGCTCGACATCAACGCGCTCACCGCCATCGGCGTCGAGCTGGTCGGCCGATCGGCGACCGTGCGGGACGGCCAAATGCTGTTCTCCGGCGGGCTCCGCAACGTGGTCTCGCTAGCCGACCTCAAGATGGACCGGCTGCTGAGCTCGTTCGACGAGTGGGCGCTGGCTTCCGGGAACGACATCGACGTCAAGCCACCCGAGCGTTTCGAGCCCACGCAGGTGCCCGCGTCGACGCGGTTGCGGCTGGACCTGCGCGGCGGTGAGATCCGGACCATCGTGTGGGCAACGGGTTTTCGGCCGGACTACACGTGGCTCGACGTGCCCGTGGTCGACGAGAAGGGCCACCTGAACCACGACGGCGGCATCGTCGGCAGCCCCGGGTTGTACGCACTGGGGCTGCCCGTGCTGCGCCGGCGCAGGTCCACGTTCATCCACGGCATCGAGGACGACGCGCGCGCCGTGATCGAGCACCTCACCCGGTACCTCGCGGTGCGCCGCTGATCGACGAGGGACTACGAGGTGCGCAAGGTGAGCGCTGCCAGCAGTCCCCTGGCCCGCTCGGCGGTGGGTGGCTGGCACAGCACGTCGTAGCGGCGCGCGACCAGCTGGCTGTGCGACACGAAGTCGCGTTGCCCGTGGGTCGCGGAATACCGGACGGCGGCCGAGGCCAGGCCGAACCCCACGCCGGAGACCAGTCCGATCACGATCGGCAGGATGCCGCCGCCGATGGTGAACAGGCTCAGCAGCAGGCCGACGAACAGGCCGAGCCAGGCGCCCGACATCGCTCCGGCGGTCAGCACGCGCTTCCAGGTCAGGCGGGCGTCGACCCGCTCGACGAGCATCGGGTCGACACCGACGATCGTGACTCCCTGAACCGGGAACTCGTTGTCAGCCAGGTGGTCGACGGCGTGCTGGGCCTCCTTGTAGGTGTCGTAGGAGGCGACCGGCCATCCGTCCGGCAGTGTCGGCAGGCGGTTGGCGGCTGAGGCCGGGGTCCGCCCGAATGGTGTCGTCATGTTTCCCGCTTCCGAATATTTTGCGGACCGTTGTCCGCACGCCACGTCAACTCCTTGCGGAAGTATTGGCGAATGGCATAACGGACGATGAAGAAGCCGACCAGGAGGGTGACCAGCAGCATGCGCACAATTCGATGCCCCGCGGGCCGGGTCAGGTCGACGACCCGAACATGCGGGCTCGACGTCACGGTGGCGTGCTCCCGTCCCCAACCACCTGACCGCGGCCGGTCTGGGCAATGAGCCGACGACGACGCGGGCTCGACCACTCACGTCCGAAATGTCTCCGACAACCCAACGCTACACCGCCACCGAAACGGCCGGCCGATTTCCACCTCGAATATTCCTGAGAATCGCCCGTGAATATCGGAGCACCATTTCGCACGCGAGCGCCCCGCGAAAACCGTGCTACGCTGCGCCCCGCTGGCACCGTTCCGCCACAAATGTCCTCGACTCTCGTCGGCATCCTGCTTCGAGCCTCATCACGGTTCACCGCCGCGGCCGACCCATGCCCGAAACCAAGACGACGAAAGCTGGCCGCACAAATTGATCTCGTTCATCTGGTCGCCCGGAAACCCCCTGCCCGCCGGCACCGGCGGATCGGAGAACTACACAGTCGGCCAGGTCCGGGAGCTGAACCGGCAGGGGGTGCCGGCGCAGGTGGTGACCGTCGGCCTGGGCGCCGAGGACGGCAGGACCGAGTTCACCGACGTCCCGTTCCGTTCGCTGACCAGGGTGTCCGAGGTCGGTGCGCTCGACGGAACCGTCGTGTTCGTCAACGAACCGCACCCGTCGGTGCCGACCAGGCAGCTGGCATACCTGATCCTGCACAACCCGCCGCCGATCCGGGACGAGCAGAAGGCGTTCACCGTCGACGGAACCAGGAATCGTGGCCTCATCGCCACCAGCCGGTACGCGGCCGCCCTGTGGGCCGAGTACCTCGACGTCGACGTCGCGACGATCAACGTCGTGTACCCGTTCGCCGAACCGTGCTTCGCCGAACAGCCCCGGCCGGACACGTCGACCGGTACGACGCGCATCCTGTTCGCCGGCCGGCTGAGCCCCGAGAAGGGCGTCTACACGCTGCTCGAGACCCTGCACATCGACATCATCGAGCAGGACGTGGCCCTGCGCTTCACCGCGACGACCGCCGGTGCGGACAAGCCGCAGGGAAGGATCATCGAGGGACTGCTCGGGGAGCACCCGGGAATCACCGTGGTCGCCAGCCGCAAGACACCCGCCACGATGGCCGCGTTGATGGCCGATCACGACATCGTGGTGATGCCGTCCAACAGCCAGTACTGGCACGAGACCTTCGGCATCGTCTCGGTGGAGGCACAGCACTCGGGCTGCCGGGTGATCGCGTCCGACGACGGCGGCCTGCCCGAGACCGACTGTGGCGGCGTGCGGCTCGTCGAACCGGACAACGCCGAGGCACTCGCCTGGGGCATCCGCGCGGCCATGACCAGCGGACCACTCTCCCCTGCCGAGAGACGGGATGCCGCCCGACGGTTCACCGTCGAGCAGTCCGTGCAGACGCTGCTGACGGTGTTCGCCCAACCGGAGCCGATCCCGCCCGCGGTCATCATCCGGCAGCTCGAAGAACTGGTCCTGGCCCCCTCGGCCAAGGCCGCGAGCACGCCCCGACCGGACAGCGAGCTGGTCGAAGGGACTGTGTAGCCGCATGGTCGTGCCCACCCACGGGCAGTGGATGGGCACGATCGCGGGCTCGTCACCTCAGACGGTGATGACCACCTTGCCGCGGGGGTGGCCCGTGACCAGGTGCCGGATGGCTGCCGGGGTCTCGGCCAGCGGGTAGGTCCGCTCGATGGCCGGCGTGACCTTGCCGGCCTCGATGAGCTCGGTCAGCGCGACGAGGTCCGCCGCGTTCTCGGAATTGGTGAGCGCGCGCAGCTTCTGGCCGACGAACATGGACACCAGGGGCGCCCGCAGGGAGCGGTCGAAGCCGCCGAGCCACCGGCCGCCCGTCTCCGAGCCGATGATGACCAGCGTCCCGGACGGCGTTAGCGCCCGCCGCAGGTGGGTCAGCGAGCGGTGCCCACCGGTGTCGAGGACGACGTCGTGGCGCCCACCGGAGTCGATGTCCTCGCGGGTGTAGTCGATGACGTGGTCGGCGCCGAGGGAGCGGACCAGGTCGACCTTCGCGGTGCTGCACACGCCGGTGACCATCGCGCCGAAGGCCTTGGCGAGTTGTACGGCGAACGTGCCGACGCCGCCCGACGCGCCGATGATCAGCACCGACTGCCCGGGCCGGACGTGGCCGCCGTCGCGGACGGCCTGCAGGGCGGTGAGCGCCGAGATCGGGCAGGCCGCGGCCTGCTCGAAGGTCAGGTTCGCCGGCTTGGGCGCGAGCCTGTCCGCCCTGGCGTGGCAGAACTCGGCGAAGCTGCCCTCCCCGATGCCGAACACCTCGTCGCCCGGCGCGAACGTGGTCACGTCCGCCCCGACCGCCTCGACGACCCCGGCCACCTCGCGGCCGCGGGCACGGTCCTTGGGCACGCGGAACCCGTAGCCCATCAGGCGTATCGGGTAGGGCAGGCCGGCCATGATGTGCCAGACGCCCCGGTCCACGCCGGCCGCGTGCACTCGAACCAGCACCTCGTCGCCGGCTATCTCGGGCCGCGCGACCTGTTCGAGCCGCAGCACGTCGTCGGCCTCGCCGTACTCGTCCTGCACCATCGCCCGCATCGTCTCGGTCCCCATGCTCGCTCCATACGTTGTAAGTTTATGATGTAAGTACACGCTTACGATGTAAGTAAGTCAAGGAGGGTGCGGATGCGTGACGCGGCCACTACCGGCCGGGGCCGGCTGGACCGGGATCGGGTGCTGCGCGCCGCGGTCGCGCGGGCCGACGTGGGCGGGATCGGCTCGCTCACCATGCGCAGGCTGGGTGAGGACCTCGGCGTCGAGGCGATGTCGCTGTACAACCACGTCGCCAACAAGGGCGACCTGCTCGACGGCATGATCGACATCGTGTTCGGAGAGATCGACCTGCCCACCGAGGAAGCCGGCTGGCGCACCGCCATGCGCCGGCGCGCGATCTCCGCCCGCGAGGTCCTGGCGCGCCACCCCTGGGCCATCGGACGCATGGAGTCACGCGCCACCCCCGGCCCCGCGACGCTGCGCCACCACGACACCGTCCTCGGCATCCTCCGCACGGCCGGCTTCTCCGTCACGCTCGCCGCGCACGCCTACTCGGCCCTGGACAGCTACATCTACGGCTTCGCCCTCCAGGAACCGAGCCTGCCCTTCGACGCCGGCCCGAACTCGGGTCAGGACGCGGGACCGGACACCGCGAAGCTCACGCGAGAGATCATGGCCAGGTTCACCTCCGGCCAGTACCCACACCTCACCGAGCTGGCCGTCGAACACGTCCTGCAACCCGGCTACGACTACGCCGACGAGTTCGAGTACGGACTCGACCTCATCCTCGACGGCCTCGAACGAGCCAGCACCACGGCCTGACCCTCCCCCGCCGCGCCACCACGTCGTTCGGCCCGTGGCTGACACACTTGGCACGTGGTCCTCGGGTACGTCTTCGCGGTCCTCGCCGCGGTAGCGTCGGGCAGCGGCTCGATCCTGGAGTCGCTCGGCATCCGCCGCGCCGGGGTCCACGGGGGTTCCTCGCTCGAGCTCGTCGCCCTGCGGCGCCAGTGGGTCTACTTCCTCGGTGTCGGCGTGGACCTGGCCGGATTCGCCCTCGCGGCCGCGGCGTTGCAGCTGTTGCCGCTGTTCCTGGTCCAGTCGCTGCTGGCGTTCAGCGTGGGCGTGACCGCGACCATCGCCGCGTTCATGGGCACCCGCCTCGCCTCGCCGGGATGGGTCGCCCTCGGTGTCGGCGCGAGCGGCCTGGTCCTGCTCGCGGTATCGGCGGACCCGAGCCCCGCGCGCAGCCTGCCGCCGGGATGGGACTGGCTCCTGCTGGGCATGGTGATCCCCGTCGCGGCGATCGCCGGCTACGCCCTGCGCCACCACGGCGCGTGGGCCGCGCCCACGCTGGCCTTGGGCGCCGGCGTGGGCTACAGCGTCGTCGGCATCTCGGCGCGGGCACTGAGCGTTCCCGACCCGGCCTGGCGGCTCGTCCTGGAACCAGCGGTCTGGGCCATCGTGCTCAACGGGCTCACCGCGGCCGTCGTGTTCGCGATGGCCCTGCAGAAGGGCGCGCCCACGACGGTCACCGCGATCATGTTCACCACCAACACGACGCTGTCCTCCCTGATCGGGCTCACCTACCTCGGCGACCAGGCGCGCACCGGCTTCGCCGTGCCGGCGGCCGCGGGGTTCGTCCTCGCGATCACCGGCGCCATCGGCGTCGCGCACTACTCCGCCCTGGCCGGCCACCATGCCGCGGTGACCGACGATCGGGTCACGCCCGGGGCGGGTTCGGCCTGGCGCGCCGGCCCCTCCGGAGCGTCTCGTCGTCGAGTACGCCGTCGATGATCTGTGCGGCGACCTCGCCGAGGCGGCGGCCACGGCCGCGGGCGTAGTCGCGCATCAGCTGGAACGCCTGGCCCAGGGGCAGGCCCGTGCGTTCGGCGAGCATGCCCTTGGCCTGCTCGAGCTGGACGCGGCTGGTGAGCGCGGTCTGCAGCTGCGTGGCCAGCAGCTCGCTGGCGGCGATGGCGCGTTCCTGGATCAGGCCGACGGTGGCGACATCGGCCATGGCCTGGCCGATCCTCATGTCGGTCTCGCTCAGCCGGCCCGGTTCGAGCCGGAACAGGTTCAGCGCGCCGATGGTCTCCTCCCGCAGCCGCATCGGGAGCGCTTGTGCCGAGTGGAACCCCAGGCCCCGCAGCTGTTCGGTGAACGCCGGCCACGACGAACGCATCGCGGGCAGGTCGTCCCGGGCCACGGGGCGCCCCGAGCGGAAGCAGTCCAGGCACGGGCCCTCGTTGTTCTGCAGTTCGTAGAGCTCCAGGAGGCGGGCCTCCTCCGCGGAGGACGCCATGACGTGCAGGCCACCGTCGTTCCCGGCCAGCATGATGCCGGCGGCGTCGGCGTCGAGGATCTCGACGCTGCGGGTGGCGAGCGTGTGGAGGAAGTCGATGACGTCGAAGTCCGCCACCAACGTGTCCGCCAGGTCCACGAACGTCGCGGCGAGTAGTCGTTCCCGGCTCGTCATGAGCCCACTGCCTCTGCTGTCGGGGATCAGGGCCGATCCCGTGGTGCGGTGGTGCCGGGCTCATTGCCGTCGAAGCGCAGGCGCCGGTCGACCACGTCGGCGGCGATGTCGGACACCGTCCGTCCCGAAGCGTACGCGTGTGCCCGCAGCCTCAGCAGCGCGTCGGCGAGGCTGGTACCCAGTTGGATCGTGATCATTCCCGTCGCTTGATGAACCACCGCCCGGCCGTCGATCGGCCTGATCATCTCGTCCTCGTGCTCGTCGTGGTGCAGGTTCAGGACGACGACCGTGGCGGCGTCGGCGAACGCCAGCGCCTCGATGAGCTCGGGTGGGGTGAGCCGGCCGGGGGTGTCGCGGTACAGGTCGAGCACGCCGACCCGGATGGCGCCGACCCGCAGCGGGAAGGCGAAGACGGCGTGGACGTCAGCGTCGAGCACGGCCGCGCCGAACCGCGGCCAGCGCGGCGATCCGGTCGCGACGAGGTCGGGCTCGAGCACCGGGCGACCGCCGCTGGACGCCTCGACGCAGGGGCCCTCACCGAGCGCGAACTGGAGCTCCTCCAGCTGCCGAGCCCGCTCGTCGGTAGCCGCCAGCACCACCCCGCTCGGCCCCTCGACGGTCATCAGGGCCACGCCCACACCGCTGACCGGTAACGCCGCGAGGCAGGCCGCGCACAGCCTCGCGGGCAGCGTGGCCTGGTCGCGACGACCATTGGCGATCGTGGCCAGGATCTCGGCGACCCGGGAGCCGGCGTGGCTATCCATCCGGTCCCGTCCCCGGATGGCGCACCGCGCCGGTCGTGTTCGCGGGTGGCGGTTTGGGGGCGGTGATGCGGGCGAGCCGTGCCGGGTTGGTCCAGCGCACGCCGGAGACCCAGCCGAGCCGCTCGAAGGTCCAGATGACCCTGGCCGAGATGTCGAGCTGGCCGCGAAGTACGCCGTGCCGGGCGCAGGTGGGGTCGGCGTGGTGGGAGTTGTGCCACGACTCGCCCATGGACAGGATCGCCAGTGGCCAGAAGTTCGCCGCCTTGTCGCGGCTGGCGAACGGCCGGTCGCCGATCATGTGGCAGATCGAGTTGATCGACCAGGTCACGTGGTGCAGGAACGACACCCGGACCAGGCCGGCCCAGAAGAACGCGGTCAGCGCGCCCCACCAGGACCAGGTGATCAGCCCGCCGAGCGCGGTCGGTACCGCGATGGTCAGCACGACCCACAGCGGGAACAGCCGGTCGATCACCCGCACGGCGCGGTCGGCCAGCAGGTCCGGGGCGAACCGCTCGGCATTGGTGCTGACCCGTTCGAACAGCCAGCCCATGTGCGCGTGCCAGAACCCCTTGGCCAGCGCGACCGGGCCGGTGCCGAACAGCCAGGGCGAGTGCGGGTCGCCCTCCCGGTCGGAGAAGGCGTGGTGTCGCCGGTGGTCGGCGACCCACCCGATCACCGGTCCCTGCGCGGCCAGGCCGCCGGCGACCGCCAGCGCGATCCGCAGACCACGCCTGGCCTTGAAGGCCCGGTGGGTGAAGTACCGGTGGTAGCCGACCGTCACCCCCAGACAGGACACCACGTAGAACGATGCGGCCAGGACCAGGTCGATCCAGTCCAGCCCCCAGCCCCACGCGATCGGGACCGCCGCGACCAGGGCGGCGAACGGGATCAGCACGAAGGCCTTGACCAGGACCTGCTCGCTCGTGGTCCGGCCCGCAAGGACCATCGGCTTCGGTTCGAGAACAGGTTGGGGCGGCGGGCGAAACGCCGTTGACGTACTCATGGCGGTGTCCTATCGGGACGTTCAGAGGGATCCGCGCCGTCCGGCCACCGGCCAAGACCGTCCTCGATGGACCGATCCGTCGAGCGAGCACGGATCCGGTCGATCAGCAGGCCGGCTTCGTCCGCGCTGAACTCACCCCGCAGGCAGGCATGCAGGATCGCGGCGACCGCGCTCTGATGGGGTTCGTCGACGTCCGCGACCAACGCGGTGAGCGGACTCTGGTCGGGATGTGCCATCGGATGGCCCCTCGGACTGGTGTACCAACCGGGTCCGGGGCATCTACCACCGAGAATACACGCGGATGGCAACCTCCGGATGCCCTCCGGACGCGTACCATGAGCGGACAGCCCCGGACCCGGCATCCTCATTGACGAGGGGTCCAGCAGCATGGGAGCCAGTAAGAGCCCGCGGATCGCCGAGCCGTATCAGAGCATGGTCGCCGCGATGGTGCACGCCACACAGCAGGGCTGGTTCACGCCGGCCGAGGCGGAGGAACTGATCGACCGCGTGCAGGCCACGGCACAAGCGCCGAGTCCGCCTTCCCAGCCTGACAACCAGTAGGTGAGCACCGTGACCGAGGTCGTATTCGTGTCCCGCTACGAGAAGCGGGTCGGGGTCGTGCAGGACGTCCTGAAGAAGAACTCCAAGCTCAGCGAGAAGGCCACCCGCCACCTCGCGGTCGAGGTGGTCGACGCCATCGACCACATCCCGGAGGCACGCCGCTGACCTGATCCGTGCCTCTGGTCCGACTCCAGCGGGATGATCTAGCCTGCCCGGTATGGCATGGCTGGCAACCATCCCGCGCCGGGAAGCGGTCGGGCAACTCGCGCAGACCTACGCGGCGATGGCCGACCGGCCGATACCCGACGTCTACCGGCCGCCACACGACGACGCGCCGGGCATCATCCGGGCGCACAGCCTGGACGCGGAGCTGCTGCGGCGCACGTTCGCCGTCTCCGGTTCGTTGCACCAGTCCGTGCTGGACTGGGCGGACCGCGAGCTGATCAGCAGCGTCACTTCCCGCACCAACGAGTGCTTCTATTGAACGTCGGCACACGCGGAGTTTCTGCGTGTCGCGAGCGGCGATGCCGCGTTGCCGGCGGACGTGCTCACCGGCAACGATGACCGGCTACCGGAGCGCAGTGCCGCGCTGGCGCGTTACGCCGCGCAGCTGACCGCGCAGCCGTGGTCGATCACCCCCGACCTCGGCGCCGACCTCGCCGCGCGTGGCCTCGACGCGCCGGCGATCGGGGCCGCGACCGCCGTGGTGGCCATGTTCAACTACCTGACCCGGGTGGCCGACGCGTCGGGCATCGAGTTCGACTACGAGTCGCCCCTTCCGGTCTTCCAACCCGACCGCGGCCGCGAACCGGCGGCCCGGCCGCACCGCGAGTCGTGGCCCGTCGTCGGCGCGGAGTACCGCACCCTGCCCGGCTTCCCCGCGCTGACCCAGGCATGGCAACAGTGGCACGACTACGTGTTCGACTCCGCGGAGCCGCTGAACCACCGGGAACGCCGGCTCCTGGCCGCCGCTGCCGCGCAGGAGTGCTGCGACCGCTGGCGGGCCGACGAGCTGGCCGGGTACCCGCCTCGGGACAGCCGCGAGGCCGCCCTGGACGCCTTCGCCCGCAAGCTCAGCCGCCAACCCTGGCGGATGGGCCCGGCCGACCTGCAGACCTTGCGCGACAACGGTTTCCCCGAACCCGCGCTGCTGCACGTCATCTCCGTGGTGGCGTTGCAGAACGCGGAGTCGCGCCTCGCGATGGGCCACGGCCTGACCACCCGATGAACACGTGAGTGTCCGTTGTGGTCAGAGATCGTCGGTCCAGACGACGCCCTTGTTGCGGCACAGGCAGAAGGGGTGACCAATGGGGTCGGTGTAGACGCGCCAGCCGTAGCCATCGGGGCCGATGGAGTCCTGCTGCAGGGTCGCGCCGAGGGCCAGGACGCGGCTCTGTTCGGCCTCGACGTCGTCGACTTCGAAGTCGAGGTGGAACTGCTTGGGGTGCTCGCTGTCGGGCCACTGCGGGGCGCGGTAGTCCTCCACCCGGATGAAGGCCAGCTCGATCTCGCCGAACTCGATACCGGCCCATTCCTTGTCGCCGCCCGCCTTGACCGGGCGACCCGTCACCTCGGAGTAGAAGGCCGCCAGCTTCATCGTGTCCGGGCAGTCGATGATGAAGTCGGTGAGTCGCAGCATCCGGCAATCGTGCCACAACACCAATAAGCCGGCCTTGAGACAGGTCCTAGGACGAGCGCATCCGCACCAGCGAGCGAAGTGAGGTGTCCGGCAGGTAGGCCCGGGCCAGCGCCACGCCGATGCGCGGCAGGTCGGCCTCGTCCCGATAGGCGAGGTACATCGGTTCGTAGCGTGGCTTGAACTTCGTCTTGAACGCGTGCAGCGAGCGGAACCCGTAGTACGGCTCCATGGCCCCGCCGAACGAGTCCAGCAGCCGTTCCAGGGCGACGGCCGGGGCGGCGTCGGGCGCCCGGGCGAGCGGCGCGCCGGACAGCGAGACGAACCGGGCGCCCTCCGCCTGGAAGGCCAGGCAGCTCGACGCGATCAGGTACTCCATGACCGGCTTGAACCCCTCGGTGCGGCGTCGCATGAGGTCCAGGGTCCAGCCGTGGATCTCGCCGAATCCACTGTGGACGGGAAGCCAGGATGTCACGCCCAGCACCGAACCGTCCGCGCCGAGGGCCAGGCCGACCCGGGTACTCGGGTCGAGCGCCTCGTCCACGCCGCCGAGGGTGAAGCCCATCTCCGGCATGTCCTTGTCACCGACCCATTCCTCGGAGACGGCACGCACCTGGGTCACCAGGGCCCACGACTGGTCGGCCAGCACTACCATCCGGAACTCGACACCCTCCTTGCCGGCGCGGTTGATCGCCGACCGGACGCTCTGCCAGGACTTGCCGCGGAACTCGAGCCCGTCGAGGTCGATGAGGGTGTCCTCGGCGACCTGCACGTGTTGCCAGCCCAGCCGGCTCGCCGCCCCGAGTCCCTCGGCGGTCACCGAGAACAGGCACGGCGTCAGCGCGTTGGCGTCGCACATGGCGGTGAACTCGCCGATGGTCCGGTCCGCCGACCCGGGTGGGCCGACCGGGTCGCCGAGCGCGATCCCCACGCCGGCGTGGCGGCGGTAGGCGATGAACGAGTCCCCGTCCGGGGCGAAGAAGTGGGCGTTGTCCGGCCAGGTGGTCATCCAGGCCAGCGTGCTGCCGCCGTGGCGTTCGAGCAGGGCCGTGGCCGCCTCGACGTCACTGGTGGCGCGGGCGTTGCGGCGACGGTGCCGCCGGGTCGGCACCCGGAACGCCCCGCGGCCGATCACCAGCACGGCGAGCAGGGCCGTCCACATGAGCGCGTCCGCGACGAACAAGGGCGCCCGGTCGACCGTGACGTCCAGGCCGAACACCACCGCGGCGAGCGCGAGGAGTCCGACGGCGACACCCACGACCACGTAGATCCCGGACAGCGCGATCCCCCAGCGCCACGCGGACCGCTTTCCCTTGCGCAGCCCGTTGATCAGCAACCCGGCCACGACGAACACGATCGCCAGTTCGACCAGCGTGCTGCCGACTTCCTCGGTCGGACCGAGCGGGCCGTCCGCGGGCGCGAGGTGGACCACGGCCTGCACGGCCGCGATGACGAGCAGGCTGACCACCGCCAGCAGCCGCCATTCCCGCCGGTTCGGATGCCCGGCGCTGGCCGGCCGGTGCGGCCCCGCGAGCAGCCCGGACAGCGGCAGCGCCACACCGACGGCCACCGCGTGCTCGAGGTCGGCCAGCGTGCCGACATAGAGGACCGACACCCCGACGTACAACAGGAGGGCCGCGCGTAATCGCAGCCGCCACGGCGTGCGGACGGCGGCCGCGAGCGCCACGAGGGCCACCAGCGCACCGGCGGAGAAGCCGAGGTCGGTCTGCTGCGCCAGCCGCTGCGCCCAGTCCCATCCGGTACCGCGCAGGACCAGCAGTACGAGGGCCGCACCGAGCACGCCCACGGCCTGCCCGAGGACGGTGATCACCGCGGTGCGCCGGGTGCCCAGCCGCCACTCGGCGAGCCCGACGAGCAGGGCGAACCCGCCGGCCACCGGGATGTAGTAGAGCGGGTTCATCGCGAAGAAGGCTCCGGTGGCCACGGTCCACCACTTGCCGGCCTCGAACGCCGGCAGCCCGTAGGCCACCGCGGAGTACCAGTCCTGTTCGGGCGCGCTCGTCCACAGCGCACCGGTCGCCACGGCGGCCACCAGCATCACGACGACGACGACCGTGGTGAACGGAGTCCGGCGCCACAGCAGCGCCGCGGTCGCGCCCACGCCGGCCGCGACGGCCCGCTGCAGCTGAGTGAGTCGATGCGTCGCCGGGGCGACCTGCTCGGCCATGGCGTCCGCCGGTCAGCCGAGCGGTTCCCGCACCGGTGGCGGTTCGACGGGCGGCGTGTCCCCGTTGTACGGCACGGCGCCGGCGGGCCGCGCCTGGCCGGACTGCGCCTGGCCGGGCTGAGCCGGCGCGGTCGGCGGCGCGCTCGGCGGCGCGGCGCCGGCGGGTGGGCCGGCGGGTGGGCCGGTGGGTGTGCCGGTGGGTGGGCCGGCAGCCGGGTATCCGCCGGGGTAGGCCGGTGCGGGCGGCAGCCGGCGCGGGCGGGTGAAGACCAGCAGCGCAATGGCGACGGCGATCAGCAGGACGCCACCGATGAGCATGCCGAGGGCCACCCCGAACATGCTGCCGAGCCCGAGGCCGATGCTCACCTGCGACTGCACGTCCGCGGCCCCGTCCGCGTTCATCAGCACCATGCGGTAGTTGCCGTCCTGGATCGGCCAGCTCAGCTCGATCCCGGTGGCCGAGTTGGCGGACGCGACCCAGAAGTCCTGGTCCGTGGGCGGGTCGGCGGTCGTCTCGGCTCCGTCGCGACGGGACAGGTCCAGTGCGTAGGGATCGACGTCGAAGTCGACCGCCTGGTCGATCTCGACACCGGCCAGGTACCGGTCCACCGCGACGGCCGGCCCGATGCCCACGAACAGGCCGCTCGCGTTCCCGCCCTCGGCCGCGACCTTCGCGACCGGGGTGCCGAGCGCGTCGGCGACCTCGGAGGTGTCGCGGATGACCGCGATGTCGGTGACCACGGCCGCGGTCGGCGTCGTCACCGGGTTACGCGGGGAGCTGATCTCGCTGTCGGTTCCGAACACCGCCATCAGCGCGCCGCCGCCGATCGCCAGGCCGGCGCCGATGAGCAGCAGGAACACGGCCGACACGATCGCGAGGACACGCCCGGCGCCGCCACCCTGCCGGCGTGGCGCGACAGGTGGGTTGTTCGTCGTCATCGCGAGCTCCTCGATCGGCGGCAACGTCGCCCCGACCATGCACCCGGCACCGCGGAGCCGGCATCCGTGTGCTCACCGGTTGTCGAGGTTGTAGCCGGCCAGCTCCGCCCGCGACGTCACGCCGAGCTTCGTGAACACCTTGTGCAGGTGGTACTCGACGGTGCGCCGGCTGAGGAACAGCTTCGCCGCGATGTCGGGGTTGCTCGCGCCCTGCCCCGCGAACCGGGCGATCTGCCGCTCCTGCGGGGTCAACGTGTCCTGCGCGCCGGGCTCCCGGGTGTGCGCCGTCTCCCCGCTGGCCCGCAGCTCGGCGGCGGCGCGGGCGGACCACGGCGCCGCGCCGGCCCGCTCGAACCCCTCCAGCGCCGCGTGCAGGTGCGCCCTGGACTCGCTGCGCCGCCGGGCCCGGCGCAGCGACTCGCCCAGCAGTAGCTCGGCACGGGCGCGCTCCAGCGGACGGTCCCCGTGCGGGTCCAGGTCGACGGCCGCGCGGAACTCCGTGGCCGGATCGCCGCGGCCGAGCAGGCCCTGGCACCGCCGCACCGCCGCTGCCGGGACCGGCAGCCCGCTGCCGTCCGCCCAGCGGACCAGCTCCGCGAACACCGGGTCGCAATCGGCGGGCGACCCGGATCGCACGGCGGCCTCCACCAGGTCCGGGGTCGCCCACAGCCTGATCACCAGGTGGTCGCTGCGGCCGCCGGGACCGAGTGCCAGCAGGTGGGCGCACGCGTCCGCCGGGCGGCCCGCGCCGAGGTCCAGCAGGCCCAGCGCCCAGTCCGCGCCGGCCGCGACCATCCGCAGCTGCCTGGCCTCGGCGAGCCCGTGGGCACGCTCGGCGGCGGCGCGGCAGGCGTCCTCGTCACCGGTCCACGCCGCCGCGAGCGCCAGGCTGACCAGCGCGATCCCGCTGTCCAGGCCGAGCACGTCCGCCAGTCGCAGGCCCTCCGCCGCGTTGGCGACCGCGTCCGCCGGGCGGCCGGAGAGGATGTCGGACAGCGCGAGCCGGTCGAGCATCATCGGCAGCGACCCGACCGCGCCGGCCGCCCTGGCCAGCGCCACCGCGCGGGAGTAGCAGGCGCGGGCCGCGGTGACGTCCCCGAGGTAGATCGCCGCCCGGCCGGCCCACAGCTGCCGGGTCGGGCTGTTCTGCTCGCGCACCGCACCCACGGCGTCGGCGAGCTTGCGGGCACCGTCGGCCCAGTCGTCGCGCGCGATGCTCGCCCAGCCGGACAGCAGGCCGACCAGCAACGCCGCACCCGGTCCGCTGCCGCTCACCGCCTCGCCGGCCAGCCGTTCGACCTCGTCCGCCCGCGCGGGCTCGCCCAGCAGCGCCGCCGCTTCCCCGGCGTGCACCAGGGTCTCCAGCGCCGGCCCGCCGCCCTGCGCCGCGGACTCCGCGGCGCTGCGCAGCAGCCAGCGGTAGGCAACGGACGGCTGACCGGAGCGCAGCTCGAGCATCCCGCGCAGGAACGACAGCCGGGCGCGGACCTGCGCCGACCCGGCCACCGGCTCGGCCGCGTCGAGCAGGCCGGGCACCCGCTGCCACTGGCCGGCGAGCCAGGCGTCATCGGCCGCGGCCACGTAGCGAGTGGCCCGCAGGACACCGTTCGGGCTCAGCTGTGCCGAGCGGGCGAGCGCGTCGGCCGCCGCCGCGGCACCGCCACGGGCCCTGGCCTGGTTGGCCGAGACCTCCAGCGCCGCGGCGAGCTCGGCGTCCGGCTCTATCGCGGCGGCGGCCTGGTGCCACGCGCGCCGGTCGGCGTCGGCGGCGTCGGAGAGGACGCGGCCCAGCGCGAGGTGGACCGACCGGCGGTCGAGGAACGTGGCCCGCTGGTAGACCGTCGAGCGGACCAGTGGATGGCGGAAGCGGAGCCGTCCCGCCCGCACGCTCACCAGGCCGGCCCGCTCGGCCTCGTCGAGCACGTCCGCCGGGATGCCGGCGAGGGCGGCGGCACGCAGGACGGCGTTCAGGTGGCCCCCGCTCTCGGCGGCCGCGATGAGCAGGAAATGCTGTGCGGGCGCGGAAAGCCGGCTGACCCGCGCGGCGAACAGCTGCTCGACCTGCCGGCCGACGGCCAGCGGTACCGGGAGCGAGGCGCGGCCGGCCAGCTGGTCGGGACTGAGCGTCGCCGGCAGCTCGAGCAGCGCGAGCGGGTTCCCGGCAGTCCCGGCCACGAGCACGCGGCACACCTCGTCGGTCAGCCCGGGCGCGGACTCGGCGAGCAGGGCCAGGGCGGCGTCCGCGTCCAGCCCGGGCACGTACCGTTCCGGCAACCCGTCCGCCCGGAACTCGCGGATGTCGCCGTCCCGGGCGGCGAACACCAGGACGACCCCCTCGGCGTCGAGCCGGCGGGCGACGAACGCGAGTGCCTCCGCCGAGGCCGGGTCCAGCCAGTGCGCGTCGTCCACCACGCAGAGCAACCCGGCGTCAGCGGCGACCTCGCCGAGCAGGGTGAGGGCGGCGACGGCGACCAGGAACGGGTCGCCGGAGCGGTTCGTGACGGTGCCGAACACGCCGTGCAGTGCGGCGGCCTGGGGCTCGGGCAGCAGGGGCAGCAGCTCCCGCACGGGGTGCAGCAGCTGGTGCAGGGTGGCGAACGGGAGCGGCACCTCCGACTCGATGCCGGCGCAGCGCAGCACCCGCAACCCGGTGGCGCGCTCGGCCGCGTAGTCGCACAGCGCGGACTTGCCGACGCCTGGCTCCCCCCGCAAGACGAGCGTTCCGCTCGACGAGCTCCGGGCTGCGGTGAGCAACGCGTCCAACGCGGTGCACTCGGCGCCGCGGCCGTAGAGCATCCGCCGATCATATCCCCGCCGGCGGGCGCGGGCCTGGTCTGACTGGGGACCTCACGGATGTGCCCGGCCCGCGAGCGGAGGACTGTGGGCCCCGTCCGGACGGAGGACCACGATGAGCATCGCCCACCTCGACGTCGTGGTCGTCGGCGCGGGCATCGGCGGCATGGCCACCGCCTTGCTGCTGGCCCGCGCTGGTGCGTCGGTGAGCCTCCTCGAGCGTGGCGCCACGCCGAGCGTGGTCGGCGCGGGAATCCTGTTGCAGCCCAACGGGCTCGCGGTGCTGAGCGGTCTCGGGCTGGCGGACGCGCTCGAGCGGGCCGGGCACCGGATGACGGCGAGCGCGGTGCACGGCGCCGGCCGCTCCCCCATCGCCAGGCTGGCCGTCCCCGACTTCGGCGGCGGGCTCGATCACGTCCTGGCCGTGCGGCGCAGCGTCGTGTACGACGTGCTGCTGGCCGCCGTGTCGGACGTGCCGGCCATCGACTGGCGCCTCGGTGCCACCGTGCACGCGGCCGGCACCGACGGGTCGGTCGACCTGGAATGGCTCGGCCGGCCCAGCACGATCGAGGCGGATCTCGTCGTCGGCGCGGACGGCATCGGCTCGACCGTGCGCGCGGCCGGCGCGTTCGGCGTGCGGGAGCGCGCGACCGCCGACCGGTACCTGCGTGGCCTGGTCGGCCGCGGGGGCCCGGAGATCGAAGGCGAGCACTGGACCGCGCTGGGCCTGTTCGGCGGCGCGCCGGTCGATCCGAGCACCTGCTACTTCTACGGTTGCGCCTCAGCCGTGCCGGTGGCCGCCGCGATCGCCGCCGGTGACCTGCCCGCCTGCCGCGCCGCATGGGCGCGCGCGCTGCCGGTGGCGGGCGAGCTCCTGGGCCGGCTGTCCGGCTTCGCGGAACTGCTCGTCAACCGGGCCGACCGGGTCGACTGCCGCCGTTGGCACGACGGCCGGCTGGTGCTGCTCGGCGACGCGGCCCACGCGATGGCACCCACGCTCGGGCAGGGCGCCAACAGCGCGCTCGTCGACGCCGCGGTGCTGACCGCCGAACTGGCCGCGGCCGGATCCGTGCCGGACGCGCTGGACCGCTACGCCCGCCGCCGCCGGCCCGCGGTCGCCCGGGTGCAGGACCGGGCCGACCGCATCGCCCGGCTGTCCCGGCTGACCAGCCCCGTGCTGCGTGGCGTCCGGGACGCCGGCATCCGCGTGCTCGCCCACGCACCCGGCGCGGCGACCCGGCCGGTACGCGACGCTCAGCAGGAGGACCCGGCGAGCCTGTTGAAGCTCGTCGCCGGACTCTCGCACCACTAGAGACTCCCCAATGTCCACAGTAGAGGAATCACCATGCAGATCGACAAGGACGCTCCCGTCACCGCCTACGGCGAGATCAGCGTCGCCGCCAGCCGTGAGGTCATCTGGGACCTACTGACCACAATGGACCGTTGGCCCGACTGGAACCCGGACGTGAAGACGTCCTCGCAGCCGGCCATCGAGCAGGGTGCCGCGTTCCGGTGGAAGGCCGGCGCGGCTTCGCTCACCTCCACGCTGCGGGAGGTCGAGCGCCCGAGAGAGCTGGGCTGGACCGGCACCTCGATGGGAATGCACGCCGTGCACGTGTGGCGCCTGGAAACCGACGGCGAGCGCACCCTCGCGCGCACCGAGGAGTCGTGGTCGGGCGCCCTTCCCCGCCTGCTGCCCGGCATGATGCGGCGATCACTGCAGAAGACGCTCGACTCCTGGCTGAGCCACCTGAAGACCGCGGCCGAGGCCCGGAGCGCGCCATGACCGGCGGAGCCGCGCAGGCGACGAACCTGGTCGCCAGGTTCGTCCTCGAACTGTGCATGCTCGCCGGGCTGGCGTACGTGGGCTTCCGGCTCGGTGACGGCATCGTGGCCGGTATCGGCCTGGCGATCGCCCTGCCGCTCGCCGCGGCGGTGCTGTGGGGCATCGCGATCGCGCCGAAGGCACGGCGGCGCGCTCCCGACCCCGGCCGGGCCGTGCTCGAGGGTCTCCTGTTCATCGCGTCGGCAGCCGGCGTCGCGGCGGCCGGTCACGTGGTGCTGGGCCTGATCCTGGCCGTGGCGGCATTGATCAACATCGGTCTCATGTTCGCCTGGGACCAGCGGCAGACGGCCTGACGGGCGGTCACCCGCACGGCGCCTGGTACGGCAGGTTCGGGAAATGGCGCCGCCAATCGGCCTCGGAGATCCGCGGGTAGGCGATCGCGCAGATCCGTTTCGCCACGTCCTCGACGTCGAGGTACCGGCGTTGCACCACGTTCTCGGTGGCCGCGAACAGCTGGCGACCATCCGCCGACATGGACAGCGCCGCGACCCGATGGCCGAAGTCGAACGCGGTGACGCTCGCCGGCTCGCGCGGGTCGCTGATGTCCCACAGGCGGACGGTTCGGTCGCTGTCGAGGACCGCTAGCGAGCGGCTGTCCGCGGAGTAGATGGCCGGCGGGCCGTCCGCCAGCCTGCGGTCGACGTGGACGCGCGGGTGGAACGTGGCGAGGACGTCCGGGTTCCGTGGATCGCTGATGCCGAGCAGCTGGATCTCCCTGGTGCCGTTGAGGAACAGGGTCACCGTGCGCCCATCGGGCCCGAACGTGGCCACCGAGCCGTCGGGGGTCGGCCGCACCGCGAGCCTCCTCGAGACGACAGGTGCGCCGAGGTCCCAGAGCTCGGTGAAACTGTTGCGTGCCGCGGCCATCGTCTTGCCGTTCGGATGGAACGCCAGGGCGCTCACGGCGAACAACGCGAGGTCGTCGACCACCTTCGGGTGGTACGGGTCGGCGAGGTCGTACACCCTGATCCGGAAGCCCTCCCCCTCACTGATGGCGACGGTCGCGTCCGTCGGGCTGAACGCGAGCGCCCCGTTGTTCCAGGTCTCGGGCAGGATCGCGGCGCGCACCGGACGGTCGGGGGTCGCGATGTCCCACACCTGGGTCGGCCCGCGGCCGTCGAGCAGCAACGTGCGATCGTCGGGACTGATCGAGAGGGAGCCGGGCGTGTAGGGCACGTCGATGGTCGCCAGCTGCCGTGACCGCTCACCGTCCACACGCCACAGTCGCACCGTGTGGTCCCGGCCGCCGGTCGCGAGCAGGTCGCCCCGGTGGTTGAGCCGTACCGTGGTCACGGCATCCGGATGCGAGACGAGCACCGTGCCGAGGTCCCAGATCCAGACCGACCCGTGGTCCGCGGCGAACAGCGTGTCGCCGCGCGGACCGAACGCCGTCGACCACCCTCCGGGCAGCTGCCCGACGAGGTCGGTCAGCGGCACCGGACGCCGGAGATCGCCGACGTTCCACAGGCTGACCGAACCGCTGAGGTCGCCGACCGCGAGCAGGCCGGTGCCCGCGCTGAACGCCAGCGACAACACATCGCCCCGTTTGGCGAACGTGGCGAGCCGCTGCGGCGCCCGCGACGCAGCGAGGTCCCACAGCTGAACGGACCCGTGCCGGCCCGCGACGGCGAGGGTCCGGCCGTCGGACGTGAACGCGGCGGTGTCACCGGGCAGCACGGCGAGCCGGCGCGCCCGGCCTTCGGTCAGGTCCCACAGGTGCACGGCGTGCGTCGAGTTGGCGACGGCAAGCCACTCCCCGTGCGGGCTGAACGCCACGAAGCCCAGGGCCGCCTCGGCGTCGCCACGCCCGTCCACGCGGGACATGAGCTGTGCCCGCAGGCGCGGACGCGTCTGGTTCGTGATGTCCCACAGCCGGGCGGTCCCGTCGTTGTCGATCGTCGCCGTGGCCCGGCCGTCCCGGCTGTAGGCGACCGCCGAACGGATGGGCGCCGCGAGGGAGGCCTCGGACCCGAGCGACGTCAGCAGCCGCGGTCGGCGAGGCTCCCGCAGGTCCCACAGGTCGTAGGTCCCCTTCTGGGTCCTGATCAGCAGGGTTCGGTCCGGCCCGAACGCCGCCACCTCGGCGCTGGGCAACACATCCGGCAACCGCTGGGGCCGGTAGTGGTCCGACACGTCCCAGAGCCCGGTCCGCGGGTACCCGGGAACGACGAGCAGCGCGCCGTCCGGGCTGAGTACCGCGGCGTCGGCGTACATCTCGCCGGCTTCGATGTGGCTCGCATAGGGCGTGTCGAGCGAGTTCAGCAGAGCGTCGCGGGCGCGCGGGGACGGGTCGGCGCGGTACGCGGCCAGGGTGAGCTGCAGGGACAGCGCCGGGTCCGTGTCGCGCAGCTCGTTCGCCTCGCTCAACGCGCTGCCGAGGACGGCGGCGTTGCGTTGCCCGGTGGCGGAGTTCTGGGCGCGCACGGCCGACACCAGGGACACGGACGCGACGACGAGCAGGATCGCCAGCAGCGCCACGAGCTGGCGGGTGCGGCGGACCCGCCGGCGCGCGGTCGACTGCTCCTGAGTGCGGGCCGCCAGGCTCGCGCCGAGGAACTCACGCTCCCGGTCGGTGAGCGCGGAACGCTTGGTGGCAGCCAGGTTCTCCACCTGCGTGAGCCGCACCCCACGCAACAGCGAACCCCGATCGCGGTCATGCGCCGCCCACAAGTGGGTGGCCTCGGTGAGCTGGCGATGCACCCGCAGACCATCGCGATCGTCATCCAGCCAACGCCCCAGCCGCGGCCAATGCCGGATCAACGCCTCATGCGTGATCTCCACACCATCCCCGTCCACGGTGACCAACCGCGCACTCGCCAACCGCTCCAACACCTCCACGACCGCCGGCGACTCATCCAACTCACCACGCCGCACCCGCCGCTTCGTGTCATCAGTCCCCTCCCCCAACGCGGTCAACCGCAGGAACAACTGATGCGCCACCCCCCGCCGATCCTCATCCAGACCCGAGTACACCGCATCCGCGGTCCGCGCGAGCGCATGGTGGATACCGCCAGCCGCCTCGTACGCACCCAAACTCAACACCGTGCCCCGACGCCGCCGCCACGTCTCCCGCAACGCATGCGACACCAACGGCAACGCACCCGGCTGCCCCGTCGCATCCGCCACCAACCGCGACACCAACGCCGTCTCCACCCGGCACCCCACCGCCTCAGCCGGACCCGTGATCGCCAGCCGCAGCTCATCGGCCGTCATCGCACCGACCAACACCTGCCCATCCCGCAACGCCTCGACCAACTCCGGATACCCACCGCAATGCCCGTAGAAATCCGCCCGCACCCCCAACACCACCCGCACCCGGCTCGTCGACGCCGTCGCCGCCGCCGTCAACGCCGCCACGAACGCCGCCCGCTCCACCGGGTCCGCACACACGGTGAACAACTCCTCGAACTGGTCCACCACCAGCACCAGATCCGCCCCGTCCGGCCGGTTCGCCATCACCTGCCGGATACACAGATGCAACCCCCGCCGATCCTCGGCGAACTCCGCCGCCAACCGAGCCGGCGACACCCCCACCAACGCAGCCAACCGCACCGCGCACTCCTCAAGCGGATGCGGACCCGGCGTCAACACCACAGCGCGCCCGGGATCGTCGTCCGCCACCAGCACGGGCAGCAACCCCGCCATCAACACCGACGACTTCCCACTACCCGACGGCCCGAACACCGCCACCATCCGCCGATCCCGCACCCGCGCAACCACCTCATCCACCAACCGGTCACGCCCGAAAAACCGATCCGCGTCACCACGCCCGAACGCCGCCAACCCCGCATACGGCGCGTCCACCCCGTCGGGTAGCTCCACCGCCGTCCCGGCCAGCCCGGCGGCACACTCCCGCCAGCGCGACTCCCACGCCGCGACGTCCCCGTCACATGCGCGAACGAATGCCACGGTGACCGCGAGGCTGGGCAATTTCCTTCCGCCCGCGGCCTCGGCCAATGCCGAGGTCGAGAAATGCGCGCGTGCACTCAGTTCCCGGTATGTCGGCCGGCCGGCCGACTCCCGCAAACCGCGAAGCGCCCGCGCGAACTCCACGACCGAACCGCGATCCTCGTCCAACGGCCGTTCCTGACGTGGCACGCCGGCCTCCCCCATATCCCACCAGTGCTTTTCACGGTCCCAGCAGTCGCCGGTTTCCGCCAGCGCGGTACCAGGCGCATTGTCCACGGAACTTTGTCCACGATCCGCGGCCGGACATTGGACAACCCCGGAACCACATGCTGTGCGTGGAGACCGGTCCACGCCGGTCCCTCGAGGGGAAGGACATCACCATGGACCACTACGGCGCCCACATTCTCGCGACCACCCGCCGCACCGAGTTCGCGGCCGACGCCGCGGCGTCCAGGCGGGCCGCCGCCATCCGCGAGCGTTCCGCGGACGAGTCACCGTCACCCGTCCGCGGCCGCAGGATCCGCGCACCCCGGCCGGCCACGGCCTAGCCAGACGCGGACCTCCTGCGTGGGGGCAGGAGGTCCGCACGGCGGGGTATTACATGCCCCCGCCGCTGATTCCGTCTGCACCTGGTTGCACGGAACCGGCCCCCCGGGCGTCCGTGTTCCCGCGGGCCTCGCGCATGGCCGAATCGATGTCATGGCTCGTGAGTGGCAAGCGACGCCGGCGCCGCTTGAGGTCGTACACGACACCCCAGGCGATGAGGGCCACCAGCGGAACGAGAATGAGGAGTAGTGCGTACATCGTGCACTCCTAACGAAGAATTCGGATTCTACTCCGCGGCGCGAATGCGGAGTAGCCGCGAACCGGTGTCGGGATTCGACGAATTCCCCCGAGCCGACACTAACGGCCGGAGAGAACGCAGTCGCCGCAGTAGCCGCCGCCGGGGATCCGGTAGTACAGGCAGCAGGAGGTCCTGACGAAGCCGTCGCGGAGCTCACCGGTACCCGCGAGCGGACCGGCGAGGAGGGCGGCGCCGGTGTCGCGGGCGGCCGTGGCGAGGTCGGGCCGGGCGGTGCCGATCATGCGGACCGCCCCGAAGACGGCGGAGGCGGCGTTGCCCGAGAGGATCTGCCGGGACAGGGAGTACCGCTCGGCGAGGGCATCCGCGAGCGGCGCCACCACGTCGGTGAGCATGCCGGCGGTGTCGGGCGGCTCGGTGGCGGGGCAGGTGAACGCGAGGGGCCACGGGCCCCCTTCGACGGGCTGCCACCAGACGTCGTCGAGGGTGGGCCTGGGCAGCGGGACCCCGAGGACGGTGGCGCCGAGCACGGGGGAAACCAGCCGCGCGAACAGGCCGAGCGACATCGTCGACGCCGCGACCCTCGGCTCGATGTCGACCTCGGCACCGGCACCGGCGAGCCGGCGCAGCGCCGCGCGGACGTGCCGCACCCGCTCCGCGAGCACGGGTTCGGCCAGCAGGTCGCGCAGGGGCCGCCAGGAGCCGGGCCCGATCTCGCGACGTACCCCGAAGAACGGGCCGAGCCCGGCCAGGACGGGCTCGTCGACGGAGGTGGCGGGGTCGGCGTCGGGCATCACCTCATGGTGGCACGGGAGCGCCGGCGGCGCCGCCGTGCACCAGGACCGTCATCGGCGGTCCCCGGGCGGCAGGATCGGCAGGCCCGCGGGCGCGCCCTCGGTGATCAGCGCGGTGAGCTCGTCCACGGCCACGTGCTTCTCGATGAGATCCGCGAGCAGGTCGAGCCGCGCCTGCCGGGCCGCCGCGAAGCTGACGTCGCCCGCGGTGTGGTGCCGGCCGACCGCGGCCGCGGCCTCGTTCAGGAACGCGTCCCGGAACCCGTCGGACTCCAGGATGCCGTGCCACATCGTGCCGAACACGTGGTCCCGGCGGGTGCCGCCCGCGAACCGATCGTGCGTGCCGGACACGACGCCGTGGTGGATCTCGTAGCCGGCGACCGCCGCACCGAGCGCGGTACCGGTCGACAGCGCCAGCACCTTCTCCGGCGCGAACTCGGTGCGGACGTCGAGCAGGCCGAGCCCCCGCACCGACGTGCCGGGCGGGCCTTCCACACCACGGGGATCGTGCACGGCCACGCCCAGCATCTGGAAGCCGCCGCAGATGCCGAGCACCGGACGACCGGCCGCCGCGTGCGCGACGATCGCCTCGGCCAGACCTCGCTGGCGCAGCCAGGCCAGGTCCGCGATCGTGGACCTGGTGCCCGGCAGCACGACGAGGTCGGCGCCGGCGAGATCGGCCGGCCGGGCCGCGTATCCCACCTCGACGTCGGGCTCCAGGCCGAGTGCGTCCACGTCGGTGAAGTTGCTGATGCGCGGAAACCGCACCACCGCGACCCGCAGCGGGTCGTCGGTGCCGGCGGCCAGGCCCGTGACGTCGAGGCCGTCCTCCGAGTCGAGCCCGGCAACGGGACTGAAGGGCAGCACGCCGAGCACCGGACGCCCGGTGAGCCGGGCGATCTCGGCGTTGGCCGGCGCCAGCAACCCCTCGTCGCCGCGGAACTTGTTCACCACGAACCCGGCCAGCAGCCGCTGATCGGCCGGCGCCAGCAGCGCGACGGTGCCGTGGAACGCCGCGTACACCCCACCCCGGTCGATGTCGCCGACCACCACGACCGGGATGTCCGCGTGCCGCGCCAGGCCGAGGTTCACGTAGTCGTGCGCGCGCAGGTTGATCTCGGCCGGGCTGCCCGCGCCCTCGCACACCACCACCTCGAACCGGCCCGCCAGTTCGTCGTACGCGGCGAACGCCGCCTCGGCGAGCGCGCCGCGCGCACCACCCGCGAAGTCCGCCGCGTGCAGCTCGCCGGCGGGCCGCCCGTTCAGCACCACGTGGCTGCGCCGGTCGCTACCCGGTTTCAGCAGCACCGGGTTCATCGCCACCTCGGGGGTCACCCCGGCGGCGACGGCCTGGATCCACTGCGCACGCCCGATCTCCGCGCCGGCGCCGCCCGGCCCGGCCACCACCATGGAGTTGTTCGACATGTTCTGCGCCTTGAACGGCGCGACCCGCACGCCCCGGCGGGCCAGCAGCCGGCACAACCCGGTCGTGAACACGCTCTTGCCGGCATCCGACGTCGTCCCGGCAACCAGCAGCGAGCCCCGCATGCCAGGTGACTCTACGGACGCGCCCACCGGTGGTGGGTCAGGCGCACAGCAGCAGCGTCAGCGGTGGGTCCGCGGACAGCGGAACCGTTGTCACGCTTGCGAAACCCGCCTGCCGCGCCCACTCCTGGTAGGCGGTCAGCGGGTGAACCGCGCCGCCGCGTGCCCGGGCCAGCAGGCCGAGCGCGTACCGGCGCATCGCGGGATCCGCGGACGGGAGCACGTCGACGATCGCCACCCGCCGTGCCGTCCGGTGCAGCTTCGCCAGCAGGGTGCGGTTGTGCGCGTCGTCGAACAGGTGGCAGACGTTCCCCACCACCGCGAGGTCGTGCGCCGGCAGCGCCACGTCGAGCACGTCCCCCGGCAGGTAGTCGAACCGCGGCACGAGCCCGGCGGCGGTCACCGCGCGCCGGGTCCGGGTCAGCACGGCGGGGAAGTCGACGGCCGTCACGTGGACCTCCGGGTTGCGGGCGGCGAGCGCGATCGTCCACGGCGCCGCGCCCGCACCCACGTCCACCACCCGGCCGGACCACGGCGTCAGCTCCGCCGCGAAGCGTTCGGCCGCGGGCGCGAACCACTCCGACAGCATCGGCACCACGTCCGGGTACAGCCGGGTCGCGCCGGCCGCCGTCGCCGCCCGGATCGCGGGCTCGCCCGTGCGCACCACCTCCGGTAGCGACTGCCAGAAGCCGGTCAGCGAGTGCAGCCGGCCGGTCGCCACGGTGTCGGTCTCGAACACTCCGCCGGAACGTTCGCGCAGCAGGCCCAGGCCCGCCAGCGCGTCGAGGAGGCGCGCCGTGGCGACCTGGTCGAGGCGCAGCGCCGCGGCCGCCTCCTGGGCGGTGCCGGGACTCGACGCCAGGTGGTCGAGCACCTCCAGTGCGCCCGCCGTCTCGATGATCGCCATCGTCTCGACGGCCGCGGCCACCTCCCGGAACCTCATCCCAGCACCGTCGCCGTCCCCGCACCGCCGTCGACCGCGACCACCTGGCCGTCGCGCAGGGTCGCGGTGGCCACGCGGGTGGCGACGACCGCGGGCACGCCGTGCTCGCGCGCGATGATCGCCGGGTGCGACAGGGTGCCGCCCTCGTCCGTGACCAGCGCGCCGATGATCGGGAACACGAGTGCCCACACCGGTGACGTGGTCGGGCACACCACGACGTCCCCCGCCCGGACGCGGTCGAACTCGGTCTCGTCGCGCACGATCCGCACCGTGCCCCGGTAGGTGCCCGGAGACGCCGCGACGCCGGACAGGACGCGGTTGCCTGCGTGTGGACCGCCGGCACGCTGGTCCGGACCGAAGACCTGCTCGATCGTCCACAGGAACGACTCGTTCGCCCGGCGCGCCTCGGGTGGCAGCGAGGTCAGCGGCGGTGGTGGCGGTGGCGGCGTGCCGTAGTGCGCCGGGCCGGGGTTCGCCATCGCCCACGCGCGCTCGCCGGCGCGCCGGCTGACGATCGCGGACACGTCCTCGCCGTCCCGCAGTACCGCGCGCAACTCGGCCGGCCGGAGGTGGAAGGCCATGTCCGGCACGGGAAGCTGCCCGCGTGCCACCAGCCGGCGGCCACACTCCAGTACGGACTTCCTGATGAGGGCGGCGGGTGCGGCCGTGGTGACGAGATGGTTGTCCTCGCGGATCGGGTAGGCGACCAGTGCCTTGGCGAGCGTCGCGTCGAACCGCACGCGGTCCACATCGGACAGACGGGCGCGGGCCTCGGCGGCCGCCCGGGCGCGCTCCGCCGCCAGCGCGCGGTCGTTCGCCACGGGGTCGAACCCGGCGGCCAGCTGGTCACGCAGCAGGGCGAGCACCAGCTCGGGGCGCTCGTCCAGCGACTGCTCGGCGAGCTCGTAGCTGAGCGCGCGGCAGCAGTGCCGGCGCAGGTGTTCCGCGAACCGGTCGGGGAAGCCGGGCTCGTCGACGTGGGTGGCCAGCTCCGCCAGCGCGCGGGCGGGTTCGGTCGAGCGGACCGAGGTACCGGCGACGAGGCGCTGCCAGCCGGACTCGTCCCAGCCCAGGAGCTCCCGGCAGCAGGCGGCGAACTCGCCGAGCACCATCGCGATGGCGGCGTGCAGCCAGAAGTGGATCTCGAGCCCTTCCTCGCCGAGCGCGACCACGGCGGCCAGGTGGGTGTCGAGCTCGTCGTCGGTCAGGTGACCGAGGTCGGCTTCGCGCAGGGCGTCCATGCGGGCCTCGAGGTCCGGCCGCCACTCGGGTGCCCAGCGGCGCAGCACGCCCATCGGCACGTCGCGGCGCATCGCGTGCACGCAGGTGCGGATCCGCCGCCGCAGCGCGGGCACCACCCGGAACGCCAGCGGCACCAGCCACGCGGGCAGCTTCGGCGGCTCCTTGTCCCCGAGCGGCACGACACGCGTGTACTCGAGCCCGCCGATCTCGCAGACGTCCAGGCCGTCGAACAGCAGGCCGAGCTCCGCGACGGCGGCCCGCAGCGCGGGCACGCGGACCTCGAAGATGTCGTGCGTGAAGCGGGTCCAGGGCTGCCGGGCGTGGCTCGCCTCCCGCGTCCAGTAGCCGGGCGGCACCTGAACGTCGATCGGCACCGGCGGCACGGGCAGCGCGGTGATCGGCCTGGCCTGCAGCAGCACCGGCTCGCCGTCGGCCAGCGCCCACTCGATGTCCTGCGGCGCCCGCCGGCACGCGGCGACGGCGCGTGCCATGCGGGCGACCGCCAACGCGGCCCGGGCGTCGAGCGCGGCCGGCCCCCTCGCACCGGCCGCGCGTTCCGCCCGATCCGCCCGCACCACCCAGCGGTCGGGCGTCACCTCCCCATCGGCCATCCGTGCCGCGACCCCGGGCACCGCGTCGAGCACGACCACGTCGCGCTCGCCGGTGACCGGGTCGGCGGTGAACGCGACGCCCCCGACGGTCGCGGCGACCATCGGCTGCACGAGCACCGCCATGCCGGGGGCGTGCCGCGGTCCGGCGTAGCCCGCGACCAGCACGGAGCGCGCGGACGCCCAGCAGCGCTCGACGGCGGCCGCGAGCGCGGCGGGCTCGGCCGCCACGTCCAGCACCGACGTGTACAACCCGGCGTAGGACGAGCCGGCGAGGTCCTCCGCGACCGCGGAGGAGCGCACGGCGACGCTGCCCCACGGCCGGACCGCCTCGACCAGGGCCGCCAGCACGCCGGCCGGAACCCGCGCCGGCCGGCCCGCCGCCAGCACCTCGTCGAAGGCCCGGGTGGTCACCACCATGCCGGCGGGCACGGCGAAGCCCTCGGCCGCGAGACCGGCCAGGGTGGCGGCCTTCGCACCGGCCAGCTCGACGTCGGTGGCGCCCGACAGCGGTACGACGTGGTCGACAGTGGTCGCGGTCATCGGCACCAGCACCTCCGGTTCGGCTACCTGCCACGATCGGCCACCACCCGCGGCGGGCGGTATCGGTCGAACTACGTATCCGCCGGCAGGCGCTCGATTACGTACCGGGCGAGCGCGGTGCGCGAGCCGAGGCCGAGGCGGCCGTAGATGTTCTGCAGGTGGGTCGTGACGGTGCGCGGGCTGATGAACAGCCGCGCCGCGACCTCCGCGTTGGACAGGCCCTCCGCGACCAGCCGCGCGACCTGTTCCTCCCGGCCGCTCAGCTCGCGGACGCGGCCGCGCTCGATGCTCGGCGCGGGCCGTTCGCCGAGCGCGCGCAGCAGCGCGCGGGCGCGGTCGGCCTGCGGCCGGGCGCCGAGCCGGTCGAGCACCCGGACGCGGGCGTCCAGCTCGGCGGGATCGGCCGCCCCTAGCTCGGCGCGGTCGAGGAGCGCGACGGCCTCGTCGTAGACCATGCCGGCGGCGCCCAGGGCCTTCGCCGCACCGGCGAGGACCGCCGGATCCCTGGCCAGGCGACCGCGCAGGCACTGCGCGAGCGCACGGGGGTAGGGCACGCCGAGCGCGGCCAACCGGTCGGCCGCCGTCCGTGCCGTCGCCTCGTCGCCGGCCCGCAACGCCGCGTCGCCGAGTGCGTTGAGCGCGAGTGGCAGGGACGCCGGCTGGCGGTCGGCGAGCACCGCTGCGAGCCGTGAGGCCCCGGCCGGGTCGCCCCGGCCGAGCGCCACCTCGACCTCGATCTGGTCGATGAAGCTGAACACGTGCCGATCCGCCGCCGACCGCTCGCCGAACCGGTCCCGGGCCTCGTCGGCCCGGCTCAACGCCTCGGTGAACCGGCCGCGCCGCGCGAGCAGCAGGCCCTGCAGTATCAAGGCGAGCGCGGCGTTGCGCGGCGAACCGTGCTGAACCGCTAGCTCGAGCACGTCGAACGAGGCGGCGAGCGCCTCGTCCCACCGGCCGTTGAAGAAGTCGACCATGCCGAGGATCACCCGGTGCGCGTCACCGAGCGCCGGTACGCCGGCCGCCTCGGCACACGCGAGTCCGGCGTGCGCGTGGCGCCGGGCCGCGGCCAGGTCCCCGCACCCGAGCAGGAGAACGAGCACCGGCCGGTGGACCAGGTCCGCGAGCACCGGGTCCCCGAACCGGTCGGCGGCAGCCACCGCGACGTCCATCCCGGCGAGCGCCGCCTCGAAGCGGCCCGCGTGGAGATCGAGCGCCACCTGGTAGCCGGCTCTGGCCACCCTGGCCCACCCGGACCCGGTGGCCGCGATGAGACCGTCGAGATCGTCGAGCAGATCGCGCAGTTCGGCCAGCTCGCCCCGCCGGCTCGCCCACCGCAGCCGGGTGGCCGTGAGCGCCAGGTGCGCCGGCCCGGGCGGCTCGCCGGCGAGGCAGGCCGCCGCGCGATCGAGCTGCCTCTCGGCGGCGTCCAGGCGGCCGAGGTCCCACTCCGCCATGGCCGCGTTGACGAGGAACCCGGCCCTGGTGGCCGCAGTCGCGCCGGGCAGGTCGGCCCCCGCGAGCCAGGCCGCACGGGCGTGGTCCGTCCGTGCGGCGAGCTCGCAGGACTCGGCGAGCAGCTCGTACGACTCGACGCCCGCGCCATCGCCCTGGCGGTCGGCGGCGTGGATCGCCGCGCGGGCGTTGGCGACGGCCTCCTCACCACGCCGGGCGGCGAAGGCGGCGCGCCCGGCGTCGGTCAGCACGCCGAACGCCCGCCCGGCCGGTACCGCGTCGCCGGCGCTGCGGACGTGGAACGCGAGCGTGCGCAGGTCGGCCGGTGCGGTGCGGTCGACCGCCTGGGCAGCGGCCGCGTGCCGCTCGCCGCGGGTTGCGGCCGGGATCAGCTCGTAGGCGACCTCGCTCAGCAACCGGTACGCGGCCCGGTAGCTGACCGCGCCGCCGGCCAGCTCCTCCTCCACGAGACCGGCGGTGCGCAGCCGTCGCACCCCGTCGAACAAGGCGGACTCGTCGGGAACGGACTCGGCGAGCATGCCGTGGGTGACCCGCCCACCGGCCACGGCGATGGCGTCGAGCACGGCCCGGGCCGGTCCGTCCAGGGCCTCGATCCGCGCGCGCAGCAGGTCGGTGACGATGTCCGGCACCTGATCGAGCGCACCACCGCGCAGCACCCAGCGCCCGCCGAAGCGGGTCAGTGCGCCCTCTTCCCGCAGCCCGTCGACCAGTGCCCGCACGAACAACGGCACGCCGGCGGCCCGGAACGGCAACAGTTCGAGCAGCGCGGCGGGCGGCTGCGCACCGAGCAGCGCCGAGACGAGCTCGCGAACCGCGGCGGAGTCGAGTGGTCCGAGCGTGGTCTCGGTCAGCTGGTCCGCGTGCCGCAGGGCGTTCAACAGGGCCGTGGCGTCCGGTGCGCACTCCCCCGCCCGGTAGGCGAGCAGGAAGAGCACCGGCCGATCGGCCAGCCCGCGCACGAGGTAGTGCAGCAAGGCCAACGAGTCGGAGTCGGCCCAGTGCAGGTCGTCGAGGTGCACGACGAGCGGCCCGGACACGCGCCGCAGGAGCGTGCACACCGCCTCGAACAGCCGGGTCCGCTCCAGCCGGCGATCCGACAGCGGCTCCGGTGAAGGGACCGGCAACCCGTCGAAGAGCCGTCCCAGCTCGCCGAGTCCCCGCACCATGCGCGCCTCGGCGACCAGCGGCCGCAACGCCGCGACCACCGGCGCGTAGGAGAGATCCCGGTGCAGCGGGCCGCCGCTGCCCTGGACGGCGCGGAAGCCGTCGTCCCGCAACCGCTGGACGATCTCGCCGGCGAGCCGCGACTTCCCGATACCCGCGGGTCCCGCGATGCCCACCACCCCCGCGCGGGTCCGGGCCGCGTGGTCGAGCACCAGCCGCAGCTCCCGCGCCCTGCCGAACAACGGAAGCTCGCGGGTCACGGATACCAATTTGGAAGCCCCACCGATCCCCAGTCAACCCTCGGGCGCGGACCGGCGCCCGCGGAATTCTCGTTCGTCGTCCGGGTGATTGTCGCGCATGACGAACCATGTTCAGAAAATTTCCAGCCGCTCGCGACCGCAACGTCACCCGATTTGTTATGAATTGCCAAAGACGGGGCCCTCGCCGCCGCGCCGGTCGTCCTTCGTCGGCATACTGGGGAACATGAGTATCTGGGGGGTATTCGTAGTCGTAGGTGTGTTGATCATTGCCGGGCTGGTGGTGGCCAGGCGCGGGAAGGTCGACCGGGAGGCGCGCCGGCAGTTGCGGCAACTGCGTCGGGACGAGAAGCGCGTCCTCAACGAGTCCGCCGCCGTGGAGCGCCGGCTCAACACGTTGTGGTTGTCCCACCTTCCCGGCAAGCACCCGCCGCCCGGCACCTACTAGACCGAGACCGAGACCGTCCGAGCCTGGCCGTCACGCGCGGGGCGCGGCGGCCAGGCCGACCAGGCCGGCGCTGACTCGCCAGAGGCGTGCGGCCGTGGACCGGTCATGGCTGGGCTCGGCCGATCTCTTGGGCTTGCCGTTGGCGAAGTAGCGACCTGTCACCCGTTCGAGTGCTGGCGCGGATGCCACGTGGATCGACGTCGCGGCGCCGCGGGTCGGGGACTTCATGAAGGGCCGCAGGAACGGGACGAACAGCCGCTGGGTGCGACCGGGATCCTCCGCGCCGAAGGCCGTGTTCACCACGCCGGGGTGCAGGGCGTTCGCGGTGACGGCGGTGCCGCTCAGCCTCCTGGCCAGCTCGTAGGTGAACAGGACGTTGGCGAGCTTGGACTGGTTGTAGGCCCGCGCGCCGGAGTAGGACCGTTCGCCCTCGAGGTCGTCGAAGTCGATGCGGCCCATGGCCTGCGCGTTGGACGAGACCGTGACCACACGGGCCGGGGCGCTGAGCGTGAGCCGCTCGAGGAGCAGGTTGGTGAGCAGGAACGCGGCGAGATGGTTGACCGCGAAGGTGCGCTCCCGCCCGTCCACCGTGCGGTGGCGGGTGTTCCAGTAGCCGCCGACGTTGTTGACCAGCACGTCGATCCGCGGCAGGCGCAGGAGTGCCTCGTCGGCCAGTTGCCGCACCTCCGCCTGCACCGACAGGTCCGCGACGAGGACCTCCACCCGCTCGCCGCCGGCCGCGTGGATCTCGCGGGCCGCGGCCCGGGCTCGGCCAGGGTCCCGGCCCGTGATCGCGACCTGCGCGCCCAGCCGGGCCAGTCCCAGGGCGGTCGCCTTCCCGATGCCCGCGGTGCCACCGGTGATCAGCACCGTCCGGCCGGACATCGGGAGGACTGGAGGACTCATGAGTAAGGGTTGGTTCCGGTGATTCCGTGGTTCGGGGTGTTGTACGGATTTGGCTGCTCCACCTTCGCGCCCACCGAGTTGGCACGAATATCCCGGAGTTCGCGGCGCACGGCCGCGTTCTTGCTCGGTCGTTCTCGCCCCAGGGCGAAGCCCGCGAGCAAGCCGATCACCAAGGCACAGATGCCAACGATCGCTATCGTCATGTCGTCCTCCACTCTCCGGCTGTGATTGGTGAGGGCTTGAAACCCTTCACGACCAGCCAGACACCCAGCGAGAACTCCCAGACCGCGATCGGGAGCGCCGCGAGCGCCGCCGGTGGATCCGTGCGGCCCCACAGGTCGAACATCACCGCGATGTCGGAGGCGAGGAGCAGGGGCACGCCGATGAACCCGAGCACGGGAAGGATTCGCGGCACCAGGCGCGACTGGTACAGCAGGGTGCCCAGCAGCACGGCGTTCGCGGCCGGCATGAGGCTCTGTCCGAGGGTGAACATCCAGTCGTACTGGGCGACCAGCGCCTGGCTGGTGACCACCGCGTCCGAACCGGCTCCGGCCCGCCGCAGCGACACGATCGACATGAGGCTCGCGACGCCGACGGCGATCGTGGCGGCCTCGAGGGTCCGGGTGCCGACGAAGCCCAGCGCCATGCCCTGGTTCTGCCTCTTGACCACCGGGTACAGCGCGACGGCGGTACCGATGCCCGCGAGGGCCACGATCATCTCCAGGATGCCGCCGATGACGACCGGGGTGTCCGGGCCAGGGCCGAGGACGAAGTCGGCACCGCGCACGGAGGAGTACAGGGCCAGGGTCGGGATCGACACGAAGGAGACCAGGTAGAGCACGCCCGCGGCGAGCGCGCTCTTCCTGAACGGGGTCATCGGCACGCGGTTCGCTGCCACGGTTCGGTCGGTGATGGTCATGCCGTTCTCCTTCGGCCGGGTACGGACGCCTACTTGACCTCGGCTCTCGTCACGAACCCGAGCCCCACCGCCAAGGGGATGATCAGCCAGATCACCCCGGTGACGGCGATGTTGGCCCACTGCTCGCCGGTCATGGCGCCCTCGAAGCTGAACAGGGAGCTCTGCGCGAACTGGAAATCGACCCACGGCTGCAGGTCCCGGAACCAGGTCACGCTGGCGGCCAGCAGCCCGAAGATCGTGGGCAGCAGGAACCAGTAGACGAAATAGACCGCGATCGCCGCGGCGGAGGCGCGGATCAGCACGCCGAGCATGAAGCCGATCATCAGGCTCAGGACGTTGCCGAGCACGAAGTACAGGCTCTGGGTGAGGGATATGTTCCACACCAGGGTGGTGTCGGTGATCGCCGCGCCGGCCAGGTTGCCGAGCGCGCCGATGGCGAAGGCGAGCAGCACCGACACGAGGCCCACGGTCACCGACGAGATCGCCTTCGCCGTGATGACCCGGTACCGGTGCGGGATGAGCGTGAAGGTCGTCAGCCCGCTGCGCTGGCTCCATTCGCCCGTGACGGCCAGGATCGCGACCAGCGGCAGGATGACCGCGATCGGAAAGCGGATCGCCGTGACGAAGGTGGAGTAGGTGAGCTCCTCGTTCGGCGCGAACAGGATGACCCCGGCGGTGGCCAGCAACGCCGTGATGGCGATGCTCGCGATCAGCCAGAAGCCCGAACGGGTGTCGAACATCTTGCGGAGCTCGACCTGCGTCACCCGCATCAGGGGAATGGGACGCACCGGCGCGGGCGGCGCGCCGAGCCTGTCGGCGGTGATGGCGGTCATGCCAACGCTCCGTCCCGTTGGCTGGCGGCGGTGAGCTCGAGGAACATGTCCTCCAGGCCGGCGCTGTCGGCGACCCGGAGCTCGGTGAGGGCGACGCCGGCCTCCAGCGCCACCTTCCCGACCAGTGCCGGGGCCGCGTCGGTGCGCAGGGAGCCGTCCTCGGACGGTGTCGTGGCGATGCCCAGCTCGCCGAACGCCAGCGCAAGCCTGTCGAGGTCGGCGGCGCGCACGACGGTGCCCGCGGCGTGCAGGAGCTCGGTCTTGGTGCCCTGGGAGACGATCCGGCCGTTGCCGATCATCACGATGTCGTCGGCGATGATCTCGATCTCGTGGAGCAGGTGGGAGGAGAGCAGGACGGTGCCGCCCCGGTCGGCGTAGCCGCGCAGCAGGTCGCGCATCCAGCGAATGCCGGCGGGATCCAGGCCGTTGGCGGGCTCGTCGAGGATCAGTACCTCGGGGTCGCCGATGAGGGCGGTGGCGATGCCGAGCCGCTGACGCATCCCGAGTGAGTAGTTGCGAACCCGGCGGGACGCCTCGTTCGGTGTCAGGCTCACGATTTCCAGCATCTGCTCGATGCGGTTTCGCGGGAGTCCCATGAACCGCTGGGCGATGGTGAGGATCTCGCGGCCGGTGCGGCCGGCGTGCTGCGCGGACGCGTCGAGGAGCACCCCGACCTCGACTCCGGGGTTGGGCAGGTCCACGTACCTGCGCCCGGAGATGGTGGCGGTGCCCGACGTCGCGCGGGTGAGGCCGACGATGACCCGCATGGTCGTCGACTTGCCGGCGCCGTTGGGGCCGAGGAACCCGGTCACCCGGCCCGCCCGGGCCGTGAAGCTGACGTCGTCCACCGCGGTGAAGGATCCGTATTTCTTGGTGACCGCATCGATGGTGATCACGGGCCGAGTTCCCGCCGCGCCGTGGGTTGCCCGAAAAAGGCCATACTCGTATACCTCATTCGACTACCGATAAAATGCTTGGAAAACACCCGCGAGAACGCCGAGTCGGCCGGGTAAGGCCGACCGGGCGATGCTGACGCGCGGGACCAGGCACATCGGCCGACTGGCAGACCAGCTGCCACGAAAGAGGAATACCCCCGAAACCCGTATCGAACGGGTTTCTGGTCGCGACCATACGCGCACCCAACGCCACGGCGCAATGACAGGCACGCGGCGTGACCACAAGGAAACTCGTTATTTCGCCGAATTTCTGCCCTATCGGACCGGACTCAGCGGCGCAGGGTGGTTTCGCGCTCCATGTGCGTCAGCTTCGCGGGATTGCGCACGGCGTACAGCCCGGTGATGAGGCCGTCGTCGATGCGCACCGCGATGACGGTGTCGATCTCGCCGTCCTCGCCGTCGAGCCGGAGGACCAGCCCCGGGTAGCCGTTGACCTGTACCGGCTGCAGCGACGCCGTGGCGGCGATCCGGCCCAGCCCGATGGACAGCAGCCGGGCCACGCGGCCGGCTCCGACGATGGGCCGCGGCACGGCCTGCTTGACGCCGCCACCATCACCCAGGAGGACGACATCCGGCGCGAGGATGTCGAGCAGGCGTTGCAGGTCGCCCGTCTCCACCGCGCGTTGGAACGCCTCGAGCGCGTCGCGGGTCTCGGCCGGGGAGGCGATCTCGCGGGGGCGGCGCGCGGCGACATGTGCCCGTGCCCGGTGGGCGATCTGGCGGACCGCGGTGGCGCTCTTGTCCACGGCTGCCGCGATCTCGTCGTACCCGAAGGCGAACACCTCGCGCAGCACGAACACCGCCCGCTCGGTCGGCGTGAGGGTCTCCAGCACCAGCAGCATCGCCATCGAGACGCTGTCGGCCAACTCGACGTCGTCGGCCACGTCGGGCGCGGTGAGCAGCGGCTCGGGCAGCCAGGGGCCGACGTAGGACTCCTTGCGGCGGCCAAGGGTGCGCAGCCGCGTGAGCGCCTGGCGGGTGGTGATCCGGACCAGGTACGCACGCTGGTTCCGTACGGTGCCGAGGTCCACGCCCGCCCACCGCAGCCAGCTCTCCTGCAGGACGTCCTCCGCGTCAGCGGCCGAGCCGAGCATCTCGTAGGCGACGGTGAACAACAGGTTGCGATGTGCGAGGAACGCCTCGGTGGCGGGGTCCGGGCGGTCGTCCCGGCCCGGGCTCCCGTCGCGATCGCCGGGGACGGTCTGCGACGCGCCGGCCATGTCGGCTCCTCTCCTCACGCTCGACTGTGTCACCCACCAGACACCGGGGCCCGTTGTTTTGTGACAGCCCACCCGGTTGGTGGCGCGCGTCACGGACCGTGCTGTCACACGAACCGGGTCAGTGGCATCTCGTGTTCGTCCGCGCAGCAGACACGACACCACGAGTGAGGACGAGTCATGGAACCCCGCATCGACATGTTCACCAACGAGCTCGGCACCAAGTTCACCAAGCGGTTCGCCAACGCGGCCCTGGTGATCGACCAGTCGCCGCTGCCGAAGGCCACCCAGGAGCTGGTGAGCCTGCGCGCCAGCCAGGTCAACGGCTGCGGCTGGTGCATCGACATGCACACCAAGGAGGCCGCTGCCGCCGGGGAGACCGCGGTCCGGCTCAACCTGGTCGCCGCCTGGCGCGAGACCACCGTGTTCACCGAGGCCGAGCAGGCCGCACTCGCGCTCGCCGAGGAGGGCACCCGGCTCGCCGACGCCCACCACGGCGTGTCCGACGAGACCTGGACCCACCTGCGCAAGCACTACGACGACGACCAGCTCGCCGCGCTGGTCTGCCTGGTCGCCATGATCAACGCGGCCAACCGGCTCGGCGTGATCCTGCACCAGAAGGGCGGTTCCTACGAGCCCGGGATGTTCGCCGCGTTCACCTGATCGGCAGGTGTGACGCGCGCCATCCTGACATGCTGACAATCTGTGCGTAGGTTGTCAGCATGTCATTGGAGCTGGGCGATCCGTTGCTGACGGCGGCGTTCGACTCGTTCGCCCGCTACGGGTACACCCGCACGACGATGGGCGATGTCGCCATCGCGGCGGGGATGTCCCGGCCCGCGGTCTACCTGCGCGTGCGCAACAAGGACGAGCTGCTGCGCGCCGTGGGCGCCGAGCTGCTGCGGTCCTCGCTGACGCGTGCGCGAGCCGCCGCGGACGACACCGCCCTGGAGCTCGGTGCGCGGGTCGAAGGCGTCCTGCTCGCCAAGCTCGACCTGATCCTCGACCTCGCCGCGCGCTCGGAGCACGCGGTGGAGCTCCTGGCGGCGCACGCCCGCGCCGACGCCGACGGGTCGGCGGAGTACACCGCGACCATCGAGTCCCTCGCCGCCGCGCCCCTGGCCGGACGGCTTCCCCGCAAGCGGGCGCGGGAGATCGCCGCGATGCTCACCCGCTGCGTCATGGGGTTCGAGGCCGACCTGCACGAACCCGACGCCGCGCGCGCCCGGCTGCACCTGCTGGTCGAGCTGGTGATGGCCGGGCTCCCGAGCTCCCCGCGAACGAACCGTCGAAAGGACAACCCATGACCGACACCACGACCGGGCCGATCCTGATCACCGGCTGCTCCTCCGGCATCGGCGAGAGCACCGCGCAGCTTCTGCTCGCGAAGGGACACACCGTCTACGCCACCGCGCGCCGGCCCGAAACGCTCGACCACCTCGCCGAAGCCGGCGCGCACGTGCTGCCGCTCGACGTGAACGACGAGCACTCCATGACGGCCGCGGTCGCCAAGATCCACGGCGAGCACGGCCGGATCGGCGCGCTGGTCAACAACGCCGGCTACGGCGCGTACGGCGCGATCGAGGACGTCCCGCTGGACCGCGTGCGCGCCCAGTTCGAGACCAACGTGTTCGGCCTCGCCCGGCTGACCCAGCTCGTGCTGCCGTCCATGCGCGAGCAGGGCGCCGGCCGGATCGTGATGATGTCCTCGATGGGCGGCCGGCTCACCTTTCCCTTCGGCGGCTACTACCACGCTTCCAAGCACGCCGTCGAAGCACTCTCCGACGCACTGCGCTACGAGGTCAAACCGTTCGGCATCAAGGTCTCCATCGTCGAACCCGGCCTGATCGCGACCCGGTTCGGCGAGACCGCCGCGGGCACCATGAGCACCGCCACCCCCGAGGACTCCCCCTACGTCGACCGCGTCCGCCACGTCGACACCGCCATGGCCCGCAGCTACCGCAACAAGGCCATGACCGGACGCCCCCGCGCCGTCGCCAAGGCGGTCGCCCACGCCATCACGGCACGCCGGCCACGGACCCGCTACGTCATCACCCCCGCCGCGCGCATGCTCGTGACCACCCGCGCCCTCTCCCCCGGCCGCACCTGGGACCGAGTCGTCCGCGCGTCGCTCGGAGCCTGAACCGGTAGGCGCCGCGCACGCTGTCGCCACCGCGTGTCCCTTGCGGCATAGTGATTCCGAGGGGTGATGAGCATGGGGTGGCGCAGGCGGCGGCAGCGGGAGCGGGCGGCACAAGCCGACCAGGAGGTCGCCGAGTCGGCGGCCGTGCTCCACCGGGTCCTGCGCGTCCTCCCGTCGTTCCCCGCGCCCCTGCTGCCGCCCTGGTCGACACCGCACGAGGAAGTCGCGCCATACCGGGGATTCCGCGCCGGCCGGGGCCGGGAACTGCCCGACCACACCGGCTACGGCGAACCCACCTCGCCCGACCGCGAAGGGTGGGCGGAGCCGAGGGCCGGCGATCCCACCCTCGACCCGATCCTCGGGGACTCCGACGACGAGCCCTGGACCAGCACCCGCTGACCGGAGCTCGGACCGGGCGTCCGTCAACGCAAGTCCGGAAGGAGCGGTCCATGAACGAGGAGCAGATCGACGTCGCCGGCCTGGACGACGGCGGCATCACCTGGACCCTGCTCGGCACCCTGTACCTGCGCGCGTGGGAGAGCCGCTTGCCGCAACCGATCCTCGGGGACCACTACGCCGCCGAGGCGGTCGAGCGGATCGACTACGACTTCGCCGCGCTGGACCGCCGGCTCCGGCCGCGGAGCAACCAGTTCCTGGTGGCACTGCGGGCAAAACGGCTCGACGAGTGGAGCGCCGACTTCCTCACCCGGCACCCGGACGCCACGGTCCTGCACCTGGGCTGCGGGCTGGACAGCCGGATGCTCCGGCTCGCGCCACCGGCCGGTGTGCGCTGGTTCGACCTCGACGTGCCGAAGGTCATCGAGGTGCGCCGGCAGCTGTTCGCCGAGCCGCCGGGCTACCACCTGATCGGCGCGTCGGTGACCGATCCGGACTGGCTGGGCGAGGTGCCGGCCGACCGGCCGGTACTGGTGATCGCCGAGGGGCTGTTCCCCTACCTCGACGGCGACGAGCTGCGCCTGCTCCTGCGCCGGCTCACCGACCGCTTCGACACCGGCGAGCTGGTCTTCGACGCGGTGGCGCCGTGGCTGACTCGCCTGCCCACGCCCTTCCGCTGGGGCACGCGCGACGGCCGCGAGCTCGAGCGGTGGAACCCGCGCCTGCGTCGCCTGGCACGCGAACCGTTCGCCACCCACTACCGGCGGATCCCGGTGCCGCACTACCGCCGGCTGTTCCGGATCATGAACGCCACCCCCGGACTGCGCAGGACCTACGTCGAGCTCCGCTTCGCGCTCTAGCCTGGCCGTGGTGGCGGCACACCAGACCATCGCCGTGTTGACGGACCTTGACCGGATCTGTTGTCTGTAGGTGACAAGTCAACGGAGGTGGTCGTGGTGCGCAGGACGTTGCTGACGTGTCTGGCGGTGGCGGCGGCCGCCGCCGCAGCGGTCGCGCCGGCGGTGGCACAGCCCGCGCCCGTGACCCCGCACCCGGCCGCCGGGCCGACCGCCGACCAGCTGCGGGACCGCGTCGCCGGGTGTGAAACCCAGGTGTCACAGGGGCTCTACGCGGAACGTGAGGGCATGACACGGGACATCCCGGTGTGCGGGACCGGCGCCGCGGTGCACTGGCGGTCCGGCATGACCATCGACTGCGACGGCCAGCCCACCGAACAGTGCAACGAGGACACCGACCCCGCGTTCCAGCCGGAGACCGCGTTCCCGCAGTCCGACGGCCAGCCGCTGATCGCGTCCGAGCTGCCGTACGTGGTGCTGCCGCTGGCCAGCGGCACCTGGGACTACCGCGACTCCGGCCTCACCGGCGGCACCGTGGTCGCCGCGGTGTACGAGGACACCGTCGTCTACGGCGTGGTCGGCGACCTCGGCCCGTCCGGGCAGATCGGCGAGGCGTCCTACGCGATGGCCGCCGCACTGGGCATCGACCCCGACCCGTCGACCGGCGGGGTCAGCGGCAAGGTCGTGGACTACGTCGCCTTCCCCGGCGTGGTCGCCGGCCCGATCGAGGACCCGGCCCAGGCCGTGTCGCTCGGCGAACAAGCCGCTACCGAGCTGGTCGGCAGCTAGTTTCGCGTGGTCACGACGCTGGGTAGTCGAACCGGGCGCGATGGGACGGCATGGCCCGCGGCTGCGCGGGTACTCCGGTCGGACCATCGTGACCGAGGAGGCGTCGATGACAGTCGAGAACGACGGCCTGCCGCCGCCCGAAGAGGGGGCCGCCCCCGTACCCGAACCGCTCCCCACCATTGACGCCCCCCTCGACCCGCCGACCGACCTGTTGCCGCTCGATCCCCAGGCCGAGCCGCCGGCCGCCGACACCCCCACGCAGGGCAGCGTGGCGGGCGACCTGTTCGACGGCGAGGTGAACCTGAGCCAGGAGGACTAGCGTCCGGGTGTCTCATGCAGACGGTTCGACGACCAGCGCACGTCTGCGCAACGTCCGCACCTCGCGGCTGGCCAGCGCCGCCGACGTCACCGCCACGATCAACACCGCGCAGCCGACCAGCGTCGCGGCCGGGCCGGCCACCGCGGCGACCGGGCCGACCGCGAACTGCCCGGCCGGCACCGCCACGGAGGAGCCGATCATGTCGTAGCTGTACACCCGCGCCAGCTTCTCGCCGGGCACGTTCTCCTGCAGCGACAGGTCCCAGGCGATCGTGAACTGCTCCATCGCGATGCCGCACAGGAACATCGCCGGGACGAGCATCGCCAGGTGCGGTACCAGCCCGAGCGCGAGCAGCGGAAGCGCGAACACGGCCGTCAGCGCTACCCCGAAGAACAGCGCGCGCCGCGGCAACCAGCGGACCGCGACAAGCCCGCCGACCACCGCGCCCGCCGTCTGACATGCCAGCGTCAAGCCCCACGCCGCCCGCCCGACCGTCTCGTCGGCGACCGCGGGCCCGAGCACCTGCAGGCCACCGACCATCGCCGCGTTCACGATCATGAACTGCAGCACCACGACCCACACCCACCGCCGTGACACGAACTCCGACCAGCCGTCGCGCAGCTCGGTGCGCGGGTTGGCGCGCGGCCGGTCCACCCGCGTGCCGCCCACGGCCGCGTAACACGCCGCCTCGATCACGAACACGGCCGCGATCACCAGCATCGCCCAGCCGGGGCCCGCCGTCGCCGCGAGCAGGCCACCGAGCGAGGCGCCGACGATCGCCGCCGCGTTGGTGCCCACCCGCAGCACCGCGTTGGCCTGCTGCAACAGCCCGGCCGGCACGGTCTCCGGCGTGATCGAGTACGACGCCGGCAGCGCCACGGCCGAGACCGCGCCGTTGACCAGCCCGATCCCGGCGAGCAGCGGCACGGAGGCGAACCCGGCCAGCACCGCGACGGCCATCAGCGCCGCGGTCCCCGCCGCCGCGACGCTGGACCCCTGCAGCAGCAACGCCCGCGGCAGCCGGTCGGCCAGCACCCCGCCGACCAGCAGGAGCGCGACGTTCGCGATCGACCGCACGCCGACCACGATCCCGAGGTCGGTGACCGAGCCGGACAGGTCGAGCACGGCGAACGCCAACGCGATCGGCGCGACGGCATTGCCGAGAAACCCGGTCGTGCGCGCGATCGCCAGCCAGCGGAACCGAGCGTGTGCGAAGACCCCCATTCAGGTAGTCATACCGCTACCGCTGCTCCCGACGCCAACGAGAAAACGCGCTGACGGCGGCGGCTCGGCCGAGGAGACCCACGGCGAACATGACGAGGCCGGCGACCACGGACTGCCAGGGCAGGGTGGCCACCAGGAGGAGACAGCCGAGGGCGCCGAGAACATTGAGCCGGCGAGGCCAACGGCGGTCGGCGGCCGGCTGGGTGCAGGCGGCTGCGTTGGCGATGGCGTAGTAGACGAGCACGCCGAAGGAGGAGAACCCGATCACCCCGCGCAGATCGGCCGTGGCGACCAGGACACAGACCACCACGGCGACGACGAACCCCGCGTGGTGCGGGACCTGGTGGCGTGGGTGCACCGTGGCCAGCCAGCCGGGCAGGTCGTGCCGGCGGGCCATGGCGAGGCTGGTCCGGCCGATGCCCGCGAGCAGGGCGAGCAGCGCGCCGAGCGCCGCGACCGCGGCGCCGACCCGTACGACCGGGGTGAGCCCGCCGATGCCGGCGGCCTGCACGGCCGTGGCCAACGGCGCCGTCGAGGAGGCGAGCCGGTCGGGGCCGGCGGCGAGCAGCGCGGCAGCGCCCACCATCAGGTAGACCGCCGTCGTGATCAGCAGGGCGCGCGGGATGGCGCGCGGAATGGTGCGGCGTGGGTCGCGTACCTCCTCGCCCATCGTGGCGATGCGCGCGTAGCCGGCGAAGGCGAAGAACAGCAGGCCCGCGGCCTGCAGGACCCCGTAGACACCACCGGTCCACGGCCGGCCGACAGGTCCGGCATGCGCACCGGCCGCGATGCCCGCCACCACGACGACCAGGGCGGTCAGCGTCATGGCCACCAGCACGCGGGCCAGCATCGCGGTCCTGGTCACCCCGCGGTAGCCGAGCGCTGTCAGGCCGATCACCGCGGCCACCGCGACGCCACGCTGTGCCCACGGCGGGCCCGGCAGCACGTAGGCGGCGAACGTGAGGGCCATCGCCGCGCACGAGGCGGTCTTGCCGACCACGAAGCCCCACCCGGCGGCGAACCCCCACCAGTGCCCGAGGCGTTCCCGTCCGTAGATGTAGGTGCCGCCCGACGTGGGGTAGGCGGCCGCGAGCTGGGCGGACGCGACCGCGTTGCAGTACGCGATCACCGCCGCGATCGCCAGCCCGGCCAGCATGCCCGCACCGGCGGCCCGCGCAGCGGGACCGAACACGGCGAACACCCCCGCGCCGATCATCGAGCCGAGCCCGATCACGACCGCGTCGGCGGTGCCCAGCCGCCGGGCGAGCTCGCCCGCGGCCGGTGGCGTGCCGGTCCCGTCGTCGCGCCGCGCCATCCAGGCCACCTCGGATACATCAGATCAATTTGATACATCAATTCGATTGGATGTATCTTCACGAGCATGCTGGCCCCCGGTCAAGCCACCCACCCACCGGAGTTCGCGCGCCTCGCGGCCCATCCGCTGCGCTGGCGGCTGCTCACCGAACTCGCCGGCAGCGACTACCGCGTCCGCGACCTGATGACGCTGCTCGACCAGCCGCAGAACCTGGTCTCCTACCACCTGCGGCTGCTGCGCGACAGCACCTGGGTCACCACCACCCGCAGCACGTTCGACGGCCGCGACACCTACTACCACCTCGACCTCGACCGCTGCGCCGAGGCGCTGGCCGACGCCGGCGCGGCGCTGCACCCGGCTCTGGCCGCGCCCCCGTCAGCCCCGCGGCGCTCGCAGCGGATCGCCGTGTTGTTCGTGTGTACCGGAAACAGCGCTCGCTCCCCCATCGCCGAGGCCCTGCTGCGCCGCCACACCGCCGACCGGGTGCGGGTGACGAGCGCCGGAACCCGCCCGAAGCCCGCACTGCACCCCGACACGGTCCGCGTCCTCGGCGACGAGTTCGGTATCGATGTCGGCGGCCGCCATCCCCGGCACGTCGACACGGTGGCGCACCGCCGCTTCGACCACGTGATCACCTTGTGCGACAAGGCCCGTGAAGCGTGCCCCGAGTTCGACAACGACCCGCGGCGCGCCCACTGGAGCGTCCCCGACCCCACCGGATACCGCGCCTTCCGCCACACCGCGGCGGACATCGACACCCGGGTCCGGCACCTGCTGCCGATCCTCGCCCACCGATGAGTCGAGGAGGCTCACCGTGACCGACCAGTACGCCAGCGTCCGCTACCTCGTCGACGACGTGCAGGAAGCTGTCGACTTCTACACCGCCCACCTCGGCTTCACCCTGCACAGCGACGCCGTCCCCGCCTTCGCCGACGTGCGCCGCGGGCCGCTGCGCCTCCTGCTCTCCGGCCCTGCCAGCTCAGGTGCCCGCGCCACTCCGGCCGGCGCTGCCACCGCCGGCCGCAACCGCATCCACCTCGTCGTCAACGACCTCGACGCCGAGATCACCCGTCTGCACGACGCAGGCCTGCCGTTCAGCAGCGAGGTGACCACCGGCCCCGGCGGACGCCAGATCCTGCTCGCCGATCCCGCCGGCAACCTCGTCGAACTGTTCCAACCCGCCGCGCCCCGACGCTGACTACGTGCCCGCGTTGTCGTTGGACAACGCGTTCAGCAGGGCCTGCATGGTGCGGCAGGTGTCGGCGAACCGGTCCGGCCCGACGAGGTTCGACCAGTGCTGCTCGATCTCGGCGACCCGGTCACCAGCGTCCTGGAGCGCCTGCCGGCCCCGGGGCGTCGGAAAGATCAGCTTGGCTCGCTTGTCGGTGGCGTGCGGCCGGCGTTCCAGGTATCCGAGCTCCTGCAGGTCGTTGACGAGCTCGGAAGCCGCCGCGAGGCTCAGCTGGGCCCGCGCGGCGAGGTCGGTGAGACGGACGCCGTCCACGCCCACGTTGCCGAAGATCTGCAGGTGCGGTTCCCGGAGATCCGAATAACCCCGCTGCGCGGCCGGGGCGAACATCTCCGCACGGAACCTACCCCGATCGCTGCCGCAGCCTCGCTGCCATCGGTACGCCCATCCACGCGCTGCTCCCCCACGAGCGACGGCAGATCGCACTCCTCACCCAGCTCTACCGGCTCACCGGCCCGCGTCCCGTGGTCAGGACGCTCACCAACGCACTGCTGGGCTCCCCGGCCACCGATCCCGAAGCAGCCGCCCTCGTCGCGGACGCGTTCCGCCGTGCCAACCGGCGCGGGATGTACCTCGCCATCCAGTCCGCCAGCCTCGACCGAGCGGACCTGACGCCCACCCTGGCCACGATCGATGCGCCGGTCCTGTTCGCGAGCGGCGCCGAGGACCCGACCTGGACACCCACCCACGCGGCAGCCGCGGCAGCTCGCGTGCCGCACGGCGCGTCCGCCGTCCTGGCCGGCGCCGGGCATGTCGCACCGCTGCTCGAGGCCGCGTCCGCCGTCGTCGACCTGCTGACCACCTTCTGGGCGGACCCGGCCGCGATGGTCGCCGCGAATCGAGCTACCCGGGAGCAGCCTGGTCCTGGATGATCCGGTCGATCTCGGCCCGCGGTGCGCGGGTCAGCTCGATGCTGCCTCGAGTTCGGGGGCCGTGGGAGGCGCAACGACCTGCAGCCCGTCGAGGCACATCTTCGCGACGGACTCGGCTAGCTCGTCGGGCGATCGGTGCGGCGCCGAGCCTGTCGACTGATGGCGATACGTATGGCACTCGACGAGAATGATCCGCGTCAGCAAGGCTGCCAGCTCCGCGGCGGATCGATCCGACGCGATCGTCCCCTTCTCCTGCCCGTCCCCGATAACCGGCGCGATCATCCGCGACAAGTCCAGTTCGGACGGACCGCTGTTTCCTCTGTTGCCCGCGGTCGACACGATCAGTGCGTCGATGAAGGCGGGTTCGGCCTCGGCGAGTCTGGCGAGCTTGCTGAGGTAGGAGCGCAGAACGGCAGGCTCGGCTCGCCCTGCCGCGCGGTTCGCGTCCACATGGCCCCGCAGTTCCTCGATGCTGGGTTTGAGCGCCGCCACGATGATGTCGTCCACCCGCGGGTAGATGCTCTTCAGCGAGCTCAGCGACACCTGGGCGGCGGTGGCGATATGCGGTAGCCGAACCTGAAAGTAGTTGCGACTCTCCAGTTGGTCCCGGGCCGCCGAGATGATCCCGTCGAGTTCGATGGGCGACTCGCCGCCGTGGGCGATGTGTCTCGCCTTCACCTCGGCGACGACGGGCTTGAGGAGATCGTCGACGTGCTCGTTCTTCTGTTCGACGTCGACGATTGCCGCCGCGAGGGCGACGACGGCATCGCCGAACAGGTGCGTCGGTGCGGAATCGGGATCGAGGATCCGGCGGAGCGCGAATCCCTCGGTGAGGCAGGACAGTGTGACGGCGATGTCCTGGCACGTGAAGGGCTGCCGCGGAGTGGCGCCCCAGCGCTTCAGCAAGTCGTCATAGGCGGCGGCGTTCAACTCGGTGGCATCCTGGTGCTCGCGCCGCGCCGCGGCCCTGGCCTGCTTGTGATCGTGTCCGAATATCGCGACGAACGAGCGGTAGCGAAGAGCCAGCTCGGTCTCGGGCTCGCAAAGGGACCGCTCGGCCAGCGCTCGGATGACCGGTAGCGGATCGCCGTCGCTGTCCACGAGTTCTGCCCTGATCCTGCCTTGCAGCGCCTCGATCGTCGCTCGGGGATTCGCCGTCCCGAGCGACTCCACCAGCTCCCAGATGAACCTGTCCTTGCCTCCGGCGCCCGTGGCGGCGTGCTTGGGATACGTGTTGAAGAACGTCTGACTCGATGTTCCGGCCCGCTCGGCGATTGAGTCGACAGTCAAACCTCGTTCGAGGATCTTGTACCCAATCTCCAACAGGACCTCACGCCCGGCGTTGAGCAGACCCTGCTGCGTCCTGTCGGACATACGTCGATCACCTCGTTGTGGCATCTCAGGCACGAGCCGCGAAATTCATTGATAGCATCGGCAAGTATCGACGGCAACCTGGAACTCGCTTGATTACTGACTAAAGACGGCCATCCTTGCCGAGCCAACCATCCGGATGTTTGTGTGTGCGATCACGACATTTCCCGGCGGCCCTCGATCGGCGACCGGGTCACAGCCAGAACGACTGGGACCACACCATGAAGCCAATGGCCATACATCCGGTCCAACGCTCGATCCTCGCCGTCGATATCGAGAACTCGACCAGGAGCACGAATACCCAGCGAGCGGGGATGCGCGACCACATGTACGTCGCGCTCGACAAAGCGCTGCGAGCGGCCGGGATTCCTCCTGCCGGTCTAGACCGGTTGTTCGACCGCGGTGACGGATACCTTGCGTTCCTCCACCTGGTGGACGAGGCACCCATGACCGCCCTGCTCGGCGGGCTGGTCCCCGAACTGGCGGACTACCTCCGCGGGCTGTCGCCCGAGGACAGCTTCCGCCTCCGGGTCGCGCTCCACGCGGGTGGCGTCCACTACGACCGCCAGGGTTGCTTCGGTGAGGAGGTCGACGTTGCCTGCCGGCTGCTGGACGCGCCGGCGGTCAAACGCACGCTCCACTGGGTCAGTGCCCCGCTCGTTCTCGCGATCACGGACAGCGTCCACCGATCCGTGGTACCGCACGACTACCCGGGCATCGACGCCGCGACGTTCGAGCGGATTCCCGATGTCCGCGTGGGCGAGCGAGAGGTGCCGGCCTGGATTCACGTGCCCGGGAACGGCGGCCGGTGGTGAGGCCGGCGAGCTCTTCGTAGGATGCACGGCACGTTGCGGGCAGTGGGGGTGCGGAGCGGTGGCAAGGCGGTCCCTCGGCCGGCGGTTCGGGTGGCTGTGGGCGGCATACGCGGTCAGCGCCTACGGTTCCGGGCTGGGGTTCGGTGCGCTCCCCCTGCTCGCCGTGCTGGTGTTGCACGCCAGCCCCGTACAGGTGTCCGTGCTGTCCGCGGTGGGGCCGGCCGTCGGCGCGCTGCTCGCGTTGCCGCTCGGCCCGTGGGTGGAGTATCGCCGCAAGCGGCCGGTGATGATCGCGATGGACCTGGCGCGGTTCGCCGTCCTGCTGTCCCTCCCGGTCGCCTACGCCCTCGGCCTGCTCGGGTTCGTCCAGTTGCTGGCCGTCTCAGCCGTGGTCGCCGCGGCCAAGATCGCGTTCAACGCGGCCGCCGGCGCCTACCTCAAGTCCATCGTCCGGCCGGCGGATCTCCTCGTGGCCAACGCGCGGTTCGAGTCCACGACGTGGAGCTCCATCGCGGTCGGGCCGCCGCTGGGCGGAGCAGCGATCGGGCTGTTCGGGCCGGTCGTCACCGTGGTGGCCGATGCCCTCAGCTACCTGTTGTCCGCGTTGGGAATCGGCGTGATTCGCGGCCGGGAGGAGCAGCCGCGACGAACCGGCCGGCGCCGGGTCCGGGCCGGCGAACTGCTCGACGGCTGGCGGCACATCCTGTCCCACCCCGGCCTGCGGGCGCTCTTCGTCAACAACCTGCTCGTCGCCGGACTGATCATGGCCACCGAGCCGCTGCTGGCCGTGCTCCTGCTTCGCCAGCTCGGGTTCCCGCCCTGGCAGTACGGCCTCGCCTTCGCCGCGCCGTGCGTCGGCGGGCTCATCGGCTCACGCCTGGCTCACTGTGTCGTGGCGCGCTACGGCCAGGACCAGGTCCTGCGCACGGTCGGCACGCTGCGGGCGGTCTGGCTGCTCGGTCTCGCCTTCGTCCAGCCAGGCGCCGCCGGCCTCGCGACCGTGATGGCGGTCGAGCTCGCGATCATCACCAGCATGAGCCTGTTCAGCCCGGTCCTCGCCACCTACCGGCTGGAACACACGCCACCGGACCGCATCGCCCGCACCCTGTCCGCCTGGTCGATCGGCAACAGCGCCGCCATCGCCACCCTCACCGCGCTGGGCGGCCTGCTCGCGGCCGCCACCAGCCCGCGCACGGCCATCGCGGTCGCGGGAGTGCTCATCCTCGCCAGCCCGCTGCTGCTGCCCCGCCGCCGTGTCCCGCTGGTGGTCTCCGGCTAGCCCGGACGGTCAGCCGGCGAGTGTCCAGTCGTCGGCGGTGGACGTCGGGGTGACGCTGCCCGGGACGGACTGGAGCGCGGCGAACCAGCGGTCACCCATCTTGTCGTAGCCTGTCGCGTTCGGGTGGACGCCGTCGGCCAGGTCGGCGGTGGTGATCGCGGAGTGCATGTCGACCAGGTGGGTCTTCGGGCCCTTCTGGGCGACGATGTCCGGCAGGGCGGCGTTGAAGGCGGTCACGCGCGACTCGAGGGTCGGGTCCGACTCCGGCGTGATCTGGGCGACGAACAGCTCCACGTCCGGTGCGGTGGCCCGGATCTTGTCGATCAGCGCGGACAGCCGGCCCGGCGCGCCCGGGACGTCGTGGTTCTGGTTCATGTCGTTCGTGCCGATGTGGAGCAGGATCGTGTGCGGCGTGTAGGTCTGCAGCCAGCCGACGATGTTGGCGTCGAGCTGGTCGATGCGCCAGCCGGAGTGGCCCTCGTGGTCGTGGTCGCCGAGACTGTCGGGACCGTTGAACCCGGAGCCGACGAAGTCGACCGTGTAGCCGCCCGCGACCAGCCGCTGCCACAGGTTGATCCGGTAGCCACCCGGCACGTTGAACCCGTCGGTGATCGAGTCCCCGAGCGGCATGACCTTCACACCACCGTTCGACTCACCGGGCGCGGCCGGTACCGCGGACGCCGGCGCGGCGGAGAGCAGCGCCGCTCCCCCGGCCAGTACGACCCCGACCACGGCGGTGGACATCCGCCGGAGATTCCATCGCATGCGACGACCTCGCCATCGAGTTCTCGGAAAACGCTTTCCTCCCAGCAAAGTGACGACGTGAAGCCGATGTCAAGCACGGCGCGGACCCCCGTGCCGGGTTTCACCCGGCCGGCTCACGACGTAGGTCGGTCCCGTCTCATCAAGGCACTGGGCAACACTCCGTCGCAGGTGACCGCCGGTGGCGCGGCCGCGTGGGATGCTACGAACCGGCACCAGGGAGGCAGGCGTGACTGGGCAGTTCACCGATGTGGACTCGGCAGTCGCGTTCGTCCGGGCGCAGGTGATCATGGCCGCGCAGGCCACGTTCCCGCTCGGCGCCGTGGTGGTCATTCGCGAGGCCGACGAGGACAGCGACTCCGTGATGATGATCATCGCCGCGGACAAGAACCGCCCCTACGAGCCCGTGGCGGTCGCGCGCGCGAGCGAGGCGGCGCTGACGGCGCAGCACTGGCAGGTCACCCACTCGACCGACACCGACGTCGAGTACGTACGCGCGGAGCAGGCCGACTGCCTCGTCGAGGTCTTCTGCAAGCGCGAGGACGACGTGACCATCTGGCTCGGTCGCCCACCACGACCCTGACGGGGCGCCGGACCGGATCCGGTGTGGCTGACCAGCATGGACCGTGTTTCCCGGGACGGTGTTGGCGTGCCAACTCCATGTCGAGTTCTTGCAATGATGCGTCCCGATATTGCAGGAATGTGTGATGCGGGTTACGGTCTCCCTAGCACCGTCCCACCCCTGCCCCGCTCCTGACGGCGTTGCCCCCGACTGTTCGCCCCTGCCTAGAGAAGAGCAGCGAATGTCCCCCTCAACCAGAATCGGCGCGCTCGCCGCGGGTGGCGCGCTGATCGCCGCCGGCCTCGTCGTCCTTGCGGCCGAACCCGCGTCCGCTGCCGCGACCGGCGGTGTCGGCGCCACCCTGCCCTACGTCCAGGTGCAGGCGGAGAACTCGGCCACCAACGGCACGGTCATCGGCCCGACCGCCACCTACAACACCCTCGCCGCCGAGGCGTCCTACCGCAAAGCGGTGACGCTGCAGGGCACCGGCAAGTACGTCGAGTTCACCACCCCGTCCGCGACGAACTCCATCGTCTTCCGCTACAGCATCCCCGACACCGGCTCCGGGTCGGTCTACACGGCGCCGCTGTCCCTCTACGTCAACGGGACCAAGCAGCCCAACATCACCCTGACCAACGCCTACAGCTGGTACTACGGCGGCTACCCGTTCACCAACTCGCCGGGCAGCAACCCGCACCACTTCTACGACGAGGCGCACCGCCTCTTCCCGACCAGCTACCCGGCCGGCACCAAGTTCCGGCTGCAGGTCGACGCCGAGGACACCGCGTCCTCGTACACGATCGACTTCGCCGACTTCGAGAACGTCGCGGGCGCCCTCGCCCAGCCGTCCGGCTCGGTCTCGGTGACCAGCAAGGGCGCCGACCCGACCGGCGCGGCCGACGCGACGGCCGCCTTCAACTCGGCGATCTCCGCCGCCGGCCCCGGTGGCACGGTGTGGATCCCGGAGGGCACGTTCAAGATCCCGGGTCACCTGGTCCTGAACAACGTCACGATCAAGGGCGCCGGCATGTGGCGCTCGACCGTCGTCGGCGCGGCACCGGGCTTCTACGGCAACTACGCGCCGAACGCGAGCAGCGACGTGCACCTCGCCGACTTCGCGATCTTCGGCGACGTCCAGGAGCGCAACGACGGCGCGCAGGTCAACGGCGTCGGCGGGGCGCTCAACAACTCCACTGTGGACCGGCTGTGGATCGAGCACATGAAGGTCGGCGCCTGGATGGACGGGCCGTTCACCAACCTGGTCTTCTCCGGCATGCGGATCCGCAACGTCACGGCCGACGGCGTCAACTTCCACAACGGCGTCACCAACTCCAAGGTCACGAACTCGGACCTGCGCAACCTCGGTGACGACGGCCTGGCGACCTGGGCCGAGCAGAACGCCGACTCGGGCGACTCGTTCGACCACAACACCGTGCAGTACCCGATTCTCGCCAACGGCATCGCGATCTACGGCGGGCACGACAACTTCGTGACCGACAACCGGGTCATCGACGCCGGCCTCACGCAGGGCGGCGGAATCCATGTCGCGCAACGCTTCGGCTCCACCACGCTGGGGCGAACCGACGTGCTGCGCAACACGATCATCCGGTCCGGCAGCCTCGACCCGAACTGGCAGTTCGGCGTCGGCGCGTTGTGGTTCGACGCCCGGGACGGCGCGATGACCGGCCTCACCAACGTCGACAACATCCTCATCCAGCAGAGTCCCTACGAGGCCATCCAGTTCGTGTCGGGCTCGAACATCACCAACGTCAAGATCAACAACGCGACGATCCAGAACACCGGCACCTGGGTCGTCCAGGAGCAGGTCGGCGGATCGGCCACGATCACCAACAGCACCGCGACGGGCACGCAGGCACCCGGACCGATCTACAGCTGTGGCGTCGGGTTCACGCTGACCGACGGCGGCGGCAACTCGGGCATCTTCGGCACGCCGATGTGCCAGAACCTGACCAACCCGGCGTTCCCGCCCTACCTGCCGGACAACGGGTCGCAGATCTCGGTCAGCCCGACCGCGGTCGGCTTCGGCTCGGTCGCGACCGGCTCGACGAGCGCGCCGCAGGCCGTGACCGTCACCAACAGCGGTACCGCGGCCGCACCGGTCACCTCGGTCGCCACCACGGGTGACTTCAGCCAGACCAACACGTGCGGCAGCAGCCTCCCCGCCGGATCGTCGTGCACCGTCACTCTCAGGTTCGCCCCTGCAGCGGCGGGGTCCCGCACCGGCAACCTCACCATCGCCGCCGCGGGCGTCACCAACACCGTGCCGCTCTCGGGTACCGGCGTCGCCCCCGGCCCGATCCTCAGCCCGAACCCGAGCAGCCTGTCCTTCCCCGGCACGATCGTCGGCAGCCCGTCGTCGGCGCAGGCGGTCACGGTCACCAACTCGGGTACCACCTCGGCCACCGTCTCCGGCGTGGCCGCGACCGGCGACTACACCCAGACGAACGACTGCTCGACCCTCGCGGTCGGCGCCTCCTGCACGGTGCACGTCACGTTCCGGCCGACCACGTCGGGGACGCGTACCGGCGCGGTGACGCTCACCAGCAACGCCAACAACAGCCCGACGTCGATCGCGCTCACGGGCAGCGGCATCGGCACCGACACCAACATCGCGCTCGGCAGGCCGGCGTCGGCGAGCAGCCAGGTCAACGGCACGCAGTCCCCCGCCACGGCAACGGATGGCGACGCGAACACCTACTGGGAGAGCGCCAACAACGCCTTCCCCCAGTGGCTGCAGGTGGATCTCGGCGCGACGAGCACGATCGGCCGGGTGACGCTCAAGCTGCCGCCGTCGCCGGCGTGGGGCACGCGCACGCAGACCCTCTCGGTCCAGACCAGCACGGACGGCTCCACCTTCGGCACGGCCGTCGGGTCCGGGACCTACACGTTCACCTCGCCGACCAACGTCGTGAACATCACGACCCCGTCGACCAACGCGCGCTACGTGCGGGTCAACATCACCGCCAACAGCGGCTGGCCGGCCGGGCAGGCCTCGGAGCTCGAGGTGTACCCCAGCGGCAGCACCCCGCCGAACGCGGCCATGTTGAGCACCAACCCGTCCTCGCTCACGTTCGCGTCGCAGGCGCTCGACACGACCAGCGCCGCGCGGGCGGTGACGGTGACCAACACCGGCAACGCGGCCGCGTCGGTCTCGGGTGTGACCGTCTCGGGTGACTACACGCAGACCAACAACTGCGCCACGATCGCGATCGGCGCGTCCTGCACGGTGAACGTCAGCTTCCGGCCGACGGCATCGGGCACCCGCACCGGCACGGTGACGGTCACCAGCAACGCGGCCAACAGCCCGACCAGCGTCGCGCTGTCCGGCACCGGTGCGGGTTCCACGAGCATCAACCTCGCGGCGGGCAGGCCCACCAGCGAGTCCAGCCACTCCGACGTCTACCCGTCGGGCAACGTGACCGACGGCAACCAGAACAGCTACTGGGAGAGCGCCAACAACGCCTTCCCGCAATGGGTTCAGGTCGACCTCGGCTCGGCCCAGAGCGCGAGTCGCGTCGCACTGCAGCTGCCCGCCTCGTGGGGAGCACGCAACGAGACGCTGTCGGTCCTGGGCAGCACCGACGGAACGAACTTCACCGCGATCGTGCCGGCCGCGAGCTACTCCTTCGCACCCGGCAACAACAACACGGTGACCATCACGTTCGCCGCGACCTCCCGCCGGTACGTCCGGCTCAACATCACGGCGAACTCCGGCTGGCCCGCGGGCCAGCTCTCCGAGTTCCAGGTCTGGAACATCTGACCGGGCACGAGATGTGGTGATGCGGTGCCGAGACCCGGCACCGCATCACCATCCTTCCAACGGTTTGATTCGCGAACGTGTCGAAAAGCGGGTCCACTGTTCGACGCGTTGGTCGAAGGCACCGAACAGGGCCGCGCACCGGCCCGTGTGTGGAAGGACCTCTCCATGGCTCGCGTGATCTGTGACATGTCCATGTCCCTCGACGGCTTCGTCACCGGCCCCAACGACAGCCGCGAGAACCCGTTCGGCGACGGCGCCGAGGGCCTGCACAACTGGCTGTTCGACGACCCCACCGAGGCCGACAAGGCACTGCTGCAGGAGGCCGTCGACGGCACCGGCGCGGTCGTGATGGGCCGCAGGTCGTTCGACAAGTGCGTGGAGATGTGGGGCGAAAGCGGTCCGCTCGACGGCCCGTGCTTCGTCGTGACCCACAACGCGCCGACCGAGGCACACCCGGCGGCGTACACGTTCGTGACCGACGGCGTGGCCAGCGCCATCAAGCAGGCAGCGGCAGCGGCCGGCGACAAGGCCGTGGGCCTGCACGGCGCGACGGTCATGCAGCAGGCGCTGCCCCTGGGGCTGGTCGACGAGATCATCGTGCACGTGGTGCCGATCCTGATCGGCGGCGGCACGCCGCTGTTCGACACGCTCGACGCCGCGATCACCCTGGAACGCACCGACGCGATCGCCACCCCGGGCGCGACCCACCTGCGCTTCCGCGTGGTCAGCTGAGCGCCTCCAGACGCGCCGAGCGGGCGGTGGTCAGGTGTCCGGGGTCAGCAGCGCCCGGCGCGTCTGGAGGAAGGCTCGTTCCGTGTCGTTCGTGGCCAGGGTGATCGCCTCGTCGTAGGCGGCGACGGCATCCGGGACGCGGCGCAGGCGGGTGAGCAGTTCCGCGCGGGTGGCGGGCAGCAGGTGATAGCCCGGCAGGTCCAGCTCGTCGATGGTGGCCAGCGCCTGCTCCGGTCCGTGCACCTCGGCGACGGCGACCGCGCGGTTGAGCGCCACGATCGCGGTCGGGGTGTGCGCCAGCAGCTGGTCGTAGAGAGCCAGCACCTGCACCCAGTCGGTCGCCGGCCCGTCCGTGTGCACGGCGTTGATCGCGGCCTGCAACTGGTAGGGCCCCGGCTGATCACGGCGCAGGCACTGCCGCACCAGGTCGTGCCCCTCCGCGATCAGCTCCCGGTTCCACAGCGACCGGTCCTGGTCCGCGAGCACGACCAGCTCGCCCGACGGCCCCACCCGCGCCGGCCGGCGGGCCTCGGTGAGCAGGAGCAGCGCCAGCAGCCCGATCACCTCCGGCTCGTCGGGCATCAGGTCGGCGAGCGCCCGCGCCAGGCGGACGGCCTCCAGGCACAGGTCCGTCCGCAGCAGCTCCCCCGACGTGGACGTGTACCCCTCGTTGAAGACCAGGTAGAGCACGGTGAGCACCGGTGGCAGCCGGTCGGGGAGCTCGGCGGCGGCGGGCACCCGGAAGGGCACGCCGGCGTCGCGGATCTTCCGCTTCGCCCGGACGATCCGCTGGGAGACGGTCGCCTCCGGCACCAGGTAGGCCCGCGCGATCTCCGCCACCTCCAACCCGCCGAGCAGGCGCAGCGTGAGCGCGGTCTGCGCCAGCGGCGACAGCGCCGGGTGGCAGCAGGTGAAGATCATGCGGAGCTGGTCGTCGCGCACCGGTCCCACCTCCTTCGGCTCGTCGGGCTGGTGCAGCAGCAGCGCCTGCGCGTGGCGGGCCTCCCGGGTGGACTCCCGGCGCAGGCGGTCGATGGCCCGGTTGCGGGCGGTGGTCACGATCCACGCGCCGGGATTGGGCGGCAGCGTCTCGCCCCACTTCTGGACGGCCACCGCGAACGCGTCCTGGACGGCCTCCTCGGCGAGCCCGATGTCACCGAGGAGGCGCGTCAGCGTGGCCACGCACCGGCCGTACTCGGCCCGGTAGACGCTGTCGAGATCCATCCGCGCTCATTCCCCCGAGGCGCCGTCGAACGGGCGCACCTCGATCGGGCACCCGCAGGCCAGCGCGCACTTCTCGGCCCAGTACAGCGCCTGGTCGAGGTCGTCGCACCGGATCACCCAGAACCCGGCGAGCTGCTCCTTCGTCTCGGCGAACGGGCCGTCGGTCATCGTGATCGTGCCATCGCCGGGGCGGACGACCGTGGTGGCGGACGAGGGCCGCAGGCCGCCGACGAACACCCACGAACCGGCGGCCCGCATCTCGTCGGTGACCTTGCCCGTCCGGGCCATCTGCGCCTGCTGTTCCTCCTCGGACTCCGGCACGCTCTCGTCGTACTGGACGGCGAGCAGGTACTGCTTCATCGACAAGCTCCTTCGGCGAGGTCAGGACGGGATCAGGCGGACAGGCGGCGGGCCACGACCGGGATCACGATCGCGGCGGCGACCAGGTGCGCCAGCATCAGCAGCGCCTTCGTGGCCGTGCCCGCGTCCGCGGCGACATCGGGTACCAGGGACAACGCGGTGAGCACGATCGTGGTGCGGACGAACGCCGTGCGCGGGTGGCGAGCCACGCGGGCCAGTACCAGGGCCAACGCCAGGCCCACCACGGAGAAGATGGCGGTCAGCACGGCGAACCCGGGCACCGGGATCGGCGCGCCGTTGACGACGAGGCTGACCCCGGCGAACTCACCCGCCGCGGCAACGGCCGCGGTCGCCACGGCGGCACCGGCCGCGGCGATCAGACCGCCGGTGACCAGCGGTTTCGCGGGGGCGGTGGTGGTGACGGACGTGGTGGTGGCGGACATCGTGGGCCTCCGGTGGGTGGCGACCGGCCCGTTGCCGGTCTCTCACCTTGGCGACGAACGGACTCGACACCATTCGACACCACCGCGAAAAAAATGCACCAGAGAATTTCCGGTCGCTGTCGATTCGGGCCGAGCGCCGTTCGTTGGTGGGTGGATCCCCAGTTCACCAAGGAGGTTTGCCATGCCAGAGGACGTTGTCTCGTACCCGGCCGATGCCGGTGCCACAGCGCTCATGCTCACGGTTCGCGGCAGGACGACGCAGTCGTCGGTCGAGGACACGCGGCAGCTGCACAACGCGACCGCGGGCGCCCCGCCCAGTGTCGCCGCCGCCCGCTCGCTCGGCGATCTGAGCCACAACGTGTACGTCGGCAACGGCGAGGTGTTGTTCATCGACTTCTGGAACAGCCAGTCCGGGCTCGGGCAGTTCTTCGCCGACCCGCAGGTCCAGGCGGCCGCGGACAAGCTGTTCACCAGCCGGGACGCCGCGGTGTGGGCGCCGGCCCCCGAGTTCGGTGAGGTCGCGCTGACCGTGCCGGCCGGCCGCTCCGTGACCGGTGTCGGCATGCTGCGCACCACGGTCACCTCGCTGGAGAAGGCGGCGTCGGCGTTCGACGCGTACCTTGCCGCGACGGTCAACGAGGCTCGCCGGCACGGTCTGGTGTCGCACCGGGTGCTGACGCGGGTGCCCGATCCCGGCGAGCAGCCGGCGCCGGAGATCATCGGGATCGACCTGTGGATGGACGTCGCGGAGATGAACCGGTACTACGACCGGGGCATCGGGTTCGACCTGCTGGGACCGGTGCAGACCGGGCAGCCGGACTCGTCCACGTGGGAGTCGGCGCCCGGCAACTGGACGGAGTGGTAGGCGACGACCGTCGACAAGGGACACTGGAGCCGGGCGTGCCGACCACCGAAGGCGAGCCGCCCGGCTCGTCCCCGGTCCGTACCCGATCGTGAAGGAGTGCTGAGGCAGTGCGCTACGCGGTTTTCATCTGGACGAAGTGGGACACCGACGAGGACATCTCGGCGGACATGTTCGACCGCTACGGGGAGTTCTCCCGGGCCGCGGCCGAGGCCGGCGTGCTGGTGGACGGGTCCGCCCTGCATCCGGTGTCCGCGGCGACCACCGTGCGGTTGCGCGACGACGAGGTGCTGGTGACCGATGGGCCGTTCGTCGAGTCCAAGGAGCAGCTGAGCGGCTACTACCTGTTCGAGTGCGCGGACCTCGACGAGGCGATCGCGTGGGCGGCCCGGATCCCCGATGCCCGGCACGGCGCGGTTGACATCCGCCCGCTGCTCGTCATGCCCTGAGCTTCGTGGGCGAGACACAGTCGATCGACGAGGTGTTCCGCCGCGAGTCCGGGCAGGTGCTGGCGACGCTCATCCGGTTTTGCGGCGACTTCGACCTGGCCGAGGACGCGGTACAGGACACGTTCCTCATCGCGCTGGAACGGTGGCCGAACGAGGGAGTTCCGCCCAACCCGGGTGCCTGGATCACCTCCGCCGCGAAGCATCGGGCCATTGACCGGATTCGCCGGGAAGTGCGCCGAGTGGACAAAGAGGCGATGGTGAGCCGAGTGCGGGAGATGCCGGACGACCCCATCGGGCTCGAGGACGACCAGCTCCGACTGATCTTCACCTGCTGCCATCCGGCGCTCGCGCTGGAAGCCAGGGTGGCGCTGACGCTGCGCACCGTGTGCGGCCTGACCACCCGCGACCTGGCGCAGGCCTTCATGACGTCGGAGGCGACGATGGCCCAGCGGCTGGTGCGGGCGAAACGCAAGATCCAGGTCGCCGGAATCGCCTACCAGGTGCCCGCGCCCGACCGGCTCGGCGACCGCCTCGCGGCGGTCCTCGCCGTCGTCTACCTGATGTTCAACGAGGGCTACACGGCGTCAGCCGGCGACACCTTGGCCCGCGATGCCCTGTCCACCGAGGCGATGCGGGTCGGTGAGCTGCTGAGCCGGCTCATGCCGGGCGAACCGGAAGTCCTCGGCCTGCAGGCGCTGATGCTGTTGAACCACTCCCGCCGGCACGCCCGCGTCGACCCGTCGGGAGCCATGGTGCTGCTGGCCGACCAGGACCGACAGCTCTGGGACCGGACGGAGATCGACCGCGGACTGGCCCTGTTGCGGCAGGGCACGCGCGCCGGCAGCGTCGGCCAGTACTGGCTGCAGGCCGCGATCGTCGCCGAGCACGCACACCCGCCGACGGCGGAGACCACCGACTGGAACCGGATCTGCCGGCTCTACGACTTGCTGTTCGACCTGACCAGGTCGCCCGTCGTCCAACTCAACCGGGCCATCGCGGTGTCCATGGCCGATGGCCCGGCCGCCGGGCTCCGGCTGCTCGCGTCCCTCGCTCCCCACCTCGACGGCTACCTCTACTTCCACAGCGCGACCGCCGACATGCACCGCCGCCTCGGCGCCAACGACTCGGCCGCACAGGCGTACCGCCGCGCCCTTGCGCTGGCGACGAACGACGTGCAACGAGCAGCCATCACCTCCCGGCTCGACGAGGTATCGACCTGAGACCTAGGCGATGGCCAGGTACACGAACGCCAGGACGGTCGCCGGGCCGAGCAGCACACCGATACCGAGCGCTCCGTAGAACGGCCGGTTCAAACCGAACATCGCCGCCAGCAGGCCGGCGCCGGCCAGGATCGTGGCGACCAGGAGCACGAATACGACAACAGACACAGGATTGTCCTTAAAGGAGTGAGGAGAACTGGGGACGCGCCGTCACCACGGGTCGCCGCTGGCGCGTCACGAACGCGCGCGGCACCGTGGGGGCACGCGAATCAGGACGACGGATACGTCGTCGACACAGGTCCGGTTCGGACCGTTCAGCTCACGCCGGCCGGAGGCGCCCGGCTCGACCGCGGTGGCGGCGCGACGGCGCCGCGGCAGGAGACGCCGGCCGCGCCGGCATCCGAACGGCCGTACGGCGAGCAGCCACCCGACGCGGGCTCGTACACGACCCACCAGGTGTCCGCCGTCGTCGGCGCCAGCCGGGACGCGACCAGTCGCCGGGGCTGATCCTCGAGGGTGTGCAGGGCGTCCTGCCACGACGGCGCGCCCGACATGGACCCGCTGACGGCCGACACCCGCGCGGGCGCGCCGACACCCGATCCAGCGGGCTGGACGATGCCGACGAGCACGAGCAGCGAGGCGACCAGCAGGCCCGCCCTCGCCACTCCACGCACCTGCACCGCTCCCTGTCCACTCGTCGCCCACCCGGATCCTACGGGGCCGTCGACTGGAGGCCCCGGCCTCAGGTGTTCCTCGGGTCCGGCGGGGTATTCGGTCCGCCGGACCCGAGGAGGCGGACATGCCGGACGGACCGACAGACCTGTCCAAGAGATCGTGGTGGAGCGCCCTCAAGCGCGCGGTGCGGGAGTTCGTCTCCGACGACATGCTCGACTGGGCGGCGGCGCTGACCTACTACAGCGTGCTGTCGATCTTCCCCGGCGCCCTCGTGCTCATCGCCGTGGTCGGGCTGCTCGGGCAGGACGCGACCGACCTGCTGGTCGAGAACATCCGCCAGCTCGCACCCGCCGGCGCTCAGGACACGCTGGTCGGCGTGATCGACGAGATCCAGGGGTCGGCGTCGTTCGCGGGCCTGGCCGCGATCATCGGCCTGGCCACGGCGTTGTGGGCGGCATCGGGCTACGTCGGCGGGTTCATCCGCGCGGCCAACGCGATCTACGAGGTCGAGGAAGGCCGGCCGGCCTGGAAGACCTTGCCGCTTCGGGTGTTCCTGACCCTGGTCATGGTCATCCTGCTGTCCGCGACGGCGGTCGGTGTCGTGCTGACCGGGACCCTCGCCGACCGGGTGGGCCACCTGCTCGGCCTCGGGTCCACCGGGGTGCTGGTGTGGAACATCGCGAAGTGGCCGGTCCTCGCGATCCTGCTGAGCCTCGCGATCGCGCTGCTGTTCTGGGCCTCGCCGAACGTGCGGCAGCTCGGGTTCCGCTGGCTCACCCCGGGCAGTTCGTTCGCCATCCTCGTCTGGATACTCGCCTCCCTGGGCTTCGCGTTCTACGTCGCGAACTTCGCCTCCTACAACAAGGTCTACGGGTCGCTGGCCGCGGTGATCGTGTTCCTCGTCTGGCTGTGGATCTCGAACATCGCGATCCTGCTCGGCGCGGAGTTCGACGCGGAACTGACCCGCCAGAACCGCATCGAGGAGGGTCATCCACCCGGCGAGGAACCGTTCCTCGAACCACGCGACACCAGGACGATGGACTGAGGAGGGGTCGTCATCCGGTTCCGTCCGGATTGAGCCCCGCCGGGTAGTACTGCTTGCGCTTGATCCACTTGAAGCCTTCGTGCTTCGTGATGCCCGCGACGTCGATCGGTCCGCCGACAGTCGTGGCGCCGACCGGTAGAAACCTGGTGTAGCGGCAGGTGAGGTCGACGAAGAACTCGGCGAGGTCCAGCGCGTCCATGAACGGCATCGGCTCCTGGACCAACGGCACGGTCAGCCGGTCCTTGATGACCTCCGCCGCGCGCCCGGCCTGATCAGGCGAGATGCCCAGGGAGTCGACGAGGACCTGCCCGACTCGGGGGTCGACACCGTGGACCAGGCGCAGGACGGCCGCGGGCTGACCGCCGACGAAGAACCCGCACTCGGCACCCGGCCACATCTGCGCGGGCGGGGCACAGCCGTCGCCGTCCATCTCGATCCTGTACGCCTCGGCATGGGGTCCGTCGGTCGAGTAGCCGGCGACCGCGAGGCCGAGGCCGGGCACCTGGGTGTTGCCGGCAAAGGCGGCGAAGTACTTCTCCTGGTAGATGAACTCGCGTACGCGATCGGCGACATCGGCGACCGAGTACTCCGACGGGATCGACCCGCCAGTCCGCGCCGGCCGGACCCGCGTGCTCGCCGGTGAGCATCAGGCGCAGATCCTTGAACAGCGTCGAGATCGACTCGGGACCGATGGAGCCGGCTCCCCAGGTCATGACTCCGAGTGGCAGCCCCTTCACCAGGTTCGCGATCTTGTTCTCGTTGTAGTAGACGTTCGCGACCGACATGGAGCCGTCCGACTGCAGCTGAGCCAGGGTGGACGCGCTGTCGGACGCCAGGACTACGCCCTCGTGCACCTTCAGGGAAACGGCGATGGTCATGATCCACCTCAGGTCGGGACAGCTACACGAGGTGGATCGCGTGGCCATAGTCGCCGTTACGGAACGTAACGGCGACCTGCAGCGTGGGCTTCACCCGTGCCGGACGATTCCCCGGTACGCCGAGGCGCCACAGAGGACCCCCAGCGCGATCGCGACGATGGACGCGAGCGGCTCGACCAGGTCCTCGAGCCCCGCCGCGGCCGGGTTGGCGACGACCTCGGTGACGCCGACGAGGCCGATCGCGCCCGGGACGAGCAGCCAGAACGCGGGCAGGAACGTCACCTGTGACGGCGGGCCGCCGGGCAGCCGCGAGACGGCGAGCGCGACCGGCGTCATCACGATCGCCCCGAAGAAGCCGGAGACGCCCGCGCCCACCAGCCAGTTGCCGACGACCTGGCCGAGCCACCCGGCCAGCAGCACGACCAGCAGCCAGCGCACGGTGCCGCGCGCCGCGGAGAAGTACCACGCGGCGGCGACGCCGAACAACACGACGCCGAGCCACGGCGCCCACCAGCCGAGGACGTTGACGTGGAAGTCGTGCAGCACGTCCGGTCCGGGCAGGCCGGCGATCTCCACGCCGGCGATGATCCCGAACGCGAGCAGCAGCATCTGCATGGCGCCGTAGACGAGCCGGCTGGCCCCCGCCACCATCTCGCCGGAGGCCAGCTCGAGGGTGGCGGTGGTGAGCACGCCGCCGGGCAGGAACGTGATCAGCGGCGCGATCATCGCGCGCAGCGCGGGGTCGGCGATGCCGTTCTTGACGGCCACGAAGGAGAGCGCGGAGACGACCGTCGCCGACATGATCGGCACGAGCAGGCTCAGCGTGCGGTGGTTCCTGGTGAGCGCGACGAAGGTGCCGACGAGCGCGCCGAACACCGCGGCGATCCCCGTGTCGAGCAGTGTCGGCTGCAGGACGAGGCAGAGCCCGGCGGTCATCAGCGCGTGCGCGAACACGGTGGACAGGGCGCCGTGGCGCGGTCTCATCGTGCGGATGGCGCGCAGCCTGCGCAGCCCCGGACTGGGTTCGAGCTCGCCGGTCTCCGCCAGCTTGATCACGTCGTAGAGCACGGAGACCTGGTCGAGCCGCAGCGCGCCGTTGGCCTGCGGGATCGTCTCGATGGTCGCCTCGCGCGCCCCGCCGGTCGCGATCATCAGCGTGGTCGGGAACACGACGATGCGTGCGTCGCGGGCGCCGTTGGCGGCGGCGATCCGGGTCAGCCGCTCCTGGGTCTCGCTGACCGCGGCGCCGGCGAGGGCGAGCGCGCGGCCGAGCTCGAGCAGGAAGGCGTGCAGCTGGTAGGCCTTGGCGGCGTCCCGCTGCTCGTCGGTCACGTGCCCGCGCCAAGCGGGCGCCGCACGTACGGCGGCCCGACCGGGACGCCGGACCTGCGCTGCGCGACGGCGGGGATCCACGCCGCGGCTCCCCCATCGCTCCGCCGGAGCAGCCGTGCCAGCGGGGCGGCGGTCACCGGCCCCGGCTCGCGGCGTAGCGCCGCAGGAACAGGGCCTCGGCGAGCGCGGTGTGCTCGATCTCGGCCGGGTCGACGCTCTCGTTCGGCGCGTGGATGAGGCACTTGGGCTCCTCCACGCCGAGCAGCATGATCTCCGCGTCCGGGAAGGTCTCCGCGAAGACGTTGCAGAGCGGGATGGAGCCGCCCTGCCCCTCGGTCGTCATGGGGTGCTCGAACGCCTCCTCCATCGCGGACTTCATCGCGTCGAACGCCGGGCCCTCGAGCGAGCCGACGAACGGGTCGCCGACCGCGACCCGGTCGATCTCGCACCGCAGCCCCCACGGCACGCGCTTGCGGAGGTGCTCGACGAGGGCGTCCTGCGCGTGCGCGCCGGTCGTGCCGGGCGGCAGCCGCAGGCTCACCCGCGCGGACGCCGACGCCTGGATGGCGGCCGACGACGCGCGCACGGACGGGATGTCGATGCCGAGCACGGTCGCCGACGGCCGCGCCCACAGCATGTCCGCGACGCTGCCGGCACCCATCAGGTCGACGCCGTCGAGCACGTTCGCGTCCGCGCGGAACTGCTCGGTCGGGTAGTCGACGCCGCGCCAGGTCTGCGTCGCGTCGAGTCCGCCGACCGTCGTGTTGCCGTGCTCGTCGTGCAGCGTGGCGAGCAGCTGGACCAGGCCCAGCACCGGGTCGGGCGCCGGGCCGCCGAACATGCCGGAGTGCATGGCGCTGGACAGCGCCGACAACCGCACGTCGACGCTCGTCATGCCGCGCAGCGTGGAGGTCAGGGTCGGGACGCCGACCGCGAAGTTGCCGGTGTCGCAGACCAGGATCGCGTCCGCGCGCAGCAGGTCGGCGTGGTCGGGCACGAACGCCTCGAGCCCGCCGGTGCCCTGTTCCTCCGACCCCTCGGCGATCAGCGTGATCGAGCACGGGAAGCCGCCGTCGAGCTGGCGCAGCGCCCGCAACGCGGTGAGGTGCATGACGATGTTGCCCTTGCAGTCCGCCGCGCCCCGCCCGTGCCAGCGACCGTCCACTTCGGTCAGCTGCCAGATCGGGGTCTGCCAGACGTCCTCGCCGAGCGGCGGCTGGACGTCGTAGTGGCAGTACAGCAACACGGTCGGCGAGCCGGGCGGGCCGGCCGCGTGGCCGTGCACGCAGCTGCTGCCGTCCGGCGTCGGCGAGGCGGTGACGTGCGCCAGCCCGGCCTCGGTGAACTTGTCGATCACCCACTGCGCTGCCTTCGCGCACTCCTCCGGTGGCTCGACGTCGGGGTTGGCGACCGACCGGAACGCGACGAGCTCGGCGAGGTCGGTGCGCGCGCGGTCCATGAGCGAGGCGACGGTGCCGCGCAGCGGGTCGACGGACATGCCTGCCTCCTCAGTAGTTCACGACGTCGTCGAGCTTGTAGTCGTTGATCGCGTCGCGGAACGCGTCGGCCTTCTCCGGGCAGTAGACCTTCAGCACGATGGCCGCGCCGGCCACGAGGCGCACCTCGCCGATGACCGGACGCTGGCCGACGAAGGCCGCGCCGTTGACGAGCTGCTGGTCCACCAGTGCCTTGCGCAGCGCCGCACCCGGGTCCGCGCAGACCGGACCGCCGTCGGTGCCCAGGACGTTCACGATCGTGTCCTGGCTCGCCGGCACCCGCAGCCCCGCGGCCCGCAGCTCGGTGGCGAGCTGGTCGGCCTTCGCGCGCGCTTTCTCGTCGTGCTGGGCGAACCCGTAGGTGATCAGCCCGGTGACGGCCAGGGCCACGATCACCACGATGATCACCCAGCGGTGGGCCTGCGCCCAGCCCTGGCGCTCGGGGGCGGCATGTCTGGTGGTCATGACGTCGCCCCCGTCGTCCCCGTGGTCCCCGCCGCCTCCGTCGCGTCGGCCGGGTCGGCTTCGGTCTTCCATGCGGGTTTGCGCAGCCGGTACAACAGCAGCGGCGGCAGGAGCCCGATGATCACGATCCCGGCGATGATCACCAGCGCGTAGGTGCCCGCGTTGCCCTCACCGAACTGCGACGGTGGGATGAACCCGATCGCGAACGCGGCGATCGAGGCCGCGAACCCCACCACGCACAGGAGCGGGAGCATCGGCGCGTGGTAGCCGCGCGGGTGGTCGGGCTGGGAGCGCCGCAGCCGGACCGCGGCGACGAACATCAGCAGGTACACCACGAGGTAGACCTGCGTGGTCATCACCGACAGGATCCAGTACGCGCTCGACACGTCCGGGATGAACGCGTACATCAACGCGATCACGGTCGTCAGCGCGCCCTGCGTGACGAGGATGTTGACCTGGATGCCCTGCTTGTTGACCTTCTGGAAGAACGGCGGCAGGTAGCCCTTCTGCTTGCCGATCAGCAGCAGCCCCTTGGACGGCCCGGCGAGCCAGCCGAGCATCCCGCCGGTCGCCGCGCAGACGAGCGCGAGCGCCACGAGGGGGACGAGGAACGACAGCCCGAAGTGGCCGAAGAACTCGCTGAACGCCTGCATGATCCCCGCCGTCAGGCTGACGCCGTCGGCCGGCACGATCCAGCTGACCGCGAGCGCGGGCAGGATGAAGATCAGCAGCACGAGGCCGATCGCGAGGAACATCGAGCGGGGGAACTCCTTGCCCGGCTCCTTCAGCTCCGAGACGTGCACCGCGTTCATCTCCATGCCCGAGTAGGACAGGAAGTTGTTGACGATCAGCACGAGGCTCGCGATGCCGGTCCACTGGGGCAGCAGGTGGCTCGCGTCCATCGGCGCGGCCGACGGGTTGCCCTGGATGAGGTAGATGACGCCCATCACGACGAGCAGCACCCCGGGGATGAGCGTGCCGATCACCAGCCCGCTGGACGCGAGCTTGGCGATCTCCTTCATCCCCTTCGCGGACACGAACACCCCGGCCCAGAAGACGATCACGATGATCGCTCCCGTCCAGATGCCGTTCGACGCGAGGTCGGGGTTGATCACGTAGGCGAGCGTGCTGGCGACGTAGGCGAGCAGCGTCGGGTAGTAGAAGATCGTCATCGCGAACTGGCACCAGACCGCGAGCAGGCCCATCCGGCCGGAGATTCCCTCCGTCACCCAGCGGTAGACCCCGCCGGACCACCCGGACGCGAGCTCCGCCGCGACGAGCGACTGAGGCAGCAGGAACAGGATGGCCGGCACGACGTAGAGGAACACGCACGCCAGCCCGTAGACGGCCATCGTCGGCGCCGAACGCAGGCTCGCCACCGACCCGGTGGTCAGGAACGCGAGCGCGAGCCAGGAGATCCATTGCTGCTTGGGGACCGTGATCGCCCCGACGGCCGAGGCCTTGGGCAATGGTCGGTCCGCGGACAGTTCGCTCATCCCAGTTACCTCCGGTGGAGGGGGAAAGGCTCAGGTCGGCCCCGATTCTGCGATCTCCGCGCGCATGACGTCCTCACCCGACGCAGGTGAAAGCCAGCCGCAAGTCCCGATACACCAGGGCTCAGGTGAGGCCGAGTTGCCGGCCGGCGACCACCGCCGCCCTCCGGTTGTTGACGCCCAACTTGGCGTAGATCGCTCGGATGTGGGTCTTCACGGTGTTGACCGAAACGGTCAGGTCCGAGGCGAGATCGTCGAGCGACTGCGGCGTGGACAACCGGATCAGCACGGCCTGCTCCCGGATGGTCAGCACGCCGTACAACCGGCAATCCACAGTGGACACGCTCCGGCTGACCGTCGCGGCGAACCCGTCGGAATGGCCGAAGCTCCCGATCTGCTCGCGAAGCAGCTGCCGCACGGACGGATCCGCGCGCTGGAACGGCCGCATCAGCGACCCCGGCTCGGCCAGCGACAACGCGGTGTTGAGCGCGCCGCGGGCCTTGGTCCGACGGCCGCGCCGGAGCTCGATCGCCGTCTCCAGCAGCCGCGCCTCGAGCCGGGTCAGCACGAGCAACGCCGGCCGGGAGTGATCGAGTGCCGCCCGGATGTCCGCCTCTGCCGAGCAGATGTCGCCGCGCGCGAACGAGGTCAGGGCGTGCATGAGCGACACCTCGGCGACCTGGCCGGCGCCTACGCAGGTCCAGCTGACCACCTGTTGCGCCAGCGTGCTCTGGCCGAGCTCGAGTGCGCTGCGGTGCTCGATGAGCGCCCCGCCGACCAGCACCTCCACCGGCAGGTCGGCGTCGCCGAAGTCGTGCCGGGCCTGCTGCATCAGGCGCAGCCCCGCCATGCGCCGGCCGGTGTCGAAGTACGCGGCGCCGGTCAGGGACTCGATCAGGTAGTGCAGGCTCGGTGGCGCCGGCTCGGTGATCGCGGCCTTGGCCTGCCGCATCCGGTCCAGCGTCAGGGCATCTTCTTCCTGCTGGTCGCGATCAGCATCGGCTCCTACGCCTCGGTCGCGGTGATCGGCGGTGCCGGGGCCGTGCTGCCGCTCCGGCTCAGGGCGGCGCTGGCGATCGGCACGTCCTTCGTGGTGAGCCTCATCGGGACGGCGTTCGCCGGTCCGGTCTTCCACCTCGTCGACCACGGCCTCGGGGGCCTGTGGGCGATGGCCTGGCTCTACTCCGCGGGCATCCTGCTGATCGGCACCGGTCTGCACACCTTCCTCAAGCGCTGGACCACGCTCGGCGTGATGGCCGCTCTTCGTGATGCTCAACTTCACGTCGCTCCGGCGGCATCTTCCGGCCCGAGATGCAGCACGGCTTCTTCGCGGCCCTGCACTCCTTCTGGAACGGCGCGGGCTTCGTCGGAGGGCACCCGCAGCCATGTCTACTTCGGCGGCCACGGCCTGGGCGGGCATCTCTGGACGCTGGTGTGGTGGCTGGTCGCCGGCCTGCTGCTGGTCGGCGTGGCGGCGCCGGCCGAGAAGCGGCGGCGTACCGCGGAGGCGGAGGCGGCGGCCAACGCCGCGGCGGTGGCGGCGGCCGCGGTGGCGGCGACGGTGCCGGAGCCGACGTCGGAGCGGGACGGCCGGACGACGGTGCGAGGCGGCGCGGGCCGCGAGGGGGAGCAGGCGACGGAAGCGCGTGAGAGGGCCGCGGACGTGGATGAGGCTGCGGAGGCGGATGTCCGAGATGGAGACTGGACGGAGGCGGTGGGCGCGTGCGGTCGTGGGCGGGTGTGTGGGCGTGCTTGGTTCGGAGGGTCGAGGTCTGGGGGCCGATGAGTTGATCCGGACAGGGACTCGGCTGCGGGGAGGCTGCCGGGATCGCGGTAACGTCATTGCTCGTCGGCGGGCGACGAGAGCGCGGCCGGCGGGCCGGCGAACGCAGGCGGCGAGGGACATCAAGAACGCAGGTCGTGAAGGGGGAGGTGGCCCGCGATGGCGCGTGTGCCGTACGTACCGGGGTTCGCGCAGGCCGGAGGCGGAGGGGCAGTCGCCCAAGGCGGCCGGGCGGGCGCTGCGGGAGCGGGTGCCGCGCGCCGAGCAGGCAGTGCTGTCGATCGCGGCCGGGCGGCCGGACGCGGTCGCGGCGGTGGAGGAGTCCAATGCCGGCCGGCTGGCCGAGCTGACGCCGATACGGGTCGGGCGGATGGCCGCGAGCCCCTTCGCCTTCCTCCGCGGCTCCGCGGGCCTGATGGCGCACGACCTGGCGGCAGGCCCGGTGACCGGCGTGGGCGCCCAGATCTGCGGCGACGCGCACGCCGCCAACTTCGGCCTCTACGGCGACGCCCGCGGCGGCCTCGTCATCGACCTCAACGACTTCGACGAGACCCTCTACGGCCCGTGGGAGTGGGACGTGAAGCGGCTCGCGACCTCGCTGGTGCTGGCGGGCCGGGAGGCGGGCGCCGGCGAGGACAGCTGCCGCAGGGCGGCGCAGGACGCTGGCGGGCGCGTATCGGCGCACGATGCGGCTGCTGGCGAAGCTGCCCGTCATCGAGGCGTGGAACGCCATCGCCGACGAGGAGTTGGTCTCGCACACCGATGCCAGGGACCTGCTGGGGACGCTGGAGCGGGTGGCGGAGAAGGCGCGTAAGAACACCAGCGCCCGGTTCGCGGCGAAGGTCGACCGAGGAGACGGAGGACGGCGGCCGCCGCTTCGTGGACGCCCCGCCCGTGCTGCGGCGGGTGCCGGATGCGGAGGCCGCGGCGGTGGCCGGCGTCGCTGAGCGGCTATCTGGAGACGCTCCCCGAGGACCGGCTGCCGCTGCTGGCCCGGTACGCCGTGCACGATGTGGCTTTCCGGGTGGTCGGCACGGGAAGCGTGGGCCTGCGGTCGTATGTGGTGCTGCTGCTGGACCACCGGGGCGAGCCGCTGGTGCTCCAGGTGAAGGAGGCGCGTCCGCTCGGTGCTGGCGCCCTATCGTGGCGAGGGCGGGCTTCGCCGGTGCCGGCCGGTGGTGCACGAGGGGCGCCGGGTGGTGCTCGGGCAGCGGCGGATGCAGGTCGTCAGCGACATACTGCTGGGCTGGACGACGGTGCAGGACATAGCGGCGCCGAGCTGGGTGGCGGCGCGGACCGTGGCGACACGGCCGGCGGGAGGGCTGCCTTCCAGGTCCGCCAGTTCAGGAACCGCAAGGGAAGCGTGGATCCGGCGGCAGCTGGCCGGCGACCAGATGGACGACTACGCCCGGATGACCGGCGCCCTCCTGGCGCGGGCCCACGCGCACAGCGCCGACCCTCGGCTGCTGGCCGGCTACTGCGGCAAGAACGAGGAGCTGGACGAGGCGCTGGCGGACTTCGCGGTCGCCTACGCGGACCGAACCGAGGCGGACCACGCCGAGCTGGCCGAGGCGGTGAAGAGCGGGCGGATCGCGGCGGAGATGGGGGTCTGAGGGGGCGGCGCGTGGCCGGGCCGCCGACCCGGCAGGAAACGAGGAATGCCGTGGAGGGCCGGGCCCGGCGTGGGCCGTACGCTGACCGGGTGACGAACTCGCACGCGGAGAACACGCAGGACGGCCAGCACCGACCGGACGTCGGACCGCGGCACCCCGGACGCCCCGGCCGACCCGCAGGCACCGGACGCCCGCGGCGGCGGTCAGGGCGCCGCGCCGGGCACGACGGCGGCCCGGCGATCAGGCCGGCGGGCCAGAGGGGGCAGCCGTCGGCGCCAGGGGCCAGGGCGATCGACCGTCGCCGAGGCCGCGGCCGCCGAGCCGGGAGCCGCTCGGGCGGTGACCGGGCCGGCCAGGTGGCCGCGGGTGACGCCGGGTGAGCAGGCGGCTCAGGACGAGGCGACCCGGCGGCTGGCGAAGGCGGTGCTGGCGGCGGAGCAGGCGCTGATCGAGTTCGAGATCGCGGTGGAGACCTTCCGGGTGGAGGTGGAGAACTTCTCCCGGCTGCACCACCAGCGGCTCGGCCCGATGTACGCGCGGCTGGACGAGCTGGACGCGCAGATCGCCGAGGCGGTGGCGGCACGTACCGGCGCTCCCGAGGACATCCGTAAGGCGCAGGAGGCGCGTGCGCTCGGTGCTGCCGATGCCGGAGGTCGAGGAGCTGTTCCACGGCTGGATGGGCTCGGACGGGCTGTTCCCCGAGGCGCAGGCGATGCTCACCGAGCAGCCGGTGCGGCCGCCGCAGAAGGTGCGGCCCAGCGAGGAGGCCCGCAAGGTCTACCGCGACCTGGTGCGCAAGGCCCATCCGGACCTGGCGCGGGACGACGCGGAGCGGGCGCGGCGGGACGCGTTCATCGCGCGGGTCAACGCGGCGTACGGCCGTGGCGATGAGGCGGTGCTGCGGGAGCTGGCCGCAGGAGTGGGAGGCCGGTCCGGCGCCGGTCGAGGAGCGGCTCAGCGAGAGCGAGGAGCTCTACGCGCGGCTGGAGTGGCTGGCCGAGCGCAAGGAGCTGCTGGCTGCCATGGCCGCGGAGCTGGAGGACAGCGCGATCGGCGCGATGATCAAGATGGCGCCGGAGGACCCGGACGCGCTGCTGGACGAGATCGCCGAGAAGCTGCTCGCCGATGTCGGCGGAGCGCGAGACGTACCTCGCGCAGCTGGTCGGGTAGCGTCGAGGATCCATGCAATTTGGTTCTTGCCCACGGTCGGTGTCGACGCTCTCACGTCGGAGGACTTCCTCCTGGATGTGCGGGAGGACGACGAGTGGGAGGCCGGGCACGCCGAGGGCGCGCTGCACATCCCGATGAGCGAATTCGTCGCCCGCTACGGCGAGTTGACCGAGGCGGCCCCCGAGGACGGCAAGGTGCTATGTGCTGTGCCGGGTCGGTGGGCGCTCGGCGCAGGTCGCGCAGTATCTGATCCAGCAGGGCGTCGACGCGGTGAACGTCGCCGGCGGCATGCAGGCCTGGGAGGCCGCCGGCCGCCCCGTATCGGATGGCAAGGGCGGCTCCGGGGCGGTCGTCTAGCCCGGGAGCCCCGGGAGCCCCGGGAGCCCGGGGAGCCCCGGGAGCCCCGGGAGGCCGGACAGCGGGAGCTCCGCCGGTGGCTGGGCGGCCTGATGGCAGGGTCTTGGTGAAGCGGACGCCCACTGTGTCTTCCGCCTGCTTGCCTTCGGCCTCCTGCCTCTCCCCTCAGCCCAGCGGATGTGCCGCGAGCAGGTCGCCGAGGGCCTCCTCGTGGGCGGCGGCGGGGCCGAGGGAGAGCTCCAGCTGTTTGGCCCAGGCGTGGTAGCGGTGCAGCGAGTAATCGGTGTCGGCGCCGAAGCCGCCATGAAGATGCTGGGCGGTCTGGACGACGCGGCGCACGCCCTCGGCGGCCCAGATCTTGGCGACCGCGACATCGCCGGCGGGCGGTAGCGGGCCGGCGGCATCCGTGGTGATGCGCCAGGCTGCCTGCCAGAGCGTGGCCTCCATGGCGCGCAGGTCGATGAAGCGGTCGGCGGCCTGGACCGCGACGGCCTGGAAGGTGGCCACCGGGAACCCGAACTGTTCGCGCTTGCTGGTGTAGTCGCTGGTCATGGCGAGGACGCGCTCGCCGAGGCCCAGCGCGAGTGCGCAGGTGCCGGTGGTCAGAACATTGCGCAGCGACTCCCAGGCGGCTGGGTCGGTGATCGTTTCCTGGGCGCTGACGCGTACGGAATCCAACCGGACCTCGGCATGGCGCTCTCCGCTGGTGGATATCTGCTCGTCGAGCGTGACGCCCGGCGTGGTTGCGGGGGACGAGGGCGAGGACGGCGTGGCCTTCGGGGGTGTGGGCGGGGAGCAGGATCCGGTCCGCCGTCCTGGGCCCAGGGGACGGCCGTCTGGGCGCCGTCGAGGATCCACGTCGGCACCCTCCTGGCGGGCTTCCACGGCGAGTTCGGCCGGTTCGTGCCCGGTGCGGCCGTGCGGCGGCGACGGTCACGACGAGGTCCCCGGCGGCAATCCGGGGGAGCACCTGCGCACGCAGCTCGTCGGCCGCGTAATGCTGGAGGGCGAGCGCGGCGGCGCCGGACTCCAGCAGCGGTACCCGCGCCAGCACCTTGGCCGCCTCGCGCAGCACGAGGCAGAGCGCGATCGGGTCCAGGCCCGCGCCGCCGTACTCGGGTGCGATCGGCAGGCTCAGCAGATCGGCGTCGGCGAGCTTGCGCCACAGCGCGCGGTCGAAGTCGTCGGCGACCGCACCGGGGGTGAGCGCCGGGCTGGGCACGCTGTCCGGAGCGACCCCCGAGAAGACGGCCCTTGCCGCTTCGACGGCGGCCTGCTGCTCCTCGGTGAAGGTGAAGTCCACTGCTCTGTCCTCCCACGCGGCGCCTCGAACTGACGATGCGTCAAGGTAGAACAGGTTCCAGGAATTGGGAATGGCGGCGACGGCGGAAACGGCGAGGGGGGCGGGGGCGGTTGAAGACGGAAGGCTGGGAGTTTGGAGTGAGTGGCGTGAGGGTGTGCGGTGGGGGGGGGAGCAGCTGGAGCGGGGCAGGGAACGGGCGTGCGCGGCTGCGGTTGCAGCCGTCGGGCGCGGCTCGGCGTCGCCTGCGCAGTACGTCCGGCGCAGCGACCGGCAGCGGGCCGCCTACGGGCCGCGGTGCCGAGGGCAGCCGGGAGAACGCCGGCGGCCAGCCGGGCCTGCGACCGTCTGAGCCCGGCCGGTGCCGCGAGCCGGGTGCGCGACCGGGGCGACAGTGTGCAAGCCGTACAGGCCGGCCTCGGTGCCGGGCGCCCGCCGGATGCCGGTGCTATCGGTCGAAGTCCAGCTCCACCTTCTCCGTGACCGGGTGGGACTGGCAGGCCAGGACGTACCCCGCGTCGATCTCCTCCGGCTTCCAGGGCGAAGTTGCGGTCCATGCGGACCTCGCCCGAGACCAGGAAGGCCCGGCAGGTGCCGCAGACGCCGCCCTTGCAGGCGTACGGGCGCGTCGGCGCGGTTGCGCAGCACCGTCTCCAGCAGCGACTCGCCGTCGCTGGACCGGCCAGCTGCCGGAGCGGCCGTCGAGGGTGGCGGTCACCGTGCTGTGCGCGGGCGCGGCGGCGGCCGTGGCGGCCGGAGCGGGGTGCCGTCGTCCACGTGGAAGATCTCCTCGTGGATGCGGGCGCGGGGCACGCCGAGCGCCGCGCAGGGCCCGTTCGGCGCCCTGGACCAGGCCGTAGGGCCCGCACAGGAACCAGCCGTCGACCGGCTCGACCGGCAGCAGCGCGGGCAGCAGGGCGGTGAGCCGCTCCTCGTCCAGCCGGCCGGACGGCAGGCCGGCCTGCTGCTCCTCGCGGGAGAGCGCGTGTGACCAGCTGGAAGCGCTGCGGGATAGCGGTCCTTGAGGTCGGCCACCTCCTCCAGGAACATCGTCGAGGCCGCCGTGCGGTCGCTGCGGATCAGGCAGAAGCGGGCGTCCGGCTCTCGCGCCGAGCAGGGTGGCGGCGATGGACAGCACCGGGGTGATGCCGCTGCCGCCGACGATCGCCGACGAAGTGCCCGGGGCGCGGTTCGAGGGTGAACCGGCCGGCCGGGGCCATCACCTCCACCGTGTCGCCGACCGCCAGCTCCTTGAGCGCGTAGGTCGAGAAGGCGCCGTCCTCGACCAGCCGGACGCCCACCCGCAGCTACGGGCTCGCCGTCGGTGGCCGGGGTGCAGATCGAGTACGTGCGGCGGATCTCCTGGCCGTCGACCGATCGGCGCAGCGCGATGTGCTGGCCGGGGGTGTGCCGGAAGGTCGTCGCGCAGCTCGGGCGGGACCGCGAAGGTGACGGCCACCGCGTCGTCCGTGAGCCGCTCGATCTCCCGGACCCGGAGCGGGTGGAACATCACAACTCCTTGAAGTGGTCGAAGGGTTCGCGGCAGGACTCGCAGCGGCGCAGTGCCTTGCAGGCGGTGGAGGAGAAGCGGCTCAGCAGCGTGGTGTCGGTCGAGCCGCAGTGCGGGCAGCGGATGGCGAGGTCGACGGCGACCGGTCCGGCCGGCCGGGCCCGTGCGGCGCGCGGGCGGTGCGATGCCGAACTCGGCGAGCTTGCGGCGGCCTTCGGCGGTGATCGCGTCCGTGGACCAGGCGGGCTGAGGACCGTACGGACCTCGACCTCGGGTATGCCGTGGTCGTGCAGCACCCGCTCGATGTCGGCCGACATCGCCTCGATGGCCGGGCAGCCGGTGTAGGTCGGGGTGAGCCGCACCTCGACCCGGCCGGGGCCGTGAGCTGCACGCCGCGCAGCACGCCCAGCTCGGCGAGGGTGAGCACCGGCAGCTCGGGGTCGGGAACGGAGCCGGCCAGCGCCAGCAGCTCCTCTTCGAGGGCGGTGGTGGTCACCATGTCGCCCCCGGGTGGCTGCGGTGGAGGTGCTGCATCTCGGCGAGCATCCGGCCGAACGACTCGGTGTGCAGGCCCTGCCGGCCCGCGCCGGCCGTCCAGGCGCCGTGCCGGGGGCCCTCGGGGACGGTCAGGGTGGCCCGGTCCAGGATGGCGGTGATGCGCGTCGGTCCAGCTCGTCGTGCAGGGCGGCCAGGGCGACCGTCCAGTCCGTCCACCGGCTCGAACAGTTCGCCGGTGAACCGCCACAGGGCGTCGACGGCGCGCTGCATCCGGGCGTGGCTCTCGTCGGTGCCGTCGCCCAGGCGCAGCGTCCACTGCTCGGCGTGGTCGCGGTGGTAGGCGACCTCCTTGACGGCCTTCGCGGCCAGCGGCGCGAACTCGCTCTCGCGCCGCGGCGAGATGGCCGAACAGCAGCTCCTGGTAGGTGGAGAAGTAGAGCTGGCGGGCGATGGTGTGGGCGAAGTCGCCGTTGGGCTGCTCGACGAGCTGGAGGTTGCGGAACGGCGCGTTCCTCGCGCAGATAGGCCAGCTCGTCCTCGTCGCCGGCCAGGGAGAGCAGGACGCGGGCCTGACCGAGCAGGTCGAGCGCGATGTTGGCCAGGGCGACCTCCTCCTCCAGGACCGGGGCGTGGCCGGCCCACTCGCCCAGCCGGTGGGAGAGGATCAGGGCGTCGTCCCCGAGGGCGCAGGGCCGGGGTGGCGGTGACGTTCATCAAAGGTGCTTCACCCCGTCCGGGATCTCGTAGAAGGTCGGGTGGCGGTAGGGCTTGTCACCGGCCGGCTCGAAGAACGCGTCCTTCTCGTCCGGCGAGGAGGCGGTGATCTGCGGCGGAGGGCACCACCCAGATGGAGACGCCCTCGCGAGCGGCGGGTGTAGAGGTCGCGGGCGTTGCGCAGCGCCATCTCGGCGTCCGGCGCGTGCAGGCTGCCGGCGTGGGTGTGCGACAGGCCGCGCCGGCTGCGGACGAAGACCTCCCACAGGGGCCAGTCGGTGGGCTCATGCGGCCGCCGTCGGCGGCCCGGTGGGCCGGCGGGGCGTGGTGTCGTCATCGGGCGGCCTCCCCGTGCTTGGCCGCGTGTGCGGCGGCCGCGTCGCGCACCCAGGCGCCCTCCTCGTGGGCCTGCCGGCGCGCGGTTGATCCGCTGTTCGTTGCACGGGCCGTTGCCCTTGAGGACCTCGCTGGAACTCGGCCCAGTCGATCGGCGCCGAAGTCCCAGTGGCCCGCGCTCCTCGTTCCACGTCAGGTCCGGGTCGGGGAGGGTGAGCCCGAGGGCCTCGGCCTGCGGGACGCAGATGTCCACGAAGCGCTGGCGCAGCTCGTCGTTGGAGTGGCGCTTGATCTTCCAGGCCATGGACTGCGCGGAGTGCGACGACTCGTCGTCCGGCGGGCCGAACATCATCAGCGACGGCCACCACCAGCGGTCCACCGCGTCCTGCGCCATGGCGTGCTGGGCGTCGGTGCCGCGGCTGAGGGCCAGCAGCAGTTCGTAGCCCTGGCGCTGGTGGAAGGACTCCTCCTTGCAGATGCGGACCATGGCGCGGGCGTAGGGGCCGTAGGAGCAGCGGCACAGCGGGACCTGGTTGGTGATCGCCGCGCCGTCCACCAGCCAGCCGATGGCGCCGACGTCGGCCCAGGTCAGGGTCGGGTAGTTGAAGATCGAGGAGTACTTCTGGCGGCCGGAGTGCAGCTTGTCGAGCAGCTCGTCGCGGCTGGTGCCCAGGGTCTCGGCGGCGCTGTAGAGGTACAGGCCGTGGCCGGCCTCGTCCTGCACCTTGGCCATCAGGATCGCCTTGCGGCGCAGGGAGGGCGCGCGGGTGATCCAGTTGGCCTCCGGCTGCATGCCGATGATCTCGGAGTGGGCGTGCTGGGCGATCTGGCGCACGAGCGTGGCGCGGTAGGCGTCCGGCATCCAGTCCCGCGGCTCGATGCGCTCGTCCGCGGCCACGGCGGCGTCGAATACGCGCCTCGCGAGCCGTCTCTTCCGGCGCGATCGTCGTCATGTGGTGCCTCCGCTCCGGCTCCCGACCGACCGATCGTTCGGTTCAATGGTGAGTGGTGCGGACCGTCGGGTGTCAAGCCTGTGGATAACTCAGGGGAAGGGTGTGCCCGGTGCGGCCGCGTAGGTACGGTTCCGAAGCGGAGTCAGCCGCATGGATTCTGGGAACGGGGCGGGAATGCAGTCATACGGGGACGAATCGCGGCCATTGGCCGCGCTCTCGCTGCCCTCGCGGATCGTCATAGGCGGTGGCGGCCTGTGCCATCGCAGTGATCGTCGCGATCCATCTCGCCATGGTGTTCCTGCATGTCGCGCCGTCGAACACGCTCAGCAAGCAGCAGGGCGCCGCTGATCAGCGACTACGTCTATCCCGAGTACGAACAGAACTGGAAGCTGTTCGCACCCAATCCCCTCCAGCAGAACATCGCCGTCCAGGCCCGTGCCGCAGCTGCGCACCGAGGACGGCGCCGTGCGGACCACCGGCTGGACCGGATCTGACCGCGCCGCGACGGCGCAGGCCATCCTCCACAACCCGCTGCCCAGCCACACCCAGCAGAACCAGCTGCGCCGCGGCTGGGAGCTTCTTCCTCAACACCCACAACGCGCAGAACCGCCCCGTCGGCCTGCGCGGTGAGCTCTCCGAGCGCTACATCCGGCGGATCGTGATGCTCCGGATGGACGGCGAGTGGACGAACGGCGGCGGCCGGGTCGAGCAGATCCAGGTCCGCTCGCAGACGACGCCGGTCCGCCCGCCGCCGTGGAGCTCGGAGAAGATCAGCGACAAGCCCGTGTACCGCGTGCTGCCCTGGTGGCAGGTCACCGCAGACGACCTGCCCAAGGGGGCGAAGAACCAGTGACTTCACCGACGCCCCACCAGCCGCAGCAGACCCCGGCGCACAGCAACGCCGACTCGCAGCAGTCCGCGCAGGCGCCGGAGTCGGCCGAGGTGCCTCAGCAGGCGCAGGCACCGCAGACGCCCCAGGAGCCCGCCCCCTACGAAGAGACCCGTATCGAGCGGGCCATCGGACGCGGCTTCGGGCGGGTCACCAGCCGCGCGCTGGCCCCGTACCAGACCGCCGTGATCCGGATCGGCTTCTCGGCGACCTGGCTGCTGTTCCTGCTGCGCGAATGGCCGCACCGCGCGGAGCTCTACGGGCCCGACAGCCCCTGGAGCCTGGACATGGCGCGCCGGCTGCTCGACGGCAACCACGCCTTCTCCGTCCTGCCCTGGTCCGACAGCCGCGGCTGGTTCGAGTGCGTGTACCTCGCTCGCCATCGTGGCCAGCGCGCTGCTGATGCTCGGCTGGCGCACCCGCACCATGTCGGTGCTGTTCATGGTCGGCGTGCTCTCGCTGCAGAACCGCAGCATCTTCATAGGGGACGGCGGCGACAACGTCATCCACCTGATGTCGATGTATCTCGTGCTGACCCGGTGCGGGCAGGTCTGGTCGCTGGACGCACGCCGTGCGAAGCGGGCAGCGGCCGCCGCAGCCGCGTCCGGTGCGGACGCCGAGCGGCGGCACCCCGCACCGCTTCCCGCGATCTCCCCGGCATCATCCTGTGGGCCGTGCTCGGCCTCGGCCTGGCCGTGGCCCAGCTGAGCGGCAACTACGGCCTCGCCTGGTCCGAGGGCGGCCCGGTCCCGCACATCGGCTGGAGCCTGGTGCTGTGGGGCCTGTGGCTGACGCACGGCGTGTGGTGGGCGGTGCAGCGGTATGCGCCCGGCGAGCCGCGCATCGTCCTGGACACCCTCGCCAAGCTCGCCCACAACGGCGCACTGCTGGTGATCATGGTCGAGGTCTGCCTGATCTACGCCACGGCGGGCTGGTACAAGATCCAGGGCTCGCGCTGGCAGGACGGCACCGCGCGTCTACTACCCGATGCACCTGGACTACTTCTCCCCCTGGCCCGGCGCTGTCCGAGCTGCTGGGCAGCAACGGCGTGATCGTCATGCTGATCACCTACGGCACGGTGATCGTGCAGGTCGCCTTCCCGTTCACGCTCTTCAACCGCCGGCTGAAGAACGTGCTGCTGGTCGCGATGATCTGCGAGCACCTCTCGATCGCGTTCCTGCTCGGGCTGCCGTTCTTCTCGCTCGCGATGATCGCCGCGGACGCGGTCTTCCTGCCGACGAACTTCCTGACCTGGCTCTCCGCACGGCGTCTCCGGCCTGCGCAGACGGCTCTTCTCGCGCGGCGGTCCGGACGCGGCCGGCCGAGGGTGCCGGGGGCGGCGGAGCCGGAGGCTCGCGTACGGAGCAGCGGCGGCGGTGGCCATACGCTCGTGGGGTGAGCAGCGACCGAAAACCGGCCCCGCGCCGAGCCGCCTCCAGTACGACGAGGGGTACGGGCCCAGATCGGCGTCGGACCGCACCCGGAGCCCTGGCCGCAGGACGACCGCTAGACCCCGAGCTGCTCGCGCACGGCGACCGCCGCAATGTCGTCGACCACTACCGCTACTGGACGCGCGAGGCGATCGTCGCCGACCTCGACACCCGCCGCCATGACTTCCATGTGGCCGTCGAGAACTGGGGCCACGACTTCAACATCGGCTCGGTCGTGCGGACCGCGAACGCGTTCCTGGCCAAGGAGATCCATATCGTCGGGCAGCGCCGCTGGAACCGGCGCGGCGCGATGGTGACCGACCGCTACCAGCACGTCCGCCACCACCCGGACACCGCGGACCTCACCGCCTGGGCGGCGGCCGAGGAGCTGCCGATCATCGGGATCGACAATCTCCCCGGCGCCGTGCCGCTGGAGACGACCGAGCTGCCGCGGCGCTGTGTGCTGCTGTTCGGCCAGGAGGGGCCGGGGCTGACCGAGGAGGCGCGCCGGCATGCCTCGCTGGTCTGCTCGATCGCGCAGTTCGGCTCGACCCGCTCGATCAACGCGGGGGCCGCGGCCGCCATCGCGATGCATGCCTGGATCGGCCGCCATGCGCGGATCGGGGGGCCGGACGGCCTCTGACGGAGCCCATGGCCCCGTCGGCCGCCCGGCGCGGGGCCCAGGAGCATGTCCCGGGCCCCGGCGGCACCGGTCATGCCTGCCGGCGCACCTCCACCGTGCGGAAGCGGTTGGCCACGAAGGCGCCGTCGCACAGCGCGGCATTGGCCGCCGGGTTGCCGCCCGAGCCGTGGAAGTCCGAGAACGCCGCGGTCTGGTTCACGTAGACGCCGCCGGTCAGGTTCAGCGACAGCTGGGCGCACTCCTCCAGGCAGGCCTCCTCCACCAGCTGCTCGACCTCGGCGGAGGTGGTGTACGCGCCGACCGTCATGGCGCCCTTCTCGCGGACCGTGCGCCGCAGCAGATCCACCGCGTCGGCCGCGGAGTCGACGGCCACCGCGAAGGACACCGGGCCGAAGCACTCCGACAGATAGGCCGCCTCGGCGTCCGGCTTGGCGCCGTCCAGCTTGACGATCACCGGCGTCCGGACCGTCGGCCCCGGGGAACTCGGGGTTGGCCACCGCACGGGAGGCCAGTGCCACCTCGCCGAGCCCGGCGGCCGCGTCGATCCGCTCCTTGACCTGCGGATTGACGATGGCGCCCAGCAGCGCGTTGGCCCGCGCGTCGTCGCCCAGCAGCCCGTTCACCGCGGCCGCGAGATCGCTGACGACCTCGTCGTACGACTTCGGCCCGGCGTCCGTGGTGATGCCGTCGCGCGGGATCAGCAGATTCTGCGGGGTGGTGCACATCTGGCCGCTGTAGAGCGACAGCGAGAAGGCGAGGTTGCTGAGCATGCCCTTGTAGTCGTCGGTGGAGTCGATGACGACGGTGTTGACGCCGGCCTTCTCCGTGAAGACCTGCGCCTGCCGGGCGTTGCGTCTCCAGCCAGTCGCCGAAGGCGGTCGAGCCGGTGTAGTCGATGATGCGGACCTCGGGACGGACGGCCAGCGTCTTGGCCAGCCCCTCGCCCGGCTTGTCCGCGGCCAGGCACACCAGGTTCGGGTCGAAGCCGGCCTCGGCGAGCACCTCGCGGGCCACCTTGACGGTCAGCGCCAGCGGCAGCACGGCGCGCGGGTGCGGCTTGACCAGCACGGGGTTGCCGGTCGCCAGAGAGGCGAACAGGCCCGGATAGCCGTTCCACGTCGGGAAGGTGTTGCAGCCGATCATCAGGGCGACGCCGCGCGGCACGGCCGTGAAGCTCTTGGTCAGCTCGAGCGGGTCGCGCTTGCCCTGCGGCTTGGACCAGTCGGCGCCTGCTCCGGGGTGCGGACCTGCTCGGCGTACGCGTACGCCACCGCCTCCAGGCCGCGGTCCTGGGCGTGCGGGCCGCCCGCCTGGAACGCCATCATGAACGCCTGGCCGCTGGTGTGCATCACGGCGTGCGCGAACTCGTGGGTCCGCGCGCTGATCCGGGCCAGGATCTCCAGGCACACCGCCGCGCGCGTCTCGGGACCGGCGTCCCGCCAGGCGGGCATGCCGGCGCGCATGGCCGGGCAGCAGCACGTCCACGTCCGGATGCGGATAGCTGATGCCCAGCTCCAGGCCGTACGGCGAGACCTCGCTCGCCCGTCCAGTCGTCCGTGCCGGGCTGGTCGAGCGTCGAACCGGCGGCCGCGCAGGGCCTCGAAGGCGGCCAGCCCGTCGGGCGCCGGCGCCGTCTCGCCGTACGCCTTCGGGTGCTCGGGGTGCGGGGACCAGTACGCGCGGGTGCGGATCGCCTCCAGCGCCTGGTCGAGGGTCGGGCGGTGCTTCTCGATCAACTGCGCTGGGCGGCGGTGCAGTCATCGGCGGCCATCGATGACCAACTCCTCGTCGAGCTGGGCGGAGAGCGGATAGGGGCTGGGAGTGGACAGGGCAACGGAGTTAGAGTAACCGAACGATCGGTCGGGGCAAGAGGGCCCGGCCGAGCCTGTGGAAAACTCGGTCGGGGAGGATCAGCTGGCATGACGGCTCTCGCAACCAGCAGCACCGTGGCAGTGGTCGGCACCGGCACCATGGGACAGGGCATCGCGCAGGTGGCGCTGGTCGCCGGCCATCGCGTACGCCTCTACGACACCGCCGCCGGGCGCGCCGGACAGGCCGCTGAGGCGATCGGCGGCCGGCTGGACCGGCTGGTCGAGAAAGGCCGGATCTCGGCGGACGAGCGGGACGCCGCCCGCGCGCGCCTCTCCCCCGCCACCGCCCTCGCGGAGCTGGCCGACGCCGCACTGGTCATCGAGGCGATCCTGGAGCAACTCCCCGCCAAACAGGAGCTGTTCACCGCCCTGGAGGACATCGTGGCGGCGGACTGCCTGCTGGCCACCAACACCTCCTCGCTGTCCGTGACCGCGGTCGCGGGCGCGGCTGCGCCACCCCGGCCGCTGCGTGGGCATGCACTTCTTCAACCCGCGCCGCTGCTCCCCCTGGTCGAGGTGATCAGCGGCTTCGCCACCGACGAGTCCGCCGCCACGACCGCGTACGAGACCGCCGCGGCCTGGGGCAAACAGCCGGTGCGCTGCACGGACACCCCCGGTTTTGTCGTCAACCGCCTCGCCCGCCCCTTCTACGCCGAGGCTCTGCGTGCCTACGAGGAGCGGGTCGCCGACCCGGCCACCATCGACGCGGTGCTGCGCGACGGTGCCGGCTTCAAGATGGGGCCCTTCGAGCTGACCGACCTCATCGGGCAGGACGTGAACGAGGCGGTCACCCACTCCGTATGGCAGGCCTTCTTCCAGGACCCGAAGTTCACCCCCTCCCTGGCGCAGCGCCGGCTGGTCGAGTCCGGGCTGCACGGCCGTAAGGCAGGCCGCGGCTGGTTCGACTACTCCGAGGGCGCCCGGCGGCCCGAACCGCGGACCGCGGAGCCCTGTCCGGCGCCCGGGTCCGTCGGCCTGCACGCGAAGCTGCCCGGCCCCGCGGTGGTGCTGCGCGAGCTCATCGAGGAGGCGGGCATCAAGATCACCCGCGACCGGACGCCGGGGGAGTCGGAGGGCTTCCTCCGGCTGCCCGGTGGGGCCTGTCTGGCGCTCGACCAACGGCTATCCGGCGACGTCCGACGTCTACGGGAAGTACATCCGCTTCGATCTCTCCCTGGACTACCGCGCCGCGACCCGGATCGCCCTGGCGGCCTCGGAGGCGGTTTCCGAGGCGGACCTCGCGGAGGCCGTCGGGCTGTTCCAGGCGATGGGCAAGCAGGTCAGCGTGATCGAGGACGTACCGGGGATGATCGTCGCCCGGACGATCGCGATGATCATCGACTTCGCGGTGGACGCCGCGGCCCGCGGGGTCGCGAGCCCCGAGGACATCGACACGGCCATGCGGCTGGGCGTGAACTATCCCGGCGGCCCCATGGAGTGGGCCGAGCGGCTCGGCGCCCAGTGGGTGTGGGATCTGCTGGACTCGATGCATCACCAGAACGCCCGGCGGACGCTACGCACCGTCCTGGGCGCTGCGGCGCCGTGCAGACCTCGAGAAATAGGTGCTCTAATCATGACCATGGCCAAGCGCGACACCTATACGCCCGATTCGCTGCTCGCGGTCGCCGTCGAGGTGTTCATCGAGCGCGGCTACGACGGCACGTCCATGGAGCACCTCTCCAAGGCGGCGGGCATCTCCAAGTCCTCGATCTACCACCATGTGCGCAGCAAGGAAGAGCTGCTGCAGCCGCGCGGTAAGCCGGGCGCTCGACGGGCTGTTCGGGATCCTGGAGGAGCCGGGCGCCGTCCAGGGGCGGGCGATCGAGCGGCTCGAGCACGTCACCCGCCGCACGGTCGAGGTGCTGATGGCCGAACTGCCTTACGTGACGCTGCTGCTGCGGGTGCGGGGCAACACGGACACCGAGCGCTGGGCGCATGGAGCGCCGCCGGGAGTTCGACCAGCGGGTCTCGGAGCTGCTCAAGGCCGGCGGCCGCCGACGGCGACCTGCGGGCGGACGTGGACATACGGCTGGCCACCCGGCTGCTCTTCGGCATGATCAACTCGCTCGTCGAGTGGTACCGGCCGGCGGCGCGGCGGCGCAGTGAGCCGGACCAGGTCGCCGACGCCGTGGTGCGTACGGCGTTCGCGGGGCTGCGCAAGGCCTGATCCGGGCTCGCGCCGACCGGTGGACCTGACCGGGCGGCCCTGGCCGGGCGCTGAGCCGGCAGCTGATCCGGGCGTCCCGAGGCGTCCGCGCCCGCGGGGCCTTCTCCGCCACCCGCCGGCGGGTCATCGCTCCTCGGGGCCGAGGTCGGTCTCCTCGAAGACCAGCAGGGTGCGGGTGCTGAGCACCTCGGGTATGGCCTGGATCCGGGTGAGGACCAGCTCGCGCAGCGCGCGGTTGTCCGGGGTGTGGACCAGCAGCAGCACATCGAAGTCGCCGCTGACCAGCGCGATGTGGGTGGCGCCCGGCAGCGCCTGAGCTGTTCGCGCACCGTGCGCCAGGAGTTCTGGACGATCTTGAGCGTGATGTAGGCGGAGGCGCCCTGCCCTGCCCGTTCGTGGTCGACGCGGGCGCTGAAGCCGCGGATCACGCCGTCCTCGATGAGCCGGTTGATCCGGGCGTAGGCATTGGCGCGCGAGACGTGCACCCGCTCGGCGACGGAGCGTATCGAGGCGCGGCCGTCCGTCTGGAGCATGCGCAGGATGGCGCGGTCGATGGAGTCCAGCGGGCGCGCGGCCGGCGATGGCGGGGTGCGGTGCCGCGGGCGGCTGCCCGCCGGTCGGCCATCTGTTCAGTCCGCCATCTGCCCGCGCCTCCCCTTTGTGGACGACCTGTCCTCATCCCAGGCTGTGGAGAACCGTTTGTCCACAGGCTGAGCGCGCCTGTAGCCAAATTGCCCCCGCGACCGAACAATCGGTAGGTGAGGGCGCACCACATCCGGCCGCCTCCGCCCACGCGTCCGACACCCTGCATGAGGTCGCACTCCGCGACATCCCTCGATGCCAGGAGGTGCTCGACATGACGGTCCTTGAGCTGCCCGGCGCAGCCGCCAACCGGCCCACGCCCGCCGCCCGGCCTGGCAGCCGCGCACCGACCCCGCGCCGCTGCTGCCCGGACGCCGAGCCCTACCGCGTGCTGGGTACGGACGCCGCGGCCGAGGTCGACCCCGAGCTGCTGCCGCGGCTCTACGCCGAGCTGGTGCGCGGCCGCCGGTACAACGCGCAGGCCACCGCCCTGACCAAGCAGGGCAGGCTCGCGGTCTACCCGTCCAGCACCGGCCAGGAGGCGTGCGAGATCGCCGCGGCGCTCGTGCTGGAGGACCGGGACTGGCTCTTCCCCAGCTATCGCGACACGCTCGCCGCGGTCGCCCGCGGCCTGGACCCGGTCGAGGCGCTGACGCTGCTGCGGGGCGACTGGCACACCGGCTACGACCCGCGCGAGCACCGCATCGCCCCGCTGTGCACCCCGCTGGCCACCCAGCTGCCGCACGCCGTGGGCCTGGCGCACGCCGCGCGCCTCAAGGGCGACGACGTGGTGGCGCTCGCCATGGTCGGCGACGGCGGCACGAGCGAGGGCGACTTCCACGAGGCGCTGAACTTCGCGGCCGTCTGGCAGGCGCCGGTGGTCTTCCTCGTGCAGAACAACGGCTTCGCGATCTCCGTGCCGCTGGCCAAGCAGACCGCCGCGCCGTCCCTCGCCCACAAGGCCGTCGGCTACGGCATGCCGGGCCGCCTGGTCGACGGCAACGACGCGGCAGCCATGCACCAGGTGCTCAGCGAGGCGGTGCCCGGGCCCGCGCGGGCGGCGGCCCGACGCTGGTCGAGGCGGTCACCTACCGCATGGAGGCGCACACCAACGCCGACGACGCCACCCGCTACCGCGGCGACGCCGAGGTCGAGGCATGGCGCGCGCACGACCCGATGCCGCTTCTGGAGCGCGAGCTGCGCGGCCGCGGGCTGCTGGACGACGACGGCGTCGGCGCCGCGCGGGACGGCGCGAGCGATGGCGGCCGACCTGCGGGAGCAGATGAACGCCGACCCGGCGCTCGACCCGATGGACCTGTTCACGCACGTCTACGCCGAGCAGACCAGCCAGCTGCGGGAGCAGGCGGCGCAGCTGCGGGCCGAGCTGGACGCCGGGCCGACGGGCGCACCGAGAGCAGCGGCGCGACGGGGCGACGATGAGCAGCCGCTGACGGCCACCGCCGCGGCGACCGCGCGCAAGCCGGCCACCATGGCGCAGGCGCTGAGCCGCGCGCTGCGCGACGCGATGGCCGAGGACCCGACCGGTCCACGTCCTCGGCGAGGACGTCGGCACGCTCGGCGGCGTCTTCCGGGTGACCGACGGCCTCGCCAAGGAGTTCGGCGAGGACCGCTGCACCGGACACCCCGCTGGCCGAGGCCGGCATCCTCGGCACCGCCGTCGGCATGGCGATGTACGGGCTGCGGCCCGTGGTCGAGATGCAGTTCGACGCCTTCGCCTACCCGGCGTTCGAGCAGCTGGATCAGCCATGTCGCCAAGATGCGCAACCGCACCCGGGGCGCGCTGCCGATGCCGCTGACCGATCCGCGTCCCGTACGGCGGCGGCATCGGCGGGGTCGAGCACCACAGCGACTCCTCCGAGGCGTACTACCTGGCCACCCCCGGGCTGCACGTCGTCACCCCGGCGACCGTCGACGGACGCCTACGGGCTGCTGCGCGCGGCGATCGCCTCCGACGACCCGGTGGTCTTCCTGGAGCCCAAGCGGCTGTACTGGTCCAAGGCCGACTGGTCGCCCGACGCGCCGCACCGGGTCGCGCCGCTCGGGCCGGGCCGCGGTCCGGCGCCGCGGCAGCGCGCCACGCTGATCACCTACGGCCCGTCGCTCCCGGTCTGCATGGAGGCCGCCGAGGCCGCCCGCGCCGAGGGCTGGGACCTGGAGGTGGTCGACCTGCGCTCGCTGGTGCCGTTCGACGACGAGACGGTCTGCGCGTCGGTGCGGCGGACCGGGCGGGCCGTGGTCGTCGCACGAGTCCCACGGGTTCGGCGGGCCCGGCGGTGAGATCGCCGCACGGATCACCGAGCGCTGCTTCCACCACCTGGAGGCGCCGGTCCTGCGTGTCGCCGGCTTCGACATCCCGTATCCGCCGCCGATGCTGGAGCGGCACCATCTGCCGGGCGTGGACCGGGTTCTGGACGCCGTCGCCCGCCTCCAGTGGGAGTCGGACTGGACCGAGGGACGCGGTGAGTGATGGCCGCGGTCCGCGAATTCACCCTGCCCGACCTGGGCGAGGGCCTGACCGAGGCGACGATCGTGCGCTGGATGGTCGAGGTCGGCGAGGTGGTCGCCGTCGACCAGCCGGTCGTGGAGGTCGAGACCGCCAAGGCGATGGTGGAGGTGCCCTGCCCGTACGGGGGCGTGGTGACCGCCCGCTTCGGCGAGGAGGGCGAAGAAGTCCCGGTGGGGGCACCGCTGGTGACGGTCGCGGTGGGGGCCGTGCCCGATGATCTGGCGGGGCTCGGCCCCGGGACGGGGCCGGGCGCCGGGGCAGGTGCGCCCGGCGGTGCACCCGATGCCGGGGCTTCGGCGCCGCCTTCCGGTGGGGCCTCCGGTCCGGCCGCGGAGGGCCCGGAGGATGCCGGGTCCGGCAATGTGCTCGTCGGCTACGGCACGAGCGCGGCGGCCGCGCGGCGGCGCCGGATCCGGCCGGGGAGCGGCGCGGGGCCCATGGCGGGAGTGCCGCGGCGGCCCGGAGAGACGGCGGACGGTTCGGCCGGGACCGGCGGGGTCGACGGTGCGCCCGGTGGCACAGGGGTGGCTGAGGCCGGGGCGGCGACTGTTGGGGCAGTCGGTGCCACTGGAGCAGCCGGGGCCACGGGGGTGGACGGATCGGCCAGGACGGCGGGGCGAACGGCTCGGCCGGCCCGGGTGCGGTGGATGCCGGAGTCGCACGGTGGCGGTCATCTCCCCGCTGGTGCGTCGGATGGCGCGGGAAAACGGGCTGGATCTGCGGGAGCTGACGGGGTCCGGGCGGGACGGGCTGATCCTCCGTACGGACGTCGAGTGCGCGATCCGGGCCCGGCAGGAGCGGGAGACGATGGGGGCCGCCGGGGCGGTCGCCACGGCTGGTGCCCATGGGGTGGGCAGTGCGACCGGACGCTCGGCGCCGGTGTGACGGGTGTGGCGGGGGCCGGACCGGCGGTGCGTCAGGCCACCGGGCCACGCGAGCGGGTGCCGCGGCGGGCGAGGAGCGGATCCCGCTGCGGGGGATGCGCGGCGCGGTCGCCGAGAAGCTCAGCCGCAGCCGTCGGGAGATTCCCGACGCCACCTGCTGGGTCGAAGCCGATGCCACCGAACTGCTCGCCGCCCGAGGGCGATGAACGCCGCCGGGCGCCCCGAAGGTGTCGCTGCTCGCGCTGCTGGCCCGCATCTGCACGGCGGCGCTCGCACGGTTCCCCGAGCTCAACTCCACCGTCGACACCGAGGCCCGGGAGATCGTCCGGCTGCCCGCGGTCCACCTGGGCTTCGCCGCGCAGACCGACCGCGGCCTGGTCGTGCCGGTGGTGCGGGACGCGCACACCCTGGACGCCGAGCGAGCTCGCGGCCGAGATCGCCCGGCTCACCGAGGCCGCCCGGGCCGGGCACGCTCTCCCCCGCCGAGCTGACCGGCGGCACCTTCACGCTCAACAACTACGGCGTGTTCGGCGTGGACGGCTCCACGCCGATCATCAACCACCCCGAGGCGGCCATGCTCGGCGTCGGCCGGATGATCGCCGAAACCGTGGGTGCACGGAGGCGAGTTGGCGGTCCGGCAGGTCGTCCAGCTCTCGTTCACCTTCGATCACCGGGTGTGCGACGGCGGCACGGCCGGCGGTTTCCTGCGGTTCGTCGCCGACTGCGTGGAGCAGCCCGCGGTGCTGCTCCGGACGCTGTGACGGAGCGTGAGGCCTGCACACCGTCCGGTCCGCCGATCCCGTCGCAGCCGCCACGGCTGGAGAACGGCGCCGCCCACCCGTGGCGGCCCGGGCGCGCGGCCCGAGCTGACATCGGCCGCGCCCCGGGACAGCGGTGTGATCCCGTTCTCCCCGGCGAACCCAAGCGTGGACGACCGCACCGACTACGACACCATCGTGCTGGCCGGAGGCGCGGCCCGGCGGCTCGGCGGGGCGGACAAGCCCGCCCTGTCCGTCGGCGGCCGTCCGCTGCTGGACCGGGTGCTCGCCGCCTGTGCCGACGCGGCGACCACCGTCGTCGTCGGCCCGCGCCGCCCGGCCACCGCGCGCCGTGCGTCCACGCCCTGGAGGACCCGCCGGGCGGCGGCCCGCTCGCCGCACTGGACGCGGGCCTGCGGCACACCGCCGCCCCGACGCGTGCTCGTCCTCTCCGCCGACCTGCCCGTTCCTGCGCGCAGCGACCGTACGGTGCCTCCTCGCCGCGGCGACGCGAACGGACGGCGCCGTGCTGCCGGACGGCGGTTCCATGCCGCATGGTCGCCGGCCTACGCGCGCCGTGCGCTCCGGCGCGACTGGCCCTGCTCCGCACGGGGTCGGCGCGCTGCCCGGCCTACCGCTGCGGCGGCGCATGCCCGAGCCTGCGGCTGCGCCGCGTGGCCGCCTACGGGCCGAGCCGCGCGCCGTGACTGGCGCGGTGCGGGCCGAGCACGGCAGCCCTGGCCGGTCTGCCGCTGCGGCCGCTGATGGCCGGGTTGGTGCTCGAACGGGTCCCGGACGCCACGACCACGGCATCCTTCGACTGCGACACCTGGGAAGACATCAGCGCGGCACGCGCCCGGATCAGGGAGCATGGCAACGTGTTGGACGAATGGATCACCGCAGTCAAGGCCGAACTGGGCATCGAGCTCGATGTCGACACGGCGCGCTTCTCGACCTCGCGCGGGACGCGGCGCACGGCGTGGCCCGGCCCGCCGCGCCGCTGACCACCTTCCTGATCGGCTATGCGGCCGGCCAACGGGCCGTGACGTGCAGGAACTGACCGACCGGGCCGCCGCGCTGGCCAACCGCTGGGCGGCCGAGGGCGCGGCGGACGCCGACGTCACGGGTGCCGAAACGAAGCCCGCGGAATGACCGACGGCGAGTTCGACGGCGAGTACGACGGCGCGTTCGGCGGGGAGCCCGGCGGCACGGGCGGACGGCGGGCCCGACCTGGGGCGAGCCGGCGGGCGAGGGACGTGGCGATCCGCTCGACGAGGCGCCGCGCTGGCCAACGCGGCCGCACCGATGCGCGTACGGCCCGAAACCGGGGCCGGGGCCGAGCCCACGACCGTGCGGGTGCCGTACGCCACCGGTGAGACGGCGGCACCCCGCTCCTCCACCCCCGGAGGTGGCGGCGACGTCCCCTACACGCCGGACGACCCCTTCTCCCTGGACGACCCCGCAGCCTGCGGGAACAGCAACTCCAGCACCTCTGCTCCTCCAGCGCCTCCAGGCCTCCCGGGCACCCCGGCCCCTCCGCCCCTTCCGGCCCCGAAGACTCACCGGCCCCCACCGCCTCCGGTCCCCGGCCCACCCCTGCCGCCCTCCCCTGGCACATCGCCCGGGACATCGCCGAGCGCGCCGTACCCGGCCCGCCCGCGCCCGAGACCTCGGCGCTCGGTGACGCGCTCGGCCGAACGCTCGCCGCGCCCCTCACGGCGCTCACCGACCTGCCGTCGTTCGACACCTCGGCGATGGACGGCTGGGCGGTGTCCGGCCCAGGCCCCTGGCGGCTCGACCACCCCGCCGGTGCGCCCGAGGCCGGCCCCCCGCCGGAATCCTTGCCGGTCATGCGCCTACCGAGGTGCTGCACGACGGCCATGCCCTCCGCATCGCCACCGGCGCGCGCATCCCGCCCGGCGCCACCGCCGTGCTGCGCAGCGAGCACGGCGAGGTCCGTGAGCTGAGCGACGGCGGCCGTCGCCTGTACGCACCGCGCCCGCGCCGCCCGGCCAGGACATCCGGCCCCGGGGCCAGGAGTGCCGCCGCGGCGACCAACTGCTGCCCGCCGGCGCCCTGGTGACCCCCGCCGTTCTCGGCCTGGCCGCCGCGGCCGGCTACGACGAGCTGACCGCCGTACCGCCGGCCCCGTGCCGAAGTTCTGGTCCTGGGCGACGAGTTGCTGGACCACGGCCTGCCCCAGGACGGCCGGATCCGGGACGCGCTCGGCCCGATGCTCGCCCCCTGGCTGCATGCGCTGGGCGTCGAGGTCGCCCGCGCCGCGCCATCTCGCCGACGACGCCGACACCCTGTACGCCGCCCTCGCGCAGTCCGACCGCCGACGTGGTGATCACCACGGGCGGTACGGCCGTCGGGTCCCGGTCGACCATGTGCACCCGACCCTGCGCCGGCTGGCGCCGAGCTGCTGGTGGACGGTGTGGCGGTACGCCCCGGGCACCCCATGCTGCTCGCCCGGCTGGCCCCGGACCGGCATCTCTGGTCGGCCTGCCCGGCAACCCCCTCGCCGCCGTCTCCGGCCTGGTCACGCTCGCCGAACCGCTGCTCCGTACGCTCGCCGCCCGCCCTCCTGCCGCGCCGTACCGTACGCCGCTGGCCGCCGCGGTCCATGGGCACCCGCAGGACACCCGGCTCGTTCCGGTGGCGTACCGCGAGGACGAACGGCACGGTCTGACGGCGGCGCCGCTGCACTTCCACGGCCCTGCCATGCTGCGCGGGATCGCCGCCGCCGATGCGCTGGCCGTCGTCCCGCCCGGTGGCGCGGAGCGCGGCACCGAGCTCGAACTCCTGGAACTGCCCTGGTCAGCGGGCTGGTCACCGGTTTCGTCGACGGGCTGGACCGCCCCCGGGGGCGCGTAGGACGACCCCGTGCGCCAGGCGGCCGCCCGCCCCCTCAGCCGGCGGTCCGCCAGGCGTTCCCGTCCGCTGCTCCCCCGTCAGCTGCTCGGTACCGCCTGCCTGATGGTGATCACACGGTCGGTGAGTTCGAGCGTGGCGGCCTGCGGGTCGGTGTAGTTCAGCACCCGGTGACCCCGTACGACCGCCACCACCAGATCCTCCAGCTCGCGGGGGAGCGGCCCGCCTCGCTCCTCGTCACCGGCCGCTCGTCGAGATCCAGACCGTTCCCGTAGGTCAGCAGATCCTCCAGGATCGTGCCGACGTTCGGGCTGGCCATGGACATACCGAGCAGCCGGCCCGCCGCGCTCGAACTCGTGATGACCAGGTCGGCGCCGCTCTGCTTCAGCAGCGGTACGTTCTCGTCCTCCCGGACCGCCACCACGATGGAGGCGTGCTTGTTGAGCTGCCGTGCCGTCAGGGTGACCAGGGCGGCGGTGTCGTCGCGCTGGGTCGCCACGACCACGCGCGCGGCGCGCTGCAACTCGGCTCGGGTGAGCGTGTCGGAGCGGGTGGCGTCTCCGTGCACGCCCACGAAACCGTCGCTGCTGGCGGCGTCCACGACCGTCTGCTGGGGGTCGACGATGACGATCTTCTCTTTGGAGATGCCCTGGACGATCAGGGTCTCGATGGCGTGGCGGCCCTTCGTCCCGTAGCCGATGACGACGACGTGATCTCGCATACGGGATCTCCAACGGTGAATGCGTACCTGGTGCCGGGTGCGTGCGGTGAGGACTTCGAGCGTGGTGCCGACCAAGATGATCAGGAACAGTACGCGGAGCGGTGTGATGACCAGGATGTTGATCAGCCGTGCGCTGTCGCTGACCGGGGTGATGTCGCCGTAGCCGGTGGTCGAGAGGGTGACGGTCGCGTAGTAGGCCGCGCCGAGAAAATCGACCTGCTGATGGGCGTTGTCGCGGTATCCGTCGCGGTCGGACCAGACGAGCAGCGTCGTGACGGCCAGTACCCCGAGCGCCATGACCAGCCGTCGCAGGACCTGTTGGAGCGGCGGTGCCATGCCCTGGGCGGGCAGGACGATGGAGCGGCCGGCCTCGGTGTCGTCCTTGGCCTCGGTCCGTGTGCGGGACCAGAGGGAGCGGAGGACCGAGAATCTGCCGGTCTCGCGGCGCGGTTGCTGCGCGTCACTCATCCGGCCGACCCTCCCGGAACGGTGTGCGCTGCGGCGGTCTGCGTAGGGGACATGCCTCCCATGCTCCGGCATGCGGGCGCCCGTGCGCCCGCAGTCGCGGCAGGAATCGGCGACCGGCGGCAGGGCTCTGCCGCACCGGCGAAGATGCGAACCGACGTCTTGACCATGGAGCGTTGATATCGCCGGCAGGGGAGCCGTGGTGGGGCAATGCCGGAGTGCTCACCCGGTGGAGTGGCACGTGGTGGCGGAGCGACGAGATGCCCTGCCCGAAGCACCGCACCGGGCCCGCCGACCCCGTGCACCGCGGCATGTCCAGCACCCGCCGCGGACCCCCGATTCCTCCGCGGCGGCGTCGCCCCGGAGGGCGGACGGCCGGATAACCGCACTTCATGCGGGGTCCGGTGGCCGACCCGGCGGTAGTCGTCGGCCCCCGCACCGTCGCCCCGTGCGCGGACGGCGAGTAGCCTCGCGCCCATGCGAGCGATCACTATCCCCGAGCCCGGTGGCCCCGAAGCACTTGTCTGGGCGGACGTGCCCGATCCGACGCCCGCCGAGGGCGAGGTCCTGATCGAGGTCGCGGCCAGCGCTGTGAACCGCGCCGACCTGCTCCAGCGCCAGGGCTTCTACGATCCGCCGCCCGGGTCCTCCCTCTACCCGGGGCTGGAGTGCTCGGGGCGGATCATCGAGCTCGGACCCGGCGTGCACGGCTGGGCCGTCGGTGACGAGGTGTGCGCGCTGCTGCCGGGCGGCGGATACGCGGAGAAGGTGGCCGTCCCGGCCGGGCAGCTGCTGCCGGTGCCGGACGGCCTGGACCTGGTCTACTGCCGCCGCGCTGCCCGAGGTGACCTGCACGGTCTGGTCGAACGTCTTCATGATCGCGCACCTGCGCCCCGGCGAGACGCTGCTGGTCCACGGCGGCGCCAGCGGCATCGGCACCATGGCGATCCAGCTCGCCAAGGCGGTCGGCGCGCGGGTGGCGGTGCACCGCGGGCGGACCCGAGAAGCTGGCCCGCTGCGCCGAGCTGGGCGCGGACATCCTCATCGACTACCGCGAGCAGGACTTCGTCCAGGAGATCCGCAAGGCCACCGACGGCAAGGGCGCGGACGTCATCCTCGACATCATCGGCGCGAAGTATCTCCAGCGGAACGTCAAGGCGCTGGCGGTCAGCGGACGGCTGGCGATCATCGGGCTTCAGGGCGGGGTGAAGGCGGAGCTGAATCTCGCCGCCCTGATGGCCAAGCGCGCCGCGATCACCGGCGCCGGGCTGCGCGCCCGCCCGCTGAACGAGAAGGCGGCCATCGTCGCCGCCGTACGGGAGCACGTCTGGCCGCTGATCAGCAACGGTCAGGTGCGGCCGATCGTGGACCGTACGCTCCCGCTGGCGGAGGCCGCCGAGGCGCATCGCATCGTGGAGGCGAGTACGCATATCGGCAAGGTCGTACTGACGGTCTGAGCCCCCCGGCCGCCCCGCTCCGTAGCCCGCGCCGCCCGCGCCCGCCCCTCCCGCGTTCCCGTCGAGTAACCCGGGCGATATGCCCGAGATGCCGTGAATCTCATCACATGTGACGCTGGGGTGGTCACTCGACGGCTCGGCACGGGAGGGGCACTGTGGTCGCTCCAGGTTTCCGTTCGCGCATTGCCACCGGTCTGTTGGTGGCCGCCGTCGTGCTGCCCGTACCGATAGGAGCCGCCTCCGCGGCGGCTGCGGATCGGCGGGCCACACCGGTCGACCGCCCCCCGCAGCTCGCCCGGCCGGGCGATCAGCCCGAGGACTATGCGCAGGAAGAGGCCGGGCCCGGCGGCGACGACTTCGACGGCTACGGCTCCGACGACTATGCGGCCGACCCCCGCGCGGGCGACGGGCGGGGCGCCGGAGGGCGCCGGGGCCACCATGGTCACTCCGGCCATCCGGGGGCCCCGGGGCACCTCCCGGAGCTGCCGCCCCGCTTCCCCGGCCTGCCGGACGCCGTTCCGGGCTTCCCGCATGGGCCTTCGCACCATCACTTCGGCGGGCTTCGTGGGCCCGGGCGCTGGTACCACCGCCCGCATCACCCGTTCGACCCTTCCTTCATCGGTCCGGACGCGTCGCGGTACCCCTTCCCGGGGCGCGACGACGACGTGTACCACCCGAGGCCGGGCCATCACGGGCCGCTCCGCCGGGGCGAGCTCTCCCGACGCCGACCGTGCGCACCCCCGGCCCGGCCGGCGCGCCCCGTCACCGAAGCACCACAAGCCCTCGACGCCCACACCCCATGCGAGAGACGGGGCCCCGGCACGGCCGTCCCCCTCGCACCGCTTCCAGGCCGCTGACCGGCTCATCCAGCACCCGTACGAGGCGTTGCCGCCGCTCCCGACCCCTGCCCGTCCCGACGGAGGAGGCGCGCTCTGCACCGGACAGCGCGGATGGCGAATCGGCCGCAACGGCGAGTCCCTATGCCATGGAAGCCCCGAGCGCACCGGTCGAGCGGGTCCTTCCGATGGGCGCCGGCCTTGCTCTGACGGGTCTGGGTCTGGCCTTCTTCGCCCTTCGGCTGCGTCGGAGCTGATTTTTCGGTGGTTTCACGTGAAACGGTGGGAATCCGTTGTTTCACGTGAAACCACGGCAGCCGGGGCCGCCCAGAAGGGTGGATCACCTTCTCTCAGGGGCACCACCCTTCATGACCCCTCGTACGAGAGAATGGCGGCATGGATATGCCGATGAATGAACGGTCGCAGGAGAATCCGCACGTCCTGGTCGTCGGTCCGGACGGCATGGCACTCGGCAGCACGGCTCCGGTGGCGGGGACGACGACGAGTCCCGCGAGACCCCCGTGACGGACATGGTCGAACAGCCTGCGAAGGTCATGCGCATCGGCAGCATGATCAAGCAGCTGTTGGAGGAGGTGAAGTCCGCTCCTCTGGACGAGGCGAGCCGGGTCCGGCTCAAGGAGATCCACTCCAGCTCGGTCAAGGAGCTGGAGGACGGGCTGGCGCCCGAGCTGGTCGAGGAGCTGGAGCGGCTGTCGCTGCCGTTCACCGATGAATCGGTGCCGACGGATGCGGAGCTGCGGATCGCCCAGGCCCAGCTGGTGGGCTGGCTGGAGGGCCTCTTCCACGGCATCCAGACGGCGCTGTTCGCCCAGCAGATGGCCGCCCGCGCCCAGCTGGAATCGATGCGCCGTGCCCTTCCGCCCGGCGCCGTTCCGATGGAGGCCGAGGAGGGGCACCCGGGTCAGGGCGGCGCCCGCTCGGGCCCGTACCTCTAAGCCCGTACCTCCAGGGAGACACCCCTGGCGTGTCCCCGGGGCATGCACCGTCGAGCCGGCGCATCCGCGCGCGGGTACGGCACCAGCTGACAAAGACGGAAGGGGCCGGCACGCATTCCGCGTGCCGGCCCCTTCCGCTGTCCACGGGAGGCCCGTGGGCCGTATGGCGTCAGCCGCTGCGGCCGGTCGAGACGGTCAGCTCGATGGTGTCGGACTTGCTCGGGTACCACCAGCTGATGGCGGCCGGGGTCTGATTCGTGACGGTGTTCTTACCCCAGATCGAGCTGTCCTCCTGCCCGACGACCTTGTACTTCCAGCCCGCGGCCTCGATGCACTTCTTCACCGAGTCGAGGTTCTTGAAGCGGAACGACGGGATGAGGATCTTGCCCTTGTCGCTGTAGCTCTTGGTGGGGTTGGTGCACTCGGACGCCAGGATCGTCGCCGACTTGTCCTCGGGCCGGACGCTCTCGGTGGGCGACGGCGTCGAGGTGTCGGAGTACGCCGACGTCGGGGTGACATCCCCGCCGTTGTCGTCGCTGGAGCCGGCGCTCAGACCGATGCCGATCGCGATCGCGGTGACCACGACCACGCCGACTATCGCCGAGACGACGATCACCGCGGTGTTGCTCTTCCGCGGGCCGGGGCCACCGGCCGACGGCATCGAGGCCGTCACGGGCGGCGGGGTGTAGGCCGGCGGGGCTGGAAGCCGCCCGAGTTGAACGGTGCCGGGCCCGGGATGGGACCCGGTGCCGGCGTCGGGTAGGCGTTGTTCGGCGCCGGCGTCGGGTAGGCGTTGTTCGGCGGCGGGGGCGTCGAGGGGCCAAAGCCGACTGCCTGCGTCGGCTGATACGGCTGCTGCACGCTCGGCGGGGCCGGGGTCTGAAGGTTGCCGGAGGCGGTGGGGAACACCGCGGACGAGACCGACGCGCCGCTGGTGCGCGCCTTCGGGCCCTCGCCGATGATCAGCGGCGTCGCACCGGACTGCCCGGACCCGACGATCCGCAGGCACTCGTCCCGCATCGCCTCGGAGGTGGGGAACCGCTCGTTGGGATTCTTCTTCAGCGCCCGGGCCACCAGCGCGTCCACGGCCGGCGGCAGCGAGCTGTTGATGCTCGACGGGACCGGGGGCTCTTCCTGGACATGGGCGTAGGCGATGGCGAGCGGGGAGTCCGCGTCGAACGGCAGCTGACCGGTCAGCAGCTCGAAGAGCATGATGCCGACGGAGTAGAGGTCGGAGCGGGCATCCACAGCGCGGCCCAGGGCCTGCTCGGGCGACAGGTACTGCGGAGTGCCGACGACCATGCCGGTCTGCGTCATCGACGTCACACCGGACTGCATGGCGCGGGCGATGCCGAAGTCCATGACCTTGACGACGCCACGCTTGTTCAGCATGACGTTGCCGGGCTTGATGTCGCGGTGGACCAGGCCCATTTCATGGCTGACCTCGAGCGCGGCCAGGACATCGGCCGTGATCTTCAAGGCCTTTTCCGTCGGCATCGCGCCATCTGCGCGATGTCGTTGTCCAGATCGGAGCGCAGCGGCTGGCCCGCGACATACTCCATGACGATGTACGGCACCATGCCGCCGTCGAGCTCGTCCTCACCGGAGTCGAAGACCGAGACGATATTGGTGTGCGTGAGTTTCGCCACGGACTGGGCCTCGCGGCGGAAGCGCTCACGGAAGGCCTGCTCGCGACCGAGCTCGGTGTGCAGGGTCTTGATCGCGACCTCGCGGTCGAGCACGCTGTCGTAGGCGAGGTGCACGGAGGCCATGCCACCGGCGCCGAGAAGATCACGAAGCTGGTAACGTCCTCCGCCGACCGAACGGCCCTCGAATTGGCCTTGAGCGCCGTCCTGGCTCATCGTTCCGCTTCCCCCTAGGCGCACTACATACGTAGAGCGATCAAAATCTGGAATTCCGCAGCCAAGTCTGCCCCAGGCCTCGGACACGTCAAGCTGTGTGCCCGTTCCGTGACCAGATGTGCAAGATCCCGTCACGGCCATGAGACTTTTGCGCGCCCGATCACCCCTGGTGAACTTGCGACTCTTGGCTCTCGGCAGGTTCGATGGCCGGTCCACGACGGACCGGCGGGTGCCGCGGAACCTGTAGCGTGCTCTAGCGAAGACCGATGACCCTACCGCTCTCATGCGGATCGATTCGACGGCGAGGACCGATGGCACCGACGCAGAGCCCACAGGGCCCGTCCGATCCTGACGCCACCGGCTCCAATATCCCCGACGCACCGGAGATGTGGGGCAATGGCGGGCTGGTCGGCGATGGCCGCTACCGGCTCACGCATCGGCTCGGCCGCGGTGGCATGGCGGAGGTGTTCGCGGCCGAGGACGTACGTCTCGGCCGGACCGTCGCCGTGAAGCTGCTGCGCGCCGACCTCGCCGAGGACCCGGTCTCCAAGGCCCGCTTCACGCGTGAGGCACAGTCCGTGGCCGGGCTGAACCACCACGCGGTGGTGGCGGTCTACGACTCCGGCGAGGACCTGGTCGGCGGCAACACCGTGCCGTACATCGTGATGGAGCTGGTCGAGGGCCACACCATCCGCGATCTGCTGCTCAACGCCGATGCCCCGCCGCCGGACCAGGCGCTGATCATCGTCTCCGGTGTGCTGGAGGCGCTGGCCTACAGCCACCAGCACGGCATCGTGCACCGTGACATCAAGCCCGCGAACGTGATCATCACGAACAGCGGCGCCGTCAAGGTCATGGACTTCGGTATCGCCCGCGCCCTGCACGGCGCCGCGTCCACCATGACCCAGACCGGCATGGTCATGGGCACCCCTCAGTACCTCTCCCCGGAGCAGGCGCTCGGCAAGACCGTCGACACCCGCTCCGACCTGTACGCCACCGGCTGTCTGCTCTACGAACTCCTCACGCTGCGGCCGCCGTTCACCGGCGAGACCCCGCTGTCCGTCGTCTACCAGCACGTCCAGGACATGCCGGTGGCGCCGTCCGGGGTCGCCAATGCGGTGCCGCCGGAGCTGGACGGCCTGGTCATGCGGTCGCTGGCCAAGGACCCCGACGACCGGTTCCAGTCCGCCGAGGAGATGCGCGGCCTGGTCCAGTACTCGCTCCAGATGCTGCACGAGCAGGGTGGCCACACCGGCACCTGGAACACCGGCCCGGTCGCCCTGCACGAGGGCGGTCACAGCCCCATGGGCACCGCGGCCACCACCGCGCTGCCGCACTCCGACGCCGGCCGCACGCACGGCGCAGCCGATCCTGACGTCCGGAATGCGGGACGACGACGGCGGCTTCGACGGCGGCCCCCGGCCGGCCAAGGGCGGCCGCGGCAAGATCTGGCTGATCGCGGCGCTCGCGGTGATCGCCATCGCCATGGGTGTGGCCTACGCGATGCAGAACACCGGTGGTCAGGACACAAAGCACGAGACCCCCACGTCGCAGTCGCCGAAGCCGACGAAGGACGACAAGGCGAGCGAGTCGCCTTCGGAGGAGCCCAGCATCCCGGAGACCGACCCCGGCGACACGGGCGAGGACGACAGCACGTACAGCCAGCCGCCGCCCGAGGAGCCCAGCACGCCGGAGACCTCGCAGTCGCCCAGCTCGGAGCCGTCGTCGCCGGAGCCTTCGACGCCTGAGCCGTCCACCGACCCCACCGGTGGGACGACCGACGGCGGGCCCACGGACGGTGGCACCGATGACGGGGGTGCCGCGAACGGTGGCGCCGCCGACGGCGGGACGAGCACCGGCACGGACAGCGGGGCCACCGCCGGCAGCGGCACGGACAGCGGCACCTCACTCGGTACGACCGGCTGACCGGACTCGGTATCACCGGCTGACCGGCGCCCCGCGCGCCGGTTCAGCGGGTGAAGGCGTTCCGTACGGCCCGGTACTCGCGGGTCCACCACACGGCCAGTGCGGCCGCCGCCGGGAACTGCGGATCGGTGCGGCGGTCGCCCAGCTGGTAGCGCCAGGTGAGCATCCAGAAGTCGTTCAGCCGCTCCCACCACACCCGGTGGACGGCTGCCGCGAGCTCATCGGCCCCCGCTCCGCAGGCCGCTGCGGTAGGCGCCCGCGTACGCCGCCACCTTCGCCAGGTCCAGCGTGCCGCAGGGGCGGACGAAGAAGATCGCGGCGGCGCGTACCGCCTCCTCGGCGCGCGGCTGGACGCCCAGCCGGTCCCAGTCGACGATCGCGGTCGGCTCCGCGTCGCGGTAGAGCACATTCAGCGGGTGGAAGTCGCCGTGCACCCAGCCCGCCGGGGGCTCCGCGCCCGGGGCCGGGCGATGGTGCGCATGCTGCGCCAGCAGGGCGCGGCGCTCCAGCAGACGGTGTTCGGCGAGTTCGTCGAAGCTGGTGCGCGGGCGGGCGCCGCGGGCCAGCGCCAGCAGCTCGTCGATCATCTCGAAGGTCCGCTCGGGGTCGGCGGCGGCGTCCGCGCACGGTGGCCGGGGCGGATGCGGCTCGTCGGCCATGACCTGTTCCAGCGCGGTGTGGACGAGCCCGAGCAGCGCGCCGAGCTGCCAGGACTGGCCGCGGGTCAGCGCGGCGCCGCCCAGGTGGTGGCCTTCGACCCAGGGGTGCAGGGCGTAGCAGCGGCCGTCGAGGACGGTGACGGTCCGGCCGTCCGCGTCGGCGACGGGCGGGGCGACCGGCAGACCGAGCGCGGCGAGCCGGCGGCCGGCGCGGTGCTGGCGGGTGAGGGCGGCGCGGTCGCCGTCGAGGTGGTGTTTGAGGAAGTAGCGGCCGCGCGTGGTGGCGAGGAAGTAGCCATGGTTGAGCAGGCCCTCGGCGACGGGTTCGCAGGAGAGCGGCGCGCCGGCGCCGGTGTAGTGGCGGAGCAGGGATCCGAGCGTGTCTCTGTCGGGCGTCGCCGCCGTCCGGACTACAGATGAGCGCAGCACGCGCCAGATGTTAGATCAACTGCGCCCGTCGGAGTGGGTGTACCGCATGGATTTACGCAGAGTGCGCATAGCGGAAGACCGGCACATCGGTGAGGTAGTGCAGGGTCACGAACTCCGGCTCGATGCGCAGGAACACCGGGTCGAAGGGGACGCCGTCGGCCAGCAGGGGGGTGCGGCCGAAGAGCTCGCGCTCGGCCGGGGTGGGCTCGACGACCCGGGCGGTGCCGGTGAACTGCACCGACCATGTGTCGCGCTCACCGCTGTTGACGTTGTCGGCCTCGTAGGCGACCACGCTGCCGTCCAGGGCCTGGTGGTAGTCGTAGCCGCGGTGCAGCCGCAGCATCAGCCGCCCGTCCAGGATGAGATGGCGGGTGACGGTGGTGAAGGGCAGCGCCCGCCGACTGGCCGAGACGCGCCCGTAGGGCGTGCGGCTCAACAGCTCGATGGCACGGTAGTTGTCGGTGGGCATGTCACCACCTTGCCGGGTGGGTCCGGTCGGCAAGTAGGGGCCGGCAGCCCCGAGGGGCCGGGACGATGGTCCTGAATCGCCATGAGCCGGGCGGAGCGTTACCGGTTCCTCTTTGCCGACCTGCTGTTTCAGTGGCGTTCCGCCTGCATCCGCGCGACATACGCGGCGGCCTGGGAACGGCGCTCCATGCCGAGCTTGGACAGCAGGCTGGAGACATAATTCTTGATCGTTTTCTCGGCGAGATGGAGCCGTTCGCCGATGGCGCGATTGGTCAGTCCCTCGCCGATCAGATCGAGGATCCTGCGCTCCTGGTCGGTGAGGCTCGCCAGCCGGTCGTCGCCCTTCGGGGCGTTGCCGTCGCGCAGCCGCTCCAGCACCCGGGCGGTGGCCACGGGGTCGAGCAGCGACTTGCCGGCCGCCACGTCGCGTACCGCGGAGAGCAGTTCGTTGCCCCGAATGGCCTTGAGGACATATCCGGCCGCACCGGCCATGATCGCATCGAAAAGGGCCTCGTCATCCGCGAACGAGGTGAGCATCAGGCATTTGATGTCCTCGTCCTGCGAACGGATCTCGCGGCAGACCTCGACACCGCTCCCGTCCGGCAGCCGGACATCGAGCACCGCGACGTCGGGACGCGTCGCCGGGATCCTGACCAGGGCATCTGCGGCGGTACCCGCCTCGCCGATCACCTCGATGTCGTCCTCGACCGAGAGCATTTCGTGGACGCCACGCCGGACCACTTCGTGGTCATCGAGCAGGAATACCGTGATTTTTCCGTCTTCGCGCACCTCACCAGTCTCACACATCAACCCTTCCCGTGCTCCAGGTCAGCGATATAACGTGCCGTTGTCCCGGCGGCCTGCAACGCTGTGACCAGGAGTTGTTCCAAGCCTTAGCGATTTACTTGGAAATCCAAGCAAAATCGCAGGTCAGCGCCGTTTCCACTTCGGCTTTGACAATGGGTAACGTGCAATGAGCAGGCCACTGTCCGGGAGCTTTGTTCCACCCGGATCCGGCCGCGTTCGCACACACCCCGTGCGCCGTATCGGATACCGGGTGAGCCGCAATACGGCCACCGGCGGACCCCGGGGGCCGGACAGACGGAGGAGCAGCACGTGACCGTGGAAGGCACTGCGCAGCGGAAAAACGCCCGCGGCAGCAGCAAGCGCACCACCGCCAAAAAGGCGACGTCGGCCAAGAAGGCGTCCCCGGCCAAGACCCGGAACTCCGGTGGGCCCGAGCAGGCGGAGCAGGACGAGCTCGTACAACTGCTGACCCCCGAAGGCAAGCGGGTCGAGCACCCGGATTACTCGATCGACCTTTCCGCCGACGAGCTGCGCGGGCTCTACCGCGACATGGTGCTGACGCGGAAGTTCGATGCCGAGGCGACCACTCTCCAGCGCCAGGGCGAACTGGGTCTGTGGGCCTCGCTGCTGGGCCAGGAGGCCGCCCAGATCGGCTCCGGCCGTGCGCTGCGCGACGACGACTACGTCTTCCCGACCTACCGCGAGCACGGTGTGGCCTGGTGCCGTGGCGTCGACCCGACGAATCTGCTGGGCATGTTCCGCGGTGTCAATCACGGCGGCTGGGACCCCAACACCAACAACTTCCACCTCTACACGATCGTCATCGGTTCGCAGACCCTGCATGCGACCGGCTACGCGATGGGAGTGCAGCAAGGACGGCGCGGATTCCGCGGTCATCGCCTATTTCGGTGACGGCGCCTCCAGCCAGGGCGATGTCGCGGAGTCCTTCACCTTCTCCGCGGTCTACAACGCCCCGGTCGTGTTCTTCTGCCAGAACAACCAATGGGCGATCTCCGAACCCACCGAGAAGCAGACCCGGGTGCCGCTCTACCAGCGCGCCCGCGGTTACGGCTTCCCCGGTGTACGGGTCGACGGCAATGACGTACTGGCCTGTCTGGCGGTGACCAAGGCGGCGCTGGAGCGGGCGCGCACCGGCCAGGGCCCGATGCTCATCGAGGCGTTCACCTACCGCATGGGCGCGCACACCACCTCCGACGACCCGACGAAGTACCGGGCGGACGAGGAGCGGGCGGCCTGGGAGGCCAAGGACCCGATCCTGCGGCTGCGGACGTACCTGGAGGCCGAGGGCCTGGCCGACGAGGCGTATCTTCGCCTCGATCGACGAGGAGAGCGAGGCCCTGGGCAAGCGGGTCCGCGACGCCGTCCGTGCCATGCCCGACCCGGACGACATGGCGATCTTCGAGAATGTCTATGCCGACGGGCATGCGCTCGTCGATGAGGAGCGCGCGCAGTTCGCCGCGTACCAGGCGTCGTTCGCCGACGCCGATGCCGCCGCGGAGGGGAACTGACCATGGCCGTCTTCGAGAAGATCACCATTGCCAAGGCGATCAACGAGTCGCTGCGCGCCGCCATGGAGGCCGACCCCAAGGTCCTCGTCATGGGCGAGGACGTCGGCAAGCTCGGCGGCGTCTTCCGTGTCACCGACGGCCTGCAGAAGGACTTCGGCGAGGAGCGGGTGATCGACACCCCGCTGGCCGAGTCCGGCATCGTCGGCACCGCGATCGGCATGGCGCTGCGCGGCTACCGCCCGGTCGTCGAGATCCAGTTCGACGGCTTCGTCTTCCCCGCCTACGACCAGATCGTCACCCAGCTCGCGAAGATGCACGCCCGTGCGCTGGGCAAGGTCAAGGTGCCGGTCGTCATCCGCATCCCGTACGGGGGCGGCATCGGCGCGGTCGAGCACCACTCGCGAGTCCCCCGAGGCGCTGTTCGCGCATGTCGCGGGCCTGCAAGATCGTCTCTCCCGTCGAACTCCTCCGACGCCTACTGGATGATCCAGCAGGCCATCGCAGGCGACGACCCGGTCATCTACTTCGAGCCCAAGCGCCGCTACTGGGACAAGGCGCGGCTGGACACCGAGTCGATCCCCGGCCCGCTGCACAAGGCCCGGGTCGCCCGGACCGGCACCGACCTCACGCTGGCCGCCTACGGCCCGATGGTCAAGGTCTGCCTGGACGCCGCCAATGTCGCGGCCGAGGAGGGCAAGTCGCTCGAGGTCGTCGACCTGCGCTCGCTCTCCCCGATCGACTTCGACACCGTGCAGGCGTCGGTGCGAGAAGACCGGCCGGCTGGTCGTCGTCCACGAGGCGCCGGTCTTCTTCGGCGCGGGTGCGGAGATCGCCGCCCGGATCACCGAGCGGTGCTTCTACCACCTGGAGGCCCCGGTCCTCCGGGTCGGCGGTTTCCACTCCCCGTATCCGCCCTCCCGTCTGGAGGACGAGTACCTTCCGGGGCTGGACCGGGTGCTCGACGCCGTCGACCGTGCGTTGGCGTACTGAGGGTTTGAGGAGAGTTCGTGACCATGACTGCAAGTACCGCCAATGCTCAGCGCTTCCGCGAGTTCAAGATGCCCGACGTGGGCGAGGGGCTCACCGAGGCCGAGATCCTCAAGTGGTACGTCAAGCCGGGCGACACCGTCACCGACGGCCAGGTCGTCTGTGAGGTCGAGACCGCCAAGGCCGCCGTGGAGCTGCCCATCCCCTACGACGGGGTGGTGCACGAGCTGCACTTCGGCGAGGGCGTCACCGTCGACGTCGGCACCGTCATCATCTCCGTGGACACCGATCCCGGCGCCGGGCCCGCAGCGGCGCCGGCGGCCGGCAGCAGGCGCCGCAGCAGGCCGCCGCGGCCGAGGCGGAGGACGCCGAGCCGCAGGGCCGGCAGGCGGTGCTGGTCGGCTACGGCGCCGCGCCGTCCTCGACCAAGCGCCGGGCCGCGCAAGCCCCAGGCGGCGGTGCCGGCCCAGCCGGAGCCCGCGAGCGCCGCGCTCCAGGCGGAGCTGAACGGGCGGGCCGCCCGCGCACCGACGGCCGCCCCGGCGATCACGCCCGCCGCGCCCGCGGCCGCTCCGGTGGCCCCGGCCGCGAACGGCACAGGTGCCGCGGCCGCCGGGCGGCCGCTGGCCAAGCCGCCGGTGCGCAAGCTCGCCAAGGACCTCGGCATCGACCTGGCAGCGATCGCCCCGACCGGGCCGGACGGCATCATCACCCGCGAGGACGTCCATGCGGCCGCCGCCCCGGCAGCGGCGCCGTCCCGGCCGCCCCGGCCGAGGCCGTCGCGCCGGTCGCCGCCCCGGCGGCTGCCCGCCGAGCCCGGCCTCGTCGATGCGGCCGCCCGCGAGCGGCGGGTGCCGGTCAAGGGCGTACGCAAGGCCACCGCGCAGGCGATGGTCGCCAGCGCCTTCACCGCGCCGCATGTCACGGAGTTCATCACCGTCGATGTGACCCGCACGATGAAGCTCGTCCAGGAGCTCAAGCAGGACCCGGACATGGCGGGGCTGCGGGTCAACCCGCTGCTGCTCGTCGCCAAGGCCTTCCTGGTCGCCATCAAGCGCCACCCGGAGGTCAACGCTTCCTGGGACGAGGCGCGTCAGGAGATCGTCTACAAGCACTACGTCAACCTCGGGATCGCGGCGGCCACCCCGCGCGGGCTGATCGTCCCGAACATCAAGGACGCGGGAGTCAAGACGCTCCCCGACTCGCCGAGGCGCTGGGCGAGCTGGTCGCCACCGCCCGCGAGGGCAAGACCTCCCCGGCGGCGATGAGCGGCGGCACGGTCACCATCACCAATGTCGGCGTCTTCGGCGTCGACACCGGTACGCCGATCCTCAACCCGGGGGAGTCGGCGATCCTCGCCTTCGGCGCGGTCAAGCTCCAGCCCTGGGTCCACAAGGGCAAGGTGAAGGCGCGCCAGGTCACCACCCTCGCGCTGTCCTTCGACCACCGGCTCATCGACGGCGAGCTGGGCTCCAAGCTGCTCGCGGACATCGCGGCCGTGCTGGAACGGCCCAAGCGTCTGATCACCTGGGGATGAGCCAGGATGCGGGGCCGGGCGGTTCGGAGCGGTGTTTCACGTGAAACGGCGCCTCGGGACCGCCCCGGCCTCGTGGACGAGCACCCGCTCGCCCGCCCCGCTCCGCCGCTCCGGCCGTACGTCAGCTCGTACGCCGGATACCGGCAGGCCGGGGTCCCACCGGGGCGGCACCGTGGGCTTCCCTCGCCACGGCTGACCCTGATCTTCACTCTCGAAGAGCCGCTCACGCTGGCCGGCCACCCCGACCCCGGGCAGGCCCCCGGCACCTACGGCACCCTCATCGGCGGTCTGCACACCGGCCCCGCACTGATCACCCACCAGGGCCGTCAGTCCGGCATCCAGGTCGGTCTGCACCCGCTGGGCGCCCGCGCCTTGCTGGGGCTGCCCGCCGCAGAGCTGGCAAGCATCGACCTTCCCGCGGATGCGGTGCTCGGGCAGCAGGGCACGGACCTCGGGGAACGGCTGCGGTCGGCCCGCAGCTGGCCGGAGCGGTTCGCGCTGCTGGACGCCTATCTGCTGCGCTGCCTGTCGCAGGAACCGCGCGGCCCCGGCGCCGGTCCGGTGCCGGAGGTCGTCCGTGCCTGGCGGTTGCTGGCCCGGTCACGGGGCGCCGCACCGGTGGCGACGCTCGCCGAGGACGTCGGCTGGAGCACCCGCCATCTGACCGCCCGTTTCCGGCAGGAAACCGGCCTGACGCCCAAGACCGCCGCGCGGGTCATCCGCTTCGACCGGGCCCGCAGGCTGCTCGGTGACGCGGCCCGTTCGGACACCCCGCCGCTGCTGGCCGATCTGGCCGTGCGCTGCGGCTACTTCGACCAGGCCCATCTCGCCCGGGAGTTCCGCTCGCTGGCCGGCTGCCCGCCCAGCCAATGGCTCGCCGAGGAGTTCCGAAACGTCCAAGCTCCCGCGGGTGCCATCGAGGAATGCTGAGGTCAGCGGCTCACCAGGGGTCGCCTGTCCGACCTAGGAGGTCCGGCCACCATGCCCGAGAACCTGTCCGACACCGCCCCCGCACCCCAGGTATGGCCGACGCTGCGGGCCCGCGACGCCCGTGCGCTGATCCGTTTCCTGGTCGACGCGTTCGGCTTCGAGGAGACCGTGGTCTACGGGGAGGGCGAGCGGGTCGACAACGCCCAGCTCGCCTGGCCGGAAGGCGGCGGGATCATGCTCGGCTCCGTCAAGGACGGGGACGAGGACCGCTGGCCGCTGCGGCCGGGGGCGTTCGGGGCCTATGTCGTCACCGACCACCCCGACGAACTGTGTGCCCGTGCCAGAGCGGCCGGCGCGGAGATCACCGATGAGCTGACCGACACCGCATACGGTTCGCGGGACTTCGGCGCCCGCGATCCCGAGGGCAACCGCTGGGCGTTCGGCACCTATCGCGGTGAGCCGCGGAAGGCATAACGGGCACCGCGGCGCCCGGCGCCCCGGTCAGCCGCGGATGAGCTCCACCGCGCGGCTGAAGTGTGCCACCGGCCCGACGGGGACGGAATCGTCGGGGTGCGAGGCGCCGCGGGTCAGTGCGACGCCCGCCCACAGGCCGGCGACGATCAATGCCAGCACGACGGTGTTCCGCGTACGGCGGCCGGCGTTCGTCCTGGGCTGCATGGTCAACTCCCCTTGGATGTGGGAGCCTCCCCGGCTCCCTTCCTCTATTCACCCATGGGATCCGCGCCGGGCCGTACGCGGCAGGTATGGACTCTTGTCAGACTTGAGGCGGACCCGACATCCCTCTGCGGTCCCCCTTTCGACAGAGTCCTGGGCCCGGCGCGGAAAGGGTTTGCCGCCCTCGGCCGTGGTGTTTACGGTCGGCGAAATGAGCAGCGAAATGATCATTCGGCGTTATCGGGCCTCCGACCAGGACGTGGTCACCGATCTGTGGTCCCGGGCCGTGCGGCAGGCGCACCCGTTCATCGACGGGGAAGGCGAGGGGGAGCGGGCCCGGGTCCTCCGCGAGGTGTACCTCGTCCAGGCGGAGAACTGGGTCGCCGAGCGTGCGGGCAGCGTCATCGGGCTGCTCGGGCTGCTGCACGGCGGCCCCGGGGCGGGCGACGGGGGTGGTCCCGGGGCCGAGGTCGGCGGACTGTTCGTGGCACCGGAGGCCCAAGGGGGCGGCGCCGGCCGGGAGTTGCTGGAGCATGCGGCGGCGCTGCACGGGGCGCTGGCCCTGGAGGTCTTCGAGGGCAACGGCCGGGCCCGCCGCTTCTACGCGCACCTGGGCTTCACGGAACGGGGGCGGCGGACGGACGAGGAGACCGGTCATCCGCTGATCGCCCTGGAGCGTGCCGCGCCGCTGAAGTCGGTGAGCTGGCTGCATCTGCGCGACGGGCGGCTGCTGAGCGTACGGACACGGGGGAATGACACGTTCTACCTCCCGGGCGGCAAGTACGAGCCCGGGGAGACCGCACGGGAGGCGCTGTCGCGTGAGCTCCACGAGGAACTCGGCCTGGTGGTGCCCGCCGAGGAGCTGTCGGAGGCGTTTGTCATCCATGACGTCGCCCATGGCAAGGGCGGCCGGCGGCTGCATATGACCTGCTTCACCGGCGGGCCGCAGGACATCGCACCGGCCCCCGGCCGGGAGATCGCCGAGTTCGCCTGGTTCGACCGCCGGGAGGCGCGTGAGCGCTGTGCCCCCGCCCACGCACAGGTCGTGAACCGGTTGATCGCCCAGGGGCGGATGCCGGGCTGAGCACGCGGCCGGGCGGCGGCCGGCCGGGGCTCGCCTCGCCGCCCGGCCGCCGTTCAGCCGTGGGGACGCCGCCGATAGCGCCCCTACCAGGGCAAATGCCCGCGCCGTTGTCCGCATCGCGGAATGGACTGCCGTGTGCATACCTGTTGTATCTATCCTGTGTGCATGCCCTCCGCCGCCACGCCCACCGCTCCTGCCAGAGTGCCCGCAGCCAAGCAGCCGCCCGCCGCCGAGCGGGTCTATGCGCACATCAAGGACGCCGTCCTGGACCGCCGCTACGAGGGCGGGATGCTGCTCACCGAAGGTGAGCTGGCCGACGCCGTGGGGGTGTCACGGACGCCGGTCCGTGAGGCGCTGCTGCGGCTGGAGGTCGAGGGGCTGATCAAGCTCTACCCGAAGAAGGGCGCGCTGGTGCTGCCGGTCTCCGCGCAGGAGATCGCCGATGTCGTCGAGACCCGGCTGCTGGTGGAGAAGCATGCCGCGGCCAAGGCGGTGCCCGTGAGCGAGGCGCTGACCGGTGAGCTGACCGAGCTGCTGGAGACGATGCGGGAGCAGGCCGCATCCGGTGATCTGGCCGCCGTCTCCGTCACCGACCGTGCCTTCCACGCCGCCATTGTGCGCAGCGCCGGCAACCAGATCCTGGACCGGCTCTACGAGCAGCTGCGCGACCGCCAGTTGAGGATGGGCGTCGCGGTGATGCATGCCCACCCGGACCGGATCGCCAAGAACATCACCGAGCATGCGGAGATCCTCGAAGCCCTGCGCGCAGGGGATGCGGACGCCGCCACCGACGCCGTGCACCGGCACGTCAGCTGGGTCCGTAACCTCGCGCAGGGGGACGTGCGATGAGCGGTGGTCCCGACAGCGCCGCCAGCGCCGGCAGCTCCGGCATAGGCGGCGGCTCCGCCCGGCCGCTGCCCGCCGATCCGCCCGGCGGCCGTAAGGCGATGGCCGTCTGGGGCATCGGCGTTGCGGTCTACTTCGTGGCGATCACCTACCGCACCAGCCTCGGCGTCGCCGGCCTGGACGCCGCTGAGCGCTTCCACATCAACGCCTCGGCCCTGTCGACGTTCTCCATCCTTCAGCTGCTGGTGTACGCGGGGATGCAGATCCCCGTCGGCCTGATGGTCGACCGGCTCGGCCCCAAGAAGGTGCTGACCCTCGGCGTGGTGCTCTACACCGTCGGCCAGTTCGGCTTCGCCCTCTCCTCGTCGTACGCCATGGCGCTCGGCTCGCGGGCACTGCTCGGCTGCGGGGACGCGATGACCTTCATCAGCGTGCTGCGGCTGGGCTCCCGGTGGTTCCCGGCCCGCCGCGGCCCGATGATTGCGCAGATCGCCGCGCTGGTGGGGATGGCGGGCAATCTGATCTCCACGCTCGTCCTCGCCCGCTTCCTGCACACCTTCGGCTGGACTCCGACCTTCGCCTCCAGCGCTGCCGGCGGCATCGTCGTGCTGGTCGTACTGCTGCTCTTCCTCAAGGACCACCCCAAGGGCTTTGAGCCGCCGCCCGCCTCCGCCGAGCACACCGGCGCCGGATTCGTGCGCCGTCAGATCATGGACGCCTGGCGTGAGCCCGGCACCCGGCTGGGCATGTGGGTGCACTTCACCACCCAGTTCCCCGCGATGGTGTTCCTGCTGCTCTGGGGCCTGCCGTTCCTCGTCGAGGCGCAGGGCCTGTCCCGTGGCACCGCTGGTGAACTCCTCACCCTCGTGGTGCTCTCCAACATGGCGGTGGGCCTGGTCTACGGCCAGATCATCGCCCGCCATCACGCGGCCCGTACCCCGCTGGCACTGGGCACCGTCGGCGCCACAGCCCTGATGTGGGCGATCGTGCTGTGCTGGCCGGCCGATCATGCGCCGATGGGGCTGCTGATCGCGCTGTGCGCGGTGCTGGGCGCCTGCGGCCCCGCCTCGATGATCGGCTTCGACTTCGCGCGGCCCGCCAACCCGCCGGAGCGCCAGGGCACCGCCTCCGGCATCGTCAACATGGGCGGCTTCACGGCCTCGATGACGACCCTGCTCGCCGTCGGCGTTCTGCTGGACGCGACCGGCGACAACTACCGGATCGCCTTCGCCTCGGTCTTCGTCCTGGAAGCGACCGGCGTTTCTCAGATTCTGCGGCTGCGTCGGCGCGCGGCACGGCGCGAGCGCGAGCGGCTGGTCGTCAGCCGCGTCGAGGCGGTGCACGTGCCGGCCTGAGGCCCGGGGAGCCGGGGCGGTCGGCGGCCGGTCCGTTTCACGTGGAACGGACAGGGCTGTTTCACGTGAAACGGCTCAACTCCGGGGCCCACTCCGCGTGTGCCGGCCGGCCGAGGGTCAGGGCATCGGGTGGCGTGGCGTCTCGCCGGGACACCGCCGGGCCCTCCCCGCTACGGCGTGATGGCGAAGTTGTCCAGGATCGCCTGGGCCAGCTCATGATCACCGTCGATCTTGACCTGCTCGGCGACGGCCGCCGGACGGACCCGGCCGCAGGCCAGCTGGTGGAAGGTGTCCCAGTCCAGGGCGAGCGTCACGGTCGGGCCGAGCGAGACGCTGCCGTCGATCGTGGCATTGCCCTCGGCGTCGAGGCGGACCGTGCGCAGGAATTCCAGCGGCCCGCTGACGTCGAAGACCACCGCCGAGTCGGCGGGCGCCTGGGCCCTCTTGGCGACGATGCCGGGCAGCACCTTCACCAGCAGATCGCGCGTCACATACGCGCCGGGGGAGTCGAGATTGCCGGGCTTGCCGAGCACCCGGCGCAGGTCCTGCTCATGTACCCAGACGTCGAACGCCCGCTGTTGCAGCACGAATTCCAGCGAACGGTCCTCGCCGAGCGGGCTGCGCACCACGGCGTCCGGCTGGCGGGACTCGTTGCGCAGCTGCCGCGAGCGGCGGATGACGGTGTATTCGAGTTCGCTGAGCATCTCCGGCGCGGTGTGGTGCCGGCGGACGTCGACCTGCACCTCCATGCGCCGCGCCGACTCACTGCGTACGTGGTAGAGGTCGCGCGGCAGCGTGTGGATCGGCCGCGGGTCGCCCAGCATTTCGCATTCCAGGCCGATGACATGGGAGACCACATCGCGAACGGACCATCCTGGGAGGCCCGTCGCCCTGTTCCACTCGCCTTCGACGAGCGGAGTGACCAGCTCGGTTATCGCTTCTATGGAGTGAGTCCAGGCATCGATGGAGGACTGAAGGCTGGGATGGACGGTCACGGGACCCCTCGGACGGTTCGTACGCGGGCTGCTGTCTGTGCAGTTAAGTTACGCTGCGCACGGGCACCCCGGCAGTGCTTTCGGATGACCATCGTAGGCCGATGTTTCCGGGCCGCAGAGGGGTGCGGCGTGCGGCCGGGAAGGCCGCTCGTCAGTCGTCCCCGTGCTCCCGCTCCGCCAGCCGGATCACACACACCGCGACGGCGATCAGCAGCGGCGGGTCCGCGTCGTCCCGTACGACATTGACCGCATAGGTGTCGCGCACGGTCAGCCAGCGCCGCGAGATCTCCGCGAGCAGTTCGCCGTCGTACTCGACCGCGAACTCCCGGTCCAGGATCTTTCCGCTGACATCCAGCTCGGTGCCGTCCACCAGCTCGACGCGGTAGTGGTTGCGCAGCAGCGAGAGCCGCTTGCGCTTGATCGTGGCCAGCGGCTGGTCGTCCCGCTCGATGGTCATCGTGTCGCGCAGGCTGAGCATCTTCTTGCGGATGGTGATCAGCACCCGCCGCTCGGTGTCCTTCAGCTCGAAGGTCTCCCGCAGCCGCAGCGCCTTCGCGTCCACGAGGAAGGCGTGCCGCCCGTGCTCGTCGTCGATCCAGTAGTCGTCGCCGATGCCGAAGATGCGGTCGCGCACCACGTACTTGCCCGAGTGCGGGGGCGGCCCCCCGGGAGATTGCTGCATGGCTGACGTGTTCCCGCGGGGACCTGCGGAATGCGCACGCACCGGAGTGACGTTGAATGTGCACATGGCTTCACGTGCACGCGTCCGCGCCCCCGAGCTGATCGGCAAGGGCGGCTGGCTGAACACCGGCAACAAGGATCTCACCCTCTCTGACCTGCGAGGACGCATTGTCGTCCTGGACTTCTGGACCTTTTGCTGTGTGAATTGTCTGCATGTCCTGGACGAGCTGCGGGAGCTGGAGGAGCGGCACCGCGACACGGTCGTGATCATCGGTGTGCACTCCCCGAAGTTTGTGCACGAGGCCGAGCACCAGGCGGTCGTGGACGCCGTGGAGCGCTACGGCGTCGAGCACCCGGTCCTGGACGATCCCGAGCTCGCCACGTGGAAGCAGTACGCGGTACGCGCCTGGCCCACGCTCGTGGTGATCGACCCCGAGGGGTATGTCGTCGCGCAGCACGCCGGCGAGGGCCATGCGCACGCCATCGAGAAGCTCGTCGAGGAGCTGGAGGCCGAGCACGGCGCGAAGGGCACGCTGCGGCGCGGTGACGGCCCGTACGTGCCGCCGGAGCCCGTCGCGACCGATCTGCGCTTTCCCGGCAAGGCGGTCCGGCTGCCGGGCGGCAGCTTCCTCGTCTCGGACACCACCCGGCATCAGCTGGTGGAGCTGGCGGCGGACGGCGAGCAGGTGCTGCGCCGCATCGGTACCGGCGAGCGCGGGCTGACCGCGGACTCCTTCAACGAGCCGCAGGGCCTGGCGCTGCTGCCCGACGGCCGGGTGGCCGTCGCGGACACCGTCAACCACGCCGTGCGCGTCTTCGATCCGGAAACCGGCGTGCTGGAGACGGTGGCCGGCACCGGCAAGCAGTGGTGGCAGGGCTCGCCGACCTCCGGACCGGCGCGTGCGGTGGACCTCTCCTCGCCGTGGGACATCGCCTGGTGGCGGGACCGGCTGTGGATCGCGATGGCCGGGGTGCACCAGCTGTGGACCTACGACCCGGCCGCCGGCACGGTCGAGGTCGCGGCCGGCACGACCAACGAGGGCCTGGTGGACGGCCCGGCCGCGGAGGCGTGGTTCGCCCAGCCGTCCGGGCTCGCGGCGGCCGGCGACCGGCTGTGGATCGCGGACTCGGAGACCAGCGCGGTCCGTTGGGTGGAGCCCGCCGAGGAGGGCGACGGATACGCCGTCCGTACGGCCGTCGGCACCGGTCTCTTCGACTTCGGTCACCGCGACGGCGCCGCCGGCCAGGCGCTGCTCCAGCACCCGCTGGGCGTGACCGCCCTGCCCGACGGCTCGGTCGCCATCGCGGACACGTACAACCACGCACTGCGCCGCTTCGACCCCGCGAGCGGCGAGGTGACGACGCTGGCGACGGATCTGCGCGAGCCGTCCGACGCGGTGCTCGTCGACGACGACATCGTGGTGGTGGAGTCGGCGCGGCACCGGCTGACCCGGCTGCGGCTGCCCGAGGAGGCGATCCGCGTCGAGTCGGTGGCGCACCGCACCCAGCGCGCGGCCACCGAGGTCGCCCCGGGCGCGCTGCGGCTCGATGTGGTCTTCCAGGCCCCGGCGGGCCAGAAGCTCGACACCCGCTACGGCCCCTCCACGCGGCTGCTGGTCAGCGCGACGCCGCCGGAGCTGCTCGCCGACGGCGCGGGCGCGGGCACCGATCTCGCACGGGATCTGCTCCTCGCGGACGGCGTGACCGAGGGCGTGCTGCATGTCTCGGCGATGGCCGCGTCCTGCGACGACGACCCGGACATCGAGTACCCGGCCTGCCATGTGCACCAGCAGGACTGGGGCGTGCCGGTCGAGATCGCCGAGGGCGGGGTGGCCCGGCTGGGGCTCGTCCTGGCAGGGCTGGACGCCGAGTAGGAGCGGGACCCCGGGCCCGTCGGCCGGGCCCGGGACGAGTTCGGCCGGTGGGCGGGGGCGAGGCGTCGGCGGGTTAGTTTCCGACGCCGCCCGCCAGCTGGGCCCCGTGAATGCTCGAGCTCCAGTTGGTGACCTTGCTCTTGCCGACGGAGATGTGCAGCCGCTTCTCCGCGAAGTTGACGGTGACCGGACCATGCGTGACGGAGCTCGCCGAGATGCCCATGAAGTCCATGGTCACCGACTTCTGTTCGGTGCCCTTGGTGGCCGCGGTGTTGGTCGGGATGACCGCGTAGGCGTATCCGTGGGCGGGCACCGTGATGCGGGTGCCGTCGAGGTGGCCGGGCGTGCCCTGGAGGAGGGGCAGCGGGGTCTTGGCGTTGTTGAAGCGCAGCAGCGGCGCGTTGTAGAGCTTGCAGTCGCGGCTGGTGGAGTTCTTGAACTTCACCGCCACATGGCTCTTCGGGCCGGTCTGCTGGGAGAACGTGACCTTGTACGTGCTGGGGTAGCAGTCGGGGACCCGCCGCGACGCCGTGCCCGCTCCCGCCGCGGCCGCGCCGCCACCGATGATCCTGCGCTTCTTGCTCTTCGAGGACGACGAGGAGGACATCTTCGACTTCGACGAGGAGGACTTCTTCGACTTCTTCGAGGAGTGGCTGTTGCAGCCGGTCAGGGCGAGCGAACCGGCCAGTCCGAGGGCCAGCGCGGCGTACGCGGCGGATCGGCTGCGGGAGCGGCGTGCGGTCATGGGTGGTTCCCCCCGTGGGTTGCTGCAATCAGCGTGGCGTGGCTGTCATGGCACGGCCACGATATCCATTGCCGGGCAATGCGCCAGGGCGGGTGCGCCGCGCCTTGGCCCGATGGCGCGTCATAGCAGGTCAGAGGGGGTATGCGGGGTCGAAAACGGCCCGTGGAGAGGGCGTGAAGATCAGCTTTTGGGCGGGTCGGGACCGTTCCGCGACAGCCGTCGAAGATCAGTCCGGGCAGCTGGGCAGCTCGGTGTTCTCCAGCTGTTCCGGGCGAATGCGGATGCCCGGCACCCACACCTGCCTGCCGTCGTGATCGACCCGGAACCACATGCTGCTGTGCCCGCCCACCTCGTCGGTGACCGTGACTCCGTCGGCGATCCGGCAGACGGCGTGCAGCACGTCGCCGTGCCGGACATGGCCCACGATGTTGGAGCGGCGGTAGGGCCGGTACGGGTCGCCGGCCAGGCCGAGTGCGCAGTTCTCGGTGCGCCGGTGCTGACAGTTCCGTTCGACGTTGTGGACGGTGATCCGGGCGGAACCGGTGGCCGGGGCCTCGGCCTGCGAGCCTTGCGTCCGGCGGTCGCCGTCGTCCGTCGCCCCGTCCGCGCCGGTCAGCGCCGGTACGGCCAGCGCCGCTGCGGCGATCACCACGGCGGCCCCGAGCGCGGCGAGCACCGGCCGCACCCGACGCCTCCCGGCCGTCGACCCGGCCCCGGCTTCCGCGTCGGCCCCGTCCCCGGCCCCGGTGTCGGCCCCGTCCCCGGCGTCGGCCCGCGGCACCTCCGCGGACGCAGCGTCCCGCTCCGCCGCCTCGTCCGCCGCTCCCCGCTCGCCCGCATCCGCCGCCTCCAGGGCGCGATGCAGCAGTTCGACCAGGGCGGGCAGCCGGTCCTCACCGGTGAAGGAGAGCTTGCACCACTGCACCAACAACCGTTCGTCCGGCAGGCTCTGACCGCGCAGATAGCGCGAGAGGGAGGAGCGGCTGGCGGGCAGCCGGCCCTCCAGCTCCTTGAGGCTGTAGCCGAGTTCGCCATGCATACGGCGCAGAGCGGCGACGAAGTCCCGTATCGGGCCGGAGAGTTCGTCGGGCAGAGGGGCTAACGGCTTACGGCGGACACGAGCGCCGTGGTTCTGATTGCCAGGCACGTCTCGCATTTCAGCACAGCGGACATGCGCGCGCGAGGGGCACCTCCGCTCCCCTGTGGCGGAAGTGCCCCTCGTGACACGATCCGGATCGGGCCCGGACCAGACGGTGACGTTTCACGTGAAACAGCGTGAGATCCTCCGTCGGACCTCGTGTCCCGGACCGGGTCAGTCGCCGAACTTCACGGGACGGTAGGGCTTGAACTCGGCGTCGCCGCCGGGCAGACCGTAGGTCAGCGTCCGGTGGTCGGTGCCGTGGTCGCCGCGCTGCTCGTAGGCGGTGTACGAGGAGTGCGCGTCGTTGTTCCACTTCTCGAAGATCACGACATGCCGGGTGTTGTTGTCGCCGGCCGCGTCGATGAGCAGGTCACCGGGCTTGAGCTCACCCAGCGAGAGCGGCCGGGTGAGGTTGCGGTTGGTGGCCAGGCCCACGGTGTTGGTCCCGGGCGTCGGCAGCCCGAGCGCCATCGACGCATAGCCCGAGCAGTCCTGGCGGTATCCGTCCTTCCAGACCTTGGCCTGGCTGTACGGCACCTGGGCACCGTTGTTGGCGGTCAGCCAGGTGGCGGCGCGGTGGAGCATCTCCTGACGCGAGCCACCGGGCTGCGGCTGCCCGCCGCCGCCCTGGACCGGTACACCCGGCAGCCGGTCCTGCGGGATGTCCACCGCGACCACGCTGAGGAAGCCGGAGACCGGCCCGGTGAGGTGCGCCATGAACGTCGAGCAGGTGCTGCCCTCGCACACCTTGTGTCCGGTGTCGACCTGGTAGTCGGCAGTGATCCGGTCCTGTCCCGGCGCCGTCTTGTTGATCATTCCGACGGCGGGGGAGTTGGCGTCCGCGGTGGCGTGCACCGTCCAACGGGTGCCCCATGTCGGGAAGTCCGCAGCCGCGGCCTGCTTCACGGAACCGGTGCGGGCGGTGAGTGCGGAGCCGGTGGCGGAGGAGTCGCGGGAGAGCTTGGCGGCGGTCGCGGAGTGCCCGCCGGCGGCCACCGCGGAGCCTGCCTCACTGCCGTGGGCGGGCCCCGCGAACCCGGCGACGCCGAGGCCGGCGGCGGCGACCGCGGGCAGGAACGTCCGCAGGACGGTCCTGCGGAACGGGGAATTCTTCTGGCGCGTGGGTGCTGCGCGGTGCGCGGGGGCGTGGTGTCCGCCGGGTGCGTGCTGCTGTGCTCGTACATGCCGATTCCCCTCCGTAGGCGGCCGGTTGGCCGATGGCTGAGCCGCCGGATGGTCTGGTCGCGGCGACGGAGATCCATCGTCGAGCGGGGCACCGGGGCCGGCCGGAGGTTCCTCGTCCCATGAGATGTCCCGACCCGTCGCACGGCTGTGACCTGCGGAGACACGAGAATGCCGGGACAGAGTCGGCCGCTGTGCGAGACATGACGGGACGCCGGACAGGGGAAAGGGCGCCCGCTGGGGGATGCGGGCGCCCTGGTTCAGGGGGATCTCCGTCGACGGCATCGGACGGCGTCGTGGCATCGGACGGCATCGGACGGCGTGGGACGGGATCGGTGGGTGACGGTCTGCCAGGAGGCCGCTCGGCAGGTGTCAGTCGCTCAGTTGCTGTCAGTCGGCCGGACTGCGGAGCACCGGGCGCGGCTCACCAGGCCGCTGCCTCGCTCGCGTCCGACTGCCAGTAGGTCACCCAGGCGCTGTCGTCGAGGTACACCGAGCCGAGGGGAAGCGCCACCGCCGCCGAGCCGCCGATGCTGCCCTTGCCGTCACGGCCGGGGAGGCTGACCGACAGTGAGGTCACGGTGCGGCCGTTGCGGCCGGAGCCGTCGGCGGACGAGGTCAGCACGCCGGCGTAGCCGGACTCGCCGGGGGCGAGGGTGACCACGGCCTGGGGCTTGCTGTCCGGCAGCTCGGGGAGCGGGGACTGTGCCGCGTCGAACCGCAGATACGGTGCGAAGTAGAGGTCGCAGGTGGCGCCGGAGGTGTTGGTGGCCTTCACCAGCAGGTGGTTGACCGGCCGGTTCAGCGGCGCGGCGACGATGCGGATCTTCGCGGCGTCGCAGGCGCGGTGCCGGACGCCGGGGGCGTCGGCGGACTTGCCCGCGCCGTTCGTGCTCGCCCCGGTGGCCCTCGTCCCCGCGTCCGCCCGGGTGCCGTTGCCGCCGTGCCCGCGGCGACCTGTTCCGTCCGGCCACCGCCGGTCCGTGCGCCGTCCGGGGCGGCACCCTCAACCCTCGCGGCCGGGGCGTCGGAGTCCCGGTGCAGCCGGGTGGAACGGCTTGGCCGCGCTGGTCTGGAGGGGGTTGTCCTGGCCGCCGCAGGCGGTGAGGCTGAGGGCGGCGACGGCGGTGAGCCCGGCCGCGGCGATCCGCAGCGTCCGGCGGCGGACGGTACGGGCCGGAGGAACACCGGTGGCGGTGCCGGCGCCCGTCTCGACGACGGCCTCGGAGCGGGTATGGCTGCGCGGCATGTCCGGTCTCCCCCGGTCGGTGGTCCGTGCCGCGGCTGCGGTACGTCCTGCGGTCCGGCCGGTGAGTTGTCCTCCGGCCTGACCACCAGGTTGCCGCCCGCCGCTGCCGTGCCACTAACGTGCGCCTAACGTTCCCCCGCGCCGGGAGGGGTGGCCGGCCACGGCTCAGCCGCGGCCGTCACTCCCCCAGGGCCTGATCCGAACGACAGGCCCGACCCTAGCTCCCGTCGCCCGTTCCGCCGCGTGCCGCTCTCGCCGCCTTCACCGCGCTCGTCCCGTGCGAACAGCTGCGTCAGCGTGCTGATCGTGTAGACATCGGTGGCCTCTTCGTCCACCAGGTGCATCTCCGTGAGCCGGTCCAGGCCGTCCTGGGTGCGCTCCGGGTCGTACCCGGCGAGCGCCGCCGCCAGCGACGCGTTGAGGTGCCCGTCCGCGCTGGTCGCCAGCGCGCTGAGCAGCCGTGCGTCGTCCGCGGACAGCCGGGCGACGGACATCCGCAGCGCCGCCGCGATACCGGTGTCCTCCGCCGACAGCAGCGCCAGCCGCCGCCGTTCGTCGCGCAGCGCGGCCGCCAGCCGGGCCAGCCGCCAGCGCGGCCGGGCGGTCAGCTGGGCCGCCGCGGCCCGCAGCGCCAGCGGCAGACCGTCGCACAGGTCGACCAGTTCCCGCGCGGCGGCCGGGTCCTCGGCGACCCGGTCCGGGCCGAGCATGGCGCCGAGCAGCGCCGCGCCCTCCTCGTGGCCGAGCGTCTGGAGACCGACGGGCCGGGCCCAGTCGGTGGCGACCAGGCCGTCGAGACGGCTGCGGCTGGTGACGACCGTGGCGCAGTGCGGACCGCCGGGCAGCAACGGCCGTACCTGGGCCGAGCTGCGCGCATTGTCGAGGACGACCAGCAGCCGGCGCTCCGCGACCAGCGACCTGAACAGCGCCGATGCGGCCTGCGCCGAACTCGGCACCCGCTCCGGTGGAGTGCCGAGCGCCAGCAGGAAGTCGCCCAGGATCTCGGCCGGCGCCGCCTCGTCGCCCTCGCCGAAGCCGCGCAGATCGGCGAAGAGCTGCCCGTCGGGGAAGGATCCGGCATACAGATGTGCCCACTGAACGGCGCAGGCGGTCTTGCCGACGCCGGCCGGTCCGGCCACCACCGCGAGCGGGCTCTCGCCGGTCGTACCGTCCGTCAGCACCGTGGTCAGCGCGGCGAGTTGGTCCTCCCGGCCCAGGAAGCGGGCCGGCGGGCGGGGCAGCAGCCGCGGCGATGCACCGGTCCGCCCGGAGCCGGACCCGCCACGGCCGCCGGCCGGTGTTCCTTGCCTCGTCCCGTCGGAACCTGGTGCACCCGCATCACCGCGCGCATCGTCCGTGCCGGTACTCCCCTGTACGGGCGCCTGCGCCGTACCGTCAACGGGCCGCGCTCCACTGCCCGTTGCGGAACGACCGTCTCCGGAAGTTCCGGACCGGCCGTCTCCGGAAGACGCCGCTGGAAGCGTCCCACCGGAAGGGCCGCCCGTTCCGCGCGCCCCGCCCGCAGGCTTCGCCGCGCCCGTCCGTCCCCCGCCGGCCGCCTCCGCCCGCAGAATCTCCTCGTAGGCGCCCCGCAGCCGCTCGCCGGGGTCGACACCCAGCTCCTCGTTGAGCAGCCGCCGGGTGCGGTGGAACCACTCCAGCGCGTCGGACTGCCGCCCCGTATGGAACAGCGCGCGCATCAGCCCGGCGATCAGCCCCTCCCGCAAGGGGTGGTTGACGGCCGCGGAGTAGAGGATGGCCGCGGCCTGTTCGTGCTCGCCGAGCGTGCCGTGCGCCCGCCCCAGCGCCTCGACGGCCGTCAGCCGGCGCTCCTCCAGCGCATGTGCGGCAGCCGCGAACGGCGGGCTGGTGACCGTGCCGGTCAGCGCGGGCCCGCGCCACAGCCCCAGTGCCTCCCGCAGCAGCGGTACGGCATCGGCCGGCGCCGCCTCGGGGCGTGCCAGCGCCACCAGTTCACCGAACCGGTGGGCGTCGATCAGCTCCTCCGGCAGCCGCAGCAGATAGGCCGAGCCATGGGTGGCCAGCTCGATGCCGTACGCCTCCGCGCCGCCCTCGGCGAGCGTGGCGCGCAGCCGCGAGACATGCCCCTGGACGACCGTACGGGCGTGTTCGGGCGGTTCCTCCTCCCACAGGGAGTCGATCAACTGCTCCAGTGGGACGGTGGTGTTGGGCTGCAACAACAGCAGCGCCAGCACACTCCGCCGTTTGGCGGGGCCGAGCGCCAGCTCCGCGGAGCCGGTCGTCACGGCGATCGGACCGAGCAGTGAGAATTCCAACTCAGCCCTCCAGGAAGGCCGTCAGGGCGTTCGCCAGCAGATACGGGTCCTCGGCGCCGCACAGCTCACGCGCCGAGTGCATGGACAGGATGGGCACGCCGATGTCGACCGTCGTGATGCCGTGGCGGGCCGCGGTGATCGGGCCCGATGGTGGTGCCGCAGGGCATCGCGTTGTTGGACACGAAGCTCTGCCACGGCACCCCGGCCCGCTCGCAGGCCGCGGCGAACGACGGCCCGTCCGCTGCCGTCGGTGGCGTAGCGCTGGTTGACGTTGACCTTGAGGATCGGGCCGCCGTTGGGCATCGGGTGGTGGCCCGGCTCGTGCCGCTCGCTGTAGTTGGGGTGGACGGCGTGGCCGGTGTCGGACGGACAGGCAGAGCGTGCCGGCGAAGGCCCGCGCCCGGTCCTCGTACGAGCCGCCGCGGGCGAAGACCGAGCGCTCCAGCACGCGTGCCGAGCAGCGGGCCCGTCGGCGCCGGTGTCGGACTGGCTGCCGTTCTCCTCGTGGTCGAAGGCGGCCAGCACCGGAATGCTGGTACGAGGCTCGGCGTCCGCGGCCGGCCGCCGCGGCGGTGAGCGCGGCCGTGCCGGCGTGCACGGACACCAGGTTGTCCATCCGCGGGCCGGCGACCAGCTCGCGGTCGCGGCCCAGGTAGGCGGGCGCCTCGATGTTGTGCATCATCAGGTCCCAGCCGATGATCTCGTCGGCTCCAGATGCCGCCTCCTCGGCGACGAAGCGCGATCAGCTCGCCCTCGTGCCGACCTCGCCCAGGCCCCAGATCGGCGTCATATGGCGCTGCCTGTCCAGCTTCAGGCCGTCGGCGTTGACCGAGCGGTCGAGGTGGATGGCCAGCTGCGGCACGCGCAGCAGCGGCCGGTCGACATGGACGAGCCGGTGAGCTGCCGTCGCGCAGCGTCAGCCGGCCCGCTCAGCCCCAGATCGCGGTCGAGCCAGGTGTTGAGCAGCGTGCCGCCGTAGATCTCGACGGCGACCTGCCGCCAGCCGCGCGGAGCCGGTGTCCGGGCATCGGCTTGACCCGCAGGTTGGGCGAGTCGGTGTGCGCGCCGACGATCCGGAACGGGGTGTGCGGCGCGCGCGCCCTCGGGGACGTACCAGGCGATGATCGCGCCGCCGCGCAGCACGATACTTCCCGCCGGTCGCCGCCGTCCCATGCGTCGGTCTCGCGCGACCTGCCGGAACCCGGCCTTCTCCAGCCGCTCGCGCCGCATTCGCCACCGCGTGGTAGGGCGACGGGCTGGCGGCGAGGAAGGACATCAGGTCGTCGGTGTGGCCGCGATCGAAGCGGGCGGAGTTGGTCATGGATTCAGCATAAGGAGCCGGACGCCGCATTCCCCGTGCGCATGCATCGTGACTCCGCTCCCTTCCGGCCAGGATTTCCGTATTCGGGACGGGAAAGCGCTCTGGAGCGGGGGATTCCGGGATCCGGCCGATGTCCCCGGCGTACGTGCCGCGCGGTCATGGCGGCCGGTGCGACCGCGGACCGGACATGACGAAGCCCGCCTCTCCGGGGGAAGAGAGGCGGGCACCATCAGTCTGAACGGCCAATCTGAGAGATGTCTAAGAACGGCCGCCGCGGCGGGGCCGCGGAACGCGCTCCTAGAAGGCGGCCTCGTCGAGCTCCATCAGCGAGCTGGTCGACGGACTCGGCCAGCCGCGCTGGACGGCGACACCCGGCAGCACGTTGCGCGCGAAGAACTTCGCCGCGGCGATCTTGCCCGGTGTAGAAGGGCTTGTCCTTCGCCGAGGCGCCGGCCAGCTTCTCGGCGGCCACGGCCGCGCCCTTGCAGCAGGAGGTAGCCGATGACGACGTCGCCGGAGGCCATCAGCAGGCGGGTGGTGTTCAGGCCGACCTTGTAGATGGACTTGACGTCCTTCTCGGTGGCCGCGAGGTCGGTCAGCATCGCGCCGACGATCGCCTCCAGGTCGGCGGCGGCCTTGGCCAGCTCGCTCGCGGGCCTGCGCCAGCTCCTCGCCGCCGGTGTCGTCGGCGAGGAACTTCTTGATCTCCTCGGAGAGGGCGGTGAGCGCCTGGCCCTGGTCGCGGACGATCTTCCGGAAGAAGAAGTCCTGGCCCTGGATCGCGGTGGTGCCCTCGTAGAGGGTGTCGATCTTGGCGTCCCGGATGTACTGCTCGATCGGGTACTCCTGGAGGTAGCCGGAGCCGCCGAAGGTCTGGAGCGACTGCGCCAGCTGCTCGTAGGACTTCTCCGAGCCGTAGCCCTTCACGATCGGCAGCAGCAGGTCGTTGAGGCGGATGCGCGGCGCTCGCGTCCTCGCCCGCGGCCTCCTTGACCAGGATCTCGTCCTGGACCGTGGCGGTGTAGAGCACCAGGGCGCGCATGCCCTCGGCGTACGCCTTCTGCGTCATCAGCGAGCGGCGCACGTCGGGGTGGTGGGTGATGGTGACGCGCGGCGCGGTCTTGTCGGTGAACTGCGCCAGGTCCGGGCCCTGCACGCGCTCCTTGGCGTACTCCAGCGCGTTGAGGTAGCCGGTGGAGAGGGTGGCGATGGCCTTCGTGCCGACCATCATCCGCGCGAACTCGATGATCTTGAACATCTGGCGGATGCCGTCGTGCTTCTCGCCCAGCAGCCAGCCCTTGGCCGGGTGGTTGGCGCCGAAGGTCATCTCGCAGGTGTTGGAGGCCTTCAGGCCCATCTTGTGCTCGACGTTGGTGGCGTAGGCGCCGTTGCGCTCGCCCAGCTCGCCGGTCTCCCAGTCGAAGTCGTACTTCGGCACGATGAAGAGCGACAGGCCCTTGGTGCCCGGGCCGGCGCCCTCGGGGCGGGCGAGGACGAAGTGCACGATGTTCTCGGACATGTCGTGCTCACCGGAGGTGATGAAGCGCTTGACGCCCTCGATGTGCCAGGTGCCGTCCGTCCTGCTGCACGGCCTTGGTGCGGCCGGCGCCGACGTCCGAACCGGCGTCCGGCTCGGTGAGCACCATCGTGGAGCCCCACTGCTTGTCCACCATCAGCTGGGCGATCTTGTGCTGCTCCTCGGTGCCCTCCTCGTAGAGGACGCCGGCGAAGGCGGGGCCGGAGGCGTACATCCACACGGCCGGGTTGGCGCCGAGGATCGTCTCGGCGAAGCCCCACAGCAGGGAGCGCGGCGCGGTGGTGCCGCCGAGCTCCTCCGGGATGCCCAGACGCCACCACTCGGCGTCCATGAAGGCCTGGTAGCTCTTCTTGAAGGTGTCCGGGACGCGGCGCGGTGTTGGTCGTCCGGGTCGAAGACCGGCGGGTTGCGGTCCGCGTCGGCGAAGGACTCGGCCAGCTCGTTCTCGGACGAGCCGGGCGATCTCGGACAGCACGCTCTTGGCGGTGTCGACGTCCATCTCCGCGAACGGTCCGGTGCCGTACACGCTTGTCGCGGCCGAGCACCTCGAAGAGGTTGAACTCGATGTCGCGGAGATTCGACTTGTAGTGCCCCATGGCGACGGCTCCGTAAGGGCTCGGGAGGGAGGATCCTCGAACGCAGATACCAGCAAGTAGCAAGTACCTACGATGATGCTACCCACCGGTAATAAGAAGCAACCCCTACCGCCCATCTGTGACGAGCGTCCCCCGGCGAATCGCCGACTCAGTACGCTGTGGCGCATGTACGGCTACGACCAGAACGCGGGTGCAGGGCAGCAGCAGTACGGAGCGCCGCCGCCCGCCGCAGCAAGCGGCCCCCGGGGGCTACGGCGAACAGCCGCTGTACCCCGAGCCGTCCCCGCCCTCCCTCGCCGACGCGGTGCGCGCCTTCACCACCGGCTCGATGTCGGCCGAGGACTTCCAGGGCATCTTCTCCACGTCCAAGGTCTACTGCCCGCGCGGCGACAACCCCGGCTTCCTGGCGCTGCACAACACCCAGCAGCCGGTGATCCCGATGTTCACCTCGCTCAAGGAGCTGCGGCGGTACGCGGGCAAGGAGTCCAAGTACTTCGTGATCACCGGCGCCGAGGTGCTCGACCTGCTGCCGACCGGCTACGGCTTCGTCCTCGACATGGAGGGTGATCACCGGATGGTCTTCGACGCGAAGGCGGTGGAGCAGATGGTCGACTTCGCGATGCGGCGGATGTACGGCTGAGCCGCCCTGCTGCGCAGATGGCTGATGGCCGCCCCGCGGCTGATCGAGGGCCGGTCCCGGACGGGGCCGGCCCGAGTGTGTGCCGGTCCGGCGCCGAGCCGGTCCGGGCCGACCCCTTCGACCTGCGGAAATGCGGCGGGAATGCCGTGCGCCTTGCAGGTTGTTCACCATTCAACTAAGTTGAGCGAACGACCGAGGAGGCCGTCATGCCCGCAGTGACCGTCGAGAACCCGCTGACCCTGCCGCGTGTGGCGGCGCCCGTCCGACGGCCGCACGCCCGTCCCGTGCTGGCCGTTGACCACCGCGCCCAGCGGCTTCGAGGGCGAGGGCTTCCCGGTGCGCCGCGCGTTCGCCGGGATCGACTACCAGCACCTCGACCCGTTCATCATGATGGACCAGATGGGCGAGGTGGAGTACGCGCCCGGGCGAGCCCAAGGGCACGCCCTGGCACCCGCACCGCGGCTTCGAGACCGTGACGTACCTGATCGACGGCACCTTCGTGCACCAGGACTCGCACGGCGGCGGCGGCGTCATCAACGACGGCGACACCCAGTGGATGACGGCCGGCTCCGGGCTGCTGCACATCGAGGCGCCGCCGGAGTCGCTCGTCATGTCCGGCGGTCTCTTCCACGGCCTCCAGCTGTGGGTGAACCTGCCGAAGAGCGACAAGATGATGGCCCCTCGCTACCAGGACATCGGTGGCGGCCAGGTCAAGCTGCTGACCTCCGCGCGACGGCGGCGCGCTGCTGCGGCTGATCGCCGGTGACATCGACGGCCACGACGGGCCCGGGCATCACGCACACGCCGATCACGATGATGCATGCGACGGTGAACGCCGGGCGCCGAGCTCACCCTGCCCTGGCGCGAGGACTTCAACGCCCTCGCCTACGTCCTGGCCGGACGCGGCTCGGCCGGTGCGGAGCGGCGCCCGTTCCGCATGGGGCAGGCGGCGGTGTTCGGCACCGGAGACTCGCTCACGATCCGGGCGGACGAGTCCCAGGACGTCGCGCAGCCCGAACCTGGAGGTGGTGCTGCTCGGCGGGCAGCCGATCCGCGAGCCGATGGCGCACTACGGCCCGTTCGTGATGAACACCCAGGCCGAGCTGGCCCAGGCCTTCGAGGACTTCCAGGCCGGCCGGCTCGGGAAGATCCCCGCCGGCGAGCACTGACGCCGCGTCGGCGGCAAGGGCGGTGTTTCACGTGAAACACCGCCCTCGACCCGTTTCGGGGTCCGCGCCCCGGGCCTTCGGCCGTGGTGGACTGTCCGGGTGCAAAACGACTCGGATGGATCGGATGGAAAAGGGCGCGGCGCCGAGCCTGAACGGCCACTGCCCGCACAGCCGTTGCTGCCGGTCCAGGCCCGCCGTGCCGGGGCCTGGTGTCTGCTGGGGCTGCTGATCGCGGCCGTGGTGGCCCTCGTGGTGTGGCTGTGTGTCGAACTGAGCGCGGCGGTCACGCCCGTACTGCTGGCGCTGCTCGGCAGCGGGCTGCTCGGACCGCTCTACCGGCGGCTGGTGGCGATGAAGCTCAACCGATTCGCTGGCGGCCGGGCTGACCTGTGCCGTCCTCTTGCTGGTGGTCGGCGGCGCCGGATACATCGTCATCAGTGCGCTGGTCGACACCGGTGACCAGATCGTCTCCTCGCTCCGACAAGCCGCCAAGGACCTCTCCCAGCACTTCGGCGCGGCCGGTGCCTCGCTCGACGATCTCGCCTCCAAGTCCAAGGAGCTGGTCACCAAGTTCGGCGGCACCGCGGCCTCGGGGCTGCTCACCGGTGTCAGTGTCGTCGGCCAGTTCCTCGCCGCCGCGGTCCTGGCCCTGCTGCTGACCTTCTTCTTCCTGCGCGACTCCGACCGGGCCGTGCGCACCGTTGCACACCGCTCGGCCCCGCGCAGCTCCGCGCCGCAGCTGGAGCGCGATGGCCCGCCGCGGCTTCCAGGCCGTCGAGGGCTTTATGCGCGGCACCACCTTCATCGCCCTGATCGACGCCATCTGCATCACCGTCGGACTGCTGATCCTTCGGGTGCCGGGCGCGGTCGGGCTGGGCGCGCTGGTCTTCGTCGGCGCCTATATCCCCTACCTCGGCGCCTTCATCTCCGGCGCCGTGGCGGTCCTCGTGGCGCTCGCCGACCGGGGCTTCGTGATCGCGCTCTGGGCGCTCGGCGTCGTCCTCGCCGTGCAGGTGCTGGAGGGGCATGTACTCCAGCCGATGATCCAGAGCCGTACGGTCCAGATGCATCCGGCGACGGTGCTGCTGGCGATCACCGCGGGCGCCAGCGTCGCCGGGATCCTCGGCATGCTGCTGGCGGTACCGCTGACCGCCGCCGTCATCGGCGTGCTCCAGGAGCTGCGAGGCGTACTACGCCGAGGGCCCGGACGTCGCGGTGACACCGGATCCGCCGCGTCCGCCCGCGTCCTCGTAGAGCTCGAACCAGATGCGACTTGCCGTCGCCCGCGCGGGTCCACGCCCCACGCCCCGGCCAGCATCTCCAGCAGCACCAGACCGCGCCCCGACGACGCCAGTTCGCCGGGGCAGCGGCGGTGCGGCAGCTCGTCGCTGCTGTCGGCGACCTCGACGCGCAGCCGCCGCGCGCCCCGCTCGCCGGTGACCTCGGCGACCAGCAGCGCGTCCCCGTCGGTGTGCACGCAGCACGTTCGTGACCATCTCGGAGACCATCAGCACCGCGGAGTCCACCTGGTCCGGGTCGGCCCAGTCGTGCAGCAGCTCGCGGATCTGGCGGCGCGCCTCCGCGATCCGCTCCGGCTCGGCCTGCGCGACGGTGAGCACGGTGCGCCGCACCGGCGCCGGGCCGGCGGCCGCCGGTGCCGAGCCCGCAGCTGTCGCCCTCGCGGCGCAGCAGCAGCACGGCGATGTCGTCCTCGCGGCGGTCCGCCAGCGGCCCGGTGGTGTGGTGCGAGGACGGCCCGTGCACGGCCTGGACCAGGGCGTCGGCGAGCTCCTCCAGGCCCTCGCGTCCTCGCCGGCTCGTGCGCCTCGAGGATGTCGCGCAGCCGCGCCCAGCCGGTCTCCAGGTCGTGGCCGCCGGTCTCGATCAGCCCGTCGGTGCACAGCATCATCGTCTCGCCGGGCTCCAGGACGAACCGGGTCGTCGGGTAGTCGGTGTCCGGGTCGATGCCCAGCGGCAGCCCGCCCGCGGTGGGCCGGACCAGCATCGTGCCGTCGCGTCATCCGGATCGCCGGGTCGGGGTGGCCGGCGCGGGCGATGTCCAGCAGTCCCGTCGCCGGGTCGACCTCCGATGTACAGGCAGGTCGCGAAGCGCTGGTCGCTCGCCGTGCGCCGTCGGAGCTCGGTCTCGTTGATGCCCGGCCAGGAAGCGGGAGGCGCGGGAGAGCACCGCGTCGGGGCGGTGGCCCTCGGAGGCGTAGGCGCGCAGCGCGATCCGCAGCTGCCCCATCAGCCCCGCGGCCCGCACGTCGTGCCCCTGGACGTCCCCGATGACCAGGGCGATCCGGCCGCGACGGCAGCGGGATCATGTCGTACCAGTCGCCGCCGACCTGGAGCCCGCCGCCGGTCGGGACGTAGCGGGCCGCGACCGTCATGCCCGGGATGTCCGGCTGCAGCGTCGGCATCATCGCGCGCTGGAGCCCCGCGCCAGCTCCCGCTCGCGCCTCGGCTGCACGCCGGCCCGGGCCAGCGCCTGGGCCAGCATCCGGGCGACCGTGGTCAGCACCGAGCGCTCGTCGGGGGTGAACGCCACCGGGTGCGGTGAACGCCGCCATCCAGGCGCCGATCGTCCGGCCCGGCGCACGATCAGCGGCAGGAACGCCCAGGACGTGGCGGCCGAAGCGGCGCGGCCAGCGGCCAGGTCGGCGGGGTAGCGGCGCCGGTAGTCCTCGGGCGTGGGCAGATAGATCGGCCCGGCCGGTGCGGACCACCTCGGCGGCCGGGTAGTCCGTCTCCAGCGGCATGTCGACGAACGGCCGCTCGTCGCCGGCGCTGGTGGCCGTGGTGGCCGATGACCGTCAGCCGGTCGCCCGTCGACGCCGAAGACCGCCAGGCCGTCCGGCGTGAAGCCCGGGCATCGACAGCGCCGGCGGCGACCCGCAGCACCTCGGCGGTGGACCGCGCCTCGGCCAGCGCCCGGCCCGCGTCCAGCAGGAACGCCTCGCGGGAGCGCCGCCAGTCGCCGGTGATCGGGGTGTGCGCCGCGGAGGTGCCCGGCTGCGGCTCGGGGACCTCCTGGAGGGTGCCGACCAGCTCGTACGCCTGCCGTCGCCGGTCGCGGGACGGCTGGAGCGGGTGCGGACGATGCGCATGCACCCGCCCGCGCTCGTCCACGATCCGCAGCCGGGCCTCGGCGAGCGTGCCCTCGGCGACCGCGAGCTGCACGATCGCCGTTGATCTCGTTCCAGTCGACCGGGATGAAAGCGGGAGCGCACCGCGGCCTCGGTGCAGCGCCGCCGGGCCGGCGGGCAGCCCGAGCAGCCGGGCCGCCTCGGCGTCGAGGGTGACCCGTCCCGATGCGTTGTCCCAGCGCCACAGGCCGGTCGCGATGGCGGCCAGGACGATCCTCGGTGCGCATTGCATCACTTTATGTGCCTGAGGGGCTCGACCAGCGAGCCGGACGTGCCATCGTCCCAGTCGGGAGCTCACCGGCCCGGGCGACGCCGATGCGTACTGTCAACGAGACGTGCGGGCCGGGACGGTAACCTGGAGCGGTATGTCAATCCTGGGGTGGCCTCGGGTGATCCACGGGAGAGCGACCGGGCATCCGAGCCCGTACGCTTGTCCTCTCCATCTCCCGACAACTCCTCACCCGACTCGCGACGATTGGATGAGCGATGCATCGGTACCGGTCCCACACCTGCGGCGAGCTCCGCGCCTCCGACGTCGGCACCGACGTCCGGCTGAGCGGCTGGCTGCACAATCGGCGTGACCTGGGCGGCATCCTCTTCATCGATCTGCGCGACCACTACGGTCTCGTGCAGCTCGTCGCCCGCCCCGGCACCCCCGCCAACGAGGCCCTCGGCACGCTGACCAAGGAGACCGTCGTCCGGATCGACGGCAAGGTCGTCCGCGCGCGGCGCCGACAACGTCAACCCCGAGCTGCCGACCGGCGAGATCGAGGTCGAGGTCGCCGAGGTCGAGGTGCTCGGCGCCGCCGACCCGCTCCCCTTCACGATCAACGCCGAGGACGGCGTCAACGAGGAGCGGCGGCTGGAGTACCGCTTCCTCGACCTGCGCCGCGAGCGCATGCACCGCAACATCATGCTGCGCTCCGCCGTCATCGCCTCGCATCCGCCGCAAGATGACCGGCGCTCGGCTTCAACGAGATGGCGACCCCGATCCTGTCCGCGACCTCCCCCGAGGGCGCCCGCGACTTCCTGGTCCCCTCCCGGCTGCACGCGGGCAAGTTCTACGCGCTGCCGCAGGCCCCGCAGCAGTTCAAGCAGCTGCTGATGATCGCCGGCTTCGACCGCTACTTCCAGATCGCGCCCTGCTTCCGCGACGAGGACGCCCGCGCCGACCGCTCGCCGGGCGAGTTCTACCAGCTCGACGTCGAGATGAGCTTCGTCGAGCAGGAGGACGTCTTCCGGCCGATCGAGAAGCTGATGACCGAGCTGTTCGAGCGAGTTCGGCAACGGCCGCCACGTCACCTCGCCGTTCCCGCGCATCCCGTTCCGCGAGTCGATGCTCAAGTACGGCTCCGACAAGCCGGACCTGCGCGCCGAGCTGGAGCTGGTCGACGTCTCCGACGTCTTCGCGGGCTCCGGCTTCAAGGCGTTCGCCGGCAAGCACGTCCGCGCGCTGGCCGTGCCGGACACCGCCGACCAGTCGCGCAAGTTCTTCGACCAGCTGGGCGAGTTCGCCGTCGAGCAGGGCGCCAAGGGCCTGGCCTGGGTCCGCGTCGGCGAGGACGGCGCGCTGACCGGCCCGATCGCCAAGTTCCTCACCGAGGACGACGTCAAGGCGCTCGCCGAGCGCGCTGGACGCCGAGCCGGGCCACGCGGTCTTCTTCGGCGCGGGCGAGTTCGACGAGGTCTCCAAGATCATGGGCGCGGTCCGGGTCGAGGCCGCCAAGCGCGCCGGCCACTTCGAGGAGGACGTCTTCCGCTTCTGCTGGATCGTCGACTTCCCGATGTTCGAGAAGGACGAGGACACCGGCAAGATCGAGTTCTCGCACAACCCGTTCTCCATGCCGCAGGGCGGCCTGGAGGCGCTGGAGACCAAGGACCCGCTGGACATCCTGGCCTGGCAGTACGACATCGTCTGCAACGGCATCGAGCTGTCCTCCGGCGCCATCCGGAACCACGAGCCCGAGGTCATGTACAAGGCCTTCGAGATCGCCGGCTACGACCGCGGAGACCGTCGAGGCGCGAGTTCGGCGGCATGCTCCGCGCCTTCCAGCTTCGGCGCCCCGCCGCACGGCGGCATCGCGCCCGGGCGTCGACCGCATCGTGATGCTGCTGGCCGACGAGCCCAACATCCGCGAGACCATCGCCTTCCCGCTCAACGGCAACGCCCAGGACCTGCTGATGGGCGCCCCGAGCGAGGTCGACGAGGCGCGCCTGCGCGAGCTGCACCTCACCCTGCGCAAGCCGCAGGCGAAGTAGGCATCACCCAGGGGCGATACCGCCCCACAACGGGCCGGGGCGGCGTTTCACGTGAAACGCCGCCCCGGCCCGTGTGCTGTCGGCGGATGGCCGCGAGGCACGCATCGGAACGGGCCCCGGCACGGCCCGCATGCCCCGACCGCCGCACTCCTGTGGCCGGGCCCCGGCACGGCCCGCACTGTGGTGCCCATGCAGCAAGCCAGTCTCCTCTCCGCCAGGTCCGCTCTGGGGCCGCCGGCCCATGCGACGCGGCCCCTCCCGGCCGGCGATCTGTGGTGGCTCACCGCCGTGGCCGCCGTCTTCACCGCCTGTCTGCTCGCTTCCGCCCTTGTCACCCCCGGCCTGGGATGGGACGAGACGGTGTACGTCAGCCAGGTCGACCCCCATGCGCCGGCCTCGTTCTTCAGCGCCCCGCGCGCCCGCGGCGTCACCTTCCTCCTCGCCCCGGTGGCCGCCCTGACGACCTCGGCCACCGTGCTGCACTGCTACCTGGCGGTGCTCTCCGGCGTCGCGCTCCTGCTCACCCTGTGCATCTGGCGGCGCCTGCTGCCCGCCCCCGTACCGGCCCTGGGCGGTGCGCTGTTCGCCGGTCTGTGGATCACGCTCTTCTACGGTCCGCAGGCGATGCCCAACCTGTGGGTGGCCTACGCCGCGCTCGCCGCCACCGGCTGCTTCCTGCGGGCCGTACGGAAGCCGTCCCGTCAACTGGCCCCGCGCGCCGACCGGGGCGCGGCCGCCGGGCTCGCCGCCGCGGTGGCCGTGGCCGCCCTGATGCGCCCCACCGACGCCGTCTGGCTGGCCGTGCCGCTCTTCGCCGCGGCGTTGTGTGTACCGGCCTGGCGGCGCCCCGCCGTGCTGCTGGCGCTGCCGGCCGGCCTGGCCCTGGGGTGCGCCGAGTGGGCCGTGGAGGCGTCTTTGTCCTACGGCGGCCTTCTGGCGCGGCTGCGGCGGGCCGGGCAGATCCAGGGCGGCCTCGGCTGGCATCTGTCCTTCGACGACCACGCACGGGCACTCCAGGGCAAGACGCTGTGCCGCCCCTGCCATCTGACCTGGGAACATCCGGTGACGGCGGTGTGGTGGCTGGTGCTGCCGCTGGCGGTCGCCGGAGCGGTGTGGGCGGTGCTGCGCGTGCGCGAGCCCCACGGTGCGCTGCACGGGTACGGGCCTGCGGCGCGCAGCGGCGCCTGGCACCCCCTCGGGCTGGCGCCCATCCGGCCGGGCAGCCTCGTACCGGACCCGGCGGGCGACTCCGGGCCCGCCGACGGGCGGTACGGCTCCGGTCCCGCCTGGTCCGTGGTGCGCCTCCGCGACCCGCGTGGCCCGCTGCACCGGTACGGACCGTCCCCCGTCATCCTCCCGGCGCTGGTCGGCCTCTGCCTCGCCGCCCCCTACCTCCTGACGGTGGACTACGCCGCCCCGCGTTTCCTGCTGCCCGCCTACGCGCTGCTGATGATGCCCGCCGCCTGGTTCCTGTACTGGCTGACCCGCCTGCCGCGCCACGGGCACGCCTGGGCGGTGGCCCTCCTCGTCCTCGTGCTGACGGGCCACGAGGCCATCCAACTGGCGATCGCGCACAACATGGTGCGGAGCACCGCACGCTCCCAGGCCGGGATCGACCGGATCACCACGTCGCTGCGCGCGGCCGGCGTCCGCCCGCCCTGTGTGGTGAGCGGTGAGGAAGCGGTACGGGTGGCCTATCGGACGGGCTGTGCGTCCCGTCAGCCCGCCGGTCACGACGCCACCATCACCCCCGCGGGCCTGGCCCGGCTGGGCGCGGGCCGCCCGGTCGCCGTCGTCGTGGCAGGCGGCCACAAGCCGCCGGCCTACGCCCGTGGCTGGCGGCGGGTGGCCCTGCCGGCGGTGCCGGACTTCACCTCGCTGAGCGCCTATGTGTCCCGGCCCGACCGGCCCACCAAATCCGCCCGGCCCACCAAACCCGCCCGGCCCACCAAACCCGCCCGGCCCGCCCGGCACTGAGCCAGGACCCGCCCGGCGGCCGTCCGCCGCCGCCCGGACATGCGCGCGCCCGTCCTGCCGCAAGGGCTGGACGGGCGCGCGGGCGGTCCTCAGCTTGTCGGCGCCGCGGTCACGCGCGCGCTCGGACGGGCCTGCCGCTTCGGCTCGGACGGGCCTACCGCTCCGGCGCTCCGGCCGGCAGCGGTGCCCGGGTGCGGGCCGGGTCTACTGCTCCGCGCCGCCGAAGCGCTCGCGGTAGGACTCCAGGTCCTCCTCGGTGATCTTCGCGAAGAGCACCGGCGGCACGGTGAAGGGCGTCCCGGCCGGCACCGAGGCCAGCGCCTTCGCCTCCTCCGGGGAGACCCACACCGCGGTGTCGTCCTCCAGGGCGAACGCCCCCCGCATCGCCTTGGCCGAGGCCGGGATGAACGGCTCGGAGACGACCGCGTACAGATGGATCAGGTTCATCGCCGTACGCAGGGTCAGCGCCGCCGCGTCCTTGTCGGTCTTGATCTCCAGCCACGGCGCCTTCTCCTCCAGGTAGGCGTTGCCCGCGCTCCACAGGGCGCGCAGCGCGGCGGCGGCCTTGCGGAACTGGAGGGCCTCCATGTGGCCCTCGTACTCCGCCAGCAGGCCGGCGATCTCCTCGCCCAGCTTCTGCTCCGCCGCGCCGGCCTCGGCGCCCGCCGGGCACCTCGTCGCCGAACCGCTTCCGGGAGAAGGACAGCACGCGGTTGACGAAGTTGCCGAGGGTGTCGGCCAGGTCCTTGTTGACCGTGCGCGGCGAACAGCTCCCAGGTGAAGGACGTGTCGTCCGACTCCGGGGCGTTGGCGATCAGGAAGCAGCGCCAGTAGTCGGCCGGCAGCAGCTCCAGCGCCGCGTCCGTGAAGACGCCGCGCTGCTGGGAGGTGGAGAACTTGCCGCCGTAGTAGTTCAGCCAGTTGAAGGCCTTGAGGTAGTCGACCATCTTCCACGGCTCGCGGATGCCCAGCTGCGTCGCCGGGAACATCACGGTGTGGAACGGCACGTTGTCCTTGGCCATGAACTGCGTGTAGCGGACGCGTCGTCGGCCTCGTACCACCACGACTTCCAGTCGCGGTCTCGTCCGGGTCGGCGTCCGCCCACTCCTTGGTCGCGCCGATGTACTCGATCGGCGCGTCGAACCAGACGTAGAAGACCTTGCCCTCGGCCGCCAGCTCCGGCCAGGTGTCGGCCGGCACCGGCACGCCCCAGTCCAGGTCGCGGGTGATCGCGCGGTCCTGCAGGCCCTCGGTCGAGCCACTTGTGCGCGATGGAGCGAGGCCAGCGTGCGGCCAGTCGCTCGCTCGTTGCCGTCGATCCAGGCCTCGACCTCGTGCTGCGAGCTTCGACTGGAGCAGGAAGAGGTGCTTGGTCTCGCGGACCTCGAGCTCGCTGGAGCCGCTGATCGCCGAGCGGGGGTCGATCAGGTCGGTCGGGTCGAGCACCCGGGTGCAGTTCTCGCACTGGTCGCCGCGCGCCTTGTCGTAGCCGCAGTGCGGGCAGGTGCCGACGATGTAGCGGTCGGGCAGGAAGCGGCCGTCGGCGACCGAGTAGACCTGGCGGATCGCCCGCTCCTCGATGAAGCCGTTCTCGTGCAGCTTGCGCGCGAAGTGCTGGGTCAGCTCGTGGTTCTGCGGCGACGAGCTGCGGCCGAAGTGGTCGAAGTCGAGGCCGAAGCCCTCGTAGATCGCCTTCTGCTCGTCGTGCTGCTCGGCGCAGAACGTCGGCGACCGGCTGCCCGGCCTCCTTCGGCGGCCAGCTCGGCCGGGGTGCCGTGCTCGTCGGTGGCGCAGATGTAGAGGACCTCGTGCCCGCGCTGCGCGCAGGTACCGCGCGTAGACGTCGGCCGGGAGCATGGACCCGACCAGGTTGCCCAGGTGCTTGATCCCGTTGATGTACGGCAGGGCGCTGGTGATGAGGTGTCGAGCCATTGCCGGCTGCTCCCAAGTCGCTACGGTGAGTGAGGATTTGCTTTACGGAACGTCAATATCGTACTGGACGGGGTGGGGGTGGCTGCGCGTGCTTTTCGGGGGCCACCGCCCCGTACCGCACCCTACGGACCGGGCCGCCGGGGCCCGACCCCCGGGCCTCGCCCGTACGTGCCCGGCCCGTGCCCCGCGCCCCGGAGGCGTGCTCCCGCCCCGCCCTCACACCGCCGCGTCCGCCGACGCCGCACTGTCCGCCGCCGGCGCCTGGCCGCGCTTCGGGGCCCGGCCGTTGACCAGCAGTCCGGCGACGAGAGCGGCCAGCAGCATGATCGCCGACCCCACCCCGATGGCGACGGTGAACCCGTCCACCACCCCGCTCTTCACGATCGCCTCCCGCGCCGCCGGGGTGAGCCCCGAGCCCCCGCTCTTCCGGGCCGCGTCCGCCAGGTGATCCGCGATGTACGCGGCGCTCGTCGAGGTCGCGATCGTGTTCAGCAGCGCCGTACCGATCGAACCGCCCACCTGCTGTGCCGTGTTGACGGTCGCCGAGGTGACGCCGGAGTCGTGCGGTGCCACCCCGGAGGTGGCCGTCGCCATCACCGGCATGAAGGTCAGGCCCATGCCGAGGCCGACGAGCAGCATGGCCGGAAGCACATGCGAGACGTACGCGGGCTCGGCCGTCAGGAACGTCAGCGTGAAGAGCCCCGTGGAGGCGAGCAGGGCGCCCGGGACCATCAGGAACCGCGGCGGGATGCGATGCAGCAGCCGCGCCGAAATCTGTGTCGCGCCGACGACGATCGCCACCACCATCGGCAGGAAGGCCACGCCGGTCCTGACCGGTGAATACCCCAGCACGGTCTGTAGGTAGTAGGTCATGAACAGGAACATCCCGAACAGCGCGATGACCGCCAGCGCCATGGTCAGGAAGGCGCCGCCGCGATTGCGGTCCCGCACGATGTGCAACGGCAGCAGGGGATGCCGCGCCCGCGTCTGCCACCACGCAAAGACGCCCAGCAGCACCACACCCCCCACCAGCAACCCGAGGACCAGCCCGTCCCCCCAGCCCCGCGGCTGCGCCTCACTGCACCCGAAGACGATCGCGACCAGACCGCCGCATCCCAGGACCACGCCCGGAGCGTCCAGGTAGACGCGCCCTGGCTCGGGCTTGTCATGCAGAAAGACGGCAGCGCCGATGAGGGCGAGCACGGCGATCGGGATGTTCACATACAGGCACCAGCGCCAGTCCAGGTATTCGGTCAGCAGCCCGCCGGCGATCAGCCCGATGGCCGCGCCCCCGCCCGCGATGGCCCCGTAGACCCCGAAGGCCTTGCTCCGTTCCTTTCCGATGGTGAACGTCGTGGTCAGCAAGGACAGCGCGGACGGCGCCAGCAGCGCCGCAAAGGCGCCCTGTAGCGCCCGCGCCCCGAACAGCAGCCCGGACCCGGTGGCCGCACCGCCCAGCCCGGACGCGATGGCGAAGCCGACCAGCCCGATCATGAAGGTCTTCTTGCGTCCCACCAGGTCGGCGATCCGCCCGCCGAGCAGCAGCAGCCCGCCGAACGCGAGCGTGTACGCGGTGATCACCCACTGCCGGTTCGCGTCCGACATCCCCAGGTCCCGCTGGGCCGACGGCAACGCGATATTCACGATGGTCGCGTCCAGCACCACCATCAACTGCGCAATCGCAATCACCACGAGCCCCCACCAGCGCCGCGGATCCGGCTCCGTCCGCGCGGCCCAACGGGGAGTACGGGAACGGGGAGGGGTAGCGGGGCCTCCCTCTTGGCTCGCGTCACTCATCACGACCCGCCTCGCTCGGCTGGTACGGCCACCCCGGCCCCCCAGCCGCCCACACCGGGAGCAACCGGATCAAACGGAGCGCTTCACCCATTCAGCCTAGGGAGCGGGGCGGGGGCTCGCCTCTTGTGGTGAGGAGGGCGGGGGCCTGCCGCGCGGAGGGGTCTGCGGCTCACTCCGCGCGTGGCCTCTCGTGTGGGCACATGACACCGGCCGCGGTCGGGCCGCGGGGGCCCGGCCGCGGCCGGTGAGGTGTCGTAACGGGGGTGGAGGAGCGGTCAGTTGTCCTTGATGATGCCCGCGGTGCGGGCCTCGGCGAGCCACTCGGGGAACTCGACCATCAGCTGCTGGTAGAGCTCGTCGTGGGAGAGGCCGCGCGGGTCGCGGCCTGCGTGGAAGAAGCCGGCGTTGTCGACGACGCGCTTCTCCGGGACGGCCAGGTCGTCGAGCTTGCGGAGGAAGTCGAAGCCCTTGGCGTCCGGGTCGCCGAAGCCGATGAACTGCCAGAAGAGGGGGAGCCCGGCCGCCTCGCAGAGCGCCTTCTCGGCGGCCGGCTTGGAGGTCGGGGCGCCGTCGGTCTGGAAGATGACGAAGGCCGGGGCGGTGGAGCCGGACTTCTTGTAGTGCTCGATGACGGCGTTGACGGCCCAGTGGTAGTTCGTCCGGCCCATGTGGCCGAGACCGGCGTGCAGTTCCGCGATGCGGCCCTCGTAGTTGGTGAGGTCGATCTCGGCGGTGCCGTCGATGTCGGTGGAGAAGAAGACGACGGGGACGGTGGCGTCGTCGTCGAAGTGCGCGGCGAGGCCGAGGGCCTGCTCGGCGAGGTTCTGGACCGTGCCGTCCTTGTAGTAGTTGCGCATCGAGCCGGAGCGGTCGAGGACAAGGTAGACGGCGGCGCGCTGGGTGGCGAGGCCGTGCTTGTCCAGGGTGGCGGCGGCGGACTTGTAGAGGCTGAGGAGCGCGGGGGCCGTGGTGGGGAGGGAGGCCGCGGCCTTGGCGTCGTCCGCTGCCTTGGGCTGGTCTTCTGCCTTGGGCTTCGGCTCGGTCACGGGCTCGGCCACCGGCTCTGCGGCGGGTTCGGCCTTCGCCTCGGCTTCGGCCACGGGCTCGGGGGCGGCCTCCGGCTCGGGGGTGGCCGCCGGCTCTGCAACCGCCTTGGCGTCAGCCTTGGCCTCGGCCACTGCCTTGTCCTCGGGCTCTGCGACGGCCTCCGCCGCGGGCTCGGCCACCGGCTCCGTCACCGGTTCCACCACCGGCTCGGCCACGACCTCAGCCGTCACGTCCGCCTCAGCCGTCACCTTCGCCTCGGCCACCGGCTCCGCCTCGGGCTCCGGCTTCGGCTCCGTGGACTCGGCGGCCGGTTCGGAGGCAGCCGCCGACGCCTGGCCCGGGTTGTCGAAGGCCTGGCTCACGAGGTCGGAGACGGTGCCGGAGGTGGCCGGGGCGGCCGTGGAGGCCTCTTCCGCGGGCTCGACCGCCGCGGGCTCGTCCTTGTCGTTGCCGCTGTCCTCGGTGGCCTTGTCCTTGGCGGTGTCCGCGGTGGGCTTCTCGGCCGCTTCGGTCGCTTCGACTGCTTCGGTCGCCTCGACGGCCGACGGCTCAGCGGCGACCGGCTCGGCGGCGGACGGCTCGGCCGTCGCGGGGGCCTCGGCCGCGGCTTCGTCCGCCCGCGCCGTGGAGGTCTCCGCCGCACGGTCGCCCCGGTCCGCCGGGCCGCCCTGTGCCGGAAGCGTCGCGGTCGTCGGTGCCGGGTCGGTGTCGGGGGTCTCCTTAGGGGCCGTTCGCGCGGCCGGGACCTCGGCTTCCGGGGTGGTGGCGGCCGGGACGGACTCTTCGCGAGCCTCCGGGATGGTCGCGGACTCCGGCTTGTCGGCGCCGCTCGGGGCCGCGCCGGTTTCTTCACGGGTCGCCTTGGAGCGACCGAAAGCGTTGCGCAGCAGACTCCGAATGCCCATCGGCGAACCTCTCTTGCGTGTGGTGGGTGCGGCGTATGTCCGTGAAGCACAGACATGTCCCTGACCAGGACGGATACGTAAGGGTAGCGGCCGACACCGGCCTCATCGTGGGACCCCGCGCCTTGTGTGGTGGGCCATCCGGGGGTGTTGCCGGGGCGGAGGGTTTTGGTTGGCCTGGCCCGGGTGCGTTCGCCCTGCGTACGGCGTTGTGCGGCCGTCCGTACCGCCTCCGCGGCGTCTCAGAACCTCCTCGGCCGTCCGCAAAACCTCCACGGCAGTCCGTACGGCCTTCCCCGACGGGACGTACCCACGGACCGTCCGGTACCCATCGACCGGCCCTGACCGTACGCATCGTGTGCCCCGGACAATACGCACCGACTCCCCGGCTCTCCTCAGGCCCCCTCCCCGGGCCCTCTCCCCGGGCCGTCCTGACCCTCCCCAAGAGCCTGTTGACCGCCCGTACGGTGCCGCGCGGGCCTGTCGTATCCCGGGATTCGCCGGGAGTTCATGTTTGCGTCGTCATACGGCGGGGCGGCCCCCTTAGCGTCACCGCGAATCGCACCTCGCGAATCGCGAACCGGACGCCGTCGTGCGTTCCGCAGCCTTACTGAGGGGGAAGTGTGCGCAAGTTCCTGCCGCTGATCGGCTCGCATCCTGGCGGGCGTTCGGCCATGACGTGCCGGTACCGCTGTGGTGACGCCTGTTTCCATGAGACGCCGAATGTGAGCGGCAACGACTATGTCGGCGATGTCATCGCGGGCGCGCTGTCGCGGCGTTCGATGGTGCGGGCCGCCGCGGTCGTGACGGTCGCGGCGGCGGCCGGCGGCGTGGTGGACGGGGCGGTGGCGCCACCGGCGGTCGCGGCGCAGGGGCGCGGCCGGGAATCCCGCGGCGGGAAGGGCCACCGGGCGGCGCGCGGGCTGCGTTTCGCGACCGTGCCGCCGAATACGGCCGACGCGGTGGTCGTCTCCGAGGGCCATGCCCAGAACGTCGTCATCCGGTGGGGTGACCCGATTCTGCGGGGGGCGCCGGCCTTCGATCCGGACCGGCAGTCGGCGAAGGCGCAGGCGGGGCAGTTCGGTTACAACAACGACTACATGGCCGTGCTGGACGTGCCGGACGAGCGGCACCGGCAGCTGATGGTGATCAACCATGAGTACACGGACGAACAGCTGATGTTCGCCGGATACGACGCGGAGGCGCCGACGCGGGAGCAGGCCGAGATCGGCTGGGCGGCGCACGGGCTGTCCGTACTGGTCGTACAGGAGGAGCAGCGCAGCGGCCGTCTGACGGCGGTGACCCGGCACCGGCTCAACCGGCGGATCACCGGCACCACGCCGTTCGAGGTCAGCGGTCCGGCCGCGGGCAGCGACCTGCTGAAGACGTCCGCCGACCCCGAGGGAACCCGGATCCTCGGGACGCTCAACAACTGCGGTGGCGGCATCACGCCGTGGGGGACGGTGCTCTCCGGCGAGGAGAACTTCAACCAGTACTTCGCCAACGGGGGCAGCGTCACCGAGCCGACGGCGGCCGCCCGGCTCAAGCGGTACGGGGTCACCGGCGGGGCGAGCCAGCGCAAGTGGGAGCGGTTCGACCAGCGCTTCGATGTGGCGCGTGAGCCGAATGAGGTGCACCGGTTCGGATGGGTCGTGGAGATCGATCCGTACGACCCGGACGCGACGCCGCGGAAGCTGACGGCGCTGGGACGGTTCAAGCACGAGGCCGCCGAACCGCGGCTGACGGCCGATGGCCGGCCCGTCCTGTACATGGGCGATGACGAGAAGTTCGATTACTTCTACAAGTTCGTCTCCCACAAGCGGATGAAGCGGGGGAATACGCGGGCCGCGCGGGAGCACAACCGGACGTTGCTGGACGAGGGCACGCTGTATGCCGCCAAGTTCAGCGGTGACAGCGCGGGGGAGATCGACGGCTCCGGGAAGCTGCCGGAGGACGGCGCGTTCGACGGGTCGGGGGAGTGGATTCCGCTGGCGAGCGGAGACACCTCGTATGTGCCGGGGATGACGGCGGAAGAGGTGTACGTCTTCACCCGGATCGCCGCCGACAAGGTGGGCGCCACGAAGATGGACCGGCCGGAGGATGTCGAGCCCAGCCCGCGCACGGGGCGGGTGTACATCGCGCTGACCAACAACAGCGACCGGGGGAAGACCGGCAAGGCTCCGGCCGACGAGGTCAATCCGCGGAACGGGAACAAGCACGGGCAGATCCTGGAGCTGAGCGAGCGGGGCGACGATCCGGCGGCGGACCGTTTCCGCTGGCGGCTCTTCCTCGTCTGCGGTGATCCGGAGGACCCGGCCACCTATTTCGGCGGATTCCCCAAGGACCAGGTCAGCCCGATTTCCTGCCCGGACAACCTCACCTTTGATGTGCACGGAAATCTGTGGATATCGACGGACGGGAATGCGCTGGGCAGCCATGACGGGCTGTTCGGGGTGGCGACCGCCGGGGAACGGCGGGGTGAGGTCAAGCAGTTCCTGACGGTGCCCACCGGGGCCGAGACCTGTGGGCCGGTCGTGCAGGAGCGGCGGGTGATGGTCGCGGTGCAGCACCCGGGTGAGGTGGACGGGGCGAGTGTGGAGAAGCCCGCGTCGCAATGGCCGGACGGGGAAGGCGAGTTGGTCCGGCCTTCCGTGGTGAGCGTGTGGCGCGAGGACGGACGGGACATCGGGATCTGAGGGACGTCGGGGACTCGTGGGGCGGGGACCGGCTCCCCGTCCCGCGGGCTCTCCGGCCCGTCCACGGCCGCGCGCCCCTTCCCCACATCACGCCGGGGAAACGATGTGGCAAGAGCTGGGTAAGAACTGAGTCGCTCAGGTATCCGTTGCGCAGGTGTGCCCGTCTTCTCCGGTGACCATTGTCCAGAGCCGTCCGTTGTGCCTTAGGCGGCCGTTAAGAAGGCAAGAACCCTTACGAGGGTGACGGGAGATGTGGGCGCATGGGGCTGACCAGTCAGTCGCTCGAGTACACGGTGATCGTGCTGGCGGTGGCCTGTGTCGCCGCCACGGTGTGGCTCTGGCCGCGGCTGTCGCGGCGCGGCGTGCGCCCCGTCCTGGGCAGACTGGGCGCCATCATGGTCACCCAGGTGTCGATCGTGTGCGCGCTCGCGCTCGCCGTGAACACGAACTTCGAGTTCTACGGCAACTGGGACGAGCTGCTGGGCAACAACGACAAGGCCCCGGTGTCCGTGAGCCAGGGCGGCGGGCAGTACGCCTCGGTCGGCAACATCAAGGGCGGACTGGTCCAGCCGGCCGGTCCGCAGGGCCTCGATCGGGTGACCGGGCTGCCCAAGGGACCCGTCGACAAGGTGGGCAAGGTCGAGTCCGTACGGATCGTCGGCCGCCGCTCGCGGGCCATCAACCCGGGCTTCGTCTATCTGCCGCCGCAGTACTTCCAGCAGCAGTTCCGCCGGCAGCGGTTCCCCGTCATGGTCGTGATCAGCGGCTACCCCGGCGGGATCATGAACCTTGCGCAGCACCTCCAGGTGCCGCAGAACGCGGGCAAGCTGATCGCGCAGGGCAGGATGCAGCCGACCGTGATCGTGATGGTCCGGCCGACGATCGCGCCGCCGCGGGACACCGAGTGCGTGGATGTGCCGGGCGGGCCGCAGGCCGAGACGTTCTTCACCAAGGATCTGCCGGACGCCATGAAGTCCGCCTACCGGGTGGGCCACGACCCCAGCGCCTGGGGCGCGTTCGGGTACTCGTCCGGTGGTACGTGCTCGTTGCAGCTGGCGATGCGCAACCCGAAGGCCTACACCTCGGCGGTCTCGCTCTCCGGGGACTACGCGATCAAGGACGATCTGACCACCGGCAGCCTCTTCGGTCCGGGCCCGGGGGGCGCCCAGCGCGAGCGCGAGCACGATCTGCTGTGGCGGCTGAAGAACCTTCCCGTGCCGCAGATCTCCGCGCTGGTCGCCAGCAGCCGTAAGGGCGAGGCGGATTACGGCGAGACCATGAAGTTCCTGCACGCCGCGAAGTCGCCGATGACGGTCGACTCGATCATCCTGCCGCAGGGCAGTCACCAGTTCGCGACCTGGCGGCGCGAGGTCGTGCCGGCCCTGGAGTGGCAGAGCCAGCAGCTGACGTTCCCGCAGGACACCCAGGCCGTCGCCCCGCCGCGCAAGCAGGGACCCGGTGCGGGCAAGGGCGGCGCCCCGGGGCGGGCCGGGCCGTCCAAGGCGCCGTCGGCGTCCGACGACAAGGGACGCCGACGGGTGGAGGCGGAGCGCCCCCAGGGGTGAGCCGCGAGTGAGTCGAGCAGGGGCGCCGGAGCAGTGGTCCGGCGCCCCTGTTGCGTGCGGTGCCGGCTGGGGCGGGGCCGCCGGCCGAGGTGGGCACTGTGCGCCGTAGGGCTGTGGGCCCGTCCGGCTGCCCGATGCGGTGGGCGGGGTGGCTGCCCCGCGCCTGCCACATGATTCGTCGAACCCCGGGTAACCGAACCTCCCATCGGGCGCACTTGCGCATCTCGCACACCGGGGAGTGACCTCATGGCGCGTACGCAACAGGGCGACGAGGCGGCGTGGTCCCCCGTGGCCGCGCGGGCCCCGCTGGCCGTCCGGATCCTTCTGCTGGTGCTGGCCTTCGCCGCGATGGTGGCGTTCGCGGTGGCGCTGGCGCGGGTCACGCTGACCCCGTCGGCGGCCTCGGTGCCGCTGACCCATCCCAACCTCCGCCCCGGCGACTCGATCCGCAGCTACCTGGGGCAGCCGCACCTGGCCGACACGGTCAAGCAGCTCGGCGGCAACGTCGTGCTGGGGGCGCCGTTCGGGGTGCTGCTGCCGGTGCTGCTGCCCAAGGCGCGGGGGCTGCTCCGGGTCGGGGTGGCGACCGCACTGGTGATGCTGCTGGTGGAGCTGGTGCAGGGGGCGTTGATCACCGGCCGGGCGTTCGACATCGACGATGTGATCCTCAACTGCGCCGGCGCGCTGATCGGCTATCTGCTGCTGGGGTGCCGGCTGGGCCGCGCCGTGCATCCGCGGCGCCGGCACTGGTGGCACCGGCTCAGCGGGAAGGCGCCGGTCGGGCAGGCCGGGGCCTCCAAGGTCCGGGCGGGGTGACGGGGCGCGGATTCCGACGGGCGGAACCGGGCCTCCGTCGTCCGGTTCCGCCCGCTCCGTAGCGCCCGCTCCCTCACGTGCCTGTGGCTCCCCGCCCTGTAGCCCCGGCTCCCTCCCCTGCCCCTGACTCCCGTCCCGTAGCGCCCGTCCCGTAGCGCCCGCCCCCCCGTTCGGGCGCCGTGGGCGCTACGGGCGGTAGACCATCCCCGGCTCGGCCTTCGCCGGGGACAGCAGCCGGGAGACCGTGACGACCGTGTAGCCGCGCTTCTTCAGCTCCTTGAGGATGCCGGGGACGGCCGGCACGGTCCCCTTGTAGATGTCGTGCAGCAGGATGATGCCGTCGCGCTCGGTCTGTTCGAGCACCCGCTTGGTGATCAGGGCCGAGTCGTTGGTCTGGTAGTCCTTGGCGGTCACGCTCCACAGGACCTGTGCCAGGCCGAGGTCCTTGCTGATCTTGGAGACCTCTTCATCGGTCCTGCCCTGCGGCGGGCGCATCAGCCGGGGGGTCTTGCCGGTGATCTTGCGGACGGCGTCCTGGACGCGGGACAGCTCGCGCTTGGCCTCTGCGGGCTCGATGTCGGTCAGGATCTGGTGCGACCAGGTGTGGTTGGCCAGTTCATGGCCCTCGGCGTCGATCCGCTTCACCTCGGCGGGGCGCTTGTCGACGTGGTTCTCGCCGAGCATGAAGAAGGTCGCGTGCACCTTCTCCTTCTTGAGGATGTCCAGCAGGCGGGGGGTGTTCTCGCTGGGGCCCGCGTCGAAGGTGAGCGCGACGCACTTGGCCTTGCGGCAGTCGACGTCACCGGCCCCGCCGGGGCCCGTGGCCTGCCCGCCGCCCTGAGAGCCCTTCGCGTCCCCGTTCTTGCCGTCCCGGTTCTTGCCGTCCTCGTTCTTCGCGCCCTTGGCCGCGGCGAGTCGGGCGTCCTTCGCCTGGACGGCGGCCGCCGGTGCGTCGGCGCGGGCGTCGGCCGGGGCGGTGACGTCGTAGGTGGCGCAGCCGCTGAGGGCCAGGGCCAGGGACGTGGCCGCCAGCAGCCCGGCTATGGACGTGCGGCGGGCCGCGGGAGTCTGCTTCGGCATGTGGGGTCTCCTCGGACGCGGGCCATGGATGGTGAGCCCATGACCTGCGGTTTTGCGCATGGCGAAGCCGGCGCGCACGAGGCATCGCCGCGTCGCGCCCACCCTCGGTCACAGCGGTCGAAGGGACTCACGGGAACTATACATAGGGAGTACACACCGAATGTATACGTGGGGTGTGTACGCGTCGTGTGTACGTGGCGGTGTACCTGGGGAGGAGGGGGAAAGGGGCGGGCCGGGTGGCTCTCGGCGCAGGCCGTCCGCGGTCACCCCCGATCGGACGCGCCCGCCGCGACACCCCGCCCCCGCCGGGGTGGACTCGTACCGTGACCGCACCGCCGCCGGACGACTGTCTGGCCCGCAACGACTGGATCTGCGGCGACTACCTGAGCACCCGTCGGCAGATCCTGCTCGACGCGACCGGCCAGCACCTCCAGCTGACGGTGATCTCGGTGGCGCTCGGGCTGGTGATCGCGGTCCCGTTGGCGCTGCTGGCCCGCCGCAGGCGCTGGACGGTCGGACCGGTGCTCGGCATCACCACGGTCATCTACACCATCCCGTCGCTGGCGATGTTCTCGCTGCTGCTGCCGGTCTACGGGCTGTCCGCCACCCTCGTCGTGGTGGGCCTCGCCCTGTACTCCCTCACCCTGCTCGTACGGAACATCCTGGCGGGGCTGGACGGTGTCCCCGCCGAGGCCAGGAAGCCGCCCGGGGCATGGGGTACGGGCCGATGCGCCAACTGCTGACCGTCGAGCTGCCGCTGGCCGTACCCGCCGCGATGGCCGGGCTGCGGATCGCCACCGTCTCGGCGGTCGCGCTCACCACCGTCGGTGCGATCGTCGGTTACGGCGGGCTGGGCAACCTCATCTACGCCGGCATGAACACCGTTCTTCAAGGCGCAGGTGCTCACCGCGTCCGTGCTGTGCGTGGTCATCGCGGTCGTCTTCGATCTGCTGCTGCTCGGCGCGGAACGGCTGCTCACTCCCTGGCGCCGGGCCGGCCGGCGGACGCGGGGGCGAAACCGGGCCACGGCGGGAGTGAAGCGGCTGGTCACAGCCCCAGGGCGGCGGACATGAACACCCTCTCGGCGGTGTGGACCTGGCTGACCACCGCCGCCCACTGGTCCGGCGACGACGGCATCTGGCACCGCCTCGAACAGCACCTCTTGCTCACCTTCTCTGCCTGGTGATCAGCTGCCCTGATCGCCCTGCCGGTCGCGCTCGGCCCTCGGCCACCTCGGCAAGGGCGGCGCGCTGGCCGTCAACCTCGTCCAACATCGGACGTGCCGTGCCCGACCTTCGCCGTTCTGGTCCTGCTGCTGCTCACCCCGATCGGCACGCTACGGCCAGTGGCCGACGATCATCGCGCTCGTGCTGTTCTCGATCCCGCCGCTGCTCACCAACGCCTACGTCGGGCATGCGCGAGGTCGACCAGAACGTCGTGCGGGCGGCCCGGGGCATGGGGATGACCGGCCGCAGCTGCTGCGGCAGGTCGAGCTGCCGCTCGCCCTGCCGCTGGTCCTCACCGGCGTGCGGATCGCCGCCGTCCAGCTCGTCGCCACCGCCACCCTCGCCGCGCTGGTGGGCGGCGGCGGCCTCGGCCGGATCATCACGGCGGGATTCAACCTGGCCTCCACACCGCAGGTCGTCGCCGGAGCCGTGCTGGTCGCCGTGTTCGCCCTGCTCGTCGAGGGCGCTCTTCGAGCTGGCGCAGCGGCTCGCGCCTGACCGGAACCGCGGACGGGAGGCGGCCGGTGAGGCGGACTGCGGCGGCCGCCCGCCTCCTGCCGGCCGTTCGCTGCTCGCCGCCGCCTGCACCACCGGGCCCTCCCTGGAGACCCGGGCCGCGTCACCGCCCCGCCCGGCGACAGCAAGCGACCTGACCATCGGCTCGGCGGGCTTCACCGAGAGCGACCTGCTCGCCCAGATGTACGCGCTGCTGTTCGACCAGGCCGGCTACCCGCACCCGTCTCTCCGTCACCAACCGGGAGATCTACGAACCCGCCCTGGAGAGCGGCCAGATCGACGTCGTACCCGAGTACGCCGCGACCTTCGCCGACTGGCTCAACGCCAAGAAGCACATGGAGCCGATGCCGCGCCCGGTCGGCTCACCCGACCTCGACGCCACCATGAAGGCTCTGCGCCGCTCGCCGCGCCCCGCGGTCTCACCGTCCTCGACCCCGGCCGCGCCGTCGACCAGAACGCCTTCGCGGTCACCGCGCCGTACGCCGCGAAGCACCAGCTGAAGACGCTCAGCGACCTCGGGAGATCCGGGCTGCCGGTCCGTCTGGCGGCGGGCGACGAATGTGTGCAGCGCCCGTACTGCGCGCCCGGCCTGAAGAAGACGTACGGCATCGACATCACCGCCGTCGACCCCAAGGGCGTCGGCACCACCCCGGCCAAGCAGGCGGTGCAGAGCGGCCAGGACCAGATGGTGCTGACCACCACGCACCGACGCCACCCTCGACGACGTTCGGCCTCGTCCTGCTGGCCGACGACAAGCGACCTCCAGAACGCCGACTACGTCGTCCCCGTGGTCAACCGCGCCCGGGCGGGCAGCGCCGGGGTGCGCCGCCGCGCTGGGCAAGCTCAACACCGTCCTGACCACAGCCGACCTGGCGTACCTCAACGAGCAGGTGGACAGCTGGCGCCGGCTTCCCGGCGGACGTCGCCCGCAACTACCTGCGGTCCAAAGGGCTGTTGCCGAAGGGCTGACCTCCGCCGGTGCGGGCGGGGTGTTTCACGTGAAACGCCGCCCTGCCTGCCTGCGCGGCGTTTCACGTGAAACACCCCGCCCCTCCCCGCGAGCTCACTGCGTAGGAACCGAATCCACCTCGGCCCGCTCCCGCGGGACCCCGCGCTCGTCCGAGTCGATGGTGCGGCGCAGGGCCTCATGGAGCGTGGTCGGGGTGAGGACGCCCAGGAACCGGTGACCGTCCAGGACCGCGATCCAGCCGGCGTCGTGTTTGAGCATCTCGCTGAAGGCCGCCTTGAGAGTGCCGGTCACCGGCACCCAGGCCTCCATCCGGCGGGCGTGACCGGCGACCGTGCCCTCCACTCCGGTCAGTTCCTCCGTGCCCACCCAGCCGTGCAGTTCGCCCTCCTCGTCGAGCACCACCGCCCAGCGGGCGCCCTCGGCCCGCAGCCGGGTCGCGGCGCCCGCGGCGGGTTCACCGAGCCGGACGAACGGCGGGCGTTCGAGGTCGTCGCGGTCGATACCGGTGACCGAGAGCTGCTTCAACGCACGGTCGGTGCCGACGAATTCGGCGACGTACGGGGTGGCGGGGGCGCCGAGAACGCTCGCGGGAGTGTCGTACTGCTCGATCCGGCCCTCCCCGTAAACCGCGATCCGGTCGCCGAGCCGGATGGCCTCCTCGATGTCATGAGTGACCAGCAGCACCGTCTTGTGCAGGGTGGCCTGAAGCCGCAGGAACTCCTTCTGTAGCCGGTCGCGGACGACCGGGTCGACGGCACCGAACGGCTCGTCCATCAACAGCACCGGCGGGTCGGCGGCCAGTGCACGGGCCACACCGACCCGCTGACGCTGACCACCGGAGAGCTGCTCGGGGTAGCGCGAGCCGTAGACGGCCGGATCCAGGCCGACCAGGTCCAGGAGTTCGGCGGCCCGCTCGCGCGCCCTGGCCTTCTTCCAGCCGGTCAGAAAGGGCACGGTCGCGGTGTTGTCGAGGACGGTGCGATGCGGGAAGAGACCGGTCTGCTGGATGACATAGCCGATGCTGCGGCGCAGTTCGACGGGGTCGACGCCCGCGACGTCCGAGCCGTCGACGTAGATCCGCCCGTGGGTGGGGTCGATCAGCCGGTTGACCATCATCATGGTCGTCGTCTTGCCGCAGCCGGACGGTCCGACCAGGGTCACCAGCTCACCCGCACCGACCTCGAAGGAGAGGTCGTCGACGGCAGTGGTCCCGTCGGGGTACCGCTTGGTGACGGAGTCGAACCGGATCATTGCGCCATTGAATCCCGCGGCCCGGGACCGGACCCGTCATGCGGGCAATCGGGTGGGCGGTCGGGCGGGCGGGATGAGTTACGGGCCGTCAGACCGCTCCCGGCCCCACGCCTGCCTCCGACGCGCCGCCCGTCCCCGCCCCGTCGCCCAGTCGGTACCCGGCGTCCGGCACGGTCTCGATCACCGGGGGATCGCCGAGCTTGGCGCGCAGCTTGCCGAGCGCGACGCGTACGGCGTTGGTGCGGTAGGTGGTGTGCTCCTCCCAGACCTCCTCGATCAGATCGTCGCCACTGACCACCGCGCCCTGGGCGCGCAGCAGCACCTCCAGCACACCGAATTCCGTGCGGGACAGCGCCAGCGGCCGTCCGTCGCGTACCGCCAGCCGGCGCGCGGTGTCGACGGTGACGCCGGCCCGCTCGATGATCTGCGGAAGGGCGGGACGGGCGCGCCGGCCCAGCGCCAGCACCCGGGCGAGCAGCTCCTCGTGGACGAACGGCTTGGTCAGATGATCGTCGGCGCCCGGACCCGGGTCCTCGACGCGCGCGCGGGCGGTGCGGGGAGCGGTGAGCATCAACACCCGGGTCGGCAGCCCCTGTTCCGCCATCTGCCGGCAGATCTCGTCGCCGGGCAGGCCGGGCAGATCGCGGTCCAGGACGAGCACGTCGTACGCCCCGAGCCGCAGTGCGGTCGGCGCCGCGCGGCCGTCGTGGACGATGTCCACCGCGATCGCCGCACGCCGCAGTCCCGCGGCGATCATGTCCGCGAGCAACTCCTCGGCCTCCACCACCAGTACGCGCATGGCGTCATATCTACCCGAGGCGGACCTTTCGGTGCCGCAATCCCCCTTCGTCGCTCCCCGCGGACGAGGGAATTCACCACGCTGGAGCCGGCCGGCGTCCGGAGCGGGGCGAAACGGGCACGGGACGCCGACGGCGCGGACCGCCGGGCCGGGCCGGGTGCCCGTACGGCCGCACCGCGCCGAACGGAGGGCCGGACAGCCCCGGGGTGAGGGGCCGTACGAGTTGCTTCCGCCGCACCGCCTCTCCTCCTGCCGCGTCCGGCCCCACCGGCGTGCTTACGATCCACTTCGGCCACCGGTCGGAAGGGTGGAAGGGAACGCCACGATGAGAGCCGTAGCAGTCAGCGCATTCGGTGAAAAGCCGCAGCTCATGGATCTGCCACAGCCCGAACCAGGGCCCGGTGAGGTTCTGGTGCGGCTGTCCGCCGCCGGACTCAACCCCGTCGACTGGAAGATCGCCGATGGCATGTTCGGGGATGCCATGCCGGTCGGCTTCCCCCTCGTCCTCGGGTCGGACGGGGCGGGCGAGGTACTCGCGATCGGGGACGGTGTACGGCGGTTCACCGTCGGCGACGCGGTGTTCGGCCAGTTCCAGCGGCCGGAGCAGGGCGGCGGCTCGTACTGCGAACTCGCCGTCACCGACGAGAGCCGCCTCGCGCACGCCGCCCGCAGCGTCACCTACGCCACCTCCGCGGCGCTGCCGACGGCCGGCATGACCGCATACAACCTGGTCGAGGAGACCCGGGTCACCGAGGGCACGCGGGTGCTGATCGTCGGCGCGACCGGCGGCGTCGGCACCTTCGCCACCCAGCTGGCGGCCGGCCGCGGCGCCGAGGTGATCGCCACCGCGCGCCCGGCCAAGGCGGAGCTGATGCGCACGCTGGGCGCCGCGGAGACCGTCGACCACACCGCGGGTCCGCTCGCCGACCAGGTGCTCGCGGCCCATCCGGACGGTGTCGATGTGCTGATCGACATGATCGGCGGCCCCGCCGAGTTCGCCGGGCTGACCCGGACCGTACGCGACGGGGGCACGGCCGTCTCGCTCATCGGCTCGGCCGACGCCGACGAGCTGACCGAGCACAACCTGCGGGGCTTCAACTTCGTCAACCGGCCCTCCCCACAACTGCTGGAGATCCTCGCCGGTCATGTCGACGCGGGCCGTCTGACGGTCCTCGTAGGACGCGAGGTCGGCCTGGAAGAGGCGCCGGAGGCCCTGGAGGCCAGCCGCACCGGCCGGGCACAGGGCAAGACGGTCCTGGCGGTCTGAGCGGCGGTCCGAGCGGCCGTCGGGACCTGGAACCGGGGCCTGGCTCCAGGCCCTGGGTCAAGGGCCGTCGGCGGCGCGGGCGAACCGTCGTAGGAGCAGTGCCCGCGCCGTCGGCGGCCCCGCGGCGGCCAGCGCCGCGGTCAGGGCGCCCGCGCAGGCCACCAGCCAGACCCCGGTGCGCAACGGACCGGTCAGCGCATCGGCGTAGGCGCCCGCGGCGGGCCGGGAGATCACCGCGGGCAGCGCGTCCAGGGCACGGCTGCGGACCAGCGCGAGCGCAACGGCCAGCAGGGCGGCGGCCGCCGCGCACCCCAGCCCCGTACAGATCAGCGCCCGCCGCCGCTGCCGCACCAGCAGCAGCCCGCCGGCCAGGCACAGCGCCGCGGCGGGCGGCAACAGCAGCGCACCGGTGTGAACGACCTTGTAGACGGCCCGGATCCGCGGCACGTCCGGGCCCTTCAGCAGCACGATCTCCACCCCGGCCCGCGGCACCCGGCGCAGGATGTCGAGCCCCATACCGTTGCGGGACAGCTGGTGGGTGACCCGCTCCACGACCGGTGTGAGATCGAGGGTGACCGCGGAGCGGCCGGACGCGGTCAGGCTCCCGTCCAGGGTCCGGTGGGCGGTCCGGTGCACCCCGTTCCACATCGAGGGGAAGTGGCGGCCGGTGACGACCTGCCGCACCTGCTTGTCCACGAACTCGCGGATACCGCGGGTGAAGTGCTTCCGCAGCGCGGGGCGCTCGGCGCGCGGTACGGCGCGCAGCAGCCCGTCGAGCCGGACATGGGCCATCACCCCGTTCGTCACATCGTCGACGACCGCGTCCTGGACGGCGGCATTCCCGGCCAGCGGCGCCACCGTCGCCACATAGCTGTCGGTCTCGGTCAGCTCGGCCCGTGCCCAGGTGGCGGCCAGACTCAACGGCAGCAGCAACGCCCCCATCAGCAGCAGCACCCCGCCGGCCACCGCGCGCCCACGCCGCCGCGGCGACCGCTCCCGCTCCGTCATCCGCCCGTCCTGGCATACGGGGGCGCTCGCTGCCATCGCGTCTGGTCCCTCCTGCCCGGCGGCGGACTGCGGCGCGTCCCATGGCTCGGCCGGGCCCGGGGAGACCCACAAGACGTGCGCCCTACGGCCATCTCCCAGGCAAGTGCGAACCCCGGCCGCCCGCGAGCGGGGCCGGTGCCAATGGGTGACCGGGCATGCCCACCGGGGACGGGCGCGCGGCTCCGGGCGTGGGCATGGGTGACCGGGCGCCGCGGTTCCGGACCGCGCCCACGGGTGACCGGGCACGGTCCGGCTGCGGCTGCGGCTGCGGCTTCGGCTCCGGCGGCGGCCGACCGGCCCCGCGCCCGCCGCCCTCAGTGCGGCTGCGCGGCGCGCCGCCGCCGTACCGCCCGCACCACTCCCGGTCCGAACAGGGCAGCGGTCGCGGCGGCCCCCGCCCACCACATCCAGCCGTCGCCGCCCCCGGCCTCGGCGTGTGTCTCCGGCAAGTCGTCCAGATCGCCCGAGCAGGCCGTGGGGGTGTAGGAATCGCCCACGTAGACACAGACCGTGGCGGCGGCGCGCAGGGTGCCGGGGGCCGCGGTGGCGGTGGGTCCGGTGCGGGCGCCGAGTACGGCCGAGGCGGTGAACACCTGGATGTCGTGCGCGGGCAGATCTGCGCGCCAGATCACCTTCTGCTCACCCACCTCATGCCCTTCGACGGTGCCGCCGGGCGCGGTGGCGGAGGTGGTGGTGGCCGGCATGTCCTGTTCGATGCGGGCCCCGCGGACCTCGGTGGGGCCCATGTTGTGCACGGTGATGCGGTAGTCGAGGCGTTTGCCCGACTCGGCGTCGTCCCGGCCGTCGGTGACGGCCACCGTGACCGAGACGGCGGGCGGGGCCTGCGGGGCGGACGCGGCGGCGGACGGAGCGGGGAGCGTGGCGGCGCACAGCAGCGCGCAGACAACGGCGGTTCTCATGCCGTCATCCGAGCACCGCGGCCCCCGTCACCGGCGGCAGGCGGGCTCCTCCCCGGCCGGGTTCACCCGAGTGAGGGCGGGCGGCCCCGTCCCTCAACGCCGATGCGGCCCCGACCGGTGCACCGGACCATGGGCGTCCTCGCAATGGCCGGTCTGCTCCTCCGGGCCGGTGCCGGGGCCGGTGTCGGGCCGCGGGCCCAGCGTCAGGACGTCGTCGGGCGAGCCCTGTTCGCCGACGTGGTCGACCTGGAGGGTGGCGTGGCCGATGCCGTACTCGCCGCTCAGCAGCTCCTGGAGACTGCGGCGGACCTTGTGGCAGTCGCCGCCGGGCGCCACGAGGATGTGCGCGGACAGCGCAGGCTGCCCGGAGGTGATCAGCCAGATGTGCAGATCGTGCACCTCGACGACCTCGTCCGTGGCGGCCAGCCGCTCGCCCAGGGCGTCCGGGTCGACGCCCGTCGGCGCGGCCTCCATGAAGATCCGTCCGGACTCGCGCACCAGCCCCGTACCGGCCCGCAGCATCAGCGCGACGACCACGAGCGAGGCGATCGCGTCCGCCCGCTCGAAGCCCGTCGTCAGCACGATCAGACCGGCGACGGCGGTGGCGACGAACCCGAACAGGTCGGTGAGGATGTGCTGGTAGGCGCCCTCGACGTTCAGGCTGGAGCGGTTGGCCTTCGACAGCAGCCAGGTGCAGATCAGATTCACCACGATCCCGGCCAGCGCGGTGACCAGCACCAGCCCGCCGGTCACCTTCGGCGGCGAGATCAGCCGCTCGACCGCCTCGTACGCCAGCCAGACCGACAGCAGCAGCAAGGTGATGCCGTTGGCCTGCGCGGAGAGGATCTCGGCGCGCTTGAGCCCGTAGGTGTAGCCGCCGCGCGCCGGCCGCGCGGCCAGCCGCATCGCGACCAGGGCCAGCACGATCGAGACCGCGTCGGTGAGCATGTGGGCGGCGTCCGAGATCAGTGCCAGGGACTGCGCCACCACACCGATGACGACCTCGACCGCCATGTACGCGGTGAGCAGGATGAGCGCGCTGCGCAGCCAGCGCCGGTCGGCGTCCGGTGCGACCCCGTGCGCATGGCTGTGGCTGTGCCCGTGGCTGTGGGCGTGCTCGGTCATGGGCGCGCTCCTTCCTGGCTCCTCGTGCGAAGCAAACCGCACTTCGGGCAAAGATCCAAAGGCTGCATCGGTGACCGTTGTCATTACCGTCAAACGGCCTATCGTCCCTGGTCAGAGCGGTGCGGAAGCGGAGCGGAGTGGGCACGGGAAACGGAGCTGGGATGTCCGCTTCCGGCTGGCGTGGGAAGCCGTCGAGGCCCCCGCGCCCGGGTAGCATCCGGCGCTATGAGCGCTACGGGCGAGACCGCGCGGCCCGCACCCGGCAAGGGCCAGATCCTGGCGGTGCTCGGCCTGCTGGCCGCCGTCGCCCTCCTGTCCACCCACCACGAGGGCCTCCCCTTCTGGCTGGGCGCGCTGACCGGCGTGGTCGCCGTCCTCGGCTACCTGGTCTGCTTCGACTCCCCGCGCGGCATCTGGCAGTGGTTCCCGGCGGGCGTGGGCTTCTGCGCGGCGTTTCTGTTCGCGGGGCAGTTCCTGATCGCGCTGCTGGCGTGAGCGCGCGCGGCAGGTGACGGGGTCCGGCCCGGTCCGGGCGGCCGCCTGCCTGCGGTTCGTGGGGGGCAGCGGGACCGCGCGATCCGACCGGTCAGTAAAGTTCGGCTCCCGTCCCCCGGACCGGCGCCCCTTCCCGGGACCGGCCCCTCCCGACCTCTGAGGTACTCGGCAGTGAGCCCCGCACCACCCGCCCCGGCCGCTCCTGAACCCCTTTCCGTCGTCGGCATCGGGGCCGACGGCTGGGACGGACTGCCCGCCGCCTCCCAGCAGGCCCTGCGGACCGCCGAGGTGCTGATCGGCGGCCCCCGCCAGCTCGCGCTGCTGCCCGAGGAGTGCGCCGGCGAGCGCGTCCCGTGGCCCGCGCCCCTGCGCCCCGCCGTCCCCGGACTGCTGGCCGCGCACGCCGGGCGCCGGGTCTGCGTGCTGGCCAGCGGCGACCCGATGTTCTACGGGATCGGGCGGACCCTGACCGAGGTGCTGGCGGAAGAGCCGGCGGCCGCCCCGGGGGAGCCTCGGCTCCGCATCCTCCCCCACCCCTCCTCCGTCTCCTACGCCTGCGCCCGCCTCGGCTGGCCGCTGGAGGACACCGAGGTCATCACGCTCGTCGGACGGCCCACCGAGAACCTGGCCCGTGCGCTGTACGACGGCCACCGCCTGCTGGTGCTGTCCGCCGGGTCCGGCACCCCCGCCGAGGTCGCCGCCCTGCTGCGCGCCCACGGCTTCGGCCCGACCCGTATGCGCGTACTGGAGCAGCTCGGCGGCGACCGCGAACGCACGGCCGAGGGCACCGCCGACGGCTGGGACGCCCCGCCCGCCGACCCCCTCAACGTCATCGCCCTCGACTGCCGCCGCGCGCCCGGCACCCCGCCCCTGTCCACCGTCCCCGGCCTCCCCGACGCCGCCTACGAACACGACGGCCAGCTCACCAAGCGCCATGTCCGCGCCGCCACCCTCGCCGCGCTGGCGCCCGCCCCCGGTGAACTCCTGTGGGACATCGGCGGCGGCTCCGGCTCCATCGCCATCGAGTGGCTGCGGGCGCACCGCAGCTGCCGCGCCGTCAGCGTCGAGCGGGACGCCGTACGGGCCGAGCGGATCGGCCGTAACGCGGCCTCGCTCGGCGTACCGGCGCTGCGCATCGTCCACGGTCGCGGCGCCCGCCGCGCTGGAGGGTCTGCCGACGCCGGACGCGGTGTTCATCGGCGGCGGGCTGACCGCCCCCGGTCTGCTGGCCGCGTGCTGGGAGGCGCTGCCGGCGGGCGGCCGGATCGTCGCGAACACCGTGACGCTGGAGTCCGAGGCGCTGCTCGCCGACCACTACCGGCAGTACGGCGGCGAACTGGTCCGGCTCGCGGTCGCCCATGCGGTGCCGGTCGGCGGCTTCACGGGCTGGCGGCAGGCGATGCCGGTCACCCAGTGGTCGGCCGTGAAGCCGCAGACCGCCTCCCCGTCCCCGACCTCCCCCAGGAGACCGAGCAACCATGACCGTCCACTTCATCGGCGCAGGTCCCGGCGCCGCCGACCTGATCACCGTGCGCGGTGCCCGTACGCTCGCCTCCTGCGGGGTCTGCCTCTACGCGGGCAGCCTGGTGCCGCGCGAGCTGCTCGCCGAGTGCCCGCCCGGCGCCCGGCTCGTCGACACCGCTCAGCTGGACCTCGACACGATCACCGCCGAGATGGTGCGCGCCCACGAGGAGGGCCACGACGTCGCCCGGCTGCACTCCGGCGACCCGTCCGTCTTCAGCGCGGTCGCCGAGCAGATGCGCCGGCTGGACGCGGCCGGGGTGCCGTACGAGGTGGTGCCGGGCGTCCCCGCGTTCGCCGCCGCGGCCGCCGCCCTCAAGCGCGAGCTGACCGTCCCCACCGTCGGCCAGACCGTCATCCTCACCCGCGTCGCCCAGCGCGCCACCCCCATGCCCGAGGGCGAGGACCTCGCCACGCTGGGCCGCAGCGGCGCGCTGCTGGTCCTCCACCTGGCCGCCATGTACGTCGACCGGGTCGTCGCCGAACTCCTGCCGCACTACGGCGCCGACTGCCCGGCCGCCGTCGTCGCCATGGCCTCCCGCCCCGACGAACTCGTGCTGCGCGGCACCCTCGCCGACATCGCCGGCCAGGTGAAGGCCGCGGGCGTGGTCCGTACGGCCGTCATCATGGTCGGCCGCACCCTGGGCGCCGAGCAGTTCCGCGACAGCCATCTCTATTCGGCGGACCGCGAGCGGCCGCACGGCGGGTGCGGTGTGCAGGACCCCGCGCCCGCGGACACTCCCTGAGTCCGGACGCACCAAAGCCCCGGGACGGGAGGTCCCGGGGTTCCGGTGCGTCCTGCTCGTGGGCGGCCGCGCCGCCGGGGGAGCAGGTTCCCCTTCGGTCTCAGCTCTCAGAGACCGCTGGTCTGCACCGAGGCCAGGGCGGAGCCGGAGAGCTGCGCGCTGACGCCCTCGGGGGAGATCGACGCGCCGCCGCCGACGAAGCCGCCGACGTTCAGGTTGGCGCCGTGCCCGGCGATCTCGGCGCCCGCGTTGGCACCGGCGCCGGCGATGCCACCGGCGATGTTCTCCAGCTCGCTGTCGGAAATCTCCGTGGCGGCAGGGGTGAAGCCGTTGCGCATGATGTGCCCTTCCCGTAAAAGCTGTGGATTTTTTCAACCAACGCAGGCCGAATTGTGGCTGGGCAATCCGGCCGCAACACGGTCGCCCGGCACCGGGAATGTGACACCCGTAATGGCGTCCGTGTGTTCATGAAATGCAATCACGGCACGTGGTTTCGCGGCAACTTATCGCCAGATTTTTCACCGGCCTGAAATGTGCCGCAACGGCCGCCCTGACGTGCGGCTTTGCCCGATTCCTGCGGACGGCCCCCTTGCGTGGCAGCTGCGGGACAACGGTCATGGAATGGACCGTCATGCCCCCTTGGATCCCTCGGGTAAATCCGCGGACCGGGTTCGCCGAGTGCCCACCGCCGAGCGTGATGGCAGGAGATGTCTGCATTTTCCGCGTAACGCGGGTCATAGATTTATGCCGAGCCCTGAAACGTCCTTTAGGCCGCCGGAAGCGAATGAATTCCCCCGCGGCCGTGCTTTCGGCGGAGTCCCGTATTGGAAGGCACTGCTTCCGCCACGCGCGCCCCATCGCCCGTCCGTAGGCCTCCCGGGACCGTCCGTATGACTGTATGACCGCATCGGGGTGAATGTCCGTTACTCGGCCCCCGGGGGCCGGTAAGGAAGCTGTGACACCCAAGGGGGGCCGAAGCAAAGGAGTACGCCACGATGCGTACCAGACTGGCCGCCGGTGCGGTCGGCGCCGCAGTCCTGCTGACGCTCTTCGGCGGCAATGTCGCCGGTGCCGACGGCAGGGAGCATGTCGCGCAGGCGACGGACACCCCGGGACAGCGGCACGACAGCTCGCCGTGGATGCACAACAGCCCGGGCCGGATGACCGACCAGCCGAGCCGGATGAGCGAGCGCCGGGAAGGGCGCTACGACCGCCGGGAAGGCCGCTACAGCCGCCCCGGGTTCCGCGACAACCCGCTCCGGCTGACCACCTGTGCCCTCGGCACGGTGCTGGGCAGGCTCACCGGCCGCGGCAACGACTGTGCGGCCAACCGGTACGGGTTGCGCACCTGACAGGTGCTCAGGTGGGGGAGCCCTTCAACGGAGAGGGCTTCCCTGGCCGGTGTCCCCCGGCCCCCGCGGCTCCGCCCGTCCCACCACCATCCCCGCCCGGTCGATACAGATGACATCGACCGCGACGGGCGCGCCCCGCAGCACGGCCAGCGACTCGTCACGCGCCGTCGCCGCCACCAGATCCCCCAGCGGGACGCCCGCCGCGGCGCACAACTGGAGCGCCGCCAGGCCCGTGTTGGCCTCCGCCACCGCCCCCGCCAGCGCCTCGTCCGCCCCGCCCCGCCGGGCGAGTTCCGCGAGGAACCCCTTGTCGACCTGGGACCGCGCGGAGTGCAGATCCAGATGCCCGGCCGCCAGCTTGGACAGCTTGGCGAACCCGCCGCAGATGGTGAGCCGCTCCACGGGATGGCGCCGGATGTACTTCAGCACCGCCCCCGCGAAGTCGCCCATGTCCAGCAGCGCGTCCTCGGGCAGGTGGTGCAGGGCGACGGCGACCTTCTCCGACGTCGATCCCGTACACCCGGCCACATGCCGCCGCCCCGCCGCCCGCGCCACATCCACGCCCCGCCGGATGGAGTCGATCCAGGCCGAGCAGGAGTACGGCACGACGATCCCGGTGGTCCCCAGGATCGACAGCCCGCCCAGAATCCCCAGCCGCGGATTCCAGGTGCTCCGGGCGATCTCCTCCCCGTGATCGACCGAGATCTCCACCTCGACGTCGGCCGTCGCCCCCGGCCCGCCGCCGTGGCGCCGGGCGACCTCCGCGAGATGCTCCCGCATCATCTGCCGCGGTACGGGATTGACCGCCGGCTCGCCGACGTCCAGCGGCAGGCCGGGCCGGGTCACGGTCCCGACCCCCGGACCGGCCTTGAAGACGACCCCCGACCCGGCGGGCAGCGCCCGCACGGTGGCCCGGACGAGCGCCCCGTGCGTCACATCCGGATCGTCGCCCGCGTCCTTCACCACCCCCGCCATGGCGGCCGTCCGCCCCGGCGCGAGCTCCTCCACCGCCAGCGCGAAGGCCGGGGTCTGCCCCTTCGGCAGCGTGATCGTCACCGGATCCGGGAACTCGCCGCCGAGCAGCGCCGTGTACGCGGCCGTGCTCGCCGCCGTCGCACAGGCACCGGTCGTCCAGCCGTGCCGCAGCCCGGTGTGCGCGAGCTGCGCGCTACGCCCTCCGGCGGCCTTGCCCGTACCCTGCGGTTGCGCTTCAGCCACGGAGGAACCCACATCCCATGCCCGACGCAGCCCGCCCGCCGCGCCACGTACTGATCCTCGGCGGCACGACGGAGGCCCGCCGCCTGGCCGCCGGCCTGGCACCGGAGCCGTCCCTGCGCGTGACGACCTCGCTCGCCGGCCGGGTCGCCGCGCCCCGGCTGCCCGCCGGGGAGGTACGCATCGGAGGGTTCGGCGGCCCCGAGGGCCTCACCCGCTGGCTGCGCGAGCACGCGGTGGACGCGCTCATCGACGCCACCCATCCTTTCGCCGACACGATCAGTTGCAGTGCGGCCCAGGCCGCCGCCACCGCCCATGTTCCCCTGCTCGCCGTCCGCAGGCCCGGCTGGGTGCCGGGACCCGGCGACACATGGCACCAGGTCACCTCCCTGGACGAGGCCGCCGCCGCCCTCCCCGCCCTCGGCACCCGCATCTTCCTCACGACGGGCCGGATGGGCCTGGCTCACTTCGCCCACCTCACCGACCTCTGGTTCCTCGTCCGCTCGGTCGACGCCCCCGAGCCCCCGTACCCGCCCCGGATGACCACCCTCCTGGACCGCGGCCCCTTCACCCTGGACGGCGAACGGGAGCTGCTACGGGAACACCGCATCGAGGTCCTGGTGACCAAGGACAGCGGTGCCGCCGCGACCGCCGCCAAGCTGACGGCGGCGCGGGAGGCGGGGGTGCCGGTGGTGGTCGTACAGCGGCCGCCGGTGCCGGAGGGGGTGCCGGTGGTGGCAGGTCCGGACGAGGCCGCCAACTGGCTCCGCCGCATTTTCAGCGAGGCCAATTCACGCTGAGGCAATTGGCCTCACGGACCCTTTCGGCTAATTCTTCGCGACGCTTCACGGATTCCTCGGTGCGCGTCATCACTCGCCCGGTTCGCGGACGGTCGGCGAACCCGCCTTCTCCTCGCTCATGGGGCGCACGTCCGCACCGCCTCCGCGAGCCGGCGTGCGACCTCGGGGGTGCAGCGGCCCAGCTCCACGAGCGGCCGCGGAAAGTGCTCCGCCAGCGAGACCACGTCCACGGCCAGCGACGGCAGGGTGATGCCCGCCCCCTTCAGCGCCGTCCGCAGCTCGCCGCACGCCTGCTCCGCGTCCCTGATCTTCCCGGCCGCCGGACTGCGCTCCGCCATTCCCATTCCTCTTCTCCGTTCGAGTCCTGACTGGGCTGCCAAAGCCCTTTCGCAGTTCTAGAGTCGTCACAACAAGCCGCTTCCGACAGGGAGTTGGCGTTGCCGTCGGAACGGGACAACAGGGGGATGGGGGAATTGGCGAATGGTCGAAAAGAATTCCGAGGACGAGGGCTCGGCCCGTTGGGTCCTTGCATGTGAACTCCGCCGGTTACGGGAGTCGTCCGGCAGGTCGCTGGCCCGGCTGGCCGACGAGATCAAGTACGACCGCACCTACTTGCACCGCCTGGAGACCGGCGAACGACTCTCGAAGCTGCCGGTCATGGAGGCCCTGGACCGGACGTACGGCACGGGCGGGCTGCTGGTGCGGTTGTGGGGGCTGGCACGGCTGGATGCGTTCAAGGACAAGTACCGGGAGTTCATGCAGCTGGAGGCGAAGGCGACGATCATGCACAAGTACGCGAGTGGTCGTCCCTGGCCTGCTGCAGACCGAGGACTTCGCTCGGGTGGTGCTGTCGTCGGCACCGACGCCCATAAGTCCGCGACGAGATTGAAGAGAACGTCGCCGCTCGACTGGGAGGCAGGAGCTGCTGCGCCGCACTCCTCCGCCGCGACGTCCGGATCATCCTCGATGAGTCGGCTCTGCGGCGTCCGGCGCGCGACCCCAGATCTGGCATGACCAGCTGACCCGGATCGAGGCCGCTGCCCAAGCTCCGCACATGACCATCCAGGTGCTCCCCTTTCCGCCGGGGTGCATGGCCTGATGGGCGGTCCGCTCTCGCTCTTGTGGATGGCGGACGGCAGTGCTGTTGCCTACCTGGAAGGCAACAGGTCGGGCGAATTGATCGAAGAGCCAGAAGAAATTGAGCGATACCGCCTGTCCTACGATCGCCTCCGAGACGACGGCGCTCTCGCCGTGTGATTCATCAGCATTCATCCAGCAGTTGGTGGAGGACAGCAGACCATGAAGACGATCCCCGACCTGGCAGGCGTTGCATGGCGCAAGAGCAGCTACAGCGACGGAGGCGAGCGACAACTGCGTCGAGATCTCCGAAGGCTTCCCCGGCGTGGTCCCTGTCCGTGACAGCAAAAACCCCACCGGCGGTGTGCTGGTGTTCCCGGCCGCCGCTTGGTCGGCCTTCATAGGTGGCGTGAAGGAGGGGCGGCTCGGCTGAGGCCGAGGCGTCTGAGTCCATGGCCGGGCACCCTGGGGGTGACACCTCCCCGCCTGGGCTGCGGGTCACCGGGGGCCGCGCGACCGCCTGGTCGCCACGATCACGAACGTGACGACTGAGTCAGAGCGCCCATGAGCCGAACTTCCCCAGGGCGACCGGTTGCCACCCGTGGAGTTGGTGCGGGTAGCGCCAGCGCCAGGTAGGTGGCGATGTTCTCCGCCAGCCAAGAGAAGCCTGATCAGGGCTGATAGGCAGCGCCAGCGGCATGCGGTAGCGCGCCTTCCCCACGCTGATAGTCGCACCGCACGTACCTCCAGTGGGTACCGGGACAGCGCAGGCGCGGCGAGGGGCCGAGCCGATGGTCCGGCTGAAGAAGTTCACGTAGATAGCCAGGCGAGCGGCCGTCATGGCTGCGGAGGCTCGCAGGCGAGCTCGCAGGGCCTCCATCCGCTTGCGCGGCAGCTAGCTGCCAGTCGCGGTCGTGGACGGAAGACCCTGACAGTCGGCACCGCCAGGGCGTGAGAACCGCTAGGCTCCGAGCATGCCGAGGACAGCCAGGCCTTCACCGCTCGAAGCCAGCTCGGCAGAAGTGGCGGCAAGGATCGCCCCGACCAGCGGCACACGCAGGAGGACGGTTGACGACGAGCGAACAGCGCATCGCCACGGCGAATGCGGCAGCCGAGCAGTTCGGAAGCCCGGCTCGAGTCAGAATGCTGACGCGGGCCATATTCGCGCGCATGTAGCGGGAGACGCGTCTGAGACGGGATGGGGTCTGCCGGAGGTCCTTCACCATCCGTGCAGACCTCTGCATCAATCGATCGCGCGGACGGCCGTTCGGGTCGGCCGCGAGCACGCAGATCGGCCGTCGGAGTCGAAACGCCGCCACAAGGCCGGGCGGGTCCCCGGCTGCTCATGACGCGAGCCAAAGCCCGCTGTCCGGTGGCAGCGCTCACTTCTCCGGGTACCGCCGCGGTGTCCACACGATCTCCGTGCCGTCGTCGCGCCGTACCGCCTGGGTCTGGGACGAGCCGACGATCAGGAGGGTGCGCATGTCGACCTGGAGCGGGTCCAGGTCGGCCAGGTGGACGGTGCGGACGGATTCCTCGGGGCCGCCGATGTCGCGGGCGAGGATGACCGGGGTGTCGGGGGCGCGGTGTTCCAGGAGGAGTTCGCGGGTCTTGCCGACCTGCCAGGTGCGGCTGCGGGAGCCGGGGTTGTAGAGGGCGAGGGCCAGGTCGGCGGAGGCCGCCGCGTGGAGGCGTTCGGCGATGACTTCCCAGGGCTTGAGGCGGTCGGAGAGGGAGATGACCGCGTAGTCGTGGCCGAGCGGGGCGCCGGCGCGGGCGGCGGCGGCGTTGGCGGCGGTGACGCCCGGCAGGACGCGTACGGGGATGGCGCGGTACGGGTCCTGGGAGGCGACCTCCAGGACGGCGGTGGCCATGGCGAAGATGCCGGGGTCGCCGCCGGAGACCACGGCCACCCGGCGGCCGCGCCGGGCGAGGTCGAGGGCGAGTTCGGCGCGTTCGGACTCGACCTTGTTGTCGGAGGCGTGGCGGCGCTGGCCGGGGCGCAGCGGGACGCGGTCCAGGTAGGTGGTGTAGCCGACGAGGTCTTCGGCGGCGGCGAGCGCGCCGCGGGACTCGGGGGTCAGCCAGAGGGGGCCGGCGGGGCCGGTGCCGACGACCACCACCTCACCGACCGGCCCCGTCATCGACCGTCCGCGCGTCGGGTGATGCGGCCGGCTGCCGTCCCGTCGGGCGGCGGCAGCTCGTCGGCGTCGGCGGGCAGGGTGCGGCCTCTCGCGACGAGGTGATCGTGGGGTGGCAGGTCGGCGATCGCGGGGACGACGGTGACGGTACGGGACCGCTCGGCGTCGAGTCCGAGCTCTGCGTGCGTTCGCCGGGCATGGTGGCGCGTTCGACGTAGTGGGCCTCCGGCAGGCGGCCGGAGCGTTCCATGGCGCGGCGGACGGTGGGGAAGGTGCGGCCGAGCTTCATGACGACGGCGGTGTCGGTCGAGGCCAGACGGGCGGTGAGTTCTTCCTCCGGGAGCGTGCCGGGGAGGATCGTCAGGACCTCGTCGGCCTCGGCGAGCGGCTTGCCCAGGCGGGCCGCGGCGGCGCTGATGGAGGTGACGCCGGGGATGACCTCGGTCGGGTAGCGGTGGGCCAGCCGCTTGTGCATGTGCTGGTAGGAGCCGTAGAAGAGCGGGTCGCCCTCGGAGATGACGGCGACGGTGCGGCCGGCGTCGAGGTGGGCGGCGAGGCGGGCCGCCGCGGACTCGTAGAACTCGTCCAGGGCGCCCCGGTAGCCGCCGGGGTGGTCGGTCGACTCGGTGGTGACCGGGTAGACCAGCGCCTCCTCGATGTGGTCGGCGCGCAGGTGCTCGGCGGCGATGGAGCGCGCGATCGAGCGTCCGTGGCGGGCGCTGTGGTAGGCGATGACATCGGCCCGGTCGATCACCTGGACGGCCCGGACCGTCATGAGGGACGGGTCGCCGGGGCCGAGGCCGACCCCGTAGAGGCGGCCGGCCGGCCGTGTTCGCGACGCTGCCGTCACCGGTTGCCTGCTGCTCGCTCACGCTTACTCTTCCTCGCTTGCCATGGCGTTGATCGCGGCCGCGGCCATGGCGCTGCCGCCACGACGGCCGCGCACCACGATGTGGTCCAGCTTCGACGGGTGGGCGATCAGCGCGTCCTTGGACTCCGCGGCGCCGATGAAGCCGACGGGTATGCCGATCACGGCGGCCGGGCGGGGCGCGCCCTCCTCGATCATTTCGAGGAACCGGAAGAGGGCGGTGGGGGCGTTGCCGAACGCGACCACGGCGCCTTCCATACGGTCCCGCCACAGCTCCAGGGCCGCGGCGCTGCGGGTGGTCCCCATACGGGCGGCCAGGTCCGCGACGGAGGGGTCGGCGAGCGTGCACAGCACGTCGTTGTTCGCCGGCAGCCGCTTACGGGTGACGCCGCTGGCGACCATGTTGGCGTCGCAGAGGATCGGCGCACCGGCGTGCAGCGCCTTGCGGGCGGCTGCCACCACGTCGGGGGTGAAGGCCAGATCGCGTACCAGGTCGACCATGCCGCAGGCGTGGATCATCCGGACCGCTACCTGGCTGACGTCGGCGGGCAGCCCGGCGAGATCCGCCTCGGCGCGGATGGTGGCGAAGGACTGGCGGTAGATCGCCGCACCGTCCTTCTCGTAGTCGAACGCGGTCACTGTGGCCTCGTGGTTCACTGAATCGGGTGGATCGGGTGGATCGGCTGGTGCGTCGCATGGCTCAGGTGGCGTGCTCCGGGCGGCCGGTCATGGCGCCGGGGAGCTGGGGCCGGGTCCGTGCCGGGCCGTGGGCGTCGCGGCGTCGGTGGTCGGGCGGTGTCCGGTCCCACCAGTGCTCCGGTAGCCCTCCGCCGTGGCCAGCACGTCGATCCAGCTGCCGTGCGGGTGACCGCAGCGGCGTGCGCAGCCGGACCAGTACACGGGGAGGCCCTCGGAGGCGGGGCCGGTGGGCAGTCCGTCCGGGACGGCCGCGCCGGCGGCGAGCGCGGCCGTCGCGTCGGCGCGTACGTCGGTGAGGGACTTGGCGCAGCCGGGGCGGCCCGTACAGGCGCCGAGCCGGTGCCAGGGAGAGGCCGGGTCGGTGATCAGTCCGGCGGTGGTGAGCTCCGCCAGCCGGCGGGGTGCCGCGGCGGCCGGCAGTCCGGGCAGGACGATGCCGCGCCACGGGGTGAGGCGCAGCGCCCCGGAGCCGTCGTCGGCGGCGATCGCGGTCAGCAGCCGCCATTGGGCCGCCGACAGCCGGCCCAGCGGTGCCAGGACCGAGAGCGCGCGGTCGTCGTCGGGGCCCTCGACGATGCCGGGGGCGGCGGAGTCCGCGTACGGCGGGGAGGTGCGGGTGCCGGGTGCGGGAGCCTCGGGCACGTACGCGGCCCCGATGCCCGCCGACCGCAGTGCCGCCGCCACGTCCCGGGCCGTCAGGCCGTGCCCGTCGGGGAGTTCGCGGACCCGCCAGGCGCCGCTGCCGCTCGCCGCGGCGGCGGTCAGGAAGGCCTCGGCGGCGGCGAGCGCGGCACGCGGTGCGTCCGGTCCGGCGATCCGCAGCGCCGCCGGATCGTCGCCGACCCGCAGCAGGGCGCCGCCCGCCGGGCCGGTCCGGTCCCCGGCCGCTCCCGGTTCCGTTCCCGGTTCTGCTTCTGCTTCTGCGAGCAAGCTCACATCTCCGCCGAGCGCCGCCACATCGCCCCGCCCGTCGTCCAGCACGAACAGGAAACGGCCCGAGAGGGCGGTCGCCCACTCGCTCGCACAGAGCAGCGCGTCCAGCTCACGGGCCCACCGTCGCACGTCAGAAGGGGTGTGGCGGTCCAGTCCGGCCAGCGGGGAAGCGAGGATGTTGCGGATGCGTTCGTGGCGCTCGGAGGGCAGCAGGCCGGCGTCGCGCAGCAGCGCGGCGAGCCGGCCGCCGCAGCCCTCCGCGAGGCCGCGGAGCTCGACGTTGCCGCGGGAGGTGAGGGAGAGATGGCCGTCGCCGAGCAGGTCCGCGGCGTCGGCCAGGGCAGCGGCCTGACGAACCGTCAGATCTCCGGCGGGCAGCCGGATTCGGGCGAGATGGCCGTCGGCGGCCCGGTGCAGCCGCAGCGCTCCCGGGCAGGCGTCACCGCGGTCGCGCAGCGGCGGTGCGGCGGCCTGGGGCCGTGTCGAGGGGGAGGGCGGCATGGCCGCGAGCATACCCACGGGGGCGGGCGCCGATCCGGGCCGGATCCGGCCGGGCGCCCGGCCCGCGGCGTGCGCGCCCCCGCACCGGTCCGGCCTGCCCGGAGGCCCGCTTACCTCGGCCGTCCACAGCCCTTACTATGCAGGTCGGTGGGTCGGCTGGCCCACCGACGCCAGCGACGGCGCAGGGTCCTACGGCCCTAGGGAGGAAGCCCGGTGAGAATCCGGCGCGGTCCCGCCACTGTGAACCCGGAAACCGCCGGGCGAGCCAGGAACTCCCGCCGTCCTTACGACCACCCGGGGCGCGGACACCCCGAGGAAGGCCTGCGCTCGCATGCTCCTGCTGCTGTCGACCTCCGACACCGACCTGCTCAGCGCCCGCGCGGCCACGGGTCCCGTGCCGTACCGGCTCGCCAACCCCGCCCGGCTCGACGCTCGCCGACCTGCCCGCGCTGCTGGAGGGCGTCGACCTCGTCGTCGTACGCCTCCTCGGCGGCCTCCGCGCCTGGGAGGAGGGCCTGGACGCTGCTGCTCGCCGGGCCGCGCGCCGGTCGTCGTGCTCAGCGGCGAGCAGGCCCCCGACGCCGAGCTGATGGAGCAGTCCACGGTCCCGGTCGGCATCGCCGCCGAGGCGCACGCCTACCTCGCGCACGGCGGGCCCGCCAACCTCGACCAGCTCGCCCGCTTCCTCTCCGACACGGTGCTGCTGACCGGCCACGGCTTCGACCCGCCGGCCCCGGCGCCCGTCCTGGGGCCCGCTGGAGCGGGAAGCCCGCGACGAGACCGGCCCGCTGGTCGCCGTGCTCTACTACCGCGCCCACCACATGAGCGGCAACACCGGCTTCGTGCGGACCCTGTGCGAGCGATCGAGGCGGCGGGCGGCCGCGCCGCTGCCCGCTGTTCGTCGCCTCCCTGCGCGCCCCCGAGCCGGAGCTGATCGAGGAGCTGCGCGCCGCCGACGCCCTGGTCACCACGGTGCTCGCCGCGGGCGGCACCAAGCCCGCCGACGGCCTCCGCCGGCGGCGACGACGAGGCCTGGGACGCGGGCGCGCTGGCCGCCCTCGACGTACCGATCCTCCAGGCGCCTGTGCCTGACCGGCGCCGCGCAGCGCCTGGGAGGAGAACGACGAGGGGCTGTCGCCGCTGGACGCCGCCACGCAGATCGCGGTCCCCGAGTTCGACGGCCGGATGATCACCGTGCCGTTCTCCTTCAAGGAGATCGACGAGGACGGTCTGCCGGTCTACGTCGCCGACCCCGAGCGCGCCGCCCGGGTCGCCGGCATCGCCGTCCGGCACGCCCGGCTGCGGCACATCCCGGCCGCCGAGCAAGCGGCTCGCGCTGGTGCTGTCCGCGTACCCGACCAAGCACTCCCGGATCGGCAACGCGGTCGGCCTGGACACCCCGGCCAGCGCCGTCGCGCTGCTGCGCCGCCTGCAGCGCCGACGGCTACGACTTCGGCGACCGAGACGAGGTCCCGGGCCTGGTGTCCGGCGACGGCGACGAGCTGATCCACGCCCTGATCGAGGCCGGCGGCCACGACCAGGAGTGGCTCACCGAGGAGCAGCTCGCCGGCAACCCGGTCCGCATCCCGGCCGCCGACTACCGGCGCTGGTTCGCCACGCTGCCCGCAGGAGCTGCGCGACGCCGTCGAGGAGCACTGGGGCCCGGCGCCCGGCGAGCTGTTCGTCGACCGCAGCCGCAACCCCGACGGCGACATCGTGCTGGCCGCCCTGCGCCGCGGCAACCTGCTGATCCTCATCCAGCCGCCGCGCGGCTTCGGCGAGAACCCGATCGCGATCTACCACGACCCCGATCTGCCGCCCTCGCACCACTACCTGGCCGCCTACCGCTGGATCGCGGCCTCCGCGGACGACGGCGGCTTCGGCGCGCGACGCCATGGTCCACCTGGGCAAGCACGGCAACCTGGAGTGGCTGCCCGGCAAGAACGCCGGCCTGTCCGCGGCCTGCGGCCCCGACGCCGCGCTCGGCGACCTGCCGCTGATCTACCCGTTCCTGGTCAACGACCCCGGCGAGGGCACCCAGGCCAAGCGCCGGGCGCACGCCACCCTCGTCGACCACCTCGTGCCGCCGATGGCCCGCGCCGAGTCCTACGGCGACATCGCCCGCCTGGAGCAGCTGCTCGACGAGCACGCCGACGATCGCCGCGATGGACCCGGCCAAGCTGCCCGGCGATCCGCGCCCAGATCTGGACGCTGATCCAGGCCGCCAAGCTCGACCACGACCTGGGCCTGGAGGACCGCCCGCGACGACGACGGCGTTCGACGACTTCCTCCTGCACGTCGACGGCTGGCTGTGCGAGATCAAGGACGCCCAGATCCGCGACGGCCTGCACGTCCTGGGCGGCGCCCCGGCCGGCGAGGCCCGCGTCAACCTGGTGCTGGCCATCCTGCGCGCCCGCCAGATCTGGGGCGGCACCGCCGCCCTGCCCGGCCTGCGCGAGGCGCTCGGCCTCGACGAGTCCGCCGCGACCCGCACGACGGCCGACGAGGCCGAGGCGCAGGCCCGCGGCCTGGTCCAGGCGATGGAGGACGCGGACTGGGACCCGGCGGCGGTCGCCGATGTCGCCGAGGGGCACCCGTCACGCGGTCGCCGACATCCTCGACTTCGCCGCCCGCGAGGTCGTGCCGCGCCTCGCCGCGCACCACCGACGAGATCGACCACGCCTGCACGCGCTGAACGGCGGCTTCGTCCCGGCCGGGCCCGTCGGGCTCCCCGCTGCGCGGCCTGGTCAACGTGCTGCCGACCGGCCGCAACTTCTACTCCGTCGACCCCAAGGCCGTCCCGTCCCGTCTGGCCTGGGAGACCGGCCAGGCCCTCGCCGACTCGCTCCTGGAGCGCTACCGCGCCGACAACGGCGACTGGCCGCAGCTCGGTCGGCCTGTCCCTGTGGGGCACGCAGCGCGATGCGCACCGCCGGCGACGACATCGCCGAGGCGCTCGCCCTGCTCGGCGTCCGCCCCGTCTGGGACGACGCCTCGCGCCGGGTCACCGGCCTGGAGCCGATCCCGCTCGCCGAGCTCGGCCGCCCGCGCATCGACGTCACGCTGCGCATCTCGGGCTTCTTCCGCGACGCGTTCCCGCACGTCGTCGGCCTGCTCGACGACGCCGTACGGCTGGTCGCCGCCCTGGACGAGCCCGCCGAGCCGAACTACGTCCGCGCCCACGCCCAGGCCGACCTGGCCGAGCACGGCGACGAGCGGCGCGCCACCACCCGCATCTTCGGCTCCCGCCCGGGGACGTACGGCGCCGGCCTGCTCCGCTGATCGACTCCCGCAACTGGCGCACCGACGCCGACCTCGCCGAGGTCTACACGGTCTGGGGCGGCTACGCCTACGGCCGCGGTCTGGACGGCGCGCCCGGCCCGGGACGACATGGAGACCGCCTACAAGCGGATCGCGGTGGCCGCCAAGAACACCGACACCCGCGAGCACGACATCGCCGACTCCGACGACTACTTCCAGTACCACGGCGGCATGGTCGCCACCGTCCGCGCGCTGACCGGGCACGGCCCCCGAGGCGTACATCGGCGACTCCACCCGGCCCGAGACGCGTCCGCACCCGCACCCTGGTCGAGGAGACCTCCCGGGTCTTCCGCGCCCGGGTGGTCAACCCGCGCTGGATCGAGGCGATGCGCCGCCACGGCTACAAGGGCGCCTTCGAGCTCGCCGCGACCGTCGACTACCTGTTCGGCTACGACGCCACCGACCGGCGTGGTCGCCGACTGGATGTACGACAAGCTCGCCGAGACCTACGTCCTCGACCCGGAGAACCGCGACTTCCTCGCAGCAGGCCAACCCCTGGGCGCTGCACGGCATCGCCGAGCGCCTCCTGGAGGCCGAGTCCCGCGGCATGTGGGAGAAGCCGGACGCCGAGACGCTGGCGGCGCTGCGCCAGGTGTTCCTGGAGACCGAAGGCGAGCTGGAGGGGGAGGACTGACGCAGGGGCCGCGCCGCCCCGGCCGGGGCGGGATGCCGTCCTGGTCAGCGCTCTCCCGGGCCCGTGTGATGCCGCGGCATCACACGGGCTTTGCGGTGATGTCCCCGTTGCTGGTGGTCAGGTCCAGCTGGAAGCGTCCCGCCGGGTCCTGGGCGATGCCCAGGTGTTTGTCGCCGTTGCTGGTCTGGGCGGCGACGCGGTACGGGCCCTTCGGCAGTTGCAGGGTGATGGTGCCGTTGGACGTCCGCGCCCGGATGTTCTGGGCGACGGCCGGGGTCAGATCGATCTCCCCGTTGGAGGTCTGCGCCGCGATGCGCTCGCCCGACAGGCCGCGTCCGGTGATCTGGCCGTCGGAGGTCCGTGCGTCGACCGCGCCGGTCACGCCGTCCAGGTCGATGTCCCCGGAGCTGGTGGTCACCTTCACCGGGCCCACCCCGCTCAGATCCACCGCCCCGGAGGAGGTCTCACCGCTGACCGGGATGCCCTTCGGCACCTCGACCGTGTAGTTCACCGAGCAGTCCTCGCCACAGCCGCCGAGCACCAGCACCCCGTCCTCGATCCGGTGGGTGTCCCCTCCGGGCCGTTCGCCGTGGTACCGCACCGAGCGGTGGACCGAGACCCTGCCGCCGCCCTTGCCGCCGTGCACCGTGAGGCCGCCGGAGGTGCTGTCCAGCCGGATGGCCGTGATCTTCTTCGACACCTCGGCGTCGTCCTTCAAGGTCTTGCCGGGCAGCACTCCGCAGGCGCTGATGCCGCATGCCCCGACGGCGGCCATCGCGAGGACCCCGATGCAGCGGACGCGCTTGCGCATGAATTCCCCCGGAAAGCTCGGTAGTTGGTGCGGCGAGGGGGCTCCCCTGCCCGCTTCCCCGCCACGACGAGGCTAGGGCGGCGGGTACGGCCCCACCATGGGGAAATCCCCCGGACCGAGGTGTGGTGTGCCCCAGGTGCGGGCCGCGGAGGCCGGTGCGAGGATTTTTGTGGGGGCGGTACATGGGCTGCTCATGGGGGCGGACGAGGAGGCTTCCGGTGACTGCCACGAAGACATGGAACGCCGAGATCAGCATCACCGAGACCGACAGCGAGGTCCGGGCCGAGGCCAGGCTGCGCGGCAAGGACGGCGGGCAGATGGTCGGCGAGGGAGCGGCACGCTGCAACCCCGCCGACGAGAACGTCCCGGCCATCGGGGACGAGCTGGCGGTGGCGCGGGCGATGTCCGACCTCAGCCACCAGCTGCTGCAACGGGCCGCGCACGACATCGAGGTGCACACGGCCCGGCCGGTGGAACGGCTGCGCGTCTGAGCGACGTCGGCGCAGCGGCCGCCGTCCGGCGGACGGGCTCGTGAAGGGCGTCGTGCCCGTCTCGCGCGGGCCGTCCGCTGAGCCCGGTCCGTGCCGCAGATGTAATGGTTGAATGTATTTGACCCATGACCGCACCCTGGCGGACATGGCGCGAATCCCAGATCTGCCGGGTGAATCGTGGTGGTGTCCCGCATGTGGCCTCTCCTCCGATTCCTGCCGGCCGGTATCAGAACACTCCACATCCGAGGGCATGGTGCGGTACCTGTGGTGCCACACCAGGGGCTGGTTCGTTGCCCGCTCCGACATTCAGCTGATCCAGGTGAGCCCGGGGGGACATCGCCTGCCCGCGCACCGAGGGGTCGCGTAACGCCGGAGAAGGCCACGTGAAGCAGAACGATTACGGGCGTCTCGGGGCCGTGCTGTCGGCCGATTTGATCAATCTTCCCGAGATGAGCACCACGAGCATTCAGCAGCTGTTCGAGGCGCACGGGATCCGTCACCCGGAAGTCGCCGCTGCCGATGTGGACGGCTTTCGACGCTGGCGAGACCAATTGGCCCGCGTTTTTGGTTCCGGCGACCCCGCCGAGCAGTGCTCAGCGGTGAACGACCTGCTGGCGGCGGCGACGATCCGCCCGTGGGTGACCACCCATGACGGGCTTCAGCCCCATCTTCACTTCGTGCCCGACTCGGCTGATCTGCTCTCCCGGGTCAAGGCGGTCACCGCCGGCGGCCTTGCCTTTGTCCTGTGCTGGGAAGGGGGAGCGAGGCTCGGCCGATGCCTGCGCTCCGGGTGCTCCCGGGCCTATGTGGACACGTCCAGGAACGGGCAACGGCGGTATTGCACAGCACGCTGCGGGAACACCGAAGCAGTGATGCGCCATCGTTCCCGGCACTCGGCCCTCAAGCCGTAGAGGCCCCTTCTAAGGCATGTCCGCCGGGAAATCCGGCCCGATCGTCAGCGTCACCGCGCCCGGTGCCGCCTCGGCCGACTCCGTGGCCTTGGTGCCGGGGAGACGGGAGGCGAGGACCGCGCTCGGTGTCTTGAGCGCGGCCGGGTAGGTGACGGTGGTCCTGTCCGTCGCCGGGGCGTTGCCGGTGGCGACGACCGTGAAGCCGAGTTTGCGCAGCTGGTCGGCGGCGGAGGCGGCCCGGCCGGGTGCGCCGGTTCCGTTGAGGACGCGGACCTGTACGGAGCGGGCGGTCACCGGGTTCTTGGCGGCCTCGGCGAGCTTCTTCTTTCCGGCGGCGCCGATCTCGTGGTCGTGCGCGAGGTCGCTGAAGAGCTGACCGGCCTGCGGATACTGCCAGACCACATTGGCCTTGTCGGTGGGGACGTCGGCCTCGCGGTAGTAGTTGGGGACGGTCAGGAAGGTGAGACGGTCGGTGGGGATGTCCTTGACGGTCGCGGCCAGGTCGTAGAGCGGCTTGACGCCGGCCAGGGCGTTGTCGGTGGTGATGGACTTGGTGGCCGAGTCCAGGAAGTCGTAGAGCTCGCCGGGGCTGGTGAGCTTGGACTGGGCCTTGGCGCCCAGCGCCTTCATGAACTCCTGCTGGCGGCCGATGCGGCCGAGGTCGGAGCCGTCGCCGACGCTGTAGCGGGTGCGGACGTAGCCGAGCGCCTTCTCGTCCCGGACGTTCTGGCAGCCCGCGTCCATGTCCAGATGGGCCTTCTTGTCGTGGATGGCGTGCTGAGGGCAGACCTCTATGCCGCCCAGCGCGTTGACCATGCCCTTGAAGCCCTGGAAGTCGACCGAGGTGAAGTGGTCGATGCGCAGCCCGGTGTTCTTCTCGACGGTCTTGATGGTGCAGGCCGCGGCCTTGCGGATGCTGCCGGAGTCACCGCCGATCGAGAACGCCTCGTTGATCTTGAAGTGGTGCGGGGACGACTTCGAGCCGTTGCCGCGGGTGCAGGCCGGGATCTGCACCCAGGAGTCGCGGGGGAAGGACAGCGCGGTCGCCCATTTACGGTCGGCGGCGATGTGCAGCACCATCAGCGTGTCCGACTGCATGGTGGTGAGGTTCCTGCCGTACTTGGCGTTGGCACCCGCGCGGCTGTCGGAGCCGACGACCAGGATGTTCTTGGAGCCGGGGCTGAGGTTGACCGGCCGGGCGCCGTCGACCCCGATGTCCACACCGCGGATATTGCCGTCCAGGTGCTGGTAGACCCACGCCCCGACGCCGGCCGTGCCGAGCAGCAGCACGCCGAGCGTGCCGCCGGTCCAGGCGAGGATGCGGCCGCGGCGGGTCATCCGCAGCTTGCCCGTACCGCCTGTCCCGCCCGTACCGCCCGTCCGGCCGGAGCCGTTGCCGTCGCCGGATCCGCGGGAGCCGCCGGACGGTTTGCGGCGCGAGCGGGTGCCGGACTCGCGGGAGGCGTCGCCGGTGGCGCGGGACGCTCCGGGTGTCTCGCCGGTGCCCCGCCGGGCCGTCTGCTGGTGCGTCTGCCTGTCATGCACGCCGATGGCCCTTCTGGTCCTTCTGATGCTGGTGATGCGCGTGCTGCTCTACGGGGGAGGGCGCGGCAGCGGCGGCCGGCCGTGCCGGCCGGAGGCGGCGGGTCAGGTGCCGGTGCTGGTCAGCAGCAGGATGGACTCGGGGTCGTAACGCAGCCACTGCGCACACGCGCCGCCGGGCAACGTGCGCAGCCGGCACCACAGTTCGCCCGCGCCGTCCGTCCACCAGGCGTTGATCCGGCCCAACCGCCATCCGCCGTCCGGGTATTGGACCTCCACCGGCTGATAGACCCATCGCACCTCCGCCTCTGGAGGCGGGCAGTCCCAGGTCAGGAGTCCGCACCTCGTCGCCATCTCCCCCTTTGGCCGCGCCTGTTGCGCCTGTGCGCGCCACTCTACCGGGAAGTTCTACAGTGTTGTAGAAGTTGCCTGGTACGGACGGCACACAGCGCGGTGCGCCGCGCAGGCCCGGTGAGGGTCAAGGGTCAGTGTGCCCCTAGAGCGGCGTTGCTGCCTTCAGAACAACGAACAGCGCTACCGCCGCGTTGAGCGCGGAGAGTGCGGAGGCGGCCGTGCCCGCCGCGGCGACCAGGGCCGCCAGTCCGGCCGGGGTCAGGGCCGGCGGCCAGTGGCGGGCCGGCGGTACGGGCCCGAGCAGCGCCGCCACCCGGCGTGGCACAGGCCCCGGTTCGGGCCCCGCGAAGTGCGCCAGCCCCGGTTGCGGCGCGGGCCGCGCGACCAGCGCCGCCTTGCCCACCGCGCGGGCGGTCAGCCGCCGGTCGCCGACCACCTGCGCCGCCTCCTCGTCCGCCCAGCGCTCGGTGGCGAAGGCCACCGCGGAACGCAGCGGCAGCAGCAGCGGGTTGACGCAGCCGGCCAGGCGTACGGCGAGCAGAGAGCGGTGGTGGCGGCAGTGCAGATGCGCGCGCTCATGGGCGAACAGCGCCTGCCGCTCGGCACCGTCCAGACAGCGCAGCATGCCGCGGGAGACCGCGATCCGGCCGGGCCTGGCGGGGCGTCCGGGGCGGGCCGGGGTGCCGGGCACGGCGTAGGCGTAGGGATCGTCGTCCGGCAGCACCGCGGGGTCGGCGCCGGCCGGCAGCACGTCCAGCGCGCGGTGGGCACGGGACCGGATGCGGCGGTGGCGGCGCAGTGCGGCGCCGCAGGCGTGGAGCGCGGCGGCCAGCAAGGGGATCGCGGCGACACCGGCGACCTCGGCGAACGGGACCGCGGCCCGCACTTCCGGGTCCGACCAGCCGTCGGGCAGCGGATTGCCGGGCAGTTGGGCGGTGCCGACGACCATCAGCAGGCCCAGGCAGAGCGTGCTGCACAGGCCGAGGACGGCGGCGAGCAGGGTCAGCAGGCGGGTGGTGGCCCGCGGGTGGAGGTGCTGCTCCGCGAGCCGGGCGATCGGCAGCGCGGTGAGCGGCAGGACGAGCGGCAGGAACACGAAGACGCCCACCGGTCAGCCTCCGCGTGCTTCGTCCGAGGGGTGGTGCCGGCCGGGGGCCGGGGCCGGGTGGGGCTCCTCGGTGCCGGCCGGGTCGTCGGTCGTGAGGTCGTCGGAGGCCGGGAGGCTTTCGGCCGGACCGGGGCCGTCGGCCGCGTCGCGGTCGAGGAGGGTGCGCAGCAACTGCTCGTCGTGCGCGGAGAGCGCGGAGACGAAGCTGGTCAGTACGGCGTCCCGGTCCGGTTCGCCGTCCAGGACGCGGCGCATCCGCAGCGCGGCGAGCCCGGCCTCGTCGGCGGCCGGGGTCCAGACGTAGGCGCGGCCGGAGCGCTCGCGGGTGACGGCCTGCTTGGCGTGCAGCCGGGACAGGATCGTCATCACGGTCGTGTACGCGAGGTCGCCGCCGAGCCGTTCCTGCACCCAGGCGGCGGTGGCCGGTACCGGCGAGTGGTGCAGCGCGGCCAGGACCTGGGCTTCCAGCTGGCCCTGCCCCCGCCTGCGGGCGCGTTCCCGTCCGGAGCCGCCGAAGTTCCCGAAGGCCTTCGCGCCCATACCGTCGCCTCCCGTCGCGCCGGGTGTCCCGCGGGCCGGGACGTCGGGGCATCTTACTGAGTGGCCGGATCCGGGCGGTGGTCCGCTCGGGCGTAGCCGGACGCCGCAGATTCCCGGCACCTTACTTCTACACTCCTGTAGATTTTGAGGCTCACCCGGAATGCAGGCAACACCTGGAGGGAAGCCATGGGAGTCTCGCTGGCCAAGGGCGGCAACGTCTCGCTGTCGAAGGAAGCGCCCGGACTGACCGCGGTCACGGTCGGCCTCGGCTGGGACGTACGGACGACGACGGGCGCGGACTACGACCTGGATGCCAGTGCGCTGCTGTGCACCGAGGCGGGCAAGGTCGTCTCGGACGCCCACTTCATCTTCTACAACAACCTCACCAGCCCCGACGGCTCGGTGCAGCACACCGGCGACAACCTGACCGGCGAGGGCGAGGGGGACGACGAGGCCATCGACGTCACGCTGACCGGAGTGCCCGCCGAGATCGCAAAGATCGTCTTCCCGGTCTCCATCCATGACGCGGAGAGCCGGGACAGAGTTTCGGCCAGGTCCGCAATGCCTTCATCCGCGTCGTCAACAAGGCGGACGGGGCGGAGCTGGCCCGCTACGACCTGAGCGAGGACGCCTCGACCGAGACCGCGATGGTCTTCGGTGAGCTCTACCGGCACGGCGAGGAGTGGAAGTTCCGGGCCGTGGGCCAGGGCTATGCGTCCGGCCTGGCGGGCATCGCGGCGGACTTCGGGGTCAACGTCTGAGCGAGGCGCCTTCGGGGGCAGGGGGAGGGGCGCGGGCGGGAGCAGAATCTACAGTTTTGTAGAGTTCGCCCGCTCCCGGCCCTCCCCCCTCGGCCTTCCTCCCGGCCTCTCTTCCGGCCTCCCCCTCGGTCTCGCCCGCCTCGTCTCCCATAACTGCCCATAACGGTATGTACAGGGCTTCCGCGGGGTACCTTGGAAGCACCGGAACACCGAAGGATGCCCAGGGGTGCCGAGGGACACGAGGTATTCGGTGAGGTGAGCTGCATGCAGACTCTGTTGACCGTGGTCGTGCTGCTGGCGCTCGTCGCGCTGGGCGCGCTCTTCATCGCCCGGGTCAATGCCCAGGGAACCGGCCGGATGGCCACCCACCGGTACACGGACTGGAAGCAGTCGATGCGGCAGCGGAAGCACAAGCGGCCGCACGATGCCGCCCACTCCGAATCACCGGCGGCCGGCCCACCGCCGCCCCCGGGCAAAGCGGGCGACGAACCGTGACGTCCACGGACCGGGGCATCCCGCCGGCACCGGACTACGACGGCACCTCGCCCTTTCCCGACAGCGGTGCCACACCTCCGCCGGACAGCGGCCGCCGTATGTACGTCACGGTGACCGGCATCATCGTCGTCGCCCCGTTCGTCGGCCTGGGCATCGCGATCCCCCTCCTGTGGGGCAGCGTCGTACACCTCACCGACCTCGTGCTGCTGGCCGTCTTCTATGTCATCAGCGGCCTGGGCGTCACCATCGGCTTCCACCGGGGTCTCACCCACGGCAGCTACACCGCCACCCCCGCACTGCGCGTCGCGCTCGCCCTCGCGGGATCGCTCAGCTTCCAGGGCGATGTCATCGACTGGGTCGCCACCCACCGCCGCCACCACGCCTACACCGACCGCCCCGGCGATCCGCACTCCCCCTATCGCTACGGCACCAGCCTGCGCGGTCAGCTGCGCGGACTGGTCCACTCGCACATCGGCTGGCTGTTCGGCAACGACCCCACCTCGCACCGCCGCTTTGCGCCCGATCTGCTCGACGACCCCGGAATCCGCGCGGTGGACCGGGCATTCCCCGTGCTGTGTCTGCTCACGCTCGGCCTGCCGTTCGCGCTGGGCTGGGCGCTCGGCGGCTCCTGGGTCACCGCGCTGACCGCCCTGCTGTGGGCGGGGTTCATCCGGATCGCGCTGCTGCACCACGTCACCTGGAGCGTCAATTCGCTCTGCCATGTCATCGGCGAGCGGCCGTTCCGCACCCGGCGCCACGACCGGGCGACCAACCTGTGGCCGCTGGCTCTGCTGTCGTTCGGCGAGAGCTGGCACAACCTGCACCACGCCGACCCGACCTGCGCCCGGCATGGCGTCGACCGCGGTCAGATCGACGTGTCCGCCGCCGTCATCCGGCTCTTCGAACGCCTCGGCTGGGTCCGGGACGTGCGCTGGCCCGACCCCGCACGGGTGGCGGCCCGCCGTCTCAGGAGCACCGTATGACCACCGCCAGGGGCTCTCCCGGACCGGCCCCTCCCCGGCATCACACGCCACCCCCCGTCGCCCGCCTGGCCATCGCCCCGCACACCGATACGGTGCGCTGCATCGACGGTGTCTGGTGGCCCCATTCGGTCGACCTGCTGGCCGAACTCCCCGAGCTGCTGGCCGCATTGCCCTTCGACTGGCCCCGGATCACCCACGCCACGGTGAACGGCGCGGCCTGGTGCGCCCTCCCCGCCCACATCCTCGTCGAGGGCCATGTCGTCCGCCTCCGCAGAACCACGGGCCGCCCGGGCCCGGACACCGTCTGCCTGGTCTCCCCCGGCCACGGCCGCTGGGACCTGCTGATCATCCCGCCCGAGACCCCCGAGCCCGAGGCCGTCCACATGATGGCGGAGATGGCGCGCACGGGGGAGCTGGCACCGGCCTGAGCGGGCAGCGAGCGGGACCGTGGCACCTCAACTGGCAGCCATGTCCGGCTGTTTCACGTGAAACAGCCGCGACGGGCCGAGGCGGTGGCCGCCGGACACCACCTAACCGAGAATCCCCCGGTCGTAGGCCACGGCCACCGCCGCGGCACGGTCCTTAGCGCCCAACTTGCCGTAGATGTGCGTCAGATGGGTCTTGACCGTCGCCTCGCTGATGAACAGCACGGCGGCGATCTCACGGTTCGAGGTGCCCTTGGCGACGAGTGCCAGGACCTCGCGCTCGCGGGCGCTGAGCGGTTCGTTGCCCGGTGACCGGACCCGTGAGACCAGACGGGAGGCGACCGCGGGCGAGAGGACCGTACGGCCCTCGGCCGCCGCACGGACGGCCGTGAACAGTTCCTCGCGAGGGGTGTCCTTGAGGAGGTAGCCGGTGGCGCCTGCCTCGATCGCCGGGAGGGTGTCGGAGTCGGTGTCGTACGTCGTGAGCACCAGCACTTTGCAGCGCGACGCCCGGCGCGCCAGCTCGGTGATGGCCGCCACCCCGCCGCCGCCCGGCATCCGCAGATCCATCAGGACCACATCGGGGTCGAGGCGGGCGGCGAGCTCCACCCCCTCGATGCCGTTGCCGGCCTCACCCAGCACCTCGAAGCCCGGGGCGGAGGAGAACATGCCGCGCAGACCGTCCCGGACGACGGGGTGGTCGTCGACGATGAGGACGGTGACGGTGGTCCGCTCGGTCCGCTCCGTGTGCTCAGCCATGGCGGACCAACGGTACGCGAGCGGAGACGGCCGTTCCCCGGCCCGGTTCGGACTCGATGCCGACGGCGCCCGCGATCCGTTCGGCACGCGCCCGCATCCCGCCGAGGCCGAAGCCGCCGGTGCGTTCGCGGGGCGGCAGCGTCGCCGGGTCGAAGCCACGGCCGTCGTCGCGGACGTCCAGGGTCACCTCGTCGCCCATGTACGAGAGGGTGACGCCGACCCGCGAAGCGGCCGCGTGGCGACGGGTGTTGGCCAGGCCCTCCTGGGCGATCCGCAGCAGGGTGGCCTCGACCTCGTCGTGCAGCGGCTCGGCGGTCCCGGTGACGGTGAACTCGGCACGTACGCCCGCCACCGCCGACCATTCCTCGACGGTCCGGCGCAGGGCGTCCGGCAGCGCGGCATGCTCCAGCACTCCGGGGCCCAGGTCGTGCACGGAACGACGGGCCTCGCCGAGGCTTTCGCGGGCCAGCGCCACGGCCCGCCGGGCGTGCCCGCGGGCGGCCACCGGATCGCTGCTCTCGGTGGCGGCCTCCAGCTGCGTGATGATGCCGGCCAGGCCCTGAGCGAGCGTGTCATGGATCTCCGCGGCCAGCCGGCGGCGCTCATCGGCGATACCCGCCTCCCGCGCCTGGACGAGCAGCTGGGCGTGGAGACCGACGTTCTCCTCCAGCGCCGCCTCCAGCCGGGCGTTGGTGCGCTCCAGCTCGGCGATGGTGGCGGCATTCGCCGCGGCGTGTTCGGCCTCCTGGACGGCGATCCGGCTGAAGACCAGCACCAGCGGGGCGTTGAGGACGTACAGCAGCCCGAAGGCCACCCAGTTCACGGCGCTCGCCGGGGGCAGCCCCCCGGACTGCGAGCCGGCCATGATCACCGCGGTGGCCAGCAGCCCCGCGCGGACGAAGCGAGGCGGCAGCAGATGCGGGGCGTCGAAGTAGCCGAGCACCGCGTAGATCGCGAAGAAGGGGTTCAGCCAGGTCAGCACGAAGGCCAGCAGAAAGCGGACGAGGTAGTGGAACTGCCCGGCCGGCGACTGCGGGGGTGCCCGGTGGCCGGTCCGGCTCCACCACACCTGGAGCGCCAGCGCGGCCGCCACCAGCACCCCCGCCACATACACCTCGTTCCCCGGCAGCAGCGGATCCGCCGACGCGGCCGAGGTCAGGACCCCGAGGCCGAGCAGGGGATAGCCGCCCCACCGCCGGAAGGCGCGGTCCCACGCCTGCTGCGCGTGGCTGCGCGACTGCGCGAGCGGGGGAGAGGTGCGCGGCACCGGTGGGCCGGCGACGGGCTCCGCCGTCCCGTCCTTGCTGTCGACGCTTGCCATGCGCGCAGTGTCCCCCGGGCGGCGTACGGACACCCATACTCCGGTTGCCACCCTCACTCCCAACGGAAGCGGCGCCTGGCGACCCGGCCCAGTACGAGGGTCCACACGGTCAGCACGGCGAGATGCGACCAGCCGGGCCAGTGGCCGGACGCGGCCTGGTCGAGTGCCTGCGACGCGGCGCCGAACGGCAGCAGCTGGACGATCTGCTGGAGCAGTTCCGGCATGGCCTGGACCGGACCCCACACGCCCGCCGTGAACATCATCGGGAAGAACACCGCCGAGCCGGCCACGCTCGCCGCCTTGGAGGTCGGGGAGAGCGCGCAGAGCAGACAGCCCAGGGCGAGCGCGCTGCACAGGGTCAGGAAGGCCGCCAGCACATAGCCGGCGAGCTGTTCGGGCAGCGCCACACCGAAGGCGAGCCGGCCGACGGCGAGCGCCAGCGCCATGGAGGCCACGGTGGCCGCGCCGTGCAGGGTGATCTGCGCACCGAGCAGCGCCGCGGGCCGTACCGGGGTCGTCGACATCCGGCGCAGGATGCCGCGCTCCCGATAGCCCGTCAGCACCGCGGGCATCACCTGGATTCCGGTGGTGATCGCGGCGAGCAGCAGCGCCACCGGCACATACAGATCGATGATCCGCCGGCCGCCCATCGACGGATCGGCCTCCCGGAAGGAGGGGATCAGGCCGAGGATGGCCAGCAGCAGGGTCGGAAAGACCAGGATCCAGAACAGGGATCCGGGCTCGCGCAGGAACAGCCGGGCCTCGGTCTTCAGGACGGCGCGCGCGGCGGCCCGGGACTTCGGCGGGGCAGCCGTATGTGCCGGGGCAGCCGTTTGTGTGGGGGCGGGCATGGCGGGCACCTCAGGCTTCCTGTGCGGTCAGATCGAGAAAGGCGTCGTCGAGCGTGGCGTCGCCGACCCGTAGTTGCCGGGCGGTGATGCGGTGCCGGGCCAGCAGGGAGATCACCGCGTCGACGGTGGCGTCCGTCCCGTGGATCACCAGCCGCTCCCCGGCGGAGCCCGCCGGCTCCCGTCCGTCGGTCCGGCCGCTCCGTTCCACGGACCCGAGCTGCGGCAGCGCGGCCAGTTCGGCCGGGTCGAGCGGCGCCGACGGCGTGAAGGAGATGACGACGGACCGCGAGGCCTTGCTGATCAGACCCGCCGGGCTGTCCAGCGCGGCGACCCGGCCGCGGTCGATCACCGCGATCCGGTCGCACAGCCGCTGGGCCTCTTCCATGAAATGGGTGACCAGCAGCACCGTGACCCCGGAGTCACGGATCTCCTCGATCAGCTGCCAGGTGTCCCGGCGGGCCCGCGGATCGAGCCCGGTGGTCAGCTCGTCGAGCACCACCACCCGCGGATTGCCGATCAGCGCCAGCGCGATGAACAGCCGCTGCTTCTGGCCGCCGGAGAGCTTGCCGAAGCGGGCGGTGAGCCGGTCGGTGAGGCCGAGCCGCTCGACGAGCTGCCGCCAGTCGGCCGGGCGCGGATAGCAGGCGGAGTAGAGCTCCAGCGCTTCCCGCACGGTGAGTTTGGCCTGGAGCTCGCTCTCCTGGAGCTGGGAGCCCAGGATCCGGGTGACCCGGTCATGGTCCGCGACCGGGTCCAGCCCGCCCACGCGCACCGTCCCGCCGTCCGGGACGCGGAGGCCCTCGACGCACTCGACGGTCGTCGTCTTGCCGGCGCCGTTCGGGCCGAGGACGCCGAAGATCTCTCCTTCCTCCACCGCGAAGGAGACCTCGTCGACCACGGCCCGGCCCCCGTAGACCTTGCGCAGCCCGGTGACTTCGATGATTGCCATAACCCGAGAATCCGCCCGACGCACCCGGTGGCACATCGCCCATCGCGCTCGGAACGGCATCAACCGATCGGTTGACCGGGGCCTACGACCCGCCGCCCGCCTGCCGCCCGACGGCTGTGGCTACTGCGTACGGGTGGTGTTCATCAGAAGAACGCCGATCCCGGGGCGTCGGTCCGTGAATCCTCCCATTGCGTACTCATCATAAGAAAACGCAACAGAAGCGACGCCATCAAAGCGGTGCACCGGATGCGGCGCAACTGAAGCGAAGCAACAGAGGAAGCACAACAGAAGCAGACGCAACGGATCTCTCGGGGAGATCCCGACCGAAAGTGAGGGGCCATGGCTGCGACCAAGGTCATGAAGTTCTGGGCGGTGTGCCTTGCCATGCTGGGCAAGCTGCTGGCATCACTGGGTGTCTCCGCTGCGGCGTCGGCCGCGCGCCGGGACGCCGCACTGTACGAGCGGACCCTGGGCAACGGGAACGCGGGCACCGACGCCCCGGGTGCCGAGGCCCCGGAGACGGCGCGCTGCGCCGCGCCGGATCCCGGGCCAGGCACTCCTGCCGTGCCCGCGCCGCGCGCCGTACCGCTGTTCGGCCAACCCGACCCCGCCCGGCGGATGTTCGCCCGGCCCGAGCTGCCGCCGACGATCAAGCAGCGCATCAGCGCCGAGGCCCATGGCACCTCGCCCGGCCTGCGCAGCCGCACTCGCACCCGCACCGAGCCGTTGCCGGCCGATGAGCTCACCGACTCGGCCGGGGCCGCGCCGGACCGTGGTGCCGAGGCGGAGGCTCCCGCAGCGGCCGTCCCGGCGGCCCGCCGTCATGCGCACACCGCTCGCGTCGTCTGAACCGGCCGGCAGCCGTGGTGCAGCCGGCCCCACCAGCCCTGCGATGGGGCGACACGACGCGTGACAGCTCTACGGAACTGATCCACCCGAAAACGGATGCAGGCGCAACCGCTCAGGCCAGAGCCGGACTTCGACGCTGAGGCCCGAGCGAGATGCCCACGCGGAGGACGACGCAGTAGCCGGCGAGGAGCCGTAAGCCGGTGACGAAGCGCAGGCCGGTCACGAAGCAGTAGCCGGCGACGAAGCGCAGGCCGACATGTTCCACGTGAAACATCCGCAGACGTGAACCGCACGGAGATGCCGCAACATCCGCAGACGTGAACGCACGGAGATGCCGCAACACCCACAGACGTGAACCACCCACAGACTTGATTCACCCACAGACCTGAACCACCCACAGGCCTGAACCACCCGTGACAGTCCCGGAGTTGTACCGCTCAGCCCCCGACCGGGGCACCGGTCCCCGGACCCCCTCCCAGCTCCAGCCCGAGCTCCGCACGCAGCGCACGCGTGTCGGGCTTTCCGTTGGCAGTGAGCGGGAAGTGGTCGACGACATGGACCGCATTGGGCTGTTCGTACTCCGCCAGGTGCTCGGCGAGCCGCCGGCGCCAGGTGAGCGGGGCCGCGCCATCGGGGTCGGCGACGACGAAGTGCAGTGCACTGCCACGGCGTTGGTCCTCGACCGCCAGTACCTTCACCGGCCGGCCACAGGCCTCGGCGCGGCGCTCCAGGCTCTCGGGGTAGAGCGTGAAGCCCAGCCGGTGCACGGCCTGGTTGCGGCCCACCACGCGCACGGTGCCCTCGGCGTCGATGCTGCCCAGGTCGGCCGTCGGATACCAGGCGTCCGGGTCGACCGGCGTGAGCGAGCCGTCCTCCTGGAGATAGCCGGCCATCAGCCCGGGGGAGCGCACCTCGATGCCGCCGAGCTCGCCGGGGCCGGCAGCGGTGCCGTCGGGGCGCATGACACGCAGCCGTACGCCGGGCAGCGGACGCCCGCAGCCGTGCGGTGCGTCGGGGGTGGCCAGCGCGACGTTGCCGAGTTCCGTCAGACCGTAGCCGTCCAGGAGTGGGCGGCCCATTGTCGTGTGGAAGGACTCGGCCAGCGGTGCGGGCAGCGGTGCGCCGCCCACGCCCCAGAGCCGTACGCCCGCGAGCCCGGCGCGTACCTCCGGGCGGCGGCGCACCACGCCGAGGAGCGAGTGATACGTGGACGGGGCGGCGTCCACGGCGGTGGCGCCGTGGGCCGCGGCCTGGCCGACGGCCGCGTCGAGCCGCTGGTAGGGGGTGACCAGCAGCGTGCAACGGGCCAGCCACCACAGCAGGATGACGGAGAGCCCGTATTGGTGCGAGAAGGGCAGCAGGGGTGCGAGGACGTCGTCCTCGCGGTAGCCCATGGCCTGGATGGTGCGCAGCGAGTTGTCGAGGACGGCCCGGCCGGGCTTGATGATGCCCTTGGGGCGCCCGGTGGTGCCCGAGGACCACAGGACGAGGGCGTCGGGGCGGCGGAACCAGGGGGCCAGGTCGACGGCGGCGGGCGGTGACGCCGGGGCGTCGGCGACGAGCCGCGGGTAGTGGATGACATGCCGGTCGGGGATGCCGGGGAAGCCGGTGGCGCGGTCGGCGCCGGTGACCAGCCAGCGGGCGTGGGCCTGACGGCCGGCCGCGGCGGCGTCGGCGGCGGAGAGCCGGTGGTCGAGCGGGATGAGTGAGGTGTCCAGCTGCATCAGGGCCAGCAGCGTGACGACATAGTCGACGCTGTTGTCGCCCTGCACCAGGACCCGGTCGCCGGTCCGGAGGCCGAGCTGTCGTAAGGCGTGTGCGGCGGTTCCTGTCCGGCGGCCGAGTGCCGGGCCGTCGAGGCGGCCGGCGCCGCCGAGCGGGGCTGCGGTGCCGTCGACGAGCCGGGCGGCGGCGACCGGAGGGGCGATGGTGTCGGTCATGGGTGCTCCGATCCCGTGGTGTCGCGAGGGCGCCGGGCGGGCCGCGGTGTGGTGGCCGGGCACAGCAGCGACGAGGTGGTGGTGGCCACCCAGGCGCCGTCCGCGTCCCGGAACTCGCAGTCGAGCGTGAGGAGGGGGCGGCCGGCGAGGGTGGTGGCCGCGGTGAGGCGGACGGTGGCGTGCAGGGTGTCGCCGGCGTGTGCGGGGCGGGCGTGGCGCAGCGCCTGCGCACGGTGCACGGTGCCCTCGGTGGCCGTGAAGTCCGGCCGGAGGTTCAGCAGTTGGTCCTCGGCGTCGGCGGCGAGGGTGGCCAGGTAGGTGGGTGGGGCGATGATGTCCGGGTGGCCGAGGGCGCGGGCGGCTGCCGGGTCGGTGTACGCGGGGTGGGGGTCGCCGAGCGCGGCGGCGAACGCGGCGATCCGCTTCCGCTCGATGGCGTACGGGCCGCAGCACAGGGTGGTGGGCGCCGCCGCTCGCTTCGTCATCGCCGCTCAGTCGCCGATCATGTGGTGGCCGCCGTCCGCGTGCACGATCTCGCCGGTGGTGGCGGGCAGCCAGTCCGACAGCAGGGCCACACACGTACGGGCGACCGGCTCGGCGTCCTGGGGGTCCCAGCCGAGGGGGGCGCGGGACGCCCAGCTCTTCTCGAAGGACGGGCCGTCGCCGCCGATGCCGCGCGCGGCCAGGGTGCGCAGGGGGCCTGCCGCGACGAGGTTGGCCCGTATGCCCTGGCCGCCGAGGTCGCGCGCCAGATAGCGCGAGCAGGCCTCAAGTCCCGCTTTGGCGACGCCCATCCAGTCGTAGCCGGGCCAGGCGCGGGAGGCGTCGAAGTCGACGCCGACGACGGAGGAGCCGGGGCGGAGCAGCGGGCGGCAGGCCATGGTCAGGGCCACCAGGGAGTACGTCGAGGTGTGCAGGGCGGCGGACACATCGCGCCACGGGGCGGTCAGGAAGCCGCCGTCCAGGCAGTTGGCGGGGGCGTTGGCGACGGAGTGCAGGACGCCGTCGACGCCGTCGAGGTGCTCGCCGACGCGGTCGGCAAGGGTGCTGAGCTGCTCTTCGTCCGTGACGTCCAGCTCCACGACGGGGGGCTCCTCCGGCAGCCGCCGGGCGAGCCGGGCGACCAGAGTCGGCCGTCCGTAGGCGGTGAGGACGATCTTGGCGCCCTCCTCCTGGGCGAGCCGCGCCACCGCGTAGGCGATCGAGCTTTCGGTGATCACGCCGGTGATGACCAGCTGCTTTCCGTCGAGCAGACCGCTCATGCGGTTCCTCCGTGTGACTCATCATCGACTTCGGAGTCACTGAAAATAACTCAGAAGCATTGTCCTGGCATGGTCTTGAAAGGTCGTCGTTGACAACCTATCGGACCTCCAGTTGACTGGAGCAGTCAAGTGTAGTCAAGGGAATGACTCCGTGTCACGGAGGATTCCCCTGCCGCGCCGGAGCGCGTTGCTTCTCGATGACGCCGCACGCGCCGGGATGCCACGCCTGCCGGCCGGCGAGCTGTGTGCGGTCGTCGGCCGCGCCGCGCCGCGGGCCCCGGTGTGCGCCGCACCCGCCCCGCACGGTCCCGGGCCGTGCCCGCGACCCGTACCGCCCGTATTCCACAGAGAGGTGACCGTCATGACCATCCCCACCCGCGAAGAGATCGTTGCTCAACTCGCCGAGATCCTGAACGAGGTGGCCGGCGTGGTGCCGGCGACGGTGACCGAGGAGAAGTCCCTGGTCGAGGAGCTGGACGTGGACTCGCTCGCGATGGCCGAGGTCGTCGTCGTGGCGGAGGAGCGCTTCGGGATCGCGCTGCCCGAAGAGGAGATGAAGGACATGCGCACGGTTTTGGACATAGTGATCAGGGTGGAGAAGCAGCTGGCGTCCTGAGGGGTGCCCCCGGCCGGTGCGCTTCTGCCGACCGCATCCCCCGGCAGAAGCGCACCCGTACAAGGGATGTGAAGGGGAGTCAGATTCCTGGCAACGGAAGGTCGGCCGCTGCCCGACTTGCGGTGGCCAGAGGGTCACCGTGCCGCGCCCGGTCTCACTTTGGCGAAATCTGGTAATGGCTCCGGGTAAACCGAAGTTGATTTTCTGTCGTCGCTTGTTGACGCAGGCATAGACCAGGGTTACCTTGAGGATCTCCGGAGGCTAAATCAAATCGACTCAGTGCACTGCTTTCCCGGATGTGACCGGTCGGGAAAGGAGACATGGTGCGAGGGGATCTATGCGGGGGGACCAGCCTTTCTGTGGCGCGCATTCGCTCAACCATGACGGGGACCCGGCCAACTCGCCCTCAAGGGGCGTCAGTTGGGGCCCGTCCCGCTCATCCGAATTAGCCGACGGGCGTTTGCATATATTCTCGAACGTCCCCGGTGACATTCGACAGCCCGACTGCTTAACGGCATTTCTGGGCCGGTTACTGCATTGTTCACCGGGCGATATTCCGGTGACCCGGGACGGCTTCGGACGACCGGTGTTCGCCGCACCGCCCGCCGCCACCGGCTGGCCTCCGGGCACCCGCCTTTGCCTGGACGCCGCCGCCGACACGGGCCGGCAGTTCCTGGTCCTGACCCGGGACCTCCCCGTGGCCCTGTCCGTGCACACCGTTCCGCGCGGACCGGTCAGCGAACTGCTGCTTCCCTTCACGCCGTTGGAACGCGGCTACGTCCAGGAGGCCCCGCCGGGCCGGCGGGCGCAGCGGCTGGCCCAGCTGTGGACCCGTAAGGAAGCGGCTCTGCGGCTGACCGGACGGGGCGAGCTGGCCGCCGCCGCCGCGATCGACGCGCTGAGCGGCGCGCGGGAGGGCAAGATCGTGATTCCCGGCTCCCCGGCCCACCCCGGCCGCACCGCCTACGTCCGGGATCTGCCCGTCGGCCCGCAGACCGTGGCCTGTGCGGCCACCTCCGCCCTGGCGCCCGAGGTGAGGTTCTGGCGGGTGAACTGCCCTGACGGGCAGGCCGGTACGTACGGCGGCCCGGCGGTCGAGGCGGACAGCGCCGAGGCCACGGACACCGCTACGGCATGAGGACCGCGTGCGGATCCGGTCCCTCGCCCGCACGGCCGCCGGCGCTCAGCTCGCGCCAGCTCTCCAGCGCCAGCCGGAAGGCCCCGGCCTTCTCGTAGCCCTCGGCGGCCTCCTTGAAGTCGGCCTCCGCGGCCTCCTCGCCACCTTCCGCGCGGTGGGCGCGGGCCAGATGGAGCAGACAGCGGGCACGGTCGAGGGGCGTCAGCCCGGCGGCGTCGGGATCGATCGCGGCGGCCCGGCCGCCGGCCTTCACCGGCTCGTTGCGGCGCAGTGCCGCGGCCGTCTCCAGGACGGCCAGCCAGGTCCTGGCGGACGGGGTGTCGATGAGCGCGGCGGCCTGCCGGGCCCGCTCCAGCAGGGCGTCGGCCTCGTCCTGCCCGCCCGCCGCGAGCGCCAGCAGCGTCCGCGCGCGGGCCAGTCGCAGCCGCAGCCGCACCCCGTCCGTCGCGGCGAGCAGCTGCTCCGCCTCGGCCAGCAGCTCCAGCGCCCGGTCCGGATGCCCGCCGAGATACTGCGCACCGGCCACGGCCCACAGCGCGCTCGCCCGCAGTTCGCCGGCCGGAAGGGGGGCGACCTGGGTGTGCAGCTCCGCCCCGAGCTGCTCGGCGCGGCTCCACTCCCCGCTGTCGACGGACACGGACAGCAGCGCCACCTGGGCCTGCGCCCGCTCCGGGCGGCCGGGCTCCAGCTCGCCGGTGACCCGGACCGCCTCCTCGGCGAAGCGGACACCGTCCGCGAGGCGGCCCGCGGCGCGCAGCAGCTGGGCGAGCTCGATGGCGACGCGGGCGTGCAGCACGGGCGCGGAGCGGGTGAGGGGGTCGTCGAGCAGCCGGCGCAGCGCCGCCTCGTGACGGTCCGGGTCGTCGAGCCGCCCGAGGACGGTGGCCAGTTCCCAGCGGGCCTCCCAGCGCACCTCGTCCTGATCGGCGCCGGCCGCCTCCACCACGGACTCCAGCTGCTGCCGGGCTGCGGGCCAGTCACCGGCCAGCTGGCTGGCGCGGGCGGCCACCAACTGGCCGACCAGGCCGAGGCGCTGGGTCAGCCGGTCGCCCGGCTCGTCGGTGGCGCACAGCGCCTCGACCGTCGTGCCGAGGCGTTCGGCGATGGACCGGGCGACCTTGGCGCTGGGGATTCTGCGGCCGTTCTCGACCAGCGAGACATAGCTGGGGGAGAGATCGTCCCCGGCGAGGTCCCCCTGGGACAGACCCTGAGCGCGCCGGACCTCCCGCACTCGCTTACCGAAAGCAGGCTGCTCAATCGTCAAGAAAATCGCTCGCAGTTGAGTGGGGCGGACGGACGGTGACAAGGCGCGGACGGCTGCGGACGGAGGGAACGTGATGACCGCGAGTCTACTCATCGGAGGTCCGCTCAGGGGCGCCTGTGGACGGCCTGGCGTCCGACAGGAGTCATTTTTTGTCACTTTCGGAGGGCGCCATTCCCGTTTTCGCTGTGCAGGCATCGCGACAGCTGAGAGGCCAGCTCGGGCGCTCGGCGCCGGAAGGAGCGGGGAGGCGAGGGGTCTCGTGGACCGGCCGGGAGCGGGGCCGCTTGTCATATGGGGCAGTCGAGCGCAATGACTATGCTTGACAATAAATGACTATTGGCTGACGCTGACCCTCCATGGACTACGCCCCGAGGAGGGACATATGAGCTCCGCTCCCGCATGGCCGACCGTGGCCGCCGAGCCGGAGGACAGCACCGACAGCCGACGCGCGGCAGCCGTGCACCGGGTCCGGGACTTCCTGGTGAACGACGCCGGTACCGTGCACGATCTGCTGTGCGAGATCTCCACCCACCGCGCCGCGCGCTACGAGATCGAGTCGACCGTCGCCACCCTCGACGGGGCCCTGGACGAGGTGGCCGCCCACCGGCCCGGCCGGGTCCCCCGGCTGGCCGCCTTCATGCCGTCGAACGTCATCCTCTACTCCTACGCCCTCTACCTCCTGGTCCCCGCGCTCTACACCGACCGGCTGGTCTTCCGTCCCTCCAGCCGCGTCAAGGACCAGATGCAGCGGCTGCACACCCTGCTCGCCGAGCAGCACGGCCTGCCCATCACCCTCAGCGGCGCCAGCCAGCGGGAGTTCCTGCACGATCACGTACGGCCCGCCGAGGTCGTCGTCTTCACCGGCGCCTACGCCAACGCCGAACAGATCCGCGCCCAGCTCTCCCCCGGGCAGCTCTTCCTCTTCCTCGGCTCCGGCGTCAACCCGTTCGTCGTCGCCCCCGGCGCCGATGTCGAGCAGGCGGCCCGCGACGCCATCGCCATCCGGGTCCTCAACACCGGCCAGGACTGCCTGGGCCCCGACCTGTTCACCGTCCATGAGTCGCTGCTCGACCCCTTCGTCGACGCCCTGGTCAGCGAGTTGAAGGGGCTGCGCTACGGCCCGTACTCCGACCCGGACGCCGACTTCGGGCCGATCTTCTACGAGAGCGCGCTGGAGGACGGCGCACAGTTCCTCGCCCGTAACCGCGGCGGCATCGTGCACGGCGGGCATGTCGACTTCCGCGCCCGGCGGCTCGACCCCACCGTCGTCGTCGGCGAGGAGGTCACTCCGCGCACCCACGTACCGGAGTTCTTCGCCCCGATCTTCAACATCGCCGGCTACCGCGACCAGGACGCCCTGGCCTCGACCCTCACCACCGGCATGTTCACCGAACGCGCTCTGGGATCCAGCGTCTACGGCCACGCCCCCGGCCTCGTCGAGGCGCTGCGCCGGCGCACCACCGTCACCCTCGACACCACCTTGCTGTCCATCGACGACGGCAATGCCCCGTTCGGCGGCTACGGCCGGATGGCCAACTACATCTTCGACGGCGAGGAAGTGCGGGCCGAGCCCGTGCTGATCTCCAAGGCCGTCGCCGCCCACGGTCCGGGAGCCGGCCGATGACCTCGTACACCCACCCCACCGCCTGGGCCGCGATCGCCGATCACCTCCACCACCTGGGCACCGACGTGGTGTTCGGGCTGCCCGGCGACGACATGGCGCTGCTCGGCGAGCTGGAGCGGTCCGACACCACCGTGGTGCTCTGCCGGGACCAGCGCAACGCCCTGTTCATGGCGACCGGTTACGCGCTCGCGTCCGGCCGCCCCGGCGTCTGCGTGATCGGCAAGGGCCCGGCGCTGACCAATGCGCTCACCGGCGTCCTGGAGGCGCGCTCCGCCGCCGTACCGCTGATCCTCATCGCCGACGGCACCCGGCTCGACCGGCTCGGCACCGGCGCCTTCCAGGAGCTCGACCAGCTGACCGCGGTCCGCCCGTACGTGAAGTGGGCGTCCCGCGTCGACCACGCCGAGCGGCTGCCCGGCGCCCTGGAGAAGGCCGCGGCGCTCGCCGTCAACGGCGCTCCGGGGCCGGTCTACCTGGAGCTCGCCGAGCAGATCGCCGCCGAACCGGTCACCCGCAGCGGACCCTGGCGCCCGGCCACGCCCCAGCGGCCGGCCCCCGACCCGGACGCGCTGGCCGCCACCGCGGCGCGGATCGCCGCCGCCGAGCGGCCGTTGCTGCTGGTCGGCGGCGGTGCCCGGCACCGCAACACCGGCCGCCGCATCGAGCGGTTCGCCGAGCGGATCGGCGCCGGCCTCTTCAGCACCGCCTCAGGGCGCGGCACGGTGGCCGAGGACCATCCGCTCCACTGCGGTGTCAGCGGCCTCTACACGGTCACCCCGATGGACGCGCTGTGGCGCGAGGCGGACCTCGTCATCGCGCTGGGCAGCCGGCTGGAGGAGACCGCCACCTTCGGCTGGCCGGAAGATGCCACCCAACTGTCGGTGATTCAGGCCGTGTTGGGGGAGGAGAACCTGACCATGGAGCGGCCCGGCGCCCATGTGCTGGGTGACGCCGGACGGATCGTGGACGGCTGGGCGGGGCTGCTGGCCGGCCACCGGCCCGCCGACGCCTGGCCGGCGCGGGTCCGTGCGGCGCGTGCCGCGCTGGTGCAGCGTGCCGCGGACCGCGCCGAGGAGGCCGCCAAGACGGTGGCCGACGGGGCCGTGCCGGTCGCCCGGGTGCTGGCCGCCCTCGACCGCGCCGTCCCCGCCGACCGGGTCCTGGTCCAGGAGAACGGCCTCCAGGACATGTGGTCGTACTTCTTCCCGCACTGGTCGCTGGGGTCCGGCGGCGGCTCCGTGGTGCCCAGCGAGCAGACCCCGCTCGGCTTCGGCGCGGCCGCCGCGGTGGGCGTACGGCTGGCCGAGCCGGCCGGGCGGCCGGTGGTCGCGGTGGTCGGCGACGGCGCCTTCAACCTCTTCCGCAGCGAGCTGCCCACCGTCGCCGACGCGGGCGCCGCCGTGCTCTATGTCGTCCTCGACAACGGCGGCTACGGCTGGCTCCAGTCCAACCTCGACCGGGTATCCGGTACCGGCTCGCGCTTCGCCTTCACCCGCCCCCGCCCGACCGGAACCGAGGGCCTGACCAGCGCCTACGGCCTGGGTTACCGGCGGGTGACGGACGCCGACGAGCTGGCCGGGGCGCTGGCGGACGGCTGGCGGCAGGTCGCGGCCGGGACCACCACCGTGGTGGAGGTGGCGGCCGCGCTCGCCGACACCCCGCCGGGGATGACCGCCTCCGCGGGGGACTTCCCGGAACGCGAGGGCCCTCAGCCGGACGGGGCGCCCTAGGGGGAGACCCCCAGGGGTCGTTCCTGTCGCCGGACCCTCACCACGGTGGCCGGTCGCCTGCCGAGGCGGAACCCGCCCGGCGGCGCGGCGCCACGACGGTGAGGGTCCGGCCGTATGCGAGAGGGCGGGCAACGCCCCGTACACCCCGCCCCCGGGGGAGAGGGTCGCGTGCCCGGCCTCCTGCGGCCCGGGGGTGGCCGGAGGAGGCCGGGCACGTCTTCTTCGTACGGAGGGAGCCACGCCGAGGGCGTGCCGGGGGAGGTACTCCGCTCCGTACGGGATTCGGGTGTCAGGTCTTGGTGCGGAACTTGGCGATGGCGACCGGGGCGGTGAGCGCGGTGAGGGCCGCCGACCACACCAGCGTCCAGAACACCGGGCCGGCCACCGGGCCCTCGCCCAGGGCGAGTCCGCGGGCCGCGTCGGCCATGTGGGTCAGGGGGTTGAAACGGGTGAAGGTCTGGAGCCACTCCGGCATCGTCGCGGGCGGCACGAAGATCGAGGAGGCGAATTGCAGTGGGGTCAGCACCACGACCGAGAGCCCCTGGATGGCCTGAGCGGTGCGCATGGTGAGGCCCAGCAGCATGAAGCCCCACACCAGTGAGGTGCCGAAGACGGCGGTCAGGGCGACCGCGGCCAGCAGTCCCGGCCAGTGTCCGGTGAGGTCGAAGCCGAGCAGCGCGCCGAAGATCAGGAGCACCGTGATGGCGACCAGCATCCGGCCGGTCTCCACCACGACCTTGGCCAGCAGCACCGAGGAGCGGGCGATGGGCATCGTGCGGAAGCGGTCCATCACGCCCGTACGGAAGTCGTCGTTGACGCCGACGCCCACGGCCATGGCGATGGTCATCCCGAGGATCACCATCAGCCCGGGGATCAGGAAGGTGGTGTACTGCGCGCGGTCGCCGCCGGCCCCGATCGCGCCGCCGAAGACGAAGACGAACAGCCCGGTCAGCACGATCGGCATCAGCAGCGCGTCGGTCATCGACGTCGGGTTCTGCCGGATCTGGAGGAGATTGCGGCGGGCCAGCGCGCCGGTGTGCCGCACCGTGGCCCGCAGGCCTATCCGCGGCTCGTCGAGGAGCGGGGCGGACGGGGCGGACGGTGCGGGGCGGGGCAGTACCTGAGGGGACGTCACGGATTCTCCTCGGCTCAGGCCCGGCTGCGGCGCTCGTCGAGCCACTTCTGCCAGTACGTGCGGCGGTCGCTGTCGGGGTGGGCGACGATGATGTCGCCGAGGACGGCGGAGCCGTTGATCCGTACGAGCGGGGTGATGGCCTCCGGGCCGGCGTGCTCCCGGGTCAGATTGCGCAGATCCCCGAGGACCTTGGAGCAGTTCATCTCGACCCGGACGCCCTCCGGCAGCAGCAGGTGCACATCGCCGACGAGCGCGCGGGCCTCGATGGTCAGCTCACCGGTGGACGGTGCCGGGGAGGCGCACAGGTCGAGGGTCACGTCTCCGAAGACCGCGGTCGCCGCGATGCCGTGCTCCAGCACGGGACTGTGGTGGACGAGGTCGCCGAAGGTGGCGCGGAAGGTGCGCTGTCCGGTGGCGGTCCCCGCCGAGGCGGGGGGTGTCACGTGCGGCAGATCCTCGCCGACGGACATCAACTCGGCGCGGGTACGGGCCAGATAGGCGGCCTCGGAGCGCTCGGCCAGCTCCTCCAGGGTTAACCGGCCCTCGGCGGTGGCCTCGCGGAGCCGTTCGACCATGGTCTCGCGCTCGGCGTCCGAGGCCAGCACCGAGGGCGAGGAGGTGTGCGGGGGCGCCACGTCCTTGTGCAGATCGGGGCGTTGGGGCTGCGTCATCTGTGGTGCCTCCGCGGAGTCCGGCGGTGGTGGGGCGCTTGCGGCCTCATCCGACCACGACGCCGCGGGGGTGTGCATCGCCGTGCGGTAGTACATCGAAAGGTTGACCCATGGCGCCGCCGCACACAGTTCGGTGTGCCCGGCGGCCGGTTTTCCGTGGTGCGGACCGGCCTCTCGCGGGGGGCTCCGCACAATGCGCCGAGCCCCCTCGAAATGATCTCGACGGGCCCGGTGAAGACGGGTGAAGGAATCCGAATATCGGTCGACTTCTTCTTGACTGCTTGGTAAAGTGCCCACCACTCATTGTGACTCGCCGTTTTGATGCAGTCGGCCGGAGTCATCCACTGTTCGAAATCCGGAGGGCTTGTCGAATGCCTGAGCTGGCGGACACCGGGAGGAGAATCAAAGAGCTCCGGGTCGGCGCTGGAATGACCCAGCACGACCTTGCCGGGTCTGAAATGTCGTCCAGCTACATCTCGCTCGTCGAACGCGGGAAGCGCATTCCCAGCGGCCGGGCACTCAAGATCCTGGCGGAACGCCTAGGGGTCGGCGTGGACGAAATATCCGGCACCGCAGAGCAGGCCGAAACCACCGGCCGGGTCCGCAGGCTCGACCTCGTCGGACGATTGGTGGCGGCGCGCAGGCAATGGGACGGCGGGGACGCCGCGGGTGCGCTGTCCGAATTCCGCGCACTTGCCGAGATGGAACCGGCAGGCCGGCAGGACGACGTATTCACCGAGGCGCAGCTCGCCATTGCCGAAATACTGGGCACGCTCGGCCGCGCCGACGAGGGCGCCGAGGTCCTGCTGCGGATGCTGGACGCCCCGGCCCCCGCGCCGTTCGCCGAGCCCCGGCTGCGCGCCCTGATCGCGCTGGCCGACCTGCTGGAGTCGGCAGGACGGGTCCAGGACGGGCTGCGCTACGCCCTCACCGGCTTCCTCGAATGTGCCGGTCAGCGCCCCGGCACCGGGTTCCACTCGCTGCTGGTCCTCGAAGTGCTCACCCGCTGCGCGTATTGGAGCGGCTGCCCGGACTGGGCTCCCGACACCGACCACAGCCGGCCGTCGGCGGACGGGGTGCTCCCCGGGCCGCGCGCCGCCATCGATCTGCACCGGGCGCTCGACCTGCGCGACCGGGGCGAGGTGGAGCGTGCCGCCGCCCTGCTGGGGGAGTGTGCGCGCCGGGTGACCCCGGGCGCCGGTTTCCCGCTCTGGGAGAAGGTCAACGGGCATTACGCCCTGCTGTTGCTGCACCGCGGTGCGACGGCGGAGGCCCGCAGCATCGTCGAGCGCGGCCTGGTCGTGGCCTCGGTGGCGCAGGAACCGGAGTTCCCGCTCTGGCTGACGACCGCGGACGCGGTCCTCGCGGAGGCGGCCGGTGACAGCGGCCGGGTCCTTGCGCTGGGCGAGCAGCTGGCCGCGCTGCCCGATACGGGCCGCAGCCATGAGAAAGCCGCCGCGCTCCTGGAGATCGCGGCGGCTTGCGAGCGGGTGGGGGACCGGGAAAGGGCGGCCGGGCACTTCCGGTATTCCGCGGAGCTGTTCCGGCGGGCCCAGGCGTACCGGCACGCCGAACGGGCCCGGGAACGGCTGGCGGACCTCCTCGAAAAGCGGGACTGACGGCCGCCGGGGCCAAAGTGCCACGGCGGCGAAAATGCCGTGATTGCGCGCAATGCGCGTTTATTTATTAGCTTTCTTTCCCAATCCCAGTAGCGCGAACAAGGCCTCTGCGCCACCGATGATGGCCAGGATCAGCCCGGCCTTGTGAAGCGAGACGATCGGGGTCTCCACTTCCTTTGTGGTCAGCCATAGGACCAGACCTACGATCGCCAGAACAATACCTACGGCAATACCCTTCATGAGTTCCCCTCGTTCCTTGTGATGGTGTCGGAGCTCGTTGTACGGACCAGCGTCCCGTCCGCCCGGCACATTCGGATCATCCGCAGGTAGGCACTTTCCACCCCGTCTTCTGTCACTTTCTATGTACTCCCGGCCCGACCGGAGGGCGGCGCGGGGGCGGCGCGGAGGCGGCAACGGGGGCGTCAGCGGGGCGTTCAGGGGCAGCCAGGGGCGCGGTGGGGGCGCGCCCCGCACCGGCCCGGCACCTCGCCCCGCCAGTGCCCCGCCAGTGCCGGGCCGGCGCCCCGCCGGCGCCCCCACCCCGCCCGTTGCCGCCCCCTCCGGACGCGCCCCCGCAACCCGGTCCACCCCAGTCATCCGCCTGCCATAGTCAATTTTCGTGACTCTGTCAGTCACGCTCCTGAGAGCGTTTCCGCTGGTGCGAGGCCTGATGGTCGGCAGAAGCGGACCTCGTTGACTGACCGTCTTCCGCGAAGGCTGTTGACAGCACAATGACTCGCCTGTCATGTTTCTGGTCATGAGGACGCCCCAAGCGTGACAACGGGGCAGAAAAGTAGGAGGCGAGTTCCATGGAGTTGCGCGAGGATCGGCGGCGCGTTGTCGTCACCGGCTGCGGCGTGGTGTCCCCCGTGGGAAACACCACCGCGGACTTCTGGGCCGCTCTCCTGGCCGGCCGTAGCGGCCTCGGTCCCGTCACCCGCTTCGATGCCTCGGACCTCCCGGTGCGTATCGGCGGGGAGGTCACCGATTTCGACACGACCGGCTACCTCACCCCGCAGGAGGCCCGGCGCAGCGACAGCTTCACCCAGTACGCGGTGGTCGCCGCCGCCCAGGCCCTGCGGGCGGCCGGCCTCGAACCGCCGGCCGGCATCGACCCGTACCGCTTCGCCGCGGTGATCGGCTCCGGCTACGGCGCCGCCCACGCGATCCAGCAGCAGTACGACGTCCTCAAGGAGAAGGGCCCGCGGCGGGTCTCCCCGTACCACTCGGTCCTCACCGCCATCGACCACCCGGCCAGCCTGCTGTCCATCAAGTACGGGATCAACGGCCCCAGTTGTGCGGTCTCCGCGGCCTGTGCCACCGGCGCGGTGGCCATCGGCGAGGCGACCGAGATGATCCGCTCCGGCCGCGCCGATATCGCCCTGGCCGGCGGCGCGGACGATTCCCTCACCGCCACCGACCTGGCCGGCACCGCCAACGCGCAGGCCCTCTCCCGCCGCAACGAGGACCCCGAAGGAGCCAGCCGGCCCTTCGACCGGGACCGCGCCGGCTTTGTGATGGCCGTCGGTGCCGGAGTCCTGACGCTGGAGGAGGCCGGGCACGCCGAGCGCCGGGGCGCACCGATCCTCGCCGAGGTGGCCGGGTACGCCGCCACCACGGACGCCCATCATGTGACCGCCCTCGATCCGACCGGCGCCGGAGCCATCCGCGCCGTGCGCGGTGCGCTCGCCGACGCGGGCCGGGCCCCCGAGGAGGTCGGGCAGGTCAGTGCCCACGGCACCGGCACCGTGCAGAACGACCGCATCGAGGCGGCGATCCTGCGCGAGGTGCTCGGCCCCGACCAGCTGCCCCGTACGCCGATCACCGCCGTCAAGAGCATGACCGGGCACATGCTCGGTGCGTCCGGAGCCGTCGAGGCGATCGCCGCGGTGCTCTCGCTGCGGGACCGCAAGATCCCACCGATCCGTAACTGCGACCACCCCGAGGAACCGGATCTCGACCTGGTGGTCAAGGGCGCCCGCGACTGGGACGGCGACGTGGTGCTGAGCAATTCGTTCGGATTCGGCGGCCACAACGCCGTACTCGTACTGACCCGCTACACAGGCTGAGGAGGGAGACGCATCATGCAGGGACGACTGGTGACCTTGGAATGGCCCGGCGACGACGACTGGGCGGCGATCGCCTCCTGGCTGCGGCCCGGCTCGCCGGCCGCCGTGCTCAGCGGGGACTGGGAGCTGCTGGGCGCCGCCGAGGTCGAAGCGGCCAACCGCTCGGGGCGGGTCCACCATCTGGTGATCCGTACGAAGGACGGCGACGGCATCGGCACCGTCAGCTACCAGCGCAGCGGCCGGATCGGCGGCTTCACCGTCGGCGGCGCGATCGGCTCCCCCGAGCTGTGGCGCCGCGGCTACGGCGCGGAGGCGGTCGTCCTGCTCGTCGACTACCTCTTCCACCAACTCGACGCGCACCGGGTGCAGGTCACCACCGCCGGCTACAACAAGGGCATCATCCGGCTGATGACCAAGACCCCGTTCGTGGTCGAGGGCATCCTGCGCGACCACTGCTATCTCGACGGCGCGTACCACGACTCGATCGTGTGGGGGCTGCTCCGCGACGAGCACTACGCCTCGCTGAAGCCCAGTGAGGACAACCGCGTACTGGCCGTCGGACTCGAAGACTTCGTGGACGGGGACGACAAGGCCCAGGCCCGCGCCGTCCTCGCCGAGCATCTGACGACGACCGGGCGCACCGCCCTCGCGCAGTTCCTGGACGACGCCCCCGCACCGCACGACAAGGCCGCGCCCGACGCCGCCGCCCGTGCCGACGGGCTCCATGACACCGCCCGGACCGAGGAGCCCGTGCCGGCCGTCGCCGCCCCCGCGCGAGGTGCCGCATGAGAGACGGCGCCGAGAGCTTCGCCCTGGCCGACCGCACCTTCTTCGACTGGCCCGGCAACTGGGACCTGGAAGCCACCCGCTTCCCCGCCCCGCCGCTGCCCGACGGCTGGACCCGCGACGACAACGACGCCTGGACCTTCTGCCGCCCGCCCGAGGACCACCTCCCCGACCAGGGCTGGAAGATCCACGTCAGCGCGGCCCAGGAGGACGCCCACCGCACCCTCGCCGACGTCGCCGCCTACTGCACCCGGCACGGCATCGCCTTCAAGTACCTCAAGAGCGCCAACGTCCTGCGTGCCCTGAGCCGCAAGTACGCCCAGCGCTCCTCCGCCGGCAAGCTGCTGACCGTCTACCCCGTGGACGAGGCCGAGCTGGCCCGCACCCTCGAAGGCCTGGACGCGCTCGTCGGCGGCCGGCCGGGCCCGTACGTCCTCACCGATCTGCGCTTCCGCGAGGGCCCGCTGTACGTACGCTACGGCGGCTTCCGCACCCGCTACATGGAAGACGCCGACGGCGAGCTGGTGACGGCCTTCCGGCGCCCCGACGGCACACCGGAACCGGACCGCCGCGCCCCGGTCTTCCACACCCCCGACTGGGTGGCGACACCGGACATCCTCAAGGACTCGCTGGCCGCCCGGCAGGCCGTGGACGACTTCCCGTACCGGATCACCGGTGCGCTGCACTTCTCGCACGGCGGCGGCGTCTACCGCGCCGAGCCGGCCGGCGACCACGCCCTCGGCGCCGGGGAGCGCAGCGTCGTCCTCAAGGAGGGCCGGCCGTATTCGGGTACGGACGGCGTCGGCCGCGACGCGGTCGCCCGGCTCGCCCATGAGCACCGGATCCTGGCGAAGCTGGCCGGACTGCCCGGCATCCCCCGCACCTTCGGCACCTTCCAGGTCCGCGACCACCTGTTCCTGGTCCTGGAGGAGGTCGAGGGGCAGGACTTCCAGTCCTGGCTGGCCGGGATCTATCCGCTGACCGTGCCCGAACCCGACGAGGCGGCCGTGACCGCCCACCGGGACCGCGCCCTGGCCCTGTTCGGCCGGATCGAGGCGCTGATCGCCTCGGTGCACGGGCGCGGGGTCCGCATCGGCGACCTGCACCCGGGCAACTTCATCATCCAGCCCGGCGACATCCCCGTCCTGCTGGACTTCGAGGTGGCCGACGCGATCGACCTGGCCACCCCCAGCAGCCTCGGCGCCCCGGGCTTCCACCGGGCCGACGCCACCGGCGCGGACGGTGACCACTACGCACTGGCCGCCATCGCGCTGTGGCTGTTCCTGCCGCTCGCCGCGCTCGGCGGGCTGGCCCCCGACAAGGCGTCGGCGCTGCTCGACACCGCGGCACGCCGGTTCGGCCTCCCGGGCGACCTGGTGGCACGGCTGGCCCCGCAGCTCGCCCCCAACGACAACACGACCTCCCCGCTCCGCAGCGCCCCAGGGGCGTTCCCGCCGCCCGACGTACTGACCTCGATCGGCCGCGGGCTGCGCGACAGCGCCACCCCGCACCGTGAAGACCGGCTGTACCCCGGCGACTTCGCCCAGTTCGCCGAGGGCGGCGCGGGCTTCGGACACGGCGCGGCCGGCGTCCTCTGGGCCCGCCACACCGTCCTCGGGGAACGCGACGAGGAGGGCGCGGCCTGGCTGCGCGCCGCCGTCGACCGGGTCCCCGCCGAGCGGACCGGCTTCTACGACGGCCTGCACGGAATGGCCTACGTCTTAAGGGAGTTGGGCGACGACGAGGGAGCCCTGCGCGCCCTCGACCGGGCCGCTGACCGGCTCTCCGTACGCCACTGCCCCAGCCTCTACCGCGGCCTGTCCGGCGTCGGTCTGAACCTTCTGCACTTCGCCGACGCGCTGGACAGCGATGCCCTGCGGCAGCAGGCCCTCGGCCTCGCCGACCGGGTCACCGAGCGGCTCGCGGCGGCCCGCACCGAGCCCGTCGAGCACAAGCGCCGCCGCGGCTCCACCCACGCCGCCGGGCTGATGTACGGCTGGTCGGGACCGGCGCTGTTCCTGCTCCGCGCCCACCGGGCCACCGGCGACCGGGGCCTGCTGGACGAGGCGGTCCGGGCCGTGCACCGCGACCTCGACCGCTGCGCGTCAGGACCGCAGGACACCCTTCAGGTCGACGAGGGATTCCGGCTGCTGCCCTATCTCGACAACGGCAGCGCGGGCATCGCCCTCGTGGCGGCCGAACTCCTGCGCCACCGCGACGACGCGCGGATCCGCGAGGCCCTGCCGGCCCTGCTGCGGGCCTGCTCCTCCGACTTCGTCATCGAATCGGGGCTGTGGGGCGGACGCGCCGGACTGATCGGCACCCTCGCCACATTGCGCGAGTGGGTCCCGCTGCCCGCGGAGACCGCCGAGCGGCAGCTGCGCCGCCATCTGACCAACCTTCACCAGCACGCCATGACGCTGAACGGCGCGACGGTCTTCCCCTGTGACGGCCGGGCCCGGATCTCCATGGACGTGGCCACCGGCGGGGCCGGCGTACTGCTGGCCCTCGGCGCCGCCGAACGGGGCACCGAACTGCTCCCGTTCCTCACTGACTCGCGGTCCGCCGCGGCCGTTCACTCGGCCGCCCCGGAGCGCGCCCGCGGCGCCCATGGCGCCGCGACCCCCACCGCCCCGTCCGGGACGGCGGGCACTGCGGACAACGGAAGGGAGGTGTCGTAAATGACCATCATGGATCTTCAGGGTCTGGAGGTGCCGGGCGAGCGTGAGGCCCAGGCGCTCGGCTCCACCGTCAGCACCGGCTGCTGATGTGACGCCGGCGGGCCGTGCACCGCAATGCCCGTCCCGCCGGCTCCAGGTGTCCCGCAACGGCACCTGGGACATCAGCTCCGCTGTCCACCGTTCCTGCTCATCCCCGAAGGGAGGTGTCGTAAATGACCATCATGGATCTTCAGGGTCTGGAGGTGCCGGGCGAGCGTGACGCTCAGGCGCTCGGCTCCACCGTCAGCGGCGGCTGCTGACACCGAGTTCGGTGTCCTCTACGCACTGTACGCACCCGGATCGGACAACGGAAGGGAGGGGTTCGAGATGAGCATCATGGATCTTCAGGGTCTGGAGGTGCCGGGCGAGCGTGACGCCCAGGCGCTCGGTTCCACCGTCAGCGGCGGCTGCTGACACGGCGCCCGGTGGTCCCGTGCTTCGCGCACGGGCCACCGGGCCCCCTTTTGTGCGTGCATCCCACGTCCGGACAGCGGCCAGCGGACGGAGTCCAGTTGAACGACCACACGGGCCCGGCCCGCTCCCTCTGCATCATCGGCTGCGGCCCGCGCGGCGCCTCGGTCGTCGAGCGGATCCTCGCCAACGTCCCGGCCCTGTACGGCGACCGGCCCCTGGATCTGCACATCGTCGACCCGTACCCGCCGGGCGCCGGCCGCACCTGGCGCACCGGCCAGTCCGGCCTGCTGTGGATGAACTCCGCCGCCGAGCAGGTCACGATGTACCCGGACGAGAGCGTGGAGTGCGACGGGCCGCCGCGGCCCGGCCCCACGACCGCCGGCTGGCTCGACGCCCCGCTCCACGACGGCGCCTACGCCGCCCGCCGCGACCAGGGCCGCTATCTGCGCCACTTCTTCGCGACCGTGACCCGTGAACGGCCCGCCTCGGTACGGCTGTACGTCCACCGGGCCCGGGTGACCGATCTGCGCCGCACGCCCGCCGACGGGGCGGCAGCGGACGGGCGGGGCCGCCAGCAGGTGATCCTCGACTCCGGCGAACCCCCCTTCCTCGCCGACCGGGTGGTGTTCGCCCAGGGTCATACGGAGACCCTCGCCGCCCCCGTGCCGGCCGGCCTGACCCGGATCGGCCCCGGGCCCGCCGACGCGGAGGCGCTGGAGCGCATCCCGGCCGGTGCGCCCGTCGTCGTCCGCGGCCTCGGTCTGGTCTTCATCGACTGTCTGGCGCTGCTGACGGAGGGCCGTGGCGGCCGCTTCACGCGCACCCCGGAGGGTGCGCTGCGCTATCTGCCGTCCGGGCGCGAGCCGCGGCTGTACGCCGGCTCCCGCCGGGGCGTTCCGCTGCCGCCCAAACCGGCCAAACCGGCGCCCGCGGCACCGGCCACGGCCACGGCTCCGGCGACGGCCCCGGCCGCCGCCCCCCGCTTCGCCACCGTCGACGCCTGCCGCGCCCGGCTGTCCCGGCCCGGCGCCGGCTTCGCCCGCGATGCCTGGCCGCTGGTGGTGGCCGAACTGGGCTGGTGCCACTACCGCGCGCTCTTCGCGGAACAGCCCGCTCGTACCCGTATGAGCTGGCAGGACTTCGACGCCCAGTACGCCGTGCTGATCACCGACGCCGACCGGCTGGCCAAACTCGCCGGTGCCGCGGTGCCCGACCCCGCCGACCGCCTCGACCTGGACCGGCTGGCCGCGCCGCTGGCCGGGCGGCGGTTCGCGGGCACCGAAGACCTCCAGCGGCAGCTGCGCGGCCACCTCGCCGAGGTGCTGCAACGCCGTACCGGACCGGCGCGCGGTGTCGACACCGCCCTGGTCGACGCCCTCCAGCGGGTCGGCTCGGTCATCGAGGAGCTGTGGCGGTCCGGGGGCCTGGACGCCCACCATGTCGATGAGGCGCTACGGCACTTCGCGCTCGGTACGTACCTCAGCTCGGGGC
>CAVSMR010000023.1:15000-173986 GCA_963729115.1 uncultured Actinomycetota bacterium | reverse complement strand
CAGGTCCGTCGGGAGAGTGCTCGTGGTGTCTGTAGCGAAGTTGCTGGCGGCCGCGTGGCACCTGCCCGGCCTGAGCCAGGAGCGCCCGCGGATCACGTTCCGCGCCGTGACGAGTGCTCGGGGTCGCGTGTCCCAAGTGCCGGACCAGCTCCCGTCGCTCCCGCCGCACACGGCCTTGGCGACGGTTGAGTTGCCGCTGTCGTTGAACTGGTCGCAGCCTGGCCGGCTGTACCGGCTCAGGGACCGGTCAGAGCGTGCCCGCGTGTACGAGGCGGTGCTGCGGGAGGGTTGCCCGCAGGACGTGCTCGCCTATATCGATGGCGTGTTGCTGGTCGACCTGTGGGACGAGCTGGTGCTCCCGCGCGACGTCCGTGCGGCTTGGGACCCCTTGATTTCGAAACTGAGTTCCAGCTCGAGGTGGCACGGCTCTTCTTCAGCCGCTTGCGGGTGACCGGGCCGGAAGATCTGTTGATCGACATAGCCTTGGACTCACAGCCAGAGCAGCCACCGACGATGAGCGTGGCCGGTCCGACGTACGCCCCACAGGAACTCGCCGCTGCGTACACCCCTCTCGGGGGCATGCTCGCAGGTTAAGAGACCTGCTCAAGGTGGCTGGGAGAGGGTGCCCCCGGTGCGATTCGAACGCACACTGGACGGGTTTTGAATCCGTTGCCTCTGCCGGTTGGGCTACGGGGGCTCGGCGCAAGACTCTACGGGATCGCGGGTGGTCGGATCCGCAGGGTTACCACCGCAAAGCGGGGCGGTGTTGCCGGCTCGTTACATTTGCGTGATCGCCGTCTCGGAGGTGGGCGGGGCTTGCTGCGCCGCCGGTAGGCTGGGGTTTCCGCAGCAGCCGAGACCTCAGGAGGACCCCGGTGACCGAGCAGGCTGCCGAGGCCCAGACGGGCCCGGGCGTGCAGCGCAGTGTCCTCGTCGCCGAGGATGAGGCGCTCATCCGGCTCGACCTCGTCGAGATGCTCAAGGAAGAGGGCTACCACGTCGCCGGCGAGGCCGCTGACGGGGAGCAGGCCGTGGCGCTCGCCACCGAGCTGCGGCCGGACCTCGTGATCCTCGACGTGAAGATGCCCAAGATGGACGGGATCGACGCGGCCGCGGCGATCGCGGGGGACCGGATCGCGCCCGTCGTCATCCTCACCGCTTTCAGCCAGCGTGACCTCGTCGAGCGGGCCCGCGACGCCGGCGCCATGGCCTACCTGGTCAAGCCCTTCGCCAAGCACGACCTCGTGCCGGCCATCGAGCTCGCGGTCAGCCGGTTCGCCGAGCTCGCCGCCCTCGAGACCGAGGTCGCCTCGCTCACCGAGCGCATGGAGACCCGCAAGCTCATCGAGCGCGCCAAGGGCCTGCTCATGACCAACCAGGGCCTCTCCGAACCCGAGGCCTTCCGCTGGATCCAGCGCACCGCCATGGACCGCCGCGCCACGATGAAGGCCGTCGCCGAGGCCGTGGTCGAGAACATCACCTGACGAGGAAGTTGAGCAGCGCCGACACGGGCCGCTCGTCGCCCATCCCGTACTCGCGCACCTCGATCGTGTGGGGGCCGTACGCGAGGCCGCCCATGGCGATCGACACCGCGTAGCTCCCGCCGACCCCCGGCCCGTCGGCGGCGGTCGGGATGCCCGCGATCAGCGCGCCGTCCAGCCGTACCTGCACGCCCTGCACGCCGGCGACCGCCCCGGTGTCCCACTGCGCGTGTTCCGGCTGCAGCGCCACGTTCAACACCAGCTGCCCGCGCCGCGGCACCGTCGTGCTCCGCAACGGCTGCCCCGCCGCGTTCGCCAGCTCCGCCACCACCCGGGGTAGCGCGTCGGGCAGCCGCGGCGGCTCCGTGGCGTTCGCCTCCGGTGGCGTCCAGCCGGGCCCCGGCGTGATCTCCAGGTAGGTCTCCAGCAGCGACGAGTTCACGCTCGCCCCCGGCGCCCGCAGGACGAACGGCGTGATCGAGTCCGGCCCCTTCACCCCCAGCAGCGACCGCGGCACGTCGGCGACCACGGTCAGCGCCGCGCCCTGCTCCCGTGACGGCACCGCCACCACGGGCCGCGCCGGCACCCGCAGCCCGCCCAGCTGCACCACCACCCGCCGCGGGTCCAGCTCCGGCGTGACCGACAGCGTCGCCACCACCCGCGCGGAGTTGGCCGCCCGCAACGGGGTCCGCGCGATCCCGATGCCCGGCTCCTGGTCCGCCGGCCCGAGCACGCGCTGCGTCCCGGCGTTCACCGACGTCTCCACCACGCGCGGCGGCGCCTGCGCCGGCCCCGTGAACCCCGCCGACGACACGTGCACCCGCGAGCGCCGCCCGTCCGGCCCGCGGAACCCCAGCAGCACCGACGCCTCCCGCCACGCCGGCACCACGTCGCGGACCGCCACCGCCAGGCCGTCCTGGTACACCCGCACGCCGGACGAGGTCAGCGCCACCTCGAACAGGTGCACCACGCCCGGCCCGCGCCGCGGCGCCGGGTGCACCTCCCGCGTTGCCCCGCGCGCGGGCGCGCCCGGCCCGGTGCTCACCTGCACGTTCGAGTCCGACACCGACACCCGGATCGTGCCGCCCGGCAGCCCCGGGTCCGCCTCCTCGGTCCGGCTCGCCCGCCGCACGCCGACGCCGACCCGGTCCGCCCGTCCCGGCACGAGATCCACGGTCAGCTCGCCGCCCGGACCCGCCGCGTCCGTGCGCACCGCGATCCGGCCCAGCACCTGGTCCGCTCCCTCGGGTGCGGTCAGCCGCATCGGCACCCGGGATCGCAGGACCGCCATGTCCGCCCCGCAACCCAGGTCGATCGGCAGCCCGCGGCCGTCGACCCGGCCCGTGCCCAGGCCGACGCAGCCGCGATAGCCGGACACGTGCCAGCGCGCGTCCGGCGAGGACTCCAGCGCGGTCGCCGGGTCGGCGAAGTCGTCGTACATCCCGGTGAGCCCGGCGAGCGCGGGCTCCTCCCCGTGGCCGGGCTCACCGATCACGTCGGCCGCCGCCGACCGCTGCCCGAACGCGTCCAGGCTGCGCACCGCCACGCGGTAGCGCCGGCCGTCGGTGAGCCCGAACAGCTGCACGTCCGGCGCCGCGACGAGCCGGCTCGCGGTCGCCTGCTCACCCTCGACATGCCAGCTGACCTCGTACCCGGTCACCCCATCGGGTGATCTGCCGCCCACGAGGCCGTCCGCCCACGACAGCCGCAGCGTGCCCGGCCCGGGCAGCACCGTGATCCGGCCGGGCGGCGCGGGCCGGCGCCCGGCGTTGGGCAGCACGACGATGTTCGACGCGAAGCGGTCGACCCGCACCGCGGGCTCCGCGCCGTGCGCGGTGTCCTCCTCGGTGGCCTTGAGCACCAGCACAGCGCCGGCCACGAGCACGAACCCGGTCAACCAGGCGAGTAGCCGCTTCCGGGTGGACACGAGGAAAGACTATGAGGCGTAACCCGTTGCGGCCGGCCGCGTTGTGAAGTTGAGATCGGGTGACTTCTCGATGACCGGCGCGGCGGCCATCGTCCGGAGAGCGGACGATGATGGTCAATTTCGTTGCAGTCTGGTCACGAGGGGCTTAGGTACGTGACTCCCGCAGCGACTGTCACTACGTTCCGGCCCAGCCCTCTGACATGGACGAGGGTGGGGTTCGGCATGCTGTGCGCAATGCTCGAACGAAGTGAGTGGAGAAGGGACGTCACGTGCGAAACCAGACGGTGAAGGCCGTTTCACTGGTGGCAGCCGCTGCGCTGCTGCTGGCGGCTTGCGGCACGAACAAGGAAGAGGCGCCGGCTGGTGGCGGGGACAGCCAGGCCAGCTGCGACACCAGCAAGGGCACGCTGATTGTCGGCGTCATCGCCCCGCTGAGCGGTGAGCTCTCGGCCCTGGGCAAGGGCATCGAGAACTCGACCCGGCTCGCGGTCGACCAGGCCAACGAGAAGTGCTCGGTCAAGGGCTACAAGCTCCAGGTGCAGGCCGAGGACGACCAGAAGAACCCGCAGCTCGGCGCGCAGGCGGCGACCAAGCTCGCCTCGACCCCGGGGGTGACCGGTGTCGTCTCGACGCTGAACTCCTCGGTGTCCCAGAGCGTCCAGCCCATCCTGGACCAGGCCGGCATTCTGCAGATCTCGCCGGCGAACACGAACGACGCGCTGACCAAGGGCGAGAACTTCGACACCGCGCCGAAGCGGCCGTACAAGACGTACTTCCGCACCTGCACGGTCGACTCGCTGCAGGGCCCGTACGCGGCCGACTACCTGATCGACAAGGCCGGCAAGAAGAACATCGCGATCGTCACCGACGGCCTGACCTACGGTGAGGGCCTCGCGGACACGTTCACCAAGGAAGCCGAGAAGAAGGGCGCGAAGATCGTCACGCGCCAGAAGATCGGCGAGAAGGACACCGACTTCTCCAGCCAGATCGCCGCTGTCAAGCCGTTCAAGCCGGACGCCGTGTACTACGGCGGCCAGTACCCGCAGGCGGGCCCGCTGTCCAAGCAGCTTGCCAGCGCCGGCCTGAACGTCCCCCTGATGGGTGGCGACGGCATCTTCGACGACAACTTCATGAAGCTGGGCGGCAAGGACGGCGACCTCGCCACCTCCGTCGGCGCCCCGACCGAGGACCTGGACAGCGCGAAGGCCTTCGTCGACGCCTACGGCAAGGCCGGGTACAAGGAGGGCTTCAGCGCCTACGGTGCCTTCGCCTACGATGCCGCGAACGCGATCATCGCCTCGCTGTCCAAGACCATCGGTGACAAGGAATGGTCCGACGAGATGCGCGCGGACCTCGTGTCCAACACCCAGAGCTACGAGGGTGAGGGTGCGACCGGCAAGGTGGCCTTCGACGAGAACGGCGACAGCACGAACAAGGTGCTGACCGTCTACCAGGTGTCGGGTGGCAAGTGGGACGCCGTCCAGACCGGTGAGTTCGGCGGCTGACCGACGGGTTCAGCAGATCCATCAGTGAAGATCGACGCGACGGTGGGGGTGGGCCCAGCCCACCCCCACCGCCTGTGGAGGTAGATGTGGGGACCCTGCTACAGCAGATAGCCAACGGCATCGTGCTGGGCGCCACCATCGGCCTGATCGCCTTGGGCTACACGATGGTGTACGGCATCATTCAGCTGATCAACTTCGCGCACGGCGAGGTGTTCATGGTCGGCGCCTTCGGTGGTCTGGCGGTCTATCGCTGGGTGCTACCGGAGAGCTGGCAGGACCAGTGGTACATCGCCCTGCCGACCATGCTGCTCGGCGGCGTGGTGGTGGCCGTGGTCATCGCGGTGCTCATGGAGCGCTTCGCGTACCGGCCACTGAGAAACGCGCCCAGACTCGCGCCACTGATCACCGCGCTCGGTGTGTCAGTGGCCCTGCAGGAGGCGATCCGGCTCTGGTTCCCCGACGCCGACGCGGCCCAGCCGTTCCCGCGGGTGTTCATCGAGGCCCAGATCGACCTGGGGCCCGTCGAGATCTCCGCGTCCGGGCTGTTGCTGATCGTCGTCTCGATCGGGCTGTCGATCCTGCTGCAGACCTACGTCAGCCAGTCCCGCATGGGCCGCGCGATGCGGGCCACGTCGCAGGACCGGGACACCGCGCGGCTGATGGGCGTCAACCCGGACCGGGTGATCGTGCTGACGTTCGTGCTCGGCGCCGTCCTCGCGGGTGTCGCCGGCGTGCTGTACGGGTCCTACATCACCAACGTGGACAACTCGATCGGCTTCCAGAACGGCATCTTCGCCTTCACCGCGGCCGTCCTCGGCGGCATCGGCAGCCTGCGCGGCGCGGTGATCGGAGCGTTCATCATCGGCCTGATCAAGACCCTCGGCGGGCAGTACCTGCCGGGCGGCACCCAGTACGACTACGTGTGGATCTTCGTGGTCCTCATCCTCGTGCTGGTGTTCCGGCCACAGGGCCTGTTCGGTGACGTGGAGAGGGTGCGGGCATGACGAAGGTGACCGGATTCCTCCCGCCCGCCCTGGCGCGGCCGTTCGCCGTGCTGGGTGGCGTGCTCTTCCTCGTCGCGGCGATGCTGCCCTGGGCCACGTTCCTGCTCAACGACGGGGCGTTCCCGGAGAAGGCGACGCTGCAGTTCTTCGACGCGCCGTTCGAGCTCGGCGGGTACCGCTGGCACCTGCTGCTGTTCGGCGTGCTGGCGCTGATCGCCATGTTCGCCCCGACCCCGGGCAAGGCGCGCGTGCTGCGCGCGCTCGGCTGGGGCGGCCTGGCGATCTCGGCGATCACCGCGATCTTCATCGCCGGCAAGGGCGGCGGGATCGGCGCGATCACGTCGGCCGACGGCAACGTCGCACTCGGCTCGATCGTCGGCATCGCCGCCGGGATCGTGCTGATCCTCGGCGCGGGTGCGATGCCGCTGCCGGACATCCCGCACTGGCCGACGAAGATCTTCGACGGCTGGGCCGGGCGGCTCGCCGCGTGGGTCGTGCTGCTCCTCGCCTTCGCCGCGACGCTGTACCTGGTGTCGCTCACGCTGACCGCGGGCGGCATCGGCGGTGCGGCGTTCCCGTACGCCGGCCCGATCTTCCTGGCGTTCCTGGGGTTCGCGGGCGGCCTGCTCGGCGCGCTGCACGGCATGGGTATCACCGGCTGGGTCGCGCGGCTGTCGGAGCAGCACCGCGCGTTCAGCATCGTGGTGCTGCTGCTGTGCGCGCTGGCACTGCCGTTCACTGACGCGGGCAGCCAGTACTGGATGCAGGTCGCGGCCACCATCGGCGTGTACGCGGCGACCGCGATCGGCCTGAACATCGTGGTGGGCCTGGCAGGCCTGCTCGACCTCGGGTACGTGGCCTTCCTCGGCATCGGGGCGTTCGTCGCGGCGAACCTGTCCGGCGCGGCCGCGTCGACGGTGGGCTGGAACGTGCCGTTCCCGGTCGCCGCGCTCATCTCCGCGGCGGTGGCGGGCATCTTCGGCGCGATCGTCGGCTCGCCGACGCTGCGCGTGCGCGGTGACTACCTGGCCATCGTGACGCTCGCGTTCGGGGAGATCTTCTACCGGACCGCACTGAACGACATCGGCGAACTGACCGGTGGCTCGAACGCGATCCCCGGCATCCCGCCGATCGAGATGTTCGGCAAGCCGTTCAACGAGCCGGTCACGCTGATGGGCACCGACCTGCCGACCGGTGTCCTGTACTACTTCCTGATCGTGCTGGTGGTCGCGGCGATCATGGCGGTGTTCGCGAACCTCAAGAACAGCCGCATCGGCCGCGCCTGGATCGCGATCCGCGAGGACGAGGACGCGGCCCGTGCGATGGGCATCGCCACCGGGCGGGCGAAGATCCTCGCGTTCATGTGCGGCGCCACGCTCGCCGGCCTCGCGGGCGCGATCTTCGCGCACAAGCTCGGCAGCGCCTCCGCCGACAGCTTCAAGTTCCTGGAGTCGGTGACGCTGCTCGCGGCGGTGATCCTCGGCGGCATGGGCACGATCCCGGGTGCGGTACTCGGCGCCTCGCTGCTGTTCGTGCTGCCGGAGAAGCTGCGTGAGTTCGAGGACTACCGGCTGCTCGTGTTCGGCCTCGCGCTGATCTTCATCATGCGGTTCCGGCCGCAGGGGCTGGTGCCCGACCGGGTTCGCCGCGCGGAGTTCGCCGGCGAGACCGCGGAGGGCAAGTCCATCGAGGAGGTTCAGGAAAAGGCCGTGCTGGAACAGGAACTGGAGCTCGAGCGAGAACACGAGGCCCCGGCGAGCCCTAAGGAGCCCGGACGATGAGCGCGGCACGGCACAGCATGTCCGAGACCGTGCTCGAGGCCAGCGGGGTCAGCATGATCTTCGGTGGCCTGACCGCCCTCAACGACGTCTCGCTGTCGCTGGAGGAGGGCCGCATCGTCGGCCTCATCGGCCCCAACGGCGCGGGCAAGACCACGTTGTTCAACTGCCTCACGGGTCTCTACACGCCCTCCCGCGGCGCGGTCCGGCTGCACGGCAAGAACCTGCCGCACGATCCGGCCAAGGTGACCGCGGCCGGGATCGCGCGGACGTTCCAGAACATCCGGCTGTTCCCCAACATGACGGTGCGGGAGAACGTGCTCGTCGGCCGGCACATCCGGATGCGGCAGGGCCCGATCGCGTCGCTGTTCCACGGCCCGGCGTTCCACCGGGGCGAGGCCGCGGCGCGGCAGAAGTCCTCGGAGCTGCTCGAGTTCGTCGGACTGTCCGGATTGGACGACGAGGTCGCGCGCAACCTGCCCTACGGCGACCAGCGGCGGCTGGAGATCGCCCGGGCGCTCGCGACCGAACCGGACGTGCTGCTGCTCGACGAGCCGACCGCGGGCATGAACCCGCAGGAGACGGAGGCGGCGCGGCAGCTGATCTTCCGGATCCGTGACACCGGGGTGTCGGTCGTGGTCATCGAGCACGACACGAAGTTCATCTTCGGCCTGTGCGACTCGGTCTCCGTGCTGGTGCAGGGCGAGGTACTGGTGGAAGGCACACCGGAGACGGTGCGCGACGACCCGCGGGTGATCGAGGCCTACCTGGGCAAGCCACGCGAGGAGGTGGAGGCTTCGATCACCGAGGCCGCGGCCGCCGGTCACGTGGTCGACCACGACGAAGCCGGCACGGGAGAGGAGGACGCATGAGTGCCCTGCTCGAAGTCGAGAACCTGAGCGTGGCCTACGGCGCGATCGAGGCCGTGCGGGACGTGTCGTTCCGGGTGGAGGAAGGCAAGATCGTCTGCCTCATCGGGGCGAACGGCGCGGGCAAGACGACCACGCTGCGCACCATCTCGGGCCTGCTGCGCGCGCGCCACGGCGAGATCCGGTTCGAGGGCGAGTCGATCACCAAGGCGCCCGCGCACTCGATTCTCAGCCGGGGGGTCGCGCACTGCCCCGAGGGCCGGCGCGTGTTCGCGCGGATGTCGGTCGAGGAGAACATGATGCTCGGCGCGTACACCCGCAAGGACGACGCGGGCGTGCGGGCGGACATGCAACGGGTCTACGAGCTGTTCCCGGTGTTGGGCGAGCGGCGGTCGCAGAAGGCCGGCCTGTTCTCCGGCGGTGAGCAGCAGATGCTGGCGATCGGCCGGGCGATGATGTCGCGGCCGCGCCTGCTGATGCTCGACGAGCCGTCGATGGGCCTCTCGCCGATCATGACGCAGCTGATCTTCGACACGATCCGGGAGCTGCAGCAGGGTGGCACGACGATCCTGCTGGTCGAGCAGAACGCGCTGGCCGCGCTGGACCTGGCCGACCACGGCTACGTGGTCGACCTCGGCGCCACGACCCTCGAGGGCCCGGGCAAGGAGCTCCTGGCCGACGAGCGGGTGCGGGCCGCCTACCTCGGCCAGGCCTGACGTCGCGTGCACGGGCGGCGCCTTCCACGCGGGGGCGCCGCCCGCGTCATGTCACGAGCGGGCCGACCTCTTCGGCGGTGAAGCGGACGAAGCCCTCGATGTCCGGCTCGTCCGCGGCGTGGGTCAGGATCACCGAGTCGGCGCCGGCGTCGGCGAGCTCGCGCACGGCCGCGGCGACCGCCTCGGCGTCGCCGGCCACGCCGAGGTTCGGGATCGCCTCGTTGCCCCAGAGCTCCAGCTCGGTCCGCAGCCGCGCGGCCGCGTCCGGGCCGGTCGTGGCCTGCAGGTAGACCACCAGCGGGTGATCGTCCGTGCGCCCGGCCGCCGCGCGGCCCTCGTCGATGACCGCGCGGGCGCGGCGCACCGCGTCGGCGTTGTGCTGCGCGTCGATGATCGTGCCGTCGGCGAGCTCGCCGGACAGGCGCAGCGACTTCGGCCGCGTGGCGCCGATGTACACCTTCGGCGCGGCCGGCGGCGGCCAGTCGAGGGCCACGTCGTCGAGGCGCACGTAGTCACCCGAGACGCTGACCCGCTCCCCGCGCAGCAATGCCCGCAACGCGGTGACGTGCTCGCGCATCGCCGTCAGGGGAGACGCCGGCCGCGCGCCGACCTGGGCCATCCAGTCCTGCGCGCCGTGGCCGACGCCGAGCACGGTCCGGCCCGGGAACAGCCGGTCGAGGGTCGCCGCCTCCATGGCCGTCATCGCCACGTTGCGCAGCGGCAGCGGCAGGATCCCGATACCCACCCGCAGCCGCTCGGTCCACGCCAGGGCCGCGGCCATGCTCGCGATGCCGCTCTCGAAGAAGCAGTCCTCCCACAGCCACAGCTCCGCCAGGCCCGACTCCTCGGCGGCGCGGACGACGCCGCGCAGCCGCTCGGGCGGGAACTGCGGCCGGAACACGACGCCGAGCGTGGTCACGAGCCCGGTGGACGTTCGCGGACGATGCAGGTGAGGCGCGCCGTGCAGGTGCGCTTGCCCTCCTCGTCGGTGATCACGATCTCGTAGGTGGCCGTGCTGCGCCCGGTGTGCAGCGGCGTGGCCACCCCGGTGACGTGTCCCGACCGCGCGGCGCGGTGGTGGGTGCAGGACAGCTCGAGCCCCATCGCGACCCGGTCCGCGCCGGCGTTCAGCGCCGCCGCGACCGACCCGATGGTCTCCGCGAGCGTGGCGTTCGCGCCCCCGTGCAGCAGCCCGTACGGCTGCAGGTTGCCGGCGACCGGCATGGTGGCGACGACCCGCTTCGGATCCCACTCGGTGATCTCGATGCCCATCTTCGTCGGCAGTAGCTGGTCGATGAGGTCGTAGCGGACACCGGGCAGCCCCGGCGGAAAGTTGTGGTCAGGGCTGGTCGACACGCGCTCTCCTCGCTGGTGGTCGTCACCGGTGTCAGTGCTCCACCCTAGACTCGCCCTGTGCCTGAGACGCCCGCCACACGCAATGCCCCTACCAGTAAGAAGGCCGGTTCGCAGCGGCCGCTGCTGCTGCTCATCGACGGCCACTCGATGGCCTACCGGGCGTTCTACGCGCTGAAGGAGGCGAACCTCGTCACCAAGAGCGGGCAGCACACCGAGGCGGTCTACGGCTTCACCTCGATGCTGATCAACCTCCTGCGTGACGAGAAGCCCACGCACGTCGCCGTCTGCTTCGACGTGTCGCGCAAGACCTTCCGCAGCGAGCAGTACGCCGAGTACAAGGCCAACCGCTCCGCCTCGCCGGACGAGTTCAAGGGGCAGATCAGCCTCATCGAGGACGTTCTGGCCACGATGGCCGTCCCCTCGTTCTCCAGGGAGGGCTTCGAGGCCGACGACCTCATCGCCACGATCACCACGGCGGCCGCCGCCGAGGACTTCGACGTCTACATCTGTAGCGGCGACCGCGACGCGTTCCAGCTGGTCAGCGACCAGGTGACGGTGCTCTACCCGTCGCGGGGCGTGTCCGAGATGTGGCGCATGACCCCGGCGAAGGTGCAGGAGAAGACCGGCGTGACGCCCGACCGGTACGCCGACTACGCGGCCCTGCGCGGCGACCCGTCGGACAACCTGCCCAAGATCCCCGGTGTCGGCGAGAAGACCGTGGCCAAGTGGATCAACCAGTTCGGCTCGCTCGCGGAGCTGATCGACCGGGTCGACGAGGTCAAGGGCAAGGTCGGCGACGCGCTGCGCGAGAACCTGGCGAACGTGATGATGAACCGCCAGCTCACCGAGCTGGTGAAGGACGTGTCGCTGGGCGTCACGCCCGGCGACCTGGCCAGGAAGCAGTGGGACCGCGACGCCGTGCACCGGCTGTTCGACGAGCTGGAGTTCCGGGTGCTGCGCGACCGGCTGTTCGCCGAGCTGACGACTGAGGAGCCGGAGGCCGAGCACGGCTTCGAGGTCACCGGCGGCGCGCTCGAGCCGGGGGAGCTGCCCGGCTGGCTGGCGACGCACGCGCCGGCAGGCTCCCGGGTCGGCCTGTCGTTCCGCGACGCGTCGACCGGCGTGGCGGGGGAGTCGGTCGAGCTGCGCTCGGTGGCGATCGCGCACGCCGACGGCACCGGCGCGTTCGTCGACGTGCAGACGCTGAACGAGGGCGACGAGCAGGCGCTGGTGGCGTGGCTCGCCGACGAGCAGGTCGCCAAGCTGGCCTACGACGTGAAGCGATCCCTGCACGCGGTCCGGCACCGCGGCTGGGCGCTGAACGGGCTCGCCACGGACACCCAGCTCGCGGCGTACCTGGTGCGCCCGGGCCAGCGCTCGTTCGCGCTCGACGACCTGGTGCTGCGGTACCTCAAGCGGGAGCTGCGCGTGGAGCAGCAGCCCGAGGAGCGTCAGCTGTCCCTTTTGGATGGTGAGGAGGGCGACGCCGCGCAGCTCGCGGAGGGCGAGATCGTGCGCGCCCGGGCGATCGCGGACCTGGCCGACGCGCTGGACGTGGCGCTGGAGGAGATCGGCGGCACGAGCCTGCTGGCCGAGATCGAGCTGCCGCTGCAGCGCGTCCTGGCCGATCTGGAGGCGGTCGGCATCGCGGTCGACACGGAGCTGCTGGCGTCGCAGGAGGCGCGGTTCGCGGGCCGGGTGAAGGACGCCGAGCAGGACGCCTTCAAGGTCATCGGCAAGGAGATCAACCTCGGGTCGCCGAAACAGCTGCAGGTGGTGCTGTTCGACGAGCTGCAGATGCCCAAGACCAAGCGGACCAAGACCGGCTACACCACCGACGCGGACGCCCTGACCGGCCTGTACGAGCAGACCGAGCACCCGTTCTTGCGACACCTGCTGGAGCATCGCGACGCGAGCAGGCTGAAGGTGACGGTCGAGGGCCTGATCAAGTCGGTGTCCGACGACGGCCGTATCCACACGACCTACAGCCAGACGATCGCCGCCACCGGCCGGCTCTCGTCGACCGAGCCGAACCTGCAGAACGTCCCCATCCGCACGGACGAGGGCCGCACGATCCGCGACACGTTCATCGTCGGCGCCGGCTTCGCGGAGCTGATGACGGCCGACTACAGCCAGATCGAGATGCGGATCATGGCGCACCTGTCGGCCGACGCGGCGCTGATCGAGGCGTTCCAGTCGGGCTTCGACTTCCACGCGGCCACGGCCGCCAGGGTCTTCTCGGTCGAGCCGGCGGAGGTCACGGGCGGCCAGCGAGCCAAGATCAAGGCGATGAACTACGGCCTGGCCTACGGCCTGTCGGCCTACGGCCTGTCCCAGCAGCTGCGGATCTCCACGGAGGAGGCCCGCGGGTTGATGGACGAGTACTTCGACCGCTTCGGCGGCGTGCGCGACTACCTGCAGGAGATCGTGGCCAAGGCCCGGATGGACGGCTACACGGAGACGATCTACGGCCGCCGCCGCTACCTGCCGGACCTGACCAGTGACAACCGGCAGCGCCGGGAGATGGCCGAGCGCATGGCCCTGAACGCCCCGATCCAGGGCAGCGCGGCCGACATCATCAAGGTCGCGATGCTCAACGTCGACCGCGAGCTGCGCGCGGCGAGCCTGCGGACCCGCATGCTGCTGCAGGTGCACGACGAGCTGGTGCTCGAGGTCGCCGAGGGCGAGCGGGAACAGGCGGAGGCGTTGGTACGCAAGGGCATGGGCGGGGCCTACAAGCTGGACGTGCCGCTGGACGTGTCGGTCGGCTTCGGGCGGTCTTGGAACGACGCTGCGCATTAGTCGGCCAGCCGGGCCGGGGTGGCCGTTGGTCGTGGGCCGGGGGTGGGGCCGGGGGTGGGGAGTGGACTGCGCCTCGGGTTGGTTGGGTGGGTTGCGTTGAGTTGGCGGGTTGCGTTTCGTTGTGGTCGGGCCACTTTTGTGTTGTGGATAAGGGACATTCTGAGGTGGTGATTGGTTTCCCTCGTTGGGGGTTGGTGTCGTCGTTGCTCCTCCGCTTGTGGCGGTAGCCTGCGGACATGCGTGCGGTTGTCCATCTCAGACGGGCTCGGGACCTGATGGATGCCCGCTACGCCGATCCGCTGGACCTCGATGCGATGGCTGCCGAAGCCGGCTTCTCGCGGTACCACTTCGCCCGCGAGTTCCGTAACGCGTTCGGCGAGACGCCCGGTGCCTACCTCAGCCGCCGGCGGGTGGAGCGGGCCAAGGATCTGCTCGCGTCGGCGAATCTCACCGTGACCGAGATCTGCATGGTCGTCGGCTTCACGAGTCTCGGGTCCTTCTCCCGCCGGTTCAGCGAGCTCGTCGGGTGCTCGCCCAGTGAGTACCGGCGCCGGACCGTCGAACGAGGCGGACCGCCGCGGATTCCGGGGTGTTTCGTCATGGCGTGGGCGCGGCCCACAGCAATCGCGGATAAGCAGGACGGCGGACCGCGCTCCTAGCGTGAGTGTCCACACCGAACAGGAGGCGGACATGATCACCAAGCTCTCGCACACCACCATCTACGTCCTCGACCAGGACTCGGCCAAGGACTTCTACGTCAACAAGCTCGGCTTCGAGGTGCGCAGCGACTTCGCCATGGGGGCGGAGTTCGAAGGCGGGGGCCAGGGCTTCCGCTGGCTGACCGTCGGCCCGCCGAGCCAGCCCGACATCGAGTACATCCTCGCCGACTGCTCGATGGGGCACTCCCCGGAGAACACCGAAGAGCTCCGCGCGCTGGTCGCCAAGGGCGCGATCGGCCCGGGCGTGTTCGCCACCGACGACTGCTACAAGACTCACGCCGAGCTGGCCGAGCGCGGTGTCGTCTTCCTCGCCGAACCCGCCGAGCGGCCCTACGGCGTCGAGGCCGTGTTCCGGGACGACTCGGGTAATTGGTTCAGCCTCACCCAGGCGAAGTTCGGCGCCACCGAGGATCGGTAGACGTTTATCGGCGCCGCGCTCGGGTACCGTGACTGGCGATCCCGAGGGAGGCTGGATGAGCGGGAAGCGGGCCCTCGTCCTGGGCGGTACCGGCATGCTGGCCGGCTGCGCCGAGACCCTCGTCGCCGACGGATGGCACGTCGTCCTGCCGAGCCGGCGCTACGCGCCCATCCCCGCGGTCGAGCACAACGGCACGGGCAACGGCAACCGCAAGGCCATCTGGGTCCAGGCCACCTGGTCCGAGCCCGCCGCGCTGGCCGACGGCGCCGCCCGCGCGCTCGGCGGCCCGGCCGACCTGCTCGTCGCGTGGGTGCACCGGACCGAGCGGATCTCGGTGCTCCGGGCGGTCGGCCCGCTGCTCGCCCCGGGCGCCCCGGTCGTCGAGGTCCACGGCAGCGCGTCCGCCAACCCGGTCGGCGGCTGCCCGGACCCGGTCCTCGGCGACCACCCCACGCAGCAGATCGTCCTCGGCTTCGTCCGGCACGCCGGGCGCACGCGGTGGCTCACCCACCAGGAGATCTCGGCCGGCGTGCTGGACGGCGTCCGGCGCGCGCTGGCCGGCAAGCCCTCGGCGGTGCACCAGGTGGGCGAGTTCCGCCCGGTGCACCGCCGGCCGGTGGGTTAACCGATCTTGATCTTGCGCCAGTGGATCCCGTCCGCGGACGCCATGAGGTCCGCCCCCGCGTCGGTCGCGTCCGCGAGGTAGCCGATCCGGGACCGTTGGGTGTAGCCCGTGTAGCGCGCCCGCACCTCGGTGAACGTGCGGCCGCCGTCGTCACTCCGGTACTGCTTGCCGTCGTAGCCGCCGATGGTCAGCGTGCCGTCCTCGCCCACGACCGTGCCCCGGTAGACCCGGCGCGGCTCCTTGCCGGCTGCCGGCCGCCAGGTCTGCTGCCAGCTGTGGCCGCCGTCCGTGCTGGCGAAGACGCCCAGCAGCCCGTTGGTCGCCGAGGGCAGCGTGCCGATCGCCGTCGCGTACAGGGTGCCGCCCTGGGAGTCCACCGACCAGCCGTACGAGTGGACCGGCTCGCCCCAGTCCAGGACCGTCGTCGTCCAGGTGCGGCCGTCGTCGTCACTGACCGCGAGGCCCCAGTGGTCGGTCGCCGGATCCCGGCCGGCCATCCACCAGACGCCGTCCCTGGTCGGCAGCGTGCCGGCCAGCATCGCCGTGAGCGGCGGCCGGTTCGCCAGCGCGGCGGACTTGCCCGAACCGGGCAGCACGACTACGACACCCCGCTCCGCGCACTGCCCGCCGGCACCGGCCAGCCGGACGCAGTTCTGGGTGAGCACGCCACCCTCGGGAATCGCCGGGACCGTGTCGGTCACGACATCCGGCACGAGCACGGTCTCCCACGTCACGCCCCCGTCCACGCTGTGCGACCGGTGGATCCTGAGGGTCTCGTTGACGGGCGACAACGGCCAGTCGACGGTGATCTCGTCGGGCCCGAGGACCTCGAGGTTCCCCATCGACCACGAAGGGGCGGAGTCGGGCCGGGGCAGGTCCCGTTTCCGCCAGTGCTGGCCGTCATCGGTCGCGAGCAGCTCGCTCGTGCAGGCCCTGGGGCCGGTCTTGCACTTGGCGCGGATGACGTAGCCGTGGTCGGGATCGGCGAACTCCGCTCCCGCGATGAACGGGCCGGTCGGCGTCAGGCCCTCCACCGGCGGTGGCGTGGCCACCTCCGGCGGGTCCGGCGCCATCTGGTCGCGCAGCAGGGGCACCGCCAGGCTCACGACGAGCACGGCCACCACCGCGCCGATCTGCATGCGCCGCCGCACCACGCGCTGCTTGTGCCGGGCGACGACCTGGCTGAAGGCGGGAACCGGCAGCGAACCGCGCAGCTCTTCGCGCAGGCACGACAGCTCGGCGTCGAGGTCGGTGTCAGGCATCTTGCACCTCCTCCGTGCGAAGCTGGACGGCCAATGCCGCGCGAGCCCGCGCAAGGCGGGACTTCACCGTCCCGACCGGAACGTCCAAAATGGATGCCACGTCGTCGACGGGCAGGTCGGCCAGGTAGTGCAGCACGACCGCGGCCTGGTGCTCGTGCCCGAGCCGGCGGATCGCCGCGTGCAGGTCGAGGTGCTCGCCGAACGCGGCCGGGTCGGGCTCGTCCGGTTCCCGGCGCAGGATGCGGTCCAGCATCGCCCGCCGCCGCCATCGTCGCCGGGCGAGGTTGACCACGACCGTGCGTAGCCAGGCCTCCGGGCTGTCCGCCCGCGCGACCCGCGCCTGCCTCCCGTAGGCGACCGCGAACGCCTCCTGGGTGACGTCCTCGGCTTCCCCCATGTCCCTGAGCAGCGCATACGCGGTCAGCACCAGGCTGCGGTAGCTCTCCTGGTACAGCTGCGCGAACCATTCCCCATTGGTCACCTGAACGCTCCTGTCCGGCCTGCTTACCGTGCAAGAGTCACGGCCGAAGCGCCAGGTTCCAGGCGAAAATAGTCAGCGCAGCGCGCCCGCCGGGCGGATCTCCCAGATGGTCCACAGTGGACGATAGCCCTGCCGGGGCCAGAACACCGAGGCCAGCGGGTTGGGCGGGTTGTAGTAGAGGAACGTGCCGGTGGCGCCGAGGCGGGCCAGCTCGCGGTGCGCGACCGCCATCAGCCGCCGGCCGACGCCGCTGCCGCGTGCGTCGGGCCGTACGGACACGGAGTTGACGTAGCCCCAGCGGCCCGCGCGCAGCCGGGTGCCGGTCATCGAGCCGGGCTCGGCGTCGAGCAGCCGGCAGTGCGCGAGCCCGACCACCAGGCCCTCCCGCTCGGCCAGCCACACGGGATCGCCCTGCTCGAGGTGGCGCACCAGCGCGGCACGCTTGATGCGCCGGGAGCCGGGCCGGTCGATCGCGGCGCCGACCAGCGCGGAGTACGCCAGCTCCGCGAGCTCGAGCTCCAGCGCCACCGCCAGGTCCCGGGCCGTCGCGAGCCGCACCGCGAGCCCGTCCGCCGGGTCCGACTCGCCGGGGTCCGCGCGGACGGCCAGCGTCGACAGCGGGGCGAAGCCGTGCGCGAGCAGCGGCTGGGCGGCCTCGACGTCGCGGCTCGGCCAGCTCACCACGCACGCGGAGTCCGGCCCGGGCGCGCTCCGCTCCAGCAGCCGGCGCAGCTCCCGCAGCAGCGCGTCGATGCCCGGTCCGCCGGCCGCGCCGACCAGCGGGTGCAGCTCGACGACCTCGCGGGCCGACCACAGGGTCGACGCCGATCCGGCCGCGTACCGGCCGCGGGTGACCACGCCCGCCACCCGCTCGCCGTCCGGCAGCGCCGCCGTGACCACGTCGCCGTCCGGTGGCGGTGCGGCGGCCGGGAGCATCGCGTCGACCTGCTCGAACCGTGCGGTCTGGGCCGCCAGCAGCGCGCCGGCCACGTTCACGTGCCGCGCCGGCAACAGAAGATCGCGGTGCCGGGGAACAGCGCGCCGCGCAGCGGGCTCCACTGGCCCCACTCGTCGGTGAGCCCGTCGGGCCACTCGGGCTCGATCAGGTCGAGGAGCGTGAACCCGGCCCCGGTCAGCCCGCGGACGAGGTCGCCGAGCGTGCGGTGGTGTTCCACGTACGTGGCCCGGCCGTCCGCGTCGATCTCCACGTACGGGGTGCGGTCGAAGTACGAGCCGGTCACCCGCAGCCCGTTCGGGCCCGGGTCGTCCGGGAAGATCCAGCGCATCGGGTGAGTCACCGCGAACACCCAGGAGCCACCGGGCCGCAGCACGCGCGCGACCTCGCCGAACAACCCGGGCAGGTCGGCCACGAACGGCACCGCGCCGAAGGCGGAGCAGGCGATGTCGAAGGACGCGCTCGCGAACGGCAGCCGCTCCGCGTTGGCCCGCACCAGCGGCACGTCGACGCCGGTGGCCTCGTTCGCGGCGGCGGCGTAGCGCAGCATGCCGGCGGACAGGTCGAGCCCGACCACCCGCGCACCCTCGATGGCGAGCCACCGCGCGCACGGCGCGGACCCGCAGCCGACCTCCAGCACGTCCCGGCCGGCGACCTCGCCGAGCAGGCGCGCGTCGTGCTCACGCAGGCGTTCGGGGCACCAGACGAAGTCGGCCACGCCGAGGAAGTCGCCGTGCTCGACGTGGTAGTCGTCCGCGTCGGCGGTCCACCAGGCGCTGTTCGCCGCGACCGACTCCGTGGACGAGGCCGGCCGCCGCTCGCTGCCGACCGTCCCGAGCAACCGTTCCGCCGTGCGGACCGAAGGCTCCGGCGCGGCCTCCGGCGCCTCCGGATCGCCGGCAGGCGGTGTCGTCATGCGTTCCCCCTCGTGCGCGTGACCGGTCGCGTACACGCGTGTACGTGCGCAGATGTGCCACCCAGGTTTGCCCGGCCGTCGCGCGGCCGCGTAGGATACCGCCGCGCGGTGGTTTCGCGCTGCCATCTGTTCATCTTGCGGGAATCAGATCGGGTTGCGCGGCGTTGGCGGTGTTGTACGGGTTCGTTCGTTCGGTCCGTCGGCGAACTATCCCGCCGTGCGCCGACAACTGCAAATCCGTTGCCCGTCTCTCAACCAATCCGTACCGGAGCCACCTAGCCAATGTCCACCGACACCACCACTGTCCCGGCTGAGACCGCGCCCAAGCAGCAGATCGCCGTTAACGACGTCGGGACGGGTGAGGACTTCCTCGCCGCCATCGACAAGACCATCAAGTACTTCAACGATGGTGACATCGTCGAGGGCACCATCGTGAAGGTCGATCGGGACGAGGTCCTGCTCGACATCGGCTACAAGACCGAGGGGGTCATTCCCTCTCGTGAGTTGTCGATCAAGCATGACGTCGATCCGAACGATGTCGTCAAGGTCGGTGACGAGGTCGAGGCCCTCGTTCTCCAGAAGGAGGACAAGGAAGGCCGGCTGATCCTGTCCAAGAAGCGCGCGCAGTACGAGCGCGCGTGGGGCACGATCGAGGCTCTCAAGGAGTCCGACGAGCCGGTCAAGGGCACGGTCATCGAGGTGGTCAAGGGTGGCCTGATCCTGGACATCGGGCTGCGTGGCTTCCTGCCGGCGTCCCTGGTCGAGATGCGCCGCGTGCGCGACCTGCAGCCCTACGTGGGCCGCGAGCTCGAGGCCAAGATCATCGAGCTGGACAAGAACCGCAACAACGTGGTGCTGTCCCGTCGCGCCTGGCTCGAGCAGACCCAGTCCGAGGTGCGCAGCGAGTTCCTCAACCAGCTGCAGCGCGGCCAGGTCCGCAAGGGTGTCGTCTCCTCGATCGTCAACTTCGGTGCGTTCGTGGACCTCGGCGGCGTCGACGGTCTGGTGCACGTCTCGGAGCTGTCCTGGAAGCACATCGACCACCCGTCCGAGGTCGTCGAGGTCGGCCAGGAGGTCACGGTCGAGGTGCTGGACGTCGACATGGAGCGCGAGCGCGTGTCCCTGTCGCTGAAGGCCACCCAGGAAGACCCGTGGCGCCAGTTCGCCCGCACCCACGCGATCGGCCAGATCGTGCCGGGCAAGGTCACGAAGCTGGTTCCGTTCGGTGCGTTCGTCCGCGTGGACGAGGGCATCGAGGGCCTGGTGCACATCTCCGAGCTGGCCGAGCGCCACGTGGAGATCCCGGAGCAGGTCGTCCAGGTCGGCAACGACGTCATGGTCAAGGTCATCGACATCGACCTCGAGCGGCGCCGGATCTCGCTGTCCCTCAAGCAGGCCAACGAAGGCTTCACGACGGAGACCGAGTTCGACCCGACCCAGTACGGCATGGCGGCCGAGTACGACAACGAGGGCAACTACATCTACCCCGAAGGCTTCGACCCGGACACCCAGGAATGGCAGGACGGGTTCGACACGCAGCGGGAGGAGTGGGAGCGCCAGTACGCCGAGGCGCACACGCGCTACGAGCAGCACATGGCACAGATCAAGAAGGCCGCCGAGGCCGATGCCGCGGCCGAGAGCGAGGGCCCCACGGAGAGTGCCGAGGGCGCCGACAGCAACTACTCGTCGGGCGGTGGTGACTCGCCGAAGAAGAGCGGCGGCACCCTGGCCAGTGACGAGCAGCTCGCCGCACTCCGCGAGAAGCTCTCCGGCGGCGTCTGAGCCTCCTGAGACCGAACAAGGGCCCCGTCGTTATCGACGGGGCCCTTGTTTTGCGCTCCGCGTCGCTTACCGTGATCACGTGCGCGCCTGGATTCCCGCGATCGTCGCGGTGCTCGTGCTCGCGACGGGCTGCGGGGCGGCCGCGCGGACACCCGTCGTCCAGCCCTCGGTACCGAAGTTCACCGACTCGGCCGCGCCCTCGGGCAGCGCGCCGGACCGGCCGGTACCGCAGACGTGCGCCGACCTCGCCACGCCGGACGAGGTCGGCACGATCCTGGGCATGCTGATCACCGGCGAGCCGCAGCAGGTCGTGGGCGTGGCACAGGCGAACATCGGCCGCACCGCGCGGCTGGACTGCTACTACGGCGCGCGCTCCGGCCGCCCGCTGTCCACGGCCACCGCCTGGATCGGCCTGGCCACCTACACCGACCCCGCCCACGCGCAGCAACGCCTGACGAACACGGTGGCCGACGAGCGGGACGCGGGCGCGCAGGTCAACGAGGTCCCGGTCGGCGCGGGCACGGGCGTGCTGCTGCGCGGCAGGACGTGGATGCTGGTGGCCGTGCGCGGCACGGCGACCGCGGTGGTGACGATCGAGCCCGGCCTGGTCCGCGAGGACCGCGCGGGCGCGATGCTCGGCCAGCTCGCCGACCGTGCCCTCACCCCGCGCACCGCGACCCCGGGCTGAGTGGCGTCAGGCGGCCGCGCTGGTGATGGCCGGCTGCGTGGCCACGATCGGTGCCCAGGCGCGCTCCGCCGCGGCGGCCGCCGCGCGGCGGCGAAGGCCGGCGAGCGTGTGCCGCGCGGGCACGACGGCGGTCGTCCACCAGGCGCGGCGGTACTCCTCCAGCCGGACGCGGACCGCCTGGTACCGCAGACAGTGCACGAGGCCGGGGGTGCCCAGCCGGTGCCGCCCGGACTGCGCGTCGCGTCGTTGCATGGGTGGCCCTCCGTGTGGGTGACGCATTGCCGCAAGACCGTAAGCGATCACGTCACCAAATCACCGGAATCGCCTCGCGTGTCCTCAATCGATCGGGTAACAGATCGGCCACGACCAGGGCTGATCCCGACGCCACAGGTGGGCTGCCAGAATGCGGGCATGCTTCGAGTTGGCCTCACCGGCGGCATCGGCTCCGGAAAGTCCACTGTGGCCGGTCGGCTTGCCGAGCACGGCGCGGTCGTGATCGACGCCGACGCGATCGCCCGCGAGGTCGTCGAGCCGGGCACGCCCGGCCTCACCGAGCTCGTCGAGGCGTTCGGCCAGGGCATCCTCGATCCACACGGCGCCCTCGACCGCGGCCGCCTCGCCCAGCGGGTGTTCTCCGACGAGCAGGCCCGCGCCCGGCTCAACGGCATCGTCCACCCCCGCATCGGCGCCCGCACCCGCGAGCTCATGGAAGCGGCGGTCGAGGACGCGATCGTCGTGCACGACGTGCCGCTGCTCGTCGAGAACGACCTGGGTGCCAACTACCACCTCGTGCTCGTCGTCGACGCGCCGCTGGAGACCCGGATCCACCGCCTGGTCCGCACCCGTGGAATGTCCGAAGAGGACGCCCGGGCCCGCATCCGCGCCCAGGCGGACGAGGCCGCCCGCCGCGCCGCCGCGGACGTGTGGCTCGACAACGGCGGCTCGATCGACCAGGTCCTCGCCGACGTGGACGCGCTGTGGGCCGACCGCCTCGTGCGCTTCGAGTCCAACGTCCGCCTCGGCCACCGCAACCGCTACGGCGGCCCGCGCCTCGTCCTGCCGAACCCGGACTGGCCCGCGCAGGCCGCCCGGCTGAGCGCCCGCGTCCGCGCCGCGATCGGGAACCCGGACGCCCGCGTCGACCACATCGGCTCGACGGCGGTGCCGGCCTTGCCCGCCAAGGACGTGGTCGACCTGCAGCTGACCGTCGGCTCGATGGCGGAGGCGGACGCGCTCGCCGACGCGCTCGCCGGTGCCGGCTTCCCCCGCCTGGACTTCGTCGACCACGACAACCCCAAGGACCACGAGCCCGACCCAGCGAAGTGGCACAAGCGCCTGCACGTCTCCGCCGACCCCGGGCGGCTCGCGAACCTGCATCTCCGCGCCGCGGACACTCCCGGCTGGCGGCTGGCCCTGCTGATGCGTGACTGGCTGCGCGCCGACAACTTCGCGCTCGCGGAGTACCGCGTCCTCAAGAAGGAGCTGGCCAACCGCTTCGCCGCCGACGACGACACCGACAACTACGCGGAGGCGAAGGAGCCCTGGTTCGACCGGGCCGCCGTACGTGCGCAGGAGTGGGCCGCGACCACCGGCTGGACGCCCTAGCCGCCGCGGGTGTGCATCTCCAGGTGCGGGTTCGCCTTCAGCGTGGCCAGCGAGATGAACGGCAGCCGGTCGCGCTCGGCGAGCCGCGCCACGGCGCCGCGGTCCTCGCGGGCCTCCCACTCGCCCGTGATCAGCGCCCGCAGCTCCGCGAACGAGGCACCGTCGCGCAACGGGTCGCGCAGGTTCGTGCCCTCCACCGCGTAGAGGCAGCGGAACCACATGCCGTCGGCGGTCAGCCGGCTGCGGTCGCACGTCGCGCAGAACGGCTGCGTCGTCGACGCCACGATGCCGAACGTCGTGCCGTCGGGCAGCTCGAACTGGTCCGCGGGCGCCGCGTCGGTCCTGGGCAGCGGCGTGACCTGGCCGTAGTGAGCGGTCAGCCGCTCGATCATCTCCGCGCGGGAGAGCACCAGGTCCTTCGACCAGTTCGTCGCGCCGCCGACGTCCATGTACTCGATGAACCGCACCTGCGCCGGCACCGTGGCGCCGAACTCGATCAGGTCGGCGAGCTCGCCGTCGTTGACGCCGCGCATGGCCACCGTGTCGATCTTCGTGCCGGTGAACCCGGCCGGCGCCAGCGAGGCGAGCCCCTCGAGCACCGCGCCGTGCGAGGTGCGCTGCGACAACGTCTTCGACAGGTCAGGACTCAGCGTGTCCAGGCTGACCGTGACCCGGCCCAGGCCGGCCGCCTTGAGGGCGTCGACGTTGTCGGCGAGCAGCACCCCGTTGGTCGTCATCGCCAGGTCGTGCAGGCCCGGCTTGCCCGCCAGCATGCGGACGAGCTGGGGCAGGTCCCGGCGCAGCAGCGGCTCGCCGCCGGTGATGCGGACCTTGTCCACGCCGAGCGACATGAACACGTCGGTCAGCGTCGAGATCTCCTCGAACGTCAGCAGATCGCGCCGGGGGAGCCAGAGGTACTCGGCCTCGGGCATGCAGTACCGGCACCGCAGGTTGCACCTGTCGGTGACCGAGATCCGCAGGTTCCGCATTGGTCGCCGGAAGCGGTCGACGATGGCGTTGGCCGGCACGTCGTCAACGTATACGTGATCTCTGGAGTTTCGCCAGCAAGCCGATAACCTGCGGAAATCGCGCGCTTCAACGCAACGATCGGCGAGTCGCAGATGCGGTTCGGGGTCACCGAAACCCACGCGGATGCGGAGCCATCGGTGCCGGGACGGCCGAAATTATCCTGGATTGCGAAAACTCAGATAGCCGCGTTCGAAGGCCGTCGCCACCGCCGCCGCCCGGTCCTTGACGCCGAGCTTCGCGTAGACGTGCAGCAGGTGCGTCTTCACCGTCGCCTCGCTGATGAACAGCTGCGCGGCCGCCTCCCGGTTGGTCGACCCGCGCGCGATCAGCCCGAGCACCTCCAGCTCGCGCTGGGACAGCGGCTCTGCGGCGGGCTGGCGCATCTGACCCAGCAGCCGCGTGGCGACCGCGGGGGAGAGGACCGCCTGCCCGCGCGCGGCCGCCTCAACCGCCCGGAACAGCTCGTCGCGCGGCGCGTCCTTGAGCAGGTAGCCGGTCGCGCCCGCCTCGATCGCCGGCAGCACGTCGCTGTCGGTGTCGTACGTGGTCAGCACGAGCACGCGAGACGCCACGCCACGCTTGGCCAGCTCGGCAATCGCGGCGACGCCGTCGACCCCGGGCATCCGCAGATCCATGAGGATCACGTCCGGCCGCAACCGCTCGGCGGTCGCGATCGCCTCCGCCCCGTCGGCGGCCTCGCCGAGCACCTCGAACCGCTCGTCACCAGCGAACATGCCACGCAGCCCATCGCGCACCACGGGGTGATCATCGACGATCACCAGCCCGATCATCGCTGAACCCATGGTTCGCTCCGCCCACGCCACCCCGCGCTGCCAGAACGCTCCGTCGCTCCGCTCACGGCACGCCGCCCGCGGGGATGGCCGGCACGGACGCGGACACCGCCGTGCCCGCGCCCGGCTCGGACTCGATCTCCAGCCGGCCGGCCAGCCGGTGCACCCGCTGGCGCATGCCCGTCAGGCCGAAGCCGCCGTTCACCGAACCGTTGGCGCGCTTGACGTTCGGCTCGAAGCCGACCCCGTCGTCCCGCACGTCCAGCGTCACCAGGTCCTCCATGTAGGACAGGGTCAGGCCGACCCGGCCCGCCCGCGCGTGCTTGGCCACGTTGGCCAGCGCCTCCTGCGCGGTACGCAGCAGGGTCACCTCGACATCCGGGTGCATGGCCCGCACGTCGCCGGTCGTGGTCAGCATCGCGGGCACGTTGTTGACCTCCGCCCAGCGCCGCGCCACCTCGCTGATCGCGTCGGGCAGCCGGGCCTGCTCCAGCGCGGCGGGCTCGACCGCGTGCACGGTCCGCCGCGCCTCCGCGAGGCTGTCGCGGGCCAGCGCCGCCGCGTTGGCCACGTTCCGCTGCCACTGCTCCGGCCGCTGCTCGGCGGCCTGCAGCTGCGTGATGATCCCGGCGAGCCCCTGGGCCAGCGTGTCGTGGATCTCCCGGGCGATCCGTTGCCGCTCGTCCAGCATGCCCGCCTCCCGCGCCTGGATCAGGAGCTGTGCGTGCAGGCCGGCGTTCTCCTCCAGGGCCGCCTCGAGCTTGCGGTTCGCCTCGCCGAGCTCGACCAGGGCCCGCTTCTGCTTGAGGTTGCGCTCCTGGGTCATGTCCGCGAAGTACGAGAAGGCGCCCGCCACGAGCATGGTGACGATCACCAGCAGCAGCCACGCCCACCAGGTGTCCCGCGTGATGTTCACGTACCCGCCGATGTAGCAGGTCGCCGTGAGCATCGCGGTCGCCCCGACCCCGGCGTAGCGCCAGCGGCCGGCCAGGCACTCGAACGCGTGGGCGTAGCCGATGAACACGAAGATGCCGTACCAGGACGAGATCGCGACCATCGTGGCGGCGATCGCCAGCAGGCCGGCGTAGTAGCCGCCCATCAGCACGCGGCGATCCCGCCACTGCGGGTGGAGCGTGAAGAACCAGGTGACCCAGGCGAGAGCGACCACCGAGACCCCGATGGCCAGCGGCGCGTCGACCGCCATGCCCCACAGCGGCTGCAGGAGCGAGATCAGCGTGGCGACCGCGAGCATGAAGTACGGGAGCGCCCGCATCAGCGCGCTTTCCTTGCGCTCCCACCGGTCGAACTCGGCAGCCAGCTCCGCCTCGGTCACGTCCCCCACCTACTCCCAGCGGAAGTAGCGCGCGGCCAGCCCGCCCGCCACGACCGTCCAGCCGAGCATGACCGTTACGTGCAGCAGTTGCGGCCATTGACCTGCGGCTGCGTCGGACAATGATTGCACGCCCGCGCCGAGCGGGGTGAAGTCGCTGATCCGCCGCAGCGCCGCCGACATGGTCTCGCGCGGTGCCCACAGGCCGGCGAAGAACAGCATCGGGAAGAACAGCAGCGAGCCGATCGCGCCGGCAGCCCGCCCGTTCGGCGCGAGCGAGGCGACAAGCAGGCCGATGCTCAGCATGGCCAGCACGCAGAGCACGTAGGCGAGCAGGTAGCCGGGGACCTGCAGCGGCAGCGTCACGTCGAACCCGAACCGGCCGATCGCGAGGACGACCAGCATGACGAGCACGGCCATCGCGGTGCACATCAGCAGCTGCGCCCCGAGCAGGACCGCGGGACGCACCGGCGTTGTCGCCATGCGGCGCAGGACGCCCTTCTCCCGGTAGGTGGCGAACAGCTGCGGCAAGCCGCTGAGCGCCAGCATCGCGAGCGCGAGCGTGATGACGATCGGCGTGTACAGGTCGATCACCCGGGCGCCGCCCAGATCCGCACTCGGCTCCCGGAACGAGGGCACGAGGCCGAGGATGACCAGCAGGAGGGGCGGGAACACGAGCGCGAAGAACACGGCGGCCGGCTCGCGCAGGAACAGCTTCGACTCGGTGGCGGTGAGCCTGGTCAGGGTGCGCACGGGCACTCCTCTCAGTTGTCGATGGGGCGGCCCGTGAGGGCCACGAACGCGTCGTCCAAAGTGGTCTGCTCGAGCCGCAGGTCGGCGGCGACGACCTGGTTGCGCGCCAGCACGGAGGTGACGGCGTGCAGCAGGTTCCCGGTGCCGGTGACGACGAGCTGGCTGCCCGCGCGCTCGACGGCGGACACCTCGGGCAGCGCGGTCAGCAGCGCGTGGTCCAACGGTGCGGACGGCCGGAACCTGATCCGCTGCGTGTCGTCCACTGTGGACACCAGGCCCGCGGGGCTGTCCATCGCGACCACCCTGCCGGCGTCGATCAAGGCGATGCGGTCGCAGAGCCGCTCGGCCTCCGCCATGAAGTGGGTGACGAGCAGGATCGTCACGCCCCGGTCACGGATGTCGTCGATCAGCTCCCAAACGTCGCGGCGAGCCTGCGGGTCGAGCCCGGTGGTGAGCTCGTCGAGCACCGCCACCCGCGGCGTGCCGACGAGCGCCAGCGCGATCGACAGCCGCTGCTTCTGCCCGCCGGAGAGCCGGCGGAACTGCGTGTCGCGCTTGCCGGCTAGTCCCAGCACGTCCAGCAGCTGACGCCAGTCGGCCGGGTCGCGGTAGAAGGAGCTGTAGAGCTCCATCGCCTCGCCGACCCGCAGCTTGTCCGGCAGCTGGCTCTCCTGCAGCTGCGCGCCGAGCAGTTCCCTGAGCTCGCCGGTGTCGCGCCGCGGGTCGATGCCGCACACCCGGAGGTCGCCCGCGTCGGGCCGGCGCAGGCCCTCGACGCACTCGACGGTCGTGGTCTTCCCGGCGCCGTTCGGGCCCAGGATGCCGAAGATCTCCCCCTGTTCCACCGCGAAGGACACCCCGTCCACCACGGTGTGCTCGCCGTAGCGCTTGACGAGCCCTTGCACCTCGATGATTGCCATGCACCGATCGTGCAGGCGCGGGGCAGGCCGGCGGATCGCCCGCGTGGTCAGGCTTCGTGGTGGCTGCGGTGGGTCAGCGGGTCAACCGATCGGTGGACCCCCGACTCAACCGCTGTACGGCGGCCAGACGTCGAAGATGTGCTTGTAGGCGAGCCAGCCGCCCAGGTCGTGGCGGAAGCGGCTGAGCTCCTCGAGCGTCTTGTGCACGGTGCACAGCGCGAGGTCGGCGTCCCCGCCCATCAGGATGCGGCCGGCGACCGCGGCGGCGAACTCCTCGCAGTTGACGATCCGCGCGGTCGTGCCGCCGGGCGCGGCGAGGCCGAGCAGCAGGTCGGTGGTCTTCCAGTAGCGGCCATCGCTCGTCGCGCGCACCGCGGTCAGCACGCTCGGACCCGCCTTCGCGTGCCGCGAACGCGGTCGCTGGTGGGTGAGGCGGATGTTCAGCTCCGGCAGCAGCCAGGTGACCTCGGCGTCGTGAAAGGGATCCTCGGGCGTGGGGCACTCGGTACGCAGGCCCCAGCGTTCGACCTGGCAGGTGCGTAGTCGCCGGGAAGTGCCCGTGGAGACGTAGCTACGTGACGACGTGAAGGTGTCGACGATGTCGACAAGCTGTGGGGTGAACGTCGTGGCCACGGGTCCAGAGCGTAGCCGTTAGCATGCTGTCGGTGATGTGCGGTGGCGATTCGTTATGTAACGACTCACGCTCGCTAAGGTATCGATCGGGTAAATGTCTCGCCCGATGGTTGGTCGGCTATTGACTAACCGGACCTATGCATCGTTCCAGGTCAACGGGATGTCGAGCCACCCGTCGACGTCGTAGCCCGCGGCCGCGATCCCGTCCACGGCGGCGAACGCCCGTTCGAACGCGCGCTGCGCCGTTCGGTCGTCGATGAGCCCAGCCGAACGGGCGGCGAGCACCTCGTCCGTGTCGAGCACCCGGAGGTCCCGCCGGTCGCGCATGAGGATGTCGAGGTACAGGTCGACCGTCCGCCACACGGCGTCCGGTCCGGTGCCGGGCTCGATGTCGACGACGTCGATGTACACGTCGTGGTCGAGCTTCTGGCCCGGGCGTGGCCGCCACCGGCTGACCCGCAGCCCGTACTCGGGCAGCAGCCACGAGCGGAAGTAGCCGATGGTCGGGTGGCCGTCCACCTCGCGCGCCATGTAGAGCCCGAAGTCGGTGGTCCGGTAGCGGTCGACGGCGCGGACGATCCCCTTCGGATCGGTGTTGGTCATCGCGGCGACGTCGAACAGTTCGATCTTGGGCGGGTGCACGTCGGTCACCTGACCAGCCTGGCACGTTCCGCCCCCACAGCGCCCGGGCGAGCGCTAGCGTGCCGCGTCGTGTTCGGGATCATCCGGCCGTGCCGGCACCGTTTGTCCGCACGCCTGCTCACCGCGTGGTGGTCGCAGCTCTGCGGGCTCTGCCTCGCCCTGCGCGACGAGCACGGCCAGCTCGCCCGCGCGGCGACCAACTACGACGGCCTGGTGATCTCGGCGCTCGTCGAGGCGCAGTCGGCCGGCGCCGGGCCGCGGCGGACCGCCGGGCCCTGCCCGCTGCGAGGCATGCGAACCGCGCCGGTGGCGGTCGGCGACGGCCCGCGGCTGGCCGCCGCGGCGTCGCTCGTGCTGGCCGCCGCGAAGGTCCGCGACCACGCCGACGACGGTGACGGCGCGCTCGCCCACCGGCCGCTCGCCGGCGCCGCCCGGCTCGTGGCGGACCGCTGGGCGCGCCAGGGCGACGAGTCGGCGCTCGGCGTGGGCCTCGACGCGGCCGTGCTGCTGGACGCGGCCGGCCGGCAGGCGGCGGTCGAGGCCGCGGCCGGGCCGGGCGACTCCGTGCTCGCGGTGACCGAGCCGACCGAGACGGCCACGGCGGCGGCCTGCGCGCATACGGCCGTGCTCGCCGGCCGGTCCGGGAACGCCGGGCCGCTGCGTGAGGTCGGCCGCCTGTTCGGCCGGCTCGCGCACCTCGTGGACGCGGTCGAGGACCTCGCCGAGGACACGGCCACGGGCGCGTGGAACCCGCTGACCGCGACCGGCACCACGCTCGCCGAGACGCGCCGCCTGTGCGACGACGCGCTCCTGGGCATCCGCCTGGCGCTGCGCGAGTGCGAGTTCACCGACGGCGCGCTCGTGCACGCGCTGCTCGTCCACGAGCTCGACCAGGCGGTGATCCGGGCCTTCGAGCACAGCGTCCGCGAGGTCCCCGACGGCAAGGGCGGCGGGTGCTGGCTGCCGCGGTTCCGGGTGCCACCGCGCCGGCGCGGCGCGCTCGTGGGCTGCGGGGTGGCGTTGTACGAGTGCTGCACCTGCCAGGTCTGCTGCCGGGACCCGTTCCCGGGCCCGTGGTCGGGGGAGCCGCGCGACTCCTGCGGCGACTGCGATCCCTGCCCGTGCAACGGCTGTGGCGGCGGCAAGGGCAACTGCTGCGACTGCGATTGCTGCGGCTGCGACTGCTGCTGACCTGGCCGAACGCTTTTTGTCGGTGGGTCCGCGTAGCCTGCATTTCGTGGTGATGGTGACAGCGAATTCCGAGTTCCGCCCCATCGGCGACATCCCTCGCGTGGATGGCCGGTTCCAGATGGTGAGCGACTACCAGCCCGCCGGTGACCAGCCGTCGGCGATCGCCGAACTGGAGCAACGGATCCAGGCGGGCGAGAAGGACATCGTGCTGCTCGGCGCCACCGGCACGGGCAAGTCGGCCACCACGGCGTGGCTGATCGAGCGCCTGCAGCGGCCGACGCTGCTGATCGCGCCGAACAAGACGCTGGCCGCCCAGCTGGCCAACGAGCTGCGCGAGTTCTTCCCGCAGAACGCGGTCGAGTACTTCGTCAGCTACTACGACTACTACCAGCCCGAGGCGTACGTCCCGCAGACCGACACCTACATCGAGAAGGACTCCTCGATCAACGAGGACGTCGAGCGGCTGCGGCACTCGGCCACGTGGAGCCTGCTGTCGCGGCGCGACGTCATCGTGGTCGCCTCGGTGTCCTGCATCTACGGCCTGGGCAGTCCGCAGGAGTACCTGGACCGCACGATCGCGCTCGAGGTCGGCCAGGCGATCGAGCGGGACGTGCTGCTGCGCGCGCTGGTCGACACGCAGTACACCCGCAACGACGTGTCGTTCAGCCGCGGCTCGTTCCGGGTGCGTGGCGACACGGTCGAGATCATCCCGGCGTACGAGGAGCTCGCGGTCCGCATCGAGTTCTTCGGCGACGAGGTGGAGGCGCTGTACTACCTGCACCCGGTCACGGGCGACGTGATCAGGCAGGTCGACGAGATCCGCATCTCGCCGGCCACGCACTACGTGGCGGGGCCGGAGCGGATGGAGCGCGCGATCGGCGGCATCGAGGCCGAGCTCGAGGAGCAGCTCGCCAAGCTGGACAAGCAGGGCAAGCTCCTGGAGGCGCAGCGGCTGCGCATGCGCACGGCGTACGACATCGAGATGATGCGCCAGGTCGGGTTCTGCTCGGGCATCGAGAACTACTCGCGGCACATCGACCACCGCGGGGCGGGCACCGCGCCGGCGACGCTGCTCGACTACTTCCCCGAGGACTTCCTGCTCGTCATCGACGAGTCGCACGTGACCGTGCCGCAGGTCGGCGGCATGTACGAGGGCGACATGTCCCGCAAGCGGACGCTGGTCGAGCACGGCTTCCGCCTGCCGTCGGCGATGGACAACCGCCCGCTGACGTGGGAGGAGTTCCAGGACCGGATCGGCCAGACGCTGTACCTGTCGGCGACGCCGGGGCCGTACGAGATGGGCCAGACCAGCGGCGAGTTCGTCGAGCAGGTCATCCGCCCGACCGGGCTCGTCGACCCGGAGGTGATCGTCAAGCCGACCGAGGGCCAGATCGACGACCTGGTGCACGAGATCCGGGTGCGCGCCGAGCGCGACGAGCGCGTGCTCGTCACCACGCTGACCAAGAAGATGTCCGAGGACCTCACGGACTACCTGCTGGAGCTGGGCATCCGGGTGCGGTACCTGCATTCCGAAGTGGACACTCTGCGCCGCATCGAGCTGCTGCGCCAGCTGCGGCTGGGGGAGTTCGACGTGCTGGTCGGCATCAACCTGCTCCGCGAGGGCCTCGACCTGCCGGAGGTCTCCCTGGTGTCGATCCTGGACGCCGACAAGGAGGGCTTCCTCCGTTCGGGCACCAGCCTGGTGCAGACGATCGGCCGCGCGGCCCGCAACGTGTCGGGCCAGGTCCACATGTACGCGGACCGGATCACCGACTCGATGAAGCACGCCATCGACGAGACGAACCGCAGGCGCGCCAAGCAGATCGCGTACAACGAGGAGCGCGGCCTGGACCCGCAGCCCCTGCGCAAGAAGATCGCCGACATCCTCGACCGCGTCTACACGGAGGCCGAGGACTCCGACAAGGAGACCGTGCCGGTGGGCGGCTCGGGCCGCAACGCCTCCCGGGGTCGCCGAGCCGCGGGCGAGCCCGGCGGCCGCTCGTCGGGCGTCTACGTCAAGGAGAACGTGGGTTCCATGGCTCGCTCCGAGCTGGCGGACCTGGTGCAGCAGCTGACCGACCAGATGATGAACGCGGCGCGCGACCTGCAGTTCGAACTGGCTGCCCGGCTGCGCGACGAGATCGCCGACCTGAAGAAGGAGCTGCGCGGGATGGATGCTGCCGGGGTCAAGTAGGGCTTCGTGGTTCGGGGGGCGGCGGGGGTCCGGGGGAGGGCCGGAGGGGTGGGGCGCGTTGGTTGGGCTGGTGGTCGAGTTGGGGTGGGCGGGGTGCGTTGGGTTGTTTGTGCTGAGCGGCTGCCGACTCTGTTTGTGGGGTGTCGGTGATGGCGGCTGACCCGACCACTCGGCGGGTGCTCGAGGTTTGCTGGGGTTGTGTGTCGAGCGGCTGCCGACTCTGCTTGTGGGGGTTTCGATGACGGTGCCTGGCTCGTGCACTCGGTGGGTGGGCGGGGTGTGCTGGGGTTGTGTGTCGAGCGGCTACCGACCCTGCTTGTGGAGGCTTCGATGACGGCGGCTGACCCGACCACTCGGCGGGTGCTCGAGGTGCCGGGCGCGACGCTGCGCTACGAGGTGCGTGGCTCGGGGCCGTCGCTGCTGCTCATTCCCGGTGGTGCGGCGGACTCGACGATCTTCGCGCCCATCGTGCGCCACCTCGTTGACGACCACACCGTGGTCACCTTCGATCCGCGGGGGATCGGGCGCAGCACGCTCACCGGGGCGCCGCGGCAGGTCGCCGTCGAGACTCAGGCCGACGACGTGCACCGGCTCCTGCGGGCGGTCGGTGACGAACCGGTGGCCGTCTTCGGCAGCAGCGGGGGAGCAATCACCGCGCTCGAACTGGTTACCCGGCATCGCGAGCAGGTGCACACGCTCGTCGTGCACGAGCCGCCCTTGGTCGAGTTGCTGCCCGACCGTGCCGAGCTGCGGGACGCCATGGACGGGCTTGCCGGCGTGTGCGAGGCCGACGGGCCCGAGCGGGCCACGCGCGAGTTCCTCCGCGTCACCGGCCAGGGCGCCCGGCTCGACGAGTACACCGTCCCGGCTCGCATGGTGCCCGCCGTCGACTTCTTCCTCCGCTACATGATCGGGCCGATCGTCCGGTACCGGCCCGAGCCCGGCGCGCTGCCGGAGCTCGCGATCGGCGCGGGCACCGGGACCGGGCAACTCGCACACCGTGGCGCCAACGCCTTGAGTGAGCTGCTCGGCATACCGACCACGGCGTTCCCGGGGGAGCACGTCGGGTTCGCCACGCACGCCGAACCGGCCGCGGCCGTCTTGCGGAAGCTGCTCGGGACGGCCTGAGAAGGGGACTCCTCACCTGCGACCGCTCGGCCTGGTCTAGAAATGGGCCCATGATCTGGAGCCGAGCACGATGACCGCGCCCATCGATACCCGGCCGGCAACCGAACCCGCCGACCGGCCACGAGCGCCCATCGCGTCCGCGGTCGTGGTGCTCGCGACCTTCCTGGCCGGCGCCGGGGCGCTCGCCGCCTCGTCCGTGATGAGCTCGGATGCCGGGCGGCTGGTCATCGCCGCCGTGCTCGTGGTCGTGGGATGGCTGGTCACCCGACCGGCGCGCGACCGGGCCAGCTCGCTGACCCGAGCCATCGGGTCGCGGGTGCTGCGAGGGACGGGTACGGCCCTCGTCGTGCTCGGGGCCTACCTCGGCGGGCTCGCCATGCTGACCGCCTCGATCCCGGACGACCCGCTCCTCATCGGGGAGAGCTCGGGGCCGTCGCCGGCCGCCGTGGTGCTGATGGTCTACGGCGTGCCCACGCTCGCGCTCCTCGTCCTCGCCACGACCGGGATCCGGGCCTGGACCGCCGGAGCGGGTGTCGCCCTGCCGATGATCGCCGTGTTGCTGATGGCGGACGGCGGCGCCGGGACCGCCGTGGTGTCCGTGACGATGCTCGCGGTCGGGGTCGTGCTCACGGTGCTCGTGGTGCGCACGCGCGGCGGGTCCGCGTTGGGCGACCTGGCATCGGCCGCCGCCGCGATGGCGACCTCGTTCGCGTTCGGCGCGGGGACGTCGCCCTTCGGCACGCTCGGGGCGACCCAGCTCGCCGGGGCGCCGGGTGCGGGCCCGGTCGGCCGGCTGTCCGCGGGCGCGCTGATCGCCGTGCTGGCCGGCGCCCTGCTCGTGGCGGCCGTCCTCGTGCTCGTGGCGGTGGCTCGCCGCGACCTCGCCACCGGCGTACTGGCGGGCTCGATCTTCGCGATGCCACCGGTGCTGCTCGCGACCTGGCTGCCGCCCGGCGCCCGCTGGCCCACCGAGGCGATCGTCGCCCTCGCCGGCGTCCCAGTGGCAGTCGCCCTCGTCGCGATGGTGGCCATCCGCGTTCCCCACGTGCGCGACGCCCTGCTCGCGATCCTCCCCGAACCACCGGCTGGACCAACACCGGCCACAGTGGACGGAGGGCTCGGCACCGAAGGCACCCGGCCGGCCGGTGATCACCCGGCCACTGGCGACCCAGCCGCCACCGACGGACCGACACAGGCCACAGCGGGCGACGGACCCAGCCGGCCGGCCGGTGATCACCCGGATACCGGCGACCCGGCCGCCACGGACGGACCGGCGCAGGCCGCAGTGCGCGGCGGACCCGGCACCGATGTCACCCGTCCGGTCGGTGATCGCTCGGACATCGGCAACCCGGCCGCCGCCGGCGGACCGGCCCAGGCCGGTGTGGGCGGAGATCCCGGTACCGAACCCACCCACCCGGCCGGTGATCACCCGGACCCGGCCACCGGCGAACCGCCGGCCGACATCGATCACGAGCCGGTGCGTGACCGACCGCGGCTCTCCGGCGCCCTGGCCACGGCTGCCTGTGCCGTCGTGGTCGCGGCCGCCGCGGTGGCGTTCGTGGTCCTTGCCGTGCCGGTCATCGGGTGGCCGGTGTGGGTGCAAGGCGCCATCGCGCTCGTGGTGCTCTTCGCCGCCGCGGCGCTGGGCTACTGGCTGCCCGCCAGCCCGGGCGTGGCCGCCTCGGTCGTGGCGTTGCTCGGCCTCGGGCTGGCCTCCCCGTGGGGACGCCTCTTCGCCGGTTCGTGGGCCGGCGCCTCCCTCGCCGACCGGATCGTCAGCGGCGCGCTCGACTTCGCCGCCGCGGTGGTGCTCGCCTGGTTGCTCGTCCGCCGCCACCCCCATCCCGGCGTGTACGCCGCCGCCGCGTACACGCTCGCCGGTTCGATGGCCGCCTTCCTCGGCGCCCTGCTGTTCGATGCCGGCTCCCTCGCCGCCGGCAACTCGCCCTTCGACAACGAACTCGCGCCGGTCGCGATCGTCGCGCTGCCGCTCGTGCTCCTCGGGATCGGTGCCGCGATCCTGACCGCGCGCGGGCACCGGGCCACCGGGCAGGCCGTCGGCGCGGTCGTGTTCGCCGCGGCCGGGTTCGTGCCGCTCAAGGTCCTGGTCGGACAGTTCGCGGGCAGCGGAGCCGAGGGCTACGCCCTGCAGTACGCGCTCAACCCGCTCACCCCGAGCGACTGGCTGCAGGCCAGCCTCGCCTTCCGCGACATCGGCGGCGCGGCCCTCGTCGCCGTGCTCGTCATGGTGGTGCTCGCGCTCGCCGTCGCGGCCTCCCTGCCCCTGCGGCCCTCCGCGCCGCTCGCCGGCTCGGTCGCCCTGCTCCTCCTGGCCGCCGTCCAGACGTGGCTGCTGAGCGTGCTCTCGTCCGGCACGTCCGACGACGCGGAGCTGCTCGGCCAGGTGCTGGGCGGGCTCGCGCTCGTGGTCGCGGTGATAGCCGCGGTCACGGCGCTGGGCGCGGCCCGCCGGGGTTGAGTTGTCACGAACCGCCACCCCGTCCCGTCCATTGGCAAACACCACGATGGAAACGGGGAACTGCGATGAACATCGCCCTCTGGATCGGGCAGGCCCTGCTGGCGTTCATCTGCGTCGTGTCCGGCTCGATGAAGTCGACGCAGAGTCGCGAGCGGATGATCGAGACCGGCCAGACCGCCGCGAAGATCGTCCCGCTGCCGATCATGCGCACGGCCGGCGTGTCCGAGCTCTTCGCCGTGCTCGGCCTCATCCTGCCGTGGGCCACCGGCATCGCGCCGGTCCTCACCCCGGTCGCGGCGACCGGCTTCGGCCTCACCATGGTCCTCGCCGCGACCGTCCACACGCGACTGCGTGAGCCGCGGAACGTCGTGACCAACATGGCCATCCTGGCGGTCTGCGCGTTCGTCGCGATAGGCCGGTTCGCCGCCCTCTGAGCCGGCGCGCGCGTCGGTCTACTCGGCGCGGTGCCGGCGTCGGCCCTGGGCGTGCGGCTCGTCCTGCTCGGCAGGTGACGGTGTCGACGGTTGCGACGTGGTCGCCAGGTGGGGGTCGGCGCGCTGGGCCATCTCGCTCAGCAACTGGTCGAAGATCGGCGTCGACATCACGGTCTCGCGTGCCATGCGCCCTCCTTTGCCTGCGGATTCCCCGGGACGGGACCGTAACGTCTGAAGGGGCTCAGCCTGCCAAACGCCGCCCGACACGATCGAGGGAACTCCGCACGCTGGTAGGACATACTGCGCGTACGGCATCGCGTCCGGCATCGTTGGGCGGGACGGCATCGACTGGGTGAGGATGGAGCACATGACCGACGACCTCGTGTCGCTGAAGGTGGACGTCGCCGACCGGGTTGCCGAGGTGACGCTCCTCGGCCCGGGCAAGGGCAACGCCATGGGCCCGGACTTCTGGCGCGAGCTGCCGGCCGTGTTCGGCGAGCTGGACGCGAACCCGGACGTGCACGCGGTCGTCCTCACCGGCAGCGGCGCCAACTTCTCGTACGGCCTCGACCTGCCCGCGATGATGCCCAGCTGGGCGCCGCTGCTCGCCGACCGCGCGCTCGCGGCCCCGCGCACGCGGTTCCTCGACGAGGTGCGCTCGCTGCAGCAGGCGGTCACGGCCGTGGCGGCCTGCCGCAAGCCCGTGATCGCCGCGGTGAGCGGCTGGTGCATCGGCGGCGGGGTCGACGTGATCGCCGCCGCGGACGTGCGGCTCGCCAGTGCCGACGCGAGGTTCAGCGTGCGCGAGGTGAAGGTCGCGATCGTCGCGGACCTCGGCAGCCTGCAGCGGCTGGCCGGCATCATCGGCGAGGGCCACCTGCGCGAGCTCGCCTACACCGGCCGGAACGTCGACGCCGCGCGAGCCGAGAAGATCGGCCTGGTCAACGACGTGTACGACGACCAGGCCGCGGTGCTGGCGGCCGCCCGCGAGCTCGCGGCGGAGATCGCCGGGAACCCGCCGCTGGTCGTGCAGGGTGTGAAGGACGTGCTCGGCCAGCAGCGCGAGCCCCGCGTGGCCGACGGCCTGCGCTACGTCGCGGCCTGGAACGCCGCGTTCCTGCCCAGCGAGGACCTCGCGGAGGCCGCGCAGGCGTTCCTCGAGCGCCGGCCCCCCGAGTTCCGCGGAAAATGAGGCGTGAGCGGAGCGAAACCATGAACACAGCGTCCGAGATCTTTCGCGCGGCACGGGACTTCCTCCTCGAGCACCGGGCGGACTACCACCGGGCGAGCGCGGAGTTCGAGTGGCCGAGCCTGACCGACTTCAACTGGGCCCTCGACTGGTTCGACGTGGTCGCGGCGAGTGAGCCGACCGCGAGCCGGCTCGCGCTGTGGATCGTCGAGGAGGACGGCTCGGAGGAGAAGGTGACCTTCGCCGACCTCGCGCGCCAGTCGAACCAGGTGGCGAACTGGTTGCGTGCCAACGGGGTCCGGCGTGGCGACCGGCTGATCCTCATGCTGGGCAACCAGAGCGAGCTGTGGCGCACGATCCTCGCCGCGATGAAGCTCGGCGTCGTGCTGATCCCGGCGTCCACGTTGCTCGCCGCGGCCGACCTGCGGGACCGGGTCGACCGCGGCCGCGCCGCGCACGTCGTGGTGCGCGACGTGGACGCGCCGAAGTTCGCCGACGTGCCCGGTGCCTACACGCGGATCGCGGTCGGCGAACCGGTCGACGGCTGGCTGGACTTCGCCGACGCCGCCGGCTCGTCCGCCGCCTTCATGCCCGACGGCGTGACGAAGGCCGACGACCCCCTGCTGCTGTACTTCACCTCCGGCACCACCGCGCGCCCGAAGCTGGTGCACCACACGCACACGTCCTACCCGGTCGGCCATCTGTCCACTATGTACTGGATCGGCCTGGAGCCGGGCGACGTGCACCTCAACATCTCCTCGCCGGGCTGGGCGAAACATGCGTGGAGCAACGTGTTCGCGCCGTGGAACGCCGAGTCGACGGTCTTCATCCACAACTACGCCCGCTTCGACGCCGGCGCGTTGATGTCCCAGATGGACCGGTGCGGGGTCACGTCGTTCTGCGCGCCGCCGACCGTGTGGCGCATGCTCATCCAGGCCGACCTCACCCAGCTGCGCACGCCGCCGCAGAAGGTCGTCGGCGCGGGCGAGCCGCTCAACCCCGAGGTGATCGAGCAGGTCGCGAAGTCCTGGCACGTCACGATCCGAGACGGCTTCGGGCAGACCGAGACCAGCGTGCAGGTCGCGAACACGCCGGGGCAGCCGGTGAAGCCGGGCTCGATGGGCCGGGCGCTGCCGGGCTTCGGCATCGCGCTCGTCGACGCCACCGGCGTGCCCAGCGACGAGGGCGAGATCTGCATCGACCTGTCCCGGCGCCCGACCGGCCTGATGGTCGGCTATGCCGATGACGAGGAGCGGACCGCCGAGGTCATGCGTGACGGCTTCTACCACACGGGCGACGTCGGTTCCCGGGACGCGGACGGCTACATCACGTACGTGGGCCGCGCCGACGACGTGTTCAAGGCGTCGGACTACCGGATCTCGCCGTTCGAGCTGGAGAGTGTGCTGATCGAGCACGACGCGGTGGCCGAGGCCGCGGTCGTGCCCTCACCCGACCCGATCCGGCTCGCGGTGCCGAAGGCGTACGTGGTGCTCGCCGCGGGCCACGAGCCGAACGCGGACACCGCGCGGTCGATCCTCGCGTTCGCCCGTGAGCAGCTGGCGCCGTACAAGCGGATCCGGCGGCTGGAGTTCGGGGAGCTGCCGAAGACGATCTCCGGCAAGATCCGCCGGGTCGAGCTGCGTGGCCGCGAGAACGAGCTGCACGGCGACGCCACCGCGGTCGTGGCGGGGGAGTACCGCGAAGAGGACTTTCCAGACTTGAAGTCCTAATCGGACACCGAGCCGACCCGGCGCTGTCGGAACGGGGGACTCGCGGTCGGGAATGGGGGACTCGCGGTCCGGAATGGGGGACTCGCGGGGGGAGTGGGGTTCGACACGGGGTCCTTAGCAAGGTGAACGATCGGGCGTAGAGTTGTGGCGAGCCTGTCGAAGGGAGCGTCACGAACTTGTCGCGGTCGCGGTCACCCGAGGAACTAGGTCCGCACTACAAGTGGATCGCGCTGTCCAACACGACGCTCGGCATGCTGATCGCCACGATCAACTCCTCGATCGTGCTGATCGCGCTGCCGGACATCTTCAAGGGCATCGGCATCAACCCGCTGGATCCGGGCAACACCAGCTACCTGCTGTGGATGATCATGGGCTTCCTGATCGTCACGGCGGTGCTCGTGGTGAGCTTCGGGCGGCTCGGGGACATGTACGGCCGCGCGCGGATGTACAACCTCGGCTTCCTGATCTTCACGGTCTCGTCGGTCCTGCTCGCGGTCACGTGGATGAGCGGGGACGCCGCGGCGCTGTGGCTCATCGGCTGGCGCGTGGTGCAGGGCATCGGCGGCGCGTTCCTCATGGCCAACTCCAGTGCGATCCTCACCGACGCGTTCCCGGCCAACCAGCGCGGCCTGGCGCTGGGCATCAACGGCGTGGCCGCGATCGCCGGGTCGTTCCTCGGGCTCGTGGTCGGCGGCGTGCTCGCGCCGATCAACTGGCACTGGGTGTTCCTCGTGTCCGTGCCGTTCGGCGTGATCGGCACGATCTGGGCCTACCTCAAGCTGCACGACAACGGCGAGCGCCACCACGCGAAGATGGACTGGGCGGGCAACGTCACGTTCGCGGCGGGGCTGATCGCGGTGATGGTCGCGATCACCTACGGCCTGCAGCCCTACGGCGGCCATTCGATGGGCTGGACGAGCCCGTGGGTGCTCGGCGCCCTGTTCGGCGGGATCGCCGCGCTCGTGCTGTTCGGCGTGATCGAGACGCGCATCGCCAACCCGCTGTTCAACCTCTCGCTGTTCAAGATCAAGGTGTACAGCCTGGGCAACATCGCGAACCTGATGGCCTCGCTCGGCCGTGGCGGGCTCCAGTTCATCCTGATCATCTGGCTGCAGGGGATCTGGCTGCCGCAGCACGGGTACACCTACGAGGAGACCCCGCTGTGGGCCGGCATCTACATGCTGCCGATGACGTTCGGGTTCCTGATCTCCGCGCCCCTGTCCGGCCTGCTCTCCGACCGCCGCGGCGCGTACTGGTTCACGACCGGCGGCATGGTGATCACGGCCGCCACCTTCTTCGCGCTGACCGAGCTGCCGGTGAACTTCGCCTACCCGGTGTTCGCGCTCCTGCTCGTGATCAACGGGATCGGCATGGGCATGTTCACCGCGCCGAACCGGGCCGAGGTGATGAGCAGCCTGCCGGCCAACGCGCGCGGCGCGGGCGCCGGCATGAACGCGACGTTCCAGAACGCGGCCATGGTGCTGTCGATCGGCATCTTCTTCTCCCTGATCATCGCCGGGCTGAGCGCGACGCTCCCGGAGACGCTGAGCAGCGGCCTGCAGGCGCACGGCGTGCCGGGCGCCGAGGCGCAGCAGATCGGACAGCTGCCGCCGGTGGGCGTGCTGTTCGCCGCGTTCCTCGGCTACAACCCGATCCAGCACCTGCTCGGCGGCACGCTGGGCGGGCTCTCGCCGGACCAGGCGGGCTTCCTCACCGGCCACAGCTTCTTCCCCAGCCTGATCACCGAGCCGTTCTCCGACGGCCTGCACGTGGCGTTCTGGTTCGCGATCGTCGTGAGCCTGGTGGCCGCGGCCGCGTCGTGGTTCGGGCGGCCCCGCGGCAGTCAGGCCGGCGAGGTGGTCCCGCCGGCCGTGCTCGACGGCGCGGCGGCGGCGACCGCGGCCGGCGGCGGTCGCTGACAGTCGGCGGCGGTCGCTGACCGGCGCCGACCTGCGGCGTCGTGGCTGGAGCCACACCCGGAACGGGCGCGCCACCGAGCCCTCCCCGGATACGCTCATCGGCATGGTGGACAGCACGCGGCCGGCTCAGCCCGCAGAGGTCGAAGAGCTGCCCGACCGGCTGCTGACCATCCCCAACCTGCTCTCCGTCGTGCGGCTGGCGCTCGTGCCGGTCTTCCTGTGGCTGCTGCTCGGCCCGCAGGCGGACGGCTGGGCCCTGCTGATCCTCGTCTACGCCGGGATCTCCGACTGGGCCGACGGCAAGATCGCCCGCATCTTCAACCAGGCGAGCCGCCTTGGCGCCATGCTCGACCCGGCCGCCGACCGCCTGTACACGCTGGCCACGGTGGTCGCCTTCGTGGTGCGCGACATCGTGCCGTGGTGGATCGCCGCGCTGCTCGTGCTGCGCGACGTCGTCGTCGCCGGCTGCATCTGGGTACTCGGCCGCAACGGCTTCGGCCCGCCCGAGGTGACCTACATCGGCAAGGCGGCCACGTTCAACCTCCTGTACGCGATGCCGCTGATGCTGCTCGCCCAGGGCGGCTCCACGGCGGCCACGATCGCCCGTCCCTTCGCCTACGCGTTCGCCATCTGGGGCGGCGCGCTGTTCCTCTGGTCGGGCGTGCTCTACCTGGTGCAGACCCGGGTGGCCCTGCGTTCCTCGGTGCGCTCGTCGGCGCGCCCGGCACCCCTCTAGGATTTCGCCCGACACATCGCACGCAAGCGTGGAGGACGGGCCGTGACGCCGGAGGAGCTCAAGTACACCGAAGAGCACGAGTGGCTGGCCACCAAGGCCGAGACCACCGTGCGGGTCGGCATCACCGACTACGCCCAGCAGCAGCTCGGCGACGTCGTCTACGTGGACCTGCCCGAGGTCGGCAGGACCGTCAGCGCGGGCGACCCGGTCGGCGAGGTCGAGTCCACCAAGAGCGTGTCGGAGATCTTCGCGCCCCTCGCCGGTGAGGTCACCGCGGTCAACGCCGCCCTGGACGGGCAGCCCGAGTTGATCAACAGCGACCCGTACGGCGAGGGCTGGATCATCGAGCTGTCCGTGTCCGACACCGACGCCCTCGAGGGGCTTCTCGATGCCTCGGCATACCAGGAGCTGACCGAGAAGGACTGACCCGGCACGCCTGGGCGGGTCACCGTCTGGCCTGCTGATCGCGCACGGTAGGTTCTACGAACAGAGAAGTCAGTACCAGCAGGAGGAGAGCTCAGGTGAGCACCAACGACGGGCCCGGCGTCCCGCCGGAGCAGTCTCCGGAGCGGACCTCCGTCTTCCGGGCAGACTTCCTCGCCGAGGAGGGCACCGAGGCTCCGCCCGCGGAACCGTCCGTCGCCGGCGTGGATGCCCTTCCCGCCGGATCGGCCCTGCTGGTGGTCAAGCGCGGGCCGAACGCGGGCTCCCGCTTCCTGCTGGACCGCGACACGACCAGCGCGGGACGGCACCCGGACAGCGACATCTTCCTCGACGACGTCACGGTTTCCCGCCGCCACGCGGAGTTCCGGCGGGAGGGCGGCGAGTTCGTCGTCATCGACGTGGGCAGCCTGAACGGCACCTACGTCAACCGCGAGCCGGTCGACCAGGCCGTGCTCGCCGGTGGCGACGAGGTGCAGATCGGCAAGTTCCGCCTGGTCTTCCTCACCGGCACGAACGCCTCCTAGCCACCGCGCAGGGATTCGGTGTGACGGCTGCCGGGCGGCCAGCGGCGGAGGGGATGAGCATCGGCGCGGTGCTCGGCCAGCTCCGGCCGGACTTCCCGGACGTCACGATCTCCAAGATCCGCTTCCTGGAGGCCGAGGGCCTGATCCAGCCGGCGCGCACGCCGTCGGGGTACCGCCAGTTCACCGCGGCCGACGTCGCGCGCCTGCGGTTCGTCCTCGCCGCGCAGCGGGACCACTACCTGCCGCTGAAGGTGATCAAGGAACAGCTCGACGCCGCCGACCGCGCGGCGGACGACACGTCGCTGCCGCGGCCGCCGCTGTCGTCGGTGCCCGAGGAGGGGTTACCCACCGCGGAGGAGTTCGCCGGTGGCCCGGTCCGCCGGCTCACCCAGGAGGAGATGCTCGCCCAGGCCGGCATCGACCTGGCGGCGCTGCGCGAGTTGGAGCAGTACGGGCTGGTCCGACCGGGCGCCGCGGGGTTCTACGACACGGAGTCGGTGTCGGTGGCGAAGGTGGTGCGCGAGCTGGCCGGGTACGGCATCGAACCGCGGCACCTGCGCGCGTTCCGGGCGTCCGCGGACCGCGAGGTCGGGCTGCTGGAACAGATCGTCGCGCCGCTGTACCGCCAGCACGGCGAGGACGCCCGCGGCCGCGCCGACGAGGCGCTGCGCGAGCTCGCCGCGCTCTCGGTCGGCTTGCACACCCTGCTCGTGAAGGCGGGATTGCGCCGGGTTTCCGGCAGGTAATGTGAAGATCAACCGGACTTCACGTCACCGGACGTTTTCGCATCGTGACGTGGATCGCCGTTCGATTACACAAGCGACGAAACCCGAAGGCGGGTAGCGTCGGGGCCAGCGATGAGCGATCCTCGGGTGTGTGGGTCGACATCTTCGCCGAGCGAAGGGAGGCGAACCCGATGAGCGAGATGCGAGTCGTGGGCGTGCGGGTGGAACTACCCGCCAACCAACCGATCTTGCTGCTGCGCGAGACCGATGGTGAACGCTACCTCCCGATCTGGATCGGCTCGGTGGAAGCCACGGCCATCGCCCTGGAGCAACAGGGTGTGCGGCCGGCTCGTCCGCTGACGCACGACCTGCTGAAGGACGTCATCGGGGCGCTCGGCCGCGAGCTGGAGCAGGTTCGCATCACCGACCTGCGCGAGGGCACCTTCTTCGCCGAACTGGTCTTCGACGGCGACATCCGGGTGTCCGCCCGGCCGAGTGACTCGGTCGCCTTAGCCCTGCGGATCGGTGTGCCGATCCACGCCGAGGACTCCGTCCTGCAGGAGGCCGGGTTGATAATCCCGGACGAGCAGGAGGACGAGGTCGAGAAGTTCCGCGAGTTCCTCGACTCCGTCAGCCCGGAGGACTTCCGGGGCGCGGACACCTAGCAGCCCGTGGACCCGTCACCCGAAGCCTCGACTTGACGTCGAGGTTTGAGCTGGTTCGCCCGCGCGTCGCGTTGACCGGTCCCCGTCGCCGACCTACCGTCGAACCTGAGCGAATCGCGAGGATGTCATTCGTGTCCTCCGGGCGGCTCATGGGCGGTTGAAGAGCGGAGGCAGGCGTGGTCGAGGAAGGTCCCGTCGAGGCCGGCACCGGTGAGCAGGGCGAGCTGTTCCCGGACGAGTCAGCGCCCGACGAGCTCGTCGGCTACCGCGGCCCCGCCGCGTGCCAGATCGCCGGAATCACCTACCGCCAGCTGGACTACTGGGCGCGCACCGGGCTCGTCGCGCCGACCATCCGCAGCGCGCACGGCTCGGGGTCGCAGCGGCTCTACTCCTTCAAGGACGTGCTGGTCCTGAAGGTGGTCAAGCGGCTGCTGGACACCGGGGTATCCCTGCAGAACATCCGCGTCGCGGTCGACCACCTGCGCCGCCGCGGGGTACGGGACCTGGCCAGGATCACGCTGTTCAGCGACGGCACGACGGTCTACGAGTGCACCTCGCCCGAGGAGATCGTCGACCTGCTGCAGGGCGGCCAGGGCGTGTTCGGCATCGCGGTCAGCGGGGCCATGCAGGAGATCAACGGCACCATCCACGAGTTCCCCGCCGAGCGCGCCGACGGCGTCGTGGTCGAGTCGGTGACCGAGGACGAGCTGACCGCCCGCCGCAAGGCCCGCAACGCCGGCTGAGCCCTCGCTCGAGAACGACTCTCGTCTCGCCGACCCGGCGTGAAACGCCCAGCTCGGCGCACCCGTGGGTGGTCCAGTGGTTCTCCGGTCCGTGAGGGTAGGCTGCCTGGTGTAGTCGCTGATCCCGCGCGGGAGAGACCGAGTCCCGGCTCGGCGCCGAAGGAGCAATTCCTCCCCGGAACCTCTCAGGCACCCAGGACCGCACGGGCGAGACGCCTCTGGAAAGCGGGTGGGCCACCACCCCGCCGAAGGTGCAAGCCCGCCGACACGGGCGAAGCTCTCAGGCGCCCGGCGCACGCGGGCACGGACAGAGGGGGAGGGCTGCTTCGGCATGCCCAGCCCACCGGGAGGCGACAGTGACCAAGGACCGCATTCCGCTCGCCGCGCTCGAGGACGGCACCCAGTTCGCCGACCGGCACATCGGGCCGCGCCCGGCCGAGCTGGCCCGGATGCTCGACGTCATCGGCGTCGGCTCGCTGGAGGAGCTCGTCGAGCAGGCCGTGCCCGACTCCATCCGCGAGCACGGCACCGACGCGGGGCTGCCCGCACCCGCCTCCGAGCACCGCTCGCTCGCGGAGCTGCGGGCGCTGGCCGAGCGCAACGAGGTCCGCACCCAGATGATCGGCCTCGGCTACTACGGCACGCTGACCCCGCCGGTCATCCGCCGCAACATCCTCGAGAGCCCCGCCTGGTACACCGCGTACACGCCCTACCAGCCGGAGATCTCCCAGGGCCGGCTCGAGGCGCTGCTGAACTTCCAGACCATGGTCGCCGACCTCACCGGCATGGAGCTGGCCAACGCCTCCATGCTCGACGAGTCGACCGCCGCGGCCGAGGCGATGACGCTGATCCGCCGCGCCGGCCGGTCCCGCACGGAGCGCTTCCTCGTCGACGCCGACACGTTCGACCAGACCATCGCCGTGCTCCAGACCCGCGCCGAGCCGCTCGGCATCGAGGTCGAGGTCGTGGACCTGGCCGGCGGGCTGCCCGACGGCGAGTTCTTCGGCCTGCTGCTGTCCTACCCGGGAGCGAGCGGCGCGGTCCGCGACCACGAGGCGATCGTCGCCGCCGCGCACGAGCGGGGCGCGCAGGTCGTCGTCGCCGCGGACATCCTCGCGCTGGCGCTGCTGCGGCCGCCGGGCGAGATCGGTGCGGACGTCGTCGCCGGCACCACGCAGCGCTTCGGCGTGCCGATGGGCTTCGGCGGTCCGCACGCCGGCTACCTCGCCGTCCGCAAGGGCCTCGAGCGCCAGCTGCCGGGCCGGCTCGTCGGCGTGAGCACCGACGCGGACGGCAACCGGGCCTACCGGCTCGCGCTGCAGACCCGCGAGCAGCACATCCGCCGGGAGAAGGCCACCAGCAACATCTGCACCGCGCAGGTCCTGCTCGCGATCGTCGCCTCGATGTACGCGGTGTACCACGGGCCTGACGGCCTGCGGGCGATCGCGACGCGCGCGCACCGGATGGCCGCCGTGCTCGCCGCCGGGCTGCGTGCCGGGGACGTCGAGGTCGTGCACGGCGCGTTCTTCGACACGGTGCTGGCCCGGGTGCCCGGCCGCGCCGCGGACGTCGTGGCCGCCGCCCGCTCGCTGGGCGTCAACCTGCGGCTCGCGGACGACGACCACGTCGGCATCGCCTGCGACGAGACCACCACGCGCGCACACCTGCGCCAGGTGTGGCAGGCGTTCGGTGTCGCGCCGGCGTCGATCGAGGACCTGGACACGGCCACCGACGACGCCTACCCGGCGGCGCTGGCCCGCACGTCGGACTTCATGACGCACCCGGTGTTCTCGACGCACCGCTCGGAGACCGCGCTGCTGCGCTACCTGCGCTCGCTGTCGGACAAGGACGTGGCGCTCGACCGGAGCATGATCCCGCTCGGCTCGTGCACGATGAAGCTCAACGCGACCGCGGAGATGGAGCCGATCACCTGGCCGGCCTTCGCGGACCTGCACCCGTTCGCACCGGTGTCCGACGCGGCCGGGATCCTGCGGGTGGTGTCCGACCTGGAGGGCTGGCTCGCGGAGCTCACCGGCTACGACGCGGTGAGCCTGCAGCCGAACGCGGGCAGCCAGGGCGAGTTCGCCGGCCTGCTCGCGATCCGCGCGTACCACCGGTCGAACGACCAGGGCGCGCGCAACGTCTGCCTGATCCCCGCCTCGGCGCACGGCACCAACGCGGCGAGCGCGGCAATGGCCGGCATGCGGGTCGTGGTCGTGCGCTGCGACGAGCGCGGCAACATCGACATGGACCACCTGCGCTCCACTGTGGACGACCACCGCGCCGACCTGTCGTGCATCATGATCACCTACCCCTCGACGCACGGCGTGTACGAGGACACGGTGCGCGAGGTCTGCGCGCTGGTGCACGACGCGGGCGGACAGGTCTATGTGGACGGTGCGAACCTCAACGCGCTCATCGGGCTCGCGCGGTTCGGCAGGTTCGGCGCGGACGTGTCGCACCTGAACCTGCACAAGACGTTCTGCATCCCGCACGGTGGCGGCGGCCCGGGTGTCGGCCCGATCGGCGTACGCGAGCACCTGGCGCCGTTCCTGCCCAACCACCCGCTGCAGCCGGCCGCCGGCCCCGCCACGGGCGTCGGCCCGATCAGCGCGGCGCCGTGGGGGAGCGCGTCGATCCTGCCGATCTCGTGGGCGTACGTGCGGATGATGGGTGCCGCGGGCCTGCGCCGCGCGACGATGACCGCGGTGGCGGCGGCGAACTACGTGGCGGCCCGGCTCGGCGCGGAGTACCCGGTGCTCTACGCCGGCGCGCACGGCCGGGTCGCGCACGAGTGCATCCTGGACCTGCGCGGCATCACGAAGACGACCGGCGTCACCGTCGACGACGTGGCCAAGCGGCTCGCGGACTACGGCCTGCACGCGCCGACGATGTCGTTCCCGGTGGCCGGGACGCTGATGGTGGAGCCGACCGAGAGCGAGGACCTGGCGGAGCTGGATCGCTTCTGCGACGCCATGATCGCGATCCGCCGGGAGATCGACCGGGTCGCGGCGGGCGACTGGCCGGCGACGGACAACCCGCTCGTCGGCGCCCCGCACACGGCCGAGTCGATCGCCGGCAAGTGGGACCACCCCTACAGCCGCGAGGAGGCCGCCTTCCCGACCGGTGCCACGGGCGCGAAGATCTGGCCGCCGGTCCGGCGGATCGACGGCGCGAAGGGCGACCGCAACCTGGTCTGCTCCTGCCCGCCCATCGAGGCCTACCAGAGCTAGGACGTGCCGGCCCGTTCGGCGAAGTACGCCGCCGCGGCGGGCCGGCTCAGCTTCAGGTTCTTGGTCAGGAACCGTGGATCCGACCGCATGGGTCGCTCGGTGAACACCAGCGAGGTGACCCGTTGGTGCGGTTCGGCCTCCTCGTTGATCCGCTCGATGCCGTCCGCGATCGCCGTCCGCAGCGGTTCGTCCTGTGGCGGCTCGGGCATGATCAGCGCGCCGAGGCCGTGGGAACCGGGTCTGGGCACGACCACGACCTCGGCGATCCCGTCGACCCTGGCCAGCACGGACTCGACCACCGCCGGGTGGATCTTGCGGCCGTCCGCGAGCGGGATGACGTCCTTCTTGCGCCCCTTGAGGTGGACGAAGCCGTGCTCGTCCAGCTCGCCGAAGTCCCCGGTGGCGATCGCGCCGTCGGGCCGGAACGTCTGCCGCGCGGTGTCGGCATCGGCCTCGAAGTAGCCGAGGCTGAGCGGGAGCTCACGCCGGATCAGCAGCTCACCGTCCGGTGCGAGCTCCATCGCGTCCGGGTCGACGAACCGGCCCACCGTGCCGACCCGGTGCGCGGCCGGGGTGTTCCAGGCGATGATCCCGCACTCGGTCATTCCGTACGCTTCGAACAGCTGGATGTCCGCGGCCCAGAAGGCGTCGAGGGTCGCCCGCCGGATCGGCGCCATTCCGGTGATCATGAACCGGATCCGGCCGCCGAGCCAGTCACCGAGGGACTGCCCGTCGCCGGTCTCGGCCCACCGCTCGAGGGCGGCGTCGTAGAACAGCGGCGGGGCGATCAGGTACGTGGGCCGTTCCGTCCGCATCGCCCCGAACGCCTGCGGGAAGGGCACGAAGACGATGTCGGCCCCGGTCCACAGGCACCCGTAGACCGACAGGCGCTGCTGGTAGTTCGCCAGCGGCAGGAAGATCAGCTGCAGGTCGTCGGCCGTGCGCGAGAAGTGCTCCTGGAAGCGGTCGACGACGGGTTCGGACCCGCTCCGGCTGATCACCAGGCCCTTGAGCCGGCCGGACGTGCCCGAGGAGTAGACGAGGCCGTGTACGTCGGCATCGTCGATCCGCCGAGCCGTCGGCGGCACCCGCGCGTCCGTGGGGGTCTCGTGCGGCAGCAGGACCAACGGGTGCCTGGACGGCGGCGGGTCGTCGGTGACCAGCAGGGCCAGCCCGTGCTCGGTGCGGAAAGCGTCGGCGTCCTCGATGGGCGTTTCGTCCGGGAATGCCTGCAGCACCGCGCCGGTCGCGATTGTCGCCAGGTCCCAGACGACCCATTCGATGCAGTTCTTCGCCCGAATTCCGATGACGTGACCGGTTTGCACGCCGGCGGACACGAGCGCTTTCGCGAGAGCGTTCGAGCGCTCGGCGAGTTCGGCGTGGGTGATCTCCCGTCGCCGCCCCGCGGCGTCGACGGCGGCGATCGTGGCGTCCCGGTTCTGCCCGAACCTGCCGGCGAGCTCCGAAATCCGCATGTCCACTCCCTGCCCTCGGGCCGGCCACATACTCCCGCGGGCCGCATTCCCCGGTCCACCGTCTCGGGCCGTATTGGGCCGCTCGTCGCTATACGACCCCCGTTCTGGCGGATACCGTCTGGCCCGGATGGCGAGAATTCCGCGGAAACAGGGGGATGGCGGCACGTGAGCGTGGACGTTGAATTGCTCAGAGCGCAGGCCGGGGACGACCCGCACCTGATGCGTGCGATTACGGAATTGATCAACCGGGTCTACGCCGCGGCCGAGGACGGCCAGTGGCTGCCGGGTGCCCGGCGCACCACGGTCGAGGAGATCACCAAGCTGACCCGGGCCGGGGAGCTCGTCATCGCTCGGCTCGACGACGGCGACCGGACCATCGTCGGAACCGTGCGCGTGCAGCAACTCGACGAACGCATCGGCGAGATCGGCATGATGGCGGCGGACCCGGACTACCGTCAGATGGGTGTCGGAACCGAACTGGCGAACTTTGCCAGGGAACTGTGCCGGCGGCGGGGAGCGACCATCCTGGAGATCGAGCTCCTGGTTCCCCAGGGTTGGGAGCAGCCCTCGAAACAGTTCATGGCGGAGTGGGTGAAGCGGCGCAGGTACACGGTGGTCCGCACCGGCAGGCTCGACGAGCGATACCCGGAGCTCGCGCCACAGCTCGCCACCCCGTGCGACTTCGTCATCCTCCAGAAGGAGATCTAGCGTCCGGTGATCCGCGCGAGCAGGTCTTCGGCCTCGTCCCGCCCGTACCGACCGGTGATCACGAGATCGCCTTCCTCGATGGGGCTCTGGATGGACGGCGCGAAGATCACCCGGCCGTTCGAGACGAGCCCGCGGGTGCCACCGTCACCGAGGTCGCTGTCCCCGGGGCCGTCTCGACGACGCGAGCCAGCTCGAGTGGCCGGCGCAGGTCGACCGGGCCGGACGCGGCCGGCGCCGACCGCTTCGGCTCCTCGCCGACCCGTTCGCTCGTGCAGCCGGCCAGCGCCAGCACCACGAGCAGCAGCGTTCCCCAGCCCCTCAGGTGAAGCCCCCGTTCTCGCTCAGGACCCCGCACAGCTCGATCAGCCGGGTGCGCAGCGGCGCGGCCCGCTCGGTGAACGACGCCTGCCGCCGCGCGTACTCCGCCCGCCCGGCCGCCGTCTCGATCCGCACGGGGGCGTAGCCGAGCGCGCTGAGGTCGTAGGGGCTCGCGCACATGTCCAGCACCCGGATGTCGTGCGCCAGCGCGAAACAGTCGGCGACGAGCTCGGACGGCACGTACGGATCCAGCTTGTAGGCCCACTTGTAGAGATCCATCCCGGCGTGCAGGCAGCCCGGCTGCTCCAGCTCGACCTGGTCGGTCCGGGTCGGCTGCACGACGTTGAGCGGGCGGGCCGGGGGAGTGAAGAACCGGAACGCGTCGAAGTGCGTGCACCGGACCGGCATCGACTCGACGACGCGGTCGGTCCCCGCCGGACCTAGCCGCAGCGGCCAGTCCGCGTGCCGGACGGCCGCCGACCGGTACACCATGGCCCACTCGTGCAGCCCGAAGCAGCCGAGCCACGGCGGCCGCGCGCCCGACGCGGACAGCAGCGTCCGCACGAACCGCACGGTCGGCAGCCGCGACTCCGGCAGCGGCCCGAGCGTCACGCCGCCCGGCACCTGTTCGTACGCCGGCCACCGCAGGTACGACGACGCATCGGCGAGGACCACGCCCGGCCCGGGATGCCAGCGCAGCAGCCGCGACGGGCGGTGCGAGTAGTAGGTGAAGAGGAAGTCGAGCACCGGATGCGTGGCGCCGTTGGATCGCCGCTCGCGCACCGGATCCGTCCACGCCCGCACCCGTGCCACGTGGGCCGACCGCCGCGCCTGCCAGTCCGAAGTGGACAGCACGGTGGTGGCCGCGGTCATGTGGCCGGGTCCGTGTGGGTGGCGTCCCGCACCGTGCCGACGTACTCCTCGACGAGGTCCTCGAGCGCGACCACGCCGAGCACCGCCCGGTCCGCCGCGACCGCCTTCGCGACGTGGCTCCGCGCGCGCCGCAGCGCCGCGAGCGCCTCGTCCAGCCGGGAGTCCGCGGGGATCTCCGGCAGCCCGCGCACCCGGTGGTAGGGCACGGGTGTCGACGGGTCCGCGTCCGCCTGGTCCAGCACGTCCTTCACGTGCAGGTACCCGTTGAGCCGCCCGTCCGGCATGCGGACCGGGAAGCGGGAGAACCCGGTCCGGGTGACCGCCTCCTCGATGTCGCCCACGGTCGGCGGGTGCGGCACGGTCTGCACCTCGGCGAGCGGCACCAGCACCTCGGCGACCGTCCGCTCCGCGGACGACAGCGTCTGCGTGAGGCGGCGGTGCTCGGCGTGGTCCAGCAGCCCTTCGGCCCGCGAGTCGGCGATCAGCTCGGCGAGCTCCTCCGGCGTGTGTGCGCTCTCGATCTCGTCCTTCGGCTCGACCTTCAGCAGCCGCAGCACGCCCTTCGCGCACATGTTCAGCAACGAGATCACCGGGCGGATCAGCTGGATCCAGCCGACCAGCACCGGTGTCAGCCACACCGCGGTCCGCTCCGGGGCGGCGATCGCGATGTTCTTCATGACCATCTCGCCGAGCACGATGTGCAGGATCGACACCAGCACGAGCGACACGGCGAACGCCACCGGATGCAGCACCGCGGCCGGCAGGTCCAGCCCGTGCAGCGCGAACTCGAGGAACTGGGCCATGGTCGGCTCACCCAGCGCGCCCAGCCCGACCGTGCAGACCGTGATGCCCAGCTGCGCGCCGGCCAGGATCAGCGACGTGCGCTCGGCCGCCCGCAGGACGATCCGCGCCCGTTCGACGCCTCGCTCCGCCATCGCCTCCAGCCGGTCACGCCGGGCGCTGACCAGGGCGAACTCCGCCCCCACGAAGAACGCGTTCGCCGCGAGCAGGAGCACCGCGATCGCCACGGCCACGCCACCGGTCATCGGGACGTCACCGCCTCGGCGGTCTCGGGGAGCCTCGCCACCCGCAGCTCCGCGACCCGGTGCCGGTCCATCCGCATGACCGTGATCCGCCAGCCGTCGACCCGCACCTCGTCGTTGACCTCGGGGATCCGGCCGAGCCGGGTCAGCACGAGCCCGGCCAGGGTCTCGTAGTCGCCCTCCGGCATCCGGAACCCGGTCGCATCGGCCAGCTCGTCGTCGCGCAGCAGGCCGGAGACCATCCAGCTGTCCCGGCCGAGCGGGCGCACCGGGTTGATCTCGGCCCGGTCGTGCTCGTCGCGCACGTCGCCGACGATCTCCTCGACCAGGTCCTCCAGCGTCACCAGGCCCGCGGTCCCGCCGTACTCGTCGACCACGATCGCGAGCTGCAGCCCGGAGCTGCGCAGCCGGTCCAGCAGCGTGTCGCCGTCCAGGCTCTCCGGCACGATCTGCGCGGGCAGCATGAGCTCGCTGACCGGCGTGTCCGCGCGCTTGGGGGCCGGGACGCTGAACGCCTGCTTGACGTGTACGACGCCGCGCACGTCGTCCAGGTCGCCCTCGTGCACGGGGAAGCGGGAGAAGCCGGTGCGCCGGGTCAGCACGATGAGGTCGCCGACCGTCGCGTCGAAGGGCAGCGACTCGACCTGCACGCGCGGGGTCATCAGCTCTTCGGCCGTGCGCTCACCGAACCGCAGCGACCGGTTCAGCAGCGTCGCCGTGCCCGGGTCGAGCGTGCCGCGTTCGGCGCTCGTGCGGACCAGCGAGTCCAGCTCCTGCGGCGAGCGGGCCGAGGCGAGCTCGTCGGCCGGCTCCACGCCGAGCCGCCGGACCAGCCAGTTGGCCCACGCGTTGAGCAGGTCGATGAACCAGCGCAGCGACGCGGAGAACCGGGTCTGCGCGCCGGCGACCGCGCGGGCGGTGGGCAGGGGCCGGGATATCGCGAGGAACTGTGGCACCAGCTCGCCGAACAGCATGGAGATCACGTTCGCCAGGAGCAGCGCCACGACCACGGAGATGGCGTGCGCCGCACCGGTGGGCACCGACAGCGCGGACAGCAGCGGCGCGAACCAGCCGCCGATGATCGGCTCGGCGATGAAGCCCATGGTCAGCGTGGTGATCGTGATGCCGACCTGGGCGCCGGACAGCTGGAAGGACAGCGTCCGGTGCGCGTGGTGCACCCGCTTGGCCCGCGCGTCGCCGACCTGGCGCAGGTGGTTGTCGACCGTGCTGCGCTCCAGCGCGGTCAGCGAGAACTCGGCCGCGACGAAGATCGCGGTGCCGAAGGTCAGGGCGACGACGGCGAGTACGCCGAGCACGTCGAGGAGCGGGCCGGACATCACGCTTCCCGAAGCGGGATGATCGGAACGATATGGCAGCCGGGTTCGTCTCCCGGCCCGGTACTGCAGCCCGGGGACTGTGCGCCGCGCACGAAGGGGTCACTCCTCGCAGATCAATGGCCTCATGGTGGCCCCGGCCAGTGTAACCGTCAGGGGTTGCGCCCCAGCACCCCGACCAGGCGCGTTGCCGGGTCCGCGTCGTCGGGCACCGGCACCGGGTCGGCGAACCACGCCGTGCCCTGCCACGAGGCGAGCTGCGGCTCGACGTATCCGAGGATCGCGGTCGCGAGCTCGTCGCCGATGCCCGCCTCGAGGCCGATCGCGGTGGCGAGGTCCCAGCCGTGCACGGCCAGGTCGGTGGTCATCTGCCAGCAGTACTCGGCGCCGTCCGTGTCGCCGAAGCTCAGGTGCACGACCTTGACCAGCGACCCCGGCTGCAGCCACGCGCCGCGCGCGGCCTGCGAGGACTCGGTCCACGCGTGCATGGGGTCGTCCTCGAGCACGTCCCCGTCGTACTTGCCGCCGACCTCGTCGACGGTCTTGCCGGCGAGCAGGTCCGGTACCCACAGCTGCTCGTTGACCAGGTGCGTCACCAGGTCCCGCACGCTCCACTCGGCGCACGGGGTGGGGGAGTCCCAGTCCCCGACGCCGACCTTGTGCATGGCGCGGTCGAACACGTCCATCGCGCGTCCGTGCGCGTCGAGAAGATCCATGCTCCCAGGATCCTCCTACGTCGCCGGGGCCGCTCGGCGCACGGACGACTCGACGAGGTCCAGCACCGGCTCCAGGTCGTCGGCGGGCAGGCCCATGGCCAGGTGCGACACGAGCCCCTCCAGGACCAGTTCGAGGTAGGACGTCAGCACCGCCACGTCGATGTCGTCGCGCAGGTTGCCCGCCTCGCGCTGACGTTCCAGGCGGCGGCGAGTCGCGATCGTCAGCTGCTCGGAGCGTTCCGCCCAGCGGGCCCGGAACTCCGGGTCCGTGCGCAGCCGCCGGGAGAGCTCCAGCCGGCTGCCCAGCCAGTCCGCACCGTCCGGTGTGGACAGCAGCTCGCGCATGACCTGGACCAGGCCCTCGCGCGCCACGACGTCGGCCATCCGGTGCGCGTCGTCCTCGGCGAGCGCGAGGAAGAGCGACTCCTTGTCGCGGAAGTGGTGGAAGATCGCGCCCCGGGACAGGCCGGTGGCCTCCTCCAGCCGGCGGACGGTGGCGCCCTCGTACCCGTACCGGGCGAAGCACACCCGGGCGCCGTCGAGGATCTGCTGACGGCGGGCGTCGAGATGGTCCTGGCTGACCCGTGGCATTCGCCGATCGTGGCAGCCACCCGGTTCCGATGCAATCCGTACGTACGTACTGTGGCCGTCGGCGTGGTCGGCCGGCCACCCCCAGTTCGCTGTTCAGTGTTTGTCGGTGGTCGCGTGTAGCGTCGTTTTCGACCTCGGGAAGGAGGGTCTGGTGACCGCTTTGCCGCATGTACCAGGAAGTTCGCAAGTAATCGAGCCATACCGACACCGCCTGTCCGACCGCGTGGAGGCGGAGGCCTACGTCGCCTCCGTCTGCTTCAAGCACGGACCGCCGACGCTGACCGGTGTCGAGCTGGAATGGATCGTCCATCACGAGGACGATCCGCGGCGACCGCTCGACGCGGACCGGCTCCGCGCCGCTCTGGGGCCCTACGCCCCCCGCACGTTGAACAAGGAAAGTCCCCAGCAAGCCCTTCCGGCCGGCTCGCCGCTCACGTTGGAGCCTGGCGGCCAGGTCGAGATCTCCGCCCTTCCCCAGCCCACGCTGACCGAGCTGTTCGGTGCCGTCCGCACCGATCTGACGTTCCTCAGCGAGCTGCTCGCCGCCGCCGGCCTCGTCCTCGGCGACACGGCCACCGACCAGCACCGCACGCCCCGGCGCCTGCTCGACACCCCGCGCTACGCGGCGATGCAGCAGGTGTTCGAGCCGATCGGGCCGCACGGGCTCACGATGATGTGCGCCACCGCCGGCCTGCAGGTGTGCCTGGACGCCGGGGAGTCCGACACCCTGGCCGCGCGCTGGACCGCGGTCACGGCGCTGGGCCCCGTGCTGGTGGCCGCGTTCGCCAACTCGCCGACGCTGCACGGCAGTGCCACGGGATGGGCGTCGGCGCGGATGCGGGCCGTCCTCGGCACCGATCCGCCCCGCAGCTCGCCCTCGGCGATCGTCGCCGACCCGGTGGCCGACTGGGCCCGCCGGGTCCTCGACACGCCGGTGCTGTGCGTCCGGGGCGAGAAGGAGCCGTGGGCCACGCCGCGGGGGGTGAGCTTCGCCGACTGGGTCGGCGGTGCCCTGCCGCGGCGGCCGACCACCGACGACCTCGACTACCACCTGTCGACGATGTTCCCGCCGGTGCGCCCGCACGGGTACCTCGAGGTCCGCTACCTGGACGCCCAGCGCGGCGACGGCTGGGTCACCCCGGTCGCGCTGCTCGCCGCGCTGATGTCGAACCCGCGCACGGTCGACGCCGTGCTCGACGCGTGCGTGCCGGTCGGCGACCGGTGGCTGCCCGCGGCTCGCGACGGGCTCGCCGACCGCGCGCTCGCCACCGCGGCCGCGACCGTGCTCGACCTGGGCGCCCGCGCCCTGCCCGGGATGGGCCTCGGGGCCGACCTGACCGCGGCCGTCCTCGCCGACCTCGACCGCCTACCGCAGAGGAGGACGTCATGACCACGATCCCGGACCTGGCCGGCACCGAAGCGCTGCGCTCGCACGTCGCGGAGCAGCTGCGCCGGGCCCGCGACCGCAGCGTCGCGCTCACCGACGCGGTGGACGAGGACGACCTCGTGCGCCAGCACTCCAAGCTCATGTCGCCGCTGGTGTGGGACCTCGCCCACATCGGCAACCAGGAGGAGCTCTGGCTGGTGCGTGACGTCGGCGAGCGGGAACCGGTCCGCCACGACATCGACGACATGTACGACGCGTTCCAGCACCCGCGTGCCGACCGCCCGGCCCTGCCGCTGCTGGACCCGGCGCAGGCGCGGGCCTACGTCGGCGAGGTGCGGGAGAAGGTGCTCGACATCCTCGACCGCAGCCCGCTGGAGGGCCGCCGCCTGGTCCACGACGGGTTCGCGTTCGGCATGATCGTGCAGCACGAGCAGCAGCACGACGAGACCATGCTGGCCACCCACCAGCTGCGCAAGGGCGCGCCGGTGCTGCAGGCCCCGCCGCCCCCGCGGGGCCGGCCCCTGCCGGCGCCCGAGGTGCTGGTCCCGGCCGGCACGTTCGCGATGGGCACGTCGGTCGACCCGTGGGCACTGGACAACGAGCGACCCTCGCACGACGTGCACGTCGGCGCGTACTTCATGGACACGGCCCCGGTCACCAACGCCGCGTACGAGGAGTTCATCGCGGCCGGCGGCTACGACGACGAGCGCTGGTGGAGCGACGTGGGTTGGGCGTACCGGGTCAAGGCCGACCTGACCGCGCCCCGGTTCTGGCTGCGGGACGGGGATCGCTGGTTGCGCAACAGGTTCGGCGTGGTCGAGGCGATCCCGCCGGACGAGCCGGTCGTGCACGTCTGCTTCCACGAGGCCGCGGCCTACGCCGCGTGGGCGGGCAAGCGGCTGCCCACCGAGGCGGAGTGGGAGAAGGCCGCGCGGTTCGACCCGGCCACCGGCCGTTCGCGCCGCTTCCCGTGGGGCGACGAGGATCCCGGTCCCGAGCATGCCAACCTCGGCCAGCGGCACCTGTCGCCGGCCCCGGTCGGCGCGTACCCGGCGGGCGTGTCGCCGAGCGGGGTGCACCAGCTGGTCGGTGACGTGTGGGAGTGGCTCGACACCGGCTTCCACGGCTATCCCGGGTTCGAGGCGTTCCCGTACCGGGAGTACTCGGAGGTGTTCTTCGGCGGCGACTACCGGATGCTGCGCGGTGGCTCCTTCGGCACCGACCCGGCCGCGTGCCGGGCGACGTTCCGCAACTGGGACCACCCGATCCGGCGGCAGATCTTCGCCGGCTTCCGCTGCGCGCGCGACCTCACGTCCGCCGAGCTGGCCGCGGGGCTCGCGTAGGGATGTGCCGTCACATCGCCTACGTCGGCACGCCCGTGCGGCTGGCCGACCTGCTGCTGACGCCCGGGAACGCGCTGCTACGGCAGTCCTGGGCACCGCGGGACATGCGGGACGGGGGCACGGTGAACGCCGATGGCTTCGGCCTCGGCTGGTACACCGGGTCCTCGCCCGAGCCCGCCCTGCTGCGCCGCGCCGTTCCCATGTGGACGGACTCGGCGCTGCCGCGGCTCGCCGCGGAGATCTCGTCGGGTGCGGTGCTGGCCGCGGTCCGCTCGGCCACGGTCGGCATGCCGGTGGTCGAGACCGCGGCGGCGCCGTTCGCCTGGGATCGCTGGCTGTTCAGCCACAACGGCGTGGTGCGCGGCTGGCCGTCGTCGGTGACCGGCCTCGCGTCGACGCTGCCGGTGGAGGCGCTGCTGACCCTCGACGCGCCGACCGACGCGGCGCTGCTCTGGGCGCTGTTGCGGCACCGCCTGGCCGCTGGTGACAAGCCGGCCGACGCGATGGCGTCGCTGGTCACCGAGGTCGAGGCGGCCGCGCCCGGCTCGCGGCTGAACCTGTTGCTGACCGACGGCACCCAGATCGTCGGTACCAGTTGGACTCATTCCCTGTGGGTCGCCGAGCGCGGCTCGTCGGTCGTCGTGGCCTCCGAGCCGTACGACGACGACCCGTCCTGGCGCGAGGTGCCCGATCGGCACCTGGTCGCCGCCACTCGGTCCACAGTGGACATCACACCGATCGGAGCACCATGAGTGAGGTTGACCTGACCGTGCACCTGACCCCGGACGACATCGTCCGTGGCCTGCGGTCGGACGCCCGCACGGGACTGACGGCGACCCCGAAGTCCCTGCCGCCCAAGTGGTTCTACGACGCGCGGGGGAGCGAGCTGTTCGAGCAGATCACGCGCCTGCCCGAGTACTACCCGACGCGCGCGGAGCGCGAGATCCTGGCCGCCCGCGCGGCCGAGATCGCCGCCGTCACCTCGGCCACCACGCTCGTCGAGCTGGGTTCGGGCTCGTCGGAGAAGACGAGGCTGCTGCTGGACGCCCTGCGCGACCACGGTTCGCTGCGCGAGATCGTCGCCCTGGACGTGTCGGAGTCGGCCCTGCGTGAGGCGGCGGCCGTGCTGGCCACGGCGTACGACCCGGTGACCGTGCACGGTGTCGTCGGCGACTTCACCCAGCACCTGGCGCTGCTGCCGGGTTCGGCCGGTCGCCTGGTGGCGTTCCTGGGCGGCACGATCGGCAACCTGGTCCCCGCCGAGCGGGCGAAGTTCCTGTCGAGCGTGCGGGACGTGCTGGCGGAGGGGGAATGGCTGCTGCTGGGCACCGACCTGGTCAAGTCCCCCGAGGTGCTGGTCCGCGCGTACGACGACGCGGCCGGCGTGACGGCGGAGTTCAACCGCAACGTCCTGCACGTCCTGAACCGGGAGCTCGCGGCGGACTTCGACGTGTCCGCGTTCGACCACGTGGCCCGGTGGGACCACGAGGAGGAATGGGTCGAGATGCGCCTGCGCGCCACCAGGCGAATGGCGGTCCGCGTCCCGGTCGTCGGCCTGACGGTGGACTTCGTCGAGGGCGAGGAGCTGCGCACGGAGGTCTCGGCCAAGTTCGGCCGGGACAAGGTGGCGGCCGAGCTGGCGGACGCCGGCTTCGAGCTGGCGAACTGGTGGACCGACACGGAGGCCCGCTTCGGCGTCTCCCTGTCCCGGGCGGTCGATCCCGCCTGAACGCCAAGAACCTGAGACGCCGGGAAACGACTATTGGACGTAGCCATGTGCAGTAGTCGAATCGCCCGATTCGCCGATATTAAAGATCATCACATTGTGTGAGTCTTTCCGACTGGTGCAGTGACGCTACGTCGCTCCAGGTCGGGAGAAGGGTACTGCCGTGTCTGACGGTTCCACACGGTCGGTGAAACGCGGCGCCATAGTGGCGCTCGCACTGGTGACGGGGGCGCTGGGGCTTGTCGTGCCGGCCAGCTCCGCCAACGCCGCGCCGACCCCCAAGGCGCCCGCCCCCGTCCAATGGGGCGACTGCGATCCAACCGAGCTCGTCGGCGTTCCGCCGGCCGAGCTGCCGCTGTACAGCTGCGCGAACTACGCCGTGCCGCTCGACCACGAGCACCCCAAGCTCGGCACGATCGACATCGCGCTCATGCGCCGCGCCGCCCTCGACCAGGCGCACCGCGTCGGCTCGCTGTTCCTCAACCCGGGTGGCCCGGGCGGCAGCGGCTACCGGATGCCGAAGTCCGGCGCGAACATCTTCGAGCCCGGCGTCCTCGACCGCTTCGACCTGATCGGGTTCGACCCGCGCGGCGTCGCGCGCAGCACCCCGCTGCGCTGCTTCGCCACCCAGGAGGACGCCGACGACGTCTTCGGGCGGATGGCCACGCTGCCGGTCACCGCGCAGGAGGAGACGTCGACGACCAAGGCGCTCAAGGACTACGGCAAGTTCTGCGGCCGCTTCGCCGGCCCGCTGCTCGACCACATGTCCACCGAGGACGTCGCGCAGGACCTCGACCAGCTCCGGGCCGCGGTCGGCGACCGGAAGCTGACCTACGTCGGCTTCTCCTACGGCACGATGCTCGGCGCGACGTACGTGAACATGTTCCCGAAGAACGCCCGCGCCATCATCCTCGACGGCAACGTCGACCCGCAGCTGCGCGTGCTCGACGGCGTCGAGTACGACCGGCAGCGCACCGACGGCGGGTTCCAGTACGCGTTCGAGAACTTCCTGACCCGCTGCGACCAGGACCCGGACTGCGCCTTCGCCGGCGACGCCCGGAAGAAGTTCACCGACCTGCACAACTACCTGCGCAACGTCGGCCCGATCACGCTGCCGGACGGCACCGTCGCCGACGAGGGCGCCGTGATCAGCACGATTTCCGGCGTGCTGTACAGCCCGGAGGACTTCGGCCCGCTGGCCGAGCTGCTGCAGGCGCTGTACGACGCGAGCCACCCTGCGGCCGCGTCGCGCAAGGCGGTCACGGTGTCGACGGCCGAGGTCAGGTCGCTGATGGCGGCGGCCCCGCTGGGCAAGCTCGACATCCGGCCGGACTCGCCGTACAGCAGCGACGACTCCTACGCCGCGGTGAACTGCTCGGACAAGCCGTTCAACAACACGATCGGCGAGCTGCCGCGCATCGCGGACAAGTGGGAGCGCCAGATCCCCGACTTCGGGCGCTACGGCGCCTGGGGCGACCCGGCGATCTGCCCGGTGTGGCCGGTGAAGGACGCGGACGCCTACCGCGGCCCGTGGAACCACCGCACCGACACCCCGGTGCTGCTGTTCGGGAACTACTACGACCCGGCGACGCAGTACAAGTTCGCGCAGCGGATGTCCCGCCAGCTCGGTAACGCGCGGCTGGTCAGCGTCGACTCGTTCGGGCACTGCATCCTCGGTGGCAGCCAGTGCACCGATCGGATCGCGGCGGACTACCTGATCGATCTGGAGCTGCCGGGTCCGAACACGGTCTGCCACCCCGACGTGCAGCCGTTCCCCTCGGCGTAACCCACGCCGGTAATCCGATCCGGTGAGATCCAGCGGCCGGCCGACGATGTCCTCGTCGGCCGGCCGTTTTTGTCGGTGGTGTCCGGCACAGTGCCGGACATGATGTGGCACGACCTCCCTTACCAAGGCCCGTTCGACCTCACCGCCAGCACGCGGTTCCTGGAGGGGTTCGCCCCCGCGACCCGTCCCGACGCGGCCGCCACGGCCGGCGAGCTGCGGCTCGCGTTCCCGGCCGCGCCCAGCTGGCGCGCGGTGGGTGTCCTCGTCCGCCAGCCCGAGCGGGACGGCCCGGTCCGGGCCCGCGTGTTCGCCGATCCGTCCGATGTGGACCCCGCACTCGAGCAGGTGCGCCGGATCCTGTCGCTGGACGTGGACGGCTCCGGCTTCGCCGCCGTGGGCGCCCGCGATCCGGTGGTGAATGAGCTGCAACGCAAGTATCCCGGGCTGCGGCCGGTCACGTTCCACTCGCCGTACGAGGCGGCGTGCTGGACGATCCTCAGCCACCGCATCCGCATCGTGCAGGCGGCGCGGCTCAAGGAGAAACTGGCCGAGCGGTTCGGCACGCTCGTGGACGTCGACGGCGTCCGCCTGCCGACGTTCCCCGCGCCGAGCGCCCTGCCGGAGCGGGTTCCGTTGGTGAGCGAGGTGAAGAGCGACCGGATGCACGCCGTGGCGGAGGCAGCCCTGGCCGGCCGCCTCGACGCGGCCGCCCTGCGTGCCCTACCACCGGCGGAGGCGATCGCCCGGCTGCGCGAGTTGCCCGGCATCGGCCCGTTCTCCGCGGAACTGATCCTGCTGCGCGGCGCCGGCCACCCGGACGGTTTCCCAGCCACGGAAGGCCGCCTGCACGACGAGATGGCACACGTTTACGGCCTCACCGAGCCGTCACCCGCGGAGCTGACGGAGATCGCGGCCAAGTGGTCGCCGTACCGAACGTGGGTGTCGGTGCTGCTACGCACCCGACGAGAGGAGGAAACCGCAGAGATCGCCACCGGCCGCCGAGCACACCGCTAGGACAGCTTCGCGACTGTCCGGGCGAGCCAGCCGGGTCGTCGGGTCAGGGAGGTGGTCGGCCGCCAGCCGGACCAGCTCGGCGTGAGCGGACAAACGCTGTGCGGTCCATGGTGCGCGCGATGGCCCGCGAGTCCCCCGTTCCGGTCCAGTGAGTCCCCCGCTCCCACAGCTCATGTCCCATCGAGATCGCGCCGCAGGCTTCGCGCAGGGGGTCGGCCCGCGCGGCCGCCCGTTCGCGCGGTCGCGTTTCGGCGCGGTCCGGGCAAACGGTAGGCAGGTCAGGCGGGGAAGCTCGCGACGGCAGAGCCCTCGTGCTCGTCGGCGAGCAAGGCGGGCCCGGTGACCGCGGTCCGGGCGAACGGCAGGCAGGTCAGGCGAGGAAGTTCGCCACGGTCCGGGTGAACCATGACGCATCGTCGAGCCAGGGGAAGTGGCCCGCGGCCGGTTGCACGGCCAGCTCGGCCGCGCCGAACAACGCCGCGTACTCCGCGGCGCGATTCGGCGGCAGGCCGACGTCGTACTCGCCCGCCAGGAGCAGGACCCGGGAGCGCAGCCGGGCCAAGGCGGGCCGGGTGGCCGCGGGATCCAGCGCGCCCTCCCCGTAGTACGCGCGGGCCGCTTCGAGGTTTCGCTCGGCATCCTCCCGGGCCGCGTTGGCTCGGGCCGCGTCGTCCCAGTGGCCGTATGTGAACGGGGTGATCGCGGCCCAGTCGGCGTCCGTCGGCTCGCCCGACCAGATGCGCTCGAACGCCGCGTACGCCGCCGGGAACCACGGCTCGTCGCGGCGCAGGTCGGCGACGGCTCGACGGTCGGCGTCCGTGACGTCCACGCCGACCGGTCGCGGGCTCGGCGTGACCAGCACGAGGTCCGCGACGCGGTCCGGGTACCGGGCGGCATAGAGCACCGCGAGCGAGCCGCCGGCCGAGTGCCCCAGCAGGTCGACCTCGTCGAGGCCGAGCTCCTCGCGCAGCGCCTCGACGTCGGCGACCTGTCGGTCGCAGCGGTAGGTCGACGGCTCGGCGGGCACGGCGGACTCGCCGGTGCCGCGCAGGTCCAGCGTCACGAGTGACCGGTGTGCGGTCAGCCCGCCGAGATCACCGAGGTAGGCGGACGCCTGCATGGGCCCGCCGGGCAGGCAGACGAGCACCCGGCCCTCGCCGGTCCGGTGGTAGGCGAGCCGCGTGCCATCGGCACCGTTGAACGTCTTCACGCGGTGATCCTAGGCGCCGCAAACGCCCGTGGCCGCCGAGCGCGGAACTCGGCGGCCACGGGAAAACGGCTCCTACTTCTGCAGCATCTTGCGCAGCACGTACTGCATGATGCCGCCGTTGCGGTAGTAGTCGGCCTCGCCGGGGGTGTCGATGCGGACCACCGCGTCGAAGTCCACAGTGGACCCATCGTCGCGGGTGGCCTTGACCGCGACCGTGCGTGGCGTGGCGCCGTCGTTGAGCGCGGTGACGCCGGCGACGTCGTAGGTCTCCGTGCCGTTCAGGCCCAGCGACTCCGCGGTCTCGCCGGACGGGAACTGCAGCGGCAGCACGCCCATCCCGATGAGGTTCGACCGGTGGATCCGCTCGAACGACTCGGCGATCACCGCCCGCACCCCGAGCAGCGAGGTGCCCTTCGCCGCCCAGTCACGCGACGAACCCGACCCGTACTCCTTGCCCGCCAGCACGACGAGCGGCACCCCGGCCGCCGCGTACGCGACCGAGGCGTCGTAGATCGTCGTCTGCTCGCCGCCGGACAGGAAGTTCCGGGTGAAGCCACCCTGGACGTCGTCGAGCAGCAGGTTGCGCAGCCGGATGTTGGCGAACGTGCCGCGGATCATCACCTCGTGGTTGCCGCGCCGCGACCCGTAGGAGTTGAAGTCCTTGCGCTCCACACCGTGCTCGGTCAGGTACTTGCCGGCGGGGGAGTCCTGCTTGATCGCGCCGGCCGGCGAGATGTGGTCGGTCGTCACCGAGTCGCCCAGCAGCGCGAGCACCCGGGCACCCGTCACGTCCGTCACCGGGGAGGCCGCCACGCCCATGCCCTCGAAGTACGGGGGCTTGCGCACGTACGTGGACTCCGGGTCCCACTCGAAGGTGTTCCCGGTCGGCGTCGGCAGCGACTGCCAGCGCTCGTCGCCGGCGAAGACGTCCGCGTAGTCGGTGGAGAACATCTCCGACGAGATCGCCGAGGCCACCACGTCCTGGATCTCCTGCGGCGACGGCCAGATGTCCTCGAGGTACACGGGCTTGCCGTCGGACCCGGTGCCGAGCGGCTCGGTGGTGATGTCCTTGTCCATCGACCCGGCGAGCGCGTACGCGACCACGAGCGGCGGCGACGCGAGGTAGTTCATCTTGATGTCCGGGTTGATCCGGCCCTCGAAGTTGCGGTTGCCGGACAGCACGGACACGACCGCGAGGTCGGCCTCGTTGACCGCGGCGGAGATCTCGTCCTGCAGCGGGCCGGAGTTGCCGATGCACGTGGTGCAGCCGTAGCCGACCAGGTGGAAGCCGAGCTTCTCCAGGTACGGCAGCAGGCCCGCGCGCTCGTAGTAGTCCATGACCACTTTGGACCCCGGCGCCAGCGTGGTCTTCACCCACGGCTTGCGCTCGAGTCCGCGCTCGACGGCCTTCTTGGCCAGCAGCGCGGCGCCGAGCATCACCGACGGGTTGGAGGTGTTGGTGCACGAGGTGATCGCGGCGATCGCGACCGCGCCGTGGTCGAGCTCGAAGGCCGCGCCGTCGAGGCTCACCCGGGTCGGGTTACTCGGCCTGCCGGCCGCCCCCTCGGCCGCGGTGTGCCAGTCGGCCGGCTCGCCACCGCCGTTGCCGGACGAGATCGCCGGCGAGTCCGAGGCCGGGAACGACTCCTCGACCGACTCGTCCACATTGGACTTCGCGGGGTCCGAGGTGTACGAGCTCAGCGCGCCACGGAACGCGGGCTTGGCGTCGGCCAGCGAGATCCGGTCCTGGGGCCGCTTCGGGCCGGCGATCGAGGGGACCACAGTGGACAGATCGAGCTCGAGCGTCTCGGAGTAGGCGGGCTCGATGGCCGGGTCGTGCCAGAGGCCCTGCTCCTTCGCGTACGCCTCGACCAGCGCCACCTGCGTCGCGGACCGGCCGGTGAACCGCAGGTACTCGATGGTCTCGCCGTCGATCGGGAAGATCGCGCAGGTGGAGCCGAACTCCGGGCTCATGTTGCCGATCGTGGCGCGGTTGGCGAGCGGCACCGCGCCGACGCCCGAGCCGTAGAACTCGACGAACTTGCCGACCACGCCGTGCTTGCGGAGCATCTCGGTGATCGTCAGCACGAGGTCGGTCGCGGTCGCGCCGGCGGGCAGCTCGCCGTTCAGCTTGAACCCGACCACCCGCGGGATCAGCATCGACACGGGCTGGCCGAGCATCGCGGCCTCGGCCTCGATCCCGCCGACGCCCCAGCCGAGCACGCCCAGACCGTTGACCATCGTGGTGTGGCTGTCGGTGCCGACCAGCGTGTCCGGGTAGGCCTGGCCGTTGCGGGTCATCACCACGCGCGCCAGGTGCTCGATGTTGACCTGGTGCACGATGCCGGTGCCCGGCGGGACGACCTTGAACTCGTCGAAGGCGCTCTGCCCCCAGCGCAGGAACTGGTAGCGCTCCCTGTTGCGCTGGTACTCGAAGTCGACGTTGCGCTCGAAGGCGTCCGGCCGGCCGAAGATGTCCGCGATGACCGAGTGGTCGATGACCAGCTCGGCCGGGGCCAGCGGGTTCACCTTGGACACGTCACCGCCGAGCTCGGTCACCGCCTCGCGCATCGTGGCGAGGTCCACCACGCACGGCACGCCGGTGAAGTCCTGCATCACGACGCGGCCCGGGGTGAACTGGATCTCCGTCGACGGCTCGGCCGCCGGGTCCCACCCGGCGAGCGCGCGGACGTGGTCCGCGGTGATGTTGGTGCCGTCCTCGGAGCGCAGCACGTTCTCGAGCAGGATCTTCAGGCTGTAGGGCAGGCGCTCGGATCCGGAGACCGAGTCAAGCCGGAACACCTCGTGCGAGGAGTCGCCGACGGAAAGCGTGTGGCGGGCGCCGAAGCTGTCCTTGCTTGCTGGTGCGGTCACATCCAACTCCATCTGGCCTGTGTGGTGGTTCGGGAGCGATCCCTCGGCCCAAACAGTACGCTTGTCCTGTATTCGACGCCAAGGAGGGTCGCCATCATGCTGCACCACGTCCAGATCGCCGCACCCGCGGGCAGTGAAGATCGCTTGCGCGCGTTCTACTCGGGGGTGCTCGGCTGGTCCGAGCTGCCGAAGCCGCCGCTGCTCGCCAAGCGTGGCGGCTGCTGGTTCCAGGTCCCCGGCCGCGGCGGCCCGGACGCGGAGCTGCACGTCGGCATCGAGAAGGACTTCCGCCCGGCCCGCAAGGCTCACCCCGCGTTCGTGGTCGACATCGACACCACGGCGGCCGCGGTCGAGGCCGCCGGCCACCCGGTGCGCTGGGCCGACCCGGCGGAGATCCCGGGCCGCCGCCGCTTCCACACGACAGATCCTGCGGGCAACCGCGTGGAGTTCCTCGAGGACTGAGACGAGCTGAGACGGCGGCTGACACGGCGGTGGCCCGGCACCCACGAAGGGCGCCGGGCCACCGAAACGAGCCGATGCTACGTCTGCGTCACCAGTGCGATGACGTCCTCCGGGGTCAGGTCGCTGATCGCGGACAGGCCCAGCTCGGTGTAGGTGCGCAGCGGGCTGACGTACCACTTGCCGTCGTACTCCGTGGCGACCACGCCGGTGTTCTTCATCAGGCCGGACGCCAGGTTGGTCAGCGCCTGCTGCATCTCCGGGCTCATGCTGGTGCCGCCCATCTCTGCGCCCAGGTCGCTGGCGCAGATCTGCTCGGTCTGGCCCTCGCCCTCGGCGGTGTAGCAGTCGCCGTCCTTCTTGACCGTGTAGGTCTCGCCCTCGGCGCTGACCTCGATCTCCGACAGCATCACCTTCATGCCGCCGGACTCCGCGTCGGTCACGTCGGTCTCCAGCTTGGTGACCTCGACGCCCGTCGGCGGCGGGCTGCCCATCTCCTCCAGCAGCGCCGGGCCGGCGTCGTGCAGCGCGCCCATCTCGTCCGGCGGCAGCAGCTCGATCACGCGCTCGGCGTCGCTGTTGATCGCCGCCTGCACCATCTCCTTGACCGCGCCCTCGGCGTCGTCCGCGCCGTTGTTCGCGATCGAGTCGCTCGGCCACTGCTTGCCCGCGTCCTGCAGCGCGTAGTCGGCCATCGTGTAGAACAGGCTCGGGTACCACTTGCCGTCCACGTTCACCGTGGCGATGCGGATCGGCTGGCCGGTGTCCCGCACGACGTCGGCGACGTCGATCTGCTCGTCGGTCGGCTGGGAGTTCACGCCGTCGGGGAACGCCGCCTCCATGAACTCCTCGGTCAGCGGCAGCTCGTTGACGTCGGCGTGCAGCGACACCGTGCCGCCGACGAGCTTGGTGATGGTCAGGTGGTCGTTGACCTTCTCCGCGTTCTTCTCGTCGTACTTGAGGTTCTTGGCCTCGACGGACGCCCCGTGCAGCGTGTTCGGGTCGGCGTCCTCCTTGTAGACCTGCAGCTCCTTGAGCCGGTCGGTCGACTTCGCGTTGAAGTCGACGAGCAGCGCGGACTCCGCGGGCGTCAGGCTCTCCAGCACGCCGAGCACGTCACCCTGGCTCAGGCTGTTGACGAGGTTGGTCGCCGCCTCGGTCGGGTTGGCCTTGCCGGCGTCGTCCGTCGAGCTGCGGTTGAGCACGAAGAACGTCGCGGCGACGCCGACCGCCACGACCAGGACGGCCGCGATCGCACCGATGATCGGCCCGCGGCGGCGCTTCGGCGGCTGCGGCGTGCCGAGCCCGCCGTAGTTGGGCTGCTGGCCGTAGCCGGGCCCGGCCGGGTAGCCCTGGGTTGGCTGCGGGCCGGACTGGTAGCCGGGCTGCTGGTAGCCGCCCTGCTGCGGAGAACCCTGCTGCGGGTAACCCTGCTGCGGGGTGCCTTGCTGTGGGTAGCCCTGCGGGCCGCCCTGCTGCGGGTAACCCTGCGGGTAGCCCTGCTGTTGTGGATTGCCCTGCTGTGGATAGCCGGGCTGGGCCGGGAACGGATTGCTCCCCGGCTGGTTCGGATCGTTCGGCTGCCACGGGCCGCCGGAACCTGGATAGGTCACCGTTCCCCTCCTACGTCTCCGGACGCGCGCCTGCGCCGCCCGGCGATGATGCCTGCGCTACCGATCACGGTCAGTAGCGACCCGATCAGTACGGTGACCGGACCAGCCAAAGCGATGCCGAGGCCCCCGTCCTCACCACCGCCTACGACGGTTGCGGCACCAGCAATGGTTCCGCAGATTATCGCCAGAATGGTCGAAATCGTTGCGGATGTCCGGTGAAAGCCGAACGCATAGCAGCCGACACAGAGCGTTATCACCGGGATGATCATCACCCAGCCGTCGAGGACTGCCTCGAGCGGGTTGCCGTCCAGCGCGTCGATCGCGCGCAGCACGCTGATCGATTCGTAGCTGTCGCGCAGGACCGTGCCCGAGACGACCCACGGCAGGAACGTGCCGCCCGCGACGAGCGCCAGGCCGGCGGCCGCGAGATACGCGCCGCCGGTGCCGAGCCGCGTCGGCGTGCGGGACTTGGCACGGGTCGGCACGGCGCAATGGTTACAGATCGTGAATCCCCGCGGCCCACCGGCCTGGGATGACGACGCAGCGTGGTTCTGTCGTGCCCGAGGGGATGAATGTGGCCGACGGGAAGCAAGTTTCTCGTGTTACGTCTGGTGTATGGCGAGACAGGAGTGGCACAGTGGCCTGGTGGGAGCCGTGCCAATGAGGCTTGGCGCCGCCTTGCGGGTGGTGGCCGCCAGCGCCGTACTCGTGGTGAGCCTGGGGGCAGGCACCGCCATGGCCGTGCCGCCACCACCGCCCAACCCGAGCGACGACCAGATCGCCGGCACCAAGGCGAAGGCGAGTTCGCAGGCCACGCGCGTCGGGCGGCTGACCAACCAGGTGGCGCAGGCCGAGGCGCAGCTCGTGGCGCTGCAGTCCGACGTCGAGCTCAAGATGGAGGACGCCAACAAGGCGCTCGTCGACCTGCAGACCGCGCAGGCCGAGGCGCGCAAGGCGAAGTCCGACGCGAAGGCGGCGCGGGCGGCGGCCGACCGGGCCGCCGACTCGATCACCGACGCCCGCAAGGACCTCGACGAGTTCGCCGCCGGCAGCTACAAGCAGGGCGCCACGGTCGGCTCGATGTCGGCCTACATCGGCGCGAGCTCGCCGCAGGACCTGCTGGACCGCGCGCAGCTGCTGAACGCGGTGGGCGACAGCCAGCTCGACGCGCTCGACAGCATGGAGGTCGCGCGCACCGACAAGGCCAACAAGGACTCGGCCGCCCGGGCCGCGCTCGCGCTCGCGGACCAGAAGGAGGCCGGCGCGCAGGCGGCGAAGGTCGCGGCGGACGCGGCCACCGCGGCGGCCCGGCAGGCGCAGCGCGACGGGGTCGCGGCGGCCAAGCGGGTGCAGGCGCAGAAGGCGACCGCGGAGTCGGCCCTGATCGAGGCGCAGTCGGCGGTCACCGGGCTGCAGAGCCAGCGCCAGCGCTACGACGCCTGGCTGGCGGCGAAGCAACGCGAGGACGCGGCGAACGCCCAGCGGGCAGCCGGTGGCGGGGGTGGTGGCGGTGGCGGCGTCTCGCTGCCGTCCGGCGGCTCGGCGCGGTCGGTGATCAACCGCGCGCTGGCGCAGCTGGGCATGCCGTACGCGTGGGGCGGCGGCAACGCCTACGGGCCCACCCGCGGCATCCGCGACGGCGGCATCGCGGACCTCTACGGCGACTACAACAAGATCGGCTTCGACTGCTCCGGCCTGATGATCTACGCGTTCGCCGCGGCCGGGTACAACCTGCCGCACTACAGCGGCTACCAGGCCCAGGCGGGCCAGCAGGTGCCGCTGAGCCAGATGGCGCCGGGCGACATGCTGTTCTGGGCCACCGGCGGGCGGATCCACCACGTGGCGCTCTACATCGGCAACGGGCAGGTGGTGGAGGCGCCGTACTCGGGCTCGCACGTGCGCATCGCCCCGGTCCGCTACGGCGGCATCGTCCCGTACGCCACCCGCCTGCTCTGACCTCGCGCCACCTACCTTCGGCGGGGGTGGCCTTCACAGCGGTCACACCGATCGTCGGGTTCTCTGTTTCCTTGGGGGAAACCTGACGCTGCACACTGGAGGTTGGTAGTGACCGAGCCGGCTGAGTCGGTGAACGGATCGGGGTCCGAAGCCAGCACACCCGCCCGCGACGCACAGCTGCTCGAGCGCACCGTGTTCGAGGTCAAACGAGTCATCGTGGGCCAGGACCGGCTCGTCGAGCGGATGCTCGTCGGCCTGCTGTCCAAGGGGCACCTGCTCCTCGAGGGCGTGCCCGGGGTCGCGAAGACGCTCGCCGTCGAGACGTTCGCCAACGTCGTGGGCGGGTCGTTCACCCGCGTGCAGTTCACGCCGGACCTCGTGCCCGCCGACATCCTCGGTACCCGCATCTACCGGCAGGGCAGCGAGAAGTTCGACGTCGAGCTGGGTCCGGTCGTGGCCAACTTCGTGCTCGCCGACGAGATCAACCGCGCGCCCGCCAAGGTGCAGTCCGCGATGCTCGAGGTGATGGCCGAGCGGCACGTGTCCATCGGCGGCCAGACCTTCCCGATGCCCGACCCCTTCCTGGTCCTCGCCACGCAGAACCCGATCGAGAACGAGGGCGTCTACCCGCTGCCCGAGGCGCAGCGCGACCGCTTCCTCTTCAAGATCATCGTGGACTACCCGACCGCGGAGGAGGAGCGGGAGATCGTCTACCGGATGGGCGTGACCCCGCCGGAGCCGCAGCAGGTGCTGAGCCCGGCCGAGCTCGTCCGCCTGCAGGGGGTCGCCGCCCAGGTCTTCGTCCACCACGCGCTCGTCGACTACACCGTCCGCGTCGTGCTGGCCACCCGCACGCCGCTGGAGCACGGCCTCACCGACGTCGCCGGCTGGGTGGCGTACGGCGCCTCGCCGCGGGCGAGCCTCGGCATCGTCGCCGCCTCGCGGGCGCTCGCGCTCGTCCGCGGCCGTGACTACGTGCTCCCGCAGGACGTGGTCGACGTCGTGCCCGACGTGCTGCGCCACCGGCTCGTGCTGTCCTACGACGCGCTCGCCGACGGCGTCCCGCTCGACCACATCATCTCCCGGGTGCTCCAGACCGTGCCGCTGCCGCAGGTCTCCGCGCGGCCCCAGTCGGGCGGCGTGCAGCCGCCGCCGGTCGGGGTGGCCGGCAGGTCGTGAAGGACAAGCGCAAGCCCCGCGACCGCCCGTCGTGGGCGCCGCCGATCATGCAGGGCGAGCGGATGGAACACGGGCTGCGCCTGCTGGAGCTGGACGTCCGCCGCCGGCTGGACGGCCTGCTGCAGGGCAACCACCTCGGCCTCGTCCCGGGCCCGGGCACCGAGCCCGGCGAGGCCCGCACGTACCAGCCCGGTGACGACGTGCGCCGGATGGACTGGGCGGTCACCGCCCGGACGACGGTGCCGCACATCCGCGAGACGGTCGCCGACCGCGAGCTCGAGACCTGGCTCGTCATCGACCTGTCCGGGAGCCTGTTCTTCGGCACCGCCGCGTGCGAGAAGCGCGACCTCGTCGTCGCCGCCACCGCCGCGATCGCGCACCTGACCGGCGGCGGCGGGAACCGGCTCGGCGCGATCATCGCGACCGGAGAGAAGACCATCCGCATCCCGGCGCGCGGCGGTCTCGCGCACGCCCGCGGGCTCATCCGCAAGGTCGCCGAGACACCGCGCGCGGCCGAGGGAGTGCGCGGCGACCTCGCCGACGCCATCGAGCAGCTGCGCCGCCCGCCCCGCCGCCGCGGGCTCGCCGTGGTGATCTCCGACTTCCTCGGCGACATCGACTGGCAGCGCCCGCTGCGTGCGTTGTCCACCCGGCACGAGCTGCTCGCCGTCGAGGTCCTCGATCCGCGCGACATCGACCTGCCCGAGGTGGGCACCGTCGTGCTGGCCGATCCGGAGTCGGGCCGGCAACGCGAGGTGCACGCGTCCGCCTTACTGCGCAAGGAGTTCGGCGCGGCGGCGGCCGAGCACCGCACGATGGTGGCGGCCGCGGTGCGCCGGGCCGGGGGCGGGCACCTGGTGCTGCGCACCGACTCGGACTGGATCGCCGACACCGTCCGCTTCGTCGTCGCGCGCAAGCGGCGCTGGTCCGGGGGAGGGGTGGCCTGATGAACCTGAGCTTCCGCAACTTCACGGCCCCCTGGTGGTTCCTGCTGCTCGTCGTGGTCGCGGGGATCGTGGCCGGCTACGTCATCGTGCAGCGGATGCGGCACAAGCGGACGATGCGCTTCACCAACCTCGAGCTGCTGGAGAAGGTCGTCTCCAGCCGGCAGGGCTGGGTCCGCCACGTGCCGGCGATCGTGCTGGTGATCGCGCTGATGCTGCTGACCACGGCGATGGCCGGGCCCACGGCCGAGCAGCGGGTGCCGCGCAACCGGGCGACCGTGATGCTGGTGATCGACGTGTCGCTGTCGATGGAGGCGACCGACGTGCGGCCGACCCGGCTGCGCGCCGCGCAGGACGCCGCGAAGGACTTCGTCACCGGGCTGACCCCGGGCATCAACATGGGTCTCATCGCCTTCGCCGGCACCGCGACCGTGCTCGTCTCGCCGACGACCGACCGCGAGGGCGTGTCCAAGGCGATCGACAACCTGAGACTGGCCGAGTCGACCGCGACCGGCGAGGCGATCTTCGCCGCGCTGCAGGCGATCGAGGGCTTCGCCCAGGTGGTCAGCGGTGTGGAGGGCGCGCCGCCGGCCCGGGTCGTGCTGATGACCGACGGCAAGCAGACGATCCCGACCGACGACGGCAACGACCCGCGTGGCGCGTTCACCGCGGCGCGGGCGGCCGCCGACCAGAAGATCCCGGTCTCGACCATCTCGTTCGGCACCGAGAGCGGGCAGGTCACGATCGACGGCAAGACCCAGCCGGTGCCCGTGGACGACGAGTCCATGCGCGAGATCGCCCGCCTGTCCGAGGGCGAGTTCTACAAGGCGGCCTCGGCCGACCAGCTGCACAAGGTGTACGACACGCTCGGTGAGCAGATCGGGTACGAGACCAAGGACGCGGACGCGAGCAGACCGTGGCTGATGCTCGGCACCCTCGCCGCGCTGCTCGCCGCCGGAAGTGCGCTGGTCATCGGGCAGCGACTGCCGTAAGCGACGGGCGCACCCAGCACAGCGCCGGGCGCACCCAATACGCTGTGCTTCGCAAGGGTTGGCGGGTCGTCGAGGAGTGCGTGTGGGACGTTCGGTGCTGGTTACGGGCGGCAATCGGGGGATCGGCCTCGCCATCGCCCAGGCTTTCGCGGCGCAGGGAGACCAGGTCGCGGTCACCTACCGTGGCAAGCCGCCGCCGGAGGGCCTGCTCGGGGTGCGCTGCGACGTCACCGACAACGACCAGGTGGACGCCGCCTTCAAGGAGGTCGAGGCGGCCCACGGCGCGGTCGAGGTGCTCGTGTCGAACGCCGGGATCACCGACGACACGCTGCTCATGCGCATGTCCGAGGAGCAGTTCACCCGCGTGCTCGACGCCAACCTGACCGGCTCCTACCGGGTCGCGAAGCGCGCGTGCCGCGGCATGCTGAAGGCGCGCTGGGGCCGGATGATCTTCATCTCCTCGGTGGTCGGCATGACCGGCGGGCCGGGGCAGATCAACTACGCGGCGAGCAAGGCCGGGCTCATCGGCGTGGCCCGCTCGATCGTGCGGGAGATGGGCAACCGCAACATCACCGCGAACGTGATCACGCCGGGGTTCATCAGCACGGAGATGACCGACGCGGTGTCCGACGAGCGGAAGAAGACGGTTCTCGCACAGGTGCCGGCCGGCCGCTACGGCGGCACCGAGGAGGTCGCCGCCGCCGTGACGTTCCTCGCCTCGGACGCGGCCGCCTACGTCACGGGCGCGGTGCTGCCGGTCGATGGCGGGCTCGGGATGGGGCACTGACAGACTTGGGGCCTGCCACCCGACCCAACCAGGAGGAATGGCCGTGACCGGTCTGCTCGAGGGCAAGCGCCTGCTCATCACCGGGGTGATCACCGACGCGTCGATCGCCTTCCACGCGGCGAAGGTCGCGCAGGAACAGGGCGCGACCGTGGTGCTGACCGGGTTCGGCCGGATGAGCCTGGTCGAGCGCATCGCGAAGCGCCTGCCGGCGCCGGCGCCGGTGATCGAGCTGGACGTGCAGAACCAGGAGCACCTCGACACGCTGGCCGACCGCGTCCGCGAGCACGTGGACGGGCTCGACGGGGTCCTGCACGCGATCGCCTTCGCGCCGCAGACCTGCCTCGGCGCGCCGTTCCTCGACGCCCCGCGGGCGGACGTCGCCACGGCGGTCGAGGTGTCGGCGTACTCCTTCAAGTCGCTCACCGTGGCGCTGCTGCCGCTGCTCTCGCCTGGTGCGTCGGTCGTGGGCCTGGACTTCGACGCCCGCGTCGCGTGGCCTGCCTACAACTGGATGGGCGTGGCCAAGGCGGCGCTGGAGTCGGTCAACCGCTACCTCGCCCGCGAGATGGGCGAGCACGGGGTGCGCGTGAACCTGGTGTCCGCCGGGCCGCTGAAGACCATGGCCGCCAAGTCGATCCCCGGCTTCGCCGATCTCGAGAGCGGCTGGGACGGCCGGGCGCCGCTGGGCTGGGACGCCGAGGACGCCACGCCCGTCGCGAAGTCGATCTGCGCCGTGCTGTCCGACTGGCTGCCCGCCACCACCGGCTCGATGATCATGGTGGACGGCGGCGTGCACGCGACGGGTCAGTAGTGGAGGCTTTGCTGTGGCTGTCGTTCGGCGGCCCGGAGAAGCCCGCTGACGTCCGGCCGTTCCTGGAGAACGTGACCCGCGGTCGCGGCGTGCCGCCGGAGCGGCTGGACGAGGTGGCCGAGCACTACCAGTCGTTCGGCGGGGTGTCGCCGATCAACGAGCTCAACCGCTCGGCGATCGCGCGGGTCACGGATGCCTTGGCGCACCGGGGCATCGACCTGCCGGTGTACTTCGGCAACCGCAACTGGCATCCGCTGGTCGAGGACACGGTGGCGCGGATGGCCGCCGACGGCGTGCGGCGCGCGCTCGTGTTCCCGACCAGCGCCTACGGCGGCTACTCGGCCTGCCGGCAGTACGACGAGGACATCGAGCGAGCCCGGGCGGCGGCCGGTCCGGCCGCACCGGACCTGGTGAAGCTGCGCCACTTCTTCGACCACCCGCTGTTCGTGGACGCGTTCGCGGACGCGGTGCGCGCGGCCGCCGCCGGGTTCGCGGAGTACCGGCTGGTGTTCACCGCGCACTCGGTCCCGCTGTCCGCCGACGCCGCGTCGGGCCCGCCGGCCGAGGGCGGCGGGCGCTACTCCCGGCAGGTCGCCGAGGCCGCTCGGCTGGTCGCCGCGGCGGTGGGCGTGGCCGGGTACGACGTGGTGTGGCAGTCCCGGTCGGGGCCGCCGCAGGTGCCGTGGCTGGAGCCGGACATCGTCGACCACCTCGACGTGCTGGCCGGCAAGGACGTGCCGGCCGTGGTGGTGTGCCCGGTGGGCTTCGTGAGCGACCACCTCGAGGTGGTCTGGGACCTCGACACGGAGGCCGCGCGGCGGGCGGCGGAGCACGGCATGGGCTTCGCCCGCGCCGCCGCGCCCAGCGGCGACCCCCGGTTCGCGGAGCTGGTGGTCGAGCTGGTGCGCGAACACCTCGACGGCGTGCCCGCGCGCAAGCTGTCGGCGTTTCCGGCCGCCGGCTGCACGGTGAACGGTGCCCCGTGCGCCGAGCTGTGCTGCGAACCGCGGCGCCGTCCCTGAGCCGCTGCCGGCACTCTCCGGGCAATGGGATGCCGCCCGGACATCCGAGCGGCGTAACAAGCTCACCCGCGCGCCGGATCGCCCGTGTTCGATCGCAACCGGCTCGGCCGGTCCGGCCGGGACGGCATCACCATTCCGGCAGCGACGCTGACGCGAATGGCGGGCTTCGGCGTTAGTTGAAATCCGCAACCAATCGTCCCTTGCGGCGGTGTCGACACATTGCGGAACCGACCTGCCGGAACGGTCATCCGAGGAACGAACGGCGCCGACCTCTCATTGAGCTGAATCGTCCCGCGCGCGCGCACTACCGGCCACTTCGCCGCGCGGTAGGGGCGGGGTCGTGGTGGTGAAAACGTGAACCCCCCAAGGGAAACGGTTCGATGCCGTCCGTTGACCGGATTGTGAGTCAGGTTCACTATTGCTCCAGCCTAGGCAGTGCTTTTCGTTTCCCGGCCGTGAAACCTGCATTTCCGCCATGGATATGGCGCCAGCCAACTATTCGTTCCGCTATTTGCCCTGCCGCATGCGGTCCGAATAGGCGCTGAAACGCGCGTTCGGCCCGCGTCATATCGGTCATTCAGGACAGGAGTAACGAAATGCCCACCGCGCGCAGGTCGAGATCCAGACGAGTCTGCACCGCCGTTCTCGCCGGCCTCACCGCTATCGTGCCGGTGATCGTCGCCGGGCCGGCCGCAGCCGAGGACGGCGGCGTCTCCGACGCACCGATCCTGGGCGCGTGGGAGGTGCAGAGCCTCAGCGGGGTCAACAACAATCCCTTCTCGCCCGGGGTCGGCAGCGTCAACACCCGGTACCTGCGGATCGGACCGGCCCGCTACGCCGACGGCCGCAGCCAGGAGGTCGCCGGGCCGGACCCGAGGATGGTGTCCAACCGGATCTTCAACGACGAGAACGCCAACGTGTTCTCCGAACGCGGCGTCACTCAGTGGGGCAACGTCTGGGGACAGTTCGTGGACCACAACGTCGGTCACCGCGACGAGGCCGGCACCCCGGCGAACATCCCGTTCAACTCCGCCGACCCGATGGAGTCCTTCACCAACACCCTTGGCGTCATCCCGTTCAACCGGTCGGCGGCCGCGCCGGGCACCGGAGTCACCAACGCCCGCCAGCACATCAACACCGAGAACTCGTTCCTCGACGCCGAGGCCGTGTACGGCCCGTCCGATGGCCGGCTGGACTGGTTGCGCGACGGATCGGTCGACGGCAACCCCGACAACAACCTGGGCACGATGCTGATGCCCAGCAACTACCTGCCGCGCGCGGACGCCAGGGGCAACCCGGGGGCCGCACCGTTCATGCAGGTGGACGGGCGCCTGCTCGGCAGCCCGGGCCGGGCCACCGTCGCCGGTGACGTGCGGACCAACGAGCAGGCCGCGCTGACCGCGGTGCAGACGCTGTTCGCCCGCGAGCACAACCGGGTCGCGGCGGCGCTGCCGGCCAACATCTCGGCGCAGGACAGGTTCCAGCTCGCGCGGGCCGTGGTGATCGCGGAGATCCAGCACATCACCTACAACGAGTTCCTCCCGGCGATGGGCGTCACGCTGCCGACCTACGGGGGCTACAACCCGGGCCTGAACCCGGCGGTCGCGCACGAGTTCGCCACCGTCGGCTACCGCGCGCACAGCATCATCCACGGCGAGATCGAGACCGACACCAACGTCAGCCGCTACTCGCAGGCCACGCTGGACGCCCTCGAGGCGCAGGGCGTCGAGGTCGAGGTCGACGGCGCGGACGTGACCCTCGCGATTCCCGACAACGTGCTGTTCTTCAACCCCGACCTGGTGGAGCAGGTCCAGCTCGGACCGCTCATGACCGGTATCAGCGGCGAGTCGGGCTACCGCAACGACGAGATGATCGACAACCAGCTGCGCAGCATCCTGTTCCGGATCCCCGTATCCGGCAACCCGGACTGCCTGGACGGGCCGGAGCTGCCGGACTGCTTCGACGGCGTGGTGGACCTCGGCGCGATCGACATGCAGCGCGGCCGCGACCACGGCATGCCGGCCTACAACCAGATGCGCAACTCCTACGGCCTGCCCGCCAAGACGTCGTTCACCGCGATCACCGGTGAGTCGACCGACGCGTTCCCGGCGGACCCGTTGCTCACCCCGGGCGACGAGGTCAACGACCCGAACTGCCTGGACATCCTCGCCGCGTTCGACATCAACGGCAACCCGACCGACGTGGCGAACGACACCGCCACCCGGGTGGTGCGCCGGTGCACCGTGGCGGCGCGGCTCAAGGCGATCTACGGGTCGGTGTCCACTATGGACGCGTTCACCGGCATGATGGCCGAGAAGCACGTCACCGGCTCGGAGCTCGGTGAGCTCCAGCTCGCGATCTGGCGCGACCAGTTCGGCGCGGCCCGGGACGGGGACCGCTTCTTCTACCGCAACGACCCGTTGCAGAGCTACATCCGGTCGACGTTCGGCATCGACTCGCGCCGGACGCTGGCGCAGGTCATCGCGGACAACACGGACATCCCGCTGTCCGACCTGGCGGCCAACGTGTTCCGCCTGCCCGGCGCACCCGACGTCGGAGCCGGCAAGGCGACCTCGTCGGAGACCGCAGCGGCGACCGCGGTCGCGCGTGACCGGGCCCGGATCGCCGCCGCGGCGAAGCCCGCGGCGTCGGACCTGGCCCGCCACAACCGCAAGAACCCCGGGACCGGCACCCACCAGGAGACCCCGGCCGCCGTCATCGCGGGGCAGTCGGGCGGCCGGCACCTGGGTCGCCGCAGGCACCGAACGGCGAAACCAACCGGCTGACCGCAGGGTCGTGACGCCGCCCGGGGCTCCAGCTCCGGGCGGCGCCGCGACTCGTTCCATCGGTCGGGCGAAGAATTCCCGCCACAAGGTCGATTGACCAGATGATCTTGGCAGACTTACGATCATCCATACAAAAACTCCTGCGTCGTCGGGGCCGACGGACGGTGGTAGTCCATGATCCGGGTTGCGCTGCGGTCCGATCACCGGCTGTTCGCCGATCTGCTCACCGCCGAGCTGGCCGCGCGGCCCGAGTACGCGGTCGTCGGCACGGTCGCGGACCTCGCGGACCTGCCGCCCCTGTGCGAGCTGCGCGAGCCGGATCTGGCGGTGGTCCACCTGGACGACGAGCTCGGCCCCGACCCGCACCGCACGCTCGCCCAGCTGCGGGCCTGCCTCGGCCTGGTCCGGCTCGTGGTGCTGTACGACCGGCTCGGTGCGACCGAGCTCGGTGCGCTGTGGCGGCTCGGCGTGGACACCCTGGTGTGCTGCTCGCGCGGCCTCGACACGCTGCACATCGTGTTACGCCAGTGCGTGCGCGAGGACCTGCCGGCGCACCGGCCGCCGGGCACCCGGCTGACGACGCCGGAGGACCGGATCATCCACCTGCTGGCCGCCGGTCACACGGTCGCCGGGATCGCCAAGGCGCTGGACCTCAGCGAGACCCGGGTGGCCAACGCCAAGCGGGGGATCTACCGCAAGCTCGGCGTGGACAGCCAGACGCAGGCCGTGGCCAGGGCGGTGCGGCTGGGCATCGTCGTCCGGCCGCACACCCAGCCGCGCCCGCACCGGGCCGCGGCCATCGCCGACCAGACCTGCGTCGAGCTGCGCGGTGCGCAGGGCGACGCCCGGTCGCGGGTCGCCGCCGTGCTGTGCGCCGCGGGCATCCCGGTGCGTGCCGGCGCCCCGCTGCTGCTGGTCGACCCGGCCGGGGCGGACTGGCCCGACCACGCGGCCGGCGAGGCCGTGCCGCCGGTGGTGCTGGTGCGCAGTGCCGCGCCCGGCCGGGCCGAGGTGCTGGAGGCGGTGCTGCGCGGTGTGGTCGCGATCGTCACGATCGACGAGGTGGAGAGCGACCTCGTCGCCGCGCTGCGGTTGAGCTCTCACGGATTCGTGGCCCTGGACGCCGGTGCCGGCGGCGCGCTGCTGGAGGCCCTGCGGGTGCCGGCCATCCCGGCGCCGCGGCTACCGGTGCTCACCTCCCGCGAGGGCGACATCCTGCGCTCGATCGCCGACGGCCACACCGTCCGGCGCACCGCGCGGGTACTCGGCATCGCGGAGAAGACCGTGGAGAACATCCAGGCCCGGCTGTTCCGCAAGCTGGGCGCCCGCAACCGGCCCGGCGCGCTGGCGGCGGCGCACGTCCTGGGCCTCATGCCGGACACGTCCCCCACCGGCCGGCCGACCTGACGCCGTCCGGTCCGGTCGCCACGCCTCAGCGCAGGCGCAGGTATGCCTCGCCGCGGGGAGAGAGGCGGTAGCCCTTCTCCAGGCTCAGGGTCAGGCCCAGGTTCTTGAGCTTGCGAACGTCCACCTTGAACGGATGCACCTCGCGGCCCAGCTCGTCGGCCAGGTCGCCCGCGCGGATCGCCGGGCGGCGGCGGATGATGTCGAGCGTCTCGCCGGTCCACGGCCCGCGCGATGCCGCCTTGTCGTAGCGGGCGAGGCGCCGCGTGATCTCCTCGACGTCCGAAGTGGACAGGTCGGCGTCGCGTGCGAGGACGTCTCGGGGGTCGGGCTCGTCCACCAGGCGCAGCCGCAGCAGGTACACCGGGTCGGACTCGTCGCCGTGCAGGTCCGCCACCGCGTCGGCCACCGTCCGGTAGCCCGCCGCCCGCGCGTCCGTGGGGCGGATCCGGTCGGGGGAGACCTCGTTCACGGACTCGACGATGAGCCGCCCGGCCGCCGTCCGGTACACGTTGCCGGCCGTCACCTGGCGCCGGCGCCACCGCCGGAACAGCACGGTGATCGACCCGTCGCGGATGCCCGCGTGCAGTCGCTGCTCGATCAGCACCGGTCCGCCTCCCCGGAATTCAATGCGCTGGGTTGCGTCCCAGCGAGCTTTGCAGATATCCGGTGATGCGGCTGGGTGCCGGCACGGTCCCCCGAGGTCGCTAGAGGCGTCCGGCGTGATCCGACAAGGCGCGAACCGCCTCGGCCACCGCCGCGCACCGGGCCGTGCGCACCGCGGCGAACAGCGGGCGCAACGCCTCGGCCCGCTTCAGCGCCGACGACGCGGACAGCGCGCCACCCGGCTCGTCCTCCATCGCCAGCTCCAGGATCGCCGACACCTCGGCGGCCCGCTGCAGCACGCGCACCGCGCGCGGCGGCATGCCGGCCGGCCAGCTGGCCTTCGTCCGCTCGGCCACCCGGGCCTGCAGCTCCTCCCGCACGCCCTCCCGCTGCTTGGCCACGCCGAGCTCGATCAGCATGCCGGCGGCCACCCGCATCGCGCCGGTCAGCTCGTGCTCGGCCTCGCCCAGCGGCACCAGCGCCTGCGGCGTGCCCGGTCCGACGTCGTAGACGGTCCAGCGCACGATGCCGCTGCCGATTCGTTCCGGCACGAGGCCCAGCGTGCCGAGCACGACCGCCTCGCCCGCCCGCAGCGCCGCGGTGGCGAACACACCCGGCCCGCCGAGCCCGCGCACGTCGCCGGGCACCGGCATGACCAGCTGTCCGGCGCCGACGCCCGTCCGGCGGAGCGCGCCGAGCAGCGACGCCGGCGCGCAGCCGGGCTCGCCACGCAACGGAATCTCCAGGGATGCCGCCACGTCCTCGTCCGCGGCGACGACCTCGTGCAGCTCGGCCCAGTCCTGGAGGGCGTCGAGCACGTCGTCGGCGGCCGCGGCACCGCTCAGCCAGGCCGATGACCAGACAGCCATTGTCGCGCTGGGGGATGACACGAACGCAGGTTACGCGATCACCGTCGCCACCTGTTCGGGGTGGGCCCCATGTCGATCAGCGGGCCGACGCGCGCCGCTCCGGGCCCACGTGCCGCTCCAGCAGCTCGCGGAACCGCCGCCGCTCCTCCTGCGCGCCGAACGCCCGGTTCGGCACCGGGAACAGGGCGGTCGCCTCGTCGGTGCGCAGCACGAAGCTGCGGTTCGTCTCCTGCCAGCCGGTCAGCGTCGACCAGCGCAGATCGGTGTACGCGGTGCCGTCGATCGTCATCATGCGCATCGAGGACTCGTCGGCCGTCGCGGTCACGGTGGCCGCGGCGACCGGGTTGCGCCGGAACGACAGGTACACGTCGAGCATCGGCAGCGCGGCGATGACGACCCCGCAGACGACCCCGAACACGCCGGGCAACACCAGGCCGAGCACGACCAGGACCGCGCCGAACGTCGCCATGGCCGTGGCGAACCACGGTGACCACCGGTAGAGCGGCGTGACCGCGCGCAACGCGTCACCCCAGTCGCCGGGCCGCGGGTCCCACCGCAGTTCGAGCCGCTCGTCCGACATCCGTGTCACGCTCCCCAACTGGCCGTTCGTGAGCAAAACTAGGCGCCATGACTCATCCCGCGCGGGTCCGGGTCGAGCGGATGCGGGAGGCCGGCACCGCCACGACCCTAGAGCTTTTCTTCGACCTGGTGTTCGTGTTCGCGCTGACCCAGGTGACCGCGCTGATGGCCGCCGACCTCAGCGGGCGCGGCCTGCTGCGCGGCGTGCTCCTCATCGCGGTCGTGTGGTGGTGCTGGGTCGGTTACTCCTGGCTGTCCAATGTGGTCAAGGCGGACGAGGGCTGGGCCCGGTTCACGATGCTGCTCGGCATGGCCTCGATGTTCCTGCTCGCGCTGGCGATCCCGGAGTCGTTCGTGGATCTGCCCGGCGGGCTGCCGGGTCCCACGGTGTTCGCGTTGGCCTACCTCGTGCTTCGCCTCGCGCACCTGGCGCTGTTCTGGATCATCAGCCGCGACGACCCCGCGCTGCACCGGCAGGTGGCGATGTTCGCGCCCACGATGGTCGGCGGCACCGTGTTCCTGCTGCTCGCCGCGAACACCTCCGGCGACGCGCAGCTGCTGCTGTGGGCCGCCGCGATCGTCGCCGACTACGGCGGCACGCTGGTCATCGGCGCGCGCGGCTGGCGGTTGAACTCGGCGCGCCACTTCGCCGAGCGGCACGGGCTGATCGTGATCGTGGCGCTGGGGGAGTCGATCGTGGCCATCGGCGTGGGCGTGACCGAGCTGCCGATCTCCTGGCCGATCATCGTGGCCGCGACGCTGGGCCTGTCGGTGTCGGCGAGCCTGTGGTGGGTCTACTTCGACACCTCGGCGCTGCTGGGCGAGCACTCGCTGGCCCAGGCGCGCGGCGAGCACCGGGTGGCGATGGCGCGGACCGCGTTCACCTACCTGCACCTGCCGATGATGGGCGGCATCGTGCTGCTGGCGCTGGGGCTGAAGAAGGTGCTCGAGTACGTCGGCGACACCGCCCACCACACGCTGGCCGACCCGCTCAAGGGCATCGCGCTGTGGGCGATGTACGGCGGCGTGGTGCTGTACCTGCTCGCCCTGGTCGGGTTCGCCTTCCGCTGCTACCGGAACCTGAAGGTCGTCCGCCTCGTCGCAGCCGCGGTGCTGCTGGCGCTGGTGCCGCTCGCGGCGACGCTGCCGGCGCTCGCCACGCTCGGCGTGCTCGCGGTCGTGCTGATCGGCCTGAACGTCGTCGAGATGGTCATATTCGCGGACGATCGGAAGGCGCTGCGGCACGGCCACCCCGAGGACGTGCACGGGGAGTAGCTGGAGCTGCTCCACGTCGACCCCCGGGCCGATCGTGCGTAGCGTCGGGAAGGTGACAGGACAGGTGACCCCACCGGAGGGCCTCCCGCGGACCGCGGGCGAGCTGCGCGCGGCCGGCTACGTCCCGCGCGGCGTCAAGACGGAGATACGCGAGAACCTGCTGGCCGCGCTGCGCGAGGGGCGCGATGCGTGGCCGGGCATCGTCGGCTTCGAGAAGACCGTGCTGCCCCAGCTGGAGCGGGCGCTGCTGGCCGGGCACGACGTGGTGCTGCTCGGCGAGCGCGGGCAGGGCAAGACCAGGCTGCTGCGCACGATCGTGGGCCTGCTCGACGAGTGGACGCCGGTGATCGCCGGCGCGGAGCTGGGCGAGCACCCGCTCGACCCGATCACGCCGGAGTCGCGGCGGCGCGCCGAAGAGCTCGGCGACGAGCTGCCGGTGGCGTGGCGGCACCGCTCGGAGCGGTACGCGGAGAAGCTGGCGACCCCGGACACGTCGGTCGGCGACCTGATCGGCGACGTGGACCCGGTGAAGGTGGCCGCCGGCCGCACGCTCGGCGACCCGGAGACCATCCACTTCGGACTCGTGCCGCGGGCGCACCGGGGCATCGTGGCCGTCAACGAGCTGCCCGACCTCGCCGAGCGCATCCAGGTCGCGCTGCTGAACGTCATGGAGGAGCGGGACATCCAGGTTCGCGGCTACACGCTGCGGCTGCCGCTCGACGTGCTGCTCGTGGCCACCTCGAACCCCGAGGACTACACCAACCGCGGGCGGATCATCACCCCGCTCAAGGACCGGTTCGGCGCCGAGGTCGTGACCCACTACCCGCTGACCGTGTCCGCCGAGATCGACGTGATCAAGCAGGAGGCGGACCTGCTCGCGGAGGTCGGCGACCCGCTGCTGGAGGTACTCGCGCGGTTCGTGCGCAACCTGCGCGAGTCGTCGGCGATCGACCAGCGCTCCGGCGTGTCCGCCCGGTTCGCGGTGGCCGCCGCGGAGACCGTGTCGGCCGCGGCGCTGCGCCGCTCGGCGCTCACCGGCGAGGACCCGCCGATCGCGCGGCCGATCGACCTCGAGTCCGTGCCCGCCGTGCTGCGCGGCAAGCTCGAGTTCGAGTCCGGCGAGGAGGGCCGGGAGACCGAGCACCTGACCCACCTGCTGCGCCGGGCCGTGGCCGAGACCGCCAAGGACCACTTCGCGGGTCTGGACCTGCGGCCGCTGGTGGACGTCGTGGTGGACGGGCACCTGGTCGCCACCGGGGAGCGGGTGCCGGGTGCGGAGGTGCTCGGCGCGCTGCCGGAGCTGCCCGTGCTCCACGAGGTCGCCGCACGGCTGGACACCGGCCCGAACGACCCGCCGGGGCGCATCGCCGCGGCGGTCGAGCTCGCCCTGGAGTCGCTGTACCTCGCGCGCCGGCTGGCGAAGGACTCCGAGGAGCACGGCGGGATGACGGTGTACGGGCCGTGACCTCGCCCGACCGCTTCCGGTACGGCCCCTGGCACGACGGGCCGGACCCGCTGGCGCCGCCGGTGGACCTGCGGGACGCGCTGGACGCCATCGGCCAGGACGTCATGGACGGCCGCTCGCCGCGGTCGGCGCTGGACGAGCTGATGCGCCGCGGCACGCGGAACACCGCCGGGCTCGACGAGCTGACCAGACGCCTCTGGCAGCGCCGGGCGCAGATCCAGCGCCGGCACAACCTGGACGGCACGCTCCAGCAGGTCCGGGAGCTGCTCGACGAGGCGCTGCGGGCGGAGAAGACGGAGCTGTTCCCCGACCCGTCCGACGACGCCCGGTTCCGCGAGGCGCAGCTGGACGCGCTGCCCTCCGGCACGGCGGCGGCGGTGCGGGAGCTGCAGGAGTACGACTGGCGCTCCGAGCAGGCGCGCGAGTCGTTCCGCAAGATCCAGGACCTGCTGGGCCAGGAGCTGATGGAGTCCCGGTTCCAGGGCATGAAGCAGGCGCTGCAGAGCATGCGGCCGGAGGACACCGAGCGGATCCGCGCGATGATGGCGGACCTGAACGACCTGCTGCTCGCGCACCTGCGCGGCGAGGACACCACGTCGCAGTTCGCCGAGTTCATGCGCCGGCACGGCGAGTTCTTCCCGGAGAACCCGCGCAACACCGAGGAGCTGATCGACGCGCTGGCCCAGCGCGCGGCCGCGGCCCAGCGGATGATGAACTCGATGTCCGCCGAGCAGCGCGCGGAGCTGGCGGAGCTGATGGCGGGCGCGTTCGGCGACCCGCGGCTGGTGGAGCAGATCGCGTCGCTGGACGCGAACCTGCGGGCGTTGCGGCCGGGGGAGGACTGGACCGGCTCGGCCCGCATGCGCGGCAACCAGCCACTGGGCCTGGGCGAGGGCGCGCAGGCGATGGCCGACCTCGCGGAGATCGACGCGCTGGCCGAGCAGCTCGCGCAGTCCTACCCCGGGGCACGGCTGGAGGACGTCGACGTCGAGGCGCTCGAGCGCCAGCTCGACGAGGACGCGGCCGTCGACGCGCGGCGGCTCTCGGAGCTGGAGCAGGAGCTGCGGGCGCAGGGCCTGCTGGAGCGGGCGCCGGACGGTTCGCTGCGGCTCTCGCCCAAGGCGTTGCGGCGGCTGGGCCAGACCGCGCTGCGCGACGTCGTCAACGCCGCGCGCCGCCAGGGCCAGCGCGACGCACGCAACGCCGGCGCGGCGGGCGAGCCGACCGGGTCCACGCGGCCGTGGCAGTTCGGCGACACCGAGCCGTGGGACACCTCGCGGACGGTGCGCAACGCGGTGCTGCGCACGGCCTCGACCGGTGGCTCGGTATCGCTCGACGTGGTGGACGTCGAGGTCACCGAGACCGAGCAGCGGGCCCGCGCGGCGGTGGCGCTGTGCGTGGACACGTCGTGGTCGATGGTGCAGGACGGGCGCTGGGTGCCGATGAAGCGCACGGCGCTGGCGCTGCACCAGCTCGTCACCACGCGGTTCCGCACCGACGCGCTGCAGCTGATCACGTTCGGCCGGCACGCGCGGTCGGTGGAGCTGGCCGAGCTCGTCGGCCTCGAAGGCGTCTGGGAGCAGGGCACGAACCTGCACCACGCGCTGCTGCTGGCCGGCCGGCACCTGCGCAAGCACGCCGACGCGCACCCGGTCGTCCTGGTCGTGACCGACGGCGAGCCGACCGCGCACCTGCGCCGGGACGGCGAGGCGGTCTTCGACTACCCGCCGCTGCCGGCCACGCTGCGCAAGACGGTGGCCGAGGTCGACGCGCTCGCGAAGCTGGGCGCGTCGGTCACGGTGTTCAAGCTGGGCGACGACCCGTCGCTGGCCCGGTTCGTCGACCTGATCGCGCGCCGCAGCGGCGGGCGGGTGGTCAACCCCGACCTGGACGGCCTGGGCGCCGCGGTGGTCGGCGACTACCTGCGCAGCCGCCGGCCGAAGCACTGACCCAGCGCGAAGTTCTGCATACAGTAGGTGCGTGCCGATCTCCGAGGCCGCGTTTCGACCGGGGTACACCTACGACAACGTCTACCTGATCGTCGTCGACGCGTCCGGGTACTCGAGCATCGTGCGGCACAACCCGCTCGACCGCGCGGCGCACGCGTTCGACCAGCTTCGGGAGCGGGCGGTCGGGCGGGTGCGCAAGGCGGCGGCGAACCTGCACTGCGCCCGCGCGGAGCTGTGGTCGTGGCGTGGTGACGGCGGCATGCTCGCGGTGCACGACGAGAACGAGAGCGTGGCCCGGGACGTCGCGCTCTCGGCGGCCCGCGACATCCTGCGGGTCGACCTGCACCAGGTCCGCGACGGGCTGCGCCGCACCGAGCTGAAGGGTGAGCTGCGCCTGCGGATCGCCGTGCACAAGGGCACCATCCCGTTCGCCGCCGACGGCCAGACGGGCGCCATCCACTCGCCGGTGATCAACCTGGCCGCGCACCTGGAGGAGCTGACCCCGCCGGACTGCCTGGCGATCTCCGAGGCCGTGCACCGGGTCGCCGGCCCGCACGCGCAGGCCTTCGAGCACGTCGGCAGCCACGAGAACAGCGACGTCTACCTGATGACCCCGAGCGGCTCCGCGCAGGACGCCCGCCGCGCCTGGCTCGCCAAGGCCGGCCTGGCGGGCAGCACGGCGATGTCCGCGCAGCCGCAACGGCCGAGCCAGGCGGAGAAGGCACGCCTGGTCAACGCGGCGCGCGCGGACGTCATCGACCTGGGCACCGCGCTGCGCACGTGCTCGCGGGCCGTGACGACGACCGAGCGGCCGGCGCGCTACCGGGACGCGGTGCTGGACTTCCTGTCCCGTGGTGGCACCTACCGCGCGATCCTGCTGGACCCGTCCTGCGAGGCGACGGCGACGCTGTCCCGCTACCGCAACGAGGACCTGCCGGCGAAGATCCGGTCCTCGATCGTCGCGTTCGGACGGTTCAAGGAACGGCACGGCCCGGTGACCGCCGGCCTGCACGTGTACCAGTCACGCGCGTTTCCCGGCTTCGCCGCGATCGCCGTGGACCTGGACTCCCCGGACGCGATGGTCCTGTACTCGCCGTACCTGATGAGCACGCCGGACATGCACATCGAGCACGGCGACTCCCCGCACTACCTGGCCACGACGTCGTCGGGCGCCCTGCTCGGCGGCCTCACCGAACTGGTCGCGGCGACCCTCGACAACGGTGGCCTGGAACGGGTGCTGTGAGGCCGGGTCAGTAGTGCGCCGGCACGAGCTCGCCGCCGAGGCCGTACTGGGGCTCCACCGGCAGGCACTCGGCCAGCAGCGCGCGCACGTACCCCGCGGCGGCCAGGGACGCGTAGTGGCGCCACACCTCGTCGCGGTGGCGGTCGGCGTAGTCGCTGATCCCGCGGACCACGAACCACTCCCGGTCGTTCAGGAAGCAGCTGCTGCCGACGCCCGCGCTCTCCATGTCCAGCGCCAGCAGGCCGTGCCGCGTGGCGACCTGGTCGCGGACCGCGGCGTCGCGCAGCGACCTGTTGGCGCTGCCGATCGACCCGTAGTGCACCTTCGGCAGCCCGGCCCGGTGACCCGACCGGTTGCGCTGCGGGTGCTTCAGCCGCCCGCCGCCGTGGTCGTGGAGCAGGTCGGTGCCCGGGCGCGGGCGGGCGTACCCCCGCAGGTTCGCCGGCACCTCGTCGACGAGCCAGCGCTCCCACGGGTACTCGCCGCTGAGCTCGTCGGCCTTGAGCCGGTCCGCGCACCGCACGAGCCGCGGCGAGGGGGAGGGGAACTGGCGGCGTGGCTGGACACCGTCGCCGTTGACCCGGACGTGGTCGTAGTCGACCACGCCCTGGGTCGCGACCACGATGTCCCCGAGCCGGACGTGCCGTTCGGGATGCGCCAGGTTCGGGATGCCGGCGGCGGTGCCGACCATGACCACGAGCTTGACGGAGGGGAAGCTGCGCAACAGGTTCGTGCACCCGTTCGCAGCGGCGTCGGTGCCGCTACGGCCCAGCTGCGTGAGCACGACCCGGTGCTCGCTGCCGCGCCGGCGACTCGCCTGCGAGCCGAGCACGTAGTGGGCTGGATCGTCCCGGGGGACGTCGACGTCGTCCTCGCCCCGCCGGTCGAGAAGCGCGCGCATCGCCGCGAACTCCCACGGCGTCGCCGTCAGGACGCCGACCGTCGGCGGCGTCTCGGGCTCCCGGCGTCGTTCGGGGAGCCTCGTGACCACCCCGGTCACCGGTGGCGTCAGCTCGCCGTTGCGCCCACTTCCTGACCTGCTCATCGCACGGGCCAACCTCCTCCTAGGTATCGCGTCGCATGGTCTCGATCACCTGGTCGACGATGTCGTCGAGCTCGTGGTCCCCGGCGAAGTTCTCGATCTCGCGGAAGGTGGCCAGGTAGCGGCCGGTCGTCTCGGGGTCGTCGCGGAGCAGGACGTCGCGCTGCGGCTCCTCGATGTTCACGACCGGCTCACCGCGACCGGGCGGGAACTCGAGGACCGTGAAGGAGCCGACCAGCCCGCGGTGGGTGCCCCGGGCGAACGGCACGATGCGGATGGAGATGTTCGGCTGCCGGGCGGCGTCCTTCAGCCGGAGGAGCTGGTCGCGCATGACCGCCGGCCCGCCGACCCGCCGGTGCAGGACGGCCTCGTCGAGAACGAACGAGGCAGCTGGACCGTCCTTCGCGGACAGCCGGTGTTGCCGTCGCAGCAGGATCTCGACGTGCTGCCGCACGGTCCGCGCGTCGAGGCCGTGGCTGTCGAGTACGGCGGTGGCGTAGTCCTCGGTCTGCAGCAGGCCGGGTACGACGAACCCGATGGACTGGCGGATGCGGCAGGCGGAGTTCTCGTAGTCCAGCCAGTCGAGGAACTGCGGCGAGAGGTGCTCGCGGTACTCGTCCCACCACATCTCGTCCTTGCTGCGAGTGATCCCGACGAGCTCGTCGGCAAGCGCCTTGTCGCCGAGCTCGTAGAGATGCATCAGCGCCATGACATCGCCGGGCGACACGACGACCACGCCGGTCTCGATGCGGATGATCTTCGACATCGACCAGCCGAGCGCGTCGGCGGCGGCCTTCTGGGTGCGTCCGGTGCTCTCCCGTATTCGGCGCAGCTCGGATCTGAGCCGCCGCTGCTGCGTCGCGCGGGTGCCGACCTGTGCCATCCGTGTCCCCCTCGTGTCCGGCCCGGAGCCAGCTAGCAGGACGCCATATGGCTTCACGATACCTCGCGCGGCGGAATATGGCACCCCCACCCTGCGCGCCACCCCGCCACCCACTACCATCCCGCCGCATGTCTCACAACGCGGCGTACGAGGCCGCCTTGGCCTGGAAGACGAGCTCGTTCTGTGGTGCCTCCAGCGCCAACTGCCTGGCGGCGGCCGTCCATGAAGACGACGTCTTCGTGCGTGACACGAAGGGGCCGGATGCTCGGATGCTGGGCTTCAGTCTCGAGCGATGGTCGACGTTCATGGACGAGCTGCGCGGCTAGCCGCGATCGGTCAGCGTTCGACGTCGATCGTCGCGGGGGTGGCGGGTTGCGGGTCCAGCGGCAGGCACTTGCTGAGCAGGGCGCGTAGGTAGCAAGCCGCGGCGAGCGACGCGTGCCGGCGCCACACGTCATTCCGATTTCCATCACCGTAGTCGGAAATACCTCTGATAACGAACCATTCCAGATTGTTCAGAAACGTACTGTTGCCGATCCCCGCACCCTCCATCTCGACGGCGAGGAAACCGTGGCGCTCGGCGAGTCGATCGCGAGTGGCAGCGTCGTACAGAGACCGGTCGGCGCTGCCTATCGCTCCATAGTGGACCTTGGGGTAACCCTTGCGGTGGCCGCTGAGATTGCGGTTCGGATGCTGCAGGCGGAACCCACCGTGGTCCTGAAGCAGGTCCGTGTGGTGGGGCGGCCGGCCGAAGCCGAACAGGTTCCGGGGGCGACCGTCACCGAGCCAGTGCTCCCACGGTCGGACGCCGCTCAGTTCGTCGGCCTTGAGCATGTTCGCGCACCGCACGAGCCGGGTGGACGGCAGCGGGAACGGCCGTCGAAGCTGAACTCCGTTCGCCGCTGAGCGGATGTGGTCGTAGTCGATCAAGCCGTGGGTCGCGACGACGATGTCCCCCAGGCGGACGTGCCGCTGGGGCCGGTACGGGTTCGGGATGCCGGCCGCTATCCCGGCCATGATGACGGTGACGACCGACGGGAAGCTGCGGACGAGGTTCGTACATCCGTTCGCGGCCGCATTGGTCGCGGTCCCGCCGAGAAGGGTCAACACGACGTAGTGATCCAGTGCGGGACCTCTGCTCGGCAGCGACCCGAGGACGTAAGGCGCTGGATCTCCGTCGACATCGAGTTCGCGCGGCGTCTCGAGCAGAGCACGCACCGCGGCGAACTCCTCGGGAATGGCCGTGATGATCCCGATGGTCGGGCGTAGTCGCCTTTCGGCCCATTCCGCGGCCCGTGGTCTCGGGAAGGGAGTGACAACCCCGCTGTCAACGGTCGCTCGGTCGTCGATGTAACCACTTCCCGACGTGATCATCGCGACCATCCTCCCTCCGCAGCGGGCTACGTGCTCAACCGAACACCTGCTATCACCGAATCGATGATCTTGGTGGACTCGTCCTCTCGTGCCGCGACGGCCTCCAATGTGTTGAATGTCCTGATGAACTCACCATGCGTCTCTTTGTCCGCCTGGTTGAGCTCCTCCCGATGAGGATCGTCGATGCTGACGATGGGATCTTCGTCCTGGGGGAGGAAGTCGAGGATCGTGAACGACGGGCTGCTCAAACCGGGATGCATTCCGACGCTGTAGGGCACGATGCGAACGGTGATGTTGGGCTGGCGAGCCAGTTCGTTGAGCCGGATGAGTTGTCGCAGGAGCACATCCGGGCCGCCTATCCACCGGTGCAACGCGGCCTCGTCGATGAGGAAGCACGCCTGGCGGCCGTTCTTCTCCGCCAGCAGTTGCTGGCGCCGTATCCGCACTCGCACTCCCGGCTCGACGCTCTCCGGAGGATCACCGTTTGCGCTGATCACCGCCCGTATGTACGCCTCGATCTGCAGGAGTCCGGGCACCATGACGGCCATGTACTGACGGATGTGGGTGGCGGAGCTCTCGTAGTCGAGGAAGTTGAGAAACTGCTGGCTGAAGTAGTCGCGATAGCTGTCCCACCACATCCGTTCCTTTGCACGGGTGATGGCGACGAGTTCCTCGGCGCGGGTCCGGTCATCGACGCCGTAGAAGTTCAGCAAGGCCATGACGTCGGAGGTCGACACGTTCGTCACGCCCGTCTCGATACGGATCACTTTGGATGTCGACCAGTTCATCGCCTCGGCGACGGATTTCTGCGTGTGCCCGCAGGTCGACCGGATTCGACGCAACTCGGCGCGGAGCCGGCGTTGTTGCATTACACGGGTGCCGCCCTGTGCCATCGACTTGTCCTTTCTCAGGCCAAGTGGAGATGTGCTACTGGCGAAATGCCACGTGGCATCAGGATAGCTCCCAGGTGGCGCACACCACACTGCCGGCTGGCAATTGGCCAACCGGCAGTGTGAATTGTGTCTATTCCGAATCTAGGACGTGATGTCCTTCGTGCGGAAGCGGCGCCAGGCGAGCAGGCCGAAGAACGCGCCGTAGGCCACCGCGGAGAAGGCGCCCGCGGCCATGTTCGACCAGTCGATGTCCGTGGAGATCAGGTCGGACCACGCGAACGCGTAGTGCGTCGGCAGGTAGTTGCGCAGGCCCTCGAGCGCGGTGATCTGGTCGAGGATCTGCGACAGGATCGCGACGAGCACCGTGCCGCCGACGGCGCCGAGCGGCGCGTCGGTGGACACCGTGAGGAACAGCGCCAGGCCGGCGACCCACAGCAGGTGGATCGCGAGGTAGCAGATCGTCAGCACCAGCGCGATCATCGACTGGTCGAACGGGATCGCGTCGCCCGTCGGGCTGAGCGCCTCGCCGGTGCCGTAGAAGACGACGCCGACGCCGAGCGCGACGGCCGGCAGCAGCGTGATCGCGAACAGGGACAGCAGCGCCGACGTGATCGCCTTCTGCCGCATCAGGCGGTGCCGCGGGATCGGGATCGCCAGCAGGTACTTCAGGCTCGACCACGACGCCTCGCTCGCGATCGTGTCGCCGAAGAACAGCGCCACGATCATCGGCAGCAGGAAGCTGCCGGTGGCGAACAGCGCGAACACCACGAAGTTGGGCGCGCTGCTGGTGGCCAGGTCGACGAAGCCGCCGGACCGCTGGCCGCCGCCCTCGGTGCCGAACTCGAACGCCGCCCACAGGATCCAGGGCAGCAGCACCAGGAAGCCGAGCACCAGCTGCACCCGCCGGCGCCGCAGCTGGCGGGCGAGCTCCACCCGCAGCCGCAACGTGCGCCGCGCGCGGTAGCCGACGACCGAGCCGTCCGGCGCCACCTCGAGGGTCTCCTGCGCGGCCGCCTCGGCGAGGGTCTCGAGCGCGGCCGGATCGGTGTGCACGTCGTGCTCGTCGTACGCGTCGACCGGGCCCGGGACGGCCCGCGTCGCCGTGGCCGACTTCGCGGGCTTGGCGGGGGACTCGCGGTCCGGAGCGGGGGACTCGCGGTCGGGAACGGGGGACTCGCGGTCGGTCGTCATCGGGTGGACTCCTCTCCGACCAGCTGCAGGAACGCGTCCTCCAGGCGGCGTCGTGGGCCGGCCTGCTCGACCGCCACGCCCGCCCGGACCAGCTTCGCCAGGGCCTCGGCGCGGGGCAGGCCGTCGAGATCCGCGTGCACGAGCGGGCCGTCCACGACCACGTCCTCCACGCCGTCGACGCCGCGCAGCACCTCGGCCGCCTCCGCCGGCTGGTCGACCCGGAACGTGGCCTCGCCGCCACCGCCCACGATCTCGTCCACCGGCCCGCTCGCGACCAGCCGGCCGTGGTGCATGACGACGACGTGGTCGCAGGTCTGCTCGACCTCGGCCAGCAGGTGCGAGGACACCAGCACGGTCCGCCCGGCCGCGGCGTAGCGGCGCAGCACCTCCCGCATCTGGTGGATCTGCGGCGGGTCGAGCCCGTTGGTCGGCTCGTCGAGCACCAGCAGGTCCGGCAGCCCGAGCATCGACTGCGCGATCGCGAGCCGCTGGCGCATGCCCTGGCTGTAGGTGCGCACCCGCCGGTGCACCGCGTCCCCGAGCCCGGCGATCTCCAGCGCCTCGGTGACGTGCGCCTTGTCCGCCGGCCGGCCGGTCGCCGCCCAGTACAGCTCCAGGTTCGCCTGGCCGGACAGGTGCGGCAGGAACCCGGCGCCCTCGACGAACGAGCCGATGCGGGACAGCACCGGCGCGCCCGAGTACACCCGGTGGCCGAACACCCGGATCGAGCCGCCGGTCGGGCTGATCAGCCCCATCAGCATCCGCAGCGAGGTGGTCTTGCCCGCGCCGTTCGGGCCCAGCAGCCCGAGCACCTGCCCGCGCTCCACCCGGAACGACAGGTCGTCGACCGCCTTGACCCCGCCGGGGTAGGACTTCGACAGGTTCTCGATGACGAGCGGCACCCCGGCGAGCGACGCGTCGGAGTCGACCGACCGGCGGCGCCGCAGCGCACCCCAGATCCCGGCCAGCACGCAGATGCCCAGCACCACGGCGATCCCGATCAGCGGCGCCGTCGGCGGGCCGGTGTCCGACCGGGTGCCGGAGACGACCGGCGCGTCGACCGTGGCGTCCGGCGCGATGGCCACCCGGTACGCGGCCGCCTGCGCCGGCGTCGCGTACGCCTGGTCCGTGGTGGTCACCACGAGCTCGATCCGCCGGTCGGTCTCGACGGGGCGCACGATGCCCGGCAGCGTCACGGTCAGCTCGACCGGCCGCCCGTCGGCGGGCAGCGCCGGGATCCGCAGCGGCGAGACCGCCGAACCGGGCAGGATCCGGGTGCCGTCCGGGCCGACGTCGTACAGCTTCGCGAACAGCACCGCGCCGCCCTTGGGCACGGGTACGCCCTTCACGGCCGCCACGCGCAGCCGCACGGTGCTCGACCCGGCGATCAGCAGCTGCGAGCTCAACGGCCGGCTGGTGAACCGCGCGGACTGGCCGGGCAGGTCGATCGCCACCCGCCCCGCGAGCCGCGACGAGCTGCCGATGACCGCGTTCAGCCCCGGCATGCTGCTGACCGACGCGGGGTTGCCGCCCGGCGGGTTGATGATCGTCTGCTCCGGCCCGTAGACCCGCACCCGCCGCCGGTCGGTCGTGGTGGCGTCCAGGCCGGGGTAGACGGCCGTCGAGACCGTCCGCACCGACGGCGCGCCCTGCACCCGAAGCGCGCCCTGCACGGCGTACTCGAACCCGGTGCCCGGGTCGGCGCCCTGGTCGCGCAGGTGGAAGTCGAACCAGTCCGCGATCTCGCCGCGCAGCTCCGGGCCGGGCTTGCCGCCGTCGTGCCCGCCGGTGTACCAGACGACCTTGACGTCGCCGCCCGCCTTGCTGATCTGCCGGGCGGTGGCGTCGGCCTGGTCGAGCCCGAACAGCGTGTCCTGCTCGCCCTGCACGAGCAGGGTCGGCTGGGTGATCTTGCCGGTCACCGTCACCGGCGACACCGACCGCAGCAGGTCCACCGTCTTCGGGGTCGCCTGCCCGGTGGTGGCCACCTCCGCGTACGCGAGGCAGAAGTCCTGGCGGAACTTGCCGCACGGGTTGCCCGAGCCGGGTTGCCCGCCGGAACCGCCGGCGGGCTGCCCGCCCGAGGGCGCCGCGTCGGCCGGTGCGCCGCCCGGGTTGGCCGGCGCGTCCGCGTCGTCGTCCTGGCTGCCCGGCTCGATCGCGTCCGTCGACGGGTCCGCGAGCCCCGCGCCGCCGGCCCCCGCGGCGAAGAAGATGCCCGCCCAGGACTGCTTGAACACCCCGTCCGGGCCGAACGCGTTGCCCGCCGGGGTCGCCGGGGCGGCGCCGGTGGTGGCCGAGTTCGGCAGCAGCGCCTGGCTCAGGTCGTTGTACGTGATGGCCGGCGCGAGCGCATCGACCCGCTTGTCGGTGCCCGCGAGCAGCAGCGACAGCGCGCCGCCGTAGGAGCCGCCGGTGACGCCGACCCGCGGGTCGTCCGGCCCGTCCTGGACCACCTCGCTCCGGGTCGCGAGCCAGCTGACCAGCTTGCTCGCGTCCGCGACCTCGGCGTCACGGGAGTTCAGCGCGATCTGTCCGGTGCTGGCACCGAACCCGCGCGCGGAGTAGGTGAGCACCACGAAGCCGCGCTCCGCGAGCTCTCTCGCGTCACCGTCCACGCTCTCCAGGCTGCCGCCGAACCCGTGCGCCACGATCACCGCCGGCGCGGGCGTGCGCTCCGGTACGTAGAGCCGCGCGTCGAGCTGCACACCCTGGCCGGCGCCGGCCAGCGACTCCTCCTGGGTGTGCACCGCGGGCGGCTCGTCGGCGCGGTTGAGCCAGACGATGCCGGCCACGCCGGCCACGGCCACGACGAGCACGACCAAGATCCAACGCATGCCTGAGCGGGGAATACGAGCCACGCCGAAACCGTATGCGACGGTTCCTGAGAGTAGCTGAGAGCCCGTCCGTACCGCCCGTTTTGCCTGTTTTGTCCGACTGTGACGAAGCCCATTCGCCTTTCGGACAATCTGGACTGGTGCGATCCAGTCGGACACGCGACAATGGACCGCAGTGGAGGGGAGTATTCCTTCGCGTCGGTGTCGTCAACACGGCTAGCCCCTCGGGGCTCCCGGCACCGGCGGCCGGTACGGGCCGGCGGAAGAGACCTCCGGTCAGACGCATGGTTCGGACCGGAGGTTCTGTATGAATGTTCCCGTGTGGTTGTGGCTGGCCACGATCGGCGGCCTCCTGGTGTTGCTTGCCATCGACCTCGTCATCGTCGATCGCAAACCGCACGAGGTGACCATCGGTGAGGCCGCCCGCTGGGTCACCTTCTACATAGCCGTGGCCGTGCTGTTCGGCGTGGGCATCTGGCTGTTCGCCGGCGGCACGCACGCCGGGGAGTTCTTCGCCGGCTACATCACCGAGTACTCGTTGTCCGTCGACAACCTCTTCATCTTCCTCGTGATCATGTCCGCGTTCGCCGTGCCGGCCGCGCACCAGCACAAGGTGCTGCTGGTCGGCATCGTGCTCGCACTGGTCCTGCGCGGCATCTTCATCGCCGTCGGCGCCGCCGCGATCGCCCAGTTCAGCTGGGTGTTCTACCTGTTCGGCGCGTTCCTCGTCTACACCGCGGTGAAGCTGTCGCAGTCGAACCTGGGCGGCGAGGACGACGAGGAGTACGAGGAGAACCGGGTCACGAAGTGGGCCAGGAAGCTGTTCCCGGTCACGGACACCTTCCACGACGGGCGCGTGTTCCTCCGGATCGACGGGAAGCGCTACGCGACGCCGCTGTTCATCGTGATGATCGCGATCGGCACCGCGGACCTGATGTTCGCGGTCGACTCGATCCCGGCGATCTTCGGCCTCACCAAGGAGGCGTTCCTGGTCTTCACGGCCAACGCGTTCGCGCTGATGGGGCTCCGCCAGCTGTACTTCCTGCTGGGCGGGCTGCTGCGGCGGCTGGTGTACCTGTCCATCGGACTGGCCGTCATCCTCGGCTTCATCGGCGTCAAGATGGTCCTCGAGGCCCTGCACACCAACGCGTTGCCGTTCCTCAACGACGGCCAGCCGATCCCGGTGCCGACGGTGAACATCGCGGTGTCCCTGACGGTCATCGTGGGCGTGCTGGTGATCACCGCGGTGGCGAGCCTGCTCAAGACCCGCCGGGACGACCGCCGCGCGATGGCGTCGGCGGGTTCGGGAACCGGCAGCGACTCGGGCACCTGATCAGGCCACCTCGACCAGGTCGAACCGGGAGTGCAGCTCGGTCCAGGTCGCGTGGTGCCAGCCGTCGCTGGAGTGGTACCGGCCGTCGTCGCCCGGCTGCCACGTGCGCATCCGCGTGTCGCGGACGGTCGGTTGGTCGTCCGGGTCCGACGTCGCGCCGACCAGCCAGACTCGGGGTCTCTTGCCGTTTTCCTGCTCGTGCGTGTTCATGGTGGGCCTCTCGATGCTCGCCTCGGTGATGTGATGCCGCTCACCAACCCTTCGTCCCCGACGCTAAGGCGGCTTGGGCTATGGGGACATCGGGGAGACCCCCGGTTTCCCCGTGGGGTTCCCCCTACCTGGAGCACGACCTACAGCAGCGTGTAGTTCAGGGCTTCACAAATTCGTGACAACGGCAGGTCGAGGCCGGGGTAGTCCAGCGGGAGCAGCACGTCCGGGCTCGCCGGCAGCGCGTCGGCCGCCGGTGGCGCCCAGAGGCAGACGGCGGGGTCGCCCGAGTCCATCGACGAGCGGTACCAGAGCCCGTCCAGTTCGGGGAACGCCGCGTGGATGGCCCGCGCCCAGGCCTGGGTCACGTCCTTCGGCCCGGCGCTGATCTCCTGCGACGCGCCCGCGCGGGTCGGCCACAGGCCGGTCAGGTCCAGCAGCCGCAACGTCCGCCGTGGCTGGAAGGCGACCAGGTGCGGCCGGCGCGTGCGCCGGTCCACGATCGACGTCTGCTGGTAGACCTCGGCCACGCTCGTGCGTGCGGACAGGCCGAAGTAGAGCACGCCGTCCTTGGCCGGGCCCGCCCCGCCCGGCCGCAGCGGCTGCGGGTCGAACCGGGCGTGGGGGAGCGGGCCGGTGGTGCGGAACGTGTTCCATCGCTGCTGATGCGCGCCGCCGGCGGCGAAGACGCGGACGAGACGGGTGCCCGAGTGCACCGCGACGATGTCCTCGTGCGGGCGGAGCAGGTCCTTCAGCGCAGCGGGGGCCGGCGGCTGGGGGAGCCGTGACATTCCTCGATGTGTCTCCTGGTCGCCGGCGGACGGTCGGCCCAGCCTAGACCGGTCCGGTGCGCTGGGTGAGCGGATCGGACCGCTGCGTGCGCGGTGCGGTCAGGCGGGCGTGCCGAGGGTGGCCACGAGCCGGGCCACGACGGCCGGTTCGCCACCGGCCAGCAGCCAGTCCCGCGGCGTGGTCGGCTCGTCCGCGGTGCGCAGGTCCTGCTGCGGTGTGGTCATGAAGCCGGCCACGACCAGCGGCGGCTGGTCCTCCGGCGCCGCGGCGAGCACCACGTCCAGGCCCGGCAGCACGCCGTCGGCGGTGAACTGCCACACCGGCAGCCGCCAGCCGCCGTGGTCCTTCCAGCCCGCGAGCCGGCCGTCGGCGAGCCGGTGGCGGATGCGGCTCGAGTCCACGCCGATGCGCTCCGCCGCGCCCGCGACGGACAGCGCGGTGTCGCGCAGGACCGCCTGCAGCGCCACGGTCCGCGCGCGGGGGTCGCGCTCGTTCGGCCCGCGCGGCGAGAGGTCCAGCCCGACATCGGTCAGCGCGGCACGCTGCGAGTCGGTGAAGTACTCGGCCGGGTCCGGGTTGACGGGAGACAGCTGGCGCGCGGCGTCCTCGACGAGCGCGAGGAACTCGTCGGACTCCACCCGCAGGCCGGCCCGGGCCAGCGCGCTACGCAACGAGGCAGCCATGTGCCCAGGCTAGCACGAACGTGCGCACTCGTGCGGTGACAGCTCCTTGACACTGCTTCTTGACACTGCGAATCGCCACCCCTAGCGTCACGGGTAATCGATTTCTCGGATCATCACCCTGCCCGCCGACGAGGGACACATGGACGACGGTGTCAGCCCGCTGGTCGAGATGATCGGCATCCGCAAGTCGTACGGCGGCGTGCGGGCCTGCTGGGACATCGACTTCACGGTGCGGGCCGGCGAGGTGCACGCCCTGCTCGGCGAGAACGGCGCCGGCAAGTCGACGCTGATGCGCGTGCTGTCCGGCGATGTCACCGACCACGAAGGGGAAGTCCGCGTCGCCGGCGCGCCGGCCCGGTTCGCCGCGCCGGTCGACGCGCAGCGGGCCGGCATCGCGATGATCCACCAGGAGCTCGATCTCGTGCCGGCCCTGTCGGTCGCGGAGAACATCTTCCTCGGCCGGGAACTGCGTACCCGGTTCCGTTCGGTCGACCGCCGGCGCATGAATTCGATTACCCGCGAGCTGCTCGAACGCTGTGGCATCGCCCTCGACCCGCGCCGCCCGGTCGGTGAGCTGCGCACGGGCGAGCAGCAGCTGGTCACGATCGCCAAGGCGCTCTCGCTCGACGCGAAGGTGCTGATCATGGACGAGCCGACCTCGGCGCTGTCGCCGGTCGAGGTCGAGCAGATGTTCACGGTCATCGCCGGGCTGCGCCGGGCCGGCGTGGGGATCGTCTACATCTCCCACCGCATGGACGAGATCGGCCGCGTCGCCGACCGCGCCACGGTGTTACGCAACGGCGCGGTCGTGGCCGGCTTCGACGCCGGCGAGCTGACCGCGGCGAAGGCCGCCGAGACGGTCGCCGAGGCGATGGTCGGCCGGCCCGTGCAGGCGCTGTTCCGCACCCGGACCGTCGAGCCGGGCGAGGAGATCCTGTCCGTCACCGACCTCGCGCTGTGGCCGCGCCGGGAACGCCCGAGCCGCCGGGAGCCCGCCGGGATCTCGGTGACCGTGCGGCGTGGCGAGATCGTCGGCATCGGTGGGCTGCTCGGCTCCGGGCGCACCGAGTTCCTCGAGACCCTCTTCGGCGCCGGCACCCCCGGCACGCTCCGCGGCGTGATCGAGTTCCGCGGCCGGCCGGTCCGCCCGCGCAGCCCGCGGCACGCCCTCGGGCTCGGCATCGCGCTCGTCCCGGAGGACCGGCGGATCGCGGGCCTGGCCATCGACCACTCGGTGCTCGCCAACACCGTGCTGTCCATCGTGGACCGGATCGCGGCGGCCGGCGTGGTGCCGCGGGCGCGCGAGACGGGCGCGGCGCGGCGCATCGTCGACGAGCTCAAGGTCAAGCTCGGCTCGATCAACGACGCCGTCGGCACGCTGTCGGGCGGCAACCAGCAGAAGGTCGTGTTCGGCCGGATGCTGCTGACCGAGCCGGTCCTGCTGCTGCTCGACGAGCCGACCCGGGGCGTGGACGTCGGCGCGAAGGCGGAGATCTACGCGTTGCTCGGCAAGGCTGCCGAGCAGGGCATCGGGGTGCTGCTGGCGTCCTCGGAGCCCGCCGAGCTGGTGGGGGTGTGCGACCGGGTGGTCGTGCTGTCGGGCGGGCGCAGCGTGCGTGAACTGGACACCAGGCATGCCGGGGAGGCCGACCTGCTCGCCGCGGCGATGGGCGAGGGGAGCACGGCTCTGGCCGTGGACACGGGAGGCGGCGCATGAGCGACACGGACACGGTCACCAGGCCGGAGAGCCCGGCCCCGCCGGGCGGGCGCGGCCGGCGGACCGACGTGGTGGCCGCGCTCTTCCGGTTCCAGAGCCTGTTCGGCCTGGTCGCGGTGTTCGTCGTGGCCGTGGTGTTCTCGCCGCACCACGACGGCGAGATCCTGTTCCTGGACAGCGACAACCTGTTCAACGTCGTCCGGGCGGTGTCCGAGATCGGCATCATGGCGGTCGGGATGACGTTCGTGATCCTGGTCGGCGGCATCGACCTGTCGGTCGGCGCGGTGCTCGGACTCGCCGCGGTCGGCTCGGCGGTGCTGATGGTCGAGGACGACTTCGGCGTCGTCGCGACCGTCCTCATCGTACTGGCCATCGGGCTCGGGTTCGGCTTCCTGCAAGGGATCGCGTCCGCGCTGTTCGGCATCCAGGCGTTCATCGTGACGCTCGCGGGCATGCAGATCGCCCGCGGGCTGGCCCGCATCTGGTCCGGCGGCCAGGGCGTCGCCATCGCCTACGGCGACGGCCCGGGCGAGGCGCCGCTCGCGTTCTCGTTGCTGGGGGAGCGCACGTTCAACGGGCTGGTGCCGATCCCGGCGCTGATCTTCGCGGTGGTCGCCGTCGTGGCCATCGTGTTCCTGCGCACGTCGGCGTTCGCCCGGCACGTGTACGCGATCGGCGGCAACGAGAAGGCCGCGCGGCTCTCGGGCGTGCCGGTGACGCGCGTGAAGGTCATCGTCTTCTGCGTCGCCGGCTTCCTCGCCGCGCTGGCCGGCATCGTGCACGCCGGCCAGCTCAACCAGGGCAGCCCGAACGACGGCTTCGGCTACGAGCTCGACGCGATCGCCGCGGTCGTCATCGGCGGCACCAGCCTCATGGGCGGCCGCGGGTCGGTCGTCGGCACCGTCGCGGGCGCGCTCCTGCTGGGCGTGCTCAACAACTTCCTCGGCCTGCACGGCGTGGACCCGAACGTGCAGCTGCTGGTCAAGGGACTCGTGATCGTCGTCGCGGCGGGCCTGCAACGCCTGCGACCCGCGGCGTGAACGGATGAAGAAAGAAGGTAGACACATGGCCCGTCGTCGTGCCGTGGCAACCGTGCTCACCGCGGCCGCCGCGCTCACCCTGTCCGTCGCATGTGGAACGACCAGTGAGAACAGCGGCCAGCAGCAGGCCGGTGGCGCCGGCGCCGAGTGCGGCGGCCCGGACGGCAAGTACACGATCGGCATGAGCCAGGCCAACGTGGCCGAGCCGTACCGGCAGCGGATGGACGACGACATCCGCGCGGCCGCCGAGGGCGTGCCGCAGTTCAGCGTGGAGTTCGCGGATGCCCAGCAGGACAACGCCAAGCAGGTGTCCGATGTGGAGAACTTCCTGACCAAGAAGATCGACCTGCTGATCATCAGCCCGAACGAGGCGACGCCGCTGACCGCGGTCGTGACGAAGGCCTACCACAAGGGCATCCCGGTGATCGTGCTCGACCGCAAGGTCGACGGGGACGCCTACACCACGTGGATCGGCGCGGACAACGTCGAGATCGGCAAGACGGCCGGCGAGTACGTGGCGGAGCAGCTGCTGCCCGACGGCGGCAAGGTCGGCGAGATCCGCGGGCTGGCCGGCGCCACCCCCGCCAAGGAGCGCGGCGACGGCTTCCGCGAGGGCATCGAGGGCACGGACATCGAGATCGTCGCGAGCTCGGACGGCGACTGGCTTCGGGAGAAGGGCCAGGCGCAGGCGGACGCGCTGTTCAAGGCGCACCCGGACATCCAGGTGCTGTTCGCACACAACGACCCGATGGCCGAGGGCGCGTACCTGGCCGCGAAGGCCGCGGGCAAGGAGAAGTCGATGAAGTTCATCGGCATCGATGGCCTGCCGATCCCGTCGGGGGGCATCAAGGCCGTGGAGGAGGGCCGCCTGTCCGCCACCCTGATCTACCCGACGGCCGGCAAGGAGGCCGTGGCGACGGCGAAGAAGCTCCTCGTCGACTGCGCCGAGGTGCCGAAGACGCAGACCCTGGAGACCAAGCTGATCACGGCGGAGAACGCGACGGAGACCTACCAGGAGGCCAACGGCTGACCGACGCCGGCGCCGGCGTGGCGTCCCGCGCGGACGCCACGCCGGTCGCCGGTGGTCAGACGGTGCGGACCAGCCCACCGTCCACGACGTAGTCCGCCCCGGTCACGTTCGCGGCCAGGCCGGAGGCGAGGAACAGGGCCGCCGACGCCACCTCGTCCGCCTCACTGAACCGGCCGGTGAGGATCCCCATCTCCATCGGCGCGACCTCGTCGACGATCCGCTCCGGCGTGGTGCCGGCCGCCTCGGCGAAGATGTCGGCGAAGGCGCCCGGGGCGGTCCAGAACGGAGTGCGCACGGGCCCGGGGGACACCATGTTGACGCGCACCCCGTGCGGCGCCAGCTCGATCGCGAGCGACTTGCTCACGTTGGCCAGGGCGGCCTTGGCCGCGCAGTAGTGGGCGATCGCCGGGTCGGGCACGCGTGCCGTCGTGGAGCCGATGTTGACGATCGCCGCGCCGTCGCGGGAGATCAGCGACGGGATCGCCGCCCGCGACGCGCGCACCGCGCTGAAGAACGTCACCTCGAAGATCCGCCGCCAGGCGTCGTCGTCGATCTCCGCGAACGCCGGGCCGGGCTCGCTCGCGCCGACGTTGTTGATCAACACGTCCAGCCGGCCGTGCGCGTCCACCGCCGCGGCGACCAGCTCGGCGGGCCCGTCGGGGGTGGCCAGGTCCACCGGGACGACCGAGACGCCGAGCTCGGCGCGAACCGTCGCCAGCTCGTCGGTGACGGTCCGGCACCCGGCCACGACGACGGCGCCCTCTTCGGCCAGCCGGCGGCTGACGGCGAGCCCGATGCCCTTGCTGCCCCCGGTGACGACCGCGACCTTGTCCTTCAGGTTGAGATCCATGCGCCCACCCTGCCGGGATCCACGGACGATCACCGGCGGGTATCGGACGTCGCGTCAGGCGCGGTGGGAGCTGCCGCGTTCGATCAGGCGGGCGCCCAGGGTCGTCGTGGTCGGTGCGCGGCCGTTGTCCGCGATGCGGGCCAGGAGCAGCTGCGCCGCCACCGACCCGATCTCGTACGCCGGCTGCGCCACGACCGTCAGCGGCGGGTCCACGAGCCCCGCCCACGGCACGTCGTCGAACGCCACCACGCCGACATCCGACCCGGGCCGCAGCGAGCGCGCCCGCAGGGCCGACAGCACGCCGATCGCCATCGCGCTGTTGGCCACCAGCAGGGCGTCCGGCGGCTCGGCCTGCTCCAGCAGCTCCTCGCAGGCCTTTCCCGCGCCGGCTTCCTTGAACTCCGTGCGCCGCACCAGCCGGGGCGACGTGCGGGCCTTCGCCGCGCGCAGCGCGTCGCGGTAGCCCGCCAGGCGGTCGTCCGCGGTGCGGACCCCGGCCGGGCCGGTGATGCAGCCGATCCGCTCGTAGCCCTGGGCCAGCAGGTGCTCGGTCGCCTGCCGGGCGGCCTGGCGGGTGTCGACGAGCACGGTGTCGCTCGTGCGCTCGGGCAGCGGGCGGTCGACGGCCACCAGCGGCGTGCCGCGGTTGATGAGCAGGTCGACGTTCGTGGCGGTCGACGTCGGGGAGATGATCACCCCGGCCACGCGCTCCTGGATCGCCACGTCGACGTAGCGGCGCTCCTTGTCCGCGTTCTCGTCGGCGTTGCACAGCACGACCGAGTAGCCGACCGTGTGTGCCACGTCCTCCACCCCGCGCGCGATCGCCGTGAAGAAGGGGTTCTCCACGTCGCTGATGATCAGCGCCAGGACCGCCGCCTCCTGGCGCCGCAGGTTCCGGGCCGGTCCGTTGGGCTGGTACCCCAGCTCCAGCGCCGCCTCCTGCACGCGCGCCACCAGCTCCGGATCCACTGTGGACTTGCCGTTCAACGCCCGGGACACGGTCGCCGTCGAGACGCCGGCCCGGGAGGCAACGTCGCTGATCGTGGACACATCCGCCTCGCTTTCCACCCTCACCACAGACACTACCGGGCCCTATTGACACGTCTCCGGGTGCAGAATAGCTTCTGAGAAAACGATTACTCCAGCCAGGCTGTGTCGCTCAGGAGGACCCGGTGGCCCGTATCGGCGTGATCAACATCTCGGACGGCCGGGACTACGTCCACGAGGGCATCGCGGACTTCATCCTCGCCAACGAGGACAAGCTCGTCGCCCGGCTGACCGCCGCCGGCCACGAGGTGGTCCGGGCGAGCTCGCCCGTCTCGTCCAACACGCTGGCGACCGCGCACGCGCGGGAGATCGAGGCGGCGCACGTCGATCTCACCGTCCTGCACTACTGCGTGTGGGCGTTCCCGCATTTCACGATGCTCGCCGCCGGCCAGCTGACGAGCCCGCTCGTGCTGCTGGCCAACGTCGACCCGGTCCAGCCGGGCATGGTCGGCATGCTCGCCGCGGGTGGCGCGCTCGACCAGATCGGCCGCCGGCACACCCGGCTGTGGGGCGACCCCGAGGACGCGGCGCTCATCGAGCGGATCGGCGTCCGCGCGGCGGCGGCCGGCGCGGTCGCGGCGCTGCGCGGGCAGACGTTCGGCCGCATCGGTGGCCGGCCGATGGGCATGAACACCGCGGTCGCCAACACCGACCAGTGGCAGCGCCAGTTCGGTGTCGACGTCGAGGAGATCGACCAGTGGGAGATCGTCCGGCGCGCGGAGGCCGCGGACGCCACGGAGAAGGCCGCGGCCCGGCGGTGGCTCGAGGAGCACGCCAACGTCCACTACGACGGCGCGAAGCTCACCGAGGAACTGCTCGAGCGCCAGATCGGCGCCTACCTCGCGATGCGTGAGCTCATCGGCGAGTGGCACCTGGACTTCACCGGCATCAAGGGCCAGCCCGAGCTGACCCAGTACTTCGCCACCATGGACATCGCCGAGGCGTTCCTCAACGACCCGTACGACTGGAACGGCCCCAAGGAGACACACGTCTGCGCGACCGAGGCCGACATGGACGGCGCGCTCACGATGCAGATCCTCAAGCACCTCTCGCACACCCCGGTGCTCTTCGCCGACGTCCGCCACTACCACGGCGACCGCGACATCTGGGACCTGTGCAACTCCGGCCAGCACGCCACCTGGTTCGCCGCGCGCAGCGAGGACCCGGCCGAGAACCTCGCGAAGGTGCACCTGTACCCGGAGGTCTTCTTCTTCCCGGCCGGTGGCGCGTCGGTGCACCACGTGGCCGCGCCCGGCGAGATGACGCTCGCCCGCCTCACCCGCGACGACGGCCACTACCGGCTGCAGCTCATGCTCGGCGAGTTCGAGAACTACGACGAGGCCACCACCGAGACGCTGATGAAGATGTCCACACCGGAGTGGCCGCACGCCTTCGCCCGGCTCGACGCGCCCGCCGAGGTGTTCCTGTCCCGCTTCGGCGCCAACCACATCCACGCGGTGCCCGGCGACAGGCGGGCCGAGCTCCGCGCGGTGTGCGAGCTGCTCGACATCACGCTGGACGAGTTCACCCGTGGCTGAGCTCTACCTCGGCATCGACATCGGCACGTCCAGCTCGAAGGGCGTGCTCGTCGACGGCCAGGGGCGGGTGCTGGCCAGGGCGAGCCGCGAGCACGGGACGTCCACGCCACATCCCGGCTGGGTCGAGCACGACGCGGACGGCGTGTGGTGGGCGGACTTCCTGGCGCTGGCCCGCGAGCTGGTCCCGGCCGCGGACGGGCGCCTGGCGGGGCTCGGGGTCAGCGGTATCGGCCCGTGCCTGCTACCGGCCGACGCCGCGGGGCGCGCGCTGCGGCCGGGGATCCTGTACGGGGTCGACACCCGGGCCGGCGCCGAGATCGCCGAGCTGACCGAGGAGCTGGGTGCCGAGGAGATCCTGCGCCGCGGCGGCACCCCGCTGTCCAGCCAGGCCGTCGGCCCGAAGATCCGGTGGCTGGCCCGGCACGAGCCGCAGGTGTACGAGCGCACCGAGCTGCTGCTGATGGCGAGCTCGTACCTGGTGCACCGGCTCACCGGCCGCTACGTGCTCGACCACCACTCGGCGAGCCAGTGCGACCCGATGTACGACCAGAACGAGCTGGGCTGGGCCACGGACTGGGCCGCCCGGGTCGCGCCCGGCCTGACGCTGCCGGAGCTGGCCTGGCCGACCGAGGTCGTCGGCACGGTCACCGCGCAGGCCGCGGCCGAAACCGGTCTGCCGCAAGGGCTTCCGGTCACCGCCGGCACGGTGGACGCGTGGGCCGAGGCGACGAGCGTGGGCGTGCGCGAGCCCGGCGACGTGATGGTCATGTACGGCACCACGATGTTCCTCATCCAGGTGCTGGAGTCGCCGACGCCGCACCCGGGGCTGTGGACTACGAGCGGCGTGTTCCCCGGCACCCGCTCGCTGGCCGCCGGCATGGCGACCTCCGGCGCGGTGACCGACTGGCTGCGCCGGCTCGTCGGCGGCGACTTCGCCACGCTGGTCGCGGAGGCCGCCGCGGTGCCCGCCGGCAGCCGTGGCCTGCTGCTGCTGCCGTACTTCGCCGGCGAGCGCACGCCGATCTTCGACCCGTCCGCGCGCGGGGTCATCGCGGGGCTGACGCTCGAGCACGGCCGTGCGGAGCTGTACCGGGCTGCGCTCGAGGGCATCGCGTACGGCGTGCGGCACAACTTCGAGGTCATGCGCGAGGCGGGCGGGCGGCCGAACCGGCTCGTGGCGGTCGGCGGTGGTACGCGAGGCGGGCTGTGGACCCAGATCGTGTCGGACGTGACCGGCGCGGAGCAGCAGGTGCCGGCCGAGACCGTCGGCGCGTGCCTGGGCGACGCCCTGCTCGCGGCGGTGGCCACCGGCGCCGACGTCGACCCCGAGGTGTGGAACCCGCCGGGCCACCTGGTGGTGCCGGACCGGCCGGCGCGCTACGCGGACTACTACCGCCACTACCGCGACCTCTACCCGGCGACGGTGGACGTGGCGCATTTCCTCGCGGCCGAGCAGCACGCGGCGGACCGGGCCTGAGCGTGCGGTTATCCGCGGCTTAGCCGCGATGTAGCCACCCGGCGCACAGTTCCTCTCGTGCGGATGAACCCCGCACGGGACGACACACAGGGGGACTCGACATGCGCAAGATCATCGCCGCCTCGCCGCTGCTCGCGGCCGTGCTCGCCACCACCACGTTCGCCGGTGGCGCGTCGGCGGAGCCGGCTCCGGGCGGGGTTTCCGCACGGTCGGCATTGGACGGTTCCTGCCAGTCGGGCGAGTTCTGCCTGTACTACAACAGCGACCACCAGGGCTCGTTCAGCGACTTCGTGCTCGGGGTGAAGGACTTCGCCACGGTCAGATTCGTCGCCGACGGTGCCGGGAAGGGACAGTTGGTGAAGAACAACGCCGCGTCCGCGTGCAACAAGGACGACAACCTGACCGCGCGGGTGTACTTCAACTCCGACTGGGCGGGCGAGTACGACAGCATCGCGCCGGGCACCTGCAAGAACCTGGTGAACACCTACAACGAGAACGCGTCGTTCCAGTGGATCGCCTGAGCTGAGGGGAGGGTGGTGGGCCGTTGAGGGGGCGGCCCACCGCTCAGTCAGGAAGCCGGCCGGGCGCGCCGACTGATCGCCAGAGCGTCCTCGCCTGGTCGAGGTGCCGGCGCGCACCGGCCGGATTCCCGTTCTCCGCCTCGAACGCGCCCAGCAGCTCCCAACACAGGGCCTCGTCGAGCCGGGAGCCGTTGCGGCGGAAGATGTCCGCGGCGAGCTCGAGGTCGGGCACCGCCCGGTCCCGGTCGCTCCGCCGTGCGTGGATCTGGCCTGACTTCACCAATGTATAGGCCACGCAGCGGTCGTCGGAAAGGCCGGTGAAGATGTCCCGGGCGCGGCGCAGGCACTCGAGGGCCTCGTCCGGCTCGAGCAGCGCGCTCATCTCCCGCAGCACGACCGCCTCGCGGTGCACGTCGCCGAGCTCGCGGCACAGCGACAGCGCCTCGTCGAACCACCCGCGGGCCGCGACGTGATCGCCGTGCGCCAGGTGGATCGCGCCGATCGCGTTCATCAGCGCTGCCTCGGTGTGCCGGTCGCCCGAGGCCGTCACCAGCTCCAGGGCGAGAGTGGCGTGGTGCAGTGCGGGCTCGTGGTGTTCGAGCACCCGGTGGATGGTGCCCAGGCCCGCGGTCGCGAGCCCCTCGCCGAGCTTGTCGCCGGCCAGCCGGAACAGCTCGATCGACCGCTCGAGGTTGCCGGTCGCCCTGGCGAAGTCGTCCCGGTAGATCTGCACCTGGGCAAGACCGCGCAGCAGCACCGCCTCGCCGAGCCGGTTGTCGGCGTGCTGGACTGCGTCCAGCGCGATCTGGTGCCCCCGCTGCCAGTCCTCGTAGTGGCTGTGGTGGTCGTGGAAGGCCACCGCGACCGTCGCGAGCTCCCACGCGAGCTCGGCCAGCTCCCAGTTCGCGGCCAGCCGAACGGCGCCGAGCAGGGTCGCCCGCTCCGTGGCGAACCAGCCGACCGGGTCGGCGACCACCCGCCGCTCGACGTCGGCGCGCGCCCGGCGGCGCGGCGCGGACCCGGGTGGCGGGCGGAACAGGCTGGGCGGCAACGCGTCCGCGGCTCGCGCGGCGAGGTCCAGCCAGGTGGCGAGCAGCCGGGTCACCGCCGCGCGGCGTTCCTCGATCGGGATGGCCTCGGCGCCCTCGGCCGCGTACGTGCGGAGCAGGTCGTGCAACCGGTAGCGGGGCTGGCCGGTGGCGTCGGTGGTGACGAGCTGGGCCAGGTTCGCGTCCACGAGCGTGTCGAGCACGTCGTCGGCGTCGGCCCGGTCGAGCAGCGGGCCGACGACCCAGCCGGGCACGGTCTGCGGGCCGAGGATGCCGAGCAACCGCAGCGCGGCGATCGCGTCGGCGGGCAGCAGGCGCACGGACAGGTCGAAGCTCGCCCGCACGCCGAGATCGCCGAGCCGCAGCTCGGACAGGCGGCGCGACTCGTCCTCCAGCCGTTCGCGCAACACGCGCAGCGACCACGCCGGCCGGCCGAGGAGCTTGCCGGCCGCGATCCGGATGGCGAGTGGCAGGTGGCCGCACGCGCGCAGGATCGCCGAGGCGTGGTCCGGTTCGGACTCGGCGCGGTCCGCCCCGACGATGCGGGTGAACAGGTCGTGTGCCTCGTCCGGGGCGAGCACGTCCAGCTCGATGTGCCGCGCGCCGGGCAGCTCGGTGAGCACCGCGCGGCTGGTGACGATCGCCGCGCAGTTCCCGTTCGGCGGCCGCAGCCGGTGGACCTGGTCGGCGTGCGCGGCGTCGTCGAGGACGAGCAGCATCTGGCGCTCCGCGAGCAGCGATCGGTAGAGCGCGGCGCGGGCATCGAGCCCGTCGGGCACGGCGGCGCCGGTGACGCCGAGCGCGTGCAGCACCTCGGCCAGCAGGGCCGCCGGCTCGCGCGGTTCCGGCGAGGTGCCGGCCAGGTCGAGGTAGAGCTGGCCGTCCGGGAACCCCGGCGCGGCCCGGCGGGCGGCGTGCAGCGCCAGGGTCGACTTCCCGATGCCGGGCCCGCCGGAGATCACCGCGACGGGCGGCGGGTCGTCGGGGGAGCGGTCGGCGAGCAGGTCGCCGAGCGCATCGAGCGGGGCGCGGCGGCCGGTGAAGTCGGGTACGTCGGCCGGCAGCTGGCAGACCGGCGGCACCACGACCGCCGGTGGCCCGGCCTGGCGCGGGGCCGGCTCGACGTCGCCGGCCAGCACCTGCTGGTGCAGCTCACGCAGCGCCGCGCCCGGCTCGACGCCGAGCGCGTCGACGAGGATCGTCCGCACCCGCTGGAACGCCTCCAGCGCCTCGGCCTGCCGGCCGTCGCGGGACAGCGCGAGCATCAGCCGCAGCCACGCCTGCTCGCGCAGCGGGTGTTCCTCGACGAGCTGTTGCAGCTCGCCGATCAGCATGGCGTGCCGGCCGCATTCGAGGTCGGCGTCGATGCGGGCGTTGAGCGCGGTCAGCCGGTGCTCGGTCAGCCGGGTGGCCTCCGCGGCCACCGCGGCGGACTCCGGTACGTCCGCGAACGCGGGCCCGCGCCACAACGAGAGCGCGTCGCCGAGCAGCGCGGCCGCGCGGTCGGGCCGGCCGTCACGAAGCTCGAGATGCCCCTCGCCGGCGAGCGCCTCGAACCGCTGGGCGTCGGTGTCCGGGTTCGCGCCGGCCTCGGCGCCGATCAGCAGCCGGTAGCCGGGCGCCGCGGTGACCAGCAGCCTGCCGTCGGGGTCGCCGAGCAGCCGGCGCAGCCGCAAAACGTAGCCGTGCACCTGGGTGGTGGCGGTCTTGGGCGGCGTGTCGCCCCACAGCTCCAGCACGAGCTGGTCGATCGGCACGACCTGGCGCGGGCGGACGACGAGGCTGGCGATCAGCAGGCGTTGCTTGGGGGATCCGACATCGCTCCACCGGGAACCACCACTCACCTGCAACGGCCCCAGGAGCCGGATCCTCACGTGCGGAGACCCCTCCCCGATCGACCCCGTAACTGCCGTCCACCGTACTACTGTCGCTCCCGTGCCAAGCGAAGCAGAGGGGTCCGGCGTCCAGGCGCTCACCGAGAAGATCGAGCAGCTGGTCCGCGAGGGGAACGTGCGCCGCATCGTGGTGCGCGACAAGACCGGCCGAACGGTACTCGACGTGCCGGTCACGGCCGGCATCGTGGTCCTCTTCCTCGCCCCGATGATCACGGCCGCCGCGTCGGCGCTCGCCCTGGCCGGCGGCTGGCGCCTGGAGGTGACCCGCACGGAGCCGGTGGTGGTCGACCAGGAGTCCGAAGAGGACTAGCCGGATCGGCCGGAGGGTCGTGCCCGCGGGCATGCCGGACCGCGTGATCGCGGAGCGGAGTTCCGAGCGCACGGGGTGAAGTCATCGGGTCGCGTGCAACGCCTTCCCCCGGGCTGTCCGTCCTGGGGGCATGAACCAGGACTTACCCAGATGGCCGCGGATCGCCGTCGCCGCCGCGACGGTGGTGGGGTTGGCTGCCGGCGTGGCCGGCAGCGCCGTGGTCACCGGGATCGCCGACGGCGACCGGACGCCCGAGATCGACCCGGGCTCGGTCACCCTCGTCTCCTACGACACCTGTGACTCGGCCCTCGACGAGCTGAAGTCCGCCGCGTTGCCCCACGTCGGGCCGTACGGCCTGGGCGGTGAGTACGGGATCGCCGTGGACGGGGCCGGCGAAGGAGACGTGCAGATCGCCGACGGGAAGGCCGCCGTGCCCATGGAGGCGGAGGGGCAGGCGCGCGAGGCGGCGCCCGCGCCGCCCGGCGCGGAGGGGCAGGCCACCGCCGGGGAGGCACCCGCCCATTCCGGCACCAACAACTACGAGTCCGATGTGGACGAGCCGGACATCGTGAAGACCGACGGCCGCCGCGTCGTCTCCATCGCCGGCGGGCGGCTGCGCGTCGTGGACGTCGCCTCCCACAAGCAGACAGCGCTCGTCTCGCTGCCCACCGGCTACGCCACCCAGCTGCTGCTCTCCGGCGACCGCGCGCTCGTGCTCACCGCGTCGGGCGGTGTCGTCGAACCCATGCCCCGCATGGAGAAGCCCATGCCGGGCGGCGGTTCGCCGGGCGAGCCGGTGCCCGACGACACCCCGCCCGACGCCCCGCCCGACACCGGCACGCCGCCGATCGACGAGCCCGTCGACCCCGCGTTCGGCGCGCAGCTCGTGCTCGTCGACCTCACGGGATCCGGCAAGGTGCTCGGCACGCTCGCGGTCGAGGGCAGCTACCTCGACGCCCGCCAGGTCGGTTCCGTCGCGCGCGTGGTGGTGCGCTCCACGCCGCGGCTGAAGTTCACCTACCCGAACGGCGCGCGCACGCCCTCGGACGCCGTGGCGCACAACCGCGGCGCGGTCGAGTCGTCGTCCATTTCGGACTGGCTGCCGCGGTACCACCTGTCCGCGGCCGGCCGGCAGAGCTCCGGCGAACTGCTCGAGTGCACGGCGCTGAGCCATCCCGAGCGCTACACCGGCACCGCCATGCTCACCGTGCTCACCGTCGACCTGACCAAGCAGCTCGGCACCGGCGACCCGATCGGCATCGCCGCCGACGGCAACACCGTGTACGGCACCGGCACGAACCTCTACGTCGCCGACGACCACTTCGCCCACGGCGTGCCGGGCTTCGGCCCGGCGGAGGGTCCGGTGCCCACGCCCGGCGGCCAGCGGACCGAGATCTACCAGTTCGACATCTCCGGCGCCGGCAAGCCGAAGCACGTCGCGTCCGGTGGGGTGCCGGGCAGCCTGCTCAGCCAGTACTCGCTGTCCGAGCACGAGGGGAACCTGCGGGTCGCCACGACGGTCGCCGGCGGCGAGGAGTCCCACAGCATGGTCAGCGTGCTGACCCGCCGCGGCAAGGCGCTGGCACAGGTCGGCCGCGTCGACGGCCTCGGCAAGGGGGAGCGCATCTACGCGGTGCGGTTCCTCGGTGCCACGGCCCACGTGGTCACGTTCCGCCAGACCGACCCGTTGTACACAGTGGACCTGTCCGACCCGGCGAAGCCGAAGGTGACCGGCGAGCTGAAGATCACGGGCTACTCGTCCTACCTGCATCCCGTCGGCGACGGCCGGCTGCTCGGCATCGGCCAGGAGGCGACGAGCACGGGCATGACCACCGGCACCCAGGTGTCCCTGTTCGACACCTCGGACCAGCGCGGCGCCAAGCGGATCGCCCAGCTGCACTACGAAGGCGGGCACTCCGAGGTGGAGAGCGACCCGCACGCGTTCCTGTACTGGCCGGAGAAGGACCTCGCGGTGATCCCCATGGCCGGCACGATGGCCGACCCGTCCGGGCAGTACCCGGACTCGGGCGCGCTCGTGGTCAAGCTGTCGGGTCGCACGCTCTCGGAGGTCGGCATGCTGCGTCACGAGGCGGACCGGGCCACCGGCATGCCGTTCCTGCCGCGCCGCTCGCTGGTGATCGGCGACGAACTGTGGACGGTGTCCGACGCGGGGATGCTCGTGAGCAACCTGGACACGCTCCGCGAGGTGGCCTGGCTGGCGTTCACCTGATCCCAGCTGGTGAGCACGCCCGGTGGTGCGGACGGCCGGATGTGGGTAGACACGGGAGGTGACCGGCGACTACCCACCTGGTGAGGACCCGCGGCGCTGGCGCGCCCTGGTGGTGACGCTCGCCGGCGGGTTCATGATCCTGCTCGACGTCAGCATCGTGACCGTCGCCGTGCCGTCGATCCAGCAGGGGCTCGGCTCGTCGCCGAGCGGCGTGCAGTGGGTGGTGTCCGGCTACCCGCTCACCTTCGGCCTGGTGCTGGTCGCGGGTGGCCGGCTCGGCGACGCGTTCGGCCGGCGGAAGATGTACCTCGTCGCGCTGACCGGGTTCGTCCTGACCAGCGTGCTGGCCGGCCTCGCGCCGTCGCTGCTCCTGCTGGTCCTCGCCCGGCTGCTGCAGGGTGTGTTCGCCGGGTTCGTGACACCGCAGAACGGCGGGCTGATCCAGGACCTGTTCCGCGGCGCCGAGCGCGGCCGCGCGTTCGGCCTGCTCGGTGCCACCATCGGGGTTTCGACCGCGGCCGGACCGGTGATCGGCGGGCTGATCCTCGACGGGTTCGGCGAGCCGGACGGCTGGCGCTGGGTCTTCCTGGTGAACCTGCCGTTCGGGCTCCTCACGCTCGTGCTCGCGTGGTTCCTGGTGCCGCCGACCCCGGCGCGGGAGACCTCGTCGGACATCGACGTCGCCGGCATCGTGCTGCTCGGGCTCGCCGTGCTGTGCGTGCTGTTCCCGGTGGTCCAGTCCGAGGCGGGCGGGCTGGCGCAGTTCTGGTGGCTGTTCGTGCCGGCCGTGCTGCTCGGGTACCTGTTCCTGCGCTGGGAACGGCACCGCGTCGCGATCGGACGGGCGCCGCTGGTGGACCTGCGGCTGTTCACGGCGACGCCGGGGTTCTCCGTCGGCGCGACGATCGGCACGATCTACTTCTGCGGGTTCACCGGCATCTGGCTCGTGTTCGCCGTGTTCTTCCAGGCGGGGCTGGGCCTCTCGCCGCTGGAGTCCGGCCTGGCGGTGACGCCGTTCGCGGCCGGCTCGGCGGTGTCGGCGTGGCTGTCCGGACGGCTGGTCGACCGCTGGGGCCGGCGGATCACGATCGCCGGCCTGGCCATGGTCGCGCTCGGGCTGGGCGTCGTCGGGCTGCTGACGCTGCTCGTCGGCACGGACCACCTGATCGCCGCGATCGCGGTGCCGATGCTCGTCGCGGGCATCGGCGGGGGAGCGGTGATCTCGCCGAACACCACGCTGACGCTGGCCTGCGTGCCGAGCGGGATGTCGGGCGTGGCGAGCGGGGTGCTGCAGACCGGGCAGCGGATGGGCACGGCCGTCGGCACGGCGTTGCTCGCCGCGGTCTTCCACGCCATCGTCGGCGCCACCGGCCGCTATCCCACCGGATTGGCGATCGCCTTGTTCGCGGCGGTCGTGCTGGTCGTATTCGCGCTGGTACTCGCGGTGCTGGAATTCCGTGGGAATCTTGGGAACAACAAGTTGGAAAGTTTCCCCGCACACACTATGACATCTGGTCAGTAACTACTACGCTCGCCTGCGGAGGCGTTCTTACCGGCCGCGGTGGCTACCCTGCGCAATTTGCCGCCGCGGTGTCGAGGGCCGCTTCGTTCAATTCCTTGTTAGCGGGATCGGCGTTGTCGCGAGGGCGGCCGGTGCTCGTCCGCGCGTTCGCGCCGTCCGTGGGACGGAGAGGATCGAATGCGAAAACTGGTAGTCCGAGCGCTCGTCGTCGCGGCCACCGCCGCGACGGCCTTGCTGGTCACGACCGCCGCCGCGCAGGCGTCGGCCGGGCCCAAGGAGCACGACCCGGTGTTCGACAAGGGCACCGGCTCGGTCGGTGTGCTGGTCACCAAGCTCAGCCATTCCGATGCGACCTCGCGGCTGCGCTCGTCGGGGATCACCTGGTCCTCGAGCGGGGGTTGCAGTGACCGCAACAACCCGACGTGCACGTCGTTCGACCAGGTCAACCTGACCACGATCCAGGGCATCCAGACGCTCAGGAGCGCCAGCGGCTGCGGGATCAACGTCACCGGCGGCACCGAGACCGGCCACGCCAGCGGCACCTACAGCCACTGGAACGGCTACAAGCTGGACATCGGCCTGAACAGCTGCGTGTCCGGCTACATCCAGGGGAACTTCACCTCGATCGGCGGCAGCAAGTGGCAGTCCGGTTCGGGGAACATCTACTACCTCGAGGGCAACCACTGGGACATCACGTACTACAACTGCGGCGGCTGCTGAGCTGACGCTCCTCGCGGCGCCCCCGGTTGCGGCCGGGGGCGCCGTGCCGTGTCCGGCCGCTCAGCGCCACCGGATGGGCAGGTGCTTGATCCCGTTCTGGAAGTTGGACCGCAGCCGCACCGGTTCGCCGGCGGGCTCGACCTCGCCGAGCACGTCGAGCAGCGCGGTGAACAGCGCGCGCATCTGGACCTTCGCCAGGTGCGCGCCGATGCAGTAGTGCGGGCCGTGGCCGAAACCCAGGTGGTCGTTGGGTTCCCGGCGCACGTCGAACCGGTCCGGCTCGGCGAACGCGCGCTCGTCGCGGTTGGCGGCGGAGAACCACACCACGACCTTGTCGCCGGCGCGGAGCCGCGTGCCGCCGAGCTCGGTGTCCACTGTGGCCGTCCGGCGGAACCGCATGACCGGCGACCACCAGCGCAGCATCTCGTCGACGGCCGTGCCCAGCAGCCCGCGGTCCGCGCGCAACCGCCGATACTCGTCCACATGGGACATCAGCGCGTACAGGCCGCCGGGCAGGGCGTTGCGCAGGGTTTCGTTGCCCGCCACGGAGAACAGCCAGAACAGGTTCTCGAACTCGCCGACGGAGACCCGCCCACCCTCGTCGTCCACCTCGCGCATGAGGTTGGACATGATGTCGTCGCCGGGGTTGCGCCGCTTGTACTCGCCGAGCTCGTGGGCGTAGGCGTAGAGGTCGGGCATGCCGGCGCGGGTGCGCTGGTCGGGCAGCCGGCCGTGCTCGTCGGGCCGCGGGCGCAACGCGATCGCGCGCTTCGCCATGTCCGTGGAGCCGGCCGCGTCCGCGCGTGCCGAGAGCGCGTACTCGGTGTCCTGGTAGCCGATCACCCGGTTGCTCCAGTCGAACATCAGCCACCGGTCCTCGCTGGGCACGCCGAAGAGCTCGGCGAGCGTGAGCAGCGGGAGGTCGGCGGCAACCTCGGTGGCGAAGTCGCATTCCTTGCGGCCGGCCACGTTCTCGACGAGGTCGCGCGCCCAGCCGGCGATCCGGCCCTCGAGCCGGGCGATTGCGCGCGGGGTGAACGCGCGGGTCAGGAGCTTGCGCAGCCGGGAGTGCTCGGGCGGATCCTGGTTGAGCATCATCTGCCGGACGAACGCGAGCGCGTTCTCGTCGGGCGGGTCGGAGATCTGCGTGGCGCGGGCGTGGGAGGAGAAGACGGCCGGGCTGCGCATGACCTCCTTGACCTCGGCGTGGCGCAGGACGCCCCAGAACCCCGGGCCGGCCGGGCCCTGGTCGATGGCCGGCTCGTCCATCCAGACGACCGCGGACTCCGCACGCAGCCGGGCGAACGCGGCGTGGGGCACGCCGGTCAGGTAGGTGTCGGGGTCGACGAACGGCGTGGTGTCGGCGGGCATGGCGCCATTCTGCCGCCGGGTGCGGCAGGATCGTGGGCGTGTTCATGGCGCGACACGGGTCAGGCGACCCCGTACTGCTTCTGCTGCACGGCCTCGGCGCGACGGGCGAGGTGTGGGACGGCCTCGTGGCGTCGGTCGCGGACCGGTGGCCGGGCACCGTGCTGGTGCCGGACCTGCCTGGGCACGGCCGGTCGGCGCCGCTGCCGCGGTACTCGTTCGGCGCCCTGACCGCGGCCGTCGCCGACGCGCTGCCCGCCGGCCGGCCGGTGTCGGTCCTCGGCCACTCGCTCGGTGGCGTGCTCGGGCTGACGCTCGCGAGCGGCTGGTTCGGCGTGCCGGTGCCGGCGGCGTGCGGGCTCGGGATCAAGGTGTCGTGGACCCCGGAGGAGCTCGCGAGGGCGGCGGAGCTGGCGGCGCGCCCCGCGAAGACGTTCGGCACCCGCGCGGAGGCGATGGAGCGGGCGTTGAAGGTGGCCGGGCTGTCCGGGCTGGTGCCGTCCGTCGACGCGGGCGTGGTCGAGGCGGCCGGCGGCTGGCGGCTGGCACTGGACGCGGCCGCGTTCGGCGTTGGTGCGCCGGACATGCCGGGACTGCTCGCCGCGTGCCGGGGCACGGTGGTCCTCGCGGCGGGGGAGCGGGACCCGATGTCACCGCCGGAGGGATTGCGCTCGCTGCGGCCCGACGCGGTGTCGCTGGCCGGGCTCGGCCACAACGCCCACGTCGAGGACCCGGGGGCGTTGTGGCCGCTGGTGTCGCGGTTGGTGCCCGCCTAGCGGACGCCGAGCAGGTCGACGACGAAGACGAGGGTCTCGCCGGGCTTGATGGCGCCGCCCGCGCCGCGGTCGCCGTAGCCGAGGTGCGGCGGGATGACCAGCTTGCGCCGGCCGCCGACCTTCATGCCGGCCACACCGCGGTCCCAGCCGGCGATCACGCGCCCGCCCCCGAGCGGGAAGCTGAACGGCGCGCCCCGGTTCCAGGAGGCGTCGAACTCCTCGCCGGAGGAGTGCGCGACGCCGACGTAGTGCACGCTGACCTGCTGGCCGGGCTGGGCCTCGTCGCCCTCGCCCACGGTGATGTCCTCGACGACCAGGTCGGCCGGCGGGGGACCGTCAACGGGGTCGACGACGGGCTTCTCGAGGGCCATTCGGTTCTCCTTCTCGGTGCTTCGGTTCTACCCGGCCATCCAACCAGCCACCGTCCCTGCCAGCTGAACAACCACGCCGCCGCCCCGCCGAGCCCGTCCCCGTCGCACCGCGGCCGAGCGAGTGCGAATGCGAACACTGCTGCTCAGACGTATCCGCTCCGGCCAGGGCCCCTGGTTCTGGGGGTGGTGGCCACACCGCCGGGGCTGCTGGGGTGATCGGGAACGCGCCTGTCGCCGACCCCGGCCTGGTGGAGATCAGCGAACGGCCGACCGGGCCTGCCGATCGGGAAGAACAACCCCGCCCCGCCGAGACCCGTCGCGCCGAGACCGTCGCTGCCCGCCGAGACCGCCGCCCCGGCCGAGACTGCCGCCCAGCCCGAGACCCGTCGCCGGCGCGCCGCGGCCGGGCGAGTGCGAACGCCCCTGCTCAGACGTGTCCGTTCTTGCCGAGACCGCTGCCCCGCCGATACCGCCGCTGCCCCGTCGAGACCGTCGCCCCGCCGCCCGCCGCCCGCCGCCCCGGCGGCCGCCGAGACCCGCCGCCGTCGCCCCGCAGCCGAGCGAGTGCGAATGCGAACGCCCCTGCTCAGACGTGTCCGCTCCGGCCAGGGGGACCCCTGGAATCACGATAGTCGCGAGGTCCGACGGTTCTGGGTGGCAGCGGGCTCGCTGTGGACAACCACGCGCCCTGTGGACAAACGCGAGCATTGACATGTGACTAAATGGTCACCTATTCTTCTCGCATGACCGACGACGACAGCGTGTTCAAGGCGCTCGCGGATCGGACTCGGCGTTTCCTGCTCGACCGGTTGTTCGCCAAGGACGGCCGGACGCTCACCGACCTCGAGTCGGAGCTGGAGATGACCCGGTTCGGCGTCGCGAAGCATCTGCGGCAGCTCGAGGACGCCGGACTCGTCACCACCCGCCGGGCCGGCCGCGAGAAGCTCCACTTCCTCAACGTCGTGCCGATCCGGCTGATCCACGACCGGTGGATCGACAAGTACACCGAGCCACAGGCGTCGGCCCTTGCCGACCTGAAGAACGTCCTGGAGGACGACATGACCACCGCGACCGGCACCACCGTCCAGGTCCACCGCGTCTACATCAAGGCCACCCCGCAGGCGATCTGGGACGCGATCGTCCGTCCTGAGTGGACGGAACGGTACGGCTACGGGGGCAGAGTCGTCTACGACCTGCGTCCCGGCGGGGCGTTCGAAGCGCACGCGAGCGAGGAGATGAAGGCCACCGGCGGGGCGGAGGTCATGGTCGAGGGCGAGGTGCTCGAGGCCGACCCGCCGCGCAGGCTCGTCCAGACCTGGCGGCCGACCTGGCTCGGGGAGGCCGCGACCACGCTCACCTACGAGATCCGCGAGCGCGACAACGGCGTCTGCTCGCTCACTGTCACCCACGACGTGCACGACGCGCCGGAGACCGCCGCGCAGGTTGCCGGCACCGTCGAGGGTGCGGGCGGCGGCTGGGCCGAGGTGCTCAGCGACCTGAAGACGTTGCTGGAGACCGGTTCCTCGCTCTACGGCGCCACGGCCGCCGAGCGGTTCGAGCAGCAGCAGGGCTGATCGGCGACGCCGGCTCCCGGTGCCCCGCGCGGGCGCCGGGAGCGCGGGCGCGGGCGCCGGAGTTCAGTCCTGCCGGCGGAAGGTCATGTCGAAGTCGTGGTTCCACGTGTCGCCGTCGCGGCACATCTCCCACTTCGCGTTGATCGTGTCCGGGCCGTCGAACGTGCCGGTGAACCGCTGGGCGAACCCGGGCGCGTCGCGCCGCTGCCGCCACACGCCGCCGGTCAGCGACATCTCGTAGATCCGGTGCACGCCGCGGCTGTCGGTGTAGAGCACCGTGCACGCCCCGGTGGTGTCGTCCACGCCGATGAGCACGACGCTCGCCGGCATGTCCGCGTGGTCGGCGCGCGTGCGCTGGACGAGAAAGCGGTCCTCCTGCCACTCGCAGGTCATCGTCCCCAGCACCGGATCGGGTGCGAAGTCCCCCTCCACCGTCACCTCCCACGTGCCCACCAGTGGGTCCAGCCTGCGCAGCGCCTCGGGGCGGTCGTCGGTCACCGGATGCTCCTCTCGACAGTCCGATGTTAACCACGCACGCCCGCATTCGACTGTTCGATGTGGACGATTGACGGATTGTGGCAGGCATTCGGAAACCGGTGCCGTGCTCCGATGAGGACCACACGTTCCCGCCGCCGCGAGCGATAACCCGCACATGAGCACCGAACGCGTCCTCGGTGTGGATGCCTGCCGGGCGGGGTGGGTCGGCATCGCGCTGGCGGCCGACCGCATCGAGGCATACCAGACCCGCACCATCGCCGACCTGGTCACGGCCGCGTCGGCCGACGGCCGCCTCGCGGTGATCGCCGTCGACATCCCCATCGGCATGCCGGACAACTCCCGCCGCCGGGCCGACGTGGAGGCCCGGCGCGCGGTCGGGCAGCTCGCGTCGTCGGTCTTCCTGACCCCGGTGCGCGGCACCCTCGGGTTCACCGACCACGGCAGCGCGAGCGCGCACAACCGGGAGCGGGTGGGGGAGGGCATCTCGATCCAGGCGTTCGGCATCCTGCCCAAGGTGCGCGAGGTCGACCTGTGGCTGCCGAGCGCACCGTGCCGCGTGGTGGAGGTCCACCCGGAGGTCAGCTTCGCGACGCTGAACGGCGCGCCGCTCGACGTCCGCAAGCACACCTGGGCCGGGGCCCGGCTGCGTCATCGGCTCCTCACCGACGCGGGCATCGAGATCGCCGACATCGGCGACCCGGGCGCGAAGGCGAGCGTGGACGACGTCCTCGACGCCGCGGTGGCGGCCTGGACGGCCCGCCGCGTCCACGAGGGCACGGCCTCCTCGATCCCCCCGCTGTCGGAGGTCTTCAGCGACGGCGTCGAGTCGTCGATCTGGCGTTAGACCCCGGAGCCGCCGGTGGAGTGAAACCGCCCGGAGTGGGTACGTCAGCGTCGACAGACATGCTGGAGGAGGTTCACCCGATGATCATGCGCCGGATCGCCCGCCCCATGCTGGCGGCCGTCTTCGTTTCCGGCGGCATCGAGACGCTGCGCAACCCCAAGCCGCGGATCCAGGCCGCCGAGCCGGTGCTCGACAAGACGGTCGGCCAGCTCGAGGACAAGCTGCCCGACGAGATCCCGACGGACGCCGAGTCACTGGTCAAGCTCGACGCGGCGGTCAAGATCGGCGCTGGGCTCGCGCTGGCGCTGGGCAGGTTCCCGCGCCTCGCGTCCCTGCTGCTCGCCGCCAGCCTGGTACCGGAGACCGTCGCCGGCCACCGGTTCTGGGAGCACGAGGATCGCCAAGAGCGGGCGCGGCAGCGGTTCCACTTCCTCACGAACGTCGGCCTGCTCGGCGGGCTGTTGATCGCCGCCGGTGACACGCACGGCAAGCCGTCGGTCGCCTGGCGCGCCAAGCACGCCGCCCGCCTCGCGGCGGGTGGCACCGCCGACCTGGCCGGCTCGGTCAAGGGCACCGCGAACGCGGCTGCCGGCTCGGTGAAGGGCACGGCGAACGCGGCCGCCGGCTCGGTGAAGGGCACCGCGAACGCCGCCGCCGGCTCGGTCAAGGGCACCGCCTCGGCCGCCGCGGGCAAGGTCCGGCACGCTGCCGGCTCCGCGAAGTCGGCGCTGCCCGGCTGAGCTACTTTCCGTTGCGGCGCAACGTGGCCACCGCGCCGATCGTCGCGTACCCGCGCCACTCTAGGTCCGCGGCGGGGGAGTAGCCGGCGAAGTCGACCAGCCAGCCGCCGTCGTCCTGCTGGCCGCCGGCGAGCCGGTCGAGGTCCGCGGCGACGACGTCCGGGGCGAACAGCGTGCGGGCCGGGCGGTCCGGGTGCGGCGCGAAGTCGAGCGGGCGCAGGTACTCGTCGTCGGCACCGCCCGCGACGTGCACGAGGCCCTCGTCCGGGATGAACGTGGCGAGCCGGTCCAGCAGCGCCGCCGCCGCGGGCCGCGCGTCGTGCACGGCGTCGAGGAACTGCACGGCGAAGCACAGCGCGATCGCGGGCGGCGCGTCCTCGAGCGCGGCGATGGCGTCGAAGCAGTAGCGGGTGACGGTCTCGAGCCACGGATGCGCCGCGACGGCCGGGTCGTACGCGGCGACCCGCCAGGCCGCGGCCGCGACGAACGCCGTGCTCTGCAGGGCGGACACCGTCGGATCGGCCTGCGCCCAGAAGGGCGCGCACGCGGCCGGATCCCGCACCGGCAGCGCGAACGGCACCCCGCCGTCGGGCAGCGTGATCCCGGCGAGCCAGTCGCACAATGCCACCGCATGGGGCGTCGTGGCCGGCGCGACGTCCTCGAACGCCTGGAACGCCTGCAGCGCACCGCCGGGCTGGCTCTCGGGCGCGCGCAGGTCGGGCTCGAGCCCCCAGCCGTAGCCGCCGTCGGGATTGCGATACCCATCGACGGCGGCGAGCACCCCGGTGGCGTCGGTCCCACCCAGGAGGAACTCGAAACGCCGCCGGTCGAGGACGCGTGCATGAGCGGCCATGAACGAGGCAGCCGCGGCGAGGTTCACCGTCACACCGACCATCCTGGCCGACGGTTGCCTACCGGTCTTGAACGTTTCGGCGTTCGCGCGCCGGATCAGCCTGGGCAGGTCGGGCAGGCATGGCACGTCGGCCAGCGCCTCCGCGGTCTACGGAGCCCGCAGCGCCTCGTCGACGCCGGTCTCGTACCTGCCGAGGTACTTGGGGTCGGCGCCGACGACCACGTCGAACGTCGCCTTGATGGCCGCGGGCACCTCCCGCACCTGGTAGCGGGTGTCGTCGTCCGGGGCGGCTGAGCCGACGCCCGCCGCGTCGATGCCGGCCGCCCGGCACAGGAAGACGGCGCGCCGCACGTGGAACTCCTGCGTGACGACCAGCGCGGCGCGCACGCCGAAGATCTCGTGCGCCCGCACGCAGGAGTCGTAGGTGTCGAACCCGGCGTGGTCGGCGACCACCTTGCCGGCGGGCACGCCGTGCTCGACCAGCCATGACGTCATCGCGGCGACCTCGTCGTAGTCGACCTGGCCGTGATCGCCCGAGACGAGGATCGCGCGGACCTTGCCGTCCTCGTACAGCCGCAGCGTGTCCTCCAGCCGGATCCGCAGGTAGGGCTTGGGTGAGCCGTCCGCCCGCAGCCCGGCACCCAGCACGATCGCCACCGGAGCGTCCGGCGCCTCGCCGACCGGGTGGACCCGCCCCGTCGTCGCGAACCGGATCCACAGGTACGGGCCGGCGCCGGCCAGCACCCCGAGCACGATCAGCACGCACAGGCCGACCTTCACCCGTCGCCTGCCGAGGAAGCCGGCGAAGCCTGCCGAAGAGCTGACGAATGCGCGGCACCGAGTTCTCCCCTCGCCGATCAGCTGCCGATGACGGTCCGACGCCCGGAGCCGGGCCGCCGTTGCACGAGAGGACGCGGATCGAGCCGCGGAGGTTGGGTCAGCTCACCAGAGTGGGCGACCTCAGGCGTCGAACGGAAACCAGCGGACGGCGATATTTCCGGCCGCTAGTTCGGCTGCCAGCTTGCCGCCTGCAATGGGCGACGCTGGCAGAATTCTGGTGGTAACGAACACGTAGGTGCCGCCAAGCCGGCGAGCAAGTCGATATACCGCGTTGTCGATCGGTCCGGTCCAGGTGGTACCGGGATACACCGTGACGGCGATTTCTCTTCGCGACAGGCGGGCGGTGACCGGCATTTCTCTGTACGCGGCGGTTGCCCACGCCGAGTTGGATGGCTTGAAGTCGAATATGTCGAATTGTTTGACGGTGGATGCCCGCCACGAGTTGTCGGGACTGGTGGTCAGGTAGACCTGCTCCAGGCCCGGGTTGACCAGGAGGATGGGGACCTGCTGGACCGCACCGTCGAAGGCGATTTCGGAGGAAAAGCAAAGTGTTCCCCAGCTGAGGTTCCCGTCCACGGCAACATGAAAATTCTCTACCCAGGCAGGCGCGAGGCAGGTGACATGATGAAGGCTGGCATAGCCATGTGTGATCGCGTCATGCATGTTGAGGCTCGGGGTTCGACCCTCGAACGGTTTTCCGCAAGTCTGACAGTCGACGGGCCAGAGGTTCCGGCATACCTCGTGAATCCTGTCCCCAGCAAGCTCTCGGGTCGTCCTCTCGTCCGTGATGATCCAGCTCAGCCCGTTCGGCTCGTCGACCTCCACCAATCGTCGGGCGGCGGCCTCGTCGAGCCCGGCGCTGGCGGCTTCGCGCCAACGTTCCTTGCCATCGCCGAACTGTCCAAGTGTGCACAACAGGTCCCCCAGCCGGAGGGACCCGCGAGCATCGCCTCGTTCCGCGGCGTCCCGATAGCAGGACTCTGCTTCCTCGTAGTTCGCCTTCTCCTCGAGGAAGAGTCCTAGGTTGACCTGGGCGATGGTGAGGTGGGAACGCGCGGCCTTGCGCAGCCAGTGTTCAGCCTTTTGTGGGAGCCCCCGTCGCATGAGGAGCACTCCGAGCGCGTTCATGGCCATTGGATGGCCGGAATCGCACGCTTGACGGATATACTGTTCGTACCGTTCGTGGTCTCCTTTATCGCGATAATAGTAGCCAAGATTCAACAGGCCTGCCGGGTTTCCCATGGTGGCAGCCCTGCGGTAAAGCGTCACGGCCTTCTCGGAATCGCCCTCGTCGTAGTGGATATTGCCGAGGTTGACAGCTGCGTCAGAGTTGCCGGCGTCACAGGCCTTGGCGTACAGCGATTTGGCTTCGTCAATGGCGCCCTTCTCGGCAAGTATTACCGCGAGGTTGAAGATACCTGCCGGATAGCCGGCATCGGCTCCTTTGCGCGTCCAGAATTCAGCGTCTTCGGCTGCTCCTCGATTTGCCAGGAGCGCGCCAAGGTTCACCATGGCCTGAACGTCGTCCTGGTCGGCGGCCGCGTGCAGTGCTTCTTCCGCGATTTCCAGGTGCTGTGACTTGATCGCGCTCACGCCGACGTCGTGCAGCTCTCGCGGCGTGCGGGCATACTGGATTGCCGCACGCCAGACCTCCGCCGGCACGGCAACATGTTGGGGATCGCGCGCGGAGCTGTCCACCAAGTAGTCAAAGGCGCGCCAGGTATCCTTTCCCGCGGGGAGCAGCAGGCTGGTAATGCCATATCGAACCGTGCTTGCCCAGGTCATCGCTTCAGGAAGCGATTCGGGCCGCAACAGATTTCCCCCGTACTCGTCCAGGTAGCGGTGATGAAGTTCAATGAGCGCTGTGGCCGGGATGGCCCCACCCAGACCTGCGCGGTTCAAGTCGATGGCCGCCGCCACCAGGGCGGCGCCACGAGGATGACCGCCGGCCTGGACTGCCTGCTTCCACTCTTGAAGAAGCTGTGGCCCGGCGGCAACGTATTCGGGTATTGCGTACAGGTCTGGGCGTTGCAGGGCCTCGTGCAGACGTGGATCCTCAGATGAGCCGGCTCTCTCTATCTCCGACTTGCTCCACTTGCGGGGTATCTCGATGCAGGTGGCCAGGTTCAGCACCTGCGCGCCGAGGTAGATCTCTCGCTGTACCCGGTTGTCCTCGTCGTTCGAGGCCTTGCGTGCGCGGTGTAGCCGAAATCGTTCGTACTGCTCGTCGCGCATCGTTGCGACGATGACGACCTTGTGGTCCATGAGATGGTTGAGCAGGTCGAGCTGGAGGCCATGGGAGCCGAGATGCCCTTCCAGGTCGTCCAACCACAAGATTCTTCCAGCAGAGTTGTTGTCGAGCGCGGCGAAGAGTTGCGGTAAGTCCGAGCCGGGTATGGGCGAGACAACGCGGTAGCCGCCGAGCGCGCTTTGAATGGCAGCGAACGCGGTTCGCGACTTTCCGGCCGCGGACCCGCCGGTGAGGAGAATGAATCCGCCGTGCTCTGCCGCCGTGCGCAGCGCAGCTCGAAGCTGTGTGTCGGCGTCTCGGGGAATGTACCCCGGAAGGACCTCGAAGCCTTCTTCCGGACGGGCCTTGTGCACGCCCAGAACCAGTGGATCGACGGACTCCGCCAAGGGCCAGTCGCGGGTAAGCGGGGTTTTCTCGTCCGGCCCCGTGCCGGGCCTCTCTCTGCCGGCCCACCAGCCCAGGGGTGCGGCGATCAGGCTGCTGGGAATCGCGGCGATGCCGAGGGCGTCACCACGCGACAGTCCGAGCAGAGCCTCGCAACACCACCAGGCGAGCGTGAAGGCACCGGCTCCCGCGCAGCTGGCGACCAGCCATCGGAACGATCTCCGCACGTGTCCCCCGGCTGACAGTCTGCGGATCAGGTAGGTACGGCGTCGGACACGCCAACGATAGCGGCTGAGTCACTCTGCGTGAACAGGCGCCGTGTCTACCATCCCCGTTCCCGCCATTCGGCGAGCTTCGGGCGCTCCGCGCCGAGGGTCGAGTCGTCACCGTGGCCCGGATAGAACCAGGTGTCGTCGGGGAGGTAGCCGAAGATCCGCTCCTCGACGTCGTCGATCAGCGAGTCGAAGTCGCCGGGCGACCACGTCTTGCCGACCCCGCCGGGGAACAGCGAGTCGCCCGTGAACAGGTGGCCGTGGCCGGCCGGGTCGCGGTAGAGCAGGGCGACCGAGCCCGGCGTGTGGCCGCGCACGTGGATGACCTCGAGCACGCAGTCGCCGACCTCGATCGTGTCGCCGTGGCCGACGAAGCGGTCCGGCGGCACGGGGAGCGGGCCCGCGTCGGCCTCGTGCGCGATCGTGTTCGCGCCGTTCGCGCCGGCCACCGCGCCCAGCGCCTGCCAGTGGTCCTGGTGCTGGTGCGTGGTCACGATCGTGCGCAGCGTGGGGCGGTTGTCGTCGTGGCCGATGAGGTCCGACAGGCGCTCCGGGTCGTTCGCGGCGTCGATCAGCAACGCGTCCTGCGTGCCGCGGCACACGAGCAGGTACGCGTTGTTGTCCATCGGGCCGACGGAGATCTTCGTGATCGTCAGCGCGTCCAGCGTCCGCCGCGCGGCGGGCCCGCCGGGCTCGACATGACCGTTGTAGTCCTCGACGACATCCACGGCCGCGACCCTAGCGCGCCGGACCGCCGCCTGACAGCATGGCCGACATGATCACGGGCTGGACCTGGTTCAACGAGCCGGCGACGTGGGAGCCGGCCGGCGACACGCTGACCGTCACGACCGACCCGGACACCGACTTCTGGCGCACGACGCACTACGGCTACGTCCGCGACACCGGCCACATCCTCGGCACCGGCGCCCGCGACTTCACGCTCACGGCGACCTTCCGCGGCGAGTACCGCGACCAGTACGACCAGGCCGGCATCGCCATCCGCGTCGACGAGCGGAACTGGATCAAGTCCGGCATCGAGCTCGTCGACGGTCACCAGCAGATCTCCGCCGTCGTGACCCGGGAGTTCTCCGACTGGTCGGTCGCGCCCGTACCCGACCCGACGAGCGTGACGATCAAGGCGGAACGCACCGGCGACGCCGTGACGATCACCTACGGCCTCGACGGCGCCGACCCGGACACGCTGTTGCGCGTCGCGTACCTGGAACCCGGCACCACCGCGCACGCGGGCGTCATGGCCGCCTCGCCCACCGGACGGGGCTTCCCGACCACGTTCACGAACGTCGGGCTAACCCCAGGCGGGTAGCACCGGCACAGTCCCCTCGAGCTCCCGCCCGTCGCCCCGCCCGGTCAGCCATGCGAGCACCGCCGGCGCCGTGCCGGACACCTCGTGCGCAGACCCGTCCGCGCCGCCGACGAGGTCCCAGACCCGCTCCTCGCCGTCGGGCAGCGTGACCGTCAGGTGCACCGACGGCGCGTCCGGCCGGTCGACCAGCCGCGACACCGCGGTCCCGAGCAGGCCCTCGAGCTGCGCGGCCGGTACGTCCGCGAACCCGGCGCCGACGTCGAGGTCGACGAAGTGCACCCACAGCTCGAACAGCCGCATCGACGGGATCTTCGCCGCCGGGAAGACCATCGAGGCCCGCCCGGCGACCGTCGCCAGCCACTGCGAGTCCGACAGCCGCTCACCGGCCGCCGCGAACCGGTCGCTCGCCGCGCGCAGGTCCTCGTGCAGGACCTGCGCGAGCCGGGTCGCGCCTTCGGCGATGTCCGCGTCGCGGTCGGCGTTGCTCGGGTACATCGCGTGCTCGATACCCGTGCGGGCCCACGTGAGGAGGTTCACGAAGCCGTCCGCGTTGCGGGCGAGGTGGGTGATCACGTGTGCGCGACTCCAGCCCGGCAGTCCGCTGGGCCGGCGCATCCGGTGCTCGTCGAGCTCCCCGACGGCCTGGTCCAGTCTCTCGGTCACCGCCCGCACGTCGGTCAGGCAGCGCCTGGCCTCCGCGGCCGCCGAGCGTTCGTTGGCTCGGCGCTGTTCGGGCACGCTGTCGTGCCGGACGGACGATTGCGATGAGATGCTGGATCCAGTCATACCGCCATCCCCGCGAGTCGGTAGTTCAGAATGGGCTTTGCACCAGACCTGGTTTCTCCAGCCTAGGTGATGCGGCGCCCACCTGGGGTAGCCGATCGCTCCGGACGTCCGGCACGGAAATTGTCAGTGCCCCGTCCTAGCATTGCGTCGGCCACCCGGATCAGGTCCGTGGGTACCGCCTGACCTGCGGTGTGGCCGGTTCGAAGCAGCATCGTCGAAGGGACTTCAGTGGCTGACCGTCTCGTTGTCCGCGGCGCCAGGGAGCACAACCTGCGCGGCGTGGACCTCGACCTGCCCCGGAACAGCATGATCGTGTTCACCGGGTTGTCGGGCTCCGGCAAGTCGAGCCTGGCCTTCGACACGATCTTCGCGGAGGGCCAGCGCCGGTACGTCGAGTCGCTGTCGGCCTATGCCCGGCAGTTCCTCGGCCAGATGGACAAGCCCGACGTCGACTTCATCGAGGGCCTCTCGCCGGCCGTGTCGATCGACCAGAAGTCGACCAGCCGCAACCCGCGCTCGACCGTCGGCACGATCACCGAGGTCTACGACTACCTGCGGCTGCTCTTCGCCCGCGCGGGCAAGCCGCACTGCCCGCAGTGCGGCGAGCCGATCAGCAAGCAGACCCCGCAGCAGATCGTGGACCAGGTGCTCGCGATGGAGGAGGGGCTGCGCTTCCAGGTGCTCGCGCCGGTCGTGCGCGGGCGCAAGGGGGAGTACGTCGACCTGTTCTCCTCGCTGCAGTCGCAGGGCTACTCCCGGGCCCGGGTCGACGGCGCGGTCCACCAGCTGACCGACCCGCCGAAGCTGAAGAAGCAGGAGAAGCACGACATCGCGGTCGTGATCGACCGCCTCACGGTCAAGGCGTCGGCCAAGCGCCGGCTGACCGACTCGATCGAGACCGCGCTGCGGCTGGCCGACGGGCTCGTGGAGCTGGAGTTCGTCGACCTGCCCGAGCACGAGCCGGCCCGCATCCGCGGCTTCTCCGAGAACCTCGCGTGCCCCAACGGCCACGCGCTCGCGATCGAGGACCTCGAGCCGCGGTCGTTCTCGTTCAACTCGCCCTACGGCGCGTGCCAGGTGTGCACGGGCATCGGTGTCCGCCAGGAGGTCGACCCCGAGCTCGTGGTGCCCGACGACGAGCTGAGCCTCGAGGACGGGGCGATCGCGCCGTGGGCGGGCGGGCAGACGGCCGAGTACTTCACCCGGCTGCTCGGCTCGCTGGCCGAGTCCGTCGGGTTCCGCATGGACCTGCCGTGGCGGCGGCTGACCGCGAAGGCGCAGAAGGCCGTGCTGCACGGCATCGACGAGCAGGTGCACGTCCGGTACCGCAACCGGTATGGCCGCGAGCGCTCGTACTACGCCAACTACGAGGGCGTGATCCCGTTCCTGGAGCGGCGCCAGGAGCAGACCGAGTCCGACTACATGCGGGAAAGGTACGAGGGCTACATGCGGGAGGTGCCGTGCCCGGCCTGCCAGGGCACGCGCCTCAAGCCGGAGATCCTCGCGGTCACGATGGAGCACAAGACGCAGGGCGCGCGCTCCATCGCGGAGGTGTCCGCGCTGTCGATCTCCGAGTGCGCCGACTTCCTCGACGGGCTGTCGCTCGGCCGCCGCGAGACGTTGATCGCCGGCGCCGTGCTGAAGGAGATCCAGGCGCGGCTGCGCTTCCTGCTCGACGTGGGCCTCGACTACATCTCACTCGATCGTGCCTCCGGCACCCTTTCCGGCGGCGAGGCCCAACGCATCCGGCTGGCCACGCAGATCGGCTCCGGCCTGGTCGGCGTGCTGTACGTGCTCGACGAGCCGTCGATCGGCCTGCACCAGCGGGACAACCACCGGCTGATCGAGACGCTGACCCGGCTGCGCAACCTGGGCAACACGCTGATCGTCGTCGAGCACGACGAGGACACCATCCGCAGCTCCGACTGGGTCGTGGACATCGGCCCGGGCGCGGGCGAGCACGGCGGCAAGATCGTCCACAGTGGACCGTTCAACAAGCTGCTCCGGAACAAGGAGTCGCTCACCGGCGCGTACCTGTCCGGCCGGGAGCAGATCCCGGTGCCGGCGCTGCGCCGGCCCGCCAACCGCAAGCGCCAGCTGACGGTGGTCGGGGCGCGCGAGCACAACCTGCGGGGCATCGACGTGTCGTTCCCGCTCGGCTGCCTGGTGTCGGTCACGGGCGTGTCCGGGTCGGGCAAGTCGACGCTGGTCAACGACATCCTGGCCACGGTGCTGGCCAACAAGCTGAACGGCGCGCGCCAGGTGCCCGGGCGGCACACGCGGGTGCGGGGCCTGGAGCTGGTCGACAAGCTGGTGCGGGTGGACCAGTCGCCGATCGGCCGCACCCCGCGGTCCAACCCGGCGACGTACACGGGCGTGTTCGACCACGTCCGCAAGCTGTTCGCGGCGACGACGGAGGCGAAGGTCCGCGGCTACCAGCCGGGCCGGTTCTCGTTCAACGTCAAGGGTGGTCGCTGCGAGGCGTGCGCGGGCGACGGCACGATCAAGATCGAGATGAACTTCCTCCCGGACGTGTATGTCCCGTGCGAGGTGTGCAAGGGCGCGCGGTACAACCGCGAGACGCTCGAGGTGCACTACAAGGGGAAGACGGTCTCCGAGGTGCTGGACATGCCGATCGAGGAGGCGGAGGGGTTCTTCGAGCCGATCCGCGCCATCCACCGGCACCTGAAGACCCTGGTGGACGTCGGCCTCGGTTACGTCCGGCTGGGTCAGCCGGCCCCGACCCTGTCCGGCGGCGAGGCCCAGCGGGTGAAGCTGGCGTCGGAGCTGCAGAAGCGCTCGACGGGCAAGACCGTCTACGTCCTGGACGAGCCGACGACGGGCCTGCACTTCGAGGACATCCGCAAGCTGATCGGCGTCATCAACGGCTTGGTGGACAAGGGGAACACGGTCATCGTCATCGAGCACAACCTGGACGTGATCAAGACGTCGGACTGGGTCGTGGACATGGGCCCCGAGGGCGGCAACGGTGGCGGACTGGTGATCGCGGAGGGCACGCCCGAGGACCTGGCGGACATCGAGGAGAGCTACACCGGCCAGTTCCTGCAGCACGTGCTGAAGTAGGGCCCGCGCCGCTAGGCGGTGTTTCGAAGTTCTGACCAGGCAGGTGCTGGAACCGCTGCTGCCTGTCGGCGCAAACCCGGCCGCCACCGAAGTGGACCGAACGACAACTGCGGTTCGCTACGAGACGCTGCCTAGGTCGCGGTGGCCGGGGGCGGGGGTGCGTTGTGGTTCGGCCACCGCTATGGAGTCGAAAGCTCGTACGTCACGCCGGTCAGCTCGGCGGAGCGATCCCACAACGCCCGCGCCACCTCTGGATTCCGGGCCGCGCGTGAGGACCCCACCACCTTCGGATATCCGTGCTGCCCGGTCACCCCGCCCGGCCCGGCGAAGCCGCCGCCCGGAACATCGGCGACCGCCGCGTAGAGCGACGGCAGGGCGCCCATCGACGCGCTCTGGGCCATGATCCGGTTGCCTATCGACATGACGAAGTCCAGCGGTGACTCCGTGTGCGACTGGAGGTTCGTCGACGCGTAGCCCGGGTGGGACGACGTTGCCCGGACGGCCGAGCCCGCGGCGGTCAGGCGACGGGTCAGCTCGAACGTGAACAGCAGGTTCGCCAGCTTCGACTGTGCGTACGCCGACCAGCGGAAGTACCGGCGGTGCTCCCAGTTGAGATCATCCAGCTTGATCCGGCCCATCCGGTGCACCGTGCTCGACACCGTGACCACCCGGTCGCGCACCCGCGGCAGCAGCAGGCCGGTCAGCGCGAAGTGGCCGAGGTGGTTCGTGCCGAGCTGGAGCTCGAAGCCGTCCTTGGTGCGGCGGTACGGGGTGGCCATGACGCCCGCGTTGTTGATCAGAACGTGCACGTCGTCGGTGATCGACTCGGCGAACGTCCGGATCGAGGAGAGGTCGGACAGGTCCAGCGCGCGCACCTCGACGTCGCCGGGCAGCTTGGCCGCGGCCGCGGTGCCCTTCGACATGTTCCGGCAGGCCATGATCACCCGGGCGCCCGCGCGCGCCAGCTCGCGCGCCGTGACCAGGCCGATGCCGCTGTTCGCGCCGGTCACGATCGCGGTACGTCCACTTTGGTCCGGGATGTCCGACGCGGTCCACTTCGTCATGGCCCGCACCCTAGCCAACGGCATACTCGACGGTGTGTCGCTCAACGAATACCGGTTCCGGGACGTCTGGTCCGTCGCCGCGCAGACCGCGCTCGTCTTCGGCGCCCTCGTCGACCTGCTCAGCTGGCCACGCTGGTGGCCCGACGTCCGCGCCGCCCGCCGGATCGACGACGACACCGCCGAGATCACCTGCCGCGCCGTCCTGCCCTACGTCCTCACGATCCGCCTCCACCGCGCCGAGCAGGACCAGGCCACCGGCCGCCTGCGCGTCGACATGACCGGCGACCTCGACGGCTACTGCGAAGGCGTCGTGCACGAGCGGGCCGGTGGCTGCGCACTCGCCATCGACCAGCGGGTGGCGATGACCAAGCCGCTGCTGCGCAGGTTCGCGCCCGTCGCCCGCCCGCTCTTCTCCGCCAACCACGCCGTGATGATGTGGCGCGGCGAGCGCGGCCTACGCGGGTACCTCACCCCAGGAGACCAGGACCGCCCGGACGTCGGCGCGTAGCCGGTCCCGCAGCGTCCCCTTCGGCGACAGCGCCCAGTCCAGCTGCGAGCCGTGCGCGAGGCCGGCCACGATCCGCGCCGCCCGGGCCGGCGGGGGAGCGGCGGGTAGCGCGGCCGCCGCGAGGAGCGAGCGCAACACCTCCCGGACCCGCGCGCGCAGCACGGCCAGGCCCTCCCGCAGCGCCGGATCGCTCATGTCGACGCCCAGTTGCGCCAGGTGGTTGGTCGTCGTCGCGGGGTCGTCGACGCCCTCCGCGGTGACCAGGACCGCCGCGAGCACCGCTGCCACCGGGTCGGCGTGCCGGGCCGCGGCGGTGTGCATCCGTTCCGCGACCGTGGCGGTGGCCGCGGTCATCATCGCCAGCATCAGGCCGTGCTTCGAGCCGAAGCGGCCGGACACGGTGCCGACCGCGACCCCGGCCTCCGCCGCCACCTGCGCGAGCGTGAACCCCGGCCCGTGCGCGCCGATCGCGCGGCCGCACGCGGCCATCAGCGCGTCGTCGGAGATCTTCCGCGGCCTGCCCATGCGAGTTATTGAACCACGGTTCGAAAATCGGGAGTAGTATCCGAACGACGGTTCGGAAAGAGGGGACACGATGGTCAACTGGCAGGAGATCGAGAGGGACGCGCCGGAGTTCGCCGAGCGGGTGCGGGCCGTGTTCGGCGCGGGCATCCACAAGACCATCGCCACGTTGCGCGCCGACGGCTCGCCCCGGATCAGCGGCTCCGAGCTCCAGTTCGAGGCGGGCGAGGTCACGCTCGGCATGATGGGCGACTCGATGAAGCTGCGGGACGTCCGCCGCGACCCGCGCATCGCCGTGCACAGCCCCAGCCTCGATCCGCCCGCGGAGGGGCGCTGGGCGGGCGACGCGAAGCTGTCCGGCCGTGTCGAGGAGATCGCGCCGCCGGCGGAGAACCCGAACGAGGGCTCCGGTCACTTCCGCATCGACATCGCCGAGGTCGCGCTGACCTACGTCGGCGATCCGGCCGACCACCTCGTCATCGAGTCCTGGCGCGCCGGCGGCGGATACCGCCGCCGGACGCGCGCCTGACCCAGGTCTACTTCTTCGTCGAGTCGGCCGACCCGGCCGGCTCGGCCGCCGCGGGTTCCTTCGCCCCGCCGTGGTCGCCGCTGTCGTCACCGCCGCGGTCGTCGTCGAGCATCGACGCCTCGTCGAACGGGTCCTGGCCGGACAGCACCCGGCCGGCCTTCTCCCGGTCGAAGTCCTTCGTCCACGTGCCCACCAGCACCGTGGCGACCGAGTTGCCGGCGAAGTTCGTCAGCGCCCGCGCCTCGGACATGAAGCGGTCGATGCCGACGATCAGGCCGACGCCGTCGACGAGGTCCGGCCGGTGGGTGGACAGGCCGCCGGCGAGCGTCGCGAGGCCCGCGCCGGTGACGCCGGCCGCGCCCTTGGAAGCGATGATCATGAACACCAGCAAGGAGATCTGCTCGCCGAACGTGAGCGGCTCGCCCGTGGCCTCCGCGATGAACAGGGTTGCCATCGTCAGGTAGATCGCGGTCCCGTCGAGGTTGAAGGAGTAGCCGGTCGGCACCGTGATGCCGACGACCGGCTTGCTCACGCCGAGATGCTCCATCTTCGCGATCAGCCGCGGCAGCGCCACCTCGGACGACGACGTGGACAGGATCAGCAGGAACTCCCGGCCCAGGTACCGGAACAGCTGCAGGATGTTCATCCGCGCGACGACCCACAGCAGCGAGCTCAGCACGCCGAACACGAAGATCACGCACGTGATGTAGAAGCCGAGCATGAGCACCGCGAGGCTCTTCAGCGCGTCGACCCCGGTCTCGCCGACCACCGCCGCCATCGCGCCGAACGCGCCGATCGGTGCCACCCACATGATCATCGCGAGGATCCGGAACACCAGCCGCTGGATGTACTCGACCGCGACCAGGATCGGCCGGCCCTTGTCCCGCAGCGCCTGGATTGCGAAGCCGGTGAGCAGCGCGATCAGCAGCGTCTGCAGCACGCTGCCCTCGGTGAACGCGGACACCAGCGTGGTCGGGATGATGCCGAGCAGGAAGTCGACCGTGCCCACGCTCTCCTCGACCTGCCCCTTGCCCTCGTCGCGCAGCGCGTCGGTGAGCTGCAGGCCGTCGCCCGGGTGCAGGATGTTGCCGACGATCAGGCCGATGATCAGCGCGATCGTGGACATCACCAGGAAGTACCCGATGGCGAGCGTGCCGACCTTGCCGACCTTGGCCGCGCGGGCCACCGAGCCGACGCCGATCACGATCGTGCAGAAGATGATCGGGCTGATCATCATCTTGATCAGGTTCACGAAGCCCGTGCCGAGCGGCTTGAGCTCCTTGCCGAAGTCCGGCCAGATCAACCCGACCAGGATGCCGAGCACGACCGCGACGATGACCGCGATGTAGAGCACGTGTGTGCGGTCCCGGCGACGGGTAGGGGTGGTTGCGGTTTCGGACACGGAAACCTCCTCGCGGGGCCAGTGGCAGGGCGCCGGCGCTGACATACCCGTGGTGCGATTGTCCGAAACGCTATGACGCGGGTCACGTTTCTGTTCATTTCGTTCACGGTTCACCTGCACGCCGCCCGGATCGGTGAGCGGGTCACACTGTGCGGATGAGCCGCGGCGCTTCCGCCGCGGCGCCGAGGGCACCGGCATGAATCGGGCGTCCGGGGCGTTCTGTTAGTCTGTAGAGCGCGACCAGCCTCGTGCGAACGAGGCCGCGAAAGTGGAGCCCCGCTCCCACCCGAGTCACGCTAGTGGCCGGGTTCCGGTCGCCGCGGCTGGCGCCGATCTTGTCGGCGCCGGTGGCGGTGTCTCGACGACCACTGTCGAGGATCGGTCGGAAGCGGGCCCCGTGCACTCCAGGTGCGCGGGGTTCGTGCTGTGTGGGGCTTCGGGTTCGCGTGCGTCGCCAGGACCCAGAACTCGGCCCGAGGAGGCCCCATCAGCTCCGATACACGTATCAATGACCGCATCCGAGTCCCGGAAGTCCGACTGGTCGGACCGAACGGCGAGCAGGTCGGAATCGTGCGCATCGAGGACGCACTCCGGCTCGCTCAGGAGGCGGACCTGGACCTCGTGGAGGTTGCCCCGCAGGCACGACCGCCAGTCTGCAAGCTCATGGACTTCGGCAAGTTCAAGTACGAGAGCGCACAGAAGGCGCGGGAGTCCCGCCGAAACCAGCAGCTCACCGTGATCAAGGAGCAGAAGCTCCGCCCGAAGATCGACACGCACGACTACGAGACCAAGAGGGGCCACGTGATCCGGTTCCTCGAACACGGGAACAAGGTCAAGGTGACGATCATGTTCCGTGGTCGCGAGCAGTCCCGGCCGGAGCTCGGCTACCGGCTCCTGCAGCGGCTGGCCGACGACGTGGCCGAACTCGGCTTCGTCGAGGCGGCACCGAAGCAGGACGGCCGAAACATGATCATGGTGCTGGCGCCGCACAAGTCCCAGAAGACGCGGCCCAAGGCGAGCGCGGGCACCGACACGAACTGACCGGCCGGAGCGTCCGGCAAGGACACGGAGCGACCTCGAGTGGCGCCCCGGTAGACGAGCGCGAGGATTGACATGCCCAAGAACAAGACCCACTCCGGCACCGCGAAGCGGATCAAGATCACCGGCAAGGGAAAGCTGCGCCGGCAGAAGGCCGGCATGCGGCACAAGCTGGAGAAGAAGCCCAGCACGCTGACCCGGCGCCTGGCCGGCACCACCGAGGTCGCCCCGCAGGACGTCAAGCGCGTCAAGAGGTTGCTCGGCCGCTGAGCCGCATCCGTTTCCCATGACCACCCGGGCGGATTTCGACCCCGCCCTCGAGATCGACAGGATTTGAACCGTGGCACGCGTCAAGCGGGCGGTGAACGCCCACAAGAAGCGCCGGACGACCCTCGAGCTGGCTAGTGGCTACCGGGGTCAGCGGTCGCGGCTGTACCGCAAGGCGAAGGAGCAGATGCTCCACTCGCTCAACTACGCCTACCGGGACCGCCGGGCCCGCAAGGGTGACTTCCGCCAGCTGTGGATCACCCGTATCAACGCCGCGGCTCGCCAGAACGGCATGACCTACAACCGCTTCATCCAGGGCCTCAAGGCCGCGGGTGTCGAGGTGGACCGCAAGATCCTCGCCGAGCTCGCGGTCAACGACGCGGCCGCCTTCACCGCGCTGGTGAACGTGGCACGCGACAACGCCGACCCGCAGGGCAAGGCTTCCTGAACACCCCGATGACGCGACCCGGGGACGGTCCTTTCACCGAGAGGACGCCCCGGGTCGCTGCTGCGCGGGCCCTGACGAGGCGGGCCGGCCGGGTCAAGGCCGGACGGTTCCTCGCCGAAGGCGCGCAGGCCGTGCGCGAGGCGCTGCGCTGGAGCATCGCCGGGCGCGGCACCGTGCACGAGGTGTTCGCCGTGGCCGTGCCCGCCGACGTGGCGGCGCTGGCCGCCGAGGCCGGCGTACCCGTGTCCGCGGTCACGGAGCGGGCTGCCGCCGGGCTGTCGGAAACCGTGACGCCACAAGGCGTCGTCGCCGTCTGCGACCTCGTCGACGTCTCCCTCGCCGACGCGCTCGCCGGCTCGTCACGGCTGGTCGCCGTGCTGGCCGGGGCGAGCGACCCGGGCAACGCGGGCACCGTGATCCGGGTCGCCGACGCGGCCGGCGCCGACGCCGTGATCCTCGCCGGGCACACGGTCGACCCGCACAACGGCAAGTGCGTCCGCGCCTCCACCGGCAGCCTCTTCCACCTCCCGATCGCTCGCGCCACCGTCGACGAGACGCTCGACGCCTGCCACGCGGCGGGCCTGCGGCTCGTCGCCGCCGACGGCCACGCGGCCGACGACCTCACCGCCGACCCGGGGCTCGCCGACCCGACCGCGTGGGTGTTCGGCAGCGAGGCGCACGGGCTGCCCGCCGAGGTCGTCGCCCGGCTGGACCGCTCCCTGCGCGTACCCGTCTACGGCGCGGCCGAGAGCCTGAACCTCGCCACCGCCGCCGCGGTCTGCCTCTACGCCACGGCCTGGCGCCAGCGCGCACCCGGCGCACGGTAGGTTCGCTCCACCAGAACCACATGGGGGTGTTGTCGATGGGCCGGTTCGCGACGTCGTGGCGGATGTTCAAGGCGTCCTGGCACGTGCTGCGCTCCCGCAAGGAGCTCGCGGTCTTCCCGGTGCTGTCGGGGATCGCCGGCCTGCTCGTGGCCGTCATCTTCCTGACGCCGGCCGTGTTCACCGTCGACTTCGACCGCGAGCAGGCCACCCCGGGCACCTACGTGCTGCTCGGCGCGTTCTACCTCGTCTCGGCCTACGTCGCGATCTTCTTCAACGCCGCGCTCGTCTCGCAGGCCGACGTCGCGCTGCGGGGCGGTGACCCGAGCGTCGCCGGCGGGTTGAAGGTCGCCGGTGCGAACTGGGCCCGGATCCTGCCGTGGGCGCTGCTGTCCGCCACCGTGTCGGTGATCCTGCGCGCGATCGAGGAGCGGCTCGGCTTCCTCGGCCGGATCGTCGCCGGGCTGATCGGCATGGCCTGGAACCTGGTGACCTACCTCGTGCTGCCGGTGCTGGTGCTCGAAGGTGTCGGCACGAAGGACGCGCTGCGCCGCTCGGGGGAGCTGTTCCGCCGGACCTGGGGCGAGAACGTGCTGGGCAACGCCGGCATCGGGGTGTTCGGGTTCCTCCTGTTCCTGCCGTGCGTGCTGCTGGTCGCCCTGGGCGTCGCGGCCGGCGGGGCGACCGCGCTCGGCTGCGTGATCGTCGCCGTGCTGTGGGGCCTGCTGGCCGTCATCGTCACCACCGCGCTCTCCGGGATCTACCAGACCGCGCTGTACCGGTACGCCGCCGATGGCGCCGCCGCGGCCGAGTTCGGCGGTGCCGACCTGGGCCACGCCTTCCCGCCGCGGCGCCGGTAACGATCACCCGCTGGATCACCCGCACCATCACCTGCACGATCACTCACACTCGCACGATCACTCGCACGATCACCGGCGCCGTCACCCGCGACTTCGCCCGTGCCGGCGGCATGTCTGCGTGCAAGGCGAACCGCCCGATCACCTAGGATCACAGTGCTCGGGGCAGCACCTCCGCACCCGCCGCGGGCAAGCAGCCGCCACCTTCCGGGGAGCTCTCACCCACGATGTCCGCAGCCAACGACTCCTACGACCCCAAGCAGGTCGCGGCGCTCGCGCCGGAGAACCTGCAGGACGCCGTCGAGCAGGCGCGCAAGGAGTTCGCGGCCACGGCCGACCTGGCCGCGCTGGCCGCCGTCAAACCGGCCCACCTCGGGGACAAGGCGCCGCTGATGCTGGCCCGCCGCGAGGTCGGCGCGCTGCCGCCCAAGGCACGGTCGGACGCCGGCAAGCGGGTCAACGAGGCGCAGAAGACCGTCCGCGAGGCGTTCGACGACCGGCGCGCGGAGCTCGAGACCGAGCGCGACGCGCGGGTGCTGCGCGACGAGCGGGTCGACGTGACGCTGCCGTGGGACCGCGTGCCCCGCGGCGCCCGGCATCCGGTCACCACGCTTGGCGAGCGGATCGCCGACGTGTTCATCGGGATGGGCTACGAGATCGCGGAGGGCCCCGAGCTCGAGGCCGAGTGGTTCAACTTCGACGCGCTGAACTTCAAGCCCGACCTCCCGGCCCGCACCACGCAGGACGCGTTCCGCGCCGCGCCGGAGGACTCCGGCCTGGTGCTGCGCACGCACACGTCGCCGGCCCAGGTGCGCGCGCTGCTCGAGCGGGACCTGCCGGTGTACGTCGTGACCCCTGGCCGGACGTTCCGCCCGGACGAGCCGGACGCGCACCACACCCCCGTGTTCCACCAGATCGACGGGCTGGCCGTGGACAAGGGCCTGACCATGGCACACCTCAAGGGCACCCTGGACGCCTTCGCCCGCGCGATGTTCGGCGAGAAGGCCAAGATCCGGATGCGGCCGTCGTACTTCCCGTTCACCGAGCCGTCCGCCGAGTCCGACGTGTGGTTCGAGGAGAAGGCGGGCGGCGCCGGCTGGGTCGAGTGGGGCGGCTGCGGCATGATCAGCCCCGGCGTGCTGCGGTCGGCCGGGATCGACCCGGACGTGTACTCCGGCTTCGCGTTCGGCATGGGCATCGAGCGCACGCTCCAGTTCCGCAACGGCATCCCGGACATGCGCGACATGGTGGAGGGCGACGTCCGGTTCACCCAGCCGTTCGGTGTGGAGGCGTTCTGACCGCCACTGCCACTGTCCGTTCGCAGGAAACGAAAGGAACGACCCCGTGCGGGTTCCCGTCAGCTGGCTCACCGAGCACCTGGAGACGGACGAGAAGTACACCGCGGAACAGCTCGCGGACGCGTTCGTCCGGGTCGGCATCGACGTCGACGAGGTCACCCCGCTGGGGGAGGTGACCGGTCCGCTCGTGGTCGGCCGGGTCGCGGAGATCGAGGAGCTCACGGAGTTCAAGAAGCCGATCCGCTTCTGCATGGTCGAGGTCGTCGAGCCGGACGACGCCGACGAGGACGAGCCGCGGATGCGCGGGATCGTCTGCGGCGCCTCGAACTTCGTCGAGGGCGACCTGGTGATCGTCGCGCTGCCCGGCGCCGTGCTGCCGGGCGGGTTCGCCATCGCCGCGCGCAAGACCTACGGCCGGGTGAGCGACGGCATGATCTGCTCGGCCCGCGAGCTCGGCCTCGGCGAGGACCACACCGGCATCCTCGTGCTGCCCAGCGGTGACGCGGGTGCCGGCGACGACGCGGTCGAGCTGCTCGGCCTGGACGAGTCGGTCATCTCGCTGTCGATCACGCCGGACCGCGGCTACGCGCTGTCGGTGCGCGGGCTCGCCCGCGAGCTCGCGTGCGCGCTGGACGTGCAGTACCGCGATCCCGCGGCCATCGACGTGCCGGTGGCCGAGGGCGTCGCGTACCCCGCGGAGATCGAGGACGCCGACGGCTGCCTGCGGTTCGTCGCCCGCCGGGTCACCGGCGTGGACCCGACCGCGCCGACGCCGTGGTGGATCCGCCGGCGGCTGCTGCTCGCCGGCATCCGGTCGATCTCGCTCGCGGTCGACGTCACGAACTACGTGATGCTCGAGACCGGCCAGCCCATGCACGCGTTCGACACCCCGTCGCTCAAGGGCCGCATCGTCGTCCGGCGGGCGGCGCAGGGCGAGAAGCTGACCACGCTGGACGGCGTCGAGCACGCGCTCGACCCGGACGACATGGTGGTCGCCGACGATTCCGGGCCGATCTCGCTCGCCGGCGTGATGGGTGGCGCGAGCACCGAGGTGCGGCCGGACAGCACCGACATCCTCCTCGAGTCGGCCATCTGGGACCCGTCGTCGATCGTCCGCGCGGTGCGCCGGCACAGGCTGCCGAGCGAGGCGTCCCGGCGGTTCGAACGCTACGTCGACCCGCTGCTGCCGCCGGCCGCGCTGGAGCGGGCGGCCCGGCTGCTGCGGGAGGAGGCGGACGGCAGCATCCAGCCCGGCCGCACCGACGTGGGCACCCCGCCGGCGCGGCAACCCGTGACGATGGCGATCGGCCTGCCCGACCGGGTCGCCGGCGTTCCCTACGAGCGCGGCGTGACCGTGCGGCGGCTGAGCCAGATCGGCTGCGGCACCGAGGTCGGCTCGGCCGACGACGGCACGCCGATCGTGACCGTGCAGCCGCCGAGCTGGCGTCCGGACCTGGCCGAGCCAGCGGACCTCGTGGCGGAGGTGCTGCGGCTCGAGGGCTACGACGCCATCCCGGCGGAGCTGCCGGCCACGAAGCCGGGCCGCGGGGCCACCGCCGCGCAGCGCCGCCGCCGGACCGTGGGGCGGGCGCTGGCCGAGGCCGGGTACGTCGAGGTGCTGCCGTTCCCGTTCGTGTCGCCGTCGATCTGGGACAAGCTGGGCCTGGCGCCGGAGGACAGCCGCCGGCGGACGGTGACGCTGCAGAACCCGCTCGACGCCGACCACGGGGAGCTCGCGACCACGCTGCTGCCCGGCATGCTGGATGTGCTGGTGCGCAACGTGTCCCGGGGCGCGCGGGACGTCGCCTTGTTCCACATCGGACAGGTCGTGCTGCCGAAGGGCCCGCGGTCGCCGATGCCGCGGCTGGGCGTGGGCGCCCGCCCGAGCGACGCGCAGCTCGCGAGCCTGAACGCGGCGCTGCCGCAGCAGCCGACGCACGTGGCGGTCGTGCTCGCCGGCAACCGCCGGCGCGCCGGCTGGTGGGGTCCCGGCGAGGAGGCCGGCTGGGCCGACGCCGTGCGAGCGGCCGAGGTCGTGGCCGAGGCCTCGAACGCGTCGCTGACCGTACGGGCCGGAGAGCTGCCGCCGTGGCATCCGGGCCGGTGCGCGCAGCTGCTGGTGGATGACCTGCCGGTCGGCTACGCGGGCGAGCTGCACCCGAAGGTCGTCGAGGCACTCGGCCTGCCGAAGCGCACGTGCGCGATGGAGCTCAAGCTGGACGGCCTGCCGCTGGCGGAGCGCCGGCCCGCCCTCGCGCCGTCGCCGTACCCGCCGGTGCTGCTGGACGTCGCCCTCGTCGTCGACGACACCGTGCCGGCCGCGAACGTGACCGCGGCGCTGCGGGGTGGCGGTGGCGACCTGCTCGAGGACCTGAACCTGTTCGACGTCTTCACCGGAAAGCAGGTGGGCGAGGGCAAGCGGTCCCTCGCGTACGCGCTGCGCTTCCGCGCCCCGGACCGCACGCTGACCATCGAGGAGGCCACCGCCGCCCGCGACGCCGCCGTCACGGCGGCGGGGGACCGGTACGGCGCCGTCCTGCGCGCCTGACGGCCTCAGAGGTGCTTGGTCGCCTCCTTCCGGGACAGCGGCGAGAGTGCCGGGTGCGCGTCGACGAAGGCGCGCACCCACGCCGGCTCGGTGCGGGCGAACTGCCGCAGTGCCCAGCCGATGCCCTTGCGGATGAAGAAGTCGCGGTCGCCGACGTTGGCCTCGATGGCGCGGGTCAGCAGGTCGGTGTCGGTGTCCTCCTTGAACCCGAGCTGGCAGATGATCGACGTGCGGCGGCGCCACAGGTCGGTGTCGGTGGCCCACCGCCGCAGCACCGGCGTGACCGTGGCGCGGTGGGCCCGCAGTAACGGCCCGACCCGCCGGCTCGCCAGCTCGTCCACGTAGTCCCACCACGCCCCGGTCACGATCATCTCCTCGTACACCGCCAACAGGTCCGGCGTCTGCCAGCCCGCGTATCGCCGGTGCCCGGTGAGGTCGATCGCGACGTAGCGCTCCTCTCGATACTCCGCGTCACGCCACAGTGACAGTACGGTTGCCCGCCACTCGTCCACATCGGACATCGGGTACGCGTCGAACAGGCGCTTGCCGAGCGCGCGGCGCTGCGGGGACGGCACGCCGCGAAAGGGCATCTCCGACTTCATGTACCGCTGCATATCCGGGGCCTTGGTTGGATTCGCCAGGTAGGCGAGCTCTTTGCGGACCGCGTCGAGGAACGCCGTGGCAGCGGTCGGGATATCGCGTGAACCGGTCATGCCGCAGAAGCTACGCGTGACCACCGACAAGAAGTCCTGCCTGGTAACCGATGCGTCGCGCAGCGTGCGGTCACGATCTCGTAAAACGACGAACGGCGTATTCCCTATCGGGGCCGCTGACGGCAGGCTCTTCCGGTGTCCTTGATCCAATGGGATCCACGTGGGACAAACAGAAGGAAAAGGGGCAAAGTGAACAAACTCGTTGCCATCACGGCGGCGGCGGCGGTCGTGGTCGGCGGGTTAGTCGTCGCTCCACTTGCGATGGCCGATCAAGCCGCGCCCGCCGCGAAGCACAAGGAGTACACCCCGCCGCCCATCGAGTGGGGTGCGTGCGAGAACCCGCGGCTGGTGGACGCGGGTGCGCAGTGTGGCTTCGTCGTGGTTCCGCTCGACTACGACAAGCCGAACGGTGAGAAGATCAAGCTGGCCGTCTCCCGGGTGACGCACAAGAGCCCGGACGCCCAGTACCAGGGCCCGATGCTGGTGAACCCGGGTGGCCCGGGTGGGTCCGGCCTCATCTACGCGATCTTCGGTGACTTCGTCCCGAACGGCGGCGGCGACGACTACGACTGGGTGGGCTTCGACCCGCGCGGTGTCGGTTCCAGCCAGCCCGCGCTCAGCTGTGACCCCAACTTCGACGGCTACAACCGGCCGTTCTACGTGCCGATCTCCCCAGGCATCGAGAACGCCTGGCGCAAGCGGTCCAAGGACTACGCGAACGACTGCAAGCAGGCCGGCGGCAAGCTGCTCGACCACATGACCACCATCGAGGTGGCCAAGGACATGGACAGCATCCGCAAGGCGCTGGGCTCCGAGCAGATCAACTACTACGGGTTCTCGTACGGCACCTACCTCGGTCAGGTGTACGGCACGCTGTTCCCGGAGCGGTTCCGTCGCGTGATCTTCGACGGCAACGTCGACCCGACGCGCGTCTGGTACGAGTCCAACATCGACCAGGACATCGCGTTCGACCGCAACAGCAAGGTGTACTGGGCCTGGGTCGCGAAGTACGACAACATCTACCACCTGGGCAACACCGCCGCGAAGGTGGAGAAGCTGTACTACTCGCAGCTCACCAAGCTCCTGCGCAAGCCGGCCGCGGGCAAGATCGGGCCGGACGAGTGGACCGACATCTTCCTGTCCGCCGCGTACTACGTGTACGGCTGGGAGGACACGGCCAACGCCTTCGCCGCGTGGGTGCACGACGGTGACGCGTCGGGACTGCTCGACCTGTACCCGGCGCCGGGCGACGACAACGGGCACGCCATCTACCTCGCGGTCGTCTGCACCGACGCGAAGTGGGTGACGAACTACAACCGTTACCGGAAGGACAACTGGATCACGCACATCAAGGCCCCGTTCACGACCTGGGGTAACGCGTGGTTCAACGGTCCGTGCCTGAACTGGCCGGCCAAGTCCCACCGGCCGCTGGACATCGACGGCAGTGGTGTGGAGAGTGCGCTGCTGATCAACGAGACGCTCGACTCGGCCACGCCGTACCCGGGCGCGATCGAGGTCCGCAAGCGGTTCCCGAACTCGGTGCTCATCGAGGGCGTCGGCGGCACCACCCACTCCGGCTCGCTGTCCGGCGTGGAGTGCACCGACAACAAGATCGCCGAGTACCTGAAGACGGGTGCGCTGCCCGAGCGTCAGCCGGGCAACCACTCCGACGTGCAGTGTGACCCGGTGCCGCAGCCGGTGCCGGCGGACGCCGCGAACACGACCGCCGACAAGCGGTCCGCGGCCTCCTCGGCCGAGCTGCGTAGTGAGCTGGCGGCCGCCGCGCCGCGCTGACTCCGCGCCTGATCGAACAACGCCAGAACGAGACGGGCGCCCCGGCCGACCGGCCGGGGCGCCCGTTCGCGTCATGGATGCGGTGCGTACGGGTCTGGTCCAGGGGCTGGTCCAGAACGGCGACTCATGCTGATCGCCGACCGCGCCCGGAGGTACCCCGACATGACGATCGACGAGCTGCCCGGGCCGGCCGGACTGCGACCGACCTTCGCGATCACCGTGCTGGACTCCGACGAGCCGGCGGCGTTCGGGGCGTTGCGCGACTTCCTGCACGGCACGCTCGCCGATCCGGGCCGGGCGCATGCCGTCCGCATCGCCGGCGAGCTGCTGCTGACCGAGCCCGGCGCCGAGCTCGACGAGCTCGGCGCGCTGTCCGGTCTCGGCTTCGACGGGTTCTACCTGACCGTGCGGCAGCGCTGGCAGCGACCCAGGTGGACCGGCGACGGCCTGCTGGACCTGACCCACGAGCTCACGGTCGCACTGCGCCGCCGGCGGCTGGTCGCCCTGCACACGTCGGTCTCCAGCCAGCTGCTGCGCGCCTGGGCCCGCGGGGGCGGCCCGTACCGCTTCCTGTCGGGCACCGTGCTCGACGCCTACGAGCGGCGGTCGCGCGGCGCGGTCGACGTCGCCCCCGCCTGGTCGCGGCTCACCTCGGGGGAGCGGCTGGCCTTCCCCGACTACCTCCAGCACGTGACCCGAGCGCTGGACCTGCTGGACGAGGCGCTCGTGGCGGAGAACACCCCGGCCCCGTTTGAGTGACTTTGCATGATCGTGCATAATTATCCACGTGACGGTTCGGATCGCGGTCGGTGGCGCCAGCGGGTACGCCGGAGGTGAGCTCCTCCGGCTGCTGCTCGCGCACCCCGACGTGGAGATCGGTGCGCTGACCGCGGGCGGCAACGCGGGGTCGGTCCTCGCCGCGCACCAGCCGCACCTCGTGCCGCTCGCCGACCGCGTGCTCGCCGAGACCACGCCGGACGCGCTGCGCGGCCACGACGTCGTCTTCCTCGCCCTGCCCCACGGCCACTCCGCGGCGCTCGCCGCCCAGCTGGACGCGGACACGCTCGTGATCGACTGCGGGGCCGACCACCGCCTGGCGAACCCGGCCGACTGGACCCGCTGGTACGGCGGCGCGCACGCCGGCACCTGGCCGTACGGCCTGCCCGAGCTGCCGGGCGCGCGGGCCGCGCTCGCGACCGCCCGGCGGGTCGCCGTGCCGGGCTGCTACCCGACCGGCGCCACGCTCGCGCTCGCCCCGGCGCTGGCCGAGGGGCTGGTCGAGCCGGACGTCGTCGTCGTGTCGGTCAGCGGGACCTCCGGTGCGGGCAAGGCACTCAAGCCGCACCTGCTCGGCTCGGAGGTCATGGGCTCGGCCACCGCGTACGGGGTCGGCGGCGCGCACCGGCACACGCCGGAGATCGCCCAGAACCTCGCCGCGCTCGCCGGCCGCCCGGTCGGCGTGTCGTTCACCCCGGTCCTCGCGCCGATGCCGCGCGGCATCCTCACCACCGCGTCGGCACCCGTCACGCCGGGGATCGACACCGAGGCCGCGGTCGCCGTGTACCGGAAGGCCTACGCGGACGAGCCGTTCGTCCACGTGCTCACCGACGGCTGGCCCGCGACCGCCGCGACGCTCGGCTCGAACGCGGTGCACGTCCGGGTGACCGTCGACGCCGACGCGCACCGGCTGGTGGCCGTCACCGCGCTCGACAACCTCACCAAGGGAACCGCGGGAGCGGCCGTCCAGTCCATGAACATCGCGCTCGGCCTGCCGGAAACGGACGGCCTCACGACGGCAGGAGTATCCCCGTGACCGTCAACGCGCCCAGGGGTTTCCGGGCTGCCGGGGTCGCCGCCGGGATCAAGGGCGGCGGCGCCAAGGACGTCACGCTCGTCGTCAACGACGGGCCGCTCGACGTCGCCGCCGGCGTGTTCACCCGCAACAAGATCAAGGCCGCCCCGGTCCTCTGGTCCCAGCAGGTGCTGGCCACCGGCCGGGTCAGGGCCGTCGTGCTCAACTCCGGCGGCGCCAACGCGTGCACCGGGCCGGAGGGCTTCCAGGACACCCACGCCACCGCCGAGCACGTCGCGCGGGCGCTGGGCGTCGGCGCGATCGACGTGGCTGTCTGCTCCACCGGCCTGATCGGCGAGCGGCTCCCGATGGCCGAGCTCCGCGCCGGGGTGGACGAGGCCGTGCGGAGCCTCGCCGCGACGCACGAGGCCGGGGTCGACGCCGCGACCGCGGTGATGACCACCGACACCGTCCCCAAGCACGCACAGTCCACACAGGACGGCTGGACGGTCGGCGGCTTCGCCAAGGGCGCCGGCATGTGCGCGCCCGACATGGCCACCATGCTCGCGGTCCTCACCACCGACGCGGTCGTCGAGGACGCGCACGCCGCGCTGCGCACCGCGGTCGGCAACACGTTCAACCGCCTCGACGTGGACGGCGGCACCTCGACCAACGACACCGTCCTGCTGCTGTGCTCGGGCGCCTCCGGCGAGTCGCCGGCCGACTTCACCGACGTCCTCACCGCGGTCTGCCAGGACCTCGTCGACCAGCTCCAGGCCGACGCCGAGGGCGTCACCAAGCACGTCCGCATCACCGTCCGCGGCGCGGTCACCGACGCGGACGCCCGGGTGGCGGCCCGGCGGATCGCCGAGGACAACCTGTGCAAGACCGCGTTCTTCGGCGCCGACCCCAACTGGGGCCGCATCGCGATGGCCGTCGGCAACGCACCCGTCGACTTCGATCCGGCCGAGCTGGACATCACGATCAACGGCGTCGAGGTCTGCCGGTACGGGCAGAAGGCGGCGGACCGCACGAAGGCCGACCTGTCCGGCCGCGACATCGACGTCGACGTGCACCTGCACGCGGGCGAGGGCACCGCCACGGTGCAGACCACGGACCTGTCGCACGCCTACGTCGAAGAGAACAGCGCGTACTCGACATGACCGCCGAGCTGACCCAGGTGACCCGCGCCGAGGCCGGTGCGAAGGCGGCGGTGCTCGTCGAGGCCCTGCCCTGGCTCCAGCGCTTCCACGGCGCGACCGTCGTGGTCAAGTACGGCGGCAACGCGATGGTCGACGACGCGCTGAAGGCCGCCTTCGCGCAGGACATGGTGTTCCTCAAGCTCGCCGGCCTGCACCCGGTCGTCGTGCACGGCGGCGGCCCGCAGATCACCGCCATGCTGGGCCGCCTCGGCATCCCCGGCGAGTTCAAGGCCGGCCTGCGGGTGACCACGCCGGAGACCATGGACGTCGTCCGGATGGTCCTCACCGGGCAGGTCAGCCGGGAGCTCGTCGGCCTCATCAACGCGCACGGCCCCTACGCGGTCGGCATCTCCGGCGAGGACGCCCGCCTGCTCACCGCGCAGCGCCGGACGGCCACCGTCGACGGTGAGGTCGTGGACCTGGGCCTGGTCGGCGAGGTCGTCGCCGTCAACCCGGACGCGGTGCTCGACATCGTGCGGGCCGGCCGGATCCCCGTGGTGTCCACGGTCGCCCCGGACGCGGACGGCCTGGCGCACAACGTCAACGCCGACACCGCCGCGGCGGCGATCGCGGTGGCGCTGCGGGCGGAGAAGCTGGTGATGCTCACCGACGTCGAAGGCCTGTACGCGGACTGGCCGGACCGGGACTCGCTGCTCAACGTGATCCGCGCGGGCGCGCTCGCCGAGCTGCTGCCGGGCCTGGCAAGCGGGATGATCCCGAAGATGGAGGCGTGTCTCACCGCGGTGCACGGCGGCGTACCGCGCGCCCACGTGATCGACGGGCGGCTCGCCCACTCCGTGCTGCTGGAGGTCTTCACCGGCGAAGGGGTCGGGACCATGGTGCTCCCCGACGAGGAGGCGACGTGATCACATCCAATGTGGACGGCCAGGCCAGGTGGCGGGCGTCCTTCATGGACAACTACGGCACGCCCGCGCTCTCGCTGGTGCGCGGCGAGGGCGCGCACGTCTGGGACGCCGAGGGCAACCGCTACGTCGACCTCGTCGCCGGCATCGCGGTCAACGCGCTCGGCCACGCCCACCCCGCGGTCGTCGAGGCCGTGACGAACCAGATCGCCACCCTCGGCCACACCTCGAACCTCTACGTCAACCCCGTCGCCGTCGAGCTGGCCGAGGCGCTGCTGGACGTCGCCGGGCTCGCCGGCCAGGCCAAGGTGCTGTTCGCCAACTCCGGCGCGGAGGCCGTGGAGGCGGCGGTCAAGCTGACCCGGCGCACCGGCCGGACCGGGCTCGTGGCCTGTGCGGGCGCGTTCCACGGCCGCACGATGGGCGCGCTCACGGTCACCGGCCAGCAGGGCAAGCGGGCGCCGTTCGAACCGCTGCTGCCGGACGTCACGCACGTTCCGTTCGGCGACGTCGACGCGTTGCGCCACGCCGTGGACGGCGACACGGCGGCGGTGTTCCTGGAGCCGGTCCTCGGCGAGGGCGGCGTCCACCCCGCCCCGGCCGGCTACCTGCGGGCGGCCCGCGAGATCACCACGAAGGCGGGCGCGCTGCTCGTGCTCGACGAGGTGCAGACCGGCATCGGGCGGCTCGGCAGCTGGTTCGCCTTCCAGCAGGCCGGCATCACGCCGGACGTGCTCACGCTCGCGAAGGGGCTCGGCGGCGGGCTGCCGCTCGGCGCGTGCATCGGCGTCGGCGCGGCGGGCGAGCTGTTCGGGCCGGGGCAGCACGGCACCACCTTCGGCGGCAACCCGGTCGCGTGCGCCGCCGGCCTCGCGGTGCTCCGCACGATCGCCGCCGACGGCCTGTGCGAGCGGGCCGCGGCGCTCGGCGAACAGATCGTCGCCGGCGTCGAGGCGCTGGGCCACCCGCTGGTCACCGAGGTGCGGGGGACCGGCCTGCTGCTCGGCGTCGGCCTCGCGGAGCCGGTCGCCGCGGAGGTCGTCGGCGCCGCCGCGCAGGCGGGCTACCTGGTCAACAACGTGCGGCCCGACACGATCCGGCTCACCCCGCCACTGGTGGTCGAGGCGGCCGACGTCAAGGGCTTCCTGGCCGCGCTGCCGGAGATCCTCGGTGCCGTGCCGACCCCCGAGGAGTCCTGATGGTCCGGCACTTCCTGCGCGACGACGACCTGTCCACGGCCGAGCAGACCGAGGTCCTCGACCTCGCCGACCGGATGAAGGCCGACCCCCTCGGCTTCCCCGTCCTGCGCGGGAAGTCGGTCGCCACGATCTTCGAGAAGAACTCCACGCGCACCCGGCTCTCGTTCGAGGTCGGCATCGACCAGCTGGGCGGCCACCCGATCGTGATCGACGGCCGCACGATGCAGCTCGGCCGGGAGGAGACCATCGAGGACACCTCGCGAGTGGTGTCCCGCTACGTCGACGCCGTGGTGTGGCGGACCTTCGCGCAGGCCCGGATGACCGCGATGGCGTCGGCGTCCACGATTCCCGTGATCAACGCGCTGACCAACGAGTTCCACCCGTGCCAGGTCCTCGCCGACCTGCAGACCGTCCGCGAGCGGCACGGCCGGCTGGCCGGTGTCACGCTCACCTACCTCGGCGACGGCGGCAACAACATGGCGCAGTCGCTGCTGCTCGGCGGCGCGACCGCGGGCCTGCACGTGCGGATCTCGGGCCCCGCGGGTTTCCACCCGCACGGCGAGCTCATGCTCGACGCCAAGCTCCGCGCGGCGGAGACCGGCGGGAGCGTCGCGCTCGTCGCCGACCCGCACGCGGCGGTCGACGGCGCGGACGTCCTGGTCACCGACGCGTGGACGTCGATGGGCCAGGAGAACGACGGCCGGGACCGGGTGGCGCCGTTCCGGCCCTACCAGGTCAACGCCGGCCTGCTGGCCCGCGCCGCGAGGGGCGCGATCGTGTTGCACTGCCTGCCCGCGCACCGTGGCATGGAGATCACCGACGAGGTGCTCGACGGCCCGGCGAGCGCCGTGTGGGACGAGGCGGAGAACCGGTTGCACAGCCAGAAGGCGCTGCTGGCCTGGTTGCTGGGGACGCGATGACCGGGCAGACGAACACCGCCGGCACCTCCCGCGTCGCCCGGCAGGGCCGGATCGTGGAGTTGGTGTCCGCGATGGGCATCCGCAGCCAGACCGAGCTCGCCAAGCTCCTTGCCGGGGAAGGCATCGAGGTCACGCAGGCCACGCTGTCGCGCGATCTCGACGAGCTGGGCGCGGTGAAGCTGCGCGGCGTCGACGGCGGTGCCGCCGTGTACGTGATCCCGGAGGACGGCAGCCCCGTGCGCGGGGTGCAGGGCGGCACGTCGCGCCTCGCCCGCCTGCTGGCCGAGCTGCTCGTGTCCGCGGACTGCTCGGCGAACCTGACCGTGTTGCGAACCCCGCCCGGTGCCGCGCAGTTCCTCGCGAGCGCGATCGACCGGGCCGCACTGCACGAGGTCGTCGGCACCATCGCCGGCGACGACACGGTGATGGTCATCGCCCGGGAACCACTGTCCGGCAAGGACCTCGCCGACCGATTCACCGCGCTCGCAGCGCGAACGGACTTGACCGAAGAAGGAGAGACCAATGACTGAGCGGATCGTGCTGGCCTATTCGGGCGGCCTGGACACGTCCGTGGCGATCGGGTGGATCGCCGAGGAGACCGGGGCGGAGGTCGTGGCCGTCGCGGTCGACGTCGGCCAGGGTGGCGAGGATCTCGACACCATCCGCAAGCGGGCGCTGGAGTGCGGCGCGGTCGAGGCCGTGGTCGCCGACGCGCGCGACGAGTTCGCCGACCAGTACTGCCTGCCCGCGCTGCAGGCGAACGCGCTCTACATGGACCGCTACCCGCTGGTCTCGGCGCTGTCGCGGCCGGTGATCGTCAAGCACCTGGCGGAGGCCGCGAAGTACCACGGTGCCACGACCGTCTCGCACGGCTGCACCGGCAAGGGCAACGACCAGGTCCGCTTCGAGGTCGGCATCGGCGCGCTCGCCCCCGACCTCAAGGTCATCGCGCCGGTCCGCGACTTCGCGTGGACGCGGGAGAAGGCCATCGCCTACGCGCACGAGCGCAACCTGCCGATCGACCAGACGAAGTCCTCGCCGTACTCGGTCGACCAGAACGTGTGGGGCCGCGCGGTGGAGACCGGCTTCCTCGAGGACATCTGGAACGCGCCGATCGAGGACGTCTACTCCTACACCCACGACCCGGCCCAGCCGCGCGACGCGGACGAGGTCGTGATCACGTTCGACAAGGGCGTTCCCGTGGCCATCGACGGCGAGACGGTGACCGTGCTGCAGGCCATCCAGCAGCTCAACCGGCGGGCCGGCGCGCAGGGCGTCGGGCGGCTGGACATGGTCGAGGACCGGCTGGTGGGCATCAAGAGCCGCGAGGTGTACGAGGCACCCGGCGCGATCGCGTTGATCACCGCGCACCAGGAGCTGGAGAACGTCACCGTCGAGCGGGACCTCGCCCGGTTCAAGCGCCAGGTCGAGCAGCGGTGGTCGGAGCTCGTGTACGACGGCCTGTGGTTCTCCCCGCTCAAGGACGCGCTCGACACGTTCGTCGCGAAGACCCAGGAGCACGTCAGCGGCCAGGTCCGGCTGACCCTGCACGGTGGCCGGGCGGTCGTCACCGGGCGGCGCAGCGAGCAGTCGCTGTACGACTTCAACCTGGCCACCTACGACGAGGGCGACACGTTCGACCAGTCGCTGGCCAAGGGGTTCGTGCAGCTGTGGGGCCTGCCGTCGAAGATCGCGGCGAAGCGCGACCTGCACCATGCCTGACCCGGTACAGCTCTGGGGCGGGCGGTTCGCGTCCGGTCCGGCCGAGGCGCTCGCGGCGCTGTCCGCCTCGACGCACTTCGACTGGCGGCTCGCGCCGTACGACATCGCCGGCTCCCGGGCGCACGCCCGCGTCCTGCACCAGGCCAAGCTGCTCACCGACGACGAGCTCGCGGGCATGCTCGCCGCGCTGGACCGGCTGGCGGCCGACGTCGCCTCGGGCGCCTTCACGCCGACGATGGCCGACGAGGACGTGCACACCGCGCTCGAACGCGGCCTCATCGAGCGCGCCGGTCCGGAGCTGGGCGGCAAGCTCCGCGCGGGCCGGTCGCGCAACGACCAGGTGGCGACGCTGTTCCGGATGTGGCTGCGTGACGCCGCCCGCCGCGTCGCGCTCGGTGTCACGGACGTCGTGGCGGCGTTGCTGCATCAGGCCGACCAGCACCCGGCCGCGGTCATGCCCGGGCGCACGCACCTGCAGCACGCCCAGCCCGTGCTGCTCGCGCACCACCTGCTGGCCCACGTCCAGGCGCTGCTGCGGGACGTGGACCGGCTGCGGGACTGGGACCGGCGGGCCGCCGTGTCGCCGTACGGGTCGGGCGCGCTCGCCGGGTCGTCGCTCGGGCTGGACCCGGCGGCGGTGGCGGCCGAGCTCGGCTTCGCCTCGGCCGCGGCGAACTCCATCGACGGGGTGGCGTCGCGTGACTTCGCCGCGGAGGTCGCGTTCTGCCTGGCGATGCTCGGCGTGGACCTCTCCCGGCTCGCCGAGGAGGTGATCGTCTGGACCACGGCGGAGTTCGGCTACGCGGTGCTCGACGACGCGTGGGCGACCGGCAGCTCGATCATGCCGCAGAAGAAGAACCCCGATGTCGCGGAGCTGGCGCGCGGCAAGTCCGGCCGGCTGATCGGCAACCTCACCGGGCTGCTCGCGGTGCTCAAGGCGCAGCCGCTCGCCTACAACCGGGACCTGCAGGAGGACAAGGAGCCGCTGTTCGACTCGGTGGAGCAGCTGGAGCTGCTGCTGCCGGCGATCGCGGGGATGGTCGGCACGCTGCGGTTCGACACGGCTCGCATGGCGGAGCTGGCGCCGGCCGGGTTCACGCTCGCGACGGACATCGCGGAATGGCTGGTGCGGCAAGGGATTCCGTTCCGCGTGGCGCACGAGGCGGCGGGGGAGTGCGTGCGGATCGCCGAGGCGCGCGGCGCCGGCCTCGCCGACCTGACCGACGAGGAGCTGGCCGGCGTGCACCCCGCGCTGTCGCCGGAGGTCCGCGACGTGCTGACGGTCGAGGGCTCGATCGCGTCCCGCGACGCCTTCGGCGGCACGGCCCCGTCACGCGTCGCCGAACAGCGAGCTCGGGTCACGGAGGTGCTGGCCGACCTGCGGAGCTGGCTTGCATAATACTTGTGCACAATAGCTGTGCACAGTTATTGTGCACGAGTGAAGGACATCCGGCTCGACAGCCGCGCACTGCGCGTGCTCGCGCACCCGCTTCGCTCGCGACTACTCAGTCAGCTGCGTCTGCACGGTGCCGCCAACGCGACCGCACTCGCCGAGCGCCTGGGCACCAACACCGGCGCGACGAGCTATCACCTGCGCAAACTCGCCGAGGTCGGCCTCGTCGAGGAGACCGCGGAGGGGACCGGCAAACAGCGGTTCTGGGCCGCCGCCCAGGACTCGCACAGCTGGCGGAACACCGAACACGCGGACGACCCCGACGCGCAGGCCGCGCTGGGCTGGCTGCGCCAGCAGCAGTTCCGGTACCTGGCCGAGCGAGCGGAACGGTGGGAGCGGGAGCGTGCGCGCTGGCCGGAGCCGTGGCAGGACGCGGCCTCCATGTCCGACGTCATCGTCGAGGTGAGCGCCGACCAGCTGAATGAGCTCATGGAGGAGCTCTTCGCGGTGCTCCTGCGCTACCGGGACCTGCCGCCCCGGCCGGGCAGTAGCCAGGTCGTGGTGAACGTCGTCGGGCTGCCTGCCGAACCGGAGGAGGCTCCGTGAACGCGCACCGCCGGTTCCTCGTGCTGCTGGCGCTGCGCTGGTTCCCGGTCGGCCTGTGCATCCCGATCGGCGTGCTGCTGGCGCTGAGCCGGGGCCTGACCCTGGCCGAGTTCGGGCTCGCGATGTCGCTGCAGGGCTTCGTCGTGCTGGCGTTGGAGCTGCCGACCGGCGGGTTGTCCGACTCGTGGGGCCGGCGACCGGTTCTCGCGCTCTCGGCCGTGGTGGCGATCGGCTCGATGTCGCTGCTCGTCGTGGCCGACTCGGTCGCCGAGTTCGCGGTCGTCGCCATGCTGCAGGGCGTCTACCGCGCGCTGGACAGCGGGCCGCTGGAGTCGTGGTACGTCGACGCCAGGCTCGCGGCCGACCCGTCGGCGAAGCTGGAGCGCGGGCTGTCCGCGGGCGGGACCGTGATCGGGCTCGCGATCGGCGCCGGCGCGCTCGCCACCGGCGGGCTCGTGGCCTGGGTCGACCTGCCCGGGGTCCCGACCCTGGTGGTGCCGGTACTCCTGGCGCTCTGCGTGCAGGTCGCCGGGCTCGTCGCGATCGTCGCGCTGGTTCGTGAACCTCCGCACCCGGATGGCCCGCGCCGGCTGCTGGCCTCGCTGCGGGACGTGCCGACGGTGATCGCCGACGGCGTGCGGGTCGTCCGCCGGTCCCGGATCCTGCTGGCGCTCGTCGCGGTGGAGCTGTGCTGGGGCTTCGGCATGGTCACCTTCGAGACGCTCATGCCGGTGCGGCTGTCCGAGGAGGTCGGCGGCCAGGAGGCGGCCGCGGCGATCACCGGGCCGGCCGCCGCGGTGGGGTGGCTCGCCTCCGCCGCCGGGGCGGCGCTGGTGCCGCTGCTCAGCGCCCGGATGGGGGTGGCCGTCACCGCGGGCGTGCTGCGGATCGCGCAGGGCATCGCGGTGGTCGGCATGGGCCTGCTCGCCGGCCCCGCCGGGGTACTGACCGGCTACCTCATGTCCTACCTCGTGCACGGCGCCGGCGGCCCGGTGCACATGACGCTGCTGCACCGCGAGGTGACCAGCGAGCACCGGTCCACGGTGATGTCGGTCAACTCGATGATGATGCAGCCGGCCGGCTCGATCGGCCTGATCCTGCTGTCCGCGATCGCGTCCGGCGCCTCGGTGAGCGTCGCGATCGTGGTCGGCGGGGTCGTGCTGGCCCTCGCGGCGCCGCTGTACCTGCCGGCGGCGCGGGCGGAACGCCGCCGTCCGGTTGCCGTATAGGCTCGCCCGCGTGTCCGCCGCCGGTCCCCTCCCGTCGAGCCGGCTGCTCACTCGCGAGGAGCTGGCGGTCGACCCGCTGGACGCCGCGAAGCTGCTGCTGGGCTGCGTGCTCGAGGCGGGCGAGGTCCAGGTCCGGCTGACCGAGGTGGAGGCCTACCGCGGCGGCGACGATCCCGCGTCGCATTGCTACCGCGGCAAGACCCCGCGCAACGAGGTGATGTTCGGCCCGGCCGGCCACCTGTACGTCTACTTCGTGTACGGCATGCACTTCTGCGCCAACGTCGTCGCCCTGACCGACGGCGTGCCGGGTGCGGTGCTGCTGCGGGCGGGCGAGGTGATCGCGGGCCTCGACCTCGCGCGGTCGCGCCGGCCGGCGGCGCGCAGCGAGGCCGAGCTCGCCAAGGGCCCGGCCCGGCTGACCGGCGTGCTCGGCCTGGAGCGCGACCACAACGGTGCCGACCTGACCGACCCGGCCTCCGCCGTGCGGCTGCTGGCCGGCGACCCCGTGCCGCCGTCGGCGATCCGCACCGGCCCACGGGTCGGCGTCGCGGTGGCGATGGACGTGCCGTGGCGGTTCTGGATCGACGGCTCGCGCTCGGTCAGCGCGTACCGCCGCGGCGGCAAGGCGGCGCGGCGGGCCGGTAGTCCCCCGGGGAATGGGGCCTGAGCAGGTACGGGAAACTGGTAGCCGTGGGAGAACACATTCTCGACGAGCTGTCCTGGCGCGGGTTGATCGCGCAGTCCACCGATCTCGACGCGCTGCGCAAGGATCTGGACGCCGGCCCGATCACCCTGTACGTGGGCTTCGACCCGACCGCGCCGAGCCTGCACGCAGGCAACCTCGTGCCGCTGCTCATGCTGACGCGTTTCCAGCGAGCGGGGCACCGGCCGATCGTGCTGGCCGGCGGCGCGACCGGCATGGTCGGCGACCCGCGGGACACGGGGGAGCGCACCCTGACCTCGCTGGACGTCGTGGCGGAGTGGGCGGAGCGGATCCGCGGCCAGCTCGAGCGGTTCGTCGACTTCGACGACTCGCCGACGGGCGCGATCGTCGTGAACAACCTGGAGTGGACCCGCGGCCTGACCGTGCTCGACTTCCTCCGCGACGTCGGCAAGCACTTCTCGGTCAACGTGATGCTCGCCCGGGACACGGTCAAACGCCGCCTCGAGACCGACGGCATCTCCTACACCGAGTTCAGCTACCTGCTCCTGCAGTCGCACGACTACCTGCAGCTGCGCCGCAAGTACGGCTGCCAGCTCCAGGTCGGCGGCTCCGACCAGTGGGGCAACATCGTCGGCGGTGTCGACCTGATCCGCCGGATGGACGGCGACACCGTGCACGCGCTGACCGCGCCACTGGTCACCGACGCCGAGGGCCGCAAGTTCGGCAAGTCGACCGGCGGCGGGAACGTGTGGCTCGACCCGGCGCTGACCTCGCCGTACG
>CAVSMR010000023.1:0-10000 GCA_963729115.1 uncultured Actinomycetota bacterium | reverse complement strand
GGGTAAGTTCCGACCTGCACGAATGGCGTAACGACTTCTCGACTGTCTCAACCACAGGCCCGGCGAAATTGCACTACGAGTAAAGATGCTCGTTACGCGCGGCAGGACGGAAAGACCCCGGGACCTTTACTATAGCTTGGTATTGGTGCTTGGTTCGACTTGTGTAGGATAGGTGGGAGACTGTGAAGTGGCCACGCCAGTGGTTGTGGAGTCAACGTTGAAATACCACTCTGGTCGTACTGAGTGTCTAACTTCGGACCGTGATCCGGTCCAGGGACAGTGCCTGGTGGGTAGTTTAACTGGGGCGGTTGCCTCCCAAAGAGTAACGGAGGCGCCCAAAGGTTCCCTCAGCCTGGTTGGCAATCAGGTGTCGAGTGCAAGTGCACAAGGGAGCTTGACTGTGAGACCGACGGGTCGAGCAGGGACGAAAGTCGGGACTAGTGATCCGGCACCACCTGGTGGAAGGGGTGTCGCTCAACGGACAAAAGGTACCCCGGGGATAACAGGCTGATCTTGCCCAAGAGTCCATATCGACGGCATGGTTTGGCACCTCGATGTCGGCTCGTCGCATCCTGGGGCCGGAGTAGGTCCCAAGGGTTGGGCTGTTCGCCCATTAAAGCGGCACGCGAGCTGGGTTTAGAACGTCGTGAGACAGTTCGGTCCCTATCCGCCGCGCGCGCAGGAGACTTGAGGAAGGCTGTCCCTAGTACGAGAGGACCGGGACGGACGAACCTCTGGTGTGCCAGTTGTCCCGCCAGGGGCACGGCTGGTTGGCTACGTTCGGGAGGGATAACCGCTGAAGGCATCTAAGCGGGAAGCCTGTTCCAAGATGAGGTCTCCCACCCCTTTGTGGGTTAAGGCCCCCACCTAGACCAGTGGGTTGATAGGCCAGAGATGGAAGCACAGTAATGTGTTCGAGTTGACTGGTACTAATAGGCCGAGGACTTACCCACAAACAATCAATTTTGTTTCGCATCCACTATGCAACTCTGAAACACCAACCACACATTGTGGTTGTCGATAGTTTCATAGAGTTTCGGCGGTTATAGCGGTGGGGAAACGCCCGGTCCCATTCCGAACCCGGAAGCTAAGCCCACCAGCGCCGATGGTACTGCACTCGACAGGGTGTGGGAGAGTAGGACACCGCCGAGCATTCATTCCCGAAGAGCCCTCCGACACCGGAGGGCTCTTCGGCGTGTTGAATGGTGGTCGGTGCATGTCTCAATCGGTGGAGGATCAGGTGTCGAACCCAAACGACCCCGGCGGCGACCAAGGTCGCGCTGAGCCACCACGCCGTGACCAGGCCAGCGGCTTCGGCCGCAAGCCCCCACCGCAGACCAACGACCGCCCCAGCACCTCCCACGAGTCGCCCAGCCGAGACCGCCCCCACGGCGACAACCGTGGACGCCCCAGCTACCGCGACCAGCCCTCCCGCGACCGCGGTTCCCGCAGCAACCCCCGCGACCGAGACGACCGCGGCAACCGAGGCAGCTCCCGAGACGACCGCGGCTACCGCAGCAACACCAGCAATCGCGACGACCGAGGTACGTCCCGAACCGACCGCGGCTACCGAGGCAACACCGGCAACCGGGACGACCGCGGGTCGGTAGCCGTGACGACCGCGATCGCGGCTACCGAGGCGCCTCGCGCGACGATCGCGGCTATCGAGGCAACGCCGGCAGTCGTGATGATCGCGATCGCGGTTATCGAGGTGCGTCCCGAGACGATCGCAGCTACCGGGGAAACACCGGCAGTAACGACGACCGTGACCGCGGCTACCGAAGCGCCTCCCGCGATGACCGCGGCTACCGCGGCGGCACCAGGAACCGCGACGACCGCGGCTACGGCGGCGGCACCGGGAACCGCGGCTACGGCGGCGGCACCGGCAATCGGGACGACCGTGGGTACCGCGGCAACGCGGGCAATCGCGATCGCGATGATCGCGGCAGCACGCGCGATCGCGACGACCGCGGATATCGCGGCGACTCGGAGAACCGCAACGACCGCGGGTACCGCGGCACCGGCAATCGGGATGATCGCGGCTACCGAGCCAAGGCGGGCAACCGCGATGGCGGCGATCGCGGCAGCACGCGTGATCGCGACGACCGCGGATACCGCGGCGGCGATCGCGACGACCGGAACCGCGACTTCCGCCGTGGCGACGATCGAGGTCGCGGCTACCGCGACTCGGGAGGCGCCGGCAACGACCGCGACACGCGCCCCCGCAGCTACCGCGATCGAGACGACAACCGCGGCAGTGACGACCGAGGCCGCAACTACCGGGACTCCCGCAGCTCCGGCGGCGACGACCGCCGCGGCAACTACCGCGACAGCGGTGGCGGCCGAGACTTCCGCGGCGGCACCCGCAACCGCGACGACCAGCCGCGATCCGGCGACAACCGCAACCGCGGCTACCGCGACCAGACCCGCGACGACCAGCGACGATCCGGCGACTACCGCAATTCCCGCGGCGACCAGACCACCAGCGACGACCGCCGGCGCGACGGCTACCGCGACTCGCGCGGCAGCGGCGGAGGCAGCCAGACCCGCGACCCCGGCGACAACCGCGGCCGCAGCTACCGCGATTCGCGCCGCGGCCCCGGCGATGACCGTGCCGGTGGTTACCGTGGTTCGCGGGATGCCCGCGACTCCGGGAACGACCGCGGCAGCGGCTATGGCGACTCGCGTCGTGGCCGCGATTCCGGCGACGACCGCGGCGGTTATCGCGATTCGCGAGGCACCCGCGACGAGCGGGGCCGCGGACCCAGCGGCGACCGCGCCGGTGGATACCGTGACTCGCGGAGTGCCCGCGACTCCAGGGACGACCGCGGCCACCAGCGCGACCGGGATGACCGGAACCGCGGCGGATATCGCGACGATCGGAAGCGCGACGCCCGCGGCGACCGTGACCCCGCCACGATCAGCGACCAGCAGGAACCACGGGACTCGAGCACCGTCGGCGACCTGGACACCGACTCGTTCCGCGAGGTCACCAAGCCCTCTTCGAACGACGAACACCAGCAAAGCCCACCGCCGCCCGCCGACGCCGGGCCAACGGCACCCGACACCAACACGACTGATCCGGCACTCGACGAGCAGCTGAGCTCAGGCGCCGACCCAGCCGATCTGGTAGCCGAGCAGGCGAGCTCGGCAGCCGACCCAGCCGAGCCAGTAACCACCGCGGACCCGGTTGCCACCAGCGCGGCCCCTGCGAAGCCGGTCACCGAGCCGGCCGCTGAGCCGATCGAGCCGGTTGAGCCCGCCGAGCTGGTTGTCGAGCCGGCCGAGGGGCCCGGCACTGAGCCGGCTGTCGAGCCGGCTGAGCCAGCTGACTGCCGCCGCGGAGCCGGCTGTCGAGCTGGCCGAGGAGCGCGGCGCCGAGCCGATTGAGGCTGTTGGCGTCGAGTCGGCTGAGGCTGCCGAGCCCGCGGAGCCGATTGTCGAGCAGGCCGAGAGGCGCGGCACCGACCAGCCTGAGGCTGTTGGCGTCGAGCAAGCCGAGACTGTTGAGCCCGCGGAGCCAGTCGCCGCGCTGGCCGAGGGACCAAGCGCCGAGTCGGCTCAGGTTGTTGAGCCCGCGGAGCCAGTTGTCGAGCCGGCCGAGAGGCCTGGCGCCGAACCGGCCGATGCTGTCGGTGTCGAGCAGGCCGAGGCTGTTGAACCCGCCGAGCCGGCCGAGGCCATCGGCCCGGAGACTTCGGCCGGTGTCGAACCGGCAACCGCCGAGGTGGCCGAGACCATCGAGCCAGCACTTCGAAGCGCGGCGTCCGATGGCGTCGCCGAACCCCGAGTAGGCGGCGCCCGCGAGACCTCCGGCGATGCGGAAGAAAGCCCCACGGCCGCGGTCGATAAGCCCGCAGAGGCCGAAACCGAACGCGAGCCCCTGCGGCGAGACCCCCGCGACGACGACGGGACCGACCGCGACCGACCGCGACGACCGCGATGACCGGGACGACCGGCACCCGCCTCGAGGACGAGACGGCGAACCCGGCCTCCCCGACGACATCCAGTACTCCGACCTCGACCCCGAAGCGCGTCGGGAGCTGCGCAGCCTCGCCAAGGCCGTGGCGGAGCTGGTCGGCCGGCACCTCGTCGCGGCTGGGCGGCTCATCGACGAGGATCCCGAGCTCGCCCTCGAGCACGCTCGCTTCGCCCGTTCCCGGGCGTCTCGCGTCTCGCTCGTTCGCGAGGCGGCCGGGCTCACCGCCTACCACGCCGGCCAGTGGGCCGAGGCGCTCGGCGAGCTGCGGGCCGTCCGGCGGATGAGCGGCGGCCAGGCCCACCTGCCCGTCATGGCCGACTGCGAGCGGGCTCTCGGCCGGCCGGAGCGCGCGCTCGACCTCGCGGCGGAAGCCGGCGCCGACCTCCCCAAGGACGTCGCCATCGAGTTGAAGATCGTGGCCGCCGGGGCGCGGCGGGACATGGGCCAGGTCGACGCGGCCGTCGTCGCGCTGCAGGGGCCTGACCTCGACCCGGCGGTCCACCAGCCCTGGAGCCCGCGCCTGTTCTACGCCTACGCCGACAACCTCGAGGCCGCCGGCCGTACCGACGACGCCATCCGCTGGTTCCTCAACGCCGCCGAGGCCGACCTCGAGGAGGAAACCGACGCCGCCGAGCGCGCCTTCGCCCTCCGGGGCCCGGAATGACCCTCCTCGACCGCTACGACGCCTTACTGTTCGACCTCGACGGCACCGTCTACCGCGGTGAGCACGCCGTGGACGGCGCCGCCGAGGCTGTCGAGGCCGCCCACCGCAAGCGCGTCACCGTCCGGTTCGTCACCAACAACGCCTCCCGCGGGCCGGCCGACGTCGCCGGGCACCTCACCGCGATCGGCATTCCCGCCGAGCCCGCCGAGGTCAGCACCAGCGCCCAGGCCGCGGCCCACGTGCTCGCCGAGAAGACCGACGGCAAGGTCCTCGTCATCGGCTCGCCGGCGCTCGTGCGCGAGGTCGAGCTGGTCGGCCTCACCACGACGCGCGCGGCGGACGACGAGGTGACCGCGGTCGTCCAGGGCATGTCCCAGGACACGAGCTGGCGCGACCTCGCGGAGGCCACCATCGCGATCAACGCCGGCGCCCTCTGGGTGGCCTGCAACGTCGACCCCACCCTGCCCACCGAGCGCGGCATGCTGCCCGGCAACGGGTCCCTCGTCGCGGCCGTCCGCACGGCCACCGGGCGCGAGCCGATCGTCGCCGGCAAGCCCGCTACACCGCTCATGGACGAGGCCGTCCGCGCCGCGAACGCCGAGCACCCGCTCGTGATCGGCGACCGCCTCGACACCGACATCGCCGGCGCGGCGGCGGCCGGACTCGACTCGCTGCTCGTCCTGACCGGCGTCTCGACCCCGCGGGACCTCCTGGAGTCCGGCCTCGAGCCGACCTATGTGGCCCAGGACGTCCGCGCCGTCACCGAGGACCCCGCCCGGCTCGCGCTCGGCGACAAGCCCGGCTGGACGATCGACGACGGCGTCGTCCGCGGCGACGGCGACCCGCTCGACCTGCTGCGCGCGCTCTGCGCCGCGGCCCGAACGACTCTCACGGCCGGCGACGACACCGCCGCGGCGGTGCTTCGCCACCTCGGCCTCCCGTATGAGCTAGCGTGACAGCGTGGAGTTGGACGGCATGACTTCCCAGGATCCGGCGGCCGCCATCGACGCCGCGGTGGCCGGCACGGACGGGCTCGCCGAGGTCCCGCTCGCCGAGCACGTCGCCCGCTTCGACGCGGTGCACGTCGCGCTCAACGACGCGCTCTCGCGCATCGACACGGACTGACCGGTGCCCCGCCGGACGCGGCTGGACGCGGAGCTTGTTCGCCGCGGCCTGGCCCGATCTCGCGAGCACGCCTCGCAGCTCATCGCCGATGGCCTGGTCACCGTGCGCGGCACCGTCGCCGGCAAGCCGGCCACCGGCGTCGAGACCGACGCGGCGGTCGTCGTCCGCGAGCAGGAGGGTGAAGCCTGGGCCTCGCGCGGCGCGCACAAGCTGATCGGCGCGCTCGACGCGTTCGGCATCGACGTCACCGGCCGCCGGGTGCTCGACGCGGGCGCCTCGACCGGCGGGTTCACCGACGTGCTGCTGCGCCGCGGCGCGCGCGAGGTCGTCGCCGCCGACGTGGGGCGCGGCCTGCTCGTGTGGCGGCTGCAGACCGACGACCGCGTGCTCGTGCTCGACCGGACCAACGTCCGCGCGCTCACTCCCGAACAGACCCGGGGCCCGGTCGACCTCGTCGTCGCCGACCTCTCGTTCATCTCGCTGCGCCTCGTGCTGCCCGCGCTGCTGGCCTGCGCGACCGAGGACGCCGACCTGCTGCCGATGGTCAAGCCGCAGTTCGAAGTCGGCAAGGAACGCCTCGGATCGGGTGGCGTCGTACGTGACCTTGAACTTCGCGCGGACGCCGTCCGTAGTGTGATCATGGAGGCCGAAACGCTCGGCCTGCGCGCACACGGAGTGACCGCCAGCCCGCTTCCGGGTCCGTCCGGAAACGTCGAGTACTTCGTGTGGTTGCGTCGCGGCGACACCGATGCCGACAGCGACGCACTCGTCGACACCGCCGTCCGGGAGGGGCCGCGATGACCGAGCGTGAGGTGCTGCTCGTCGTGCATACCGGACGAGCGGACACCCGCCACACGGCCGAGAAGGTCGCCGGCTGGTTCGCCGCGGCCGACGTCAAGCTCCGGGTGCTCGCCGACGAGGCGCCGCAGCTCGACAGCTCCTGCTACCAGCGGGTCGTGCCCAGCGGCCCCGAGGCGGCGGCCGGCACCGAGCTCGTGTTCGTCCTCGGCGGCGACGGCACGCTGCTGCGGGCCGCCGAGCTCGCCCGGCCCACGAGCGTGCCGGTGCTCGCGGTCAACATGGGCCGCGTCGGGTTCCTCGCCGAAGCCGACACGGACGTCCTCGAACAGGCGGTCGGCCAGGTCATCTCGCAGAACTACGAGATCGACGACCGGATGACCGTCGACATCACCGCGCTGCTCGGCGACCGGCAGCTGGCGCACACGTGGGCCCTCAACGAGGCGAGCGTGGAGAAGAGCAGCCGCGAGCGGATCCTCGACGTGCGGATCGAGGTCGACGGCAGGCCGGTCTCCGCGTTCGGCTGCGACGGCGTGCTGTGCGCGACGCCGACCGGCTCGACCGCGTACGCGTTCTCCGCCGGCGGGCCGGTGGTGTGGCCGGACGTGCAGGCGCTGCTGGTCGTGCCGAGCAACGCCCACGCGACCTTCTCGCGGCCGCTCGTGGTCTCGCCGGACTCGGTGGTCAGCGTCGAGGTCGATCCGGACGGGCACCCGGCCGTGCTGTGCTGCGACGGCCGCCGCACGTTCGTGCTGCCCCCGGGCGCGCGGGTCGACGTGGTCGGCGGGACGAAGCCGACCCGGCTCGTGCGGCTGCGCCAGGGACCGTTCACCGACCGGCTGGTTCACAAGTTCGAACTGCCCGTGCAGGGCTGGCGAAATCGCTGAGCACTTTCTCAGCCAATCGAACACACGGTCGCTAGATGCGGGATTTCGTCGGTGGTAGCCGATAAGGTGCGCGCTGTGTTGGCCGAAATGCGCATCGAGGGCCTCGGCGTGATCGACGAGGCCACCCTCGAACTGGATCCGGGACTCACCGTCGTCACCGGCGAGACCGGTGCCGGCAAGACCATGGTCGTGACCGGACTGCACCTGTTGTCAGGTGGCCGGGCGGAAGCGTCCCGAGTGCGCAGCGGCGCGCAGAGAGCGGCGGTGGAAGGCCGGTTCGCTGCGCCGCCGGGCAGCGCCGCGGCCAAGGTCGCGGCCGACGCGGGCGCCGAACCCGACGAGGACGGCGCGCTCATCGCGCTGCGCACCGTTGGCACGGACGGCCGGTCCCGGGCCCACCTGGGCGGCCGGTCGGTGCCGGTCGGCGTGCTGTCGGAGCTGTCCGAGCAGCTCATCGCGGTGCACGGGCAGAACGACCAGCTGCGCCTGCTGCGACCCGCCGAGCAGCGGTCCGTGCTCGACCGCTTCGCCGGCGAGGAGCTGCTGAACGCGCTGTCGGAGTACCGCATGCTGCGCGAGGAGTGGCACTCGGTCAGCACCGAGCTGACCGAACGGACCGCGCGATCGCGGGAGATGGCGCGGGAGGCCGACCTCTTACGGCACGGCCTCACCGAGATCGAGGCGGTCGACCCGCAGCCGGGCGAGGACGACGAGCTGGTGGCCAGGGCCCGCCGGCTGGCCGACGCCGACCAGCTGCGGGAGGCCGCGACGGGTGCGTCCTTCGCCGTCACCGGCTCGCCGGAGGGCGATCCGGACGCGCCGGGCGCGCTGGGCATGATCGCGGACGCGCAGCACCGGCTGTCGTCGTCGGAGGACCCGCGGCTGCGTGAGCTGGCGCCACGGCTCGCCGAGGCGGAGGCCGTGCTGTCGGACGTGGGCGCGGAGCTGGGCGGGTACCTGGAGTCGCTGGACGCCGATCCGGCCGAGCTCGAGAAGGTGCTTGCGCGGCAGTCGGAGCTGAAGGGACTGACCCGCAAGTACGCCGCCGACGTCGACGGCGTGCTGGCCTGGGCGCGGGAGGCGCAGGAGCGGCTGTCCGGGCTCGACACGTCGGAGGAGGCGCTGGCCGAGCTGGACCGGCGGCGGACCGAGCTGGCCGGGCAGCTGGCCGAGCGGGCGCAGGTGCTGACCTCGTTGCGGGTGCGGGCGGCGGACCGGTTCGCGCAGGCGGTCACCAAGGAGCTCGCCGGCCTGGCCATGGGGCAGGCGAGCATCGAGCTGGTGGTGAGCACTCGCTGGGCGGACGCGGGCGAGCAGTTCGCGTTGCGGGTGGCCGGCGGTGGCGGCGGGGACGCGTTCGCGCACGCGGGTCCGGACGGCATCGACGAGGTCGAGCTGCGCATGTCCGCGCACGACGGTGCCCAGCCGCTGCCGGTGCACAAGGCGGCGTCGGGTGGTGAGCTGTCCCGCGTGATGCTGGCAATCGAGGTCGTGCTGGCCCACTCGGACCCGGTGCCGACGCTGGTGTTCGACGAGGTCGACGCAGGCGTGGGCGGCCGCGCGGCGGTGGAGATCGGCCGCCGGCTGGCCCGGTTGGCCTCGAGCCACCAGGTCATCGTGGTCACGCACCTGGCCCAGGTCGCCGCGTTCGCCGACCGCCACCTGGTCGTCGACAAGCGCGCGAAGGGCGGCGTGACCCGCAGCGACGTGCACATGGTCGCCGACAAGGACCGGGTCGTGGAGCTGGCCCGCATGCTGGCCGGCATGGACTCCACCGAGACCGGCCGGGCGCATGCAGAGGAACTGCTGGCCGTCGCGGAAGCGGACAAGAAGCGACACCGCTGACTGAGTGGTTCGGCGTGCTCGGGTCTGCGGCCGGGGGCCGGGGCCGGGGGGCGCTGGGCGGGTTGGGTTCGGGCCCGGTTCGGGTGATGTGGCCGGGTGCGGTTGGGCCGGTGGGGACGCTGGCGGGTTGGGGCCCGGGCCGGTTCAGTTGGCGTGGCCGGGTGCGGTTCGGCCTGGGGCCGGGTTCTGTGGCGTGCGTGGGAGCCGCCTGGGGGCGGGGCTTGGTTGGGTCTGGGTGCCTGCGGGGGCTGGGGGAGCGGGACGCTGGGCGGGCGGTTTGGCTTGGTGTTTGGGTTCTGCCGCCGGGTGCCGTTGTTGACGTGGTGCGGCCTATTGGCGGGCCCGGTTCGGTCCTCTGGGCGGGCGGGCTTGTTTGGCTTGGGCGCGGATTTCCTGAGAGCCAGGTGCCCAGAATTTCGCGTGTCCCCGTTCCGGCCCGGCGTGTCCCGGGTTCCGGACCGGCGTGTCCCGGGTTCCGGACCGGCGTGTCCCGGGTTCCGGACCGGCGTGTCCCGGGTTCCGGACCCGCGTGTCCCGGGTTCCGGACCCGCGTGTCCCCGGTTCCCGACCCGCGTGTCCCCCGTTCCCGACCCGCGTGTCCCCGGTTCCCGACCCGCGTGTCCCCCGTTCCCGACCCGCGTGTCCCCCTTCCTGACCTGCGAGTCCAACGCTCCCGACCCCCGAGTCCAACGCCCCGGG
>CAVSMR010000022.1:0-99290 GCA_963729115.1 uncultured Actinomycetota bacterium | reverse complement strand
GGACAGGCTGGGCTTCCCGGTCGTGCTGAAGCCCGCGGCTGGCTTCGGGACCATGAACACTGTTCGTGTCGACAGCCTCGAGGAACTGAGACCAGGCTCGCTTCGGGTACTCGCCGAACCCCCTGATCAGGTCGAAGCAGCTCATCGTCGAGGAGTTCGTCAATGGCGTGGAGGTGTGCGTGGACGCGCTGTGGCACGCCGGGGAGTGCCTGACGTTCGTCGCGCACCGGTACCTCCAGCCCAAGCTCGCTGTCGCAGGTAACGAGCGCACCGCGCGGCAGTGGTGGACGGGTCGGTCATCCTCGCACCGCACGAATTCCCCGATCTACACCGCGGACTGGTGGAGATGCAGGCGGCGGTGAACGAAGCCTGAGCATCCGGAACGGCGCCACGCACATGGAGGTGTTCGTCCGGGAGGACGGAGCTGGTGTTCGGTGAGATCGCCAACCGGATCGGCAGTATCTGGATCCCAATGATGCTGACCGAGCACTTCGGACAGGACATCTGGCGAATGCTCGCGGAGGCACAGGTGTTCGGCCGCCGGCCGGGACCGCGCCGGGCCCGTCCATCGGCGGCGCCAACATCCGGCCCGCCACCCCGGTGTGATCAACCGGTTGCCGAGCTCGGCGGACCTGGCCGCGGTGCCGGGCATACGCGACTGGAGTCTGGCGTGCGCCATCGGCTCCCGGGCGCCGTTGGCGAGCCCCGCCGAGCACTATCTCCTCCTGGCGCTCGCCGCGGAGTCGGCCGAGGGCGTTGCCGAGGCGTTCGCGACGCTGCCGGACCGGTTGCGCGTCGAAGCCGGGTGACCCGCGTCAGTGCTGGATCGTGCGGGGGCCTCGCGGAGGAGGTCGGGCAGGCCGGGGCGGGTCAGCACCGGGAGGCCGTGGGTGGCGCGCGTGCAGGTCACGAGGAGTTGAACTCGTCCAGCCGGGCGGCGCCGGACAGCGGCCCTGTCAGGAGTCCATTGTGGACGCCACCGGGTACGTGGGGCCAGGGAGTGTCCGTGGCACGCTTCCGTGCCCGAGGACGTTATTCCGTGGGGCGCAGGGTCGGCCCGCACGAGCGGCGGGGCGCCGCGGCCAGCTCTGCCCTCTGCGCGTCGGCTCGCTGGGCGGCGGCGCGGAGTCGGGCCAGGGCGACCGGCCCGTCGATCACGTCGGTGCGAACCAGGTCGGCGCTCGTTGCGGAGTGCTGCCGCAGCACGGTGTAGTCCAGCGACGCGCGTGGGTCGGTTAGCAGTCCGGTCCGGGTCGTCCAGCCGCCGTGTACGTGGATGAACGTGGGGCGCAGCCGCGTGAAGACATGGTCGCGAAGTCCGGTCATGTCGCGTGCGGACCAGAATCGAGCGATGTCCCGGTCGGCGAGCCCGGCCAGGTCGGCCACCCGGAGCCGACCGGCGAGTGCGGTGCCGCCGATGTCGGGCAGCAGGATGGTCGCGTCGCGTACCCCGGCGATCCGGGCGTACTCGTCGTACCTACGTGCCTGGTCTGCGACCGCGCACAGGGACACGGTCGGTCCGTGACTGAACCGTTCGATCCGCTGCAGCCACATGTTCCGGTCAGCACGCAGGCCGCCGCGGTGCACACCGCGAGGACGGCACGCCCTCGCGCAGCCGTACCGTGAGCCACGGCCTCCACGGCGATGGCCGTGGCCAGGGCGGCCAGCGGCCACACCGGCGTTGCGAACCGCAGTTCGCCCATCCAGTCGCGCGCGAGGACGGTGTAGGCGAATACGGACAGCCCCATCGGCACGGCCAGCACCACGACAGCCCGTCGGGTCGAGGATGGCCGCGCTATTACCGCGCCAACACACGCTGCCGCTATCAGGGCCACCGGCCATCCCGCATAGCCGATGATGTCGATCGCCCGGTGCGCGACCGTGAACTCGGGGGTTCGTTGCGCTTTCGCCAGCGCGGTATTCGGCAGCAGCTCGTGAAATTCGCGAGGCGCCACAGCAGATACCCTCCGGCCGGCACGGCAAATGCGGCGACCGATATTCCCGCGGTGGCTGCGGAGCGAGCGAGTGTCCGCCTGCCCGCGAACAGCGCGATGACGACCGGACAGGTTGCCGCGTACACGATGCCCTCGGGCCGGGTCAGCGCGGCGAGCGCCGCCAGCAGCCCGCAGGTCACGCCCGTGCGCATGGTGAGCAGGCGGTCCACGGCGACGGCCCGGACGAGGACTGCGGCCAACCATGACACCGCCAGCGCCAGCAACGAGTTCTCGAGCCCGGAGAAGGACCAGATGACGAAGGAGGGCATGACGGCGAGGCCGATCCCCGCCGCCACGGCGACCAACGCGGGCCGGCGACACACCGCGGACGCGACCCGGTAGCCCGCCAGGAACACGCCCGCGCAGCAGAGGAGCGCGACACCCTTGGGAAACAACACATAGTCCGGCACACCTGCCCAGGCGCCGCGATCGAACAGCCCGAGCGTCCGGCCGACCGCGAGAACCGCCAGCCAAGCCGGGTCCGAGTAGCCCTCCACTGCGGGACCACCGGGTTGCAACGCCGGCCCGGCTCCGCTCGTGATCGACCGCGCGTAGGCGAAGGTGATTCCCGCGTCGTCGACGATCCACCGGCCGTACGCGGCTGCGTGCACGGCCGTGACCACCGTCGGGATGAGCACCGCCAATATGCCCCGCACACGCTCCGGCAGCAAATTTCGGTGCACGCGCGGCGCGCGTGGTCTTCGGGATGTGGATATCAGTTGGGTCGTGTTTGTCATCGCCGTCCCCCAGAAATCGGGCGAGACGTCATCGTACATTTCCATAAAGCAACGAGCAGTTTGAGTGTGAAATTCGGCAGTCCTGTCGACCAGGTATTCCCTCGTATACTCGGAAACGCTAACGCCGACAATTGTCGGCCAGCGTGGGCTTGACGGAGGCGTGTAGAGATCGTGTAGGAGCGGTCGGCAGGCTGTCCTCGTCCACCGACGATGGGGAGAACCTGTGCTGAGGTCACCGTTGCCGCCGGTCCCCGTGGCACGGCAGGAGGTTGGCATCGACGTCGACGTGCTCTTCGGTGCGTTACCGAGCAGGCGACTCGACGCCTCGCTCGATGCGGCTGCCGAACAGCACGCGAGACAGCGGATCCGGCGCGGGTTGTTGTGTTCCTTGCGTGGCGGGTTGTTCGACGCCTGCACCGGCAACGACGAGATGCGCAAGGCCAGTGAGCGAACGGGATACAGCCCCGTCGGCGCCGTCGACGTACGGGACGCGCTGACGGCGGAGACCGAGATCGAACGGCTCACCGCCGCAGGGGTCCGGCTGTTGCGACTGTTCCCGGCCGAACAGTGGATCGAGCCGGACTCGGCTGGCTTGGCGCACATCGTCGATGTCGCGGTCGCCCACGGAATGGTCCTGCTCACGAGCGGGGACCTCAGCCGGTTCTGGCCGCCGTTCGCCGGCCGGGGGGCGCAGGTGTGCTTTCTCGACGTGCACGCGTACCGCGTGGCGGACTTCGTCGTGCTCGCCCGCCGCGAGCCGGGGTTCGTCGCGTCCACGCGGATGTTGTGTGGCCCGGACTCCATCGAGCGGATCGCGGGCGAGGTGGGCGCGCACCACCTGGCCTACGGGTCACGGGCACCGCTGCATGACGTGATGCCGTCGGCGCTGCGGCTGCGGACGGCCGCGCTCGACGAAGGGGAGTGGCAGCAGGTGGCCGGTGGGACCGCCGCGGCGTGGCTGGGGGAGCAGGCGTGATCATCGACGTCCACGCGCACGCCGGACCGTGGTTCTTCAGCACCGATGTGGGGAGCATTGTGGCGAACCGGCTCCTCACCGACGACCCGCCGGCCGACCCACCGTCGATCATCGACAGCCCCGACCGGGCCGTGCCGGACCGCGGCGACGAGAGCGTGAGCAACAGTCCCGCGCCGCCGACCAGCAGCGGCCGCCAGACCGCACCAGGCGGACAGTCGAGGAGCCCGGGCGGAGCCGGGGGCGGCCTCGGCGGCGCGCACGGAAAGCCCACCACAGACGGATCGCCGAAGAACGGGGCCCCGGCCGGCGAGTCGCCGCCGCCGCCCATGGTCGGCTACCCCACGGCGGCGAATGCCGGTGTGCCCGTCGACACCACTCTGCGTGCGCACGATGGCGACCTGCGGGTGACCACCCCCGGCGCGGTGATCACCAACCTGCGGATCACCGGCACGGTCGTGGTCGAGGCTCCGGACGTGACGCTGCGCCGGGTGTCCGTCTCCGGCCGCGGCGGCCTGGCCGTGCGCCAAGCGGCCGCGGCGCCCCGGCTGACCATCGAGCTGAGCGACCTCGCCGGCGCGGTGGTGCAGGAGGCGGCCGGGCTGACCCTCCGCCGGTGCACCACCGGCCGGGTGACCGGCCGCGACGGCTCACCGTCGTGGACTTCCGGGTGCGCGAGGGCGAACAGCAGCTGGACATCGGCGCCAAGCGGGTCGACCAGCCGGTGGTCCGCGCCGCCATGTCGTTCGACCGCGACCGCTATGCGGTCGGCGACCCGATCCGGGTGCACATCACGCTGACCAACCCGAGTTCGGCGGACGTGTCAGGCATCGTCGCGTGGTGTACCCGGGCCGGCGGCCCCCAGGAGCTGCCGTCCGAAGGCTGGGGTGACCTCGAATACGGCGGGCCGGGCGTGGTCGTGCCCGCGAACTCCACGCGGGAGTTCGACATCATGCACACGGTGCCTCCCGGTGCCCGCGACTACGGCCACGTTGCCGTCTCGTGCGGGTTCATCGTCGGCGACGACACCTACAACAGCGCCGAGGCGTCCGCCGTGGCCGATGTGCCCGGCGGGTTCTCCGACTATTCGGGCCGCGTCATCGAGGTCAGCGCCGACGGCGCGCAGGTGCCCGCGGCCCATGTGCGGCTCACGCTCGTCCACCGCTCGGGCCGGATCGTGGCGCGGACGCGGTCGGATGCGCGGGGCCGGTACACCTTCCGGCACGCGCCGAACAACGAGTACCGGATGCGCGTCGCCGGCCCGTGGAAGCTCGTCGACCCCGACCACGCCTACTACGTCGTGTCGAGCGGCGCCTACCCGCCCGAGGACGTACTGATCGTGCGCGGCCCGGCCGAATCCGGTGTGGGTGGCCGGGTTGTCCCCGAGCCAGAGCAGCCCGCAGCGCAATCCGCCGCCACACCGGCGGCTTCTCCGACGACGCTGGCCAGCACGGGCGCGGACGTCGGCACTCCGTTCCTGGCCGGACTGCTCCTGCTGGTCACCGGCCTCATTCTGCTGGTCGCGGCCAGGGCGGGAAAGGTCGACCGGGCCGCTCGCCGGGAGCTGCGCGGCCAGTACTAGCGCGCCTGGTGTCGCGCCACACGTCGGTGAGCCGGATCCGGGTCCGTCGAGGTCGAAGTTCGCGCTGCCCTCTGGCTGCCGTGCGTGCGGAAGATCAGGAACCGTAGGACTTCTTGTCCTCGACTGTGCCACCGAGGGTCTTGCTGAGGGTGTCCATGTACTCCTTGGACACGCCGGACAGGGCCCAGCGGTCGCCGACAAGGAAGATGCCGCCGAACGCTATGGCGTTCTCCAGCCAGAGATCCTGGTTTTCCGAGTTCTCGAAGTCGAGGAGCACGAAGGGCTTGCCGTCCTTCATGCAGCTGCCCTGCCGGAATCCCTTGGTCGGCGCTCGAAACGTCGCGGTGCAGCCGAGCTTGGCGGCCAGCTGCTCGACGGTGTACCGCGGGGCGGCGTTGCTGCTGGTCGTGGTGGTCGTTTGCGCCGGCTTCTTCTCCGACGTGTGCTCCGGTGGGGCCGCGTCGGTGGCGCCGCAGCTACTGAGAAGGACGGCGACAGCGACGAGGACTGGGACCGCGGCCAGCTGGTGACGCGCCGCTCGGCGCGGCCGGATGTCGGTGGTTCCGTGCACCATGCCTCCACATACGGACATCGTGGGCCGACCGTTCACCACCAGCGCGCCGGGCAGGTGACACGGTGAGACCGCCCTCGCCAGATCAGGTTCGCCGGGTTCGTCTGTGCGTGATCGACGCTGACTTGTGATTGTCGCTGGTCAACGGTTGCTGGGCGTTCTTCCGTCTTCCGGGCACCACAGGACATCGGGAGGACTCGTGAAACACAGGCTCGCTGGCGTCGGACTCGTGTTGGGCGTCGCGTTCGGGCTCGCCACGGCGTGCTCTGGTAGTAGCTCCGGTGGCTCGGCGGACAGCGTGGCCGTGGCTCCGTACGAGGCCGGGGACGCGGGTGAGTCAGCTGGTACGTCGAAGTCGACCGGTCAGGGAGGCGGCCAGGGTGGTGCGGAAGATCAGGACGTCAGCCAGCCGGGGGTGGACCGGTCACTGGTGCGCACCGCAACCATCGAGCTCGCGGCCGGCGACGTCGGCGAGACCGTCGACCGTGCGCGTGACATCGCGGCGACCGCCGGTGGCTATGCCGGCCAGGAGGAGGTTCGGGAGGAGTCCGCGACGCTCACCCTGCGCGTTCCGTCAGACCGGTTCGACCAGGCGCTCGACGAGTTGTCCGAGCTGGGAAGGGTGACCTCTCGGGACCAGTCGGCGGAGGACGTCACCGAGAAGGTGGTCGATCTGGACAGCCGGGTCGCGACCCAGCGGGCGAGTGTGGGTCGGGTTCGCGCGTTGCTGGCCAGGGCGAGCACGGTGGACGAGATCGTGCGGATCGAGCAGGAGCTGACCACGCGCGAGTCGGACCTCGAGTCGTTGGAGCAACGCCGGCAGGCGCTGGCTGGTCAGGTGGCCATGTCCACGGTGACCATCAGGATCGGCCAGGCCGCCGCGCCGGCGCCGCGGCGGGACGAGTCGAGTGGCTTCCTGGCCGGTCTGTCCGCTGGCTGGGGCGCGTTCCTCGACGCCGGAGCCGTCGCGCTGCGGGTGATTGGTGCGGTACTGCCGTTCGTGCTCGTGCTCGCGGTCCCCGCCGTGCCCGTGATCCGCTGGTGGCGCCGTCGCCGGACGGCGGCGACAGCGGCCCAGCAGTCGTGAGGGAACACGTGCACACATGATCGACTGGCGCCTCAGATCAGAACCAACTAACGACTGCGACGTGTGGCACCATGGCTGCACGGCACTTGGTTCCTGGGGGAGTGCGACTTGAAGAAATGGATCTTCTGCCTGGTCGCTGGGCTCGCTTTGCTCATACTTGGTATCAGCCTCACGGGCGAACCGGTCCTCCGTTGTGGCGGCGTGCCGATGTCGCCCGGCGAGGTTTGCCGGGAAACCACGGGCAGTGGCGAGGTCGTGGCGCGGAAGACCTACGACGAGGTGGAGAAGGCAGCGGAGGCGGCGCAACGCACCCGTGACGCCTGGGGCCTTGGGACCCTGGTGGGCGGCGCTGTCCTGATCCTGCTGGCCGGTGCGGGAATCGTCATCCGCCGCCGTAGGAGGGCGAACCAGGGCCCGTCGCCTGCCGACCTGTTCTTCCAGCGGCGCGCCGCCGCGCAGGCTGCGCCCCCGCCCGGCGAAGGCCCGACGACTCGGGGTCCCGATCCCGGCTCCGGCGACGACGTGCCCCCGCGGCCAAGCTGACCCTGTGTATCCACTGCCGCTACCGGTCTTCCAGACCCCTCGCAACGACGACTCCGACGCTCAGCAATCGCTCGGCACTCAACGGCAGAGCACTGCCATCCTCCGCCCACGATCCTTGAGAAACATAGGCTTGAGCACCGCTCGGCGCCGTCACGAGCACAGCTTGACTTTTGGAGTTTGTGACATATTTGGGATTGTAATATTTGAACGTCGTGCCGTCTGCTGATGTTTCTTCGGAGCACGAATAGATTGCGGGATCGCAATCCCTCGAGTCACTGATGGCGCCTTTCCAATTGGCCTCGATCCGAATGGTTCCAGTTCCGTAGCTGCTTTCGATCCAGGCCTCCGTTGAGAATCTGGACCGCTCAATGACGAACTCGAGTGCCGGGCCACTGGGAACGTCGCCAGCGAGGGGACGCTCTTTTTCGGTATGCGCATCGGGGGGGATGGCATGCGATTCACGCAGCGTCTCGGTCAGCCGAACAGCGGCGATTTTCGAGTCGGGGTTTGTAGGATCTGGATGGATGACACCGGGTGCTGGACCTGGAAGCGTTGACTCGCTTGCCTCGACCCTTGGCTTGCTAACGGCAGGTTTAGGTTTGGGTCTAGGTTTGGGCTTCGATGTACTAACAGTGGGTTCAGGCGTGAACCTAGGGCGAGTAGGTTTGGGCGCGCCGACGTCAGAATTACGTATAGGCGCCGGAACTGATGCGGCGTCGGACGCGACAACGACTGCCGCCAGACCGATCGCCACAAAGAGTACCCAGCGCGACAAGCGAAGCCGCCAAGGCGACGACCTGCTGGCTGCGTATGTTATTACGCCAAGCATCAACGACAGGGCCACTACCATGATCCATGGTAGTGGCCCTCTGTTTCCATCGGTCGCGTAATTGGCAAATATGCCGACCGCAGATGTAATAGCAGCTATTGCGATGCTGGTCAGCAGCGCTGGCCAGTCTTTCCGATTGGACACCAGTGTACGTTCCTAGTTGACCTGCGGTTCGCAATTAGTTGCCTTGCGAATACCCGACGTTCTCGTCCCTTGTGCAGCGGTAACAATTCGCTACCGTTAGAGATCGACGGCCTCGTTGCCCCCAGCGTGTCGGCATGCTGCTGCTTGACTCGGGACACCTTAGTACGCTTCACATACACGCACGTCGAGTTCAGCACGATGTCTCCGAACGGAGGCGCCCAGCCTGCGGCCTGGAACGACGCCGGGTGCCCGCTCGACGCCCAACCGGTCGAGCGTGCCGCGCAGGTCCGGGGTCAGGCCACCGCCTTCTTGAGGAGCGAACGAATCCTGGCTTCCGTCGCGTCGTCCAGCGACGTGAGTGTCCACGCGACAGGGTGCATGTGGACGCCCTCCTCACGAGCGGGGTTCACGACTTCGCCGAAGCCGAAGGCGATGAAGTCCTTGTCTACCTTGATGTAGCAGACGTCCTTGCCGTCCTTCACGTAGAACGGAAGCCCCCACCGCACGATCGGCTCGAGCGACGGTGCGCTTTCCCGGATGATGCGGTGCAGGTGCTCGCCGATCTCCCGATACTGGGCAGGGGCATCACCGAGCTTGGCGAGGACAGCCGCGTCGCCCTTCTTCGTGAACATGTGCTCAGGCCTCCTTGATGGATTCGATGGAAGTCACGGCGTTGACACTAGGTCCGGCTTCGTGCTGGATGCTTCTCGATTCCTGACCGGGTCGATCTTTCCCGAGTGGGTTGTTCGGTGATGCGTGTTCGCACTGTGTGCTTGCTCGTGTTCGCGGTGTAGCGATTCATCGTCCATTGCCACGGAGCAGGACAGACGCAGTTCGCATTCTCACGGCCGTGTTGAGGACACGTGGCTCGCATTCCGTTGGAGAGTTTCTCACTGAGCGTCCGCTCGACTGGCGCGTACGGCCCAACGCCGTCAGCCCGTTTGGACCCTTCAATTCGACCAGGCACCGTTTCGGTGATGTTGATCGCGCCCGGTTTCGGCGAAGCGCTGAAGGAATGGCGCACCTGATAGATCGTCCGGGTATGGTGACGCCGGACTTCTGATGCTTACACGATCAATCACAGGAGGCAGCAACATGAGTCTACGTCGGACGGCGGCCCTGGCCGCCGCCGTTCTCTTAGGAGTGGTAGCTGCCGTCGTGCCGTCATCGTCGGCCAGCGCGGGGGGAGGAGGGCACGAGAAGGTCTGTCTGGTCTCGGGGAGCCATGAGCAGACGGTGCTGCGGCCGGGCAACGTCGTGGACCAGCTGGTCGCGACCACCCGCTCCTACCGCGGTGTGTGTGCGGAGTACGGCGAGCGGACCAGACTTGGCAACGGCGAGATTACTGCCTACAGCCAGCGAGAAGGGTCCCGCCCGGTGACGATCGGGCTGGTCATGACCGACCGCGCCCTCGACGGCCTGCCGACCGACCCGCCAACCGAGGGCAAGTGGTGCTTCGACAAGGACGGCAACGGCTCGATCGACCAGATAACCGAGTGCACCGGCGGGTACGAGAACCAGCTCGAACTCAACAGGAACTTCAAGCGTAGCGCCGACACTCCGTTCACCTACCTGCTCGCCAACTGGAACCCCCACGGGCACATCCCGGTGGGCGTCTACAACGTGCCGCACTTCGACGTGCACTTCTACACCGGCACCGACGCTCAGCGGACCGCGATCCGAGTGGGTCCCTGCCCGGCGCTGGTGAACTGCGACGACTACGCGCTGGGCAAGAAGCTGCCCGCCGCGAAGTACATCGCGCCGGACTTCATCGACGTGGACGCCGTCGAACCAGCCATGGGCAACCACCTGGTCGACCCGACCTCGCCGGAGTTCAACGGCACGCCCTTCACCCACACCTGGATCTACGGCGTCTGGAACACCAAGGTGACCTTCTACGAGCCGATGGTCACCCACCAGTGGTTCGCCGGGTTGCGCAACGGGACGATCAACGACGGGTGCTTCAACATCAAGCAGCCGAGCGCGTTCCAGAAGTCGGCCTGGCTCCCGACGAAGTACTGCCTGCGGCATCGCGACAATCGCGGTGACCTGACGATCACGCTGGAGAACTTCGTCCACCGTAACGCGAGCTGACTAACCGCGGCTGGTCTCCTTCCACGCCGCAAGCGTCCACAATCCGGCCGCTCGACCGCTTCTCGGTCGAGCGGCCGAATTGTGCGCCGACCGAGGTGGCCGATCAGCCGAGGAACCCCTGTGGGCGGACGCTCTTCGGGTATGAGGTCAGGGGGCGCCGTTGGCGGGATCGGCGTTGCCCGTCGGGGGCGGGTTGTCCGGAGCGTGGTCGCGGCTCGGCGGTGCCGCGGGGTGCGTGGCGGGCGGGCTGCCGTGACCTGCATCGCCGCTGTTGCCGGGATCTCCGGGGTTGTTCGGCAGGTCTGTCGGCTTGCCGTGGGTGTCGTCGGATCGGCCGCGGTCGGTCGTCGCGGCGATGGTGTCGCAGTAGTCGTCGACGTTGTCCTGGCCGCCGGCTGCGGTGATCAGGGCGGTGAACGCAGGGCTGTCGAGGGCCTTGCCAGGGTTGTCGGTCTTGTGTGCCTCGTAGGCCTGGCAGAGCCCGGCCATCGAGGGCGATGGCGCATCGCCCGACTTGCCTTCCTGGTCGCCGCTGCGCGGCGTCCCGGCGGACGGGTGGGTCGGGGAGTGTGTGGCCCGTGGGTGGGCGGGCCGCTGCTGTGACGGACCGTCGGTGGAGGTGAGGGCGCCGCTGGTGGAAGCGAGCACGACGCCGGTGGTGCCGGCGGCCGCGGCAAGGATGATCGCGGCCTTGACGGTGAGGATCTTCGCCAGGGTGGATTTCAGCACGTTCTGTCTCCGTGGGATGGGTACAGGGTCGAGCTGAGCGGCCTCGAACGCGGCCAGTGCCGCCTGTTCGCCCGCCAGTTCCTTCGGGTGGGCGGGTGCCGTCGCGGCGTGGAGCAGGGCCGCGAGTGGCCGGGTTGCGTCGGCGCGGGCCGGAGCGCCGTCCAGCATCTGTTCGATGTCCTGGCGGCTGGCCCGTGGTGATCGGTGACTGCTCATCTCGACCTCCTTGGCGTCATCCGCCCGGGATGTGTCACACCCGGCTCGGCGGAGTCCGTGACCGGTGCGCTCGGCGGGGCGACTTGGCTTGCGAGTTTGCGCAGTCCCCGCATTGCGGCGATCCGCACAGCGCCGGCGCGCTTGCCCATGACGCGCGCGGCGGCCTCGGCGTCGAGGCCGACCACGACTCGCAGCAGCACCGCCTCCGCCTGGCCGCGGGGCAAGGTGGCGATCAGCGCGATCGTGGCGTTGGTGGCGGCGAGGCCGATCGCCTTCTCCGCGGTGTCGCTCGCGTCTGGCAGGTCGAGCAACACCTCCGCCGGTAGGACAGCGGCCGGACGGCGTTGGTTGCGGCGCACGTGGTCCAGCGCGCGGTGCCGTGCGATCCGGGCCGCCCAGGCGCGGAACCCGGCGCCCTCGTCGCGGAACGAGCGGATGTCACGGGCGACCTGCAGCCAGGTCTCCGACGCGAGGTCCTCGGCGTCCTGCGCGTTGTTGCCGACCAGCCCGCGCAGGTACCGCAGCAGCCCGGGCTGGACCTCCCGGTACAGCACCCGGAACGCCTCGTGGTTACCGTCGCGCGCCGCGCGGACGGCGGCCGAGAGGTCAGCCGCTGGCGGCTGCCCACCTGTCACGGAGTACCTCTGGGTTCGTGTCGTGATCGTGTGTCGTGCTCGGGCGAGCGGGAGGACGGCCATGGGGCAGCCGTCCTCCCGTCGTGTTAGGCGTACGAGGACCCGTTTATGTCACACGTCGGTGTCAGCAGGGCCTCCGGCGGCGGCTATACGGGTCTTGTCATGAAGGTGTTGTGCGGGCTTGGCCGGTAGTCGGCGAAGGGTTCGCAGTAGGCGAACCCGAAGGTCTCGTAAAGCGTGCGTGCGGGAAGGAAGAAGGGATCGGTGCCGGTTTCCAGGCTGAGGCGGGTGAAGCCTCTGCGCTTGGCTTCGGCGATGAGGTGCTCGAGCAGCAGCGTGGCGACCCCGCTGCGTCGGCGGGCCGGGCTGGTGCGCATCGATTTCACCTCGGCGTGGCCCGGATCGAGGGTCTTGAGCGCGCCGCAGGCCACGACGACGTCGTCGTCCCACACCGACCAGAAGGTGATGTCCGGCGCGCGGAGCGCGTCGAGGTCCAGGGCGTACTTGCTCTCCAGCGGGGTGATGGCCCGCAGCTGCCGGACGTGCTCGTCGAGGAAGTCGGCGATCTCCGTGCCGGAGAGATCGTCGATCACGATCTCCAAGGCATCGTCCTGGTTGTGGGCAGTCACGAGCCGGGCCTCCTGACCGTGTCGAAGGGGCGTTCGATGAGGACTGCTGCCGGATGAGTGCCTTGCCGATCCCACGACCGCACCGCCGCTCACCGACATAGTCTCCGCCGTCCGGGGTGCGGTTCCAGCCTCGATGGCGGATTCGCGGCGGTATCGGTCCTCGGTGGTGGTGGTCGCCGTCAGTGTGCGTCGTCAGCGCCGTGCCGCGACGCGTGGGGGTTTGCCGGAGACGAGAAGGTCGGTCAGTTGATCGACCAGGTGATCGTCGGGGGCCACGCCGATGAGTGCGCGGAAGATCAGTGTGCCCATGACGATGTCGAGGACGAGATGGACGTCGACGTCGTGGGGTAGGTCGCCGCGGCTGGCTGCCGTCAGCACGACGGATGCCTCGGCCGCTCGTCGAGGACCGAACATGTCGACCAGTCGGGTGGTGGCTTCGGGGTCGCCCGCGGCGTCGAAGGCGAGCACGGCGAGGTTGAGCCCGAACGGCGTGCGGATGTAGTTGTCCAGGATGGCCTGGACGACCGTGCGCACGTCGGCTCTGGTGTCGCCGGTCAACACCGGCTCGGGTTTCGGGATGACGCCGTCCAGGGCTTCGATGACGAGGCTGGCCTTGGACGGCCACCATCGGTAGATGGTCGCTCTGCTGACGCCGGCTCTGGCCGCCACCGCCTCGAACGTCAGGGCCATGTAGCCGACCTCCTCGAGCAGCGCCATCGTCGCGGCCAGGACGGACTTGTGCGAGCGCTCGCTCCGCCGGCGTCCCGGGCGAGGGCTGTCTCCCGCTGCGTGATTCAACTCGTTAGGCAAGCTAACCGCCTCTTATATCGATACATAATGACTCGTTTCTGGAACGTCTGATCTGACTGCTCACTGTAGCTGACTTCGAGCGAACGAGGTCCTCCTGAGAGCACCCTGAGAGCATCAGTGCAGGTCAGAGATCCTGCATCGATGCGTCAGCTGGCGGCTACGCACAGTCAAATATGACTGAAATTCACGTGTGCCTGCTCTCTTTCATGACTACTTTCGGCACGTTGTGTTGTGCATTGGAGGCACCGACCTACCCAATTCGCAACACGATGACGGAGCAGCATGACTCGACTCGATTTGAGCACTTCGGACGGCGCGATCGCAACGATGACCCGCGAACCGGTGCCGTCGACCGGCGGGCACGCCGTCTCCGACACCGCTCGGATCGTGGTCCTCGTCCCGGCGCACAACGAGGAAGGGCAGATCGGCGCGACACTGTCCGCCCTTGCGAGGCAGTCCTACCCGGCATCGCACATCGTGGTCGTGTCCGACAACAGCACCGACCGCACAGCCGAGATCGCCGGCGCTACCGGCGCAACCGTACTGTTCACAAAGGACAACACGGCCAAGAAAGCCGGTGCGCTCAATCAGGCTCTCCGTCAGTTGCTGCCCACGCTCGACGACGACGACGTGATCCTGGTCCAGGACGCGGACAGCAAGCTGGACGACCGGTTCATCGAGCTCGCGCTGGGCTACGTGCGCCGCGGCTTCGGTGGTGTCGGCGGCGTCTTCCGCGGCGGAGTGGGCGGCGGGTTCGTCGGCCATCTCCAGCGCAACGAATACGCCCGCTACGCCCGCGACGTGACCCGCGTCGGCGGCAAGTGTCTGGTGATCACCGGGACCGCGGCGATGTTCCGGGTCGCGGTGTTACGCGAGGTGTCCGCGGCCCGGCTTTCGGGCGCCGTGCCGGCCGGTGACGGTGCCGGCGGCGTGTACGACACCACCGTCCTGACCGAGGACAACGAGCTGACCTTCGCCTTGCTGCATCTCGGGCACAAGGTGGTCTCCCCGCCGGAATGCGGGTTGGAGACCGAGGTGATGGAGAGCTGGCGTGACCTGTGGCGGCAACGCCTGCGCTGGAAGCGTGGTGCGGTGGAGAACTGCCTGCAGTACGGCTTCACGCGGATCACCTGGTCCTACTGGCTGCGCCAGGCACTGACGTTCATGGGTGTCCTGGTGTCCATCGTCTACCTGGCCACGCTGGTGGCCTTCGCGGCAACGGGCCAGTTACACGTTCAACCGTTCTGGTTGTGGATCTCGCTGATCTTCGTTGTCGAGCGGGTGATCACCATCCGGTACCGCGGGTGGGGCCAGATGCTCCTCGCCGCGACGATGTACGAACTGCTGCTCGACTACTTCCTCCAGGCATGTCACGCGAAGGCATACCTGAACGCGATGTTCCGCACCACCAAGGTTTGGTAACCAAGAAGAAGGAGAATTCATGTATCAACACCCAGGATCGGTCGCAGCCGCCGGAGTAACCGGTGGTCTGGCCATGACCGGCGCCAGCGTTCTCTGGCTCGTACTCGCCGGCTTCGCAATCCTCGCGGCGGGCATGGCACTTGCCAGGATCGCGCCGCGGCTCGGCAAGCGACACGGCTAGGAGAGTCCGGGGGTTCGACCACAGACGTACCCTTGCCGGATGCGCGCCCGCACCGTGCGCGCATCCGTAGCCGTTGGCAGGCAGTGCGGGCGACTCGCATTCGTTCGGTCAGCTGTCGCAGGCAATGCCGTCGTCGTCGCGGTCGAGGCCGGACCGGTAGCCCGGTTCGCCGGCTGCGATCGGGGCTGCGCCTGCGGCTCGTGCTTCCGCGCAGTTCGCGTAGTACGCGTCGGGAGCCGGTGCCGGGGTGGGCTCTTCCTCGGGCGCGGGCTCTGGGGCGGGTTCGGGCGGGGCTTCCGCGGTCGGTGTCTCGATGGTCGTGGAGGTGTCCGCTGGTTCGGGTGGAGCGGTTGTCGTCGGGGTCGGCTTGGCGACTCGCAACAGCACGTTCTTCGCGTCCTGCAGGGATGCGGACACCACGTTCCAGTTGCTTTCCACGATCACCATGCGGCCGTCGACGGATTCGATGGTGACCTGGAAACCCTGCGCCTCGAGCCGGTCGCGAGCTGAAGCGGAGTCCATTCCGTCCAGTCCGTCCGGGAGCGTCGCAACCGGCTGGCCTTCCTCGGGCCTTCCGGATTCGGTGTCCTCACCGAACACTCCGGCGATGACGAACAAGAGCAGGAGCAATGCCGCTACCACCCAAGGCCACTTCCGTTCGCGTGCCCGCCACCACAGGGCCAGAGAATTCTGGGCGGTCCTGCTGTTGCTCATCTCTTCCTTTCGACAACCGCCCGGTGAAGGGCACGGTGCATGTGGAACAGGTGCTTAGCTGAGGCGGGGGATCACCACGGCTCGGTCGCGGATCGCGTCCCACGTCGCCACGGGGATGTCGGTGAAGGAGAAGACGTCGTCTACGGCCAGGAAGCCGCCCGGTGGGCGTGCCGCCGTGATGGCTTCACCGGTCGCGTCGTCAACACCGCACACGTCGGCGATGACCTTCGGCGGGGCGGAGTTCACGTCGACCAGGCCGCCGTCATCGAATGTGTGGGGTAGGTCTGGGCGGCCGACCTTCAGGTCGCGGGCCAGGAGGGGGTCGCGTTGCGCGAGCTGGCGGGCGGCGGCGCGGCGTTGCCTGGCCTCGAGCGCGACGGCCAGCGCGGGATCCACCTGCTCCTGCGCCGGCGGGGGAGCGCCGCCGTAGATCTCCCGCCGCACCGGGGCTTGCTGCACGCAGGCGAGCGCGATCGTGGCGATGGCGAGTAGTCCGCCAAGCATGGAGATCGTGTCTCCCGCGCCGGAGGCGATCTCGCCTCGGGCGTCTTTGGGCGTCACCGCGAGGAGGGTGCCGATGACGACCGCCGCCACGCCGTAACGCCACGCGAGTCTGGTTACCGCCGGGCGGCCTAGATGGCGGCCAGCATGGACGAACGGCAACCAGGCGAGCAGCCCGAACGAGCACACGATGACCACGACATACCAGCGCCCCGTCGCCGGCGAGCTCTGCGCAGTGCTACTCATAGTGACCTCCCTCGGCCGATCTTTCGCAGGATTGAGACCGTGTGTTACATACGGTCATGAGATCACCCCTGTGAGGGAGAGGCCTTGCCAGTGCGCGTGGTCGACCAGGCTCACGGTTGGATCGGCCAGCCCGATCGACGGTGACGCCGGCGGTCCCAGTGCGCGCCCGGCGGGGCGGAGGCGGGACAGGATTCCGCGAGCTGCCGCGTCGAAAAGGTGATATCCACGCCGGACGGGCAGGTCACCAGGATGGCTCAGAACGAGGTCGGGCGGCAGTTCGGGACGGCGGACGCCCTCCTCGCGAGAGGATTACGTAACTAAAGAGGCGCTCCGAACGAAGTATCCGAATGTCGAGGAAATCGACGCCAGACAGAGGCATGGCAGAGCCAGAGTTCCTAACGATTGGCCAGCCGCCTCGACCTGTGACTGACGTTTGATGGTGCGACTACGGGCGTAAAGGTGAATCATGGGTACCAGGGTTCTGATTGCTGGCGTAGCGGTAATCGCGATCGCCTCAACCGCCGCCTGCTCCGGACCAGAATCCGTGGCCAAAACCCCACCATCAGTGACTACAACAACCGCGTGGCCCTACCCGTGGCCAAAGGGTAGCCCGCCCCCGCGCGTCCCCCGGTACAGACCGCCGCGCCCGCCCCGGCACAGAAACTCATCGACGCTGGCTACAGCGATGAGGAGATCGCCTACGCACAATCATGGTGCGCACTGGCATCGGACCTCGACTGGGATCCGGCCACCGACCCCTACTTGGACCCAACGTTCGCGTTGAGCCCTGATCAGATCCGTGAAGTGAGGGGATGGCTACTGTTGTGTCCGGATAATCAGAACGCAAAGGCACTACGAACCGCTTATCCAGCGCAGTCAGAAGGTAAATCGTCAGTCGGCTCTCGGGGAACGGTTCTTCGCCGGACCTACGTGGTGGGCAAGGAAGTCAAACGTACCGGCGACCTATGTTGGTCGACCAAGCGTTGCAGTGTTAAACTTCTTCGAAGTCGGCTCTGCGGTAACTGTAAATTCCGCAGTCTCGCGGTCCGGCATAAGGTTCAGAACCGGGTTTGAGTGTCCCCGCGTTGCAGGTTGCTTTGGGAACGACTGACGCTACTGGAGAAGTCATTGACAACAACTTTGTGTCCGGTTCGACACGTGTCCAGGTGACCATTTTGGCTAGCGACTATTCATTCACCAGTGAAGGTTGCGGCGAGTTTGTCAAGCAGTAGGACTGCGGGGAGTATGCAGGACACATGGCTGTGTGAGTACCGACCGCACCATGGTAATTCACATCAGCTTTACAGCGCGCTTCGATGACCTAGGTCATGTATCGAGAGGCGTAAGAGAAGGATCGCGCCGGCGTTGGTGTTGTGGTTCGGGTGTGTGCGCACGGACCACGCATTGCGACGTTGCACCATCGGCCGGCTGCGGCTTGGCGATCACTCACGTCGAACGCTTGGCATGACCACCCGGGTGGATCTGGGGTACCCCAACCGAGACATCGTTCCGTCAGGCGGAACACGTGGTTGCCTCCCGCCACGGCGCACGCGAAGCATGTGGCCGGTAGGAGGCCGACATGCCGCAGCTATCAGTGGGTCGGAGTTCAACAACAACACCGCGTCGACGCCGGGTCACCAGCGTGCTTGCCGGCGGGCTGGCCGTCGTGACCACGATGGCGTTCTCAGTTACCCCCGCGCAGGCCGATTTACCCGTCGGGGCGGGGAACGCCGCGGCCGCGAACACCGGCAGCGGACCGTGCCCGGGCGGCGGCGCCGGCTGGGTGCAGTCCACCACGACGCACGACGCCGCGTTCTTCCGGCACGCCTTCGTCGGTAACGGCTACTTCGGGCAGCGAGTTCCGCCGACCGGCATGGGCTATGTGGCCACGGGCGAGCCGACCGGTTGGCCGCTGTTCACGCCGCGCTTCGACAGTGCGATCGTCGCGGGCCTCTACGCGCAGGACCCTGACCTGGCCGGCGGGCGCCAGGCGATCGCCGCCATCCCGACCTGGTCGACGCTGGTCGTCGGCGCGGGCGCGGACTCCTACACGGCCACCACACCGTCCGCTCGGATCACCAACTTCCGGCAGGCCCTGTATCTGCGCTGCGGCCTGCTCCGGACCTCGCTGACCTGGACGAGCGCCCAGGGCAAGGCGACCGACCTGGTCTATGACGTGTTCGCCGCACGCACGCGGGAGCACGTGGGGGCCGTGCGGGTCAGCATGACTCCACATTGGAGCGGCGACGCCACGGTCACCGACACCATCGACGGCGCCGGCGCCCGTCGCGTCGAGGAGACCGGCGGCGGGCCCCGCAGCGGGGCACTGACCCAGGACGTGACCTTCCGGACGCAGACGACCAACACCGCCGGAGCTGTCGCGTCCACCCTCAAGGCAGGCAAGGGCGTCCAGGTGAAGGACGTCAGCCGGTCGGGAGCCAACCACCTCACGGTCAACCAGACGGTCGCCTTCCGGGTGCGGTCGGGCCACACGTACGAGGTCGCCAAATATGTCGGCGTGGACACGTCACTGACGTCGGGCCGGCCCGCGAAGTCCGCTGTGGACGCGTCGCAGGCGGCGGCCCGGCTGGGGTGGTCGAGGCTGTTCGCCGAACAGTCGGACGCCTGGTCGAAGCTGTGGCGCAGCGATGTGGTCGTGCCGAGCCGGCCGGACCTGCAGGAGTGGCTGCGCGGCAGCCTCTACGGGATGCTGTCGAGCATCCGGGCAGACTCGGACAACAGCATCAGTCCGGTGGGTTTGACCAGTGACAACTATGCGGGTCTGATCTTCTGGGACGCCGAGACATGGATGTATCCGGGATTGCTTTTGTTGCATCCCGATATCGCCCGCTCTGCCCTGGAGTACCGGTTCCGCACCCTGCCCGGGGCCAGGGCCAACGCGCAGCGGCTGGGCTATCAGGGTGTGTTCTATCCCTGGAACAGCGCCAGCAAGGGCGACCTGACCACCGAGTGCCACAGCGTGGATCCACCGCACTGCGTCACGCAGATCCACCTGCAGGGCGACATCGCGATGGCGGTCTGGCAGTACTACCTGGCCACCGGTGACACTGCCTGGCTGAAGGCACGCGGCTGGCCGATGCTCAAGGGCATCGCCGAGTTCTGGGCCGGACGCGCCACCGCGAACGCCGACGGCACGTACTCCATCAACAACACGGCTGGTCCCGACGAGTACAGCAACGGGGTCGACGACGCCGTCTACACCAACGCCGTGGCCGCCACCGCCCTGCGCGACGCGACTCAGGCCGCGAAGCTGATCGGGCAGTCGTCGCCGGCAGCGTGGACCACGATCGCCGACCACCTCCGCATGCCGTTCGACGAGGACGAGCAGGTCTTCCTGCAGTACGACGGGTACAAGGGATCGCTCATCAAGCAGGCCGACACGGTGCTGCTGATCTATCCGGTGGAGTGGCCGATGTCGACCCAGGTCGCGGCCAACACGCTGGACTACTACGCGCAGCGGACCGACCCGGACGGGCCGGCCATGACCGACTCGGCGCACGCCATCGACGCCGCCGAGATCAGCGAACCAGGCTGCGCCACCCACACCTACCTGATGCGGGCGATCAAACCGTTCGTCCGTGACCCGTTCGCCCAGTTCGCCGAGGCGCGTGGGGAACGACCCGGTGCCCAGGACCCGCTGGCCGGCTCGCCCGCGTTCAACTTCCTCACCGGCCAGGGCGGCTTCCTGCAGGTGTTCACCAACGGGCTGACCGGCCTGCGGTGGCGCGCGGACCGCGTACACCTCGACCCGATGCTGCCACCTCAGCTCGGGTCCGGGGTCAGCCTGCGGGGTCTGGACTGGCAGGGCCGCACCTTCGACATCACTGTCGGCCCCACCACGACCACGGTCACCCAGACCGCCGGCCGGCCGTTCCGGGTCGAGTCACCGCAGGGCCTCCGCCAGGTGAGCAAGGGGCACCCCCTGACCATCCCGACCAGACGCCCCGACCTGGCACCCACCGACAACCTGGCCCGGTGCCACCCGGCCGAGTCGCCCTCCGAGGAAGCCGGCATGTACGCCGAGGCCGCCGTTGACGGCAACGCCGCGACGTTCTGGGCGCCCGAGACGACCGCCACCAGCGCCAGCATCTCCGTCGACCTCGGCCACTCCGCCACGATCACTCGCATCACTCCACAATGGACGGACGTGGCGCCGGGCTCGTACCAGATCCTGACGTCGCCCGACGGCACCACCTGGACCCCGGCGCCCACGTCCGGCCCGGTAGTCGCACGCTACGTCCGGGTCGACCTGACCCGCGACCCGCTCCTTGGCCGCGTAGGCCTACGCGAACTGGAGGTCATCCAGGGCTAGGGCAACCGGCGGCTCGATGTCTCGCTGTAACGACGCCGCCATGGTCACAGTCCGAGCTGCGCGGCCACCCGGTCGGTCAGCTGGACCTCGTCGAGTGTGCCGTCGACCTCGACGAACGACAGCTCGAGAGCCACCAGATCACCGCGCAGGCGCTCGGTGAACTGGTGGTCGCGTTCGAGCAGGTTGCGCTGCGCGGTGCGCGGGTCGCTCGTCGAGTCCGCGATCTGCCACATCGTGCCGCGGCTGTCGAACGCCGCGGAGCGGAACTGGGGCGTGGGCAGCAGCCAGACCGCGCGACCCGGGTCGGCGAGGAGTGGCACCACGAGGCGCGGGAGCAGCCGAAACCCTTCCGCGATCAATCCGGGCTCTGACGGCATGGCCAGCAGGTCCTCGATCACCAGGTCGAAGGCCTCGCCGCGGAACCAGTGGAAGGTGTCCAGCATCGCCTCGGGGGACTGGCCGAGCCAACGCTCGTCCATGCTCATTTTCATGAACCGGCTCAGCTGCGGTGCCTGCTCGGGCGTGCTGCGCTGTGCATGGTCGAGCATGACATCGTCGGTCGCGTAGATGCCCAGGCCGTAGCGAGCGGCGAGCTGGCGAGCGATGGTCGACTTTCCTGCGCCGCTGCCGCCGCCAATCCATCTGACATGCCGAAGACGTTCCCGAATGTCTTCGACATCGGCCGGCTCATCGCGCATTGGCGGCACCATCCTCCTTCGCTCGCGGTCGCAAACGTTGTACCACCAGGAGAACCTGGCCGGCGCTAGCGTGGACCGCATGTCGTTGACGATGACGGTCGAGGAACGCCAGGCCTTCCTGGCCCAGGTGCACGTCGCGGTCGTGGCGGTAGCCGGCGAGGACGGCCGCGCGCCGCTGGCCGTCCCGGTCTGGTACGACTACCGCCCCGGCGGCGAGGTCAGCCTCATCACCGAGCGGGACAGCCGCAAGACCACGCTCATCCGGCGCGCCGGCCGGATCACCTTGTGCGTCCAGGGCACCGAGCTCCCTTACCAGTACGCCTCAGCCGAGGGCCCGATCACCGCGATCGAGGACTCCGTCACCGTCGAGCAACGCCGGGCTCTCGCCAGCCGCTACCTCGGCCCCGAAGGGGCCGACGCCTACATCGAAAGCGCCCCCGGCGCCACCGAACGCATGGTCCGCATCCTCATGCGCCCCGAGCACTGGCTGACCCGCGACTACACGAAGGCCGGTGGATAGGTTCGGCAACCCTGTCCGCCGAGGATCACCGGCCAGCTGGGCCGGCCACGTCATGTCGCCTCAGGCACTCAGGTCGGGCGTGAGGTACTCGGTGCCGGCGCCGATGTTGCTGCTGAAGTTCCCGAACACCGCGTTGTCCCCGGCGGTGTAGATGACGCCGCTGTTCAACGTGAACAAGCCGGTGTCGTTCAACGTCACGGTGGATCGCGTGAGCAGCGCCTGACCGGTCCTGTCGGCGTATACGCCGATACGGTTGTTGGTCACGGTCGTCCCGGTGAGGGCGAGGGTGGCCAGCGGGCTCCCCGCGAGTCCCCGAATGTAAACGCCGAGGCCGTAGTCGGTCACCAGGCTGTCGACGACGGCCACCTTCGAGTTCCTGCCTACTTGTATGCCGTTCGAGTTGGTGCCGCTGTCTCCGTGCAGGGAGCACCGCTCGATCGACACGCGCGACGCGCTGTCGCTGCCCGTCTCGATCGCGCCGAGGTTGTCCCGCAGCACCGTGTCGACGACGGTGACCACGGAGCCGCCAGAAATGGAGATTCCCCGCGCGGGGAAGCCGTCGGGTCTCGAGCCGAAGTTGCTTATCGTGCAGCGTTCGACCCGTACCCGCCCTGAATCCACGCTGATGCCTTTCGAGGCGCCGATGCTCGCCCCACGCACGGCCAGGCCGCGCAGGGATACGACACCGGCCGACCCGGGATCGACTCCGATCGCGCCCTCGAAGCCCGTGAACTCCCCGGAGACGTGGGCGTGAACGCCTTCGGCGACCACGGCGAGACTCTTGTCTACCTGGAACGGCTGGTACTCGCCGCTGTCGAGCACAACAACGGTGCCGCCCGTGTCGACCATCTGGATTGCCCGGGCGATCTCGCGTACCGGATCGGCCAAGGTGCCGGTATTTCCGTCGTTTCCGCGCTGAGCCGATACATATATCATGCCTCAACCATTGCCCTGCCGAGTGGCGATGTCAACGGAAATGGATAGTCAGGGGCTTGGGTGACGTCGAAATAGAATAGCGTGCGCGATCATGGTGCGACGGCCTTTGCCGTCGCGGGTCAGGCGGTGGTGAAGCCGACCCGGTAGAGCTTGCCCGGGAGGTCGGTCACCAGGTACAGCTCCCCGGCGCAGTCCGCGCCGAACGCGTTGACGTACTCGGGGAAGGTGCCGATCTGGGCGGCGCTGTGGGTGCCGTCGTCGTTGGCGCGCAGCCCATAGGCGGTCATGGCGCAGAAGTCGGCCGCGACGTACGTGCCCGCTGCCAGGTCGGCATACGCCCGCCCGCGATACACCAGGCCGCCGATCACGGCGCAGCCCTCGACGCCCGAGCGGTAGTGGAACACCGGTGCGGTGTACTCGGCGGCGGCGTCGCAGCGTGACTCGTTGAAGACGATCGGGCCCTCCATGCACGACCAGCCGAAGTTCTCGCCGCCGTCGCGCGCGCCGATGTGGTCGATCTCCTCGTAGCGACCCTGCCCCACGTCGGCGATCCACAATGACTCGTCGGCCTCGTCGAACGCGAACTTCCACGGGTTGCGCAGGCCCCACGACCAAATTTCCGGCCGCGTGTCCGCGACGCCGACGAACGGGTTGTCCGGGGGCACGCAGTAGGGCAGCGGCGCGCACTCCGTGCTGACGTCGATGCGCAGTATCTTGCCCAGCAACGTGTTCCGGTTCTGCCCGTTGCCGTACGGGTCGCCGCCGCTGCCGCCGTCGCCGATGCCCATGTAGAGGAGTCCGTCCGGGCCGAACGTGACGTGCCCGCCGTTGTGGTTGCCGAACTCCGCGTGCTCCTGGGTGAGCAGCACCTGCTCGGCGCCGGTGGTGAGGTCGATGCGAGACAGGGTGACGGCCGCGTCGGGCTCGCGCGTGTAAACGACGTAGACGGTGTCGCTGTACGCGAAGTCCGGCGCCGGGGCCAGCCCGAGCAGGCCGCGTTCGGCATCGGTCTCGTTCACCCGGTCGGTTATGTCGAGCACCGGGGTCGGTGCGAGTCCGGACACCGGGTCGTACGAGCGGATGCGGCCGGGCTTCTCGGTGAGCAGCACCGTGCCGTCGGGAAGACCCGCGACCGCGGTCGGACGGGACAGGTCCGCGGCCACCTCGGTGGTGGTCACCCGCAGCTGGTCCAGCGGCACATCCCGGCCACCTGCCTCGGCCGGGCCGGCGAAGGTCACGGCGGTGGCGGCGGCCACGATCAGTGCGATGAGCAGGCGACTGCGTCGTCGGGACATGCCTGGGCTCCCTCGTCCAATGGTCTAGACAACCCATTGAACCACTCGGGAGGCGCCGTGGGTAGTCACCCGTTGGCGCAGCGATTCTCACACTGCGAGTGAAAACGTGTCACTGTTCCTTATCATGCTGACCTTCTCGTGGCTGGGACGGAAATGTACCTGCGCGTAGACCTCTTCGCCACCCGGCTCGGAGTCGAGCTGTGCGCCGTTGATCGGACCGATGAGAAACGCTCGCCTTTCCTGTACGAAGTGGGGCTTGAAGGTCCTGACCGGAACATTGAAGTAGTGGTCGTCGCCACCGCCGAAAATCTCGCCGCTGTCGCTCTCGAAGAGAGCCATGCTTTCGGCGAACTCCTGTTTGATGAGCAGCTCATCGTGGGTGAACTGTGCGACATAGGTCACCGTCAGGGTGAACAGACCGCCCCCGTCATGTCTCAAGTCAACTATGGGTTTGCCGACGAATGAAGCCATTTCCAACGTCCTCCCCCAAGGCCGGTACCGCCACGATAGTGCAGGCCCGGAACAGGCAGTGGTGTTGACTTCCGGAAATCACCCACCAGGGGGACTAGAGTGGTAACCCGAGCGATGGGGAAGGAAGAAAAAAATGAATCCCGAGCTGAGCGCGGAACGCTGTCGACAGGCACTGCGGGACCACACGGAACGGCTGGCGGAATGCGCCCGCGCAGCCGGTAGTGACGCTTCGGTGCCGACCTGCCCGGGCTGGACCGTGACCAGCCTGGTCGAGCACGTCGGCCAGACCCAGCACTGGGTGTCCGAGATCGTCGAACGCCGCATCGCCGACCCGGCCGAACTGCCCACCGAGATGGCCGAGCTGCCCGCCGAGCCCCAGACCTGGCCGGCGTGGCTGTCCGACTCCGCCGCCCGCGCGGCCGCGGCCTGCTCCGACGCGGCACTCGAAGCCTCGGTATTCAACCCCGCCGGCGATGACCGGACCGGTGCACGGTTCTGGCTCCACAGCCTGCTCAACGAGGCGGTCATCCACGGCTTCGACGCCGCCGCGGCTGCCGGCCAGGACTACGACGTCGACGCGGACGTCGCCGCCGGTCTCGTCACCAACCACCTGGCCATGCTCACGTCGCCAACCTGGGCGGTCCAGCGGCCGGACTCCGCGGCGGCGATGCGTGGCACCGGTCAGACCCTGCACTGGCACGCCACCGACGAACCCGGCCTCGGCGACTCCGGCGAATGGCACCTCGAACGCCACTCTGACGGTGTGCGCTGGCGGCCCCACCACGGCACGGCCGACGTGACCGTCCACGGTCCGGCGAAATCGCTGCTGCTCGTCCTGACCCGCCGGCTTCCCCTGACCGGCGGAGACGCTGACGACGTCACCATCGACGGCGACGTCGATCTGGCGCGGCACTGGCTACAGCACACCGCCCACCTGGCGGGCTAGACGCACCGCCCGCTCGGTTGTTGTCTCATGTGGTCGGTGGCCGTTTGTGACCGTGTGTCCGGCCGCGGACGATCAGGAACAGCAGGCCGCCCAGGATGAGCAGCAGTGAGCCGACGACGGCCAGGCGGATGAGCGCAGGACTGGTGCCGGTGTTGGCGAGGTCGTCCTGCCCGGAGGCGAGGCCATCCTGTCCGGCTGGGACGTCGTTGTCACCCTGTCCCTGCAGCCCTCCGCCGCTTCCTCCGCCGTTTCCGTTGCCGGTGCCTCCGACACCGGGTGCGGTTGTGGCCGTCGTGGTGGTGGGCGGGATGTCGCAGCCTGGTTCGGTGAAGACGTTGGTGTCCAGGGAGACCTGGCCGTTGCGAGCGAGCGCGCGGCCTTCGACACTGGTGCCGGTGGTCACCGAGATCGAGGTCAGCGCCAGGATCGTGCCCGTGAAGTCAGACGTGGTGCCCAGCGTCGCGGAGCTGCCGATCTGCCAGTAGACGTTGCACGGTTGCGCGCCGTTGATCATGCTGACACTGCTGGCCGATGCGGTGGTCAGCATGGACCCGACCTGGAAGATGAAGACGGCGCTCGGATCCCCTTGGGCGTCCAGGGTGAGGGTTCCGGTCAGGCCGATGGAGCTCGAGGCGTTGTAGACACCGGTGGTCAGGGTCAGGCCACCCAGGTCGCCGGCGATGTTGGCGGTGGGCGCGCGGCCGGCCGCGTCGTTGTAGGCCGTCGTCAGGTTCGCCTGGGCTCCAGCGGCGTGTGCGTCACCGGCGTGTGCGACGCCGTTCGTGATGCCGGGTGGGAACCCGGTAATCGCGGTGCCTGGACTCACGCCCACGTTGGCGGCCAGAACGCTGGGACCGGTGTTGGTGACCGCTTGGCCGCCGAGCACCGAATATGTCGCCGCGGTGCCCAGTCCGACCGGTGCTTCCGCCGCGGCGGCCCGTGGGGCGGATATCGAACCCACGGCTACCAGGAGACCGGTCACGATGGCCAGTGGCAGAACCACCGGCCATCGTTTGGGCCGGGATCGGCCGGTGGCTCGTGTGGAGACAAGGGAGTATTTCATCATGCGCCTTTCCCCAACCGAACAACCGCTCCCGGCTTCAGCAGCACGCCCCAGCGATGAACAAATTCTTCGAATCAGGATTTGCGATGCAGTCCCAACAGGACTGTCACTGGGCACCTCGAGGTCGGGTGTCCAGTAGACGAACGCGAATGTATCCGCTCCGTCCCGTTGATGCAATCGGCCTAGTCGAATACACCCGTACGGTGTACCTGGAGGGTGTGGGCCGGACCGTCAGGTGCGCTGCTTGCGGACCAGGCGCCGAAGCTGGGCGATGCGGGCGGTGCCGAGGATCAGGGTGAGCAGCACGGACCCGACGGCAGCGATCAGCAACGCGACGGCCAGCGGGGTGCTGGTGGTCATCCACAGGAACGAGATCTCGGTGCTGCGGGTGTTCTGCACCAGGAAGATGATCAGCAGCACGGCGAGCAGCGCGGAACCGATCAGCGCCACCCACGCCGCACCGGCACGAGTGTGGGGCACCCGCGCCGGCGGTGGCTCCTGGATCGCCGGTTCGGGTGTCTGCTGAGCCGGTGAGGCAACACCAGACGGACGGCGGACCGGGCCGTTGGACTCGCTACGAGTGCGGTGAATGGACATGACACACCACTTGTTCCAAGGTCTTGGGGCCGGAAGGGTGGCACCTCGGAATTGGGATGTCGTCGTCCGACACGACCCACCCTACGCGTCGGCGGATTCCACAGCGAGCCCATCGAGAATCGTTGCGTTGTTGGTGTTCGGCCGGGTCGGCACGCTGGGAGATGCCGACGCCGGAGTGCCCCTGGTGATACTCGTGGGAATCGAGAGGGGCCAGTCATGGACGAACCGCGGTACGTGGTGGTGCCCAGGGACGCCGGGTTCGTCGGCCCGAAGGACGGCTGCTTGTCCCGTGTGGACACGGTGTGGACGGACAGGCGGCCGCGGTCGGTGCGGGGGGCGGCGGGCGCATGAGCGAGTCCACTCCCGGTGACTTAGTGCCGGCGACGAGCATCCAGCAGCGGATGTGGTTCGCCGAGCGGTTGGAGCCGGGCACCGGCGTCTACAACGTGCCGCTTGCCTGGCGCGTCCACGGCACGCTCGCGGCCGACACGCTGGCCGCGGCGCTCGCTCTGGTCGTCGAGCGGCACGAGATCCTGCGCACGTCGTTCGTCGAGCGGGACGGGCGGCTGTACCAGGTGGTCGGCGAGCCGTGGACGCCCGAGCTGGAGCACCTCGACCTGCGCGGCGCGCCGGATGCCGAGGACCGGCTCGCCGCCTGGATGCACGACGCGGGACTGCGCGGCTTCGACCTGACGACCGACCGGCTGCTGCGCGTCGCCCTGGTCGAGCTGGACGACGAGCAGGTCCTGTTCGTATGCACGCATCACCTGGTGTGGGATGCCTCGTCGATGCCGGTGTTCCTGCGTGATCTGCGGGCGGGCTATGAGGCGGCCGGTCAGGACGCGGGTGGTGGTCCGGAGTCCTGGCGGGAGCTGGACCTCACCTCGTTGGACGCCGAGCGGTTGCGTGTGGTCGGTCGGCGGATGCTGGACTGGCTGCACCGCGGGCGTCGGTCGAGCTGGGTGTGGGGGAGTGCGCGGCGTCGGCGCATCAGGAGCGGATGGCGTTCATCGATCGGTTCGAGAAGGGCGTGGTCTACGAGACCTCGCCGACCTATCACAACCTGCCGTTGGTGCTCCGGGTTCCGGCTGTGCCGGACCGGGTCGCGCTGGATGCGGCACTGGCCACAGTGGTCGGCCGGCATGAGGCGTTGCGGACGAACTTGGTGTTCGCGGCGGATGACAGCGTGCGCCAGCGGGTGTGTGCCGAGCGGGAGGTGCGCGCTGAGTGGTTGCCGGCCACCGAGCCGGGGGATGGGTTGATCGGTTGGTTGCGTACGCCGTTCGACCTGGAGCACGACTCGCTGTTCCGGGTGGCGGTGCAGCCGCTGGAGGACGGGACCGCGTGGCTGGCGCTGCTGGGGCATCAGGCGGTGGTGGACCGGGTGTCGTTGGCCGTGGTCGCGGAGGAGCTGCTGGACGGCACCGTGGGGGAGCCGTCCAGTTATCGGGACTGGCTGGCGGGCGCGGATCCCGATGTCGTCGCGACCGATCTGGCGGTGCAGGCGGCCGTGTTGGGTGGGGAGATCGAGCCGATCGCGTTGCCGGAGCGGGAGGCCCGCGCCGCGGTGCACGTGTACCAGGAGCGGTCGGTGCCAGTGGTGTTGCCGGCAGGTCTGGATGCGGCCGCCGCTCGGTTGGCTGTGCCCGTCGACGCGTTGTTGCTCGCGGCGTTCCACGCTGTACTGGCCGCCTATACCGGGCAGTACGAGCTGGTGATCGGCACCGTGCAGAGCCGCCGCGGACCCGGTGAGGAGCGGGTGGTCGGGCCGTTGGCGAACCTGGTGCCGGTGCGGCTGAACAGCGCGCCGGAGCAGGACTTCGGGTCCTTCGCGACGGTGGCGGCGGGGGACCTGGCACGGGCGGCGCGGCATTGCCGTGCGCAGTTCGACGATCTGGTTCGGGTGCTGAACCCGGCCAAGGACATGAGCCGCACCGCGCTGTTCGACGTGTTGTTCCACTACGCGCCCGAACCACCACGGCCGGACGAGTCCGGTTGGGTCGGTGGCTACGGCAGGTACGACTTTCAGCTGCTCCTGCGTCCGGACGGCGACGGGGTCAGCGGGCGGATCGTCTACAACGGACTGTACTTCGGCGACGACCAGCTCACGTTGTTCGCCGAGCACTACACGCGGGTCGTCGAGCAGGCCATCTCCGACCCGGACACGACCATCTCTGGCTTCGACCTGCTGACCGACCGAGAACGCCACACCCAACTACTCGACTGGAACACCAGCGCCGCCTACCCCGAGACCACCATTCACAACCTGGTCGCCGCCAAGGCACGCGAGTTCCCCGACCGGGTCGCACTCACCGCGGGCTCGCAGCACCGGACCTACGACGAGCTGGTGGGCAACGCCGAGCGGATCGCCCGTGGTTTGGTCGCGCGGGGCGTGCAGCCCGGCGAGCTGGTCGCGCTGGTGCTCGAGCGTGGTGTCGCACAGGTCGAGGCCATCCTCGGCGTGATCGCGGCGGGCGCGGCCTACCTGCCGATCGCGCCCGCGAACCCGGCCGAGCGGATCGCGTTCATCTTGGCGGACAGCGAGACCCGGTGGGTGATCACCGACGGGGAGGGCCCGGCCGGCGACGCGACCGTGCTGTCCATCCCAGAACTGATCGCGGCCGACCACGACGTCGCCTTGCCCGAGGTGGCACCGGACGACCTGGCGTACTGCATCTACACCTCCGGCACGACGGGCCGGCCCAAGGGCGCCCTGATCACCCACCGCAACCTGGTCCGGTTGGTGCGCAATGACGACTTCCCGTTCGAGGTCTCCGCGGCCGACGTCTGGACGATGTTCCACTCGTACTCGTTCGACTTCTCGGTGTGGGAGATCTTCGGCTGCCTCGTCCACGGTGGTCGGCTCGTCGTGGTCGCCGACGACGTCGCCGCGGACCCCCAGCGCTTCCTCGACCTGCTGCGCCGCGAACGGGTCACCGTGCTCAACCAGACGCCCACCGCGTTCGGCCGGCTGACCAACCTCGCCCTGGCCGACGGCGAGCGGCCACTGGACGCCCTCCGGTACGTGATGTTCTGCGGGGAGGCGCTGGCGCCGGGCAAGCTGTCCGGCTGGGTGCGCCGGCTGCCCGGGCTGCGGCTGGTGAACCTGTACGGCATCACCGAGACCACCGTGCTGACCACGGCGCACGAGGTGACCCGGGCCGATATCGACGGCGACGTCAGCAACATCGGCATGCCGATGCCGACCAACACCACCTACCTGCTCGACCGGCACAACCCGCGCCGGCTGCTGCCGGTCGGCGCGATCGGCGAGATCTACATCGGCGGCGAGGGCGTGGCCACCGGCTACCTGAAGCGGCCCGAGCTCAACGCCGAGCGGTTCGTCCCCGACCCGTTCGGCGGCGGGCGGATGTTCCGCTCCGGCGACCTCGCTCGCTACCAGCCGGACGGAACCCTGGTGTACCTGGGGCGTGGCGACTTCCAGATCAAGCTGCGCGGCTTCCGCATCGAGCCGGGCGAGATCGAGTCCTCCCTGCGCGCCCACCCGGACGTGGCGGACGCGGTGGTGCTGCTGCACGGTGGCAGCGAGGGCAAGCTCGTCGCCTACCTGCGCTGCGTGGCCGGTGCCCCCTCGCCGGCCGCGCTGCGGGCACATCTCGGCGCGCGGCTGCCGGTCTACATGGTTCCGGCCGAGTTCCACCTGGTGGAGCGGTTCCCGTTGACCGGCAACGGAAAGCTCGACCGGCGCGCCCTGGGTGAGCTGGGCGTTCAGCTCTCCGGCGGTGCGGCGCGGGCCCCGGAGACCGCGACCGGACGTCTCGTCGCGGGTGTCTTCGCGCAGCTGCTGGGGATCGCCGGGCCCGGCGCGGACGACTCGTTCTTCGACCTCGGCGGGCACTCGCTGCTGGCCACCAAGCTGGTCAGCGAGCTGGCGGCCGTCACCGGCGTGCGCCTGTCCCTGCGGGACCTGTTCCTGCGGCCCCAGGTGCAGGACCTGGCCGACCACCTCGACACGCTGGCGCCCGCCCTCGCACCGGCACCGGAGACCGCCGCTCCCGACGAGGCCGGGGCGCCGGTCGCCGGCACGCAGGCCCTGATCTGGCAGGCCGAGCGGATGGATCCGGCCCGCCCCGGGCACAGCGTGCCGCTGCTGTGGCGGGCCCGCGGCGAGCTGCGGCCGGACGCCTTGCGTGTGGCGGTCGCGACGCTGGTCGAGCGGCACGAGATCCTGCGGACCGCGTTCCGCGAGCACGGCGGCCAGCCGCGGCAGGTCGTGACCGAGCCGTGGGTGCCTGATCTCGACGTGGTGGACGTACGCGGCGCAGCGGCGGTCGACGAGCTGGTCGAAACCGAGGCACGCACACCGTTCGACCTCGAGTCCGGACGGTTGCTGCGGGTCCGGCTGCTCGACTGTGACGACCGGGACGGCGCCGGTGAGTACCTGCTGCTGGTATGCCTGCATCGCATCGTGTTCGACGAGGGGTCCGTCCCGGTGTTCGTGCGCGAGCTCGGCCACGCCTACGCCCGAGCCCTGGACCCGACGCTCCCCGAGCTGCCGGCACCGGTCCAGTACACCCAGGCGGTGCGGCGGCACGAGGAACTGCTCGCCGGCCCGCACGGCGAGCAGGGCCTGGACCACTTCGCCGACCACCTCGTCGGCGCGCCGGCCGCACTGGAACTCTGCCCGCCGCCGGTCCGGCCGGGCCCGCACGGTGCGGTACGGATGGCGTTCCCCGCCGACTTCGCCGCGGCGACCGCGGAACTGCGGGCGGGCTACCGGGTCACTTCGCACATGGTCACGGTGACCGCGGTGGCGGCGTTGCTGCATCGCTGGTCGGGTTCGGACGACGTCACGTTCGGGCTGCCGATGGCCAACCGGGAGGACGAGGAGCGCGCCGACGTGCTCGGCCCGTGCGCGAACACGGTGGTGCTGCGGTCGCGGTACAAGCCGGGGATGAGCTTCGGCGACCTGCTCGCCGCGGTGCGTGAGTCCATATTGGACGCGACGGAGTTCCAGGCCGTACCGCTGCCCACGGTGCTCGACCGGGTCAAGCCGCCGCCGCGCCCGGGGTCGGTCCCGTACCTCGACGTGGAAGTCGACCGGGTGACCGGCGCCGGTGGTGCGGAGCCGTTCGGTCCGGCAACGATCGCCGCGGTGCCCCTCGACCGCGCACGGCACGGGACGTATGCCGGTCTCACCGTCACGTTCACCGATGACGGTGCGGTGCTGTCCTACCGGGGCGACCGCTACACCGAGGCGGACGTGCGGCGGATGGCCGACTGGCTCGGCCGGCTGCTGGGCGATGCGAGCGCGATCGCCGAGGAGCCGCTGGAGACCGCGCTGCCGGCCGCGGGTGCCCGGCAGTACAAGGACTTCGCGCTGGCACAGGTGGCCCGGGCGGGCGACGCGGCCGGCGTGGAGCACTGGGTGCGCACGCTCGCCGGGGCACCGTCCTATCCGGCGGTGACGCCGCCGTTGCGTGCCGCGCCTCCCGGCACGGTTCCGATCGAGCTGTCCGCCGACGTGCTCGATCGGCTGCGTGGGGTGCGGGCCGAGCATGGCGTGTCGTGGTTCATGGTGGCGGCGGCCGGGTTGGCCGCGTTGCTGCATCGGTGGACCGGGCGGCAGGACGTGACGTTCGGTTGTCCGGTGGCGAACCGGGAGGAGTTCGCCGACGTGCTCGGGCCGTGCCTGAACATGGTGGTGCTGCGGTCGGAGTGCACCGCCGAGATGTCGGTGCGCGACTTGCTGCACGGCATGCGGGAGCGGGTGCTGGCGGCGTTCGACCACCAGTGGGTGCCGCTCGACGAGATCGTGAACCGGCTCAACCCGGAGCGCCGCGCCGGCTGGACGCCGTACATCGACGTCCTGCTGGCGGCGACCACCGGCGCGGAGCCCCGGACCGTGGTCGGCGGGGTGGAGCTCAGCCCCGTCGAGTTGGCACACGATGCCGGCATGTTCGGCCTGAGCGTGAACCTCGAAGAGGCCGACGGGCGGTTGCGGGGCACCGTGTCGTACCGGGGTGACCGGTTCACCGCCGGTGAGGTGGGGCGGATCGCTCGCTGGCTGGGCCGGTTCCTCGAGTCCGTGGCGGAGGTGGCCGACCGGCCGGTGCAGACGCTGGACCTGATCGGCGAGGACGAGCTGGCCGAGCTGGCGCGGTTCGAGCAGGGCCCGCCCGTGGCCGAGGTGACGTCGATCCCGGCACTCGTCGCCCGGCGAGTGCGCCGAGCGCCCGGACGCGGTGGCGCTCCGCTCCGGCGGCGGTGTGCTGACCTACCGCGAGCTGGCCGAACGCGCCGCGGCGGTGGCGGCCGAGTTGCGCGGGCATGCTCGGGGTGAGCACCCGGTGGTGGCGTTGCTGCTGCCCCGCGGCGCGGACCTCGTGGTCGCGATGCTCGGTGCGTGGCAGGCCGGGTTCGCGTTCAGCCCGCTCGAGCCGGCCCAGCCGGTGGCCCGGATCCGGTCCTACCTGGACGATCTCGGGGCGTGCGCGGTGCTCACCACCGATCCGTCCCTTGTGGACGACCTGGACGTCGGCGCGATCGACCTCGGCTCGGTCGGGTCACTCGCGGGTGCGCCGGCCGTCGAACCGCCGGACCCCGCGTCGACCGCGTGCGTGCTCTACACCGCGGGCACCACCGGCGAGCCGGCGGGAGTGGCCCACAGCCACCGCGGTCTCTCGCTCGCGACACCGGGGGACGCCGAGGCGTTCGAGCTGTCGACCGGGGACCGGGTGAGCTGGATCCACGAGGTCGCCTCGGCCCGCACGCAGCGGGACGTCTGGCAGGCCCTGGTCACCGGCGCGGAACTGCTGCCCTACGAGCGTCCCGTGGTGGCCACCGAGCTGGCCGCGTGGGCGGACGAGCAGGGCGTGACGCGGTTGTCCGCACCGGCACCGCTGGCCGAGCAGCTGTGGGCGGCCCACGCCGAGCTGCCCACCGTGCGGTGGCTGGCCGTCGACGGGGCGCTCACCACGCTGCCGCCGGCCGGCACCGGGTACCGGGTGTGCGCCGCCTACGACCCGGCCGAGGCCGGTCGCGCCACCCGGCACGACCTGGTGGCCGCCGACGCGACCGCGCTCAACTGCGCCGGCCGGCCCGGTGCCGGGGTCCGGGTGTACGTGCTCGACGCGGCCGGGCGTCGCTGCCCGGTCGGCGTTCCGGGTGAGATCCACGTCGGCGGCGCGACGGTGGCGCAGGGCTACTGGCGGCGTCCGGACCTGACGAGGGAACGGTTCGCCGAGGACGGCGCGGCGGGCCGGGTGTACCGCACCGGCGACCGCGGGCGCTGGCTGCCCGACGGCACGCTGGAGTATCTGGGCCGGCTGCACGGCGGTGAGGGGCTGGACGGCTACCGGTCGATCATGCGGATCGAGTCGTGCCTGTCCGACGACCCGCTCGTGGCGAAGGCCGTCGTCGCGCACCTCCCGGACGAGCCGGTGCCGCTGGTCGCCTACGCGGTGGCGTCGCCGGGAACCGACACCGATGCCGGCACCCGGGCGGTCCTGTCCCGGCTCCGGCTGGCCCTGCCGGAGTCCCTGGTGCCCGGCGCGCTGATCTGGCTGGCCGAGCTGCCGGTGAACCGCCGCGGCAAGATCGACATGGGCGCGTTGCCCCGCCCGGCACGTCCCGGCCAGCAGGCGGGCGGCCTGCCGGCGGCCGGCATGGAGCAGCGCATCGCCGCGGTGTGGTGTGCGGTGCTCGGGCTGGAGTCCGTCGGCGCCCACGACAACTTCTTCGACCTCGGCGGGAACTCCCTGCTGCTGGCCCGGCTGCACGCCCGCCTCCAGGCACAGCTCGCGACGACGCTGCCGATCCGCCGGCTCGTCGAGCACCCGACCGTGCACACCCTGGCGGCCGCGCTGACCTCCTGCCCGGCCACCGAGAGCCGGGTGACCGGCGGCACCGGCGCACGTGACGGCGGGAGCCAGATCCGGGCAGCCCTGGCCCACCGGACGCGGCCCACCCGATGAGGTGACCGCGGCCCGGAAACCGCACGCGCAGAGATGCGGGACCGCCGGACGTTTGGTTGAACTGAGTCAAGCCATCGAGGGAGATCTCCTATGGACGGCGGCCCCGCCATCGCGATCGTCGGGATGTCGTGCCGGCTGCCGGGGGCGAGCGATGTCCGGCGCTACTGGCACAACCTGCGCACCGGGGTAGAGAGCATCAGCCGGTTCCGGTTGGACCAGCTCATCGCGGCGGGCGTGCCCGCGGACGAGGCGCGGCATCCCGACTACGTCCCGGCTCGGGGTGTACTGGACGGCGGGGAGCACTTCGACCGCGCCTTCTTCGGTTACAGCCCGGCGGAGGCGGCCGGCACGGACCCGCAGCACCGGGTGTTCCTCGAGGCCTGCTCGTCGGCGCTGGACGACGCCGGCCTCGACCCCGACCGGTTCGGTGGCTACGTCGGCGTCTACGCGGGCTCCGACATGGCCAACCTGGACCTGGCTCGCGACCAGACCGACGACGTCGCCCGGCTGGTCGGCTACGACAAGGACTTCCTGGCCACCCGCGTCGCCTACAAGCTCGGGTTGCGCGGCCCGGCGATCAGCGTGCAGACGGCGTGCTCCACCTCGCTGGTGGCGGTGCACCAGGCGGCGATGGCCCTGCTGAACCACGAATGCGACGCCGCCCTGGCCGGTGGGGTAACGCTGTGGATGCCGCAGACCGCCGGCCACCTCTACCAGGAGGGCCACATCCTGTCGGCGGACGGGCACTGCAAGCCGTTCGACGCGGACGGAACCGGGACGGTGTGCAGCAACGGTGTGGGCGTGGTGGTGCTGCGCCGGCTGGCGGACGCGCTGGCCGACGGCGACCGGATCATCGCGCTGTACCGCGGGTCGGCGGTCAACAACGACGGCGGGCAGAAGCTCGGCTACATCGCCCCGTCGATCCCCGGCCAGCGTGACGTCATCGGGCGCGCCCAGGGCGTGGCCGGCGTGGACGCCGCCGACATCTGCTACGTCGAGGCGCACGGGACCGGCACCAGGGTGGGCGACCCGGTCGAGATGGCGGCGCTCACCGCCGCCTTCCGCGAGTCCACCGACCGCGCCGGCTACTGCTGGCTGGGCGCCGTGAAGAGCAACATCGGGCACACCAGCGCGGCGGCGGGGGTCGCCGGGCTGATCAAGACCGCCCTCATGCTGAGGTACCGCCGGCTGGTGCCCACCCTGCACTACCGCCGGCCCAACCCGGAGCTGGAGCTCGACACCAGCCCGTTCCGGATCGCCACCACAGCCGGGCCGCTGCCCCAGGAGGGGCCGCTGATCGCCGGGCTCAGCTCGTTCGGGATGGGCGGCACGAACGTGCACGCGATCCTCGAGTCACCGCCGGCCGCGCCGCGCCGCACCACGCACCACCGGCCGCGGGTGTTCTGCCTGTCCGCGGCCACCCCGACGGCGCTGGACCGGCTGCGCACCGACCTCGCCGACGAGCTCGCCGCGACGGAGTCCGAACAGGACGGTCCCACCCTCGACGACGTCGCGTGGACCCTCGCCACCGGACGGCGCCGTTTCCCGCATCGCGTCGCCGTGGTGGCCACCGACCGGGCGGACGCCGCGGCCGCGTTGCGGGCCGACCCGCCCGCCCGGCAGGCCGCGACCGGCACCCCGGTCGCGTTCCTGTTCCCCGGGCAGGGCGCGCTGCGGCCGGGGTTCGGCGCCGCGGCGCACCGGCTCCTGCCCGCGTTCCGGGCCGTGTTCGACGAGCTGGCCGAGCTGGCCGGCATCCGCTACGACATCGACCTGGCGACGGTGCTGCGCGCTGACGCGGACCCGGCCTGGGTGCGCGACACCGTCCACCAGCAGCTCGGCCTGTTCACCGTCGGATACGCGCTCGCCAGGCAGCTCCAGGACTTCGGTGTGGAGCCGGCGGGCATGCTCGGCCACAGCGTCGGCGAGTACGTAGCGGCGACCGTGGCCGGGCTGTGGCGGCCGGCCGACGCGCTCGCGCTGATCCACGAACGTGGCCTCGCCATGCGCGACGCCGCCCCCGGGCGGATGTTGAGCACCACCGCGCCGCCGGACCGGGTGAACGAGCTGCTCGCCGCCCAGCCGGAGCTGGCACTCGCGGTGTCCGGGCCGCGGCACACGGTCCTCGCCGGACCACCACCGGCCGTCGACGCCGCGATGGATGCCCTGCGGAGCAACGGAATCGACGTGCGGCTGTTGGACACCGACCGGGCCTTCCACTCGCCGCTGATCCGCCCGGCCGCGCGGCGGCTGGGCCGTGCGGTCGCGGCGACCCCGCACGGGACACCCGTCCTGCCGTTCCTGTCGAACCTCACCGGGGACTGGGCAGATCCGGCCCGGGTCGCCGAGTCCGGCTACTGGGTCGAGCACCTGGCCGGCACCGTCCGGCTCGGCGACTGTGCCGACGCGCTGCTGGCCGGATCCGCCGAGGTCTTCCTGGAGCTGGGGCCCGGGCAGGCGATGAGCCGGATGCTGCGCGCCCACCCCGGCTGGACCGCGTCCCGGCTGGCCGTGCCGGTGGCCGGGCGCGCCACGGAGTCCGAGGAGGACGGGCTGCTCACGATGCTCGCCCGGTTGTGGGAGCGCGGCTTCGAGTCCGGTGCGGAGGCCCTGTTCGACGGCGCGGAGACGCGACGCTGCGCACTGCCGCCGCATCCGTTCGAGGCGCTCGACTGCTCCCCGCCCGCCAGGCCGGTGCGGGCGGTGCGCCGGGTGGCGCGCCACGACGCGGTGCTGTCGGTGGGCGACGTGCCGGCCACCGCGCTGGTGCGCGCGCTCGGCACCGACGCGGCCCGGTTCGCCACGCTCGAAGCGTCTCAAATGGACAGTGCGGTCATCGAGGTCACGAGGCAGGGCGCGGTGTCGCCGGTGATCGTGGTCGGCGCGCACGTCTCCGTCGATGGTCTGGCCGACCTTGCCCGGGAGTGTGGCGCGGCCGGGATCCGGCTGGTGTTGTGCGGCGTCGACCCGTCCACGGCGGACGACGTGCGTGCGGCGGCGCCGGAGTTCGTCACGGTCCTCGACCTCGGCGACGGGCCGGTGCCGCAGCGGCCACCCGCCACCGGCGACTGGGGTGGGCACTTCTCCTGGCGGGACGGCCGGTGGTGGCAACCGCTGGAGGAGGAGAACCCGGCGGCACCCGAACCCGTCGGCGCCACGCCGGTGGTGCGGGACGCGGCCGTCGCCAGCACCGCGCCGCGGACCGGAGCCGAGGCGGAGATCGCCACCGTGTGGCGGGAACTGCTCGGCGTCGAGGAACTCGGTGTGCACGACGACTTCTACGAGCTGGGCGGCCACTCGCTGCTCGCGACCCGGCTCGCCGCCCGGCTGCGCGCGACGTTCGGCGCCGACCTGCCGATCGACGCCGTGCTGGACAACCCGACCGTGGCCGGGCTCGCCGCGCTCGTAGGAACGGGCGCCGGTGCGACGAGCGCCCCGCCGCGACCGCGCCCGGACTCGGCGGCACCGCTGCCGCTCGCCGTGGCGCAGCACCGGTTGTGGTTCCTCGACCAGGTCGACTCGGCGACTGCCTACTCGGTCCCGCTGGTGCTGCGGCTGACCGGAACCCTCGACGTGACCGCGCTTTCCGCGGCGCTCACCGAGATCGTCCGCCGGCACGAGGCGCTGCGTACGGTGCTGCCCGCCCCCGATGACGAGCCCGTTCAGGTCGTGTTGCCCGCGGCGCCGGTGGAACTGCCGGTCGTGGACGTACCGGGGTCCCGGTTGTCCGAGGAACTGCGGGCCGACCTGTCGCGACCGTTCGACCTCGCTGCCGGGCCGCTGTTCCGGGCGACGTTGTTCCGGGTGGCCGCGGAGGACCACGTGCTGTCGGTCTGCCTGCACCACATCGTCTCCGACGGCTGGTCGCTGGACATCATCTGCGCCGAGCTCGCCGCGCTGTACAACGCCTACCGCGCCGGTGCCGCGTCGCCGCTGGCGGAGCCGGAGCTGCAGTACGCCGACTTCGCGGTGTGGCAACAGGACCAGGACGAGCGGCTCGCCGTCGACCTCGAGTACTGGAAGGCGCGGCTGGCCGGCGCCGTCGACCTGGACCTGCCGACGGACCATCGCCGGCCCCGGGTGCAGACCTACGCCGGTGCGGTCGTCACCCGGCACCTGCCGGCGGAGCTGTCGGCCGGGCTGCGCGTGCTCGGCCAGGACCACCAGGCGACCCTGTACATGACCCTGCTGGCCGGACTGACGACGTTGCTCCACCGGTACACCGGGCAGGAGGACATCTGCGTCGGGTCACCGTTCGCCGGGCGCACCCGGGTGGAGCTGGAGCCCGTGGTCGGGTTCTTCGTCAACACCCTGGTGCTGCGCACCGGGCTGGACCCGGGACTGTCCTTCGTGGACGTGCTGGCGCGGGTCCGCGAGTCCACCCGGGGCGCGCTCGCGCACCAGGAGCTGCCGTTCGATCGGCTGGTCAGGGAGCTCGAGCCGGTCCGCGATCCCGGGCGCAACCCGCTGTTCCAGGTGATGTTCAGCCTGCTCGGCGACGACGTCGAGGTCAGCATGGACGGGCTGGCGGTGGACGCGCTGGACGTCGACATGGCGATGGCGCAGGTGGACCTGTCGCTGGACGTGGTCGAGCGCGCGAACGGGCTGGAGTGCCGGCTGGAGTACAACACCGACCTGTTCGACGCGGTGACCGCGGCGCGTTTCCTGGGGCATCTGGAGGCGTTGCTGGCCGGCTGTGCCGCCGCGCCGGACCGGCCGGTCGGCGAGGTGGACCTGGTGTCCACAGTGGAGCGCGCGCTCATCCTCGGCGAGTGGAACGACACCGGGCTGGACGCGCCGGGCGGCTCGGTGGTGGAGCTGTTCGAGCGGCAGGTGGCGTCGAGCCCGGACGCGGTGGCGCTGGTGGCCGGGGACACCCGGCTGAGCTTCGCGGAGCTGAACGCCCGGGCGAACCGGCTCGCGGGGCTCGTGGTCGCCGCGGGGCTCGGGGCCGAGTCGCGCGTGGCCCTGGTGCTGCCGCGGTCGGCCGAGGTCGTGGTGTCGATCCTGGGCGTGCTCAAGGCGGGTGCGGCGTACCTGCCGGTCGATCCTGACCTGCCCGCCGAGCGGATCGGGCACCTGCTGACCGACGCGGAGCCGGCGCTGGTGATCACGACCGCCGCGCTGTCGGGCAGGTTGCCGCTGGGCGAGGCCGCACGCCTGCTGCTCGACGAGCCGGTCACGGTCGACCGGTTGCGTGGTCAGGGTGGTGACGATCTCGGCGTGCCGGTGCGCCCGGAGCACGCGGCGTACCTGATCTACACGTCGGGTTCGACGGGTGCGCCCAAGGCGGTGGTCGTCGAGCACCGGAACCTGGTGAACCTGTTCCACGAGCATCGCCGCACCCTGTTCGAGCCGGCCGGTGCGCGGATCCGGGTCGCGGTCACGGCGTCGTTCTCGTTCGACACGTCGTGGGACGAGCTGCTGTGGATGGTCGCCGGCCACGAGCTGCACGTGATCGGCGCCGACCTGCGGCTCGATCCGGGTGCGCTGGTGAGCCACATCGTGGACAACGAGATCGACTTCCTCGACCTGACCCCGTCGTATGTCAAGCCGCTGGTCGCCGCCGGCCTGCTGGACCCGGACCGCCGGCCACCCGCGCTGCTCATGCTCGGCGGCGAGGCGCTCGACCAGCAGCTCTGGGACCAGCTCGGCGCCGCGCCGTCCATCGCGTACAACTACTACGGGCCAACGGAATGCACGGTCGACGCACTGCGCATGCCGATCGTGCCGGGCCGGCCGCTGTCCCTCGGCACGCCGGTCGCGAACACCCGGGCCTACGTGCTCGGACCGGATCTGCGGCCGGTGCCGCCCGGTGTGGTGGGCGAGCTGTACCTGGCCGGCGCCGGTCTGGCCCGGGGCTACTTCCGGCGGCCGGGCCTGACCGCGGAGCGGTTCCTGCCCGATCCGTTCGGTGGGCCGGGGGAGCGGATGTACGCCACCGGTGACCTCGTGCGCTGGCAGCAGGGCGGCACGCTGCAGTACCTGGGCCGCACCGACCAGCAGGTGAAGGTCCGCGGGTTCCGCATCGAGCTCGGGGAGATCGACGCCGTGCTCGCCACGCACCCCGACGTCGCCGCCGCGGCCACGATCGACCGCGAGGACCGGCCGGGGGACCGGCGGCTCGCCGGCTACGTGGTGGCCCGGCCCGGCGCCACGCTCGACCCGGCCGACCTGCGCGCGTTCGCCGCCCGCTCGCTGCCCGGGTACATGGTGCCCGCCGCGATCACAGTGCTCGATCGGATTCCGTTGAACACCAACGGAAAGCTCGACCGGGCCGCGCTACCCGCCCCGGCCGCCGCCGCCCCGGTCACATCCCGCGCCCCGCGCACCCCGGCCGAGCGGACGCTGACGGAGGTGTTCGCCGCCGTGCTCGGCGTCGCGGAGGTGGGCGCGGACGACAACTTCTTCGACCTCGGCGGCCACTCGCTGCTCGCCATCCGCCTGCTCAGCCGGGTGCGCGCCGAGTTCGGCGTCCAGCTGACCATCCGCACCCTGCTGGCGGAACCAACCCCGGCCGGGCTCGCCGGCCGGCTGCACGACACCGCCGACGCGGGCGGGGACTTCGACGTGATCCTCCCGCTCCGGACCGACGGTACGCAGGCGCCCCTGTTCTGCGTGTCGCCGCTGGCCGGGTTGAGCTGGTGCTACGCGGGACTCCTCCCGCACCTGCCGGACCGCCCGGTCTACGGCCTGCAGACGCACGGCATCACCGGCCCCGGCCACGTGGTCACGGACCTCGACGCGCTGGTGGACCGGTGCGTGGCCGAGATCCGCCGGATCCGCCCGGCCGGGCCCTACCACCTGCTCGGCTGGTCCGCCGGCGGCAACCTGGCCCACGCCGTGGCCGTACGCCTGCGCCGGGAGGGCGAGCCGGTGGGCCTGCTCGCGCTCCTCGACTCCCATGTGGACCTCGGTGGCGCGGATCCGTCGTGGACGGACGAGGACGAGCGCGCCGAGCTGATCCACACGATCGCGCAGGACCTCGGCGTCGACCTGGCCGAGGTGGCCGACTCGCCCGATGCCGGCGAACTCGCCGGGCTGCTCCGCGTCGACGTGGAGCTGGTGCGGTCGCTCATCGACGCCGCCCTGCGGGTACAGCGGCTGATCCGGCAGGCGGTACCGGGACGCTTCGACGGGCCCGCGCTCTACCTCACCGCGGTCCGCGACCGGTGGCCAGGTCTGCCACCCGTGGAGGGATGGCGCCCGCTCGTCCGCGGGTTGGCCGAGCACCCGGTCGACTGCCACCACGACGAGATGACGCAGCAGGGCCCGCTCGCCGACATCGGGCCCCTCATCGACGGCGAGCTGAAACGGGCGGACGGCTGACCGTCCCTCGTGACCTGGAGGTTCTCCGATGTTCCTGAGTTCGGCGTTGCGGCGGATGCGGGACGACCTCGTGCCGGCGCCCGGCAACGAGCGGCGCTACGCGCTGGCCATCTTCGTCGACTCGATCGGCGACGGGCTGTTCGTCACCGGGTCCGTGGTGTTCGCGCTGCACGCCATCGGCCTGTCCGCGCAGCAGGTCGGCATCGCGATGTCCGCGGCCGGGATCGCGGGCTTCGTCGGGGCGAGCACGCTCGGCACGGTGGCCGACCGCTTCGGCGCCCGGCGCACGATGACCGTGCTCTGCCTGATCGAGGCGGTCTGCACCCTGCTCTACACCGTGGCCGACTCGTTCGCCGCGTTCACCGTCGTGGCCTGCCTGGTCGCCGCCTGCGAGTTCGGCAAGGGGCCGGCGAGCTCCGCGCTGGCGTCCGCGATCGCGACCGGGGGGCGGCGGGTCCGGCTGCGCGCGCAGACCCGGTCGCTGCACAACCTCGCGTTCACGCTGGGTGCCGCCCTCGCCGGCGTGTCCCTCGCGATCGGCACGCTGCCGGCCTACTACGCACTGCCGATCGGTGACGCCGTGATGGTGCTGGCCGAGGTGGTCGCGATCCGCCGGCTGCCCGAGATCCGTTCGGCCGCCGAGCGGCATGGCCGGCGAGCCTTCACCGCGCTGCGCAACGTGCCGTTCCTCGTCGTCACGACGCTCAACGCGGTGCTCGGCCTCTACGTCACGGTGATCCTGGTGGTGGTTCCACTGTGGATCGTCGGGCCGATGGCCGCGCCGGCGACCCTCATCAGCGTGCTCCTCATGCTGAACACCGTGCTGGCGGTGCTGTTCCAGGTGCGGGCCAGCAAGGGCTCGGAGACCCTGCCCGGCAGCGTGCGCAACGCTCGGTGGGCGTCGGTCGTGCTGCTGGTCGGCTGCGTGATCATGGGCCTGTCCATCGGCCTGCCCACGGCGGCCGCGGTCGCCGTGGTGGCCGGTGGCGTCGTGCTGCTGACCGCGGGGGAGCTGCTGCACTCCGGCAGCCAGTGGGGCATGGTCTACGAGCTCGCGCCGCCCCAGGCAGAGGCCGAGTACCTCGCGGGCCTGGAGATGAGCATGGCCGCCCAGGCGATGATCGGGCCGGCGTTCGGCACCTGGCTCGTGCTCTCGTTCGGGCTGGTGGGCTGGACCGTGCTGGGCGTGCTGTTCGTCCTCGCCGCGATCCTGATCGGGCCGGCGGCCCGGTGGACCGCCGCCACGCTGGCGCGCATCTACCCGGTGCCGGCGGACGAGTCCGGCGGGCATGACGACCTCCCGCGCGCTGCCTGAGGCCTACCGGAGTTTGATCAGCGGACTTGGTCGATGACGTCGGCGGCCTTCGTCGCGACCGAGCGCAGGCTGTGGTTGTCCAGCACCCACTTCGACAGGGTCCGGCGCCGGGCCGGGTCGGGGTGTTCGGTGAGGGCCTCGTCCATCGCGATGGCTACGGCGTCGTCGTCCCACGGGACCGCCCAGCCCAGGTCCTGTTCGGTGACGGTCGGGGCGAGTGGGCCGACTCCGGCGTAGATCACGGGGGCGCCCGCGCACAGGCCGGCGAGGGCCTTGGTGGCGTACGCGTAGTCGTATCCGGCGCTGGGGTCGATCGAGGCGAGCGCTGCCGCGGCGGCGGCGAACTCTCGCCGGAGCTCCTCGGCGGGGCGCGGTGTGCGGAACTCCACGCGGCCCGGGGTGAGGCGCTCGGCCAGCTTCTTCAGCTTGGGCACGTCGGTGCCCTGGCCGATCATCAGCAGCCGCGCGTCCGGGTGTTTGGTCGCGATCTTGGCGAAGCCGCGGACGAACACGCCCGCGCCGTGGATCTCCGACATCGTGCCGCCGTAGACCAGCGTCTTGGCGGGTTCCTGCGCGCTGTAGGCGAACCGGTCGGTGTCGACGCCCACGCCCACGACCCGCACCAGCTCGCCGCGCACGCCGAGCCGCACCAGGTCGTCGCGGACGCCGTCGGAGATCGCGAGGACCGAGCACGAACCGTTGACGACCCAGCGCTCGAGCACCTTGAGCACCCGCACGACGGTCCGGTTGACCCCGATGCCCTCTGCCGCGGTGGACACGACGTCGTCGGAGAAGTGGACGTAGGGGATGCGGCGCAGCGCGCACGCCACCCGGCTCGCGACGCCGGTCGTCGTGGGCGGTTGCACGACCACGACGTCGCCGCGGGTGAACAGGAGGCGGAAGAACAGGGGGATGTCGTAGCTCAGGTACTGCACGTACCCGCGCACGTTGCCACCCTTGTCGCGCAACACCGGCCACCGGCGCACGTCCAGGCCCGCGTCGTCGATCCGGGCGTCCCCGGGCGGAACAGTGGTCAGCACCGTCACCTGGTGCCCGCGGGCGACCAGCTCATCGGCCAGCGCACCGAGCTGGTACGCCGCGGCGCCCGTTTCCGGGCGGAACAACCGGGAGACGATCGTGACGCGTGCCATCAGTTGGACACCCCCCAACCCGTGCCACCGCATGAATCGAGAAAAGCTCTCAGCTCATGCGCGCTCGGGCTTCTACGCCTTTCATACTACCCGCGTTTGAGCGCGGCCCCGATATACCGGCGGGCCGCGCGCGAGGTGTGATGCACGGCCAGCCGGATCGGCCCGGTGACGCGGTGCATTGCGCCGGTGGACGAGAATTCGTAGGTCGGACTGCTGTTGAATACCCGCCCGGTCGGCCGGTAGCCGAGTGGGCGGAGCAGGCGAATGATGTCCCGCAGCTGGTCGCGTTTCCACGCCTCGGCGTAGACGGTCGGCCGATACGTCGAGAGGATCCGGGTCGCGCCGCGGAGCACGTGACCCTCCATGCCTTCCACGTCGATCTTGATCACGGCGACCGGTTCGTGGATGAGGTCGTCGAGCGTGGTCACCGGGAACGTCTCGTCCCTGGCCATGGGTTTGCCCGCCGGGTCGAACCCGGTCTGGTGCTCCGCGGACAGGTGGTTGGTGGCCGTCCCCGGCTGGTCGGACACGCCGACCCGGTGCACGGTGACGTGGTAGGTGAGCGCGTTCGCTTCGACGAGCCGGTCGAGCTGGTCCGCGAAGTGGGTCACCGGCTCGATCGCGTACACGTGCGTCGACGGGCACAGGACCGCGAACCAGGCCGTGTGCGTGCCGAGATGCGCGCCCGCGTCGACGTAGACACCGGGGCGGGCTTGCCGTCGGATGTGCTCCAGAAAGGCTTCCTCGTACCACCCGCCGTTCTGGAAGGGGCGGTAGGTGTAGGGAATCTCGGTCGCGTCGACTACCGGCGGGAAATGGATCTTGCGGCCGTGTCGGCAGACGGTGACCATTTCCTGAAGGCGAGCCCTGCGATCGGCAATCCGGTCATTGCCGCCGCGGAAGCCCGTAGCCGATATCTCGTCGTCTGCGCTGGTCATGGACGGAGAATTGTCGATTACCACGGTGACTTCGTGGAGCCGCTCCGAACCCGATCGGGTGATTGGCCACCACAATCAGGTATCCATCCCAGCGCAGAATTCCCTTCAGCCGGCTCGAAGCTCGGCGATCTGCAGGAAGCCGGTGGGGGTGTTCGGGGCCCGGCTGGTCAGGTCGAGTCTGATGCGGTTGGTCCGGACCGGATCGAAGGTGATCGTGGTCGGCTGGTTGGACCCGGTTGCCCAGGTGATGTCCGGGTGCCGGACCGGCACGTACCGCCTGCCGTCCCAGTAGGACACGCGGATCGCCGCGGGCAGCCCGCGGGCCTGGTCGATGGTGAAGTAGGTGGTCACCGTGTCCAGCCTCCGCCGGTTCGGCCACCCCGCGGAGACCCACTCCCGCTCGTGTGCCGAGCTGACCTCGTGCAGCAGCGCGGTGGCTGCCTTGGCGTAGTGGTTCGACCAGCCACCGCTTGCCGTGTCGCCGTCCAGCATGGCCGCCGGCAGGGTGTCCGGTGCGCCGGAGTAGCTCGCGTCCGCGGCCGACTTGTCCAATGTGGACGAGTGGCCGCGGAAGTCCGTGCCGTCCCGGGCATGGTCGGTGGGTCGCGCATGCACGGCCGCGCGGCCGGTGCGCAGGCCGGGCGAGGTGGCCGTGATCGTGATCGGCCCGGCCCGGCCGGTCGACTGGACCATCGCCAACGCCTTGCCCGCCCATGCCTCTCGCGTCCGGGACTTGTAGTTCTCCGCGCTCTCCTGCCGGCCGTTGTCGAGCCCGACCAGCCGGCCGTTGCGGACCGCGAAGGAGATCGCATTGGTCGCGCCGGGGACGACGACGCCCTTCGCGTCGACCACCTCGACGGTGACGAACGACAGCGAGGTGCCGTCGGCCGCGATCACCCGGCGGTCCGGGGTGAGGCGCAGGCGGTCCGGTTTCCCCGCGGTGACGACCTCGTCGCGGGCGACCTCGGTCCCGCCGCGCCTGGCCACCGCGACCAGGCGGCCGGGCGCGAACGGCACCGTCCAGGTCAGGTGCAGCTTGCCGGCACTGCCGTTCGGGCTGGTGTAGCTACCGGGGAACGGGCCGGTCGTGACGTTCTTGTCGTCCCCGGTGGCCTCGGTCGTCTCCAGGTACTCCTGGCCGAACGTCGTGGCCTTGTGGTCGAACTCGCGCACCCCGAGCGACTCGCCGTTCAGGAACAGCTCCACCGTGTCCACATTGGAGTATGCCCACACCTCGACCGGTGCGCCGGGCTCGTGGTCGGTCCAGTTCATCGGCACCACGTGCACCATCGGGTCGGTGGTCCACTGGCTCTGGAACGCGTAGTAGGCGTCCTTCGGGAACCCCGCGGTGTCCACCGCGCCGAAGAACGACGACTTCACCGGGAACACGTCGTACGGCGTCGGTTCGCCGAGGTAGTCGATGCCCGACCAGAGGAACTGCCCCGTGAAGTACTCGCGGTCCCGGTCCTTCTTCAGGCCGTACTCGACCGGCATCGTCCAGGACGCCATGTTGTTGTCGTAGGAGGAGGTGCCGCGCTTGCCCGGGGTGTGGTTCTCGCCGGTGTTGAGCAGGTGCGGATCCTGGTACACGCCGCGGGTCGAGGTCGAGGACGACGACTCCGACTCGAAGAAGAACTTCGTCGGGTACCGCTCGTGCAGCCCGTCCACCGAGCCGGCGGTGTTGTAGTTGAGCCCCATCCCGTCCAGCAGGTTCAGGATCTGGTCCTCCGCCGACCCCGGCCGCGGCACGCCGCGGTACTTGTCCGACCCCATCACGATCGGCCGCGTGTCGTCGATGGCGCGGACACCGGCGATCAGCCGCCGCGCGATCGGCACGCCGACCGCCGCGTTCGTCGAGTCCGGGATCTCGTTGCCGATCGACCACAGCACGACCGCGGGGGAGTTCTTCGCCGCGTGCACCATCTCGGCGAGGTCGGCGTCGCTGTGCTCGTCGAAGAACCGGCCGTAGTCGTACTGGACCTTCGGGGTGCGCCAGGTGTCGAACGCCTCGACCATCATCACGATGCCGAGCTCCTCGCACGCCTCGATCATCTCGGGCGACGGCGGGTTGTGCGAGGTGCGGAAGCTGTTCACCCCCATGCTCTTCATGATCTTCAGCTGCCGGACGATCGCGTCCCGGTTGACCGCCGCGCCGAGCGCGCCGAGGTCGTGGTGCAGGTCGACGCCGCGGAGCTTGGTGTACCGGCCGTTGAGGAAGAAGCCCTCGTCCGGGTCGAACTCGAACCAGCGGACGCCGAACCGGGTCGTCGTCGTGTCCACCACCTGCCCGGCGCTGACCAGCTCGGTCCGCAGGGTGTACCGGTAGGGGTTCGTCATCGACCACAGGGTCGGGTCGTCCAGCCGGAGGTCGACGCCCACGGTGCTGGGGTCGGCGCCGAGCGAGACCGGCGCGCGCCCCGACACCACCGGCCGGCCGGCCGCGTCCAGCACGGTCGACACGACCTCGACGTCGGTGCTGCCACCGCCGTCGTTCACCGCGGTGGTCCGCGCGCGGACGGTCGCGTAGCCCGACTCGATCGTGGTCGCCAGGTCAGGGGTGGTGACGTAGACCCCGTGCCGGACGACGTGCACCGGGTCGGTGACCACCAGGTGCACGTTGCGATAGATCCCGCTGCCGGAGTACCAGCGGCTGCTCGGCAGCTGGTTGCGGACCTTGACCGCGATCACGTTGGGCGTGCGCCCGTCGGTGTGCACCCGCGAGGTCAGGTCGACCGCGAACCCGGTGTAGCCGTACGGATGGCTGGCGACCTGCTCGCCGTTGACGTAGGTGACGGAGTCCATGTAGACGCCGTCGAACTCGACCGCGATCCGCTTGCCGGCCATCGCCGCGGGCAGGGTGAACGCCTTGCGGTACCAGCCCAGTCCCCCTTGGAGGAAGCCGGTTCCGCTGTTGGTGCCGCCCTCGGCCGTCGGGTTCAGCTCGATGCTCCAGTCGTGCGGCACGGTGACCTCGCGCCAGCCGGAGTCGTCGAAGTCCGGGTCCTGCGCGTGCGCGAACTCCCCGCCCGGATCGGTGATCCCGGTCCGGTTGGCGAGCGCGAACCGCCAGGACTCGCCGAAGTCGGCGCCCCGGGCATCCGCGACCACCGGTTCGGGAGCCGCCCCGGCCGTCGCCGGCCCGATCGTGAGTGAGCTAGCCAGCAGCGCGGCGACAACCAGCGCTGTTCTCGCGACAACCAGCGTCGTACGCATGCCGGACCCCTCTTCGCGTCCGTGGCGGGAACCATGGATCAGCGTTCAAGGCTTGACACGTCAAGTCAATACGAACCCAGGAGGTTCACCGGCCTGCGCCGTCGCGAGCGCGATCATGATGCCGGGGCGCGCTCGAGGTGTTCCTCGAACGCGCCCCGGCCTACCGCACGGTGAACCCGGTCAGGTTCTCAGGGACTCCGCCGGAGTCGCCTGCACCCGCGGCTGCTTGCGGGACCTGGCCCACCGGCGCATGATCGGGTTTTCGACGAGTGCGAACAGCGCCCAGCCACTCAACAGCGTGGCGGCGAACAGGACGAGCGTGACGCCCACCGCCATCGGCGTGCTGAACGGGTCGGCCGGCAGCAGGGTGCGCACGTAGAACACGACGACGCCCTGGCAGATGTAGAAGCCGAACGAGACGTTGCCCAGCCACTGGGCGATCGGGCCGCGCAACCCCGTTCGCCTGCCGTCGATGTCCGCGGCGGCGTACGCCGCGATCACCAGGCAGATCGGGACGATGGTGGCGACCACGAAGCCGTAGACGAACGGCAGGCTCAGCGCCGCCGCATACCCGACCGCGACCGACAGGAGGCTCACCCGGAGGCTGATCCGCGGCACCCGGCCGGCCAGCACGGCACGGGCGACCAGCATGCCCGCCACGAACTCGAACAGCCTCGGTACCGGGAAGATGTAGCCGAACCAGAACTGGGTCACCGAGATCGGGGTGATCGGAGACTTCGGTGAGTCGGGGATCACCAGCAGGTTGATCACCTGAACGGCCACCATCCCGGCGATCATCACCGCGGCCCAGAACCACAGCCGGTTGTCCGCGATCCGCCGGATCGGCTTGATGATGAGCGGGAACAGCATGTAGAAGAGCAGCTCGCTGCACAGCGTCCACGCGGGAGGGTTGACGCTGACGTACACGTCCGCCTGCGGCGAGAACGAGTGCAGCAGGAAGAAGTTCGGCAGCCAGGCCTTCGCCGGGGTGAACGCGCCGGCGAACAGGACCATCGCGAAGGCGAACACCACGAGGTGGTTCGGGAAGATCTTCAGGATCCGGCGCCGCCAGAACGCCCGCATCGTCTCGCCGGGCCGTGCCGACCAGGTCAGCACGAACCCGCTGAGCACGAAGAAGAACGACACGCCCAGGTACCCGGCCTTGCTCAGGAACCACTCCAGCCAGTTCGCCAGCCCTTCGTCGGCGAACGGGTTGACCGGTGCGTTGGGCGGGACCGGCGAGTCGAACAACGTGACGTGGAAGCAGAAGACCAGCAGTGCCGCGAAGAATCGCAGACCGGTCAGCGAAGGTAAGCCCGCAGGCTTGGTGTCTGGAGTAGACAAGGTCACCTCGGGATCTCGTTGTGGTAGACCATGAGCTTCGCGTCCTTGGCCACGTAGTAGTTCTGGACCGAGTACGCGATGGTGGCGAAGTCGAGCCGGCCGTCTCCGTTGAAGTCGGCGGTGGCGATGCGGGCGACCGACTCGTCGGTGACCCGCCACTTGGCGAAGATGCCCTTGCTGGCGTCGATCGCCTTGTAGTACATGACGCCCTGCCACGGCCACGGGCCGCGCAGCGCGACGAGGAACTCGTCGTCACCGTCGCCGTCGAAGTCGGCGCACACGACCTGATGGCCGGGCCCCTCGCCGTTCTCGTTCGGATCACCGAACACGTCCAGCAGGTTGCGCTGCCAGTTGCCGGCGCCGTCCTTGACGTACACGGCCACCGTGTTTCCGTGGAACGGTTCCAGGGCGGCGACGTAGGCGAACGGGTCGTCGCCGAGGCGGCCGGCGTCGAGGTCACCGCTGCCACGGAAGCCGGTCTGCTCGAACTGGGTGAGCTCGCCGGTGCCGATCAGCTCCTTGCGCCACTCGCCGCTCTGCTCGTCGAAGTAGACCCACGTGACGCCCTCGTCCGAGGCGAGCAGCAGCGACTCGAGATCGGAGCCGGGAATGAGCCCCTTCTTCTTCTCCGCACCGTGAATCATCCGGAAGGACGTGTCGTCGATGACGGTCATCGGCCACTCCTCCGCGGTGTGCACGTCGTCGGGCTGGGTGAACATCACCAGCGGCAGCACGGCGTGCACGTCGGCGGTCGCCACGATGGGGACGCCGATGACCTGGAGCCGCTCGGTGGTGGTGAAGTGCCCGACCCGCAGGCGGTGCATGCCGGTCGCCCGGCCGATGTAGTGGCGCCGCCAGCGCGTGTCGGTCTTGTCCGCCGCGCCCGGGTTCTCGATCCAGTCGATCTTCCCGCCCTCCGGGTCGGGGTCGTGGATCGTTCCGATCGGGCCGTAGAGCTCGTGACAGACGACCATGTCCGGCAGCCCGTTGCCGCTGATGTCGGCGAAGTCCGCGCCGACCGGCATGCGGAGCCCGTCGACAGCCAGCTTGCGCGGCCAGCCGGGGCGGTTCTGGTACCAGTAGATCTCGCCGAGGCGCAGGCCGTACCCGAACAGGTCGGGCACGCCGTCGCCGTCGATGTCCGGCGCCTCCAGCCAGTACCCGTCACGTAGCTGCTCGGCGACGATCCGTGGACTGAACTTCGGTGGTGTCACCATGATCTTTCTATCCTTTCGGCGCGCGAGGGTGGTATTCGACGGCGACCCAGACACACGCGGTGTCGGCCCGGTATTGGTGCCAGGGATAGGTGAACCCGCCGCCCTGACCGGTCACGCAGAACGGGACCGGGGGAGTGTGGCCCGGACTCATCAGCTGGTCCTCGTACAGCGTGCGGAAGTCGTTCGACCGGAACTTCTGCATCCGGCCGTAGCCGTAGACCTGCGTGTGGATCTCGATGAAGTCGTGCCGGTCGTGAATGCCGCAGCTGGTGCCGACCGGCGCGAACCACAGGTTCGCCCAGACGTCGAACGGACGCGGTCCGGTCGCGGTGCCCTCGCCGAGCGCGCGGGCCTGGTCGAGCTCGACCGTGCCGACCAGCTCCCGCGGCCCCCGGAACAGCTTCGTGTCCCGGGGAAAACCCGGCAATAGGTCCGCGAACAGCTGCCAGCCCGGCTCGTCGACGATGTTCGCGATCCCGGACTCGTCACGCACCCGGAACAGCAGGACCTGCTCGCCTCGCTCGATCGCGCTGTCGACCAGAACCGTGGAGGAGAACGCGGGCAGCGGGCGTAGCGGGGGCTCGCCGACGGTCGCGGGCTCGCCGGAGATGTTGACCACGACCGTTCGACCGTCGACCCGGTGGTTCTTCGGCCGATCGACCACCCTCGCGTCGATGAACGCGTTGGTGGAGTTGATCGGCCGGACGACGTTGTGCGCCAGGGTGCCCATCAGGCGACCAGCTCCGGCTGTGCGGCCCGCCAGCCGGCGACGAACGGCATGACCGCCGGACCGAGGCCGAGGAAGTGCGCGAGGGCGCCGACGACGCGGGCGGTTGCCCTGCCGTCGCCGTAGGGATTCGCGGTGGTGGCCATCAGCTGGTAGCGCAGCTGGTCGCGCAGCAGGCCGGAGACCTCGGCGGAGATCTGCTCGCGGGTGCGGCCGACCAGCCGGGCGGTTCCCACGGTGACCGCTTCCGGCCGCTCGGTGATGTCCCGCAGCACCAGCGTGGGCTTGCCCAGCGCCGGGCCTTCCTCTTCGGCGCCGCTGCTGTCCGACAGGATGATGTCGCTGCGCTGCATGAGGTGGCAGAAGTTCAGGTACGGCAGCGGATCGACGACGGTGATGTTGGGCACGCCCGAGATCACCGGCAGCATCGCGTCCCGCACCACCGGGTTCCGGTGCAGCGGCACGACGATCCGGACGTCGTTCTCCTCGGCCAGCTCCCGAAGCGCGTCGGCGATCTGGCCGAGCATCGGCCACGACTCGCGCCGGTGCGCGGAGGCGACGATCACCCGGCGGTCGTCCTCGCCGAGGTCGGCCAGCGCCGGGTGGCCGTAGTCCACCGGTTGCGCGACGGCCCAGCGCAGTGCGTCGATGACGGTGTTGCCGGTCACCACGATGGTGCGTTCGTCGATGCCCTCGCGGATCAGGTTGGCGCTGTTGCCGGGGGTCGGTGCGAGGTGCAGGGCGGAGATCTGCGCCACGAGGCGACGATTGGCCTCCTCGGGGAACGGCGAGTGCGGGTTGCCGCTACGCAGCCCCGCCTCGATGTGCACGACCGGGATCTGGTGGTGAAAGCCGGCGAGCGCGCCGGAGAGCGTGGTCGCGGTGTCGCCGTGGACCATGACCACGTCGACCGGGTCCTCGGCGAGATAGCCGGACAGCCCGTCGAGGGCTCGGTGGGTGACCTGGGAAAGAGTCTGCTTGGCGGCCATGACCTGGAGGTCGTGATCGGGTTGGATGCCGAACGCGCCCAGCGTCTCGTCCAGCATCTGCCGGTGTTGGCCGGTGGATAATACAACGGGCGTGAAGCGCGGATCGTCGCGCAGCGCCCGGATCACCGGGGCGCACTTGATCGCCTCCGGGCGGGTACCAATGATTACCGCTACCTTGCGCATGACAGCCTTTCTCGCCGGCGATGGGCAGCACTCCCCAACGCCGGGGTCGAATGATTTCTTGGCTAGAGGTCGCCTTTTACCCGTGCTCGCGATCATTGCGGCGCGCAGGTCTGCTCGGCGATGTGATGACTGTATGCGCGGACATCGAGAACGGGAATGGATGTACAACTGCACACTCGACAGTCGCACGCAGGACCGGTTCGTCCGGATGTATTTCGCTGGATATTGTCGGCCGCCGATTCAGGTAATTTCGAAAACCAGCTGGCGGCGTCGGGTGAACCCGGTCGGCGGCGGCCCCGGCCGAAGGTGGCACTGACAGGGTCAGGGAGGCGGGTGCGCGATGGGTCGCAGATGGGGGACCATGGGGAGCATGGACACGGACCTGGGCAGCTTCCTCCGCTCGCGCCGAGCCGCGCTGAGCCCGGATGAAATGGGCCTGTCCTCGTACGGAACCCGGCGCGTGCCCGGGCTGCGTCGCGAGGAGCTCGCCCAGCTCGCGGGCGTCAGCGTGACCTACTACACCCGTCTCGAGCAGGGGCAGAGTCACAACGCGTCGGACGACGTGCTGGACGCGATCGCCCGCGCGCTGCGGCTCAGCGACGACGAGGCGGCTCACCTGCGAGACCTCGCCCGGCCGGCCAAGCGCCGCCGGCGCAACGCGCCGAGACCGGAGTCGGCTCGCCCGGGCACCGTGCAACTGCTCTCGGCGATGGACGGGGTCGCGGCGGTCGCGATGGACCGGCGAAGCGACGTACTGGCCTGGAACAAACTCGGTCATCAGCTGCTGGCCGGGCATTATCCGCTGGACAGCCCTTACTCGTCGGCTAATCGGCCCAATCTCACGAGAATGCTGTTTCTCGACCCCCACTCCCGTGAGCTTCACACGCAATGGGCGGACGAGGCCAAACGATCGGTCGCCTCATTGCGGCTAGTTGCCGGGCGGCACCCGAACGACCGGCACCTCGCCGAACTGGTCGGCGAGCTGTGCATGAAGAGCGCGGAATTCTCCGCCTTGTGGTCGCGCCATCCGGTGCTGAACTGCACGTTCGGTGTCAAGCATTTCGCCCACCCCGCTGTGGGAAAGATGGAACTGCAGTTCGAGGTCATGCAGCTGCCTGACGACTCGGCGCACCGGTTGCTGATGTACAGCGCGGCACCCGGTACCGCGTCGGAAGCCGCGCTGCGCCTGCTCGCCCAGGACCTGCCCGGTGACGAGTCCGTCATCGAGGTCGTCGAACGCGCCCGCCGGTCCACCTGATCACGACGGTTCGCCGTTCGGGCGGTGCTGCTGGTCGAGCCGCTCGGCGAACCGCAGCCACGTCGCGGCACACTGCCGCGCCGCATCCGAGAGCAGGCTCGCGCAGTGCGGCGGGACCCGGTCGGCCAGCCGCCGCCAGTCGGTGAAGACCGCGCTGTGGCTGTCCAGCAGGCGTAACAGCATGCGGCCGATCAGGGCGCCGCGTAGCGAGGGATCCTTGCGCAGCACCGCCAGGGCGTGGGGCCGCTGGTTCTCCGGTACCGCAAGGGCCGGCATCGCCCGGTCGGGCCGGCCCGACCGCAGCCTGGGCGGGACCGGGTCCTGGCCGCGGCGCAGCCGCTCCCGTACGTCCCGTGCCGTGCTCACGGAGATGCCGGCAGCGGTCGCGATCGTGCGCAGCGAGGCGTCCGGGTGCAGGGCGACGAACCGGCCCGCCGCCAGCCTGCCCTCGACGCCGCTGACCGGCCGGACCCGCCCGTCGCGTCCGATTCGGACGTTCGTGTCGGCGGCGCCGCTACGGGCCCGGACGGTCGCGATCGTCCCGGACGCGAGGCCCGTGGCCGCCGCGACCGCCCGGTCCGACCATTGCGGCCACAGGCACAGGATCTGCTCCGCGGCCGCCGACCGTTCGGCTGGTGACAGCGGCAGGCCGCTGTCCAGGTTCAGCCGGACGGCCAGCAGGTAGGACTCCGACGACGTGCCGTCGAACATCCGGGCCGCGATGGTCCGGGCCCCCATGCGCAGCTTGGCCAGCAGCCGGTGGCGGCCGTCGATCACGCGCATGGTGGCCCGGTCCACCACGATCGGCGGCAGCTCGTCGTGATCCTCGGCGAGCTGCCGCACGTAGTCGGCGTGCACGTCCCTGACCCGGACCGAGTGACCATGGCGGAGGTCGGCGATCGACACGGACTCGACCGGGCCGATCGCCTCCTCCGTAGTGGACTCGACAGCGTCAGGCTCGGTCTTCGGCTCCGGGTCCCGTGCGATCGACATACTCAGGCCGGCCGGATCGACAAGGTGTGCCGGAAGCGGTCCGCCGGGTCGTAGCGTCTCTTCACCTGTTGCAGGCGCGGGTAGTTGTCCTTGTAGTACAGCGTGTACCAGGGCACGCCGGAGTGGTTGAACGCCGGATCCGCACCGTCGTTGTCGGGGTAGTTGATGTAGCAGCCGTCGCTGCGGGTGTCCGGAACCGGCACGCCACCGGTCTCGGCGAAGAACTCGCTGTAGAGCCCGCGCAGCCAGGACAGGTAGAAGTCGTCGTCCTCGGCACGCTCCCAGAAGGTCTGGAAGCACATCTTGAAGCTGGAGTGGCGCTGGGCGTTGGCCGTGGCGTCGGGCGCCACGGCGTTGACCTTGCCGCCGAAGGAGAACAGCACGAGCATGGTGTCCGGGTTGGTGAAGTCCGGTCGGGACATGTAGCGGAACAGCGTGGAGATCTGCTCGTCGGAGAACACGTCCAGCATGTAGGCGGACTTGTGCGCGCCGCGCGAGGTCGGGTTCGTGATGGTCGGGTTGTTCGTGCCGACCAGCCGGGTCGCCTGCAACCAGGGCAGCTCGCGAGGGGTGTGGAAGCCCGGCATGGGGCCGACCTCGCCGATCGAGCGGTCGGCCGACCGCGGCTGGATGTCGACGCCCTCGGTGATCGCGGTCAGGTAGCTGTCGAGCAGCTGCCTGGCGTCCGGGACGGTCGCGTCGACCTGGGTGAACATCCCGAGGCTCCCGTGCGCCTTGGCGCTGACGTTGAACAGGCTGCTCAGGTTGACATACGGCGAGTCGGGCGCGGAGTTGCGCTCGTGCCACTCGCAGAAGTTGCGGATGAGCCGCGTGAAGGATGCCTCCGTGAGCTCGTCCCAGGGGAACTCGATCGCGCTGATCAGCACCGTCGAGGGCGGCGAGACCAGCTGGTCGGACGGATTCGAGCCGGTGGCGTCCGGTGAGCGGAACCAGTAGCGGGTGATGACCCCGAAGTTGCCGCCACCGCCGCCGGTGTGTGCCCACCAGAGGTCGTGGTTGGGGTCGTCCGGCTCGCGGGTGGCGATCACCCGGCGCACCAGGCCGCCGCGGTCGACGGTGACGACCTCGACGGCGTACAGGTGGTCGACGGTCAGCCCGTGCGCGCGGGAGAGCAGGCCGTAGCCGCCGCCCGCGATGTGCCCGCCGACGCCGACGCCGTAGCAGATGCCGGCGGGAATGGTGACGTTCCAGCCCTTGAACAGGGCCTCGTAGACGTTGATCAGGCGCGCGCCCGCCTCGACCACGAAGGCCCGGCGGTCCGCGTCGTAGCCGACTCCGGTCATCTCGGAGACGTCGAGGATCACCTTCGTCTCGTCGTGGCAGACGAAGTCGGAGAAGCAGTGCCCGCCGCCACGGACCGCGATCCGCTTGCGCGTCCGCACCGCGTCCCGCACGGCACGCTCGGCGTCCTCGGGTGAGGTGATCATGCGGATGTAGTCGGGCCGGGCGACGAACCGCTGGTTGTTGCCGGCACGCAGCTCGGCGTAGCGGGGGTCGTGGGGGCCGATGGTGGCGCCGGTGGCGACCGGCGCGGTCTGGTGGGCGCCGGTCGCCGGATCGGCCGACGCGACTCCTGGAGCGACCGCGGCGCCGCCGACGGCCGCCGCAGCCCCCATTAACATCGAACGCCGGGAGAGGCCGGTGTTCTTGGCCATTGCTAATTCTCCGTTTCCAGGATGGTATTGATGTGCATTGATTCGCGGGCGGGACTCGGTGCACGCGGTGTCAAATTCCGGATGAGTCGCCTGGCGTGGCCCGGTCCCACATATTTCTGTCGTGAATTGGGTGGGTCAACGGGTCGATCGGCCAAATCTGCTGTGACTATCACCATCTTCCGCCCGGAGATGAACATGATTTGTGTTCAACGAGCTAGCGCCGCGAAGCGGGTTGTCGCTGTCCCTCCTCGTGGTCGCGCCCGATGAACTGACCGAGGTCAGGAGCCCGCCGATCGAGCAGGCCGGAGAACGCGGCCGCGGCGAGACCGGACAAGGCCAGCAGCGCGCCGATCCAGTTCGGCGCAGTCAGTCCGAGTCCGCCGTCGATGGCCAGGCCGCCGAGCCAGGCGCCGATCGCGTTGCCGAGGTTGAACGCGGCGATGTTGGCCGCCGAGGCCAATGCCGGAGCGCCGTCGGCGGTGCGCATCACCCGGGTCTGCAGCGCCGGGACCGTCGCGAAGCCGGCGGCGCCGAGCAGCATGATGGTGATCGCGGCCGGGACCTGGGCCCGCGCGGTGAAGGTGAAGGCGATCAGCACGACCGCCAGCAGGGTGAGCACGGCATACGTGGTCGGCATGAGCCTGCGGTCCGCCGCATGGCCGCCGATCACGTTGCCGGCGCACAGGCCGACCCCGAACAGGATGAGCAGCAGGCTCACCGTGCCCGCCGAGAATCCGGCGACCTGCGTCATCATCGGCGCGAGGTAGGTGAACGAAGCGAAGACGCCGGCGAAGCCCAGGGTGGTGGTGAGCAGCGCGAGCCACACCTTCGGCCTGGCGAAGACGGCGAGTTCGCCGCGGAGTCCGGCCGTGGGTCGCGGCTGGGCGGGCACCAGCGTCACCAGGCCGATCATCGCCAGCAGGCCGAGCACGGTGACCGCCCAGAAGGTCGACCGCCAGCCGAGCTGCTGGCCCAGCATGGTGCCCAGCGGCACGCCGAGGACGTTCGCCACGGTCAGGCCGGTGAACATGATCGCGATCGCGGCGGCCTGCCGGTTGGCCGCGACCACGTTCGCCGCGACGACGGATCCGATCCCGAAGAACGCGCCGTGACACAACGCGGTCACCGCGCGGCCTGCCATCAGCAATGAGTAGGTCGGGGCGAGCGCGCAGGCCGCGTTCCCCGCCACGAACACGCCCATCAGCACGACGAGCATGGTCTTGCGGGGCAGGCGCGTGCCCGCCGCGGTCATCAGCGGCGCACCGATCACCACGCTCAGGGCGTACCCCGAGATCAACAGGCCTGCCGACGGGATCGACACGCCCAGGTCGGCGGCAACGTCGGGCAGCAGCCCGACGATCACGAACTCCGTGGTACCAATGCCGAAGGCGCCGATGGCAAGGGCCACCAGGGCAGCGGACATGACGGGACTCCAGTGGGGGTAGGTCGGCCCGGACGCTGCGGTCGGACGGCGGTCGTCAGATCTGGCGCAGGGCGCCGCCGTCGACGGCCCATTCCGCGCCCGTCACCTGCGCGGCCGGCGGGGACAGCAGGTAGGTGATGACGCCGGCGACGTCCTCGGCGGTGCCGAGCCGGCCGGTCGGAAGGGCCCGCTCCTGGCGGACGAATCGTTCGATCGCTTCCTCGGTGGGCAGGTCGAAGCGCTCGGCGAGCTGCTCGGCGAAACCGCCCGGTTGGTCCCACAGCCGGGTCCTGGTCGGACCGGGGGAGACGACGTTGGACCGCACGCCGCGGCCGCTGAACTCGGCGGCGATCGCCTTCGACATCGAGAGCATGGCGGTCTTGGCCGCCGCGTAGTCGGCGATGGCGAAGTCGGGGAACCGGGCCGCCTCGCTGGCCACGTGCACGATGGCGCCGCCATCGTGGTCCAGCAGCACCGGAATGACGGCTCGGCTGAACCGGACCGCGGAGTGGAAGTTCAGGTCGAAGGTTGCGAGCCAGTCGTCGTCGCGGATGTCGAGAAAGCTCGTGCGGGTGCACACGCCGCCGGCGTTGTTCACCAGGCCGTCGATCCGGCCGTGCCGCTCGAGGACGGAATCGACGACCAGCCAGGGTGTGGCCGGGTCGGTGACGTCCGCGGCGATGTCCTGTTCGTCAGCCGGCTTGCGGGCGACCCCGACGACGGTGGCTCCTTCCGTGCGGAGTGCCCGCGCGGTCGCCTCGCCGATTCCGGCCGAGGAGCCGGTCACGACGAACACCTTTCCGGACAGGCGCAGATCCATGCAGATATCCCCTCGCTCGCCGGAGGCTCGACGGACCCATCCTGCCTCGCGTCGTTGATTTCCTGACTATCCCTGTGAGTACTAGGCAATTCAGGGATGGGCACACCAGGATCTGGTAGGCCGTCCGGCGGTAGGCGAGGGTGAGGGGCGTATCGCTGCGACCGCCGAAAGGAATTCTTGATGTCCACTGTGGAGAACCCAACTAGTGCGACAGGTGGTGTTACTGCGCCGCCGAGGATGACGGGACGCCAACGGCTGATCCTGATTCTCTTGCTGACGGCGAGCTTCACCCTGGCGGTCGACTTCTCGATCCTCAACGTGGCCCTGCCGACCATCGGTGCGGATGTCGGGTTCTCCTTGGAGAACCTGCAATGGATCGCCACCGCGTTCGCGTTGTGCGCCGCCGGCTTCACCCTGCTGTTCGGCCGGGTGGCCGACCTGTTCGGCCGGCGGCGGTTGTTCCTGCTGGCGATGGGCCTGCTCGGGGTCGCGTCGCTGGTCGGCGGGCTGGCCACCGACCCGACGATGCTGCTCGCCGCCCGGGTCGCGCAGGGCCTCGCCACCGCGGCGGTCACGCCGGCCGCGCTGTCGCTGCTGACCACGTCGTTTCCCGAGGGCAAGCTGCGCGAGAAGGTGCTCGGCCTCAACGGTGCGCTGATGGCGGCCGGGTTCACCAGCGGTGCGATCCTCGGCGGCCTGCTCACCGACCTGCTGAGCTGGCGGTGGGCGTTCTTCATCAACGTGCCGGTGGCCCTGATCGTCGTGCTGGTGGCGCCGGCCGTCCTCGAGGAGAGCCGCCCGAGCGAGCGCCCCAGGCTGGACATGCCCGGCGCGATCACCGTCACCCTCGGCCTGCTGGCGATCGTCTTCGGGGTCACCACGGCGGGCGAGCGGTCCTGGACCGACCCGCTCGCGATGGGCTCGCTCGCCGCCGGCGTGGTCTTCCTCCTGATCTTCTGGGTGGTGGAGCAGCGGGTGGCCGCGCCGCTGGTCCCCGTGGCCATCCTCAAACGAGGGACCGTGGCGTGGGGCAACTTCGCGGGGCTGCTCGCGTTCATCACGGAGACGTCGCTCGTCTTCCTGCTCACGCTGTACCTGCAGAAGGTGCTCGGCTACACGCCACTCGCGGCGGGCATGTCCTTCGCGGTGCTGGGCATCGGCACGGTGACCGGTGGCCTGGTCGCGCCCAGGATCATCGGCAGGATCGGCAACAAGAACACCATCCTGCTCGGTTTCGCGGTGCAGACCGCGGGCACGCTGCCGCTCGTGCTGCTCGGACCGTCCGGTGCGTGGATGCCGCTGCTGCTGGTGGCGACGTTCGTCGGCGGGGTGGCCAACCTGATCGCCATCGTCGGCTTCATGGTGACCGCGACCTCGGGGCTGCCCGACGGGGAACAGGGCCTGGCGACCGGTCTTGCCACGATGAGCCAGCAGGTCGGCATCACGATGGGCATCCCGATCATGAGCGCGATCGTCGCGGCCAAGGTGAACTCGCTCGGCGGCGAGTCGGCGGCCAACGTGCTGACCGGCGTGACCACCGCGATCTGGGTCAACGCCGCGCTGTGCGTGGTGGCCGGCGCGCTCGTCGCCGCGTTCCTGCGACCGGCGAAGCAGGTGGCATGACAGAGGTCCGGTCCGACCACCAGGTCGCGACGGGGCAAGCGGTCGACTGGGAGCCGATGGACGTGGGCGGGGTACCCGCCCGCGTCTACCGCCCGGCGGCGCCCACCGCGGGACACCTCGTGTGGGCCCACGGGGGCAGCTGGATCCGGGGCTCGGTGGAGGGTTGGCACGAACCCTGCGCCGACCTGGCCCGGCTGAGCGGCTGCACGCTGATCAGCGTCGAGTACCGGCTCGCTCCCCGCCATCCGCATCCCGCCGCGCTGAACGACGTGCTCGCCGTGCTCGACTGGGCGGCCGAGCAGGGCGGCGCGGTGGTGGTGGGCGGGGACAGCGCCGGCGCGACCATCGCCGCCAGCGCGGCGCTGACCCTCCGGGACCGCGGGGTCGCCCTCGCCGCGCAGCTGCTCGCGTACCCGCCGCTCGACCCGCTGTGCCGGGCGGCGTCGTACGACCGGGGCTCGTTCCCCACCCGGAGCGACCTGCGGTTCGCCTGGGAGGCGTACCGCGGGCCGGCCCAGGGCGAGCGGATCGCCGCCTACGCCACCCCGTGGGAGGTCGCCGACCTGGCCGGCGCCGCGCCGGCCGTGCTCGCCGTGGGCGAGCTCGACCCGGTACTGGACGACGTGCGGACCTACGCCGGCCGCCTTGCCGCCGCGGGTGTCGGTACCGAGCTGCGGGTGTTCACCGACACCGCACACGGCGCGTTCCTCGGCCCGGGACCCAACACCCTGCGCTGCTGGCTCGCCAGGACCCTGCGCAAGCTCATCGCCCCCGCCGCGCAGGGGGCGGAAGGGAGGAATCATGACCCTCGCCCAACATGAGGCGCTGCTGCGCCACTTCGCCGACCTGCGTGACGGCCGGCACGGCGACGCCGTCGACCGGGCCGACAAGGAGCGCCTGTTCGTCGTCGCGGCCGAACTGCTGGACCCGGTGGCGCGCCGGGCGCTCGACGAGCTGAACGACGACCTGTTGCTCGGCGGTGGCACCGTGGAGCACACCGGGGTGCGGCGGTCCGGCGACAGCGGTCTGGAGGCGTGGTGGACGCTGTCCTGGCCGGAGTGCCAGGCCGCGGGCGTCGCGCCGATCATCATCCGCGCGCACTACGGTCGCGGGTTCCACCATCCGCACCTGAGCGGCGGGACCGTCGGCGAGTGGCCGCTCAACGTGTTCACCGCCGAGCAGGCGGCGGCCGAGCTGCCGACGCTGCGCGCGATCGCCGCCGCGGACCTGCACAACCTGGTGTTCCAGGCGGACTACCGCATCGTGCCCGCCACCATGGCTGAGAGGACGCCCGGATGATCAGGCTGTCGATCCTCGACCAGTCGCCGGTACCGGAGGGCGGCACACCCGCCGAGGCGTTGCGTGCCACGGTCGAGCTGGCGCGGGCCGCGGAAGGGCTGGGCTACACCCGTTACTGGCTGGCCGAGCACCACGGCTCACCGAGCTTCGCGGGCACCGCCCCGGAGATCACCACGGCCGCGGTGCTCGCGGCGACCACGACCCTGCGGGCCGGTCCGGGCGGGATCCTGTTGCCGCGGTACTCCCCGGCGAAGGTGGCCGAGGTGGTCCGGGTGCTCACCGCGCTGTACCCGGAACGGGTCGACCTGGGCGTCGGCCGGGCCGGCGGTCCCGCCCACGACTTCCCGCAGAAGCTGGCCGTGCTGCTCGGGTTGCTCGGTGAACAGGCGCCCCCGCTGTGGCTGCTGGGCGCGAGCGTCGGGTCGGCGGCCCTGGCCGCGGGGCTGGACACCGCCTACTGCTTCGCGCACTTCCTCAACCCGTCCCCGGGCGTCGCCGCGCTCGCCGAGTACAACAACCGAAGCTCGCAGCCGCGGGCGGCGGTCGCCGTCAGGGTCCTGCTGTCCGACACCGCCGCCAAGGCGGACGACCTCGCCCGTTCGTTGCTGTTGTGGCGCAGCCGCAAGGATCTCGGCGAGGACGGCCCGATTCCCGCCCTGGAGTCCACCCGCCGGCACGACTGGTCCGACGCCGAGCTGGAGCGGGCCCAGGCCAACTCCGCGGCACTCATCCACGGCACGCCGGAGCAGGTCCGGCCGGTGCTGGCCGAGCTGGCCAACGAACACGGCGTGGCGGAGCTGGTGGTCAACACGGTCACCCACGACCCGGCCGACCGGCTGCGTTCCTACCAGCTGCTGGCCGAGGTGATGGCCGACACGAACCTGGTCGCGTTGCAGGCGACCGCGGGCGGCTGACCGGCGGGCGTCACGTCCAGCGGTCCGCGCGGACGGGTGTCGACGATCTCGCGGGCCAGGTGCTCGGCCTGGCCCGCGACCCGGTCGCGGCGTGCGTCGCTGTCGCCGCGTTCCGTCGATGCCGTGCTTGAGTTGCCGGTGTGGATGAGGAATTTCGAGATCCGCGGCTCGCCGCGATCTACGACGCCCTGGCCTCGGACCGCCGCGACCTTGGTGCCTATGTAGCGCTGGTCGAGGAGCTGTGCGCCGACCGAGTGCTCGACGTCGGGTGTGGGACCGGAACGCTTGCGTTGTTGCTTGCGCGGCGGGGCCACGACGTGGTGGCCGTGGACCCGGCCGCTGCTTCCATCGCGATTGCCCGCGACAAGCCCGGTGGGGACAGGGTTTGCTGGGTGGATGGCGATGCCACCGCTGTGGCGGTGACCGATCGGGACGTGACGACGATGACGTCCAACGTCGTCCAGTTCATCGCGGACCCTCAGCAGTGGCGGGCGACGCTGAGCGCTGCACACGGCGCCTTGCGACCGGGCCGCCATCTGGTGTTCGAGACGCGCAATCCGGCTGCCCGTGGCTGGGCACGGTGGACACGGGAGGAGGCCTACCGGCTCACCGCGGTCCCTGGGGAGGGCGACGTCGAGTCCTGGGTCGAGGTGACCGGCGTCTCCTGGCCGCTGGTGACGGTCCGCTGGACGTTCGTGTTCGCGTCCGACGGCGCGACCCGGACCTCCACGTCGACGTTGCGGTTCCGTGAGCGCGACGAGGTCGAGGCGAGCCTGCTGGACAGCGGCTTCGAGATATCGCAGGTTCGTGACGCACCGGATCGTCCGGGTCGTGAGTTCGTCTTCGTCGCCCGCCGGCCTGCTGGCTCCGGATTCGTGCGCCCATCCTGAATACGATGCGTGACCTCTCCACGCTCGTGCGGCCGCAGCTGGCCACGGCGGAGTGAAGTTGGCTGGTCCGTTCAGTTGCGCGGTTGCGCTCCGCGCGGGAAGGACAACAATGCCGGAGGGTGGGGCCACCGCGGCGAGAACACGGAAACTGGGGCAACTCGTCGCGCGTTGAGTCTGCTGGGAAGGCAGGGCAATCCGTGACGGTGGGCATGGCTCCGGTGAGCGTGGTCCAGGTGCTCGGAAAGCTGGACAGGGGCGGCGTGGAGACCATCGCGCTCAACCTGTGCCGAGCCATTCCCGCCAGCGAGTTCCGGCAGACCTTCCTCACCACCGGCGACGGGGAAGGCCGGCTGGCGCCGCAGTTCCGGGCCGCGGGCGCACAGGTTCACCGGTGTCCCGTCCGTCCGGTGTGGACATTTCCGCTGCGGCTGCGACGGCAGCTGCGGTCGCTGCGGCCGCAGGTGGTGGTGTCGCACCTCAGCCTGGTGAGCGGGTTGGTGCTCGCGGTGGCCGCGACGGCCGGCGTGCCGATTCGGGTCGCGCGCATGAACAGCGAGGGCGACGGCAAGCCGAACACGCCGCGCCGCATCGTGCAGCGGCGGGTGCTGCGGGTGTTGCTGCGCTGGTCGGCGACCGACGTTGTCGGCAACACGGCCGGGGGACTGGCGTTCGCGGCACCGATCGACGGCGACCGGCGCTATCGCGTCCTCTTCGACGGCGTGGACGTCGACCGTTTCGCGGCGTCGTGCCGGCGGCGACCGGGGCCGCCCACGTTCGTCCACATCGGACGTGCGGCGCCGGAGAAGAACCGTGCGTTCCTGCTGTCGGTGCACGCCGAGGCGCAGCGGGCTCGCCCCGGGACCCGGCTGGTGTTCGTCGGTCCCGGGGGGACCGCGGACCTGGTGGCCGTCGATCCCGCGGTCGATACCAACCCACTGGTGGACCTGGCCGGGGAGACCGACCATGTCGAGGAGGTGCTCGCCAGGTGCGACCTGCTGTTGCTGCCGTCCCTGCGCGAGGGTCTGCCCGGCGTCGTCCTCGAAGCGCTGAGCGCTGGGGTTCCCGTGCTGGCCGCGGACCTACCGGGGCTGCGCGACCTTGCTCGTGACGTCGAAGGGCTCACCCTGCTGCCGCTGAGTGCGGGCCCGCGGGCGTGGGCGGGAGCGGCCCTGCGGCTCGCCTGCCTGCCGGCGGAGGACCGGCACCGGTTGACGGACCGGATGCGACGCTCGCGTTACACGCTCCGGAGCGCTACCGACCAGTGGAGGGCTGTGTGGACCGGCCGCTGGTGAACGTCTCGACCTGGTTGCGCACGGCCCTCCTGCTCGGGGTCGTCGGCGTCGCGACGATGACCGTCCTGGCGTCGTTCGAGGGGTTGGACCTGACGCGGCTCGGGCTGATCTTCCTGGTCTCCTGGGCGCTGTGCGTATCGCTGCTGACGATAGGGCGAACCGGGGGAGTCTACCGGCCGAGCTCGGCCTACCTCGTCCTCTTCGGACTCTTTCACGGCGGCCTGCTCATCAGCATCGCGCTGCGGGGGCCGGACGCGTTCGCGACGTACGACAGCCTCTGGATCTACGGCGGCTACACGGCGCAGGCGACACGGCTGGTGATCCTGGGCATGGCGGTCTTCACCCTCGCCGCCACCCTCACGTCCGATGAACCACGTGAGCGCGCCCGGCCGACCAGCGGGTGGGCGACCCAGCGCCCGGCGCTGGCGGTCGTCGGCCTGGGCGTCCAAGTGATCGGCTTGGTCATCTTCGTGATGGCGGTGGACCGCGCCGGCGGCGTCGACGTGCTCTCCGGCGGCTACTCCGCATACCTGGAGGCCAACCAGTCGGACGGCGCGCTCGGATACGGGACGTTCCTCGCCGGCGTCGGGCCGGTGCTCGCGATCGTCGCCGGTGGACGACCGCGGGTGGTGGCGTGGGTGCTGTTCATCGGGTACGCGCTGCTGGCCTTCCTCGTGGGAACACGTGGTTCGGTGCTGTTTCCGTTGCTGGCGCTGCTGGTCGTCGAAGTCAGGTTGGGTCGCAAACCCCATTGGCTCCTCAGCGTCGGCGGCGCGCTGGGCCTTCTGGTGCTGATCGGTCTCGTCAGGCAGACCCGCCTCGGTGGCCTCTCCGCCGCCTCCTCGCTGGCCTCACCGATGGATGCCGTGGCCGAGATGGGCTATTCGATGCGACCGACGGTGGTCACGCTGGACTGGCATTCCGCGGGGGAGCCCTATCGGCTCGGCTCGACGCTGATCGCCGTACCGCTCCGGTTCGTCGAGAATTTGACCGGGTGGCATGGGGGCGTCCCCGCTTACGACGATCGCCTGTTCAACGTCGAGGTCATGGCCCGCGTCGGCCCTATCGGCGGTTCGCCGATAGCCGAGGGAAACCACAACTTCGGCACGATCGGCGTGGTCCTGCTCATGGCGGCCATCGGCGTGGCCCTGGGCATGCTGCAGCGTGCCCCGCGGACGCCAACCGGTCACGCGCTGGTCGGAATCGTCCTGCTGCCGCTGCTGATTCAGGTTCGCAACAGTTTTGCGCTGGTCTTCGTCCAGTTGATGATTGGCCTCTTCCTGCTCGGAGTCGTCCATGTCTGGTCGGCCAGGGGCACCTTCGCCTTGATGAGGAACCGCAATTTCCGCACGAGCCCGGCGTGGTTCGACAAGAGAGCACGGTTGGGGTCTCGGTGATCGGCATGCGTGTACTGGTAACCGGTGCCAGTGGCTACATCGGCCGGGCGGTTGTTCAGCAGTTGCTCGGCGCGGGTCACGAACCCATTGGCCTGGTCCACCGGACCGCACTCGACATGGACACGGTGCTGTGCCGCCGCGGCGACATCGTCGATGCCCGTTCGGTTCACGACGCGGTGGCCGGTGTCGACGCGATCGTGCACCTGGCGGCGATGACCGGCGTCCTCAATGCCTTCGGCCAGCCGGTCCGCTACTACCAGGTGAACACCGGCGGGACCCTCAACCTCCTCGAGGCCGCGATGGAGCGGGCGACCGTCCCGGTCCGGTTCGTCTTCGCGTCCACGTCGGCCGTCTACGGCGCGCCCGCGGGGCAGCCGATCGACGAGGGCGTCGCGCCCGATCCCCGGAGTCCTTACGCGGCATCGAAGCTCGCGGCCGAACAGGCCGTCGGCTGGCAGGCGGCGACCGGCGCGCTGGGCGCCGTCGCGCTACGGCTCGGCAACGTGGCCGGCGCGGTCGGCGGCCACGGAGACAGCGTGGAGACCAGGATCATCACCCGCGCGTGCGCGGTGGCGGCCGCGCGCATTCCCGGGCTCGAGGTCTTCGGCGATGGCGGGGCCGTGCGCGACTTCGTCCACGTCAGCGACGTCGCGCGCGCCTTCGTGCTGGCCCTCGATGTGTGCGAACCAGGTCAGCATCGAACGGTGAACATCGGCGGGACCGCGGCGAGCGTGGCTGACATCATCGCGATGGTGCGGGAGGTGACCGGCCGGGAAGTCCCCGTGACCTACCGTCCGGCGCGCGTGGGGGAGGTCCGGGAGCTCCGGGTCGACACCACGAGGGCCCGTGAGCTGCTCGGCTGGCGGCTGCGGCACTCCACGTTGCGCCAGCTCGTCAGCGACCAGTGGCGGGCCGAACGGCGGGCAGCCGTGACCGTGCCGCCGACCGACCAGCCGATTCACAGAGCGGCCCGATAAATTCCTGTTCGAAACAAACAAACACATTCTCCGAGTCGCCGAAGGCAACGCGCGAATGAATCGGGCGTCCTAGTGCACAAAGGGTGACAATTTGAGGAGAATGAAATGAACCACGTGACCAATCGTCGCGGCGGCGCGATCCGCGCGGCGATCATCGGGCTCTCGGTCGGTGGCTTGACGCTGACCGGCTGCGGCACCTCGTCCGCATTCACGGCGGCCGCACCGTCGAATTCGACGACCACGTCGACGAGCGCGTCGACGAGCGCGGAGTCGGCCGTCGGCAAGCCCACGGGGATGATGCCGTTGCGGACACCGGAAAGACAGGCGACGACGCGGGGTGCGCCGGCGCAGGCGACCGCGTCGTCGTGGCGGATGGTCGACCTCGGGGCGGGCGACGGCAGCGTCGCCATGGCCGTCAACGACCGCGGCCACGTGGTCGGTACGCGAGCCGGCGGCAACGCGTTCATGTGGCGGCACGGCCGGCTCACCAACCTCGGCGCCTTCACCCCGACCGACGTCAACAACCGTGACGAGGTCGTGGGATACCGGGTCGAGGACACGCACGCCGTCCTCTGGCGCGCCGGCGTCCTGACCGACCTCGGCACGCCGGACACCACCAGCGTCGCCCTGGCCGTCAACGACCGCACCGAGGTCGTCGGGTGGAGCTCACCCGGTGCGGAGGGCCGGATGCGCGCGTTCTCCTGGCGGAACGGTGTACTGACCCTGATCGGGGCCGAGGACACCGCGGCCACCGACGTCAACAACCGCGGCCAGATCGTCGGCAACTCCGGTGCCCTGAACCAGGTCGCCGTCCGTTGGTGGCGTGGCAAGGTGACGCAGCTGTCCACCGAGCCGACCCAGGCCGTGGCCGTCAACCGGTTCGGCACGGTCGCCGGCGTGCACTTCGGCGCACGCACCGGAGGATTCGTGTGGCGGGACGGCAGGTTCATCGAGCTGCCGCCGCCGGCCGGCGAGTTCGGGTTCAGACAGCCGGAGGGAGTCAACGATCGCACGCAGGTCGTCGGTTCCAGCAGCAACGGCGCCTTCGTCTGGGACCGCGGCCGGACGACGCTGCTGCCCGGCGGAACACACGCCATCGCCTACGACATCAGCGAGCGCGGCGTGATCGCCGGATCCCGCCCGACGACCTCGGACGGCCTGGCGCCGCGCGCGGTGATCTGGCATCGGTAGGACCATTGGACAGCAGCCCGGGCAGCCGCCGACTGTCCGGGCCACTGTCCACAGTGGCCGTTACAACAGCCCTGATCGCCTCGCGGTCAACACGGCCGCACGGCGGGAGGTCACCCCGAGCTTTCGGTAGACGCTGCGCAGATGGGTCTTCACCGTGTTGACCGACACGTAGAGGCTGCTGGCGATCTCCTTGATGGTGCCCATGGACGGCAGCTCCCGCAGCAGCTGAATCTCGCGCGGCGTGAGCTCTGCCGTGGTCCAGAACGACGCGGGCGTGATGGTGTCGAGCACCTCCATGGCGAAGCCTTCGAACTGGCCCAGCCGGCCGAGCTGGGTCGCCAGCAGCTCACGGACGTCCTGTCCGCCGTCGAAGAACGGTCGCAACGCGCGCCGTGGCGCGGCCTCCTCGAGGGCGGCCACCAGCCGAAGGTGCGCGGTGAGCCCGTCTCCGGCCCGGTCCGCGAGTACGGCGGCCAGCACGTTCGCCTCGATCGTCGCGTTCGCCGTCACGCACTCGGCCGTACCGTCGGTGATCTTCTCCAGCAGCGTCCTCGCCGAACCTGCGCGTCCAAGGTGGACGTACAGGCGCGCCTGGAGCAGCAGCACGTCCCCGGCGCCACCCAGCCAGGTCGCCGCCCGGTCCGCGGCCTCGGCCGCCCAGTCGAGCTTTCCCAGACGCAGCGACAGTTGCTGTTCGACGATGAGCTCGGCGGCGATCAGCGTGCGCCGGAACGGTTCCTTCCCCGGATCCACGGACGCCCGGTACGCACGCAGGCTGACCAGCGCGGTGTGCGGGTTGCCCGCCAGCTCGGCGAGCGCCGCGATCGAGCGGGTGGTGAGCTCGGCGGTCCGGTCGTTGCCCGTGCCGAGCGATCGCGTGGCCAGCCGCGAGTACTCGATGAGGCCGTCCTCGTCGAGGGACTGGAAGGCGGCCCACGCGGCGGAGGTGTAGGCGACAGAACAGGCCGCGCTCCGGGCGATGCCGTGCTCCGTGGCGAACCGGATGGCCCGGTTCGCGGCTCGCTGTGTCTCGGCATAGTCGCCCTGGATGGCGAACAACGCGGCCAGGTGGCTGAGGCAGTGCACCATCGCGTAATCGAAGCGCAGCTCGCTGGACAGTTGCCGGGCTCGCTCGAGGACTTCCGCCGCGCCGCGGTAGTCGTCGAGCCAGATGTACAGGGTTCCCTGGTTCAGCAGCGCGAGCGTGCGCAGCGCCGGATCGGCGATCCGCTCGATGCGGCCGCCGAGCTCTGCCACCTCGGGAGCCATCCGGCCGGTGAGCCGGGCGTGGTGGATCAGCACCACCAACCACAGATCGCGTAGCCGCTCGTCGTGCGCGATCTCCGGGTTGCCGGCGAGACCGGACATCCGCATCTCGGCGGCGGCCCGGGCACCGTCGGCCAGGTCCGCGAGCGTGAGCATCAGGCAGACCTCGGGCCGGGCGAGGATCTCGGGCGCCATGACGGTGGCGAGCCGGCGTAACGCCGACATCTTGCCGCGCAGCACGAGTGCTGGACCGTGCGTGGCCACCAGCTCCGCGGTCATGTCGTCGCAACGGCCGGCCACCGACAGCCGCAGTGCGGTCAGCGGCTCGCCATGCTCGGCGAACCACGTCGCCGCCGTGCGGTGCAGCTGCTTCGCCTGCGTGGGTGACCGGCGCCAGTGGACGACGCGCAGGTAGTCGAGCAGCAACGCGGGATAGCGGTACCACTCGCCGTTGCGGCCGAACGTCGAGACGAGCGAGCCCGACCGCTCCAGGCGGGTCAGCAGGGTGCTCACGTCGTCCGTGTCGATCAGCTGGCCCGCCAGGTCGCCGGTGAACTGGTCGCACACGCTCGTTCGCAGCAGGAAGTCGTACACGTCCGGGGGTAGCTGCGAGAACACCTCGCTGACCAGGTAGTCGGACACCCCTCGATCCGTCTCGACGAACGACTCGATGGTCGCTCGGTGGTCACCCGAGCGGTTCAGGGTGAGAGCGGCCAGCCGAACGCTGACCGGCCAGCCCTCGGTGCGACCCATCAGCTTGGTGAGGTTCTCGTCGGACAGGGTCACGCCGTGGCCGCGGAGCACGGCGGCGGTCTCGGTCGAGGAGAAGGTGAGATCGTCGGCGCGCAGCTCCAGAAGGTGGCCGGACACCCGCAGGCGGTGCAACGGCAGCGGTGGTTCGACGCGGCTGAGGAGAATCAGCCGAAGTTTGCTGGGCAGGAAGCGAAGCAGCAGTTCCAGGCCGTGCCAAGCGTCCCGTTCCTGCAGTACGTGTAGCTCGTCGAGGACCAGGCAGGTGGTGGTGGGCTGGCTGTCGACGAGCTCGGCGAGGTCGGCGATGACTTGCATCTCGAGCTCGGGCTGCGTGGGCGGGAGCGACGGCTCACCGGGTCTTCGTGGGTGCGTCGCGTCGTTGCCGAGCGCGGCCAGCAGTGCGGACCACAACATCCCCGGGGCGTTGTCGTGCTCGTCGAGCGTGACCCAAGCCGTTCGCCGGCCCGCCGGGTCGTTTCTCCTTCGCCGGGCCCAGTCCGCCAGCAGCGTCGTCTTGCCGAAACCGGGCGGTGCGCAGACGAGCGCGACCGCCGGGGCCGAGTTCTTCGTGGCCGAGGAATTCCGCCCGCCCGGGAGACGCCTGCTCAGGTGTCCTCGATATATGTGGCCGTGCGGAAGCTGCGGTACCTCGATTTTTGGGGTCGGCACAGGAACGTAACCTCCCGACCATTCCCCAGTCACGGTCGTGAGGCTAGAGGAGGCCAGGACGGGCGCTCTACCCAGAGCAGAATATTGCACACGATCGGGTGATGCCGTCGCGATATTCTATCCACTCCTGGCGCAATCTACCGGCCCATACGCCCAGATATGCGCAAGTAATCACTGTGGGATGGCGAGCGCTACGGCCATTCGTGTGATGAATTCCTGATGCCCCCAAACTCGTCAGATCGTCACCGCCCGCATCACCTTGCGCACCGCTTCGACCACGTGGCCACGTTCTCGACGCCGAGGTTGACGGCCCCCTCCCGGTAGACCTCGGGCGCAGCCGGACGCGGGCGTAGAACCGGTGCGAGCGATCCTGGGGTCGTCCGTGCGTAGAAGACTGGCGGTCGCTCTGGGGGCAAGGCGACCGCCAGTCTCATGGCGGACCATGGTGAGGTCGTGATCCGCGAATATGCGGCGGGGCCGTTCATACCTACGCCGCCCGCACATATTCGCGCCGGCTCCAACGGCCGCACATCATCCGTTACGGGTGATCCGTCGTCAGCACATTCGGTAGTCAATTCTCTTTTGGGTGTCGCCCAAATAGGTGATACAGGTTTGCCGGGGTGGATTTCCGTGCGCTATCCCGATTTCGGCTCCGCTGAGGTGCGGACGCGCCGAGCCAGGATGGCTGGTCGAGCCGACCCGGCGCTGGACCAGCTCGGCGAACGCGTGGCCCGGATGACCGATCCGGAGTTGTTCGGGGCGATGGCTGCGCGAGCACTGGGTCGACGGCAGCGATCTGTTCGTCCATCACGGGCGCGCGTCGCGGCGGCGATACGACGGCATACGACGGCGATACGGCGGCTGCTCGTCGCCCAGATGGGTCGGTTGGGGCGGCTCGACGGGTTCGTAGCGGATATTCTGGACGCCATTCCGGTCACGAAACCGGATCTCAGGGCCGAGCTGACTCCACGAGAGATGCAGTTGCTGCGGAAACTCCCCTCCCTCGCCACGCTCGAAGAGATCGCAGAGGCTCTCTCGTGTCCGTCAACACCGTGAAAACCCACATCCGCAACATCTATCGCAAGCTCGATGTGGCCTCGCGCCGCGACGCTGTGGTAGTTGCTCGCCGGCGTGGCCTGCTCTGACGCGCGCGGCGCAACTCGTTTGCCGCAGGGATCGGCGCTCACCCGGTTTGGATGAAGACACGGGGTATGAGTCGGACGAACATGGGGGTAGCGCAACTTGAAATATGCAAAATGCTCACCTCGGCTGAGAGGACTGATCTCGAATGGTCGCAGAGAAGCTGGTCTCCGCGTGGGAGGAGACCTACCGGGAATACATGGACGGAGCGCGGACAGACGTCGCTGACACGTCCGTGGCTGTGGCGACCGCGTGGCGTGCGCTCGCGGAGAATGTCGAGTTGCCCTGGTGGTTGTTCGCGGCGGTCAACTCGGCGGCTGAGGCGTTCGAGCACCAGGGCGAGGTCTGCGGGGCGAACCGCGCGCCCAACGGCGTGGCCGCCGCATCCTTCCGCCGAGGCGGTTGCGAACGGCGCGACGAGGACAACGACCAGGACCAGGAGCCGGAAAGAGCCTTCGTGGTCCCGACCCTGCCCAACGCCCGAACGCCCGCGGCCGATCTCTGGCGCAGCCGAACGCCATGGCCGGGGCGTGACGCCGACGTCGCGCCGGCCCGTATGTGAAGCGGCTGCGGTACCCGCTGGGCCGGACGAACGAATGCGCCCGGCACCGGTACGGTAGCCGACTCGGTTCTTCGGGAGGAAAGCCGCGGAGCCCGCTGGTACCTGGCTCGCGGTTCAGCGCAAACCGTGCCGTACGGCACGGTTTCCCTTCCATCCGGTTAGTGGTTTACGCACCGCTCGCTGGGCGAGAGAAGGCATCGCGAAACGAGCGAACACGTCACGGATCGCTTGGAAATCACTAGACGATCCGAGCCGGTAGTTGACCAGGGCGCCAGCGGTGCGAATTTGAGGCACCAGTGTTGCATCAGGCTTCTGACCTGCGGAAATGACCGATATTAGCGGCGGCTGTGGGCCGAATGGGTGACCCTGGTGGCAGCGCGTTGTAAGCCTGTTGTTTATTGCTGGACAATCCAGATCGACGGTACATCATCCGGCAGGTTAATGGCCTCACTTACGAGTGATGGCACTTGTGACAAAAACTGAAGATCGCCATGACAAATGGGGGCGGCTGGCTCGGTTCAAGTCTCCTATGCCTACGATAACCTTCCAAAGGGGACGCGATATCGGAGCACGCTCTAGTCGGGACGGGGCATATCGTGGAACGAAGAGACAAATTCGCGCGACGGCGCGCGGCAATGGGCTTTACCCAGGAGACCCTCGCCGAAAGTCTTCGGCTCGACCGCTCCACCGTCGCACGCTGGGAGCAGGGCACCGTCCGGCCCCACGCCGTCATCCGCCCCGGTATCGCCAGAGCACTCAACCTCACCCCCGACGAGCTCAACGCCCTGCTCGACCTGGAGCCCCCAGCCACCCACTCCGCCGAGCTCCAGACGCCACCCAGCGTGGTGAACGCGCTCATCGAGAGCATCCGCAGCCCGCTCAACCCGACAAGCGTGGTGAACGCGCCCTGGACGGTCGCGGGGGCGCTGGTGGTGCTCCATCAGGTCGCGGGCGGACCACCGGATCGCCGCGAGTTCCTCACGATCACCAGCGGCGCCGTCAGTGGCCTGGCCGGCCAATGGACCTCGGCCCTGGCCACCGCTGCTCTCCCCATGGCGCCCGACACGGTGCCCGACGGGCGGCTGAACGACGAGGTCCTCGACCGCCTGGAGCATCGCCTGGCCGAGCTGCACCGTCTGGACGACACCCTCGGTGGCCGGGACCTCTGCGAACTCGCTGTCGCGGAGTTCCGCTACCTCACCTACCTCGCCGATCACGCCACGTATGGCGCCGCCGCCGGACAACGACTCTTCAGCCTCATTACCGACGCGGCGTGCCTGTGCGGGTGGCTCTACTGCGACTCGGCCCGCGACAACACCTCCCGGTACTACCTCGTGGCCGCACTCCGAACGTCGGCGGTCGCGAACGACCAATTGGCCGGCATGCACGTCCTCGGGCGGCTGAGCGAGGTGTCGGACCCGCAAGAAGCGTTGAAGATACTCGAGACCGCCGGCAAGCAGGCTCAACATTCAGGCGGCAGCCCGCGTTTCAACTCACTGCTCGCATGTAGGAATGCCCGCGCATACGCGAGGGTCGGCTACCTGAAGGCATGTCAATACGCGTTGAGCGATGCCGAACGTGCATTGGAGAAAGCATGTCCTGAGTCCGATGAGGACCCCGGCTGGTTGTACTACCACGACGAGTCGAACCTCCATCAGCTTGCCGCGGCCTGTTGGGTCGACCTCGGGCAACCGCAGAGAGCGCGACCGCACATCGACGCGGCCCTCCGGTACAAGAAAGCCAACATGGTCCGCGACATGGGCGTGTGTTACGCCCTCAGTGCCGAGGCGCATCTCGGCGTCAACGAGCTCGAACCGGCTTGCGACGAGCTCCGTGCCGCTGCCGACATCGCCGGCCGCACGGGCTCCATCCGGCTCTGGCAAATGATCGACACCATCCGACGAACCATGTCCACATACGACAACGAACCGCGGGTCGCGGAGCTCGATCGCTACCTCGCCGGGCTGACCATATGAGGCCCGACGCCCACCGGCGACAGAACCCCGTTCGACGCCCGCGCCACACCCGAAGAGACAAGAAGCCATGGCCACGGCTGGAGTGCCACGAGCTCGGGCGCGTCTTGGCTACGCCCAAGCGATCCGGCCCGGCAGCTCGCACCCCCGGACCGACCACGGCCGGTCGATCACGACGTCGCCCCAAGGGAAGGACCCCGAAACATGACCACGCGCACGGACCCGGAATGGACGCAGGAACTGGCGCGCGCGCTGGGGGAGGAGCTGCGCAGGCTGCGGCGGGACCACGGCTGGACACGGAAGGACATGATCGATCGGCTGAGCGTGGACATCTCGCTGCAGACGCTGGCGTCCTACGAGTGGGGCATCCGCCGGATGAGCGTCGAGCGGCTGGACCAGATCGCCCATGCGCTCCACTCCACCGCCGGTGAGGTGCTGACTCGCGCGAGCGCGCGAATGCTCGACGACTCCACCGTGGCGAAGGTCGACCTGGCCCAGCTGGCCCAGTTGCGCGTCGCCGAGCTGGAGCCCCTGCATCGCTGGGCATGCGCCCAACTCACCCACCGAACCGGCAACGAACCGTCGACCATGACGTTGAGCGCGTCAGCGTTGGACGCGCTCGCCGCGGTGTGTCACATGACCACCACCGAACTGATCCGCCGGCTGCCGCCGGCCTGACCCGGGCGTGCCGGGAATTCATTGGTGCGGGCCAGGTTCGGGCTGATGGGCGATGCCCCGCCGGCCCGCGGCCTCGTGGTCGGGCGCCTCAGAAGTTCGGGCTGATCACGGCAGCCGTGATGGGCCATGGGCCGACGGCCGTGGTGCCGGCACGGTGGTCGACGAACCGCCTCGAGTTGCCGTTTCGTTCCCGTCGCATGGCTCGTGCTCGCATCTTCTCGGCGACGGCACTCACCTGGTCGGCCAGCGCCCGTTCGTCCTCGGTGCTCAGCGGCTCGGCGCGGCCGGCATCCGCGTCCAGAAAGCGCACCACGTAGCGACCGAGCAGGGTGTTGGCGTGGGTGATCTCCGCCATGAGTACGAAGTCGAGATGAGCAGCGTCGTCGGGCGGCGGCATATCAATCATGTCGATCTCCTCACTGCTGCGATGGCGGCCAGCGCGCGCCCGGCTCCGCGGAGTCCATTCCTCCGGTGCCGAACCCCATGAAGATCAGCGTGGTTGCGGGTCCCGCAGGAGAACAGCGCGTTAGCGAGGAAGTTGTCGCGCATCAATGTGGCAGCCCAAGGCTCAACCTGGGAGAACAGATTTCAGCGGCCGCCGGGTGGAGATCTACGCCGAATCCAGAAATCCACCTGATGACAATGCATCGTGTGAATTCTCGTGCAAATGCACGGGACAATCTGTCCCACCCAAGATAGCACGAGCCGAATCGCCGTGGTGAGGCGGTAGCGGGCGCCGTGGGAGAAATACCTGCGGCCGCTCGGAAAGAAGGGTCGCGTCCACGACAGTCCACATAGGCCAGTTCACTGTGAGCCGCGGCGCGACGTCGGGTGCGATGCCGGTTTCGGCCCTGTGGCTAGGAGTTAGGACCGGGGTTGGCCCGCACGCCTGCGACGGGACAGCCACCTGGCGCGAGCCAGGTAGACGAGGAAGGCGCCCGCGACGAGCATCGACGCCCCCAGCGCCAGCAGGCCGGTCGACACGCCACCAGTCGCGGCCAGTTCGGTGCCGCCCGGAGGTGACACGTCGCCGCCGGGCGAGGGCGGTGCCTGGCAGGAGCCGGCGAAGTTGACGGTCGCTGTCGCCCTCGCCTGCTCGTCGGCGTTGCGGCTCATGGTCTGGCCGGTGAAGGAGTCGGGCGTGAGCTCGGGCACCGAGGTGCCACCGGAGCTGGTCTCGGTCACCGTGACCGTGTGGTTGCCAGGCTTTGCGTAGGTGTGCGTCGTGGTCGCGGTGGACGTCGTCTTGGTCTTCCCGTCCCCGAAGTCCCATGAATACCTGGCGATGGTGCCGAAGGCGACGGTGGAGGCCGACGCGTCGAGCGTGGCTACGCAACCGGTGGTCGACGCCCTGGCCGAGACCACGGCGTTCGGTGCCTGGTCCGGGGTGATGGCGAGGTTGTCGACGCCGTCCCCGCCCGGGATGGGAGTGCCGGTAACCGTGTCCGTGGCGGTGTCGATGACGCTGACGTTGTCTACGTTCGTGTTCGCCACGTAGGCCCGCTTGCTGTCGGGAGTCACGGCCAGGTCATAGGGACCGTCGCCGGTGGAGATCGGTGTCAGCGTCGTGTTGGTCGCGAGGTCGATCGGGGTGACCACGTCGGCACGCTGGCTGGCGACATAGGCCTTCGTGCCGTCGGGAGTGATCGCGATGCCGAGCGGGTCGTCCGGTACGGCGATGGGGGCACCGAGGGTGTCATCGGCGGTGTTGATCGTGATGACCTGGTCGTTGACGTTGTCGACGACGTACACCGTTTCGCCGTCGGGTGCGACCGCGATGTCGAAGAGCTCCGGCCCGGCGGGCATCGTGATCGCGGGCAGCACGACGGGGGGCTCGGCCGCGATGTTGATGGGTATGACCTGGGCCGGTGTGTCGGGGGAGCCGCGCACGACGACGTATGCCTTCGCGCCGTCAGGCGTGATCGCGATGCGGTGAGTGAACACGGTGTCTGCCGGCGGCAGCAGCTGGATGGGCGGACCGGCGGTGTTGGTGGCGATGTCTATCGGGGTGACCGATCCGCCGTTCTGGTCGGCCGTGTAGGCGGTCGAGCCGTCGGGCGTGATGGCGATACCCGTGGGGAACGCCCCGACGTCGATGGGATCCCCGACGACGCTGTTGGTGGCGGTGTCGATCCGCTCCACCTGGTCGTTGGAACGTGCCGTGACGTACGCGGTCGCGGCGTCCGGGGTTACCGCGATGCCGAAGGAGTCGAACACTGTCACCGGTGTACCAGCGGTGTCGGTGGCGGTGTCGATCGGTGTGACGATGCCGGGTACATCGATCTGGTTGCCCGTGGCGTACACCGTCCACGACGGTGGCTCCTGTGCGCTGGCCGGCCCCGCCGCGAACAGCGCCCAACCGGCGACCGCGGTCGCGATCAGTGTCCGCCGTACCAACCGCCGGCCCGATGCCGACCCCCTGCGCCCGGAGTTGACGTCCACAGTCCGGCTCGCACTCGACATCGCTTGATGGCCTCCGCTGATTGTCCATAGCGTCACGCTCCGCTACGGCAGATTGTGTGCAGTCTGGACAGTGCGAACCTGCGACGCAACCGAACCGCCACAAAGGACACGAAGGTGTACTCGGTCGGCGCCAAACGCGTGATTCACCCGAACGAGTCTGAACGAGTTCACGGCATTGTGCGGGTGACCGGGGCATCGAGGGCGACGCGGGCAGTGGCGTGCATTTCTTCCGATCAGGGGAGGAGCGCATCAGGCAGACACACCGCGCGTGAGACGCCGAGCCGTCGTGGCCGGCGCCAGCAAGGTCGTCAAGGGGCGACGTGGAGTGGCGGGTACTTCAATGATCGCGTCGGGGAGTGCGCGTGACGACGGAGCGACCCGCGCCATCAGGCTCAGAGGGGCTTCCCGTGTGGACCGATAATTGTGAACGGATTCCAGCCTTTTCGTTATGAGCGCGTCGGGTAGCTCATTCGGGGAGATATGCACGGGTAAGCGAGCTTGGCCTCGCGAGCCAGATATGGCGGGAATACGATCGGCGTGATCACGTGGAGGAAGCTCGATGTCAACATCGCCTGTAGAGGGACTCATTCGGCGTGCCGCAGGGCTCGTGGCTGTTCTGGTGACCATTCTTGCCTTTGCCGCAGTCGCCGTGCCAAGAGAAGCCTCTGCCGCTCCCGATCCTGACGATTCGATCTCGTCACCCCAGGACCCGGCCACCGACCTCGAGATACTCGACGGCCCTGACACGGGACTCAGCAACGTCGGCGGGGGCATAGAGCCGGTGGGCCTCAACCCCCTTGCCGGATACCCGGCGGCGCCGACGCCGGCCGCCACCCTCAGGACTCTCTGGGCCGGCACGATGACCGTCGGGGAGACGGTGGCGCCGTTCCGAACCGCCCCGGTCTACTGCATCGACCTGCAGACGTCGACGAACTCCGGAATTCACTACGACGTCGGCGACTGGACCGCGACGAACGTGCCCAACCTGGGGTACGTGCTGTACATCCTGACCCACTACTACCCGTTCGTACCAACCGCGCCGGCCGCCCCCAGCAACGCGGCTCGGGCGGCCGCCGTGCAGACCGCGATCTGGTTCTTCACCGACCGGCTGGTACTCAACGCCGCCGACGTCAGCCGGCCGTTCACCCAGGCAATCGTGGCGGACGCGATCTTGAACGGCCCGTCGTCCGAACCGCCCGCACCGAGCCTGACGCTGACCCCGACCCAACTCACGGTGCCGAGCACGGGCGAGATCACGGGACCGTTCACCGTCGGCGGAAACATCGACGGCGACCATCACCCGCGCGGAGGAGGTGGAGGTCTTCCGGGACGCCGCCGGCACCCAGCCGGTGGGGGTGGGCGATCCGGTCAGCCCGGGAGACCAGCTGTGGGTGCGCAGCGCACCGTCGGGAACCGACCCGCCGCCACCGGCCGTGCTCCAGATCTCGCGGGCAGATCACGACCGAGCTGGGATTCGTGCTCGTGTACGACGGAACCAACCCGCCACTGAACGCCGCGCAGAAGCTCGTGCTGGCCCTGCGGCGCCCGCTGTCGGTGAACGCCGCGGCCGCGATCGATATCGTCCAGGCCGGGCAGCTGCAGGTGGCGAAGACGATCGCCGGGACCGGAGCGGGGTTCCAGGGCGAGGTGACGCTCGCGGTGGACTGCGACGACCCGGAAAACGCCTTCGACCGGACCTACACGATCGACGCCGGAACCCCCGCGGGCACCCAGACCCAGCCGGTGCTCTCCGGCATCCCGGTAGGGACCACCTGCACCGTCACCGAGACCGCTGACGGCGACAACGGGCTGGTCAATATCACCACCCCGGTGGTGATCGACCCCGCCGAGACGGTCATCGCCGAAGGGCCACCCGCGGCGGTCTCGGTAACCAACACCTACGACCGGGCCTTCGGCGGGCTCGCCATCACCAAGGTCATCGCCGGGCCTGGCGCCGGGCAGCAGGACGTGGTCGTGCTGCACCTGGACTGTCGCGACCCGGACAACGCCTTCGACCGCGACTTCGCCGTGGCCGCCGGACTGCCGGCCGGTACCTACCCGCAGGAGGTGGTCCGCGGCATCCCCGCGGGCACGACCTGCACCGTCTCCGAGACGGCCACCGGCAAGAACGACCGGGTGTCGCTGCTGGCGTCGGCGAAGGTCATGCCCGCCACCGTGGTCATCGTCGACGCGGTGACGGCGCCGGTCACGTTCACCAACAACTACGGACACAACACCGCCAAGGTGACCCACGTGCGGTTCACGGAACAGTTCCTCGCCCATACCGGAGTCCCGATCGCACCAGGCGCCGTGGGCTTGGTCGCGGCCGCGCTCATCCTGACCGGCTCCGGGCTGGTCGCGCTGGACCGCCGGCGGGGTAACCGCAGGCGCCAGCAACGCCGGTGACCCCAGCGGCGGACTGATCAACAGGGTGCGGGTGCAGGCCGTCACCGTCCACATCGGCCTGCACCCGCGCATCGCCCGAACGTGGTGAGCTGGGCGACTCCGCTGGTCAGCGGCTTGCCGGGGTGCGATGGTAGGTACCCACCGGGAACTCCACCAGGAAGTGCGGATGGCCGACCTGCAAGGCGGGGAGCCGCGGCGGCGCGTGCCGAGGACCAAGCTCGCCGTGCCACAGCTGCCACCCCACCTGGTTTCGCGGGCCCGGCTGCTGTCCATGTTGGACAGCAAGGACGCGATGGTGACCCTGTTGAGCGCGTCCGCCGGATTCGGCAAGACCATGCTGCTCGCGGAGTGGGTGCGCGGGCGCAACGCCGCCAGCACGGCCTGGGTGTCACTCGATCCGGATGACAACGAGGATGGCCGGTTCTGGTCGGCGCTGCTGGACGCACTGTCCGGATGCGACTCGGTGCCCATCGGCAACGCGCTGCGGCGGCTGACCCTGCCGGCGAAGCCGAGCTCGGATCCCCGGTTCCTCGCCAAGGTGGCCAACGCGCTGGACGAGCTGCCCACCACCGTGCGGCTCGTACTCGACGACGTCCACGAACTGACCAACCCGCAGCCGCTGCACGGGCTGGCGACACTGCTGCACCACCACCCGGCCGGCCTGCGCCTGGTGCTGTCCACCCGGCACGACCCGCAGCTGCCGCTCGGCCGGCTGCGGCTGGCCGACGAGCTCGCCGAGGTCCGTGCCGAGGACCTGAGGTTTTCCCCCGGCGAGGCGCACTCCCTGCTCGAGGCGGCCGGGATCGAGCTCGAACCGGACCAGCTGGCCCGGCTCGTGGCGCGGACCGAGGGCTGGGGTGCCGGGCTGCGCCTCGCGGCGCTGTCGCTGGCAGAGACCGGTGATCCCGACCGGTTCCTCGACGGCTTCGCCGCCGCCGACCGCGCGGTCGGCGAGTACCTGATCGACGAGGTGCTGTCCCGGCTGCCCGCCGAGATGAGCGAGTTCCTCGCCACGGTCAGCGTGGCCGAGTGGTTGTCCACAGAGCTCGCGGCCGAGCTGTCGGGCCGGGCCGACGCCGGCATGCTGCTCCACTCGCTCACCAGGCGGACCTCCCTGGTGAGCGAGGTCGACACCCCGCAGCAGTGGTTCCACGTGCACGCGCTGCTGCGGTCCCACCTGCTCGCCGACCTGAGCCGGTCGGACCCGGAGCGGGCGGCGCGGCTGCACGGCACGGCTGCCCGCTGGTTCGCCGAACGGGACCAGCCGGCGCGGGCACTGGCCCACGCGAGCCTCGCCGGCGATGCCGCCCTCGCCGGCGAGCTGACCCGCCGCCATGCGCCCACCCTCGTGCTCAGCGGCGACCACGACCTGGTCCAGCGCATGCTCGGCGTCCTCGGCACCCGGCTGATCGCCGAGGACAGCGTGCTGGCGCTGATCTCGGCGCTGCTGCATCTGGAGCTGGGGGAACCGGCGGACGCGGACCGGGACCTGGCCAGCGCCGAGACCGTGTGGCCGGCGCAACCTCCGGCGGAGCTGCTGACGCTGCGCCGGCTGGTCGCCTCGCGCCGGGCCCAGGTCGGTGGGGACCTCGACGACCTGATGCGGACGACCGAGCACCTCGACCCCGCATCCGGCGGGGATCCCCTGTTCGAGGGACTGGCGCGGTTGCAGCGGGGCACCGCGCTGCTGGCCGCGAGCCACCCGGCGCCGGCCCGGGAGCACCTGCAGGCCGCGTTCCGGATGGCGCGCGAGAGCGGTCACGAGTACCTGGAGGCGCAGGCGCTCACCATGCTCGCCGCCCTGGCGGCGGTCGACGGCGACTACGGCCTGATGGGCAAGCTGGCCGGCGAGGCGAACGACCGCAACGTGCGGCGCGGCTGGCAACGGACGCTCGAGGCGGGGATCGCGTGCAGCCTGCTCGGTTATGGCGCGCTGCTGGGCGCCGACCCGCAGGAGTGCCTGCGCCAGGCGCTGCGGGCCGGCCAGCTGGTCGAGGGCGACCCGCCGGTCAACGCGGGCCTGAACCTGCTGGTCGAGACGTTGCGTGGCGCGGCCGAGTTCGAGACCGGGCACTGGGCCGCCGGCGCCCGCCGCATCCTGCGGGCGCGGATCGACGCCGGCGACAGCCGGTTCTCCGCCCCACAGGTGGCACTGACCGGAATGCTGGGGCATCGCGCCGCGCTGCTGCTCGGCTGGAGCCAGGCCGCCGAGCAACTGCTGGTCTGGACCCAGGCGATCATCCCGGCCTCGGGCGAGGTCCAGCTGATGCGGGCCAGGGCACAGCTCACGCTCGGCAAGCCCAACGCGGCGGAGAAGACGACCGACCCGGTTCTCGACGGCGCCGCGCCGGTGGTCGTCGCGTGGACGGCGGTCGAGGTATGGCTGCTGCGGTGTGAGGTGGCGCTGAGTGTCGGGGACGCGGACCGGGCCCGGCGGGCGCTGCGGAAGGCGGTGCAGACCGCGGAACGAGTCGACGTCCTCCATCCGCTGGTGTTCGCGCGCGCCGAGGTGGTCGACCTCATCGCCGGCCAGGTGGGCAGGCTCGGCGGCGCCGACCGGTTCGCCCGGCGCGCGTTGGCCATTCGCGGTGCGCTGCCCGTGCCGCAGCTGCCGGTGCCGCTGACCGGGCGGGAGCGGGCAATTCTGCACATGCTGCCGACGCTGCGCTCGTTCGACGAGATCGCCGAGGACATGATGGTTTCCCCGAACACCGTCAAGACACACGTCCGGGCGATCTACAGCAAACTGGGGGTGACCCGGCGGCGCGACGCCGTCGAGGTCGCGGCCGAGCGCGGACTGCTCGAGCGCGACCTGGCGGGCCGTTCCGAGTAGACCGCCGGCGGACCGATCAAGGTTGCATTTCCATCAAGGTATTTCGTGCAAGGTGTGATCGCGTTCGAGTGAATTGATCCTTCGGTGAATCACGCAGAGCAACAACTCGCCCGCGACACGGAAATCACGCCGATGTCACGTCGAGAAATGGCAACCACTGAATGTTAAAGTCGCCGACATGGTACCTGGCGACCAGGGGCGTCGTGGGAATCGGCGATGGCCAATTCCACACACAAAGACCAGCATTCCCCGATTGCCGGCCAACTTCGTGTCCCGGGCCGAGGTGCGCCGGGGTCTCGATAGCCTCGTGCATGAATTCCCGGTCATCCTGGTTTGCGCGCCCGCCGGGTACGGCAAGACCCTGCTGCTGGCCGACTGGGTCGAGTCGACGGGTGGCGCGGACAAGATCTGGGTCTCGCTGGACGTCGACGACAACAACGCCGACCGGTTCTGGGCGGCCGTCGTGAGCGCGGTGCGCCGGCACGCCCTCGGCCTGGAGGCGGGCGAGCTCAACCGGCTGCCCATGCCGGGCACGTCGGACACGGCCGGCTTCCTCGCCGAGGTCATCGACGCGCTCGCCGAGCTGCCGGCGGTGACCCACCTGGTGCTCGACGACGTGCACGAGGTGTTCAGCAAGGAGACGCTGCACGGCATCGCCACGCTCATCCACCATCAGCCGGCCAACCTGCGGATCGTCCTGTCCTCCCGGGCCGATCCGCCGCTGCCCCTGGCGCGGCTGCGGCTGGAGGGCCGGCTGGCCGAGCTCAGGGCCAGCGAGCTGCGCTTCTCCCAGCAGGACGCCACCACCCTGATGCACAAGGCCGGCGTCCCGCTCACCGACGACCAGGTTTGCCAGCTCATCAAGCAGACCGACGGCTGGGCGGCCGGGCTGCGGCTGGCCGCCCAGTCGCTGCGGGACGTCGCCGACCGCGACGCCTTCCTCGCCGACTTCGCGAGCAACGACCGGGCGATCGCCGACTACCTCGTCAGCGAGGTGCTCACCCGGCTGCCGACCGAGACGCGCGAGTTCCTCCAGACGGTCAGCGTCTGCGACGAGGTGACGCCGATCCTGGCCGCGGTGCTGTCCGGGCGGGACGATGCCGGCGCGATCCTGGCCGCGCTCGAGCGGGAGAGCGCGCTCATGCTGGGTGTCGGCCCCGACCGGCAGTGGTACCGGATGCACCCGTTGCTGCATTCCTACCTGCAGGCCGATCTGGCTCGCCAGCGTCCGGAGCGGACGTCGGAACTGCACGCGGCGGCGGCGACCTGGTTCGCCGCCCACGAACAGCCCGGCAAGGCGTTCGACCACGCCGCCCGCACCAGCGGGTCGGCCGCGTCGGTCGCGTTGCTGCGCCGGTACGCCGTCCCCCTGCTCATGACCGGCGACTCCCGCACCGTCCGCCGAGCGCTCACCAAGGCCGGTGCGCCGGCCGTCAGCCGGGACCCGTGGCTGGCGCTGGTCTCCGCCCTCGCGCACGTGCAGACCGCCGAGCTCGACCAGGCCGTGGCGGATCTGCGGCACAGCAGGCGAGCCTGGCCGTCCGATCCGGACGGTGGGCTGCAGTCACTGAGCCGGCTCATGGCCGCGACCCACGCGCTGGCCTGTGGTCGTCCCGAACCCGCCGAGCCGATCGACTGGCGCGACCTGGTCGCGGCGCAGGAAGGCTCGGACCTCGAGGCGTGGGCGCGGCTGGGCCTGGGGTGGACCTTGCTGCGCGCGGGCGAGCGGCAGGTGGCCCTGGGGGAGCTCGAGCTGGCGGAACGGCTCGCCAGAGAGCAAGGCTTCGACTACCTCGTCGTGCACATCCTCGCCGCCCTGGGCGTGCTGTCCGGTTTGGAGGGTGCGTTCAGCGGCATGGAGGCGGCCTGCTCGGAGGCGGTCGCGATCGCCGACATCCACGGGTGGCGGAACGTGCCGGGGCTGGCCATCGACCACGCGCTGATCGGGCTCGCCGGCCTGATGCGCCTGGACCCCGTCCTCGGCGGTCGGCGCCACGTCCGTGACCTTCAACGGGGCGCCCTGGTGCGCCGCGATCGGGGTGAAGACCTTCTGTACGACGGAGGCGCTGGTGTCGGAACCCGCTCGCCACCAGCAGCTCGGGCACCGGCTTCGACGGGCCCGCCGCTGCCCCCTTGCCCCCGCTGCCCCCTCTGCGCCGGCTCCACCGGCCGAACCCTTCGCCGCCCCGGTCGTCGCACCATGCGCAGGGATCACATACGCCCCGAAGATGTCCTGGTGCTTGAGCCGGTCGACCGCCGCCGACCGGTCACCGACGGTCCGTACCTCCAGGTCACCGCCCGCCTTGTCGTTGATCGACTGGGCCAGCAGCTGTGCGCTTCGGCCCGATCCGACGATCGCGACGGGCAGATGGTGCGGCGCGGGGTGCGCGAAGGCACCCAGATACGCCAGGCCCATCCCGATGCACATCAGCAACGGGGTGATCAGGTGCGTCAGGACGTGACGCAGCCCGGCGGAGCGGCCGGTGAGCGCGCCGACGGCGGCCGCCGTGCGCCGCTCCGGTGGTCGGGACGTCGGACGGTACTCATGGGCCAGGCCTTCTCAGCGTCGGTCAGCTCGCCGGGTCAGCTGTCGCCACCAGTGGCCGGAACCAGTAGTTGGCTAATACAACTCTTAATCCACGTTGTACTGTACAACTACCTCTACGAAAGGCAACCCGTGGCCCACCGCGACGACTCCGTCGAGACCATCCAGCAGGAGATGACCGCGTTCGCCCGCCGGGCCCGCGCGGCCGCCGCCCGGATGCATCCCGAGCTGTCACTGGTCTCCTACACCCTGCTGGCACACCTCGATGACCAGCAAGGATGCCGCGCCACGGACCTCGCGGCGCACTACTTCCTGGACAAGTCCACGGTCAGCCGGCAGATCGCCGCGCTGGAGAAGCTCGGCTTCGTCGAGCGCCGCGTCGACCCGGAGGACCACCGCGTCCAGGTACTGCACCCCACCGAAAGGGCGCCCAGGTACTCGCCAACGTCACCGCCAGCCGCCGCCAGGCGTTCCACGAGCGGCTGGCCGACTGGGACGAGGACGACCTCGACCGCTTCGCCACGTACCTGCTGCGCTACAACGCCGCCCAGGAACGGCTGGGATAAGGCACCGCCGACGCAGCGGCACAGCCCACGGTAGGACGACCGCAGCAGCCACGGAAGGGGCCGCCGCCCCGCACGGCACCGCCGAAGCGGACGGCCGCCAGCAGCCACCGGGCCGGCGCCCACCCCGGCCCCCGCGCCCTACTTCCGGAACTGCTCCGGACACTGCCCGCCGTCGGCAAGGTAGGTCTCCGCCCAGCGCGCCAGCTCCTTGAGCGCGGGCTCCATCGCCAGACCGGCCTCCGTCAGCCGGTAGGAGACGCGCAGCGGCGGGCCCGGATCCACCTCGCGGACGACCAGGCCGGTCCCCGCCAGCTCCATGAGGCGGTCGGAGAGCATGCGCTCACTGATGCCCGGGGATGGCCCGCCGCAGATCGGCGAAGTGCACCGGGCCCGGCATCAGGGTGGCGACGATCAGCCCCGTCCAGCGCTTCCCGAACAGCTCGAAGACGCGCGTCATGCCGCCGTCGACCTGCCTGCACGTCGCCTCGCCGTGGTCCGCCATACACCAGAGTACCGCCCTGCCGTTGGCTACTGCAGAAAAGTAAGTCCCTGTGTTATTAATAGGGACGTACGGAATTCAACCAGTGGTCGCGCACCGCCCGGCCGCGTACCGAAGGACCGATCCCCATGGCCACGCTTCTGCTCATCGACTCCTCCGTCTTCCCCGAGGGCGGCTCCGCCTCCCGCTCGGTCACCGCGGCCTTCCGCAAGGCCTGGGAGGAGCAGCACCCCGACGGCACCGTGATCCACCGCGACCTGGCCGCCGATCCGCTGCCGCACCTCGACGGCGTCGGCGCCTCCGCCGGTTTCTCCGACCCGGCCACCCACACCCCCGAGCAGCAGGCGGCCTTCGCGCTGCGCGTGCAGCTCGCCGAGGAGCTGGAGCAGGCCGACGCGATCGTCATAGGCGCGCCGATGTACAACTTCACGATCCCCTCCACGCTCAAGGCGTGGCTCGACCAGGTGATCATCATGGGCCGCACGGCGGGCGAGCAGCCGTCGCGCCAAGGGCACCCCGGTCACCGTCGTCGCCAGCCGCGGCGGTTCGTACGCGCCGGGCACGCCCCGTGAGTCCTTCGAGTACGTGCAGAACTACCTGGAGGCCGTGCTGAACGGCGGGCTGGGGCTCGACGTCGACTTCATCGTCCCCGAGCTGACCATGGCCCCCAACAACCCGGCGATGGCCGAGCTGGTCCCGCTGTACGAGACCTCCCGCGACAAGGCCCACGAGGACGCGGCGGCCAAGGCCAAGGCCCTCGTCGAGCGCCTCGCCGCCTGAGGGCCGAGCCCCGGGCCCGGCTTCCCCGGCCGACGCGCCACCTCCCGGCGGGCCACCTCCCGGCCGGGCACCCGCCCGCGGCGCGCGTCACACCACGCGCCCGCACGGGCCACCCCACCCACGCGCCCGCACCGATCACCCCACGCCGCGTCCCGCACCAGCCACCCACCCACGCGCCCGCCCCAGGGGCACCGGGCCACGCGGCCCTCCGCCCGACCGCACCCCCGGGCCCGCACCCGGGCCCGCGCCCGTTCCCCCCCTCACTCCGGGCACGAGGGGCCCTCCCGTACCGGCCCCTCCCCGCACCGGCCCGCTCCCCACCCCCACCGTCACCAGCGCCCCCACCGCGAGCGCACCGCCCAGCCACATCACGCCGACCACGCCCCAGCCGTCCGCGGCCCGCCCGCCGGCCAGCGCACCCAGCGCGATGGCCCCGTTGAACACCGCCACGAACAGGGCGGACGCCGCCTCCCGCGCGGCCGGCGCGGCCGCCATCAGCCAGCTCTGGGTGCTGACCGAGACGCCCCCGTAGGCCAGCCCCCATACGGCGACCAGGGCCGCCGCGCCCGGCACCCCCGCGCCACGCCCCAGCAGCGGCAGCAGCAACACCGCTCCCGCGAGCACCCCGCAGATCACCAGCAACGCCGCCCGCGGCGAGCGCGCCGCCCCGGCACCGGCCGCGAAGTTCCCGGCCAGGCCCGCGACGCCGAAGGCCAGCAGCAGCGTGCTGATCTGCCCCGCCCCCGCGCCGGCCACCTCCTCGAGCACCGGCCGCACATACGTGTACGCCGCGAAGTGCCCCGTGACCAGGAACGCCACCACGAGGAGCCCGGTCCGTACAGGCGCGTCGCCCAGCAGTCCCAGCACGCCCTTCAGCCGCACCGCGGTGGCCTCCGGCAGCGGCGGCAGCAGTACGGCCAGCGCGACGGCCACCGCCCCGCAGACCGCGGCCATCGCCACGAACGACGTTCGCCAGCCGCCCAGTTCGCCCACGAAGGCACCGGCCGGCACCCCCAGCACCGAGGCCGCCGCGACCCCGCTGAAGACCAGGGAGGTTGCCGCCGCCACCCTCCGTGCGGGCACCAGCCGTACCGCCAGCCCCGCCGCGATCGCCCACACCCCGCCCATCCCCAGCCCCACCAGCACCCGCGCCGCCAGCAGCACCACGACATTCGGCGCATACGCCGCGAGGAGGTTCGCCGCCGCCAGCGCGCCCGTCAAAACGGCCAGCACCACCCGCCGGTCCCGCCTCCCCACCAGCAGCGTCACCAACGGCGCCGACACCGCGGCGACCAGCCCGTGACCGTCAGCGTCAGCCCCGCCGTCCCGTCCGAGACCCGCAGCTCCCGGCCGATCGGCGTCAACAGCCCCACCGGCAGCATCTCCGACGTCACCACCGTGAACGTCGCGGCCGCCAGCGCCCCCACCGCCGGCAGGCCGCCACGCCCGTCCTCCGCCCCAACTCCCCTGCTCGCGCCGCCGCTTCGGCCGTCCGCGCCGCCGTGCCACCCTCGATGTTCGTCATGCCCCCAGCCAACGCCCGCGCCCCCGGGGGAACAACGGCCAACTCCTCACCCTTCTATGAGCAGGACTCATCGATCCACCGCCGACGCCCTCGAAGGACACCCCATGAGCGGCCCGCCCGCCACGACCGCAGGACACCGCGCCCCCGGCCTCGAACTCCGCGAGCTGGAGTGCTTTCTCGTGCTCTCCGAGGAGCTGCACTTCGGCCGTACCGGCGAGCGTCTGTACGTCTCGCAGAGCCGCGTCAGCCAGCTCCTGCGCGCCCTCGAATCCCGGATCGGCGCCCGGCTCGTGGACCGCACCAGCCGCCGCGTGCGCCTCACCCCGCTCGGTGAGCAGTTCCGTACGTCCCTGCGCCCCGCCTACGAGGCACTGCGCGCCACCGTGGACAGCGCCCGCAGCGCCGCCCGCGGCATCGAGGGCCGCCTGACGATCGGCTTCCAGGGCACCGCGGACGACCGGATCATGCAGGCCATCGACCTCTTCCACCGCCGCCACCCGGGCTGCGCCACGGAGATCGTCGAGATCCCGCTCTGCGACCCCTTCGGCGCGCTGCGCAGCGGAGCGGTCGATGTCGCGGTCACGCTGCTGCCGGTGGCCGAGCCCGGTCTCACCCTCGGCCCGGTCTTCTCCGCCCAGCAGCAGACCCTCGCCGTCTCCGTACGCCACCCGCTGGCGTCCCGCGCGGAGATCGACGCCGAGGAGCTCGCCACCGTCGCGCTGATCTCCCCGGACGCTCCCGCACCCGCCTACTGGCGCGCGGCCCATGCCCCGGCCACCACCCCCCTGGGCCGCCCGATACCCGCCGGGCCCGGCGTCAGCACCCTTCAGGAAGGCCTGACCCTCGCCGCGGCCGGCCGCGGCGGCATGCTGCTGTGCCGCCCCACCGCCGACTACCACGGCCGCCGCGACCTCGCCTTCGTCCCCGTCACCGGCCTGCCGGACTCGGTCCTGGGACTGGTCCACCACACCGCGCGGGAGACGGCCCGGGTGCACGCCTTCCGTACGGCCGTGACCGAGGCCACGGAGGGGGTCGGCACCGCGGCGCGGGCCGCGGATGCCGCACATGTGACGTAGACCTCAAGTGATCCCGGCCGAGCGGGCCGTCCCGCGCGGACGCCCCGCGCCCGTGACATACACAACAGCGTGACGAACACAACGAAAGACCCCCGGTCTCCGGATTTCTCCGGAGACCGGGGGTCTCATCTGTGCGCGAGGGGGGAGTTGAACCCCCACGCCCTTTCGGGCACTGGAACCTGAATCCAGCGCGTCTGCCTATTCCGCCACCCGCGCATGGGTGCTGCCGGTTGATTCTCTCACGCGATCCGGGCTGTTCCGTCCGGGTCTTGTGCGAGCGCCTGCCGACATCCAGAACATTAGCACGCTGACGAGGGTGCCTTCACACGCCTTTTCGCCGGTCCCCGCACCGCGGCAGCCCCGGGCGGCACCCCGCCGTTCCCCGGTCATTCGCCGAGCGACTGCCCAAAGGGTTCACACTCGCGGTAGCCGCCACAGGAGCGGGGCAGCCGGCCCGCCTCCGTGCCGGCCGCCCGGTCCGGCACCGCCCGATGCCCGCGGCCCCCGCCCGGCGGGAGAGGTCGGCGGTTGCGGGACACTGTCTGCGGGGCACATCTACGATCGCAGTGCACGAGCAGTGGGCAAGGAGCAAGCAAGCACCGGGCAACCCTGTGAGGGGCGACACTCGTCCTCAAGGCGGGAAAGGGGAACCAGCCGATTTCCCGACGCGTGGATACGATCAGTAAGCAGTATCAGGACGACTCGATCAGGACGACCCGCGAAGACTGAGGAAGGAGGTGCCCCGTGGGAGTACTGAAGCGTTTCGAGCAGCGTCTCGAAGGTCTCGTCAACGGCACCTTCGCCAAGGTGTTCAAGTCCGAGGTGCAGCCCGTTGAGATCGCCGGCGCGCTACAGCGCGAGTGCGACAACAACGCCACCATCTGGAACCGCGACCGCACGGTCGTCCCCAACGACTTCATCGTCGAGCTGAGCACCCCCGACTACGAGCGGCTCAGCCCCTACAGCGGGCAGCTCGGCGACGAGCTCTCCGGCATGGTCCGCGACTACGCCAAGCAGCAGCGCTACACCTTCATGGGCTCCGATCAAGGTCCATCTGGAGAAGGCCGACGATCTCGACACCGGCCTGTACCGCGTCCGCAGCCGCACGCTCGCCTCCAGCTCGTCCCAGGAGCCCCGGGCCCGGCGGCCGCCGGCCAGCGCGCCCCGCGGCGCCCCGCGGCGGCCAGCCCGGCGGCGGCCACGTGAGCCCGCCCCCCGATGCCTTCGTCCCCGCCTCCCGGCGGCGCGCAGCCCGTACCCCGTACGGCACCGCCCGGCGCAGGACCGCAGCCCGCGGCGCAGACCAGGCGCTGGATCGAGATCAACGGCAACCGCCACCAGATCTCGCGCCCCACGCTCGTGCTGGGCCGCAGCACCGACGCTGACGTACGGATCGACGACCCGGGTGTCTCCCGGCGTCACTGTGAGATCCGGGTCGGAACGCCCCCCACGATCCAGGATCTGGGTTCCACGAACGGCATCGTGGTAGACGGGCAGCACACCACTCGCGCTACTCTCCGCGACGGCTCGCGGATTGTCGTGGGCAGTACCACCATCGTTTACCGGCAAGCCGAAGGGTGAAGCGGGGGCAATGTCAGAGCTGACCCTCACGGTCATGCGGTTGGGTTTCCTCGCCGTACTGTGGCTGTTCGTCATCGTGGCCGTTCAGGTCATCCGCAGCGATCTGTTCGGCACGCGTGTCACACAGCGCGGCGCCGCACGGCGCGGCGGCAAGAACCGCGTCCGCAGCGTCAGGCTGCGCCGCCGCAGCAACAGCAGCGCCGCCAGGAAGGCGGCCGCGGCAACAACCGGCAGCGCCGCGGCGCCCCCACGAAGCTGGTGGTCTCCGAGGGCTCGCTGACCGGCACCACCGTCGCCCTCCAGGGCCAGACCATCACCCTGGGCCGTGCGCACGACTCCACGATCGTGCTGGACGACGACTACGCGTCCAGCAGGCATGCCAGGATCTACCCGGACCGTGACGGCCAGTGGATCGTCGAGGACCTCGGTTCCACCAACGGCACGTATCTGGACCGGACCCGGCTGACGACCCCGACACCGATTCCGCTGGGAGCCCCGATCCGCATCGGCAAGACCGTCATCGAGCTGCGGAAGTAGTACGACAATGAGCGAGCGGAGCGAGCGAGCCGCGGCGGTCCACTCGGCGGACCCGCGCGTGCTCCCGACCGGAGGGTGGGCACCGTGCGGATGTACCCCGAGCCGACGGGTGAGGTGCGCATGAGTCTGTCTCTGCGCTTCGCCGCCGGATCGCACAAGGGCATGATCCGCGAGGGCAACGAGGACTCCGGCTACGCCGGGCCCCGGCTGCTCGCCATCGCCGACGGCATGGGCGGCCAGGCCGCCGGTGAGGTCGCCTCCTCCGAGGTGATCTCCACCCTCGTCCAGCTCGACGACGACGTCCCCGGCTCCGACATCCTCACCTCGCTGGGCACGGCCGTGCAGCGCGCCAACGACCAGCTGCGCGTCATGGTCGAGGAGGACCCGCAGCTGGAGGGCATGGGCACGACCCTGACCGCCCTGCTGTGGACCGGGCAGCGGCTCGGCCTCGTCCACGTCGGCGACTCCCGCGCCTACCTGCTGCGCGACGGCGTGCTGACCCAGATCACCCAGGACCACACCTGGGTGCAGCGGCTGGTCGACGAGGGCCGGATCACCGAGGAGGAAGCCACCACCCACCCGCAGCGTTCGCTGCTGATGCGGGCGCTGGGCAGCGGCGATCATGTCGAGCCCGACCTGTCCATCCGTGAGGTGCGGGCCGGCGACCGGTATCTGATCTGCTCGGACGGACTGTCCGGGGTCGTCAGCCACCAGACGCTGGAAGAGACCCTCGCCAGCTACCACGGGCCGCACGAGACCGTGCAGGAGCTGATCCAGCTCGCCCTGCGCGGCGGCGGCCCCGACAACATCACCTGCATCGTCGCCGACGTCCTGGACGTCGACGGCAACGACACGCTGGCCGGGCAGCTCAACGACACCCCGGTCATCGTCGGCGCGGTCGCGGAGAACCAGCACCAGCTCAGCGACCCCAGCACCCTGCAGACTCCGGCCGCCCGCGCCGCCGAGCTCGGCCGCAGGGACGCGCCGCCCGCACCGCCCGGGGGCGCCTTCGGGCCGCCCGGCAGCGGAGACCAGGAGGTCGGCGGGCCCCCGCAGGGCTCGTTCGGCGCGTTCATCGACGAGGACTTCGTCAAGCCCCGCGCGGCGCGGGAGGTGGCTCAAGCGGTCGCTGTTCATCGCGCTGGCCCTGGCCGTCGTCGGCGGCGGGCTCTACGCGGGCTACCGCTGGACGCAGACCCAGTACTTCGTCGGCGCCAAGGACGACCACGTCGCCCTCTACCGGGGCATCAGCCAGGACCTGGCGTGGATCTCGCTCAACGAGCGTCGACCAGGACCACCCCGAGGTCGAACTCAAGTACCTCCCGCCGTACCAGCGCAAGCAGGTCGAGGAGACCATCGCGGCCGACAGCCGCACCCAGGCGAGCGAAAAGGTCGCCGAGCTGCGCGCCCAGGCCGATGCCTGCCGCACCATCGCCGCAGCGCGAGGCCGCCGAGCGCGACGGCCGCAGCCGCGCAAGAAGGCCGAGGCAAGGCAGGCCGAGGACGCCGGCAGGCCCCAGCCCGGCACCGCCCGGCACGCCAAGGCCAGCCCGGCGCCGACGACAAGGCGGACAAGCCCGACGGCACCGCCGTCGCCCGCGCACGCTCGCCGCGAGCCCGTCGGCGACTCCCACTCCCACCACCAGCCAGGCCCCCTCCGAGGAGCAGCAGAAGCTGGAAAAGAATTGCAGCACCCAGCAGTGAGGGCGTAGGGGGCCGTACATCTCATGAGCAGTACCACCAACACCACCACCATCGGCACCATCGGTGCGCCGAGCCGGCGCAACACCGAGCTGGCGATGCTCATCTTCGCGGTGCTGATCCCGGTGTTCGCGTACGTCAACGTCGGCCTGGCGAAGGACGGCGCACGGTCCCCGCCGGTGTGCTCGGCTACGGCGCTCGGCCTCGGCCTGCTGGCCGGCGTCGCCCACCTCGTCGTCCGCAAGTGGGCGCCGTACGCCGACCCGCTGATGCTGCCCATCGCCACCCTGCTCAACGGCCTGGGGCTGGTCTTCATCTGGCGGCTGGACCAGGAGCCCTCGCTCGGCAAGGCGATGGCCCCCAACCAGCTGATGTGGTCGACCTTCGGCGTCGCGCTCTTCCTCGCCATCCTGATCTTCCTCAAGGACCACCGCGTCCTGCAGCGCTACACCTACATCTCCATGGTGGTCGCGCTGGTGCTGCTGGTCGCCGCCGGTGTTCTTCCCGGCGGTCAACGGCGCCAAGATCTGGATCACGATCCCCGGGCTCGGTTCGCTGCAGCCCGGCGAGTTCGCGAAGATCATCATCGCGATCTTCTTCGCCGGCTACCTGATGGTGAAGCGGGACGCGCTGGCGCTGGCCAGCCGCCGCTTCATGGGGCTCTACCTCCCCCGCGGCCGCGACCTCGGCCCGATCCTCGTCATCTGGGCGCTGAGCCTGATGATCCTGGTCTTCGAGACCGACCTGGGCACCTCGCTGCTGTTCTTCGGCCTCTTCGTGATCATGCTGTACGTCGCGACCGAGCGGACCAGCTGGATCGTCTTCGGCCTGCTTCTCAGCGCGGGCGGCGCGGTCGCCGTGGCCACCTTCGAGTCGCACGTCCAGACGCGTGTGCACAACTGGCTCAACCCGCTGGAGCTGCTCAACGGCGGCGTCACCGAGACCGCCCAGGCGATGTACTCCTTCGGCTCCGGCGGCATCCTCGGCTCCGGCCTCGGCCAGGGCTACTCCCGCCTCATCCTCGGCTATCGCGCCCAAGAGTGACTACATTCTCGCCACCGTCGGCGAGGAAATCGGCCTCGCCGGACTGATGGCGCATCCTGCTGCTGTACGGCCTGCTGATCGAGCGCGGCATCCGGACGGCGCTCGCCGCCCGTGACCCGTTCGGCAAGCTGCTGGCGGTCGGCCTGTCCGGCGCGTTCGCGCTCCAGGTCTTCGTCGTCGCCGGCGGTGTGACGGGCCTCATCCCGCTGACCGGTATGACCATGCCGTTCCTCGCCCAGGGCGGTTCGTCCGTGATCGCCAACTGGGCGCTGGTCGCCATCCTGCTGCGCATCAGCGACACCGCCCGCCGGCCCGCTCCGGCACCCGCACCGTCCACCGACGCCGAGATGACCCAGGTGGTCCGACCGTGAACAAGCCCCTGCGCCGGGTCGCGATCTTCTGCGGCCTGCTCGTCCTCGCTCTGCTCGTGCGCGTCAACTGGGTCCAGTTCGTCCAGGCCGACTCGCTCAAGAACGACACCGCACAACCGCCGGGTCGCCATCGAGCGCTACAGCATGCCGCGCGGCAACATCATCGTCGACGGCAAGCCCGTCACCGGCTCCGACGGTCACGGACAGCGGCGACTTCAAGTACAAGCGCACGTACAAGAACGGCAAGATGTGGGCGCCGGTCACCGGCTACGCCTCGCAGGCCTTCGACGCCAACCAGCTGGAGAAGCTCAACGACGGCATCCTCACCGGCACCGACGACAGGCTCTTCTTCAGCCGCACGGTCGACATGCTGACCGGCGAGAAGCAGAAGGGCGGCAACGTCGTGACCACCCTCAACTCGAAGGCCCAGAAGGCCGCCTTCGAGGGCCTCGGCGACAAGAAGGGCGCGGTCGCCGCGATCAACCCGGAGACCGGCGCGATCCTGGCGCTGGCCAGCACCCCGTCGTACGACCCGTCGACCTTCGCCGGCAACAGCCACGAAGGACTCCGAGGCGTACACCGCGCTGCAGAAGAAGAACGACCCCGACGAGCCGATGCTCAACCGGGCGCTGCGCCAGACCTACCCGCCCGGCTCGACCTTCAAGGTCGTCACGGCCTCCGCGGCGCTGGAGAACGGGCTGTACGACGACGTCGACGCCAAGACGAAGTCGCCGCTGCCGTACACGCTTCCCGACACCCAGCAGCCGGCTGAACAACGAGGGCAACATCCCCTGCGAGAACGCCACCATGCGCGAGGCGCTGCGGGTGTCCTGCAACACGGTGTTCGGCAAGATGAGCGCCGACCTCGGCAACAAGAAGATGATCGCCGAGGCGGAGAAGTTCGGCTTCAACAACGAGCAGATCGACACCCCGGTGCGGGCCGCCGAGAGCGTCTTCCCCAAGGACAACCGGCCGCAGAACGCCATGGCCGGCATCGGCCAGGCGTCAACCGCGCCACCCCGCTCCAGATGGCCATGGTCGCCTCGGCGGTCGCCAACGGCGGCAAGCTGATGAAGCCGTACATGGTCGACCAGCTGCGGGCCCCGAACCTGAACGTCGTCCAGCAGCACACGCCGCAGGAGCTGAGCGAGCCGCTGTCGCCGGAGAACGCGCAGAAGGTCCAGAGATGATGGAGACCGTGGTCCAGGAGGGCACCGGCACGCACGCCCAGATCCCCGGCGTCACGGTCGGCGGCAAGACGGGCACCGCTCAGCACGGCGAGGACAACAAGGACAACCCGTACGCCTGGTTCATCTCCTACGCGAAGACCGACAAGGGCACCCCGGTCGCGGTCGCTGTCGTGATCGAGAGATCCGACACGCCTTCGCGACGACATCGCCGGTGGCAAGCTCGCCGCTCCGATCGCGAAGAGCGTCATGGAGGCGGTACTCCAGGGCAAGTAGTGAGCTCAGGTCAAGCCAATACCGGTCGCGATATCAGGTTGCGACTACGACCGGGACCGGTGCGGCGTGCCGGGTACGGTATGCCCGAACAGCACACCGCCGGACCACACACCGGTGCGGTCGGGACTGACGGAGAGGGCTGGAGAAGCTTATGGAAGAGCCGCGTCGCCTCGGCGGCCGGTACGAGCTGGGCTCGGTGCTCGGCCGCGGTGGCATGGCCGAGGTGTACCTCGCCCATGACTCCCGCCTGGGCCGCACCGTAGCTGTGAAGACGCTGCGGGCGGACCTCGCCCGCGACCCGTCCTTCCAGGCCCGGTTCCGCCGTGAGGCCCAGTCGGCCGCCTCGCTGAACCATCCGTCGATCGTCGCGGTCTACGACACCGGCGAGGACTACGTCGACGGGGTCTCCATCCCGTACATCGTCATGGAGTACGTGGACGGCTCCACGCTGCGTGAGCTGCTGCACTCCGGCCGCAAGCTGCTGCCGGAGCGGTCGCTGGAGATGACCACCGGCATCCTCCAGGCGCTGGAGTACTCGCACCGCGCCGGCATCGTGCACCGCGACATCAAGCCGGCCAACGTCATGCTGACGCGCACCGGCCAGGTCAAGGTCATGGACTTCGGCATCGCCCGTGCCATGGGCGACGCCGGCATGACCATGACGCAGACCGCGGCGGTCATCGGCACCGCGCAGTACCTCTCCCCCGAGCAGGCCAAGGGCGAGCAGGTCGACGCCCGTTCCGACCTGTACTCCACCGGCTGCCTGCTCTACGAACTGCTCACCGTGCGGCCGCCGTTCATCGGCGACTCGCCGGTCGCCGTGGCCTACCAGCACGTGCGGGAGGAGCCGCAGCCGCCGAGCAACTTCGACCCCGAGATCACGCCCGAGATGGACGCCATCGTCCTCAAGGCGCTGGCCAAGGACCGCGACTACCGCTACCAGTCGGCCGACGAGATGCGCGCCGACATCGAGGCGGCCTCGACGGCCAGCCGGTCGCGCGCCACCTCGGCGATGGGCGTCGGCGCGGCCACGACCAGGACCAGCCGACCACGATGCTGCGTCCGCAGGACCCGGCCGGCGCGACCTCGATGCTGCCGCCGATGAACCCGGACGACGGGGGCTACGGCTACGACGAGCGCAACGACCGGCGCCGGGGCGGCGGTCAGAAGAAGAGCAACACCTCGACGATCCTGCTGGTGCTCGCGGCCGTCCTCGTCCTGGTCGGTGCGATCTTCATCGGCAAGGCGATGTTCAGCGGCAACAACA
>CAVSMR010000021.1:0-124715 GCA_963729115.1 uncultured Actinomycetota bacterium | reverse complement strand
GCCGCGCCGAGGTGACCCGGCGGCGGCGGAGCAGCCTGATCAGAGCCAGCGCCACGACGACGCCCGCGCCGATCACGCGGGCCGGGTCGAGGGCCGGCAGCCAGCGGACCGTGCCGTTCTCGATGACGAACGCGCCGGCCGGCCGCACCACGAGGCCGAAGCCGCCGCCCTCGCCGGACTCGCCGGCCTGGGTCGCCTCGCCTCTGCCGCCGCCCCCGCCGCCGAGCACCACGGCCGCGGGGATGACGGTCAGCCCGTCCTTCTCGTACGGCTCCGCGTACACCATCTTGGCCTGCAGCGACTCCCGCACCTTGCTGATCAGCTCGTCAATCGTCATATGCCCAGCTTGCCTGACCGCCGGGCGGCGGACCGGTGACGTTTCGCCGCCCGGCGAAAGTCTTGTCTCCGCGGCCGGTGCGCGGAAGGTTGTGAGCATGGTGGAGATCGATCCGCGCCTGTACGGGGCGCGCTGGGCGGAGAACTACGACGAGTGGCACGCCGGCCTGATGGACACGGACGGTGCCGTCGCGAAGCTGGCCGAGCTGGCGGGCGGCGGGCCGGTGCTCGAGTTCGGTGTCGGCACGGGGCGGGTGGCCGTGCCGCTCGCGGAGAAGGGGCTCGACGTCGTCGGGGTGGACATCAGCGACGACATGCTGGCGCAGCTCGCGAAGAAGACCGACGCGGTGACGGCGATCGTCGGCGACATGACCACGGTGCGGGTGGAGCGGGAGTTCGCGGTGGCCTACATCGCGTTCAACTCGATCTTCGTGCTGCCGACGCAGCAGGACCAGGTCCAGCTGTTCCGCAACGCGGCGGCGCACCTGGCCCCCGGCGGCCGGTTCGTGCTGGAGACGATGGTCGTCGCCGGCGCGAAGCCGGGTGACACGGGCACCCTGCGGGTGGCGAAGATCGAGAACGACCGCATGACGCTGGTGGCCGGCATGCTCGACCCGGTGACCCAGTTCCACACCGGCATGTGGGCGATCCTCGAACCGGACGGCACCAAGTTCTACCCGATCCACGGCCGCAGCGTGACCCACCACGAGATGGACCTGATGGCGCAGCTGGCGGGCCTGGAGCTGGAACACCGCTGGGGCGACTGGACGGAGACCCCGTTCACCGGCAAATCGACGATGCACATCTCCGTCTACCGCAAGCCCTGACCGCAAACCCAAGCCACACAGGTAAAATCGCGCGCGCGTGCAGAACGCAAGAAACGCAGGCCCCACCCTGTCCCGGGGGCCACCCTCACATGCCAGTCTACCGGTGAGGACCGATGGGCAGGGGTGCTCGTGGGTTCCTGTGGACAACTCCGCCGCCTGTGGACTGTCGGGGGCAGGACCTAGGGTCGGCCCGTGCTCACCTCGCTCGCGGTCGAGAACTACCGGTCCCTGCGCTGCCTCGTGCTGCCGCTCGCCCGGTTGACGCTCGTGACCGGGGCCAACGGGAGTGGGAAGTCCAGCCTCTACCGGGCCATGCGGCTGCTCGCGGACGCCTCCCGCAACGGCGCGGTCGCCGCGCTCGCGCGTGAGGGCGGGCTGCAGTCGACGCTCTGGGCCGGTCCCGAGGGCAAGGGCACGCAGGGCAACGGCACGCAGGGCACGGTGCGCACCAAGGCCGTCGGGTTGCGGCTCGGGTTCGGGGGTGACGACTTCGGCTACGCGCTCGACCTCGGCATGCCCGTCCCCGCGCACACGGCGTTCAACCTCGACCCCGAGTTCAAGCGGGAGGCCCTGTGGACCGGGCCCGTGCTCAAGCCGGCCGCCCTCCTCGCCGACCGGCACAACGGCACCATGCGCGCCCGCGGCGACGACGGCGCCTGGGGCGACCCGCGCCCGATCCGGCTCACCGACAGCATGCTCATCGAGTCCGCCTCGCCCGAGGTGCTCGTCCTCCGCGAGCGCATCCGCTCCTGGCGCTTCTACGACCAGTTCCGCACCGACGCGAACGCGCCCGCCCGCGCGAGCCGTATCGGCACCCGCACCCCGGTCCTCGACCACGACGGCGCCGACCTGCCCGCCGCCCTGCAGACGATCCGCGAGACCGGCCACGTCGCCGCCCTCGACGCCGCCGTCGATGGTGCCTTTCCCGGCGCGCGCGTCGAGATCGCCAACCACGACACGCGCTTCGGCCTGCGCTTCCACCAGCCCGGCCTGCTCCGGCCGCTCGACGCGGCCGAGCTCTCCGACGGCACGCTGCGTTACCTGCTCTGGGTCGCCGCGCTGCTCACCCCGCGCCCGCCGGAGCTGCTGGTGCTCAACGAGCCGGAGACGAGCCTGCACCCGGATCTGCTCGTCCCGCTCGCGGCGCTGATCGCCACCGCCGCCGAGCGCACCCAGCTGATCGTCGTCACCCACGCGCGGCCGCTGATCCGGGCGATCGAAGCCGTCGCCGAGACGGGGGCGAGTACGTTGACCCTCGTCAAGGAGCTGAGCCGGACCACCCTGGAGGGTCAGGGCCGCCTTGATGGACCATCGTGGCACTGGCCGAAGCGATGAGAGACACGAGGTGCATGCCCGCATGGGTCCCGGACGGATGCGGCTGATCGGGTTGGCGGCAGTGGTGGCGGCGGTCGCGGTGGCGGCGTTGCTCGGCTCGCAGACGACCACCGCCGGGCGGCCGGTCGCGGCGCGGTCGCCGAGCACGGCGGCCACCACCACCCCGCCGGCCACGACCTCGTCGACCACGGCTCCGGCCGCGCCGGCGAGCGACTGCGCCGCGGTCATCGACGGGCTGTCCACGCGTCAGCGGCTGGCGCAGCTGCTCATGGTCGGCGTGGACCCGAGCTCGGCCGACTCCGCCACGAGGGTCGCCGGCGCGGAGGGCATCGGCGGGATCTTCCTCGGCGGCAACGACGACACGCTGCTGCGCGACGGCCGGCTGGCCGCCGTGCGCAAGGCCGCGAAGGTGCCGCTCGCGGTGAGCGTCGACGAGGAGGGCGGCCGCGTGCAGCGCGTCGACGAGCTCGACGGCGACGTGCCCAGCGCGCGCGTGATGGCGACGACCATGACGGTCGCCCAGGTGCACGCGCTCGCGCGCGACCGCGGCAAGGCGCTGCACGACCGCGGCGTGACCGTCGACTTCGCGCCCGTCGTCGACGTCACCACCCAGCCCGACGACGACGTGATCGGCGACCGCTCGTTCGGCGCCGACCCCGCCGTGGTCAGCAAGTACGCGGGAGCCTTCGCCCAGGGACTGGCGGAGTCCGGCGTGCTGCCGGTCGTGAAGCACTTCCCCGGCCACGGCCACGCCAACGGCGACTCGCACCAGGCCGCGGTGACCACGCCCAAGCTCGCCGACCTGCGCAAGTCCGACCTGGTGCCCTACCGGAACCTGCTGCGCACGACCAGCGTCGCGGTGATGGTCGGGCACATGGCAGTGCCGGGCCTGACGGGCGGTCTCCCGGCGACGCTGAGCCCGGCGACCTACCGGCTGCTGCGCACCGAGTTCTCCTTCGACGGCGTCGCGATGACCGACGACCTCGGCGGCATGCAGGCGGTGTCCGGCCGCTACCCGCTGCCGAAGGCCGTGCTGACCGCGCTGACCGCGGGTGCGGACGTCGCGTTGTGGTCCTCCGGCGAGCAGTACGTCGGGGAGGTCCTCGACACCCTCGAGGCCGCCACCAAGGACGGCACCCTGACCGACCGGCGTGTCACGGACGCGCTCACCCGTGTCCTCCGCGCGAAGGGCGCCTGCACGAGCTGAGGCGTCACCACTGACCGGGAGGTCCCGAATGACCAGCAAGTTCACCGAGCTCGCGATCGACTGTGCCGATCCCAGCGGGCTCGCGCGGTTCTGGTGCGCGGTCCTCGGCTACGAGGTGCAGGACGAGGAGGACGGAGTCGTCTCGATCGGCTCCCCCGCGGTGCCCGAAGGCACGAACGGCCCGGTGCCACCGACGCTGACGTTCGCGCGCGTGCCCGAGGGCAAGGCTGTCAAGAACAGGCTCCACCTCGACGTCAACCCGACCGACCGGGAGCAGGACGACGAGGTCCGCCGCCTGCTCGACCTGGGTGCCCGGCACGCCGACGTCGGCCAGACCGGCGAGGAGAGCTGGGTCTGTCTCGCCGACCCGGAGGGAAACGAGTTCTGCGTCCTCGCGAGCCGCCGTCCCTGACCGAGGCCGCACAACCGTCCCGGTCAGCCGTGGGCGTGCTCGTCGCGGGGAACCTGGCGGGGAACCGGATGGGGGAGCTGGGCCCAGCTGTCCAGGTTGGCCGGCGGGTACCAGGTCGGCAGCACGGTCGCCAGGCGGCGGTGTACCGACATCGCCCGGCCGCAGTGCGCGAGCCAGCCGTCCACGGCTGACTCCCCGCGCAGCCGGGACCAGAGGGTCAGCTGCGCGGACAGCGAGTGCCGGAACGCCGCCACCTCCGGCCGCGGGGCGTGGGACAGGTCGGTGAGCGCGCGGCCGGCGCACTCGTTGCAGTCGCAGCGCCAGTACGGGGCCAGCCGGCTCAGCGAGTCCAGCGGGTGGTGGCCCAGCAGCGGCGGCACGAACGCCCGCAGCGCCACGACGCCCAGCGCGCCCCGGCCGGCTCGCGGCGGGATCCGGCGCAACCGCTGCGTCGTGCCGATGGCCGCCGCGTGCGTGCCGTGGGCGAGCGCGCCCAGCGCGGAGACCCCCGACCGCAGCAGCAGCACCGGCACCCGCACGGCCAGCAGCGCCAGGAACCCGCGCGCCACGTGCCGCACGCCGAACGGGTCCTTCGCGTGCTCGATCGCCACCGCGACGGGTACGCCGTGGGCGTCGATCTCCTCGGCGAGGCCGTCGACGGAGTGCTCGAACCAGCGCGCGGACAGCGGCAGCGTGGCGAGGGTGGGTCCCGGCTGCCGCGCGGCGTCGGCGAGGATGCGGCGCAGGCCGCGCCAGTCGTGCGGGGCGAGGTAGCCCGAGTCGGTCAGCGCGGTCAGCCCGAGGTCATGCTGCTCGGCCGTCCACGCGTCGCGCACGCCGACCTCGGCACTCGCGCGGCGGCGGCCCGAGTAGCGGTTGGCATCGCAGAGGATGGGGCCCGTGAAACCGTGGGCGCGCAACGCCTCCACGGTGGGCCTTGGCGTGCGGCCCGTCAGCACGAGCCCGGTGTCGTGCGCGCTCGCCACGCGCGCCGCGTTCTTGGCCTGACCCGGCCGGCACTGCACCAGCAGCCGACCCGATAAGTCACCCAGTGTGTCCCCGACCATGCTCATAACCGTGCAGCCTGGACTTTCCCGCTGTCACGGGGTCTCATCCGATTGCCTAGCGGCATCGACCGGATGGTTGATCCCCCCGTTGCCCAGCGCTTACGCGAGCTGTTCCAGGGTGACAAGCTTACACGGAAAGCGTGCGAACGACTACGCATTGTGTTCGACGGTGCTGTCCCGGACGACCAGGTCCGTGGCCAGTTCGATCCGCGGGCTGTCCGGTTGCTCGCCCCGCGCGAGCCGCAGCACGGTCCGCGCGGCGAGCATGCCCATCTCGGTCAGCGGCTGGCGAACGGTCGTCAGCGGCGGCGAGGACCAGCGCGCCTCGGGCAGGTCGTCGAACCCGACCACGCTCACGTCGTCGGGCACCCGCAGCCCGCGCTGCCGCAACCCCTCGTACACGCCGAACGCCATCTGGTCGCTCGCGGCGAAGATCGCGGTCGGCGGCTCGCGCAGCGCCATCAGCTCGCCCGCGCCGGTGAACCCGGACTCGTGGTAGAAGTCGCCCGGCCGGACCAGGGCGTCGTCCATCGGGATGCCCGCCGCGTCGAGCCCGGCGCGGTAGCCGTCCAGGCGCGCGCGGCTGCACAGCAGCGCCGGCGGTCCCGCGACGAAGCCGATCCGGCGATGCCCCAGCGCGGTCAGGTGCTGGGTCGCGGCGAGGCCGCCGGCCCAGTTCGTGGCGCCGATCGTGGGCACGTCCATCGCCGGGCCGCCGGCCGGGTCGATGACCACGGTCGGCACGTTCAGCCGGCCCAGCTCGGCCTGCTGCGAGGGCTCCAGCGTGGACGTCACGAGGATGACGCCGTCCGACGCGCGGTCCCGCAGGTTCTCGAGCCACTGCCGGGTGGCGCCGGAGTGCCGGTGCACCGCGCTCACCACCGTGCCGAGCGCGGCCGCGTGCGCGACGTCCTCGACGCCGCGGATGATCTCCACCGCCCACGGGCTGTCGAGGTCGTTGAACACGAGGTCGACGAGCCCCGAGCTGGCCCGCCGCCGCGAGTTCCGCCGCTGGTAGCCGTGCTGGCGCAGCAGCGCCTCGATGCGCGCGCGGGTCTTCGGCGCGACGTCCGAGCGGCCGTTGAGCACCCGGGAGACCGTCGGCACCGAGACGCCGGCCTCCTCGGCGATCACGTTGATCGTGACCTTGCGCTCCGCCACGCGACCCCCTCGAACACCGAAAGTTTCGGAAAGTCTACTTGCTGACCACGCCGGCCGGGCCCGGAAGTTCCGGTTGCGCCGGGCGATTTCGCAGTGGTGGCCGTTACCGTGCAGTGGTGACCCGAACCCTGCGGAGCGCCATCGTCGGCACGGGTGGGATCGCCGGCTTCCACGCGGCGAGTCTCGAGCGGCTCGGCCGGTCCCGGATCGTGGCCGCGACCGACGTCGACGCGGGCCGGCTCGCCGCGTTCGGCGAGAAGTGGGCGGTGCCGCGGCTGTACCCGGACCTCGACGCGCTGCTCGCCGCGGAGTCGCCGGATCTCGTGCACCTCTGCACGCCGCCCGGACTCCACGCGCCGCAGGCGATCGCCGCCCTGGCGGCCGGGGCGTCGGTGCTGTGCGAGAAGCCGCCGGTGCTCAGCCTGGCCGAGCTCGACGCGGTCGCCGCGGCGGCGGACGGCGGGCACTTCGCGACCGTGTTCCAGCACCGGTTCGGCAGCGGCGCGCGGACGCTGCGCGGGCTGATGGGCGACCCGCGGCTGGGCCGGCCGACCGCGGCGGTGTGCCACACGCTGTGGTTCCGGCCGGACTCGTACTTCGCCGTGCCGTGGCGCGGGGGGTTCGACGTCGAGGGCGGCGGGCCGACCATGGGGCACGGCATCCACCAGTTCGACCTGCTGCTGTCGATCATGGGGGAGTGGGACGCGGTGGTCGCGGTGGCCGCCCGGCAGGCCAAGCCGACCGCGACCGAGGACCTGTCGTGCGCGATCGTCACGTTCGCCAACGGCGCGGTGGCGACCGTGGTCAACAGCGTCGTGTCGCCGCGCGAGTCGAGCTACCTGCGGTTCGACTTCGAGCACGCGACGGTCGAGCTGGACCACGTGTACGGCTACGGCGACGACGACTGGACGGTCACCGCGGCGCCGGGCCACGAGGCGGACGTCGCCGACGCGTGGGCCGCCGGGCCGACGGGCGTGCGCAGCGGGCACGACGCGCAGCTCGCGGCGGTGCTCGACGCGCTCGACGCGGGCACGCCGCCGCCCGTGCCGCTCGCGGAGACCCGGCGGACGGTCGAGCTGATCGCGGGGATCTACGCGTCGGCGTTCACCGGGCAGCGGATCGCGCGCGGCGAGCTGGGACCGGACTCGCCGTTCTACCACCGGATGGACGGGACGGGGGCGCCGTGGAACTGAGCGCCGGCGCCGGCTCGCTGCGGGTCACCCACGAGGACGTCGAGCTGGCGCGGTACGTGTTCGAGCCGTGGGACGCGCGGCGGGAGTCGCCCCGGCCGTACTTCCATCCACTTCGGACACTCGCGGGCGACGTGGTGTCGCTGTACCGGCCGCACGACCACGTGTGGCACAAGGGCATCGCGTGGTCGCTGCCGAACATCACCGGCCCGGGTGGCGTCGCCAACTTCTGGGGCGGGCCGACCTACCTGCGGGACCGGGGCTACGAGCAGCTGGCGAACAACGGCGCGACGCGGCACCTCTCGTTCGGCTCGGTGACGCCGGACGCGGTGACCGAGGAGCTGGCGTGGGACACCGAGCAGGGCGAGCGCTGGTGCACGGAGTCGCGCACCCTGTCGTTCGCGGTGCACGGCGCGGCGTGGACCCTCGGCTTCGCGACGACGTTCACGAACGTCACGGAGTCGGTGCTGGTGCTGGGCAGCCCGACCACCGAGGGCCGGCCGAACGCGGGCTACGGCGGCTTGTTCTGGCGCGGCCCGCGGTCGTTCACGGGCGGGCAGGTGCTCGTGCCGGGCGCGTCCGGCGGCGACGAGCTGATGGGCGTGCGCGCGCCGTGGCTGGCGTTCCGCGGCCGGCACGACGAGCACGACCGTTCCTCGACGCTGCTGTTCACCGCGGAGTCCGACGTCGGCTGGTTCGTCCGCTCGACCCCGTTCGCGGCGGTGTGCCCGGCCCCGTTCTTCGACACGGAGGTCCCGCTGGCCCCGGGCGCGTCCCTGACCTACCGCCACCGGGTCACGATCGCCGACGGCGCCCCGGACCCGGCGGACCTACTCGGCTAGCTCGTCGAAGGTCTTCTTGGCGATGGCGTAGGCGGAGTTGGCGGCCGGCACGCCCGCGTAGACCGACGTGTGCAGGAGGATCTCGGAGATCTCCGCCTCGGTCAGCCCGTTGCGGAGCGCGGCGCGCAGGTGCATCGGGAGCTCGTCGTGGCACTTCAGGGCCACCAGGGCGGTCAGCGTGATCACGCTGCGGGTGCGGCGGTCCAGGCCCGGGCGCGTCCACACCGAACCCCACGCGGACTCGGTGATGAAGTGCTGGAACGGACGGTCGAAGTCCGTGGCACCGGCAGTCGCGCGGGCCACGTGCTCGTCGCCCAGCACCGCGCGGCGGACCGCCAGACCGGCCGCGTGCCGGGAGCGCAGGTGGCCCAGGATCAGCGCCGTGAACTCCGCCGGGCGCTCCACGTTGCCCAGGTGGGCGGCGTCGGAGACGATCTCCAGCCGCGCCCCGGGAATAGCGTCCGCGATGCGCCGGGCGTGCGCCGGTGGGGTGGCCTGGTCCTGCGCGCCGGCGATCACCAGCGTGGGCGCGGTGATCGAGCCGAGCGCGTCCGCGATGGTCATCGTCTGGATCGCCGTGCAGCACGACGCGTAGCCCTCGGGGTCCTGCGCGGTGAACATCTCCCGCAGCCGCGCCGCGAGCGCGGGGTCGGCCGACCGGCCGGCCGGCGTCACCCACCGGTCCACGCCGGCGTCCGCCAGACCGTCCAAACCGGACTCCCGCACCGCGCGCGCCCGCTCGACCCACATCGACGCCGGGCCCAGCTCCGCCGACGTGCAGCAAAGCACCAGCCGGTCCAGCCGGGCGGGATGGTGCTGCGCCAGCCACATCCCGGTCATGCCGCCGAGCGACAGCCCGACCAGCGACACCCGGGCCGCCCCGAGCCGGTCCAGCAGCGCCACGAGATCCTCGCCGAGCTCCGCCAGCGTGTACGGCCCGGCCGGCGCCGGCGAGCGGCCGTGCCCGCGCTGGTCGTAGCGCACCACCCGGAAACCGGCCGCCACCAGCGGTGCCACCTGCGGGTCCCACATGCGCAGGTCGCTGCCGAGCGACCCGGCCAGCACGACCACCGGCCCGTCCGCGGGCCCGGCCACCTCGTGGTGCAGCTCGACCGTCATCGCCGCTCCTCCTCGTACCGCCGCAGCGCCCGGTCCACGAGCTCCGCCGCCACGCCCAGGTAGTCCGCGGGATCCGGTAGTGCCGTGGCCTGCTCGCGGGTGCGGTCCGGCAGCGGGTGCGCTGCGAGGTGGTGCGGCTCGACTGTCATCGCCGCTCCTTGTCGTACCGTCGCAGCGCTCGGTCGACGAGCTCCGCCGCCACGCCCAGGTAGCCCGCCGGATCCAGCAGCGCCACCGCCCGCTCGCGGGTCAGGCCCAGCAGCGGGTGCGCCGCCAGCGCCGACGCCAGGTCACCGCCCGCCCGCACGCACTCGGCCACCGCGTCGTGCGCGGCCGCGCGGCCGACCGTCGGCGCCAGCGCCGTGGTCACCCGCTCGGCCAGCAGCGCGCCACCCGTCAGCTCCACATTGGACCGCATCCGGTCCGCGGACACGACCAGCCGGGACAGGCTCGCCCGCAGCCACCACACCGCCGAACCCGTGGCCACCAACAGCTCCCGCTGCGGGCGCCACTCCGCGTGCCACGCCCCGGCCGCCCGCTGGTGCTCCTGCGCCATCGCCGCGAACAGCGTCGACACCAGGCCGGGTGCCTGCCGGGCCGCCGCGCCCGCGGAGATCGCCGCGACCGGGTTCTGCTTGTGCGGCAGGGTCGACGACCCGCCGGCGTCCGGGGCGGACTCGCGCACCTCGCCGACCTCCGTCTGCGCCAGCAGGACGACGTCCCCGGCGATCTTGGCCACGCTCCCGCACACCCGGCCCAGCGCCCCGGCCAGCTCCGCGACCACGCCGCGGTCGGTGTGCCACGGGAGCGCCGGCTCCGCGAGCCCGAGCCGCCGCGCGTAGGCCGACACGACCGCCGGCCCGTCGGTGCCCAGCGACGCGAGCGTGCCGGCCGCCCCGCCGAGCTGGGCCGGCAGCGGCACCGACCGCAGCGCCGCACCGGACGCGGACAACGCCGTGAGCCAGCCGGCCGCGACGAGCCCGAACGTCGTCGGCAGCGCCTGCTGCAGCAACGTCCGTCCCGCTTGGACGGTCGACCGGTGCTCGGCGGCCAGCGCGGCGAGCGCCTCGCGGCACGCGTCGAGGTCGGCCAGCAGCGCCTGCCGCGCGGACCGCGCGACGAGCATGGCCGCCGTGTCCACGATGTCCTGGCTGGTCGCTCCGAAGTGGACATACCGGCCCGCGGCACCGGCCTGCGCGGTCAGCGCGCGCGCCAGCGGTGCGGCCGGGTTGCCGGACCGCGCCGCCGCCGCGCCCAGCTCCGCCAGGTCGAAGCGGTCGGCGTCGCACGCGGCGGCGATGGTCTCCGCGTCGCCGGCCGGGATCAGGCCCACGTCGGCCCCGGCACCGGCCAGCGCGGCCTCGGCGTCGAGCATCGCCTGCAGCCACGCCCGGTCCGACACCGCCGCCGGCACCGGGCCGGCGGCGAGCACGCCGTCGAACAGCATCAGGCGAACAGGTCCGACTCGGCGATCCCGGGCGGGGCGCCGACGTGGATGAACCACTCGGTGCCGAATGCCAGCGCGAACTGGTCGTCGGCCAGCGCCAGGAAGAAGGACTCCTCGCTGATCTGGCTCGCGTGCGCGCGCATGGCCTGCCGCTTGTGCGACACGTAAGCGGCGACGTCGACCGCCGTGGTCAGGTCCGCTTCGGCGGTGCCGAAGTCGTCGCCCAGGTCGGGCATCTCGGTCTCGTCACCGGCCTGCTGCGCGAGCTGCGCCCGCCCGCGCTTGATGTGGTCGCGGTTCATCGTCGACTGGAAGACCCGTGGCGTGCCAGCCAGCTCGGCCGCCCGCATACCGACGCGGTGCACCTGGATGTGGTCGGGATGGCCGTAGCCGCCGTGGTCGTCGTACACGGTCAGCACCTGAGCGTCCTCCTCGCGCAGGATCGCGGCGAGCCGCCCGGCGGCCTCCTCGACGTCGGCCGTCCAGAACGTGCCGGGCACGTCGTTGGTGGCCTCGCCCATCATCCCGGAGTCGGTGTAGCCCAGGAACTCCACGCGCGCCGCGCCGAGGATGTCGGCCGCCGCGTGGGTCTCCTTCACCCGCCGCTCCCACAGTTCCTCGCCGTCGCCGAGGAATCCGTCGCCGACCTCGCCGAGCTCGCCGCGCGTCGCCACCACGAGCACCACCCGGTGCCCCTGCTCGTACGCCTTGCGCATCACGCCGCCGCAGGTGATGCACTCGTCGTCGGGGTGGGCGTGGAACGTCACCATCGTCGCCATGTTCGCGAACCTACGCGAGCCACGGACGCCGTGCGCCTGAAAGGATGTTCCCGTGACCGTCGAGATCGTCTTCTGCGCGGGCTGGGACCCGGCGACCAGGTCGATCGCGCACCCGCTGCCCGAGGCGGTCGCGCGCGAGCGGGACGCCGCGGGGGAGCCGTACGCCATCGTGTTCATGGACGAGCGGCCACTGGTGCTCGTCGAGATCGGCTGGGCCGCGCACCACGCGGCCGTGTGGTACTTCGACGAGCAGGCCCGCCGCGACCGCGAGCTCGTGTTCCGCCGCTGGCCCGGCGAGCGGCTCGTGCTGCTGTCCGCCCGGCGGTGGGCCCACGAACCGGCGAGCCTCGAGTTCCGCACCGACGAGCCGGAGTGGCGCCGGCCGTACTGGCGCGCGACGTACGCGGCGGACGGCTCGCGGACGGTGTCGTCGCGCAACTGGGACGGGCCGGGGCTCGAGGTGCCCTCGGTCCACCCGATGCCGGACTTCGGGCGGTGGACGCCGGTCGTCGGCGACCTCGGCCCGGTGACCACGGCACCCGACCCGGCCGGCTTCGACCCGGCCGCCGAGCTCGCCGCCGAGCCCCCGTGGCGCCCGCCGCTGCCGTTGCGGCCCCGCCAGCTGGACGACACCTTCGAGAAGGGCGCCCGCTTCGAGCTCGACGACGGCGCGGCGGTCACGGTCGAGCTGGCCACCGGCGGGGTGCTGCGGTTGCCGAGCGGGCGGCTGGTCGTGGGCGACCCCGACCCGTGGCTGCACGAGGTCGTGCCATTCGAGGAGACCGTGCCGCCGGGGGAGTACCCGCTGCACCTGTCGGTGGTGCGCTTCGCCGACTCGCCGGACCACACGCGGGTCGCGGCGTGCGCGTTATGGGTGTCCGACCGGCCGACGACGTCGTGGAACAACGCGTGGCGGGAGGGCGAGCACCCGCTGCGGCTGGGCGACGGCGAGTTCTTCGGGGTGGGCGTGGACGCGGGCCGGGTCGCGCTCGTCGACGCGGCGGTGGCACCCGCGTACGAGGACCTGATCGAGGACGCGTACGACGAGATGTCCGGCTGGGCGCACGAGCTGGCCGGGCCCGGGGACGCGAACCTGATCACGGTGTCGTCCGGCTGGGGCGACGGGAGCTACCCGGTGTGGGTCGGCCGGGACGAGGACGGCGAGCTCACCTGTTTCGTGGTGGACTTCCTGGTGCTGGCCGCGGCGACGCGGCTGGGCTGACCTCGGTCGCGAGCGCCTCCTCGGGGGTGGGGTGCGGGACCTGCGCCGCGCGGCCCGGCAGCGTCTCCGGCGCGGGCAGCCAGACCAGCGCGGCAAGCGCGGCGAGGATCCCGGTCACGGCGAACGCGGTGGCGTAGGAGAGGTGGTCGGCGAGGAGGCCCGCGACGATGGGGCCGATCACCGCGCCGATGTCGGCGGCCATCTGGAAGGTGGCGAGCACGGGACCGCCGCGGGCCTTCGAGCCGATGACGTCGGCGACCGTCGCCTGCTGCGCCGGGGTGAGCAGGCCGGAGCCGAGGCCGGCGATCACGCTCGCGGTCAGGAACAGCAGGACGGTGTCGGTGAAGCCGAGCCAGATCGTGCCGCCGGCGGCCACGAGCAGGCCGGCGATGATCATGGGCTTGCGGCCGATCGTGTCGGCGAGGCGGCCGGAGATCAGCAGCGCGGCGACGTTGCCGGCGGCGAACACGGCGAGCGCGGTGCCGGCGAACGCGCCGTCGCGGCGCAGGACCTCCTCGACGAACAGCGGCACGAGCGAGACCCGCACGCCGAACACGGCCCAGCCGTTGGCGAAGCTCGAGACGAGGGCGGCGCTGTAGGCGCGGTGGCGCAGCGCGGTCCGGAGCGTGATCCGGGGACCTTCGTCGTCGGTCGCGGGCGAGGCGAGCGGCGAGTTGCGCAGGAACCACCACACGATCGCGACGGCGACGAAGAGCATGCCCGCGTAGACGAGGAACGGGGCGCGCAGCGAGATCGTGATCAGCCCGCCCCCGAGCAGCGGGCCGGTGACGTTGCCGAGCAGGAAACCGGTGCCCCACAGGCCGGACGCCCGCCCGCGCATGGGGGCCGGCGTGACCCGGATCAGCAGCGCGATCGCGGAGACGGTGAACATCGTGGAGCCGATGCCGCCGGCCGAGCGGAAGATCAGCAGCTGCCAGTAGTCGGCCGCGAACGCGCACGCGCCGGTGGTGATCGCGACGATGGAGATGCCGAGCAGGTAGACCCGCCGCTCGCCGAGCACGGTGATCAGCTTCCCGCTCGCGGGCGCGAACACGAGGCGTGCCACGGCGAACGCGCTGATCACGACGGACGCGGCCGTCACGCTGACGTGGAAGCTGCGCGCGAAGGTCGGCAGCGCCGGTGCCACCAGCCCGAACCCGGCGGCGATGACGAAGTTGGCGGCGACGAGGACCCAGACCTCACCGGGTAGCCGGGTCGCGCCGGCCTCGCGGGTGTCCTCGTCGCCGACCACCCGCGATCACCGTCCCCACACGTCGTCGTACCGGTCCTGCCCGGCCACAACCACGTCCCGGCGCCGTACATTCCGCGCGGCCGCTGCGGTCACCGGGCCGCGCACCCGGGACGACGCCTCCCGAACCACGTCGGCAGGCGTCGTCATCCGGGGTTCCTCAGCCCACGTCGCGGCGCCGGAACGCCGACAGCCCGACCAGCACGAGCACGGCCGCGATCGCCGTGAGCATGATCAACGGTGTCGCCGACAGCTCGCCGCCCGGCAGCTTCGGGGAGTGCGTGAACGGCGAGAGGTCCATCATCCACTGCGGCAGGTTCAGCACCGACCCGAGCTGGCCCAGGACGAGGAACAGCACCAGCGCGCCCCAGCCGGCCATGATCAGCCCCGGCGCCAGGCCGAACACCGCCACCGTGATGCCGGTCAGCACCCAGACCGCGGGCAGCTGCGCCAGCGCCGCCCCCAGGACCCGGCCCAGCTGGCCGAAGTCGGAGACCGCCGCGCCGTGGGCGAAGCCCGCGAACAGCCCGACCGCCACCAGCAGCACCGTCGTGCCCGCCAGCGCGATCGTCACGTGCGACATGGCCCAGCGGACCCGGCCGACCCGGGTGGCCAGGATCGGTTCGACCCGGCCGGCCGTCTCCTCCGACCGCAGCCGCATCGCGGCCGAGATCCCGTACGCCGACACGACCAGCGCCAGGATCCCCATCTCCGCCGACAGGAAGGCGTCGGTCAGCCCGCGCTCGCCACCCAACTTCATGATCATGTCGCGGGCCGCGGGGGTGTCGACGAAGTCGCCGACCTGCGAGGCGATGCTGCCGAGGACCAGGCCACCCAGCGCGACGCCGACCAGCCAGCCGGTCAGCGAGCCGCGGTGCAACCGCAGCGCCAGCGCCAGCGGCGTGGCCAGCCGCGGCGAGGCGCCCGGCTTGCCGGGCCGTTGCGCCAGCAGGCCGGCGCCGTGATCACGCCGGGCCACCAGCGCGTACGCCGCCAGCGACACCAGCACCGCGAACACCACGAGGTAGCTCAGCACCCACCACCGGTCGCCGGCGAACGGCCGGACCTGTTGCGCCCAGCCGATCGGCGAGAGCCACGACAGCCAGGACGACGTGTCGACCCCCGTGGCGTCGCCGACCGCGCGCAGCAGGTAGGCGGCGGCGAGGACCGCGGCGCCCAGGCCGTTCGCGGTCCGCGCGCTCTCCGTGACCTGCGCGGTGACCGCGCCGACCGCCGCGAACGCGATGCCGGCACCCGCCCAGGACAGGCCGAACGCGAGCGCCCCACTCGCCGGCAGGCCGTTGCCGGCCAGGCTCAGCGTGGTCAGCAGGGCGAGCACGAGGGTCGTGCCGACGGCCAGCAGCAGCGCCGCGGTGAGTGCCGCGTACCGGCCGACCACGGTCGCGCCGATCATCTCCAGCCGGCCCGACTCCTCCTCCGAGCGCGTGTGCCGGACGACCGTGAAGATCGCGACGAGCGCGACGAGCGCGGCCCCCAGCGCGCCGAGCTTGAACATCGACACGGCGCCGAGCGAGGTCGGGTCGAACACCCGGCCGTACAGCGCGAGCGTGGCCGGCGTGCCGTTGACCGCGGACGCCGCCTGTACCCGTGACTCCAATGTGGACAGCAGCGCCTTCGACGCCGACGCGGACCCGGCCGCCATCGCCACGAACAGCAGGATCCACACGGTCGCGACGATCCGGTCGCGGCGCAGTCCCAGGCGCAGCAACGTTCCCGTGCCGGCGAAGCCGTCGCGCGGCCGGGTGGTGACCGCGCCGGTCCGCCGCCCGGCGGGCAGGGTCGTGGTGGTCACTTCGCCACCGCCGCGTGCCGGTCGTTCTCGGCCGCGAGGTCGGACTCGTAGTGCCGCAGGAAGAGCTCCTCGAGCGTCGGCGGCTGGCTGGTCAGGCTGCGCACGCCGACCTTGGTCAGTTCCCGCAGGACGCCGTCGAGCTCCTTGGTGTCGACGTCGAACTTCACCTGCGTGCCGTTGACCTGCAGGTCGTGCACGCCCGGATGCTGCGCGAGGCCGTTGGGCGGGGCCGCGAGCTCCGCGGTGATCGCCGTGCGGGTCAGGTGGCGCAGCTCGGTGAGCGTGCCCGTCTCGACCGTGGCGCCGAGCCGGATGATGCTGACCCGGTCGCAGAGGCTCTCGACCTCGGCGAGGATGTGGCTCGACAGCAGCACGGTGCGGCCGCGCTCGCGCTCCTCGTTGATGCAGTCCTGGAACACGGCCTCCATCAGCGGGTCGAGCCCGGAGGTCGGCTCGTCGAGGACCAGCAGCTCGACGTCCGAGGACAGCGCCGCGACCAGGGCGACCTTCTGCCGGTTGCCCTTCGAGTACGTGCGGCCCTTCTTCGTCGGGTCGAGGTCGAAGCGCTCCAGGAGCTCGCTTCGCCGCGTCGGGTCCAGGCCGCCGCGCAGCCGGCCGAGCAGGTCGATCACCTCGCCCCCGGACAGGTTCGGCCACAGCGACACGTCGCCGGGGACGTAGGCGAGCCGGCGGTGCAGGCTCGTGGCGTCGGTCCACGGGTCGCCCCCGAGCAGCGACGCCTCCCCGGCATCGGCCCGCAGGAGGCCGAGCAGGACGCGGATGGTGGTCGACTTGCCCGAGCCGTTCGGGCCCAGGAAGCCGTGCACCTCGCCGGTGCGGACCGTCAGGTCCAATCCGTCCAGCGCGCGTGTCTGGCCGAAGGTCTTGACCAGGCCGGACACGGAGATTGCGGTTGTCATGCTGTTGAACGTACAGTGAGTTCACAAAGTTGTGAAGTTAAGAAAGCGTATAAACCTGATCGAGACCACACGACCGGAGTGCATGATGCGGTACGTGACCGACGGCGCCGAGCAGACCGCCAACCACGCGGTGAACGCGGACGAGGTGGCCCGGTTCGTCGAACGGTTCGCGCTGCTGCTCGTCGACTCGGGGATCCCCCGGATGCCCGCGCGGGTGTTCGGCGCGCTGCTGGTCACCGAGGACGGAAAGCTCACCGCGGGTGCGCTCGGCGACCTGCTGCAGGTCAGCCCGGCGGCGGTCTCCGGGGCGGTGCGTTACCTCGCGCAGGTCGGGCTCATCATCCGCGCCCGCGACCCCGGCGAGCGCCGCGACCACTACGAGGTCAGCGACGACCTCTGGTACGAGGCCTATGCCAACCGGGACAAGCAGCTCGAGCAGTGGTCGACGTTGCTGGGCGAGGGCGTGCAGGTCGTCGGCCCGCACACCAAGGCCGGCGTGCGCCTCGACCAGAGTCATCAGTTCTTCGACTTCCTGCGCGGCGAGCTGCCCTCGCTCATGGATCGCTGGCGCGCCTACCAGGTGGAGCACGGGCACGGTCGGTGATGCTGGGTAACGTGGCGGCGTGACCACCGCGAACCCCGTGCACCAGCTGGCCGACGAACTCCTCGAGCTCTCCCTCACGGCCGACCCACTGATGGGGACGATCCTCGGCATACCCGGCCACGACGACACGCTGAGCGACCGGTCCGAGGAGGCACAGCAGGCGATCCGCGCGGCGGCGCTGGAGATCGGCGCGCGCGCCGACGCCCTCGACCCGGCCGGCCTGTCCGCCGACGACGCCGTGACCCGGGCCGCGGTCGCCCACCACGCGCGGCAGCTGGTCACCGAGGTCGACGTGCGCATGGTCGAGTACACGATCTCCGACCTGTTCATCGGCCCGGCCGCCGAGCTGCTGTCGATGCTCCCCATGATCGTGCTCGACGACGCCGCCCAGGCGGGTTCCTACGTCAACCGGCTGCGCGCCGTGCCCGGCTTCCTCGAGACGGTCGCGGAGCGGCACCGGGCCGGGGTCGCCGCCGGCCGCGTGCCGGTGGCGCACCTCGTGCGCGCCGCGGCCGACCACCTCGACCGGTACCTCGCCGCGCCCGAGGACGTGCTGGCCCGCCCGGCGTTCGACGACCCGGCGTTCAACGAGGAGCGGACGAGGGTCCTGAGTGAGGTCGTCCGCCCCGCGTTCGCGCGCTACCGCGACGTGCTGCGCGACGAGCTGCTGGTCCACGGCCGCGACGAGGAGAACGTCGGCCTGTGCCGGCTGCCCGGCGGCGACGAGATGTACACCGGCCTCGCCCGCATCCACACGACGACCGACCGCACGCCCGACGACCTGCACCGGACCGGGCTCGACGTGATCGCCCGCCTCGCCGACGAGTACGCGGAGATCGGCTCGCGCGTGTTCGGCACGCGTGACCAGGCGGAGATCTTCGCGAGGATGACCAGCGACCCCGCGATGCGCTGGCGCGACGGCGACGAGCTGCTCGACTCCGCGCGGGCCGCGGTCACCCGGGCGGAGGCCGCGGTGCCGGCCTGGTTCGGCCGGCTCGCGAGCTCGCAGTGCAAGGTCGAGCCGGTGCCGGAGGCCGATGCCCCGGGCGCGCCCGCGGCGTTCTACCTGTGGCCGTCGATGGACGGCCGGCGGCCCGGCATCTACTTCGCGAACACCCACCGCGCGCAGGAGCGTGACCGGTTCGTGTCGGAGGTGATGGCGTTCCACGAGGCCGTGCCCGGCCACCACTTCCAGATCGCGCTCGCCCAGGAGCTCACCCACCTGCCGATGTTCCGCCGGGTCATCACGCCGAACGCGTACGCCGAGGGCTGGGGCCTGTACACCGAGCGGCTGGCCGACGAGATGGGCCTGTACACCTCGGACGTCGACCGGCTCGGCATGCTCGCGATGGACTCGATGCGCGCGGGCCGGCTCGTGGTCGACACCGGCATGCACGCCAAGGGCTGGAGCCGCGCGCGGGCCGTCGCTTTCCTGCGGGACAACACGCCGATGTCGGATCTGGAGATCGGCACCGAGATCGACCGCTACATCGCCTTCCCGGGGCAGGCGTTGTCGTACATGGTCGGCCGGCTGGAGCTCCAGCGGATGCGCCGCGCCGCGGAGGAGCGGCTCGGCGCCCGGTTCGACATCCGCGGCTTCCACGACGTCGTGCTCGCGAACGGCCCGCTGCCGCTCGCGGTCCTCGACGAGGTGGTGCGCGCCTGGCAGCCGTGAGGCCGCCGGGGCAGCTCAGCCCACGCGCGCCGTGGCGAGGATGTCCTGCGCGACGTCGGTCGGGAGCGCCTTCGGGTCGTCCGGGCCGCCGTCGACGTCGCTGACCACCGCGAGCATCGCGACGCCGGACGGCTTGCCCTGCTCCTCGATCAGCACGCCGATGATCGCGATCTCGCCCTTCGCGGCCTCGCACTTGGGCACGCTCACCCGCGGCGTCACCGGGGCGGTCACCCGCACCGCCTTCTTGCCGCTGACCTCGATCTCCTCCGGTGCGCCGACGTCGACCTCGGCGGTCTCCTTGAAGTAGGTGGTGCCGAAGGACTTCGCGAAGTCGGTGACCGTCTTGTTCAGGTCGAGGTCGCTGCCGCCCTTGGCCTGCACGTCGCCGCTCGTGGCGAAGCTGCGGACGTAGCTCCCGCCCTGGCACTCGTAGACGCCGTACTCGGCGGTGCCGGTGAACTCGACGTCCAGCCCGCTCGGCCGCGCGCTCTCGGACTTCTTCCAGTCCGGCGGGATCTGGTAGGTCAGGCCGGAGTCGGCGATGTTGTCGATGGTCTGCCAGCCGTCCTGGCCGCCCGGCTCGCCGGACGACGGCGGCGGCTCGGCGGAGCTCTTCTCCGCCGACCGCGGCGGGGGCTGCTCGCTCGACCCGCCCGTCGGGCTCGCGGTCTGGCCGTCGCCGTTGCGGTTGACGAGCACGATGGCGACCACCGCGCCGACGATGATCACGATCGCCAGCACGCCGAGGATCATCGGCGTCTTCGAGCGCTTCGGCGGTCCGGGGCTGAAGTCCGGTTCCGGGAAACCGCCGCCCTGATACGGGTTGTACTGCCCGTACGGATCCGGCCCGTACTGGTTCTGCGGGTACTGGTTCTGTGCGTACGGGTCCTGCGCGTAGGGGTCCGCGCCGTATCCGGCGCCCTGGGCCGGGAATCCCCCTGTCTGGTAAGGGTTCCCGCCCTCCGCCGGGCCGTACGGGTACCGCGCGGTGCCCTGCGGGCCCGCGTTGTGGCCGTACGGGTCGGGGTTGTACGGGTGCTGGTGCGGATCGCCGCCCTGCGGGCCGTTCGGCGGCTGGTTCCAGCCGCCCTGCCCACCGTCGTTGCCCTGCCATCCGGTCACACCCCGGACCATAGCCCGCGCAGCCGCCCGTCGCGGGCATTCGCACAAGTAACGGTGCGCTATCGGAGCCCACTTCCAGGTGGGACAACGGAAAACCGATACCCCCAGTCGTGACTCGGCTACTGCACTGAGTATTCTTCCGATCCGCCTGATCGGCTCACCTGTCACCCAGGTAGGTAGAGGCGTTCACGCGCCAACGGGGCACTGGGGCAAGGAGGGTCATGTCCAGCAGGTTCAAGTTCGCCCGCGCGGGAGCGGGCGTCACCGGCGCTGCGGCGCTACTGATGATGGCGGCGGCGATTCCGGCGTCCGCCGATCCGGCGAGCGGTGTCGTCGACGGCGGCACCTCGGGTTATCACGTCAACGTGGGCGGGGGCGGGTTGCACAACCTCGCCACCAGCCTGATCGGGTTCAAGCTCACCGACGGCACCAAGCTCGGCATGTACTGCGTCGAGATCCACACCAACATCGACCGCGAGCACGAGATGGTCGAGCAGCCGTGGGACGAGTACCCGAACGCGGACTCGCCGTTCCACGACAACCGCGACAAGATCAACTGGGTGCTGCACAACGGGTTCCCGGTCAAGAGCGCCGACGACCTGGCCGCCAAGGTCACCGAGGGCGGCGCGGCGCTGAACGACGGCCTCGACGAGAAGGAGGCCATCGCCGGCACGCAGGCCGCGGTGTGGCACTTCAGTGACGACACCGACCTCAACCGCGACGAGCCGCTGCCGGATCGCGGCGACGAGGCCGCCGCGAAGGACGTCGTCGCGCTGTACGACTACCTCACCGGCGACGCGAACATCGGCATCGGCGACCAGCCGACGCCGGCGCTCGAGGTCAGCCCGACCGAGCTGTCCGGCAAGGCCGGGGAGCGCATCGGTCCGTTCACGGTCAGCACGACCGGCTCGATCGACGAGCTCAAGGCGAACCTGCCCGAGGGCGTCAAGATCACCGACGTGGACGGCGTCGAGCTGGACGCCAGCAAGATCAAGAACGGCTCGCAGCTGTTCCTGGACGTGCCGGCGGACGCCGCCGAGGGCGAGGCCAGCTTCGAGCTGAACGCGTCGGCGAAGGTCGACACCGGCCGGCTGTTCGTGGGCAAGGACTACAGCGAGGGCCACAAGACGCAGTCGCTGATCGTGGCGAAGGCCGAGGAGAGCAAGATCTCCGTGACGGCGAGCGGCAACTGGGCCGCGACCCCGCCGCCCACCTCGCCGCCGTCGAGCAGCACGTCGGAGACCACGCCGCCGACGACCACGACCACCGAGGCGGCCCCGGCGCCGCAGCCGAAGAACACCGGTGGCCTGGCGTCGACGGGTGCGTCGATCTTCGTGCCGGTCGTGCTCGGCCTCGTGCTGGTCGGCGCGGGCGTCGGCTCGCTGCTGGTCCTGCGCCGCCGCCGCGGCAACGCCTGATGGACGCTAGGTAGCCAGAACGCGCGAAGGTGGCCCTCCCCCGGAATCGCCGGGGGAGGGCCACCTTCGTTCGTAGTACGTTTGGTGCGGCCACCGGTGATCGTTGGAGGAGGCGGCAATGGAGCAGGTCGTCGAGTGAGCGGCCCCTCGAGCAAACAGGTCATGATGACGTGGCAGGGGGTCGCCTCGCCCCGCCTGGAGTCGGTGCGCCTACTCGTGTCCGACGGTCGCCTGCGGGCGTCCGGCCGGGTCGTCGCCGCCGCGAGCGCGTCGGCGGAGGCCTACAGCGCGTCGTTCGAGTTCTCGGTCGCACGCACCGGTGACGTCGGCAAGGGCTTGCTCCGCACCACGACCGCGGACGAGGAGCGGCAGATCTCGGTGGGTCGCACCGAGGACGGTGTCTGGCTGATCGACCACGGCCAGGGCAGCGCCCGCAACGAGTTCGACGGCGCCGCGGACGTCGACGTGGCCGGCCTGGTGACGTTCACGTCACTGCCGATCCGCCGCCTGGGCCTGCACCGCCACCCGGCGACGCACGAGCTCCCGGTGCTGTACGTGTCGATGCCCGACCTGTCGGTCCGCCTGACCCACCAGACCTACCGCACAGTCTCGACGAGCGACGAGGGCGCCGTGATCAACTACTCGGTCCCCGACTTCACCGCCGACCTGACCGTCGACCGCCAGGGCCTGGTCGTCGACTACCCCGGCATCGCCACCCTCGTCTGACCGCGGCTGTCCACAACCCCGCGAGTTGTCCACAGCAAGCCGCTGACCACGGCTTTTGTCAGTGTTCCCCGGTAGAATGGCATCGAGGGTGGCCCCCGGAGAGGGTGGGGCTTTCGAGAGTCTGGTTCTGCACGCGCGTGTGCCGCGCGGGAGGTCGGGTCTGGGCGCGGTTAGCTGGCGGTGGGCCGGCGGTGGGCCGGGGTTCAGCCTGGCCGGTTCGGTCGGCGATTCGGTCGGCTTCGGGCTGGGTTTCGGGCAGGCGGTCGGGCGGCGGTGAGGCCAGGGGTTCGGGCAGGCGTTCGGGCTGGGGATTCGGGTGGCGGTTGGGCTGCCGTTCGGGTCGGCGGTTGGGTTGTGGTTCCGGTTGGCGGCCGGGCTGGCTGTTGGGCGGCGGTTGGGCCGGGATTCCGTCGGTGGTCGGGCTGGCGGTCGGGCCGGTGGTTCGAGCGGTGGTCGGGCAGGCGTTCGGGCGGCGGTCGGGTCGGCATTCCGGTCCGCGGTGGGTCGGCGTCCAGGGCGCTTCGGTCGTCCGGGTTGGGGTCAGCCGGGCAGGTCGCCCACCGCCACGTCGTCGTCCAGGCGCAGGATCCGGCCGCCACCCGAGCCCAGTGACCGCAGGTCGTCGACGGCCTCCGGGTCCGTGAGGTCGACGTGGACCTCCTCGCGGCCCTCGTCCGTCCGCACCGCCAGCAGGTCCGACCGGGCCGCGTTGCCCGCGCGCACCGTCGCCGCCAGGCCGCCCGTCGACGCCAGCGCACCCCGCGCCGCGCCCAGCCGGCCGAGCGCGTCGTCGACCGCGTCCAGTAGCGGGCCCCGGTTTCCCTCGCACATCGCGAGCACCGCGTCCGCCGGCGTGCCCGCCACCCGCGTCCCGTCGGTGAACGAGCCCGCCGCCAGCGACAACGCCAGCGGCCCGCCGCCCGCGCCCGTCGCCGCCAGCACCGCGGCCAGCACGTGCGGCAGGTGCGACACCCGCGCCACCGCCGCGTCGTGCTCGCTCGCGGTCGTCGGCACCACGTGCGCGCCGCAGTCCAGCGCCAGCGCCGCCGCCTCCCGCCACGCGGGCAGCGACGTCTCCTCGTCGGCCACCACCACCCACGGCGCCCCGTCGAACAACGCCGCCGACCCGGACTCCCAGCCCGACACGGACCTCCCGGCCATCGGGTGCCCGCCCGCGTACCGCGCGGTGGGCACGATCCGCGCCACCAGGTCGGCCACCGGCTCCTTCACGCTCACCACGTCCGTCAACCAGCACAACGGCGCCACCGACGCGACCGCCCGCAGCACGCCCTCGACGGCGGGCAGCGGCACGGCCACGACGACGAGCGCGTCCTCCTCGGCGGCCCGCTCGAGAGCGTCCTCAGTGGACATGACGCCGTAGCCGGCGGCCAGCGCGGCCGAAGTGTCCGAAGAGGATGACGCCGCACCCCACACCGGGCGCCCTGACCGGGCCGCCGCCCGCAGCACCGAACCGCCGATCAGTCCCAGCCCGATCACACACACTGCTCGCATTTCAGCATCCTTCCCGATCGGTCAGCGCAGCGTGTCCAGGGCGAACGCGGCGTACATCGCCACGCCGTGGGCGAACGCCGACTCGTCGAAGTGCACCCGGTTCGAATGGTTCGGCGGCGCCTTGTCCGGTTCGGTCCCCGGCGGGCACGCACCCAGGAACGCCAGCGCACCGGGCACCTTCTGCAGCACGTAGGAGAAGTCCTCCGCCGCCATCAGCGGGTCGGCCATCGGCGGGCCGAACCGCGCGCCGAGCAGCGACGACGCCAGCTCGAGCACCCGCGCGGACACGTCCGGGTCGTTGCGGGTGGGCGGGTAGCCGTTGGTGACCTCGAACGACGTCGAGCACCCGTGCGCGGCCGCGATGTGCTGGCAGACGCGGGGAATCTCCTCGAGCACCTGCTTGCGCACCGCGTCGGACGTCGTCCGCACGGTGCCCTCCAGCTCGGCGGTCTCCGGGATCACGTTCGACGTCGTGCCCGCGGTGATCCGCCCGACGGTCAGCACGGCCGGGTCGAACACGCTGAACCGCCGGGTGACCATCGTCTGCAGCGCGCCCACCATCGCCGCCGCGGCGGGCACCGGGTCGACCGCGTGGAACGGCATCGCGCCGTGCCCGCCGCGGCCGGTGACGTTGACCGTCCACGCGTCCGCGCTCGCCATGATCGGGCCCGGCCGGCAGGTGATCACGCCGGACGTCGCGGTCGCCGTGATGTGCAGTGCGAGCGCCCCCGCCACCGGCCGCCCGCCCGCCTGGAGCACGCCCTCGTCGATCATGTGCCGGGCGCCCCCGTGGCCCTCCTCGCCCGGCTGGAACATGAAGATCACCCGGCCGGCGAGCGCCTCGCGCCGCGAGTGCAGCACCCGCGCGGCCGACACGAGCATCGCGGTGTGCGTGTCGTGCCCACACGCGTGCATCTTGCCCGGCTCCTCGGACGCGAACGCGAGGCCGCTGTCCTCGGGCATCGACAGCGCGTCCATGTCGCCGCGCAGCAGCACGGTCGGCCCGGGCTGCCCGCCGTTGAGCACCGCGACCACCGAATCGCACGACTCGCCCTTCGTGACGTGCAGGTCCAGCCCCTCGAGCGCGTGCAGCACCGCCGCCTGCGTCTTCGGCAGCCGCAACCCCAGCTCGGGGTGCTTGTGCAGCTGCCGGCGGAGGGAGACCGTGCGCGGTTGCAACGCGCGCGCGGCCTCCACGAGCCCGCTGAACCTCGGGTCATCGGTCAGGGGCGTGGCGGTGTCGGCTGGAGTCATGAGTTGATGATGACACCGGTGAGCCGTAGGAATACCGTGTCAGCATGTCCGACCAGGAAGCGGTGCCCGGCTTCGCGATCGCCTGCGTTCGCGAAGACGGCCGGTGGCGGTGCACCGCGATGTCCTCGTCGGTCCTGATCGAGCTCGACGAGGCCATCACCGAGCTGCGCAAGGTCCGCTCGACCGGCGCGGTCATCGGCCTGTTCGGCGTCGACGACCAGTTCTTCCTGCTGCTGCGGCCCTCGCCGAGCGGGCTCTCGCTGCTGCTGTCCGACGCGGCCGCCGCGCTGGACTACGACATCGCCGCCGACGCGCTCGACCTGCTGCGCGTCGAGCCGCCGTCCGAGGACGACGACGAGGTGTGGCCCGAGGGCGCGCTCGACATCCTCGAGGACATCGGCCTGCCCGCCGCCGAGCTGCAGGTGATCGTCGGCGAGGTCGACCTGTACCCGGACGAGCAGCTGCAGATGGTGGCGCAGCGCTGCGGGTTCGCCGACGAGTACAACAAGCTCCTCGACACGATCCCGCAGTGACGATCCCGCAGTGACCGCCCGCTCCGACGACGAGCTCATGCGGATGGCGATCGTGGCCGCCCGGCGCGCGATCGCGAGCGAGGACGTGCCGATCGGCGCGGTCGTGCTGGACCCGTCCGGCGCGGAGCTGGCGAGCGAGTGCAACGCCCGCGAGGCGCTCGGCGACCCCACCGCGCACGCGGAGCTGCTCGCCCTGCGCGCCGCGGCCACGCGGTTCGGTGACGGGTGGCGGCTGAGCGGCTGCACGCTCGTGGTCACGGTCGAGCCGTGCACGATGTGCGCCGGCGCGCTGGTGCTGGCCCGGATCGCGCGGGTGGTGTTCGGCGCGTGGGAGCCGCGGACGGGCGCGGTCGGCTCGCTGTGGGACGTCGTGCGGGACCGCCGGCTGACCCACCGGCCCGAGGTCGTCCCCGGCGTGCTCGCAGGTGAATGCTCCGCGCTGCTCGACGAGTTCTTCGCCTCGCACCGCTGAGGGGTGCCGGCCCGGCGGTTCGCCGAGCGCGGCTACCGGCGGGCGTGCACGGCCTTGCGCGGCTCGTACCAGGTGTCGCCGGCCGGCTCGCCCGCCATGTTCCAGCTCCACGACACCGTCGGCCGGATCCTCATGTAGATGCCGGGCCCGACCATGCCGACGCGTTCGACCGGCGGCTCGGCCACCCCGTACACCCGGATCGACCGGGCCACGAACGGCTGCAGCGAGCCGAGATCGTCCACGACGAGCGCGACCCTGGTGTTGCCCGCGCGCACGTTGCGGAACTTCCGCGTGCCGAGCACCGCGACCCCGACCCCGCCGACCCAGAAGGACTCCCCGTCGAACTCGAACGCCAGGGGCACCACGTCCGGCTGGCCGTCCGCCCCGACGGTCGCCATCCGCGCAAGCGCTTGCGACCGCAGAAAGGCGACCTCTTCCTCAGTGAACGACATGCGACCTCCTTCGCCCTCTACACGAAGAGGGTCGCCCGCGATCGACACCGGCCGCTCCGGACCCGCCTCCTGGTACTCCGCGAACACGGTCTCCGCCCGGTGAGCGCGGCGATCGCGAACCCGTGTGTCGGCGACTCCCGCACCACCGCGAGCACGGTCCACTCCGGCAACGCCCACTCCACGCGGGTGAGCGTAGGCCCTGGCCGCGCGCCACGCCCCCGGGTGAGCAGGGCCACAGCGAGTCGTTTCCGCGTCCGCGCGCCGGCCCGCGCACCCGCAGGCACGGACGCGTGCGGAGCGGCACGCCGCAGACGCCGAGAGGGTGGCTCGTGCTCCGGTGGCCGGCCCAGCCGGCCGGGCATAGCCTGCGGCCGTAGTGCACGCCCAGCGTTCTTGGAGCACCCTCACATGCGTTTGTCCACGCGAAACCAGTTGCCCGGCACCGTCGCGTCGGTGGAGCCCGGCGCCGTGATGACGGTCGTCAAGGTCACCCTCGACGGCGGCCAGCAGATCGTCGCGTCGATCACGAAGGACGCCGCGGACGAGCTCGAGCTCGCGCCCGGCAAGCAGGTCACCGTCCTGGTGAAGTCGACCGAGGTCATGCTCGGCGTCGACTGAGCCGGATGCCGGGTCAGCCGTCGAGTTCCTTCGTGAACTCGGCGGCCGTCATCGGTTTCGAGAACATCGGGTAGTCGAACTTCAGTGCGTTGTCGTGCTCCTCGACCGACGTCGCGGCGACGCAGTCGGACAGCGTGACGACCTCGTAGCCGTTCTCGTACCCCGAGCGCATCGTCGACTCGACGCAGCAGTTGGTGAGGAAGCCGCCGAGCGCGATCGTGCGGACTCCCTTGCTGCGCAGGATGAAGTCGAGGTTGGTGCTGGCGAACGTGTCCAGCCCGCGCTTGCCCTCGATGACGATGTCGCCGTCCGCGGGCGCCAGCTCGTCGACGATCTCCGCGCCCCACTCGCCCTTGACGAACGCGTTGCCGTCCACGACTCCCTTGAGGATCCCGTACGGGTGCGCGCTGATCTCGTTGTAGCCCTTGGCGAACGTGATCGGCGCGTGCATGACCGTCACCCCGGCGGCGCGCGCGGCGTCGACGACCTGGCGGGTGTTGGTGAGCATCCCGGTCCTGTCCATCACCTCGGACACGGCGCCGTGCAGCACGCCGCCGTCGGACGTGAAGTCGTTCTGGTACTCGATCAGCACCACCGCGGTCGTGCTCGGATCGATCGCCATGGCCATCCGACCCTTCCTGTCGTCCGTGCGGATGGTGAGCCTCCGTGAACTCACCTGCGACCCAGGATACGGTCCGGAATCTGCGGAACAGAGCGTCGCTACGGTCCGCATATGCGGGTCCACGCCCGACATCCATTGGGTGGTCCCACGTTGGTAGGGATCAGACCTACACGCGGCGACGTGGAGTCACCTCCGTGACGGTGTCGGCGAGTGGCAGTCATTTCGGGCTCGGCCGAAACGTTTTCCGGAGATGCCGGCGGCGCGCCAAGATCGTGGCCGATTCGTCGTCCGAGGAGCGTTGCGATGGTTGCCGATGTCGTGATCGCCGGCGCCGGTCCGAACGGGCTGATGCTCGCCTGCGAGCTGCGTCTGGCGGGCGTGCGTCCCGTCGTGCTGGAGCGCCTGCCCGAGCCGAGTCGGGAGAACCGGGCCAACGGGCTGGTCGGCCAGGTGGTCCCGATGCTCGATCGCCGCGGTCTGTATCGGCCACTGGCCGGGAAGCCCGAGCCACCGCAACCGATTCCGGCATTCTTCTTCGGCGCCATGCCCATGGACCTGCGCGTGCTCGACGACAACCCGTTCCATCTGCTGCCGGTGCCGCAGACTCGGATCGAGCGGGTGCTGGCCGAACGCGCCGCCGAGCTGGGTGTCGAGGTCCGCCGGGGCCACGAGCTGACCGGCCTGTCCCAGCACGCCGACACCGTCACCGTCGAGGTCACCGGCCCGAACGGGCGTGGTGAGATCAGCAGCCGCTACGTGGTCGGCGCGGACGGTGCGCACAGCACGACCCGCAAGCTCGCCGGCATCGGATTTCCCGGCGCGGCAAGCGAGGACGTCGTCACCCGCATCGCGGAAGTGGCCGTGCCCGACGAGTTCGTCGACCCGGCCACCGGTGGGCTGAACGTGCCCGGCTACGGCTACATCTCACCGATGTACCACCGCACCGAACGGGGAGTCTTCGCCTACGCGCGGCTGCCGTCCGGACCGGATGTGGTGTTCACCGTCGAGTGGACGACCGGCGGGATCGACACCGACGCGTCGTTGACGCTCGAGGAAGTCCACGACAGCGTCCACCGCGTCATGGGCGCGGACCTGCCGCTGCGGCCACCCGATGGCCGGGGACCGCATCGGCTGGATCGGTCGATCGGCGTCAACACCCGCCTGGCCGACCGGTATCGCGACGGCCGGGTGCTGCTCGTCGGCGACGCCGCCCACGTGCACTTCGTGATCGGCGGACCGGGACTCAACCTCGGCCTGCAGGACGCGGTCAACCTCGGTTGGAAGCTCGCCGCCACCATCCACGGCTGGGCACCACCCGGCCTGCTGGACACCTACGACGCCGAGCGCCGGCCGGTCGGGGAGCGAGTAGCCATGCACAGCCAGGCCCAGCTCGCGCTGCTGGCCCCCGGCACCGAGGTCACGGCGTTGCGTGGACTGTTCACCGAGCTACTGCGCGACCAGCACACCGTGGCGCACATCGCGAACATGATGGCGGGTGCGGACGTCTGCTACGAGCTGGGCGTTCGCGATGCCCACCAGCTGGTCGGCCGGTGGGCTGCCGACCTGGTGCTCGACGCCGGCAGCGAACGCGTCCGGCTCGCGGAGCTGACCACGACCGCCCGGCCGCTGCTGCTCGACCTCACCGAGGACGCGTCGCTCGGGACAGCCGCGGACGGGTGGCGCGACCGCGTCGACGTCGTCACCGCCCGCACCGAGGACACCTCGGCCACCGGCCTGCTCCTGCGCCCGGACTGCTTTGTCGCATGGGCCACCGACACGCCGCGCCCGGATCACCACGACCGGGAGTCCCTGCGTACCGCACTCACCACCTGGTTCGGCCCACGCTGAACACGACCGGAGGTCGACGACGGGGTGTTGAGCCGGACGAGGTCCAGGCCCAGGACGGTCGCGCGGTGGATCACCGCCTTGCCGTCGCGGTGGCTGGAGATCAGGCGGGCCGCCCGCAGCGCCGCGCTGTGCTCGGACGCCGATGCCGCGCTGATGCCAAGCTGCCGTGCGATGTCACCGGTGTTGTGCTCGGTGGACAGCAGGCGCAGCACCGCCGCCCGGGTCGCCCCGAGGATCGCCGCGAGCGAGTCGGGCTCGGCACCGACCCGGATGCTCAGCACGGCCGGCGCGGGGTAGGCCAGCAGGACAGGCTGATCAGGTAGCTCGCCCACCAGCGGCGGTCCCGTCCAGAACGAGGTCGGCGTGATCAGCAGTCCGCGCCCGCTCAACCGGACCGTGCGGTCCTGCGGGCTGTCGATCAGCAGGCAGTCTCCGCGCCAGCTCGCCCCGGGTATCACCGAGGTCAGCGCGGCACCAACCCCACGGCACGCCAGCAGTCGCCCGTGCTGCGCCAGTTCGCTGTGGTGGTTGGCCCGGATATCGGCCCAGTACGGTTGCACCGCCGCCGTGAACGCGGTTTTCGTCCCGTGCACCAGCAGCCGCCCGGCGTCGCGGTCCCCCTCGAATGCGTACCGGGGCAACAACGGAACACCCGTGTTCGGCGCGCTGAAATACAGCGCCATCTCCTCGCGCAACCGCTCCTTGCCGAAACCCAGAAACGTGGCCATTCCTTCGTCGGGGTCCGTGCTGGCGGCGAACGTGGGCGACAACGCCCAGGAGAAGTGTCCGCCGATCTGGCGCACGGTCGGCCGCGTCGACATCGGGATCGCCGCCAGCGCGCGGCTGCGCCACCGCGGTCCCCACGACGAGCGAATCCCGCGGCGCAGCCCAACGGCCACGAACTTCAGCTCCAGCATCGGAGCGGGCTCGGGCAGGAACCGCGTCGACGCGAGGTCGTCCGGAGTGAACAGGATTCGCAGCATGCCGTCCCTTTGACAGTCACACCATAACGTCCGTACCCGTGAGTCCTGCCCGGCTGCGGTTCGCCGTGGACGAGGAACCCTCGCGTGGTTCGTCCCGTCCAATCGGCCCTTGCAACCTGGATCAAGAGAGGCGTCCATGGGCCGGTCGGTGTGGGTTGTCGTCGGGGTGAGCATCTCGGTCGTGGTGGTGGTCCTTGGTGGCGTCCTCGCGTGGCAGCTGGGTGCGTTCGGCGGTGCCGAGGACGGGGCCGGCGCCGAGGAGGCGGTCCGGGAGTACCTGGAGCTCATCGAGGACGGGCACGCCGAGCAGGCGACCAGGATGGTGCCGCTCGCGCAGACGCGCCTCGACGGCGATGACGAGTTCCTCACGGACGAGGCGCTCGCCGCCGCGGACGAACGGATCGTGGTCGGCGACGTGCGAACCACGTGGAGCTACGAGAACAACGCGACGGTGTCCGCGGACTACCGCCTCGGCGACGAGGAGGTGCGCATCGAGGTCCGAACCGAGCACGTCGGCGACACGTGGCGGCTCCTCGACACGCTCGCCGAGCGGGTGCTCATCCGGACGAACATGCCGACGCTCGACCACGCGAAGATCGGTGACCTCGAGGTACCGGTCACGACGAAACCCGCGGCGGGTGACGAGTCCCAGGAGCTCCTGCTCTACCCCGGCGAATACCCGGTCAGCGGGACCGATGTGGAGCACCTGTCGTGGGCGGCCGACCCGGTGGCCGTGTTCGACGAGGACGTGTACTCGCACACCCGGCCGCTGGAAGTCGCGTTGACGTATCAGGCCGACGAGTCGCTGGCATCCGCCGTGACCGGCCAGGTCGTGGACTTCGTCCGGACCTGCGTCGCGGCCGCGCCGGAGCTGGGCACCCCGAGCGCGGAGTGCCAGCAGGTCGTCACGGCACCGGACGTGCGCAGGAACGACAAGCTTGCGGTCGTCGAGATGCCAAGCGTGGACGAGATCGACACCCGCCACGCGACCGGCGACGGCTGGCAGTTCGCCTCGACCACGGGAACGCTGCGCGACAAGCGGGCGGATGGCGTGGCGATCGAGAGCGCGTTCCAGGTCCAAGGCGTCGTGTCGGTGAGCCCGGACGGCGAGCTGACGATCACCTACCGAACCTGACCGGCTGTCACGCTGGGTAGCCTGTGGCGCGGGGGGATGTCGAGGGGAAAGGACAGCGGTGCGACGCTACGACACCGACGATGCCGATGAGTGGGCAGGCTGGTCGTACTACGGCGCCGCGCACCGATACGACATGCACGACACACCCGAAGCCACCCTTGCCTGCACGCAGACGATGGACCGGCTCGAGTCGGCCGCCGACGAGGAACGACTGCGCGAACTCGCCTATGACGACGGCGACCGCTGCGCCTTCACCCGGCTGATCGAGATCATGGTGGACGGTGACCGCGTCGATGACCTGCGGCTCTTGGCGCGGGATGGTGACGGCCGGGCGTTTGCGACGCTGATGGAATACCTGTTCCGAACCGGCAGTACCGACCGGCTGCGCGCGGAGGTTGCCGAGTTCGCCAACGCCCGGATGTGGTTGGCACAACTGCACTTCCGCCGCGGTGAGGCCGACGCCGGGCTCGCTGAGCTCGAGACCATGGAGAGCGACCCCGAAAACGGCTACTACGCACACGGCGAACGGATAACACAGCTGATCCGACTCGACCGGACCGCTGAGGTCCGCATGATGGCCGAGGCCGGTGACCGGGCAGCGGCACGGCGGCTACGGCAGCGGCAAGCCACGCTGGATTGACCAGCGGCCCGGGCGGGGGCCTCGCAGCCTCCCGCCCGGCGTCCGTCACGGGATGAGCTCACCGAGCGGCCCGTGGTGGATGGTGCGGACCTTGTAGTCGGCATCCGGGTACTTGGCCGCCGCCGACTCGTACACCACGTAGACCTGCCCGCCCACCGTGGCGAGGTCCTCGGACATGTTCGGGGCCACGACCCGCCGGGTGATCGCGCCGGCACGGGGGTCGACGGCGATCTCGCTGTCGTTGCGCGGGCCTCCGGAACGGCTCCACACGAAGTGCTCAGGCGTGATCGCCATACCCTGTACCTCGGGCGGCACCGCGAAGTAGTGGCCGTCGTAGTCCGGATCCTCCGATGCGCTCAGCGAGTACCGGTAGGCCGTGCCGTTCTTGTTCTTGTCGCAGTCCGGATCGTTCTCCTCGTCGTCCTGGCAGTAGGTGCCGAGATACATCTTCGAACCGGCGATCTCGACGAACCCGTAGGCGCGCGTCGCGTACACGGAGTCCTCCGGCAGCCGATCCCAGTCGTGCGCCGCCGCCAGGTCACTCAGCGCGTAGCGGATCAACCGCTTGGACGACGCCAGCCACAAGTAGTTCTCGCTCACCGCGAGCGCTTGGGCGTGCCCGGTGTCATCGAGGGTCACGGTTATTCTCCTGGCGCTGGTCTCCCGGTCGAGGATCGCGAGCCGGGCGGGGCCGCCGCCCTTCCGACTGTCGTAGTAGGACACGATCATCTCGTCCTCCCTGGGCCAGTACGCCAGGCCCTGCGGCACATACGGCTCTTTGTCCAGGTACGGGATGGGACTGTGGCCACGGTCGAAGACCGAGTAGTACTCCTCGTAGCGCGGCGGATCATCAGCCGCCGCGGTAGCCGTCGGAAGCAGGAACAGACTCGCCGCGATCGCGGCACCAGTGACATACCTACGCATAAGGCCGTTCTAGCAACGCTTTCGATTGACCGACCGACCTGAACAACCAAACAATCAAACGGCGATCAACCGGACTTGAGCTGGCGATTTGCCGGCCGCTGCGGGCGACCTGGACCTCGTCCGGGATCCCGCGGCACCGAGTCAGCGAAGATCGGGATCGGTCGAGTGACCAGACGCGAGACGCCGGGCGAGTCATGGTCGACTCGCCCGGCGTCCTCGCTGTTCAGAGCGGTAGCGGTGGGATTTGAACCCACGGAGGGCGTGAACCCTCACGCGCTTTCGAGGCGCGCTCCTTCGGCCGCTCGGACACGCTACCGCCGAGAACCTTACCGGACCGGGCTCGTCGATCCGTCCAGGGTCGGCGCCGCGACGGCGTGCGAGGTGGGCCGCGGGTGTCAGCTTTTTGGACAGTTCAGCGAATAGTCGCCAAGTGACGGCGCGTTCACGGAACGCGACCTAATCTGGAGGTATATGGGAAGCGCTGCGCCAGGGAGGGGGATGACCGATGCGAGACGGGCCCTATCTGGCGCACACCGACACCATCGAGTACATCGAGGAGATCGCGGGCAAGAGCGCGCTCGTCATATATGCCGGCTCCGGGGTGTCGATCGACAAGACCGGTCTCAACTGGAGTGCGCTCGTCAGCACGATGATGCGGAACCAGCTCCGCGGCAGCCAGGCGCTCGAGTACTTCGAGACGCTGAACCCGCTCGAGGCCGCGTCGGTCGTGAAACAGAGCTATATCAGGGAGTTCGGTGACGAGGAGGTCAACCGCAAGCTCGTCGCGGAGTTGCGCCGGGTGCTCTATCCGGGGCAGTTGCTGCGCCGCGCGCAGTTACCCGACGCCATCGTGCGATTAGTGGCCGAGCTCGACGGCCAGCAGCGTGACGTTCATGTCGTCACCACGAACTACGACGATTTCCTCGAGCGGCACATCGCCTGGCTGGAGACCCCGGACCAGCAATCCGGCGGGCCGATCCTCGAACCGCTGGCGCTCGATTTCTCGAAGGACCTGATCAGCCGCAAGGCGATGGAGGACGAGCTCGCCTCGTACACCGACTGTGACGCCGCCACGCGCAAGCTGCTCCACTTGCACGGCTACGTTCCGGAGGACGCCGGCACGCAAGCCACCTTCGTGACGTTCAGCGAGGTCGACTACGCGCGTGCCTACCGGCTGTCGACCGAGGTGCTGGGCCGGCTGCTGCGGTCGCACTCCATGTTGATCATCGGCTCCGGGCTGACCGATCCGCCACTGCTCAGCGCGCTCGCCCGTACCGCCGCCGACGCCCGCAAGGCGGGCCTGACGCGGCTCGCGGTCGTTCCGCTGCAGGGTCTGCAGACACGGCTGAGCTCGAACGGCCGCATCGTCGAGGTGTGCAAGAACATCGTCGGGCGGATGAACCACTTCGAGGTCGAGGTCACCTTCCCCGACTTCTACTCGCAGACCGCCGAGCTGATCACCGAGATCCGCATCGCCGCGCGCGAACGGCACGAGGACCGCGGCTACCGCGGCACCTCCGCCGAGCACCACCAGCGGCTCATCGCCTGGTGGCAGGACTGGCACGACCGGCGCTGCCACGACTGGGCCGAGTCGAACGAGAAGGACCACCGGACGCTGCGCCAGGAGCTCGAGGACCTGCAGCGGTCCTTCAAGCTCCGGGAGCCGATGAAGCTCGAGATCTGGATCCGGTGGAACCCGGCCAAGGACCCGCGGCTGCTGAAGCTGTGGGCATCGTCGACCGGGACCTGGCTGCGCGAGGACACGATGCCGGTGGCGGAGATCAGCAACGAGTCGAAGTACGTGTCCGTCGAGACGTTCTGCCACGGGCGGCCGGGCATCCACGCCGACCGGGACGACCGGTGGCGGACCTACCTGTCCGTCCCGGTCCGGATCGGGACCGCGCAGGACCGTGACGTGCCGGTGGCCGTCATCTCGCTCGCGTCGATGGAGAAGGAGACGCAGATCAGCCGCGAGTACACGTCGACGATGTCCAACATCGTCGAGGCGCTCGTGACGATGGGTACGCGAATGGTGACAAGCTGACTACCGGCGGGTGAGCTGGCCTTCGATGACTGCGCGGACGTCCTCGGTGATGGCCCGCAGCGGCCTCGGGTCGTAGTTCGACGCGAGATAGATGGAGACCTCTTTGCGGATCAGCTGCTCGACAGGTGCCAGACCTCCCGCGGCGCGATCGCGCATCGCCTTTGCGAAGTTCGCCCGATAACGTCTGACTTCGGATTCGGCGGCGTCCTCGGGCACGGTCGCGTAGGGCTCGGCCTCTGCTGCGGAATGTGCCATCTCGTCCGCCACCCTCACCTGTCAGTCCGAGTGCGGTGCGTCAAGCGTACGGCCGGTCGGTGTGGTTCGTGTCCAAAGTCACTGGATCGCCCGGGGTCGTTCGCCTGATTACCGTCGGCTGTCGCTCTGAGTTGCCGCCTTCGTATTCCAGTATGTCGCGTTGCCGGGTTGCCCGTTACGAAAAACGCGCAAGCCGGGGCGCGTCGTCGCCCGGCGGTTCGCCCGACTGCCGCGACCCAGCGTGACGGCCCTCACGAACCCCGGGCCGGCCCGAGCGTGTGCGTCTGCGCAGAGTGTCGCCCGTTGGTCTTCTTTCGTTCACTCGATCGGGGCATCATGCGGTGGCCCCCAGAAGGGGGCGAGGGGTTCTACGGGAGGCCAGCAAGGTGCGGAAGAGGCAACGGCAAGCAGTGGTGATGCTTGGCATGGCGGCGTTGGCGCTGGGAGTCGCGATTCCGGCGAGCGCCGCGGCGGGCGACACCCGAATCCACGACATCCAGGGGAAGACCCGGTTATCCGGGCTGGCCGGCCAGCAGGTCGCGGACGTTCCGGGCGTCGTGACGGCGATCCGCGCGTTCGGTTCGGCGCGTGGCTTCTGGCTGCAGGACCCCGAGCCGGATGCCGATCCGGCCACCAGCGAGGGCGTCCTCGTGTTCACCGGATCGAGCACACCGAACGTGCACGTCGGTGACTCCGTGCTCGTGTCGGGCACCGTCAGCGAGTTCTACCCGGACGCCGCCCCCGACAAGTCCGTGCAGCAGTCCACCACCGAGCTCACCGGCGCCACCTGGACCGTGGAGTCCAGCGGCAACGCGCTCCCGGCGACCGAGACCGTCGGCCCGCGGACCGTGCCGGACGCGATGGCACCCGACGCCGACGGCGGCAACGTCGAGGCGCTCCCGCTGCGGCCGCGCAAGTTCGCCATCGACTACTGGGAGTCCCGCGAGGGCATGCTGGTTCGCGTGGACGACGCCCGGGTCGTGGGCCCGACCACCGAGTTCAACGAGGTCGTCGTCACGACCAAGCCGCGGCAGAACCCGTCGGCGAACGGTGGCACGGTGTACGAGAGCTACCGCGACTCGAACACCGGCCGGCTCAAGCTCGAGTCGCTGATCCCGTTCGCGCAGCACCCGTTCCCCAAGGCCAACGTGAACGACACGCTCGCCGGTGAGACGTCCGGCCCGGTCGACTACGACCAGTTCGGCGGCTACAACATCCAGGCGACCGCGCTCGGCGAGCTCGTCTCCGGTGGTCTCCAGCCCGAGCAGACCCGCCCGCAGAAGGCGCGGGAGCTCGCGGTCGCGACCTACAACGTCGAGAACCTCTCGCCGAACGACGCGCAGGCGAAGTTCGACACCCTCGCGCACGGCATCACGACGTCGCTCGCGAGCCCGGACATCGTGTCGCTGGAGGAGATCCAGGACAACAACGGCACCACCAACGACGCGGTCGTGGCCGCGGACGTCACGCTGCAGAAGTTCGTCGACGCCATCGTGGCGGCGGGCGGCCCGCGCTACGAGTGGCGCGAGATCGACCCGGTCGACGACCAAGACGGCGGCGCGCCGGGCGGCAACATCCGCGTGGCGTTCCTGTTCAACCCCGCCCGCGTGTCCTTTGTGGACCGCCCGGGTGGCGACTCGACCACGGCCGTCGCCGTGACCGGCGACAACAAGCCGGCGCTGTCGGTGTCGCCGGGCCGGATCAACCCGGCCAGCGAGGCGTGGACGGCCAGCCGCAAGCCGCTGGCGGGCGAGTTCGTCTTCCGCGGCAAGACGGTGTTCGTGGTGGCCAACCACTTCAACTCCAAGGGTGGCGACCAGCCGATGTACGGCCGCTTCCAGCCGCCGACGCGGAGCAGCGAGACCCAGCGTCTCGCGCAGGCGACCGAGGTCAACGACTTCGTCGCGCAGCTCCAGGACGTGGACCGGCGGGCGAACGTCGTGGTGCTCGGCGACCTGAACGACTACCAGTTCTCCCCGGCGGCCCGCGAGCTGACCAGCGACCGGCGGCTGCTGGACCTGATCAACGAACTGCCGCGTGACGAGCGCTACAGCTACGTCTTCGAGGGCAACTCGCAGGCCCTGGACCACGTGCTGACCTCGGGCCGGATGGATCTGGACTACGACGTCGTGCACGTGAACGCCGAGTTCGCCGCGCAGGCGAGCGACCACGACCCGCAAGTCGTCCGGCTGACGATGCGCGGGTGAGGAATACTGCCTGGACGATCAGCTGACGTGGGAGACGAGGAGGACGTCATGGAAGCTGACCAGGAAAGGCGGGGGAGCTCGATGGAGGATCAGCAGGTCGGTGGTCGCCACTCGGCGCCCGAGGGAGCAGACCGCCACCCGCTGATCGACCTCGAACGCGACCCGAACCCGGGCGTGGCCGATCACGCAAAGACAGACGAGGACTGAAGACAGCCGAAACGCCGGCCGTCCCCCAGCGGGGCGGCCGGCGTTTCTGCTGTCACAACTGCCGGCCTACTGCTTCGGTCGGGCCAGTATGGTTTGGCGCTTCGTGATCTACGCCTTATCAATGCGACAGAATCGAGTGATCCGAAGTGAAACGTCTCCGGCGCCCCAAGGTATGGGGAGGGGCGGTTGCCGCAGCCATCGCGATCGGGGTGAGCGTTGCGGTATCGGTACCTGCTGGCGCGGTGGCCAATGGGCAGGACGCCGAGGATGGTGCTTATCCGTTCGCCGTCAAGCTCCTGATGACCGACATCCCCAACCCGGACGGCAGCACCCGCGACAGTGCTTGCTCCGGCGCCTTGGTCGATCGGCAGTGGGTGATCACCGCTGGGCACTGCTTCCACGACGTCGACGGCAATCCGGTAAGCGGGCCGACGCCATACACGACGACGGCGATCGTCGGCCGAACCGACGACGCGGACGTGGACAAGGGTCATGAGGTGGCCGCTGTCGAGGTGCGACAGTCGCCGGTGAACGACGTCGCGCTTGCCAGGCTGGCTGAGCCGATCGATGACGTGACACCGCTGGCGGTGCGTGCGGCCCCACCGAGTGTCGGGGAAACGCTTGTGCTGGCCGGCTGGGGCCAGACCTCCGCCGATGCGACCGGGCCCGCTACTCACCTTCAGGTTGGCGAGGTCCGGGTACACGACGTGCAGGAGGTGATCGCGACCGTCACAGGCAGTTCGCCGAGTCCCGACACGAGCGCCTGCCCCAGCGACTCCGGTGCGCCCTATTTCGAGCACGGTGCCGGTGGCGACGCGTTGGTGTCGGTCGAGAAGGGTGGACCGGCCTGTCCGCACTCCCAGCCCGAGAACACGTCCCGGGTGGACATCATCGCCGACTGGATCCACGAGCAGACTCGGTGAAGTACTGATTGGACCGCCCGCGGAGCATGCGACGTGACGAACGCCCGGCATCCAAGATCACGGATGCCGGGCGTTCGCCTGGTCAGAGCGCGGAGGATGCGGGATTTGAACCCGCGAGGGCTATCACACCCAACACGATTTCCAATCGTGCGCACTAGGCCACTATGCGAATCCTCCGCCGGGCAGCCTACCGGAGGGGGCGGTGGCCCCTCAAAACGCCTCTGGACCGGATCGGGGTGGTTGGCCGCCGTTGGCGCGGGTACGTCTGCCAGGCATTACCCAGCGGAACGAGGTGGCGAGATGTCTCACGAAGACGACGTTCGGGACGAGCTGAGACGCGACGTGCCGGGTGGCAGTGGTGTCGGTACCGACGGCAGCCTGCACAGCCCGGAGGAACCGTCGATCGAACACGGTGCCGACCACAGCGCGGAGAAGGGGGACGGCGTCGGGACGGACGGGAGCCTGGTCAACCCGGAGAAGGAGGTCGTCGACCCGGGCGATGTTCGCGACCCGGATCGCACCGACCGCGGCTCGGGGATGAACCCGCACTAAGCGGGCTTGCGCCCCCACGCGGTGATCATCGGCGCCGTGGTGAGGTCGAGGTCGCCGTGCGCGACGTTCGCGAGGTGGGCCTCGATCTCCTCGGCCGTCGCCAGGTCTGCGGTGAGCAGCTGGTCGCGGATGTGGTGCACCGTCGCCGCCTCCAGGACCGCGCCTGCCGGTGACGTGATCGGAAAGTAGCCGTCCGCGTGGACGTCGGCCAGCCCGGCGTCGCGCAGGAGGCGGGGCAGCGTGCGCCCGTAGGCCAGGTCGGCGCCGCGCTCCGCGAGCAGCGTGCGGAACCCGGTGCGCAGCCGGTTGGCGAGCTGTTCGGCGGGGCCGTGCTCGTCCGGGCAGGCGAGCGGTTGCAGTGCGGGGTCGGCGTCCTCGATCACGAGCCAGCCACCCGGCCGCAGCGCGTCGATCATGTTCTGCAGCGCGGCCGCCCGGTCGGGGAGGTGCACGAGCACGAGCCGGGCGTGCACGAGGTCGAACCCCTCGCCCGGCACCGGGTCGTTGATGACGTCGTGCCGGCGCACCTCGAGCGCGTCGCCCGTCGCCGCCACCGTCCAGGAGACGTCGATGTCCGTGGCGAGCACGCGTCCTTGCCGCCCGACGCGTTCGGCAAGCCACCGGGGCACGGTCGGGCCGCCCGCGCCGACCTCCCAGCAGTGCCACCCCTCGGTGATGCCGAGCGCGTCGAGGTGCCGGAACGTCCAGGGGTCGAACAGCTCCGCGAACGCCGCGAACCGCTCGCCCGCCTCCGGGCGCCGGTTGTCGAGCAGGTAACGGCTCACCTGCTCAGCATGGCCCTCGCCGCGCCGTGCGGCGAGGCGCTGTGATCGAGTTCATCGGCGCAGGCCGGTGCGGGGGGCCGGTGCGGGGTCCTTGTGCGCGCCGCCGGGCGGGAGGGTCATGATTCGGTCGGGAACGGTGCCGATCGAGGGGAACCCGGATGCGACGCAAGTGGTGGCTGCCGGCGCTGCTCGTGGTCGTCTGGCTCGGGCTGGGCGCGCTCTGCGGACCGTACGCGGGCAAGCTCGCCGAGGTCGCGGAGAACGACAACGCCGCCTTCCTGCCCGACTCGGCCGAGGCGACCGAGGTCGCCGACCTGCAACGGCGGTTCAGCGAGCAGGACCTCATTCCAGCCGTCGTCGTCGCCGAGCGGGCCGGCGGCGTCACCAGCGAGGACGCCGACTACCTCGATGGGCGGGCCGCCGCGCTCACCAGCATCGAAGGCGTCGCCGGACCTCCGCAGCAGGTCCGGCCCTCGACGGACGGCGAGGCGCTTCAGCTGGTCGTCTCGATCAGCGGCGAGGGCAATCCCGGCGAGGTCGTCGAGGACGTGCGTGACGCGCTCGGCGAGGGCAAGCCCGACGGGCTGACGGTGCTCGTCACCGGTCCGGCCGGGCAGATCGCGGACCTGATCACCGCCTTCGGCGGCATCGACGGCCTGCTGCTGCTCGTGGCCGGCACGGTCGTCATCGTCATCCTGATCGTGGTCTACCGCAGTCCGGTGCTGCCGCTCGTCGTCCTGCTCTCCGCGGTGTTCGCGCTCGGCACCGCGAGCTTCGTCGTGTACCAGCTCGCCGAGAGCGACACGCTGAAGCTCAACGGCCAGAGCCAGGGCATCCTGTTCATCCTCGTGTTCGGCGCGGCCACCGACTACGCGCTGCTGCTCGTGTCCCGGTTCCGCGAGAACCTGCGCGACACCGAGGACCGGTACACCGCGGTCAAGGCCGCGTGGCGGTCCACGGTCGCGCCGATCACCGCGTCGGCCGGAACGGTGATTCTCGGTCTGCTCTGCCTCCTGTTCTCCGAGCTCAACTCCAACCAGGGGCTCGGCCCGGTCGCCGCGATCGGGATCGCGGGCGCGCTGATCGCGTCACTCACGTTCCTGCCGGCGGTGCTGGCGCTGCTCGGCCGGGCCGCGTTCTGGCCCTTCCGCCCGACGTACGGCTCGGCCGCGCCCGAGCACGACGGCCTGTGGGGCCGCATCGCGCGGCTGGTCGGTGCCCGGCCGCGGGTCGTCTGGATCGTCACGACGCTCGTGCTTCTCGTCGGCGCCGCGTTCCTCCCACAGCTCAAGGCGAGCGGCACCGCGCAGTCGGACCTGTTCCTGTCCGAGGTGGACTCCGGCCGCGGTCAGGAGGTGCTGTCGCGGCACTTCCCGGGCGGCTCCGGCTCGCCGACGGTCGTGATCGCCGATGAGCAGGCGGGCGCCGAGGTGCTCGACGCGACCAAGGTCGAGGGCGTGTCCGAGGCAGCGGTGGTCGCCACCAAGGACGGCAAGGTCATGATCCAGGCGGTGCTCGACGACCCGAGTGACTCCGAGGCCGCGGTGTCCACTGTGGAGCGGATCAGGTCGGCGGTGCACGCGGTGCCGGACGCGGACGCCAAGGTGGGCGGCCAGACCGCGATCCAGCTCGACACGCAGGACGCGTCGGAGCGCGACCGCACGCTGATCATCCCGATCGTGCTCGTCGTGATCTTCCTGGTGCTCGCGGTGCTGCTGCGCGCGCTGGTCGCACCACTCATGCTGATCGCGACGGTCGTCCTGTCCTTCGCGGCGACGATGGGCGTGTCGGCGCTGGTGTTCAACCACCTCCTCGGCTTCCCGGGCGCGGACCCGGCGATTCCGCTGTTCGGCTTCATCTTCTTGGTGGCGCTGGGGATCGACTACAACATCTTCCTGATGACCCGCGTCCGCGAGGAGACGATCATCAGCGACACGAGAACCGGCACGCTGCACGGCCTGGCCGTGACCGGCGGCGTGATCACCTCGGCGGGCGTGGTGCTGGCGGCGACGTTCGCCGCGCTTTCGGTGATCCCCGTGCTGTTCCTCGCGCAGATCGCGTTCATGGTGGCGTTCGGCGTCCTCCTCGACACGATCGTGGTCCGGTCACTGCTGGTGCCCGCCCTGACGGTGGACATCGGCCCGAAGGTCTGGTGGCCGGCCAGGTTGAGCCGGGCGAAGCGCGTTGCCGGTCGCGTCGCCGGTTCGGATGGTGAGCGGGAGCAGGCTGACGTGCCGGAGTGAACGCAGTTCGCGATTTCCGGTAGCGGGTTGATCGCAGCACCTCGCCACCGGTCAGCTCGATGTCGGCCGTGCGTCGTGAGGGTGGACATCGGTCCGAAGGGGTCTGGTGGCCCGCGAGGTTGAGTCGGGCGAAGCGTGTTGCCGGCCGCGCCGCGGGCCCGGACGCTGTGCGGGAGCGGGCTGACGTGCCGGAGTGAACGCAGGTTCGCGATTTCCGGTAGCGGGTTGATCGCACCCGGTGTCGGTGGTGCCCGCGGTTGCGACCGCCACCTCGCCACCGGTCAGCCCGAGGCCGGCCGCGCGCGACGCTGTGGTGCGCGTGCTGCCCGCAGACGATCCGGGTGCGACCGGGCCCGCAGCAGGCCGGCGAGGTTCGACTCGGTGCCGCCGATGGTGGTGAGTACGGCGTCTGGCGTGGCTGCGGGCGGGTGACACAACCGTGCCGGCGCTGCGGTGACCTCGCGCTCCAACTCGCTCGCGGTGCCTGCCTGGTTCCAGGAGACCATCGGCGGGTTGGGCAGGTTGCCGACCAGGTCCGTGGCCGCGGCCACGGCCAGGACGGGGCCCGTCCGGGTACGCCGCGCGGCAAGACGATCCGGGTGCGGCCGTGCTCGCAGGCCCACAGCAGGCCGGCGAGGTTCGACTTGCCGGTGGTGAGCGCGGCGTCCGGGGCGGCCGCTGCCACGGCGGGGACCGGGACGTGCAGGTGCGCCGCGCAGCGATGGGTCAGGCTAAGCGTTCGCAGAGCCAGGACAGGGCCAGCGGGTAGCGGTACTCGATGGCGCCGTGCTTTGCGTTGAACAGTTCGAAGTGGACGGACTCGTCGGGGACGCCTGCCTTCGTGACCGCTCGGTGGAAGGCTTTCGCGCCGAAGTCCAGGTGGTACTCGTCCCGGGTGCCGGCGTCGATCCAGATTGCGCGTTGGGAGCGGAGTGCTTCCGCGTAGCGGGGGTCCGCGGCGGGCATCAGGACCGGGTCCCAGGCCAGCCAGCGGGACCACACCTCCGGCACCACCGCTCCCACGTCGTCGAACGGCAGGCTCACCGAGCCGTCGGGGTTGCCCGAGTACGCCGCCGCGTAGCCGTACAGCTCGATCAGGTCCATGTCGCTGTCCTTCGTGCCGTGCACCCGGCCCCGCACGTCCGCGAAGAACGCCTCGTACGAACCGTCGTACTCGTCGCGCAGCAGGCGGGCCACGTCGCGGAAGTTGGGCTGGTAGCAGATCTCGAACAACGCGTCACCCGCGTGCGTCGCCAGCGCCCCGAACAGGTCCGGGCGCAGCATCGGGGTGATCATCGCGCCGTAGCCGCCGCTCGACTTTCCCGAGATGGCACGGTGGTCGCGGTCGGGGATCGTGCGGTAGCGCGCGTCGACCCACGGCACGACCTCCTCGCACAGGTACGAGTGGTAGCGCCCCGTCGCGGGTGAGTCCAGGAACTGGCTGCCGCCTAACGCGGTCCACGCGTCGACGTACACGACGATGGCCGGCGGGGTGTCCGTGGTGGCGAACAGCTCGTCGGCCAGTTCCGGGTACGGCCGGCGGAACGGCGTGCGGTTGAACCACATCGCGACATGGCCGGTGTAGCCCTGGATCGTGTACACGACCGGATACCGGCGGCCGGGATCGTCGTCGTAGCCGGGTGGCAGGTACACGTACACGGGGCGTTCGTGGGGGTCGCCGAGCGGGTTGTCACGCAGCAGCTCGCTGCGCACCACGTCCTGCTCGATGCGACCGGCTAGTTCGGTGGACCAAGGCAACATAGGGCCACACTAGATCCGGATACCGACGTTGGCGTGCGGGTCGGCGCGGGCTGTGGACAACCGGCTCCATTGTGGATAACCAGCACAGCGGCAGCGGACACGAAGGGACCCCACGCACCCGTCAGAGCCCGCTTATCCTTGCTGCCTTCCGGCCCTGGGGAGGTTCACGAGATGAACGCCGCGTGGGGTCCAAGGTCATTGTAGCCGCCCGGTTCGGCCCCGGCCGTGGGTGGCCGGAGCGTCGGTGCCGGCGGGTAGGGTCACGGCCGTGGCGCTCGCCCTCTATCGCAAGTACCGTCCGGCAACCTTCGCCGAGGTTGTCGGCCAGGAACACGTCACCGAACCGCTCCGGGTCGCGTTGACCGCCAAGCGGGTCAACCATGCCTACCTGTTCTCCGGTCCGCGCGGTTGCGGCAAGACGTCCAGCGCGCGGATCCTGGCCCGCTCGCTCAACTGCGAGCAGGGGCCGACGCCCGACCCGTGCGGCGTCTGCGACTCGTGCATCGCGCTCGCCCCCGAGGGGCCGGGCAGCGTCGACGTCGTCGAGCTCGACGCGGCCAGCCACGGCGGCGTGGACGACGCCCGCGAGCTGCGTGACCGGGCGTTCTACGCGCCGGCCTCGTCGCGGTACCGGGTGTTCATCATCGACGAGGCGCACATGGTGACCACGCAGGGCTTCAACGCCCTGCTCAAGATCGTCGAGGAGCCGCCGGAGCACCTCGTCTTCATCTTCGCGACCACCGAGCCGGACAAGGTCCTGCCGACCATCCGCTCGCGCACCCACCACTACCCGTTCCGGCTGATCCCGCCGAGCTCCATGCGCGAGCTGCTGGACCGCAACGTCGCCGCCGAGGGCGCCACGGTCGCGCCCGCGGTGTTCCCGCTGGTCATCCGCGCGGGTGGCGGCTCGGCGCGGGACACCCAGTCGCTGCTGGACCAGCTGCTCGCCGGTGCCGGGCCGGAGGGGGTCACCTACGAGCGGGCGGTCGCGCTGCTCGGCGTCACCGACGTCGCGCTGATCGACGACATGGTCGACGGGCTCGCCGCGAACGACGCGACCACGGTGTACGGCACGGTCGACCGGCTCGTCGAGGCCGGCCACGACCCGCGCCGGTTCGCCTCCGACCTGCTCGACCGGCTGCGTGACCTGGTGCTGCTGCGCGCGGTGCCCGAGGCCGGGACGCGCGGGCTGGTCACCGCGCCCGGCGACGAGCTGGACAAGATGGTGGCGCAGGCCCAGCAGCTCGGCCCGGCCACGCTGACCCGGTACGCGGAGATCGTGCACACGGGCCTGGTCGACATGCGGGGTGCCACCGCGCCGCGGCTGCTGCTGGAGCTGCTGTGCGCGCGGATGCTGCTGCCCGGCGCGGTGCCGACCGACGCGGCCGCCGACTCAGCCGTGCTGCAGCGGCTGGAGCGCATCGAGCGGCGGGTGACCGCGGGCGGCGGCGCCGCCGAGCCGTCCTACCAGCGTCCGTCCCAGTCGGGCTCGGGCGCGGCGCCGGACAAGCCCGCCGAGGCGGCGCGGCCGCCGGGTGGCGACTGGCCGGCGACGGCGACGGCCGGCGATCCACCGGCGGACCGGCAGCGTCCCGCCGAGCGTCCCGCCGAACAGCGTCCCGCTGAGGAGCGTCCGGCGGCGCAGCGTCCGGCCGAGCGTCCCGCAGAGCAGCGTCCGGCCGAGCAGCGTCCCGCCGAGCGTCCCGCTGCGGAGCGTCCGGCCGCGCAAGGCCCGGCCAACGAGCGTCCGGCCAGCGAGCGTCCGGCCAGCGAGCGTCCGGCCAAGGAACGGCCGGCGGAGCCCGCGCCCCCGGCCACACCCGAGCCGAGCACGCCCGCTGTCACCACGCCGGCCGCCGTGGCCGCGGGGGAGCCGGCCGCGCAAGGCGGCGTCGACGCGGCCGGCATCCGGCGGCTGTGGTCGGAGCTCCTGGCCGAGGTACGCAAGGTCAGCCGCAGCACCGAGGCCATGCTCACCAACGCGAGCGTGCAGTCCGTCGAGGGCAACACGGTGACCATCGGGCACACCGCCGCCCCGCTCGCCCGCCGGCTCGGCGAGTCGCGCAACGTCGACGCGATCGCCAAGGCGCTGGAGAACGTGTTCGGCGGCGGCTGGCACGTGCGCTGCGTGCACGCCGACCAGAGCGGGCCGGGTGCCGCCGCCGCGCCGAAGGCGGCGAAGCCCGACCCGCCGACCTACCAGCGGCCGGCCCAGGCCGCGCAGCAGCCACAGCAGCCACGCGAGCCCCAACCACCGGCCCGGCCGGTCCAGGCCGACGAGCCACCGCCGCCGGAGCCGCCGGACGACGAGGACTACTACTCCGGCAACGGCCCCGAGCCCGACCCGCCGCCCAACCCGGAGGCGGACATGGTCAAGCTGCTGACCGACAAGCTGGGCGCGCGCCCGCTGGAGCGCTAGCCCAGGTAGGCGAGGATCGCGGCGGCGATCGCGTTCGCGTACGACCGCTGGCCGGCCGCGCCGGAGAACCTGGCGGCCTCGGCGGCGTTGCGCATGTTGCCGCACTCCACGAGCACCGCCGGGCGGGTCGACAGGTTCAGCCCGCCCAGGTCGTCGCGCGGGGAGAGGCCGCCCGACCCGATGTAGGTCGACAGCGGGAAGCCCGCGGACCGCAGGCCGTCGCGCATGGTGCGGGCCAGGCGCATCGAGGGTGCCCCCTGCGCGGCGTTGAGCGGCGGCGACGAGTAGGCGACGTGGAAGCCGTGCGCGGACGGGTCGGTCGAGCCGTCCGCGTGGATCGACACGACCGCGGCGGCCGCGGCGTCGTTGCCGACCGCCGCCCGCGCGTCGACGCACGGCCCGACGCCGGTGTCGTCGGGCCGGGTCAGCAGCACCTTGACCCCGCGCGCGGTGAGAACGTCGCGCACCCGAAGGGAAACCGCCCAGGTGAACGCGTGCTCCGGGAAGCCCGCGTCGGTGGCGGTCCCGGTGGTGTTGCACGGCTTGCTCCGGCCGCGCCCCGCGGGCACCTGGCGGTTGATCGCGGCCGGGTTCGACGCGTTGCCGCCGTTGTGCCCCGGGTCGAGCACGACCACGCCGGACACCGGTGGCGGCGCGGCCTTGGTCGAACGGGGGACCGTCGAACGCGGGACCGTGGTGGGCGGGGCCGCGGAGACGCTGGTGGTGCGCGGCGTGGCCGCCGGCGAGGAGGAGGACGCCGCCGTCGCGGAGCCGCTCGTGGTGGAGCCGCAGCCGGCGAGCGTGAGCAGGCACAACACGGCAGCCAGGGGTCTGCGCACCGGCCCACCATGCCACACCCGTGACGCGACTACGCTGGGACACGACACCGATGAGAGGAGCCGGCGTGCAACCCGGTGGCGTACCCGACATGCAGCAGATCCTGCAGCAGGCCCAGAAGATGCAGGAACAGCTCATGACGGCTCAGGAGGAGCTGGCCAACACGGAGACGACCGGCAGCGCCGGCGGCGGGCTCGTGACCGCGGTGGTCTCGGGCTCCGGTGAGCTCAAGTCGCTGACCATCGACCCGAAGGCGGTCGACCCCGAGGACACCGAGACGCTGGCCGACCTGATCGTGGCCGCCGTGCGCGACGCGAGCAGCAGCGCGCAGCAGCTCGCCGCCGACCGGATGGGCGGTCTCGCGGGTGGCCTGGGCGGGCTCGGCCTGCCCGGCATGTAGATGTACGAGGGCCCGGTCCAGGACCTGATCGACGAGCTCGGCCGGCTCCCCGGTGTCGGGCCGAAGAGCGCGCAGCGGATCGCCTTCCACCTGCTCGGCGCCGACCCGGCGGACGTGACCCGGCTGCAGCAGGCGCTGCAGCGGGTCAAGGAAGGCGTGGTCTTCTGCGACATCTGCGGCAACGTCTCCGAGGAGGCGACCTGCCGCATCTGCCGCGACGCCCGCCGCGACCCGAGCGCGGTGTGCGTGGTCGAGGAGCCGAAGGACGTGCTCGCGATCGAGCGCACCCGTGAGTTCAAGGGGCGCTACCACGTGCTCGGCGGCGCGCTGGATCCCCTGTCCGGCATCGGGCCCGACCAGCTGCGGGTGCGCGAGCTGCTCGCGCGGATCTCCGACCAGGCGGTCACCGAGGTCATCCTCGCGACCGACCCGAACACCGAGGGCGAGGCCACCGCCACCTACCTCGTCCGCATGCTCCGGGACTTCCCCGGCCTGACCGTGACCCGGCTGGCGTCCGGCCTGCCGATGGGCGGCGACCTCGAGTTCGCCGACGAGCTCACCCTCGGCCGCGCGCTGTCCGGCCGCCGCGAGGTCTGAGGCCGGGGTGTGAGACTGCGGCCGCCGCGGCTCGGGCGGACCGCGCTCGTCGCCATCGACGGGCCGTCCGGGTCCGGCAAGTCCACTTTGGCCGACGAGCTCGCCGCCGAGCTCGGCGCCGTGATCATCCGTACGGATGACTTCGCCACCTGGGACGACCCTGTCGGGTGGTGGCCCCGCCTGCGCGACGGCGTGCTCGAACCGCTCGCCGCCGGCCGCCCGGGCACCTACACGCGAACCGAGTGGATCAACGGCGAGCCGCGGCCGGGATCCGTGATCACTGTCAACCCGCCGAAAGTTCTGCTGCTCGAGGGCGTTTCCGCCGGACGACGATCGGTTCGGCCCTTACTCTCCGCGCTCGTCTGGTGCGAGGTACCCGACCCCGCGGAGCGGCTCGCTCGGGCGGTCGCGCGGGACGGAGAAGGCTCGCGTGCTCCGCTAACGGCCTGGCAACGGTTCGAGGACGGCTGGTTCTCGGTGGACGGAACAAAAGCCGCCGCTGACCACACTGTGTGATCACCAATGATCGCACCGCGCAGAATCTGCAGCCGTGTTCCCGGATCGTAACCTCGCGTGGTTAAACCATGCGGAACACAGGGGCTAGGGTCTGCCACCGAGCGGTGAGATCCCGAACAAACCCTGGAGGAGTGCGTGATGGCTTACCCGCGATCCGCACGGCCCGGCCCGGCGCGTGTGCTCACGCGGCGACGAGCCGGCGTGCGGCCGGCTGGCGAGCGAGTCGCATGACCACACCGCTCGAAGTCACCGACGCCGCGGCAGGTGCACCCCCTGAGGCAACGCTGGGCGGGCTGCGCGGCAAGGCCATCCAGGGACGCTCGCTCGGGCAGATCGCGTGGATGCGGCTCAAGCGCGACAAGGTCGCCATGTCCGGCGGCATCTTCATCATCCTGCTCGTGATCATCGCGATCACCGCGCTACTCGCGGACCGGGTCTTCGGCTGGATTCAGCCCAACGAGTTCCACCAGGACCTGATCAACCCGGAGACGCTGGCGCCGAAGGGCACGTTCGGCGGCATGAGCTGGGACCACCCGCTCGGCGTCGAGCCGGTCAACGGCCGCGACATCCTCACCCGCATCTACGCGGGATCCTGGATCTCCCTGCTGATCGCCGTCTCGGCGACCCTGCTCTCGGTCACCATCGGCACGATCATGGGCGTCGTGTCCGGCTTCTTCGGCGGCTGGGTCGACACGATCATCAGCCGGGCGATGGACGTCTTCCTCGCCTTCCCGATCCTCGTCTTCGCGATCGCGCTCGCCGGCGTCATCCCCGACCAGGCCTTCGGCCTCGAGGGCGACAGCCTGCGGATCGTGCTGCTGATCTTCGTCATCGGCTTCTTCAACTGGCCCTACATCGGCCGGATCGTGCGCGGGCAGACGTTGTCGCTGCGCAACCGCGAGTTCGTCGACGCCGCGCGCAGCCTCGGCGGCCGCGGCCCGTACATCCTGTTCCGCGAGCTGCTGCCGAACCTGGTGGCGCCGATCCTGGTGTACGCCACGCTGCTGATCCCGACGAACATCCTGTTCGAGGCGGCACTGTCCTTCCTCGGCGTCGGCATCCGGCCGCCGACCGCCACCTGGGGCGGCATGCTGTCCGAGGCCGTGCGGTTCTACACATTGCCGTACTTCATGCTCTGGCCCGGTCTGGCGATCTTCATTACCGTGCTCGCGTTCAACCTGTTCGGGGACGGGCTGCGCGACGCTCTGGATCCGCGATCGCGTTGAGGTTCCCAAACGAGAAGGGGTGCACCCGCAAGATGAAGAGAAAGCGCCTGATTCCCGCGATCGCCGCCGCGGCGGCGATCGCGCTCGCCGCATCCGCGTGTGGCGGCTCCGAGAGCGGCGGTGACGGCGACGACGGCGGTGCCGCCACCACCACCGAGGCGGCGTTCAACGCCGGCGTCGACAAGATCTTCAACCCTTCGGACAAGAAGGGCGGAACGATCAAGTTCGCCAACAACGGCGAGTGGGACTCGCTCGACATGGCCGACACGTACTACGGCTATGCCTGGAACTTCTCCCGGCTCTACGCCCGCACGCTGCTGATGTTCCGCCCGGCGCCCGGCGACGCGGGCAACGAGCTCGTGCCGGACCTGGCCGAGGGCCTTGGCGAAGGCAGCTCGGACCAGAAGACCTGGACTTACAAGATCAAGAAGGGCGTCAAGTACGAGAACGGCGAAGAGGTCAAGGCGGCCGACGTCAAGTACGGCGTGCTCCGCTCCCTCGACAAGGTCACGTTCCCGGACGGCCCGACGTACTTCAACGACTTCCTCGACCTCCCCGAGGGCTACGAGGGGCCGTACAAGTCGGCGAACGTGAACACCGACCAGGCGATCGAGACGCCGGACGACTACACGATCGTCTTCCACCTCAAGAACCCGCTGTCGAGCTTCGACTACTTCGCCCAGCTCGTGGCGACCGCGCCGGTGCCCGCCGACGAGGGTGGCAACAAGGGCGCGAAGTACCAGGACCACATCATCTCCTCCGGTCCGTACAAGTTCGAGGACAACCAGCCGGGCAAGGGCTTCGCGCTGGTGCGCAACGACCAGTGGGACCAGAAGACCGACGAGTTCCGCAAGGCGCTGCCGGACCGGTACGAGGTCACGCTGAACATGAACGCCGACTCGCTCGACCAGGCGGTCATGGACGGCTCGATCAACCTCGACATCGTCGGTGACGGCGTGGAGCCGGCCGCGCAGGGCACGATCCTGCCCGACCCCGAGCTCAAGGCCCAGGCGGACAACGCCGAGCTGGCGCGCCTCTGGTACACCGGCATCAACCCGACGGTGAAGCCGTTCGACAACATCGAGTGCCGCAAGGCGGTCATGTACGCGGCCGACCTGACCGGCTACCAGACCGCGTACGGCGGCCCGTTCTCCGGTGGCGACATCGCGACCACGGTCATGCCGCCGTTGATCCCGGGGTACAAGAAGTCGAACCTGTACGAGACCCCGGACATGAAGGGCGACGTCGACAAGGCCAAGGACTCCCTGGAGAAGTGCGGGCAGCCCAGTGGCTTCGAGACGAACATCTCCTACCGCAACGAGCGGCCGAAGGAGAAGGCCGCGGCGGAGTCGCTGCAGCAGTCGCTCGGCCGGGTCGGCATCAAGCTGAACCTCAAGGGCTACGCCCAGGGTGACTACTTCTCCCAGTTCGCCGGCAACCCGCCGTTCGTGGTCGCCAACAAGCTGGGCCTGGTCGTCAACGGCTGGGGCGCGGACTGGAACGACGGGTTCGGCTTCCTGGGCCAGATCGTGGACAGCCGGGTCATCCGGGAGACCGGTGGCTCGTCGAACACCAGCGTCCGGATCCCCGAGGTCGACCAGCTGATCGATGAGGCCGTCAACGAGCAGGACACCGCCAAGCGCGAGGGCCTGTGGGGCGACATCGACAAGCGGGTCATGGAGGAGGCAGTCATCCTCCCGGGTGTCTACGCGAAGAGCCTGCTGTTCCGCGGCAAGGGCCTGACGAACGTGTTCATCAGCCCGGCGTTCAGCATGTACGACTACCTGGCGCTCGGCGTCGACCAGGGGTAGTCGCCAACTGATGTCCGACGGCGAGGTGGCCGGTCCGCCAAGACCGGCCACCTCGCTACGAGACCGTTCCCCCGCATTGGATGACTTCCGTTGATTACTTACATCATGAGGCGGCTCGTCGCCGCTGTGGTGCTGCTGTTCATCGTCAGCGCGGTAACGTTCTCGATCTTCTTCCTGGTGCCCCGGTTGACCGGGGCGACACCGGAGACCCTGGCCACTCGTTACGTCGGGCGGACGGCGACCGAGGAGACGGTCAAGGCCATCGCCGAGAAGCTGGGGTTCAACGACTCGATCTTCGAGCAGTACGGCCGGTGGGCGAAGGGCGTCGTCGCCGGTGACGACTACGACCTGGGCGCCAGCGTCGAGCACTGCCCGGCGCCCTGCCTCGGCTACTCCTTCATCACCAGCCGGCCCGTGTGGCCGGAGCTGATCGACCGAATACCCGTGACGCTCTCGCTCGCGGTCGGCGCCGCCCTCATCTGGGTCGTCGCCGGCGTATCGATCGGTGTCCTGTCCGCACTACGAAGAGGCACGATCTTCGATCGTGGCGCGATGGGGATCGCGCTGGCCGGCGTATCACTGCCGATCTTCTACACCGGCTTGATGGCGCTCACGATATTCAGCTATGGCCTTGGCTGGACGGCCAAGGCCGGCAAGTTCGTGCCCTTCGAACAGAACCCGGCGGAGTGGGCGTACGCGCTCATCCTGCCGTGGATCACGCTCGCGTTCCTCTTCTCCGCGCAGTACGCCCGGCTCACCCGGGCGGGCATGCTGGAGACGATGAACGAGGACTTCATCCGGACCGCCCGCGCCAAGGGGCTCCCCGAACGAAGAGTCGTGGTCAAACACGGCCTGCGGGGCGCGCTGACGCCGATCCTGACGATCTTCGGCCTCGATGTCGGCCTGCTGCTCGGCGGCGCGGTCCTGACCGAGTCGGCGTTCTCGCTGAAGGGCCTGGGCCAGTACGCGGTCCAGGCGATCAACGACAACGACCTGCCGAAGGTCATGGGCGTGACGCTGCTCGCGGCGACGTTCATCGTGATCGCGAACCTGATCGTGGACCTTCTCTACGCCGTCGTCGACCCGAGGGTGCGGACCTCATGAGTGAGGAAGACATCTACGTCGAGCCCGAGACCGGGCTGCCGCGGCCGGCCGAGCCGCCGCCAACCGGCGCGTTCCTGGACGTGCGGGACCTGCGCGTGCACTTCCCGACCGACGACGGTGTGGTGAAGTCGGTCGACGGGCTCTCGTTCGAGCTCGAACGCGGCCAGACCCTCGGCATCGTGGGCGAGTCCGGGTCGGGCAAGAGCGTGACCAGCCTGTCGATCATGGGGCTGCACAAGGAGGGCACCGCCGAGATCTCCGGCGAGATCGTGCTCAACGGGCAGAACCTCGTCGGCATGGGTCGCGAGTCGGTACGCCGGCTGCGCGGCAAGGACATGGCGATGATCTTCCAGGACCCGCTGTCGGCGATGCACCCGTACTACACGGTGGGCAACCAGATCGTCGAGGCGTACCGGGTGCACCACGACGTCAGCAAGCAGGTGGCCCGCAAGCACGCCATCGAGATGCTCGACCGCGTGGGCATCCCGAACCCGGCGTCGCGAGTGGACGACTACCCGCACCAGTTCTCCGGCGGCATGCGCCAGCGCGCGATGATCGCGATGGCACTGTCGTGCGACCCGGAGCTGCTGATCGCGGACGAGCCGACCACCGCGCTCGACGTGACCGTGCAGGCGCAGATCCTCGACCTCATCCGGGACCTGCAGCAGGAGTTCAACTCCGCGGTCATCATCATCACCCACGACCTGGGCGTGGTCGCCGAGCTCGCCGACGACATCCTCGTGATGTACGCCGGCCGCGCGATCGAGTACGGCCGGGCGGACCAGATCTTCACCGAGCCGCAGCACCCGTACACCTGGGGCCTGCTCGGCTCGATGCCGCGCCTGGACCGCGAGCGCTCGGAGCGGTTGCTGCCGATCCCCGGCACGCCGCCGAGCCTGATCAACGTGCCGGACGGCTGCCCGTTCCACCCGCGGTGCGCCTACGGCGACCTGAACGAGGGCAAGAGCGAGACCGAGCGGCCGGAGCTGCGGGATGTCGGTGACGGCCACCGGATCGCGTGCCACCTGTCCGCGGAGAACCGGCTGCGGCTGTGGAACGACGAGATCAAGCCGAAGCTGTGAGGGACGGGGAGAGTTGTGACTGCTGAAGCCGACCAGGCGGCGCCCACCGCGGACCCGGGGTCCGGCGACGAGCTGCTGTCCGTCACCGGGCTGCAGAAGCACTTCCCCGTGCGCCGCGGCCTGCTGCAACGCAAGGTCGCCGCGGTGCAGGCCGTGGACGGCCTCGACTTCACCGTGAAGCGCGGCGAGACCATGTCGATCGTGGGCGAGTCCGGCTGCGGCAAGACGACCACGGGCCGGCTGCTCACCCGCCTCCTCGAACCGACCGACGGCCGGATCGTCTTCGACGGCCGGGACATCAGCCACCTGTCCATGGGCAAGATGCGCCCGCTGCGCCGCGACGTGCAGATGATCTTCCAGGACCCGTACTCGTCGCTGAACCCGCGGCACACGGTCGGCACGATCGTCGGCGCGCCGTTCAAGCTGCAGAAGGTCGAGACACCCAACGGTGTGAAGAAGGCCGTGCAGGAGCTGCTCGAGCTGGTCGGCCTCTCACCGGAGCACTACAACCGCTACCCGCACGAGTTCTCCGGCGGGCAGCGCCAGCGCATCGGCATCGCGCGCACGCTTGCCTTGCGCCCCAAGCTGATCGTCGCCGACGAGCCGGTGTCCGCGCTCGACGTGTCCATCCAGGCCCAGGTCGTGAACCTGCTGGAGGACCTGCAGAGCGAGTTCGACCTGACCTACGTGATGATCGCGCACGACCTGTCGGTGGTGCGCCACGTGTCCGACCGCGTGGCCGTCATGTACCTCGGCAAGATCGTCGAGCTCGCCGACCGGACGAGCCTGTACGAGCGCCCGATGCACCCGTACACGGTGGCGCTGCTGTCGGCGGTGCCGATCCCGGACACCACGCGGCGGCACCGCCGCGAACGGATCCGGCTGACCGGCGACGTGCCGAGCCCGATCAACCCGCCGCCGGCGTGCCGGTTCCACACGCGGTGCTGGAAGGCGCAGGACATCTGCTCGACGCAGGAGCCGCCGCTGGTCGACCTCGCGCCGGGGCACCAGGTGGCCTGCCACTTCCCGGAGAACGTCGACAAGCTGACCGTGAACCCGGCCGGCACGGTGGCGCCGGAGCCGGACCCCGAGCCGGAGCCGGCCGACTGAGGCCGGCCTCGGCCCGCCGCGCGGTCAGCGGTGCGCGCGGTTGACCGCCGACACCACCGCCCGCAGCGACGCCGTGACGATCGAGCTGTGGACGCCCACGCCCCACAGGACGCGGTCGCCCACGGTGCACTCCACGTACGCCGCCGCGCGGGCGTCGTCGCCGGCGGTCAGGGCGTGTTCGGTGTAGTCGAGGACCCGGACGTCGTAGCCCACCGACGCCAGGGCGTCCACGAACGCCGCGATCGGGCCGTTGCCCGCGCCCGTGATCTCGTGCCGGTCGCCCTCCACCTCGACCGACGCGGTGATCTCGTCGTGGCCCTCGCCGTCGTCGCTGATGCGGTGCTCGTGCAGGACCAGCGGCGTCGCGAGACCGAGGTACTCCGTCGCGAACGTCGACCACATGAGCGCGGGCGACACCTCGCCGCCCTCGTCGTCGGTGTAGCGCTGGATCACCTGCGAGAACTCGATCTGCAGCCGCCGGGGCAGGTCCAGCTGGTGCTCGGTCTTCATCACGTACGCCACGCCGCCCTTGCCGGACTGCGAGTTCACCCGGATGACCGCCTCGTACGTGCGGCCGACGTCCTTCGGGTCGATCGGCAGGTACGGGACCTCCCACGGGTAGGAGTCCACCGGCTGCCCGGCCCGGTCGGCCTGGTCGCGCAGGTGGTCGAAGCCCTTGTTGATCGCGTCCTGGTGCGAGCCGGAGAACGCGGTGAACACCAGGTCGCCGCCCCACGGATGCCGCTCGGCGACCGGCAGCTGGTTGCAGTACTCGACCGTGCGGCGGATCTCGTCGATGTCGGAGAAGTCGATCTGCGGGTCGATGCCCTGGCTGAACAGGTTCATGCCGAGCGTCACCAGGCACACGTTGCCGGTCCGCTCGCCGTTGCCGAACAGGCAGCCCTCGATCCGGTCCGCGCCCGCCTGGTAGCCCAGCTCCGCGGCGGCGACCGCCGTGCCGCGGTCGTTGTGCGGGTGCAGCGACAGCACGACCGACTCGCGGCGCTCCAGGTTGCGGTGCATCCACTCGATCGAGTCGGCGTAGACGTTCGGGGTCGCCATCTCGACCGTCGCGGGCAGGTTCACGATCACCGGCCGGTCGGGCGTCGGCTGCCAGATCTCGGTGACCGCGTTGCACACCTCGACCGCGTAGGACAGCTCGGTGCCGGTGTAGGACTCGGGGGAGTACTCGAAGCGGAAGTCGGTCTCGGCGTTCTTGGCCGCGTACTCGGCCACCATCTCCGCCGCGGAGGTGGCGATCTTCTTGATGCCCTCGCGCTCCTCGCGGAACACCACGCGCCGCTGCAGGATCGAGGTGGAGTTGTAGATGTGGACGATCGCCTTGTGCGCGCCCTGCAGCGACTCGAAGGTCCGCTCGATCAGCTCGGGCCGGCACTGCGAGAGCACCTGGATCGTGACGTCGTCGGGTACCGCGCCGTCGGCGATGATCTCGCGGACGAAGTCGAAGTCCGTCTTGGACGCGGCGGGGAAGCCGACCTCGATCTCCTTGTAGCCCATGCGCACGAGCAGCTCGAACATCTTGCGCTTGCGGGCGGGCGACATCGGGTCGATCAGCGCCTGGTTGCCGTCCCGCAGGTCGACCGCGCACCACTGCGGCGCATGCGTGGTCACCTTGTCGGGCCAGGTGCGGTCGGGCAGCGTGACCGGCTCGACGAGCTGGGCGAAGGGGCGGTAGCGGTGGATCGGCATGGCCGAGCCGCGCTGGGCGTTCCACGACGGCTGGTCGGCCGGCGCGGGCCGGGACGGCGTTCGTACCTTGCTGCTGATCGCGCGCTGGGTGTCCGGGATGGTGGTCATGTCAGAGTTCTCCTGGCCGGTTCGAAGATGCATGTCGACGACCGGCACGGCGTCGCCCCGCGGCGGGGAGCCGGTCTGGTCAGGCCCCGTCGCGGCGACGAAGGAGGAGAACACGCGCCACGGGCGTCAGACTAGCGACCGGGTCGGCGGTGGGGAAATCGTCATTCCACATAGTGGGCCGAACGGCGTAGGCGCTTGGTCCCCCAACCGTGTTTCGTCAGGGGCACCGTTGGGCACTCTTCTCCCATGACTACTCGTAGATGGGCCGTAAGTTCTGGTCGGGGTACCGCAGCGCGAGTGATCACCGGCATTGGTGCACTGTTCGCATTGATCGAGGTCGTCTACATTCTGATGATCCTGTTCGGCGCGAACCAGGCGAACTCGTTCTTCTTGTTCATCAAGTCGCTCGCCGCGCCGCTTGCCCTGTTCTTCCCGGGCCTGTTCGACCTCGGCAACTACAACCTGTCCGTGATTGTGAACTACGGCCTCGCCGCCGTGTTCTGGATCGTCGTCGCGAGCTTGCTTGCTCGCCTCGTTTCGCGCTGAACCGTTGCTACCGGCTGGTAGTCACCGGGCAGCGAACGTGTCAGAATTCCCACCATGGCCGCACACGCTAAACGTCCCGAGGACGTCGAGCAGGTATCCCGGCCGCGCCGCAGCGCAGCCGAGTTACGCGCGACCGTGGTGGGATTTCTGGCCGGTCTGGTCCGCTGGGCGGGATTGATCTTCGCCATCGTCCTGGTCGTCCACGTGTTACTGACCGTGGGCAAGGCAAATCCCGACAACTGGATCACTGTTTTCTTCGCGAACGCCGCCGAACCGCTCGCGCTGGCGTTCCGCAACCTGTTCACCCCGCAGAACGCGGAGCTGCGAGTGCTGGTCAACTACGGGCTCGCCGCGCTGTTCTGGCTCGTCGCCTCCGCCGTGGCCGCCCGGCTGCTGCGCCGGCTCGCCTGAGGCCGCCAACCTAGAACGTGTTCTAGTATGGCCGGGTGGACACCATCCCGGCCGCGCTCGCCGGCGCGGCACGACGGTTCGGTGCCGCCGAGGCCGTGGCCGACGGATCCGTCCGGCTGTCCTGGCGCGAGCTGCACGACCAGGCCCGCACGGTCGCCCGCGCGCTGGCCGCCGCGGGCGTCGCGCCCGGTGACCGGGTCGCGATCTGCGCACCGAACACGTGGCACTGGGTCGTCGCCGCGCTCGGCGCGTCGTGCGCGGGCGCCACGCTCGTGCCGGTGAACACCCGCTTCACGGCCACCGAGACCGCCGACCTGCTGACCCGCACGCGCGCGGCCGCGCTCGTCGTGGCCGGCGAGTTCCTCGGCCGCGACCGCCTCGCCGAGCTGCGCGCCGGCGGCCACGACGTCCCGCGGATCGTCGTGCACGTCCCGGTCGGCGGCGACGAGACCCCGGCAGGCGCGATCGGCTGGGCGGACCTCGCCGCGCCGGCCGGCGCGGACCCGGACGTGCGGGTGGGCCCGGACGACGTCAGCGACATCCTGTTCACCTCGGGCACGACCGGCCGCAGCAAGGGCGCGATGAGCGCGCACCGCCAGGCGCTGGCCGTCGCCCGCGCGTGGGCGGAGCTGGGCGAGGTGACCGCGGCCGACCGCTACCTCGTGATCAACCCGTTCTTCCACAGCTTCGGCTACAAGGCCGGCATCCTCGTGTGCGTGCTGACCGGCGCGACGATCGTGCCGCAGGCCGTGTTCGACGTCGCCGCGGCCATGCGGCTCGTCGCCGCCGAGCGGATCACCGTGCTGCCCGGCGCGCCGACGATCTACCAGACCATGCTCGACCACCCGGACCGCGCCACGTTCGACCTGTCCAGCCTGCGCCTCGCGGTCACCGGCGCGGCGGTCGTGCCGGTCGTGCTCGTCGAGCGGATGCAGAACGAGCTCGAGCTCGACGCCGTGCTCACCGCGTACGGGCTGACCGAGGCGGTCGTCGCGACCATGTGCCGGCGCGACGACGACGCGGCGACGGTCGCGCACACCTGCGGCCGGCCGGCCGCGGGCTTCGAGCTGCGCATCGAGCCGCCAGCGGGGGAGGTCCTGCTGCGCGGGCCGAACGTGATGCTCGGCTACCTCGACGACCCGGCCGCGACCGCCGCCGCGATCGACGCGGACGGCTGGCTGCACACCGGGGACGTCGGCCGCGTCGACGAGCGCGGCTACCTCACGATCACCGACCGGCTCAAGGACATGTACATCTGCGGCGGGTTCAACGTGTACCCGGCCGAGGTCGAGCAGGTGCTCGCGCGGCTGCCCGGGGTGGCCGAGTCCGCCGTCGTCGGCGTGCCGGACGGGCGGCTCGGCGAGGTCGGCAAGGCGTTCGTGGTGCGCCGGGACGGTGCCACGCTGTCGGCTGACGACGTCCTGGCGCACTGCGCGCGCGTGCTCGCGAACTACAAGGTGCCGCGGCTGGTCGAGTTCCCGGCCGAGCTGCCGCGCAACCCGTCGGGCAAGGTGCTCAAGCGGCTCCTGGGCTGACCGTCCGACGGGAGTCCACTGTGGACACGTCAGCCGGTCACGTCAGCCGGTCACTTCAGCCAGCGGCGGTGCTTGCGCGCGGTGAGCCGTTTCGAGGCGGCGGCGAAACGCTCCGCGGCCTGCTCGCCGCGGACCCGCTCCCGTTCGTGCAGCAGCCCGAAGGTGAACCCGTTCTCGCCGGCGAGGTGGGCCTGGCCGGCGAGGTCGCGCAGCAGCGGGCGGATCACGACGCTGTCGTGGTGGTCGCCGAGGACCTTGGTGACCTCGCGGGCGCGCTTGCGGGTCCGGTTCGCCTGCTTGCCGACCGCGGGCACGGCGACCTCGGTCGCGTAGCGCACCCGCTTGGCCGCCTTGCGCACGTCGTGCAGCGCCTCGCCGGACCCGTCGAGCCGGGCGGCCTTGCGCGCCGTCCGGCGGTAGGCGCGGCGCACGTGCTTGGGCAGCTCCTTGGCCGCCTTCCGGTTCGCTCGCTCGACCAGCGGCGGGTCGGTCACGAGGCGGTCGAGCTGGTCGAGCAGGCCGAGGTAGCGCTTGGTGCGCAGGGTCCGCACGACCGCGCGCCGAGCGTCCGCGCGCGCGGGGGCGAAGTGCCTGGTCAGCCGCGCCTCGACGGGGCCGAGGACGAGCTCGTCCGGCAGCTCGCCGACCTTCTCGGTCAGCTCCTCTTCCATCACCTCGAGGTCACGCGCCGGGCCGAGCCGGGTGCCGAGCCACTTCAGCTCCGCGCGGAGCCGGCCGGCCCGGTCGCGGTCGAGCAGCCGCTGGTAGGCCCGCAGCGCGGCACGCAGCCGCCGGCTCGCCACCCGCATCTGGTGCACGGCGTCCGGGGCGTCGCGGCGGGCCAGCAGGTCGTGGCGCAGCAGCGAGCCCACCTGCTCGGTCAGGTACGCGACCAGGTGGTCGCCCGCGGTGCGGCCGGCATCGTGCGGCGCGGTCGCGGGCGCCAGCACCCGGGCGAGCTTCGAGCCGTAGTCGGCGCGGCGCAGCCCCGCCTTGCGCAGCCGGCTCTCGGCCCGGTCGAGCAGCGCGTCGTCGGCCGCGTCGGCCAGCTCCACCTCGAGCTCGCGCCACTTGTCCTTTTTGGACGAGTTGAGGTTCTCCGCCGTGACGTGGTCGTCGGTCAGCTCGGCGAGCTCGGTGCCCGCGTCGTCCACGAGCTGCCAGCTGGCGCGGTGCGTCACGATGCGCGCCACCGGGACCAGCGGCACGCCGCGGCTGTAGCCGAGCAGGAGGGCGGTCAGCTCCGCGGGTGGGGTGTTCGAGCTGTCCAGGGGGAACTGGAGCTCCTCGCGGGAGTCGGCGTCCCGGGGGAGCTTGAGGTGCCAGCCGGCGTCCTTCCCGCCGGTGCGCTTGCGCAGCGTGATGCCGGCCCGGACGAGGCGCAGGTTCAGCGTGTCGTAGTAGACGGCCTCGAGCTTCTCGTCCCGCGGGCCGACCGAGGTGGCCAGCTCGGACAGCGACGGGAGTGGGGCGTCCGGCGCGAGCTCGTACTTGCGTTCTCGTTCGGTGTGCGTGCGCATATATGTCGCCTACCCGGGGAACGGCCGGGCAAACAACGGCGGGGCCGGCTCGTGCCGACCCCGCCGTCGCTAGCACGGCACTACGGCTGAACAGCCACGACGTTACCCGGCTTCAGCTTGTTGAAGAACCGCACCGCGGCCGAGTGCGCGAGGTGAACGCAGCCGTGCGACTGCACCGACAGGCTCCCCTCGTGGAACGCGATGCCGCTGTTGGTGAAGAAAACGGAGTAGGGCATCGGACCGTTGAACTCCTTGCTCCAATGGTCGATGTCCTTCCAGATCACCCGGTAGACGCCGACCGGCGTGCGGTAGCCCGGCCGGCCCGTGGTGATCGACGCTCCGCCGTAGGTGACGTGGCCCTTGCCGTCCATCAGCCACGCCCGGTGCGCGCTCAGGTCGATGCACGCGAGCACCCCGCGGCCGCACGGCACCTTCGCCGCCGCCTGGGCCATGCCCGGGGCGATCACCAGCACCGATGCGGTCAGGGCCACCACCGTTGCGATCGTGCCCATGATCTTCCGCAGTTTCCCCATCGTGGACCTCCCGTCCTTATGGTTATTGAGTACCACGACGGGGCACGTTCTAGTCACGCTGTGTCAAGATCGTGACAGGCCATCGAAGATCAACGTCAGGTAGTGGTCCGCGAGCTGGTCCGCCGTCAGCGGACCGTCCTGGCGGAACCAGCGCACGGCCACCCACACCGAGTCGCGCAGGAACCGGTACGTGACAACGGGATCCAGGTCCGCGCGGAACTCCCCGGCCTCGATGCCGTCGCGCAGCACGGTGATCCAGATGCGGCGAACCTCCTCTTCGGACTTCGTGAGGTAGCCGAAGCGGGGGAGCGAGCGCAGGTAGTTGCGCTCGTTCTGCAGGACGGTGATCGCGGCGCGGTGTTCGGACAGGGACCGGATCGACGCGCGCACGAGCTCGCGCAGGGTCGCGGCGGGGCCCTCGCCGGTCTTCACGATCGCGCGGTAGGTGTCGACGAGCTCGTCGAGGTAGCTGGACAGCAGCTCGTCGAGGATCGTCTCCTTGGCGTCGAAGTGGTGGTAGAGGCTGCCGGACAGCACCCCAGCCGCGTCGCCGATGTGGCGGACCGTGGTGGCCCGGTACCCGTGCTCGGCGAACAGCTCGGCGGCGATCTGCACCAGCGCGTCGCGCCGTTCCGAGGGCTTGCCGCGTGTTGCCATGCTCTTCGTCCTCCCGACCCAAGCGCTAGCTTGGTAGCCTACACCCGTGACGGATGCCTTCCTCGTCGACGCCGTCCGCTCGCCGGTGGGCAGGCGCGGCGGTGGCCTCGCCGCCGTGCACCCCGCCGACCTGGGTGCGCACGTGCTGCGCGAGCTGTTCGCCCGGGTGCCGGTCGACCCGGCGGTGGTCGACGACGTGATCTTCGGCTGCGTGGACACGATCGGTCCGCAGGCCGGGGACGTGGCGCGGACGTGCTGGCTCGCGGCGGGCCTGCCGGCCGAGGTGCCGGGCGTGACCGTCGACCGGCAGTGCGGGTCCTCGCAGCAGGCGGTGCACTTCGCGGCGCAGGCGGTCATGTCGGGCACGGCCGATGTCGTCGTCGCCGGCGGGGTGCAGCACATGACGGCCGTCCCGATCTCCGCGGCGATGCTCGCCGGGCGCGAGTACGGCTTCCCGAACCCGTTCACGACGTCGGCGGGCTGGCTCGCGCGGTACGGGGACCAGGAGATCTCGCAGTTCCGCGGGGCGGAGCTGATCGCGGCGAAGTGGGGGATCTCGCGGCCGGAGATGGAGGAGTTCGCGCTGCGCAGTCATTCCCGCGCGCGCGACGCGATCGCCGCCGGCTGGTTCACCGGGGAGATCGCGCCGCTCGCCGGGCTGGCGGAGGACGAGTGTCCCCGGGACACGAGCCTGGCGAAGATGGCCGCGCTGGCACCGCTCGTGCCGGACGGCCGGCTCACCGCGGCGCTGGCGAGCCAGCTCTGCGACGGCGCGGCCGCGTTGCTCGTGGTCTCGGGGCGGGCGTTGCGCGAGCACGGCCTCACGCCACGAGCCCGGGTGCGGCACCTCAGCGCCCGCGGCGGCGACCCGGTGATCATGCTGGACGCGCCGATCGCGGCCACCGCGCACGCGCTGGACCGGGCCGGACTGTCCATTGCGGACATCGACCTGGTGGAGATCAACGAGGCGTTCGCCAGCGTCGTGCTGGCGTGGCTGCGGGAGACCGGCGCCGACCCGGAACGGGTGAACGTCACCGGTGGCGCGATCGCGCTGGGGCACCCGCTGGGCGCGACCGGCGCCCGGCTGATGACGACGCTGCTCGCGAACCTGGAGCGAACCGGCGGGCGGTACGGCCTGCAGACCATGTGCGAGGGCGGCGGCCAGGCCAACGTGACCATCCTGGAGAGACTATGAGCTTCGCGGGCCGGGTCGTTCTCGTCACGGGTGGTGCTCGCGGGGTCGGGCTCGGCATCGTGGCGGGGTTCGACGAAGCGGGCGCGACCGTGGTGACGTGCGGGCGGTCGCCGGCCGCCGACCTCGGCGTCCCCTACGTGCGCAGCGACGTGCGCGACGCGTCCCAGGTGGACGCTCTGGTGGCCGGCGTGGTCGCCGAGTACGGGCGGCTCGACGTGGTGGTGAACAACGCCGGCGGGGCACCGCCGGTGGCCGCGGCCACCGCGTCGCCGCGGCTGCACGAGAAGGTCATCGCGCTGAACCTCGTGGCGCCCCTGCACGTCTCGCAGCGCGCGAACGCCGTGATGCAGGAGCAGGAGTCGGGCGGGGTGATCGTGATGATCGGCAGCGTGTCGGGCACCCGGCCGTCGCCGGGCACGGCGGCCTACGGCGCGGCCAAGGCGGGCCTGGCGAACCTGGCGTCGAGCCTGGCCGTGGAGTGGGCGCCCAAGGTCCGGGTCAACACGGTCGTCGTCGGGCCGGTGGACACGGAGTTGTCCCACCTGCACTACGGCGACGAGGACGGCGTCGCGGCCGTCGGCGCGACGATCCCGGCCGGCCGGCTGGCGACGCCCGCGGACGTGGCGCAGGCGTGCCTGTACCTGGCCTCGCCCGCGGCGTCGTACGTCACCGGCAGCACGCTGACCGTGCACGGCGGCGGCGAGCGACCGGCCTTCCTGGCGGCGTCGAACGCGACGGCTCCGCGATGAGCCGCGCGGGCCGCGTGGTGGCGGTGACCGGTGCGGGCCGGGGGATCGGCCGCGCGCACGCGCTGGAGTTCGCGCGCCAGGGCGCCTCGGTGGTGGTCAACGACCTCGAGCTGGCCCACGCGGTGGCGGCCGAGATCGGCCCGGCCGCGGTCGCGCACACCGCCGACGTGTCCACATGGGACGGAGCGGCCTCGCTCGTCGAGGCGGCCGTGTCGGCGTTCGGGCGGCTGGACGTGCTGGTGAACAACGCCGGCATCGTGCGGGACCGGATGCTGGTGTCCACCTCGGAGGCGGAGTGGGACGACGTGGTGCGGGTGCACCTGAAGGGCCACTTCCTGACGATCCGCCACGCCGGGGCGCACTGGCGGGCCCGCTCGAAGGCCGGCGAGCAGGTCGACGCGCGGGTGATCAACACCAGTTCCGGCGCGGGTCTGTGGGGCAGCGTCGGGCAGGCGAGCTACGCCGCGGCCAAGGCGGGCATCGTGGGGCTGACCCTGGTGGCGGCGGCCGAGCTGGCCCGGTACGGCGTCACGGTGAACGCGATCGCCCCGTCGGCCCGGACCCGGATGACCGAGGAGCTCTTCCCGGACCTGCCGGGCCCGGAGGACGTGGCACCGCTCGTGGTCTGGCTGGGCAGCACGGCGTCCGCGCACGTGACGGGCCGGGTGTTCGAGGTCGAGGGCGACCGGCTGACGATCGTCGACGGCCACACCCGCGGCCCGGCCGTCCACCGGGACCCGGCCGAGGTGGGCAAGGCGGTCGACGACCTGCTCGCCGCGGCCGGCGACCCGGTCCCCGTCTACGGCACCTGACGGCACGCGGCCGCCCGGGTCAGAACGCGGGACTGCCCCACGCGCCGGTGAAGGCGATCTCGCCCAAGGGCTTGCGGCGGCGCGGGGCAAGCTCCTTCGCCCGGCGCTCGTCGTCCAGCAGCTCCACCGGGCCCGGCGTGCCGACGGCGATCACGGCCAGCGGCTCGACGTCCTCGGGGAGCGCGAACGACTGCTTCGCGGCATCCCTGTCGAACCCGCCCATCTGGTGCGCCACGACGCCCTCGGCCACCGCCTGCAGCACGAGGTTCTCCGACGCCAGGCCGGCGCCGTACTCGGGCACCGGCAGCGTGCCCTTCTCGTTCGTCGTGACCATGCAGCACAGCATCAGCACCGCCGCCGACCAGGCCCAGCCCTTGTTGCGCGTGGACAGCACGTCGAAGATCCGGCGGTACGTCTCGTCGCCGCGGCGGCCGATCAGGTACCGCGCCGGCTGGGTGTTGCCGCTCGACGGCGCCCACCGCGCGGCCTCCAGCATCGCGCGCAGCGCCACGTCGCTGACCTGCCCGTTCGGGTCCAGCGCGCGCGGGCTCCAGCGAGCCGCGATGAGCGGGTGGACCGGGACGCTCGTCTCGGCCGGTTTCGAGTGCTCCATCAGATGGCGTAACCCCACGAGGTGATCGAGTATGCCCCGAACCACGAGCCGGCCACCGCGAGCGCGCACAACGTCAGCACCGCCGTCGACGGCTTGCGTTTCGCGAGCGCCAGCGCCACCGGGATGAGCAGGGTGACCGCCGGGAGCATCAGCCGGGCCTTGGAGTTCATCAGGCCGTTGGCGCACAGGTCCATCGCGAGCACCGCGGCCGCGTACAGCACCAGCGGCCACTCGACCTTGCGCACGATGGCGATCACGAGCAGCACCAGCGCCACGACGATCAGCCCGACCGTGGTCACCTCGAGCACCGACCGCGCGTCGGCCAGCGCCTCGAGGCTGAACTTGACCGTGGCCGCGCCACCGTCGAACCCCGTACCCCAGCCGCGTTCCTGCAGCTTGAACCAGCCGTCCCACTCGCCGGTGCGCGAGCCGACCCACGCGAGGTAGGCGATCAGCCCGGCCGGCGCGATGAGGCCGCCGACCCACGGCCGCCAGCCGTCGCGCCGCTTGACGATCGCGATGACCACCGCGAGCCCGACGGTCAGCACCAGCGCCGCGCCCGTCGACCGCACCAGCCCGGCCGCCGCGCAGCACACGCCCGCGAGGACCCAGCGGCGTTCCAGCACCCCGACCAGCGACCATGCGGCGAGCGCGCAGAACATCGCCTCCGAGTACGCCATCGACAGCACGATCGACATCGGTGTCGCCGCGAACAGCGCCACGAGGATCAGTCCGGTCCGCCGCGAGCCGCCGCGGATGTGCGAGCCCAGCCGCACGAGCGCGTACGAGCAGGCCACTCCGGACACGATGGTCACCGTGAACGACGCGGTGACCAGGCCGATCCCGCCGCTGCCGTCCACCGCCGCGAACCAGCGCACGACGGTCGGGTAGCCGGGGAAGAACGCGAGCGGCGTCTCGGCGCTGCGCTGCCCGAACGCGTCGACCAGCTCGGGCGGCACGCCCCGGTAGCCGCCCTGGGCGATGGCGAGGAACCACTGGCCGTCCCAGGAGCGCAGCGCCTCGCTCACCGAGCGGTCGGTCGCCGCGGCCATCCAGGTGAGCACGAGCAGGCCGAACTCGCGGATGCCGAGGAAGATCAACGCAGGCGCGAGCAGCCGCCCGGCGCGGCGCACCGTCCAGCGCGGCGGTGTGGCCGCTTCCGTTTCGGTCCCGGCGCTCGACTCCTCCTCGTCGGAGTCGGCGCGAGTCACGTCCGTAGCGGACACCCCGATCCCTTCCCGGTTGACGGTCGCGGCTGATCAGCCCGGCCGCTACAGCCTAGGACGCGCATCCGCGCACGTGGCGGCGGCCACACAGACGACCGTAACGATTGGCCACCTCCGTTAGGCTCGCCTCGGTCGGGCTGAGGAGGTTTCGGACAAGTGGCGCTCGTGGTCCAGAAGTACGGCGGTTCATCGCTGGAGAACGCGGACCGGATCAAGCGGGTGGCCGAGCGGATCATGAAGACCCGCAAGGCCGGCAACGACGTGGTCGTGGTGTGCTCGGCGATGGGCGACACCACCGACGAGTTGCTCGACCTCGCGCAGCGGGTCAACCCGGTCCCGCCGGAGCGCGAGATGGACATGCTGCTCACCGCGGGCGAGCGCATCTCCAACTCGCTGGTGGCGATGGCGATCAGCGCGCTCGGCGCGGAGGCGTTGTCGTTCACCGGCTCGCAGGCCGGCGTGATCACCGACTCCACGCACGGCAAGGCCCGCATCATCGACGTGACGCCCAGCCGCGTGCAGGCCGCGCTCGACGACGGCTTCATCTGCCTCGTCGCCGGCTTCCAGGGCGTCAGCCAGGACACGAAGGACATCACGACCCTGGGGCGCGGCGGCTCGGACACCACCGCGGTCGCGCTCGCCGCGGCGCTCAATGCGGACGTGTGCGAGATCTACACCGACGTGGACGGCGTCTACACCGCCGACCCGCGGATCGTGTCGAACGCGCGGCGGCTCGACCGCGTGCCGTACGAGGAGATGCTGGAGATGGCGGCCGGCGGGGCGAAGGTCCTGATGCTGCGCTGCGTCGAGTACGCCCGCCGCTACGGCGTCCCGATTCACGTCCGCTCGTCGTACACCAACAAGCCGGGCACGATCGTGTCCGGCTCAGTGGAGGACATTCCCGTGGAACAGGCGATGATCACCGGCGTCGCGCACGACCGGTCCGAGGCCAAGGTGACCGTGACCGGCGTGCCGGACCAGGCCGGCGTCGCGGCCCGCATCTTCCGGGTGGTTGCCGACGCGGAGATCGACATCGACATGGTGCTGCAGAACGTGTCGAGCACGGTCTCCGGCCGCACCGACATCACGTTCACGCTCTCCAAGGACAACGGCCGTACCGCGGTCGCGGCGCTGGAGAAGATCCGCGACGAGCTCGGCTTCACCGCGGTGCTCTACGACGACCACGTGGGCAAGGTCTCGCTGGTCGGCGCCGGCATGCGCTCGCACCCGGGCGTGACCGCCACGTTCTGCGAGGCGCTCGCGAAGGCCGGCGTGAACATCGAGATCATCAACACCTCGGAGATCCGGATCTCGGTGCTGATCCGCGACACCGAGCTCGACGAGGCCGTGCGGGCGATCCACGACGCGTTCGACCTCGGCGGCGACGAGGTCGCCACCGTGTACGCGGGGAGTGGTCGCTGATGGCTCCGGTCCTCGCGCTCGTCGGTGCCACCGGTGCCGTCGGCTCGGTGATGATCGACATCCTCGACGCGCGCCCGGCCTGGCCGTGGGGCGAGGTGCGGCTGATCGCGTCGCCGCGGTCGGCCGGCAAGCAGCTGACCGTGCGCGGCTCGGTCGTGACCGTGCAGGCGCTGTCGGCGGAGGTCTTCGACGGCGTCGACGTCGCGATGTTCGACGTGCCGGACGAGATCTCCGCGGAGTGGGCCCCGGTGGCGGCCGCGCGCGGGGCGGTCGTCGTGGACAACTCGGGCGCGTTCCGGATGGACGACGAGGTGCCGCTGGTGGTGCCCGAGGTGAACCTCGACATGATCGCCGCGCGCCCGCGGGGGATCATCTCGAACCCGAACTGCACGACGCTGTCGATGATGGCCTCGCTCGGGGCGCTGCATCACCGGTTCGGCCTGCGGGAGCTGGTCGTGGCGTCGTACCAGGCGGTCTCCGGCGCCGGAGTGGCCGGCGTGGATCGTCTGCACGCGGAACTGGCCGCGGTGGCCGGCAAGGGCGTGGGCGCGCGGTCCGGCGACGTCCGCGAGGCGGTCGAGGCCGCCGGACTGTCCATTGCGGACTCTCCGTTCCCGGCGCCGCTGGCGTTGAACGTGGTGCCCTCGGCCGGCTCGTACAAGGGGGACGGCTGGTTCTCCGAGGAGCTGAAGGTCCGCAACGAGTCGCGGAAGATCCTGGGTATCCCGGACCTGCGGGTGTCCGCGACGTGCGTGCGGGTGCCGGTCGTGACGACCCACTCGCTGGCCGTCCACGCGACGTTCGCCTCGCCGGTCACGGTGGCGCAGGCCCACGCCCTCTTCGAGGCGGCGCCGTCGGTGGTCCTGATGGACGACCCGGGCGCGGGCGTGTTCCCGACCCCGGCCGAGGTGGTGGGCAACGACGCGACGTACGTGGGCCGCATTCGCCAGGCACTGGACTTCCCGAACACCCTGGACTTCTTCGTCTGCGGCGACAACCTCCGCAAGGGCGCGGCCCTGAACACCTACGAGATCGCAGAGGCACTCGCCGCGCAGGCCTGAAATTACGGCGGACCGGCGGGCGATGTCTGGGGCATAGACCCGGCTGCTGGACGTCACGATCGAGGATATGGACCGGTGGCCCGCCATCGGCATTGGATGGAGACCTCGCAGGCTCGCCTGCGTGCCGCAGTCGCGGCGGTTGACGGCGTCCCGAGTGCTGTGAGCTGACCGGTACTTCCCGCCCCTCCTCGCGCGGTCTGTCGGCGGCCCGGACGGCGGTGGCCTGTGGACAGTGTGGATGGCGCCTGTGGATAACCCGTTCAGGGCGCCGGGATCGTGAGTGGAGTGGTGCGGCGCTGCCGCGCGATCAGCAACCCAGCCGCCGCGGCCACCGCGATCCCGCCCAGCCCCGCCACCGCGAACCCCCACGCCGGCGACGAGTGGTCCACCACGAAGCCGACCAGCGGTGCGCCGGCCGCCGCGCCCAGCGTGAACGCCGACGACTGCATGCCGATCGCCTCGCCGCGGGCGGCGACGGGCGCCAGACGGGCCACCTCCTCGCCCGTCGCCGCGATCGTCGGGGCGCACAACGCCGACGCCGGGACCAGGGCCAGCGCCAGCAGCCACCACTCGCCCGACAACACGCCGATCGGCACGGTCAGCAGGCCCAGCGACGCCATCAACGTCACCTGGCCCGGCGAGCGCGGCAGCGCGCCGTAGACGATCCCGCCGATCGCCGACACCGCGGACCACACGCCGATTACGACACCCGTGTACACGAGCTGGTCGGTCGACCGCAGCTCCGCCACGATCGCCACCTCGGAGCCGGCCAGGATGAACACCGCCCCGGCCGCGATCACCAGCACCGCGACCATCCGCGGCCCGAGCCACGCCCGGCGGAGCATGCGGTCGCCCGTGGCCGCGGCGCGCTCCGCCTCGCTGCGCACCGCCGGGTTGAAGATCAGCAGCACCGCGCCCACCGCCACGGTCGCCGCCGCCATCGTGTACATCGCGGTGACGGTCGCGAACTGCGTCGCGATCAGCACCGCCGTGGCCGGGCCCACCATGAACGCCAGCTCCGTGGACACCGAGTCCATCGAGTACGCCGTGCGCCGCAGGTCCGCCGGGACCAGCGCGGCGATCGCCTGCCGGCCCAGCGGCATCGCCGGGAGCATCAGGAACCCGCCCACGAGCCCGACGACCACCAGCGCGCCGTACGGCAGCTGCGAGCCGAGCACCCAGAACACCGTCTCGCCGACCATCGTGATGACCAGGACCAGGCGTAAGCCGAACCGGTCGATGAGCCGCCCCATCACGACCGCCCCGACCGCGGCGCCGATCGTGACCGCCGCGCCGGCCGTGCCCGCCGCGCCGTAGCCGTGCCCGAGCCCGACCGCCACGTGCAGCGTCAGCACCATGCCGCCGGCGGCGGCCGGCACGCGGGCGAAGAACACCAGCACCATCAGCGTGCGGACCCCGGGCAGCGCCAGTGTCCTGCGGTAGAGCCCCATGGGAAGATGTAAGCCTCTCGTGTTCCGACGACGGCTACCAATCTAGGAGCGCCCACCGACAACACTCGTCACGTTTTCTTGCCTCGTTCCAGAAAAGGTGATGGTGTAGAGGACATCATGAACGACCCGACACGGCGCCAGGCCGGGCCCGCCGAGCGGCTGCGAGCCGTGGGGCTGCGTGTCACCGCGCCCCGGGTCGCCACGCTCGACTGGCTCGCCGGCCACCCGCACGCCACCGCCGACCAGGTGGCGGACGGCGTTCGCGGCCGTCTCGGGTCGGTGTCCACCCAGGCCATCTACGACGTGCTGCACGCCTGCACGCAGACCGGCCTGCTGCGGCGCATCGAGCCGGCGGGGCACCCCGCGCGCTTCGAGACGCGCACCGCGGACAACCACCACCACCTGGTCTGCCGGGTGTGCGGGCGTACCGAGGACGTGGACTGCGCCGTCGGCGCCGCGCCGTGCCTGGATCCCTCCGACTCGGCCGGGTACGTGGTCGACGAGGCCGAAGTCGTGTTCTGGGGTTTCTGCCCGGGGTGTTCCCGCGCTACTACGCCGTAGGCCGGAAGATGTCGACGACGTTCGCGCGGGAACGCAGTGCGAGGCCCGTGCGCAGGGCGCCGGCCGCTTCCGAGACCGCCTCGCGAAAGCGCGTGCCGAGCGTGATGAAGCTGGCGAAGCCGTGGATCAGGTCGTCGTGCTGGCGCTTGACCACCGGGATGCCGGCCTCGCGCAGCCGATCGGCGAACGCGTTGCCCTCGTCGCGCAGCGGGTCGAACCCGGCGGTCGCGAGGTAGGTCGGCGGCAGGCCACGCAGGTCCTCGGCCAGCAGCACGGCCACCCGCGGGTCGGTGCGGGTCTTCGTGTCGGGCAGGTAGTGGTCGATGAACCAGGTCATGTCGTCGTCGGTGAGGAAGAAGCCGTCGGCGAACAGGTCCCGCGAGCGGCGGCGCACGGACGGGTCGGTGGCCGGGTAGAACAGCAGCTGGAAGACCGGGCGCGGGCCGCCGTGGCGCACCGCGTCGAGGCAGACGACCGACGCCAGGTTGCCGCCCGCGCTGTCGCCGCCGACCGCGATGGCGGCCGGGTCCGCGCCGAGTGCCTCCGCGTGTTCCACGGTGTACCGGTACGCGGCTAACGCGTCGTCGGCCGCGACCGGGAACGGGTACTCGGGGGCGAGCCGGTAGCCGACCGAGAGGACGCGCACGTTTGCCTGGTGGGCGAGGTAGCGGCAGACGCCGTCGTGCGTGTCGAGGCTGCCGATGACCCACCCGCCGCCGTGGTAGAAGACGAGCAGTGGCGAGCCGGGCAGCAGGTTCGCGGGCTCGTAGAGGCGTGCGGGCATGGTGCCGTCGGTCGCGGGCAGGTTGAGGTTGCGGGTGCGGACGCCGGGCACGACCGGCTCGCCGAGCAACGTGCGACCGAGCTCGAGCTGGGTGCGGGCGGCGCTGGGCGTCAAGCCGCTGAGGGTCAGCTCGGTGAGCGCGATCATGCGAAGTAAGAGCTGCGCGTCGAGCGCGAGCTCGAGCCCGTCGCGGCGGATCGGCGGACCGGCGATGAGCCGGCGGGCGGGCTGGGGGAGGGCGAACACCGCGTGCAGCGCGGCGCCCTGGACCGACGGCGGGATTCTGCTCAGCAGCGTTGACATCGTCGACCTCCCAGCTGTGCCGACGGCAAGGCTATACACCACCGCGACCGTTCGGCGGCACCACACGGCGCCCGACCCCACGGTGTCACTCGATGGGGGATGATCGGCGGTGTGACGGTCAACGTGCTGGGCATCGGAGGGTCACTGCGCGCGGACTCGCAGTCAGAGCGGGCCCTGCGGCTGGCACTCGACGGCGCCGCGCACGCGGGCGCGAAGACCACGCTCGTGTCCGGCACCGACCTGGTGCTGCCGTTCTACGATCCGGCCGAGCCGGAGCGCTCGCCGAACGCCCTGCGGCTGGTGGAGGAGCTGCGCGCGGCCGACGGCGTCGTGCTCGTCTCGCCCGGCTACCACGGCACGCTGTCCGGCCTGGTCAAGAACGCCCTGGACTACATCGAGGACCTCCGCGACGACGAGCGCCCGTACCTGGACGGCCGCGCGGTCGGCTGCGTGGCGACGGCCCAGGGCTGGCAGGCCGCGGTGACGACGCTGACGTCGCTGCGCTCGATCGTGCATGCGCTGCGTGGCTGGCCGACCCCGCTCGGGGCGGCGGTGAACTCCGCACAGGTGGAGTTCGGCGCTCACGGCGAGTGCTCGGACGAGAAGGTGACGAGCGCGCTGCGCACCATTGGGCTACAAGTGGTGGAGTTCGCCACGACTCGCGTGTGAGCGGGACTTCACCGGGTACGCCGTGCGTTGTGGTGAGGGATGGAGGTTGTCATGAGCAAGTCACCAATCACGAGCCCGCTGGGCGACGCCGAGCGTGAGGCCACCGGCGCCATTCTCCAGGCGACCCTGGTCGACCTGATCGACTTGTCGCTCATCGCGAAGCAGGCACACTGGAACGTCGTCGGCCCGAACTTCCGCAGCGCGCACCTCCAGCTGGACGAGCTGGTCGTCGCCGCCCGCGGTTACGTGGACGACATCGCCGAGCGCGCGAACGCGATCGGCATCTCGCCGAACGGCAAGGCGAAGACGGTCGTGGAGAGCTCCGGGATCCCGCCGTACCCGGACAACTGGCAGTCGGTGGAGTCGACGGTCACGGCGATCGTGGCCACCCTCGGCGAGCTGATCAGCCGGCTGCGCAAGCGCATCAACGACACGGACAAGACCGACCTCGTCACGCAGGACATGCTGATCGGGATCACCCAGGAGCTGGAGAAGCAGCACTGGATGTGGCAGGCCCAGACCGCCAAGGCCTGAGACCTCCCGGGACCCGCCACCCGACGGCGGATCCCGGCTCCATGAACCCGCGAGCCCAGAGCCCAGGGCTCGCGGGTTCCTCTGTCCACAGGCCGGCGAGTTGTCCACAGGAACGCCGTGACCACGGGTTTTGTCAGGGGGTACCGGTAGACTGGCATGTGAGGGTGGCCCCCGGGACAGGGTGGGGCTTTCGTTTCTGGCGTTCTGCACGCGCGTGCGCGCGTGGGTTGTTCTCGGTGGGGCTGCTACGGCAGGGCCAGGGCGCGGCGGGCGAAGTGGATCTCGATGGCGACCTGTTTGATCGTTTCCGCCACCACCAGGGAACCGTGGCCCGCGTCGTAGCGGTACACCTCGTACGACGCCTTCCGGGCGGCCAGCCGGTCCAGGTAGTTGTCGATCTGGCGGATCGGGCAGCGCGGGTCGTTCTCGCCGGCGATCACCAGGACCGGGGCGCGCACCTGGTCGACGTAGGTGATCGGGGAGCACTCGACGTAGCGGTCGTGGACCTCGTCCGGCGAGCCGCCGAACAGCGCCCGGTCGAACGCGCGCAGCGGCTCCATCTCGTCCTCGTACGCGGACAGGTAGTCGGCCACCGGCACGCCCGCGACGCCCGCGGCCCACAGGTCCGGCTGCGTGCCCAGCGCCAGCAGCGACAGGTAACCGCCCCACGAGGCCCCGTTGACCACGCACCTCGCCGGGTCGGCCAGGCCCTTCTCGACCGCCCACGCGTGCACGCCCGCCACGTCCGCCAGCTCGGTCAGCCCGGGCCGGCCCTCGATCGCGTCACGCCAGGCCGAGCCGTAGCCCGTCGAGCCGCGGTAGTTGACGTGCACCACGGCGAACCCGGCGTCCAGCCACGCCGCCCGGTAGGCCGAGAACCGGTCCTCGTCCGCCGAGTGCGGGCCGCCGTGCAGCGTGAACACCGTCGGCAGCGGGCCGTCCGGCGCGTTCGCCGGGCGCGTGTACAGCGCGTGCACGTCGCCGCCGGCGACCGGCACGAACTCGTCGGTCAGCTCCACCGATGGCGGCGCCTTGTGGCCCGGCGGCTCCAGCAGCACGCGCTCGGCCCCGCCCGGGTACTGCGCCCGCACGACCGGCGGCTGCGCGGCATTCGACCACGAGTACTCGACGGTGCCGTCCGGCCGGACCGACGCGGAGCCGATCGTCCCGTTGGGAGTGTCCAATGTGGTCAGCTTGCCGGTTGCGAAGTGGTAGCGGTGCAACGTGTTGCGGGCCTCGTGGGTGTGGATGACGACGATCGCGGAGCCGTCGGCGTACCAGTCCGCGGACACCTCGCCGGGCAGGTCGAGCGGGATCTCGGTCTCGGTACCGGTGGCGAGGTCCCAGACGAGCAGCTCCTCGCGCCCGTGCCGTTCGTGGAGCACGAGCAGGCGCTGGTCGCCGTGGACGGGGCTGAACCCGATGGCGTCGAGGCCCTTGCCCTTGCCGTCCCACTTCTCGCCGACGACGCCGCCGTCGGCGACGGACAGCACGCGCAGCGCGGGGTGCCGGTTGTCGCCGTGCTCGGAGTGCTCGATGACCAGCAGCGTCTCGTCGCGGGACAGCGCGACGACCCCGCCGTCGTGCTCGTCGTGGTAGACCACCTCGGCCTCGGCGCCGCCGCGGGACAGGAAGATCGACGTGCCGTCGTCGTTGGAGACGCCGACCGCGTTGACGGTGCGGCCGATCTCGATGCCGGCCGGGTAGCCGGGCACGCTGCCGGGCATGGCCGGCGCCGGCTTGTTGCCGGTCCGGCGGCCGGCGAAGGACTCGTGCACCCAGCTGCCGAACTCGTCGCCGTCGGAGTCGGCGAACCACCAGATCTGGTCGCCGTCCGGGGCGATCGCGGCGTAGGAGGTGCCGTTGGGCCGGTCGGTGACCTGCCGGTGGGTGCCGGTCGCGCGGTCCCAGGCGTAGACCTCCCAGACGCCGCTGGAGTTCGACAGGTAGAGGTTGCGGTCCGGCGCGTCGTGGGCCCACCGCGGCGGGGAGACCCGGGCCGCGGTGAACCGGTCGCGCCAGCGCGCCTCGGCGCCCGCGTCGGTGAACAGTGCGTCGGGGACCTCGGCCATGGGGTGGGTGCTCACCCCATGATCCTGCCAAATCGGCGGGCTCGGCGAACCCTCGCCGATCGGCCGAGCCGCCCGGCGGCAGGTAGAACTGTCGGCATGAACGATGTCGTCGATGTCCACCGGCCGGTTTCGGGCGACGTGATCGACCTGATCCTGGACGACCACCGGCTGTTCGAGGAGCTGCTGCGCAACCTGCGGAACGCGAGCATGGACCGGGCCGCGGTGCGGGACGCGCTGGCCACGGTGCTGGTCGCGCACGCGGAGGCCGAGGAGAAGTTCGTGTACCCGAAGCTGCGCAAACGCTCGGCGGTCGGCGCACACGAGGCCGAGCACGGCGAGGAGGAGCACGCGGAGGGCCACGAGGCGCTGCTGAAGGTGCTGGAGCTGAAGGCCACCGACACGAAGTCCTTCGAAGACGCGGTGGAAAACCTGTCGGCGACGATCAGCCACCACCTGGTGGAGGAGGAGCTGACAATCCTGAACCCGGCCCGCGAGGAACTGGGCGAAAGGGCCCGCAAGGACCTGGGCGAGGCATTCGTGAAGGAACGCAACCGCCAGATAGACAACAACTGCGGCACCCTGACCAACGTCCGCACCCTGGTATCAAGGAGCCGCCGCGAGGGAAAGCTGGATACCTGACAGCCGGCGATCCAGAGCCGGATGATGTCCGACTGACCGTTCGGCCGCCCGGCGGCAACCCTGATGCGGCACGTGTGGTGTTGGGCGAAGTCAGATCACCGTGCCGAGGTCGGCGGCGGTGATGTTGTCGATCCCACGCTCGGCGATCGCGGCGATGGTCATCGATGGGGCGCAGCCCGCGGTCGTGCCCGGGATGAGCGCGCCGTCGAGCACGTACAGGCCGCGCTGGCCGTGCACGCGGCCGTCGAGGTCGCAGACCGGGCCCATGTTGGCGCCGCCGAGGGGGTGCGAAGTGCTGTTGACCAGGCTGTTGGTGTCCAGCACCCGGCCGATGCCGTTGGCGACCGCCTTCACCCGGGCGTCGATCGCCTCGAACGAGCCGGTGTCGCCGGACCTGGGCCAGTACGGGTTGACCTTGTCCGTGGCGGAGTCGTACCGGAAGTGGCCACGGTCGGCGCTCGCCGCGGACCCGACGAGCATGGTCGTGCGGGCGTTGATGCCCACCGGGGGCAAGGACGCCTGGATGACCGTGTTCGCGGTGGCCGGGTCGGCCCAGTCGTTGCTGCCGTAGACGACCGGGCCGCCCTGGACCGCCCCGAACTCCTCCTCCAGGTCCGTCCACAGGTAGATGCGGTCGCCGTTGGTGCCCCAGCCGCTGACCGATGTCGTCCGGCAGGTCGGGGATGGCGCCGGTGGCCTCGGCGCGGACCAGGAGCCGGGTGGTGCCGACGCTGCCCGCGGCCATGATGAGCGCGTTCGCCGTGAGGACCTTCTGCTCGAGCGACCTTGCCGGTGTCGTCGGTGCGGTCGATCGCGCACCTCCCAGCGGCCGTCCGCGGCCCGGGCGACCGAGGTGACGTTGTGCATGCGTGGCGACCTCGACCCTGCCGGTGGCCTCCGCTTGCCGGATGTAGGTGACGTCGACGGAGTGCTTGCCGCCGTTGTTGACCCCCAGCGCGCCGTCGCCGTTGGTGTAGGACGGGTTCATCTCGCCGCGCAGTTCGGCGATGCGCGAAGCTCCAGTCGATCGGCATCGGGACCTTCGTCAACGGCGAAGCCCGCCCGGCGCGCCTGCTCGGCGAAGATCCGCGCCGCGGCGTAGTTCGGGGAGTCGATCAGTTCGTCGGGCGCGGTGGCGACCTCGAGCATCCGGGCGACGCGCGGGTAGTGCACCGCGTCCATGCGCGTCCAGTCGAGTCGTTCGGGCAGCCAGGTGTTGAACATCGCTTCCGTGGGCTGCAGCGTCATGCCCTGGTACATCAGCGACCCGCCGCCGACGCCCGCCGGGCACACGCTCAGGATGTTCTCCCCGCCCACCGGCTCCAGGAGACCGACGTACGGGTCGAAGTCCAGCCGGGTGCTCAGCAGCGACTGAAGTGAGTGGACGTCCTCGGGGACCGCGCCGTGGAAGATGGCGCGCTTGTCCAGAGAGGACAGACTGGGGAAGGTGGTCGAGTTCGGACCGCTCGTCCAGCGGCGTCCGCGCTCCAGCACGGTCACCGGCACCCCGGCCTGGCCGAGTCGCAGCGCGGCCACACCCCCGCCGAACCCCGACCCGATGACGACGACCCGGTGCTCCTCCCGCGTCAGGCGCACGCGGGCGGATGTGGCGCTCACCCCGAGAGCACCCGCCACGGCCATCCCAGCCGCGCCCCCGAGCAACGCCCGCCGCGTTGTCTTTGTCATGTGGACACTCCTGTTCGATGGGTGTCGGGGTACCTCTGGTCGAGTATGGGCGGGAGGAAATGGTTCAGCAATGCGCCTTCACCCGAATAGGGCAGGTCAGCGGTGGTGTCGCACCGTCCGTCTCAGTAGGACAGTTTGCGTCCGGTTTCAGCAGGTCCGCCAGAGCCGCCCCTGAAGGCTGTCCTGTTGGGGGGCGTCGGGAGCGTAGTGGCAGGACCAGAGGTTGTTGCTGAGGTAGCCGCGGTACACCAGCTGGAGGCCGTCGCCGAACCCGCAGAGGGCGGGTGGTGGCCTGGTGGCGGCCCCGTTCTGGTCGGCGATCCTGACCTGGCCGAGCCACGATGAACCGTCGAACACGCAGCTCCACAGGTTCGTCGTGGTGTCCCCGCGGTACGCGACCACGAGGTTGTTCCCCAAGGTGTGTGCCGCCGGGCCGTCATTCGACTTGGCCCCGTTGATGTCGGTGATGTTCGTCTGCCGGGACCAGGTGTTGCCGTCGTAGTACGCCGAATACAGGGTCGAGAACTGTTCTCCCCCGTACACCAGGTACAGCCGGCTCCCGAGAGCGGCGAGGGCGGGTGACACCCCCGTCCTGGCTTCGTTGATCTGGGTGATGTTCGTCGGCCGGGTCCAGGTGGTGCCGTTGTAGGACGCCATCCACAGGTCCGAGTTGTGCTCGGCCTGCCACACCATGTACAGCTGGTTCCCGAGTGCGGCGATGGCGGGTGACAGGCCCGACCTGGCCCCGTTGATGTTGGAGATGTTCGTCTGCCGGGACCAGGTGGTGCCGTTGTAGTACGCCATCCACAGGCTCGCGGTGGTGTCTCCCCGCCACACCATGTACAGCCGGTCCCCCACCGCGGCGAGGGCGGGTGGTACTGCTGTCTTGGCCCCGTTGATGTCGGTGATGTTCGTCTGGGGGAACCAGGTGGTGCCGTCGTAGGACGCCATCCACAGGTTGAAGGAACTTTCCCCCTTGTAAGCGATGTACACGCGGCCCGCGAACGCTGCGGCGGCGGGCCCGTCGTTCGTCTTCGCGCCGATCTTGGCGGTGACGTCCGTCTGCGGACTCCAGGCGTTCCAGCCGATCTGTCGCCGGGTCCACGTGCAGAGCTTCTCGCCGTCCTTGTTCATCAGGCAGGAGAACTTCTCACCAGGGCAGTTGCCGCAGTTGCAGTTCGCCGTGTCGAAGAAGCCCCACGTGCGGAAGCAGGTGCACCTGGATTCCTTGTACTCGTCCCCCGCTCCGAAGACGTGGCACGATTCATGGGAGAACGTGAAGTAGAGCCGGTTGGGGCCGAATGAACCATTCGCGTAACTGATGACGACCCAGCCGGCGATCATGTAGCCGGCGGCACCGGTCGGCAAGGGGTACTTCGTGAAGTAGGCGACGTAGCCCCACGTGGTGCCGAACTGCTGGCGCAAAGCGTTGATGTACTGGGTCGTGCCCGAGAGGTCGCCCGGATATCCCAGCTTTACCAGCGCCGCGTTGCGCCAGGGGGCTTCGCAGTCCTCGGGGAAGTTGCAGTTCCGCGGCGGCGGCACGTCCACGGTGACAGGCCGGTCGTCGATGTGGAACTCGAGCTTGGCAAGGGGATTCTCGTTCTGGAGGAGGGTGATGCCCTGCGCGACCTGGGCGCGGATCGTCCGCAGCTCGCCTTGACTGAATGCCAGCCTGCCGGGGCCGGAGACCATGACCAGGCCGAGGGCTACCGAGCCCACCGCGTATGGCGTGGTCGCGGCGCGGGCCGCCGCACGTTCCGCCGGGGTCCTGGGAGCCTTCCGCAACGGTGTCACGCACCACGGTGCCTCGTGGCTGTCGTCCACCGCGAGCCGATGGCCGGGTCGCTCGCTCGACGCTGTCGCCATGGATCGTTCCGCGTCCTGCCAGGCTCCGGCCATCTCGGCAGCCTGCTCGTCGAGCTGTGGCATGGCCGCTTGGCCGGAAACAACGCCGGCGACCTGGGCCGGGTCAGTGGACATCGGCACGTTCACGACGTACAGGTTCCCCGCGAGTCGCATGAGGAGGGTTCCGCCGAGCTCGGTGAGCCTGGTCCGCAGGTCTTGCTGGTCGCTCGCGGTCAGCAGAAGTCGTTTCACGCTGTCTCCTCGGTTGGGAACAGGGCACGCGGGCCAACCGAGCGGCAGCCATCGGTCCGGTGTCCACACGGGATCGACGCCGGATGCAACAGCCCGGTATTCACCGGAACGGTTGGCAGATCGGCGTGGCTGATTGCCCTGCTGGGTGGCTGCCTTCTCCTGGCGTCCGACTGGGATGCCCACATCCGGGAACTCCTGCGGGTCTCGTCCGGGTCGTAGCGGTGACGGTCCACGGAGAACACGACGCCGCTGGTTAAGCGATGCCCACTCGACGCGCATGCCGTCGGGTGGCTGCCCGCCCGAAGCTATCCGTCCACTGTGGTCTTGTCCCGTTGAGCGGCCTTGTCTCACCCGGTCGTGGTGATGGCTGGCTCAGCGCAGGCGCGTCAGCAACGACTCAGGGCCGGTTTCCGCTTCACGGAAACCGGCCCTGAACTGTGGACGAGTCGGGGTGACAGGATTTGAACCTGCGACTTCTTCGTCCCGAAGCCAAGAGGCGCGCAGTTGACCACGAGGGTTCGCGCACGTCAGCGTCACTTTGGTGTCCACAGGCGTCCGCGACTGTTCGGCAGCGTCCATGTCGATTGTCAGGCCGTTCGTCAGGCTGGAGTGTTGTGCGCTCCCCCTGGGGAAGTGTCGCCGTGTCCTGCCACGCCATCAAGCGTCGGCGGCGGTCTGGCGGCCCATCGCCTGGGTAGGATCGGCGAACGGCTGAACCATCAGGGGGAGTCTTCGTTGACCTCGGATCAGTTGTCTTCTGCCGGACCTGTCAGTCGCTAATTGTGACGTTCTGGTAGCGGACCGGGACTGGTTGAGGCAGGGTTCACAGCATGTGATGCGGTGTGCATGGTGCCGTGTTGTGTGTCTGGGAGGTGCAGTGGGGGGCCCGGCGGTGGCCGCGGGCGGTGATCGTCAGCGCAATTCTTCTTTTATTCGGATGATTTCATCAATCGCAAGCTTTTCCAAGTTTGGTTACGCGAAAGAGCAAAGGCCCATGCGACACGGTGAAACCAACCTCTGATATATCCTGAAGACAATTCTCTACCACGCCTTCGCTCAAATCCATATCCGTGGCAAGGGCGGGCATGTCGATCTCTCGAGAAGGGTCCAAATTGGTAAACAAAGTTGCGTTGTCGAGGCGAGCCAAGACGCGGATGTGAATTGGCTCAAGCTGCACGATTCTGACTGCCAGATAGGTCGACTCATCGAACCTTGCATCATCGATGAGCGCTGCGGCCACGAGCCCCGTAAGGACGTCAACGTACTCGTCGTCTCCGCGCTCGATTACACGATGTAGAGCCAAACCGAAGAGATCGGCGATCCTGTCACCGGCTGCGACCCTTTCTCCCAATAACTCGGGGCTCTCGGCAGCCATTCTCGCGACAGACTCGACGAAGTCTGCTGCGCGCTTTTCGTATGTACGTTTGAAATTTAAGCTTATGGTGACTCCGGGCATCCACGATGGGGTGCGCAGTTCGACGCCTGCTTGAACCTCGCGGTCGTCACGTGGCTTGTCTGTCACGCTCGTCCTTCCTCGGGGCCGGGACGCGGTGACTATACGGCTTCGCGATGGTGACACCGGCCGCGGCGGGGGATAAGTCAGCTGGCCTGTGCGCGTCGCTGGGTGGCCTACACCAGCATGACGCCGTACGACCATCAACAGCTATTCTGGAACCCGACCAGATTGCCGCTGACGGGAAGCTAGGCCGCCGATGCAGTGCGACCGCCATGGGGGCTCAACTCGCTCCTCTGGGACTGAGTGACGACACAAGGAGGCTGGACCATTTCGGGATGAGCGTGGCCGGCAAAGTGTCCGGCTTCACCCACCTCGGAATGTCGGGGAGCGCGCCGTAACGACCGGGAGGCTGGCGCATGGTGCTGCTGCGAGCCTGTGACCTATCTCGTGCGAGCGAGTCGGCCAGCTGAAGGGTCTGAGTCTGCCCGTTGATGGTCCAGCCGTCATTTCGTGACACCTGTGACATAGAAAGAGAGTGGGAAGCGCGTACGAAGAGCGGGTGTCACTCAGCTGTCATACCTGTTTCAGCAGGTCAAAGGGCGTTGAGTGACAGAGTGACAGGTGTGACACCCCGCAGTCGGCCGCGCTAGCGCCAAGCCTGGTGTGGATACCCGACATGCCACGCCACCGCGTCGTCCGCCATGCTCGCGCCCAGCATGTCCACGCTGACCCGGTAGCACTCGGCGCCGCCGTACGGGCATGCTCGCCACACCTGGCCATCGATCGAGGCCAGGTGTGGTGCGATCACCCGTGCGGGGGGTTCCGCTCGTTACGGCCGGTTGAACCCATGCAGGCCAGGATACGACATCACCTGACATCATATGACGTATCGCAGCATCGGCGCAGGTCGGGCGACGTCTAGCGTCCGTCGCGTGGCTTGGACGTCGCCGTGCCGACCGGATCCGTCGCGACGGTCCGGACCTGCTCTACCGGCAGGTCGCAGACGACATTGCGCACATGGTCGCGACGGGCGAGTTGCCGCCGGGTGGCCGGCTGCCGTCCAGCGCCATTTGCCGACATCTACGAGGTCAGCCGCCCGACCGTTCGTTCAGCCATCGCCGACTTGCGGGAAGCAGGCGTTGTCACGGTCGTGCATGGTCGGGGAACGTTCGTGAGCCGTGCTGGCCGGTGAGTGCTGCTCGATGTCACGTGTCTGACGGCAACGTCGCTCCCTAGCCAGTTACGTCGGTTCGGGGACTGCGTAGACCGACGCTCGCGTCATCTGACTTCTTGTTGCGTGGGTAGCGCTGGCCGTCGGGGTCGGCGTTCTCGATGCGTCGGACGTCGGAGATCAGGCGTTCCGGTCCGCCGGTCTTGAGGAGATCGAGCGTGCCGCGCCAGTTGGCACGGTCGGAACAAGTTGACGAGCCGTGCGGCGCCGTCGGTCATCACGGCGAGGCGTGTGACGTCGGAGGTGCGCCACTCGCCGGTGATGGCGTGCTCGGGTGCGGACGGGTCGCTGCCCGCGATCCAGTAGCCGCCGGCCGTGTTCTTCGCGGCGAGTTCATCCTTCTTCATGCGCTGCATGGCCGCCGTCTTTTCGGGCGTGCCGATGAGGAACGAGTCGGCTTCGCGGCGGTGATCGAGGGCGGTGTGGCTGACGCGGTCGTCGCTGACGGCGACCACTTCACCTGCGACCTCGGCGACGATCGTGACGTCGCCCAGTACGAGGTAGCGGATCGTGTCGTCTTCGACGCGGACGATGGCGGCCGCGGCGGACGGGGCGGCCGGGTCGGAGAGGTCGCAGGTGTCGGCGTGCAGCGCGGCGACGTCACGGATGGCGTCGGAGAGCACGTCGGGTAGTGCGCGTGAGCGTGAGGCGGCGTGGCCGATGATCGCTGCCCCGAGCTTGCGGGCGAACCACGCTGGCCCGTGAGAGCAGCCTGTTTCCGTTCGGACGGTCGCACCGTCGAGGACGACGATGAGGTCCGACGAGCACGCCAGCCAGTCTTCGTTCTCGCCGCCGCTGGGGTTGGTTAGTCCGAGGAAATGCACCGTGGTTGCCTCTCACGGCTTGTAGATCGGCGTGATGCGGTCGGTGGACTTGATTTCGCGGGTATCAGGGTCGTAGTGGGTGGCGACGACCGTGGACCACCGGCCCGTCTTGACCTCTTGGTACAGCTCGTTCAGGTGGTGGGTGAGGTAGTGGGCCGCGCCGTGGGTGCCCATGGCGTGGATACCGGCGATGTACAGGAACGTGCCGCGACCGTCCGGCCGCGGTAGCCGGCCGACGTAGGCGTAGTCGGAGCCTTCGCCGTTGTCGCTCGGCGAGCGGTAGACCTCGTTCTGAGCCAGGTCGCGGAGGAACCAGCCCTGGGCGCCGCTGTCGAACCGCAGGTGTTCGTCTGCTTCGAGCACCTGACCGACCAGCGGCAGGATGCGCGGCGAGCCGATCACGATGAGGTTGTCCCGGTTGAGCCGCACCATTCCCGGCGGGGGCACGATCTCGTAGTCGGCTTGGAGCTTGTGTTCGGCGCACGTGTCGCGGATCAGGTGGTAGGCGGCGAGAGCCTCAGCGGAGATGACAGCACTCGGCTGGCTGCGGCCGGATTCGACCTTGCCGCCGATCGCGACCGTGATCGCGCCGGTACCGAACAGTGCCCGCTCTGGCCGCGGTCCCGACGACAGCAGTTGCCCGATACGCGAGCGCGTCACGCCCAGCAGGCGCGCAAGGTCGGCCGGTGAGCGTCCGCCGTCTACGAGTTCGGTCAACGCCTCGCGGCGTACACGGCTGGCCTCGTTGGTCAGCTCGGTGTAGCGCGTCACCAGCTCACTCGCGCGTTGAGCGCGGGTCTCAGCGTCGGCGCTCGCGAGCTTCTCCAGATCGTCGTCCAACGTCGGTCCTCCCTGTCGGCTGTTCCGCCGTCCGTTGGAAAGTTATCAACCCCCCTTGACATCTTCAAGGGGGGTTGCCTAACGTTCGATCTCGTCAAGCCCCCTTGACGCAACAAGGGGGGTACACAACGAAACGTGGGGACGAGATGGAACGGACAGGCATTCGAGCAGGTGAGCAGGCCGACGGCATGTCGAACCTGGAGCTGCTGTCGGCCGCTCTGGACGAAGCGATGGATGCGCATAGCCGGGGCCTGGTCATCGGCCCTGCCGTGGACGAGATGGCACTGACTCGTGCGGCGCGCCGGGCGCGTCGCCGGGACGCCGCTCGAGCGCTGCGCACGAAGGTCGGCGGTGCGGCGTGATCGCCACCGCTCGCCTGATCACCCGGCCCGACGGTTGTTCGACCAAGAACGCCCGTCGGACCGGGGCTCCCAACCACCTGCAAGGAAGTGGAGAGAACCCCATGGTAGGCGTCACCCCAACCGTGCCGGCCCGGGATGGTCTCGGCGGTCCGCGAGCCGCCTCGGCGGGTAGACGTAGCCGGTTCCTGTCCGCCGACCACCGGGCCGTGCGACGTGAACATCGCGACCTGGCCGGCCTGGTCGCCGAGATCGTGACCGAGTACACCGACCACCTGGTCGCGGAGCGGGACGCGCTGGCCGAGGACCTGGCGTGGGACCTGAACGCCGCCCGGACCACCGCCGACCGCGGACGCCGCTGGGGGTGAGGCGTGATGGCGACCGAGTACGCCTGCATCGTCAAGCGCAGCTTCAGTTGGTAGGAACGGCACGTTCGACCGCCCTGTGCGGCCTGACGCTACCGACGTCGGGGGCGTTCCGTCGTGGTTCAGGTCGGGAACTGCCCGGGTTGCAAGCGGGCCGCGTGGAGGGGCGGAAGTGATGGCGCGCCGGGAGATCCACGCCGCCGGCCCGCGCACCCGGGGCCGCAGGTCCAGGCCCTGTGCGGGCTGTCGGTCGCCCGCAAGGACACCGGCAAGGGCGCGCGGGTGACGTGCTCGCTGTGCCAGGTGGTCGCCACCCGCGCGGCCGAGTCCACACACGACAACAGCAACGAGGGGGGTGGTCGGCGATGAGCTGGCGCGATGAGCGACGCAAGGACCAGGCCGCCGCGGCCGAGCAGGCCCGCGCCGACGCGCTGGCCGCGGCCGAGGTCGAGGCCATCCGCACCCGCACACAGGTGCAGGCCCACCAGGCGGTCACCGAGCAGCGCGAGCAGCAGCGCCGCCAGGACGCCGCCGACCGGCGGGCCGGCGCGGGAGCAGGCCCGCGAGCGGCGCCGGGCGGCGCTGGCCGGGGCGCGGGGTGGGCGTCGGCGCGGGTGGTGGATCTGCTGATCTACCCGCTGGCGGTGGTGTCGGCGCTGATGGCGGTTCCGGCGATGGCCGCCTACGGCCACGAGGTGTACGGCAACGCCACCGGCTATGCGCTGTTCTGCATCACCGAGCTGGGCATGTGGGCGTTCGCGCTCGCCGTGCAGGTGACCCGCCGGCGGTTCCCGGACCGTCCGGTGTGGGCGTTGCAGGTCGGTGTGTGGACGTTCACCGCGGTCGCGTTCGTGGTGAACTTCGGCCACGGCTACCAGGGCAACCCCGACACCACTGACGGTGGCCCGCTGGCCGGTCTGGTGATGGGCGTGGCGAGCACCGCGGGTGTGGTCGCACACCAGCTGGTGACCGCCGCACCACGACGCAGCCGGACCGAGCGCGACGCCGCGAAGGTGGCGCGGCGGGAGGCGCGCAAGCTCGCCCGCGTGCGCCGGGCCGCGGTGCGCGCCGCGGTCGCCGAGATCGACGCGGACGGCACCGCCCGTCTGGTGTTCACGCCCGGCCGCTACACCCTGGCCATCGCCGCGCCTGGACACCGCAACCAAGCCGCCAGTGAACATCACGGAGACTAACGCGACACGATGACCGGAGACCACACAGGACAGCAACCCGGACGCCGCGGCGACCGGCGCGGCGCAAGCCTGCCCGGTCGGCCCGCCGGGGCGGCCGCGGGAAGCCGGGCCGCAAGCTGCTCGCCGACTACGTCACCGACGCCCGCGCGTCGTGGTCCCCGGGCGTGGAGATCACCCCGGCGTGGGCACGACGCGCCACGGGCTGCTCGGCCGGGCTGGCAGGCAAGGTCGCCCGCGCGCTGCGCGACGAGATCACCGCGACGCACCCGGCCATCACCCGCGCCGCCGACCCGGTACCCCGCTGACGCCACCGCGACCGACGCGACAGGACATGCCTGCGGACGGGACGGGAGGCCGCCTGATGAGCACACCGGCAGACCACCACAACACCAACCACGACAGCACGATCACGGCAGGGCTCACGAGGCGAGCGGGGAAGGGTTCATGAACCACGGCGACAACCTTCACGGCGGCGTTCACGGGAACGTTCACGGCGGCACACGGCGACGAGAACGGTGACGCGGTGAGGATCCCGGGTGTGGTCGGCGAGGTGATCCCGCTCCAGCGCAACCGGCACAACCACGACACGACACAGCACCGCCGACGACAGCGGGCACGGCGGCGGGGACGGTCGGGGGCCGGGCGGGAGCTGGAGCGCCGCACGACCGGGGAGCTGCTGACCCCGGAGGAGAACGCGGCGCTGGACCAGCGGGTGCCGTCCCCGTGGCGGCGGGTGACCGGCAGCCGCCGCCGGTGGCGGCGGGTGACCGCCACGGCGGTGCGGGTGGTGCGCGAGTCCGAGCGGCCCAAGCAGGCCAGCAAGGGTGTGCTGCGGTTCTCGCTGGACGTGGTGCAGGGCTTCGAGTCGTGGGCCAAGCGCGCCTGGGACGCCTCCACGATGGGTGTGTACCGGCGCCAGATCCGGCCGCGGAAGCGGTCGGCAACCAGGAGCTGCTGGCGGAGTGGACCGAGCGCAAGGAAGCCGCCGCGGAGAAGCGGCACCGACCGGCTGATGGACCTGCCCGGCCTGCTCGTCGGGGTCGCCCGGGTCACGCGTGGGGGTGCTGATCGGGCTGGTGTTGGTGGTGCTGTTCATCGCGCTGTTCGCGCAGCTGTCCGACGCCGGGTCGTTCACCGGCGTGCTCGGCGGTGTCATGAACGCGGTCGGCGTGGATGTTCACCGCCGTCGCGGTGGCGTGGACGCCGTTCATCATGGCCGCGCCCGGTCTGGTCGTGCTGGCGGCGTGGCGTGAAGGCCGCCGCCGCGGCCGCCGCCCGGGCTGGCTGGCCACCGCGGCGGATGCCGATGTGGACGTCACGATCGATGAGACCACGATCGCCCGCGCGCTGGCGGCGCTGCGGATCCCGCAGATCACCGCCTACCTCAAGGAGGGCTTGCCGCTGCAGTTCATCACCCCCGCCCGCGTGGACGGGCGCGGCACGCACGCGGTGCTGCGGCTGCCGGCCGGGGTGACCGCGGAGACGATCGCGCGCAAGCGTGCCCAGCTCGCCACCGGGCTGCACCGGCTGGCCAAAGAGGTGTGGCCGACCACCGGCACCGAGGCCGGGATCCTGGACCTGTGGGTCGCGGACAAGGGCGCGCTGGCCGAGGGAGCGGGGGCGTATCCGCTGCTCACCGAGGGTGCGGTGGACGTGTTCAAGGGCGTGCCGTTCGGCAAGACGCTGCGCGGTGAGCCGATCAACGCGCCGTGATGGAACGCAACACGATCTGCGGCGGCATGCCCGGCCAGGGCAAGTCCGTCGGCGGCGCGGGTGCATGATGGCCGGTGCCGCGCTGGACCCGACCGCGGAGCTGCGGATCTGGGTGCCGGACGCCAACTTCGACTTCGAGGTGTTCAAGCCGCGGTGCTCGCGCTACGTCATGGGCGCCGAGGACGAGCGGATCGCGGAGATCCTCGCTGACCTGCGGGAACTGCACGCCGAGGTGCAGCGCCGCGGTGAACTGCTGATCAAGTACGAGATCCCGCGGTGACGCGGGAGCTGGCGACCGCGGAGTCGGGCTGCACCCGCTGTTCTGCCTGCTCGAAGAGGCCCACGTCGCGATCCAGCACGCCACCTACGGCAAGGAGATCGCGAAACTGCTGGTGGACATCGTCAAGCTGGGACGCAAGCGCGGCATCCACCTGATCGTGTCCACGCAGGCCCCGACCAAGGACAGCATGCCGCGCGACGTCACCCGCAACTGCTCCAACGGCATCGCGTTCGCCGTCGGTGACCACGTCGCCAACGACGCCCTGCTCGGCCAGGGTGCGTACGCCGGCCGGGCACCGGGCGACGGAGCTGATCCCGGGCACCGACAAGGGAACCGCGGTGGTGAAGGGCTTCACCGGCGAGCGCTCGGAGATCGTGCAGGTCTACTTCCTGGACGTGGCCAAGGACAACGACCAGGTCACCCCGCATCATCGAACGCGCCATGGCCGCCGATCGCGCGAGCGCGGCGAGGCTGCCCGGCGGCACGCCGCGGCCGCGGCAGATCGAGGCACCGCGCGACCTGCTCGAAGACCTGGACGCGGTGCTGGGCGACCGACCCGGTGCCCGGCGGCCGACGTGCCCGCGCTGCTCAAGCGGCACGCGCCGCGCTGGGCGCCGTACCAGCGCGCTGACCGGCAAGGCCTGCGCGACCAACTGGCCGACGCTCGGGGTCAAGGTCGCCTCGACCGGAACCGCTGGCCCGTCGATCCGGTCACCGTCCGTGAAGCCCTCGCGCAGCGGGCGACGGCCGACCTGGACGACGAGACTAGCCACAGGTAAGCCGAGTTAGGTCCCTGCGGACCTCGAAACACCGCCACACCGGCCCGACCAGGCTGCCGGCGGGGACCTAACTCGGCTAACTCACCTAACTTCCCGCTGGCCAGCAGCATATCGGCGATCTAACCCGCCGAGTTAGAAACCTAACTCGCTCTCGCCGACCTAACTCACCCAGCTAACCCAACTCAACGCCACGACGGACCACCAACACCGGTGCCCGCCGCGACCCGCCACGCCCATCGACGGCTACACACCGTGACCGAAAGGAGCTTCTCGATGTCCACGCCGACACCCGCACCAGCGACCAGCCGATCTGCTCACCGCCGCGCTGGACGCCGCCGCCCGCGGGTGGCACGTGTTCCCGCTGCGGCCCGGCGCGCAAGGTGCCCGCCCTGCACGGCCACGACCGCTGCCCCGGCACCGGGCCGTGCGCGGCCGGGCACGTCGGGTGGGAGCAGCGCGCCACCACCGACCCCGCCCGCATCCGCGCCGCCTGGTCGCGCGGCCCGTTCAACATCGGCCTCGCGACCGGCCCGTCCGGGCTGCGTCGTGGTGGACCTGGACACGGCCAAGCCCGGCCAGACCCCGCCCGCCGAGTGGAACCTGCCCGGTGTGCGGGACGGGCAAGACGTGCTCGCGGTGCTCGCCGACCACCACGACCAACCCGTGCCGGGCGACACGTGCACCGTCGCCACCCCGTCCGGCGGGCTGCACCTGTACTACCGCGCCCCGGAGGGTGAGCGGCTGCGCAACACCGCAGGGCACGCTCGGCTGGAAGGTCGACACCCGCGCGCACGGCGGCTACGTCGTCGCCCCCGGCTCCGTCGTGGACGGCCGCACCTACGCCTACCTGTCCACACAGGACCCGGCGCCGCTGCCCGCGTGGCTGCTCGACCGGCTGCGGCCGGCGCCGCTACCGCCACCACCGACCCGGCCGGTGCGAGGTCGGCACCGGCCGCCGGTCGCGGTACGTGGACGCCGCGGTGCGGCATGGAGTGCGCGCGTGTCGAGGGCGCGCCGGACGACCAGCGCAACGCCACCCTGTTCGCCGCCGCGACCGCGCTCGGGCAACTCGTCGCCGGCGGCGCCCTGACCGCCGAGGAACACGAGCGGCGTGCTGCTCACCGCGGCCGGGCGGCACATCGCGGTCGGCGCCTACAGCGAACGCCAAGCCCGCAACACCATCGCTCCGGCCTGCGCCACGGCGCGACCCGACCCCGGCAGGTGGCCTGATGAACCCCACACCACACACGGCCGGCAACACCGCCCGCGCCCTGCACGCCGTCCCGGCCGCCCCGCAGCGGCGGACGCGGTGGACCGACGACGACCTGTTGCGCGAGGAGTTCCCCGCACCGCGGTGGGCCGTGCCCGGCCTGCTCTGCGAAGGACTGAACCTGCTCGCCGGGTGCGCCCAAGCTCGGGCAAGTCGTGGCTCTCGCTCGGGATCGGCGCCGCCATCGCCAACGGCGACCCGGCGCTGGGCGGGATCGAGGTCGAGCGCGGCCCGGTGCTCTACTGCGCGCTGGAGGACACCGGCCGCCGGCTGCAGCGGCGCCGCCGGCAGATGCTCGCCAACGGCGGCCGGGCCGCACCGCTGCTCACCCTGGAGACCGCCTGCCCCACCATGCCCACCGGCGGGGACGCGGTGATCGTGGAATGGATCGAGACACAACCCCGGCGCCCGGCTGGTCATCATCGACACGTTCGAGAAGATGCGCGGCCGCAACCCCCAAGGCGTGTCCGCCTACTCCGCCGACTACGCCGCCGCCGGCCGGTTCAAGACCATCGCCGACAACCACGGCGTGCCGATCCTGCTCATCCACCACGTCCGCAAACAAGGCGCCGAGGACTGGCAAGACCTCGTGTCCGGCACCAACGGACTCACCGGCGCCATGGACGCCACCCTCGTGCTCGAACGCTCCCGCGGACAAGCAGACGGCGTCCTGCACGTCACCGGCCGCGACGTGGTGGAGAACGACTACGCCATGTCCTTCGACGGCACGTTCTGGACCAAACTCGACGGCCCCGCCGGCGACTACGAGATGGGCGACACCCGCGCCGACCTGCTCCGCCTCGTCCGCGAGTACCCCGGCCGCAAACCCGCCCAGCTCGCCGAAGCACTCGACATCCCGGCCGCGACCGTGCGCAAGACGCTGTCCCGGATGGCCGACAAAGGCCAGGTCCGGGTCGCGACCGGCGGCGCCTACTACCCGCCCGAACAGGCCAGTGACAGCGACCATGCCGCACCTGTCACACCTGTCACTCCGTCACTCCACCCCCTCTGACCAGGGAGAACAGCAGTGACACCACCAGTGACACCCACCAGGACCCGTCACTCCGACACCAGGGGTGAGATAGCCGAGATGACCTCGCCGGTGCGAACCGTCGTGCCCGCCGCGTCACCTTTACAAGGTGCCGGAAGCAATGCGGCTGCTGTCGATGAGCCGATCGGTGATCTACGAGCAGATGCGGGCCGGGCGGTTGAAATTCGTCAAGTTGGGTCGCGCAACGCTCATCCCGGCGGCCGCAATTGCGCAATACGTCGAACTGCTGCTGAGCGAATCGGGGGTGTGCCTTGACGAAACGGCGTAGCCGCGGAGACGGAGGACTTCGCTGGAGCGAGCAGCGGCAACGATGGATCGCCGAGGTGACCATCGGCTACACCCCGGCCGGCAAGCGGATCGTGAAGACCGCGAGTGCGAAGACCAAGACCGCCGCAAAGAACAAACTGGACGAGATCCGGCGCGACCACCAGGAGGGCGAGGCGACGACGCGCGGGCGCTACACCGTTGCCGATGCCGTCGTCGACTGGCTCAAGTACGGCCTCAACGGGAGGGGTACGGCCACAGTGGACAAGCTCTGGACCCTCTCGGAAACTCACGTGATCCCAGATCTAGGGGCGCGTGAGCTTCGCAACCCCGCGCGGCCAAGCGACGTGCTCACGGCAGAAGATATCGATCGGTGGTTGAGCCAGAAGGCCTTGCTGCTCTCCACACGTACGCTGCGTGAACTGCAGTCGATACTCCGGCGCAGCATCCGGCGGGCACAGGCGCGAGAGAAGGTCAAGCGGAACGTGGCGCTGCTGTGTGACTGCCCGGTGGGTCGAACCGGCCGACCGTCGAAGTCCCTGACGTTGGCACAGGCCGGTGCGGTGCTCAACGCGGCCGAAGCAGACGACTCGACGATGGGCGCATACGTCATTGTTTCTTTGCTGAGCGGTGCCCGCACCGAGGAGGCCCGCCCGCTCAGATGGTCGCATGTACACCTCCCACCCGACGTGGGGAAGCAGCGCGGCGAGGTGCCGGAGACGGACAAGCCCAGGGCGTATATCGACGTATGGCGGTCGGTTCGGGTTGGCGGAGACACCAAGACCAGAAAGTCGCGCAGGTCGCTCGTCATACCGAAACGGTGCGTTGACGCCTTGCGTGAGCAGTTGCGACGACAGGCAGTGCATCGGTCGGCGTGCAAGGCCTGGATGGAGAACGACCTCGTGTTCGCATCCGAAGTAGGCACGGAGCTGCACGCAGCCAACGTCCGGCGAGGCTTCCGACGGATAGCCAAGACGGCTGGACTGACCGGAGAGGATTGGACGCCCCGAGAGTTGCGGCACAGCTTCGTGTCCTTGCTCTCCGACGCCAATGTGCCTATCGAGGTCATCTCGCGCCTCGTGGGCCACAGCGGTACGTCCGTTACCGAACATATCTACCGACACCAAATCAGGCCAGTCATTGTGGAAGGTGCGGCTGAGATGGATCGAATATTCGCGACCAACAAGTGACGGATTGGCGGCCGCTGCGGGCTCAGCTGATAGCGAGTCCGCAGCGCGCTGTTATTACCAATTCCACCCGGCAAACTCATCCCCAACTACCTGAACCGCTCGGTCGCCGAGCTGAACGTAGGATTCTTCCTTTTTAAGAGGTCTCGCAAATTCACTTGTTTCCGCGCGGAGCGTTTCGCGGATTTCTTCGGGTTCTTGTTGTGGCCTGAACATTGGCAAGCGGGCAATCCAGTCGCCTCCAACGGTCTTTGTTCGATACGTTGAAGCAACTGCGAGCTTTTCTTGAACCTGAGTCACCTTGACAAGTGTCTTTGGGCGCTCGACGTCTCCAATTTCGAGCCCTGTTTCTGGATCGGTGATACCGATACCTTCCTCGGCGAGTATGGCAAATCGCATCCCGACCTCGACGCCATGTGTTGCGCCTCGGTTAATGACCAGTTCGCGATCATTGAGCAACCGAGCGACGCTGCCACTGATTCGGTCAGGCATTATTGCCGCCCTCCTGTGGTGCATTGGGTGGGTCCAGAATCATCTCCGGATAGATGCTCGCCCATCCGTAAAAATTGACCGTGGCGGTGTCCTGGAGGAGGGTGAATGTTGCACTGGTTTCGCCGAGTGTGCGACGACGTTGTTCAGCGTTGCCCACCTCGTATGCCTGCTCCGTCTTTACCCTTAGCCAATCCAGTCGCTGACAGAGCTGCCACGCGTTCAACAATTGCGTTCTCACATTGTCTTCCGACGGGTTCGCATTCCGAGCGACAATAACGCTCAGGACCTGAAGGAGCCCGGCCAGCAGGGTGAGTCCCACCGCCGCCAATAGCGGGAAGTCAGAGAGGCCGACACCCAAGCCAGCGATACATGCGGTCAGCAGGATGCTCGCCCACATCAGGCGGTTGCTCTGCTTCTTCCTCTCGCGCCTGTCGTCCCGTGCAGGAGCGATCGAGTGCATGCCGAGTTGTTCGACGGGCCTGAGCCCGCTCTGGCCTTGAGGCTGCGTCTTGGAACGCCTCCCATGCGAACGGCGCGTCATCCGCTTGTCTCCCGGTCGGGGCTCCTGCGCGTAGTCAGGCAGTATGTCAGGCGACACGACACAGGCCCTGTCCATTCCAAAGTGGACAGGGCCTGAGCTGGTCGGGGTGACAGGATTTGAACCTGCGACTTCTTCGTCCCGAACGAAGCGCGCTACCAAGCTGCGCCACACCCCGGTGGTACCGGCAGAGTCTAGCTGACGTCCGCGTCCGCCCCGAAGCGTGCCCCGCGTTTGGCGTTCTCCGGGGTGTTGGTGCCGGTCGGGCGGGGAACGAGGGTCAGCAGGCTCGCCTCGGGTGGGCAGGCGAAGCGGACCGGGGCGTAGGGCGACGTGCCGAGGCCGGCGGACACGTGCAGCCACATGTGCGCACCCCACCGCGACGCGCCGCGGGCGCGGGTGCGGTCGAGCTCGCAGTTCGTCACGAGGGCGCCGTAGCCGGGGACCCGCAGCTGGCCGCCGTGGGTGTGGCCGGCCATGACGAGGTCGTAGCCATCACCCGCGAAGGCGTCCAGGACGCGTGGCTCGGGCGAGTGCGTGACGCCGAGCCGCAGCGTGGCGGACCGGTCCGGGCGCCCCGCGATGTCGGAGTACCGGTCCCGGTGCAGGTGGGGGTCGTCGACGCCGGCCACCGCGATGGTCTGGCCCTCGACGGTCAGCAGCCGGCGGACGTGCGTCAGGTCGTGCCAGCCGCGCTCGACCAGCGCGGCCCGCAGGTCACGCCACGGCAGCGGGATCCCGTGGACGCGGCGCTTGGACTTGATCAGGTACCGGACGGGGTTCTTGGGCCGTGGCGCGTAGTAGTCGTTGCTGCCGAACACGAACACGCCGGGCAGGTCCAGCAGCGGGCCGAACCCGCGGAGCACGGCCGGCACGGCCTGCTTGTGCGCGAGGTTGTCCCCGGTATTGACGACGAGGTCGGGCTTGAGGTCGGCGAGCGCGGCCACCCAGCGCTGCTTGGACCGCTGGCCGGGCGTCATGTGCAGGTCGGAGATGTGCAGCACGCGCAGCGGGCGGGCGCCCTCGGCGAGTACCGGCAGGGTCGCCTCCCGCAGCTTCCAGTGCGTCCGTTCGATGCCCGCCGCGTACGCCACGGCCGCGGTGCCGACCGCGGTGGCGCCGAGTGCCGCCCGTCCGATGTTTCGCGCCAGAGAAGCCACCCCCCGAGCCTAGATGCGTGCACCGGGTGACCGGCAACGGCCAGTAGGGTGCCCTCCATGGCTGAGCTCAAGGCACGGTTGCAGGCCGATCTCTCGGCGGCCATCAAGGCCCGGGAGACGACCCGGATGGCCGCGCTGCGCATGGCGCTGACCGCGCTGACGACCGAGGAGGTCGCCGGCGACACGGCCCGCGAGCTGTCCGACGCCGAGGTCCAGAAGGTCCTCACCCGCGAGGTGAAGAAGCGCAAGGAGGCCGCCGACGCGTTCGCCGGCGCGGGCCGGGCCGAGCGCGCCCAGGCCGAGCAGGACGAGGCCGCGGTGCTCACCGGGTACCTGCCCCAGCAGCTAACCGACGACGAGCTCGAGACGATCGTGGTGCAGGCCGTGGCCGAGGTGACCGAGCAGCTCGGGGACGCACCCGGGCAGCGGCAGATGGGCCAGGTCATGAAGGCCGCCAACGCGAAGATCGCCGGCCGCGCCGAGGGCGGGCGGGTCGCCGCGTCGGTGCGCGCCAAGCTCCAGGGCTGACCAACCCGCGAGTCCCCCGTTCACGCTCGCGAGTCCCCCGTTCAGATCGGGGGACTCGCGAGCCGCAACGGGGGACTCGCGGTCCGGATCGGGGGACTCGCGGGTCCGGATCGGGGGACTCGCGAGCTGGAACCGGGGGCTCGCGGGTGTGGGGCGTTAGCGGGGGCCTGGTTCGCCGGGGCCACCGCCGCCGGGGCCAGGGCCGGTGCCGCCGCCTCCGCCACCACCGCCTCCGCCGCCACCTCCACCGCCGCCGCTGGGCGGGGGCTTCGACGGGGGCTCGGACGTCTGTGGCGGCGGCAGGTAGCCGGTGCTCACCCGGAGCGTGATCAGCTCACCGGGCAGCGCGCTGCCACGTGGCGACTGGCTCACCACGGTGCCCTTCGGGGACGACGAGTTGATCTCGTCGACCACGACCCGGTAGCCCGCATGCTGCAGGCGGTCGCGCGCCTCCTGCTCGCTGTAGCCGACCACGTCGGGCACCTGCGCCTGCGGTCCGCCGTTGACGTATCTCGGGTCGGTCGGCGGCAGGCCCCTGATCGGCGTGCCCTTCATGACCTGGGTCATCGTGTCGAACCAGGTGCGGGCCGGCGCCTTGCCGCCGAAGATGTTGCCGTTCTGGCCGCACAGGTACGGCTGGCCGGGCGTGCTGTCGCAGATGCCCTCGGGGGAGCGGCCGTCGTTGAAGACCAGGACCGCGCCGGCGAGCTGCGGGGTGGCTCCGACGAAGCCGGCCGACTTGCTCTCCTGGGTCGTGCCGGTCTTGCCGAGCATCGGGCGGTTCCAGTTGAACTGGCGGGCCGCGCCGGCCGCGGTGCCCGAGATGTCGTCCTTCGACATGCCCGTGACCAGGGTGTTCGCCAGGCCCTTGGACACGGCCTGCTCGCACGGCTGCTCGCTGTAGTTGACCTTCTTGCCGTTGCGGTCGAGGACCTCGGCGAGCGGGGTCGGCGGGCACCACACGCCGCCGCTCATCAGCGTCGCGCCGACGTTGGCCAGCTCGAGCGTGGACAGCGGCGCGGGGCTCAGCGTGAACGACGCGTTGCCGGGGCTGTTGCCCTTGGGCCCGAAGAACTGCTTCTGGCTCATCTTCAGCTCGGCCTGGTCCGCCTTGGGGTCCGGCTTCTGCCCGATGAGGTTGGTGGCCATGGTCTCGCGCAGGCCGAGCCGGCTCGCCATGTCGACGATCTTGCCCATGCCGACCGACTCCTCGAGGATCACGAAGCCGGTGTTCGGCGAGGTCGCGAGCGCACTCTGCAGGCTCATCTGCGACGGGTAGCCGGACGCCTCACCGAAGTTCGACAGGCAGTACCAGCGCGTGTTGGGCTCGCCCGTGGACGGGCACCGCTCGCCACCACCCTTGAACAGGCGCGAGGTGTAGTCGTGCGGGGTCTTGATGTTGGTGTTGATCCCGCCGCCCTTCTCGAGGAAGGCGGCCGCCGTGAAGATCTTGAAAATGGACCCGGCGCCGAACTTGTTCATCACGCCGTACGGATAGGCGAGCTGGGTCTGGCCCGCCTTGACGTTCAGGCCGTAGTCGCGGTTGGAGACCAGCGCGGTGACCTCGTGGCGGTCCTTGCCGGGCCGGATCATCGCCATCGAGTTGTTGATGCCGAACGCGTTCTTCGGCACCTGCGCCTCGGCGGCCCGCTTCGCGATCTTGGTGGCCTTCGCGTCGAACGTCGTCTTGATCGTGTAACCGCCGGTGTACAGCTGGTCCTGGGAGAATCCGATCTTCTTCAGGTAGTCCTCGACGTACTGGCAGAAGAAGCCGTACTGCGGGCCGGCGCCCACGCAGTTCGAGGCGGGCTTGACCGGCTTGGCGACGAGGCCGAGCGGCTCCTTCTTCGACTGCGTGGCGTTCTCCGGCGACAGGCTCTTCGTCTCGACCATCTTGTCGATCACGAAGTTGCGCCGCTCCAGGGTCTCCTTCGGCCGCCGCCACGGGTTGTACAGGCTCGGGTTGTTCACCATGCCGGCCAGCAGGGCCGACTGCGCCACGGTCAGCTTGTCGGGCGTGGTGCGGAAGTACGCGCGCGCCGCGGCGCCGATGCCGAACACCCGGTCGGTGAACTCGACGACGTTGAGGTACCCGGCGAGGATCTCCTCCTTGCTCATCGACTGCTCCAGCTGGATGGCCAGCCGCGCCTCGCGGAGCTTGCGGGTCACGGTCTGCTCCTGCGCCCGCTCCCGCTCGATCTTCTTGCTCGGGTCGTCGCCCTCGGCGCCCGCCTGGTCCCGGTAGACCACGTTGATCAGGTAGTTCTTGACGTACTGCTGGGTCAGCGTCGACGCGCCCTGCACGTCCTCGCCGCTCTGGTTGCTGATCAGGGCGCGGATGGTGCCCTTCCAGTCCACGCCGTTGTGCTCGTAGAACCGGCGGTCCTCGACCGAGATCAGCGCGGCCTTCATCGTGGGCGAGATCTGGGCGGGCGTGACGGGCACCCGGTACTGGTCGTACAGGTACGCGATCGCCCGGCCCTTGGAGTCCGTGATCGTGGTGATGAGCGGCGGGTCGGTGGCCACGAGGTCCGCCGACACGCTGTCGATGGTGTCGCTGGCCCGGTTGGACGCCACGCCCAGCGCCCCCACCACGGGGAAGAGCATGCCGGCGACCAGCACGCCGGCAAGCAGGCACAGACCGAGCATCTTCAGCAGACCATCTCCGACTCGCACGCGACCAGGGTACGCGGGGGAGCGGATCAAGCTCGCGTTACCCGACCGAGTTATTGACATTCCGTAACGGCTGTGGACCCCCTCATACAAGTGGGAACCGCCGGGGCCTAGAGTCCGTCAACGTCTCAACGACAGCAGCCGAGCGAACGGGTTATGCGTTTTACACGTATTTCCTTGTGTCGGCTCTCCGGACCTGAGGGGGACCGGAGGTGAAAGGTCGCGACGACAGGTAGGGGCGGGGGTTATGTACATCGAACAGGCGGACTGGCGAGTCAATGCGTCGTGCCGCGACGAGGACCCGGACGGGTTGTTCGTTCGTGGCAAGGAGCAGCGCAAGGCCAAGCTCGTGTGCATCGCATGCCCGGTACGCACGGAATGCCTGGCCGAGGCCTTGGACAACCGGATCGAGTTCGGTGTCTGGGGCGGCATGACGGAACGCGAGCGGCGTGCCTTGTTACGGCGCCGGCCGGACGTGACGTCCTGGCTCGAGGTGCTGGAAACGGCGAAGGCCAACCACGCGGACGACGACGAGGACGTGCGGGTGGGTTGACCTGGGGTTTCAGCTCCCAGCCAGCCGCTCGCCGATGCCGCGCAGGCCCGCGAGGTCGTGCACGTCGGCGGGCATGGCCGGGACGCTGACCACGGGCACGGACGGGTGCGCCTTGGTGAAGCGGGCCAGCAGGCGGCGTTCGCGCTGGTGCACGGCCACCCGGTCGGCGTGCAGCCGGAGGACGGCGGTGGCCAGCGGTGCGTCGCCGGCGCGCTCGAGGTTGTCCGCCGCGGCGATGGCCCGCGACGCGGTGAGCTTGGTCAGGACGGGGTGGGTCCGGTTGATCACCAGGCCCGACAGCGGCATGTCGTCGGAGGCGAGCCGGTCCACGAAGTAGCTCGCCTCGCGCAGGGCGTCCGGCTCGGGCGTGGCCACCACGAGAAAGGCCGTGCCGCCCGAACGGAGTAGTTCATAGGTCTTTCTGGCCCTTTGCTTGAATCCGCCGAACATACTGTCGAACGCCTGCACAAAGGCGGATGCGTCGGCGAGTAGCTGGCCGCCGACGATCGTCGAGACGGCCTTGGCGAACAGCATGATGCCGGTGCCGACCACTTTCCGTAGACCCCAGCCGCCGGTCCGGGCCGGCCCGGACAGGAGCCGGATCATGCGGCCGTCGAGCGCGGAGGACATCCGCTGCGGCGCGTCCAGGAAGTCCAGCGCGGAGCGGCTCGGCGGGGTGTCGACGACGATCAGGTCCCAGCGGCCCTCGGCGGCGAGCTGCCCCAGCTTCTCCATCGCCATGTACTCCTGCGTGCCGGAGAACGAGCTGGAGATCGTCTTGTAGAACGGGTTCGCGAGCACCTCCTGCGCCCGCTTCTCGCCGGCGTTCGCGAGCACCATGTCGTCGAACGTGCGACGCATGTCCAGCATCATCGCGGCGAGCTGGCCGGCCGGCTCGAAGCCGTCGACCTCGACCTCCTTGGGCGTGTTGCCCAGCTCGCGCAGGCCGAGGGACTGGGCGAGGCGGCGGGCCGGGTCGATCGTCAGCACGACCGTCTTGCGCCCGCGCTCGGCGGCGCGCAGCGCGATCGCGGCGGCCGTGGTCGTCTTGCCGACCCCGCCGGAGCCGCAGCACACGACGACGTGGATGTCGGGGTCGTCGATCAGCTCGTCGATGTCGAGCGTGCTCATCGCACCCCCTGGTCGACCAGGACCTCGGCCAGCTCGTAGAGCGCCGCCGTGTCGACGCCGTCGGTGATGTCCGGCAGCTCGATCGCCGGCAGGTCGACCTCCGTGAGCTGTACGCGGGCGTTCTGCTCGGCGAGCACCCGGATGGCGTGCTCGACGGTCTCGTCGACCAGGCCGTCGACGTCCTCGGGCGCGAGGTCCAGGCCCGCGCTGGTCAGGCCGGCCCGCACGCGGGACGCGTCCACCCGGCCGCCCGCGGCGGGCGGGACCGAGCGGGCCGGCAGCCGCGGTGGGCGGACCCGGTTGATGATCACCGCGCCGGGCCGCAGCTCCGCCGCGGCGAGCTCGGCGGCCGCCTCGATGGTCTCCCGGACCGGCATCTCCTCCAGCAGCGTCACCAGGTGCACGGCGGTGTCCTGCGAGTGCAGCAGCCGCACCACGCCGTCGCTCTGGCCCTTGATCGGGCCGACCTTCGCGAGGTCGGCCATGGCCTTGGTGACGTCGAGGAACTTCACGATCCGTCCGGTGGGCGGCGCGTCGAGCACGACGGCGTCGTACACGTGCCGGCCGTGCTCGTCGGTGCGCCCGACGGTCTCCTTGACCTTGCCGGTCAGCAGCACGTCGCGCAGGCCCGGCGCCAGCGTGGTGGCGAACTCGATCGCGCCCATGCGCCGCAGCGTGCGGCCGGCGAAGCCCAGGTTGTAGAACATCGCGAAGTACTCGAGCAGCGCCGCCTCTGCGTCCACGTGCAGCGCGCGGACCTCGCCGCCGCCGGGCGCGGACGCGATCCGCTTCTCCTCGTAGGGCAGCGGCTGGGTGTCGAAGAGCTGGGCGATGCCCTGTCGCCCCTCGACCTCGATGAGCAGCACCCGCCGCCCGCCGGTCGCAAGCGCCAGCGCGAGGGCGGCGGCGACCGTCGTCTTGCCCGTGCCGCCCTTGCCCGTGACCACGTGCAGGCGCGCCCGGGAAATCGGCTCGGGCCAGGGCGTGGAGGTGGTCACCACATCAGGGTATGTGGACTGTTCGGAGCAGTGCCCGACAGGCGCTCAACTAGCGAGCAGCATCACGGTGACGGTGGCGCCGACGGCCCCGACGAGGATCCACGTGACGGTCGGCGACAGCACGGTCAGCGTCAGCACGCACAGCACCACGAGGAGCGTGAAGGCGATCGCGCCGCTGACCGCGACGGTGCCGCTCGTGGCCTCCCGGCGGTCGCGCGTCTTCGCCATGGTGAGCAGGACGATCACGAACCCGGCGACCGCGAGCAGGACGGTCGCGATCACTCGCCAGCCTTCCACGCGGCAACCGTACCCGCGGCGCGACGGTTGCCGTGCACGGCGGGGCCGGGCGCCTGCGGTCGGCCAGGCCGCGCCCGCAGGCGGGCCCCGGCCGGGTAACGTCCCCGTCCATGACGAAGTGGGAGTACGCGACCGTGCCGCTGCTGATCCACGCGACCAAGCAGATCCTCGACCAGTGGGGCGAGGACGGCTGGGAGCTGGTGACCGTACTTCCCGGCCCGACCGGCGAGCAGATGGTGGCCTACCTCAAGCGGCCGAAGGGTGCCTGACGTGGGCTGGAGTGACCGGCTCGGGGAGCTCGGCATCGAGCTGCCCGACGTGCCCGCCCCGGCCGGCGCGTACGTGCCCGCCGTGCGGACCGGGAACCTGGTCTACACCGCGGGCCAGGTGCCGTTCGTCGGCGGGACGATCGCGGCCACCGGCAAGGTCGGCCAGGAGGTCAGCCCGGAGGAGGCCAAGGGCCACGCCCGTACCTGCGCGCTGAACGCGCTGGCCGCGGTGCACGCCCTGGTCGGCGTCGACGCGATCACGCGGGTGGTCAAGGTCGTCGGGTTCGTCGCCTCGGCCGAGGGTTTCACCGGCCAGCCGGCGGTGGTCAACGGCGCGTCCGAGCTGCTGGGGGAGATCTTCGGCGACGCGGGCCGCCACGCGCGCTCCGCCGTCGGGGTCGCCGAGCTGCCGCTGGGCGTGCCGGTCGAGGTCGAGCTGATCGTCGAGGTGTCCTGACAACCGGGAGGACCGAAGTGCCCGAGATGGAAGAACCCTGTCACGAGCTTCTTCTCCGGCTCGCCGGCCGGTTACCCGACCGCCAGCTGTGGCGGCTGCGTGACTGGCTCGCCGGCGGCGCGATCGACGCGCTCGCCCGCGCGCTGCCCCTCACCCTCCTGCGGGAGCGGGTCGCGATCACGGCGCACGAGTCTGTGCTGCTCAACGCCGCTCTGCTCGACGTGGGCGCGGACGCGGGCCGGCTGCACGCCGTGCCCTGGGTGGACCAAATCGACGAAGTCGACTACACATTTACCTCGGAGTCGCCCGAACGGGTGAATTTGGGCGACTCTGAAGCGGTAGTGCTCGGGGCGATCCTGCACGGTCGTCCCGAGTTGGTCGACGTGCGTGGGAGTTGGCGACGGCACCGGTCGGGCATCGGCCCGGCCTCCAGGATCGTGCTCGTCACCGCTACAGCCGGCTGCGCTCGATTGACCGGGGAGCTGCAGCGGGTGCTGCGGGCGCTTGGATCGCACGAACCGGGTGTCGAGGTCATGCCGGAGGGCATCGACCTCCCGCCCTACCACCAGGCAGCCCTCGCGGCGTCCGAGCCGCTGCTGCCCGGGATGGTCGTGTACCAGGGCTGAACCGCTGTCCGTCCGAACAAGACGAGCGGAAGGAGCCGACCTTGACCCAGGTGTCCAGAGGGAACAGGCCGGGTGTCGCGTTGCCGATCCGAATACATGAGCTGCTGCTGAGCCTCGCCGGCCGGCTGGACGACGACGCACTGGCCGACGCGCGCCAGATGCTCGCGTCCGCCGAGCTGGACCGCTCGCTCGAGTTCGTCGCCGGCTGCCTCGTGGCCGGCCGGGTCACGCTGGCCAAGGCCCACCAGCGCGAGCTGGAGTCGCTGTTCGCCGACACCTACCTCGACCAGTCGGTCATCGATCGGGTCCAGGTGCGGGATCCCGCGCCGGTGGCCCGCCACCGCTTCGCGGTCGGCCCGGTCGACGGCCGGGAGCCGGACCGGGGCGTCGCGGAGGCCATCCGGCCGGTGCTGGACGTGCTGCCGGACGTGCGCTCGGTGTGGTGCGTGTGGCGGCTGACGCCGGCTGGTCCGGTGTCCGGTCCGGTGCCGCACCGCGTCGTGCTGGTCGGGGTCGGTCCGGGCGGGTTCGCCCCGGCGACCGCCTACCGCGTCGAGTACGCGCTGCGCCGCGCGGGCATCCGGGCGTCGGTCGAGGTGCTGGTGGACGGCAACCAGCCGGGCGACTACCACCAGGAGGCGATGCGCTGCGCGCGGCAGGTCCCTTTCGCTGAACCGGACTCGGTGCACACGCCGCGATTGAGTCCGGTAGAGCCGGTCCGAACGCAACCGTTCGGTGCCGAGCAGCGGCACGACCAGCCGGTGCCCATGGGGGCGCCGGCCGAAGGGCAGCGCCCTCTCCCGCCGCCGATCGAGATGCCGCGGGCCGATGAACGCACGCTGCCGCCACCCATCGAGCTGCCCCAGGCGGCCGAGCCGCGCCGCATGGACGAGCTGCCGGCCGAGCTGCCCCCGCCGATCGAGCTGCACCGCGACCCGGCCGGCGCGATGCCGACCCCGCCGCACGGCTCGCTCCCGCCGCCCATCGAGCTGCACCGTTCCGGGTCGGGTGAGCGCATGCTGCCGCCCCCGGTCGAGCTCCGGCCGGCAGACGCGCCACAGGTCGCGGCGCCGTTCCTGCCCGACGCCGAGCCGCTGCCGCCACCGGTCGGCATGCCGCGTGCCGGCCGGCCGGTGCCGCGCCCGAACTCCGCGGAGGAGACCGCCGTGTTCGCGCGGCCGGAGCCGGTGGCGGACGAGCCCGCGAACGACGAGCGGTCCTCGTCCGCGCTGAGCGCCTCGACGCCGTCGATCTCGCGGCCATCCCCGCGCCGCCGGCCGAAGTCGAAGGACGCCACGCGCCCGCGCCTGGTCCCGGCGAGCAAGGACAACCACGCCGCGACGTTCGGCGACGACATCCTGAACACCCAGGAGCGCAACCTGCTGCGGGAGCTGCAGGACGAGCTGGCGCGCCGGGAGAACCAGGAGGAGGGCAGCACGTCCGCCGGCTCCTGGTCGGGCCGGCACGGCAAGCCGGGCTTCGACCCACAGCGCTCCGGCAGCGGACCGATGACGATCAACGGCACGCCGCCCAAGCCGGAGGGCCGGGGTTACCCGCCGGCGACCTGACCGCGCGCGCCGCTGTTGGTGACCGTGTCGGTGACCGCCTGCAGTAGGCGCTGGATGCGCAGGCCGCGGTGGATGTCGAAGGGTGCTTGGTGCGGCTGGTGCGGACCATCGCCGTGCTCGTCGAGTAGGCGCGCCGCTGTCCGTGACGGTGACCGCCTGCAGTTGGCGTTGGATGTGCAGGCCGCGGTGGACGTTGACGGGTGTTGGTGCGGCCGGTGCGGATCATCGTCGTGAAATCGTCGAGTAGGGCGGCGTAAGCGCGCGGTCGCGTCGAGTTCGCGGTGGCCGTTCGTGCCCTTGCCGGAGGGCGGGGTTACCCGCCGGCGACGTGGCCGCGCGCGCCGCTCTTCGTGACCGTGTGGGTGACTGCCTGCAGTAGGCGTTGGATGTGCAGGCCGCGCCTATGCCGGAGGGCGGGGGTTACCCGCCGGTGATCGTGTCGGTGACTGCCTGCAGTAGGCGTTGGATGTGCAGGCCGCGGCGGATGTCGACGGGGTGTTCGGTGCGGCCGGTGCGGACCATTGCCGTGAACTCGTCGAGTAGGGCCGCGTAGCGCGTGGATGCGTCGCCGGTTGCGTCGAGTTCGCGGTAGCCGTTCGCGCCGAACACGGTGAAGTCGTTGATCGGCGGGTCGGCCGGGGTGTGCATGGTCAGCGTCGAGGTGCTCGTCGCGCCGCCCGCGTGGCCGAGCAGGACGTGCCAGACGCGGCCGGGCTCGGCGAAGTGCGCGGACACGACCTCGGTGACCGGGCCTAGCGCGGCGTCGAGCAGGTCGAACACGTGCGGGCCGATGTCGGCGAGCGCGCCGCCGTCGTGGCGCCAGCGGGAGAAGTCGTACTTGGTGTCGAGCAGGGTGGCGGACATCCAGCGCGCGGAGCCGCCGTGCCAGCCGCCGAGCCGGTGCACCTCGTCTAGCCAGTCGATCGTCTCCCGCGCGTAGCGGAAGGTCAGCATCATCAGCGTGGTGACCTGGGCCCGCTCGGCCGCGGCGACGAGCCCTTCGGCCTCCTCGACGGTGCCCGCCAGCGGCTTTTCCAGGACGAGGTGCTTGCCGGCCTCGAGCGCCCGCAGCGCGAGCGGCGCCTGCACGGCGGGCGGCACGGCGAAGGTGACCGCGTCGACCGTGGCGAGCAGGTCGTCGAAGTCCGCGACCGGCGTGGCGCCGGTGAGCTCGGCGACCTCGGCCGCGGCGTCCGGCCGGCGGGCCCACACCGAGACGAGGTCCGTGCCGGGGTGGCCGGCCACCCCCGGGCCGTGCACCTTGCGTGCCCATGGTCCGGCACCGACGAGTCCCATTCGCAGCCGTGTGTCGTTCATGGTCACATCCTGCCGGGTTCCGGCGCCGTTCTGCGTAGGCTCGGCGTGTGCGTGAGTTGCCGAGGGAGCTGCCCCTGCCGTCGGGATTCGTCCCACCCGAGATCCCGGACCCGCCGGCGACGCCCAAGGACGCGGCGACGGTGATGCTGGTCCGCGACACCGAGGCCGGGCTCGAGGTCTTCCTGCAGCGCCGGGTGATGGGGATGGCGTTCGCGGGCGGGATGACGGTCTTTCCGGGTGGCGGCGTCGACCGGCGCGACGCGGACACGTCGCTGGCCTGGCACGGGCCGCCGCCGGCCTGGTGGGCGTCGCGGTTCGCGTGCGACGTCGGCCTGGCGCGGGCGCTGGTGTGCGCGGCCGTGCGGGAGACGTTCGAGGAGTCGGGCGTGCTGCTGGCGGGGCCGTCGGAGGACTCGGTGGTCTCGGACGTCCGGCCGTTCGCGGAGGCACGGGCGGGGCTGGTGAACCGGGAGCTGTCGCTGGCGGGCTTCCTGGCGGAGTCCGGCCTGGTGCTGCGGGCGGACCTGCTGCGACCGTGGGCGAACTGGGTGACGCCGGTGGAGGAGACGCGCCGGTTCGACACGAGGTTCTTCCTGGCGCGGGTGCCGTCGGGGCAGGTGCCCGACGGCGACACGTCGGAGGCCGCGGACACGCGGTGGGGCCGTCCGGCCGCGACGCTGGACGAGTGGAAGGCGGGCACGGTCGGGCTGCTGCCCCCGACCTGGACGACGCTGGCGGAGCTGGAGGAGTGCCCGACAGTGGCGGACGCGATGGCCCGCGAGCGGACGATCGAGAAGCTGATGCCCCGGGTCGCGCGCGACGGCGACATGCTGCGGATCGTGCTGCCCGGCGACCCGGCGTACGACACGGCGGCGTCCCACCTGGACCCGAGCGAGCCGGCATGACCGGGCATCCCGCCTACGGCGAGCTGCGCCAGGTCACGCCGGTGGCGTCGGTGGTGCTGGAGAACAACCCGGGCTCGATGACGCTGGACGGCACGAACACGTGGCTCCTGCGCGCGCCGGGGGCCGGCTCGGTCGTCGTGGTGGACCCGGGCTACGAGGACGAGCCGCACCTGACGAAGGTGCTGGACACGGCGCCGGTCGAGCTGATCGTGCTGACCCACCACCATCCCGACCACGCGCAGGGCGCACCCTGGCTGGCGGCGCGGACCGGTGCGCCGGTACGCGCGTTCGACCCGTCCCTGTGCCGTTCCGCGCCGGCGCTGACCGAGGGCGAGCTGGTCTCCGCGGCGGGCCTGAGCCTCGAGGTCCTGCACACCCCGGGCCACACGGAGGACTCGATCTGCCTGCGGGTGGCGGAGTTCCCGGCGATCCTGACCGGCGACTCGATCCTGGGCCGCGGCACGGCGGTGATCGCCGACCTCGGCGCGTACCTGAAGTCGTTGCGCCGGCTGATGAAGGAGCCGGACGGCACGGTCGCGCTGCCGGGCCACGGCGCGGAGCTCCCCGACACCGCCACGATCGCCGCCGAGTACCTGGCCCACCGGGAGGACCGCCTGAGCCAGGTCCGCAACGCCCTGCGAACCCTGGGCCCGGACGCGACGGCCCGGCAGGTCGTGGAGCTGGTGTACGCGGACGTGGACAGGTCACTGTGGGCACCGGCGGAGTGGTCGGTCAAGGCGCAGCTGGACTACCTGAACTCCTCGAGGTAGCCCACCGGCTCACTGCCGGGGCGGCAACATGGGCATCACGACGTAGCGCAACCCAAGAGCATCCCCTTCCACGGCCTGGAAGACCGTCGCCCGCATGCCCGGCTGGATCTCCAGCCGAACCCGCCGCCCCGCGAACGCCCGCAGCGCCTCGGTGAGGAACCGTGCCTGGTAGGCGTGCGACGTGCGCCCCCCGTCCACCGTGGCCTTGACCGACTCCTCCGCCTCCCCGATCCGCGCGTCCGCTCCGCGAAGCCGGACCTCGCCGTCGCCGACCTCGAGCACCAGCACGCCGCGCGGATCCGTGTACAGGCCGACCCGCCGTACCGCCCCGGCCATGGCGTCCGCGTCGAGCTCCACCCGGGTGTCCACATCGGACACCGGGACCTTGGACTCGTGCAGGAAGCTGCCGTCCAGGACCGCCGTGGTGGTGACCGCCCGGGACCAGGCCAGGCCGAACCGGTCACGGTCGGCGTGCAGGGTCACCTCGCCGTCGACCTGCTTGGCGATCTCGGTCAGCAGGCCGGCCGGCACGAGGGCGTCCACCGCGCCGGACGGTGACCACGCCAGCGTCGCGACCGCCATCTGGTAGCGGTCGGTCGCCACCAGGACCAACCGCTCGCCCTTGGACCGCACCCGCACGCCCGTGAACATCGGCAGCGCGTCGTCCCGCGACGCGGCCGCCCGACCAGGTGCGACGGCTCGTCGTCGGTGAGGCCCTCCCACCACACGTCGCCGTCGTCGGTCTTGGCCACGTTGGTGAAGATGCTGTTGCCCCACAGCGTGCGCAGCGCGTTCGGGTTCGTCGACTCGCCGGTGCCGGGGGCGACGCCGAAGAAGCCGGCCTCGGGGTTGATGGCGTAGAGGCGGCCGTCGGCGCCGAACTTCATCCAGGCGATGTCGTCGCCGACGGTCTCGACCTTCCAGCCCGGCAGCGACGGGATCAGCATCGCCATGTTCGTCTTGCCGCACGCCGACGGGAAGGCGGCGGCGACGTAGCGCTTCTCGCCGTTGGGCGGCGTGATGCCGAGGATGAGCATGTGCTCGGCCATCCAGCCGTCGTCGCGGGCCATCGTCGAGGCGATGCGCAGGGCGAAGCACTTCTTGCCGAGCAGGGCGTTGCCGCCGTAGCCGGAGCCGTAGCTCCAGATCTCACGGGTCTCGGGGAAGTGGGTGATGTACTTGTTCTCCGCGTCGCACGGCCACGGCACGTCGGGCCGGGCGGTGCCGTCGGCCGTCGACGAGCGGGTAGCCGACCGAGTGCAGGCACGGCACGAACTCGCCGTCGGCGCCGAGGACGTCGAGGGCGCCCTGGCCCATGCGGGTCATGATCCGCATGTTCGCGGCGACGTAGGGCGAGTCGGTGAGCTGCACGCCGATGTGGGCGATGGGCGAGCCGAGCGGGCCCATCGAGAACGGCACCACGTACATGGTCCGGCCCCGCATCGCGCCCGCGGTAGAGCTCGAGCATCGTCGCCTTCATCTCGGCCGGGGTCGCGCCAGTTGTTGGTCGGGCCGGCGTCGGTCTCGTCGATCGGAGCAGATGAAGGTGCGGTCCTCGACCCGGGCGACGTCGCCGGGGTCGGACAGGGCGAGGTAGCTGTTCGGCCGCTTGGCGTCGGACGAGCCGCTCGAAGGTGCCGCCGTCGACCAGCAGCTGGGCCAGCCGGTCGTACTCCTCGGCCGAGCCGTCGCACCAGTGCACGGCGTCGGGCTCGAAGACCTGGCGCCACTCCTCGACCAAGTCGAGGAGCCGCTGGTTGCGATGGTCGGAGGATGCGTCACCGGCGGTCGTCGGCCTCGTCGGCTGCTCGGGTGTCGCGGGCGGCGAAGCCCGGGCGTGCCCATGTCGACCTCGCAGCCGACCCGCAGGCGGGTGGCGAGGCCGGTGCCCTCGACGTCGAAGATCACCCGCTGGCCCTGGCGCAGCATCCGGAAGGGCGGCCGGCGAGGGCGTCGGGGGCGAGGTCGTAGTCGAGCGAAGTCGGTGTCGCAGAGGATCACGCCGTCACCCGTGCCTGGGTCGTACGACTTGATGACTCCTTGCACCGAAGTGGCTCCTCGACGGGCTGGATGACCGGGACAGTCACCGTACCCAGCGGTCACCGGGAGTGACCAACCGGCAGGACCCGGAATACGTAGGAAGTGCGGACGACGTGGCGCCCTGGTTCACGCATCGTGCCTGCCAACCGCCCACGCGGGCGCCGTCAAGGGAGGCATGGACATGGAGATGCGCAGATGGGGTGTTCGGGCCGTGGCCGCGGTTGGGGCGTTGGCGCTGCTGACCACGGCGTGCGGCGACGACGACGGCGCCGAGGCGACCGGCGACGAGGTCGCCGCCGAGACGAGCGACAGCGAGGTGACCGTGGCACAGATGGAGGCCATCCGCGACACGGCACCGGAGGAGATCAGCGACGACGTCGCGTACGTGGCCGACGCCTTCATCGAGGCGATCGAGGACGGCTCGCCCGACGCTGCCTTCGTCGACGAGGAGGTCGGCCGTCGCCTCGAGGAGGTCATCGAGCCCTTCGAGGCGGAGAACTGCCCCAACGACGACGACGCCGAGGCCGCCAGCGTCGAGATCGCCCCCGAGCACGGAGGCCTACTGCGCGGCAGCCACGGTCCTCGAGGAGCAGGAGGCCTTCCCGAGCAACGAGCAGCTCGAGGAGCTCGCCGAGGTCGCTCCCGAGGAGATCGCCGCCGACGTCGAGCTGGCCGCCAACGCCTTCATCGAGCAGGGCGAGGCGGCGTTCAACGACGACGCCGTCAACGAGGCCATCGAGCGCATCGACGCCTTCGACGAGGAGTCGTGCGGGATCGGCGGCGGGGAGCCGCCCGACTTCGAATCGAGCGACGAGATCGACCCGGATGCGCAGCGTGTCGACGTCACCGCGGTCGAGTACGACTTCGAGTTCACGCCCGCGGCGGCCGGCCCGACCTCCTTCGTGATGACCAACGACGGCGAGGAGCCGCACTTCATGTACATCGCCCAGCTGGCCGAGGGCGTCACGCTCGAGGAGGCGTTCGCGGCCGAAGGGGAGGACGGGACGCTCGCCGCCCAGGTGGAGAGCGACGTCGCCGCCCCGGGCGACGAGGTCGTCATCACGGTGGACCTTCCGGCCGGCGAGTACGTGATGGCCTGCTTCATCTCCTCACCCGAGGGCGAGGCCCACGCCGACCTCGGCATGGCGGAGTCGTTCACCGTCAGCTGACGCCGAGCACCACGTCGCTGGCGAGCCCCCGACGGACCTGGGGCTCGCCGGCGCGTCGCCGCGTCGGCACAGACGGGCTAGTGCCCGGCCTTTTCGATCTTGCCGGCCTTGATGCAGCCGGTGCAGACGTGCATCCGCTTCGGGGCGCCGTTGACGAGGGCCCGGACCCGCTGGATGTTCGGGTTCCAGCGACGCTTGGTGCGGCGGTGGGAGTGGCTCACGGCCATGCCGAAGCACGGCTTCTTGCCGCAGACCTCGCAGACCGCTGCCATGACGGGACGTCAGACGCTACCAGCGGCCGGACCGCGACTCGGCGAGCCAAGTGCCGGCGCCGCCTACGATCCGGCGCCGATGGCGGACCCTCGAGCGCCTCGACGCCGCCGACGCTGCGCGCCGTCGTGCACGGCTACCGGGATGCCCTGGCGCGCGCACCAGGAGGCGATCAACCGGCTCAACGTCTACCCGGTCCCCGACGGCGACACCGGCACGAACATGGCCCTCACCCTCGAGTCGGTGTGCGAGCGAGCTCGACGGGCCGACGACGACATGGCCGCGACGTGCAAGGCCATCAGCCACGGGTCGCTCATGGGCGCCCGCGGCAACTCGGGCGTGATCCTCTCGCCAGATCCTGCGGGGGCTGGCCGACGGCATGGCGCGAGGCCGACGGCGGTCGACGGCCGGCGACGTCGCCGACGGCCTCGACGGCGGCGTCGACGGCGGCCTACGGCGCGGTCATGCAGCCCGGTCGAGGGCACGATCCTCACCGTCGTGCGCGAGGCCGTCCGAGGCCGCCGCCGAGCGCGGCGGCGGCCGGCGGCGTCGCTCGTCGACGTGCTCGACGCGGCCAAGGAGCGGCGGCGCCGACGCCCTGGCCCGCACGCCCGAGCATGCTGCCGGTGCTCAAGCAGGCCGGCGTCGTCGACGCCGGCGGCGCCGGCTTCCTCCTCCTGCTCGACGCGCTGCTCCACGTCGTCGACGGCCGGGCCGTGCCCGAGCCCGCCGAGGTCGACGCGCCGAGGGTCCGGCGCTCGACCTGAGCGACGGCGCACGGCGACGAGCACGGCGACGTCGCCGACCTCCGCTACGAGGTCATGTACTTCCTCGAGGCGCGCCGACGACGCCGATCCCCGCGTTCAAGGACGTGTGGGCCGGCATCGGCGACTCGATCGTCGTCGTCGGCGGCGACGGCATCTGGAACTGCCACATCCACACCGACGACATCGGCGCCGCCATCGAGGCCGCGCTCGACGCCGGCCGGCCCCGCAACATCCGGGTCACCGACCTGCTCGAGCAGGTCGAGGAGGAGCGCTGGGTGCGCGAGGCCGCGCGCCGACGGCGGCGTCGACGGGCTCGCACGTCGACGAGCCGGTGCACGACCGCGGTCGTCGCCGTCGCGCACCGGCGACGGCATCCGGCGCATCTTCCACTAGCCTCGGCGTGCAGGGCATCGTGACCGGCGGCCAGATCGATGAACCCGTCGACCGCCGAGCTGCTCGAGGCGGTCGAGGCGTGCGCCGGCCGACGCAGGTCGTGATCCTGCCGAACAACAAGAACATCATCCCGGTGGCCGAGCAGGTCGACGACGCTGACCGTCAAGACGGTGCGGGTCGTGCCGACCCGGGGCGTCGCCGAGGGCTTCGCCGCGCTGCTGGCCTACGACCCCGAGGCCGACGTCGACGACAACGCCGACGCGATGGCGCGGCGGCCGCCGGCGCGTCGTGGCCGGCGAGGTCACCCAGGCCGTGCGCGACTCGTGCGACCGACGCCGGCCCGATCGCCGAGGGCGACTGGCTCGGCATCTGCCCGGCGAGGGCATCGAGGTGGTCGACGCCGACCTCGGCGGCGCCGCTGCTGCGGCCTGCTCGACGCGCCTCGTCGACCGACGACCACGAGATCGTCACGATCATCGAGGGCGAGGGCGCGTCGGCCGGCGGTCACCCGGCGGATCACGCGAGTGGCTCGAGCGAGCACCGCCCCGACGTCGAGGCCGAGGTCCACCACGGCGGCCAGCCGCTCTACCCGTACCTCTTCGGCATCGAGTAGCGTGGCCGAGCGCCGCTGACGCTCGGCGAGCTCGCGCGACATCGCCGGTCGACACGGCTCAAGGGCGTCGGGCCGAAGCAGGCCGAAGGCGCTCGACGAGCTCGGCATCGACGACGGTGCTCGACCTGCTCACGCACTACCCGCGGCGCTACCTCGACCGCACGAAGCAGGCGCCGATCGCGCGACCTCGCGGTCGGCGAGGAGGCGCATGGTGCTCGGCGCGGGTCGAGCGCGGTCACGTCGGCGCCGGGCGCGCGGCCGGCGCGAGCGCTCGTCGACGGTCGACGTCACCGACGGCACCGGCTACCTGCACGTGCACGTTCTTCAACCAGCCGTGGCGGGAGCGCCAGCTGCCGGCCGGGCACCGAGGCCGTGTTCTTCGGCAAGCTCGACGATCTTCCAGGGCAAGCGGCAGATGACGAACCCGGTCGTCGACCTCATCGGCGACAAGACCGGCCGGATCGTGCCCGTCTACCCGCAGTCGGAGAAGGCGCGGCTCTACCACCTGGGACATCGGCGGCTGGGTCGAGCGAGGCGCTGCGACCGCGGCCGGCGAGCTTCGCTCGACCCCGTGCCCGAGCCGGTGCTCGACCGCTTCGACCTCGTCGACCGCACGCGCGGCGCTTCAGCGGCATCCACGTGCCCGAGTCGATGGCGCGAGGCAGGCGGCGCCCGCAAGCGGCTCGTGTTCGACGAGCTGCTCCGCATCCAGCTGGCGCTCGTGCTGCGCAAGCAGGCGCTCGAGCGCGACGCGCCGGGGCATCCGCCACGACCGTCGGCGGCGCGCTCGTCGACGCGCTTCCACGAGCGCGCTGCCGTTCGCGCTCACCGGCGCCCAGCAGCGCGGCGATCGCCGAGATCGACCGCCGACCTCGGCCGGCCCGCACCCGATGCACCGGCTGCTGCAGGGCGACGTCGGCGTCGGGCAAGACGGTCGTCGCGCGTCGCGCGCCATGCTCACCGCCGTGCAGGGCGGGCACCAGGGCGCGCTCATGGCGCCGACCGAGGTGCTCGCCGAGCAGCACGCCTCGGCGTCCGCGCGCTGCTCGACGGCTTCGACCGTGCCGGCGACGGCGGCCGACGCTGTTCGACGAGCGGCCGCTGCGCGTCGAGCTGCTCACCAACCGCACGACGGCGACGGAGCGCGAGCGGCTGCTCGCCGGCCTCGCCGACGGCACGCGTCGACATCGTCATCGGCACCCACGCGCTGCATCGAGGAGGGCGTCGCGTTCACGTCGCTCGGCGTCGTGGTCATCGACGAGCAGCACCGCTTCGGCGTCGAGCAGCGCGCCGCGCTGCGCGACAAGGGCGCGCGGCGACGCGTGCCCGACGTGCTGGTGATGACGGCGACGCCGATCCCGCGCACCGCGGCGATGACCGTCTACGGCGACCTCGACGTGACGCGTGCTCGACGAGCTGCCGCCGGGCCGCACGCCGATCGACGACCGTGTGGGCGCGACGGGCCGAGCTCGAGGAGGCCGGCGGCGTGGGCAGCACGTGCGCGACGAGGTCGGCCGCCGGGCGCCAGGCCTACGTCGTGTGCCCGCTCATCGAGGAGTCGCGAGAAGCTCGAGGTGCGCTCGGCCGAGGAGACCTACGAGCGAGCTCGACGGCCGGGCCGCTCGCCGGCCTGCGCCTCGGCCTGCTGCACGGCCGGGTGACGCCGGCGGAGAAGGAGGCGACGATGGACCGCGTTCCGCGCCGGCGAGCTCGACGTGCTCGTCGCCACCACCGTGATCGAGGTCGGCGTCGACGTCCCCAACGCCACCGTGATGGTCGATCCTCGACGCCGACCGCTTCGGCATCGCCCAGCTCCACCAGCTCCGGGGCCGGGTCGGGCGCGGCGCCGACGCAGTCGTGCTGCTACCTCGTCGGCGACGGCGCCGACGCCCGACGGCGAGGCGCCGGCTCGAGGCGATGGTCGCGCACCGACCGACGGCTTCGAGCTGGCCGAGGTCGACCTCGACCTGCGGGGCGAGGGCACGCTCTTCGGCGACGCGCCAGAAGGGCCGCAACGACCTCAAGCTGGCGTCGCTGCGGCGCGACCGGGACGTGGTCGTGGAGCGCCCGGAGCTCGCCGTTCGACCTCGTCGACGCCGACCCCGGCCTCGCCGACGCACCCCGACCTGCGCGACGAGGTCGAGCTCCTCCTCGCCGACGAGGACACCGCGTTCCTCGAGAAGGGCTGAGCCTGACCTGCACCTGTTCTGTGCCCTCTGAGGGCACGATCAGGTGCAGGTTCGGCAGTCGGGGGGCGACGCCTCGTCGGGGGCTCCGGGGATGGTGACGCGTGAATGTTGCCGACCACGTGCTCGGGGCTGCCCGCAGTCGTCGAGGTCGACCGATGACCTCCCGCCCGGCGATCTCGGACGGCACCTGCCAGTAGGCGATGCCCTCGTTGCGACCCAGGACACGCTCATCGTCAGCGGGCTGCCGTGGGCCGCGGTCCCGTCCTCCGTGAGACCCGCACCCCGTCGGCGTCCTCGCCGCTCGCCGTTCGGGCAGCACGAGGACGAGGATGAGGTTCGTTGTCGAGATGCTCGATGCACGTCTTGTAGTGCACCGGCGAACCAGAGGTTGCCGGCCTCTGGCGGCGGTGTCGTAGGCCGAGGCTGGCGCCCAGCTCGGACCTGCGACACCTCGATCGTGCCGGTGCCGTAGCGGTCGCCGGGTCCGAACGTCGTGCTCTGCCGACCTCCTGGCCGACGCCGGGGTGCAGCACGGGCTCGACCTCGGACGCCGCCGCCGATCGGGTAGCACCGCCTGGTTCGCTCGTTCGCCCGCCGATGCGGAGGACGGAGGTGTCGAGGTCCTCGATCGACGTCGGGCTCGAGGTCGTAGATGAGCTCGACGTCCTCGCGTGGCGCCGGGCGCGGCGCTGAAGAGCGTCGTCCGCGGCTCGTAGTCGACCCCGTCGATCTCGAGGTCGAAGCCGATCACCTGCGCCTCGAACAGCCCCCGGTTCTCCATGCGGCCGGTGATGCGTCACCTAGGCCGCGCGCGAGAACTCGTCCGCTGGCGGCGTCACGGCCAGCTCGCCGAACGCGAACACGTAGCCGAGGTAGCCGAAGTCCTGGTCGAGCTCGGTGACCTCGGCCTCGACCAGTCGCCGGCGCCGTCGGTCCTCGGTTGCCGCGGTCGTCGTCTCCGACGCAGCGGCAGGCGCCGCTCGGTTCGTCACCGGTGGCGACATCGTCAGGTCGTCGTCGCCACCGCCGCCGAGCAGGAGGGCGGCGGCCACCGCCGCCACCACGACGGCCACCAGGGCGGCGATCAGCGGCCGGCGGTCGCGTCGCTTCGCCGGCGGGGTGAAGGCACCGACGTGGGCGACCGGTTCGACGAGGGCGGTCGCCGGCGGCGCCGTCGCGGCCGCCGCCATGCTCGGGACCACGGCTGCCGGCGGCGGTGGCCGCGGCGTCGGCGCCGAGCAGGCCGGCCGCCATCGCCGCCGCGCGCGCCGCTCCGGATGCGACCGAGTGCTTCGGGTTGGCGTCGACGGCGACCGGGCGGCCGAGCGCCTCGCTCGACGAGCCGCGCCGACCATCGGGATCGCGGCTCGACCCGCCGACCAGCAGCACGGAGCCGACCTGCTGCCGGCGTGAGGCCGGCGTCGCGGATGGCCCGGCTGAGCGAGTCGATCGTGAGCTGCGAGCGGCTCCGCGCAGGCGGACTCGAGCTCGTCCCTGGTGAGGCGCACCTGGGTCTGGAGGCTCGGGAGCAGGACCGGGATCGACGCGGTCGGTGTCGCTCGACAGCGCCTCCTTCGCCAGCGTGCAGTCGTCGCGCAGCCGGCTCGAGCGCGGCCATGCTCGCGTCGTCGGTCGGGTCGATCGTCTCGACGTCGATGCCGGCCGTGTCGGCGCACGTGCTCGTAGACCGCCTCGTCGAAGTCGATCCCGCCGAGGCGCTCGACGCCCTCGGGCGCGCCCGAGCACCTCGAAGCTCCCGCCGCCGGTGGCGCGCAGGACGCAGGCGTCGAACGTGCCGCCGCCGAGGTCGTAGACGGCGACGACCTCGCCGTCGGCGACACGGCCCTCGCTGGCGTAGTGGATGGCCGCCGCCTCCGGCTCGGAGAGGAAGGTCGGTGCCGGGAGGTCGGCGACGCGCGCCGCGTTGCGCAGCAGGTCGAGCTTGTACGGACCCCAGTTGGCGGGATGCGTGACGCCGACCGCCACCGGAGGGCCGCCGGCGGACGCGACGCCGTCGTGACCACCCACCGCAGGACGTCGGCGTAGAGCTGGTCGGCGGACACCGGCACGCCGCCGAGGGTGAGCGGCACCGAGTCGCCCAGCCGGCGCTTGAAGTCGCGGGCCACGAGGCCCGGCTCGGTCGAGGCGCCGTCCGCGAGGCTGCGTCGCCGATCAGCGGTGGATCGCCCGGTTGCCGGTACACGACCGTCGGCACGGACGGCGCCTGGTTGGCGCCGAGGGCGACGATCTCGACCCGGCCGTTCCGGAACGCGGCGGCCGCGGTCCAGGTCGTCCCGACGTCGATCCCCAGCACCCAGTCGTCCGCCACGGCCGCGGACGCTAGCCACGCGGGTCAGTGCGTCAGGGCGCTGACCAGTCCGTCGGGGTCGTTGACCGCAACCCGAAGCGTCCGCACCTTGACCGGGAACCCGATCACCCAGCCCCTCGCCCGCGGTTCGAGCTCGACGCGCACGATGCCCCGCGACGAGCCGTTCACCAGCCATTCGCCCCGCCACCCGTGCACGCCCCAGCCCAGGACCCGCCCGTGGTCGGGCGCCACGGAGTGCACCGAGGAACGGCGTGCCCGCAACCGGAACGCCCATGACATACGGGCGCGCATCTCGTCGTCGTCGACCTCGACGTAGGACGCCGAGCGCCGGATGGCGAGCACGACCATCGCCCGGTTCAGGCCGGTGAAGCGGATCGGGAACCGTGTGGCCATCGCGGGAGGGTACGGCCGTTGCCGTCGTCGCGGCCGGCGCTAGACACGGCCCCCGTGCCGCTCGCCGTCGTCGCCGATCCGACGGCGGGCGAGTGGGTCGTCGCAGGTGTCGCCGCCGGGCTCGTCGTCGTGCTGGCCGCGCTCCTCCTGCTGGGGCCGGCGCTGCGGAGGTCGGCGGCCACGCCCTGGGGTCGCGCTGGCGCGGCTGTTGCTCGCCTCCGCGTCGGCCGGCCTGACCCTCGTCGTGTCGGTCGTCGTCGTGGCTGGCGACCGCGCCGGCGACGACCCCGTCGGGGAGTTCGCCGGCGTCCTCGTCAGCACGGACGCAGCGACGGCCGGACGCATCGGCGCCTACGCAGCCGCCACGCTGCTGCCGCTCGCCGCCGTCCTCGCCGTGGTCGCGGTCGCCGTGGTCGACGTCGGCCGTCCGTCCGGCCTGCGGGCCGCCGCCGGTGGTGCCGCGGGGTTCGTGCTGCTCGGCGGCGCGTACGTGGTCCTCGGCGACGCCGGGCCCGCGGCGACGGGTGTCGGATGGGGGGCGGCCGCTGCTCGCCGGTGGCGCGGCGCTGACCCTGGCGCTCGACGAGCTCCTCGGTCCCCGTCAGTCGCGACGCGAGTCGCCGTCGTCGGACTCGTCGGACTCGTCGACGATGAGGTCCCAGCGGTCGTTGCAGTCCCGGCAGCGGTAGACGACGAGGTCACCGGGCTCCCAGCCGAGCTCGGCGGGTCGGGTCAGGCGGCCGCACACGCCGCCGCAGTCGATGCAGGTGATGCGCTCGGGCGGCTCGATCACATGCCCGGCACCGGCGGCTCGTGCCTCGCTCGCTGGCGCTCGCTCGGCCGGGCGGTCGACGACCGCCGGCGGTGAACCGGGCGACGCCGTCGGCGAAGCCGTCGGCGAAGATCGTCTCGCGGCCGAGCCGGTCCTCGTTGGCGAGGGCGTCGTCGAGGCCGAGGCCGAGGCCCTCGTAGACCGAGCGGCGGTCGTTGACGACGCACGGCCACGGGAACGCGGCGATCTCCTCGGCCAGCTCGACGGCCGCGGCGAGGGCGGTGCCGTCGGCGACGACGCGGTCGACGAGGCCCATCGCGCTCGGCCTCGTCGGCGCCGATCTCCCGGCCGGTGAGGATGAGGTCGAGGGCTCGACCGAGCCCGACGATGCGGGGCAGCCGGTAGGTGCCGCCGTCGATGAGCGGCACGCCCCACCGCCGCTCGAGGCAGCCGAAGCGGGCCGACTCGCCCGGCGACCCGCAGGTCGCACCACGCCGCCAGCTCGAGCCCGCCGGCGACGCACCAGCCCTCGATGGCGGCGATCACCGGCTTCGACAGCTGCAGGCGGGTCGGCCCCAGCGGGCCGGACGGCCGCAGCGCGGGGCAGGTCCTTGAGGTTGGCGCCGGCGCAGAACGCGGGCTCGTCGCCGGTGAGCACCGCCACCCTGGCGTCGTCGTCGGCGTCGAAGGCGAGGAACTCGTCGTGCAGCCGCGCGGCGGTGGCGCGAGTTGACGGCGTTGCGCACGTGGGGCTGGTCGATGCGGACGACGACGGACCCATGGCACCGAGCGTAGTTCGCTGGCGTGACCTCGGCGCCGAGCGTTACGGTCGACGCGGATGCGTGGTCGTCGCCGGGGAGCTCGGGGCGGCCGGCGGCTGGTCACCGCGCCCGGGCACGCCACCCGGCCGACGTCGGACCGGGTGCGGGAGGCGACGTTCAACGCCCTCGGCAGCCTCGGCGCCATCGACGGCGCCGCGGTCCTCGACCTGTTCGCCGGCTCGCGGCGCCCTCGGGATCGAGGCCCTGTCGCGGGGCGCCGCGCACGCGCACCTTCGTCGAGCGCGACCGCGCCGCGCTCGACCGCGCTCCGGGCCGAACCTCGACCGCCTCGGCGCTCGGCCGACCGGGCCGACGTCGTGCGTCGGCGACGCCGTCGCGCTGCCTCGCCGGGACGCCGCCGGCCCGTCGACCTCGCCCTCCTCGACCCGCCCTACGCCTTCGACGACTGGGCCGGCCTGCTCAGCGACCTCGACGCCGACGTCGTCGTCGTGCGAGTCCGGGCGCGCGGTCGACGCCGCCGCGACGGCTGGGCAGATGGCGAGGGCGAAGACGTACGGCGGTACGGTGGTCACCATCGTTCGCCGCAGCACGAGCCGAACCACCAGGGGAGACGACGCGGTGACCACCGTCCTGTATCCCGGGTCGTTCGACCCGTTCCACAACGGGCACCGGGAGCTCGTCGAGACCGCGTCGTACCTCTTCGACGAGGTCGTCGTGGCGGCCATCCGCAACCCGCAGAAGGGCGAGCGCGCTGTTCGACGCTCGAGGAGCGCGAGGAGATGATCCGCGAGTCGCTCGCCCACCTCGACAACATCCGGGTCGTCAGCTTCTCGAAGCTGGTCGTCGACGTGGCCAAGGACGTCGGCGCCGACTTCATCGTCAAGGGCCTGCGGGCCGTCGTCCGACTTCGAGAGCGAGATGGCCCAGGCCCAGATGAACCTCGCCGTCTCCGGGCGTGCACACCCTGTTCATCCCGTCGGCCTCGGCCAGCTCGTTCATCGCCGTCGAAGTACATCCGCGACATCGCCCGCTTCGGCGGCGACGTCAGCTCGCATGGTGCCGAGCCGGTGGCCAAGCGCCTCCAGGAGAAGTTCGGAATGAGCGATCAGACCGTTCTACGACGACGACGCCGCGCAGCCGGAGCCGGCTGCCCGACGGCGCCAGCGCGCCCGGCCCCGCGCGGCGCGGCCGGCACGCCAGCCCGAGGCCGAGCAGCTGCTGCGGCGGGTGCTCGACCTCGTCGCCGGCGGCCCGGCCGATGCCGCTGTCGGCGTCGGTGATGATCAACCGCGACGAGGTCGTCGAGCTGCTCGAGGAGGCGCTCGCCCGCCTGCCCGACGAGCTGCGGGCCGCCCGCTGGCTGCTCAAGGAGCGCGAGGAGTTCCTCGCCAAGGTGCGCCGCGAGGGCGACGACATCCTCGACCAGGCCCGGGCCCGGGCCGAGCGGATGGTGCAGCGCACCGAGGTGGTGAAGGCCGCCGAGGCCCGGGCCCGCCAGGTCGTCGAGAAGGCCGAGGACCAGGCCCGGCGCATGCGCCTCGAGTGCGAGGACTTCTGCGACCAGAAGCTCGCCAGCTTCGAGATCGTCCTCGAGCGCACGCAGAAGCTGGTCGCCGCCGGCCGCGCCAAGCTCCAGGGCAACCCGCTCACCGGCGAGACCCCCGCCGTACGTGGCGGCGCCGATCCCGGCGGGGACGACGTGATCCCCGGCGAGACCCCCGCCGAGCGGGCGGCACGGCGGGCGGTCTTCGACCAGGATCGGTAGGCGGCGGACTCGCCCTCGGTCGGCGACCTCGACCTGTAGCTGATCGGCGAGGGCCAGCACCGCAAGCTGTGGGAGGTGCTCGGCGCCCGCGCGGCGGTGCACGACGGCGTGGCCGGCAGGCGTTCGCGGTGTGGGCGCCCAACGCCCGCGCCGTGAGCGTGGTGGGCGACTGGAACGGCTGGGACGGCCGGGTGCACCCGATGCGCAAGCTGGGCGGTCGGGGTGTGGGAGCTGTTCGTGCCCGACATCGGCGCCCGGCGCCCGCTACAAGTTCGAGGTCGTCGGCGCCGACGGCGGCGTGGGCTGAAGGCCGACCCGCTGGCCCGCAAGCGCGAGCAGCCGCCCGCCACCGCGTCGATCGTGTCGAGTCGCACCACGAGTGGGGCGACGACGCCTGGCTGCCAAGCGCGCGCGCGCAGCGCGACCGTCGCGTCGAGCGGCTCGCGTCTACGAGGTGCCACCTCGGTTCGTGGCGGCGCGTCGCCGAGGAGCCGACCGCCCGCTCAGCTTCGCGACCTCGCGCCGCCAGCTGGCCGACCACGTCGGCGACCTCGGGCTTCACCCACGTCGAGCTGCTGCCGGTCGATGGAGCACCCTTCGGCGGCTCGTGGGGCTACCAGGTCACCGGCTACTTCGCGCCGACCTCGCCGCTTCGGCACGCCCGACGACTTCACGTACTTCGTCGACACCTGCCACCAGCACGGCATCGGCGTGATCCTCGACTGGGTGCCGGCCCACTTCCCCAAGGACGAGCACGGCCTGGCCCGCTTCGACGGCACGCGCCTCTACGAGCACGCCGACCCGCGCCAGGGCGAGCACCCCGACTGGGGCACGCTGATCTTCAACTACGGCCGCAACGAGGTGCGCAACTTCCTCGATCGCCAACGCCCTGTTCTGGCTCGACGAGTTCCACATCGACGGCCTGCGCGTCGACGCGGTCGCCTCGATGCTCTACCTCGACTACTCGCCGCAAGCGCGGGCGAGTGGATCCCGAACCGCTACGGCGGCCGCGAGAACCTCGAGGCCATCGACTTCCTGCGCGAGCTCAACGACGCTCGTCGCACGCCGAGCACCCCGGCGTGCTGACGATCGCCGAGGAATCGACCGCCTGGCCCGGCGTGTCGCGGCCGGCGCACGTCGGCGGCCTCGGCTTCACCTCAAGTGGAACATGGGCTGGATGCACGACACGCTCGCGCTACTTCGAGCAGCGACCCGATCCACCGCAAGTACCACCACGACGAGCTCACGTTCGGCGCTGCTCTACGCGTTCACCGAGAACTTCGTGCTGCCGCTCTCGCACGACGAGGTCGTGCACGGCAAGGGCTCGCTGCTCGACAAGATGCCCGGCGACGAGTGGCAGAAGTTCGCCAACCTGCGGCTGCTCTACGCGCTACATGTGGAGCCATCCCGGCAAGAAGCTGCTGTTCATGGGCGGCGAGTTCGGCCAGTGGAGCGAGTGGAACCACGACCGCGGCTCGACTGGCACCTGCTCGACACGCCGCCGCACGCCGGCGTGCACGCCTGCTCGGCGCCCTCAACCGGCTCGAGGCGGACCACCCGGCGCTGTGGGCCGCGACTACAGCCCCGAGGGCTTCCGCTGGCTCGACGCCGACGACGCCGAACACTCGACGCTACGTCTTCGTGCGGCGTCAACCGCGTGGGTGACGACGGCTCGGTGGTGGTCGTGGCCAACCTCACGCCGGTGCCGCGCGAGGGCTGGCGTCGGTCTGGTGGACGCCGGGCCGTGGCGCGCGGTGCTGAGCACCGACGACGTCCGCTGGTGGGGGAGCGGCGTCGAACCACTGGAGGGTGGCGTCGCCGAGGCCGACGCCGGGGTGCCGTGGCACGGCCAGGCTGCTTCGCTGCTGCCTCACGCTCCCACCGCTGTCGGTCGTCTGGCTGGCGCCCGACTGAGCGAGGCTCCCCCCCCTCTACGCAGGAAGGAACGCCCCGGAAGAGGAACGTGGCCATCTGGGCCGCGGCTGCACGGGGTCGAGCCGGTCCGGAGGTGCCGTCGGCCGGAACGAGCTGGCGTTCCCGGCGTGCGGCGATGGCGTTGATGTTGCCTGCGTCGGGCCTCGTCCCGGCCAGGTCGACGAACGGTCCCGGTCGCGAGCGGGTGGGAGCTGCCGGGCTCGAGCCGACGGGGTCGCCATCTGGGCCGCGGTTGACGGCTTGCTCGGGCGGGAAGGTCCCGTCCGCGAAACCGCCCGCGATGCCGGCGGCGGCCACGGCGTTCGATGGTCTCCCGTCGTGGGCGCCGTGCCCGACGACATCGGCGAACGGGCCCGGTCGGACCTCCGGCGGTCAACGCCGAGGGCCCGGGCCAGGAACGTCGCCATCTGGCCCCTGGTCACCTGCCCGGCCGGCCCGTAGTCGCCGGCCGCCGTTCCCGGTGGTGATCCCCGGCCGAGCGGGACCCGCTCGATCTCCGCGCTCGAGCGACGTTGCGGGCGATGTCGGCGAACCACGCGAGGCCACTCCCGCCGGCTCGTCGCCTCGACGAACGCGATGAACGCCGCGCACGGGCGTGTAGTACGTCGGCGAGAACCCGCACGTCGGCCCGCCGCTCACGACGCCGAGCTGCCGGCGCTTGCGGTCAGGCCCCGATGGCCCACAGGGGGCCGCCGCTGTCGCCCCGGCAGGCGTCGGCGTCGGCGGGATCCGCCTGCCCGACGTCCCGTCCCCGGCGCACACGACCTGCTGACGGCTCCGATCCGATCGGCCCCGCCGTCGCCGTACGGCGGCGAGGCGCTGCCTCGCACGCCGGCGTCGCCGATGACCGGCGTGTCGCTCCCTCCTGGAGCTCCGTCGGGAACTCCTGCGATCCCCTCGTCGCCGCCCGACGCCGCCCCACCCCGTGACAGCACCCGACCGTGCCGGGGGTCTCCAGCATCTCGTGGCCCGTCGTAAGGCGAGCCGCAGCGAACGGCGAAGCCGAACGGCGAGGTGGCGAGCCGCACGCAGCCCGATGTCGTTGGACGGGAAACCCCCCTCCAGCTGAGGCCGTAGTCAACCCAGCCAGGATGACGGTCGTCGCGACGACCGCCAGCCGTCGCCTCCGTCCCCCGTCGAGCCGCGTGTGCCCGAGCAGCACGTCGGGCAGGCGTCGGCCCCTCCTCGAGCAGTGCCCGGCGGTCAGCGACCCACGACGGCGTGGATCAGGGTGCCGCCGCAGAACTGGGCCTCGAACTGGTCGGCCACGCCGGGCGGAGCAACCGACCTGCGCCGGGTACTCGCCGACGTCAGCGGGCCGGCCCCGGGTGACGGCCTGCGCGGGGCGGCGCCGCCGGCGACGAGGGCGGCGAGCACGAGCACGGCCAGGATCCTGCGGGATCTCATCCCTGCCAGCATGGCCGACGTGGCGGAACCGGTTCGGCTGGTCGTGCACGGGCACTTCTACCAACCGCCGCGGGAGAACCCCTGGACCGAGGAGGTGCCGGTCGAGCCGTCGGCGGCGCCGTTCCACGACTGGAACGAGCGCATCACCGCCGAGTGCTACCGGCCGAACGGCTGTGCCGGTCGCTCGACGAGCACGGCCGGGTCGCCGGCGTCGTCGACAACTACGCCCACCTGTCGTTCAACGTCGGACCGACGCTGCTGTCCTGGCTGGCCGGCCGCCACCCCGACGTGCTCGACCGCATGGTCGAGGGCGACCAGCCGCCGGCGGCGGCATCGCCCAGGCGTACAAACCACCTG
>CAVSMR010000020.1:0-22154 GCA_963729115.1 uncultured Actinomycetota bacterium | reverse complement strand
CTCACCCACGGCTGATGCCGGTGCCGGGCCTACTTGGGCACACGGCGACCTGCTCGCGTGGACGGTCCTGTGCCACAGCCGGGGCGTGCAATCACCTGAACGGGAAGCTCTACGCAGGGCCGTCCAGCCAAAGAGGTCTACTTCGGACCCGGGTACGCGCAGGTGCATCGGCAAGGCGCGGCGCACCATGGTTGATCAGCCGGGTTCGACGGCGCGACGCATCAAGGTCGCAAGCCTGGCGAGCTCTGCGGATGGGGCGCAACTGAGCAGCACGACCCCGTCCAGGACATGGCGAATGTCGACCCGACTGACCAGTTGAGGCGAGTGGCGGGCGGTGGTGACGCCGATCGTGGCACCTCGGGCGACGGCATCGAGCACGCCGAGGACGTGCCGGGCGGGAACGAGGATCTCCGCGGTGAACGGCTCGGGCGCCGCCGCGCGCACCGCGACCTTGAGCAGTGCGTTCCGGGCATCGACGACCGACCACGAGCATCGGGTTGCTGCGATCACCGGCCCGTCACCACGGTGAGCGCGGTTGACCAGCTCCAACAGTGGGGCCGCCGACGGTACCTCCGCCGGCGGCCGCTCGATCACGACCAGGACGAACACCGGCCACACTCCGGCCTCGTCGACGGTGGCGGGCGACCGGATCTCCCGCGGCCACAGCAACACCGCCTCGGTGGCGACCAACACGGCCGGCCGGCGACCATCGCGGCCACCGGCCTGATCTCGAACGGGGTATCGCATGGCGCTCCTGTCACCGGACGTGCCCGTGTCGATTGTCGTCGCCAGCCCTTCCCCGCGACAGCGCTGCGGGCAAGTGTCAGGCAACCGCAAGCCGGCCTTCCAGACCACTACGCCGGCCGGGTCGGCGTGCGATCGAGCAACACCGGGCTGAGTGGAGTCTGCTGTTGGAACGCCACCCGCCAGCGCCCTGCGGCGCGGCGGTAGACCGTCGTGCACTGAGCGCGATAGGTGGCGACGTCCGGGCCACCGGTGAGGGCCACCCGGTAGGTCAGCACCGCGGCGCAGGCGACCAGGGGGACCACCTGAGCTCCCTGGATCTCGAACTGCACCCACGGGAAGGCGTCACGCCACAGATCGAGTGCGTCGGCGCGGCCGAGAACCATGCCTGGCAGCACGAGCATCATGTCGTCGGAGATCGTGTCGATGGGCGATCGCGACATGCCAAGCAGGTGCTGCAGCGTCCGGCCCGGTTCGGCGCAGGCGTCCGGGTTCCGGGCACCGCGAGTTCGTCGCGTGTCTGATCGGCGGCCATGTCAGCCATCTTCGGCAATCGCGGCTCGAATCGACATGACGACTCTCTGACAACCCCACGGCCAGGACGGGTAGCCGCGGAGGTCACGAGCACGACGTCATGGCCTCATACGGCTAGAGGCCCTTGACGGCGGCGACCAGCTTGCCCAGCGAGTCCTTCGCGTCGCCGAACAGCAACGTCGTCTTCGGGTCGAACAGCAGCTCGTTGTCTATGCCGGCGAAGCCGGGGCGCATCGAGCGCTTGAGAAACACGATCGCCCCGGCGTCCTCGGCGGCGAGGATGGGCATGCCATAGATCGGGGACCCGGGCGCCGAGTGTGCCGCCGGGTTCACGACATCGTTGGCGCCGACCACGAGTGCCACGTCCGCGGTGCGGAACTCCGGGTTGACCTCGACCATTTCCTTGAGCTTCTCGTAGGGCACGTCGGCTTCCGCGAGCAGCACGTTCATGTGCCCCGGCATCCGGCCGGCGACCGGGTGGATCGCGTAGACCACCTCGATCCCCCGGCTCTCGAGCTCGTCTGCCAGGTCGCGCAACGTGTGCTGGGCCTGCGCCACCGCGAGCCCGTAGCCGGGCGCGACGATCACCTTGCGGGCATAGCCGAGCAGGATCGCGACATCCTGCGGGCCGACCGAGCGCACCGGGCGGTCCGACTCGGTCGTGCTGCCCAATGTGGACGCTCCGGCGAACGCGCCGAACATGATGTTCACCAGCGATCGGCCCATGGCGTCGGCCATCATCTTGGTCAGCAGCGTGCCGGACGCGCCGACCAGCGTGCCGGCCACGATGAGCAGCGTGTTCGACAGCACGTACCCGCTGGCCGCCACGGTGATCCCGCTGAACGCGTTGAGCAGCGAGATCACGATCGGCACGTCCGCGCCGCCCACCGGCAGCACCAGCAGCAGGCCGACCCCGAGCGTCAACACGGCCAGCAGCACCGCACCGAGGACCGAGCCGTCCAGGGTGACCCAGATGCCGGTGGCGAGCGAACCGGCCACGGCGGCCACGGCCACCCAGCGCAGTCCGGGAAAGATCAGCGGCCGGCCGGTGACAAGCCCCTGCAACTTCGCGAACGTGAGCACCGAACCGGAGAACGTGATCGAACCGATCAGGATCGTGAACGCGGTGATCGCGAGATGCGCGACGTCGTCGCCAGTTCCCTCGGCCAGTTCCAGCAGGGCGACGAGCGCACCGGCCGCGCCGCCCACACCGTTGAACAGCGCCACCATCTGCGGCATCGCGGTCATCGCGACGCGCCGCGCGGTTACCGTGCCGATCGCGCCGCCGACCAGGATGGCCAGCAGGACGTACACCAGGCGGTCGGGGCGTTCGTAGGCGAACACCACGAGCACCGCCACCAGGGCGCCGGCGGCCCCGATCAGGTTGCCCAACCGGGCGGTCTTCGGCGACGACAGACCCTTGAGCGCCACGATGAAGCAGACCGCTGCCGCCAGATAGAGCAGGGCCGTCCAGTTCTCGGTCACGCCTCGGGCTCCTTCGCCTTGCGCGCGCTGCCCCGGCTGCGGAACATCTGCAACATCCGGTCGGTCACCACGAACCCGCCGACCAGGTTGATCGAGGCGAGCACGATCGCGACCAACTCCACCACGAAGATCGCGGTGGACTCGGTGTGCGCGGCGACCGCGATGGTTCCGACCAGGACGATGCCGCTGATCGCGTTCGAGCCGGACATCAATGGCGTGTGGAGGGTCGAAGAGACCTTGGAGATGACCTCGTAGCCGACGAAGATCGCCAGCACGAAGACCGTGAGCAGCGCAATTCCGTCCATTTAGGACGACTCCTCTCCGAGCAGCTCCCGCGTCGGGCCATGCCGCACCTCGCCGGCGTGTGTGACACAGCAGCCGGCGACGATCTCGTCATCGAGGTTCGGCGTCAGCACACCGTTTGAGTGCATGAGCAGCAGCAGGTTCACCACGTTCGTCGCGTAGAGCTGGCTCGCCTGCGCCGGTAGCTGGCTGGGCACGTTGCGTCCGCCCCACACCGTCGCCGCGCCGATGGTGACTTCCTCGCCCGGCCGCGCGCCCTCGACGTTGCCGCCCGACTCCGCCGCCAGGTCGACCACCACGGAGTCCGGCCGCATCCGGGCGACCATGTCCGAGGTCACCAGCAGCGGCGCGGTCCGCCCGGGCACGGCCGCGGTCGTGATCAGCACGTCCGTGTCCGCCACGTACGGAGCCAGCAGTTCACGCTGCTTGCGGGACCGCTCATCGGTCATCTCCCGCGCGTACCCGCCCGTGCCCTCCAGTGTCGGCAGCTCCAACTTGACGAACTCGGCACCGAGACTGCGCACCTCGTCCGCGGCCGCGGCACGCACGTCGTAGGCACGCACGACCGCGCCGAGCCGGCGCGCCGTGGCGATGGCCTGCAGACCGGCGACGCCGGCGCCCAGCACGAGCACCTTGGTCGGCGGGATCGTGCCCGACGCGGTCATCGACAGCGGGAACAACCTGGGCAACCGCTCCGCAGCCACCATGACCGCCCGGTAGCCGGCCACGAACGCCTGAGAGGACAACGCGTCCATGGCCTGCGCTCGTGAGATGCGCGGCACCAACTCCATCGCCAGCGAGGTGTGCCCACCATCCCGGAGAGCTCGCACGAGCGTCAGCTCCTGTGCCGTGGGCAGGAAGGAGACGGTGATCGCGTTCGGCGCGAGCCGCCGCACCTGCGCGACGGTGAGCGGCTGCACCGCCAGGGCCGCCGCCGCGCCGGTCAGCGCGTCCGGGTCGACCGTCGCGCCGGCGTCGCGGTAGTCGTCGTCGGTGAACCCCGCCGCCTTCCCGGCGTCGGGTTCGATCGCGACCTCCTGGCCTGCGTCGACGAGTCGTGACACCAAGCCGGGTACCAGTGCGACCCGCCGCTCGGCCGGCCTCGTCTCGCCAACCACCGCGATCTTCACAAATCGCACACTAGTGCACGTCGGATCACGTCCACAGCCTCGCCGGGTTGCCAGCCCACCGCCCGGTTTGCCACTTCGGGGGCTTTGCGGCATGTTGATGCCCGGCGTGCCGGGAAGTCTGGTCGGCAGCTCGTCCCGGCCGGGGCGGGTTCCTCGAGGGCGGGAGAGCTCGGTGGCGCTGGTGCTCGCGTTCGGCGTGGTGCTGCTGATCAGCGTGTCGTTGTCCGGAGTGGCCGCCCGCACAGTACTGTCGACCGCACTGCTGTTCCTGCTGGCCGGAGCCCTGATCGGGCAAGGCGGTCTCGGGCTGGTGGTGATCCACCCGACCGATCCGCTGGTGACCTTCCTGGCCGACCTGGCGCTGTTCACGGTGCTGTTCACCGACGGACAGCGCGCCGGCCTGCCGGCCCTGCGGGCGGGCTGGCGCGAGTCCGGGCGGGCGCTCGGGCTGGGCATGCCGCTGACCATGATCGGCATCGCGGTGCCCGCCCACTACCTGGCCGGGCTGGACTGGGCGACCGCCCTTCTGCTCGGCGCCATCCTGTCCCCGACCGATCCGGTGTTCGCCTCGGCGATCGTCGGCCGCCAGGACGTACCGCTGCGGCTGCGCCGGTTGCTCAACGTCGAGTCCGGGCTCAACGACGGCCTGGCCCTGCCATTTGTGTTGATCTTCCTCGCGGTGGCCGCACACGAGGAGTCCCACCTGGGCACGGTGGCCGTGGAGCTGGTCGCCGGCCTGGCCCTGGGTGTCGCGGTGCCGCTGGTGGTCGCACACGCGTGGCGGCTGCGGGTCCTGACCGCCGAGCCGCGGCTGCAGGCACTGGGACCGCTCGCGATCGCGGTCATTCTCTACGCCACCTGCCACCTCACGCACGCCAACCCGTACCTGGCCGCGTTCGCCGCCGGCTCCACGCTGGCCACCCTGGACGGCGTGGCCGCGGAACGGTTCGAACCGTTCGGCGACCTGCTCTCCGAGACGACCAAGTTCGCCGCACTGCTGGTCTTCGGCGCGCTGATCACACCGAGCCGGCTGTCCCACCTCACCGTGGGCGGATGGGTGATCGCGGTGCTGGCCATCGTGCTCGTGCGGCCGGCCGCCATGCTGCTCTCCCTGCTGCGCACCCAGCTGTCCCGCCGCGAACGGCTGACCGCCGCCTGGTTCGGGCCCAAGGGATTCGCGTCCGTGGTGTACGGCCTGCTCGCCCTGCAGTCCGGGATTCCGGACAGCGAAGCGGTGTTCGACCTGGTCGCCATCACCATCGCGCTGTCCATCGTGCTGCACTCCTCCACCGACGTGCCGGTCGCACGCGCCTTGCGTGTGGAACCACCAGACAACCTGCCCACCGGCCAACCGGACCCCGACCCGCCCGACTCGACAGGCATCCCGGCACCTCCGACGGACGTCACGGGTGAGACACCGCACCGAGGTCCAGGCTCGTGAATTCGGGGCATACCGGGCAAGCTGAACCTGTGGATCCCACCACCGGCTCCGCCGCCGCGCACTACGCCGCGATGCGCCGCAGGTCGGCCGCCCGCCGCTGGTTGGCGGCTGCCGCACTCGGCGGCATCGTCGGCGTGATCGCCAACCTCGCCCTTCCATGGCAGCACTCCGTGCTGGCGGCGCTGGTCACGGTCATCGGCCTGACGATCTGGGACCATCGCCACGGCACCCTTGCCGATCTGTGGCCCGGCAACCGGCATCCGCACCGGCTGGCCGCAATCGCCGCGCGCCTCGAACAGGCAGGCTGGACAGCCCTGCCCGCACCATCGGCCAGCCACGGCGGTCCCCGACTGGCTGCGTACCTGCTCATCGGACCAGGCGGCGTGTTCTTGGTCGACCATCAGGTGTGGTGGGCGCCCGACAGGGTCACCACCGACCCGGCAACGGGCCTGCTGATGGTCGGGGGCAAGCCGGCCGCCCGCCGTGTCGCTTCCGTCAAGGGCGCGGCCGCCGCAGTGACCCATGCCCTGGCGCGGCGGCTTCCCGGCGAGGAGGCCGTGCGCCCAATCGTGTCGGTCGACGGGCCGATGCTCGACCACACGCGGCTCGTCGCCGGTGTTGCCGTCCTGCCCATCGCCGACCTCATCGGATTCCTCCACGGCCACCATCCGCTGCTCGGCCGCGCGGAGATCACCGCCCTGACCGAGCACACCCGACGCCTCTATGCCGGAGCCCCGCAGTAGCGCTTTCCGTCAGGGCGACGATGCCTGGCCGACGCCGTCGAGGGCTGGTACCTCCGCCCAGGCGACCTTGCCGTCCACGCGGTGCTCGACGCCCCAGTCCGGGCAGATGTCGCGGACGATCAGCAGGCCTCGACCCATCGGCCAGCCGGTCATGGGTGAAGGGGTGCTGTCGTGGACCTCGACGCGGATGGTGCGGCCCTGCCGGGGAACGGCGAGCCGCACCGCGAAGGGCGGTCCGGCGTGGCGGAAGGCGTTGGCCGCCAGCTCCCCCACCACGGTCGCCACCTCCCTGACGACCTGCGTGCTGTGGCCACGCAGCGGCTGCTCGAGCCAGCCACGCACGTCCAGCAGAAAGGCCGGATCGATCTCGGCGAAGCGGCTCTCGGCGAGCAGGCGGTCGGCGTCCTGCGGAGGCACGATCACCAGGTCCTCCGGTATCTGGGTCGCTGTTCGAGGAGTCTCGGGACCGGCTGTTCGGGTGCCAGGATGCGGATATCGCCGTCCATGGCGAGCTGGGCCCAGGTGGTCCTGCCGCGTCTGCGCTGCTCGACACCCCACCGGCTGGAAAGCCCGGCGACCAGCACCAGGCCCGCGTCCGGCGCACAGCTCTCATGCGCCGGCGTGCAGTCGTCGACGGATACGACGAGGGTCCGGCACTGGTCGATCGCGGACAGCTGGATGACGTAGGGGGCCGCCTGCCGGGCTCGCGAACCGGCGACGAGATCGAGGGTGACCACAGCGGCACGCAGCCCGGCCGGTTCGGGCAGCCTCCCGAGCGCGGCGTCAACCCACGCCGCGACCGCTCCGGGCGGCATTTCGGCCTCGGCGGGAACCACGAGGGTCGCACCGTCCTGACCGCGGAACACGGTCATCCAAGGCTCCCAACCGACGACACGCCCGGGTCGGCGCGCGGCACGGTGGAGAAGCGGCTGGCGCCGAAGCAGTCGATGAGCGAGCGTACGGCCACCGCGTCTCCGGCAAGCATGATCGCTCGGTCGCGAACCGCCTGCAGCCAGGTGAGGTGACCGAGCCACACCGAAGCCAGCGCACCCAGCGTGCAGCTGAGCCGGACCGTGACGGCCTTCGGCGTCGCGGCCGGCTTGATCCTCAGCTCGCCGGCCGACAGGCTCAGCCACCACCGCCTCGCCTCCATCGCGTCGGTGAAGTCGATCTCGACGGTGAGTGGCTCCGCCGGCAGGCGTGTCCGGTCGATCTCGCGGCAGATGTCGTACACAAGCAGTTCAGGGTCGAGATCACCGAGACGCGGACGATCCAGCCACCGCTGGCCCCAGCGGCCGAGTTGCTCGACGACAGGCCGCAGCTCCCGCCCGGCCGCGGTCAACCGGTATCGCCGCTCGCCCCGGTCGCCATCGACGTGGGTGACCAGGCCACGGACCTCCAGTGCCCGCAGGCGAGCGCCGAGGAGCGAAGTGGACATCTTGGGTAGCCACTTGGCGATGTCCGCCCGGCGCTCGTTGCCGCACAGGAGTTCGCGCACGATGAGCACCGTCCACGGATCGGTGATCATCTCCGCGGCGCGAGCGACCGGGCAATGCTGCTCGTAGCGGTACATGGCCTCCCTATTCCCGTTCGCGGTCCGACCCCTAGATCCTCGGCGCTGCGCGCGCTGATCGACCTGACGAGTGCCTGACAATCCGGCGGCGTCACCTCGAGGCATGGCATCGCCGCTGGCCATGGGGTATCACGCTGGCGTGACCAACACATTGCTGCTCGTCGAGGACGACGCTCGCATCCGCGGCGCGTTGCGGCTCGCGCTCGCCGACGAGGGCTACCACGTCGTCGAGGCGGCCACCGGCGAGCAGGCCCTGGACCACCTCGACGATGGTGCGCCAGAGCCCGACGTCGTGCTGCTCGATCTGATGCTGCCGGGCATGGACGGACTGCAGGTGTGCGCACGCATCCGGGAGCGCGGCGATCTGCCGATCATCATGGTCACCGCGCGCACCGCGTCGGACGAGGTCATCGCCGGCCTGGAAGCGGGCGCCGACGACTACGTGACCAAGCCGGTCGACGCCGGCGAGCTCGCGGCCCGGATTCGCGCCCTGCTGCGCCGTACGCGCACCACGGCCCAGGAGGACACCATCGAGCTTGGCGAGCTGACGGTGCGGGTCGCGGAGGGGCGGGTGCTCCGCGACGGCGACGAGGTCGCGCTCACGAAGACGGAGTTCCGGCTGCTCTGCACCCTGGCCGCGGCACACGGCGCGGTCGTGACGCGCGAGCAGCTGCTGGAACGCGTATGGGACCACGACTACTTCGGCGACACCCGCTTGCTGGACGTGCATATCCGGCGGCTGCGCCGCAAGATCGAACCCGACCCCGCACAGCCGACACTGATCATCACGGTTCGAGGATTCGGCTACCGCGCCGGCGGTCAGCCGTGAGGGAGCGACCAACGCAGGATGTGGTCGTGAGCCCGCTCGGGGGCATCTTGACCAGGGTTCCTCTGCGTACCCGTGTGATGGTGTGGTTCAGCCTGGTGTCGTTGGCGGTCGCCGGCGCGCTCGCACTGGCGACCTGGCACCTGGCCACCGGTTACATGATCCAGCAACGGGAGACCAGCGCGATCCGGCAGGCCGGCGGGAACGCCGGGCTGGTCGAGTCCATGCTGCGCCGCGACTCGGCCGGGCTCGAGGAGCTGCTGACCGGGCTCGGCGCGGAGGCAGAGTCGGCGGTACTGCTGGTCGACGACGGCGAGTGGATCAGCGGTGGCAACCTCGTCGACCCGAAACGACTGCCCGCGGGGTTCCTGCGCCTGGTCCAGGACGGCACCTCCGCCCACCAGCGAACCGTGGTGGACGGCGTGCCCGTGCTCGCGGTCGGGCTGCCGCTGCGCAACCTGGCGGCCACCTACGTGGAGGTCACGCCAACCCGTGAGCTCGACCGCACCTTCCGCTTTCTGAGCTGGATCCTGCTCGCCGGCACCGCCGCGACCGGACTCGCGGGCGCCCTGCTAGGCCGATGGGCGGCGATCCACGCCCTTCGCCCGCTGCGCAGGTTCACCGACACCGCGACGAAAGCCGCCCGCGGCGACCTCGACGCCCGGCTGCCCCCCACCAGGGACCCGGACCTCATCCCGCTCGCCGATGCGTTCAACGACACGACCGAACGGCTGCAACGACGCGTCGCCCGCGACACCCGTTTCGCCGGTGACATCAGCCACGAGCTGCGCTCACCGCTGACCACCATGCTCAATGCGATGAAGGTCCTGCAGCGCCGCAGCGCCGACCTGCCTGAGGGCACCCGGGCCGCCGTCGACCTGCTCGACACCGACCTGCGCCGGTTTCGCCGTATGGTGGACGACCTGCTGGAGATCTCCCGCGGAGAGCAGGACACCGACAACTCCACCTTCGAACTCCTGGACCTGGCGAAGCTCGTCCGCATCACCGCCGGGCGTCACGGACCCGTGCCGCCGGCCGCGCTCGACATCGACGCCACCCCGTGGGTACTCGCCGACCGTCGCCGGCTCGAACGCGTCCTGGCGAACCTGCTCGACAACGCCGAACGCCACGGTAGGGGGCTCGTACGTCTCGGCGTGCTGCGCCGCGACGGTCACGCCCGTATCGAGGTCGACGACGCCGGCCCCGGAGTTCCGGCCGACGCGAGCGAGCACATCTTCGAGCGGTTCGCGCGTGGCTCCCCCGCCGACCGGGATGCCTCCGACAGCGGCGTCGGGCTCGGGCTCGCACTGGTCAGCCAGCACGTACACCGCCACGACGGCCACGCCTGGGTCGAGCAGCGCCCCGGCGGTGGCGCCCGCTTCGTCGTCGAGATCCCGGAGGTCGCCGAATGACCCGCAGGCGAGCCGTCGCGGCGCACCTCGCGTCGATTCTGGCTCTCGCAGCACCCGGCGCCGCCAGCTGTGGTGTGAGCAGCCAGGACGAACCCCAACCCATCGAGGAACCCTCCACCCAGCAGGTACCCGCCGTACCGAGCGTCGGCACCCAACCCGGTCCGGAACCCACGTCCACGACGTCACCGTCGGCCACGTCGAGCCCACCACGAAGCGGACCGCAGACCCCCTGACACATGCACTAGACAAATGTTGCATACTGCTGGAGTAGTGGATGCCTTGTCTCGTTGGGAGGCGAACGGTGAGTAGCGTCGTGATCTGCGGGGCAGGCATCGCGGGACTGGCGCTGGCGGAGCGTCTCGCCAGCCAGGACTGGGACGTCGTGCTGCTGGACAAGTCACCCGGCCCGCGCACGCAGGGGTACATGATGGACTTCTTCGGCATCGGCTACCGCGCCGCGGAGGAGATGGGCGTGCTGCCGCGGCTGCGCGAGCTCGGCTACGTGGTGCACGAGGTCCGCTTCCACGACGTGACCGGTCGGGTGCGGGCGCGGATGAACTACGAGCGGATCGCGCAGGCCCTGGACGGCCGGGTGTTCGGCATCATGCGGCCCGACCTGGAGGCGGCCCTGCGGGAGGCGTTACCGCTGCGGGTGGAGCAGCGGTTCGGGGTCAGCGTCGCCCATGTCGAGAACGACGGCGGCGGTGTGCGCGGCGGTGTGCGCGTCGCGCTCACCGACGGACGGTCGGTGCGTGCGGACCTGCTCGTCGGCGCCGACGGGGTCCACTCGACGGTGCGGAACCTCGTGTTCGGGGCGGAGCGGGACTACCTGCGCCACCTCGGCTTCCATACCGCGGCGTTCACGTTCACCGACCCGGCGGTGCATGCGGAGGTCGCGCACGTCGTGGGCATGACCGACTCCGTCGACCGGCAGGTCGGCATGTACGGGCTGCGCGACGGCCGGGTGGCGGCGTTCACCGTGCACCGAACCGCCGAGGAGGCGTTGCCGGACGATCCGGCCGGCGTGGTGCGCGCGGAGTACGCCTCGCTGGGCTGGGTCGTGCCACGCGCGCTGGCCCACTGCCCGGCACGCGACGGGCTGTTCTACGACCAGGTCGCGCAGGTCGCGATGCCGTCCTGGAGCCGGGGGCGGGTCGTGCTCACCGGCGACGCCGGCCACGCCGTGTCGCTACTCGCCGGCCAGGGCGCGTCGCTCGCCGTCGGCGGCGCCTTCGTGCTGGCCCGCTGCCTGCGCGACGCCGGCTCGGTCGAGGCGGGCCTGGCCGCCTACGAACGCAGGTGGCGGCCGACCATCGAGGAGAAGCAACGCGTGGCACTGAACGCGGTGCGCTGGTTCCTCCCCAGCTCAGCCACCCAGCTGCGGGTGCGGCGCATCGCTCTGGGGCTGTCCCACCTACCCGGCGTCACCCGCTACGTCGCGAAGGCCATGACCGGCAAGCCATCCACACTCATCGCTCACGCGCACGACCAGGCCTCGTAGCCCGGCCACCAAGCCACCCGACCGGAATCACCCCGCGCACCGGCGTCCGGACCGTCAGGCCCAATCGGTGTCCGCCGCCTCGTAGGGAGACGCGTCCGCGGGCGGCTCTCCCCCGGCCTGGCTGAATGCGTTCAGCGCCCGAACCAGACCAGTCTGGTGGGTGCGCGGCATCCGCTCGACGATCGCGGCGATCTCCTCGCGTCGCCGCCGCGTCACCTCACGCACGACGCGCTGGCCCGACTTCGTCAGGCTGATCTGCATCTCGCGGCGCGAGTGCGGGTTCGTCTGCCGGTCCACCAGCCCCGCCTCGATCAACCGGTCCACGGCCCGAGTGGCCGTCGACGGGTTCACCCCGAGCGCGTCAGCCAACTCGGTCACCTTCCGCTGCCCACGCGAGGAGAGCACGACCAGTAACCGGAACTGCGCCAGCGAGATCGAGTCGTCCACCGCCGCGATCGACCGTGCGGACACCGCGACCAGAAGCCGCGAAGCGGTCAGTACCGCGTCGGTCACGGCGTCGGTCACCGCGTGGGCATGGTCATCCTGCGTCCTGGCCATGCTGCCAGTTCTACCTCACCGTTCGCGCTGCTCTGCCGGCGCGGTCCCTTCGGAACATACCGGGCTCCCCTCACGCACGGTCGTCCACCGATTGTCAGGTAACCGCAAGCCCGCAAGCTCTCGGACCATATCTGTGGCACACAACAAGTGTTGCACACTGCAAACATATTGCCGGCGACAAGCCACGAAAGGGAGTCCACGACCGATGTCGAAGAAGATCCGCAAACCGGCAGCCACCAGGACGAGGCGCTCGTCCACGAACATCATCATGACCGTGGTCATCCTGGCTGTGGCGATCGTCGTGATCGGCGGCGTCATCCTGTTCGGCGGCAGCGATGACGAACCCGGCGACGACCACGCCGGCTCCGTGCCATCCTCCGTGCTGACCCCGACGGGCAGCCACACCGTGGCGGAGGCGCGCGGCGACACGGTCACGATGGTGGAGTTCCTCGACTATCAGTGCCCGGCGTGCGCGGCCTACTACCAGAACGTGACCCGCAGGCTGGAACGCGACTACGCGGGCCGCATCACCTTCATCACCCGAAACTTCCCGCTCGACGCGCACCCGCTCGCGGTGACTGCCGCGCAGGCGGCCGAGGCCGCCGCAGCGCAGGACGAGTACCAGGAGATGTACCACTTGCTCTACGACAACTACCGCTCGTGGGCACTCGCCGCGGACGGGAAGACCGTCAGCGACGACCAGAACCGGGCCCGCCGGCAGTTCGATAGCTACGCCCAGCGGATCGGCCTCGACCTCGACCGCTTCCACCGGGACATGGCCTCGGAAACGGTGCGGCAGCGGATCGACCACGATCGCTCCGACGGCCAGCAGGCGGGCGTGACCAGCACACCGACCATCTTCGTCAACGGCAGCCGGTTCGACCCCCAGGGCGACTCCTTCGCCGATGTCGACCGTGAGCTGCGCGACATGCTCGACGGAGCGCAGGACCGGTGACCGCCCTCGACGATGAGGAGCGGGAGGCACCAGCCGGCCGCTCACGGCTCGAGCACGGCCTCGCCTGGCTGTACGTGCTCGGCGGGTTCGCGGGACTCGCCGCGGCCGTCGCACTCACCCTGGAGGACATCGCCAAGCTGCGTGCCCCGGGGTATGTGCCGACCTGCTCGCTGAACCCGGTCATCTCCTGCGGGTCGGTGATGGAGAGCACGCAGGCTCAGGTATTCGGTTTTCCCAACCCGCTGCTGGGTGTCGGCGCGTTCGCCGTGGTCATGACGGTGGGCGTGGTGCTGCTGTCCGGCTACGTCGCCCCCCGCTGGTTCTGGCTCGGGTTGCAGCTCGGCGCGACCCTCGGGGTTGTGTTCGTGCACTGGCTGATCTACTCGAGCCTTTACTCAATCGGCGCTCTGTGCCCGTATTGCATGGCGGTATGGGCGGTGACCATTCCGATGTTCTCGTACACGACGCTGCACAATGTCGAGCACGGGCACCTTCCCGGTGGACAGACCCGCGTCGCCCTCCTGCTGACACGCCTCCACAGCGTGGTGCTCGCCGTCTGGTACGTGGTCATCGCTGCGCTGATCCTGCAGGCCTTCTGGAGCTTCTGGACCAGCTAGGGCGAATACCCGCGCGGCATCCTCGCGGTATGCAACTGTCGCAACAGAACAGATGGGACGAGCCCATGGCGTTGACCGACCGTAAGCCGACCGGTTTGCTGAGACTTGCGCTGCGACTCCCGATCTGGCTCTACCGTGCCAGGTTGGGCTGGCTCGCCGGGCATCGGCTGCTCTATCTCGCCCACCGCGGCCGCCGGACCGGCGTGCGTCGTGAGGTCGTCGTCGAGGCGGTGCGCTTCGACCCCACGATCCCCGAAGCGGTCGTCGTCGCCGCGTGGGGCCGCAATCCCGACTGGTACCAGAACCTCCAGGCCTCCCCCGCCGTCGAGGTCCGCATCGGCAACCGACGATGGCCCACGCCCGACCATCGCTTCCTCGGTGCCGACGAGACGCTCCGCGCGCTGCTCGCCTACCAGCGGGCCCACCCGCGTGCCTGGAAGCGACTGGCGCCGCTGCTGGGCTTCCCGACCGATCCGGCCGATCCTCGTTGGTCCGAGGTCGCCGCCACGGTGCACACGATCGCCTTCAGCCCACATCGAACAGCCCCCGAGCCACCCACTCCCGGCCGCGACAGCTGAGGTCCCGGCACACGTGGCCGTCGAGCCTGGTTCGCGAAACCCGCCGAATGAGATCAGCTGCGGGTGCTCGCTCGTCGCCCGCCGGGCGACAGGACGGGGAGCGCCCTGGCGCCGTAGAAGCTCAACAGGAACATGCCTACGGCGATTCCGACCATGGTGAACACGCCCCTCGGCCAGAAGATGTGGCTGTCGAGGAAGGAGACACTGGCCAGCAGCAGAAAGGCCGAGCCCGGTACGACGTGCCAACCGACGTGCGGTGCGATGCCCGCCACGATGAGCACGCTGGCGGCGAGGAAGCTCCAGGCACCGATGTATCCGAGCATGTCGCCCACGGCGAACAGTTGCCCGACGGCCGGGGAGTAGCCGTGTTGGCTGTCCGTAACGGTGCCGGCGGCGATCCCGGCGACGGCGTCGAGTCCGGTGTAGTAGACCGCGAAGCCGAACGCCGCCAGCCGCCCCAGCCGGCGAAGTGCTGGGTGCGCGGGTGCCAGCAGGCGCCATTGGGCCGCTGCGAGCAGCGGAAATACCGGCAGCAGGAGAATATGCAGGTTTGCCCACCAGTGTGCGTTGTCGGCGTTGAGCCCGCCGGGATGGATGGCGCCGAACCCGGCAAGGACCATCCCCGGCAACGCCAGCAGGAGCGCACGCGACCATCGCGTATCAAGCATCGCCCGACGCTAGCCGGACCGTGGGCGTGGGTCATCACTTTTGGTCATCCGAGCACGAAGTAGCGCAGCCACAGGTACGGGGCGGCCAGCGCGACGGTGATCAGTGTGACGACGGCGCCCTTGCGGGTGAACTCCCAGAACGAGATGGGCGTGCCCGCGCGCATGGCAATGCCGATCACCACGACGTTGGCGCTGGCGCCGACCGCCGTCAGGTTGCCACCGAAGTCGGCGCCGAGGGCGAGCGACCACCACAGCGCTTCCGCGTGTACGGGATTGTCGATGCTGTGCGACAGCTCGAGCACCAGCGGACTCATCGTCGCCACATAGGGGATGTTGTCGATGATCCCCGACAGCAGAGCCGAAACGAGGAGGATCGACATCACCGCGAGCAGCGCGTTGCCACCGGTGGCGTCGGTGACCAGGCCGGCCAGGTGACCGATGACGCCGGTGTGGACCAGGGCGCCGACCATGACGAACAAGCCGGCGAAGAACAGCAGGGTCTCCCATTCCACGCTCGCCAGGTAGTGCCGAGGTTGAGTGCGCGAGATCAGCACCAACACGCCGGCGCCGAGCAGCGCGACCACGGACGGCGCGATGTGCAGCACCGGGTGGGCGACGAAGGCCACGAACACGCCCACCAGCACGACCCCGCACTTGACCAACAGCATGGTGTCCTGGATGGCCTCCCGCTCGTTGAGCTCCATCACCTCGGCCGCCCGCACCGGGTCGACGGCGAACGAACCCCGGAACAGCCACGGCAGCAAGATGACGAACACGATCAACACGATCACGACGATCGGCGCCATGTGGACAAGGAAGTCGTTGAACGTCAACCCGGCCCGGCTGCCGATGATGATGTTCGGCGGGTCACCGATCAGCGTGGCCGCGCCGCCGATGTTCGACGCGAACACCTCGGCGATCAGGAACGGCACCGGGTTGATCGAGAGCCGGTCGCAGACGAGCAAGGTCACCGGGGCGATCAGCAACACGGTCGTGACGTTGTCCAGCAGGGCGGAGGCCACGGCGGTGATCAGCACCAACAGCACCATCACCCGCAACGGAGAGCCCTTGGCGCGCTTCGAGGCCCAGATCGCGACGTACTCGAACACGCCGGTCCGCCGCAGCACACCGACGATGATCATCATGCCGAGGAGCAGGAAGATGACATCCCAGTCGATGCCGGTGTCGTGGGAGTAGAACGCCTCCTCGGAGCTGACGACCCCCAGTCCGAGCACCAGGCCGGCACCGCCCAGCGCCGCCGCGGTCTTGTGTACCCGCTCGGTCGCGATGAGTACATAGGCGGCCACGAACACGGCGACCGCGATCCACGTGGTCATGCCCGGCTCACCAGGCCCGCTGGCCAGCGCCGGGCAATGGCCACGATCGGCACATCGTGAAAGAAGGGAACCAGCGCCACCACACCTCATCCGATCGACCTGAGACCCGCTCCATCGGAGCGGGTTGCCGACCAGACTTCCCGGCGCACCTACCCATCAACATGCCGTAAACACCTCGGCAACGCAAACCGACCACTATGGACCTCACGGGCCTATCGACAACCGTGCCGGGCGCCGGTCATCGGACGCCGGAGGCCACCACGTGCTGGGGGCACGCGCCGCCGACCGGGAACCCGTACCCTGCGACTGTGCATGCGGACGAGATCGCGGAGGACTTCCCCGTGGTCGGCGTGGACGCCGACGCGTGGGAGGCCGTCACGCTGCTGGCCGAGCAACGCCTGCCGGGCCTGGTGGTCACCGATCCCGCGGGTAAGCCGCTGTCGATCCTGCCGGCCTCCCAGGTGGTGCGGATCCTGGTGCCGAGCTACGTGCAGGACGACCCGTCGCTGGCGGGGGTGCTGTCGGAGTCGATGGCCGACCGGGTGGCCGAGAAGCTGCGCGGCAAGACGGTCCGAGCCCTCCTGCAGGACAAGGCGCCGGAGCTGGCCGTGGTCAACGACGATGACACCATCGTCGAGGTGGCCGCCGTGATGGCCCGGTTGCGCTGTCCCTTGGCCGCGGTGATGCGGGGCGGGGACCTGGTGGGCGTCATCACGGCGTCGCGCCTGCTGCAGCTCGCCCTCACGCCGCACTCGGCCCGCCCGGAGTGACCGCTCTTTCGTGGTAGAGATGAGCACCGGCTTCGCGATCGTCGTGTTCGTCGTGGCGTACCTGCTGATCGCCACCGAGAAGATCCCCAAGATGGTCGCCGCGCTCGGCGGGGCCGGCCTGGTCCTCGCGTTCGGCGTGGTCACCTCCACGGACGCGTTCTACTCCCGCGAGACCGGGATCGACTGGGACGTGATCTTCCTGCTGCTCGGCATGATGATCATCGTGTCGGTGCTGCGGCGGACCGGCGTGTTCGAGTACGTCGCGATCTGGGCGGCGAAACGCGCCAAGGGCTCGCCACTGCGGATCATGATCCTGCTGGTGCTGATCACCGCCGTCGCGTCCGCGTTCCTGGACAACGTCACCACCGTGCTGCTCATCGCTCCGGTCACGCTTCTGGTGTGCGACCGACTCGGCATCAACCCCGTCCCGTACCTGCTCGCCGAGGTGTTCGCGTCCAACATCGGCGGCACCGCCACGCTGATCGGCGACCCACCGAACATCATCATCGGCAGCCGCGCCGGGTTGACGTTCAACGACTTCCTCGTCCACCTGGCACCGATCGTCGTGATCGTGCTGATCGTGTTCACGCTGGTGCTGCCGTGGCTGTTTCGGGGCTCGTTCGCCGTCGACCCGGTGCGCGCGGCCGAGGTGATGGAGCTCAACGAGCGCGAGGCCATCCAGGACACCCGGCTGCTTCTCAAGTGCGGCGCCGTGCTGCTCGCCGTGCTCGCCGCGTTCGTCGGTCACTCGGTGCTGCATCTGGAGCCGTCCGTGGTCGCGCTGCTCGGCGCCGGCCTGCTGGTGCTGATCTCCGGCGCCAGGCCACGGCACTACCTCGACGGCGTCGAATGGCAGACCCTGCTGTTCTTCGCCGGCCTGTTCATCATGATCGGCGCCCTGGTCAAGACAGGTGTCATCCGCGCCCTCGCCCAGGCCGCCACGAACGCCACCGGCGGCGACGCACTCCTGGCGGTCATGTCGATCCTCGTCGTCTCCGCACTGCTGTCCGGCATCATCGACAACATCCCCTACGTCGCGACGATGAGCCCGCTGGTGCTCGACCTGTCGCACAGCATCGCCAACCCCGTACACGCCGAAGCGCTGTGGTGGTCACTCGCCCTCGGCGCCGACTTCGGCGGCAACATGACGGCGGTAGGCGCCAGCGCCAACGTCGTCGTGATCGGCATCGCGGCTCGCTCGGGCGTACCGATCTCGTTCTGGGAATTCACCCGCAAGGGCGCCGTCGTCACCCTGATCACTGTCGCCATCGCCGCGCCGTACCTGTGGCTACGGTATTTCGTACTGTCCTGACACCCAAGCCGCTCGCGCACTCGGCGGTGGGCATGACCTCGGTCATCGCGTTCGACGTCAACGAAACGCTGCTCGACCTGTCCGTCCTCGACGAGTCGTTCGAGGACGTGTTCGGTACCGCGGCGCTGCGCCCCATGTGGTTCGCGACCATGTTGCAGTTGTCCTTCGTCGGCGGCCTCACCGGCGACTACGTCGATTTCACCACCGCCCAGCGCGCCGCGCTGGCCATGCTCGCCCAACGGCACGGCGTCGGCCTCACCGATGCGGCGGTCGACCGTGTCGTCGGCCGGATGAGCTCGCTGCCGCCACACCCCGAGGTCGACGCGGCACTGGCGAGGCTGGCACAGACATCGCTGAAGATCGTCGCCCTGACCAACTCCCCGCCCGCGGTGGCCGAGGCCCAGCTGACGCACGCCGGCATCCGCCAGCACTTCCTCCAGGCGATCTCCGCCGACAGCGTGCGACGGCTCAAGCCCGCGAAGGAGCCCTACCTGGCCGTCGCACGGGAGTTCGACGTACCGCCCCACGAGGTACGCCTGGTCGCCGCGCACTCCTGGGACATCACCGGAGCGCTCAGCGCCGGATGCCGCGCGGCGTTCGTCGCCCGGCCGGGCATGGTCCTCAGCCCGATCGGACCGCAACCGGACATCACCGGCCCCGACATCGACACCGTCGTCGACCAGATCATCGCCAACGACACCGCCTGATCCCCCGGGACCTGATCCCCGGGCAAGGAAGCAGCCGGGAGACCGCCGAGCCGAGGGAACGATCCGCAGGGCCCACGACTCGGCGATCAGCGCATCACGAGCGCGACCGGCGCACCGGGTCGGTTCATTTCGATGCGCCGCGGGCGCTGAGGAGCCGCACGGCCAGCACGGTACCGGCCGAGCCGACGAGGAAGACCACGCCACCGAGGACGATGTCGGTGCCGCTCAAGTCGTTCTCGGGGTACGCGGTCGAGCGGGCACCGGCCTCGGCGAAGTGTCCCGTCTGGTCGTCCACGTAACCGGTCGCCTCGAGGAGCGTCATGTGCTTCAACACGATGTCGTTCGCCTGGGTGGCGAAGTCGAGGATCGTCTTGTTGTGGGTGCCGGCCCGTACCTCGGCGATCGTGCTGAACACCGAGCCGTGCGCCGCGCGCAGCCGGGTGGCGAAGGTCCGGTCGAAATCCTCGCCGTCCTTGCTGCTGATCTCGGCCATCCAGCCCTGGTGCGTCGACTTGGGCTTGTCCGGCAACGAGACACCGAACTTCTTCGCCATCTGTTCCACCACGGTGTTCAGCTTGGTGTGGTCGGTCAGCATGACCGTTCCGGCTGTCTTGACCTCCTTGGTCGTGCCGCGCTTGGTGGCCAGATCGCCCATCGGCATCTCCCAGAGGTTCGCGAACCGGATCACCGTGAGGAACTCGCGGTCCCGGGCGTCGACCGCGTTCGAGTACACGGTCTTCCCCGGCGCATGACTCTGAGAGGCGAAGGCCACGCCCGCCGCGGGAAATGCCGCCGCCAAGACCACCAGGAGACCTGCTAACACCCACCGAACCGTTCCGCGTCGCATTACCTCACCCAACTCGTGAACTCCCGAACGCTTACACCTACGGCGCGCCGCAAGGCACTCGTTCAGGGCCGGCGGGGATCGTCAGCCAATCGTAAGGCGCGACCGACCTCTTTGGACGGTGGCGGAGCGGTGGTCGAGCGGATGCCGCTACGCGCCGAGCAGCCCCCGCACGAGCAGGTACCCCGACCAGAGGAACAGGGCGGTCATCACCGCGATCTCCCGCCACGCCAGGCCGGGCGCCGCCTGGATGGCGTAGGACATCACCTTTCTCGGCGGCGCCGGTTCTGCCGGTGCCTTGTCCGCGGGCAAGGGCTCGCGGAACCGGTGGAAGAACACCTGGATGGTCAGCATGCCGACGACCAGGCCGGTGGTGAAACTGAGGTGTTCCATACCGGTGACGGCCAGCAGAGCCACCAGGACCAGCAGCACCACGAGGGTGACGGTGTCGTAGACGGCGATGACCCGTCCACCACGCTCGTAGTACGAGGCGATCCGCCGGATCCGGGTCGAGTACGGCACGAGGAACCCCACGGCGAACTTCACCAGCCCCTGAAGGCAGAAGCCGATCAACAGGACCGCGAGGACGACGGACATCAGGACTCTCCGTTCCGGGTGAACCAGGGCCGCAACGTTTCCCCCGTCACGAGCACCACCACGCCCTCGGACACCCCGAGGGTCCGCTCGACGGCGTCGGTGTACGCCGCGACGGTTCGTTCCACCACGGCGAACGACACGGGCTCCGCGGCCAGGAGCAACTCGCCGAGACGATCGTTGAGGTCCTGGACGAGTGACACGATCACGCGAGCGGTCTCGTCCACGTGGCACGCAGTCAGCACACCTTGTCGCACGCCGCGCGCGACGATCTCCGCGAACAACGGCGCGATCCGCTCCGCGATACCCGCGCGAACCTTCTGCCGCAGCACCGCGTTGTCATCGGAGCACCACACCCGCACGAGCGGCAACAGCAGATCCCGCCTCGCCGACTTCCACCGGGCCAGCCCGGCGAACACACGCGACAACGTGGTCAGCGCCGGCACCCCGGGTTCGGCCACGACCTGCGTCAGCCCGGCGGCCACACGATCGGCCATGCGTTCGACCACGGCCTCGAGCAGGACCTGCTTCGACCCGAAGTAGTGGTAGAACGCACCCTTGGACGTATCCACCTCGGAAAGCACATCCTGGACGCTAATTGCCTCGTACCCCTTGGACGCCAGCAACCGCTCGGCCGCGTCGAGGAACTCATCCCGGCGCCTGGCGTGCCCCACCGGATCGAGCGTCCGTGCCACCACACCCCCATGAATAGACCGACAGTCGGTTTATTATTAGGTGTCGATTGCCGCGTGCGCAAGCCGTCCGTCTACGGCGATCCCCGTTCTGATAGCCCCAAGGGGGCTGGGCCCATCGTGGCCGGTCCATGCGCAGGGGCCGCGGCACAGCATGACGCCGGGCTGGATGGGGGCCAACCCGGGACGGGAACCACGGCCTCTACCTTGGTGGGTCGCACATGCGGGGAGGTCGTTACCTGCACTTCGAGCAGTACCCGTGGCACGCGCGGCCCGGAAGGGTCCGACGAGATCTGTCCACTGTGGACGAGGACATCAGCCGGCTCCGCGCCCTCACCGACGCCGCACACCGGGCCGACGAGCTGATCGCCGGGATGCGCGACACCGTCAGCGAGGTGCGCGACGCGCTCGGCAGTGTCGGTGAAGGAGCCGAGGAGCCGAGGAGCCCAGCTACTTCTGCTTCGAACTCGACGCCGGCACCAGACCAGCCCATGGCGATCTGCGGTAATCAGATCGCCAACGCGGTGATCACGCCGGACGGCGCGAGCAACTGGACGTCACTGGTCGCCTCCGCGACTATGTGCCCGCCGAAAAAGCCGGGCTGGACCGGAACCGGTACGTCGGTACGTCCAGGCCGCGCAGGCGGTCGAAACCGACCGGCGCTCGCCATGACGCGTGACACCACTCGTGACACAAACCATGGTCAACTGCGGGGGGCGAAACGGACTAAGGCAGTGACTGTGGATGCTATCGTTGCTGGCAGAGGCCGTAGAGAGGACGCGAATGCCGACTCCTAAGCGGCAGGTCGCAGGTTCGAATCCTGCCCGGGG
>CAVSMR010000019.1:0-47749 GCA_963729115.1 uncultured Actinomycetota bacterium | reverse complement strand
AGCATTCATTCCCGAAGAGCCCTCCGACACCGGAGGGCTCTTCGGCGTGTTGAATGGTGGTCGGTGCATGTCTCAATCGGTGGAGGATCAGGTGTCGAACCCAAACGACCCCGGCGGCGACCAAGGTCGCGCTGAGCCACCACGCCGTGACCAGGCCAGCGGCTTCGGCCGCAAGCCCCCACCGCAGACCAACGACCGCCCCAGCACCTCCCACGAGTCGCCCAGCCGAGACCGCCCCCACGGCGACAACCGTGGACGCCCCAGCTACCGCGACCAGCCCTCCCGCGACCGCGGTTCCCGTAGCAACCCCCGCGACCGAGACGACCGCGGCAACCGAGGCAGCTCCCGAGACGACCGCGGCTACCGCAGCAACACCAGCAATCGCGACGACCGAGGTACCTCCCGAAACGACCGCGGCTACCGAGGCAACACCGGCCACCGGGACGACCGCGGTGGCTCTGGTAGCCGTGACGACCGCGATCGCGGCTACCGAGGCGCCTCCCGCGACGATCGCGGCTATCGAGGCAACGCCGGCAGTCGTGATGATCGCGATCGCGGTTATCGAGGTGCGTCCCGCGACGATCGCAGCTACCGGGGAAACACAGGCAGTAACGACGACCGTGACCGCGGCTACCGAAGCGCCTCCCGCGATGACCGCGGCAACGCCGGCTCCCGCGACGACCGCGGCTACCGCGGCGGCACCGGGAACCGCGGCTACGGCGGCGGCGCCGGCAATCGGGACGACCGTGGGTACCGCGGCAACGCGGCCAATCGCGATCGCGATGATCGCGGCAGCACGCGCGATCGCGACGACCGCGGATATCGCGGCGACTCGGAGAACCGCAACGACCGCGGGTACCGCGGCACCGGCAATCGGGATGATCGCGGCTACCGAGCCAAGTCGGGCAACCGCGATGGCGGTGATCGCGGCAGCACGCGCGATCGCGACGACCGCGGATATCGCGGTGGCGATCGCGACGACCGGAACCGCGACTTCCGCCGTGGCGACGACCGAGGTCGCGGCTACCGCGACTCGGGCGGAGCCGGCAACGACCGTGACACGCGCCCCCGCGGCTACCGCGATCGTGACGACAACCGCGGCGGTGACGACCGAGGCCGCAACTACCGGGACTCCCGCAGCTCCGGCGGCGACGACCGCCGCGGCAACTACCGCGACGGTGGTGGCGGCCGAGACTTCCGCGGCGGCACCCGCAACCGCGACGACCAGCCGCGATCCGGCGACAACCGCAACCGCGGCTACCGCGACCAGACCCGCGACGACCAGCGACGATCCGGCGACTACGGCAATTCCCGCGGCGACCAGAACACCCGCGACGACCGCCGGCGCGACGGCTACCGCGACTCGCGCGGCAGCGGCGGAGGCAGCCAGACCCGCGACCCCGGCGACAACCGCGGCCGCAGCTACCGCGATTCGCGCCGCGGCCCCGGCGACGACCGTGCCGGTGGTTACCGTGGTTCGCGGGATGCCCGCGACTCCGGGAACGACCGCGGCAGCTACGGCGACTCGCGTCGTGGCCGCGATTCCGGCGACGACCGCGGCGGCTATCGCGATTCGCGAGGCACCCGCGACGAGCGGGGCCGCGGACCCAGCGGCGACCGCGCCGGTGGATACCGTGACTCGCGGAGTGCCCGCGACTCCAGGGACGACCGCGGCCACCAGCGCGACCGGGATGACCGGAACCGCGGCGGATATCGCGACGATCGGAAGCGCGACGCCCGCGGCGACCGTGACCCCGCCACGATCAGCGACCAGCAGGAACCACGGGACTCGAGCACCGTCGGCGACCTGGACACCGACTCGTTCCGCGAGGTCACCAAGCCCTCTTCGAACGACGAACACCAGCAAAGCCCACCGCCGCCCGCCGACGCCGGGCCAACGGCACCCGACACCAACACGACTGATCCGGCACCCACCGAGGCACCAAACGAACAGGTGAGCTCAGGCGCTGATCCGGCCAGCCGAGCAGGCGAGCTCGGCCGCCGACCCAGCCGAGCCAGTAACCCCGGCGGTCCCGGTTGCCACCAGCGCGGATGCGGTCACGGCTGCGAAGCCGGCAACCGAGCCGGCCGCTGAGCCGATCGAGCCGGTTGAGCCCGCCGAACTGGTTGTCGAGCTGGCCGAGGGGCCCGGCGCCGAGCCGGCTGTCGAGCCAGCTGAGCCAGCTGAGGCTGCTGCCGCGGAGCCGGTTGTCGAGCTGGCCGAGGAGCGCGGCGCCGAGCCGATTGAGGCTGTTGGCGTCGAGTCGGCTGAGGCTGCCGAGCCCGCGGAGCCGGTTGTCGAGCCGGCCGAGAGGCGCGGCACCGACCAGCCTGAGGCTGTTGGCGTCGAGCAAGCCGAGACTGTTGAGCCCGCGGAGCCAGTCGCCGCGCTGGCCGAGGGACCAAGCGCCGAGTCGGCTCAGGTTGTTGAGCCCGCGGAGCCAGTTGTCGAGCCGGCCGAGAGGCCTGGCGCCGAACCGGCCGATGCTGTCGGTGTCGAGCAGGCCGAGGCTGTTGAACCCGCCGAGCCGGCCGAGGCCATCGGCCCGGAGACTTCGGCCGGTGTCGAACCCGCCGATCGTGGCATCGCCCCGGCAACTCCCGAGGTGGCCGAGACCAGCGAACCAGCACTTCGTAGCGCGGCGTCCGATGACGTCGCCGAACCCCGAGTAGGCGGCGCCCGCGAGACTTCCGGCGATGCGGAAGAAAGCCCCACGGCCGCGGTCGATAAGCCCGCAGAGGCCGAAACCGAACGCGAGCCCCTGCGGCGAGACCCCCGCGACGACGACGGGACCGACCGCGACGACCGCGATGACCGGGACGACCGGCACCCGCCTCGAGGACGAGACGGCGAACCCGGCCTCCCCGACGACATCCAGTACTCCGACCTCGACCCCGAAGCGCGCCGGGAGCTGCGCAGCCTCGCCAAGGCCGTGGCGGAGCTGGTCGGCCGGCACCTCGTCGCGGCCGGGCGGCTCATCGACGAGGATCCCGAGCTCGCCCTCGAGCACGCTCGCTTCGCCCGTTCCCGGGCGTCTCGCGTCTCGCTCGTTCGCGAGGCGGCCGGGCTCACCGCCTACCACGCCGGCCAGTGGGCCGAGGCGCTCGGCGAGCTGCGGGCCGTCCGGCGGATGAGCGGCGGCCAGGCCCACCTGCCCGTCATGGCCGACTGCGAGCGGGCTCTCGGCCGGCCGGAGCGCGCGCTCGACCTCGCGGCGGAAGCCGGCGCCGACCTCCCCAAGGACGTCGCCATCGAGTTGAAGATCGTGGCCGCCGGGGCGCGGCGGGACATGGGCCAGGTCGACGCGGCCGTCGTCGCGCTGCAGGGGCCTGACCTCGACCCGGCGGTCCACGAGCCCTGGAGCCCGCGCCTGTTCTATGCCTACGCCGACAACCTCGAGGCCGCCGGCCGTACGGACGACGCCATCCGCTGGTTCCTCAACGCCGCCGAGGCCGACCTCGAGGAGGAAACCGACGCCGCCGAGCGCGCCTTCGCCCTCCGGGGCCCGGAATGACCCTCCTCGACCGCTACGACGCCTTACTGTTCGACCTCGACGGCACCGTCTACCGCGGTGAGCACGCCGTGGACGGCGCCGCCGAGGCCGTCGAGGCCGCCCACCGCAAGCGCGTCACCGTCCGGTTCGTCACCAACAACGCCTCCCGCGGGCCGGCCGACGTCGCCGGGCACCTCACCGCGATCGGCATTCCCGCCGAGCCCGCCGAGGTCAGCACCAGCGCCCAGGCCGCGGCCCACGTGCTCGCCGAGAAGACCGACGGCAAGGTCCTCGTCATCGGCTCGCCGGCGCTCGTGGCGAGGTCGAGCTGGTCGGCCTCACCACGACGCGCGCGGCGGACGACGAGGTGACCGCGGTCGTCCAGGGCATGTCCCAGGACACGAGCTGGCGCGACCTCGCGGAGGCCACCATCGCGATCAACGCCGGCGCCCTCTGGGTGGCGTGCAACGTCGACCCCACCCTGCCCACCGAGCGCGGCATGCTGCCCGGCAACGGGTCCCTCGTCGCGGCCGTCCGCACGGCCACCGGGCGCGAGCCGATCGTCGCCGGCAAGCCCGCTACACCGCTCATGGACGAGGCCGTCCGCGCCGCGAACGCCGAGCACCCGCTCGTGATCGGCGACCGCCTCGACACCGACATCGCCGGCGCGGCGGCGGCCGGACTCGACTCGCTGCTCGTCCTGACCGGCGTCTCGACCCCGCGGGACCTCCTGGAGTCCGGCCTCGAGCCGACCTATGTGGCCCAGGACGTCCGCGCCGTCACCGAGGACCCCGCCCGGCTCGCGATCGGCGACAAGCCCGGCTGGACGATCGACGACGGCGTCGTCCGCGGCGACGGCGACCCGCTCGACCTGCTGCGCGCGCTCTGCGCCGCGGCCCGAACGACTCTCACGGCCGGCGACGACACCGCCGCGGCGGTGCTTCGCCACCTCGGCCTCCCGTATGAGCTAGCGTGACAGCGTGGAGTTGGACGGCATGACTTCCCAGGATCCGGCGGCCGCCATCGACGCCGCGGTGGCCGGCACGGACGGGCTCGCCGAGGTCCCGCTCGCCGAGCACGTCGCCCGCTTCGACGCGGTGCACGTCGCGCTCAACGACGCGCTCTCGCGCATCGACACGGACTGACCGGTGCCCCGCCGGACGCGGCTGGACGCGGAGCTTGTTCGCCGCGGCCTGGCCCGATCTCGCGAGCACGCCTCGCAGCTCATCGCCGATGGCCGGGTCACCGTGCGCGGCACCGTCGCCGGCAAGCCGGCCACCGGCGTCGAGACCGACGCGGCGGTCGTCGTCCGCGAGCAGGACGGCGACGACTGGGCCTCGCGCGGCGCGCACAAGCTGATCGGCGCGCTCGACGCGTTCGGCATCGACGTCACCGGCCGCCGGGTGCTCGACGCGGGCGCCTCGACCGGCGGGTTCACCGACGTGCTGCTGCGCCGCGGCGCGCGCGAGGTCGTCGCCGCCGATGTGGGGCGCGGCCTGCTCGTGTGGCGGCTGCAGACCGACGACCGCGTGCTCGTGCTCGACCGGACCAACGTCCGCGCGCTCACTCCCGAACAGACCCGGGGCCCGGTCGACCTCGTCGTCGCCGACCTCTCGTTCATCTCGCTGCGTCTCGTGCTGCCCGCGCTGCTGGCCTGCGCGACCGAGGACGCCGACCTGCTGCCGATGGTCAAGCCGCAGTTCGAAGTCGGCAAGGAACGCCTCGGATCGGGTGGCGTCGTACGTGACCTTGAACTTCGCGCGGACGCCGTCCGTAGTGTGATCATGGAGGCCGAAACGCTCGGCCTGCGCGCACACGGAGTGACCGCCAGCCCGCTTCCGGGTCCGTCCGGAAACGTCGAGTACTTCGTGTGGTTGCGTCGCGGCGACACCGATGCCGACAGCGACGCACTCGTCGACACCGCCGTCCGGGAGGGGCCGCGATGACCGAGCGTGAGGTGCTGCTCGTCGTGCATACCGGACGAGCGGACACCCGCCACACGGCCGAGAAGGTCGCCGGCTGGTTCGCCGCGGCCGACGTCAAGCTCCGGGTGCTCGCCGACGAGGCGCCGCAGCTCGACAGCTCCTGCTACCAGCGGGTCGTGCCCAGCGGCCCCGAGGCGGCGGCCGGCACCGAGCTCGTGTTCGTCCTCGGCGGCGACGGCACGCTGCTGCGGGCCGCCGAGCTCGCCCGGCCCACGAGCGTGCCGGTGCTCGCGGTCAACATGGGCCGCGTCGGGTTCCTCGCCGAAGCCGACACGGACGTCCTCGAACAGGCGGTCGGCCAGGTCATCTCGCAGAACTACGAGATCGACGACCGGATGACCGTCGACATCACCGCGCTGCTCGGCGACCGGCAGCTGGCGCACACGTGGGCCCTCAACGAGGCGAGCGTGGAGAAGAGCAGCCGCGAGCGGATCCTCGACGTGCGGATCGAGGTCGACGGCAGGCCGGTCTCCGCGTTCGGCTGCGACGGCGTGCTGTGCGCGACGCCGACCGGCTCGACCGCGTACGCGTTCTCCGCCGGCGGGCCGGTGGTGTGGCCGGACGTGCAGGCGCTGCTGGTCGTGCCGAGCAACGCCCACGCGACCTTCTCGCGGCCGCTCGTGGTCTCGCCGGACTCGGTGGTCAGCGTCGAGGTCGATCCGGACGGGCACCCGGCCGTGCTGTGCTGCGACGGCCGCCGCACGTTCGTGCTGCCCCCGGGCGCGCGGGTCGACGTGGTCGGCGGGACGAAGCCGACCCGGCTCGTGCGGCTGCGCCAGGGACCGTTCACCGACCGGCTGGTCCACAAGTTCGAACTGCCCGTGCAGGGCTGGCGAAATCGCTGAGCACTTTCTCAGCCAATCGAACACACGGTCGCTAGATGCGGGATTTCGTCGGTGGTAGCCGATAAGGTGCGCGCTGTGTTGGCCGAAATGCGCATCGAGGGCCTCGGCGTGATCGACGAGGCCACCCTCGAACTGGATCCGGGACTCACCGTCGTCACCGGCGAGACCGGTGCCGGCAAGACCATGGTCGTGACCGGACTGCACCTGTTGTCAGGTGGCCGGGCGGAAGCGTCCCGAGTGCGCAGCGGCGCGCAGAGAGCGGCGGTGGAAGGCCGGTTCGCTGCGCCGCCGGGCAGCGCCGCGGCCAAGGTCGCGGCCGACGCGGGCGCCGAACCCGACGAGGACGGCGCGCTCATCGCGCTGCGCACCGTTGGCACGGACGGCCGGTCCCGGGCCCACCTGGGCGGCCGGTCGGTGCCGGTCGGCGTGCTGTCGGAGCTGTCCGAGCAGCTCATCGCGGTGCACGGGCAGAACGACCAGCTGCGCCTGCTGCGACCCGCCGAGCAGCGGTCCGTGCTCGACCGCTTCGCCGGCGAGGAGCTGCTGAACGCGCTGTCGGAGTACCGCATGCTGCGCGAGGAGTGGCACTCGGTCAGCACCGAGCTGACCGAACGGACCGCGCGATCGCGGGAGATGGCGCGGGAGGCCGACCTCTTACGGCACGGCCTCACCGAGATCGAGGCGGTCGACCCGCAGCCGGGCGAGGACGACGAGCTGGTGGCCAGGGCCCGCCGGCTGGCCGACGCCGACCAGCTGCGGGAGGCCGCGACGGGTGCGTCCTTCGCCGTCACCGGCTCGCCGGAGGGCGATCCGGACGCGCCGGGCGCGCTGGGCATGATCGCGGACGCGCAGCACCGGCTGTCGTCGTCGGAGGACCCGCGGCTGCGTGAGCTGGCGCCACGGCTCGCCGAGGCGGAGGCCGTGCTGTCGGACGTGGGCGCGGAGCTGGGCGGGTACCTGGAGTCGCTGGACGCCGATCCGGCCGAGCTCGAGAAGGTGCTTGCGCGGCAGTCGGAGCTGAAGGGACTGACCCGCAAGTACGCCGCCGACGTCGACGGCGTGCTGGCCTGGGCGCGGGAGGCGCAGGAGCGGCTGTCCGGGCTCGACACGTCGGAGGAGGCGCTCGCCGAGCTGGACCGGCGGCGGACCGAGCTGGCCGGGCAGCTGGCCGAGCGGGCGCAGGTGCTGACCTCGTTGCGGGTGCGGGCGGCGGACCGGTTCGCGCAGGCGGTCACCAAGGAGCTCGCCGGCCTGGCCATGGGGCAGGCGAGCATCGAGCTGGTGGTGAGCACTCGCTGGGCGGACGCGGGCGAGCAGTTCGCGTTGCGGGTGGCCGGCGGTGGCGGCGGGGACGCGTTCGCGCACGCGGGTCCGGACGGCATCGACGAGGTCGAGCTGCGCATGTCCGCGCACGACGGTGCCCAGCCGCTGCCGGTGCACAAGGCGGCGTCGGGTGGTGAGCTGTCCCGCGTGATGCTGGCGATCGAGGTCGTGCTGGCCCACTCGGACCCGGTGCCGACGCTGGTGTTCGACGAGGTCGACGCGGGCGTGGGCGGCCGCGCGGCGGTGGAGATCGGCCGCCGGCTGGCCCGGTTGGCCTCGAGCCACCAGGTCATCGTGGTCACGCACCTGGCCCAGGTCGCCGCGTTCGCCGACCGCCACCTGGTCGTCGACAAGCGCGCGAAGGGCGGCGTGACCCGCAGCGACGTGCACATGGTCGCCGACAAGGACCGGGTCGTGGAGCTGGCCCGCATGCTGGCCGGCATGGACTCCACCGAGACCGGCCGGGCGCATGCAGAGGAGCTGCTGGCCGTCGCGGAAGCGGACAAGAAGCGACACCGCTGACTGAGTGGTTCGGCGTGCTCGGGTCTGCGGCCGGGGGCCGGGGCCGGGGGGCGCTGGGCGGGTTGGGTTCGGGCCCGGTTCGGGTGATGTGGCCGGGTGCGGTTGGGCCGGTGGGGACGCTGGCGGGTTGGGGCCCGGGCCGGTTCAGTTGGCGTGGCCGGGTGCGGTTCGGCCTGGGGCCGGGTTCTGTGGCGTGCGTGGGAGCCGCCTGGGGGCGGGGCTTGGTTGGGTCTGGGTGCCTGCGGGGGCTGGGGGAGCGGGACGCTGGGCGGGCGGTTTGGCTTGGTGTTTGGGTTCTGCCGCCGGGTGCCGTTGTTGACGTGGTGCGGCCTATTGGCGGGCCCGGTTCGGTCCTCTGGGCGGGCGGGCTTGTTTGGCTTGGGCGCAGATTTCCTGAGAGCCAGGTGCCCAGAATTTCGCGTGTCCCCCGTTCCGGCCCGGCGTGTCCCGGGTTCCGGACCGGCGTGTCCCGGGTTCCGGCCCGGCCGTGTCCCCGGTTCCGGACCCGCGTGTCCCCGGTTCCCGACCCGCGTGTCCCCCGTTCCCGACCCGCGTGTCCCCGGTTCCCGACCCGCGTGTCCCCCGTTCCCGACCCGCGTGTCCCCCTTCCTGACCCGCGAGTCCAACGCTCCCGACCCCCGAGTCCAACGCCCGGGGCCCCGGGAACGGGGGACTCGCGAGCGAGAACGGGGGACTCGCGGGGGTTGGCGGGCATTTCCTTGGGGTCGCTCAAGATCGAATGTCGCAATTGGTCGGTTGATGGGGTACCCGGTCCCGTTTTCGCAGGTCATCCCAACGGCGTGGCGGACCGGGTTTTCTCTGTCCATTTGTCACCATCGGTCCCATGAAGCTCACTGGCCTCCTGCCGCGATCGAATCAGAGCCGTCGGCCTGGGGTTACGGGGCTGGCCAGGGTCGACCGGCGTACCGGCGATCTCCTGCGGCGGATCGACGCCGGCGACATCGTGGTGCTCGACCAGGTCGACCTGGACCGGGCGACCGCCGACGCGCTCGTCACGGCCGAGGTGGCGGGCGTGGTCAATGCGTCGCCGTCCATCTCCGGGCGGTTTCCCAACCTCGGGCCTGAGATCGTCGTCGGCGCGGGGATCGTGCTCGTCGACGGTGCCGGGCCCGGGGTGCTGCGCGCGGTCAAGGAAGGCAGCAAGCTGCGGCTGCACGAAGGCGGCGTCTACCTCGGCGAGAAGGAGGTCGGCCGGGGGACCGAGCAGACCGCCGACTCGATCGCCGACCTCATGATCGAGGCCAAGGCGGGCATGTCCGCCCAGCTCGAGGCCTTCTCCGCCAACACGATCGAGTTCCTGCGCCGCGAGCGCACGCTCATCCTCGACGGTATCGGCGTGCCCCAGCTCAAGGCGACCCTGCAGCAACGCCAGGTCCTCATCGTCGCCCCCGGCCATGGCCACGTCGAGGATCTCGCCGCGCTCAAGAGGTACATCGCCGAACACCGGCCCGTCCTCATCGGCGTCGACGGTGGCGCCGACGCCCTGCACGAACGCGGCTACCGGCCGGACGTGATAATCGGCGACCCCGATCGGCTGTCCACCGACACGCTGCGCAGCGGCGCCGAGGTCGTTGTCCCCGCGCACATGGACGGCCACGCCCCCGGCCTGGAGCGGGTGCAGGACCTTGGGATCGGCGCGGTCACCTTCCCCGCGTCCGGCAACGCCGAGGACCTCGCCCTGCTGCTCGCCGACACGCACGGCGCCACGCTGGTCGTCACGATCGGGTTCCAGGCCACGCTCAGCGAGTTCCTCGACCGCGGCCGGTCCGGCTCCAACCCGTCGACGTTCCTGACCCGCCTCAAGCTCGGCAGCAAGATCGTCGACGGCAAGGCAGTGGCCACGCTGCACCGCAGCCGGGTCTCGCTCGGCGCCGTCCTGGTGCTCGTCCTCGCCGCGCTCGTCGCGGTGGCCGTTGCCTTAGCGGTATCGGGGGTCGGCAGCGTCTACGCCGACTGGGCGGACGCCACCTGGCACAGCTTCGTCTCCTGGATCGAGGGGCTCTTCTCGTGATCTCCCTGCGCTATCACATCATCTCCATCGCCGCGGTCTTCCTCGCGCTCGCGGTCGGCGTCGTGCTCGGCTCGACCACGCTGTCGCGCTCGCTGCTGTCCGGCCTGACCAACGACAACGACGAGCTCGTCAACCAGGTGCACGACCTGGAGACCCAGCGCAACGCCCAGAACGCCCGCCTCGCCGACGCCGACAGCCTGGCCACCCAGGTCGGCCCGATGGTCGTACGCGGCCAGCTCGACAAGCGCACCGTCGTCCTCATCAGCACCGACGACGCGAGCCCGGCCGATCGCGACGCGCTCAAGGCCCTGCTCGGCAACGCCGGCGCCCGCGTCACCGGCGAGGTCCAGCTCACCGACGACTTCAGCGACCCGAAGCGGGCCGACCAGCTCAAGGACATCGTCCCGCGGCTGCTCCCGGCCGGCGTGCAGCTGCCGACTGTCGCCGACCCCGGCTCGCTCGCCGGCGGCCTGCTCGGCCCGCTGCTGCTGATCAGCAAGACCGACAACGAGCCGCAGGCATCGGCCGACGAGACCGCCGCGGCCCTGGCCGGCCTCACCGAGGGCGGGTTCATCAAGGCCAGCGACGGAATCCGGCCCGCGCAGCTCGCCGTCGTGCTGACCGGTGGCGCCGCGAAGGGCGACGGTGCGGGCGACCGCGCGGCCACCCTCGCCCGCTTCGCCACGCAGCTGGACCGCTCCGGCGCGGGCACCGTGCTCGCCGGGTCCGAAGGCTCGGCGGACGGCACCGGTGCGATCGGCGTCGTGCGCGCCGACACCGCCGCCACGTCCATTCTGTCCACTGTGGATAACGTCGGGTCGCCGGGTGGGCGGGTGGTGACCGTGCTCGCGCTGCGGGAGCAGCTGGAAGGCAAGTCCGGTCGGTACGGCAGTGCGGGCAACGCGGAGTCGCCCGCGCCGGGTGCGCCGGCCGAGTGACACAGCGTCACTGGTGGGCGTGCGACCGCGTGTCGTAAGAGGATCGGCGGCACAGGTGATACGGTGAAAACCCGTGGAGAGTCAGGCGGGGAGCCCCGCGGCGAACGGTATCGCCAGTAACGGTCATGGGCCGAAGGTCAGTCCACGGGGGGCGTCTCTGGTGCAACACTCACGCACGACGAAGTACGTGTTCGTGACAGGTGGGGTTGCGTCCTCCCTCGGCAAGGGCCTCACCGCGTCCAGTCTCGGGCAGTTGCTCACCGCCCGTGGGCTGTGGGTCACGATGCAGAAGCTCGACCCGTACCTCAACGTGGACCCGGGGACCATGAACCCGTTCCAGCACGGTGAGGTCTTCGTCACGGAGGACGGCGCGGAGACCGACCTCGACGTCGGCCACTACGAGCGGTTCCTCGACCGCGACCTCGCCGGCCGGGCCAACGTCACCACCGGGCAGGTGTACTCGACCGTGATCGCCAAGGAGCGGCGCGGCGAGTACCTCGGCGACACCGTGCAGGTCATCCCGCACATCACCGACGAGATCAAGGCGCGCATCCGCGGCATGGCCGTGCCGGGGGAGGACGGCAACGCGCCGGACGTCGTCATCACCGAGATCGGCGGCACGGTCGGTGACATCGAGTCGCTGCCGTTCCTCGAGGCCGCCCGCCAGGTGCGCCACGACGTCGGCCGGGACAACTGCTTCTTCCTGCACGTGTCGCTGGTGCCCTACCTCGCGCCGTCCGGCGAGCTCAAGACCAAGCCGACCCAGCACTCCGTGGCCGCCCTGCGCAACATCGGCATCCAGCCCGACGCTGTCGTCTGCCGGGCCGACCGGGAGATCCCCAGCGGGCTCAAGCGCAAGATCGCGCTCATGTGCGACGTCGACATCGACGCGGTCGTGGCCGCGCCCGACGCGCCGTCGATCTACGACATCCCCAAGGTGCTGCACACCGAGGGCCTCGACGCCTACGTCGTGCGCCGGCTCGGACTGCCGTTCCGGGATGTCGACTGGACCGTGTGGGGCGACCTGCTGTCGCGTGTGCACAGTCCCAAGGAGACGGTCCGGATCGGTATCGTCGGCAAGTACGTCGACCTGCCGGACGCGTACCTGTCGGTCACCGAGGCCCTGCGTGCCGGTGGGTTCGCGCACCGCGCCAAGGTCGAGGTCGTCTGGGTCGCCTCGGACACCTGCGAGACGGCGTCCGGCGCCGCCCACGCGCTGTCCGGTTTGGACGGTGTGCTCATCCCGGGCGGGTTCGGCGTACGCGGGATCGAGGGCAAGATCGGCGCGATCCGCCACGCCCGCGAGCACCGCATCCCCGTCCTGGGCCTGTGCCTCGGCCTGCAGTGCATGGTGATCGAGACCGCACGCAACCTCGCCGGCATCGCCGACGCGAACTCCGACGAGTTCGAGGAGACCACCAAGAACCCGGTCATCAGCACGATGGCTGACCAGCAGGACGTCGTCGCCGGCGAGCGGGACATGGGCGGCACGATGCGCCTGGGCGCCTACCCGGCGCGGCTCACCCCCGGCTCGGTCGTCGCCGGCGCGTACGGGGTGCGCGAGGTGTCCGAGCGGCACCGGCACCGCTACGAGGTGAACAACGCGTACCGCACGAGGCTGGCGAGCGCCGGCGTGGTGTTCTCCGGCGTGTCCCCGGACGAGCGGCTGGTGGAGTTCGTCGAGCTGCCCACCGACGTGCACCCGTTCTTCGTGGGCACGCAGGCGCACCCCGAGCTCAAGAGCCGCCCGACCCGCCCGCACCCGCTGTTCGCCGGCTTCGTGAAGGCGGCGCTGGCCTACCGCGCGGCCGAGCGGCTGCCGGTGGAGCTGCCCGAGCCGCTGGGGGCCAGCTCTTGACCGAGCCCGGCCACCACGACTTCGAGGTCCGGTCGACCGAACACGTCTACGACGGCCGGATCATCGCGCTGCGGGTCGACGAGGTGTCGATGCCCGGCGGCGGCACGGCCATGCGCGAGGTCGTCGAGCACTACGGCGCGGTCGCGATCCTGGCGCTCGACGAGGACGACCACGTCACGCTGATCCACCAGTACCGGCACCCGATCGGCCGGCGGAACTGGGAGCTGCCGGCCGGCCTGATCGACAAGCTCGGGGAGGACCCGGTGGAGACCGCGCGGCGCGAGCTGATCGAGGAGGTCGGGCTCGCCGCGGCGGACTGGTCGGTGCTCGTGGACGTCGCCGCCTCGCCCGGGTTCACCGACGAGGTCGTCCGCGTCTACCTCGCGACCGATCTGGCCACCGTCGAGCGGCAGGCCGAGGGCGAGGAGGAAGCGGACCTCGTGGCCCGCCGCTTCCCGCTCGAGGAGGCCGTCCGCATGGTCCTCGCGGGCGAGATCGTGAACGCGGCCGCGATCGGCGGGCTGCTCGCCGCGCACGCGATCCGCACGCTGGGCGCCCCGGTCCGGCCGGCCGACGCACCGTGGCGCGACCTGCCGACGAGGCTGCCCAGCCGCCGGCGCTGACTCTCTCGATCATGTGCGGTGCCGTGCGCGCCGGTAATGTCGCGCCCATGGTGTGGTTATGAGCAGGTCAAACGCCCCGCAGCAGGTGACCAAGAGCGCGCCGTTCCAGCTGCTCGCCCGCGTCGGCCTCGTGACGTACGGGATCGTCCACCTGCTGGTCGCCTGGCTTGCCCTCCGGGTGGCGTTCGGGGACGGCGGCAAGGCGGACAAGACCGGCGCGCTGCAGTCGGTCGCCGGCGCCGGCGGGGCGTGGCTGCTCTGGGGGATCGCGGTCGCCCTCGGCCTGAGCGCGTTGTGGCACCTCATCGACGCAGTCTTCGAGACCGGGAAGCCGACGCGGCTGCGCCTGATGAACTTCGGCGAGACCGTGCTGTTCGGCTACCTGGCGTACAGCGCCGGCAAGCTGGCCGGCGGCGCGGCCTCGTCGTCCACCGACTCGGCCCAGCTCGGGCTGGTCGGCTCGCTGCTCGGGGAGCCGTGGGGCAAGCCCGTCGTCATCGGTATGGGGCTGGCGATCATCGCCGCCGCGCTGTTCATCGCCCGGCACGGCTTCGGCCGCCGCTTCGCCGAGGAGCACGACTACAGCTCTACCGGCCCCGGCACGCGGCGCGTGGTGACGCGGCTGGGTCAGATCGGCTACCTCGCGCTGGGCGGGGTCTACGGCTTCGCCGGTGTGCTGGTCATCGTGTCCGCCGTGCAGTCCCAGCCGGAGAAGGCGACCGGCCTGGATGTCGCGCTCAAGACCGCGGCAGCACAGCCGTACGGCCCGGCGGTGCTGTGCCTGATCGCCGCCGGCCTGACGGCGTTCGGGGTGTTCTGCTTCTTCGACGCCCGCTTCCGGCGCGCCTGACCACCGGCGCCCTGCCGGGCGCCGGGGCCGGCGGCGTCAGAGGACGTCGAGGTCGCGCTCGATGGCGGCCAGCTCCTCCGGGGTGCCCTGCACCTTCGGCCCGGTGAACCAGCGCCGCGCCGACACGAGCCACCAGATGCCGGCGAAGCCGAGCACCACGAGCACGGCGACCGGCGTGTAATTGAACGTCGTCGTCGTGATCGGGCTGACCTGCGGCAGCATGAACAGGATCGTGATGAAGCAGACCCACACCACCGCGACCGTGCCGACCAGCTTGCTCCACCGGCCGAGGTGCCACGGCCCGCGCACGAAGTCGTCGCCCTGCCGCAGCCGCAGGAACGTCGGCAGCACGTAGGCGATGTACAGGCCGATCACCGCGATCGAGGTCACCGCCGCGTACGCGGTGCTGTTCCACAGGTAGGGCAGGCCCAGCACGAAGGCGCCCGCCGCGCCCAGCCAGACCGCGTTCGTTGGCGTCCGGGTGCGCTTGTTCACCCGGTGCCAGAACGAGGACGCGGGTAACGCGCCGTCGCGGGAGAACGCGTAGATCATCCGCGAGTTCGCGGTCACCGACGACATGCCGCAGAACAGCTGCGCGCCGATCGCGATCAGCAACAGCAGCTTGCCGCCCGTCGTGCCGACCGCGTCGATGAAGATCTGCGCCGGCGGCACGCCGGTGGCCGTGCCGGTCGCGCTGTCGTAGCTCTGGATGGCGAACGTGAGGCCGATCAGCAGCACCCAGCCGGCGATCAGCGAGACCACGATCGACATGACGATGCCGCGTGGTCCGCTGCGTGCCGCGTCGTGGGTCTCCTCGGTCATGTGCGCGCTCGCGTCGTAGCCGGTGAACGTGTACTGGGCGAGCAGCAGGCCGAGCATGCCGACGTAGAGCGTCGAGGTCCAGCCGGTGTTGTTGACGAAGTGGCCGAACACGAACGACGCCGACTGGTGGTTGTCCGGCACGAACGCCAGCACGCCGACGATGACCAGCACGCCGACGACGTGCCACCACACGCTGATGTCGTTGAGCCGCGCGACGAGCTTCACGCCGAACGTGTTCAGCAGGCCGTGGATGACGAGGATGATGCCGAACAGCAGGATCGTGTGCGGCGGCGTCGCGGTGAAGCCGAACTGCAGGTCGAGGAAGGCGTTGAGGAAGAACGCCGCGCCGAAGTCGATGCCGGCGGTGACCGCGACCTGGCCGAGGAAGTTGAACCAGCCGGTGAACCACGACCACGCCGCGCTGTTGCGGCGGGCGAGCTTCGCGGACCAGTAGTACAGGCCACCCGCGGTCGGGAAGCTGGAGCAGACCTCGGCCATCGCGAGGCCGACCAGCAGCGTCATGAGGCCGACGAACGGCCAGCCCCAGACGATGATCACCGGGCCGCCGGTGTTGAGGCCGAAGCCGTACAGGGTGAGGCAGCCGGACAGGATCGAGATGATCGTGAACGAGACGGCGAAGTTCGAGAAGCCCGACATGCGCCGGGCGAGCTCCTGGGCGTACCCGAGCTCGTGCAGCCGCTTCTCGTCGTGCCCGACCGGTTCGGGTTCGGCCGCCATGGCCTGCGGGCTGTCGGTTGTCATGGGGCCCTCCTCGGGTACCAATGGGCCAGGAACAGTCCTTTGGGTCCAGGTGTGGCTGGGGTGACGCTAGAGTTCTCGTTGATAGGCAAGAGTGCACCCGTGTAAAAACGGCGTCAATGGTTCAGACGGGATCCTTTGGAGGCGTCTCATGGGACACCGCGACGGCATGCTCACCCTCCAGCGGCTGCGCGAGCTGGCTGACCAGGGCGCCGTCGACACGGTGCTCGTCGCCATCACCGACATGCAGGGCCGCCTGCAGGGCAAGCGGTGCGCCGTGGAGTACTTCCTCCACGAGGTCGTGCCGCATGCCACCGAGGCCTGCAACTACCTGCTGGCCGTCGACGTGGAGATGAACACGGTCGGTGGCTACTCGATGTCCTCGTGGGACCGCGGCTACGGCGACTTCGTGCTGCGGCCCGACATGTCGACGCTGCGGCTGGTGCCCTGGCACCCCAAGACCGTGCTGGTGCTCGCCGACATCGAGTGGGTCGAGGGCGGCCCGGTGCCGGCCTCGCCGCGCCAGGTGCTGCGCCGCCAGCTCGACCGGCTCGCCGAGCGTGACCTGGCCGCCTACGTCGGCACCGAGCTCGAGTTCATCGTCTTCGACGACACCTACGAGCAGGCGTGGAACTCCGCCTACCGCGACCTGACGCCGGCCAACCAGTACAACGTGGACTACTCGATGCTGGGCACCGGCCGGCTCGAGCCGCTGCTGCGCGAGATCCGCAACGGCATGTCCGGCGCCGGCATGTACGTCGAGTCGGCCAAGGGGGAGTGCAACCCCGGCCAGCACGAGATCGCCTTCCGCTACACCGACGCGCTGTCCACATGCGACAACCACAGCATCTACAAGACCGGCGCGAAGGAGATCGCCGCGCGGCACGGCAAGAGCCTGACGTTCATGGCGAAGTACAACGAGCGCGAGGGCAACTCCTGCCACATCCACATCTCGCTGCGCGGCACCGACGGCACCGCCACGCTCGCCGGCGACGGGCCGCACGGGTTCTCCAAGACCATGGAGCACTTCCTCGCCGGCCAGCAGGCGCTGCTGCGCGAGCTCACCTACTTCTTCGCGCCGAACATCAACTCCTACAAGCGGTTCGCGCTCGGCAGCTTCGCGCCGACCGGTGTCGCGTGGGGGCTGGACAACCGCACCTGCGCGCTGCGGGTGGTCGGCCACGGCGACTCGCTGCGGGTGGAGAACCGCGTGCCGGGCGGGGACGTGAACCCCTACCTCGCGGTGGCCGCGCTGGTCGCCGCCGGGCTGCACGGCATCGAGAACGAGCTGGCGCTGGAGCCGGAGTTCACCGGGAACGCCTACGACGCCGAGCTCCCGCAGGTGCCCCACACCCTGCGGGACGCGGCCGAGCTGCTCGCGGCGAGCAAGCACGCCCGGGCCGCGTTCGGCGACGACGTCGTCGACCACTACCTGAACAACGCGCGCGTGGAGCTCGCCGCCTACGACGCGGCGGTCACCGACTGGGAGAAGTTCCGTGGCTTCGAGCGCCTCTAGCCCGCTGATCGGGATCAGCTGCTACCTGGAACGGACCCGGTTCGGGGTGTGGGACGTGCCGGCGGCGGTGCTGCCCCGCGGCTACCTCGACGGCGTGGTGCACGCGGGCGGCACGCCCGTCCTGCTGCCGCCCGTCGGCGAGTGGACCGCGGGCCTGCTGTGCCGGCTGGACGGCCTGATCATCGCGGGGGGCGCGGACATCGACCCGTCGTGCTACGGCGCGCGGCGGCGGATCGAGACGGGCCCGCCGCGGACGGACCGGGACGGCACCGAGCGGCTGCTCGTGGAGCTCGCGCTCGAGTCGGGGCTGCCGCTGCTCGGCGTGTGCCGGGGGATGCAGCTGCTGAACGTCGTGCTGGGCGGCACGCTGCACCAGCACCTGCCCGACCAGACGGGCAACCACGACCACCTGCCGATGCCCGGCACCTTCGGCCGCGTGCCGGTCAAGGTCGCCGACGGCAGCCGGCTCGCGGGGATCCTGGGCGAGCAGGCCGACGTGCACTGCCACCACCACCAGTCGCTCGACCGGCTCGGCGACGGGCTCGTGCCGGTCGCGTGGGCCGGCGACGGGACCGTGGAGGGCGTGGAGCTGCCGGGCCGGTTCGCGCTGGGCGTGCAGTGGCATCCGGAGGAGGACGGGAAGGACCGCCGGCTGTTCGAGGCGCTGGTGGGGGAGGCGGGGCTGTGACCGAGGTGATCAATCCGGCCACCGAGCAGGTGGTCGCGACCGTGCCGGCGGCATCGGCCGCGGACACCGACGCGGCGATCGAGCGGGCGCACCGCGCGCTGCCGGCGTGGCGGGCGGTGGCGCCGGCCGACCGGGCGCGGCTGCTGCGCCGCTTCGCCGACGCGGTGGACGCCGACCTCGAGCACCTGGCCGCCCTGGAGGTGGCGAACTCGGGGCACACGATCGGCAACGCCCGCTGGGAGGCGGGCAACGTCCGTGACGTGCTGCACTACTACGCGGCCGCGCCGGAACGGTTGTTCGGCAGGCAGATCCCGGTGCCGGGCGGGGTCAACATCACCTTCGCCGAGCCGCTCGGCGTCGTCGGCGTGATCGTGCCGTGGAACTTCCCGATGCCGATCGCCGGCTGGGGCTTCGCGCCCGCGCTCGCGGCCGGCAACACCGTGGTGCTCAAGCCGGCCGAGCTCACCCCCATGACCGCGATCCGGCTGGGCGAGCTCGCGCGCGCGGCCGGCGTCCCGGCGGACGTGTTCCAGGTCGTGCCCGGCAAGGGGTCGGTCGTCGGGCAGCGGTTCGTCGAGAACCCGTTGGTGCGCAAGGTCGTCTTCACCGGCTCCACCGAGGTCGGCCGGCAGATCATGGCCGGCTGCGCCGCGCAGGTGAAGCGGGTGACCCTCGAGCTCGGCGGCAAGAACGCCAACGTCGTGTTCGCCGACGCCGACCTCGAGGCCGCGGCCGCCGCCGCACCCTACGGGGTGTTCGACAACGCCGGCCAGGACTGCTGCGCGCGGTCACGGATCCTCGTGCAGCGCGACGTGTTCGACCGGTTCCTGGAGTTGCTCGAGCCGGCCGTGCGCGGCGTGGTCGTGGGCGATCCGGGCGACGAGAAGACCGAGATGGGCCCGCTGATCTCCGCCGCGCACCGGTCCACCGTCGAGTCCTATGTGGACGACACGGTCGAGGTGGCCGTGCGCGGCAGCGCGCCGCGGGGCCCCGGGTTCTGGTACCCGCCGACGGTCGTCCTGCCCCGGACGCCGGCCGACCGCGTGGTCGTCGAGGAGGTCTTCGGCCCGGTGGTCACGGTGCAGGCCTTCGACGACGAGGCCGACGCGCTGCGGATGGCCAACGACACCGAGTACGGGCTGTCCGGCTCGATCTGGACCCGCGACGTCGGCCGGGCCATGCGGGTGGCCCGCGGCGTCGAGGCCGGCAACCTGTCGGTGAACTCGCACTCGTCGGTCCGGTACTGGACGCCGTTCGGCGGCATGAAGCAGTCCGGGCTCGGCCGCGAGCTGGGGCCGGACGCGCTGGACGCGTTCACCGAGACCAAGAACGTGTTCATCTCGACGGAGGGGGCCTAGCCGATGAAGCGTCTGCAGGACAGGGTGGCGGTGGTGACCGGGGCGGCGAGCGGGATCGGGCTCGCCACCGCGCGCCGGTTCGCCGAAGAGGGCGCCCGGGTGGTCGGCATCGACCTCGCCACGGACGCGATCGAGACGCTGGCCAAGGAGCTCGACGGGGACGCGATCACCTGTGACGTCACCGACGAGGCGGCCGTCGAGGCGATGTTCGACCAGGTCGTGCGCACGCACGGGGCGATCGACGTCGCGTTCAACAACGCCGGCATCTCCCCGCCCGAGGACGACTCGATCCTGGACACCGGTATCGAGGTGTGGGACCGGGTGCAGAAGGTCAACCTCACGTCGGTCTACCTGTGCTGCAAGTACGTGCTGCCGCACATGCGCCGGCGGGGCCGCGGGTCGATCATCAACACCGCGTCGTTCGTCGCCGTGATGGGCGCGGCCACCTCGCAGATCTCCTACTCCGCGTCGAAGGGCGGGGTGCTGGCGATGACCCGCGAGCTCGGTGTGCAGTTCGCCCGCGAGGGGATCCGGGTGAACGCGCTGTGCCCCGGGCCGGTGAACACGCCGCTGCTGCAGGAGCTGTTCGCGTCCGACCCCGAGCGGGCGCAGCGGCGGCTCGTGCACATCCCGATGGGACGGTTCGCGGAGGCGTCGGAGATCGCCGCGGCGGTGGCGTTCCTGGCGAGCGACGACTCGTCGTTCATCACGGCGTCACAGTTCCTTGTGGACGGTGGGATCTCCGGCGCCTACGTGACGCCGATCTAGGCCATGGTCACCACCGTGCGGTCGGCGTCGGCCGCGGTGTTCCGTCCGGTCCGTACGCGCAACGCGTTCGAGGAGACCGTCGAGCGGCTGCTGCAGGCGATCCGGCTCGGCGTGGTCGGGCCGGGGGAGCGGCTGCCCGTCGAGCGGGAGCTCGCGGCCCGGCTCGGGGTGAGCCGGGTGACGCTGCGCGACGCGATCCGCGCGGTGGCGCAGGCGGGCTACGTGGAGTCGCGGCGGGGGAGGTACGGCGGCACGTTCGTGGTCGGCGCGCTGCCGGAGGCGCCCGTCCCCGATCCGTCCGATGTGGACATGGAGGATGTGCTGACGCTGCGCCGGGTCCTGGAGACCGGCGCCGCGGAGGCCGCCGCGAGCCGCACGCTCACGCCGGCCGAGCGCGAGCACCTGATGGTGGCGCTCACCGGCGTCGACACCGTCGGCGCGGGCCTGGCCGACGAGTACCGGCGCCGCGACTCGCGGCTGCACCTCGCGATCGCGGAGGTCACCGCGGCGCCGTCGCTGATGACCGCGGTCGCCGACGTCCGGACCCGGGTGAACGAGCTGCTCGACGCGATCCCGTTGCTGGCCACCAACATCGAGCACTCGAACGCCCAGCACCGCGCGATCGTCGCGGCCATCCTGTCCGGCGACCCGGGCGGGGCCCGCGCGGCGATGGCCGAACACCTCGCCGGCACCGCGGCCCTGTTGCGGGCGTTCCTCTAGGTCCGCAGCGGGCGGCCGTAGGCGTCGGTGCCGCCGCCCGCGAGCAGCACGATGCCGTCGATGAAGCTCCAGATCACGCCGACGCCGATGAACACGGTGAACAGCTGCGCGAGCGCGATGCCGGTGTGCCCGGTGTAGAACCGGCCGACGCCGAACGGGAAGACGATCTGCAGCAGGCCCGCGACGACCCGGTAGCGGTCCGACTGGACGAGCTGGAGCGCCGTGTGCTGCGGGTACACCGGCACGAGGACGGGTTCGACCGGGCGCACGGGCGGGACCATGAACGCGGGGTAGGGCGCGGGCAGGTCGCGGAACAGCGGTCGCAGGTCGCCGCGGGTGCGGGCCCCGACGGCCTGGCCGACCCGGTCCTCGTACTCGTCGACCTGGAGGCGGCCCTCGGCGAAGTGGTCACCGAGGAGCTGCACGGCGTCCTCACGCTCCCGCGTGCCGATGCGGAGCTCGTCCGATGCGACCGGTTCGCTCACCAGTTCACGATACGGCAGCCGCGCCACGCCAAGCCTGGTTCCGGGCAACCGTGCGGTTACCGGCCTAAGCTGGGCCGTTCCCAGGGAGGTGCCATGATCGAGAGCCCGGTCGCGCCGGCTCTGGGGGCCGTGGTCGCCGGCTATCTCGATCATCTCGCGGTGGAGCGCGGCACCTCCCGCAACACGCTCGACGGGTACACCCGGGACCTGCGCCGCTACGCCGAGCACCTCACCGTCACGGGCGTGGGCGACCTGTCGGCGGTGACCGAGGCCGAGGTGTCGGCGTTCCTGGCCGTGCTGCGCGAGGGCGACACGGACCACCCGCCGCTGGCCGCGTCGTCGGCCGCCCGCGCGCTGGTCGCCGTGCGGGGCCTGCACAAGTTCGCCGTCCGCGAGGGGCTCGTCGACCTCGACCCGGCGCGCGAGGTCCGCCCGCCCGCCGCCCCGCGCCGCCTGCCGAAGGCGCTGCCGGTCGACGACGTGCTGCGCCTGCTCGACGCCCCGGGCGACGGCGCCGGCCCGCTGCGCGACCGGGCGCTGCTGGAGGTCCTGTACTCCACGGGCGCCCGCATCTCGGAGGCGATCGGGCTGGACCTCGACGACGTCGACGCCCACGAGCGCACCGTGCTGCTGGACGGCAAGGGCGGCAAGCAGCGGCTGGTGCCGATCGGCCGCCCGGCGCTCGAGGCCCTCGACGCGTACCTGGTCCGGGCCCGGCCGGGGCTGGCCACGCACGGCCGCGGCACGCCGGCGGTGTTCCTCAACCTGCGCGGCGGCCGGCTGTCGCGGCAGAGCGCGTGGCAGGTGCTCAAGATCGCGGCGGAGCGGGCCGGCATCGCGGCGTCGGTGTCGCCGCACACCCTGCGCCACTCGTTCGCGACGCACCTGCTGGAGGGTGGCGCGGACGTGCGCGTGGTGCAGGAGCTGCTGGGCCACGCGTCGGTGACCACCACGCAGATCTACACCCTGGTCACGGTCAACACCCTGCGCGAGGTCTACGCCACGGCCCATCCCCGGGCCCGCGGCTGACCGGCCCGGCTCAGGACTTGGGCCGCTGCTTGACTCCGGCGGCCAGCAGCTCGATCACCTCGGCGATCCGTGCGGCGCGCAGCTCCGGTCGGCGTGTGGTGCCGTCGATCCAGCGCAGGTACGCGCGACGGTAGAACTGGGCGAGCGAGTCGAAGAAGGCGCCGGCGGCGGGGTTGGCCCGCAGCGCGGCCGCGACGTCCGCGGCGAGATCGCCGCGTTGCGGACCTTCCGGCGCGAGGACGACCTCGACGGGGTCGCCGGGAGCCAGGCCGTGGTCACGCCGCCAGGCGGCGCCGAGGACGACCCCACGGTCCGCGCCGAACCGCTCGACAGCCCCGCGAACCCGCGTCCCGTTGACGGTGCCGGCGACATGGTGACGAGGCTTGGCGCCCCAGGCCTGGTCGGGATCGAACGGTACGGGCACGAACACCCGGCCACCGGCATCGATGCTCACCGTGGTGGCGAACCGGCGAGGCGTCATGAGCAGCAATCCTAACGGCGGCGGTGCACCGGTCAGTCCAGCTGGAAGAGCGTCAGCTGCAGGCCGGCCGGCCCGTTGAGCCGGGCGTTCGTGGACCGGAACGGTGTCGGGCGCGGTGCGGCGAGCACCTCGCCGCCCGCGGCCGCCAGCGCGGCGGTCGTGGCCTGGGCGTCGTCGACCTCGAACGCGACCCGGATGTGACCGGCGACGCGGCGGCCGACCTCGACCTCGTCGATGTACTCGGCCGTCGCCGGTTCGGCGATCTCCAGGGTGGCCTGACCTGCGTCAAGGATCGTCACGCGGCCGTTCGGTGACTGAACGGCGTCCCGCTCACCGAGCCCGAGGACGTCACGGTAGAAATGCACGGCCTCGTCGTAGTCGGCAGCCGTGACGACGAGGCGAAGCTGGCGGACCGGCACGTTCTCAGGATATGTCCCGACCCCATCGGCGAGCCTCTTTGCCGCCCGCACCAGGCGATCTCTAAGCTCGGCGCACGCGGACGACAAGGAGCTAGGTCCATATGTCGACTTTTCATCCCTCGGAGCTCAGCATCGCCCCGCGGGCGGCCTCCGACGAGGACGAGGCGCTCGACGACAGCCCCAACGGCGCAGTCGGACCCACGGGCCGGCCGAAGCGGCACATCCCGGAACCGCCCCTGCTCAGCGGGCACGGCCCGGCCAAGGTGCTCGCGCTGTGCAACCAGAAGGGCGGCGTCGGCAAGACCACGTCGACGATCAACCTGGGTGCCGCGCTGACCGAGTTCGGCCGCCGCGTGCTGATCGTCGACTTCGACCCGCAGGGTGCGCTGTCGGTGGGCCTCGGCATCCCCGCCCACCAGCTGGAACGCACCATCTACAACGTGATCATCGAGCGGTCCGCCAGCGTCAGCGACTCGATCATCCGCACCGGCGTGGACAACATGGACCTGCTGCCGAGCAACATCGACCTGTCCGCGGCCGAGGTCCAGCTCGTCGCCGAGGTGGGTCGCGAGCACACGCTGGTCCGGACGTTGCGCCCGGTGATCGGTCACTACGACTACATCCTGATCGACTGCCAGCCCTCGCTCGGCCTGCTCACGGTCAACGCGCTCGCGGCCGCCGACGGCGTGCTCATCCCGCTGGAGTGCGAGTTCTTCAGCCTGCGCGGGGTGGCGCTGCTCATCGACACCATCGAGAAGGTGCGCGAGCGGCTCAACCCGAAGCTGGAGATCACCGGCATCCTCCCGACCATGTTCGACCCGCGCACGCTGCACTCCCGCGAGGTCATCCAGCGCGTCGTGGAGCGCTTCCAGGACATCGTGTTCGACACCGTGATCAACCGGACGGTGCGGTTCCCGGAGACGACGGTCGCCGGCGCGCCGATCACCGTGTGGGCGCCGCGCTCGGCCGGCGCGAAGGCATACCGGCAGCTGGCTCGCGAAGTGATCGCCCGCGAAGTGGCGCACGCCCGGTGAACCGTCGAGCCTCGTTGCCGGGGGCCGCGGAGTTGTTCAGACCCACCGGGCCGACCGAGGAGTGGTTCGAGAATGGCCGGCCCGGTCCCGGGCACCGCGTGACGCCGACCCATCACGCGTCCGTTGCCCCCCGCCGCGGCACGCCGCGCCAGAAGCACACCGCGAAGATCACCGTCTACGTTTCTGACGAGGAGCTTCTCGCCCTGGAACACGCCCGGCTCGCACTGCGCGCGACGCACGGACTCGCCGTCGACCGCGGCCGGGTGGTGCGCGAGGCCATGGCGATGGTCCTCGCCGACCTGGAGGAGCGCGGCGAGGACTCGGTGCTGGTGCGACGATTGCGTCATGACTCCGGGAAGTAGTGCTTGTTGATCTCATCGGCCTCCGACGCTCCGGAAGAGTCGGCGCCGGCACGGTTCACCGTGCGGTTGTCGAACTTCGAGGGCCCGTTCGACCTGTTGCTGCAGCTGATCTCCCAGCACGAGCTGGACGTCACCGAGGTGGCGCTGCACCAGGTCACGGACGACTTCATCGCCCACCTGCGCCAGGCGGGCGATGACTGGAACCTGGACGAGACCACGGAGTTCCTGGTCGTCGCGGCGACGTTGCTGGACCTGAAGGCCGCTCGGCTGCTGCCCACCGGCGACGTCGAGGACGAGGACGACCTGGCGCTGCTAGAAGCGCGCGACCTGCTGTTCGCGCGGTTGCTGCAGTACCGGGCGTACAAGCAGGTGGCCGCGTTGTTCGCGGAGCTGGAGCAGAGCGCGCTGCGGCGGTACCCGCGGTCGGTGGCGCTGGAGGACCGCTTCGCCGCGTTGTTGCCCGAGGTCATGCTCGGCGTGAGCCCGCAGAAGTTCGCCGAGATCGCGGCGGCGGTGTTCCGCCCGAAGCCCCCGCCGATGGTGTCGATCGAGCACCTGCACATGGGCCGGGTGTCCGTGCGCGAGCACGCGAACGTGCTGCGAGTCCGCCTGGCGTCGACGGGCACGGCGTCGTTCGGCGACCTGGTGGCCGACTGCGAGCACAGCATCGAGGTCGTGGCGCGGTTCCTCGCGCTGCTCGACCTGTACAAGGAGGACGTGGTCGCGTTCCAGCAGGAGGAGGCGCTGGCGGAGCTGCGCGTGCAGTGGACCGGCGGCACCATCGAGGACGCGACGGCCGCCGCCGACGAGGGCGGCGAGGAGGAGGAGTACGGGTGAGTTCACCCCAGGACCCGCTCGCGGGCCCACCCGCGGACGCGGACCCGCCGACCGAGGTGATCGCTGAATCACCGGCTGCGGACGATCCAGCCCAAGACGGTCCGCTAGCAGATGATCCGCTAGCGGAAGATCCGATAGGAGACGATCCGGTAGCGGATGATCTGGCAACAGACGGTCCGGTAGCGGATAAGCCGGTTGCAGATCATCCCGTTGCAGACGATCCCCTAGTGGACGATCCCGCAACAGACGATCCCGCAACAGACGATCCCGCAACAGATGCGCGGGTTGTAGATGATCCGGTAGTAGATGATCCCGTTGCGGACGATCCGGAAATGGATGAGCAGGATGCGGACGATCCGGCCGGAGACGACTCCGCTGCAAGCGGCTCCGCTGCGGACGATCCGACCGGAATCACCCCTCGCTCGGATGGTCCGGTAGCGGACGATCCTGTAGCGGATGGTCCGGTAGGAGATCTTCTTGTAGAAGATAGTCCCGTAGTAGACGATCCCGCTGCGGATGAGTTGATTGCAGACGATCCGACAGCAGATGACACCGTTGCGGATCATCCGGTAACAGACGATCTGCCAGCGGACGATCTGCCAGCGGACGATCTGCCTGCGAACGATCTGCCTGCGAACGATCTGCCTGCGAACGATCTGCCTGCGAACGATCCAGGAGCGAACGATCCAGGAGCGAACGATCCAGGAGCGGACGATCCAGGGGGAGACGATCAGGCTGGGGTTGAGTGGGTTCCGGATGATCCCGTCGTAGACGAGGCGCTTGCGGATGAGTCTGTTGCGGATCGTCCGGAAGGAGACGGTTCCGTCGCGGATGATCTGGTTCGGGATGAGATATTTGTAGATGGTTCCGTAGCGGATAGTCCCGTAGTAGACGATCCGGTTGTCGACAATCTGGCCAAGGACGAGCTGGCTGCGGTGCAGGCGGCGACGGCGGGCGAGCCCGAGTCGGCCGGGCCGCAGGAGCTGCACGACGCGGATCCCCCCACCCAGACGGAGCCGGCTGGCGAGGAGAGCGAGTCCGACGACGCCCTGCCCCGCCTGGACGACGACGATCTCGAGAAGGCCCTCGAAGCCCTCCTGCTCGTCGTCGACTCGCCGGTCGAGGAGGACGTCCTCGCCACGGCACTCGGGACCGAGTTCGCCCGCGTCACCGACGCCCTCAACCGTATGGCCACGACCCTCAGCGAGCACGAGCGCGGCCTCGACCTGCGACGTGCGGGCGGGGGCTGGCGGTACTACACCCGCGACAAGTACGCGCCTTACGTGGAGAAGATGCTGCTCGACGGGCAGCGCGCCAAGCTCACCCGGGCCGCCCTCGAGACCCTTGCGGTGATCGCCTACCGTCAGCCCGTCACCCGCGCGCGCGTCGCGGCCGTCCGCGGCGTCAACTGCGACGGCGTGATCCGCACGTTGCTCGCCCGCGGGCTGGTCGAGGAGATCGGCACCGACGTCGAGACCGGCGGCTTCCTCTACCGCACCACCGAACTCTTCCTCGAACGCATCGGCCTCTCCTCCCTCGAGGACCTGCCGCCGATCGCGCCCCTGCTGCCAGAAGTGGATGCCATCGATGACGTCTGACGAAGGGATCCGCCTCCAGAAGGTCCTCGCCCAGGCCGGCGTCGCCAGCCGCCGCGCCGCCGAGGAGCTGATCGCCCAGGGCCGGGTCAGCGTGGACGGCAAGGTCGTGAACGAGTTCGGCCGCCGCGTCGACCCCGACAGCGCCGTGATCCACGTCGACGGGGTGCGCGTCGTCGTGCGCGCCGACCTCGTCTACCTCGCCCTCAACAAGCCGCGGGGCGTGCACTCCACCATGTCCGACGACCGCGGCCGCCCCAGCGTCGGGGACTTCGTCCGCGACCGCAAGGAACGCCTCTTCCACGTCGGCCGCCTCGACGCCGACACCGAGGGCCTGCTGCTGCTCACCAACGACGGTGACCTCGCGCACCGCCTCACGCATCCGTCCTTCGTGGTCCGCAAGACCTACCTCGCGGAGGTCGCCGCGCCGGTCGCCCGCGACGTGGGCAAGCGGCTACGGGCCGGGGTCGTGCTCGAGGACGGACCGGTCGACGTCGACTCCTTCCGGGTCGTGGACTCCCACGCCGGCAAGGCGCTCGTCGAGGTCGTGCTGCACGAGGGACGCAACCACATCGTGCGGCGGCTGCTCGCCGAAGTCGGCCATCCGGTCCGCAAGCTCGTCCGCACCCAGATCGCCGAGGTCCGGCTCGGCAACCAGCGGCCCGGCTCGCTGCGCGCGCTCAACCGGGCCGAGATCGGCTCCCTGTTCTCGGCCGTCGAGCTGTGACCTGGGTCCACCCGATCGGCCGTGGCTGGGTCGTGCGCCGCGAGGTACCCGGCCCGGACGTGGACGAGTTCGCCGAGCCGGACCGGGTCGTCGCCGCGCTGCGCCGGCCGGGGCCGCGCACGCTGCTCGCCGTCCAGCACCCGCACCGCACGCCGGCCGCTCGTGCCCGCGGGCTCGACCTGCTCGACGCCCTGCCTGAGGCCCGCGGCACGCTCGCCCTGCTGCTGCGCACCGACTACCGCGAGGTGACCGACGTCGTCGCGCCGTACGAAGTGGACGGTCCGGACGGGACGGCGTGTGGGCTGCTGTGCATGGTCGACCCCGCCGCAGTGGACGCCGAGGGGGTCGGCCGGGTGCGGCACAGCGAGGAGGTCTACCCGGACGTCGTCGCCGAGCGGGCCGAGGCGCTGACCGGACTCGGCTACGCCACGAGCGCGGCGATGCTCGTGCCGGTCGGCGAGCACGACACCCTCACCGCGACGATCCGCCGGACCATTACCGGCACCGCCCCCGAAGTGTCTACTGTGGACTCGAAGGGCCGGCGGCACCGGCTGTGGCTGCTGGGCCCCGGCGCCGCGCGCGAGCGGTTGCTGGCCGCGGCAGCGGAGAACCCGCTCATGGTGGCCGACGGCAACCACCGCGTCGCCGCCGCGGCCGCCGCGGGGCTGACCGGGATGCTCGCGCTCGTGACGGCCGGCCCGGCGTTGCGGATCGGGGCCTTCCATCGCGTGCTCACCGGCACCGGCCTGACCGCCGACGACCTCGAGCGGGCCTGGCGCGAGCACGGCCTCGAGGTCACGCGAACCGGCCATGCCGACCCGCCGGACCATCCCGGCACTGTCGTCGTCCGGTGTCCACAAGAGACGCTCACCGTCCGGCTGCCGGAGGGCATGGACCACGCAGTCGTGGAGGAGATCCTGATCGAGCGCGCGCTCGGCATCGACCCCGAGGGCCCGCACGTCCGCCCGCTCGCCGGCGACCGCACGCCACCGTCCACAGCGGACGCCGTGCTGCTGGTCGCGCCCGTCCCGCTCGCGGACGTCCTCGCCGTGCACGCCGCGGGCGGGCGGATGCCCCGCAAGAGCACCTACTTCACGCCGAAGCCGCGCTCGGGCCTGCTGCTGGCGGACCTAGGCCGGCGCGGTTCGTAGGCGCGTCACGACCAGCCGCATGACCGGCTCGGCCACGCGCGCGGCGAGCGGGCCGAGAATCGCCATCACCAGCACGTACGCCGTGGTCAGCGCCGCGAGCCGGTCGTCGACCGCGCCCGCGGACACCGCGAGGCCGGCGATGACGATCGAGAACTCGCCGCGTGCCACGAGCGCCGCCCCGGCCCGGGCCCGGCCCATCGCGCCGATGCCCTGCCACTTCGCCGCCCACCAGCCGGTGACGATCTTCGTGGCGGTCGTGACCAGCGCGAGCAGCACCGCCGCGCCCAGCACCGGCGGGATCGTCGACGGCACCGTGTTCAGCCCGAACACCACGAAGAACATCGCCGCGAACAGGTCCCGCAGCGGCTCCAGCATCCGCGCCGCGTTCTCCGCCGTCGACCCGGAGATCGCGATGCCGAGCAGGAACGCGCCGACCGCGGCCGACACCTGCAGCTGCTGCGCGACGCCCGCGACCAGCAGTGCCGCGCCGAGCACGCGCAGCAGGAATACCTCGGGGCTCTTGCTGTCCACGATCGCCGACACGTACCGCCCGAACCGCAGCGCGAGCAGCAGCACCAGCGTGACCACGACGAGCGAGATGCCGGTCGCGGTCAGCCCGCCGAGCAGCGTCGCGCCGGCCAGCACCGCGGTGAGGATCGGCAGGTAGACGGCCATCGCGAGGTCCTCGAACACGAGGATCGACAGCACCACCGGCGTCTCCCGGTTGCCCAGCCGGCCCAGGTCACCGAGCACCTTCGCGACGATCCCCGACGACGAGATGTACGTGACGCCGGCCATCGCGAGCGCGCCGATCGGTCCCCAGCCCAGCAGCAGCGCGACCGCGGCGCCCGGTGTCGCGTTCAGCACGAGGTCGACCACGCCCGCCAGCCACGACCGGCGCAGCCCCGTGACCAGCTCGGCCGCCGAGTACTCCAGGCCGAGCAGGAGCAGCAGCAAGATGACGCCGATCTCGCTCGCCAGTTCGGTGAAGTCCGCGACGCCGGAGAGCGGGATGAGCCCGCCGCTGCCGAACGCGAGGCCGCCGAGCAGGTAGAACGGGATGGGGGAGATGCCGATCTTCCACGCGAACCGGCCGAGGATGCCGAGACCGAAGAAGATCGCGCCGAGCTCGATCAGCGCGATCGCGGAGTCGTGCACGACTCGTTACCCTCGGTCGAGCACGTCGGCTGCCTTGGCCAGCCCATCGCTCGTGCCGACCGTGATCAGGGCGTCGCCGCCGCCGAGGACGAAGTCCGGTCGCGGCGACGGGTGCACGGTGCCCGCGCGCACGACCGCCACCACGGAGACCGCGGTGCGGGTGCGCAGCTGGGTGTCGCCGAGCGTGCGGCCGTCGTACGGCGAGCCGTGCAGCACGGACAGCTGCTTGGTGTGCACGCCGCGCAGCCCGTCGTTCTCCTTGCGCAGGTCGGCCACCAGCTGCGGCGCGCCGAGCAGGCCGGCGAGCGCGCTCGCCTCGTCGACGGTCAGCGGGATCGACGCGGTGCAGGTGTCCGGGTCGTCCTCCCGCGAGATGATCAGCTCGAGCCCGCCGTCACGGTAGGTGATGACGCCGATCCGGCGTCCCGCCCGGGACTGGAAATCCTGGCGCGTGCCGATCCCCGGCAGCGGCGTCACCTCGACATTCACCACACCAGGGTAACCGTGCGTAGCTCAGCTATCTTCCCGAGCCGGGCAGACTTACCGTGGTGTCGATCTCGTTGCCGGATCAAGGAGCCACGATGCCCGGTCGCACCAAGTTCGTCCTCGATGAAGCCGACATGCCGACCCAGTGGTACAACGTCGTGGCCGACCTGCCGGAGCCGCCCCCGCCGCCGCTGCACCCGGGCACCGGGGAGCCCGTGGGGCCGGACGACCTCGCCCCGCTGTTCCCGATGGCGCTGATCCAGCAGGAGGTCAGCACGGAGCGGTACATCCCGATCCCGGAAGAGGTGCAGGAGGTCTACCGGCTGTGGCGGCCCTCGCCGCTGTACCGGGCGCACCGCCTGGAGAAGGCGCTCGGCACGCCCGCGCGGATCTACTACAAGTACGAGGGCGTGAGCCCGGTCGGGTCGCACAAGCCGAACACCGCCGTGCCGCAGGCGTTCTACAACGCAGCGGAGGGCGTCGCGAAGCTGACCACGGAGACCGGGGCCGGCCAGTGGGGGAGTGCGCTCGCGTTCGCCTGCGCGCAGTTCGGCCTCGAGTGCGAGATCTGGCAGGTGCGCGCGTCGTACGACCAGAAGCCGTACCGCAAGATCATGATGGAGACGTTCGGCGCGACCTTGCACCCGAGCCCGTCGGACCTGACGAACTCCGGCCGCGCGGTGCTGGCGGCGCATCCGGACTCGACCGGCAGCCTGGGCATCGCGATCAGCGAGGCGGTCGAGGTGGCCGCCGGCGACCCGAACGCGCGGTACGCGCTGGGCAGCGTGCTCAACCACGTGCTCATGCACCAGACGATCATCGGCGAGGAGGCGCTGCGGCAGTTCGAGATGGCCGGCGACACGCCCGACCTGATCGTCGGCTGCACCGGCGGCGGGTCGAACTTCGGCGGGCTCGTGTTCCCGTTCCTGCGGGAGAAGCTCGCGGGCCGGATCGCGCCGGCGATCCGCGCGGTCGAGCCGGCCGCGTGCCCGTCGCTCACGCGCGGCACGTACGCGTACGACTTCGGCGACACGGCCGGCCTCACCCCACTGCTGAAGATGCACACACTCGGTCACGAGTTCATCCCCGACCCCATCCACGCGGGCGGGCTGCGCTACCACGGGATGTCGCCGCTGCTGTCGCACATCGTGGAGCTTGGCCTGGTCGACGCGGTGGCGATCGGGCAGAACGAGTGCTTCGCGGCGGGCGTGCGGTTCGCGCGGGCGGAGGGCATCATCCCGGCGCCGGAGCCGACGCACGCGCTGGCCGAGTGCGTGCGGGAGGCGCTGCGCTGCAAGGAGACCGGCGAGGAGAAGGTCATCCTCACCGCGCTGTGCGGGCACGCGCACCTGGACCTGCCGGCGTATGCGAGCTACCTGGCCGGCGACATGATGGACCGCGAGCTGACCGACGCCGAGCTCAAGGAAGCCATGGCCACCATCCCGGCCGGCTGACCCAGCCCGCTGAACTCGGCCAGCTGAACTCGGCCAGCTGAACTCGGCCCGCTGACCCAGCCCGCTGACCCAGCCCGCTGGCTCTCGGGCCCTCTGACCGCCCGGCCGCTGACCGCCCGGCCGCTGACCGTCCGGCCGCTGACCGGTTCCGGCCAGTTGGCTCTCCGGCCGCCGGCGACGGGCCCGGTGAGCCGACCGTCCCCCTCGCGCGGTCTTAGCTCGGTGGCGACCTATCCACAACCGCGCCGGTTGTCCACAGCTCGCCACCGAGCGCCCCATTCCGTCGGACCGCGCGACTATCGTGAACCCAGGGGTCCCCCTGGCCGGAGCGGACACGTCTGAGCAGGGATGTTTGCATTCGCACCCGCATTCGCACCCGCAGCCGCCTGGTCCTGCGTGGGGTCAGCGGTACAGGTGGCGGGCGATGATCTCGCGTTGGATTTCGCTCGCGCCCTCGTAGATGCGGGGCGCGCGGACCTCCCGATACAGGTGCTCCAGCAGGTGCCCCTGCTCCAGGGCGCGGGCGCCGTGCACCTGGATCGCGACGTCGACGGCCGTCTGGGCGGTCTCCGTCGCGAACAGCTTCGCCATCGCGGACAGGTGGCCCGTGCGGCCGCGGCCCGAGTCGTACGCCGTCGCCGCGTCGTGGACCAGCAGGCGGGCGGCGTGCAGCCGGGTCGCCACGTCCGCCAGCTGGTGCGACACCGCCTGGAAGTCCCGCAGCGGGCGGCCGAACGCCTGCCGGTCCGCCGTGTGCGCCACCGCCGCGTCCAGCGCCGCCTGGCCCATGCCCAGCGCGAACGCCCCCACGCTCGGCCGGAACATGTCCAGCGTCCGCATCGCGACCTGCCACCCGCCGTCGACCGAGCCCAGCACCGCCGACCCGGGCACGTAGACGTCCTCGAACACGAGCCGGCCGATCGGGTGCGGCGACACCATCGACTGCCGCGAGCCGGTCAGGCCCGCCGCGGCGCCCGGCACCGCGAACGCCGTGATGCCCCGCGAGCCCGCGTCCGACGTCCGGGCGAACACCGAGTACACGGCGGCGTCCGGCGCGTTCGAGATGTACGCCTTCTCCCCGGTGAGCCGGTAACCGTCGCCGGAGGGGACCGCCGCCAGCGCGAGGGAGGCGGCGTCCGACCCCGCCCCCGGCTCGGTCAGGGCGAAGCCGACGGCGACCTCACCCGCCGCGATCCGCGGGATCCACTCGTCGACCACCGCCGCCTGCCCGGCCAGCAGGATCGGGTAGGCGCCCAGCCCCTGCAGCGCGAACGCGGTTTCCGCCTCCGTGCAGTACCGGGCCAGCCCCTCCCGGATCAGGCACAGCGCCATCGCCGACGTCGGCGCGTAGCTCGCACCCTCCCGGCGGAAGATCTCCCCGAGCAGCCCCTCCGACGCGAGCAGCGCCAGCAGCGCCACGTTGGCCTCGCCAGGTTCACCGGCGGCCGCGACCGGCACCAGCCTGCGCGCGACGTCGGCACTCCGGTCCAGCAGGCTCATGCCGGGATCACCGCGGTCCCCACCAGCTCCACCTTGGCCTCCGCGTCGAACAGCTCGGCCACGCCGAGCAGTGCGACGGCGGGGTAGTGACGGCCGAAGTGCTTGCGCCACAACGGCCCCAGCTCCTTCAGCGCGGCCTTGTACTCTGCCACCGTGGTCGTGTAGATGATCAACGACACGAGCTGGTCCGGCGCCCCGCCGGCCGCGGCCAGGGCGGTGACCACGTTGCCCGCGGCCACATCGAACTGCTCGGCCACCGTGGACCCCACGATCGCGCCGTCCGGTCCCTGCGCGGTCTGCCCGCCCAGGTACACCGTCGCGCCGGGGCCGGCGACCACCGCGTGCGCGAAGCCGACCGGCTCCGCCAGCCCGGGCGCGTTGACGATCTCGTTCACGATCCGCTCCACTGTGGACGGCGGCCGGCGGTCCACGCGGCATAGAACTCCGCGTGGTCGTCGCTCTTCATGAGCAGCGCCTGGGTCATCGCCTCGAGCTCGATCGCGCTGCCGAGGTCCATGTCCAGCTCTCGGGTGAGCAGCACCTTCGTCGTCGAGTAGGCGAGCGCCGGCCCGTCGGCGAGCCGCCGCGCCAGCTCGTCGGTGGCCGAGGCCAGCTCGTCGTCGGGGACCACGCGGGTCGCCAGCCCGATCGCGTCCGCCCGCGCCGCGTCCAGCTTGTCGCCGAGCACCAGCAGCTCCGTGGCCCGGCCGAGGCCGACCAGCCGGGGCAGCAGGTACGCCGACCCCATGTCCGCACCCGCGAGGCCGACCTTGGTGAACAGGAACGCGAACGACGCGGACGAGGCGAGTAGCCGGAAGTCCGACGCCAGCGCGATCACCGACCCAGCGCCGGCCGCGATCCCGTTGATCGACGCGATCACCGGCAGCGGGCACTCGCGCAGCGCCTTCACGACCGCGCCGGTCATCCGGGTGAACTCGAGCAGCTGCGCGGGCGCCATCTTCTGCAGCTCGCCGATGATCTCCTCGACGTCCCCGCCCGAGCAGAACCCCCGCCCCTGCCCGGCGAGCACCACCACCCGCACGTCGCCGCGGTGGGGGAGCTCGGCCAGGACGTCGCGCAGGTCGGCGTAGACGTCGAAAGTCAGCGCGTTCAGCTTGTCCGGCCGCGAGAACGTGATCGTCGCGACCCCCTCGGCCACGGCGAAGTCGAAGTGCTCCCACTTGTCCGTGAACCCGGGCGACGCCCGGAAGGGACTCATGACGGCCCCTCGCAGGCTCCGTGCCGCCCCTCGCGGGGACCCGGTGTCGATGATTCGCTCGCAGGCTCGCTCATGCCTGTATTCCTCCTCCGTCGAGAACGATCGACTGGCCGTTGATCGAGCCGGACTCCGGCGCGGCGAGGAACGCGACGGCGAACGCGACCTCGTCGGGCTCCAGCAGCCGGCCCAGCGGCGAGAGCCGGATGACGGCCGCCTCGCTGTCCTCATGCGACTGTCCGGTGGCCGAGGCGATCCGGGTGATGGTGGCGGCGGTCATGTCGGTCCGCACGAACGTCGGGCAGACGGCGTTCGCTGTGACGCCGGTGCCGGCGACCTCGGCGGCGACCGTCCGCATCAGACCGATCGCCGCGTGCTTGGCCGCCGCGTACCCGGCGACGTACGGCTGGCCGGCCAGGCCCGCGGTCGACGCGACGGTGACGATCCGGCCGCGGTCCCGCTCCCGCATGCCGCCCAGCACCGCGCGCGTGCACAGGAACGCGCCGGTGGCGTTGACCTCGAGCTGCGCCAGCCAGTCCACGAGCGAGGTCCGGTGGACGGGCGCGCTCGAGGACACGCCGGCGTTGTTGACGAGCACGTCCACCTCGAGCGGGCCGAGCACGTCGCGCACCATGTCCTCGTCGGTCACGTCGAGGTCGGCGTGGCCGAGCGCCACGACGTCGTCCCCGGCGTCGGCGAACCGCCGGGCGATGGCCGCGCCGATCCCCTTGGTACCACCCGTGACCACGACGACCCGGCTCATGCGAGCGCCCGCAACGCGCGCCGGTCGAGCTTGCCGTTGCTGGTGCGCGGCAGCTCGGTGACGAACACGACCTGGTGCGGCCGCTTGTGCCCGGACAGCCGCGCGCCCACGTACCCGCGCAGGCCCTCCGCGTCGCCGGTCACCCCGTCGCGCAGCACCACGTACGCGCGGGTGCGCACCAGCCCGTCGGTCTCGTGGCCCACCACGCCGCACTCCACGACGTCCGGGTGGCCGATCAGGCAGTGCTCGATCTCGCTCGGCGCCACCCAGATCCCGCCGACCTTGAGCAGGTCGTCGGCGCGGCCGTGGTAGGTGAAGAACCCGTCCGCGTCGCGGCTGAACAGGTCTCCCGTGTGGACGGTGTCGCCGCGGTAGGTGGCCGCCGACTTCTCCGGGTCCTGGTAGTACTCCTTCGCGACCGTGCCGCCGGTGACCTCGAGCGTGCCGACCTCGCCGTCCGGCAGCCCGTCGCCGTCGGGGGAGACCACGCGCGCGGTGTAGCCGGGCACGGCCTGCCCGCAGGTGCCCTGCCGGGGCGCGCCGGGCCGGTTGGAGATGTAGATGTGGTACGCCTCCGACGAGCCGATCCCGTCCACGACCTCGACGCCGAACGCCGCGTCCCACTTGCGATGCAGCTCCGCGGGCAGCGCCTCGCCCGCCGACGTGCAGAGCCGCAGCGAGCTGAGGTCCTGTGTGGACGCTTCGGGGTGGGCGACCATCGCGCTCATCATCGTCGGCACGTTGACCAGGATCGTCGGCCGGTGCCGGGCGATCAACTCGAAGATCCGGTCCGGGGTCGTGCGCTCCGGGAAGGCGATGCCCGCGCCGCCGACGCCGAACGGGTACAGCGCGGCGAGGTCGCGGGCGTAGCCGAAGAAGAGCTTGGGCACCGGCAGGACCACGTCGTCCGGCTCGATGCCGAGCACGCCGCGGGCGTAGCCGTGGTGGCTGAGCACCGGGCTCACCGCGGTGTGCACGCACGCCTTCGGCGCGCCGGTGCTGCCGGTGGTGAACTTCCAGATGGCCACGTCGTCCTTCGTGGTCGGCGCGGGCTCGAGCGTGTCCGACGCCTGCGCGGCGAGCGCGGCCAGGTCGTGCTCGCCCGCGCGTGGCTCCGTGCCGCCGACGACCAGCAGGCGGTGTGCGCCGCCGGAGGCCTCGCGCATCTTGTCCAGCGTCACGGGGTCGACGACCACGACGTTCGCGCCGGTGTAGTCGAGGTAGTAGCGGTAGTCCTTGGCCGGCAGGAACGTGTAGACCTCGGCGGTGACCGCACCGATCTTCTGCGCCGCGTACCAGGTGGCCACGAACTCGACGCCGTCGGAGAGCGCGAGCAGCACGCGGTCGCCGCGGCGGACGCCGAGCTCGAGCAGGACGTTGCCGATCCGGTTCACGAGAGCGGCGAGCTCGGCGTACGTGGTGGGCCCGGCTTCGGTGAGCAAGGCGGTCCGCTCACCGCGCCCCTCGGCGAGGTTGCGGTCGACGAAGTAGTCGGCCACGTTGAGCCGCTCGGGCAGGTCCTCGTACCGCATCAGGCGCGCCCCACTTCCCGGATCAGCTCGACCAGCAGCTCGGTCAGGATGTCGAAAGTGGACTCTCCCTCGGCGGCGGTGGCGCCGGCGGGGGAGCCGCAGTAGGCGCGGTCCATGCCCAGCTCGACGAAGTCCGCGCGCCCGGCCGAGGCGGACATCGCCGCCGGCAGGTCCACGGCCACGGCCGGCAGCTCGCGCATGACGTCCCGGTCGACGAGGTCGGGCCGGTCCGCGAGCACGAGCGAGGTCTCGTACTGGCCCGCGTGGCACGAGCCGGACCGGAACTCGTCGGTGAGCCGCGCGACGTTGGCGCGGCGCAGCAGGTCGAGGTAGGCGACCCCGGCCTCGGCAGTGGCGGCGCGCAGGGCGGCGACGTGCGCGGGCTCGAAGTGGTTGTTGACCACGACGATCCGGTGCAGCCCGTCGTCCTTGAGCGTCTGGCAGATGTCGAAGACCAGTGCCCGCAGGGTGTCCGCGCGGATCGAGATGGCGCCGGGGAAGCGCGCGCCCATGTCGGTGACGCCGTAGTTCAGCGCCGGCAGCACGAGGACCCGCAGTTCGCGGTCGGTGGCCAGGCGCTCGGCGGCCCGCGTGCACATGCCCGCGGAGATGAGCTCGTCGGTGCCGAGCGGCGCGTGCGGGCCGTGCGGCTCGACCGCCCCGACCGGCAACAGCAGCACGGGGGTGCGCGGCCCCGAGACCAGCTCGGCGACCTGCGGCGAGGTGAGGTGCGCGAAGGCGGTCATGGGCGGCCTCCGGCCCCCGGAATCCAGCGTACGGGCCCCCTCCGACGATCCCGGTCCACTCGCGCCACACCTGTGGACAACACGCCCGCCACCCGCTGACCAGCCCCGGCCGCGTCTCGCCGAGCCTGGGGCGCGCGGGGGCCCCCCGTGTTCCAGTCTATTCGCGTGCACCGACGGTTTCGGGTGCGTGCGTGGGGGCCTGTGGACAGTTCAGCGGCGCTCACGGCATCCCCTCCAAGGGAGTCGGGCGCGGTTCGAACAGGCACAGGTCCCCGCGCCCCGCGGCGACGATCGTGTTCACCTCGTCCGGCGTGGTCAGGTAGCCGCCGACCAGGGTGCGCACGCCGCCCTCGTTGCGCACCCGGTCCGACAGCGTCGTCAGGTACCCGCGCCGGTACTCCGGCCGCGAGGCCGCCGTCGTGTGGCCCGCCCGCACGTGGACGAGGTCCGCGCCGTGCGCGGCCATCGCCCGCGCGTGCTCGATGCCGTCCGCCACCGTGAGCCCGCCGCGCGCCCAGTCCGTCACCGTGAGGCGGACCATCAGCAACGCCGGCCACGCCGCGCGCACCGCGTCCAGCACCGACAGCGGGAACCGCAGCCGGTCCGCCCCGTACTCGTCGGCGCGCCGGTTCGACAGCGGGGACAGGAAGCTCGCGAGCAGGTACCCGTCGGCCATGTCCAGCTCCAGCAGGTCGAACCCGGCCGCCGCCGCCCGGGACGCCGCCGCGACGAACTCCTCGCGCACCCGGGACATGTCGGCCTCGGTCATCTCCCGCGGCACCGCCCCGAACGGCGCGTACCGCAGCGGCGAGGCCGACACCAGCGGCCACCCGTCCCGCAGCGAAACGTCCACACCGGACTCCCGCACCGCGCCGCGGCGCCCGGCATGCCCGAGCCGCACCCCGGCGAGCGCGCCCGCGCCGTGCACCTTGTCCACCACCGGCGCCCACGAGTCGTCCAGCACCGGGCAGGACGGCGTCGTCCGCCCGTCCGCCGACACCGCGACGAACCCGGACAGCACCAGCCCGGCACCGGTGCGCGCGGCATCCGCCAGGTCACCGCCGGCCCGCACCACGCGGTTGCGCACGGTCCGCTCGCCGATGGTCAGCGGCGCGAACATCGGGGGCGGGGCCACCGAGCCCGGCACGACCGCGCCCGCGAACCACGCGTCGAGCACCCGCAACAGGTTCGGGTCCCGCTGCGTCAGGTTCGCGTGGCTGATCCGCCCGCTGCGCGTCAGCAGGTTGAACGCGAACTGGATCGGCTCGAGCCCGGTGTAGTGGCCCACCCGGCCGAAGTACGCCGCGCTGTCCCCGGCCGCCTGCTGGAACCGCTCGACGATCGGCTGGCGCTCCAGCTCGTAGTCGGTCAGCGCCGCCTCGATGCTCGCGGGGTGCCGCACGAAGCTGTTGGCCAGCGCGATCGCGTCCTCCATCGCGAGCTTGGTGCCCGAGCCGATGGAGAAGTGCGCCGTGTGCGCCGAGTCGCCGATCAGCACGACGTTGCCGGCGTCGGTCCGGGCATGCCAGGAACCGTTGCGCACCAAGGGGAAGTCGAGCCAGGTCGACTTGTTCGACATCAGCCGGTGCGCGCCCAGCTCCTCGGCGAACAGCGCCTGGCAGAACGCGATGCTGTCCTGCTCCGACATCGTGTCGAGCCCCGCCCGCCGCCAGGTCTCCGGTCGCGTCTCCACGATGAAGGTGCTCGTGTACTCGTCGAACGGGTATGCGTGCACCTGGAACAGCCCGTGCTCGGTCTCCTTGAAGATGAACGTGAACGCGTCGAACACGAGGTCAGTACCGAACCACACGTACTTGCAGCCCTGCGGCTCCACGGTCGTGCCGAAGTCCGCCGCCCGGCGCAGCGTGCTGTTAGACCCGTCGGCGGCGACGACCAGGTCCGCCGGTTCGGGGCTCGACACCTCGACGCCGAACTCCAGGGCGACGCCCACCGCCCGGGCCCGGCGCTGCAGGATGTCCAGCAGGTGCGTGCGCTTGATCGCGGAGAACGTGTGCCCCGACGAGCGCAGCACCCGCCCGCGGTAGTGGATGTCGATCGAGGTCCACCGCGCGAACGAGTCGGTGATCTCCAGGTACGTCGCGTAGTCCGCGTCGCGCAGCGCCCCGAGCGTCTCCTCGGAGAACACCACGCCCCAGCCGAACGTCGCGTCCGGCGCGTTGCGCTCCACGACCGTGATCTCGTGCGCCGGGTCGGCCTTCTTCAGCAGGATCGCCAGGTACAGCCCCGACGGCCCGGCACCGACCACGTTGACGCGCACTACGCCAGCACCTCGGCCAGCCGGTCCAGGTCGTCGAGGTCGGCGACCGTGGGGTAGAGGATCAGCTCGTCGCAGCCCTCGGCCTCGTAGCCGCGCACGAAGTCCTTGACGGCGCGTGCCGAGGTGAGGTTGCCGGCTGCGATCTGCTCCGCGAACGGGCCGGTGAACGCGTAGTAGTCGCGTAGGTAGTCGCACCCGCGGTCCGGGTCGCCGAACGCGAAGTAGCCCTGCCCCCACAGCCGCGGCTCGCCGGTCCGCTCCAGGTCGCGCCACGCGGCGCGGGCCCGGTTGGCCGCGGAGCCGAACGCCCGCGGCGGCCCGCCGCCGTGTGCGTAGCCGTCGGCGTAGCGGGCCATCCGGGCGAACGCCGCGCCGCTCGACCCGCCGACGAGCAGCCCGATCGGCGGCCGTACAGGGCCGATGCCGGAGCCGTCGAGCTGGCCGCGCAGGTACGCGAGCTGCTCGGACAGCGCCGCGCCGCGCCGGCGCCGGTCCACCCCGGCCGCCTCGTAGTCGTCCTTGCGCGCGCCGACCCCGAGCCCGAGCGTGAACCGCCCGTCCGAGAGTGCGTCGACCGAGACGGCCTGCTTCGCGAGCATGGCCGGGCCACGCAGCGGGCCGATCGCGATGTTGGTGGCCAGGCCGATCCGGGACGTCACGGCGGCCGCCGCGGACAGCGCCGCGAACGGCTCGATGCTGTCGTAGACGAGGCGGTCGAGCACCGCGGCCGTCGAGAACGGGCCGGCGTCGGCCCGGCGCGCCCACTCCGCCAGCAATGCGCCCGAAGCGCCGGGGACCGTGTTGGGGAGCCCGATGCCGACCTTCACGTGCGACACATTACGGTTGACCGCGCTGAGGCGTCAACTATGCTCGCGGGCATGACCGACGTGCTGCGCGGGTTCGAGCCGGCCCCGCAGGATCTCGTGCTCAGCCTGCTCGGCGCGCACCACGTCCCGCGCGAACGGGGCGAGGTGTGGTCGGGCGGGCTCGTGCGGCTGCTGGAGGAGTTCGGCTTCTCCGCGGGCGCGGCGCGGGTGGCGCTCAACCGCCTGGTCGGCCGCGAGCTGCTGGCCCGGAGCAAGGACGGGCGGCACGTCCACTACGCGCTCACCCACCGCACGCTCGCGGTGCTGGCCGAGGGCGACCAGCGGATCTTCTCGCTGGGGGAGTCCGCCCGCCGCGAGACCACCTGGACGGTCCTGTGGCACTCGATCCCCGAGGACCGCCGGCTCGCCCGGACCCGCCTCGTGCGGCGGCTGCGGTTCCTCGGCTTCGGCTCGGTGCAGGACGGCACGTGGCTCGCCCCGCACGACCGCGAGGCCGAGGTCGCGAAGCTCCTCGACGAGCTGGACGTCGCCACGCACGCCGGCGTCCTGCTGGGCCGCCCGGCCACGGCGATCGACTTCGCCACGTTCGTGGCGCGCGTGTGGGACCTCGAGGAGCTGGCGGACCGCTACCGCGCGTTCGCCGAGACGTTCCGCGACCACGACGCCGACGGAACGCTCAGCGACCGGCAGGCCCTGCTCCTGCGCACCCGGCTGGTGCACACGTTCCGCGAGTTTCCCTTCCTGGATCCCGAGTTACCCGAGGATCTCGTGCCCGCGCCCGGGCACCGGGCCGAGGCGTTGCGGCTCTTCCACCACCTGTACCCGGCGCTGGGCCCCGCGGCCCAGCGATACTTCGACGAGGTGACCGTGCCATGAGCGAGCCTGCGAGCGAATCATCGACGCAGGGAGAACAGCAGTCCCCGGCGCTGACCTACGCGTCCTACCTGGCGCTGGAGGAGGTCCTCTCCGCGCAGCGACCGCGGTCCGACGAGCACGACGAGATGCTGTTCATCGTCATCCACCAGGTCTACGAGCTGTGGTTCAAGCAGCTCCTGCACGAGCTGGACCACCTGCAGGTCAAGCTGGAGAAGGGCGACACCGCCCACTCGGTACGCACGCTGCGCAGGGCGCTGACGATCCTCAAGGTCGTGGTCGCGCAGATCGACGTCCTGGAGACCATGACGCCGCGCCAGTTCACCAGTTTCCGCGAGCGGCTGGACGCGGCGAGCGGGTTCCAGTCCGGCCAGTTCCGCGAGCTGGAGGCGGTGCTCGGCCGGCGCGACGAGCAGATGCTCGGCCCGTACGCGGCGGGCAGCACGTCCCGCGAGCGGATCGCCGCCGCGATGTCCCGGCGCTCGCTGTTCGACTCGTTCCTGTTGTACCTCAACAACAACGGCCACCCGATCCCGCCGGATCACCTCGGCCGGGACGTGCGCGAGCAGTGGACACCCGACAAGGACGTGCAGGAGGTCCTGGTCGAGGTGTACGGGAAGGACGCCGGGCCGTCCACGGTGGCCGACCTGCTCGTCGACCTCGACGAGGGCATGCAGGAGTGGCGCTACCGGCACGTGAAGATGGTCGAGCGGACGATCGGCGCCAAGGTCGGCACCGGCGGCTCGGCCGGCGTGGCGTACCTGCAGAAGACCCTGTTCCAGCCCATGTTCCCCGACCTGTGGGCCGTACGGAGCCAGCTGTGACCACAGTGGACGAACTGCGTGGCGGCGCGCTCGCGCGCCACTACGGCCGCTTCGACGTCGCGAACCGGCTGCTGCTGACCGGGCACTCGCACCAGGCGTGGCCGGACGTCGCGCTCGACGGCCAGCTCGAGGCGTTCACCGACGCGGCCACGGCGGTGGACCGCAAGTGGGAGCTGGCCTTCGCGAAGGCGGACCGCGTCCGCGCGGGGTTCCGGCTGCTGCTGGACGACCCGGGCGCGGACATCGCGCTCGCCGGGTCCACCCACGACCTCGTCATCCGCTTCCTGTCCGGTGTGGACCTTCCGGGCCGGCCGCGGCTGGTGACCACCGACGGCGAGTTCCACACGCTGCGCCGCCAGCTCGCCCGGCTCGCCGAGGCGGGCGTCGAGGTGGTCCGGGTGCCCGCGGCGCCGGCCGGCACGCTTGCCGAGCGGCTCGCCGCCGCGATCGACGGGCGGACGGCGGCGGTACTGGTGTCGGCCGTGCTGTTCGAGACCTCGCGGATCGTGCCGGACCTCGGCTCGCTCGCGGCGGCCTGCGCGCGCGGGGGAGTGGAGCTGCTCGTCGACGCGTACCACGCGCTGGGCGTCGTGCCGCTGTCCGTGCGCGAGCAGGGCCTGGACTCGGCGTGGGTCACCGGCGGCGGGTACAAGTACCTCCAGCTGGGCGAGGGCAACTGCTTCCTGCGGCTGCCGCCGCACGCGCAGTCGCTGCGACCGGTCGTCACCGGCTGGTTCGCCGAGTTCGAGGACCTGACCGCGAAGGCGTCCGGCCTGGTCGGCTACGCGCCGGGCGGGGACCGGTTCGCCGGCGCCACCTACGACCCGGTGAGTCACTACCGCGCGGCGCGGGTGTTCGACTTCTTCGCCGGGCAGGGCCTCACGCCGGGGCTCCTGCGGGAGATGTCGTTGCACCAGACGGGGCGCCTGGCGGCGCTGTTCGACGAGCTCGACGCGCCGCCGGACGTGATCACCCGGGACCGCTCCGCGCCCCGCACCGAGTTCGGCGGGTTCGTCGCGCTGGAGTCGCCGCGGGCGGCTGAGCTGCAAAAGGAGCTCGCCGAGCGTGGCTTGCTCACGGACAGCCGGGGTAAATATCTCCGGTTTGGCCCCGCCCCGTATCTGTCCGACGAGCAGCTGGAGAAGGCAGTTGCCACGCTCGGCGAGCTGCTGTAGACCGGCTCGTTACCTGTCGAGCCAGCCGATGACCACGTGCTCGCGCTGCTGGTTCTTCTTCGCAAGCGCGCCGCCGTTGGCGTAGTTCTCCTCGACCTGCGCGATCTCCTCGGCGTTGGGCTGCGCGTTCGTGCAGTCCACACCGCCGGTGCTGCCGGACATCAGGCTCTCGCACGGGCCGGGCTTCACGTCCGGCAGGCCCAGGCTGTGCCCGAACTCGTGCGCGGCGATCCGGATCAGGTCGTAGCCCTGGTCGACCGCCTCCTTGCCGTACCAGATGGTGCCGTGGTCACCGGGCATCATCGGGCCCAGCTCGGCCTGCGGCCAGCCGTCGAAGGACTCGAAGGAGACCTCGGGTTGCTGACCCGCCTGGACGTGCGTGATCTCGACGTTGTTCACCGAGTCGTTCCAGATCTGGATGGCCTGGGTGATCGCGTCGACGTACTCGGGAGCCTGGCTGTCGTCGTAGGTGATCGTGACCGCCGCGGCGTGGACATCACCCTCGGCGCTGCCGTTCATGTCGGCGATCGCACTCGGCACGAACGCCCCGCCGACCAGCGCGGTCGTGACGGCGAACAGGCCGATGACTGTGCGTTTTAGCATCGTTACCTCCTGTCATCTGCCTTTGGATGCTAGGTCGGCCCGAGCCGCATTGGGACCCGCTGATCGTTGGGGAGATCGGCGTCACCAGTTGCCAGCTGGTACTGATCTCCCGGCCGTCGAGGGCACCAGGCACAATGGGTAAGGGCAGTCGGAGGCGGAGGAGGCAACCGCGGTGGTTGAGGGCGACCTACATGGCGTCATCGCGCTGGACGGCCCGTCGGGAACCGGAAAATCCACCGTGGCGCGGCGGCTCGCGACCGCGCTGGACGCGGGCTACCTGGACACGGGAGCGATGTACCGGGCGGTGACCCTCGCCGTGCTGCGGGCCGAGGCCGACCCGGCCGACGAGGACGCGGTCGCGCGGGTCGCGGCGGGCGTGTCGCTGCGGATCAGCACCGACCCGGCGCACCAGGAGGTGCTGCTGGACGAGGACAACGTCGGCGTCGAGATCCGCGGGCGCGACGTCACGCTGGCCGTCTCGGCGGTGTCGGCGGTGCCGCGCGTGCGCGAGCTGCTCAAGGAGCGGCAGCGGGAGCTGATCGCCGGCGCGTGCGAGAGCCAAGGCGGCATCGTGGTCGAGGGCCGCGACATCGGCACGGCGATCGCGCCGGACGCGCCGCTCAAGATCTTCCTCACCGCGTCCTCGGACGCTCGCGCGCAGCGGCGGACCAGCCAGGACGCGGCCGAGGGCCGGACCTCGACGGTGGACGCGACGAAGCTCGACGTCGAGCGGCGCGACCGGCTGGACTCCTCGCGCGCGGCGTCGCCGCTGCAGCCGGCCGACGACGCGGTGTGGCTGGACACGACGCACCTGGACATCGCCGGCGTGCTCGAGCGGATCATGGAGCTGGTGGACGAGCGCGACCTGCGTGGGGTGGCCGCGGGCCCCGGCAGATGGTGACCTCGGGTGTTGCCTGACGGTGCCTCGCCCGCGCTGCACGACTTCGGCCGGTGGATCGGGCGCTGGCTCTACCGTCCGGCGTACCGGGTGCGCGTCCGGGGCGTGTCCCGCGTGCCACCGGCCGGCCCGGTCGTGCTCGTCGCGAACCACAGCACGCTGATCGAGCCACAGGTGATCTTCGGCATCCTGCCGCGCCGGTCGGTGTTCCTCATCAAGCGCGAGCTCGCGTCCGGGGTGCTGGGGTGGTTCCTGGTCCGCATCGGCCAGCTGCCGGTGCGCCGCGGCGAGGCCGACCGGGCGGCGTTGGCGGCGGCCGTGCGGGTGCTTCGCGCCGGTGGGCTGCTCGGCGTCTTTCCCGAGGGGACAAGGGGATCCGGGGACGTCGAGCGGGCCGAGCAGGGCGCGGCGTGGCTCGTGCGGGCGTCCGGCGCGGTGGTGCTCCCGGTGGCGACGCGGGGCACGCTGCGGCCGCCGGGGAGCCGGCGACGCTTCCGGCCTAAGCTGGACCTCCTGGTCGGGGAGCCCTTCGCGCTGACCGTCCAACGAGGACGGTCCGGCCTGGGGGAGGCGACCGAGGAGATCCGCACGCGGCTCGCCGACCTCGTGCACGAACTGGACGAGCAGCGCGCCGCCGCTGCCTGACGAGGACTGTGATGACCGATCTGGATGGCTCTTGGGCGACGGAGTCCGAGTGGAACGCGGTGGACGAGGAGTTCGGCCACCCCGACGAGGACGGCGGCCAGCCGCCGCAGCCGGTGCTGGCCGTGGTCGGCCGGCCGAACGTGGGCAAGTCGACGCTGGTGAACCGCATCATCGGCCGGCGCGAGGCGGTCGTGCAGGACAAGCCGGGCGTGACCCGCGACCGCGTGGCGTACGACGCCCTGTGGAACGGCCGGCGGTTCACGGTGGTGGACACGGGGGGCTGGGACCCGAAGGCTGAGGGCCTGCAGGCGTCGGTCACCGAGCAGGCCGAACTGGCGATGATGACCGCCGACGCCGTGCTGCTGGTGGTCGACGCGACGGTCGGCGCCACCACGACCGACGAGGCGGCCGCTCGCGTGCTGCGCCGCTCGAAGAAGCCGGTCCTCCTGGCCGCGAACAAGGTCGACGACGACCGCCTGCTGGCTGACACGGCGGCGCTGTGGTCCCTCGGCCTGGGCGAGCCGCACCCGGTGTCGGCCCTGCACGGCCGGAACTCGGGTGACCTGCTCGACGCGGTCCTGCACGCGCTGCCCGAGACCCCACGCGAGTCGTTCGGCGAGCCCCGCGGCCCGCGGCGGGTGGCGCTGGTCGGCAAGCCGAACGTGGGCAAGTCGTCGCTGCTCAACCGCCTGGCGGGGGAGTCACGCGCGGTGGTGGACGCGGTCGCCGGCACCACGGTCGACCCGGTCGACTCCATGGTGGAGCTGGACGGGGAGACCTGGCAGTTCGTCGACACCGCCGGCCTGCGCAAGCGGGTCAAGACGGCGTCGGGCATGGAGTACTACGCCTCGCTGCGCACGAGGGCCGCCATCGAAGCGGCCGAGGTGGCGATCGTGCTGCTGGACGCGTCCGAGCCGATCACCGAACAGGACCTCCGAGTGCTCACGATGGTCGTGGACGCCGGACGGGCCTGCGTGCTCGCGTTCAACAAGTGGGACCTGGTCGATGAGGACCGTCGCCACCAGCTGACCCGCGAACTCGACCGAGGCCTGGTCCGAGTGCCCTGGGCGGAGCGCATCAACGTGTCGGCGCTGACGGGGCGTTCCGTTCGTAAGCTCGCGCCGGCCCTGCGCACCGCGCTGACGTCGTGGGACCAGCGAGTGCCCACCGGCCGGCTGAACTCGTGGCTGGCCGAGCTGATCGCGGCCACCCCGCCACCCGTACGCAGCGGCAAGCAGCCGAAGATCCTGTTCGCGACCCAGGCACAGACCCGCCCCCCGACGCTGGTCCTGTTCACCAGCGGCTTCCTCGAGGCGGGCTACCGCCGCTTCGTCGAACGCCGCTTCCGGGAGGAGTTCGGCTTCACTGGCACCCCGGTCCGCATCTCGGTCCGCGTACGGGAGAAGCGCCCCCGCAGGTCGTGAGGCCGCCGGCTGCGCTAGGCTGTCCGGGCACCCAGCGGTTGGGGGTGTGGCCGGGCTGTGGCGCAGTTTGGTAGCGCACTTGACTGGGGGTCAAGGGGTCGCAGGTTCGAATCCTGTCAGCCCGAC
>CAVSMR010000018.1:0-173059 GCA_963729115.1 uncultured Actinomycetota bacterium | reverse complement strand
TTGAACCCCCACGCCCTTGTCGGGCACTAGCACCTCAAGCTAGCGCGTCTGCCATTCCGCCACTCGGACCAGGTGTGGGCATAGCGTACTGGACGGGTGACGGCGCGCCCAACCGGGATGGGCGATGGTAGGAAGGGCCCGTGACCGAACCCACTGACACCATCGCGCGGGCTCAGGACGAGGCCGTTCAGCTCACGAGTGAGCTCATCCGCATCGATACTTCCAACACTGGCGAGCCTGAGACCACCGTGGGGGAGCGGGAGGCCGCGGAGTACGTGGCCGCGAAGCTTGGCTGAGGTTGGGTATGAGGTCACCCAGCTCGACTCGGGGGCGGCGGGGCGGTCCAACGTCTTCGTTCGGCTTCCGGGGGCTGACCGCGAGCGGGGGGCGCTGCTGGTGCACGGGCACCTCGACGTGGTGCCGGCCGATGCCACCGAGTGGTCGGTCCACCCGTTCTCCGGCGCGATCCAGGACGGCTACATCTGGGGCCGCGGCGCGGTCGACATGAAGGACATGGTCGGCATGATGCTGGCCGTTGCGCGTCGGTTCAAACTCGACGGGGTCGTGCCGCCTCGTGATCTGGTCTTCGCGTTTCTCGCTGACGAGGAGGCCGGCGGAGCGCTGGGCTCGCAGTGGCTCATCGAGCAGCGGCCCGACCTGTTCGACGGGGTCACCGAGGCGATCGGCGAGGTCGGGGGGTTCTCGATCACCCTGGCCGACGACCTGCGGGTCTATGCGATCGAGATCGCGGAGAAGGGCATCGCCTGGATGCGGTTGCGGGTGCGCGGGCGCGCCGGCCACGGGTCGATGATCCACGACGACAACGCCGTCACGAAGCTGGCCGCCGCCGTGGCCCGGCTCGGCGAGCACCAGTTCCCGCTCGTGGTGACCGACTCCGTGCGGGCGTTCCTCACCTCGATCACCGAGCTGACGGGCCTCGAGTTCGACGAGGACGACCTGCCGGGCTCGGTGGCCAAGATCGGGTCCTTCGCCCGCGTCGTCGGCGCCACGCTGCGGGACACCGCCAACCCGACGATGCTCACCGCCGGCTACAAGGCCAACGTCATCCCGTCGGTGGCCGAGGCCGTCGTCGACTGCCGCGTGCTGCCCGGCCGCGAGGCCGCCTTCGAGCGCGAGCTCGACGAGATCCTGGGGCCGGACGTCGAGCGCGAGTGGATCACGCACCTGCCGTCCGTCGAGACCACGTTCGACGGGGACCTCGTCGACGCGATGACCGCCGCGGTGCAGGCCGAGGACCCGATCGCCAAGACGATCCCGTACGTCCTGTCCGGCGGCACCGACGCGAAGGCGTTCCAGACGCTGGGCATCCGCTGCTTCGGGTTCTCCCCACTCCGGCTGCCGCCGGATCTCGACTTCTCCGCGCTGTTCCACGGTGTCGACGAGCGCGTGCCGGTCGAGGCGGTGCGCTTCGGGACGCGGGTGCTGGACCGCTTCCTGCGCAGCTGCTGACGACACCCGACGAAAGTCGGGTAGTTGAACCCTTTACTGGCGCGCCGCGTAAACCTGGTGACTCGCAGGCACCACAATCGGCACCCGACGTCACGTACTCAACCGGAGGAATCGTGCTGCCCGACACCATCGGCGGACTCCCGCTGCATCCCCTTGTCATTCACTTCGTGGTGGTGCTCCTGCCCGTCGCGTCTCTCGGCGCGTTGCTGTCCGCGGTGTGGCCGGCGGTGCGGCGGCGGTTCGGCTGGCTGACCGTGGCGGCCGCGGCGGTGGCGACCGCGCTGGTCCCGGTGGCCACTACCAGCGGCAACAACCTGGTGGAAGGCCTGGGCGGGAGCAACCCCCTCATCGACCGGCACCAGGAGCTGGCCGACCTCATGATCTGGTGGGCGCTCGGGCTGTTCGTGGCGGTGACCCTGCTGATGATCCTGCACACTGCGGCCGAGCGGCAGCGGCGCTCCGGCGGCGCGGACCTCGACACCGAGATCGACATGACCGCGGGCGGTGGGCAGGTGGCGACGGCGACCCGGACGAAGCCGTCCACCGGGGTCGCGGTGGGCATGGTCGTGGCGGCGATCGCGACGGTCGGCCTCGCGATCGGCACCGGCATCCACATCTATCGCGTGGGCGATGCCGGCGCCCGGACCGTGTGGCAGGACGTCGGCGAGAATCTGAAGTAGTAGGGACCTAGGTACTCAGACCGGGCAGGAGGCCGACGGAACGGCGCCGCTTCAGCAGCACCCGTCGGCTTCCGTCCGAGTACAAGCGCACGTTGGACAGCTCCCAGCCGGCGAACTCCGCGTGGATGGACAGCTGCGTGGCCGCTGCGCGCCGGGACACCCCGGGCGGCAAGCGCAACGGCCGGTACTCCCAGTCCCCGTCGATCACCCCGTCAGCATTCATACTGCGATCACCTGAATTCCCTTTCCTGTCGCGGACGCGACGATCACGCGTCCGCTGGTCGGGTCCACGGCAACGTCGTCCGGCTGCTCCACGGTCGGAAAGCGGTACTTCTCCTCGGGCTGCCCGCCGGCCACGTCGAAGCCGACGACCTCGTTCCTCGCGGTGAGCGTCACCCACACCAGGTCGCGCTTCGGGTCGTAGGCGAGCCCGTACGGCGCGCCGCCGACCGGGTACCGCTGGCGCATCAGCAGCGGGTCGAGCGAGAACGCCAGCAGCGCGCCGCCCCGGGTGTCGGCGACGAGTACGCGGCCGAAGCGGTCGGTGACCGCGTTGGTCGAACCGTCGCCGGCACGCAGGCCCTCGTCGACGGTGCCCGCGCGGACGTCGAGCTCGAACAGGGCGTTGCGCAGCCGGTCGAAGACGACGGCGCCCTTCCCGGTCGACAGCACCTGGTCGGCGCTGAGGAGCCCGCCGCTGATCATCCGGTAGACCTTGTCCCCGGCGAGTACCGCGACGGCCTTTCGATCGCGGACCGCGACGAGCGTGCGGTCGCCGTGGTCGGCGGCGCTGACCGGCTCGCCGCTGATCGGCGCCGGCGCGGGCCGCCCGCCCGGCAGGGCGATCCGGAGCAGCTCGCCGGACGAGCCCGCGGCGGCGAGCAGCGGGCCGCCGGGGCGGGCGAGGGTCAGCGTGTCGGCGGGGCCGGGCAGCGCGATCTTGGTCGGCTCGGCGAGCTCACCGTCGCCGGCGACCGGGTACAGGAGCACGGCCGGAGGCTTGTCGACCGCGACCGCGAGGAGCCTGGTGCGGTCGTCGACGACCATGGCGGTCGGCGTGCCGGGCAGGGCGTGCACGGTCCCCGCCGGTTCGGCCGTGGCCGCCGGCGACCGCGCCGCGGTTGCCGCGACCGGGTCGTCCGACACCATCAACTCGTCGCCGGGCTCGCCGGAAGAACAGGCGGTGCCCGCCGCGGCGCAACTCACGAGCACCACGGCAATCATGCGACGCAACATCGACCTCCGACACGTTCACCGGCCCGGACGGCGGTGCCGCACGATGTCGACCACCCTGCGTCACACCGTCGGGACGTTCCCTCCAGCATGCTCCAATACGGCCCTCGACGCTAACCCCTGTTTCGGGGTGTCTTGCCCGGGGTCCGGTCACCGCGCGTCAGGACCCGCGAACCGTTCAGCCCAGGTGGTTCTCCGGGTAGCCCAGCTCGATGTCGCTCACGTCGTCCAGGGCGGCGCGGATGGCGGCGGGCAGCGTCAGCTCCTCGGACACGAGCGAGCCGAGCAGCTGCCCGGTGTCGCGCGCGCCGACCACCGCCGCGGCCACGCCCGGCCGGTCCCGTACCCACGCGAGCGCGACCGACAGGGGAGAGGTGGCGAGCCCGTCCGCCGCCGTGACGACGGCCTGCACGATGCGGGCGGCCCGCTCGGTGCGGTGGTGGTCCACGTACGCCGCGTAGTGCTCGGACGCGCCGCGGGAGTCGGCCGGCGTGGCCGTGCGGTACTTCCCGGTGAGCACGCCGCGGCCGAGCGGGGCCCACGCCAGCAGGCCGATCCCGTGGTGCGCGGCGGCCGGGCCGACCTCGCGCTCGAGGCCGCGCTCCAGCAGCGAGTACTCCATGTGCGTGCTGACGATCGGCGCGCCGGCGGGCTTGGCGCGCTGCAGCTGCGCCGCGGTGGCGAGCTGCCAGCCCGAGTAGTTCGACACCCCGGCGTAGCGGACCTTGCCGCTCGACACCGCCAGGTCCACGGCGGACAGCGTCTCGTCGAGGTGCACGGCGGCGTCCCAGGCGTGCAGCTGCCACAGGTCGATGTGGTCGACGCCGAGCCGGCGCAGCGAGCCGTCGAGCGCGGTGAGCAGCGCGCCCCGGGAGGCGCCGCCGCCGAAGGGACCCTCGTCGCGGCGGGCGACGGCCTTGGTGGCGAGGACGATCTCCTCCCGCGGCACGAGGTCGTCGAGCAGGGAGCCGAGGATCCGCTCGGCCTCGCCGTCGTGGTAGACGTCCGCGGTGTCCACGAGCGTGCCGCCCAGGTCGGTGAACGCCACCAGCTGGCTCGCGGCCTCGTCGGCATCCGTGTCCTGGCCCCAGGTCATGGTGCCCAGGCCGATCCTGGACACCCGCAGACCGCTGTGCCCGAGGTGTCTCTGCTCCACGGGGGAACCCTATGCGGACCGTCCTGTTAGCGCTGGCAGGCTCCCCGGGACGGGTGGCAACTGACACAGTTGGCAGCGGGCCAATTGTCGGTATGGTCAGCGGATGCGACTCGGACTGAACCTGGGCTACTGGGGTGCCGGCAACGACGCGAACAACCTCGAGCTGGCCAAGGAGGCCGACCGGCTCGGCTTCTCCGTGGCCTGGGCCGCCGAGGCGTACGGCTCCGACGTGCCGACGGTGCTCGCGTGGGTGGCCGCGCACACCGAGCGGATCGACGTCGGCAGCGCGATCCTGCAGATCCCCGCGCGCCAGCCGGCGATGGCCGCGATGACCGGGGCGACGCTGGACACGTTGTCGGGCGGCCGCTTCCGGATGGGCCTGGGCGTGTCCGGCCCGCAGGTGTCCGAGGGCTGGTACGGCGTCAAGTTCGACAAGCCGCTCGCCCGCACGCGGGAGTACGTCGAGATCGTGCGGACGGCCCTGCGCCGCGAGCGCGTCACGTTCTCCGGCAAGCACTTCACGCTCCCGCTGCCCGACGGGCCGGGCAAGCCGCTGAAGCTGACCGTGCACCCCGTGCGCGAGCAGATCCCGATCTACCTGGCGTCGATCGGCCCGAAGAACCTCCAGCTCACCGGCGAGATCGCGGACGGCTGGCTGGCGATCTTCTACTCCCCGGAGTACGCGGGCGAGTCGCTCGAGCTGATCCGCCAGGGCCGGGAGAAGGCCGGCAAGACGATGGCCGGGTTCGACGTCGTGCCGACCACGCCGCTCGTCGTCGGCGACGACTGGCAGGCCGCGGCCGACCAGGTCCGCCACTACGCCGCGCTCTACGTCGGCGGCATGGGCAGCCGCGAGCAGAACTTCTACAACAACCTCGCGTGCCGGATGGGCTACGAGGCCGAGGCCGCCGAGATCCAGAACCGCTACCTCGCCAAGGACTACCAGGGCGCGGCCGAGACGGTCCCGCTCGGCTTCCTCGACTCGACGGCGCTGCTCGGACCGCCCGCGCGCATCGCGGAGAAGATGCAGGCGCTCGCCGAGTCGGGGGTCACCACACTGACGGTTTCCCCGGTGCTGCAAGATCTCGAGCAGAGCGTCGCGGCACTGCGCGTCGCGGTGGAGGCTCTGGACAAGGCAGGCGTCGGCGACTGACCGGGCAGCGGACCGGCTCGCCGACCTGAGGGCGAGGACGGTTCTTGACTACCACGATCAGTCTGCTCGATTCGGTGATCCTCGGGGTCGTGGAAGGCGTGACCGAGTTCCTGCCGGTCTCCTCGACCGGCCACCTCAAGATCACCGAGGGCCTCCTCGACATCCCGGTGGACGACCCGGCGGTGGTCGGCTTCACGGCGGTGATCCAGGTCGGCGCGATCGCCGCGGTGCTGGTCTACTTCTTCGGCGACATCGTGCGGCTGCTGCGCGCGTGGGGGCGCGGGCTGGTGAACCCGGCGGCACGCGCCGAGCACGACTACAAGTTCGCGTGGTGGGTCATCTTCGCCACCATCCCGATCGTCATCGTCGGCATCCTCGCCCAGGACCTGATCAAGGGGCCGCTCGCGTCGCTGTGGATCGTGGCCGGGTCGCTGATCGTCGGCAGCGGGGTCATGTGGCTCGCGGAGTGGCGGGGCACGCAGAAGCGCGGCGAGCAGGAGATCACCTTCACCGACTCGATGCTGGTCGGCTCGTCCCAGATCCTCGCCATGCTCTTCCCGGGCTTCTCCCGCTCCGGGGCGACGATCTCCACCTCGCTGCTGCTCGGCCTGGACCGGGTCACCGCGACGCGGTTGTCGTTCTTCCTGTCGATCCCGGCGCTGACGGGTGCGGGCATCTACGAGCTCAAGGACGCGCTCGGCACGGGTGTCGGCGTGGGCCCACTGGTCGTGGGCACCGTCGTGTCGTTCGTCGTCGCGTACGCGTCGGTCGCGTGGCTGCTGCGGTTCGTGGCACGGCACAGCATCAACGTGTTCGCGGCCTACCGGGTGATCCTGGGCCTGGCGCTGTTCGGCTTGCTGGCCGGCGGCGTCCTGGAACCCTGAGCCGCGGGCACCACGTAGGGTCGTCGCGTGGCCACCGTCGTACTGCTCCGGCACGCTCGCTCCACCGCCAACGGCTCCGGCGTGCTCGCCGGCCGCTCCCCGGGCGTCGAGCTCGACGAGGCCGGACGCGAGCAGGCGGCCGCGCTCGTCGACCGGCTGGCGCAGGTCCCGCTCGCGGGGATCGTCTGCTCGCCGCTGCTGCGTTGCGAGCAGACCGTGACGCCGCTCGCGCAGGCGCGGGGGATCGCGCCCGTCCCCGAGGCCGCGCTGTCCGAAGTGGACTATGGCGAGTGGACCGGGCGGGAGCTGAAGACCCTGTTCAACGAGAAGCTGTGGTCGGTGGTGCAGCAGCACCCGTCGGCCGCGGTGTTCCCCGCGGGCGAGGGGCTCGCGAACGTGCAGACGCGAGCGGTCGCGGCGGTGCGGGCGCACGACGCGCGGATCACCGCCGAACACGGCCCGCGCGCGGTGTGGTTGCTGTGCAGCCACGGCGACGTGCTCAAGGCGATCATCGCCGACGCGCTGGGCCAGCACCTGGACTCGTTCCAGCGGATCGTGGTCAACCCCGCGTCGGTGTCGGTGGTGCAGTACACCGAGACCCGCCCGTTCGTGCTGCGGGTGAACGACACCGGGGGCGAGCTGGCGAGCATCGTCCCACCCGAACCGAAGCCCGAGAACGAGGAGCCGCCGGCCGGCGACGCCGTCCCCGGCGGGGCCACTGGTCGCTCGGTGTGAGCAACCGGCCACACCTGCGACGACACCCGCCCCGATATGGGTGAAACAACCGGTTGCCGGCGACGATTGTGCCAGTATTCGGGCCACAATTTCTGTTCCGCCGCGGGGCGGATCCATGAGGAGCTTTCATGACACAGCCATACGGCCAGCAGCCTGGCGGCAACCACCCGGGCAGCGGTGGGTTCCCGCAGCCGGGCGGCAACTACCCGGACAGTGGGGGAATGCAGCAGCCGGGTAGCGGTGGGTTCCCGCAGGCCCCCCAGGCGCCGGGCTATCAGCAGGGCTACGGCGGGATGCCGCACGCCCCGCAGGAGTACAGCGGTGGGCCGATCGCCCGGCCCGGCGTGGTGACCGCGGCCGCGGTGCTCGCCTTCGTCCAGGCGGGTATCACCGCGATCACGACGATCCTGGTGTGGCTCGGCGTGGGGAACCTCGAGGGTGGCGACGCGGCGCTGCAGGCAGCCGTGGCGACGGCCCAGACGGTCGGCATCGTGCTGCTGATCATGGGTGGCGTGCAGATCATGAGCGGCAAGAGCAAGACGATGCTGGTCATCGGTGCCGCGCTGGAGATCGTGATCAGTCTGGTGTGGATCATCCAGGTCGCCGTGGTCGACACGGCCGGCATCGACGCCTTCGAGGACATCAAGGCAGGCATCATCGCCATCTCGCTCGCCTTCGCGATCATGCCGGCGATCAGCCTGGTGCTCGCGCTGGGCGGCTCGGCCTCCGGGTACGTGCAGTCTCGTCGCGGCTAGCGGGCGAGCAGCTCCAGCTGGGCGAGGCAGACCGTCGGCGCCCCGGTGTTCTCCGTGATGTCCAGTCGGTAGTGGACGTACGAGCCGGGGTTGGCCACCGCGAACGCCCTCGTCTGGCGCCGCCACGGGAACGTCTCGCGGGAGCGCTCGTCGAGTACCACCCAGTTCGAACCGTCGGTCGACCCGCGCAGCGTCCAGCTGCGCGGGTCGTCGCGTCGGGTGCCCGAGGTCAGCGTGTAGTACCGCACGGTCACCGGGTCGACCGTGGTCCGGTAGCTGATCCACGCGGCCGGGGTGTCGAACACGACCTGCGTGCGGCTCGTGTCGTCGAACAGCGGCGCCACGTTCACGCCGCCGCTGCCCTCCCCGAAGCCCTCGTCGGTGATGTCGTGCATCGGGCGGGGCAGCGTGTCCGGCCGCGTGATCGACGGCGGCAGCGCGTCCGTCCCGCAGCCCCAGTTGCTCGGCGCGGGGCCCATCTGGAAGTCCAGCACCGCACCGTTCGCGAGCACCTCGTGCGGCAGGTACGCCTTGTCGTAGGACACGCCGTTGACCCGCAGGCCCTGCACGTACACGTTGACGGCGCTGTTGGACGGCGCGTTGACGACGATCTGCGCGCCGTTCGCGAGCCGCACGGTGGCCTTGCGGAACAGGGGTGAGCCGAGCACGTACTCGGCGCTGCCCACCCGCAGCGGGTAGAACCCGAGCGCGCTGAACAGCCACCACGCGGACATCTCGCCGTTGTCCTCGTCGCCGTAGTAGCCCTGGCCGATCTCGCTGCCGGCGTAGAGCCGGGCGAGCACCTCGCGCACCTTCTCCTGGGTGCGCCACAGCGCGCCGGTGTAGGCGTACATGTACGGAATGTGGTGCGAGGGCTGGTTGCTGTGCCCGTACTGGCCCATCCGCACGTCGCGGGCCTCGGCCATCTCGTGGATCGCGCGCCAGTACTTCCCGCGCGCCCGGCCGGTCTCCGGGACGGCGAAGAACTCGTCGAGCTTGGCGGTCATCGCGTGCCGGCCGCCGTGCAGCCCGGCGAGGCCGGCACCGTCGTGGGGCACGCTGAACGCCGTGTTCCACGCGTTCGTCTCGACGTAGTCGCCACCCCAGGCGCGCGGGTCGAACTGGTTGGCGGGGTGGCGCCAGCGGCCGTTGTCCTTGCGGCCCTGGAAGAAGCCGGTGCTGAAGTCGAACGAGTGGACGTAGTGCTGGGCCCGGTCGAGGAAGTAGTCGTGGTTGTCCTTGTCACCGAGCATCCCGGCGAGGCTGGCGATGCCGAAGTCGTTGACGCAGCCCTCGAGTGTCCACGAGAGACCGTACTCCGTGGACGTCGTGGTGTAGCCGGTGAAGATCGAGCGCTGGAGCCCCTTGCGGCCCACCGCGGCGTCGGGCGGGGCGACGGTCGCGTTGCGCAGCGCGGCGGCGTAGGCGGCCTGGACGTCGAAGCCGCGCACGCCCTTGACGTAGGCGTCGGCGAACGCGACGTCGGAGCTGGTGCCGGTCATGAGGTCGGCGTGGCCGGGGGCCGACCAGCGAGCGATCCAGCCGCTGTCCTTGTACTGCTGGACGAACCCGTCGATGAGCTCGCCGCAGTGGGCCGGGTCGAGCAGCGCGAGCGCGGGCCACGCGGTGCGGTAGGTGTCCCAGAAACCGTTGTTGGCATACGCCTTCCCGGACACGAGCGTGGCGCCGGTCTGGGTGGGCGTGCTCTTCTTGGCCGGCTTCTTGAACGGGCTCGCGTACGCGTACGCGGGCGCGTCGGCGGTGCCGGTGTTCTCGTGCAGGCGGTTGGGGTAGAGGTGCAGCCGGTAGAGGTTGGAGTAGAGGGTGACGAGCTGGTCCTCGGTGGCGCCCTCGACCTCGACCTGGCTGAGCCGCTCGTCCCACGCCTGCGCGGCACGTTCGCGGACCGACTCGAACGTGTCGTCGTCGGCGATCTCCAGCCACAGGTTGCGCTTCGCCTGCCCGACGCTGATCAGCGAGGTCGCGATCCGCATGGTCACGACGGTCTCGCCGTCGGGGTCGGGCTCGAAGCGCAGGTACCCGCTGACCCGGCGGGTGAACCACCAGCGCCACAGGTGACCGCCGGCGGCGATCGGGCGGTCGAAGGTGGCGTGGAAGAACATCCGGGTGGCGCCGGCAGACAGTCCACTTCGGACATCGGAGTAGCCGGACACCGTGCCGCCCACGGGATCCAGCACGAGCCGGCCCTGGCGGCCGATGTTGTCGAAGATCAGGTTGGCGTCCTCGCCGGGGAACGTGAACCGCAACAGCGCCGCGTGGTCGGCCGGGGCGACGTCGGCGCGGATGCCGTTGGTGAACCGCACGCCGTAGTGGTGCGGGCGGGCGATCTCGTTGCGGTGCCGGAAGGTCAGGGCCCGCGCCCGCCGGCCGGCCCGCGGCTTGCGTGCCGCGGCCGAGGGCAGCACCTGGAACGTCTGCCGGTCGCCCAGCCACGGGCTCGGCTGGTGGCTGACCGCGAGCGCCTGCATGGCCGGCAGGTTCCGGTCGGTGTTGTGCCGCTGGTAGGTGTAGATCCAGTCCTTCGCGCCGGCGTCGGTCACCGGGGTCCAGAAGTTGAACCCGTGCGGCACGGCGGCGGCGGGGAACGTGTTGCCCCGCGAGTACCCCCTGGTGGAGTTCGTGCCGCGGGTCGTGACCACGTGGTCGGCCGGGCGGCGGGCCTCGGGCCGGGGCTGGTCGGCGATCGCGATGTCGTCGATCCAGCCGGCGAACTCCGCGGGCCCGGCCGGGTTGTCGTAGGCGAGCAGCACCTTGACGATGACCTTGCCCTCGGCGACGCCGCCGAGCCGCACCGCGCGCCGGTTCCACTGGCCGGGCGCGAGCGCGCGGGACTCGCCCTGCCCGCGGGCGGACCAGGCGAAGCCGAGCTGGTCGGTGAGGCCGAGCTCGGAGAGGCGGGTGCCGTCGTCGAACGTGAGGTCGAGGCTGACGTAGGTGCTCGGGTAGCGCAGGTCCTCGCCGAGCAGCTCGGGGAAGACCACGTAGGACAGCTCGGTGTCGCGGGCGACGAGCATGTCGACGAGGTACAGCTTGTTGACCACGCTCGCGGCCTCGCGGCCGGGGTGGGTGCCCTGGTAGCGCAGCGCGCGGGTGCCGGTGAACCCGACGCCGGCCTTGCCGGTGTAGGGCTTGGCGGGGCCGCCGCCCTCGCGGGTGCTCATGGTCGCCCCCGCGGCGCGCGGCCTGCCGTTGTCGTCGATGTCGACGACATCGATCCACGTCAGTGGGGGATCGGTGTTCTCGAAGGAGGAGAAGAATCCCCGCGCACCCATCTCCGCTCCTCACTCGCCGACCACCGGTGGCGCATGATCCTAGAGAAACGGCCGCGGCGGGCGGTGCGCGCCGGGGTCAGCCGGCGTCGAACGGGATGTTCGCGGTGAGGCAGAACACGTGGCCGGCGGGGTCGTGCAGGACGCGCCACTGGTCGGGCCGGGGCTGGTGGCCGGCCTTCGTGGCGCCCAGCCGGATCGCCTGTGCCTCCGCTTCCTCGAGGTCGCGGACGGCCAGGTCGAGGTGGATGTGCTTGGGCACGTCGCCGCCCGGCCAGGTCGGCGGCCGGTAGTCGGGCACCCGGATCGTCGCGATCATCATGGCGCCGGCCTGCACGGCCCACACCTCGTCGGTGGTCGCGATCACGGCGCCGTCGAGCAGGCCGGCCCAGAACTCCGCGAGCGGACCGGGTTCGGCGCAGTCCAGGGACACCATCGCCATGCGGGCCACTGCCATGGGCGCCATGGTAGCGACGCGTCATGTTCGAGATCACCGAATCGCCGGTGGCAATAGACCCCGGGAACGCCTGCCGTGGCGCATGATCGGGGGCGAGGAGAAGGAGGCGGCCGATGCACCCTGCCCGGCGGTTGTGGACCGCGCTCGAACCACTGCACGGCGTCGTGTACTTCGCGCCCGGCGTGCGGGACGCCGGCATCGAGATCGGCCTGCGTGGCTTCTGGATGACCTACTTCGCGTTCCGCGCGGCACCGCTTGGCCCGGTCGGGGCGGCGCCCGTGGTCGCGACGTTCGCCGGGTTCGAGCCGTCGATGGTGTTCAAGGCGCTGCCGGACGCGTGGTCGCGGGCGGCGCCGGCCGCGTGCCTGACCGCGCGGGCGGACGTGTCGGCCGCGGCGCTGCGGTCGGCGGGGGTGGCGGAGGCGGCGTGCGCGGACGCGGTGTCGCTGCTCGCCCCGGTCGCCGCGTCGGCGGACCCGACGGGCCGGGCGCTGTACGCCGCGAACGCCGCGCTGCCGCTGCCCGGCGACCCCGTCGCGGCGCTGTGGCAGCTCGCCACGACGCTGCGCGAGCACCGCGGCGACGGGCACGTGGCCGCGCTGCTGTCGCACGGCGTCACCGGGCTCGAGGCGCTCGTGCTGCAGGTCGGCACCGGCAAGTTCCCGGCCGAGCTGATGCGCTCGGTGCGTGGCTGGACGGTCGGCGACTGGGACGCCGCGGCCCAGGCGCTGCGCTCGCGGGGGATGCTCGAGGACGACGGCTCGCTGACCGCGTGGGGCGTGGAGTTCCTCGACGCGATCGAGGAGCGCACCGACGAGCGGGCGTGGACCGGCGGGCTGTCGACCCTGGGCGAGGACGGCGTGGAGAAGGTGCTGGCCACGCTGGCGCCGTCGGTGGAATCGCTGTGGCGCTCGGGGATGCTGCCGGACATCAACCCGACCGGGCTGCCGGCCGGCCGTGTGGGATGACCTGCTGCGCCGCGGCTGGCCCGCGTTGTCCGAAGTGGACATCGACGGCTGGGTGGCGCGGCAGTCGGGCGGGGTGACGCAGCGGGCGAACTCGGTGCTGCCGCTCGCCGCGCCGGCGGACCCGCAGGCAGCGCTCGCCGAGGTCGAGCGGCACTACGCCGCGCACGGGCTGCCGGCGATCTTCCAGTTGGGGCCCGCCGCGTGCCCGCCCGACCTGGACGACCTGCTCGCCGCGCGCGGGTACGCCTACGGCTCGCCGACATCGGTCGAGGTGGCGGCGGTGCCCGCGCTGCTCGCCGGGCTGCCGCCCGGGCACGTGGTGATCGAGGCGGAGCCGTCGCAGGCGTGGCTGGACCTGTGGTGGGCGGTCGACGGGCGGGGTGACGCGGCGGCGCGGGCCGTGGCGCGGCGGATCCTGACGGGCGGGCCGGCGCGGTACGGCAGCGTGGTCGACGCGGACGGCGTGGCGGCCGTGGCGCGGCTCGCGCTGGCCGGGGAGTGGGGCGGGCTGTACTGCATGGCGGTACGGCCCTCCGCCCGCCGCCGCGGGCTCGGCTCGGTGCTGCTGCGCGGCCTGCTCGAGGGTGCGGGCGTGCGGCGGTGCTGGCTGCAGGTGCGCGAGGACAACCCGGCCGCGCGGGCGTTCTACGCGCGGGCCGGCTTCCGCCCCGCCACCCGGTACCACTACCGCACGCGGCCGGCCTAGACCGCGGACAGGAAGCGGTCGAGCACGTCGGCGCCGAACCGCAGGCCCGCCACCGGGACCCGCTCGTCCACGCCGTGGGCCATCAGCCGGTGGTCGAACCCCTCGGGCAGCCACAGCGGGGCGAACCCGAAGCAGTCGATGCCCAGGCTCGCGAACGCCTTCGCGTCGGTGCCGCCGCCCATGCAGAACGGCACGACCACCGCGCCCGGGTCCTCCGCGGCCAGCGCGGCGGCCATCGCGTCGAACCACGGCGAGTCGACGGGCGCCTGCACCGGCGGCTGGTTCGCGACGAACTCGCGGGTGACCCCCGGGCCGAGCAGCCGGTCGACCTCGGCGAGCAGGTCGTCGCGGGTACCAGGCAGCACGCGGGCGTCGATCTGCGCGTGCGCGACGCCGGGGATGACGTTGACCTTGTAGCCGGCGTCGAGGACGGTCGGCGTGGTGCTGTTCCGCACGGTGTTCTCCGCGATCTTGGCCGCGGGACCCAGCCGGCGCAGCGTCTCGTCGACGGCGTCGCCGGAGGACAGGTCGACCGGGATGCCCAGCGCGGCGCCGGCCCGCTCGAAGAACGCCTGCACCGCCGGCGTCAGCACCACGGGCCACCGGTGCTCGGACAGCCGCTGCACGGCGGCGACCAGCGTGCGGACGGCGTTGTCGTCGTTGCGCCGCGAGCCGTGGCCGGCCCGGCCGGTCGCGGTCAGCCTCAGGTGCGCGGTGCCGCGCTCGGCGGTCGCCACGGGGTAGAGCCGGACCGGCTCGCCGCCGGCCGAGGCCGCGCGCACGGTGTAGCCACCGGACTCGCCGATCGCGGCCGCGACGCCGTCGAACAGCTCGCGGTGCTCCTCGATGAGCCAGTGCGCGCCCCACAGGCCGTTGTCCTCCTCGTCGGCCACGAACGCCAGCACGATGTCGCGTCGCGGCCCGCGGCCCTGCGCCGCCCACCGCCGCAGCACGGTCAGCACGGTCGCGCACATGTCCTTCATGTCCACCGCGCCGCGGCCCCACACGAACCCGTCGCGGATCTCGCCCGCGAACGGCGGCACGGTCCACTCCGCCGGGTCGGCGGGCACGACGTCGAGATGGGCGTGCACGAGCAGCGGCGGCAGCGACGGGTCGGACCCGGGCACGCGGGCGAGCACGTTGCTGCGCCGCGGGGAGCGCTCGAGCAGGCGCGGGGTGAGCCCGGCGTCGGTCAGGATCGCGGCGACGAACTCGGCGGCCTCCCGTTCCCCCCGGGACTCGCCGGCGCCCAGGTTCGTCGTGTCGAACCTGATCAGCTGCGCGCACAACTCCTCGACGTACTCACCCATAGCTGCCCTCCACGGCCCCGCTCGCGATGGCGGTGACCACCTTGAACGCCTTCATCGCGTCGGTCATCGACGCCGCGTCGAAGCCGACCCGGCGCACGTCCAGCAGCTCGACCGTCGGCACCACCGCCGCGGCCGCGGCCAGGTGCGCCGCGTCGAACTCGACCTCGATCCGATGCCCGGCGACGGCGCCGGCGAAACGTCCGGCCCGCGCCATGCCCGCCTCGGCGGCCTCGCTGATCATGGTCGCGGTGACCGCGGGTGGCGTGCAGACGGCGGCGTAGCGGCTGACGCACTCCTTCACCGCGACGGTCCGCGCACCCGCGTCGTACTCGGCCGCGTCCACGCAGGTCAGGTCGTCGCCGGTGACGAGCAGGACCGGCACGCCGTGCTCGGCGGCGAGCGCGGAGTTGAGCCGGCCCTCGCTGGCGCGCACGCCGTCGAGCCACACGCCGGTGATCTGGTTCGGCAGGTAGGTGTGGGATAGCACACCATCGACGCCGGCGGCCGCGTGGTAACCGAGGAACACCACGCCGTCCACGCCCGAGTCGATGCCCTGCATCATCGACAGCGGTTTGTGCCGGCCGGTGAGCATCCGCGCCCGCGTGTCGAGGTCCTCGAGCAGGATGTTGCGCTGCGAGGAGTGGGCCTCGTTCACCAGCACGCCGGTCGCGCCGCCCGCGAACAGGCCCGCGACGCAGGCGTTCACGTCACCGGTGAACATCTTGCGGAACCGCTGCCACTGCTCGGTCCCGACCTCGACGTCCGCGGTCCAGGTGACGCCCGTCGCGCCTTCCATGTCGGCTGAAATCATGATCCGCACGCGCTCCACGTTACGGCTTGGTAGACGTCACCGACACAGATTGACTTTCTCGGTCCATAGGTGGTTACTTCCTCTCAACCATCAGGAAGAGGTGATCATCGTGAGATCGAGGCGTGCCGCGCTCGGTATCACTCTTCTCGTGTCCGCCCTGGTCACGGTGCCTTTCGCGGTGCCGGCCGGCGCGTCGACCGCGCCCGCCCCGCAGGCGGCGCACGCACAGCAGCCGAAGATCCTCAAGGTCGGCGTCACGCAGGAGATCGACTCGCTCAACCCGTTCATCGCCATTTTCCGGACGAGCACCGACATCCTGCGCACCCAGTTCGACTACCTCACGGTCTACAGCCAGCAGGACCAGACGCCCAAGCCCTCCCTCGCGGAGAGCTGGGAGACCTCCGAGGACAAGCTCACCTGGACGTTCCACATGCGCAAGGGCGCGAAGTGGTCCGACGGCGAGCCGGTGACCGCGAAGGATCCCGCGTTCACGTTCAACAAGATGCTCACCGACGAGACCGCGGCGACGGCCAACGGCAGCTACACCAAGGAGTGGGAGTCGGTCGAGGCGACCGACGACAACACGCTGGTGATCAAGACCAAGGTGCCGCTGTCGACGATGCTCGCGCTGGACATCCCGATCGTGCCCGAGCACATCTGGTCGAAGATGTCCGACATCGGTGCCGAGCCGGAGTTCCCGATGGTCGGCAGCGGGCCGTACACCGTGACGGAGTTCAAGGAGTCCCAGTTCGTCAAGATGAAGGCGAACAAGGACTACTGGCGGGGCGCGCCCAAGATCGACGAGCTGCACTTCATCTACTACCGCAACCCCGACGCGGCGGTGACCGCGCTGCAGAGCGGGCAGGTGGACCTGGTGAACCGGCTGACGCCGACCCAGTTCGACGCGCTCGAGAACAGCCCGGACATCACGCTCAACAACGCGCAGAACCGCCGGTTCAACGAGATCGTGATCAATCCGGGCGCGGCCACGAGCGACGGCAAGCCGATCGGCAACGGCAACCCGGCGCTCAAGGACGTCAAGCTGCGCCAGGCCATCGCCACCGCGATCGACTCGAAGACGATGGTGGACAAGGTGTGGGGCGGCTACGCCGACGAGGCCAAGGGCTACATCCCGCCGGTGTTCACCGACTACGCGTGGTCCCCGCCCGACGACGTCAAGCGGAACTTCGACCTCGACGAGGCGAACCGCATGCTCGACGAAGCCGGGTACCGGAAGGGCGCGGACGGGATCCGGGTGGACAAGCAGGGCAAGCCGCTGAACCTGCGGCTGCTGGCGCACACCGATACGAACCTCGACGACGTCGGCGGGCCGTTCATCAAGGGCTGGCTGAAGGACATCGGCATCAACGTCACCCTGCAGCCCCGCTCGGACGACCAGGTGAACGAGGACACCACGCGCGGTGACTTCGACATCGCGTTCTCCGGCTGGAACGCCAACCCGGACCCGGACTACGTGCTGTCGCTGCAGACGTGCTCGAACCGGCCGAACGCGGAGGGCAAGGGCAGCACGCCGGACTCGTTCCTGTGCGACAAGGAGTACGACGACCTCTACGCCCAGCAGCTCCAGGAGTTCGACCCGGGCAAGCGGGCGGACATCGTCAAGCAGATGCAGGAGCGCCTCTACGACCAGGCGACGCTGGTCATCCTCGGCTACGACAACGCGCTCGAGGCCTACCGCAAGGAGGCGTTCGAGGGCTTCCCGCTGCAGCCGGCGGACAAGGGCGTGATCATGAACCAGCAGGGCTACTGGGGCTACCTCGGCGCCACGCCCAAGGGTGCGGGCCCGGTCCCGACGTTCGACGAGAACGGCATGATGGTCTCCTCCGGCGCGGGCACCGGCGAGGCGGCGGACTCCGGCAGCAACACCGGGCTGATCCTGGGCATCGTCGGCGGCGTCGTGGTGATCCTGCTCGTCGGCGGCTTCCTGTTCGCGCGTAGCCGGCGCAAGACCGCCGAAGACCGCGAGTAGCTCCTGTCCCGGATCCCCTGAGGTCCCGACCAACGGGACCTCAGGGGACCGTGACGGCACCCGGCCACAATCGACCGCCCAGGCGCGACCACCGGCTGGGTCGCAACCAACACTTTGAATTCCGGGGAGGCGGCTCGGTGTCCGACATCCTCAACCCCACCGAGGAGGCACTCGCGGAGGCTCCGCCACCCACCCGTGGTGGCGGAGCCCTCCGCTACGTGCTGACGAAGATCGGTGGCGGCCTGATCAGCCTGGCACTGGTGATCGTGCTGGGCTTCCTGCTGTTCCGGGTGCTGCCCGGCGACATCATCCAGACGATGTTCCGCGGCCGGCCCGCGGCCCCGGAGCAGATGGCGGCGCTGGAGCGCCAGCTGGGCCTCGACGACCCGCTCTACCAGCAGTTCCTGGACTACGTCTGGAAGCTGCTGCACGGCGACCTCGGCGACTCCTACATCTACCGGGTGCCGGTGCTGCAGAAGATCGGCGAGCGGCTGTGGCCGACGGTGCTGCTGGTCGGCGTGGCGACGGCGCTGGCCGTGCTGCTGGGCCTGTGGCTGGGTACCCGCTCGGCGTGGCAGCGGGGGAGCCGGTTCGACCGGGTCTCCACCGGCGTGGCGCTGACCCTGTGGTCCACGCCGACGTTCTGGCTCGGCATGCTGCTGCTCGGCGCCGCCGGCGGCGTGTTCCCGACCTCCGGGATCGTCGACTCCGACACCCCGCCGGACTTCCTGTCCCAGGCACTGAGCGTCGCGCACCACATGGTGCTGCCGACGATCACCCTCGTCGCCGTCATCTACGCGCAGTACCAGCTGGTCATGCGCTCCTCGCTGATCGAGGAGATGGGTGCGGACTACCTCACCACGGCCCGCGCCAAGGGCCTGCGCGACGACCTCGTACGCCGCCGGCACGCGGTGCCCAACGCGCTGCTGCCGACGGTCACGCTCGTGTTCCTGCACCTCGGCTTCGTGATCGCGGGCGCGGTCACGACCGAGACCGTGTTCACCTGGCCCGGCCTGGGCCTGCTCACCTACGACGCGCTGTCGAACCGGGACCTGCCGCTGCTGCAGGGCACGTTCATCGTGCTGGCCGGCGCGGTGATCACCATGAACGTGCTCGCGGACATCCTGTACCGCGTGCTCGACCCGCGGGTGCGTGCCTCATGACCGCGCCGTCCCCCCGGAGCCTGGCCTGGCGGCGGCGCGGCGCGGCGTTCGCCGCCGGGTGGCGCGAGTTCGCCAAGCAGCGCAGCGGCCTGGTCGGGCTCTGCCTGCTCGGGCTCATCGTGCTGCTGGCCCTGCTCGCGCCGGTGCTCACCGACCAGGAGGACCTGGACGTCACCAACGCGACCGGCGGCCCGATGGATCCGCCGAGCTCGGAGTTCTGGCTGGGTACCGACAAGAGCGGCCGCTCGGTGCTGCTGCTGACGCTGTGGGGCGCGCGCACCTCGCTGCTCGTCGGCTTCGTCGCCACGCTGCTCTCGATCGCGATCGGCACGGTCATCGGCATCGTGGCCGCGCACTACGGCCGCTGGACGTCCGCGACCCTGATGCGGATCACCGACTTCTTCCTGGTGCTGCCGTCCCTCGTGCTCGCGATCGCGCTGTCGACGGTGCTGCTGCCCGGCATCGGCACGATCATCCTGGCGATCGGGCTGACGTCGTGGCCGACCGCGGCCCGGCTGGTGCGCGCGCAGACGCTGACGATCGAGGCGCGCCCGTACATCGAGCGGTCGCGGGCGCTCGGCGCCGGGCACCTGCACGTGATCACCAAGCACGTGCTGCCCGCGGTGCTGCCGCTGGTGTTCGTCAACACCACGCTCGCGGTGGGCAGCGCGATCGTGGCCGAGTCGACCCTGTCCTTCCTCGGCCTGGGCGACCCGGACCCGATGCGGCCGTCCTGGGGGACGATGCTGCACGACGCGTGGGTGGGCAGCGCGGTGATCGCGGGCGCCTGGTGGTACCTGCTGCCACCGGGCATCGCGATCGGCGTAGTCGTGCTGGCGTTCACCATGTGCGGGCGGGCGCTGGAGACGGTGCTGAACCCACGGTTGCGGGAGGGCTGAGCGGTGGAGGAGAAGGCGCCGCTGCTGGAGCTGCGGGAGCTGAGCGTTCGCTACCGGAGCGGGACGCGGGACGTCGAGGCCGTGCGCGGGGTGGACCTCACCCTGTCCGCGGGCGAGACGCTGGGCCTGGCGGGGGAGTCGGGCTGCGGCAAGTCGACGCTCGCGATGTCGGTATTGCGCCTGCTGCCCGTGTCGGCGGAGATCGGCGGCGAGATCCTGCTCGAGGGCGAGGACGTCCGCACGATGAAGTGGGGCCGGCTGCGCGCGGTGCGCTGGACGTCCGCCGCGATCGTGTTCCAGGGCGCGATGCACGCGCTGAACCCGGTGCGGCGGGTGTTCGACCAGATCGCCGAGCCGATCCTGCTGCACAGCGACACCCAGCCCTCGTCCGCGCAGCTGCGCACGCGGGTGACCGGGCTGCTCGAGCAGGTCGAGCTGCCCGCGGCCAAGGCGGCGGCGTACCCGCACGAGCTGTCGGGCGGGCAGAAGCAGCGCGTGATGATCGCGATGGCGCTGGCGTGCGAGCCGCGGCTGATCGTCGCCGACGAGCCGACCACCGCGCTCGACGTGATCGTCCAGGCCCAGGTGCTCGACCTGATGACGAACCTGGTCGCCCAGCAGGACATCGGGCTGATCATGATCAGCCACGACCTCGCCGTGCTGGCCTCGACCTGCGAGCGGCTCGCGGTGATGTACGAGGGCCGGATCGTGGAGGAGGGCCGCGCGGCGTCGGTCATCGCCGAGCCGCAGCACGCGCACACGAAGGCGCTGGCCGCGGCGTTCCCGACGGTCGGCGACCCGGAGTACCGCTACGCGCCGGCCACGAGCAGCCCGCTGGGCCTGCCCGAACCGCCCGTGGCCGAGGCGCCCCGCACCGGCGAGCCGCTGCTGCGGACCGCGGACCTGCGGGTGACGTTCGCCGGGCGCGGCCCGGTGACCCACGCCGTCGCGGGCGTGGACCTCGAGGTGCGGGCGGGGGAGATCGTCGCGCTGGTGGGCCAGTCCGGGTCGGGCAAGACGACGCTCGCCCGCACGATCCTGGGCCTGCAGGAACCGACGAGCGGGCAGGTCGTCTACGAGGGCACGCCGGTGCCGAGGTCGGCTCGCGCGCTGAAGGCCTACCGCCGGCAGGTGCAGCTCGTCCTGCAGGACCCGTCGAGCGCGCTCAACCCGCGGCACTCGGTCTACGAGTCGGTCGCGGAGGGGCTGCGGATCCACCGCGTCGCCGGCGAGGAGCGGGAGCTCGTGGCCGCCGCGCTCGAAGCGGCCGAGCTGCGCCCGCCCGAGGAGTACATGCCGCTGCTGCCACACCAGCTCTCCGGTGGGCAGCGGCAGCGCGTGGTGATCGCCGGCGCGCTCGCGCTGGAACCGCGGCTGCTGGTCGCCGACGAGCCGGTGGCCTCGCTGGACGCGTCGGTGCGCGGGGAGATCCTGGCGCTGCTGCTGCGGCTGCGCGCCAAGCTGGACCTCGCCGCGCTGGTGATCACGCACGACCTCGGCCTGGCGTGGAACATCGCCGACCGGGTGGCCGTGATGTACCGCGGCGAGCTGGTCGAGGTGGGCCCGGTGGACGAGGTGCTGCGCGACCCGAAGCACGACTACACCCGCTCACTGCTGGCCGCCCTGCCCACCACGCAGCCGTCGGAGGCCTGACCGCTAGGCTTGATCACTACCGCTGGTGTCGCGCCTGGCACGCCGGGTGCCCCGAAAGGGCCCGTTGCGGCAAACAGACCAGCGTCCCTGTGTAATCTCAGACCGCCATGTTCACCACCGCCGACCCGACCGCCGGGACTCCCGTGACCACCGTTGACGCGACAGACGCGCACCCCGGTGTGCGCACGCACCCGATGCCGGTGCGCACGATCGCGCTCGGCACGATCGGCAGCCTGCTGATCCTGGTCAGCGCGCTCGGCGCGGGAGCGATCCTGGCCCAGGACCCGGTGCTCGGCCGCAGCGCGATGTCGTGGATCCGGTACGGCCACGGGCGGATGCTGGCCACGGTCATCCTCTACATCGGATTCCTGCTGGTGGTGTGGGCGTGGGTGCGGCTGGGCCGGCACGTGCTGGCCGGACGGGTCGGCTCGCGGGCGGTGCTCGCCGCGGCGACCTGCTGGATCGTGCCGATGCTGTTCTCGCCGCCGGTGTTCAGCCGCGACGCCTACCTCTACATCGCCTACGGCACCCTGCCGCTGCACGGGTTCGACCCGTTCACGGTCGGCCCGGGCAACCTCGAGGTCGACCCCGTCGTGGCCAACGTCGACGCGTTCTGGCAGAGCACGCCGGCGCCGTACGGGCCGCTGTTCATCCTGCTGGCCAAGGGCGTCATCGCGGTGACCGGCACGAACATGATCGCGGGCGTGCTGCTCATGCGCCTCGGTCTCGTGATCGGCGTCGGGCTGCTGCTGTGGGCGATGCCCACGCTGGTGCGCCACCTCGGCGGGCGGCTGCCGGTGGCGCTGTGGCTCGCGATCGCCGGCCCGATGACCGTCGTGCACCTGATCGGCGGGCCGCACAACGACCTGCTGATGGTCGGCTTCCTCGCCGCGGGCACCGCGCTGATGCTCGACCGGCGACACGTGCTCGGCATGGTGGCCCTGACGATGGCGGTCGCGGTGAAGGCGACCGCGGCGGTGGCGCTGCCGTTCCTGGTCTGGGTGTGGGCCGGGCACCTGTCCTCCACGCGCTGGCGCAACTTCGTCCGCGCGTGCGCGTGCTCGATCGGGATCTTCCTCGTCACGTTCGCCGCGGCGACGCTCGTGTCCGGGGTGGACCTGGGCTGGATCGCCGCGCTCGACGCGCCGACCGCGATCGTCAACTGGCTGTCGCTGCCGACCGGTGTCGGCGAGTTCATCCACGGCGTGGTCGGCCTGGTGTTCGACACGCCCAAGGTCTACTTCGTCAACACGCTCCGCATCATCGGCGGCGTCCTGATGCTCGTCATCCTGGTCAAGCAGTGGTGGCGGGCCCGGGACGGCGGCGCGGAGGCGGTCAAGCGCGCGGCGCTCGCGCTGGTGGTCGTCGCGATCCTCTCGCCCGCGACGCTGCCGTGGTACCTCACCTGGGGCTTCATGCTCGCCGCCGCGCTGCCCTGGCAGCGCCGCCAGCTCTCCGTGCAGGTGACGCTCGCGGTGTTCCTGGTGCTGACCTACACCCCGGCCGGCGACGACCTGCTCTACAACTGGCTGTTCATCGCGCTCGCCGTCGGCGTGTCGGTGCTGGCCGGCGTGTCGCTGCTGCGGCCGGACCCGCTGAAGGTGTTCGGCCCGGACAGCCTCGACGAGCCGTTCACGCCGGTCGGAATGGCGCGTTGAGCACCGGCACCGAAGCCGCACCCGGGGGAGCCGAGACCGTGAGTACCGCCGCCGAGGCCGCCGCGCCGGAGCGGGCCAGTGGTCCGAGACGCTCGATCGTGCTCGGCACGATCGGCTCGGTGCTGTTGCTGGCGGGCGGCATGGGCGCGGCCGCGGGCGCGCTCGACGACCCGGTCATGGCGGACGGCCCCCTCGCGTGGCTGCGCTACGGGCACGGGAAGATGCTCGCCACCGTCGTGGTGCTCGCCGGGTTCGCGCTGCTGGTGTGGGCGTGGGTGCGGCTGGGCCGGCTGGTGATCGCGGGCCGGGTGCGGACCCGGCAGGTGCTCGTCGCGGCGGCGTGCTGGATGGCGCCGATGCTGCTCGCACCCGCGATGTTCACCCGCGACGTGTACTCCTACCTGGCGCAGGGTGCGATCGCGCTGGCCGGTCACGACCCGTACGTCGTGGGCCCCAACGTGCTGAGCTCGTCGGCGCTCATCGAGAACGTGCACCCGTTCTGGCAGGACCAGCCGGCGCCGTACGGGCCGCTGTTCATCCTGCTGGCCAAGGGCGTCGTGTGGCTGACCGGCACGCACGTCGTGGCGGGCGTGCTGCTGACCCGGCTGGTGCAGCTCGCCGGGCTGGGCCTGCTGGTGTGGGCACTGCCCGGGCTGACGCGACACCTCGGGGGCCGGCTGCCGGTCGCGGCGTGGATGCTGATCGCCGGCCCGCTGACGGTCGTGCACCTGGTGGGCGGCCCGCACAACGACCTGCTGATGATCGGCTTCCTCGCCGCGGGCACGCTGCTCGTGCTCGACGGGCGCCACGTCGGCGGGTTCGCGCTGGTGACGCTGGCGGTGGCGGTGAAGGCGAGCGCGCTGGTGGCGCTGCCGTTCCTGGTCTGGGTGTGGGCCGGGCACCTGCCGGCCACGCGCTGGCGGAGCTTCGCGCGGGCGTGCGCCGGTGCGGTGGTCGTGTTCGCGGCGGTGTTCGCGGCGGTGACCGTGCTGTCCGGGGTGAACCTGGGCTGGGTCACGATGATCAACGCGTCCTCACGGCTGGTGAACTGGCTGTCGCCGCCGACCGCCGCGGGGGAGATCCTGCACGGCCTCATCGGCCTGGCGATCCAGGTGCCGGTGGACTGGGTCGTCACGATCACCCGGCTCATCGGCCTGTCCGTCCTCGTGGTGATCCTCGTGCGCCAGTGGTGGCGGGCGCGCGACGGCGGCCCGGACGCGGTACGCCGCGCGGCGATCGCGCTGTTCGCGGTGGCGCTGCTGTCGGCGACGATGCTGCCGTGGTACCTGACCTGGGGGCTCGCGCTGGCGGCCGGGCTCGCGTGGAAACCGCGCCAGCTGGCGGTGTTCGTCGGGGTCTCGGCGTTCATGGTGGCCCCGTACTCGGCGGACGGCGAGCAGCTGCTGTACGCGTGGCCGTGGATCTTCCTGGCGATCGCCGGGTCCGTGCTCGCGGCGGTGTCGCTCGTGCGTCCGGACCCGCTGCACTGGTCGGCCCGCCCGGTCACCTGATGCCGCTCACCCGCGGCCCGGTCGTGCTGCGCCCGTGGGAGACCGGGGACGCCGCGACCATGCACCGGCTGGTGATCGCGGCTCAGGACTCGCTGCGCCCGTGGATGTCCTGGGCGGCCGACGACTTCACGCACGCCGACGCGGCGTCGTTCATCGCCCGCAGCGCGCGGCAACGAGCCGCCGGCGAGATGTACTCCTACGCGATCACCGTCGGCGGGGTTCCGGTCGGCACGGCCGGGATGGAGCGCAACGAGGTGCCCGACGCACTGGAGATCGGCTACTGGCTGCACCCCGCGCACACCGGCCACGGCTACGCGACGATCGCGGCGGGCCTGCTGGCGGAGGAGGCGTTCACGCTGCCGTGGGTGCGGCGGGTGCAGATCTGGCACGACGCGGCGAACACGGCGAGCGCGGCGATCCCGCGGCGGCTGGGCTTCACCGAGATCGCGCGGCGCAGCCCACCCCGGGAGCCGGCGTTCGGGGCGGAGGCCGGGATCGACGTCGTGTGGGAACTCGGTGCTGATGGTTCGCTCGCAAGCTCGCGCAGAGTCTGATGGTTCGCTCGCAAGCTCGCTCACGCGCCCTTCGCGGTGAGCGTGGCGACCGCCCGGGTGGCGGCGGCGCGCACGCGGCGCACCGGGTCCTCGCGCAGCGGGGCCACGTCGTCGAGGGCGTCGCCGACCAGGTTGCGCGCGATGACCTTCGCGGCCATCTCGCGCACGCGCCACGCCGGGTCGCGCAGCGCCGTCCGCACCGCCGGCAGCGCGCTGTCCTCCCACGCCCACAGCAACCCGCGCGCGCCCCACGCGCGCAGCCAGTAACGCAGCTCCTCGTCCTCCCGGTGCGCGAACCACCACGGCGCGGTACGCCCGGCGAGCACCCGGACGAACGCGTCGTCGGCGTCGCCGCCCTCGACGAGGCGGACGCAGGCGGCGACCACCTCGGGGCGGCCGCGGCGGGCACACTCGGCCAGGATCCGCTGGCGCGGGGTCGGCTCGCTCATCGCTCGATTCTCGCCGCCTTCGCGTACCTGGTGGACAGGATCGCGAACTGCTCGAGGAGCTCCGGCGGGCCGGTCACCTCGAAGTCGGCGTCCAGCAGTCCGATGTAGACGGCCAGCATCTGCGGGGTGTCGGAGCCGACCGCGATCACGCACTCGTCCCCGCTGCTCTCGAGCAGCTCGATGCCGGGCGGCAGCCGCTTCGCCAGCTCCCGCGCCGGGGCGAACACGCGGACCGTGGCCCGGTACCGCCACGTCGCGGTGCCGAGCTTCGCGGCGACGTACGCGGCGAGGTCGCCGCCGGGCGGCTCGCGCGGGGTGAACCGCGGGCCGGTCGGGATCTTCGGGCGCAGCCGGTCGACCCGGAAGGTGCGCCAGCCGTCCTTGCCGACCTCCTTGCCGACGTCGTAGGCGACGAGGTACCAGCGGCCGCGCGCGTGCGCGAGCCGGTGGGGCTCGACGGTCCGGGTGACCTCGTTGCCCTCGTGGGTGGTGTAGTCGAAGCGCAGCCGGTCGTGGTCGCGGCACACTGCGGCGAGGGTGGCCAGCAGGCCGGCGTCCACGGTCGGACCGCGGCTGGGCACGGTGACGGTCGCGGCGTGCAGCGCGTGGACCCGGTGCCGCAGGCGCGCGGGCAGCACCTGCTCGAGCTTGGCGAGCGCGCGGACAGACGTCTCCTCGATGCCGGCCACCGTGCCGCCCGCCGCCGTGCGCAGCCCGACCGCGACGGCCACCGCCTCCTCGTCGTCGAGCAGCAGCGGCGGCAGCTGCGCGCCCGCCCCGAGCCGGTACCCACCGGCCACGCCCGGGGTGGCGTGCACCGGATAGCCGAGCCCACGCAGCCGCGTCACGTCGTTGCGCACGGTCCGGGCCGTGACCCCGAGCCGCTCGGCGAGCGTGGGCCCGGTCCAGTCGCGGCGCGCCTGCAGGAGCGAGAGCAGGCGCAGCAGCCGCGCCGAGGTGTCCGGCATACGTCGTATTCTGCCCCGTTATCGCGGAACGATCCTTTCCGCGATCGTTCCTAGCCTGGACCCATGGACATCGAGACGTTCCGCGTCGACATCCCCCAGCCCGACCTCGACGACCTGCACGCCCGCCTCGCCGCCACCCGCTGGCCCACCGCCATGTCGGGGGTCGGCTGGGAGCGCGGCGTGCCGGTCGGCTACCTCCGCGAGCTCGCCGAGTACTGGCGCACCGGGTTCGACTGGCGCGCCCAGGAGGCGTGGCTCAACTCGTTCCCGCAGTTCACCACGACGGTCGACGGGCAGCGCATCCACTTCGTGCACGTCCGGTCGGCCAACCCGGACGCGCTGCCGCTGCTGCTCACGCACGGCTGGCCGAGCTCGCCGGTGGAGTTCCTCGACCTCACCGCGCTGCTCGCCGACGACTTCCACCTCGTGGTCCCGTCGCTGCCCGGGTTCGGCTTCTCGACGCCGATGGGCGAGCCCGGCTGGGGCAACCTGTTCCGCGTCGCGACCGTGTTCGCCGGGCTGATGAGCGAGCTCGGCTACGAGCGGTTCGGCGCGCACGGCGGTGACATCGGCGCCGGCGTGACGGGGATGCTGCCGATGGTGGCGCCGGGCCGGGTCGTCGCCGCGCATGTCACCGGACCCGGCCCGTACCCGTTCGGCCCGCCGGTCCCGCTCGCCGGCCTGTCCGACGCGGACCGCGTGCGGGCCGAGCGGTTCAACGAGTTCCAGGACAGCGGGCTCGGCTACCTGCACCTGCAGGCGACCCGGCCGTCCACGCTGGCGTTCTCGCTCACCGACTCACCGGCCGGCCAGCTGGCGTGGATCGCCGAGAAGTTCGCCGACTGGACCGACCCGGCCAGGCCGTTGCCGCAGGATGCGGTGGGCGTCGACCGGCTGCTCACCGGGGTCAGCGTGTACTGGTTCACCCGCAGCGGTGCGTCGTCGGCGCAGTTCGGCTACGAGGGGATGCAGGCGTTCAAGGCGTTCGTCGGGGAGAGCGGGGCGGCGCCGCTCAACGCGGGCGGCGTGCCGCTCGGGGTGTCGGTGTTCGCCGCGGACCACTCGATCCGGTCGATGCTCGACCCGGACGGGACGGTCGAGTGGTGGAGCGAGTTCGACCGGGGCGGGCACTTCCCGGCCCTGGAGGCACCGGACCTGCTCGCGGCGGATCTGCGAGGCTTCTTCGGTGCGCACCGCTGACCTGGTCAGGCTGAACCGGGCGAGCATGGACCGGCAGCTGCTGCTGGCCCGCTCGCCGATGTCCACTGTGGACGCGGTGACGCGGCTGGCGGGCCTGCAGGCGCAGGCTCCCAACTCGCCCTACCTCGGCCTGTGGTCGCGACTGTCCGGCTTCTCCCTCGCCGACCTCACCGCGGCGCTGGAGGACCGTTCGCTGGTGCGGTCGTCGTTGCTGCGCGGTACCCAGCACCTCGTCGCGGCGGCGGACTACCTGTGGCTGCGCCCGCTGCTGGCGCCGACCCTGTCCCGGGTGCGGCAGGCGGCCTTCGGCCGGGTGAGCGCCGGCGTGGACCTCGCGGAGCTGGCTGCCGAGGGGGAGCGGTTGCTGGCCGGCCGGACGCTGACCCGCACGCAGCTGCGGGAGGAGCTGGCCGGCCGGTGGCCGGCGGCGCCGCCGGACGCGCTGGCGTGGTCGGTGCAGCTGCTGGTGCCCGTGGTGCACCCGCCGCCCAACGGCACCTGGCGGCGGGGTGGGGCGACCCCGTTCACGCTGGCCACCGAGTGGCTGGGACGTCCCCTCGAGGCGCCGGACGCGGCGCGGCTGGTGCGCCGGTACCTGGCCGGTTTCGGTCCGGCGACCGTCAAGGACATGCAGGCCTGGTCGGGCCTGACCGGTCTCGGCGAGGTCGTGGCGGCGATGCCCGACCTCGTCCGGGACGGCGAGGACCGGTACGACCTGCCGGACCTCACCGTCCCCGAGCCGGACACGCCCGCGCCGGTCCGGCTGCTGCCCGAGTTCGACAACCTGCTCGTCGCCTACGCCGACCGCACCCGGCTGATGTCCGACGAGTATCGCAAGCGGATCTGCTTCGGCGGGTTCGTCGAGCCGGCGGTGCTCGTGGACGGGACGGTCCGCGGCCGGTGGAAGCTGCGGTGGGCCCGGGGCCGGGCGACCGTGTCGGTGGAGCCGTTCGAGCGCCTGTCCACTGTGGACCGTGACGCGGTGGCGGCGGAGGCGACGCGGCTGCTGGAGTTCGCCGCGCCGGAGGAGGACCGGGAGCTGGTGTGGGTGTGAGCCATCCCTTGCTGGCCGTGCTGCTCGAGGCGGCGCGCGGCGCGTTCCCACCGGCCGACGGGCGGGCGGTGTGGCTGCCGCCGCTGGAGGGCGGGGTCTCGGCGGTGGTGTCGCTGACGGGCCGGGCGTACGTGGCGAGCGCGCGCCGGGTGGCGGGGCTCGACGGGTTCGGCTCGGCCCTGCGGCCGGCGGTGCTGGCGGCCCTGGCCGGCGCGGGGGGCGAGGTCGACACGCTGGACGTGACGCTCGTGGCACGCGGGCTCGGTGGCATCGGACTCGGTGGCGGCGGGCTGCCGGTCCGGGCGGATCTGGCGGATCATCCCCGGGTCCGGCGCGCCCGGGCCTGGCGCACGGACGTCCGGGTGCACGGCGACGAGCGCGGCCTGGTGACGATCGCGTGCGGGCTTGCCGGGCGCACGGAGCTGTCGGTCGAGTGCCACGAGCCGGCGGGGGAGCGGGGGACCGGCCGCGGGCTCATCCGGGACGCGCTGGGCCTGGTGGCGGCGGGCGAGCCGGTGTTCGCGGCGGTGGCGCCCGGCAACGCCAGGTCGCTGCGCGCCTTCCTGGCCACCGGGTTCGTCCCGCTGGGCAGCGAGGTCCTGATGCGTTGACATGCAGCCCCGCAGCTGCATATAGTCAGGCAGCCAGATGGCTGCATGTTGAGGTGAGGCGGATGGACGAGGTGTTCCGGGCGCTGGCCGACCCGAGCCGGCGGCGGCTGCTGGACCGGCTGAACGACCGCAACGGGCAGAGCCTGCGCGAGCTGTGCGCGGGCCTGGACATGGCCCGCCAGTCGGTGAGCAAGCACCTCGCCGTGCTCGAGGACGCGAACCTCGTCTCCGTCGTGTGGCGGGGGCGGGAGAAGCTGCACCACCTCAACGCGGAGCCCATCAACGCCATCGCGCAGCGCTGGATCCACCGGTACGACCGGGATCGCGTGCACGCGCTGGCGGACCTGAAGACCGCATTGGAGGCGGAACCCATGGGCGACCCCGTGTTCGTCTACACCACGTTCATCGACACCACGCCCGAGCGGCTCTGGCGGGCGCTGACCGAGCCGGAGTTCACCCGCCGCTACTGGGGCGGCCTGGAGCTCGTGTCCGACTGGCAGGTCGGCTCGCCGGTGCTGTTGCGGTACGCGCCGGACGAGGAGGCCAAGGACCAGGGCCAGGTCGTGCTCGAGGCCGACCCGTACCGCCGGCTCGCCTACAGCTGGCACAACTACCAGCCGGAGCACGCGGAGCTGTTCGGCTGGTCGCCCGAGCGGCTGGCCCGGCTGCGGACCGAACCGCGGACGCGGGTCGCGTTCGACATCGAGGCCGCCGGCGCGGTGACCAAGCTGACCGTCACCCACGACGGCTTCGCCGGCGAGACCGAGATGTACAAGGCGATCAGTGGCCGCCTGGACCAGAGCGGCGGCGGCTGGCTGCACCTGGTCGCGAGCATGAAGACGCTGCTGGAGACCGGCGCGCCGCTGCCCGTCTAGACCAGCGAGGCGACCGCCTCGATGGTCCGGTCGACCTGCTCCGGGGTCGTCACGATGCTGGGGCCGAAGCGCAGGTACTGCTGGGCGTAGGGGGTCACGCTGGCCGCGATCCGGTGCTCGGCCCGCAGCCGGGCGGTGGCCGTGGGGGCGTCCATTGTGGACAGCTCGCAGCAGACGATGCCCGCCGACAGGCCCGCGGCGGCGGGGGTGACGACCCGGACGCCGTCCATCCTCGCGAGGCCCGCCTTGAGCTGGGTGGCCTGCTCGGTGATGCGGGCGGCGATCCGGTCGCGGCCGATCCGGCCGTGGAACTCGAACGCGGCGCGCGCGGCCCAGCGGTGCTCGAAGGAGTGGTAGCCGCCGGGCGTGAACGCGGCGCCGGGCCCGCCCTCACCGGAGAAGGTGGGGATCAGCGCGGCGAGCGCGTCCCACTCGCGGCCCCACAGCAGGCCGGTGCCGCGCGGGCCGAACAGCCACTTGTGGGTGCCGGTGGCGAGGAAGTCGCAGCGCAGGTCGTCGATGCCGGTGTCGACGGCGGCGAAGCCGTGCACGCCGTCCACGCACAGCAGCGCGCGGTCGGCGGGCGCGCGGCCCTCGTTCGCCTCGGCGACCGCCTGGCCGATGGCCGGGATCGGCAGCCGCACGCCGGTGCCGGAGTGCACCCAGGTCAGCGCGACGACCCGGGTGCGCGGGCCGATCGCGGCGCGGACCCGGTCGACGATCTCGGTCTCGTTCGCGGCGGACGGCTCGTCGTAGAGGCGGATGCGGCGCACCGTCGCACCGGAGCGTTCGCTCGCCAGCCGCAGCGCCTCGGTCGTGGCGTAGAAGTCGTGCTCGGTGGTCAGGATCTCCTGGCCGCCGCGCAGCTTCAGTCCTGAGTAGAGGATGCCGAGGCCCATCGTGGTGCTGTCGGTGAGGGCGACGTTCTCCGGCTTCGTCTCCAGGTAGCCGGCCGCCGCCTGCCGGACGTCGTTCTCCTCGTGGCCGTGCTGCTGGACGTAGTGCTCGGTGTCGCGGTCGAGGCCGGCGCGGTGCGCGTCGATCGCGTCGCGGACGGGCTTGGGGTGGGCGGCGAGGACGAACGCGGCGAGCTGGATGACGTCCGGGTCGAGCGGGAACTGTGCCCGCACGGAGTCCCAGTCGTCCGGGTCGAAGCGCGCGTCCGCGCGGACCGGGGCCGGGGCGGCGGCGGTGCACCCGGCGAGTGCGGCCCCGGTGACGAGTCCGGCGGTGAGCAGGCTGCGACGGCGCATGCGGTCCATTCCCGAGATCGTATGCGCCGGCGGCGAACCCGCGGCAGATCCGCTCGGCCCACGGAGATCACCGACCTGCGGACCACCGGAGGCGCATGCCGGTCTAGCGCAGCGCGGGTTCGGCGAGCGTGAGCGTCCCGGCGTCCGCGTCCAGCGTCGCCTCCACCCCGAGCGGGATCGTGAGCTGCGCGGGGACGTGGCCGAAGCCGAGGTCCCACACCATCGGGATGCCCAGGCCGCCGAGCAGGTCGGCCAGCACGGCGTACACATCGGACGGTTCGCCGCAGCCGGACCACGAGCCGAGCGCGATGCCGGCCGCGCCGGTGAACCAGCCCGCGCGCAGCAGCTGGGTGAGCATGCGGTCGAGCTGGTAAGGCTCCTCGTTGACGTCCTCGAGCAGCACGATCGAGCCGTCCGGCGCGGGGCCGGCCATGCCGATGCAGGAGGAGAGCAGGCTGAGGTTGCCGCCGGTGAGCACGCCGGTCGCGCTGCCGTGGTTCATCGTGGCGACGGCCGGGCCGGTGAGCTCGAGCATCGACTCGGGTTCGAACAGCGTGGCCCGCAGGTACTTCTGCGCGGTCTGGTCGAACGAGGTGCCCGCGGTGATGGGCGAGAACACCGTGACGACGCCGAGCCGTTCACCGATCGCGCCGTGCAGGGCGGTGATGTCACTGGAGCCGGTGAACACCGGAGGCCCCGCCGGTGCCATCGACTCGGCCATCGTGTCCCAGTCGAGGAGGTCGACCATGCGCATCGTGCCGTACCCGCCGCGCGCGCAGATCACCGCGGCCACGTCCGGGTCGCACCACGCCTGCTGCAGGTCGGCCGCGCGGTGGGCGTCCTGGCCGGCGAGGTAGCGCAGGTCCGGGTGGCGGTCGAGCACGTGCTTGCCGACCCGGACCCGCAGCCCCCAGTCCTGCAGCACGGCGACGCTGGAGTCGACGAGCTCGGGTGGCGGCGGACCGGACGGGGCGACGATCGCGACCGTGTCACCGGCCTTCAGGCGCCGCGGCCGCGTCCGGCCGCTCACGTGCGCAACGCCAGCTTGGCGACGCCCGGGGTGTCGAAGCCGAACACCTGGCCGTAGAAGGACAACTCGGCCTCGAGAGCCGCGACGATCGTCTCCGCGCGGCGGAACCCGTGCTGCTCGCCCTCGAACGTGAGGTACGCGTGCGGCACGCCGCTGCCGTCGAGGCTCGCGACGAACCGGTCGGCCTGGGCGGGCGGGCACACCTCGTCCTCGAGGCCCTGCAGCAGCAGGACCGGGCCGGCGAGCCGGTCGATGCGGTTGATCGGCGAGCGATCGACGTAGCGGTCCCGGTGCTCGGGCAGCGCGCCGACGAGCGTGTCGAGGTAGCGGGACTCGAAGTCGTGGGTCTCGCCGGCGAACGCCAGCATGTCCAGGACCGGGTACATGATCGTGGCGCACCGGTAGGTGTCCACTGTGGTCATCGAGGCCGCGGAGGTCCAGCCGCCCGCGCTGCCGCCGCGGATGGCCAGGCCCCGCACATCGGCCGAGCCCTCGGCGGCGAGCGCGGCGGCGACCTCGGCGCAGTCGGTGACGTCGACGACGCCCCACTGGCCGTTGAGCGACTCGCGGAACTCGCGGCCGTAACCCGAGGAACCGCCGTAGTTGACCGAGACGTAGGCGAAACCGCGGCTGGTGAAGTAGGCGGCGTCGAGATCGAGACCGGAGCGGGCCCCGCCGGTCGGGCCGCCGTGCGCGTAGACGAGGCAGGGCGGCGCGGCGTCGTCCGGGCCGGCGAAGTCCGGGTTGCGCGGCGGGTAGACGATCGCGGGGATCGTGCGCCCGTCGGCGCTGGTGAACAGGCGCTCCACCGGCTCCGGGAGGTACGCGGCGTCGACCGGCAGGGGGGTCGCGGCGGACAGCGTGGTCGTGGCGCCGGTGGCGGGATCGACGGCGACGACCGCGAGCGCGGCCTGCGGCCCGCCCGCGCCGGAGACCACGACACCGTCGCGCACGGACACGTCGGCCGTCCACGTCGTCATGGCGCCGGCCTCGCCGGCCACGTCGGTCACGGTGCCGGCCCGCTCGTCGAGGACGGCGAGGTGGCCCGAGCGCAGGACCGCGTGGCGGCCGCCGCCGAGCGGGGCGAACCAGCGCATCCCGGGCGTCCACAGTGGCCCGCCGAGCTCCTCCTCGCACGGCGCCAGGTTGCGGCTCGTGCCGTCCAGGCCGATGCGGCACAGGTTCCACCAGCCGTCCGGGTCGGTGAGCGCCAGCAACGTGTCCGGCGACTCCCACTCGACCTGGCAGGGGCTCTCCCGCTCGCCGCCGGCGAGCACGCGGTGGCCGGGCTCGCCCAGCGTGGCGACGCACAGCTCGGCCCCGTCCCACGGCATGCGCGGGTGGTCCCAGCCGATCCACGCGATCTTCGTGGCGTCGGGGCTCAGCCGCGGCCCGGACATGAAGTGGTGGCTCGCGGCGAGCACGCGGGGCTCGCCGCCGTCGAGCGGGATGTCGACGAGGTCGTGCTCGATGTCGGTGGGCCCGGCACCGGTCACGGTCTCGCGGACGCACAGCACCGAGGCGTGGCCCGGGCCGGGCGAGAGGTCCCCGTAGCGCAGGCCGTGGCGGCGCGCGGGCTCCGGGGTGAGCGGCCGCGGCTCGCCCGGCTCGTCGAGGTCGAGCACGTAGAGGCGCTGGTCGGCCCACTCGGTGAACACGAGCAGCCGGCCGTCGAGGACGGTCCACGGGCGGCCGCCGTACTCGTGCAGGCGGTTGCGCACGTTCCACGGCGCCGGCAGGACGTCGGCGGGCTGCCCGTCGGGGCCCTCGCGCAACAGCGCGACCCGCCCACCCTCGGCCGGTCTGGTCTCGGCCCACCAAACGCGGCCGTCGTGCACGTCCACCCACTTGGGCGCGGCGCCGGCCACGGCGACGAGCCCGGCCGTCAGCGGCGACTCCCAAGCCCCGTACTCTGCGATCTTCACCACGCCGGCAACCCTAACTGGTCAGCCCTGCCCAACCACCTTCGCTAACGTTGCCGACGATCCGTCGTGGCGGGGGGAACGGGCCTGCTCGACCGAGTCGTTTGCCCGAGTCGATTGCCGTAGTGTCGGAGGTGCCATGGCTCGTGTCATTCATGTGTTCCGTCAGCCCGATCGGTTCGTTGCCGGCACGGTCGGGCAGCCCGGGGACCGGATCTTCTACCTGCAGGCCTCGGAGAGCGCCCGGACCATCAGCGTGACACTGGAGAAGCAGCAGGTCGCCGTGCTCGCCGAGCGCATCGGCTCGCTGCTGGAGGAGGTCCACCGGCGGTTCGGGGCGGATCTGCCCAACGAGACACCGGAGGACCTGGTCGACGCGGACCCGCTGCGCGTGCCGGTCGAGGAGGAGTTCCGGGTCGGCACGATGGGCCTCGGCTGGGACTCCGAGACCCGCGCGGTGGTCATCGAGCTGCTGGCGATCACCGAGGGCGAGGTCGACGAGTCGGTCGTGCTCGACGACACGGAGGAGGGCCCGGACGCGGTGCGGGTGTTCCTGACCCCGGCCGAGGCGCGCGCGTTCGCCGAGCGGGCCGACCGGGTGATCAACGCCGGCCGCAAGCCGTGCCCGCTGTGCGGTGAGCCGCTGGACCCGGCCGGGCACGTGTGCCCGCGGCAGAACGGGTACCGGCGAACCGACGAGGAAGAGACGGAATAGCCAGTTGCTTCCGTCCGATCCGGCCGTCAACGAGCTGCTCACCCGGGGTCGAATCGAGGTCGAGGGCCGCCTCGTCGACGCGTCCAACGCCACGCTGTTCTGCGAGATCAGCGGAGGGGACGCGGTCGCGCACTGCGTGTACAAGCCGGTGTCGGGCGAGCGGGCGCTGTGGGACTTCCCGGACGGCACGCTGGCCGGCCGCGAGGTCGGCGCGTACCTGGTCTCGGAGGCGACCGGCCTGCACCTGGTCCCGCCGACGGTACTGCGGCCGGGCCCGTTCGGCCCGGGCATGGTGCAGCTGTGGGTGGACACCAAGGAGGGCGACGACCTCGTCGACGTGCTCGCACCCGACGACGTGCCGCGGGGCTGGCGCCGGGTGCTGCGCGCGCACGACCGCTTCGGCGAGCCCGCGGTGCTCGCGCACTCCGACCACCCGAGCGTGCGGCTGATGGCGGCGCTCGACGTGGTGATCAACAACGCGGACCGCAAGGGCGGCCACGTCCTGCACGGCACGGACGGCAACGTGTACGGCGTGGACCACGGGATCTGCCTGCACACCGAGCACAAGCTGCGCACGGTCCTGTGGGGCTGGGGCGGCGAGCCGCTGACCGAGGACGTGCTGGACATGCTCGGCGCGGTGCGCGCCGCGCTGGACGCGTCGCTGGCCGAGGCGCTCGCCGAACACCTGACCCGGGCGGAGATCCGCGCGCTGAAGCGGCGGGTCGAGGAGTTCCGGCACCGGGCGGAGTTCCCCGTCCCCGACGCCGACTACCGCGCGATCCCGTGGCCGGCGTTCTAGCCCGCGACCTCCTTGCTCACGACTCCTGATTCACGACTCCTTGCTAACGACGACGTCCCGTGACTCTGCCTGCGCCGCGGCGAATCCGAGCAGCCGGGCGCCTTCCGCGGCCAGTGCCGCGGTGTCCTTCTTGGACAGCCTGGCCCACGGGGTGATCGTCAGCGTGGCCGCCTTGCGCTGCTTGGCGATCCGCCACTCGCCGCGCACGAAGCCGTCCACCAGGAACGTGCCGGGGAACACGCCGTTCTTCACGCCGAACAGCCGCTTGCGGAACGGTTCGGTCAGCACCCGGGTCCGGTCGGCGTGGGACAGCACCAGGTTGTCGAACTCCGGCAGGAAGCGCACCGGCACGGGCCGGTCGGCGGGCGGGCGCGGCGCATCAGGCAGGTCGAACAGCTCGCGACCGGACTCGTCGGCGAACACGCGCAGCCGCGGCCGCAGCGGCTCGACGACCTCGCGGAGCCGGGTCAGGCCCGACCACGTCTGGACGTCCGCCACCGACGCCGGGCCGAACGCGGCGAGGTAGCGCAGCACGAGCCGCGCCGGGTCGGGGGCAGGCTCGAGCTCGCGGCCCAGCCAGTGCTCGGCCGTGCGGTAGCGGGTCTGGCCGGCGCGGCCCCACACCGCGCGCGGCGGCACCTGCACCAGTGCGAGCGCGCCGCGGGCGGCGTGGCCGAGCGAGCCGGGCGGCACCGACGGCCACCGCTCGGCCAGCGCCGCGCCGAGCTCCTTCGCCGTGAGCGCGTCGTCCTCGAGCACGGCACGGGCGGCGGCGGCGAGCTTCGCGACGTCCACGCCGCCGAGGTTGCGGCCGTGCTGCACGTTGGTCCGCAGGTCCCGGTCCATGATCACTTGGACGAGCGGGCGCAGGAAGCACGCGTCCGCGGCGGTGACCAGGTGGACGGTGCCGCGCATCAGCACGACCCGCACCACCCGCCGCTCGAGCAGCGCGTCGGCGAGCTCCTCCGGCGCGAAGTCCGCGAGCCGGGTCCACAGCCCGGTGTAGGGCGGAAAGGGTGCCTGGGCCTGCATGCCGACGAGGTGCTCGACGGCTTGCTCGGCCGAGCGGGCGTCGCGTTCGATGAGCAGCTGGCGCGCCAGCGTCGCCCGGTTGATCGCCCGCAGGCTCAGGACCTCCATGCACACCCCATCTCAGCGTTAGATCATCAATGTCGATCATCAGCGTTCGATCATCAGCGCAGCCCGCGGAAGAACTCTCGCACGTCGCCGACGAGCAGGTCGGGTACCTCCATGGCGGCGAAGTGCCCGCCGGTGGCGAAGTCGGTCCAGTGCGTGATCGTGTTGGTCTCCTCGGCGTAGCGGCGGATCGGGATGTCCTCCGCGAACGCGGCGACGCCGGTCGGCACGTCGGTGCGGTACGGCCACTCGCTCGCGTGCATGGTCTCGTGGTAGATCCGCGCGGCGGACCCGGCGGTGCCGGTGAGCCAGTACAGCATCACGTTGGTCAGCATCCGGTCGCGGTCGACCGAGGCCTCGGGCAGGTCCGTGGCGGGATGGGTCCACTCCTTGAACCGCTCCACGATCCACGCGAGCTGGCCCACGGGGGAGTCGGTGAGCGCGTACGCGATCGTCTGCGGGCGGGTGGCCTGCAGCTGGAAGTAGGCGTTGCCGTCGTCCAGGTACCGCTGCTGGCGGGCCCAGCGCTGCTTCTCCACCTCGGTCAGCGAGTCCTCGTCCACGCCGCCGAAGGGGATGAAGCCCACGGTGGCGGCGTTGACGTGCACGCCGGCGACGTGCTCGGCGTCGACCCGGCCGAGGTCGGGGGAGACGAGCGCGCCGAAGTCGCCACCCTGCGCGCCGTAGCGCGGGTAGCCCAGGCGCGCCATCAGCTCCGCCCACGCGCGGGCGATGCGGCGGGTGTCCCAGCCGGCGTCGCGGGTCGGTCCCGAGAAGCCGAACCCGGGCAGCGACGGGATCACGAGGTGGAACGCGTCCCGGGCGTCGCCGCCGTGCGCGACGGGGTCGGTGAGCGGGCCGATCACGTCCAGGAACTCGACCATCGAGCCGGGCCAGCCATGGGTCAGCACGAGCGGCAGCGCGGCCGGTTCGGGGGAGCGGACGTGTACGAAGTGGACAGTCGTGCCGTCGATCTCGGTGACGTGCTGCGGCAGGTCGTTCAGCTGCTTCTCCTGCGCGCGCCAGTCGTAGCCGTGCCGCCAGTATCCGGTCAGCTCGCGGAGGTAGCCGAGCGGCACGCCGCGGGTCCACCCGGTGCCGGGCAGCTCGTCGGGCCAGCGGGTGGCGTCGAGCCGGCGGTGCAGGTCGTCGAGGGCGGACCGGGGGACGTCGATGCGGAAGGGGCGGATCTCGGTGTCGGTCATGACCGCGACGCTAACCTCCATTGGTGACAGCTTCGGTCACTAATGGATGCGAGAATTCCGGGCATGTGGGAGACGCCCGGGCGGCTGCTGAAGCTGCTGTCGTTGCTGCAGGCGCGGCGCGACTGGACCGGCGCCGAGCTCGCCGAGCGGCTGGGCGTGACGCTGCGGACCGTGCGCCGCGACGTCGACCGGCTGCGCGACCTCGGCTACCCGGTCGCCGCCACGCCCGGCGCGGCCGGCGGCTACCGGCTGGCGGCGGGTACGGCGATGCCCCCGCTGCTGCTGGACGACGACGAGGCGGTCGCGGTGGCAGTCGGCCTGCGCACGGCGGCCGGTGGCACGATCGCCGGCATCGAGGAGACCTCCGTGCGGGCGCTCGCGAAGCTCGAACAGGTCCTGCCCGCCCGGCTGCGGCGGCGGGTGCAGGCGCTCGGCTCGTCGACCGTGACGCTCACCGCCGGCGGCCCGGCCGTCGAACCGGCGCTGCTCACCACGCTGGCCACCGCGTGCCGCGACCACGAGTCGCTGCGGCTGCGCTACACCCGGGCGGACGGCACCCAGACGCGGCGGCTGGTCGAGCCCGTGCGCCTCGCGTACACCGGCCGCCGCTGGTACCTGCTCGCCTGGGACCGCGAGCCCGCCGGGTGGCGCACGTTCCGGGTGGACCGGATCGCCGGCCCGCCCGCGCCCGGCCCGCGGTTCCCGCCGCGCGAACCACCGGCGGACGTCGCCGGCTACGTCTCCCGCGCGATCTCCAGCGCGCCCTACCGCCACCAGGCCACGATCCGGCTGCACGCGCCGGCCGAGGTCGTGGCCGAACGGGTCAGCCCGGCGGCCGGCCTGGTCGAGGCCGTCGACGAGGACAGCTGCCTGCTGCACGTCGGCGGCCCGTCGCTGGCCGAGTTCGGTGTCTACATCGCCCAGATCGGCTTCGACTTCGAGGTGCTGTCACCGCCCGAGCTGGTCGAGCAGGTCCGGGTGCTCGCCGGGCTGTTCGGCCGCGCCGCCGCCCGCTAGTCCGGCGGTTGCCAGAGCTCGAAGACGACGCCCTCGACGTCCTCGCACCGCGCCTTGCGGCCGTAGGGCTTGTGTTCGGCCTCGCCCGCGATGCCGCCCGCGGCGCGGACCCGGTCCAGCGCGGCGGCGAGGTCGTCGACCCGGTAGACGAGCTCGATCCCCGGCGCGACGCCTTCCGGCGACCAGATGCCGACGTGCGGGCGAGTCGCGTCGGTGCCCCACACCCCCGGCTGGCTCCCGGGGCCGAAGGGGACCTGGAGCACGGCCTCGTAGAACTCCTTGGCACGCACCGAGTCCGCGGCGACCATGGTGACGCGGGCGACGTCGCCCTGCCGGAACCGGGTGGCCCGAGCCGGCGGGCGGAGCAGCATCCACCGGTGGCCGAACGGGTCGACGATCACCGAGCCGCGGCCGTAGGGGTTGTCGACGGGTTCCCGTTCCACGGCCGCACCCTGTCGCCGGGCCCGCTCGGTGGTCGCGTCGACGTCGTCGACCTCGAGGTGCAGCGTGTGGCTGAACGTCGCCGGCGAGTCCGGCGCGCGCACCGGCACGTCGGGCCACAGCTCGGACGCCTCGGCGAACATCAGCACCGCGTCACCGATGCCGACCTCGGCGTGGCCGATCGTGCCGTCGTCGTTGACGTACAGCTCGCCGCGCTGCTCGGCGCCGAGCACCTCGACGTACCAGTCCAGCGCGCGGCGGGCGTCGGCCACGACGATGTACGGGGTCAGCGCGGGGGGCCAGGCCGGCTCCCGGTCGACTTGCGGCGCAACGGTTCGTGCGGACATGGTCCCTCCCGGTGGAGCGAAGACTTCCTGGGTCATCCGGAGCCGCAACCGCCCGGCGAAGCCCGGATCCGGTTCGACCGGCGTGACGGGCTCGCGCAGGGCTTCGAACGGATCGGTCGGCTTGCTGGTCATCGCGAACCCTCCTCTCCGGTGTAGATCCGGCGGAACGCGCCGCGCGCCCGCACCAGCAGCGCCTCGGTGGCGTGCACGGTGCGGTCGAGGTGGCGGGCCACCTCGGGGACCGGCAGCCCGTCGAGGTAGCGCAGGGTCAGCGCGGCCCGGTGGTGCGGGCCGAGCGCGTCGAGGACCTCGCGGGCGCGGATCTTGTCCACCGCGACGTCCCACGGGTCCTCGACCGGTTCGGGCTCGCCGTCCAGCAGCCGCAGCCCGCGCTGCTCGCGCTCGACGCGGCGCCAGTGGTCGGCGAGCTTGTGCCGGGCCACCCCGATCAGCCAGGCCACGGACGGCTCCGGCGCGTCCGGTTTGCGGACCGCGTGCACGGCGGCCAGGAACGACTCGGCGGTGATGTCCTCGGCCAGTGGCACGTCCCGGCAGCGGGCGAGCAGGTAGCCGTAGACGTGGGGCAGTGCCACGTCGTACAGCTTCAGCAGCCCGAATGCCGGATCGGGCCGCACTCCCGGTGCGCTCACGTCTGCATAGTCGTCCGGCGGACCGACACTCCGACGCCCGGTGCCGATGTTTTTACCCGGACGGTCGATATCGTCGCCGCCGTGAACCACGACCGCTACGGCCCCGACGTCCTGTCCCGCAAGCCGAACCGGCGCGCGGTGCCCGAAGTGGTCGCCGCGCCCGGGCTCGTCGTGGAGGACCCGGCCAGCGGCTTCTGCGGCGCCGTGGTCCGGTTCGAGCAGGGGCACGTCGTGCTCGAGGACCGGCACGGCCGCCACCGGCTGTTCCCGCTCGCCCCGGCCGGCTTCCTGCTCGACGGCAAGCCGGTGACGCTGACCCGTCCGGCCGCGCCGGCGAAGAAGGCCACCGTGTCCGCGTCCGGCTCGGTCCGCGTCCAGGGGCACACCGCCCGCACCGCGCGCGACAGCCGGCTGTGGGTCGAGGGCATCCACGACGCCGAGCTCGTGGAGCGGGTGTGGGGCCACGACCTGCGCGTCGAGGGCGTCGTGGTCGAGCCGCTGCACGGCATCGACGACCTGCCCGGGCTGGTCGCGGAGTTCGGCACCGGGCCGGACCGCCGCCTCGGCGTGCTCGTCGACCACCTCGTGGCCGGCAGCAAGGAGTCCCGCATCGTCGACGGCGTGCGCGATCCGGACGTGCTGGTCACCGGTCACCCGTACGTCGACATCTGGCAGGCGGTGCGGCCCGCGGTGGTCGGCATCAGCGCCTGGCCCGTGGTGCCGCGCGGGCAGCCGTGGAAGGACGGCGTGTGCGCGGCGCTGGGCTGGGGCGAGCCGGCCGAGGGCTGGCGGCGGATCCTCGCGCGCGTGCGCACCTACAAGGACCTGGAGACCCCGCTGATCGGAGCAGTGGAGCGGCTCATCGACTTCGTTACGACCGGTGAGGAGTAGTGACCGAGCGGCCCACGTTCTGAGATCATTGCGGAATGGCCGCTCTGCTTTGGCTCATCGGCGGAATCGCGCTGATCTCCGCCGAGGTTCTGTCCGGGGACTTCTTCCTGCTGATGGTCGGGATCGGTGCGCTCTGCGGCGCCGTGACCGACTACTTCACCGGGAACACCATCATCGCCACCGTGGTGTTCGCGGTGGTGTCGATCAGTCTCGTGACGTTCGCCAGACCCTGGCTCAAGCGCCGGATGCACGGCGACCTGATTCACACGAACGCCGACGCGCTGATCGGCCGCAAGGCCGTCGCGGTGTCCATGGTCAACCACGAGGGCGGCCAGGTGAAGCTGGACGGCGACCTGTGGTCGGCCCGGGCCTTCGACGACAAGCACGAGATCAAGCCCGGCGCCGAGGTGACCATCGTGGAGATCTCCGGGGCCACGGCCGTCGTGCTCGCTGACGGTGAATGACCGGCGGGCGCCGCGACATTCAGGTGATCGCGCCGGATTGCCCGGGGGACGCGGCGCTCGCATGACCAGGTTCGGGACGATCTTGTGATCTACTTCCAGCGCGCCGACCAGGAGGCGCCTACCCGAGCCGGAGTGGAGGCACGTTGACCATTCTCATCATCGTCGTGATCGTGGTGCTGTTCGTCGTCACGATCGTGGTGAAGTCGATCCTGGTGATCCCGCAGGCGCAGTCCGCGGTGGTAGAGCGTCTCGGCCGGTACAAGTCGACGGCCGAGCCCGGGCTGAACTTCCTCGTGCCGTTCCTGGACCGGGTCCGCGCCCGTATCGACCGCCGCGAGCAGGTCGTCTCGTTCCCGCCGCAGCCGGTGATCACCCAGGACAACCTGACCGTGTCGATCGATACGGTGGTGTACTTCCAGGTCACTCAGCCGCGCGACGCGGTGTACGAGATCTCCGACTACATCATCGGTGTGGAGCAGCTGACCACCACGACGCTGCGCAACGTGGTCGGTGGCATGAGCCTGGAGGAGACCCTCACCTCCCGCGACTCGATCAACGGCCAGCTGCGCGGTGTGCTGGACGAGGCCACCGGCCGGTGGGGCATCCGGGTCGCCCGCGTCGAGCTGAAGGCGATCGACCCGCCACCGTCCATTCAGGACTCGATGGAGAAGCAGATGCGCGCGGACCGGGAGAAGCGCGCCATGATCCTCACCGCGGAGGGCACTCGCGAGGCGGCCATCAAGACGGCCGAAGGCCAGAAGCAGAGCCAGATCCTGGCCGCGGAGGGCGGCAAGCAGGCCGCCATCCTCACCTCCGAGGGTGAGCGGCAGTCGCGGATCCTGCGCGCCCAGGGTGAGCGCGCCGCGCGCTACCTGCAGGCGCAGGGCCAGGCGAAGGCCATCGAGAAGGTGTTCGACGCGATCAAGGCCGGCAAGCCGACGCCGGAGGTGCTGGCCTACCAGTACCTGCAGACGCTGCCGCAGATGGCGCAGGGCGACGCCAACAAGGTGTGGATGCTGCCCAACGACTTCGGCAAGGCACTCGAGGGCTTCGCGAAGGCGCTCGGCGCGCCGGGCGACGACGGCGTGTTCCGCTACGAGCCGCCCGCCTACGAGCCCCCCGCGCACAAGGAGGACGACGAGGAGGACATCCAGAGCTGGTTCGACACCGCGAGCGACCCGCAGGTCGCCGAGGCGGTCCGCGCCGCGGAGGCGGTCGCCCGCCAAGAGGTGCCGAGCCCGCTCGCGCCGACGACCGGTCCGGTGCGCCCGGTCGGCATTCCGGCCGCGCCGGTGGTGCCGGCCGCGCCCTCGGCACCACCGGAGGTGCCCCCGGCGCCGCCGGCCGCCCCCCAGGTGGTGTCGGTGCCCGAGCCCGAGGCGGAGGTCCCGCCCGCACCGCCGGTCCCACCGCGGACCGGGCCGGGGGAGTCGACCGAGCTGTCCGACGACCCGCCGCGTTACTGAGCCCGTGCCCGAAGGTGCCCCCGCCGAGTTGGCGGGGGCACCTTTTTTGCGCGACGGTAGATCCGCGTCGCGCGCGTTCGTCGGGTAGGTAGCCGACCCGAGGAGGAACCATGAAGTACCTGCTGCTGATCTGCACCGAGGGCCCCTTCGACCCCGCGGACCACGACCCGGCCGAGCTCGACGCGCGGCCCTGGGTCGAGGAGATGACCCGGCGGGGGATCTGGCAGACCGGCCACCGCACGCGCGCGGCGAGCGACGCGACGACCGTGCGGGTGCGCGGCGACGAGACGCTCGTGACCGACGGGCCGTTCGCCGAGACCAAGGAGCAGATGGGCGGTTTCGACATCGTCGAGTGCGGCGACCTCGACGAGGCGATCGAGGTCGCCGCGAAACACCCGATGGCCCGGCTCGGCATGGTCGAGGTGCGCCCGTTCTGGACCGGGTGACCGGCGCGCGGCGTCGATGCGCCGCCCCCGCTCGCGAGGTTTGCCTTGACGCGCGCGTCAATGTTTACGCTTGGTCGTATGCGAATCGGTGAGCTCGCCCGCCGCGCCGGCACCACGACCCGGGCGCTGCGGTTCTACGAGTCGCAGGGGCTGCTCACGGCGCAGCGCTCGGCGAACGGCTACCGCGAGTACGGCGAGGACGACCTCCGGCTGGTCCACGAGATCCAGGCGCTGCGGACCGTCGGCCTCACGCTCGACGACACCCGCCCGTTCGTCGAGTGCCTGCGCGCCGGGCACGCCGCCGGCGACGAGTGCGGCGACTCCATCGAGGTCTACCGCCGCAAGCTCGCGGAGGTGGACGCCTGCCTGGAGCGGCTCGCCACCGTTCGCGCCGAGCTGCACGGCAAGCTCGCCGGCGCGCTCGCCCGCCAGCACGACGGACCCGGCTTCGTCGCCGACCCGTGCACAGTTGCCCACCCGAGCAAGGAGCTCTCGTGACCACCACCTCCAGCCTGGCCGCCGTCACCGACGACACGTTCGCCGCCGACGTGCTGGGCAGCGACAAGCCCGTGCTCGTCGACTTCTGGGCCACCTGGTGCCCGCCGTGCCGCATGATCGAGCCGGTGCTGGCCGAGATCGCCGAGGAGCGGGCGGACGCGCTCACGATCCGCAAGATCAACTATGACGAGAACCCGCGGACCGGCACCGCCTACCAGGTGCTCTCGCTGCCCACGATGATCCTCTTCGTCGGCGGGGAGCCGGTGCGCACGTTCGTCGGCGCCCGCCCGAAGTCCCGCGTACTCGCCGACCTCGACGAGGCACTCGAGGCGGCACTGGGGGAGCGTTAGCCCGCCACGGTCTCGCGAACGCTGTGCACGTCCAGCGCGATCGCCGGGGTCGGTGCGGCGGCGCAGCTCGCCGGGCGGGCCGGGCCCACCTCGCGCCGGGCCACCGCCACCTGCCAGCTCCGGCCGTCCCGGTGGGTCACGGTGACCAGGCGGAGACCGCCCGCGGTGTCGTCGCCGGTGCCGTCGCCGGTGTCCTCGGCCGGGCCGGCCCATAACGCGTCCGGGTCCGTCTCGCCGGTCCGCTCGCGGACCGCGAGCTCGGCCACCTGGCCCGGCGGCTGCCAAGTCGAGCGGCCGCGGCAGTTCCGCGGCTGCACACCTGCTCGGGTGAGCAAACCGGCGGCCGACTCCACGTCGAGCCGGCCGTAGGCGTACCCGGTCGGCAGCCGCACCGCGGTCGGCGCGAACCGGTGGCCGCCGATGTGCGTGCACTCCCACACCGCGTCCCCGTGCCGCGCCGCGAGCGCCGCCGCGATCGGCCGGCCACGCAGCGCGCAGCACACGTCCCGGCGCCCGTTCGTGCAGACGAGCAGGAGCGGGTCGGCCACCCGCTCGCCCAGCAGGCCCGCCTCGCCGTTGCCGGCCCGGGCGAAGTCGAGGTCGAGCAGCGCCTTCGGGTCGGTGATCGTCGTGCGCTCGAGCCACGTGTCGCCGGGCGCGGTGTGCGCCAGGTACACGTGCCGGGGGACCGGCCGGTGCCGGTCGGGGTGGCTGCCGGGCCGGCGGATCAGCACGATCCGCACGCCGGTGCCGGCCACGAGCGAGGCCAGCTCACGGGACACGCCCGCGTCGAGGTGGCTCGCGGACAGGGCGTCGCGGCCCCACGGGCCCGGCTGCTCCAGGCACAGCCACGACCGGGCCGTCGCGGCGGTCCCGGCCAGAGGCTCCCCGATCTCCTCGGCCAGCACCGAGCAGCGCACGTCGTCCATCCACTCCAGACTCTCATGCGGACGGGCCACCCCGCTGGCCCGCGATGTCGCCACCGGCGAAACCGCACCGGTCAGCCGCGCCCGAGCAACGTACCCCCGTTGACCTGAAGTATCTGCCCGGTGGTCCAGCCGGCGTCCGGCGCGGTCAGGTACGACACCGCGGCCGCCACCTCCTCCGGCGTGCCCGGCCGGCCCGCCGGGATCCGCCCGACCCGGTCGGCCACCAGCGCGTCGGTCAGCCGCCCGGTCCAGAACTCCGTCGCCGGCACGAACCCCGGCGCCACCACGTTCACCGTGATCCCGTCCGCCGCCACCCGCGTGGCCAGGCCCAGCGCCCACGCCTGCAGCGCCGCCTTCGCCCCACCGTAGGTGCCCGACCCGAGCAGCGCCGCGATCGAGCTCATCACCACGACCCGGCCGCCGGGCCGCGCCAGCACCGGCAGCAGCGCGGTCGTGAGCAGCACCGACGGCAGCACGTTGCCACGCACGTCCGCCTCCCACGCCGCCGCCACCGCCGCGAGGTCCTCCCCGCCACCGGAGAAGATCCCGCCCGCGTTGTTGACCAGCACGTCCACCGGCCCCGCCGCGGCGAGCGACTCGGCCAGCTCACCCACCCGTGCCGGGTCCGTCAGGTCCGCGGCCCGCGCCGACACCGGCCGCCGCGGCAGGTCCGCGTTGAGCTCCGCCGCCGCCTCGTCCAGCACATCGGCCCGCCGGCCGACGATGACGACCTCGCACCCGTCCACGGCCAGCCGCCGCGCCACGGCCCTGCCGATCCCCGTGCCACCACCGGTCACCACCGCACGCCGCGTCATCTCTCGCCCTCCCGTGCCTCGTCTGGCGCATGACGCTAGGAGCGAACAGGGCGATCCGGTTAATGAATTACGGGCGGTCGCAGCCGGTCCATATGGTGGGGGCATGCGTCGTCTCTCGGTTCCCTACGCCGATCCCGGCGAACCGGACGCACGGGGAGGCCTTCGCTACCTGCTGTGGTTGGTGAGAAAGCAACCGGGGAGGGCCTGCCTCGGCGTCCTGTTCGGCAGCACCTGGATGCTCGTCCTCGTCGTCCCGCCCTACCTCGTCGCGCACGCCATCGACGACGGGCTGCGCGCCGGGAACATGGCCGTGCTCGGCATGTGGGCCGGCCTGCTCGCCGTCGCCGGCATGGCCAACTCCGGCATCGGCATCCTGCGCCACCGGACCATGACGTTCATCCGGCTCGACGCCGGCTTCCGCACCGTCCAGGTCGTCGTCCGCCACGCCGTCGGCGTCGGCGCCGAGCTGCCGCGCCGGGTCAGCACCGGCGAGGTCGTCTCCATCGGCGCCGCCGACCTCGACCGCATCATGCGCACCATGACCACCGTCGGCCCCGGCGTCGGCTCGATCGTCGCCTACGCCGCGGTCGCCGTCCTGCTCGTCCGCATCTCACCGCTGCTCGCAGTCGTCGTGCTGCTCGGCGTGCCGGTCCTGCTGCTGTCCCTCGGCCCGCTGCTCAACCGCATGCGCGACACCGAGACCGCCTACCGCGAGCGGCAGGGCGCGCTCGCCGCCCGCGCCGGCGACATCGTCGCCGGCCTGCGCGTGCTGTGCGGCATCGGCGGCAAGGACCGCTTCGCCGCCCGCTACCACCGCGAGTCCGGCGCGCTGCGCGACAACGGGTACCGCGTCGGCGCCGTGTCCAGCTGGATCGAGGCGGTCACCGTCGGCGTGCCCAGCCTCTTCCTCGCCGGCGTCACCTGGCTCGCCGCGCGCATGGCCGCCACGGGTGAGATCACCGTCGGCGAGATGATCGCCGTCTACGGCTACGCCGCCATGCTCGCCTCGCCGGTGTACTTCCTCATCGAGGGCGCGCAGGACATCAACCGCGGCCTCGTCGCCGCCCGCCGCGTGATCCGCATCCTCAACCTCCACCCCACCGTGCCCGACCACGCCGCCACCCCGTGCCCGCCGCGGCCCGCCGTCCTGCACGACCCCGCCTCCGGCCTCACCGTCCGCCCGGGGGAGCTGCTCGCCCTCGCCGCCGCCCGGCCCGCCGACGCGCTCGCCGTCGCCGACCGCCTCGGCCGCTACGTCATCTCCGACGCCACCTGGGACGACCGCCCGCTCGCCACGATGCCCGCCGCCGAGGTCCGCCGCCGCGTCCTCGTCGCCGACAACGACGCCTACCTGTTCGCCGGCCCGCTGCGCCACACCGTCGCCACCGCCCGCGACCACGACGACCACGAGATCCACGCCGCCGTGCACACCGCCGCCGCCGAGGACATCGTCACCGGCCTCCCGGACGGCCTCGCCGCGCACCTCGAGGCCCAGGGCCGCGACCTGTCCGGCGGCCAGCGCCAGCGGCTGCGCCTCGTCCGCGCCCTGCTCGCCGACCCCGAGGTGCTGATCCTCGTCGAGCCCACCTCCGCGGTCGACGCGCACACCGAGTCCGTCATCGCCGCCCGGCTCAGCGCCAGCCGCCGCGGCCGCAGCACGGTCGTCATCGGCACCTCGCCGCTGCTGCTCGACCGCGCCGACCGGGTCGCCTTCCTCGCCGACGGCCGCGTCGCCGCCACCGGCAGCCACGCCGACCTGCTCGCCACCGAGCCCGGCTACCGCGCCCTGGCATACCGCGGCAGCGAAGAAGAGCTCGTATGAGGTGCAAAGACCCACGCGGCTCCCAACCGCACCTAAGGGGAACGGGACGCGACCCAGCCACAGATACGCGCCGAACCGGACGGCGCCAGTCCAACGTGACCACGCGGGAAAAATCCGGGGAGGCGGAACTGCAGTTACCCGTGGCCGATCGTGCTGTCGTGCGGCGGGCCAATCGCGAGTTCGTCACTAACGAGCCGCGTGGCACCGCGCTCGTCCTGCTGATCACCAGCCTCGCGGCCGCCGCCGGCCTCGCGCCGCCCTGGCTCATCGGCCGCATCGTCAACCAGGTCGAGGCCGGCGACGCCAGCACGTCCACAGTGGACACACTGGCCCTCACGATCATCGGGTTCGCCATCGCGCAGGTGCTGCTCACCCGCTTCGCCCACTACCTCACGCACCGCTTCGCCGAACGCGCGCTGGCCCGGCTGCGCGAGGACTTCGTCGACCGCACGCTCGCCCTGCCGACCTCCGTGGTGGAGCGCGCCGGCACCGGCGACCTCATGTCCCGCACCACCGGCGACATCGCCGTCGTCGGCACCGCGCTGCGCGACGCGGCCCCCAACGTGTTCGTCGGCGCCCTGCAGACCGTCTTCATCATCGGCGCCGTCTTCCTGCTCGACCCGCTGCTCGGGCTCTGCGCGCTCACCGGCGTCGGCTGCCTCTACTTCGCCGTCCGCTGGTACCTGCGTCGCGCCCGCGACGGCTACCTCGCCGAGGGCGCCGCCAACTCCGAGATGTCCGAGAGCATCGCCGCCACCGCCGACGGCGCCCGCACGGTCGAGGCGTTCGGCCTGCAACACCGCCGCGTCGACGCGGGGGACCGGACGGTCGCGCAGGCCCACCGCACCCGCGTCTACACGCTCTTCCTGCGCACCGTGCTGTTCCCGCAGATCGACTTCTCCTTCGTCCTGTCCACCGTCACGGTCCTGGTCGTGGGCGGCCTGCTGTACCAGGCCGACCTCACCACGCTCGGCGCGGTCGTCGCCGCCGCCCTCTACGCCATGCAGCTCGCCGACCCGCTCAACCGCGTGATCATGTGGGCGGAGAACCTCCAGCGCAGCAGCGCCTCGCTGGCCCGCATCAAGGGCGTCGCCGAAGCCGGCACCGAGCCACCGCCCGGCGGCCACCCGCGCGACGACCGCCTCCAGGTCACCGGCGTCCGCTACGCCTACCACGCCGGCCACCGCGACGTGCTGCACGACGTCGAACTCGACGTCCGGCCGGGGGAGCGGCTCGCCATCGTCGGCCCGTCCGGGGCCGGCAAGACCACCCTCGGCCGGCTGCTCGCCGGCATCGACGCGCCCCGCACGGGCGCGGTCACCGTCGGCGGCGTGCCGGTTGCCGACCTCGGCCCGGAGGAGCTGCGCCGCCGCATCGTCCTGGTCACCCAGGAGCACCACGTGTTCATCGGCACCGTCCGCGACAACCTCGCCATCGCCGCCCCGGCCGCGACCGACGCCGACCTGCACGCCGCCCTGGCCGCGGTGGACGCCGAGTGGGTCCACACGCTGCCCGACGGCCTGTCCACCGAACTCGGCGCGGGCGGACTCGCGCTCGACGCGGCCCAGGCCCAGCAGCTCGCGCTCGCCCGGGTCGTGCTGGCGGACCCGCACACGGTGATCCTCGACGAGGCCACCGCCCTGCTCGACCCGGCCACCGCCCGCCACGCGGAGCGCGCCATGGGCGCCGTGCTCGCCGGGCGCACGGTGATCGCGATCGCGCACCGGCTGCACACCGCGCACGCCGCCGACCGCGTCGCGGTCATGGCGCACGGGCGGATCACCGAGCTCGGCAGCCACGACGAGCTCGTCGAGGCCGGGGGAGAGTACGCCCGCCTGTGGCGGTCCTGGCACGGAGACTGAGCCGACCACACGAGTCGACCGCACGAGTCGACCGCATCGACACCGCGACATGTCTACTTGTCGCCTTGTCCATACCGGGCGACGAGCTCGGCGCCGAGCCGGGCCAGCTCCGCGCGGACCGGCGCGGAGTCGATCACCTCGATCGTCGCACCCCAGCCCGCGATCCGCTCGGCGATCGACAGCGGCAGGTGCGCGGCCAGCCGGACCCGAGCCCGCCCGTCCGGCTCCACGCCGAGCACCTCGCAGTGCCGGCCGAACTGGCGGCGCAGCACGGCCACGAACCGCTCGTCGATCAAGATCACTGCCGACACAGGGGAGCGGCGCCGCTCGACCTCGGCGACGACCTCGTCCCACGCCCCGGCGAGCTCGAAGTCGTCCGGGCGCGCGGCCTGTTCTCCGGTCATGGCGGCGTCCTCGACCCGGTCCACGCGGAACGTGCGGCGGCCGCGCTCGGTGCCGGCGACGAGGTACCAGACGCCGTCCTTCTCGACGAGGCCCCACGGGTCGACGACACGCTCGGACCGCACCCGGCCGCGACCCCGGTAGGAGAACCGGACCCGTCGGCGCCGCACGACGGCTCGCTGCAGCAGGTCGACGGTGGTGTCCGGCGCGTGGTGCTCGCCGCCCCAGCGCACCGGGTCGATCACGACGGCACCGGCGGCGGCCTCGGCGTCCGCACGGAACGTACGGGGCAGGGCCCGGACCAGCTTGCGCAGCGCGGCTTTCGCCTCCGGCGCCACCGCCGCGGCCGGGCCGACGAGCAGGAACAACGCCTGCGCCTCGGCCGCGGTCAGTCCACTGAGGTCGGTCCGCGCGCCGCCGACCAGCGACCAGCCACCACCGCGGCCCGGCTGCGGGTAGACGGGGATACCGGCGGCCGAGAGCGCCTCGAGGTCGCGGCGGGCGGTGGCCACGGAGACCTCGAGCTCGCCGGCGATCTCCGCGGCGGTGACCCGGCCACGGGACTGCATCAGCAGCAGGGTGGCCACGAGGCGGTCGGCGCGCATGGCGCCATCGTCGCAGAAAAAGTGCTCAGTACATGAGCGCTTATGCCCGGATGCTGGTTCTCAGAGACGCTGAGCGAAAGGACGGACCGATGCTGCGAGGCTTCGCGACGATCAACTACTTCACCGACGACCTGACCGCCGCCCGCGAGTGGTACGCCCAGTTCCTGGGCGTGGACGCGTACTTCGAGGTGCCCGGCGGATATATCGAGTTCCGCATCGGCGACTCGGCCGACGAGCTCGGCATCGTCCACCGGGCCTACCAGCCGCACCCGACGGACCAGCCGGCCGGCCAGGTCGTCTACTGGGCGGTGGACGACGTGGCGGCGACGCTCGACCGGCTGCTCGAGCTCGGCGCGACCGAACACCAACCGGTCACCGTGCGGGGCGACGGGTTCGTGACGGCGTCAGTCGTCGACCCGTTCGGCAACGTGCTGGGCTTCATGTACAACCGGCACTACCTGGACGTCCTGGGAGAGGCCCGCCCGGCTAGTTGACATAATGTAGATTATCGAACAAGTCTGTCAGGCGGGAACGCTGCGGGTCAGGCGGCTCGGGCCTCGTCGACGAGTACCCGCTCGACGCGGGCGATCAGCGACGCGCGGCGATGGCACCAGACCCGGAACGCGCGCCGGTCGTTCGCGTCGAGTGCCGCGTCGATCTGCGCGTCGGTGTTCTGTATGCAGATCTGCAGGCCGCTGATCTCCGCGCTGCTGTCGTTCTTCGCCATCGACTGGGACATCGCGCACCGCCACTGGCTCGGTGAGGTGGTAATTCGGGTGTCCCAATGGTGAACCGTGCCGCTCAAGCAACGATTGAGCGCGACTGTGGCCGGCCCCGGGCGCGTCAGCCGCCGTTCTCCGCCACGCGTTCCTCGGTGTCGTTGAGCGAGTCGTTGAGCGCGTCGTTGAGGGACGGGATCAGCCGCGGCCGGCGTACCCACGCCGCGTGCGGGCGCGACAGCAGCTCCGTGAGCGGCTCGGGTTTGCCGAGGTGGAAGCCTTGCGCGACACGGACTCCGAGCCGGGCCAGCGCGTCGACCTGGCTGGAGCGCTCGACCCACTCGGCCACCACGGAGATGCCCAGCCCGCGCGCGATGTCGACGATGCCCTGCACCAGCACGGTGTCGCGGCTGCCGTAGTCGATGCCGCGGACGAACTCGCCGTCGATCTTGACCCCGGTGATCGGCAACTGTTTCAAGTGGACGAACGAGCCGAAGCCGGCGCCGAAGTCGTCCAGCGAGATGCGGCAGCCGCTGGCCCGCAGCCGCTGGGCCAGGGAGCGTGCGGCGGCGAGGTTGGTGACGGCCGCGGTCTCGGTGATCTCGAAGCCGAGCCGGCCGGGCGCCACGCCGGCCTCGGCGATGCGCTCGAGCACGAAGTCGCCGAACTGCTCGTCCTCGAGCGTGCGCCCGGAGACGTTCACGTTGAACCGCAGGCCCGGGTACGGGTGCGCGACGAGCGCGTCGATCGCGGTGCCGATCACCCAGCGGTCGATGTCGAACACGAGGTCGCCGCGCTCGACGGCGGGCAGGAACTCCCCCGGCCCGAGGTAGGGTTCGCGGCCGTCTTCCAGGCGCAGCAACAACTCGTGGCCGACGATGCGGTTGCTGCCGAGCTTGACCATCGGCATCGCGTGCAGGGCGAGGCCGCCGTTGGCGAGCGCGTCGCGGACGCGGTCGAGCACGCTGACGCGCAGCGCGGTGTCGGTGTAGTGGCCGTGCTCGTAGACGGTGACGCGGTTGCGGCCGGCGGACTTCGACGCGTGCAGGGCGAGGTCGGCGTTGGCGAGGATGGCCTGCCAGCTGTCGCCGGTGCGGAACTGGGCGACGCCGGCGGAGACCGTGGTGTGGGTGGTGCCGCCGTTGCCGGTGAGCGGGAACCGGGCCACGGCGTTGCGCAGCCGCTCGGCCACCTGGACGGCGCTCTCCTCGTCGGTGTCGTGCAGGACGACGGCGAACTCGTCACCGCCGAGGCGGCCGAGCGCGTGCCCGTTGTCGAGGCGCTGGCGCAGCATGTCGGAGAGCAGGCACATGACCCGGTCCCCCGCCGGGTGGCCGCGCAGGTCGTTGATGTCCTTGAAGTTGTCCAGATCCAGCACCAGCAGCGCGCCGTTGCCGCCGAGGGCGAGGCGGCGCTCCAGCTCGCGGGTGAGCGCGCGGCGGTTCAGCAGGCCGGTGAGCGGGTCCTCGTCGGCGAGCCGCAGCAGCTGGGTCTCCCAGGCGCCGCGCTGGTCGGGGTCGACGCTCTGCTCGCGCCAGCGGCTGATGTCGGCCACGCGGTAGAGCAGGCGGTCCCGGGGCAGTGCGGTGCAGCGGGCCTCGAGCCAGCGGTGCTCGCCCTCCCCCGCGGCCAGGGAGATGATCACGCCTTCCGGGCCGGGTTCGGTGGGGATTCCGGCGATCAGCGCGGGTAACGAGCGGTTGGCGGCCTGCTCGACGGTGAGGTCCAGGAGGTCGGCCATCGGCTGGTTCGCCCAGCGGATCCGGCCCCGCGGGTCGGTGAGCGCGAGCGCGGTGTCGGTCGCGTCGAGCACGGCAGCCAGCACCTCGGCACCTACCGTGCTCTCGGTGCTCATTCCCGGCGCCTCATAGTCGGTCGTTGTTGAGTCGGCAACTGTGCGCGAAAGGGTAGACGACGTGTCTCCTCAGCGCAGCCGCTCCAAGCCGTGAGCAGTGCGCACCACCAGCGCCGCCAGGTCTTTCAGTTCTCCAGGCGCGGCCCCGTCTTCCGTCGCCGTGACCACGTCCTCGGCTGCGCAGCGTAGCTGGAAGAGCCGGTCCTGCAAATCGGTCAGCTCGGCGGCCGAGAGCACGACAGCGTCCTCCGGCAGGCCACCGCGTTGCACTGCCGTGCGCCGCTCGTAGGCCCGCTGCCTGCAGGATTGCGAGCAGTAACGGCGCGGCCGGCCCACCCGGCCGTCTTCCGGAAGGCCCACTCCGCACCACCCGCAGTGTCTGGAATCAGTCCGAGATTTGATCCGTTCCGGTGTGGTCATGTTGGGCCGTGTGGAGTAGTGAATCGCTCCGCCATGTGCGGGACGCTATCTCGCCACGGATCGTGCACCCACCCGCCACGCCGCTGCGGCAGACTCATGGGCGTGCAGGACCATGCCTTCTTCTCCGGGCCCTACCCGCGCGCGTTCGTCCACCGCGGCTGGCACTACGACGAGCTGGCCGGGATGGAGAACTCGCTGTCGGCGTTCCGCCGCGCGTTCGCCGAGGGCTACCACTACCTGGAGACCGACGTGCACGCCACGAGCGACGGGGTCGTCGTCGTGCACCACGACGCGCTGCTGGATCGCACGACCGATGCGACGGGTGCGGTGGCGCAGCTGCCGTGGTCGGTGGTCGGCCAGGCGAAGATCGCCGGCCGCGAGCCCGTGAGCCGGCTCGCCGACCTGCTCGAGGAGCTGCCGGACGCGGCGATCAACATCGACGTGAAGGCCGAGTCGGCGGTCCAGCCGCTGATCGACACGCTGCGCCGGGCCAACGCGTTCGACCGGGTGTGCGTGGCGTCGTTCTCGGAGGCGCGGCTGGCGAAGGTGCGGCGCACCGCGGGCGAGGGGCTGCTGACGTCCATGGGCATCGCGGCCATCGCCCGGCTGTGGGCGTCGCGCCGGCTGCCGCAGTGGCCGGGCAGCTCGCGGGGCGGGCCGCGGATCGCGCAGGTGCCGGTGCGCCACGGGCGGCTGACGATCGTGGACAAGCGGCTGATCGCGGCGGCCCGGCGGCGGGGCATCGAGGTGCACGTGTGGACCATCGACGAGCCTGGCCAGATGCACGAGCTGATCGACCTGGGCGTGGACGGGCTGATGACCGACCGGCCGGCCGTGCTGCGCGACGTGCTGCGCGAACGCGGTCTCTGGGCGGCGGCCTAACCCAGGGTGGCGGCGATGGCCTCCGCCTGGGCGCGGGTGAGGTCGCCCTCGAGGCGGTAGGTCAACCCGTTCTCCTCCCAGATCAGGGTCTTCGCGGCGAGGCGGGCGGCCTCCTCGTGGATGGTGCCGTGCTCGTCGACGTAGAGCACCGGGTGCGGGCGCGGGATCCATATGGCCGGGGCGCCGTCGACGTCGGTGCGCACGACGTCCGCGGCACGGAGGAACTTCTCGAAGAACGGGGCGATGCGGCCGCCGAACTCGTCCACGCGGGCGCCCGGGTAGCGCAGCGACACCACGCGCGGCGGGCCGCCGTCCGCGCTGTCGATCACGCGTACCGAGTCCGGGTCGCCGAGCAGGCGCGGTACGCGGATGTCGAACGGGACCGCGGCGCGGGCGGCGTCGAGCGAGACGTCCCGCTCCCCCGGCGCGGCGGCGTCGGACGTCGTCGGCGTGACCGGCGGGGGCGTGTAGTGGATCTCCACGCCGCCGATGCGGAACAGGTCGAGCACGGTGGCCCGGACGGTCGGCGACACCGCCATGGCGACGGCGAGCGCCACGAGCAGCGCGACGGCGGCGGCCACGAGGCGGGGCAGCACGCGCGGGGCCGGGCGGGTCGCGGGCTCGGCCAGGCGCGCGAGGACCGCTGCCGCCGGGTCGGTGGGCGGCTCGGGCACCGCGAGCCGCCCGCCGAGCTCGCGCAGGGCGGCCTCGACGCGGTCGTCACCGGTCACGGGCCACCTCCTCCGCGATCCGGTCCGGCAGGGCGCGGCGCAGCTTGGCGATGGCCCGCGACAGCCGTGACTTCACCGAGCCGCGCGGCCAGTCGAGTACCTGCGCGGTCTCCGCCTCGGTCAGGTCCAGGAAGTACCGGCACGTCAGCACCTGGCGGTCGCGGTGGGACATCGTGTTGACCGCGGCCAGCAGCCGGGCGCGCGCGTCGGCGGCGACGGCCGCTCGCTCCGGCTCGACGGGGTCGACGTCGGGCTCGGCCAGCCGCAGCTCGAGCGAGCGGCGCCGGCGCGAGCCGCGGTGGAGGTTGCGGGCCTCGTTGGCGACGATGCGCAGCAGCCAGGGCCGGAAGGGCGCGCCGGCGCGGAACGAGCCGAGCGCGCGGTAGGCCTTGACGAACGCCTCCTGCACCACGTCCTCCGCATCGTCGCCGGCGCCGAGCAGGTAGGCGGTCCGGTGCGCGAGCGCGCTGTGGCGCGCGACCAGGAGCGCGTACGCGTCCTGCTCGCCTGCGCGGGACCGGGCCACCGCTTCGTCGTCGGTCGTCTGCTCGTCCGTGGGCGTCCTCCTCGACATCCCTGATACACCGCGCGGGCCGTGCCGGTTCCCTCCGGAACCGCGCGGTCGGCGGCGGTGTAGTCAGGGCATGAGAAGAATCCTCGTGGTGCTGGTCCTCGTGTTGACCAGTGGGCTGTTCGTGACGTCGACCGCGCAGGCGGGGAACTGGGAGGAGACGTTGCTGGACCCGGTGCCGGCGCGCATCGAACCGGGCGTGACGTACACGTTCGGGTACTGGGTCCTCCAGCACGGTTCGTACCCCTATATGGGCGGCGACCTCGGCCCGACCGCGCTGGTGGCGACGGAGAAGGGCGGCGACACGGTCGAGTTCGCGGGCACCGCGGCGCGGACCGCCGGGCACTACTTCGCGGAGGTCGTCTTCCCGCACCGGGGGACGTGGACCATCGCGTCCATGCACGAGGTCCTCATGACCGACCCGCTCGTGGCGACCGTGACGGTGCCGGGCGCGGTGGCGATCGCGCCGAGCGAGACGCGGTCGCGTGCGCCGCACGAGTGGGGCACGGTCCGCCCGTCGTTCCCGCCGGCGGCCTCGGGCGCGGCGCCGGCCGGTCCGGCCCCGGCCGCGACCACCACCGAGGCGGCGGTCGCGCCGAAGAGCCAGTCCAGTGTGGACGAGCCGGGCACGGCGCTGCCGTGGAGCCTGGTGGCGCTCGGCGGCGTCGCCACGATCGGTCTCGCGGTGTGGCTGGGCCGCCGCTTCGCCCGGGCGAACCGCTGAGCGCGGGCGTGCTCAGCCGGCGGGCGGCTTGCCGTGCCAGGCCGCCCGCCACGTCTTCGGCCCGAGCAGCCCGGAGGTCTTGATGCCGTTGGCGCGCTGGAGGGCGAGCACGGCCGAGCGGGTCTCCGCGTAGTAGCAGCCGGTGCCCTGGAAGTCGTAGCCGAACCTGTTCATGCGCAGCTGCCAGGCACGCAGCTTGGCGTCGCAGTCGCCGTAGGCGTAGACCTTGCCCGGCCACGGCGGCATCCCGCCCGAGGGTCGCGGGGCGCCGCCGATGTAGGCCGCCTCGGCGCGGGTCGGCACCCGCTTGCTGCGTGCCGCGCCGTCCTCGCGCAGGCCGAGCCGGCGGGCACAGGTCCAGGGCTGCCAGCCGCGCATCCGGTAGAGGTAGAGCGCGCGGTAGTCCTGCTCGCGGGGGCTCGCCCGGTGCGGGTAGCCGCGCCCGCCGACGCTGCGCCACGTCGCCAGGTCGAACTGGTAGGCGCCGTAGTGGCCGTGGCTGGCGGCGACGTCGTAGCGGCCGCCGGCCTCGCACGCGCGCAGGCGGGCCCAGGAGCTGGCGGGCGGGTCGGCCGCGGCGGAGCCGGTGAGGACGAGCTCGACGCCGAACGCGGCGATGGCGATCAGCAGGAAACGGACAAGCATGCGTCTTCCGCTCATGCCTGCCGACGGTAAACACGTTTCACACAAGTCACAACCGCAACGTTCGACCCATCAGCATCGCACGCCACTCTGGTCGCAGACGGTAGCGACACGCCCGAACGTGTCCGGGCGCACCCAGAGCACCGTTTGGCATCAGACCGCCGAAGACGATCACGATCCCGCGGCCGACCGCTATGGTCCCCGCGTGCCGGTTGCGGGATGGAGGACTCGATGAGCGTCGTCGATGATCAGGAGGCGGTGGGCAACGCGCCCGACCGGCGCCGCGAGCAGCGCGGCTGGGTGTTCTACGACTGGGCGAACTCGGTGTTCCCGACGTCGGTGATCACCGTGTTCGGCGCGCTCTACCTGACCGCGATCGCCGCCGAAGCCGCCATGGCGGACACGGCCAGGAACGGCCCGAACCCCTGTCCGGCCAAGCCCGACGGCAGCGCCAACAAGCTCGTGGACTGCGAGATCGGCGCGTTCGGCCTGCACTTCCAGGCCGGTGCGCTGTGGGGCTACCTGCTGGCCTTCGCCACCGTCATCCAGGTGCTGATCGTCCCGCTGATGGGCGCCATCGCCGACCGGACGCAGAACAAGAAGCGGATGCTCGCGATCTTCGCGTTCGGCGGGGCCACCGCCACCGCGCTGATGGCGCTGGTCAGCGGCACGAACTGGCAGCTCGGCGTCGTCCTGTTCGTCCTCGGCAACATCGGCTACGGCACGTCGGTGGTCATCTACTACTCGTTCATCCCGGAGATCGCGACGGCCGACGAGCGCGACTCGCTGTCCACCCGGGGCTGGGCGTTCGGCTACCTCGGCAGCGGCTGCGCGCTGCTGCTGCAGCTCGTGATCTACCTCGCGCACGAGTCGCTCGGCCTGACCGAGGGCAACGCCGCGCAGATCGCGTTCCTCATGTCCGGCCTGTGGTGGGCCGGGTTCACGCTGATCCCGCTGCGCCGCCTGCGCAACCACCAGCGGCCGCACGGCTCCGAGCACGGCGCGGGCGTGATCAGCGGTGGCTTCCGCGAGCTCGCCAGCACGATCAAGCTCGCCCGGGCCTACCCGCTCACGCTCGCGTTCCTCGGCACCTACCTGATCTACACCGACGGCATCGCGACCGTGGCGAACGTGTCCGCGCAGTACGGCAGCGAGGAGCTGGGCTTCTCCGACACGGTGCTGATCGGCACGATCCTCATCGTCCAGTTCGTGGCGTTCTTCGGCGGCGTGCTGCACGGGATCGTGGCCCGCCGGCTCGGCGCCAAGCGCACGATCATGATCAGCTTGTCCGTGTGGGTGTTGGTGATCGGCGCGGCCTACTTCGTGCAGGCCGGGCAGGCGATCCAGTTCTACTTACTCGCCGCCGGCATCGGCCTGGTGCTGGGCGGCACGAACGCGCTGTCGCGGTCGCTGTTCAGCCAGATGGTGCCGGCGGGCAAGGAGGCCCAGTACTTCTCCATCTACGAGATCGGCGAGCGGGCCACGTCGTGGATGGGCCCGGCGCTGTTCGCCATCGTGGCGGGCGCGACCGGTTCGTACCGGCCGGCGATCATCTCGCTGGTGGTCTTCTTCTTCATCGGCCTGGTGCTGATGTTCTTCGTGCCGGTGCGCAGGGCGATCCAGGCGGTGGGCAACCCGGAGCCCGCGGTGCTGTAGGCGTGCCGGTCGATAGGGTTGCCGCTCGTGGAGCCCATGCCGCCGTACCTCGACTTCCCCACCGACGATCCCACCGACGCGCTGTCCTCGGTGCCTGCCGCCGGCTCGCGGCGGGGCGCGCCCGTCATCGGGCACCTGCGGTTCTACTACGGGCCGATGGACTGCGGTAAGTCGACGCTCGCGTTGCAGGTGGACCACAACCAGGCGCGGCAGGGCCGCCGCGGGCTGCTGCTGGTGCACCACGACCGGTCCGGCAAGGCGCAGATCACGAGCCGGATCGGCATCACGCGCACGGCCATCGAGGTGCACGCCGGCGTGGACCTCCGCGACCTCGTCCGCGCGCGGTGGGCCGACGGCGTGCGGGTGGACTACCTGATCGTCGACGAGGCGCAGTTCCTCGCGCCCGAGCAGGTCGACCAGCTCGCCGAGCTCGCCGACGACGTCCAGGTCGACGTGTACTGCTTCGGTATCGCGACCGACTTCCGCAGCCACCTGTTCCCCGGCTCGCGGCGGCTGTTCGAGCTGGCCGACGACCTCCAGCCGGTCCAGGTGGACGTGCTGTGCTGGTGCGGGCTGCCGGCCCGCTTCAACGCCCGCGTCGTCGACGGCGAGGTGATCCGCGCCGGTGACACGGTGCTGGTCGCGGACACGGAACGTGAGTCACCACATGTCGAACCGTCGACTACCGTGCGTTACCAAGTGCTGTGTCGCCGCCATTTCCGGCTGGGCGACCTGGGACCCGCGGTGGCCGCGCAGGGACAGCTCAGTCTCGCCTAAGGTCCATCAGGCGCAGCCACTTCGCCCAGATGGGTGATGCTTGGACCAATCCTGGGACACGTCCATCACGAACATGTTTAAGCAACGTCTACACGGTGGAAACTTGAGGTGCGGGGAGACTCGGGATCACCCTGAGCAACCGGGTGTGGCAAGCGGGAACTATATGACTCACCCTGGCGTTGCTCTAGGTGAGCACCACCCTGGTCCGAGCCGGGAGCCTCGGACCTAACGAAAGGACGTCGTGATGGCCGACCGTGTACTTCGTGGAAGCCGACTTGGCGCGGTCAGCTACGAGACCGACCGTAATCACGACCTCGCCCCTCGGCGCACGATTCGCTACGCGTGCCCGAAGGACCACGAGTTCGAGGTGCCCTTCTCCGACGACGCCGACGTCCCCGCGGTGTGGGAGTGCCGGCTGCACGGCACCGCGTCGAAGCTGATCGACGGCACCGAGCCCGAAGCCAAGAAGGTCAAGCCGCCGCGCACCCACTGGGACATGCTGCTCGAGCGGCGCACGATTCCGGAGCTGGAGGACCTGCTGGACGAGCGCCTGCAGGAGCTGAAGGTACGCCGGAGCAGGACCGCGTAAGCCCTCCCGCGGCTTGTCGCAGCCGAATGCCACATCCAGTGGAACCGCCCGTTCCGGATGTGGCATTCGGCTTTAGCGCAGGCCCTTGAGCTCGACGCGGATCGCGTGCATGGGCACCGAGTCGATGTTCTCGACCGAGTGCGGGCCTTCCGGCCCCATCCACGATCCCGTCAGGTTCTCCCGCGGCGGCAGGGGGTCCGGCGACTCGAACGTCACCTCGTCCCCGATGCGGTACCGGATCCGGGCGCGCCCGTCGGTCATCATCACGCTCGGCCAGCGGTGCGTGTGCTCGGGCTCGTGCACCCCGGGCGCGAGGGTCACCTCGAGCACCCGGACATGGTCGTTCTCGAACAGCACCCGGTGCGAGGTGGGTGCGGCGACGACGGCGTCCAGCTCGTCTCCCCAGCGCCACTCCCCCTCGACCGCGTGGGTCATCCGCGCCGCCCGCCGAACAGCGACCGCACCTGTGTGCCGCGGCGGCGCAGGCCCCACTTGGTCACGCGGATCAGCGCCTCGCGGATGACGTCGCCGGACATCTTCGACTGGCCGTGCACCCGCTCGGTGAACGTGATCGGCACCTCGACGACCGTGAAGCCGGCCTCGATCGTCCGCCAGCCCAGGTCGACCTGGAAGCAGTAACCCTGCGACGCGACGTTGTCGATGCGGATCTTCTCCAGCACCGCGCGCCGGTAGGCGCGGAAGCCGCCGGTCATGTCCTTGACCTTCGCGCCCAGCGCGACCCGCGAGTACACGTTGGCGCCCCAGGACAGGAAGTACCGCCGGGCCGGCCAGTTCACGATCTTGCCGCCGGGCACGTACCGGGAGCCGATCGAGAGGTCGGCGTCGGTCAGCGCGGCCAGCAGCCGCGGCAGGTCCTCCGGCGCGTGCGAGCCGTCGGCGTCCATCTCGACCAGGACCGCGTAGTCCCGGTCCAGGCCCCACCGGAAGCCGGCCACGTACGCCGCGCCCAGGCCGTTCTTCTCCGCGCGGTGCATGACGTGGATGCGGCCGCCGGTGTCGTTCTTCGCCATCTCGTCGGCGATGTCGCCGGTGCCGTCCGGGCTGCCGTCGTCGACGACGAGGACGTGCGTCGTCGGCAGGGCCGCGTGCAGCCGGGTCACGATCGACTCGATGTTGTCCCGCTCGTTGTAGGTCGGGATCACCACCAGCACCGGCTCGAGCTGGTCCGCCATACGTAGTTCTCCTCCTCGTCGGCGCCCCTGCACGCCGGCTGGTCTCGGTCTAGTTGCTGACTCGCCGGCGCCGCCGCACGACGACCGCCGCGGCGAACGCGCCGAGCCCGAGGATCGCGAGGACCCATTCCGTGCTCGACCCGAGTCGATCGGACAGCGTAGTCGTTGACCGCAGCGGCACCCGTTCGACCAGGGCCGCGTCGGTGAACAGGCCGGTCTGCTCGCTCACCGAGCCGTCCGGCCGCACGAACGCGCTGACCCCGCTCGTGGCCGCGACGGCCACCTCCCGGCCGTGCTCGACGGCCCGCACGCGGTCCATCGCGAGCTGCTGGTAGGTCATCTCCGTGTACCCGAAGGTCGCGTTGTTCGTCGGCACCGCGAGCAGGTTCGCCCCGGCGGCCGAGTCGCGCACCACGCCGTCGAAGGCCACCTCGTAGCACGTCGCGAGCCCGACCCGGGCGTTCGCCATGTCGAAGACGGTCGCCTTCTCCCCCGGCACGAACCGCCCGGCCCGGTCCACCGCGGCGGTGAACAGGCGGAAGAACGGGCGCCACGGCATGGTCTCGCCGAACGGCTGCAGCTGGCGCTTGGTGTACTGGTCGACCGGTCCGCGGCTGGGTTCCCACAGCAGCATCGTGTTGCGCGGCAGGCCGTCGTCGCCGACGAGCACGGAGCCGACCGCGATCGGCGCGCCGATGGCCCGGGCCGCTCGATCGATGACGGCGTAGGCGTCCGGGTTGCGCAACGGGTCGATGTCCGACGAGTTCTCCGGCCAGATCACCAGATCCGGCCGCGGTTCGCGACCGGCGGCCACGTCGTCGGCGAGCTCTTCGGTGCGCGCCGCGTGGTTGTCGAGCACGGCGCGGCGCTGGGCGTTGAAGTCCAGGCCGGCGCGCGGCACGTTGCCCTGCACGACCGCCACCGTCGCGGTGCCGTCGTTGGCGTCCGTGCCGACCAGCGGCAGCGCGCCGAACGCGGCGGCGACGGGCAGGACCGTGGCGAGTACCGGCGTGACCAGCCGCCGCACGCCCGGCTCGCGGCGAACGAGGGTGCGGGCCAGCGCGGTCAGGCCGAAACCGCTCAGCGTCACGGCGAGCGCGATCAGCGGGGTCCCGCCGGCCGCGGCCAGCGGCAGGAAGATCCCCTCGGGCTGGGTGAACGCGATGTTGCCCCACGGGAACCCGCCGAACGGGAACACCGACCGCAGCGCCTCGCCGGCGACCCACAGCAGCGCCGCCCACACCGGCCAGGCCGGCAGCACGGCCACGACCGAGATCGCCGCGCCGGACAGGCCGACGAGCACCGCCTCGGCCAGTGCCAGCGGGAGCCAGGCGACCAGGCCGACGAACTCGCCGGTCCAGGCGAGCAGCGGGACGAAGTAGCCGAGCCCGAAGCACAGCGCGTAGCCGAACCCGGCCCGCGGGCGCCGGTTCTGGATGACCCAGCCCAGGACGGCGAACGCGACCGGCGCGAGCCACCACAGCGTGCGGGGCGGTCCGCTCAGGTAGAGCAGCGCGCCGGCGGCCGCGGCGACCAGCATCCGGACCAGGACAGGCCAGCGCGGCGACCGGGTGTCCGGGGTGCCGGCGGGGTCCGGAGTGCCGGGCGAGTCCGGCGACGATTCCGACGAGACAGCGGGGGCGACCACCCGGTCAGCGTACGGCGTGCCCTGTTCACTCCCCGTGGGCACACGGGCGGTCCTAGCGGTAGCTCTCGGCGTAGCGCGCCCGGATGCCGGCCTCGGCGGCCTCCTTGCGCGCGTCGCGGATCGCCTTCGCCCGCCCCGGCGCGTGGCCGTGCTTGACTGCGCGCATGTCGCTGCTCTCCTCCACGTACGACAGCGAGAAGTACGCGCCGACGACGACCAGCAGCAGCGCCATCGCCGCGCGCAGCCCGAGCGGGCCGGGCACCAGCAGGCACGCGAGCGCGAGTGGCGCCACCAGCACGCTCATCCGCGCGACGTGGCGCCACACCCACGTCCGGGCCGTGACGTCGCGCAGGACCCACTCGCGCAGCGGCACGGGGAGCCGGCCGCCCACGGAGTACCAGAGCCACTGGAGCGGGTTCGGTCGGATAGCCATAGCGGTACACTAACACTTAGTACGCTAACTATTAGGGTGACACGCATCATGGACCTCGGCCCCGACCCGCTCGCTCTCGACCGGCAGGTGTGCTTCGCGCTGTCGGTCGCCTCCCGCAGCGTGATCGCGATCTATCGGCCGCTGCTCGAACCGCACGGGCTGACCCACCCGCAGTACCTGGTGCTGCTCGCCCTGTGGGAGAAGGCGCCCCGCTCGGTGCGCGAGATCGGTGCGGCGCTGCGCCACGAGCCGGCCACCCTCTCCCCCATGCTCAAGCGGCTCGAGGCGCTCGGCTACCTCACCCGCAACCGCGCCCGTGCCGACGAGCGACAGCTCGAGGTCGACCTCACCGACACGGGCCGGGCCCTGCGCGCGGAGGCGGAGAAGATCCCGTACCGGGTCGTCGAGGAGCTCGGGATGTCGCTCGACGAGCTGGAGGCGTTGCACCGGGCGTTGTCCCGGGTGATCGCCGCTACCGATCGATAGCGCCCGGCGCCACGAGGCCCGACTCGTAGGCCGCCATCACCGCCTGCGCCCGGTCCCGCAGCGCGAGCTTGGCCAGGATCCGGCCGACGTGCGTCTTGACGGTCTGCTCGGCGACCACGAGCCGCGCGGCGATCTCCTTGTTCGACAGCCCGCGCGCGATCAGCACGAGCACCTCCCGCTCCCGCGGCGTGAGCGGGTCGAGCGCGGGCGGCGCCGCCACGGTGCCGGGCTGGCCGGCGAAGCGCGCGATCAGCCGGCTCGTCACGGTCGGGGCCAGCAGCGACTCCCCCGCGGCGACCACGCGTACCGCGGACACCAGCTCGTCGGGGGTGGCGTCCTTGAGCAGGAAGCCGCTCGCGCCCGCCCGCAGCGCGGCGTAGACGTAGTCGTCCACGTCGAACGTCGTCAGCACCACCACCCGGGCGCGCGTCGCCGTGTCCAGCAGCCGCGCGGTCGCCTCGACGCCGTCGAGCACCGGCATCCGCACGTCCATCAGCACGACGTCCGGGTCCGCCTCGGCACACACCGCCAGCGCCGCGGCGCCGTCCGCGGCCTGGCCGGCGACCTCGATGCCGTCCTGCGCGTCGAGCAGCGCCGCGAACCCGGCGCGCACCATCTCCTGGTCGTCGACGACCACCACCCTGATCACCGGGCCCCCTCCCGGACCGTCACACCGGCCGGCAGCGTCGCCCGCACCCGCCAGCCGCCGTCGGGCTGGTCCACCTCGAAGGTGCCGCCGAGCAGCGTCGCGCGCTCGCGCAGGCCGACCAGCCCGTGCCCGTCGCCCGCCGGCTCCGTGGGCCGGGCCGGGCGCTCGTTGACCACCTCGACGGTGAGCTCCCCGGTCCGCGGCGCGTCCAGCGGGATGTCCCCCGAGATGTCCAGTGAGATGTCCAGTGAGATGTCGACTGTGGCCGGTGCGCCGGGCGCGTGCCGGACCACGTTGGACAGCGCCTCCTGCACGATCCGGTACGCCGACAGCTGGACCGCGTCGGGCAGCACCGCCACCTCGCCGGTGACCGTGAGCCGGACCGGCGTGCCGGCCGCGGTGATCCGGTCGACCAGCTCGCCGAGGTCCGCGAGCGTCGGCTGCGGCGCGAGCGCCGGCGCGTCCTGCTCGTCGCGCAGCGCCGAGAGCAGCCCGCGCAGCTCGGTCAGCGAGCCGCGGGCGAGCTTCGCGATGCCCGTGAACTCCCCGACGACCGGTTCGGGCAGGTCCGGGATGCGGTAGCGCGCGGTCTCCGCCTGGACGGTGATCATCGACATGTGGTGCGCGACGACGTCGTGCAGCTCGCGGGCGATCCGCGCGCGCTCCTCGACCAGCGAGCGCCGCGCCCGCTCGGTGGCGCTGACCTGCTTCTCCTCCGCGAGCTGGCCGGCCACCCGCCGGCGCGTGTGCACGGTGTCGCCGATCAGCGCGGCCACGGCGACCAGCACCGTGCACACGAGCACGCTCTGCCAGAGCCAGCTGGAGAACACGATCGGCGGCACGGCACCGATGCCGGCGACCAGGGCGACGGCACCGGCGGTGCGGCGGCGCGGGCCCTGCGCGGCGAGGATGCCCGTCATCGCCGCGAGCAGCACGATGCTGCTGTACACCCACGGCCACGTGTCCGGGAGCGGGAACCCGACGAACAAGCTCCCGACGGACACCGCGACGCACGAGCCGAACGCCAGCCACCAGGCCAGGTACGGCCGCCGGTGGAGCAGGATCGGCACCGAGCGCAGAGCGCTCGCCGCGAGCGCCCACTCCGGCGGCATCTCGCAGAACCGCACCAGGTCGTACGAGCCCAGGATCATCATCGCCGCCAGGGCGAGCCCGATGCCGGTGCGGCGCAGCCAGGTCTTCCTCATCGCGGCTGACTCTATTTCGCCGGCCGGCGGCCGGGTGAGCTGTTCGTTCGTCATGGCGGCGACGCTAGGGAGCCGGGCGGCGCGAGTCGTCGGGCCGCGGAGCCATCCTCGATGTCATACCCGGGTGCTACACAGGGCTCATGCGGGTGGGATCGATCGTGATGGGCGCGTCGGACGTGCGGCGGGCCATGGAGTTCTGGGCCAGGGCGCTGGGCTACGTGCCACGCGACGAACCCGAGGAGACGTGGGTCGTGCTGCGGCCGGCGTCGGGCGAGGGCCCGAACGTCTCGCTGGGGCTGTCGGAGACGCCGGTGCAGGACCGGCCGCGGGTACACCTGGACCTGTACACGGCCGACCAGCCCGGGGAGGTCGCGCGGCTGCTCGGCATCGGCGCGACCCGGGTGGACTGGCCGGACTACCCCGACGACGCCGACTACGTGGTGCTCGCCGACACCGAGGGCAACCGGTTCTGTGTGATCCAGCATGGCTGACCAGGCCGGCGTGCGCCGCATCGCGCTCACGCTGCCCGGGGTCGAGGAGGCGGCCGGGGAGTTCGCGTTCCGCGTGGCCGGCAAGCTGATCGTGTGGGCCTGGTCGAAGCGGGAGGAGCCGAAGGGCCCGCGGGTGGCGCAGCGGGACGTGGCCGCGGTGCGCGTGGCGAACCTGCGGGAGAAGGAGGCGTTGCTGGCGGCCGACCCGGCGAAGTTCTTCACCGAGGCGCACTACGACGGCTATCCGACCGTCCTGGTCCGGCTGGCCGCCGTCGACGAGCAGGACCTGACCGAGCTGCTCACCGACGCGTGGCGGTGCCGGGCTCCGCGGCGGCTGGTCGCCGAGAGCGGGCTCTGAGGTTCCGCAGCCCGAACTCGTCGGCGGCCACCGACGCGTCGGGCTGCCATCCTGGCGCCATGACCTTCCACGAGCTGCACCACGGCGAGCGGCCGCTCGTGCTGCCCAACGCGTGGGACGTGGCGTCGGCGCTCGCGTTCGCCGAGGCCGGCTACCCCGCGATCGGCACGACCAGCTTCGGCCTCGCCGCGTCCGCCGGCCGGCCCGACGGCGACCGTTCCGCGCGCGAGGCGACCCGGGCCCTGGTGCGCCGGCTCGGGTCCCTGCCGTGCTATCTCACCGCCGACGTCGAGGACGGCTACGACGACGACCCGGCGCGGGTGGCCGACTACGTGGCCGGCCTCGGCGTCGCGGGCGTCAACATCGAGGACAGCACGGCCGGCGCGCTCGTCGACCCGGGCACCCATGCGGCCAAGATCGCCGCGATCAAGGCACGCAGCCCGGCGGTGTTCGTCAACGCCCGGGTCGACACGTACTGGTCGGACCAGGACATCCCGGCCACCCTCGACCGCGCGCTGTCCTATGTGGACGCGGGCGCGGACGGCGTGTTCGTCCCGGGCCCCATCGGCCGCGCCGCCCTGCGCGAGCTGACCACCAGGATCCCGGTCCCGGTCAACGTGCTGCCGGTGCTGCCACTGGACGAGCTGGCCGCGCTCGGCGTCCGGCGGGTGAGCACGGGCTCGCTGCCCTACCGGGCCGCGCTCGACACCGCGGTCGCGGTGGCCGCCGGGGTCCGCGACGGCCACCGCGCTCCCGCCGCGACGCCGTACCCGGACCTGCAGGCCCGGCTGACACGGTTCAGCGCCCGCTGACCTGCACCGTTACCGGTTCGTGAACTCTTGGCCGGTTCCATACGTATGGGGGTGTGACAACCGAGAGAAACGGACGTGATCGCGTGGGCCACAGCGTGGACGCGGGGCTGTTTCAGCAGACCGCGCACAGCCCGTCGTACTTCGAACTGGCCCGGCGGATGGGCGACGGCGGCAAGCAGCTGGTCGACTTCTGCATTCCGTGCAACCCGTACTTCCCGACCCCCGAGATGTTCGACGCGCTGGCCGCGAACCTCGAGGCGGTGCTGAAGTTCTACCCGAGCGACGCGGAAAAGATCTCCGGCCAGCTCGCCCACGTGCTCGGCCTCAACCCGTCGACGATCGCCATGTCCAACGGGTCCACCGAGCTCATCACGTGGATGGACCACCTCTGGGTCAACGACAGCCTCGCGATCCCCATCCCCACCTTCGGCCGCTGGACCGACCAGCCGCTGGAGACCGGCAAGCGGGTCGACATGTTCCCGCTGCGCGAGGCCGACTGCTACCAGCTCAACGTCGACGAGTACATCCGGTTCATCCGGGCCAGACGCTCGCGCGTGGCCGTGCTGTGCAACCCCAACAACCCCGACGGCGGCTACGTCACCCGCCGCGACGTCATCCGCTTCATGGACGAGCTCGCCGACCTCGACCTGGTGGTCATCGACGAGTCGTTCATCGACTTCGTCGAGGCCGAGCGGGACCCGTCCGTCGCGATGGAGGCGGCGATCCGGCCCAACGTCGTCGTGCTGAAGAGCCTCGGCAAGAACTTCGGGCTGCACGGCATCCGCTTCGGCTACCTCGTCGCCAACCCCGGCCTCGCCGGCAAGATGCGCAAGACGCTGCCGAAGTGGAACCTCAACTCGCTCGCCGAGACGATCGTGTTCATGCTCCGCGACCACGCCGCCGAGTACCAGCGCAGCCTCCAGCTCCTCGCCCGCGACCGGTACAGCATGGCCATGCAGCTCGCGCAGCTGCCCGAGCTGACCGTGTTCACCTCGCAGGCCAACTTCCTGCTCGTGAAGCTCGCGCCCGGGATGGACGGCACCGACCTGCGCGACTACCTGATCAACGAGCACCAGGTCTTCATCCGCGAGTGCGGCAACAAGCTCGGCATGAGCAAGCAGTACGTGCGCCTGGTCGTGCGCCCGCAGCAGGACGTGGCCCGCCTCGTCGCGGGCATCCACGACTACAGCCGCCCCAGCTGGATGGGTGAGGACGAGCTGTCCCGCCGCCGCGGCGCCGCCACCGGCCGCTCCGCCTGACCGGGCGCCGCCCAGGGCACAATGGGCGGCATGGCAGGCACGGACGAACCGATCGACGGCGAGCTCGTCGACGACACCACCGCGACCAGCGCGGCGAACAGCGCCGCGCTGGACGAGCCGCTCCCCCAGGCGCCGCCGGGCGACTACGACCAGGCGGGCGTGCCCTCGTTCGACTACGTCCGCGACCGCATCGAGAACCGGGTCGCCACGTCGGTCGGCACCCAGGAGCTGGCCGGCGAGACACCCGAGGGCAAGGCCGTCGAGGACCAGTTCGAGGCCCGCGAGCGCGCCGGCCGCGACAAGCTCGAGGAGATCCGCCGCCAGCTGCGCGGCGAGAAGTGACGGCTGGCCGTCCACAGTGAACGGTGCGGAGGTTTGGTGAGGCTGGTCGGACTCGTGGCGGTCGCGCTGGTGACCGTCGTGCTGGTGTCGGGGTGCGTGAAACAGGCCGGCCTGCTCGCCGAGCAGCGCGCCGCCGGGCAGTCCTCCTCCGCCGCGCCACCACCGCCTCCGCCACAGTCGTGGCGGCTCGCCGAGGGCGCGCAGACCTCGCCCAGCAGCGTGCTCCGGGACGTGGTGGCGATCGACGCCACCCACGCGTGGGCCGTCGGCCACGACTCCTACGACCCGGACCGGGCCGACACCACGGGCACGCCGATCGTCCAGCAGTGGGACGGCACCACCTGGTCGCGCATGGACCTGCCGGGCGTGACCTGGCACGGCGCGCTCTCGCTCGTCGCCGCGGACGCGCCGGACAACGTGTGGGCGGTCGGCGGCCGCGCGGGCAGCGACCCGGGCAAGACCGAGACCCACCTGCTGCGCTACGACGGCGCCACGTGGGCGGAGGTGCCGTTCGCGCCCGGGCCGGGCACCACGATCACCGACCTCGCGGTCGCCGGTGGGCACACGTGGCTCGTCGGCTACCGCGGCAGCGCGGTCGTCGTGCAGGAGTGGGACGGGTCGGCGTGGCGGGCTCACCAGCCACCCGCGGAGTGCACCCAGGAGGGCACCTCGTTCGGCGGCCTGCCGACGTTCTGCAACTTCACGGGGATCGTCGCGTTCGCCGCGGACGACGTCTGGGTCGCCGGCAACGCGGCCTGGCCCGGGTTCAAGGGCCCACTGCTGTTCCACTGGGACGGCACGGCGTGGCGGCCGGTCAAGGTCGGCGTCGACAACGCCGACACGGCCTTCAGCGAGATCGGCGGCACACCCGGCGACATCTGGGCGGCCGGCCACACGGCCGGCTACGGCGGTCCGGTGGCCGCGCACGGCGACGGCAAGACCTGGCAGCTGGTCGACGGGCTGCCGGCCGCGCGCCACACCGACCTCGCGGTCGACGCGGACGGGAACCCGTGGGTGCTGGCGAACCTGCCGGCGCCGAGCGTGACGCTCACGACCTACCGGGACGGCCGCTGGACCGGCACGGAAGCGCCGCGCCCGCCGGACACCACCGGTATCAGCCTGTTCGGGATCACCGCGATCCCCGGTACGCCGGACATGTTCGCCGTCGGCGACGCCGACCTGCCCGGCAAGCCGGTGCGGCTCCAGTCGGTCGTGCTGGCCTACCGCCGGTGAGCGGGCCGGGTCAGGCCTCCTCGGCCTGTTCCTTGGCCTGCTCCTGGGCGATCGCCGCCCGGATCTCGTCCATGTCGACCTCGCGCACCTTGCCGATCAGCTCCTCCAGCGCGGGGGCGGGCAACGCGCCCGGCTGCGCGTAGAGCACGACGCCGTCGCGGACGGCCATCAGCGTGGGGATCGACGAGATGTTGAAGGCCTGGGCGAGCTCCACCTGCGCCTCGGTGTCGACCTTGCCGAACACGATGTCGTCGTGCGTCTCGGCGGCCTTCTCGAAGACCGGCGCGAAGCCGCGGCACGGTCCGCACCACTCGGCCCAGAAGTCGACGAGCACCGTTCCCGGCGCCCCCACGACGTCGTTGAAGTTGTCCGTTGTCAGCTCGACGGTGGCCACGTGCACAGCTCCTTCATCTGTCGGATATCGCTGTCAACGCACCCGCCGCCGACGTTGTTCCGGGTGGGTGCCCGCGCGGGCACCCACCCGGAACACCGGTGATCAGCACATCGTCGTGGCCATCACGTCGCTCGGGCTCGCCCACGAGGCGCAGCCGTTGAAGGAATGGCCATACCAGTTGTGGCCGAATTCGTGTGCCGCGAGCAAGGCGGGATCATTGACCGCACCCGGGAACAGCTTGATGAGCTGACCCGCGCCGTAGTTACAGCCGACGACGATCATCCGGCCGTCCTTCGTCACCATTTCGATCGGCTCGAATCCGCAGTCGGTGATGGCGGAATTCTGGCATTCGACCGGGGTGCCGCCACCCTCGGACGCACCGCCCCAGTAGTTCGCACCGGTGCGAATCGGCGACGCCCAGCCCCCGCAGGACGGCTGGATCGTGTAGGACCAGGCAGGTGCCGCCTGGTCCTGGACCTGGACCTGCGCGGCCGGTTCGGCCGTCGACTGGTCGGGCGCGGCCGCCGCGCTCGCGAGCGGGGCGCCCAGGACGCCGAGGGCGATCGCGGTGGAAACGGAAATAGCCAGCTTCAGGACGAACCTGGACATCGCATCTCTCCTTTGTCGACGTTGACGAATGGAGGCAGCACTTCAGTAGCAGGGTTTGACTGGGTGGTGAACTAATGCGATGGAAATTCCCCGGGAATTCCTGTTTATACCCCAGGTGAGTTCGAAGTTACTGATGTCCGAATTGGCGTGCAACCCTACGAAAGTAGGATCGCTCGCGATCGCGAATTCTCCGCGTGTGCGGAGTTCGCGCGCCGGCATGTCGCGGGCGGGCACACCCGGGCTACGGTGCGAAGGTGGAGCCCACGATCTCGATCAGCACGGAGGTGGCCGCCGACCCGCGCACCGTGTGGTCGATGGTCACCGACCTCCCGCGCATGGGCCGGTTCAGCCCGGAGAACGTCGGTGGCCACTGGGCCGGCGGCGCGACCGGGCCCGAGGTGGGCGCCCGGTTCCGCGGCACCAACCGCAACGGCGGGCGCGAATGGCAGACGAACGTGCGCGTCGTCGCGTGCGTGCCGCAGCGCCTGTTCGCCTTCGACGTGCGCACCCCGTTCGGTGTCCGGGTCTCGCGCTGGAGCTACGAGATCACCGAGACCGCCACCGGCTGCCGGCTCACCGAGCACTGGTACCGGGTCGGCAACTGGTTCATCCGCCGGATCATGGGCCCGCGGGTCACCGGCCGCACCGACCGGCCGGGCTACAACGTCACGTCCATCGAGCACACGCTGGCCGCCGTGAAGGCCGCCGCCGAGACCGCGCGCGCCGCCTGACTCTCAGGTCAGCGTGCCTGCGCGGCCCGCTCGTGCAGCTTGTCGCGGATCTCCTCCGGGGTGTACGCCCGCCGGCGCCGCTCCGCCCGCGCGATCACCGCGCCCGTCGCGGCCACGCCCACGAAACCCGCCACACCCAGGACCTTCCACCAGCGCATTGGCCTACGCTACCGCGATGGCCGACACCAAGGTTGCCCTGGACGAGGCGGTCGAGCTCACCCGCACCGGCGACGTGTGGCTCTTTCGCGGCCACACCGCCGCCGACCGGACCATCCGGATCACCACGAACAGCCCGATCAACCACGTCGGCATGGCCGTGGTCATCGAGGACATGCCGCCGCTGATGTGGCACGCCGAACTAGGCCGCTCGCTGCCGGACATGTGGACCGGCCAGCGCCACCGCGGGGTGCAGCTGCACGACCTGCGGGACGCGGTCGGGCTCTGGACCACCCGCTACAAGCAGCGCGCGTGGCTGCGCCAGCTAGAGCCCGCGGTGACCCGGGAGATGGAGGACGCGGTCCTCAAGACCATCGCGCGCCTGGACGGCACGCCGTTCCCGTCGACGGCGAAGCTGCTGTCCCGCTGGGTCTACGGCCGGGTGCCGAACCTGACCAAGCGCGTGCCGGAGGCCCGGCTGGAGACGGCCTACTGCGCGGAGGTCGTCGCGATCACCTACCAGTCGATGGGCCTGCTGCCGGCCACGCGCAAGCCGAACTGGTACGACCCGGGCCGCTTCTGGAGCGGCGACGACCTGCGCCTGGACGAGAACATGCGCCTGGGCAAGGAGATCGCCATCAGGACCCCGTAGCACCCGCCTCCGCACTGGATGCTCGCTTGTGGAGCCATCGGTCGCCCTTCCGCGCCGCGCGTTTGAGGGCCGATCGCTCGCCGAAGTAGTCGCCCGCCATGCCGACGACCGGGATCTTGCCCAGGGCGCGGTGGTAGAACCGGCCCTGCGGGCGCTTGCCCAGCTCGTCGGAGATCGCGAGCAGCAGCCGGCCCTGGCGCCACAGCCAGGTCGCCGCCGCCTTGACCCCGAACCGCCGGTTGCCCGGCTCCGCCGCCGGCTGCTCGTGGGTCAGCTGCGCCACGATCGCCGCGTCGGCCGCTTCGCCCGCGGCACCGCCGCGGCCCTGCGCCACCGCCGGGTCGATGTCGCGCTCGAACAGCACGGCGGCGAGCAGCCGCACCCGGGTGCCGCGGTCGTCCACGCCGTGCTCGGACGCGATCGCGCACAGCAGCAGGCCCTGCCCGGCCGAGCCCAGCATGTCCTGCAGCGGCAGCCGGTCGCCGAGCGCACCGGCGAGGCCGGTCACCGACGCGGCGAGCGCCGTCAGCCGGCCGACCCGGTTGACCCACCAGTCCGACCGCGCCTCGACGGTCATCCGCGCCCAGCTGTCCGAGCCGGGATAGCGCAGCCGCCCGAGCCCCGCCTTGATCCGCTCGAGGAGCTTGCGATCGACCTGGCCGCCGTCCGGCGGGTCCTCCGCCACCTCGATGTCCTGGTCGTCGCGGCGCAGGCGCGCCAGCATCGGCCCGCAGGCCCGCACGAACGTCCGCAGCACCGCCGCGACGCGCTCGTCGGTGATCGGGTCGGCCACAGCCACCACCTCCGGTTCCGGGATACCACGCGGATCGAGTGGTTACCCACCGCGGGTAGCGTGAGCGGCGGGAGGTCAGATGTCGCAGACGGACGAACGCGAGCGGGTCGCGCGGCCGCGGAGCCGGCGCGCGTTCCTCGGCGTGGTGCTGGCCGCGCTCGCGCTGCTGTTCGGCGTGCCGTGGTGGCTGCTCGTGCTGTCCGGTCCACAGTGGCCGGTGCCGGTGTTCGTGGCCGGCACGGTGGTGATCCTGGGCGCCGGGCTCGCCCTGCCGTTCCTGATGTTCCGCGGGCACGCCCGCGGCGCGGACGCGGCCTCCCGGATCGGTGACACGACGCTCGGCGTGGCCTGGATCGTGTTCACCTGGACCGTGCTCGGCACCGTGCCGCGGGCCGTGCTGGCGCTCGCCGGGGTGGACAACCCGCTGCGGGCGCGGCTCGTGGCCGGCTTCGTCGTGGCGGTGTCCCTCGTGCTCGTCTGCTGGGGCGCCGTCGAGGCGATGCGGGTGCCGCGGGTGCGTGTCACCGAGGTCGTGCTGCCGCGGCTGGGCCGCGGGCTGGACGGCATCCGGGTGGTGCTGCTCGCCGACACCCACTACGGCCCGATCGACCGCGCCCGGTGGTCGGCCCGCACGGCGGCCGCGGTCAACGCGCTCGAGCCGGACGTCGTGGCCCACGCCGGGGACATCGCGGACGGCACCGTGGCCGCCCGCCGCGCGCAGGCCGCCCCGCTGGGCGACATCCAGGCGTCGCTCGCCCGCGTGTACGTCACCGGCAACCACGAGTACTTCGGCGAGGCGCAGGAGTGGCTCGACCACATGGCGGAGCTGGGCTGGACGCCGCTGCACAACCGCCACATGGTCGTCGAGCGCGGCGGTGACCGCCTGGTGCTGGCCGGCATCGACGACGTCACCGCGAGCGCGTCGGGCCTGCCCGGCCACGGCGCGAACCTCGACCAGGCACTCGCGGACGTGGACCCGGCGCTGCCCGTGCTGCTGCTCGCCCACCAGCCCCAGCAGGTCCGCCACGCCGCGGCCGCGGGCGTCGACCTGCAGGTCTCCGGCCACACCCACGGTGGCCAGATCTGGCCGTTCCACCACCTCGTGCGCCTGGACCAGCCGTCGGTGCAGGGTCTGTCCCGCCACGGCGAGCGCACGCAGCTCTACACGACCCGCGGCACCGGCTTCTGGGGCCCGCCGCTACGCGTCTTCGCACCGAGCGAGATCAGCCTATTGATCCTCAGGCAAGCCTGAGGATCGCTACCCCGCGCGGTTCCAGGCGGTGGCGAACTCCGTGTAGGAGATCTGGCCGTCCTGGTCGGCGTCCGCGTCCGCGAAGATCGACTCGACCTCGGCGTCGGTGATCGACTCGCCGCGCGCGGCCATCGCGGTGGCGAACTCCTGGGCGGTGATCTGCCCGTCGTCGTTCATGTCCAGTTCCTGGAACGTGCGGGCGAGTTCCTCGTTCGTGGACATCAGCGTTCGCCTCCTGGCTCGGGACCGGGCGGAAGCATAGTGTCCAGCCAGGTACCCAACTGGAGGAGCCCATCATGCCGCTGCTCGCGGACCTGCTCGCCGCGATCACCACGAACCGGGTGGAGATCGTCGACCTCACCGCGCCGCTGTCGAACGACACCCCGATCCTCCAGCTGCCCCCGCCGTTCGCGAACACGATCAACTTCTCCCTCGAGCAGATCAGCCGCTACGACGAGGCCGGGCCGGCCTGGTACTGGAACAACATCCACACCGGCGAGCACACCGGCACCCACGTCGACGCGCCGGTGCACTGGGTGTCCGGAAAGGACGGCCTGGACGTCTCCCAGCTCGCGCTGCGCACGCTGATCGCGCCGGCGGTCGTGCTCGACGTGTCCGACCGGGTCGCCGCCGACTCCGACCACCTGCTGCAGATCGACGACGTGCGGCTGTGGGAGGCGGAGAACGGCGAGCTGCCCACCGGCGGCTGGCTGCTGCTGCGTACCGGCTGGGACCGCCGCTCGCAGGACGCCGGGCAGTTCCTCAACACCGACGAGACCGGCCCGCACACACCCGGCATCTCCCCCGAGTGCGCCCGCTGGCTCGCCGAGGACACCAACATCGTCGGCGTCGGCGTCGAGACCGTCGGCACCGACGCGGGCGCCGCGCACGGCTTCGAGCCCGCCTTCCCGTGCCACCACTACGTCCTCGGCGCCGGCAAGATGGGCCTCACCCAGCTGCAGAACCTCGCGAAGCTGCCGCCCACCGGCGCGCTCGTCGTGGTCGCCCCGCTGCCGATCGTCGGTGGTTCGGGCAGCCCGGCGCGGGTGTACGCGCTGGTCGAGCGGTGAGCGGCGCAGTGCCGACCGGCGTGGCGAGCACCGCCGCGCTGGTCGGCACCACGCTCGCCGAGCTCGGCGTGGCGCATGCGTTCGGTGTCGTCGGCAGCGGCAACTTCGTGGTCACCAACGCCCTGCGCGCGGCGGGCGTGCCGTTCGTCGCCGCCCGCCACGAGGGTGGCGCCGCGACGATGGCCGACGCCTACGCGCGCATGAGCGACCGGCTCGCCGTCGTCACCACCCACCAGGGCTGCGGGCTGACCAACGCGCTGACCGGGATCACGGAGGCGGCGAAGAGCCGCACGCCGCTGCTCGTGCTGACCGCCGACACCCCGGGCCCGGCCGTGCGCAACAACTTCCGCATCGACCAGGACGCCGCCGTGGCCGCGATCGGCGCCGTGCCCGAGCGCATCCACTCCGCCGCCTCCGCCGTGGCCGACACGGTGCGCGCCTACCGCACGGCCGTCCACGAACGACGCACGGTCGTGCTCAGCATGCCGCTCGACGTCCAGGCCGCCCCGGCGCAGCCCGCGCCCCTCGCGCCGCCGGTCGCGCCGGGACCGGTGCGGCCGGCGGCGGACGCGGTGGCCGAGCTGGCCGGCGCGATCCGCGAGGCGCGGCGGCCGGTGTTCGTCGCCGGGCGTGGCGCGCGGGCGGCCGGCCCGCAGCTGCGCCGGCTCGCGGCGGCGGCCGGCGCGCTGCTCGCCACGTCGGCGGTCGCCAACGGGCTCTTCGCCGGCGAGGAGTGGTCGCTCGGCATCTCCGGCGGGTTCGCCTCGCCCCTGGCCGCCGAGCTCATCGGCGCGGCCGACCTCGTGGTCGGGTGGGGCTGCGCGCTGAACCAGTGGACCACCCGGCACGGCCGGCTCCTCGGGCCCGGCGCGCGGATCGCCCAGGTCGACCTGGACCCCGCGGCGCTGGGCGCGCACCGGCCCGTGCACGTCGGCGTGCTCGGCGACGTCGCGGAGACCGCACGCGACGTGCTGGCCGCGCTCGGGTCCACCCGGGACGGCTACCGCACCGCCGAGGTCCGCGACCGGATCGCCGGGCACGTGCGGTGGCGGGACGTGCCCGTCGCCGACGAGTCCACAGCGGACCGCATCGACCCGCGCACGCTCAGCCGCCTGCTCGACGACATCCTGCCCGCCGAGCGGCTCGTCTCGGTCGACTCCGGCAACTTCATGGGCTACCCCAGCGCCTACCTCGCCGTGCCGGACCAGTACGGCTTCTGCTTCACCCAGGCCTACCAGTCGATCGGGCTCGGCCTCGCCACCGCGATCGGCGCCGCGCTCGCCCGCCCGGACCGGCTCCCGGTCGCGGCGCTGGGCGACGGCGGCTGCCTCATGAGCATCGCGGAGCTGGACACCGTGGTGCGGCTGCGCCTGCCGATGGTGGTCGTCGTCTACAACGACGAGGCCTACGGCGCGGAGGTGCACCACTTCACCGGCCAGGACCACGGCACGGTCGTCTTCCCCGAGACCGACATCGCCGCGATCGGCGCCGGCTTCGGCGCGGCCGCGCTCACCGTGCGTCACGCCGCTGACCTCGAGGGCGTGGCCGCGTGGCTCGACGGGCCGCGCGACCGCCCGCTGCTCGTCGACGCGAAGATCACCAGCGACGGCGGCTCGTGGTGGCTCGCCGAGGCGTTCCGCTAGCCCGGAAACCGGGCGTCTAAATGCACGGGAATACACCCGAATAATTGGCGCCAATGATAACCGAATTCTATCTTGCGGCGACCCTCCGGAGTTATTTCTGGCGACGCGTGGACCATTGGCGGTTAGTTTCGAACAGCTTGCCGTGGCCGACTGGTCACGGGCCGCAACACCGACGAGAGCTGGGCCAGACCGCTGGTCGGCGCCGCATCCACGGCAACGCCGCCAACTGGGGAATTGTCCCTGTGGCGTAGTGCGAATGGAGTAGACGACCAAGGACCAAAGTCCTTTGTTGAACGTCGAACCGTCGCCACACCTGGCGCGCGCTTGACATTCTCGAGGCGTTCGGCTTGCATCGCGAAGTCGCCAGTGCGTCGAATTTCCTGTTGCGCTTCTGGCACCGCCAGATGGAGCCGGGGGCACCGGCACAGCCGACGGTCAGATGGGACATGTGGTGCCGGAGCCAGGTCAGCGGGATGCCGCGAAGTGGCGGGTCAACAACTGGAGCCTGCGCACGAAGGTCGCCGTGGTCCTCGTGGTGCCCGCGGTCGTCGCGCTCGCGCTCGGTGGCCTGCGCGTGCAGAACCGGCTCGACGAGGCGAACCGGCTGAGCACCGTGCGTGACCAGCTCGCCGTCGTCGGCGAGGCACTGACGCTCGCGGACCTCGTGGCCCTGGAGATGGTGACCGCGGTGCCGCCCGACGAGAACGGCCGCGCGCGGCGCGAGGACGCCGTCAACCAGCAGGTCACCATGCTGCGCAACGCCGCCGACTTCGCGCAGCTGCCCACCGACGTCAACCGCAAGGTCAGCGACGCCATCGACCAGCTCGACGAGGCCCGCAAGCAGGCCGCGACGAACAAGACCGACCCGGTCACCGAGTCCTTCGCCTACCGCGAGGTCATCGGCGACCTCGGCGAGCTGGTGCCGCGGGTGGTGTCGTTCGCCCGCACCGAGGAGCTCGACGACCGGGCCGCCAACGTGCTCTCGATGCTGCTGCTGCGTGCCGCGCTCGCGAGCGAGGAAGCGCTCATCGCGTCCGGGCGGGGCAATGCCGTCAGCAACGACGTCGCCGCCTCGGTCCAGCACTCCGCCGCCGAGGAGGCCGTGCTCGGCCAGCAGCTCTCGCTCGACATCCCGGCGGCGGACCTGCCCGAGTTCGTCTCCGCGACCCGCACCTGGTCCGCCCGCCGCGACGCGATCCAGACCGCGATCGCCAAGAGCCGCACCGCCGATCTGAGCGCGCTGCTGCCCGACCTGCAGGCCGAGCAGACCGCCGTCCGTGGGCTCATCGAGCAGAAGTACGGCGAGCTCGTCGACACCGTTGCCGCCCGCACCAACCAGGCCCGCTCCGACGCCCTGCGCGACGCCGCCATCGTGCTCGGCGCGCTGCTCGCCGCCCTCGCCGTCGCCCTGACCGTCGCCCGCTCGCTGCTGCTGCCCGTCCGCAAGCTCCGCGCCGAGGCGCTGTCCGTCGCCCACGACCAGCTGCCGGCCACCGTCGAACGCGTCCGCGAGGGTGAGCACGTCGACTGGCGCACCATCGAGCCGGTCGCGGTGCGCAGCGACGAGGAGATCGGCCAGCTGGCCCGCGCCTTCGACGACGTGCACCAGCAGGCGGTCCGGCTCGCCGGCGAGCAGGCCGAGCTGCGCCACCAGGTCAGCGACATGTTCATGACGCTCTCCCGGCGCAGCCAGTCGCTGGTGGAGCTGCAGCTGGGCGTGCTCGAGAGCCTCGAGCACGACGAGCACGACCCGCGCCGCCTCGAGGAACTGTTCCGCCTCGACCACCTCGCCACCCGCCTGCGCCGCAACGGCGAGAACCTCCAGGTGCTCGCCGGCGGCACGCCGCCCAAACGCGGCAACCGGCCGGTCCCCGTCGTGGAGCTGCTGCGCGCCGCGACCTCGGAGGTCAAGGACTACCGGCGGGTCAGCCTCGGCCACGCGCCCAACGCGTCGGTGCGGCCGAGCGCCGCGACCGACGTCGTGCACATCGTCGCGGAGCTGCTGGAGAACGCGACCCGCTACTCGCCGCCGGAGCGCAAGGTCGTGCTCACCGCCGACCGCGGCACCGACGGTGGCCTGCTGTTCGAGGTGATCGACATCGGCCTCGGCATGGCGGCCGACGACCTCGAGGCCGCCAACCGCCGCCTCGCCACCACCGACGCCGTCGGCCCGGAGACCACCCGGCGGATGGGCCTGTTCGTGATCAGCCTGCTCGCCGCCCGCCACGGCGTGACGGTCCGGCTGCGCCCGACCCACGACCGCGCCAAGCAGGCCGGCGTCACCGCGAGCGTGCACGTGCCCGGCGCGCTCGTGCACTCCGCCGCGGCACCGGAAACCGTTGCGGCACAAGAGGCCGGGCAAACGCCGGCCGCCGGGTTCGCGATCGACGTGCCCGCCGAGTCCGCCGCCGAGACGACCCTGGTGGTCCCGGTGCCGCCGAGGCCGCGAAACGGGGAGAGCACGGAGGACCGCCTCCGGGCGGTCACGCTGCCGGACGTGCCGGCCCTGCCGCCCGAGCCGTTCGGCGGCACCGAGGTCGGCTGGTTCACCCCGGCCGTCGAGGCCGGGGAGCCGGCCGTGAACGGGCACCAGGACGACCCCGGACCCGACGCGGACCACGGCTGGCTCGTCCCCGGCAAGCCGATCCCCACCCCGATGCCGCCGGCCGAGCCGCCGGTGGCGCCCGAACCCGCGACGAACGGCCGCGCGTCCGCAACGAACGGGAGCTCCGGCGCGAAGAAGAACGTGGCGGGCACCGACCCGCCGACCATCCGTACCACCGCGGCCGGGTTGCCGGTGCGGAAACCGCGCAACGCCACGACCACCGCTTCCACCACCGCCTCGACCACCGCCTCGACCACCGCCGGGCTGCCGGTACGAAAGCCGGGCAGCCGCACGCTGCCCACCCAGCCCGCCGGCGAGAGGAACACCGAGTCCGGCACCAGCTTCCGAGACCCCGAAGCGATCCGCAACAACCTCTCCCGGCACTACGGCGGCGTCCAGGCCGCCCGCCGCGCGCGGAAGGGGTCCGAGCCCGAAACCAAGTCCGAGTCCACGCAGGACCGGAAGAACTGACGTGCCGGCACGGGAGGACACCGTGCCCGGACCGGTCGAACAGAGCCGGCGGCCGGGGAGACCCGCCGGCTCCGATCCGAGGGAGGGGTCCATGACCACCGAGAGCGCCACCACCGCGACCGAGCCGACACTGGGCTGGCTGGTCTCGGCCTTCACCCAGGACGTGCCCGGCGTGACCCACGCCGTGCTCGTGTCCGCGGACGGCCTGCTCGTCGCCGCCAGCGACGGGCTGCCCCGGGACCGCGCCGACCAGATGTCCGCGCTCACCGCCGGGCTCACCAGCCTCACGGTCGGCACCGCGCAGCTGTTCACCGCCGGCCGCGTCGTGCAGTCGGTGATCGAGATGGAGGGCGGGTTCCTCCTGCTGATGAGCGTCGGCGACGGCTCGCACCTCGCCGTGCTCGCCGCGGCCGGCTGCGACATCGGCCTCGTCGGCTACGAGATGACGCTGCTCGTCGACCGCGTCGGGCGGATGGTCGACACCCCGGTCCGCGGGACCGGGGACCGGGCCTGAGGGGGAACCCGTGAGCGACGCCCCGGGAGAAGCGCTCGCGGCGCTCGCCCGGCCCTACGCGTGGACCGACGGCCGCACGCAGCCGACCGTCGAGCTCGCCGTCGAGGCACGCGTGCAGACCACGCCACGCGGCCACGCGCTGCCGGCGCGGCGCACGAGTGCCATGTGGACGGTCACGCAGCTGTGCCGGCAGCCGCGGTCGGTCGCCGAGATCGCCGCGCACCTCGCGGTGCCGCTCGGCGTCGCCCGGGTCCTCGTCGCGGACCTGCTCGACGAGGACCTCGTCGTGGTCGAGGCGACGCTCACCGACGACACCGGCGCCGACGAGCGGCGCAGGCTGATCGAGAGGGTGCTCAGTGGACTTCGTGCGCAGTAGCCCGCCGGGCGAGCGGATCACGTCAGCGAAGATCGTCGTGGCCGGCGGCTTCGGCGTCGGCAAGACGACGTTCGTCGGCGCCATGTCCGAGATCGCGCCGGTGCGCACCGAGGCGCTGATGACCGACGCGTCGGTCGGCGTCGACGAGCTGCCGGAGCCGTCGACCAAGATCGCCACCACGGTCGCCATGGACTTCGGCCGCATCACCCTCGCCGACGACCTCGTCCTGTACGTGTTCGGCACCCCCGGCCAGCACCGCTTCTGGTTCATGTGGGACGACATCGTCCGCGGCGCGATCGTCGCCGTCGTCCTCGTCGACACCCGCCGGCTCGCGGACGGCTTCGCGCCGATCGACTACTTCGAGGCGCGCGGGCTGCCGTTCGTCGTGGCCGTCAACCAGTTCGAGGGCGCCCGCCGGTACGACATCGGCGACATCCGCGAGGCGCTCGCCCTGCCCGACGATGTCGTGATCATGAACTGCGACGCCCGCTCCCGCGACTCCACCAAGGAAGTCCTCATCGCGGCGAGCGAGTACGCGCTCGCCAAGCTCGTGCCCGTCCTGGCCCCGCTGCCCAAGCGCCCGGTGCGCGTGCGCGGCGCACACTGAGGAGCCCCATGACCCTTGCCGTCGACCACGTCCACCACTTCGACCTCGGCAGCTGGCTGGTGTTCTTCGCCTACACCACGTCGGTCGTCGGCGCGCTGGTCGGCCTCGCGGCCACCCCGCTCGCCCGTGCCGCGCGCACCGAGCGCGCCCGCATCGGCTGGCTGGCCCTGGCCGCGCTGTCGATCGGTGGCGTCGGCATCTGGCTCATGCACTTCATCGCGATGCTCGGCTTCACCACCCCGGGCCTGCCGGTCCGCTACGACGTCGGGCGCACCGCGCTCTCCGCGCTGCTCGCGATCGGCGCGGTGTTCGCCGGGCTGCTCGTGTTCGGAGCCCGCCGGACGTACACGCTGTGGCGGCTGCTCGCGGGCGGCGTGATCACCGGCCTCGCCGTGGCACTCATGCACTACGCCGGGATGTGGGCGCTCAACATCAAGGGCGTGGTCTCCTACGACACCGGGCTCGTCGTCCTGTCGGTGGGCATCGCGGTGCTGGCCGCGACCGCCGCGCTGTGGTTCACGGTCGCCGCCGACCGCCTGTGGCTGCGGCTGCTCGCCGGCCTCGTCATGGGCGTCGCGGTCACCGGCATGCACTACACGGGCATGGCCGCGGTCCGGGTGAACCTGGACACGACCGCACCCGCGCCGGCCGGCGTCGAGGTGTTCACGTTCCTGCTGCCGGTCTTCGTGGTGTCCGCGATCGCCCTCGCCGGCACGATCACGGTGGTCCTCATGGCCGTGCCCGCCGAGCCGCCGCCGGCACCGCGCCGGCCGTTGCCGGCCGGCTCACCGGCCGGCGAGCCGATTGGTACCGCCGGCTGACGTACGGCATGATCCGAACCGACCCAGCAAGGTGAAGGAGACGCCATGGCCGGCCAGTTCGAGGCGAGCATCGAGATCGACCGGCCGGTCGCGGAGGTGTTCGCGTTCCTCGCCGACGGCGCGAACGACCCGAAGTTCAGCCCGCGGGTGCAGCGGATCGAGAAGTCCACGGACGGTCCGACCGCCGTGGGCACCGTCTACCAGAGCACCGTCAAGGACGCCGGCATGACCACCCAGCGGGAGTTCAAGATCACCGAGTTCGTCCCGGACGCCAGGATCCGCTGGGCCGAGCAGTCGAAGAACCTCGTGACCGCGGCCGAGGGCGGCTACGACTTCGAACCCGTCTCGGACACCAGCACCCGGCTGCGGATCTACAACGTGCTGGAGGGACACGGGTTCGGCAAGCTGATCGCCGGCTTCGCCGTGTCCGCCGCCCGCAAGGACGCCCCGCACTTCGCCGAGCGCATCAAGAAGGCGGTCGAGGCGTCCTAGCGACCTACTGGGCGCTCACCTTCGTCGTGGCCGTCGGGCGCCGGTCCGGGGGCTTGCCGGCGATCGCGACGTTCACCGTGCGGGACAGGCGCTCGTGCGGGGCCGCCTCGCCGCCGAAGAACACCGCGAGCGGCGTCCAGATGCCGACCAGGAACAGCGACGCCAGCATGCCCACCGGGATCAGCAGCTGTACCGGGTGCTCGAACACCGCCCAGTGGTCGACCGACAGCGCGAGCCACAGCAGCCACAGCGGCGAGAGCAGCACCCCGTTGCGCACCAGCAGTGACACCGGTCCGGCGGGCCGGCCGTTGGTTCGCTCGACGCGCAGCAGCATCGCCCGCTTGCCGGGCGTCGAGCCGGTCAGCGTGGGCACGAGGACGAACCACCCGCCGGCGAGCAGCGCGATCATCGGCCCGCGCCCACCCGCTCCCCCGCCGAACAGCACGATCAGCCCCACCACGAGCCCGGTCACCGCCACGAACCCGACCGCGTCCGCGAGCATCGCGAACAGCCGCCGGCTCACGGTCACCTTCGTGGCATAGCGGCGCCGCTCCCGGTCGGGTGCCATGGCCGGCAGCACGCGGCGCAGCGGCCCGGCCACGAGCCAGCCCAGCACGGCGCCGGCCGTGTTGAGCATCAGGTCGTCGACGCTGAACAACCGGTACGCGCACGGGTAGACGAACCACAGCCCGGTCAGCTGCGTGAGCTCGAACAGCAGCGAGACCCCGAAGGCGATCGCGGTCGCGGCGAGGAACCGCAGGCCCACGAGGTAGCGCAGGAAGAAGCCGAGCGGGGCGAGCAGGGCCACGTTGAAGGCGGTGCTCCAGACCGAGCCGTAGTGGATCAGCGAGCCGAAGGCCCAGTCGCCCTGCGCCCGCTCCTGCAGGACCTGCACGAAGTAGAACGGCCGCAGCTGCGGCGTGCTCGCGTAGTTCTGGCCGGCGCAGTAGCCGGCCGGATCGGCGGGCAGCGGGATGACGGTCTGCAGGACGGCGGCGAGCAGGTAGAAGAGGAAGGCGTAGAACACCAGCGCCGTCCACCCGCCGGCCCGGCCGCGCCGCCGGTAGCTGACCACCGCCACCGGCAACATCACGATCAGCACGATGAGGGGGAAGACCGACAGTGCCGCGGTGACGGGTAGCAGGAAGGTCTGGAACACGGCGCCTCTGTACCCCGATTGCATGATCGTCAACCGTCTGGTCCACTATGGACTCTTCGGCCGCCGCCGACAGGTCGCCCGCCTAGGGTCGGGCGGATGGCCTCCTCGACGCGGGTTCTGCTGGTCACGATGTGTGTCGGGTACTTCCTGGTGCTGCTCGACGTCACCGCGATGAACGTCGCCATTCCGCGTATCGGTGCCGAGTTCGGCGTCGGCGGCGGACCGCTGGCCTGGGTGGTCACGGGCTACTCGGTGCCGTTCGCGGCGCTGCTGCTCGTGGCGGGCACCACCGGGGACCGGGTCGGGCACCGGCCGGTGGTGCTGGCCGGGTTGGCGGTGTTCGGGCTCGCCTCGCTCGGGTGCGCGCTCGCGCCGGGGGTGGGCTGGTTGATCGCGGGCCGGGCCGTGCAGGGTGGCGGGGCGGCGCTGCTGCTCCCGGGCACGCTCGCGGTCGTGGCCGGCGCGTACCCGGATGCCGGCGCGCGGGCCCGGGCGATCGGCGTGTGGGCGGCCATCGGCGGCCTGGCGCTGCCGGCCGGCCCGGTGGTGTGCGGGCTGCTGGTCACGGCGGTGGGCTGGCGATCGGTGTTCTGGCTGAACCTGCCGCTCGTCGTGGCCGGCCTCGTGGCGGCGTGCGCGGTGCTGCCCCGCGACCGGGGCGACCGGTCGCGCCGGCCGGACGTGCTCGGCGCCGCGCTGGGCACGGCCTGCCTCGGGCTGCTGGTCGCCGGGGTGGCCGGCCGGTCGTGGCCCCTCGCCGCGGGCGGGCTCGTGGCGGGCGGGCTGTTCGTGCTCGCCGAACGCCGGACGCGCGACCCGATGCTGCCGCTCGGCCTGTTCGCCGACCGTCGGTTCGTGCTGCCCAACCTCGGCGCCCTCGTCATGAACGGCACCACGCTGGGGATGATGTTCCTGATGACCCTGTTCCTGCAGGACGTCAAGGGCCTTGACCCGCTGCACAGCGGGCTGGCGCTGCTGCCGGAGTGCGTGCCGCTGGTGGTGATCCCGCCTTTCGCGGGCGGGGTGATCGGCCAGCTCGGTGCGTCCCGCGTCGCGGTCGCGGGGCTGGCGACGACCGCGTGCGGCATCGGCCTGACCGCGGCGGTGACGCCGTCGACGCCCTACCCGGCCCTGTTCGTCGCCCTCACGATCTGGGGAGCCGGCCTCGGCATCCTCACGCCGGCCCTGGTCAGCGGCGCGGTGTCCGCCGTGCCTGCTGCCCGGTCCGGCCTGGCCAGCGCGGTCAACAACACCGCCCGCCAGACCGGCGGCGCACTGGGCACCGCGGCGACCGCAGCGATCGCGGGCCCGGTGGCGGGCGCCGCCTTCCTGACCGGCTTCCGCGTGTCGGCCCTCGCCGCGGCGGGCCTGTGCGCCGCCACCGCGGCCGCGACCGCGCTCACCATCCCGAAGGCGGCGGGGGTGGCACGGCCGGTGGCCGGTCGTCGCAGGTGATCGTGTTGGGCAGCATCCACGGGGCCAGCCAGCCGCCGTCGTTGCCGCCCCGGTCGGTCAGGGGGAACTCCGAGCCGGCCGGCGTGAAGTTGAACGAGCCGCAGTTGTTCACCCCGACCGCGCCCACGTTGCGGGCGTCGACGTTCTCGAAGCTCGCCGCGCCGGCCGTGCGGGCGCTCAGCACCGACGTGCCCGTGCCGTCCACCCTGATGTCGGCGAAGTGCGCGTTCGTCACCGCGTACTGGTCCTTCACTGCGAACTCGGTGACCAGCATGATCGCGTTGTACGTGTTGTCCAGGAAGTGATCGCCGACGACCTGGATGTCCGCGTCGATGCTCCGCTCCAGCGCGTAGATCCAGATCGCGCCCAGCCCGATGTTCCAGTTGAGCTCGTAGGTCCCGGCGCGCACCGTCGTGTTGTCCGTGATCCACACGTGCCCGGTGAACGGCTGCGCGCCGAACCGCGATCCCAGCTGGATGCCGCTCCCCTCGCGGATCGGGTCCGCCACCAGGTTGCCCGACACCGTGTTGTCCGTGCCGCCGTACAGCGCGATCCCGTTCGCCAGCACCGGTGTCTGCACGGTGTTGTGGTCGAACACGTTCCGCGCGTTCTGCGCCGTCTCCGCCCACATCGCCAGGCCGTCGTCGCCGGTGTTGCGCACGAAGTTGTGCGCCACCACCGAGTCCGTCACTCCGATGTGGAAGTTCAGCGCGTCCGCGATCTGGTCGGTGATCACGTTCCCGCTGATCCGCGTGTTCGACATCGGGCCGTCGAACCACATGCCGACCTTGGTGTGGTGGATGTACAGGCCGCTGATCGTCGAGTCGCTCAGCGCGCCGCCGATGCCGTTGACCTGGTCGTCGTCGATCCGCTCCCGGACGTCGCCCTCGATCGTGAAGCCCGACAGGTGCACGTCGTGGCTGCCGCCGGCCGACGCGTCCCTGCCGTAGAAGCCGACGCCGGTGTGCACCGAGCCGTCCGGGGCCGGCGGGTCGAGCGCGACCTCGTGGCCCTTGACGATCGTGTGCCAGCTGCCCGCGCCCTCGATCGTCACGTCGTCGACGATGATGTGCCGGTTCACCTGGAACGTGCCCGGTGGCAGGTACACCGCCACGTCGAACAACCGGGCGAGCGCGACCGCCTGCTCGATCGCCCGCGCGGAGTCCCGCCGGCCGGTCGGGTCGGCGCCGAACAGCAGCACGTTGAGCGCGCGCGGGTTCACGTGCGGACGGCCGACGAGCTCCGAGTCGAGCAGGTCCACGACCGTCCACTCGGCACGGCTGGCGCGCGGCACGGTGAGCCGGACCTTGTCCCCGGCGTGGAACGTGGCGCCGAGCAGCAGGCGCTGCTCGTCGTAGAAGTGGCTGGGGCGGAACGGCTTCGTGATCACCGGCGGCGGGTTCGTCTGCGCCGGCACGCACGAGCACTCGGTGATCCACCAGTCCGGATGCAACAGGTCCGCGGCCGGGTCGTTCGTGAACGGGTACTGGTTGTACAACCACGCGTACCGCGAGGTCAGGGTCATCGCGCGGCGGTGGCCGCCGTTCACCGTGACGTCCAGCGGCGCGGTGGTGCCGCCACCACCGGACGCGTCGGGGATGCTGTACCGCACGGTGATCGCGTTCGCCGCGGCCGGCAGCGTGAACTCCACGTGCTGACCTCGCGCGAGCCGCACCGCGGACCGCCCGGACGCCTCGGCCGGCAGCGTGTAGGCGGCGCGGTCCGGGCCGATGACCGTGCCGTCCGTCGCGGCGTTCTCCGCCTCCTGTTCCAGGAACGGAACGTCCGCGCCGCGGCCGGCGACGAGTGCGGGGTCGAGCGCGGCGCGGGTGACGACCGGTCCGCTCGCCGGAGCTGCGGCCGCCTGACCGTCGGCGGCGGTGATGCCGAGCCCGGTGGCGGCGGCCACCGCCACCGTGAGCCATCTCGACCGCCCGTGGGAACGCCTCGTCCGTGCCATCGCGAGACCCCGTCTCTTCGAGAATGGTGAGCAGACGATAGGTCTCCAGTAGCTCATCCCACAAGAGTCTGCTGACTTCTTGCTCGCAGTCATCCGAATCTTGCGAGCCGCCATGATGAGCACATGACCGACTACCTTCTCCCCACGAGCACGGCGACCGAGGAACGCGAGCGCGCCGCCGGGGTCGCCCTGCTGCCGGTCGGCAGCTTCGAACAGCACGGCGACTTCCTGCCGCTGGCCACCGACACCGTCATCGCGGTCACCGTCGCGAACGCGATCGGCGCGGCGTACCCGGTGTTCGCGCTGCCGCCGGTGACGATCTCCTGCTCGCACGAGCACGCCGGCTGGCGCGGCACGGTCAGCATCTCCGCGGCGACCCTGTACGCCACGGTCACCGACATCGCGGCGTCGCTGCGCGCGAGCGGGATCGACAAGCTCGTGCTCGTCAGCGGGCACGGCGGGAACTACGTGCTGGGCAACGTGGTCCAGGAGGCGAGCGCGCGCGGCGAGCGGATGGCGCTGTTCCCCACCGAGGTCGACTGGCTCGCCGCACGCGCCGCGGGTGGCGTCGAGCTCGGGCCGGACAGCGACATGCACGCCGGCGAGCTCGAGACCTCACTGCTGCTGCACGCCCACCCCGACCTCGTCCGCGCCGGCTACGCCGACCGCGACGAGCTGGCCGACGAGCGCAACCGGATGCTGACCCGCGGGCTCGCCGCCTACACCGCGTCCGGGGTGGTCGGCCGGCCCTCGCTCGCCTCCGCGGCCAAGGGCAGGGCCGCGCTCGCCAACTTGGTGGAGTCGTTCGCCGACGTGCTCGCCGCGCTGGCCAGCCCCTCGAGGTGAGGCAGGAAGTGGTCGAGCCGCTCGCGCTTGGTCCGCAGGTAGGGCAGGTTGTCGTCGGTCGGCGTGGCCAGCAGCGGCACGCGCTCCGCGATGTGGATCCCGTTGCTCAGCAAGGAGTCCAGCTTCTTCGGGTTGTTCGACAGCAGCCGGATCGAGTGCACGCCCAGATCGTGGAGGATCTCCGCGGCCATGTGGTACTCCCGCGCGTCCACGGGCAGGCCCAGCGCGAGGTTCGCCTCGACCGTGTCCAGCCCCTCCTCCTGCAGCCGCATCGCCTGCAGCTTGGCGAGCAGGCCGATGCCCCGGCCCTCGTGCCCCTTGAGGTAGATCAGCACGCCCGCGCCCTCGGCGACGATCTGCCGCATGGCCGCGGACAGCTGGTCGCCGCACTCGCACCGGGTGGAGCCGAACGCGTCGCCGGTGAGGCACTCCGAGTGCACCCGGGTCAGCGGCGTGGCGTCCGAGATGTCGCCGTGCACCAGCGCCACGTGCTCGTGCCCACCCCAGCGGTCGAGGTAGCCCACGGCGTGGAACTCGCCGTACACAGTGGGCAGGCGGGTGTCGACAACCCGTTCCACGGCCCCGTTGCGCCCGATGTCGGCCAGGTTCGTCATGCGCTCACTTCCTGTCGGCGTTCCTGTCCACGTCGCTCCGGTCGGCGGACGAGCAGCAACGCTCCCGGCAGGCTCGCCACGAGCCCGAGTAGTCCGTACACCACCGCGGTGGTGAGTCCTTGTGCGGCACCGAGCCCGGCGGCCGCGAACATCAGCACCGTCACACCCTCCCTCGGTCCCCAGCCGCCCACGTTCACCGGCAACCCCATCGCCAGCAGCGACACGATCACCAGCGGCACGAGCTCGCCGGCCGGCACCTGCGCGCCCGCCGCACGTGCCGCGATCACGAACAGCGTGATGTGCCCCGCGAGCACCGCCGCGGACAACACCGCCACCGCCGGCCACGCGTCGCGGGCGAGCAACCCGTGCCGGACATCGTCGAGCGTACGACGCCAGCGGGAGTCGGGCCCGGTCCAGCGGCGCATGGCCAGGTAACCGAATACCACCAGCGAGGCCACTATCAACACGGCGAGCCCGATGTCGCGGGCCGGCGCGATCGTGGGCCCGGCGAGCAGGACCACGACGCCGGCGATGACCACGACGGCCTGCCCGGCGCTGCGCTCGAGGACCACGGCGCGCACCCCGGCGCCGACGTCGCCCTCGTCGCGGCCGTGCCGCACGGCACGGTGGACGTCGCCGAGCACGCCCGCGGGGAGCACCGCGTTGAGGAACAACGCCCGGTAGTAGTCGGTGACCGCCCGGCCCAGCGGCAGGCGCAGCCCGAGCCGGTGCGCGACGAGGCACCAGCGCAGCGCGCTCAGCACCGTGGTCACCAGGCCGATGCCCAGCGCGGCGAGGATCTCGCCGCCGTCGATCACCCGGAAGCCGTCCAGGAAGCCGTTCGCGCCGACCTTCCAGATGAGGGCGACGACGATGCCCGCGCCGATGAGCAGCTTCGCCCACGCCCAGAGCTTGCTCTTGTCCAGGCCACGCTTCCCCGCAGCGGGCTCGGCTGCCGCGGGCGCGGTCGCCGGCTCGACCCGCACGGGAAGCAGGACCTGGCCGGTCCGTTCCCCGTCGGGCTGCTCCCGGTCGGTCGGTGCCTGCAGTGTCATGCCGCGCATGAAGGTTCTCCCTGCAGCCTGTCCAGTACGGCGGCCAGGCGGGCTGCCGCCTGGGGCCAGTCGTCGAGGTGACGCCTGCGCTCGTGCGCGGACTCGCGGAGCCGGCCGCGGAGCGTGGCGTCGGTGAGGTAGCGGCGCAGCGCGCCGGACAGCGCGGCCGGGTCACCCGGCGGCACGAGGATGCCGGGGACGCTGCCGTCCGGCGCGTGGCCGAGGGTGTCGGGCAGCGCGTCGACGTCCGAGGTGAGCACGGGGATCCCCCGGGCGAGCGCCTCGGTCACGACCATGCCGAACGTCTCGCCGCGCGAGGGCAGGACGAGCAGGTCGGTACGGCCGAAGCGGAAGGCGAGCTCCGCGTCCGGCAGCGGGCCGGCGAGCGACATGCGGTTGCCCAGCCCGTGCCGGTTGATCAGCCCGTGCACCCGCTCCACGTATGCCGGGTCGCGGCGTACCGACCCGACGCAGTCGCACGTCCAGCCCAGGTCGGCGATGCCGGCGAGCGCCTCGGCGAGGACGTCGTGGCCCTTTCGCGGGGTGACCGAGGCGAGGCAGAGCAGCCGGCCGTCGCTGCCGGCGGCGAGCGGCGCGGGGGCGGTGCCGGGGGTCGCCACATGCACGCTGCCGGGATCGAGATCGTGGTGCTCGATCGCACGGCGCGCGGCCCACTCGCTGGTCGCGATCACCGCGGTCGCCCCGTGCACGGTCTCTCGCTCGAGGGCGTCGAGCTCGGCCGCGCGCGGTGCGGGCAGGCCGTACTCGTCAGCGAGAGGCAGGTGCAGCAGGATCGCGATGCGCAACCGGTGGGCGTGGGGAATGACGACCTCCGGCACGCCACAGGCGACGAGTCCGTCCAGCAGTGCGACGGACCCGTCAGGCATTTCGTCGAGCGCTCTCGCCAGGTTGCCCCGCGAGGCGTCGTCGGGCGTCGGCCAGCGTCCCGGGACCGCGACCTCGCGCAGCCCGAGCTCCTCGCACATGCGGCGGTCGTATGCGTTGCCGCCGCTGGCAAGCGTCACGTCGTCGACGTCCGCGGGAAGCACGAACGTCGTGTCGGCCGCGCTCACAACTCTCGCCCGTAGCTGGCCCACGCGACGTGGGACTCGCGCAGCGTCACCGAGATCTCCGCCAGGCCCTTGGCGCCCGCGCCCAGCGTGCCCGCGTGCACCCGCTCGGCGAGCCGGTCGGCGATGATCTTGGCCAGGAACTCCGTGCTGGTGTTGATGCCGGCGAACTCGGGCACCTCGTCGAGGTTGCGGTAGTTCAGATCGCCGAGGACGTCGTGCAGCTCGGTGGTGGCGAGTCCGATGTCGACGACGATGTTGTCCGCGTCCAGCTCGGACCGGGAGAACGTGGCGTCCACGATGAAAGTCGCACCGTGCAGCCGTTGCGCGGGACCGAACACCTCGCCGCTGAAGCTGTGCGCGACCATCACGTGGTCACGGACGGTGAGGCTGAACACCCGCGTCTCCCTGCTGTCGGCTACGTGCTGTCGTACATAACACGCAGGCAGAGCGCAGAGGGTTCATCGCTGATCAACCCGGGTACCACCGCCGGTAGTTCATCGAACCGACATTCCCTGGTCACGAGCGCATCGAACGCCGGATCGGCGAGCAGTTGCAGGGCGATCGCCAGACGTTCGGCGTAGCCCTTACGGACGCTTCGGGCCGGCGAGACCGTGCCCACCTGGCTGGCGCGCAGGGTCAACCGTCGCGAGTGGAACCACTCACCGAGAGGTACATTCACCCGCCGGTCGCCGTACCAGCTCAGCTCCACGACGGTGCCCTCCGGCGCGAGCAGCTCGAGGCTGCGGGCGAGGCCGGCGTCGGTGGCGCTCGCGTGCACCACGAGGTCGAGGTCGCCGGTGGCGGCGTCCGGCGTGGCGAAGTCGACGCCGAGCGCGGCGGCGAGTGCGGCCTTGCTCTCGTCGACGTCCACGAGCTGGACGTGCGCGGCGGGGAAGCCGGCGAGCACGCGGGCGACGCTCGCCCCGACCATGCCGGCGCCGACCACGGCGATGCGGTCGCCGACGTGCGGGGCGGCGTCCCAGACGGCGTTGACCGCCGTCTCGACCGTGCCGGCGAGGATCGCGCGCGACGCCGGCACGTCGTCGGGCACGGGCGTCACCGCCGCCGCGGGCACGACGTAGCGGGTCTGGTGCGGGTAGAGGCAGAACACGGTGCGGCCGGTGTGCGGGCCCGACTCCACCACGCCGACGTTGAGGTAGCCGTACTTGACCGGGCCGGGGAACTCGCCCTCCTGGAACGGCGCGCGCATGATCGCGTGCTGGCTCGCCGGCACCCGCCCGTGGAACACGAGCGACTCGGTCCCGCGGCTGACCCCGGAGTACAAGGTGCGCACGACGACGTCGCCGGGCCCCGGCTCGGGCAGCTCGGCCGGGCGGATCTCGCACTCCCCCGGCGCGCGCAACCAGAACGCACGCTCCATCGGTGCGGCCCTCCTCCCGCTATGCTGATGATCACCATACGTGCTCTCCCCGGAGGTGCCGTGCTGCCGCTGCGGGCCGCCGTGGTCGGCCTCGCCGCGCAGGCGGTGGTGCTGGCCGCGGTGCGCGCCGGACCGTGGGGCTGGCTCGCCGGCCTGGTGTTCGCGGCCGCGGTGGGTGGCGCGCTCGCCGTGGGCCTCGTGCGCACCGGCGCCACCGCGCTGGGGCCCGCCAACCTCGTGACGCTGGGCCGGGCGGCGCTCACCGGCGGAGTCACCGCGCTGGTCGCCGAGCACCGGCCGGCGGTGTGGGTGGTGGTCGTGGCGTCGATCGCGCTTGCGATGGACTTCGTCGACGGTCAGGTCGCGCGGCGCACCGGCACGGCGACCCGGCTGGGCGCGCGGTTCGACATGGAGATCGACGCGTTCCTGCTGCTGGTGCTGAGCGGGTACGTGGCGATGGCGCTCGGCTGGTGGGTCGTGGCGATCGGGGCGTGGCGCTACCTGTACCTGGCGGCCGGGCACGTCCTCCCGCGGCTGCGCGCGCCGCTGCCGCAACGCTGGTTCCGCAAGACGGTCGCCGCGGTGCAGGGCGTCGTGCTGGTGGTCGCCGCGTCCGGCCTGCTCCCCCACCCCCTGACGGTGACCGTCGTGGCGACCGCGCTGGCACTGCTGACCGCGTCGTTCGTCCGCGACGCCGCCTGGCAGTACCGCCGCCGGACCATCCACTGAGGACTCCGGCGAGCCGCGCGCCGGGCAGCGTCACCGGCTGAACGGGGCTGAAAGTCCCTGCCGCACAGGGTCTTTGTGCTCTCGGCAGCGGGGTCCATGGACGGGGGTGGTTGGCGCCCGCCCGGTCTAGCGTGTGGGCCGAAGGGCGAGGAGGCGCGGTGGGAATTCGCATCCTGCTGGTCGACGACCACGAGCTCGTCCGCCAAGGGGTCGCCGACCTGCTCACCGCCGAACCCGACCTCGAGGTCGTCGGCGAGGCGGCGACCGTGGCCGAGGCGCTGGCCTGCGCCCGGCGGGTCTGCGCGGACGTCGCGGTGCTCGACGTGCGCATGCCCGACGGCAACGGGATCGACCTGTGCCGGGAGCTGCTCGCGCGGATGCCCCGGATGCGCTGCCTCGTGCTCTCCTCCGACGACGCCTCGCGCGGCGAGGCGATCACCGCGGGCGCGTCCGGGTTCGTGCTCAAGCAGGTCCTCGGCATGACGCTCATCGACGCGGTGCGCACGGTCGGGTCCGGCGGCTGCTTTCTCCAGGCGGACGACCACCCGGGAAGGTGATCAACGCCAACGGCGGGAGCGGTACGGTGGACACAGTGTGTGACATCCATTTCACCGTGAGCCAGAGGAGAGTTCCGTGCCGAGCAGAGCCCGCACCCGGGCCCCGGTAGCCGACCACCTCTCCCGCTTCCTTTCCGTACTGCACCGCACCCCCATCCCCACCGCGCCGCCGCCGCACGACGCGTACCAGGAGGCACTCGGGCTGAACCTGCTCGCGCTGGCGCTGCGCCTCGAGCACATCGACCGCATGACCGAGGCACTCACGCTCGCCGACTCCACCCACATGGCCCGCTCGGTCAGCGTCGACATCGACACCACCGTGCTGACGCCCGAACAACGGTTCGCGCTGCGCTCGGACCCCGGCGGCGTGGGCGGGCGCCCGTCGGTGTGGCTGCCGGTCTCCCGCCAGTCGCGGTCGGACATGGCGCCGGTCGTCGTCCGCGACGCGGCGGGCAACGTCGTGCCGCGCATGCCGCAGGTGGAGACGGCGCAGGCGCTGATCCACGGGATGTGCAAGGCGTTCCGGATGTTCCTGACCTCCGACCAGCGCACCGAGGACCCCGACGAGGTCCTGCATGCCGTGAAGCGCAACGCCAACCGCTCCCGCTGGCTCATCGAGGCGACGATCGGCGACATGATCGCCGGCGGCGTCCGGCCCGGCAGCCCGGTCCCGCCCTACGGCTCCGGCGGGCGCCCGACCCACTCCGACAGCATCCGCGACAAGGCCGCCCGCACCATCGAGGAGCTCTTCCAGCCGGACAGCCCGTTCCTGCGCCTGCTCGCCGTCGCGTCCCAGGAGTACCTGCTCGTCGTGGAGGTGCCGACGTTCAAGGCGCAGAGCTTCCTGCGCTACGACGCTCCGGTGATCCCCGCCCGGTCGCAGAACCTGCGGGCCCGCAACACGTTGGCGCGCTGGGCGTCGTTCCGCCACGAGTTCACCGTCCGGTACGCCACGCTCATCCCGCGCGCGGTCAAGTCCTACCACGTGACCCTCGAGGTGCCGCCCGAGATCCAGGTCCGCCGCTTCTTCATGACGAGCGACGTCGACTCCCCCGCGCTGCGTTCGCTCGTCGACGACATGCGCACGGTCTCCGCGAGCTACGACCGCCTCCGCGACGTCACCCCGAAGCTGCTCGAGCTCGAGCTGCAGGGCATCGCCTCCCGGCTCGCCGAGTTCGGCCGCCGCCGCTACCGCGACCTCGGGTCGTTCCGGGCCTACATCGAGGAGCGCTACGCGACCTTCTCCGCCCGTGCGCCGCGCTTTCCCGCGTGGCACGAGGTGACCGACCCGGACGCGAGCCTGCGCACCGACCGCCCGGTGGTCACCCGGCTCGCGCAGTTCTCCCAGCTGTACGAGACCGACCACTACCACAAGCTCGCCGACGGGATGATCACCCGCGACACGCTCGACCAGCTCGCCGACGAGCTCGTCGAGTCCCAGGTGGACAAGGACATCCACGTGGACAACGACCCGCGGGAGAACGCCGGGCACGCGTACTGGCAGCGGCGCCCGTTCGGCGCCGACCCGCAGCCGGTCGAGCCGGTGGCGTCCACCGTGTACGCCGCCCTCGTCGACGACCCGCCCTCGCTCGGCTCGAACGTGTCGAAGCTGCTGCTCGCCGTCCTGCTGCTGGTGGTCAGCTTCGGCCTGGTGCTCGAGCCGACGCTGTTCGCGGGCGTGCCGGTGCTCGGCGCGCTCAACGAGACGTTCCGGCCCAGTCCGGCCGGCGGCGACTCGCCGATCTCGTCCGCGGACGCCGTGGTGACCATGCTGCTGCTCGTGCCGGGCCTGCTCCTGTCCCGTTTGGACATCCCGTCGAACAAGACCGTGCTCGGCCAGCTGCGGCTGTTCCCCCGCTACGTCGCCTACACCTCGGTGATCATCGCGGGCATGCTCGCGCTGCTGGTTGCCTCGGGCCGCAAGGAGGCGCTCGACGGTCCGTTCGTGGTCGGCATGGTCGCGCTGCTCGTGCTGTTCCTGCTGGTCGCGCTGGACACCGTCGGCAAGGCGATCAAGCGGCGGCGACGGGTGCCGATCAACCGGATCAGTCCGAGGTGGTTGATCGCCGAGACGCAGCGGGGGCCGGTACGGCGCTGGCAGCGGCCGCGCGCGGAGTTCTCCACGGTCGGGAGCGACGACCATGCCTAGCACCGGCCCGCAGCATCCCGCCCTGGCCGCGGTCGCGGCGCGGGCAGCCGGCGCGGGCAGCCCGGCCGTGCTGTTCGACGTCACCCACTTCGGGCCCGGCCCGGACGGCGTGGTGTCCGTACCGCCCACCGACGTCACGCCGCCGACCGCCAAGGAGCGCGTGGCCACCGAGACGCTCGCCTTCCACCTGGCCGGCATGGGCTTCCAGCTGCACACGTGGTCGCCCGCCACCCCGAGCAAGCAGATGGACGCGGTCACCAACAGCCGCATCGCGGTGAGCCCGCACGAGTCCGACGGCACCGGCACCGCACGCCAGCTGTTCAGCGGCAGCGTCGTGATCAACCCGGACTTCCTCTACGACGCCGCGCACAGCACCGAGCTACTGCTGACCCTGGACTACGCGCCCTGGCGGCCCGACTACGCCGACTCGCTGATGATCGCGCTCGCCTACCGCGGCATGCTGGCCGCGACGACGCCGAGCGCGGACGGCATCGGCGTGCCGGTGCTGTTCCTGCAGTCGCCGGTCGCCCCGTTCCGCGACCCGCCGCGCCGGTTCCGCGAGGACGGCTCCGGTGAGGCACCGCGGGTGCCGAACGGGATGGCGCTGCGGATGCTCGTCGGCTTCGACGTCACGAACCGGCACAAGCGGATCGAGCTCGTCTGCGAGATCGCCGCGCTCGCCGCCGACCACGGGTTCGGCCTGCAGGTCGCCGACCGCCGGTTCGGGCGGGTCCGCGGCGAGTGGTGGTCGGTGCTGCCGCCCGACCCAGCCCGCTACCTCGAGCGCAAGGGAGAGCTGTTCGGCTGGGCGCCCGAAGGCGTGCCGGCGGCGGCACAGCTGGTCACGTTCGTCGGGCCGGCCCGGATCGCCTCCTCGGCCGCGATCGCCGCCGACCTGCTCGCCCGCAACGTCGGCATCCTCGCCGTGTCCGAGGTGTCGATGCAGGAGATCGCGTTCATCAACCTCGCCCTGCCGCTGGCCCCGGCCCGGATCGGCAAGACCACCTCCGACGGCGCCTGCCACACGATCACCGACGGGATCGGCCAGCTCGCCAGCGCGTGCGGGCTGACCCGCCGCCAGGAGGTGCGCGCCCGCAGCATGATCAGCCACTCGGCCGCCGCCGACTACCGCGTCCTCGCCACCGGGCCGGTCAGCCCGCGCATCGAGGAGTCCGTGAAGGAGACCGACCACCCGGTCTGGCTGTCGTGGGGCATCCCGCTCGAGACCGACCCGGCACTGCGCCCGGACGTGGCCGAGCTGGTCCTCGCCCAGCTGAAGGAGGCGTCCGACCGGGTCACCGGCGGGCAGATCGACTACTACCGGGTCCACGTCCAGGCCCGCGGCCGGGTCACGGGCCACGCGAAGATCACCGTCTCGCTCCGGCCCGGCACCGTCCTGCGTGACGTTCCGTCACTGCTCAGCGAGCTGTGCCCGTGGGCGCAACGCGAGGTCGCGGCCCGGCTCGTCCGCGACGAGGTCCCGCTGAGCGCGATCCGGCTGCGTCTCGCGTGGCGCGAACGGTGGCTCGGACGCTCCAGCACACTGGCCTGACCTGCGCAAACGCGCCACACGGCGACATTACTCCGAATGCCGACACATTCGGGCGGCCAAACGTGAAACGTCTCCCCACCCGACACCGAAAGGGTCAGGTGCGAGACATGAACACGCGCACGCGTACCTGGACATCCCTTCGCCGCGAGCGCGCAGAGCGAAAGGGACTTCATGCGACGTAGCCGATTACTCTCGGCGGCAGCCGCGGTGCTCATCATCCCCCTGCTGCAAGTACTCCCTGCATCGTCGGTCGGCGCGGCGCCGAGCGACGCATCAGCCCCGGTGAACGACACGAGGGAAGCGACCCGCAAGGACTTCACCCTCGACGGCAAGCCCGTGCAGGCGCCGGTCAAGTACACCCCCAGCGCCAAGGCCAAGGCCCTGGCCGCCGGCGAGACCCCGGCCGTGGGCACCGTGCGCCAGTGGCTCGGCCGCGACGAGACCAACGGCATCCTCTACCGCAAGGACTACACCCTGCGGTCGGTCGGCCAGAAGATCGAGGTGTGGGTCGCGAACGACACCGCGTTCCCCGCCGGTGACTGCCGCAACCAGATCGCCGACACCACGATCGTCACCGACGCGCAGGCCAACGAGCTGCGGGACCAGTTCGACAACAACATGTTCCCGAAGGAGACGGCCGCCTTCAGCACGCCGCCGGACCGCGACGGGACCAACTCCCAGATCCCGCCGGACGCCAACGGCAACGGTGGCGTCTACACCGGCGGCGGCGACAAGACGGTCGCGCTGATCGACAACGTCCGCGACGACAACTTCTTCGACTTCGCGAACAACCCGACCTACATCGCCGGCTTCTTCTCCTCGCAGTTCAACTTCCTGTTCGACCGCAACGTCATGACGATCGACGCGTTCGACTGGGCGCACCGCAGCGGTGCCAACCCGGCGGACGAGCCGACCGCCGACCCGTGCACCAGCCGCCCCGCGCGACCGCACCTCTACGAGGGCACGTTCGCCCACGAGTGGCAGCACCTGCTGCACAACTACACCGACCCGTTCGAGACCACCTGGATGAACGAGGGCCTGTCCGACTTCGCCCAGACGCTGACCGGCCTCGTGGACGGGACGCGGACGGTGTTCGACCGCGGCGCCGACAGCCACCTCTACTGCTTCCAGGGCTTCGGCTCGGTGCAGACCCCGTTCAACCCGAACCCGAGGGACTGCGGTGGTCCGGAGAACTCGCTGAACCTGTGGGGCGAGGGCACCCCGAGCGAGGTGCTCGCCGACTATGGCAACGCCTACTCGTTCATGCTGTTCCTGTACGACCGCTACGGCACGGACTTCATGTCGCGCCTGCACCAGGACGGTGAGCTCCAGGGGCTGGCCAGCCTCGACGCCGCCCTGGAGGCCGAGGGCGTGCACGACATGTACCGCGTGTTCCACGACCACCAGACGATGGTCCTGATGGACAAGATCGTCGGGGACTCGAAGCGCGGCATCATGCTCGGCGTGCCGAAGAGCCGGGTGACGACCCCGAGCCTGCGCTCGACGGTCAACTTCGCCAACCCGAACGTCAACGACAACCCGGGCGCCGGCCCCAACGGCGCGGACTTCGTCGCGCTCCAGCGCGCCAACGGGACACCGTTGCGTGGCATCGACCTGCGGTCGTTGAACTTCCAGGGCTCGACGACGCTGCCGTCGCTGCCACTGCAGTGGACGGTCGTGAACGACGATCCGGACGCACCCGGCAACCCGGTGCTGTGGTCGGGCAACGAGAACAACCTCGACGCCGCCGCGGTCACGCCCGTGACCGTGCCGGCCGCCGACCCGACGTTGCGCTTCGACGCGAAGTACGGCGCCGAGATGGGGTTCGACTACGCCTACGTGCAGGTCTCCACTGACGGCGGCGCGACGTACACGTCGATCGCCGGCGACAGGACCGGCGACGCGCCGTTCGGCCCCGGCCTGAACGGCCAGACCACCGGGTTCGAGCCGCACAGCTACGACCTGTCCGCGTACGCGGGGCAGGACGTGCTGCTCAGCTTCCGGTACGTCAGCGACGGCGGCGTGAACGAGGGTGGCTTCAAGATCGACAACGTCGCCCTCGGCGGCACGGCGATCAGCGACGGCTCCAGCCTGGCCGCGTTCAAGTCGCCGACCGAGATCCGCGCGACGCCGGTCAACAACTGGAACGTCCGCATCATCGGCTACGACGAGCGGAACCAGATCGGCCTGCAGGCCGAGTTCAACGGGAAGAACCAGATCCGGTTGGGCACGCTGCAGCTGCTGGTGCTCGCGCTGTTCCCGAAGGTCGTCGTCGAGGTCGCCTACGACGAGCCGACCGAGCTGGTCCAGCAGTACGCGCCGTACACGCTGACCGTGAACGGTGTCGTGCAACCGGGAGGCGGCGGCGGGGGCGCCTGACCCGCTGACCAGGTAACCGAACCGGTGACCCCGGTGCGTGGCTTCGGCCCCGCACCGGGGTTTCCTACTTTCTACTCTTGAGTAACTACGCCGGCGCTCTCTACTGTGAGTTACACCACGGGCCTGCCCCTGCACCCTGGAGGACTCGATGAAGCGTCTCCGTCCGGCTACCCTGCGCTCGCTACTCTGCGGAGTCGCCTGCGCACTCGCCGCAGTGTTCCTCTGGCCCGGCCTGTCCGCCGCCGCGGACGAGCCCGACCCGGTCGTCATCGTCAACGGCACCTTCGGCCCGGCGTTCTTCTACGAACCACTCGCCAAGCGGCTGCGCGAGGACAACCACGAGGCGTTCATCTTCGAGCTCACCAACCTCGGCACCACCGACATCGCCGACACCGCACGGGACCTGGCCGCGTTCGTCGACGACGTGCGCGCCCGCACCGGCGCGGCGAAGGTCGACCTCGTCGGGCACTCGCAGGGTGGGCTCGTCGCCCGGCAGTACGTGAAGTACCTCGGCGGCGACTCCACAGTGGACAGCCTGATCAGCCTCGGCGCGCCGCACTACGGCACCGCGGTGGCGAACATCGCGGACTTCTTCGGCGGCGGCGACTGCCTCGGGATCGTGGCCTGCCAGCAGATGGCCGTGAACTCCGACTTCGTCAACGCGCTCAACGACGGCGACGACACGATCGGCTCGGTGCGCTACACGAACTTCTACACCTCGCTGGACGAGCTGGTCCGCCCGGTGGACAACGCCGCGCTGGCCGACGGCGCGACGAACGTGCGCATCCAGTCGCAGTGCCCGCTGCGCGTGGTCGAGCACGTCGGCCTGGCCCTGGACGGCACGGTCTACTCCGGCATCCACGACGCGCTCGCCGGCGAGCCGATCACGCTGAAGTGCTTCGCGGTCTGACCCACCGAGCCCGCGCTTGCGCTGGAGCGCGCTCCAGCGCATAGCGTCGACGAGTGAGCACAGCGCAGCACCAGCTCGGGTCCGGCTTCGGCGCCACCACCACCGCAGCCGAGGTCATCGACGGCATCGACCTCACCGGCACGCTGGCGATCGTCACCGGCGGGTACTCCGGCATCGGCCTGGAGACCACGCGGGTGTTGAGCGGCGCCGGCGCGCACGTCGTCGTGCCCGCGCGGCGCGTCGAGAGCGCGCGGGAGGCACTGGCGGCGCACGACCGGGTGGAGGTCGACGAACTCGACCTCGGCGACCTCGAGAGCGTCCGGGCCTTCGCGGACCGCTTCCTGGCGACCGGACGCGGGATCGACCTCGTGGTGAACAGCGCCGGCATCATGGCCACGCCGCTGACCCGCGTCGGCCCGGGCTGGGAGGCGCAGTTCGCCACCAACCACCTCGGGCACTTCGCGCTCACCGGCCGGTTGTGGCCGGCCGTGCGACCCGGCGCCCGGATCGTCTCGGTCTCCTCCCGCGGCCACCACTACTCCGGCATCCGCTGGGACGACGTCCACTTCACCCGCGGCTACGACAAGTGGCTCGCCTACGGCCAGGCCAAGACGGCCAACGTGCTGTTCGCCGTCCACCTCGACGACCAGGCCCGCGGCGTCCGCGCGTTCTCCCTGCACCCTGGCCGTATCGGGACCAACCTCTCCCGGCACCTCACGCTGCGCGAGATGGTCGACGCCGGCTTCCGGGACGAGGCGGGCAACATCATCGGCGACGCGAAGACCGTCGAACAGGGCGCGGCCACCCAGGTCTGGGCCGCCACCTCCCCGCAGCTCGCCGGCCGGGGCGGCGTCTACCTCGAGGACTGCGACGTCGCCGAGCCCGCACCCTCCGACGGCGGCTACACCGGCGTGCGCGACCACGCCGTCGACCCGGAGCAGGCCGCCCGGCTGTGGACCCTGTCCGCCGAGCTGACCGGCGTGGACCCGCTCGCCCGACCCCGCCGACTGTCCGAACAGGACGGAGGGATCCCGGGGTAGGGTCGGCCGGGTGAAGATCAGCGTGGTCGCCGCCGCCCGGGAGGACGAGCAGCCGCCCCTGGAAGCCACGGACGTCGCGGTGCTCGCCGACCGGCTCGGGTACGGCGAGGTCTGGCTCGGGGAGGGCCCGACCTGGGACGCGTTCGCGCTCGCCGCGGCCGTCGGGTCGGCCACCGACCGGATCGCGATCACGGTCGGGCCCGTGCCGGTGTCGGTGCGCGACCCGTTCACGATCGTGCGTGGTGCCGCGTCGGCCGAGGCGCTGATCGGGCGCCCGGTCGGGGTCGCGCTCGGCACCTCGAGTACCCGCGTCGTCGAGGGCGTGCACGGCCGCTCGCGCGCCAGGCCGGTCGGCGACCTGCGCGACAGCGCCGCGGCCTACCAGGCGCACCGGCGCGGCGAGTGGTTCGGCGCCACCGGCACGCACGGCTTCCACCGGCGCCTGCCGCCCGCCACCGGCCCGCTCACGATCGCGGCCTTCGGCGACCGGGCCATCGGCATCGCCGCGCGCCACGCCGACCGGATGCTGCTCGACCTCGTCTCCCCCGCCCAGGTCCGCGAGCTGCGCGCCAAGCTGCACTCGGTCACCGGCCACCCGCCCACGCTCGCGGCCTGGCTGCCCGCCGCCGTCGACCCCGACGACGCCTCCTACGCCCAGCTGATGCGCGCGGTCGCCGGGTACCTGCCCGTGCGCGGCTACCAGGAGATGTTCGCCGCGGCGGGGTTCACCGACGCCGTCGACCTCGCCAACCGGGGCGCGGGCCGCGACGAGCTGGTCGCCGCGCTGCCCGAGCACGCCGCCCGCCGCGTCGGCCTGGTCGGCGACGCCGGCACCGTGCGCGAGCGCCTCGCCGAGTACGCCGACGCCGGCCTCGACGAGGTGGCCATCGTCCCCGCCACCGCCGGCGACCCCGCCGGCCTGCGCACCCTCACCGCTTTGGCGAGTCCACAGTAGACTATTGAGATGATCATGCGGTCCGGCGGGGCATCAGGCACCTTTGGTAGGTGGTGCGCGTCCGCGTCACCTTCCTAGGATCGGCCGACTCGATCCTTGCCTGGAAAGGAACGTCGTGCGGTCAACAGGCCTTCACCGGAGAAGTGTGCTGTTAGGGGCGTTGTCGGTGGTCGTGGCGATGGTGAGCGCCGCGACCCCGGCGGTGGCGACCGGGGGTGCGGCGCCGGGCGGTCCCGGCGCCCCGGCGGTGTACCAGCCCGCCGACAAGCAGGCGTTCGGCACCGCGCACGGCGGCGCGGAGAGCCCCGTGTGGTTCACGCTGGGCGGCGGCCGGATGACCGAGGTCTTCTACCCGGACCTGAGCACGCCCGCCGTGCGCGATCTCCAGCTCGTGGTCACCGACGGGAAGACGTTCACCGAGCGCGCGCAGGACGTCGACGTGCGCACCGAGCCCGTCTCCGACGGCGGCCTGACGTTCCGCCAGCTCGCCCGCGGCACCGGGTGGCGCGCCGAGCTCACCTACGTCACCGACCCGGACCGGGCGAGCGTGCTCGTGGACGTGAACCTGCGGTCGCACCGGCCGCTGCAGGCCTACGTGCTCTACGACCCGGCCCTGTCCCGCGAGGGCAACGACGACAGCGGCACCAGCGGGGCCGAGCTCGTCGCCTCCGACGAGGCCGCGACGAGTGCCTTGGTCGCCGGCAACGGCTTCGCCGCCACGTCGACGGGCTACCTCGACACCAGCGACGGCTGGACCGACCTGGCCACCGACCACACGATGGACTGGACCTACGGCAAGGCCGGTCCGGGCAACGTCGTGCAGACCGGCAAGCTCAAGCTCGACGGCGTCCACCACGGCCACGACACCCTCGTCCTCGGCTTCGGCAAGAACCGCGACCAGGCCGTGCGTACCGCCCACCGCACGCTGGACACCGGGTTCCGCACGGCCGCGCGCGAGTACGCCAAGGGCTGGCAGGACTACGTCAACGGCCTGAACCGGCCGCCGAAGAGCATCCGGACCCACCACGAGCGCGACGTCTACCGCGCATCGCTCATGGTGCTCGCCGCGTCGGAGGACAAGACGCACCGCGGCGCGTACATCGCCTCGCCGACCTTCCCGTGGGCGTTCGGCTTCGACCGGCAGATCTCGCCGGAGTTCGGCTCCTACGCGCTGGTCTGGCCGCGTGACCTGTACCAGATCGCGACCGGCCTGCTCGCCGCCGGCGACGACGAGGGCGCGAACCGGGCGCTGGACTACATGATCGAGGTCCAGCAGCAGGCCGACGGCCACCTGTCGCAGAACACCCGGGTCAACGGCGAGCCGTACTGGACCAGCGTCCAGCTCGACGAGACCGCCGCCCCGATGCTGCTCGCCTGGCTCCTCGGCCGCACCGACCAGTCCACTCTGGACGGTCTGCGCAAGGCCGCCGAGTTCATGGTCGGCTACAGCAAGGACGGCAACACCGCGCCGTGGACCGAGCAGGAGCGCTGGGAGAACCAGAGCGGCTACTCCCCCGCCACGATCGCCTCGGAGGTCGCCGGCCTGGTGTGCCTCGCGGACCTGCTCGACCGGGCGGGCGACGCCGCGGGCGCCAAGCGCTACCTGGACATCGCCGACTCGTGGGCGGCGCAGGTGGAGAGCTGGACGGTCACGAAGACCGGCCCGCTCTCGGCGCAGCCGTACTACCTGCGGCTGACCAAGGACGGCAAGCCGGACCAGGGCACCAAGTACAACCTGGGCGACAACAACCCGGGCGAGGTCGACCAGCGCTCGGTCGTGGACCCGAGCTTCCTCGAGCTGGTGCGCCTGGGCGTGCGGCCGGCGGACGACCCGGCGATCGTGAACTCGGTGGGCCTGGTCGACGCCGAGCTCGGTGACGAGACGCCGGCCGGGCAGCTCTGGCACCGGTTCACCAGCGACGGCTACGGCGAGCAGGCGAACGGCGAGGCGTGGAACGTCATCTGGCCGACGCCGGAGCCGACGCGCACCTACGGCCGGCTGTGGCCGATCTTCGCGGGTGAGCGCGGCGAGTACGACCTGCTCACCGGCGACGCGGCGAGCGCGGGCGACCGGCTGCGGACGATCGCGGCCACCGCCAACGAGGGCCTGATGCTGCCCGAGCAGGTGTGGGACAACCGGCCGCCGGCCCCGGCCAGGGAACCCGGCACCGCCACCACGTCCGCGACCCCGCTCGCCTGGACGCACGCGCAGTTCCTCCGGCTGGCGTGGTCCATCCAGCAGGGCTCGCCGGTGGAGCAGCCGTCGGTGGTGGCCTGCCGCTACGCGAAGACCTGCTGACGTAGCAGGAACAACGGGAGCCCATCACCGTCCGCGGTGGTGGGCTCCCGTTGTCGCGCAACCCTGTCCACCATCCGGAATCCGGCTCTCACCACGTGGTTACCGAACCCGGCACCGTACCGGGCGAGGAGAACCCGCGGGTGGGGACGACGTGCGATGGCGCAGGTCGGACCAGCTACCCTTGCCGACCTGAGGCAGTCATACAGCACGTTCGGGAACAGCAAGGCGACAGTGAGGAAGTACACAGGTGCCTGTCGAGGCGGAGGAGGCCATCGCGCCGGAAGCGGTGCTCGACGAGCTCGAGGCGGAGGCCATCCACATCATGCGTGAGGTGGCCGGGGCGTTCCGCCGGCCGGTGCTGCTCTACTCGATCGGCAAGGACTCCTCGGTCCTGCTGCACCTCGCGATGAAGGCGTTCGCGCCCGGGCCGGTGCCGTTCCCGGTGCTGCACATCGACACCCGCTGGAAGTTCCGCGAGATGATCGACTTCCGGGACGAGACGGCGCGGCGGCTCGGCCTGGACCTGCGCGTGCACACCAACGAGGAGGGCCGCGCCGACGGCGTCACGCCGTTCACCCACGGCTCGCACGAGTACACCCGCATCATGAAGACCGTCGCGCTGCGCCAGGCGCTCGACGCGCAGGGGTACGACGCCGCGATCGGCGGGGCCCGCCGGGACGAGGAGCGCTCGCGCGCCAAGGAGCGGATGTTCTCGCTGCGCGAGCCGGGCCACCGCTGGGAACCGCGCAAGCAGCGCCCGGAGTTCTGGCGCAGCGCGAACACCGAGCTCACCGAAGGCCAGTCGATGCGCGTGTTCCCGCTGTCCAACTGGACCGAGCTCGACGTGTGGCGCTACATCAGGCGGGAGCAGATCCCGGTCGTGCCGCTGTACTTCGCCAAGCCGCGCCCGGTCGTCGAGCGCGACGGCCAGCTGATCATGGTCGACGACGACCGCTACCCGCTGCACGACGGCGAGCAACCCCAGCAGCGCCTGGTCCGCTTCCGGACCCTCGGCTGCTACCCGCTGACCGCCGCCGTCGAGTCCAAGGCCGAGAACCTCGACGAGCTCATCGACGAGATGCGGGCCGACCGCCGCTCGGAGCGGGCGGGCCGGCTCATCGACGGCGAGGGCGGCAAGTCCATGGAGAGCAAGAAGGCGGAGGGCTACTTCTGATGACGCTCATCGACGTGTCGCCCGCCCAGCCCGCCCACCGCCCCGTGTCCGTGCTGCGGCTCATCGCCTGCGGCTCGGTCGACGACGGCAAGTCCACGCTGATCGGCCGCCTGCTCGCCGAGACCGGCAGCGTCCCCGACGACCAGCTCGACTACGCCCGGCGCACCCGCCGCGGCGGCTCGACCGTGCCCGCCGGCGAGGTGGACTACTCGCTGCTGACCGACGGCCTCGAGGCCGAGCACGAGCAGGGCATCACGATCGACGTCGCCTATCGTCACCTCGACCTGCCCTCGGGCCGGCGGGTGATCATCGCTGACGCGCCGGGCCACGAGCAGTACACCCGCAACATGGCGGTGGCGACGTCGACCGCGGACGTGGCGCTGCTGCTCGTCGACGCCACGAAGGGCATCCGCGCGCAGACCCGCCGCCACCTCGCCGTGTGCGCGCTGATGGGCGTGCGGACGGTCATCGCGGCGGTCAACAAGCTCGACGCCCGCGGCTACGACCACGTGCTGTACGAGGAGCTCGCCGGTGGCGTGCGCGCGGCGGCGGCCCGCTTCGACGTGGGGGACGTCGAGGTCATCCCGGTCAGCGCGCTCAGCGGGGACAACGTGATCACCGCGTCGGACGCGATGCCGTGGTACCACGGGCCGACCGTGCTCGGCGCGCTGTCGGCCTGGCAACCGCCCGCGCCGAAGGCCGCCGACGGGAGCGGGTTCCGGCTGCCGGTGCAGTACATCGTGCGTGCGGACGACTTCCGCGGGTTCGCCGGCACCGTCGTGGGCGCCCCGGTCCGGCCCGGCGACCCGGTGGTCGTCGCGGGCAGCGGCGCCGCCTCGACGATCGACAAGGTGCACAGCCCCGACGGCGAGGTCGGCCAGGTCGACCCGGGCATGCCGGCGACCGTGACGCTGACGAGCGAGATCGACGTGCGGCGCGGCGACCTGCTGACGATGCCGGCCGCCCGCGCCGGCACCCTGGAGCCGGCCACCGCCTTCTCCGCGCACCTCGTGTGGACCGCCGACGAGCCGCTCGCGCACGGGCGGTCCTACCTGCTGCTGGCCGGTCCGCTGACCGTGCCGGCCGTCGTGACGACGATCCGCGGCCGGCTCGACGTCACCACCGGCGACCAGCTCGCGGCGCGCACGCTCGGCGTCAACGACATCGGCACCGTGGAGCTCTCCACCGACCGGCCGGTCTCGCTCGACAAGTACGACACCAGCCGCGACACCGGCAGCTTCCTGCTCGTCGACCGGGTCACCAAGGACACCGTCGCGGCCGGCATGGTCCGCTACGCGCTGCGCCGCGGCACCAACATCGTGCCGCACGACTACGCGGTCGACCGCGACGCGCGGGCGCGGCTGAAGGGCCAGCGGCCCCGCGTGCTGTGGCTGACCGGGCTGCCCGGCGCCGGCAAGTCCACGATCGCGGACGCGCTCGAGCGCCGGCTGCACGGCATGGGGCTGCACACCTACGTGCTCGACGGCGACAACGTCCGAAGTGGACTGAACAAGGATCTCGGCTTCACCCCGGAGGACCGCGCGGAGAACGTGCGCCGGGTCGCGGAGACCGCGCACCTGCTGCTCGACGCCGGCCTCATCGTCGTCGTCGCGCTCGTGTCGCCGTTCCGGGCCGACCGCCGGGTCGCGAAGGGCCTGTTCGACTCCGGCGACTTCGTCGAGTGCTGGGTCGACACGCCCGCGCAGGTGTGCGCCGAACGCGACCCGAAGGGCCTCTATGCCAAGGCGAAGGCCGGCAATTTGCCCAACATGACCGGCGTCGGCCAGGGCTACGAGGCGCCCGAGGCGCCCGACCTCGTGGTCGACGGCTCCGGCTCGCTCGACGACACGGTCGAACGCCTGGTCTCCGTCCTCGTCTAGAAAGGGTCACGATGGCGCGGCAGCGCGTGTTCCTGCACATCGGCTCGCCGAAGACCGGCACGACCTTCCTCCAGGAAGTGCTGTGGTCCAACAGGGACGCGCTGCGCGAGGCGGGGGTGTGCTACCCCGGCACGCGGCCGGACGGGCACTTCCTCGCCACGCAGGACCTGCGCGAGCTGGTCTGGCACGGCCACGTCGACCCCGCCGTCGCGGGCGCGTGGGACCGGGTCGTCACGGCGGCGCGCAACTGGCCGGGCACGTCGATCATCTCCCACGAGATGCTCGGCAGCGCCTCGCCGGCCGCGATCAAGCGCGCCATGCAGTCGCTCGCCGGCCTCGAGGTGCACCTCGTGCTCACCACTCGCGACCTCGCGCGGCAGGTGCCCGCGGTGTGGCAGGAGGACGTGAAGAACTGCGGGCGGCTCACGTTCGGCGAGTTCACCCGCTCGCTGCGCGGGCTCGACGACTCGATCGACCCGTTCTTCGCGCGGACGTTCTGGAGCTACCAGGACCTGCCCGCGGTGCTGCGCAACTGGGCCGGCGACCTGCCGGCCGACCGGGTGCACCTGATCACCGTGCCGCGTCGCGCGCCCCGCGACGAGCTGTGGCAACGCTTCGCGAAGACCGTCGGCTTCGACCCGGCCGTGCGGCCGGTCGAGGTCGAGGTGAAGAACCCGTCGATGGGCCTGGTGGAGACCAACCTCCTGCGCCGGGTCAACCAGCTCGTCGTCAGCGAGCTGGAGTGGCCGGTGTACCAGCGGCTGGTGAAGAACCTGCTCGCGGTGAACGTGCTGGCCGCGCGGCCGGACGCGACGCCGCTGCGGTTACCGGCCGAAGACCAGGACTGGGTGCTGCAGAAGAGCAAGGAGATGGTCCAGTCCCTGCGCGAGTCCGGCTTCGCGGTCACCGGCGACCTGGACGACCTGCTGCCGGAGACCGGCGGTCCCGACGCGCGCCACCCCGACGACGTGACCGACGGTGAGACGCTCGACGCGGCGATCTACGCCGTGGCCGGGCTGCTGCACGAGCTCGAGGCCGAGGGGCAGCGGGCGGCCGAGGAGCAGGCCCGGCTCGCGGCGACCCTGGTGCCCCGCCCGTTCCGGTGGGCGATCGACCGCTACCGCGGCGCCCGCGTGCGGCTGCACAATCTGACGCGCAACCGCCCCGGCGGGCGGTAAACGGCAACTGCGTACCCCGATCGGACGCTTGGCGCCCGGTATGGGTGGTTCCTAACTTCATCTGTGTGAGGTCAGCATTTTCCTCACAAGGGCGAAGAAAGGAATCCCTGCACATGATTTCCTTCCGAAAATCCCTCTTCCGCACCCTGACGGTCGCCGCCGCGGCCGCGGCACTCGTGCCGCTCGCGACGTCGACCGCGCAGGCGCTACCCGCCGGCTACGGCGAACCGGTCGCGCACGCGGCCGCCGCCTCCCTGACGGCGAGTGGCCTGAGCGAGGCGGACGCCATGGCGCGGCTGGCCGCGCAACCCGCGCTGCTCGCGAAGGGCGAGCGGCTCGTCGCGCAGGTCGGCGCGAGCTCGGCCGGCATGTGGCTCGACCAGCACACGGGGTCCGTGGTGGTCGGCGTCGTCGACGAGCAGGCCGCGGCGACCGTGCGCGCAGCCGGGGCGACCGCACGGGTCGTCGAGCACAGCATGACGGAGCTGGAGTCGGTTCGGGACGCGGTCGCGAAGCGGCTGCCCGCGGACTCGGCGGCGGGCATCGACGCTCGGACCAACCAGGTCGTGGTCCAGATCGGCGACACCGCCAGCGCGGACGCGCTCACCGCGACGGCCGCGCGCTACGGCGACGCGGTGACGGTGCGCGACGTCGACGGCTCGTTCCGGACGGCGATCTCCGGCGGCGACGCCATCACCGGCAGCGGCGGGCGGTGCTCGCTCGGCTTCTCCACCACCGGCAACGCCGGTATCACCGCCGGGCACTGCACCTCGGCCATCGCGTCGTGGAACGACCCGAACGGCGCGTTCTACGGCCCGTCGGTCGGCGCCAGCTTCCCGGGCAACGACTACGGCCTGATCCGCAACGACGGCGGGCTGCCCCAGCCCGGCGACGTGAACCTCTACAACGGCAGCTTCCAGGACATCACCGGCGCGGGCGACCCGCAGCCGGGCATGCAGATCTGCAAGAGCGGCAGCACGACCGGCCTCACGTGCGGTCAGGTGACGCAGACCGGCATGACGATCTGCTACGCGCAGGGCTGCGTGAACAACATGGCGGAGAGCACGGCCGCCGTGAACCCGGGTGACAGCGGCGGCGCGTGGTTCGCCGGCTCCACCGCGATCGGCATCACCTCCGGCATGGGCGGTGGCTTCAGCTACTTCCAGCCGGTGATCCCGGGCCTGAACATGTTCGGCGTCAACGTGTTCTGACGCTTCGCTCGAACCGCCCGGCGGCGCACGGGAACCGTGCGCCGCCGGGTGCTCAGCCCGCCCCCGCGCCCACCACCCGCCGTTGCACCTCGAGCAGGTACTCCTTGCGGTCCAACGGGTTGTGGTCGGTCCGCGACCGGCTCGGCACCGGGCCGGTGACCGGCTCGTAGTGGTCGAACCCGTGCTCCAGCACGCCCTCGCCACGCGACCACGACGGCAGCAGCTGCTGCAGCTCGTGCACGGCGCCGGCCGGGACATCGCCCTCGACGACGTACGCCGCTCCCAGCGGCACCGGTGCCGCCGGGACCGCGCGCAGCCGGGCGAGCGCCGGGAGCACCGTGCCGAGCGTGTCGGCCGGGATCTCCAGGCGGAACCGGTGCATCGGCTCGTGCACCACGGTGCCCGCGCGGCGCAGCGCGGTCATCAGGACCAGCGGCGTGAGGTTGCGGAAGTCGCCCGCCGTGCTGGACATGCTCTTGTCGAACTTCTGATGGGCGTGGCTCTGCCGCGGGTAGTAGCCCGAGTGCGTCATCGTCACCGCGCAGTCGGGTACCTGCCATCCGTGCGGGCCCTGGCCGAGCACCTCGTACACGGTCTCCTCCACCGCCTTGAAGAAGGCGTACGGCATCGACCCGAGCTCGACCTCGAGCCGGAACGACACGCCGCTGCCCGGCGGCGCCGGCTCGACCCGCAGCCCGACCTGGGCGAGGAACGGGTTGGTGTCCTTGCCGAGCAGCTCGTAGGCCGCGCCGGTGCCGGCCGGCCGCTCGACGCAGATCGTGGTCGACTCGCGGAACGTCACGTCCAGGCCGAACTCGTCGGCGAGCGTGGCCTGGATGACCTCCTTCTGCACCTCGCCGTACAGCGACACGGAGATCTCCTGGCGCAGCTCGTCGAGCCGCAGGTTGATCAGCGGGTCCTGCTCGGCCAGCGCCACGAGGGCGGGGTGCAGCGCGCCCCTGTCCTGCGGGCGCGCCGGCACGACGACCGTCTCCAGCGTCGGCGGCGCGAAGTGGTGCCCGGCCGTGGTGCGCGGCCGGCCGACGGGGTCGCCGATCCGGATGTCCCGCAGCCCCCACACCTTGCCGATCTCCCCGGCCACGACCGCCTTGCGCGCCACGGCCGTGCCGTCCGCGAACACGCCGGCCGCGGTCACCTTGCCGTGCCCGCCGTCCCCGAACCGCACGCGGTCGCGCACCCGGACGGTGCCGGCGAACAGGGCGACGTAGGCGACCTTCTCCCCTGCCGGCCCACGCTCCACTTTGAACACCGTGCCGGACACGGGTGCGTCCGGATCCCGCCGTGCCGCGGGCAGCAACGCCGCGATGCCCGCGCGGAGCTCGCCGACACCGGCGCCGGTGATCGCCGAGCCGAGGTACACCGGGTGCACCTGGGCGCGGGCGGTCTGCGCGGCGAGCTCGGCACGCACGCACCCGGGCGGCGGCGGGGTGTCGTCGAGGTAGGCGGCGAGCAGCGAGTCGTCGCGCTCGGCGAGTACCTCGAGCAGCTCCGGCGTGGGTGCGGCGGACGGCGTGAACCGGGCGTCGCGCGTGCCGAGCGCGGTGGCGCTGCCCATCGGCACGACGGCCGGGGACAGCTTCGCCGCCATGGCGCGCAGCACCCGGTCCGGGTCCGCGCCGCGGCGGTCGATCTTGTTGACGAAGATGAGCGTCGGGATCCCCAGCCGGCGCAGCGTCCGCATCAGCACGCGGGTCTGCGCCTGCACGCCCTCCACCGCGGAGACCACGAGCACGGCGCCGTCGAGCACGGACAGGACCCGCTCCACCTCGGCGATGAAGTCCGGGTGGCCGGGCGTGTCGATGAGGTTGACCGTGACCGGATCCGCGGCGTCCCCGATGGCGAACGAGACGACCGCGGACTTGATCGTGATGCCGCGTTGCCGTTCGAGCGCGAGGGAGTCGGTGATCGTGCTGCCGTCGTCGACGCTGCCGACGTGGTCGATGACGCCGGCCTCGTGCAGCAGGCGTTCGGTCAGGCTCGTCTTGCCGGCGTCAACATGGGCGAGGATGCCCAGGTTCAGGGTGCGACTCAAGCGTCATGTCCTCTGGATAGACGGAAAGGCCAGATGGGGTGGACATGACAGCTGCTCGCATGAACCTCTCCTCGGTCGCCTGCGGTGTCCGGACAGGACAGCAGACGACCGAGGAGAGGGGCAACCGAATTACCGGGCGATCGTCACGCCGGCTACCCGATGGTGACGCTGCCGTCGGGTTGCCGGGCGCAGGTGACCGCGCGGCTCGCGGTGGTCGCGGCGCCCGCGAGGCACTGGCCGAGCACCCCGTACCCGTTCACGTTGGGGTGCCAGGACTCCTGACAGGTCTGGAAGTGGTCGACGCAGGACTGCGCGATCCGCTGGACGGCGATCTTGTCCTTGCCGGCCAGGCTCGTGACCGGCACGCCGGTCGGCCCGTCCTGCAGCCGGATCGGCGTGGCGAGCGCGTTGTCCGGGCTGCCATCCTGCTCGCACAGCCGGGCCCCGTCGAACGCGTGCTGGACGTCGAGGAACACGAGGTCCGCGCCGGGGAACTCCGCCGACAGCGAGGCGTGCGAGGCGGCCACCAGCCGGCCCAGGCCCTCGGAGAACAGGTGCCCGGCACCCATGCTCGCGCGGTGCGCGGGGCAGCCGGCGGCGTACCGCTCGGCACCCAGCGCACGGAACTTGTCCCGGTCGTCCTGGCGGCCGTCCTCCTCGTGGTACCGCTCGGCGAAGTCCTGCGGCAGCGGGTTCGTGTAGTCCTGGAACACGATCCGGTGCTGGCCGTCCGCGTCCATCTCGTTCAGCGTGTTCAGCAGCCCGCGCAGCGCGTCGGTCGTCTCCGTGGTGGCCGAGGCGAACTCCGCGTCGGTGGCCAGGTCGGAGATGACGCACGGCTCCTGCGGCGGGTCACCGGCCCAGAACTCCCACCAGCCGACCCACGCGTCGGCGATGAACCGGTTGGCGCAGATGGACGCCGCGTCGCCGAAGGTGAAGGAGCTGTTGTTCGAGCCGAGCCCGACGAGCACGAGGTCGATGTCGTGGGTCTGGGCGACCGCGCGGACCTGGTCGAGCTGCGCGGCGACGGTCCGGCCCTTCTCCCGGTTCGCCGACGGGTTCGCGATGTCGTGCGGCTGGCCGCCGGAGCAGGCGAGGTTGAAACGGTCCTGGATGCCCGCCAGGTTCGCCTGCAGCAGCGAGGAATGTGCTGAGCGGTGGCAGAAGAAGGCGTTGTTGTTGGGGGCGTCCCAGCCCGGGAACCCCTGCGGCACCCCGTTCAGGTCGGTCACCGGCTGGTAGTCACCCCCGCCCTCGCCGCTGATGAAGCTGTCGCCGATCGCGATGGCGGCCGTCGGCAACGCGGCGGCCGCCTCCTCGTCGGGCGCGGCGACCGCGGTGAGCACGCCCGCGGTGGTGAGTGTGGCGGCCACCCCGGCCGCCAGCAGGGATCGTTTGAGCAGGGACACCACGGCCTCCCAATGGCCACACCAAAATGTGAATGAATTTCATGTCGATCAGATCACCAAGTGGCGGCGGCCGTCAACAGCCGATCGTCGGCACGCGTGGTCAGTTGTGGCGCGTCGAGCCCGGGATGGCGTGCGCGCCGCGCGGCGTCAGCTACCGCGGCGCGGGTGCGGGGTGAGCGCGGCCCGGAAGTCCGCCACCGCGTCGGCGATGCGGCCCAGCAACGCCCCGGCGAGCGGGGACAGGACCGTGCCGCGGTGGCTGCGCACGAGCAGCGCCGCGCCGAGCGTCTCCTCGAGCCGGCGCACCCGCCGGGAGAGCGCGGGCTGGCTGATCAGCAGCACGCGGGCGGCCCGGTTGAGGCTGCCGGTGGCCGCGACCGCGTGCAGCAGGTGCACGTCGTCGAGCGTGAGGCGTCCAGCGGCGACGGGCCGGCCGGCCGCGCCGAGCCCGGTGAGCAGCGCCGGATCCATCGCCGGGTCCTCGGCGTCCGGGCGCGGGACGGGGAACGCGGCGGCGTCGCGGTAGGCGGGGTTGCGGCGCGCGGCGGTCGCGGCGTAGAGGCGGCGCAGCCGGTGCACGACGAGGCGGGCGACGCGGTCGTCGACGACGTCGGGATCGGACAGGAGCACGTGGCGGCGCCGCGGCGCGTCGGTCAGCGGGCGGTGCACGAGGCGCGCGCCGGGGCCGGGCAGGGTGGCGAGCGGCGAGACCAGCATGACGCCGAGCCCCTGGGCGATCATGCTGCGCGCGGCCGGCGCCGAGCGGGCCGGCTGGCCGAGCCGCGGCACGAACCCGGCCGCGGCGCCCGCCGCGTGGACCAGCTGCCCGGCGAGGTCGGTGTTCCCGGCCAGCCAGCGGTCGGCGACGAGCCGGCCGAGGGGCACGACGGGATCGCCGGCACACGGGTGGTTCGCGGGCAGCGCCACCCACAGCGGTTCGTCGAGGACCGCGAGCCGGCGCGCGGCCCTGGCCGGCGCCGGGCCCTCGCCGCCCGCCTGCCACGCGTAGACGATGTCGACCTGCCCGCGGTCGTAGAGCTCGGCGGCCTCGGCCGGCTCGGCGACCGTCAGTTCGAGGAGCACGCCGGGCAGGCCGGCCGCGAGGTCGTCGGCGAAGGCGTCCCAGTTCGTGCCGAACCCGGCCACCCGCAGCCGGGGCAGGTCTGGCGGGCCACCGGTGACGACGTCCACGGTGGCCTGCGCGGCGGCGGCGATCGCGGCGAGCAGGGACGAGCCGGCGGCGAGCACGCGGTGGCCCGCCGCGTTCACCGCCAGCCGGTCCTCGTCCCGACGCAGCAGCTCGAGGGCGAGCCGGTGTTCGAGCCGTTCGAGGCGCCGCCCGGCGACCCGCGCGGTGAGCCCGGCCGCCTCGGCGGCAGCGGCGAGCGTGGTGGTCCTGGCCGCGGCGCGCAGCAGCACCAGGTCGGTCTCGTCCAACGGCAGGCCGACCTCCACCGCTCCCGGACGGACCGCCGCGATGGCCACGCTGCGCCTCGCTTGTCACAACCGACGGCCGCCCCGGCGGAGCCGTCCGTGAGCACGGTACGAGCGGGTGACCCGGCCGCGGGCCTGGTCGGGCAAGGTTGGTCCGGTCAGCCGGGCGTGCACTGGTCGTGCAGGAGCAGTCACTCCTCGTCCACGCGCGCGAACGGGCCGGCCCAACATCCACTATCTGTGAATTTCACACCTACATTCGTCGGTATCGGCCACTTGGCGCCCAAATCGACACTGTGCGTGAACACCTGATGTCATCACGTAGCGAGGGGATTACCGATGACGACGTTCACTCCCGCACGCCGGCTCGCGCTCGCACTGGCCGCCGCGGTCGTGACCGCGGGGCTGGTCGCGACCGCCGCGCTGGCGAGCCCGGAGACCGCGGCGGTGGATCCCGCGGCCGCCGTGCCGGGCGGCCACGTGCCCGCCAAGATCGGTCCGCAGGCGTGCGACAGCATCCCGTCGGACCGCGACCTGGCGGTGACGCAGACCGTCCACCAGGTCGGCACCAGCATGGGCGCGTCGCCGAAGGTCATGCTCGCCGGGTTCGAGGCCGGCTGGGTCGAGTCGCACATGAACAACCTGCCCTGCGGTGACGCCGACTCGCTCGGCGTGTTCCAGCAGCGGCCGAGCCAGGGCTGGGGCACGCCCGAACAGATCATGGACGTCAACTACGCGGCGACCCAGTTCTTCGCCCAGGCCATCCACAACGAGCCGCTCTACCCCGACCTGTCCGCGGGCCTGCTCGCGCAGACCGTGCAGCGCTCGTGCTGCCCGGAGCGCTACGACCAGGCCGAGGGCAAGGCGAACGAGATGCTCGCCGAGGTCGGCGGCTTCGCGGCAAGCAACGAGCAGTGAGGAGTCGGACATGCGTAAGGCGATGACAATTGCCGGCGTCGCGACCGTCGCAAGCGCCGTGGTGGCCGCGGTCGCGTTCACCGGCGGTGCCGCGACCGGCCAGCAGGACACCCGGTCCGGCGGCGCGGTGAACGACGCGTTCGCGTCCGCCGCCGCGGAGTACGACGTGCCGCGCGACCTGATCGTCGCGGTCGGCTACGGCGAGACACACCTGGACGGGCACGCCGGGGAACCGAGCCAGGACAACGGTTTCGGCGTCATGCACCTGGTCAGCAACCCGGCGCGGCACACGCTCGAGCAGGCCGCCGACATCACGAAGGTGCCGGCCGCACAGCTGCGGACCGACACCGCGGCGAACGTCCGCGGCGGTGCGGCCGTGCTGCGCGCGCTCGCCGACCAGCAGGGCCTGGACGCGGCCGCCCGCGACCGGCTCGGCGCCTGGTACCCCATCGTCGCGGCGTACGGCGGGGCCACCGACGACCGGGTCGCGAAGATGTACGCCGACACGGTCTACGACCTGCTCGCCGCGGGCGTCGAGGCCAAGTCCGGCAGTGAGCGGGTCGTGGTCGCCGAGCAGGCCGTGCGGCCGGAGCCCGGCCGGTTCGCGGGCGTCCGCGCGCTGGACGACGTCTCGGGCGACGTGCACGCGATGGACTACCCGAACTCCATCTGGAACCCGGCGAACCCGGCGAACTACAGCACGGGGCGGACCTCGGCGATCACGACGGTCGTCATCCACGTGACCCAGGGCTCCTACGCGGGGACGATCAGCTGGTTCCAGAATCCGGACTCGCAGGTGAGCGCGCACTACGTGGTGCGCTCCGCGGACGGCGAGGTCACGCACATGGTCGCCGACGCGGACACCGCGTGGCACGCCCGCTCGGGCAACGCGTACGGGATCGGCATCGAGCACGAGGGCTTCGTCGACGACCCGTCGTGGTTCACCGACGCGATGTACCGCTCGTCGGCGGCGCTGACGTCGTGGCTGTGCGACACCTACGGCATTCCCAAGGACCGCAGCGGAATCGTCGGCCACAGCGAGGTGCCGGGCAACGACCACACCGACCCGGGCCCGAACTGGAACTGGGACTACTACATCCAGCTGGTCAACGGAGGCTGACCGAACGGCCCGGCGACGACGGACAGGACGGACAATCGGGGTCCCCAGCGTGTCGAGGAGGAGCCCATGTCCGACGTCGTGCAGGCGGAGTTCGCCGACCGGATCGCCGTGATCACGATCGACCGGCCGGCGGCGCGCAACGCCATCGACCGCGCGGTGACGCTCGGCATCGCGCAGGCGGTGGACGAGATGGAGTCTCGGGACGACATCTCGCTCGGCATCATCACCGGGGCCGGCGGCACGTTCAGTGCGGGCATGGACCTCAAGGCGTTCCTGCGCGGTGAGGACGTGACCCTGCCCGGCCGCGGGCTGGCCGGGATCTGCCAGTCGCCGCCGCGCAAGCCGATGATCGCGGCCGTCGAGGGCTGGGCGCTCGCCGGCGGCTGCGAGGTCGTGCTCGCCTGCGACCTCGTCGTCGCCGCCGAGGACGCCCGGTTCGGCATCCCGGAGGTGAAGCGGGGCCTGGCCGCCGCGGCGGGCGGGCTGCTACGCCTGCCGCAGCGGATCCCCCGCCAGATCGCGATGGAGCTCGCGCTGACCGGTGATCCGCTCAGCGCGGTCGACGCCCACCGGTACGGCCTGGTCAACCGGCTCACGCCGGCCGGCGAGGCGCTGGCGGGCGCGCGCGAGCTTGCCGCCCGCATCGTCGGCAACGGCCCGCTGGCGATCGCGGCGAGCAAGCAGGTCATCAGCGCGAGCGGCGGCTGGCCGGCCGACGAGGCGTTCGACATGCAGCGGGAGCTGCTGGCGCCGGTGTTCGCCTCGGCGGACGCGATGGAGGGTGCCCGGGCGTTCGCCGAGAAGCGGCCACCGGTGTGGGAGGGACGCTGAGGCCCTACGCGCCGTGGATCCTGGCGACCTCGCGGCGGTAGATCCCCTTGCCCGCCACGCGCCACATGACGCGCGCGGGCACCGGCAGCATCGCGAGGAAGCGGGTGCGCTCCGCGGGCGTCGCGTCGGCGAGAATGCCGCCGAGGGACACGAATGCCCTGGCGCCCTTGGGGATCGCCTCCTGCCCGCGCTTGCCGATCGCCTCCCACTCGGTGCGGGTGAGGTGCTGCGCGCACAGCGGGAGGATCTCGGTCTCCTCGTCGGCGAGGTGCTCGTTCAGCGCGACGGACATCTTCTCGAAGACGTTGGCGAGCTCCTCGCCGGTCGTCGGATCGGCGTCGGCGCGCCACTTCGGCAGCAGCTCGACCGCTCGTTCCACCAGCGTCGCGACGGTCTGGTGCTGGGTCTCCATCCGGTGCACGAGGCCGGCGTCGAGGTCGCCGACGCGCTCGAGCAGCAACGGCCAGAGCAGCTCGTCCTCGGCGGTGTGATGGTGGTGCAGCCCGTCGGAGACGAAGACGAGGTGGTCGGCCACCACCGCGCTGCGCTGCCGGTCGCCCGCGGCGACCCGCCGGATCAATCCCGGCGCGAGCCCGAACTCGCGGCGGAACGCGCGATGGACGACCACCATCTCCCAAGTGTCGACGGCGTCGTTGGTCTGCGACATGTAATGACTCCTCCTGATCTCCCGACAACTCCACAGTCGCCGCCCCGCGCGCGACCGTTATGGCTGGTCACAGGAGGTCAGTGGTGGCTCGCGGCACGTGGCCGGCGCCCCGCGGAGGACGCTTGGCGCAGACAGGTTCGGACAAGCCGCGGGCTGGGCGATAGGTTGACGCGGATGCACAAGCCACTTCTGCTGCGCGACGTCGCGATCGGGCTCACCGGGCGGCGCGCGGACGTTCGTGTCGAAGACGGCCGGGTCGCCGCTGTCGAGCCCCTGGGAACGGTGACCGAAGGCGTCCAGGTGCTCGAGGGGCGGGGCGGGACACTGCTTCCCGGACTCGTCGACGCCCACGCGCACATGATGCAGTGGGCCAGCGCCCGCCGGCGGGTCTCGGTCGCCGGCGCGCGGTCCGCGCAGCACGCGGTCGAGATGCTCGTCGCCGCACAAGGACCGCCCGGGGACACGAGCCTGCTCACCGGCGCGAACTACCGGGAGACCTTCTGGCGCGTGGCGCCGCACAAGGAGCTCCTCGACCGCGCCTTCCCCGGCCGGCCCGTCGCGGTGCTCAGCAACGACCTGCACGCGGTCTGGCTCAACTCCGAGGCGCTCAAGCTCGTCGGCCGCGAGCACCCGACGGGCGTGCTCATCGAGGACGACGCCATGGCGGTCACGGCAGCGCTGCCCGGCCCGGACACCGCCGAGGCCGACCGCTGGGTCCTCGACGCCACCGAGGCGGCCGCCGCCCGCGGGATCACCACGATCGCCGACTACGAGTACGCCGACACCGTCACCGACTGGACGCGCCGGCTCGCGATCCGCCCACCGTCGGTCCGCGTCCGGTGTGTCATCGCGCGCAACGTGCTCGACCAGGCCATCGAGCGCGGCCACCGCACCGGCGCGACCGTCGACGGCTCCGGCGGGCTGCTGACGGTCGGCCCGCTCAAGGTCTTCGTCGACGGCTCGCTCAACACCCGCACCGCGTTCTGCCACGAGCCCTACCCCGGCGAGTTCCCCGACGACGAGTACCCGGGCGAGCTGCTGGTGACCGAGGAGGAGCTGCGGCCCCTGCTCGAACGGGCCGCCGCGAACGGCATCGCGCCCGCGCTGCACGCCATCGGTGACGAGGCCAACCGCATCGCGCTCGACGTGCTCGCCGGCATCGACATCCCCGGCCGGCGCATCGAGCACGCCCAGCTGCTCGGCCCCCGCGACGTGCCCCGCTTCGCCGAGCTCGGCGTGATCGCGGGCATCCAGCCGGCCCACGCGCCCGACGACCGCGACGTCGCCGAGCGCCAGTGGTCCGGCCGCACCGCCCGCGCGTTCGCCTACGCCGACCTGCTCAAGGCGGGCACCCGCCTGGAGTTCGGCTCCGACGCGCCGGTCGCCCCGCTCGACCCGTGGGACGGCATCGCGTCGGCGGTCACCCGCACCGACGACGGCCGCGAGCCGTGGCACCCGGAGCAGTGCCTGTCCCTGCCGGCCGCGCTCGCCGCGAGCGCCGGCGGGCGGACGACCGTCGAGGTCGGCGACGTCGCGGACCTGGTCATCACCGGCCGCGACCTGCGGGACCTCCCGCCGGACGAGCTGCGCGACATGCCGGTCGTCGCCACGATCCTGGACGGGAGGATCACGCATGCGGGTTGACAGCGGAAATGAACCGTTCACACCGCCTGCTCGTGTGGATGGACGTGACGGCTTCCCTGTCCACTACCCTGCTCGTCGATCCGGGCCCGGCCTGGTTCGCGCGAGCCGCTGCGGCGCATCCTCGTGAACGGACTCCCGGGCAGGTGATGGCAAGCGTGGCGACCCCCGGCAGGAAGGCGCGCCGTGCGCGTGCACAGCAGGTACCCGGCGAGGACCTGATACGCACGCTGTACGAGGAGCACGGCCGCAGCCTGCTCGCCTACGCGATCCGGCTGACCAACGACCGGGCCGCGGCGGAGGACGTCGTCCAGGAAACGCTCCTGCGCGCCTGGAAGCACGCCGAGGATCTCGAGCACGGCATCGGCTCGGTCCGCGGCTGGCTGCTCACGGTGGCCCGCAACATCATCACCGACCGGGCGCGAGCCCGTGCCGTGCGACCGACCGAGGTCAACCAGCCCGTCGACATCCCGACCCCGGCGCGTGACCACGCCGACGAGGTCGTCGACACGATCACCGTGATGGGTGCGATCGAGCAGCTGACCCCCGAGCACCGGGCGGTCATCGTCGAGCTGTACTACCGGGGCCACACGGTCAACGAAACAGCGGCGGTGCTCCGGATCGCGCCGGGTACCGTCAAATCGAGGACCTATCACGCGGTTCGCGCCCTGCGCACGACGCTGGGCGCGAAGGCCAAGGGAAACAAGGGAGGTGCGCGATGAACCCCGTCGAGCACGATCCCTCGTTGCTGGCCGCATACGCCCTCGGCGGGCTGGACCCGGCGGAGCAGGACGCGGTACAGGCCCACGTGGCCGGCTGCCCCGACTGCCAGCTCGAGGTCCGGGAGTTCACCAGCCTGCGGCTGGCCCTCGACGAGGTGCCGCCCGAGGCGTTCCTCGACGGCCCGCCGGTGGGCGGCGACCTGCTGCTGCAGAAGACGTTGCGCCGCGCTCGCGCGGTGCAGGGGCCGGAGCGGCGCAGCCGCCTGGCCCCGGCGATGATCACCGTTGCCGCGGCCGTCGCGCTCGCGGTGGCCGTCAGCGGCGGCGTGCTCATCGGCCGCGAGACCGCACCGGAACCCGTGGCGGGCGGCCCGACGGCGCCGGTTCCGTCCAACGCCAAGCAGGCCGAGGCGACCGACTCGGCCACCGGCGCGACGATGGCGGTGACCATGGTCCCGAAGATGGGCTGGGTCACGCTGCACGCGGACGTCAGCGGCATCAAGGCGGGGCTGAACTGCGAGCTGCGCGTCGTGCCGAAGACCGGCGAGCCCGTGCTGGCCGGCAGCTGGCGGGTGTCGCACCTCGGCGAGGAGGAGGGCACCCCGCTGGACGGCACGGCCCTGGTCGACCCGTCGGCGGTCAAGGCGGTCGAGGTGGTCACGACGGACGGCAAGACGATGGTGACCGTCCCGGTCTAGGCCCGACCGGAGAATCCCGCGCGAGCCAGCCTCTGCGGAGGCTGGCTCGCCGCATTTGTGCCGTGACACGTACGGCGACACGCGCCGCGCACCTCCCACGACGTGACCGGATCCGGTGCCAGAATCAAGTGAACGAGCACCGGCCAGGCCCGGCGATCAAGAGGAGTGGCACGTGGCGAACGATCCCCAGCACGTGGACCGCCTGACCGCGCTGCTCCATCCGGTGCCGGTGCTCGACTTCATCGCGACGTTCACCCGCTGGCTGCAGGACGCGCACGAGACGGCCGCGAGCGTGCAGGCGACGCGCCGCAGCGGACCGCGCGGCAACTGGGAGAACAACACGAGCTTCGGCACGGACCGCTACCAGTTCCTCCGCGAGACCGCCGGCTCGCTCAGCGGCGAGCTGGCCGGCCTCGAGGTCGACACCGCGTTCCAGGCGGTGCTGCTCAAGCTGCCGCGGGTCGGGATGTACCACCTGCTGATGCCGTCCGGGCCGCACGGTTCGCTCGGCGACGCGAGCGACCTGCGGCGAGAGCTGTTCGGTGCGGGCGACGAGGCGGGCCTGTTCAGCCGCCGCGACGCGCTGCTGTCCAGCCGCGAGCTGCTGTTCCTGCCGTGGCACGGCACCGAGGCGGTCGGCCTGACCGGGGCGTGGGCGGGCCAGGGCATCCTGCAGGAGGACAACCACATCGACTGGCAGTGGTGCGTCGACCTCCGCGAGCTCGGCGCGGACCTCGCCCCGGACATCCCGGCGGGCCGGCTCGCGCCGGACGCGTTCGGCCTGCCGCAGCCGATGTTGCCGCTGCGGCCACGGATCGAGGCGCCGGCCGCCTCGGAGTAATCGCCTTCTCACCCGGTTCGCGCCACGCTCCGTGCTCGGCGACGATGGCGCATGTTCGTGTTCGGCTCGTGCAGGGAGTTCGTCGTGCCTTCGAGTGCCATCGCCGTCGTGCGGGCGTTCGCCCCCGCCCGGCTGACGATGGCGCGGGAGCTGGCCGGCCTGCGCAAGCGCGAGCTGGCTGCCTTGATCGACCGCACGGCGGCGGCCGTGTCGCAGTACGAGCTGGGCCAGTCCCGCCCGAGCGCCGAGACGCTGGCCCGGTGCGCGGCGGCGCTCGACATGCCGGTCGCGTTCTTCGGCGTGGGCCGGCCGCAGCTGCGGCTGGACACGACGCAGGCGCACTTCCGTTCCCTGCGCGCGACCACGGCCGTGCAGCGGCAGCAGGCGCTCGCGCACGTGGAGCTGCTGTGGGAGCTCACCGACGCGCTGGACCAGGTGATCGAGCTGCCGCCGGTGGACCTCGGGCTGCCGCTGGGCATCCCGCACGGCGACGTGTCGCGGACCGCGCAGACGGTGCGCAAGGCGTGGGACCTCGGCGCGGGCCCGGTCGTGCACCTGGTGCGCAACCTGGAGGCGCGCGGCATCGTGGTGACCCGCATCCCGGCGGTGGACGCGTCGACGATCGACGCCTTCTCCTCCGCGCTGCACGGCCGCCCCACCATTGCCTTGTCGGACAAGGGAAACCCCATGCGCCGACGGTTCTCGGTGGCGCACGAGCTGGGCCACCTGCTGCTGCACCCCGACCCGGCCCCCGGCTCACCCGCCCACGAGCGACAGGCGAACGCCTTCGCGGCGGAGTTCCTGATGCCGGCCGCGGAGATCCGGCCCCTGCTGCCGACCCCGGTGTCCGTCCCGGCGTTGAAGGAGCTGGCCGACGGCTACGGCGTCTCGGTCGCGGCCCTGGTGTACCGCGGCAAGGACCTGGGCGTGTACGCCGAGTCGACCGTACGCCGCACGATGGCGACCCTGACCGCGCTGGGCTGGCGCACCCACGAGCCCGTGCGCGGCGACTACCCGGGCGAGCAGCCGGCCCTGCTGCGCCGCGCCGTCGAGCTGGCCGCCGACCACGGCCTGCCCCTGCCCCGCCTGGCGGAGTCACTCCACATCGGACTCCCCCGCCTCCGCGCCCTGGCCGCCATCGCCGACCCCCGCCCACGCCTCCGCCTGGTCCACTAAGGACGCTCGGGGCCGCCTGGTCGGCGGTGACCGGCCGCAGCCCCCCTGGTCCGCTACAGACGCTTCGCGGCGAGGGTCCACGGCCAGCAGGGCACCGGGCGCTCGTGCGTGTCCGCCCGGTGGGGGTGCCGCGGTCATGCCGACGGCCGCATTCGCCAGGAGCGCGGCACGGTCGGCGGTGGCCGGTCGCGTCTGCGTCAGCTCGTCAAGGGCGCTCGGCGGCCGGGGTCCGGTCCAGCAGCACTGCCAGCAGCCGGGTGCGGACGTCGCCCTCTCTGTTGTCCAGGAGTACGTCGCGGAGGGCGGTTAGGCGGCGTTCGTGCGTGTCGGCGCGGTGGGTTGCCGCGGTCAAGTCGGCGGCCGTCTTCGCCAGGTGCGCGGCGTGGTCGGCGGTGACCGCTCGCGCCTGCGCCAGCTCGTCGCGTAGGTGGGTCTGCGCCGCGTGCGCCTTGTCGCGTTCGGCGGTCACCGCCGCCAGCGCCTGCACGGCGGCCTCGGCGCGGTCGTGTTCGGTGGCGGCCGTGCCCTCGGCGCGCGCCTTGGCCAGGTCCGACCGGGTGGCCGCGTCGCGGTCGGCGCGGGCCTGCGCCTGGGCGCGGTCCCGGTCCAGGCGGTGGCGCTCGGTCTCCGACTCGGCCGCTTCGACGGCGTCGCCGGCCGCCAGCAGCTTCAGGTCCGTCTCGTCGCGTACCCGCCGGACCTCCGCCGCCGCGGTCGCGCGCGCCTCCTCGGCCTCCGCGTCCGCCGCCTCCCGCGCCCGCTGGATCTCGGCCTCCGCCTCGGAGCGAACGAGCTGCACGTCCGCCGCCGCGGCGACCTGGGCCAGCTGGACCTCCGCCGCGGCGGTCGACTGGGCCTCGCGCACGGCCGCGTCCGCCGCCGCCTTGGCCTCGCGAACCGACGCCGCCGCGGTCTCCCGGGCCTCCGCCACGACCGCCTCGGCCGTCTCCCGCAGGCCGCGCTCGGTCGCCGCCGCGGCCTCGGCCCGCTCGGCGCGGGTGATCGCCGCCTCGGCCTCCCGGGCCAGCGAGCCGCGCAGCGCCTCCGCGGCCTCCAGCAGCGACGAGAGCGGGCCCGCCACGCGCTCGGCGGTCGCGGTGAACGTGGCCGTCGCGGACAACAGCTCGGCGCTGCCGGCATCCCCGAGCGCCTCGGCCAGCGCTTCCTGCGCGCCGGCCAGCTGCTTGCACGTCTTGCCGCCCGGCCACGCGCGCTCCGGGCAGTAGGCGAACGGCCGGCCACCCTTCGGCCCCGGCCCGGGCAGGGGCGCCCGGCAACGGCTGAACCCACACAGGCCCGAAATGTCCGCTTCTACCGCATCGTTCATGATCCAGGACTCTAGTAGTGAGTTCTGTTACTGCCAACTCAATGTTAGGGATTTGATATCCATAACCAATGTCAGCTACAGAAGTGAGCTTTTGTAGCTATGCTTCTCAGGTGACCGAGATGGCGACGACGACACCCGCCACGGAGCCCTGGCCGGGCGTGGGCGAGCCCGCCGGGCTGCTGACCGCGATCGCGGACTGGCTGGGTGGCTACGGCAACCTCGCGACCCGCCGCACCTACGCCGAGGGGCTGGGCCTGCCCACGAGCCGGGCCGACCTCCGCGACTGGCTCGCGACCCCGCACGAGGGCTGGCGCACCGCGGTCGCCCGCTACGCCGCCGCGCTCGAACCCGGCCCCGCGAAGAGCGGCCCGCCCCCCGCGCCGCGCGGACGGCTCCGCGGGCTGCACTGGTTCCGGTGGTGCGCCACCCACGGCACCGACCCGCGCACCGCCACCTCGGCCGACATCAAGGTCTGGCTCCGGCGACTCGACGAGGCCGGCGCGGCCGTCGCCACCCGCGACCGGATGCTCGCGACGGTCAAGGCGCTCTACGCCCACCTCGCCGACACCGGGCTCGCCGCCGGCAACCCGGCCGCCCTCGACCGCCGCCGGCTCGGGCTCGTCAAGCCGGCCGGCACCACCAGCGCCACGATCGTCCTCACCACCGCGCAGGTCCGCGCGCTCTACGCCGCCGCGGCGGCGCCCCGCCAGGGCGCCGGCCCGGCCGACACCGCCCGCGCGACGGCCGTCGTCGCCCTGTTCACGCTCGGCCTGCGGGTCAGCGAGCTGTGCGGACTCGACCGCGCGGACCTGCACGTCACCCGCGGCCGCCGGGCGCTGCGCGTCGAGGGCAAGGGCGGCAAGACCCGCGTCGTCTACCTGCACGCCGCCGCCGACCGCGCGCTCGCCGCGTGCCTGACCGAGACCACCACCCTGCCCGCGCACCGCGACGCGCGCGGGCAGCGCACCCCGCTGCTCGTCACGCGCACCGGCAACCGCTACACCCGCCAGGCCGTCTGGCAGCTCCTCCGGCGGCTCGCCCGGCGCACCGGCGACCCGGACCTCGCGCGCACGATGCACCCGCACGCACTGCGCCACTTCTACGTCACCACCGCGGTCGAGGCCGGCGCACAGCTCGTCCACGTGCAGGCCGACGTCGGGCACTCCAGCGCCGACACCACCGAGCAGGTCTACAACAGCGCCGCCCGCGACCCGTCCCGCAGCGCCGTCGACCTCGTCGCCGCGGCCCTCGAGATCAGCTAGGCGCCGCCACCATGACACCTCCGCCCGTATCGTGAGCAGCGTGTACGGGGACGAGCTGCGCGTCGGCATCGCGGAACGCGAGAGCGCCCTCGCCGCGCTCGGCGACCACCTCGCCGCCGGCCGGCTCGACGCCGACGAGTACGGCGAGCGGGCGGGCCGGGCGGCCGAGGCGACCACGATCAGCGCCCTGCGCCCCCTCTTCGACGACCTGCCCCAACCGCACCCGCGGTTCCTGCAACCGCCCGCGCTGCCCGACGAGCTCCAGCACGCACTCGCCACCGAGGGCACGCTCGTGCTCGCCGCCGACCTCCCCGGCGAGCTCCGCTACCGCAACTACACCGAACCCGGCGTCCGCCACCGGCGGCGAACCGTCGCCGTCTCCGGCATCGTCGCGGTGACCGGGCGCCGGCTGATCGTCTGGGCGGGCGGCGCGAAGCGGGTCGACGTGCCCTTCGACCATCCGCTGCGCACCGCGGTCACCGTGACCGCCGAACCGCCGGACGTGCTCGTCGTGTCGATCGACGCGGGCGCGGCGCACCCGGACCGCTCCGGGCGGATCGAGGTCCGGCTGCACACCCCGCGCGCCCGCGCCGTGGCCGGACTGTGGGGCTCGCGATGACGGTGCGCCGCTGTTACCCACCAAACGTTGATCATGGTTAGGCTGCGGCGGTGACGCGCGACAACGAGCTCGCGCGGCGCGCCAGGCGGGGTGACCCCACGGCGGCCGCCGAGCTGCTGGCGATGATCCGGCCCGGCGTGCTCCGGTACTGCTGGGCACATCTGGGCACCTTGGGCCGCGGGGACCAGGCACCCGACGACGTGGCGCAGGAAGTGTGCCTCGCGGTGTTCGAGGCACTCCCCCGCTACGAGGAACGCGGCTTGCCGTTCACCGCGTTCGTCTACCGCATCGCCGCCTTCAAGGTCGCCGACGCGCACCGGACCGCCTCGCCGACCCGCCCCATCGAGACCGTGCCCGAGCCGGTCGACGGCGGCCGCGACCCCGAGGACCGGGCCATCATCGCCGACCTGTCCCGCCGGCTGCTCCCGCTGCTCGACGACCTCACCACGTCCCAGCGCGAGATCATCGTGCTGCGGGTGGCCGCCGGGCTCTCCGCCGAGGAGGTCGGCGCGGTCATCGGCAAGAGCCCCGCCGCGGTCCGCATGGCGCAGTCGCGCGCGATGGCCCGCCTGCGGTCGTGGGCTCGCGTGCACGTCGCCGACGAGGTGGTCGCGTGAGGGACCCGGACCGGCGCACCCAGCGCCACGACGACCAGCTCCTCGACCGGCTCGGCCGCGGCGAGTGGATCGAGCCACGCGACGACGTGGACGCCATGCTGTCCGCGTGGCGGCAGGACCTGCCGGCCGCCGGCCCGCCCGACCCCGTGCTGCTCGCCGCCGTCACCGCCCCGGCGGTCCGGCCGAAGCGCCGGATGTCGCGCGCCTCGCTCGGGATCGCCGCGTCGGTCGCCGTGCTCAGCGGGGGCGTGATGGCCGGCGCCGCGTACGCGAAGCCGGATAGTCCACTGTGGCCGGTCACTCGGTTCGTCTACGGCAACCTCGCCGAGTCCCGCATGGCGCTCAACGAGGCCGACCACGCCCTCGCCGCCGCGCGCACCGCCGCCGCGCAGGGCCACCCCGCCGACGCCGCCCGGCTGCTCACCACCGCGAGCAGGCTGGCCGCCCAGGTCGACGAGCCCGCCGACGCCCAGCGGCTCCGCGCCGCGATCGCCAAGCTCCGCGACGAGCTGCGAACCGGCACGCGGACGACGGCCGGGCCAGCCGGCGCCAAGCCGACCGAGAGCCTCGGCGTGGCACCGCCACCGCCCGGCCCGGGCGATCCGCCCGGCCCGACCGGCGGCGAGCCCGGCCCGCGGGACGGCGGCCCGCACCCCGGTCCCCAACCCGGCGCCGACGACCACCACGACGAACCCGGTGGCGACCCGAACCGGAACAACGACCACGACCACCACGACCGCCACCACGACGGTGTCGACGGCGGCGAACCAGGCGGCGAGCAGGACCGGCCGTTCGAGCCGAACCGGCCGAGGTGACGGGGACTCGCCCGCACCTGTAGTCCGACCGGCCTAGTCACCTCCCCCACTCGTCGGCAATCGGAAGAGTTTCGCCCGCCGGGCGTTGCACGCCCGGGCGTCTCCCGATTCACGTTCGCGCACCGAGACCGGTACCGGCGACGTCCCCCGCGCCGGTGCCGCTCATCGAGCCCGTAGAGGCTGGCCCCCAGCCCCAGGTGGGCCTGGGCTCGAGGAGACGTGGTGTCCTTCCCGGTCCGCTCCCGGGAAGGGCACCACACCCAAAGACCCGAAGACTCAGCCGGCCCCGGTGTCGATCCGCGCGGCCCCCCTTCGTGTAGAGGGCGAGACAGCCCCTGACACGGAAGGAACGCGCGATGCCCAAGATCGTGGTCGTCACCAGCCTGACGCTCGACGGCGTCATGCAGGCCCCCGGCCGGCCCGACGAGGACACCCGGGACGGCTTCGCCCACGGCGGCTGGGCGGTCCCCTACGCCGACGAGACCATGGGACGGGCCATGGCCGAGCGGATGACCGCCGGCGGCGCGCTGCTGCTCGGCCGCCGCACCTACACCGACCTGCACGGCTACTGGCCGAAGCAGCCGGACAACCAGTACACCCGGAAGCTGACCGCCGCCACCAAGCACGTCGTGTCCCGCACGCTGGCCGAACCGCTCCCCTGGCAGAACTCGCGGCTCGTCACCGGCGACGTGCCGGAGGCGGTCGCGAAGCTCACGGCCGGCACCGGGCCCGACATCGCCGTCCTCGGCAGTGGCGAGCTCTGCCGCACGCTCCTGGCGCACGACCTCGTCGACGAGTACCTGCTGCTGACCCACCCGCTCGTGCTCGGCACCGGGCGGCGGCTGTTCCCGGACGGCTCCCCGGTGGCGGATCTCGAGCTCGCGGATAGCGTGACCACCACCAGCGGCGTCGTGATGGCGCGGTACCGAGTGCGGGGAGGCACGCGATGAAGCAGTACCTGCTCAGCATCTACCAGCCCGACGGCGACCCGCCGCCGCCGGAGGTCCTCGATCCGATCATGCGCAACGTCGAGCAGCTCAACGCCGAGATGCGGGCCGCCGGCGTGTGGGTGTTCAGCGGCCCGCTGCACCCGCCGAGCACCGCGACCGTCCTGCAAGCCAAGAGCGGCGACGTGCTCGTCACCGACGGCCCGTTCGTCGAGGGCAAGGAACATCTCGGCGGGTTCGACGTGATCAAGGCGGCCGACCTCGACGAGGCGCTCGCCTGGGGGCGCAAGCTCGCCGCGGTGCTCGAGCCGCTGTGGATCGAGGTGCGCCCGTTCACCGGCGAGGTGGACTGAGTGCCGGAGGTGGACGTCGCGCGCGTGTTCCGCGAGGAGCACGGGCGCGCGGTCGCGAGCCTGGTCCGCGTCCTCGGCGACATCGACCTCGCCGAGGAGGCGGTCCAGGAGGCGTTCGCCGCCGCGGTCCAGCGCTGGCCGGTGGACGGGCTGCCGCCCAGCCCGGCCGGCTGGATCATCACGACTGCGCGCCGCCGGGCCGTCGACCGCATCCGCCGGGAGTCCTTCCGCGCGGACAAGCACGCGCAGGCGGCGCTGCTGAACGCCGAACCCGAGCCCGTGGAGGAGGGTGCCGTGCGCGACGACCGGCTGCGCCTGATCTTCACCTGCTGCCACCCCGCGCTCGGCACCGCCGCGCAGGTCGCGCTGACGCTGCGGCTGCTCGGCGGGCTCACCACGCCAGAGATCGCCCGGGCGTTCCTGGTGCCCGAACCGACGATGGCGCAACGGATCGTGCGGGCGAAGGGCAAGATCCGCGACGCGGGCATCCCCTACCGGGTGCCCTACGAGGCCGACCTGCCCGAGCGGCTGCGCGCGGTGCTCACCGTGGTGTACCTGATCTTCAACGAGGGGTACACGGCGAGCTCCGGGGCCGGGCTCGTGCGCGACGACCTGTGCCGCGAGGCGATCCGGCTCGGCCGGCTGCTCGCCGAGCTGATGCCCGACGAGCCGGAGGTGCTCGGGCTGCTGGCGCTCATGCTGCTGACCGAGTCCCGCCGGCCCACCCGGGTCGGGCCCGGCGGCGAGCTGGTGCGCCTCGCCGAGCAGGACCGCTCCGGCTGGGACCGGGCGCTGGTCGAGGAGGGGCAGGCGCTCGTGCGGGCCTGCCTGCGCCGCGACCGGCCCGGTCCGTACCAGATCCAGGCCGCGATCAACGCCGTGCACAGCGACGCCCCGTCCGCGCGAGCCACGGACTGGCGGCAGATCGTCACGCTCTACGACCAGCTGCTCGCGCTCACCCCGTCTCCGGTGATCGCGCTGCACCGGGCGGTCGCGGTGGCCGAGGTCGCCGGCCCGGCGGCGGCGCTCGCGCTCGTCGACGAGCTGTCGCTGGACTCCTACCACCTGTTCCACGCCGTCCGCGCGGACCTGCTGCACCGCCTCGGCCGCGGCGACGCCGCCGTCCGTGCCTACGACCGCGCGCTCGACCGCACCGCCAACGCCGCCGAGCAGGCCTTCCTACGCCAGGCCCGGGCCGCGCTCCAGTAGCTCGCGCACCCGCGCGGGCACGTCGCCCGGCGTGAGCTGCAGCTGGTCGCCGGTGCGCAGGTCCCGGACCGTCACCGTGCCGGCCGCCCAGTCGTTGCCGCCGACGATCACGACCACCCGCGCGCCGGACTTGTCCGCGCGCTGGATCTCCTTGCCCAGCTTGCGGAGGTCGAGCGGGGTGGCCGTGCGGACGCCCGCGCCGCGCAGGCCCCGCGCCACCGAGCGGGCCGCGCCGGCCAGCTCGGCGTCGGTCGCGATGACCGCGGCGTCGATCTCCGCGCGCGGCTCGGGCAGCAGGCCGTGCGTGCCGAGGAAGTCGAACAGCGTCACGTCGCCCATGCCGAAGCCGAGGCCGGGGATCCGCTGGGCGGAGTAGAGCCCGACGAGGTTGTCGTAGCGGCCGCCGCCGAACAGCGAACGCCGGTTGTCCGGGTGGGTGTCGAACACCTCGAACACCGTGGAGGTGTAGTAGTCGAAGCCGCGCACGATCAGCGGGTCGAACGAGATGAGCTCGCCGGCCGCCGAGTCCAGCACCTGGACGAGCTTCGACTGCTCCTTGACCTCGGCGGGGATCTCGTCGAGCACCGCGCGCCCGCCGCCGAGCACCTCGCCGAGCCGGTCGAACTGCTTGCCGGTCAGCCCGATCGCCTCGGCGTCGGCGGCGAGCTTGTCCGCCGGGTACTTCTCCCACCGGTCGACGATGCCGGCCACGTCGCGCACCGCCTCGGGCGCGATGCCGACGACGCCGGTGAGCATCGCGTCGAGCAGCAGGCGGTCGTTGACGCGCAGCACCCACATGTCCGGCGTGGCCCCGATCGCGGCCATCAGGTCGTGGATGAGCTCGAAGAACTCGATCTCGCAGGCGGCGCTGTCGGAGCCGAACACGTCGACGTTGATCTGCCAGTGCTCCCGCACCCGGCCGCGCTGCGGGCGCTCGTAGCGGTGGCAGTTCGGGTGGCTGTACCAGCGCACCGGGAACTGCAGCCGGCCCGCGTTGCCGGCGATCATGCGAGCGACCGACGGCGTCATCTCCGGCCGCAATGCGAGGCGCCGGTCGCCGCGGTCGGTGAGCGTGTACAGCTGCTGCTCGACGATCTCCCGGCTCGACTTGGCCTCGTAGATCTCGACGGGCTCGAGGATGGGGCCGTCGTAGCGCTGGTAGCCGTACCGCTCGATCACGTCGTAGAGATGCTGGAAGACCTGCGTGCGCACCGACATCTCGGGCGGCAGGAAGTCGCGGGTACCACGGTAAGGGGCGGTCGGCAGGAACTGGGACACGGCGTCCAGCCTATCGATGCCCGCTTTCCCCGCCCGCGACCGGACCCGGGGTCACCTGCGCCTATCGGTCCAGCGCCGGGCGTTTCGGGTCGAACGTCCAGCCGGGGACGAGCAGGCGCATCGCGGCCGAGTCGTCGCGCGCCCCGAGGACCTCGCGCTCGTGCAGCTCGTGGGCCTCCTCGACGCGGTCCGGGTCGAGGGTGATGCCGAGGCCGCCGCCCGGCGGGACCGACACGTGCCCGCCGGCGAGCGGGAGGGGGGCGGTCGTCAGCCGCTGGCCGTCCTGCCAGATCCAGTGCGTGTCGATGGCGGTGATGTCGCCGGGTGCGGCCGCGGCCACGTGCGTGAACATCGCGAGCGACACGTCGAAGTGGTTGTTCGAGTGCGAACCCCAGGTCAGCCCCCACGCCTGGCACAGCTGCGCGACGCGCACCGAGCCGCGCGGCGTCCAGAAGTGCGGGTCCGCGAGCGGAATGTCCACAGCGGACTGGCGGATGGCGTGGCCGAGCGAGCGCCAGTCGGTGGCGACCATGTTCGTCGCGGTGCGCAGGCCGGTCGCCCGGCGGAACTCGGCGAGCACCTCGCGCCCGGAGTAGTCGCCCTCGGCCCCGCACGGGTCCTCCGCGTAGGACAGCACGTCGCGCAGCGCGCGGCCGCGGCGCACGGCGTCGGCGAGCCGCCAGCCTCCGTTGGGGTCCAACGTGAGCCGGGCGTCCGGGAAGCGGGCGGCGAGCTCGGTCAGCACCTCGACCTCCTCGTCGCCGGGCAGCACGCCGCCCTTGAGCTTGAAGTCGGTGAACCCGTACCGCTGCGCCGCGGCCCGCGCCTGCGCGAGGATCCCGGTCGCGTCCAGGGCGGGCTCGTTGCGCACCCGGAACCACGGATCGTCCGAGGTGGACTCGTCGCGGTAGGCGAGGCCGGTACGGGTGCGGTCGCCGACGAAGAACAGGTAGCCCGACACCGGCACCCGGTCCCGCTGCTGCCCGTCGCCGAGCAGGGCCGCCACCGGCAGCTCGAGCAGCCGGCCCAGCAGGTCCAGCAGCGCCGTCTCCAGCGCGGCGCGAACGTGCACGGCCACCCGCAGGTCGAACGTCTGCCGGCCGCGCCCGGCCGGGTCCCGGCCGGCGAAGCGGGCGGCGACCCCGCTCAGCACCTGGTCGTGCGCGCCGACCCGGCTGCCGACCACGAGGTCCCGCGCCTGCGCCAACGTCGTCGCGATCGCGGGCCCACCGGGCACCTCGCCGACGCCGGTCCGGCCGTCGGAGTCGGTGAGGATCAGGAGGTTGCGGGTGAAGTACGGGCCGTGCGCGCCGCTCAGGTTGAGCAGCATGCTGTCCCGACCGGCGACGGGCACGACCCGGTAGCCGGTCACGACGGGCACCCTCATGCCACCTCTACCTTCTCCAGCAAGGCTTTCAGCTCGCCGAGCTCGGTCGCGCTGAGGTCGGTGAGCGGCGGTCGCACCGGGCCGGCCGGGCGGCCGACGGCGGTCAGCGCGGCCTTCACGACGGCCACCGCGTAGCCCGGTCCCCGGTCCCGGATCTCCAGGTACGGCAGGACGAACTCCTCGAGCTTGCGGTGCACCGCCGCGGCGTCGCCGTCGTGCACGGCGGCATGGAGGCCGACCACGAAGCGGGGCGCGAAGTTGACGAGCTGGCCGAGCACGGTGGGCAACGCGGCGGCGAGTCGCATGTGGACACCTGGGACGGGCGTGCCCACCGGGAACGCAACGAGGTTCGGGCACTCGCCGGCGAGGCTGCGCGCGGCCTCGTGCTGGACGATCACGCCGAGGTCGGTGGCGGTGCAGACGGCCCCGACGCGCGCGAGCACGTCTTCGGGCGGGAGGGCGGCCAGGTAGGGCGGCAGCAGGAACACGCCGGCGGCCCCGGCCTCCTCCGCGTCACGGGTCATGGCGATCGCATGCGCGGTGGTGTATCCCGCCGGCGCGACGACCGGCCGGTCCGACGACTCGACCGCGGCGCGCACCACCTGGTCGACCTCGGGCGGGGTGAGCGCGGGGAACTCGCCCGTGCCGCACGCCGCGAACACCGCGGCCACCCGGAACGACGTCAGCCAGGCGACGTGCTCGCGGTAGGGCTCCGCCGCGAAGCCGAAGTCCTCCCGGGCGTGGGTGACGGGGAAACACGGCGGACCGGCGTCCAGTTCCGCCCGCAGGCTCTCCGGATCGAACGTCATGCCGGGACTCCTTCGTCTCCCCTCAGCCTAGGTGCGCGGTGGCCCTTCGGCTCCCGCTCTCGCACGGCCACGACGCGGACGCCGCGCGTGACGGGCCGGCGGACCTGCTAGCGCTTGACCTGGTAGCGGAGGTGGGTCACCTCGCGTCCCTCGACGACCTCCGGGTCGGAGAGCCGTACGGGCTTGCGGGCCAGGTGGTGGAAGAACGGGATGCCCTCGCCCAGCAGCACCGGGACCAGGTTCACCTGGATCTCGTCCAGGAGACCCTCGTCCAGGCACTGCTGGATGACGGTGGTGCTCGCCGCCGCGACGTGCCGCTCCCCCGCCACCTTCTTCGCCTGCTCGATCGCGTCCGGCACCCCGCCGGTCACCCACGTGACGGGGTGGGGCCAGTCCTCGACGGGGCGGTGGGTCACCACGAACAGCGGCGCACCCGACGGGTGGTTGCCGCCCCAGCCGTGGGTGTGGTCGAACAGGCGGCGGCCGCACACCAGCGCGCCCGCGTCGTCGAGGGCCGAGCGCAGCCATGGCACGCTCGCGTCGCTCACGTGGAACGTCCAGCGGGGGTCGTGGCTGCGCACCTCCACGTCCCCGTTGCCGTACCAGCCGAACAGCTCGGCACACCCGTCGTCCGGATCGGCGATGAAACCGTCCAGCGACATCGACAGGTGGGCGACGACCTTGCTCATGATCTGCTCCTCCTCGTGCTCGGTCGCCGGTGTAACGCCGCGCTCGTCGCGGACTCATCGCCTCCGCCGCGAAATTCTCGGGCGCGGCGCGAAGTCGCCGCGGTGCGCGCGATCGGGCGCGGCACTAGCGTGGCCAGGGTGACCAGCCGGGTGTTCTGCATCGCCGTCGACTGCCGGGACACCGCGGTGCTGGCCCGGTTCTGGTGCGCGGCGCTGGGCTACGAGGTGGTCAAGCGCTGGACGGACGCACGCGGCACGGAGTACGTGGAGATCGGCCACGGCGACGAGCCGATCGTGCTCTTCCAGCCGGTGCCCGACGAGAAGGCCGGGAAGAACCGGCTGCACCTGGACATCGCCGCCCGCGCCGGCACTCAGGAGTCCGAAGTGGAGCGTCTGGTGGGGCTCGGCGCGACCGTGGTGTCGAACGAGCCGGACTTCCACTGGGTCGTGCTGACCGACCCGGAGGGCAACGAGTTCTGCGTGCTGCCGCCCCGCCCGTGAGGCTCAGCCGCCGTCCCCGCCGGCCGGCTGGCTGCGGGGCAGGTCGGCGAGGAAGTCGGCGACCACGGTGGCGGCGATGTCGCGTACCTTCCGGTTCGACGCCTGCGAGACGGCGACCAGCTGCTGGAACGCGGTGTCGGCGTCGCAGCGGTGCGCCGCCATCAGCAGGCCCACCGCCGCGCTGACCGTGCTGCGCGTCTCGAGCGCGTCGCGCAGCGTCGTCGCCTCGCGCGCGTTGTCCTCGATTGCTTGCTCGCGCAAGCGAAACAGCTCCAGGTGCGAGCGCACCCGGGTGATCAGCTCGTCCGGGTGGAACGGCTTGACCACGTAGTCGTCCGCCCCGGTGCGCAGCCCCTCGATCGCCGACTCGGCGCCGGCCCGCGCGGTCAGCAGCACCACCGGCACGCGGTTGAGCGGCTCGCTCGCCCGCACCTCGCGCAGCAGCGCCAGGCCGTCGCGGCCGGGCAGCATCACGTCGCTCAGGATCAGCTCCGGGCGGTTCTGCCGGGCGTGGGCCATCGCCGCGCCGGCGTCGCCCACCGCGTGCACCGGCCAGCCCTGGTCGGTCAGCAACCGGGCGAGGTAGTCACGCATGTCCGCGTTGTCCTCGACCAGCAGCACGCCACCGGCGTCGCCGGCCGGTACCGGCGAGGGCCGCCACTGGGCCGCCTCGCCCGCGAACGCCTCCCCCAGCGCCACGGGCATTGCGTCGGCACCACCCGGCTCCGGGCTCGCCGCGGCCGTGCGCGGGATCGAGACCGTGAACGTGCTGCCCGCGCCCTCGACGCTGGTCACCGTCACGGTGCCACCGAGCGCGGCGGCGAGGTCCCGCACGAGCGAGAGGCCGATGCCGGTCCCCTCGCGGCTGCGCCCGCCGCTGTCGGCGACCTGGTGGAAGCGGTCGAAGATCCGGCCCAGCTCGGTGGCCGGGATGCCCACGCCGGTGTCGGCGACCGTGAGCACGAGGCGCCCGGACCCGCCGGCCAGCGTGACCGTGATGGACCCCGCCTCGGTGAACTTCACCGCGTTGGACAGGAGGTTGAGCACGATCTTCGCCCACATCTCGCGGTCCAGCACGACCCGCCCGCGTGCGGCGTCGTCGATCGCCACGACCAGCTCGACCCCGGCGTGCTCGGCGGCCGAGCGGAACATCGACACGCAGTCCCCGGTCAGGGTGGCCACGTCCGTCGGGGCGGGGCGGGCGTGCAGCTCGTCGGCCTCCGCGCGGACCACGTCCAGCAGCGTGTCGACCAGCCGGCGCAGCCGCAGCGCCGCCCGGTACGCGGTCTCCAGCCCCTCGCGCTGCGGGCCGGGCAGCAGCTCGCCGTTCCGGTCGAGCACCGCGCGCAGCGGGCCGAGCAGCAACGTGAGCGGCGTGCGGAACTCGTGGCTGACGTTCTGGAAGAACCGGGTCTTCGCCCGGTCCAGGTCGGCGAGCGCGGCCGCGCGGGCCCGCTCCGCCTCGTAGGCGAGCGCGTCGGTGAGCGCGGTCGACACGTGGCTCGCGACCAACCCGGCGAACACGCGGTACTGCGGGTCGAGCGCCCGGTACGGGCTGACCCCGAGCACCAGCACGCCGGCGGGTCTGGCGCGGCCGAACGCCAGCAGCGGCAACACGAGCGCCTGGTCGACCGGCGAGTCACCGGGCATGCCGGTGGGCTGCTGATCGCCGGGGTCCGGTACCGCGAGCCCGTCCTGGACGGCCGGCTCGCCGGTCGCCAGCACCCGGGCCACCGCGTCGCGCACGAGCCCGTCCGGCTCGCCGCCGCCGGCGGACGCGACCAGGACGGGTTCGTCCCCGTGGCTGCCGTCGCCGTCGCCGAGGTACGCGAGCACGAACGGCACGTCCGAGCGGCTGCCGGCGAGCACCTCGACCGCGCCGCGGCAGGCGTCGCTCGCGGTCTCGGCGGCGGCCGCGGACAGCGCGCCGAGCGCGCGCAGGGTCTCCATGCGACGGTCGAACAGCACGCGCTCCGTCACGTCCGTCGTGGCCACGAAGATGCCGGCGACCCCGCCGTCGGCGCCCCGCACCGGGCTGTAGGAGAACGTCCAGTACGTCTCCTCGAGGTATCCGTGCCTGCGCAGGAGCAGCAGCTGGTTCTCCGAGTACGTGGCGCCCTGACCGGACAGCACCGCGTCGGCGAGCGGGGCGAGCTGGTCCCAGGCCTCGGCCCAGCACTCCGCGCCGGGCTGGCCGATCGCCTCGGGGTACTTGTCGCCGAGCACCGGGGTGTAGGCGTCGTTGAAGATCTGCACGAGCCGCGGGCCCCACCACAGCAGCATCGGGATGCGGGACGGGAGCACGGTGCGGATCGCGGCGCACAGCTCGTCCGGCCAGCTCTCGACCGGGCCGAGCGGGGTGCGCGCCCAGTCCGTGGCCCGCAGCGCGGCGACGGTCTCGCCGGGTCCGTCGAACAGCGACCGTAACCGGTCGGATGGGTCCACCATGTTGCTACTCCAAGCAAACACCGCGGCCCGCTTCGCGCCGGACCCGCGATCATGTGACTGTGTCTGCTCGGCTGGTGTCTCAACCGGCTGGGTGCAGCATGTTACTGGTCAGGTATCTCGCCGGTCTCGGTGAGGTGCCTGGCCAGTTCACGCAGCTTGACGTTCTGTTCCTGGGAGCGGCGGCGCAGCAGGTCGAACGCCTCGTCCTCGGTGATCTTGTGCCGTTCCATCACGATGCCCAGCGCCTCGCCGATGTCCTGCCGGCTCGCGAGGGCGCGCTGCAGCTGCGCGTCCGACCGCGCGCTCGCGAACGCCACCGCCGCGTGCGAGGCGAGCAGCCAGCCGACGTGCTCGGAGTGCGCGGTGAACGCGCGCCGCTCGCTGCCATACACGTTCAGCGCGCCGAGGTTGCGATCGCGGGTGTAGAGCAGGAAGCCCATCGCGCTGCCGATGCCGAGCTCGCGAGCCTTGCCGGCGTAGCGCGCCCACCGCTCGTCGGTGGCCATGTCCTCGATCCGGTAGACCCGCGCGTCGCGCAGCGTGCTGTCCAGGCACGGTCCCTCGCCGAGCTCGACCTGGATCCGGTCGGACTCGGCGGCGAGCCCGTCGGTCACGGCGAGCGTGCGCAGCGTGCCGGACTCGACCGCCAGGATCCCCGCCGCCTCGCAGCCGTCGACCAGGCTCACGGCGTAGGCGACGATCCGGTCCAGCGTCTGCTGCACCGTTTCCTGGGCGAGGAGGTCGCGCGCCATCCGCGCGAGCGCGGTGGCGAGGTCTCCGGGCTGGCTGTGCGGAGCCATGTCCGGCCTTTCCGGTCGTGTCTGTCCGCAAACTCTAAACGACGCACGACCGGCGCAACCGGCTCCGGCGGCGGGCGCGCCGGGCTCGCTCAGGCCCCGCGCGTCGCCAGCTCGAAGATCGTGACGAGCTCCTCGATGTAGGCGTCGAGATCGGCCGGCGCGGACCCGGCGGCGATGCGGTCGAGGACGCCGTCGCGGACCGAGCGGATCGCGAGCGCCATGAGCTCGACGTCGAAGAACCGGAACTCGCCGCGGCGCTGGCCGGTCCGCAACAGGCCGGCGAGGCCGTCGGCGGCCTCGCCGCTGCCGATCGCGCGCGCGGCGCGCAGCCGGGCGTGGTGCTTGGCGGCGTACTCGACGTTGGCGGCGATGTACGCGCGCAGCTCGTCGGCCGGCCCGTCCGCCTCGCGCATGCGGTGCTCGACGTGCTCGGCGACCTCCTCGTCCACGACCCGGACGACCTCGGCCATGAGCTCGCTCTTGCTCGCGAAGTGGTAGGAGATCAGGCCGGTGCTGGACAGCCCGGCCGTGCGCGCGATCTTGGCGAACGAGGTGCCGGCGAGACCCTCGACGGCGATCGTGTCGATCGCGGCCGCCACGATCTGCGAGCGGCGGTCGGTGCGCATCCGCTCATCCAAGCGCACCCTTGCTCAGTCGAGCTGAGAGGGGCGGCTCCCGGCCGGCCGGCGCGGGCGGCCCAGCAACCGCCGGCCGGCTTCGAGCAGGTGCGCGCGCAGCTCGTCGTCCGGCACGTCCGCCAGGTGCGGCGAGCCGCCGGCGATCGCGATCCCGCTCAGGGCCACGTGGGCGGCGACCGCGGCGCCCGGATCCGCGCCGGGGCCCACGAGCAGCTCGGTCAGGCAGTCCTTGACGTTCTCCTCGCCGTGCAGCGAGCGTTCGAGCGCGCGGGCCACCCCGGGATCGCTGGTGAACACGGCCGCGAGCGCGCGGTGGCGGACGACCATGTCCACCACGCCGGCGAGCAGGTGGTCGACCTGCGCGCCCCGGCGGCGCAACGCGCCCGCCTCGCGCACGATCGTGCCCAGCCTGCGCAGCACGGGCTCCGCCACGGCCTCGGTGATCTCGTCCTTGGTCTTGAAGTGGTAGTAGACCGCGGCCTTCGTCACGCCCATGGCGTCCGCGATCATCTGCAGCGACGTGCCCTCGACACCGTGCCGGGTGAACAACTCCAGCGCCGTGTCCAGCAGCCGGGTCCGGGTGTCCGGTTCGGCCGAGCGGGCCGCCATGGCCGTCATCGTCGCCTCCATCGCCAGAACCTCGACCTTACTAGTCGATCGGCTAGCGCAGCAACTAGCCGTGCGGCTAGTCACATCCTTGCCGATCGGCTTGGCGTGACCTAGCCGATCGGCTAGCTTCGGCAAGGGGAGTTCATCTACGAAGGAGTCATTCGGTGGCGACATTTCTCTACCGCCTCGGCAGCGCGTCCTTCCGTCGCCGGTGGCTGGTCACCGGCGTGTGGACGGTGTTGCTGGTCCTGTTCGGTCTGGGCGCGGTCGGCCTGTCCGGCCAGCTGAGCAACTCCGTGTCGATCCCGGGCACCGAGTCCCAGCGCGCGATCGACCACCTCAAGGCGACGTTCCCCGAGGCCGGCATCGGCGGCGCCACCGCACGCGTGACGCTCGAGGCGCCCGCGGGGCAGACGTTCCAGGCCCCGGCGAACCAGCAGGCCGTCGGGCAGGTCGTCGCCGCGCTGCGCGACGCCCCGGAGGTCAAGCGGGTCACCGATCCGCTGCGGTCGAAGGCGATCTCGCGCGACGGCACGGTCGCGCTCGTCCAGGTCGGCTACGACCAGCAGGCCGTCGAGCTGACCGACGCCGACCGCGCGGCGCTCCAGCGGGCCACCGAGGGCACCGCGCTCACCGCCGAGATCGGCGGGGACGCCACCCGCGCCGCCCCGGAGACGGGCGCCACCGAGATCCTCGGCGTGCTCGTCGCCGCGCTCGTCCTCGTGATCACGTTCGGGTCGCTGCTGGCCGCCGGGCTCCCGCTGCTCACCGCGCTCGTCGGCATCGGCATCGGCATGGCCGGCATCACGACCGCGTCCGGGTTCCTGGAACTCAACGCGAACACACCGGTCCTCGCGCTGATGATCGGACTCGCGGTCGGCATCGACTACGCCCTGTTCATCGTGTCCCGGTACCGCCACGAGCTCGCGACCGGCGAGACCCACGAGCGCGCCGCGGGCCGCGCGGTCGGCACCGCCGGCTCGGCGGTCGTGTTCGCCGGCCTCACCGTGATCGTCGCGCTCGCCGGGCTCACCGTCGTCGGCATCCCGTTCCTCGCCGAGATGGGCCTCGCCGCCGCGATCACCGTCGCGGTCGCCGTGCTGGTGGCCACCACGCTGCTACCCGCGATCCTCGGCTTCGCCGGCGACAAGGTCCGCGCCGGCCGGCTGCTGCGGGGCGGGCCCAAGCCGGGACGCGCCGGCATGGGCGAGCGCTGGGCCCGGTTCGTCTCGCGGCACCGGGTGGCCACGCTGCTGGCCGCCATCGCCGGCCTCGCGATCGTCGCCGTGCCGGCCACCAGCATGCAGCTCGGCCTGCCCAACGACGCGTCCGCGGCACCGGAGTCGAGCCAGCACAAGGCCTACGAGCTCGTGAGCGAGGGCTTCGGCCCGGGCGCGAACGGCCCGCTCACCGTGGTCGTCGACACGCGGGCGAGCGAGGACCCGCGGGCGGCGGTGCAGCTGACCGCGCAGCGGATCGGCGGGCTCGACAACGTCGCCACGGTCCTGCCGCCGCAGCTCAACCGGGCCGGGGACACGGCGCTGCTGACCGTCATCCCGCGGACCGGGCCGAGCGAGGAAGCCACCGAGGACCTGGTCGGCGACATCCGCGCGACCACCGCCACGCTGCACGACCGCACCGGTGCGGAGGTCTCGGTGACCGGGCAGACCGCGGCCAACATCGACGTCTCCGACAAGCTCGCCGGCGCGATGCTGCCCTACCTGGCACTGATCGTCGGGCTCGCGTTCCTGTTGCTGATGCTGGTGTTCCGGTCGGTGATCGTGCCGCTCAAGGCGACGATCGGCTTCCTCGCCTCGGTCGCGGCGACGTTCGGCGCGGTGGTCGCGGTGTTCCAGTGGGGCTGGCTCGCGGACCTGCTCGGGGTCGAGGCGACCGGACCGATCATGAGCATGCTGCCGATCCTGCTCATCGGTGTCCTCTTCGGACTCGCGATGGACTACCAGGTGTTCCTGGTGACGCGGATGCGCGAGGACTACGTGCACGGCACGCCGGCCGGCGAGGCGGTGGTGAGCGGGTTCGGCCACGGCGCCCGCGTCGTCGTCGCCGCCGCGCTGATCATGACCAGCGTGTTCGCCGGGTTCATCTTCGCCGAGGACACGCTGATCCAGTCGATCGGCTTCGCGCTCGCGATCGGCGTCGCGATCGACGCGTTCGTCGTGCGGATGACGATCGTGCCCGCGGTGATGTCGCTGCTCGGCAGGCACGCGTGGTGGCTGCCGCGCTGGCTGGACCGGCTGCTGCCCGACGTGGACGTCGAGGGCTCGCGGCTGACCGAGCCGCCGCGGGAGGACCGCCGCGAGCCGGTGCCCGTCTAGGACAGGCTCGCGCGCAGGGCGTGGACCCTGGCGAGCGCGTCGCCGAAGGCCCCGCTGTCGAGGGTGCCGTCGGCGAGCGCGCCGGCCAGGGCCGTCGCCGCCGCGTCTCCCTGGCCGACGTCCCGCGCCGACGCCAGGATCAGGTCGACGCCGGCCTGGGCGGCGAGGACGGCGCGGTTGCCGGTCGAGCCGAAGTTCTGCAGCGCGCCGGCCTCCAGCGCGTCGGAGACCGTCACGCCGGTGAACCCGTTGCGGGACCGCAACTCCTGCTGGACGACCACGGAGGACAGCCCAGCCGGCCGGTTCGCGTCCAGTGCCGGGTAGACCGCCCAGGAGAGCATGACCAGCTTGGCACCGGCGGAGATCGAGGCCTGGTACGGCGCCTCGTGCACGCCGCGCAGGGTGGACAGCGGGGTGTCGAGCGTGACCGGCCGGGTGTCGGTGTTCTCCGTCGCGGCCGCCGGCCCCAGCCCCGGGAAGTGCTTGACCGTCGCGGCGACGCCCTCGGCCTGCTGCGCCCGGACGTAGTTCGCCCCGAGCTGGGCCACCGCGCCCGGATCCGAGCTGAACGAGCGCTCGAACTGGTCCATCAGGTCGCCGGGGGCGTGGAAGACGTCGAGCACCGGCGCGAGGTTGACGTTCATGTCGACGCCCGCGAGGTTCAGCCCGGCCCCGCGGCCCGCGGTCGTCGCGGCCGAGGCGGGGTTCGCGGACTGGCCGACGTCCTTGTGCGAGAGGGCAGGCTCGCCGGGCAGCCGGCGGACCTGGCCACCCTCCTGGTCGGTCATCAGCAGCAGCGGCTCCTCGACCGGGCTCTGCGCCGCCGCGGCACGCAGCTGCGCCACGACGCCGGCGATCTGGGCGAGGCTGGAGATGTTGTCCCCGAAGAAGATCACGCCCGCGGCCTCGCCGGCCCGGATCCTGGCGAGCAGGCTCTCCGGCGGGGTGAGGCCCGGGTAGGAGTAGACGACCCGCTGCCCCGCGGCCTGCTGGGCGTACGCGAGCAGGTCCGGGCCGGCGGCTCCCGCGGGCGCCTGGCTCCACGCCAGCCCTCCCGCGACGACCGTCACCGCCACCAACCAGCGCGCCAACCGACCACGTCGCATGGGCCACGACCTCCTAGACGCTGCGTCGGTCAACGATAACGCAGAATGCCTACAGATCGTAAGTTTCCAACAACTCAGGGTACGACGATCACCGGCCAGTGGCCCGCGCGGATGAGCCGGCTGGCGACCGAGCCGGCGATCCGGTGGCCCGCGCTCGTCGACGCGCCGACCACCACGGTGTCCGCGTGGCAGCAGTCGGCCGCGTCGCGCAGGGCGGTCACCGGGTCGCCGTGCACCTTCACGAACGTCACCGGGACGGCGAGCTCCTCGGCCTGCGCGCGGAGCTCCTCCCCCAGCTCCTCGTGCAGCTGCTGCTGGGTGCGGTGCTCGAACGCGGCCGCCTGCGCGGTCAGCGTGAACCCCGACCGGGCCGCCGCGAACGCGACCAGCAGCCGGCAGCCCTCCCGGCGCGCGAGGCCGAACGCGTAGGCGGCCGCCCGCATCGCGGTGTCGCTGCCGTCGACGCCGACCACGATGGTCCGGCCGGCCGGGGCCTTGGGCCCGAACCGCTCCACGACCGGCTCGTACGCCCGCGGCGGCTCACCGGCCCGCGCGGGCTCGCCCAGGTCGGCCGCGCCGCCACCCACGACAACCACCTACCCCGCGATCGGGTCGGAGACCGGCTGCTCCTCTTCGACCTGCTCGATGTCGATCGTGGTGCGCAGCGTGATCCGCTTCAGGAACAGGGCCGCGATCACGCCGACCGCGGCCGCGGCCGCCGAGATCAGGAAGATGTGCGCGGTCGCGTCGCCGTAGACCTGGCGGACCACCGTCTGCACCTGCGGTGGCAGGGCGGCCAGGTTGAGCGCGCTGGTCTGCCCGCCCGAGGTGAGGCCGTGCCCGCCGAACGCCGCGGTCAGGTCGGCGGTGACCCGGTTGGCCAGCACCGCGCCCAGCACCGACACGCCGATCGTGCCGCCGAGCGAGCGGAAGAACGTCACCGAGGCGCTCGCCGCGCCGAGATCGCGCAGCGGCACCGAGTTCTGCACCGCGAGCACCAGGTTCTGCATGGTCATGCCGACGCCGACACCGACGAGCAGCATCGCGCCGGACACGAACAGCAGCGGGGTGTCGTGGTCGATCATGCCCAGCCCCAGGAACCCGACCACCAGCGTCATCGCGCCCGCGACGATGTACGGCTTGATCGCGCCGCTGCGACTGATCATCCGGCCGGAGACCGTGGACGCCACGAGCACGCCGGCCATCATCGGGATCGTCAGCAGCCCGGCCTCGGTCGGCGAGTAGCCGCGGCCGATCTGGAAGTACTGCCCCAGGAACACGGCGCCGCCGAACATCGCGAGGCCGACCGCCACGCTGGCGATGATCGCGAGCGCGGTCGTGCGGGTGCGCACGATCCGCAGCGGTACCACCGGTTCCCGCACGCGCGCCTCGACGATCGTGGCGGCGACGAGTATCACGACGCCGGCGCCGACCATGGCCCCGGTCTGCCAGGAGATCCAGTCGAATGAGCTGTCCACGAAGGACACCCAGATCAGCAGGACGCTCACGCCGATCGCGATCAAGGCGGCGCCCGCGTAGTCGACCCGCACGTCCGGGCGGCGGATCGTCTCCAGGTGCAACGTCTTCTGCAGCACGACGAACGCGAGGATCGCGATCGGCACGCCGACGAAGAAGCACCACCGCCAGCCCAGCCACGACACGTCCACGATCAGCCCGCCGAGCAGCGGCCCGCCGACGGTCGCCACGGCCATCACGCCGCCGAGGTAGCCGTTGTACCGGCCGCGCTCCCGCGGCGGGATGATCGCCGCGATCACGACCTGGACCAGCGCCTGCAGGCCGCCGACGCCCAGGCCCTGGAACGCCCGGGCGGCGATGATCTGCTCCGCGTTCTGCGCGAAGCCGCTGGCCATCGAGCCGAGCACGAAGATCACGATCGCGACCTGGACGAGGGTCTTCTTGTTGAAGAGGTCCGCGAGCTTGCCCCAGATCGGTGTGCTCGCGGTCGCCGTCAGCAGGGTCGCGGTGACCACCCAGGTGTACTGCGTCTGCGACCCGTTGAGCGAACCGATGATCAGCGGCAGCGCGGTCGACACGACCGTCGAGCTGATCATCGCGACGAACAGCACCAGCAGCAGCCCGCTGAGCGACTCCAGCACCTGACGGTGCGGCATCACCTCCGCGGGCGCGGACCCCTCGGCCATGCGCTTCCTCTCCCCTGCGTACGCGGTGGCGTGATTCTTGCCCATTGCGCAAACTTGCGCAATAGGAACCTAGCATGACCGATTAGGGTGTTGTCGTGGAGTCAGTGGGCACGTTGCGCGAGCGCAAGAAGGCGGCGACGCGGCAGTCGCTGCACGAGGCCGCGCTGCGCCTGGCCATGGCCGGCGGGCTCGACAACGTCACCGTCGAGGACATCGCCGACGAGGTCGGCGTCTCCCGGCGCACGTTCTCGAACTACTTCGCCAACAAGGAGGACGCGGTCCTGCACGCGGACCGCGAGCGCACCCGGCTGCTGCTGGACCAGGTGCGCACCCGCCCGTCCGGCGAGCGCCCGTGGGCGGCGCTGCGGCGCGCCGCGGAGCAGCTGTACGGCCGCTACACCCCGCCCGACCCGGTGTGGGTGGCGCAGCTGCGGCTGCTGCGCCGGCACCCGTCGCTGCTGGCCCGCCAGGCGGCCGACCAGATCGAGCTGGAACGCGAGCTCGCCCAGGTCCTGCAGGCCCGCGGCGCCGGGGATCCGGAGCTGGCTCGCCTCATGGCCGCGACGTTCCTCGCCACCACCCGCACGGCGGGCGCGCTGTGGTTCGACTCGGCCGGCGAGCAGCCGCTGCCCGAGCTGGTGGACCGGCTGCTCGACCGGGTCCGCTTCCGCTAGCGCGGCGCGGGGTGACGGGGCCGGCGGCTCAGGCGATGCCCTCGTCCTGGTCCGGGCGGCGGTGGTAGCTGTGGACGTACTCCTGCTGGGACAGGTCGCGGATCGCGGCCATCACCTCGTCGGTCACCCGCCGCCGGGCCGGCAGGTTCCGCTCGGTCACGCCGGTGAAGTCCATCGGCGCGCCGAAGCGGATCCCGACCCTCGCGTACCGCGGGAGCCGCCCGCCCCGCGGCATCAGCTTCTCCGTGCCGAAGAGCGCCACCGGCACGACGGGCGCGCCGGTCGTCAGCGCCAGCACGGCCACGCCGGTGTGCCCGCGGTAGAGGCGGCCGTCGACCGAGCGGGTGCCCTCGGGGTAGATCGCGAAGACTCCCCCGGCGTTCAGCACGTTCTGCCCGGCGTTGAGCGCGGCGAGCCCCGCGTGCGCGTTGCCGCGCTCCACCGGGACGAAGCCGAGCGCGTCCACGAACGCCGCCAGCAGCCGGCCCCGGATGCCGCGGCCGGTGAAGTACTCCGCCTTGCCGAGGAAGCGCACCTGCCGCCGCACCACCAGCGAGATCACCGCGGTGTCGAGCACCGCGCGATGGTTCGCGGCGATGATCACCGGCCCGTCGCCGGGCACGTTGGCCAGGCCTTCGACCCGGGGCCGGTACACCAGCCGCGCGAGCGGCGCCAGGACATAGCGGACGAACTGTTTCAGCAAGGCCCTCTCCCGGTCTCGGCAAACTGGCCCAGCATAAGGTGCCCGGGGTGGACACCGAGCTGCGTATCGCGCACACCGCCCAGCTCGTCGGCCCCGACCGGCGGGCCGTTCGGGAGCTGCTGGACATCGTCGTCGGCGGGCGCCTCGCGGACGCGGACTGGGAGCACGCGGTCGGCGGCATGCACGCGCTGGTCTGGGAGGGCTCGCGCCTGATCGCGCACGGGTCGGTGGTCCAGCGCCAGCTCCTGCACGGCGGCCGGGCGTTGCGCACCGGCTACGTCGAGGGCGTCGGCGTGCACCCGGACCGCCGGGGCGAGGGACACGCCGGGCGGCTCATGGCCGCCCTGGAGGAGATCATCCACCGCGCCTACGACCTGGGCGCGCTGGGCTCGTCGGAGATGGCGCTGGGGTTCTACGCGGCGCGCGGCTGGCAGCGGTGGCGCGGGCCGACCGCGGTCCTGGCACCGGATGGCCCGCGGCGCACGCCGGACGACGACTCGATCTTCGTGCTGCCCGTGACGGTCCCCCTGGACCTCGACGGCGAGCTGACCTGCGACTGGCGCGACGGGGACGTCTGGTAGCTGTTTGGTAGCTATGCCCCGGGCCAGTCCTCGTCCTCGGCGGGAACCGCGCGGCTCTGCTCCTGGACGTCGGCCGGGTCGGCCTCGACGGCCGCGCTCGGCTCCTCGTCCTCGGTCACCTCGCGGACGTCTCGCTGCTGCTCCAGCACGTCCGCCTCGTCGGCAGGCAACTCCGGGTTCATGTCAGGCCTCCCCCGACCACTGCAGCAGCGCCACCGTCATGGTCAGCGCGCGGCGCACGGTCTCCAGGCCGGTGAGCGGGTCGAGCTGGCGCACGGCGAGGTCCAGCTGGAAGTCGGCGTCGTCCGGACGGCCGTTGAGGTCCGCGAGCAGCGCCCGGATCGTGGCGCGCACCTGCGGCTGCAGCTCGTCGATCGACACCTGCTCGTCGGTGCCGTCCCGGAGATCCACGGCGAACGCGGGGTCCACGTCCGGGCCGACCGTCTCGCGGACGGCTCGGGCACCGACCTGGATCAGCTCGGCGACGACCTCGCGGACGTACGCCTTGAGGTGGTCACCCTCCTGGTCCACCACGGTCTCCAGCGCGGTGGTGAGCCCGTCCGAGTCACTGTCGAGTACACAGTGGACGAGTCGGTGTGCGGTCACCTGGGCCGTCGTGCCATCGCTGCGCATCGGTCGTGCCCTCCTTCCGTGCGGTCACGGTGGGGTATCCGGGGCCGGCGTGATCGAAACCGTAGGGTGGAGAGGAGGCCGCCGGCAGCGCCGTTCGTCGGGTGGTGTCAGGAACCGTCCCGTCGCGGCGGCCGGCCGTGCACGCGTAGCTGTGCCGACAACTTGCGTGCGCCCTTCCTCTCCCGGCCGGCTGGGCTGGCCGGGACCCACATGGCCTACCCGGAGACCCCACGGGCAAACCAGGCCGAACGGCGGGTTTCGTCTCGAGCGGTACGGGCTACTCACTGTCCGTAGTCCCGGTCCGTATCGCCGCACGAGAGGTGCAAACCGTGGATACCAACAGCTACGTGACGTTCTTGCTGATCGGTGCTCTGCTCGTGCTCGTCGACGGTCAGGTCATCTACCGGAACGGCCGTAGGTACCTGCAGCAGTCCGCGCCGAACGCATCCGCGGAGTCCCTGACCACGCTGGTGACCGTGCTGTTCCACTTCGTGGTGCTGGGCGTGCTGGCGCTGGTCTCGACGGTCGACGTACCGGCGGACACCCCGGTCGAGGGCATCGTCGTGCGGCTCGGTGTCGTGCTGATCATCATCGGCATCGCCCACTGGGTCGCGGTGGTGGCGCTCGGCAGGATCCGCGATCGGCAGGAGTTCGACGAGTTCACCCACGAGCGGGAGGCCCGCCGGATCGCCAACGAAGCCGCGAACGCCGCGCACGGCACGCCGCACCCGGTGGTGCCCGAGCAGCCCGACGGCTACGTCGACAGCCCGTCGGCGACGATCCGCCAGCAGCCGTACCGGCCGTAGCCGTCAGAACAGCGCGCTGACCGACTCTCCATTGTGGATTCGCCGCATCGCCTCGGCGAGGGCGGGCGCGATGGAGAGCACGGTCAGCTTCGCGGTCCGCTCCGCGATCGGCACCGTGTTCGTGCAGACGATCTCGACCACGTCGGGCTGTTCGCCGATGCGCTTCAGCGCACCATTGGCGAACAGCCCGTGCGTACAGGCGACGCGGATGGATCGCACGCCCCGCTCCCGCAGCCGGTCGAGCAGCTCGAGCACCGTGCTGCCCTTGGCGATCTCGTCGTCCAGCACGATCACGTCGCGGCCGGCCACCTCGCCGATGATGGAGCTGATCGTGACCTTGTCGTCGGCGAACCGCTGCTTCGCGCCGGCGGCCACGGGCACGTCCAGCAGGCGCGCGAAGTGCGATGCCTCCTTGGCGTTGCCGAGGTCCGGCGACACGACGATCGTGTTGGCGAGGTCGTGCCGCCGGAAGTAGGCGGCGAGCTCGCGCAGCGCGTGCAGGTGGTCGACCGGGATGCTGAAGAACCCGTGCACCTGGGGCGAATGCAGGGTCATCGCCAGCACCCGGTTCGCCCCCGCGGCCACGAGCAGGTCGGCCACGAGCCGCCCGCCGATCGAGATGCGCGGGGCGTCCTTCTTGTCCGACCGCGCGTAGGCGTAGTGCGGCATCACGACGGTCGTGCGCGCCGCGGACGCCCCGCGCGCGGCGTCGAGCATCAGCATCAGCTCGACGAGGTTTTCCTGCACGGGCACGACGAGCGGCTGGATGATGAACACGTCGCGCTCGCGGCAGTTCGCCTGCAGCTGCACCTCGAGGCAGTCGTTGGCGAACCGCGTGACGCGCACGGGCTCCAGCGGCACCTCGAGGTGCGCGCAGATCTCCGCCGCCAGCTCCGGGTGCGCGCTACCGCCGAACACCGCGATCTCGCGCACCCGCACTCTCCCCTGCTCGTCCTGCCCCACCGGGCGAAATGCTAGCCGGTGGCCGCGGACGCGCTCAGAAGGAAGACGGCAGGCCCGGGTGGCGCTGGATCGACAGCGCGATCCGCACGACGAGCTCCTTGTACAGAGCCGCCACCCGGCCCGTCAGCACCGCCTCCCTCGGCGAGTCGTCGGCGTGCACGAACTGGATCAAGCCGTCCCGGCGGCCCAGGCTGATGCACTGGTTGACGTACCGGAAGCGCATCGGCCGGGGTTCGCGGCCGGCCGCCCGTGCCCCGATCGCGCGCACCGCCGTCTGCGCGATCGGCAGCCCCGTCGCGCACGCCATCCGCAGCTCCTGGCCGCCGACGCGCACCGCGGCCGCGTCACCGACGCCGTAGACGTCCGGATGGGACACCGAGCGCGCCGACTCGTCGACGATCATCCGGCCGTGCTCGTCGACCGCCAGCCCGGCCGCTCGCGCGAGTGCAGGCACGGCGAACCCCGTCGTCCACACGACGAAGTCCGACGGCACGTGCTCGCCGCCGGTCAGCGCCACGCCGTCCGCGCGCACCTCGGTCACCACGGCCGAGTCGCGGATCTCGATGCCCAGGCGCGCGAACGTGCGCCGCAGGTAGCGCCGGCCGCGCTCGGAGAGCCGCTCGCCGACCACGTCCGCGGTCAGCAGCCGCACCTTGAGGTCCGGCCGCGACTCGGCGAGCTCGGTCGCCGACTCGATGCCGGTCAGCCCGCCGCCGACCACGGTCACCGTGCCGCCCGCGGCGACCCGTGCCCGCAGCCGCGCCGCCTGCTCGGCGCCCGCGACCGTGAACGCATGCTCGGCCACGCCCGGCACCGACTCGAGGTCGGCCCGGCTGCCGAGCGCGTAGATCAGCGTGTCGTAGCGGACCGAGCCGCCCGACTCGAGCAGCACCGCCCGGGCCGACGTGTCGATCTCGGTCACCCGGTCGACCACCAGCCGCGCGCCGCTGCCCCGCAACAGGTCGGCGAGCGGCCGCTCGCGCAGGTCCTGGCCGGCGGCGACCTGGTGCAGCCGCACGCGTTCCACGAAGAGGTCCCGGTCGTTGATCAGCGTCACCTCGGCGTCCAGCCGGCGGGCGGCCAGGTTGGCCGCCACCTGCCCCGAGTAGCCGGCACCCAGTACCACGATGTGCGTCATGATGACGTGCTCCCTCCTGTCATGACGTGTCATGACGTTGACTTGCCGGCCGCGCGATTCGTGACAGCGCACCGGCGCGACGCCGCTCACACACCCGGGTACGGTCGGAGCAGGACGTCAAGAAGGGACGGGACATGCGAGTCGTCACCGACACCGCCCGCTGCGTCGGCTCGGGGCAGTGCGTGCTCACCGAGCCGGCCGTGTTCGACCAGAGCGACGACGACGGCACCGTCGTGGTGCTCGTCGAGCACGTCGAAGGCGAGCGGCTCAAGGCCGTCGAGGATGCCGTCGACATGTGCCCGAGCCAGGCGATCTCGCTCGAGCAGGACTGACTCTCAGCGCCGCACGTCGAGGTCGGCCCGGGTCAGGGGGCGGCCCGGCAGCTCACCGGCGTCCCGCGCACGCAGGCCGTCGAGCATGATCCCGAGTACCCGCCCGGGCGCGAGCGCGGCCGCGTCCGGGGCGAGGTCGTGCGGCTGGTGCACGACCGACACGAACAGCACGGCGAGATCGCCGAGGCCGACGTCGCCGCGCAGCGAGCCCTCGTCCTGCGCGCGGCGCACGACCTCGTCCAGCACGTCGAACACCTCGCGGCGGTAGCGCTCGGTCTCCTCGTCCTCCCGGACGATCGCGGCCACCGCCGCCCGGTGCGCGTGCAGCCGCATCGACAGCCGCAGCTGCGCGGACTGGCGGATGATCCGCACGAGCGCGTCCCAGGCGGTCGGCTCCTCCTCGAGCGCGGCCCGCGTCTCGGTGGCGATCGCGTGGACGTTGTCCCGGAAGACCGCGCGGATCAGCGCCTCGCGGTCGGGGAAGCGCCGGTAGAGCGTGCCGACGCCGACCTCGGCCTCGCGGGCGATCTCGTCCATCGGCACGGTGAGCCCGCGCGCGGCGAAGATCTCCCTGGCAGCGCGGAGGATCTGGTCGCGGTTGCGGCGCGCGTCGGACCGCAGCGACGTCTCCGACGTCATGCGATTCATCGCGTGAGTATCGCACCGAGCAGACCTCGACGTAGCGCGTCCGGATGACTACCGTCGGAAGCAACCGGACGGATTGCTTCCACATCGGTCACAAGGGGACAACCCATGACAGAGCAGGCATCGGCGACGAACTTCCCGCCGCCGCGCGGCTGCCCGTACGACGCGCCCGACGGTCACCTCGCGCGCCGTGAGGCCGGCCCGCTGACCAAGGTGACGCTGAAGACCGGGCAGCAGGCGTGGGTCGCCACGCGGCACGCGGACGTGCGCGGCCTGCTGACCGACCCGAGCTTCAGCGCGAACCGGGCCGACCCGAACTTCCCGCTGCTCGTCGGTCGCCGGCTGCAGCGCGACGACGTGCCGCGCTCGCTGATCTCGATGGACCCGCCCGAGCACGGTCCCGCCCGGCGCGCGGTGGTCGGCGAGTTCACCGTCCGGCGGCTCGCGGCGCTGCGGCCGCGGATCCAGCAGATCGTGGACGACCACATCGACGCGATGCTCGCCGCCCCGCGCCCCGCGGACCTCGTCACCGCGCTCGCGCTGCCGGTGCCGTCGCTCGTGATCTGCGAGCTGCTCGGCGTGCCCTACGCCGACCACGACTTCTTCCAGACGAGCACGAAGACGATGCTGAACCGCAAGTCCCCCAAGGCCGACGTGGTGGCCGCGAGCGACGCGCTGCGGTCCTACATGGACGATCTGGTGACGGCGAAGGAGGCCGATCCCGGCGACGACCTGATCGGCCGGCAGATCCGCCAGCAGCGCACGGCCGGCACCGAGGACCACGAGGCGCTGACGAGCCTCGCCGTGCTGCTGCTGATCGCCGGTCACGAGACGACCGCGAACATGATCTCGCTCGGCACCGTCGCGTTGCTGCAACGGCCGGACCAGCTGGCGGAGCTGCGCCGCGACGCGTCGCGGACGCCGGACGCCGTGGAGGAGCTGCTGCGGCACCTGACGATCGTCGAGTGGGTCACCTCGCGGGTCGCGGTCGCCGACACGGAGCTGGGCGGGGTGGCGGTGCGGGCGGGCGAGGGCGTGGTCACGGCGAACCTCGTGGCCAACCACGACCCGGCGGTGTTCGCCGACCCCGGCGACGTCGACCTGGGCCGGGGCGCGCGCAACCACATCGCGTTCGGCTACGGCGCCCACCAGTGCCTCGGGCAGAACCTCGCGCGGCTGGAGCTGCAGATCGTGTTCGACACGCTCTTCGCCCGCGTCCCGACGCTGCGGGTGGCGGTCCCCATCGAGGAGCTCCCGGTGAAGGACGAGGCGACGATCTACGGCCTGCACGAGCTCCCGGTGACCTGGGACTAGAACCGGACGATCGTGCGGCCGCCCTGGCCGAAGTGCTCGAACGCCGCGTTGACGCCGGCGAGGTCGGTCGTGTCGGTGGCGAGCGCGGCGAGATCCAGCCGGCCCGCGGCGACCTCGCCGAGCAGCCGCGGCACGTCGGTGTCCGGGTCGGACGAGCCGTAGACGCAGCCGTGCAGCGTGCGGCCGAACCAGTACAGCTCCAGCGCGTTGAACTCGACCGGGCTGGTGCGGGAGCCCACGCCGATCACGGTGACCGTGCCGCCGCGGCGGCTGCTCCCCCACGACGCACGGATGGTGGCGGGCAGGCCGACGCAGTCGAAGGCGTGGTCGGCGCCGCGGCCACCGGTGAGCGACCGGACGGCCTTGCTGGTCCGGTCGCCGGCGACGATGAAGTCGGTGGCGCCGTGCACGATGGCGAGCTCGGCCTTCGACTCGCTGACGTCCACGCCGATGATCGGTCCCGCACCGGCCGCGCGGGCGGCCTGCAGGACCGAGAGCCCGATGCCGCCGAGCCCGATCACGACCACGGACTGCCCGGCCGAGACCTTGGCGGTGTTGTGGACCGCGCCGTTGCCGGTGAGCACCGCGCAGCCCAGCAAGGCCGCCTGCTCGAGCGGGAAGTCCGCCGGGATCGGGACCACGCCCTGTTGCGGCACCACGGTCTCCTCCGCAAACGCACCGGTGCCCAGGCCCGGGTAGACCGGGGTGCCGTCGGCGAGCGTGGCGTAGGCCTGGGTGGCGCGCTCCTCGGCGTGCACGCACAGCCAGGGCTCGCCCTGCTCGCAGAACCAGCAGGCGCGGCACGCGGGTGCCCAGTTCAGGACCACCGAGTCGCCGACCCGAACCCGGTCCACGCCCTCGCCGACCGCGACCACGGTGCCGGCCCCCTCGTGGCCGAGCACGGCCGGCAGGTCGAGCGCGAGCGTGCCGTTGGCGAGCGAGAGGTCGGAGTGGCACACGCCGGCCGCCGCCACGCGCACGCGCACCTGGCCGGGCCCGGGCTCGCCGAGCTCGATGTCACGCACCTCGAGCGGCTCGCCCTGCCGCGTGAGCACCGCTGCCTTCACCATGTGGCCGTCCCTTCCCCAGTCCGTTGCCACGAGGCTAAGGGGTCGGCGGCCCGCGCAGGCGGTGTCGTCCGCCACGACGACACCGCTGCCGGGTTCAGGCCGCGTCGTGGAACACGAGGCCCAGGGTGTGGCGGCGGCCGGAACGGATCACCGACACGCCGTGGCGCATCGGTGCCCGGGACCACCCGCGCGCGGACGGCACCGGGCGCTCGCGGGTGGTGAACACCAGGCCGTGGCCCTGCGGGATCAGCGTCGCGATCCCCCGCGACTGGGCGCGCGGGCGCTGCTCCACCATGAGGAACTCGCCGCCTGTGTGGTCCTCGCCGGGGGCGTTCAGGTTGATCACCACCTGCAGCGGGAACACCTTGTCGCCGTACAGATCCCGGTGCAGCGCGTTCCAGTCGCCCGCCTCGTAGCGCAGCAGGATCGGCGTGGGCTTCGTCTGTCCCGCCGCGTGGCATTCGGCCAGCCACTCCGCCAGGGTGTCCGGCCAGCGGGCGGACCAGCCGAGCTTCGCCGCCCAGTCGCGGGCGATCGGCACCAGCGACGGGTAGAGCGACGCCCGCAGCTCGGCGACGAGCCGCGGGAACGGGGCCGCGAAGTACCGGTACTCGCCCCGGCCGAAGCGGTACCGCGCCATGTCCACAGTGGACCGGAACCGGGACGGGTCGTCGTAGCACGCCGCGACGGACGCGCACTCCCGCGGCGACAGCAGCCGCGGGAGCAGCGCGCACCCGTGTTCGTTCAGCTCCCCCGTCACGGCCGGCCAGTCGATCGCCGCCGTCATGCCGCCTCCAGCGCCAGCAGGGTCTGCTTCGCGGCCGGACCACCCGCGTACCCGCCCGGCGAGCCGTCCGAGCGCACCACCCGGTGGCACGGCAGCACGACCGGCACCGGGTTCGTCGCGCACGCGGTGCCCACCGCACGCACCGCACGCGGGCTCCCCGCCGCGGCCGCCACCTCCGCGTAGCTCTCGGTCCGCCCGTAGCCGATCGCCGTCAGGTGGTCGAGCACCGCCCGCCGGAACCCCGACGCGAGCCGCAGGTCCAGCGGCACGTCGAACGACCGCCGCGTCCCGGCGAAGTACTCGTCGAGCTGCCGCGCGACCGGGTCGAGCCGGCCCGGCGCGTGCAGGATCCGCGGGCTGACGCGCTCGGCCAGCATGGCCAGCGCCGCGTCGTGGCCGGCCGACTCGTACGCGACCCGCACGAGCCCGGCCGGCGTTGCGGCCAGCAGCAGCGACCCGACGGGCGAGTCGAGCGTGCGGTACGCGATGTCCAGGATGCCCTCCCGCTCGGCGTCCGCCGCCAGCCGCGCGCGCAGCCGCGCGGGCACCTCGGCGGGCATTCCCGCAACGAGCTCAGTCATGTTCTGCTCCCCTCGGATACGTGGTGCGCAGCCGTTTGATGCCGTCGGCCGCGGCGCGGCGGGCGGCGTCGGTGCTGCCCCCGGTGATGGCCGCGACCTCCTGGTAGGGCAGGCCGGCGAGGTGGTGGTAGGCCACCGCCTCGCGCTGCTTGCGGGGCAGCGCCGCGAGCGCCGCCCACAGGTCGCCGTCCCAGTCCTCCGGCCGGCCCGCTCGGGACGGCCGGTCCGGCACCGGACCGACCACGACGGGCCGCCGCGCGGCTGCGCGGTGCACGTCGACGGCCTTGCGGTGCGCGATGGTGACCAGCCAGGCCTCCACGTTCGCGTCCGCCGGCAGGTCCGGGTAGGCGCGCAACGCGGACAGGAACGTCTCCGACCACGCGTCCTCGGCGTCCGCGGCGCCGAGCAGTGCCCGGCACACGCGCAGCACCATCGGCCCGTACTCGTCGACGATCTGCTCGAAAGGTCTCACACCACGTAGACGCCCGGGTTCCACGAAACGTGAGACTGCCACGTCAGGACGGCAGCACCGACCGCGCGCGCCGGCCGCGGAGCCACCCGTACCAGCCGGGCAGGCCGTCGCCACGGGTCGCCGACACGGGCAGGACGACGGCATCGGGGTTGGCGCGCGCCAGCGACTCCTCGAAGCGCGCCAGGTCGAAGGCCATGAACGGCAACAGGTCGGTCTTGTTCAGCAGCACCGCGTCCGCGACGGTGAACATCCGCGGGTACTTCGCCGGCTTGTCCGCGCTCTCGGTGACCGCCGTGACCACCACCCGGGTGTGCTCGCCGAGGTCGGCCGGCTCGAGGCGGGCGAAGGTGCTCACCGTCTCCACGAACACGACCGACCGCCGCGGCGGGTCCAGCCGGCGCAGCGCCGAGGCCAGCAGGCGCGCGTCGAGGTGGCCGACACCGGTGTGCACCTGGATCACCCGGGCGCCCGTCGCCCGGATCCGCTCCGCACCGAACAGCGCCGGCCCGCCACCCTCCACGACCGACAGCGGCACGTCACCCGACAGCGCGCGGATCGTCCGCTCGAGCAGCGTGGTCCGGCCCGAGCCGGGCGTGCCGATCAGGTTGACCGCGAGGATCTCCCGCTCGGCGAGCCACTCGCGGTTGCGCGCCGCGGGCTCGTCGTCGCCCGCCCGGGCACCCACGCCGTACCACCTCCGCCGCCACGATCCGATGCTCCTGTTCGGACAGTACGGCCACCTCGGCGCACGCACATCCCGAGCGGCGAGCGGGCCGTCCACATCGAACTCCGCAGCGGCCGCGGAGCGGCTAGCGCGGGACGCCCAGCCCGCCGGCGATGTCCAGCTCCCGGCCGGTGCGCTCGCCGGTCAGCAAGGGCAGCGCCCCGGCGATGGCCGCCCTCGTCTCCGGGAGGTCCAGGGACGCGCGGTGGTGCGCCTTGCTCTGCCACACCTCGAACACCCACACCGTGTCCGGGTCGGCGTCCGGGTCGGCGTCCGGGCCGGCGCCGGCGGTGCCCACCACGTACAGGTCGCAGCCCGCCGAGCGCAGGCCCGCCTCGCCGCCGAGGAGGACCTTCACCAAGTCCTCCCGGCAGCCCGGCTTCGTTCGCATCGTTGCCAGATATCCGTATCGCACGCGGCGAGTCTGCCAGGCCGGCCGGCTGTCGCCATTGGACGAACGCGACACCGGAATCATGCGCAGGAATCCGGGTTTTCCGTCACCCGGAAATCAGTGCGCCCAAATTCACAATGTCTCGTCGAACAACGCCAGCTGGATGTCGCGCGCCTCGGTGAAGTGGGCGACGGCGCACTTCTCCGCGCCGTCGGCGTCGCGCGCCTCGATGGCCTCGGCAATTGCGCGGTGCTGCTCGTTCGAGCGTTCCCAGCGGCCCGGCGATTCCAGCGTGTTGGCCGGGTAGCGGACCAGGTGCAGGTCAAGGCGCTCGAGCAGGTCGATCAGTGACGAATTGTGACTCGCCCGCCACACAGCGGTGTGGTACTGCCGGTTGGCCCGCACCATCACGTCGACTTCCTCCGTGCCCAGCTCCTCGAGCCTGGCCATCGCCCGGCGCAGCAGGATCAGGTCGTGCGAGTTACGCCGCTCAGCCGCCATCCGCGCCGCGGTCCCTTCCAGGGCGATGCGCGTCTCGTAGATGTCCAGCACCTCCTCCGGGCTGCGCTCCCGCACCACGAGCCCCCGGTCGTTGCGCTCGACCAAGCCGTCGTGTTGCAGCTTCGACAACGCCTCCCGGATCGGCGTGCGACTCACCTCGCACCATTCCGCCAGTACCGACTCCACCAACTGTTGCCCCGGTATCAGATCTCCCGCGCGAATGGCTTCCTTCAGGCGCTGGTACGGCGTGATCTTGTTCACCGGTTCTGGCAAACGAGCCGTGGAACGGCCAGATCTCGCGTTGGCCATGACCCGATCTCCCCATTCCCCAGTTTTTGTGCAGCCGCCGACGCCGGCGGTCACTCACTACGGGCATTGTTTGCCTATTTCCGCAAGTCGTCAACGTGCACGCACACCGACCGTACGCCGGGCACCGGCCGAAGTGGCCCACGTGGGGGTGATGATCGTGCTCCCTATCGGATATACCCCGACCGGCAGTAGGCCTGAATCCCCGGTAGCGTCCGGACAAACCGCAGGCGGTCGAGGAGGTGCGCCACCCATGACCCGCATCGCGTTCATCGGGCTCGGCACGATGGGCCTGCCGATGGCGACCAACCTCGTCCGGGGCGGGCACGACGTTCGCGGGTACAACCGCAGCCCCGGCCGGACCGCCACCTTCGCCGAGGCGGGCGGCACCGCGGCCCGGTCGATCGCCGACGCGGTCCGCGACGCCGAGGTCGTCATCACGATGCTGCCCGACTCCCCCGACGTCGAGGCGGTCGTGCTCGGCGACGAGGGGGTGCTGTCCGCCGCGGGCCCGGACACGCTGCTGATCGACATGAGCACGATCGCGCCCGCCACGGCGCGCGCGGTCGCCGAGCGGGCGGCCGACGCCGGCGTGCGCACGCTGGACGCCCCGGTCAGCGGCGGCGAGCAGGGCGCGGTCGAGGGGAGCCTGTCCATCATGGCCGGCGGCGCGGACGCCGACTTCGACGCCGCCCTGCCGCTGCTCCAGGCGGTGGGCACGACGATCGTCCACGTCGGCCCGGCCGGCGCCGGCCAGACGGTCAAGGCCGCGAACCAGCTGCTGACGGCCGGCCACCTGGGGCTGCTCGCCGAGGCCGTCGTGTTCCTCGCCGCGCACGGGGTCGACCTGCCCTCGGCGATGGAGGTGATCGGCGGCGGGCTCGCCGGCAGCAAGATCCTCGACCGCAAGTCACCCGCCATGCTCGACCGCGACTTCGACCCGAGCTTCCGGATCGACCTGCACCACAAGGACCTCGGCATCGTGCTCGCGTCCGCCCGCGCGGCCGGTGTCGTGACCCCGCTGGGCGCGACCGTGGCGCAGCTGATGGCGGCCGCTAAGGCCCAGGGCCACGGCGGGCTCGACCACTCGGCGTTGCTGCTGGTCGTCGAGCAGCTCTCGGGGCGCTGACGCGCTCTGCCAGACTCGACCGGTGGAGTTCGGGCTCCTGGGGCCGGTGATCGCCCGGCACAACGGAACGGCGGTACCGGCCGGCAGCGGCCGTGAGCGCTTCGTGCTGGCCACGTTGCTGCTCAACGCCGGGCGGTTGACCTCGCTCGACCGGCTCGTGGACGCGCTCTGGGACGACCCGCCGAGCACGGCCCGGGCCCAGCTGCACAACCTGATCAGCAACGTCCGCCGCCGGCTGCGGGCCTACGACAGCGCCGCCGGCGACGAGCTGATCGTCACCCGGGCCACCGGCTACGAGCTGCAGCTCGGCCGCCACGAGCTCGACGTCCTGCGGTTCCGCGAGCTCGTGGCCGCCGGCCGGGAGGCCATGACCGCCGGCGACCCCGCACGTGCCGCGGACGAGCTGGCCGCCGCGCTCGCGTGGTGGCGCGGCCCGGCGCTGGCGGACGTCGCCGACGAGCTGGCCGGGCCGATCCGCCAGGTGCTGCACGCCGAGCGGCTGGCGGCCGCCGAGGCACGCCTGACCGCCCAGCTCGCGCTCGAACGGTTCGACGACCTGCTGCGCGACGCCGAGCCGCTGCTGGCCGAGCACCCCTACCGCGAGCGGCTGCACGAGCTGCGCATGTCCGCGCTGGCCGCGTCCGGCCGCCGCGCGGAGGCGCTCGCCGCGTACCGGCAGCTCTACCGGCGCCTCGCCGACGAGCTCGGCGTCGAGCCGGGCCCGCAGCTGCGCCGGCTCGAGCAGCGGATCCTGCGGGGCGAGAGCGTGCGCGCGGCGGGCCCGCCGGTGCCGCGCCAGGTGCCCGCGCCGACCTCGGTGCTGACCGGGCGGGACAAGCTGATCGGCGAGATCTGCGCCGAGCTGACCCGCGAGGACGACGCGGCCGGCCTGGTCCGGGTCCTCGTCGGGCCGGGCGGGGTCGGCAAGACGACCCTCGCGCTCGCGGTCGCGCACCGGCTCGCCGCGGAGTTCCCGGACGGTCAGCTCTACACGGACCTGCGCGGTACCCACGACCCGCCGGCCGACCCGCACACCGTGCTCGGCCGGCTGCTGCGCACGCTCGGGATCGACGGGCCGGGCCTGCCCGACGACCCCGACGAGCGGGCCGGGCTCTACCGCAGCCTGCTCGCGCAGCGGCGGGTGCTGGTGGTGCTCGACGACGCGGCCGGCGAGGAACAGGTCCGGCCGCTGCTGCCGGCCGCCGCCTCCTCGCGCGCGCTGGTGACCTCGCGCCGCCAGCTCGGCGCGCTCGTCGGCGCCGCCCGCTGGTCGGTGCCCGTGCTCGCCGACGAGGACGCGGTGGCGCTGCTCGCCACGGTGATCGGCGCGGAGCGGGCGGCCGCGGAGCCCGCCGCGGCCGCCGAGGTGGTCACGTTGTGCGGCCACCTGCCGCTCGCGGTGTGCGTGGCCGCCGCGCGGCTGGCCGTCCATCCCGAGTGGACACTCGACGACTTCCACCGCCGGCTCGCCCAGCAGTGGGGCCGCCTCGACGAGCTCGCGGTCGGCGACCTGAACGTGCGCGCCAGCATCGAGCTGAGCTACCAGGCCCTGGGCGGGCCGCTGCGCACGCTGCTGCGCCGGCTCGGGCTCGGCCACGCGACGAACTGGCCGGCGTGGGTGGCATCGGAGCTGCTGGGCGGACCGGCGGACCGGTTGCTGGACCAGCTCGTCGAGGTGCACCTGATCGAGCCGGCCGGGCGGGACGCGGTCGGCCAGTCGCGCTACCGGCTGCACGGGCTGGTGCGCGACTTCGCCGCCGAGCGGGCCGACGCGGAGGAGCCCGCCGGTGAGCGGGCCGCGGCGGTGTCCCGGAAGCTGTCCGGCTGGCTCGCGCTGGCCGGCGAGGCGGACCAGCGGGCCGCGCACCACACGACCTACAGCGCCGATCTCGCCGCGGTCGCCGCCCGGGTGCCGGCGGGGCCCGCGCGGGAGCGGCCGCGCGAGTGGCTGGAGGCCGAGCGGCACAGCCTGTCCGCGGCGATCGAGCAGGCCGCCGCGGAGGGGCACCCGGAGCTCGCGGGCGAGCTGGCGCTGCGCGTGTCGGGGTTCCTGACCGTGCGTGGCTACGACGACGAGCGGGAGCGGGCGCTGCTGGTCGCGGCCGCGGCGCTGCGATCCGCGGGGCCGGAACCGTTGCTGCTCAAGGTGTTGCAGGCGTTGTGCGGGGTGTACGCGCAGCTGGCCCGCGCGGCGGACCTGGCCGCGGTGGCGGCGGAGGCGCTCGAGCTGGCCCGTTCGGTCGGCGACCGCACCCGGTTCGTGCGGGCGCTGCTGCACGCGGGGCTGGCGGCGCGGCGGCTGGGCCGGCTGGACGAGGCGGCGGCCCGGTTCGACGAGGGGCTCGCGGGCATCGAGCCCGAGGACGCGGGCGGCATGCTCGCCTCGCTGCTGGTGAACCGGGCGGAGACGGACCGCGACCGGGGCCGGCCGGCACCGCCGCTCGTCGAGCGGGCGCTGGAGATCCGGCGGGCCGGCGACAACCCGCGGATGACCGCGCAGAACCTGATCATCTACGCCTACACGCTGACCGACGCCGACCGCCTCGACGACGCGGCGACCGCCCTGGACGAGGCCGCCGACATCACCCACACCCTGGGCGACGACCTGCACGCCGCCTACGTGGAGCAGACCCGGGCGGACATCGACATCCGCCGCGGCCGCTTCGACCCGGCCGCCGCGCGGCTCGACCACGCTCAGCCGGTGTTCGAGTCGCTCCGGAACAAGGACGGCATCGCGGAGGTACTCCGCGCCCGCGGTGAGCTGGCGCTGGCCCGCGGCGCCCCGGCCGAGGCAGTGGCGCCCCTGCGGGCGTCGCTCGCGTTGTGGCGCCAGCTCGCCGCACCGCTGGAGGAGGCCCGGCTGCTCGCGCGCCTGGCACGGGCGCACACGGCGACGGGGGACGAGGGGGAGGCGGCGGCGTGCCGCGCCGCGTACGGCGCGATCCTCGCAGACCTCGCCCTCGACGAGGCCTGCCTGCGGCTGCCGTGACGGTCCGCGCGCCGACACCCGGCCAGCCCGCGGCCGCCCCGACAGTCCGCCCGCCGCGCCCGGCTAACCCGCCGGCTCGTAGCGAACGGTCGGCTGGGTGGCACGGACCAGCGCGCGCAACGCCGCCAGGTCTCCGTCCAGCGCACCCAGCGCGCGGGCCTGTACGAGCACGTTGCCGAGGGCGGTCGCCTCGACCGGGCCGGCGATCACCGGGAGGCCGCACGCGTCCGCGGTCAGCTGGCACAGCAACGTGTTCCGCGCGCCGCCGCCGACCATGTGCACCACGTCGACCTCGTGCCCGGACAACCGGACGGCCGCCGCGACCGCGCGCCGGTGGGCCTGCGCCAGGCTGTCCACCACGCACCGGACGGTCTCGGCGCGGCTCGCTGGCACCGGCTGGTCCCCGGCCCGGCACGCCGCGGCGATCCGGCCCGGCATGTCGCCCGGGGGCAGGAACACCGGGTCGTCCGGGTCGATCACCGCGCGGGCCGGTAGCGTCGCCGCCTCGGCAAGCAGGTCGGCCCGCGACGCACCCGGCCACGCGCGCAGGCACTCCTCCAGCAGCCACAGGCCCATCACGTTGCGCAGGTAGCGGACCGTGCCGTCCACGCCCAGCTCGTTGGTGAAGTTCGCCCGCCTGCTCTCCTCGGTCAGCACCGGCTCGGTCAGCTCCACACCCACGAGCGACCACGTCCCGCACGAGATGTAGGCGAACCGTTCCCCGGCCGCCGGCACGCCGACGACCGCCGACGCGGTGTCGTGCGAGCCGACCGCGATCACCGGCGTGCCACCGAGGTCCGCCGCCGGCCCGATGATCGTGCCCGGGTCGCGGATCGGCGGCAGCAGCCCGGACGGGACACCGGCCCGCGCCGCCAGCGACGACGCCCACGTCCGCGTCCGGACGTCGAGCAGCTGCGAGGTCGACGCGATCGTCAGCTCCGCGCCGGCGGAACCGGTCAGCCAGTACGCGAGCAGGTCCGGGATCATCAGCAGCCGCCGCGCCGCCGCGAGCCGCTCGGGGGGCTCGGCGGCGAGCTGGTGGATCGTGTTGAACGGCAGGAACTGCAGGCCCGTGGTCGCGTACAGCTCCGCCGCGCCGAAGCGGTCCGGCGACGCGGCCGCGGTGCGCGCGTCGCGGTAGTGCACCGGGTTGCCCAGCAGCGCGCCGGACCCGTCGAGCAGCCCGTAGTCGACACCCCACGCGTCGATGCCGATCCCGTCCAGCTCGCCCGCCGCGGCGAGCCCGTCGAGCACGCCGCGGTAGAGGTCGAGGATGTCCCAGTGCAGGGTGCCGCGCACCGACACCGGCCGGTTCGCGAACCGGTGACACTCCTCGATGGACAGCGCACCGTCGCCGACCCGGCCGGCGATCACCCGCCCGCTCGCCGCGCCGAGGTCGACGGCGGCCACCCGGACGGTCCGTGTCATCGACCCGCTCGCCCGCCCGCTCACCGCAGGAACGCCGCGGCCACGCCGGCGTCGACCGGCACGTGCAGGCCGGTGGTCAGCGACAGGTCGCCCGCGGTCAGCGCGAACACCGCCGCCGCCACGTGCTCGGGCAGCACCTCGCGCCCGAGCAGCGTGCGCCGCGCGTAGAAGGCGCCGAGGTCCTCCTCCGCCACGCCGTACACCGCCGCCCGCTGCGCGCCCCAGCCGCCGGCGAAGATCCCCGAGCCGCGCACGACCCCGTCCGGGTTGATGCCGTTGACGCGGATGCCGTGCTCCCCCAGCTCGGCCGCGAGCAGCCGGACCTGGTGTGCCTGGTCCGCCTTCGCCGCGCCGTACGCGAGGTTGTTGGGGCCCGCGAACACGGCGTTCTTGCTGGAGATGTAGACGAGGTCGCCGCCGGTGCCCTGCTCGATCATGATCCGCGCGGCCTCGCGGGCGACCAGGAACGAGCCCTTCGCCATGACGTCGTGCTGCAGGTCCCAGTCGGCGGACGTGGTCTCCAGCAGCGGCTTGGAGATCGACAGGCCGGCGTTGTTGACGACGAGGTCGACGCCACCGTAGGTGAGCGTGGCCCGGCGGAACGCGGCGGCGACGGCGTCCTCGTCGGTGACGTCCACGGTGACCGCGAGCCCGCCGAACTCCGCGGCCACCGCCGCCGCGGCGGCGGTGGCCCGGTCGGCGACGACCACGCACGCGCCCTCCGCGGCCAGCCGCCGCGCAGTCGCCCGCCCGATGCCCGACCCGCCGCCGGTGACGAGCGCGACCCGGGCGGCCAGCGGCCGCGGCGGGGGCTGGCGCTCGAGCTTGGCCTGCTCCAGCGCCCAGTACTCGATGCGGAACTTCTCCCGCTCGTCGATCGGCTCGTAGCGCGACACGGACTCCGCGCCACGCATCACGTTGATCGCGTTCACGTAGAACTCGCCGGCGACGCGCGCGGTCTGCGCGTCCTTCCCGTAGCTGAACATCCCGACGCCGGGCACGAGCACGATGGCCGGGTCCGCGCCGCGCATGGGCGGCGAGTCCGCGCCGGCGTGCCGCCCGTAGTAGGCGCGGTACTCCGCGCGGTACGCCGCGTGCAGCTCCGTGAGCCGCGCCAGCAGGTCCTCGACGGGCGCGCTGGGCGGCAGGTCGAGCACGAGCGGGCGGACCTTCGTGCGCAGGAAGTGGTCGGGGCAGCTGGTGCCCTTCGCGGCCAGCTCGGGGAGCTTCTCGCGGGCGAGGAAGTCGAGCACGACCGCGCTGTCGGTGAAGTGGCCGACCTGCGGGCGGTCGGTGGCGGCGAGGCCGCGGATGGCCGGCGCGAGGCGGGCGGCGAGCAGGTGCCGGGCGGCCGGCTCGAGCGTTTCGGTGATGACCGGGCCGAACGGCTCGGAGCGGCCGTGCTCGTCCAGGAACCGTTGTGCCGTCTGGATGATCTCGGTCGAGCGGGCCTCGCACTCGGCGGAGGTGGCCCCCCACGCGGTGATGCCGTGCCCGCCCAGGATCACGCCGATCGCCTGCGGGTGCTCGCGCCGCACGGCCGCGATGTCGAGCCCGAGCTGGAACCCGGGGCGCCGCCAGGGCACCCACCGCACGCGGTCGCCGAAGCAGCGCCGCGTCAGCGCGGGCCCGTCGGCGGCGGTGGCGAGCGCGATGCCGGCGTCGGGGTGCAGGTGGTCGACGTGGGTGGCGTCGACGAGGCCGTGCATGGCGGTGTCGATCGACGGGGCGGCGCCGCCCTTGCCGTGCAGGCAGTAGTCGAAGGCGGCGACCATCCCGTCCTCGTCCTCGGCGCCCGGGTAGACGCCGGTGAGCGCGCGCAGCCGGTCGAGCCGCAGCACGGCGAGCCCCTCGGCGGTCAGGGTGGCGAGGTCGCCGCCGGATCCCTTGACGTACAACAGCTCCACGCCGCCACCGGTGACCGGGTCGGTGCCGGTGACCTTGGCGGACGTGTTGCCGCCCGCGTAGTTGGTGTTGCGCGGATCCGCGCCGAGCCGGTTGCTCCGGGCCACCAGCTCCCCGACCGCGCCCGCAGCGGAGTTAAACGTTTCAACCATTGCCGGAAAGCATGCTGGGGCGCCCGTGGCGGTGTCAAGAACCGGACTGTCAAGAACCGGACTGGCGGCGCAGGCGCGTGGACGCGCGTACGACGAGCTCCGGGCGGAAGCGGATCTGCTGGTGCACGTGGTCGGGGTCGCCCGTGGCCTCCTCGAACAGCAGGCGCGCGGCCGTCCGCCCGAGGAGCTCGCGCGGCTGGCGCACCGACGTCAGCGGCACGGCGGCCGCCTCCGCGAACACGATGTCGTCGTAGCCGACCACCGCCAGGTCCTCCGGCACCGCACGGCCCAGCCGGGTCATCGCCTGCAGCAGGCCGAGCGCGAGCAGGTCGTTGGCGCAGAAGGCGGCCGTCGGGCGGGCCGAGGCCGGCAGGCCCGCGAGCCGCTCCCCCGCCCGCCGGCCCTCGCCGACCTGCAGCGCCCCCGTCTCCAGCAGCGTCAGCGCCGACGCCGGGCGGCCGGCCGCGGTCAGCGCGCGCAGCGCGCCCCGGTGCCGGTCGCGCACCTGCGGCACCGACAGCGGCCCGCCGACGAACGCGATCCGCTCGTGGCCGGACTCCAGCAGGTGCGCCAGGGCCAGCTCGCCGCCGAGCTCGTCGTCGACCGCGACCGAGCACCACGTCGGGTCCGGCGCCTGCGCGTCGACCAGCACGACCGGCGTGCCGCGGCCCGGCATGGCCGCGAGCCGCTCGCCGGACGGGTCGATCGGCGTGATCAGCACGCCCTGCACCCGCTGCTCCCGCAGCCGTTCGAGGTACTCGTGCTCGCGGTCGGCGTCCAGGTTGCTGTTGCAGAGGTAGACGACGATCCCCTCGGCGCGGGCGGTGTCCTCGACCCCGCGGGCCACGTCGTTGAAGAACGGGTTCGCCGCGTCCATCACGACGTAGGCGATGGTGCGGCTGCGCCCGGCCCGCAGCTGGCGGGCGGTCTCGTTGCGCACGAACCCGAGCTCGACGATCGCCGCCTGCACCCGGGCGCGGGTGGCCTCGCTGACCAGCTGCGGCCGGTTGAGCACGTTGGACACCGTGCCGACGGACACGCCGGCCCGCGCGGCAACGTCCTTCATACCCGGCGACCCGCTGGTCATCGCCCCTCCCCGAACCCTTCTGGCGGAAAGGCTAGATCAAGGCGGGAGCGTCCGGCGGGATGGCTCACCCGGCGCGGTCCGCGCTCTCCTCCGCGCGGGTCCGCAGCAGCACGCGTTCCCGCTCGTTGCGGGTGAGCTGCGCGGCCCGGCTGAACTCCGCGTGTGCCTCGGCGTGCCGGTCGAGCCCGGCGAGCAGGTCCCCGCGCACCGAGGGCAGCAGGTGGTAGTTCTTCAGCGACGGCTCGTCGGCCAGCTCGTCCACGATCTTCAGCCCCGCCTCCGGGCCGAACGCCATGGCTATCGCCACCGCCCGGTTCAGCTCGATCACCGGCGAGGGCACCAGCTGCACGAGCCGGGCGTAGCGCGCCGCGATCCGTGCCCAGTCGGTGTCCTCCGGGGTGGCCGCCCGGGCATGGCAGGCCGCGATCGCCGCCTGCAGCTGTAGGCCCGGCCTCGCCCGGCAATGCCTCGGCCCGCGCGAGCGCCGCGAGCCCGCGGCGGATCAGCAGCCGGTCCCAGCGCGAGCGGTCCTGGTCGAACAGCAGTACCGGCTCGCCGGCCGGGCCCAACCGCGCACGGGCGCGGGAGGCCTGGATCTCCATGAGCGCGACGAGCCCGTGCACCTCGCGCTCGGCGGGCATCGCGACCTCCCAGATGCCGAGGCCCTCCAGATTGCCGAAGCCGGCGCCGCTCGTCTGCACGGCCGCGAAATGGCGCCCGTCGGGCGAAAAGACCGGCGCCTCGCCGGTCGTCGATCACCGCCGTAACGCCGAACATCGCCCGATCGACCAGCATGTAGCCGTAAAATTCATAGCCGAGGAACGAGAAGCCGAGGAAACGGCCGTCGCCGAACTGCCGGAAATTTTCCGGCTCGAACTGGCTGATGTCGATGGCGGTGTCGCTTCCGCCAAGCATTGCGGACCACCAGGCGATCCCGGCTGGCCTCCCGCACCATGCGGCGAAGCTCGGCCGGGATCGACCGGCACCCGCCTGGGCGGCCGAGGGACTCCTCCAGCTCGCTCGTCGGCGCGGTCCTGCGCGCCGGCCGGGCCGGCGATCAGCAGCGCGGCGAGCAAGAGCAGGCTAATCCTTCTTCGCACGCTGCTCCTCCCACCAGGCGATGCGCTCGGCGACGCGCTTCTCGAAGCCGCGGTCGGTCGGCGTGTAGAAGGTCTGCGGCGCCATCTCCTCGGGCCAGTAATTGTCGCCGGAAAAGCCGCCCTCGGCGTCATGGTCATATTGATAGCCCTTGCCGTAGCCGATCTGCTTCATCAGCTTGGTCGGCGCGTTGAGGATGTTCTTCGGCGGCATCAGCGAGCCGGTTTCCTTCGCGCTGCGCCAGGCGCGCCTTCTGCGCCATGTAGGCGGCGTTCGATTTGGGCGCGGTGGCGAGATAGAGGCAGGCCTGGACGATCGCGAGCTCGCCCTCGGGCGAGCCGAGGAAATCGTAGGTGTCCTTGGCGGCGATGCACTGGACCAGCGCATTGGGATCGGCGAGGCCGATATCCTCGGACGCGGCGCGGATGAGCCGGCGCAGCACATAGAGCGGCTCCTCGCCGGCGGTCAGCATCCGCGCGAGATAATAAAGCGCGGCCTGCGGGTCGGAGCCGCGGATCGATTTGTGCAGCGCGGAGATGAGGTTGTAATGGCCCTCGCGGTCCTTGTCGTAGACCGCGACGCGGCGGTGGAGGAGGGCGGCCAGCGCGGCCGGATCGAGCGGCTCTTCGATCTCGATCGAGAACAGGGTCTCGGCCTGGTTGAGCAGGAAGCGGCCGTCGCCGTCGGCGGTCGCGACCAGCGCGTCGCGCGCCTCCGGCGTGAGCGGCAGCGGCCGGCCCTCCAGCGCCTCGGCGCGGTCGAGCAGCTTGCACAAGCGCCGCCGCGTCGAGCCGGTTGAGGATCAGCACCTGGGCGCGCGACAGCAAGGCGGCGTTCAGCTCGAAGCTCGGATTTTCGGTGGTCGCGCCGACCAGGACCACGGTGCCGTCCTCGACATAGGGCAGGAAGCCGTCCTGCTGGGCGCGGTTGAAGCGGTGGATCTCGTCCACGAACAGCAGGGTCTGCCGGCCGATCCGCATATGCTCGCGCGCCTCGGCGAACACCTTCTTGAGATCCGCGACGCCCGAGAAGACCGCCGAGATCGCGACGAAGCGCATCCCGACCGCGTCGGCGAGCAGCCGCGCGATCGTGGTCTTGCCGGTGCCGGGCGGCCCCCACAGGATCATCGAGGCGAGCTTGCCCGCCGCGACCATCCGGCCGATCGCGCCGTCCGGCCCGGTCAGATGCTCCTGGCCGACGACCTCGTCGAGCTGCTGCGGCCGCAGCCGGTCGGCGAGCGGCGCATTCTCGCTCGGCCGGCGGCGCCGCCGGCGGCGGCGGTTCGTCCTGGAACAGATCGGCCACGGCGCGGCGATTAGCCGATTTCGCCTGGCACCTAAAGCCGCACCCTGCCGATCGCGATCGTCGAGTCCGGCGCCATATTGCGGCCGCGCGCGTCGCCGGCCGCGCGCGGACCAGCGGCGCGGCCGCGGCGGGCAGGCCGGGGCGGGTGCCGACGATGGTGAACTCGACCGGCTCGGCGCCGCCGACGACCACGTCGAGCACCGCGCCGTCGCAGGCGCGGCCGACGCAGCGGAGATAATATCGTCGTCCTCCGCGCCGCGCGCCGAAGCGGCCGCACGAAGCCCGCGCGCCGGCCGCGCGCAGCCGGCGTCGGGCGGCGCGATCAGGGCGACGCTCTCGGCGCCGTTGGTCGCGAGCCGCAGCCGCAGCCGCGCGTCCCGCCCGCGACCGGCTGCTGCGCCGACCAGCGTCGACGGCCGGGCGCGGCGACCGGCGATGGCCGGCGCCGGCGCGGCCCAGCGGCGGCGGGTCGTGTAGGGCATTTCGGCCCGCTCCCAGGCGGCGTCGATAGGGCACCGGCGCGCCGTCATTGTTGACCGCGAAGCGGCCGGCGCGCGCGTCCTCGTCCCAGACATATTCGATGGTGAAGAGCTGCTGCCGGTCGGCGCTGTAGGCGGGGGTCGAAGCCGGCGACGAGCCAGCCCAGCGATGGCGAGATCGAGCGCGCCGGCGACGGCGAAGACCGGTCCGCGATGCGCGCGAGCAGTGGCCGCAGCTCGATCAGCGCCGGCAGCAGGATCGCGCGCCCAGCGGCGCGAACACCCAGAGCGGGCCGCCGTTCATCAGCTCCTCGAACAGGGCGAGCGCGGGGCCGAAGGTGAGGTAGAGCAGGAGCGCGGCGGCGATGGCGCCGGCCCGCTCGGCCCAGGCCGCCAGCGCGCGGCGACCATGCCGAGCGCGGCGAGCAGCGGCGGCGCAGGAAGAAGATCGCCGCCGCCCGGCGCGACGACAGCAGAGCGCCGCCGCCGAGCAGCAGGAAGAGCAGCCAGAAGGCGGCGCGCAGCCGCGTCCGCTCGGCCGTCCCGGCGACCAGCAGCAGGGCGAGCACGCAGGCGGCGAGCGCCGAGGCGTAGACGGCGGTGGTCGTGACCAGCGGATAAGCGCGCCAATAATCGCCGGCGCGGATCAGGCCGACGACGAAATGGCCGGCCAGGCGAAGGCGCGCCGAGCCGGCCAGCGCCGACGGCCATGGCGAGCAGCGGCCGGCCGAGCGCGCGGCGCCGCCAGCCTTCGATCAGGAAGAAAAGCGAGCAGCAGGCCGAGCAGGACGAGGCCGAACAGCATCGGCAGCGTCGACCAGGACCGGCCGACCAGATCGGTGTAGAGCCGCTCGCCCTCCGCCGCCGGCGCCTCGCCCGCCGCGGCCCGCCGGTCGACGGCCAGCGCCTGCTCGCCCATATGCTGCAGGCTGCGCCGGTCGAGCGCGGCGAGATCGTCGCCGGCGCTGTGATAGCGGGTCTCGTTGCCGATCACGGCGAAGTTGAGGATCGTCCAGGGCCGCGCCTCGAACACGGCGACGTCGGTCGAATTGGGGATCAGGCGAGTAGAGGTCGGTGGAGAGCGAATTGGCGACCGGCCGCGGCGCGGCGGCGCGATAGAGCGCGATCGCGGCGCCGTTCGGCCGGCTGGTCTCGAACATGATCGCCGGCCCGTTCGACGCCGCGCGCCTCGAGGTTGATCAACGTGTCGACCCGCGCCGGCGAGCGGATCGCGCTCGAGGAAGGCGCGGGCGCCGAGCAGCCCCATTTCCTCGCCTTCGTTGAACAGGAAGGTGACCGGCCGGGCCAGCGTTCGGCCGCGCAGCAGGGCGGCGATCTCCAGCATCGCCGCGACGCCGATGCCGTCGTCGGCCGCGCCCGGGCCCGGCGAAGGTGCTGTCATAATGGGCAGACGAGCAGCAGGTGCTGGCCCTCGCGCCGGCCCGATCGTCGCGACGAGGTTGCGGACCCGCGCGCAGGCGACGGCGCGGCTGCGCGGCGAAGCCGTTGCAGGCGAAATCGTCGGTGACGCGCGGGTTGAGCCCGACGGCGCGCATCTCGGCGATCAGCCGCTCGCGGACCGCATCGCTGGCATCGCTGTCGACCGGGTGCGGCCGCTGGTCGCCGAGGATGCGCTGGAGCCGCGCCATCGCCCGGTTGGCGTCGAAGCCGTCGCGCCGCCGCCGCGGGCGGCGAGGGGAGGGCGATCAGCGACGCCCTTCAGCGCCATCGCGACCAGCATCAGCGCGATCGCGCCCGCCAGCCAAAG
>CAVSMR010000017.1:0-196834 GCA_963729115.1 uncultured Actinomycetota bacterium | reverse complement strand
GTGCGGGCGCCAGGTCTCCCGCGGACGTCCACGTCCCGCAGCTCGACAACCTGGCTGCGCCGCCCCTTCCACGCGGGTATGCCCCAGAGGAACGCTCCGGCCACGCCGAGCAGCAGCCCGATGCCGAGCATCGGGCCCCACCACGGACCGGGCTGCACGTAGCGATCCAGACAGGCGCTCAGGGCTGCCTCCGCGCCGGCTGAGACAGGACCGAACATGTTGGCCAACCAGCTGCCACTGGGGTCGTAGCCGGCGGCAAGAGAGCACCCGAGCGCGTCGTTGTCCGAGTCCGCGAGCCAATCGACGAAGCCCGATATCGCCGTGGCGCTCGCGGCCAGCAACAGCACCACCAGCAACCCGAAACGGACCGTGGTGCCGGCGCCGAGCACGCGTTGATCGACGCTTCGCGCGGGCCTCACCGCTCGTCGGACTCGTCGGTGTCGGGGGCACCCAGCGCCAACCTCGCCACCAAGCGCTCGGCGAGGACGGCGGCCCGGTCGGCGTCGAAGCCGTTCTGTGCGGCCAACTCCAGGACCCGCCGATGGATCTCGGCCAACTGCTCCGGTGTCAACGCGGGCACGACCGTCGGGGCGGATCGCCGGCGCAGCAGGCGACGTAACCTCGTCCCGATCCCGCGTGTCACCCCATCGGCCGCGGGTTGGACCATCCGCTTCACCGACTCCGCGACTGCCACCCAAGCGATAGCCGTGGCCAGGGTGGCGACCGTGTCCAGGCCGAACCCCAACGGCTCACGTGGCCGTCGTCGCCGCGTCAGACGCCGCAGCGCTTCGTGGTCATCGAGCCCGCTGAGCCCGGCCAGCACAGGCAGTTCCTCAGGTGCCACGTCGGCCACGACGTCGTGGACCACCTCACGAACCGTGAGTCGTGTCGTGTTCTGCTCGTCCATCCCGACCACCCCTCCTCGGCGACGGCGTCCCGGTCCAACCCCAGCCCTCGTCGATCAGCGCCAAGGACCCCAGCAGCGGTTCGGTCGACCGATCAAGACGCACGGACCGCAACCGTAGACCGAGATCAACAACCGCAACCGTCAGCGCCTGGGCGCAGGCACGGATTCGGCAAAGCGCCGCCGGTCATCGCCTTTGTTTCGTGGTCACCGCCACGTAACATCCGGCAGCGACGAGTGTGCCGATGATGCGACCTGGGGAGTGTCATGCCGACGATGTCTTGGGGCAGGCGGGTCTTCGTATTCGTTGCTGCCGCTGTGGTCCTCGTCGTGGGCGCTGCTCCCGCGCAGGCCGTGACGACGATGACGACGAGCACCGCCGTTACCGATGACTACGCCTTCGCGGAGTTCTACATCACCACCGTTCGTCCGCACTACGCGCACTTCATGGGCGCGATCTGGGACCGTTGCGGGGAGGACGGCAAGGGCGACGGCGCGGGCGCCTACATGCGCGGCCAGGTCCTGTTCGCCAGCGGGGACTACTCGCCGTGGTCGGAGTGGCAGGGTGACAGCAACGGCTGCGGGAACTCCGGCACCACGTTCGACGATGGGTTCGACCGCCCGAACCGCACCATCATCGCCATGCGAATGCAGCTGTGCGAGAGGGACAACGGCACAGCCGTCGAATGCAGCACGCGCACGTTCGGCTGACGGCACCGTTGCGGCGAACACGGCCCCCGGTGGCGTGCGGACGCAGTCGGGCAGCCCCAGTGATCGAGTATGGGAGGGAAATATGCGTACCCGGGCGATTATTGCCACCACGGGGCTGGCCTGTGGCCTCGTATTGTTCGCGGCCTCGCCGGCCACGGCCGCGAGCGGAACCGCTTGGAGCGGCGAAGCCGCCCGCACCCGCTTCGATGACAGCGTTGACAAATACGAGGTCTGCGATTTGGCCGATGACGAAAAGAAGGCAGTCGGCTGGATCGAAGTCAAACAGGCAGACGGGTCCTGGAAACAGTTCCCCAAGGAAGTAGTGGTGGGCGGTATAGGGCACTGCAACCCCAGAGATGTCGAGGTGCTGAGGGAGGACGCGCCACTGAGGGTGTACGCCTGCCTAAAGACCGCGGCCGGCGCCCAGATCAACTGCGAACACACCCTTCTGGACGGCAGTTGACGAGTTCGCGCGGGGTTCGGTGAGTCAGTCGGTGAGCTATGCCGAGGCGCGCGGTTGCGTGAGTTCGGAGCCCGTTCGGCGGCCCGGATCAAGAGCCGGGGTGGCTTGGTCAAGCTGAACAACAAGGTGCGAAACGTTCTGGTCGTCTTGTTCGCGTTCGCCGTGGCGGTAACGGGCGAGCTGTTCGACAGTGGTGGCATCTGGGCCTCGATCACCATCGGACTTGCTACCGCGCTCGTACTCACGTTGGCGCCGGCCGTGATAACAGTCGCCGGCCGGCGCCTCAGGACTTGGATAATCTGGGTCTTCGAGCACGACAAGGTCGCGACGATCGCCCGCCTTCTCAGCCTGATGCTGTTCATCGTGGGCTTTCATTTCGATCTGCTGGCCTCGTAGCTGGACCCGCTAGCCGGACACGTGCACCGGCGGCAGTGCGTAGTTCCTGTCGAGGACGGGGCTGAGTGGGGCGTAGAACCGCATGGTGAGGTTGAACGCTCCCCGTGGCGCGGGCAGCCAGTGTGCCGCGCGCTGTTCGCCCGGCCGGTCGTGCTGGATGTGGACGGTGAGGGTGCCGTCGGCGTCCGTGGTGACGCCGTCGGTGGTGCTGCCGATCGTGAACCGGTTGCCCGGCCGCGTCGACGCGGCAGTTGAGGTAGACGACCTGGTCCGCGAGCTCGGTGCCCACCTGGTTCTTGGTGTTGGCCGCGTTGAGCGACCAGTCGTAGCTGCACCGCCCGCTGGCCAGCGAGCCCCGCCAGCCGTTGACGGTGTCGCTCATGGACTCCCAGCGCTCGTCGATGATCCGCTCCACCACCGGCCCCGCCCGCCGCAGGCCCGCCAGCACGGCCTCGGGCAGCGACTGCCAGGCGAACCCGTCGCGGTGACTCAGCCCGATCGTGGCGAGCGCGTGGACGAAGGTGTCGTTGACGTCCGCCGAGGCGGGCAGCATGTAGTGCAGCGCGGCGCCGACCCGGTCGAAGAGGGCCAGCTCTTCGGGGGCGCTGAGCTCCGGAAACGGGATCGGTCCGAAGTCGACCTCGTCCATCGTGATGCCGTCGACGAAGTAGTCGTGCAGCGGCACCAGCCGGAACCCTTCCTGTTCCAGCACGGCATTCGGCAGGTCCGCCGACCCGGTGACCGCGATCCGGATCCCGATGAACCCGACGTTGGTCCGCATCCGCACTTCCGCAGCGAGTTCAGCCCGACGCCCTTCACGTGCAGGGCCGCCGGGAACGCCGCCACGCGATGTGCCAGCGGATAACCCCACAGCCCGGCCTGACGTCACCGACCGGCCGGCAGCCGCGTCGCGATGCCGTCCAGCAGGAAGCCCAGCACGAGCTCGAACTGGTCGTCCATCGACGGGCCGCCCGGCGCCGCCAGCCACTCGGCCAGCGTGGGGTACGTGCCCACCGCTCGCGTGTGCATGTCGGACAACGCCGCGTGCAGGTCCGCCGGCTCGAAGCGGGACTCGGTCGCCTCCTGGAGGCCGGCGCCGACCACGTGGCGGTCCAGCATGGCGGACTGGGTCATGGCCTCCGCGAGCGTCGCGCCGTGCGCGGTCAAGGTGGCGAGCATGAACTCCAGCCGCGCCATCTGGTGCGGGCCTGCCGGCGGCCGCGTGTGCACCAGCTCCGCGAACCACGGGTGGCGCTTGATCATCGCGCGTGACTCGAGGGCCAGGGTGTGCAGCGCGGGCCGCCACCCGCCGGGGGTCAGCGGGATCTCCGCCGCCACCGCGTCGAGCATCAGGTCGACCAGGCCGTCCTTGTTCCGGACGTGCCGGTACAGGGCCATCGGCGTGCAGGCCAGCCGCGTCGCGACGGCCTTCATCGTCACCGCGGCGGCGCCCGACTCGTCCGCGACCGCGATGGCCGCCGCCACGATCCCGGCGCGGTCGAGGCGGGCCGGGCCTTCCGTCCAGATCGACATCGACGCGAGTATACGTCATATACGTCTGGTATATGTTGTAAACATGCAGCTGGGAATCGTCCGGGGGATCAGCTACGGGCTCTTCAAGGAGCCCGACGACTTCGTGCCCCAGGCGCGTGCGCTCGGCGCCGGCCTGGTCCGTGCCTACGTCTACTGGGGCCAGGTCGAGCCGCGCCCCGGCGAGTACGACTTCCACGTCGTCGACGCGCTGCTCGGCCAGGTCGCGGGCGACGACACCGCGGTCTGGCTCACCGTCTGCGCCAGCTCGCCGTGGGCCACCCGCGAGCCGACCGACTTCCTGCCGCCCTCGCCCGCGAAGGACCTGGGGCGGTACCGCGAGTTCGTCCGCCGGCTCGTCGCGCACTGCGGCGGGCGCGTCGCGTACTGGCAGTGCGACAACGAACCGAGCAACACCGGGCTGCTCTGGGCGGGCACGGCCGAGGAGTACCTCGCCCACCTCGCCGCCTTCCACGCCGCGGTCAAGGAGGCCGACAGCGGGGCCGCCGTCGTCCTCGGCGGCTGCGGCTACGACGTGCTCGCCAGCCCGCCCGGCAGCGAGCCGCGGCGGTTCTTCGCGCACCTGGCCGACGCCGGCCGCGACCTGTTCGACGTGTTCGACGTCCACCTCTACGGCGACCCCGCGGCCATTCCGTCCTATGTGGACGACGTGCGGAAGATGATGCGGGACAACGGGTACGCCAAGCCGGTCGTCGCCGGCGAGTACGCCGGGCCGGTGCTGTTCGAGTTCCCCGAGCTGGAGCCGATCCTGCAGCAGACGATGATGAGCGCGTTCGCGGAGCCGGCACCGGGCGGCCAGAGCGTCGACGAGCTCAGGGAGCGCCTCGGCCGGGACAACCCGGAGCGGCGCGCGATGATCTCGCTCTACGAGCGCGCCGGCGAGCTGCCGGACCGGCTGCGCATGTTCCTCGAGGGCTGCCCGCCCGAGCTCGAGGCCAAGCGGCACCGCATCGCCCGGCGGCAGCTCGTCATGCGACTGATGCTCGCGTTCTCCTCGGGTGTCGAGCTCGCCTCGTACTGGAACCTCGCGCCCGAGGTGCCCGCCGAGCTGGAGCCGTACCAGATGATGCACCTGCTGTTCGGCAAGCTGGTCCTGCTCGGCTATGACGGTACGGCGCTGACCAGGCGTTACCCCGCGGCTGACACGTTCGAGCTGGTCGCCCGCGAGCTCGCGGGCGCGACGGCGGTGACCCGCCACGGCGAGGGGTTCGTGTTCACCGTCGAGCGGGCCGGCCGCCCGCCGCTGCACGTGCTGTGGGACGACCGCGACACCTTCGACGGGGAGGACCAGCCGCCGGTCCCGGTCCGCCTCCCGTGGCCGGCGCCGCGCGCGGCCGCCGTCGACGCGTTCGGCGCGCCGCACCAGGTCGGCGTGCATGACGGGGAGCTGCACATCGAGATCAACGACACGCCGGTGTTGATCACCGAGATTTGGTAACCGGGCTAACCATCAGCCTGGATCGTGAGTAAAGTGCGCCGCGTTCGGCCCCGCTCATGAGGAGTGCCCAATGGATTCTCGGCTTGGCCGCCGTGCCTTCCTTACCGGTGCCGCCGCGGCCGCGGCGTCGGTAGTCGCGTTCGATCCGGCCGGGCTCGGCTGGGTCACGGAAGCGGACGCGAGCCCGCGTGCGATCGACGTGCCCGGCCTCGACGGCGAGCTGGTCGTCGACGAGCAGTCGCGCGCCGAGGCCGCCGACGACTACGGCAACATCGTGCACCGGACCCCGATCGCGGTGCTGCGGCCCGGGTCGGTCCGCGACATCGTGAAGATGGTCCGGTTCGCGAACGGCCACGGGCTGCGGGTCGCCATGCGCGGCCAGGGCCACTCGACGTACGGCCAGGCGCAGGTGGGCCACGGCGTCGTGATCGACTCGCGCACGCTCGCGACGATCCACGAGATCCGCGGCGACCGTGCCGTCGTGGACGCGGGCGTGCAGTGGCTCGACCTCATCCAGTCGACGCTCGAGCAGGGCCTGACCCCGCCGGTCGCGACGGACTACCTCGGCCTGTCGGTCGGCGGCACGCTGTCGGTCGGTGGCATCGGCGGCGCGACCTCGCACTTCGGCCTGCAGGTCGACAACGTGCTGGAGGTCGAGGTCGTCACCGGCGACGGGCGGCTGCTGCGGTGCTCGCCGCGGGAGAACCGCGAGCTGTTCGGTGTCGTGCTGGGCGGGCTGGGCCAGTTCGGGATCATCGTGCGCGCCACGGTCAGGCTCGTGCCGGCGGAGACGACCGCGCGGGTGTACAACCTCTTCTACCCCGACCTCGAGTCGATGACCGCCGCCCAGCGCACCGCACTGGCCGACCGCCGGTTCAGCTACCTGGAGGGCCAGCTGATCCCGGCCGAAGACGGCAGCTACCAGTACATGCTCGAGGGCGTCGAGTACTACACTCCACCGTCCACTCCGGACGACGCGGCGCTGCTGGCCGGGCTGGACCCGGCGTCCTCGCAGATATCGGAGCTGCCGTACTTCGCCTGGCTGAACCGGATCTACGACCTCGTCGAGCAGCTCAAGGCGCTGAACCTGCCCGGCCCGTGGATCAACGTGTTCCTCCCCGACGGGGCGACCGACGAGTACGTGCGGCACGTCCTGGAGATCACCCCACCCGCGGACGCCGGCGGCGTGGTGCTGCTGTACCCCGTGCCGAACGAGCTGATCAACCGCCCGCTCGTGCGGCTGCCGGACAGCCCGGTGGTGTTCCTGCTGGCGCTGCTGCGCGCGGTGAGCCCGCCGAACGACGCGGAGGTGCAGCGCCTGCTGGGCGTGAACCGTGAGCTGTACGACCAGGCCCGCGCGGTGGGCGGCACCCACTACCCGGTCGGCGCGATCCCGCTCACGCCCGCCGACTGGCGCGCCCACTACGGCCCCCGCTACCCGGAGGTGGCCCGGGCGAAGACCCACTTCGACCCGAACCACGTGCTCACACCCGGCCAGGGCGTCTTCCGCCGGCCGAGCTGACAACACCCATACCGGACACCCGTGGCGGCCCATCGGTAGCATGGGCCGCGCACGGGGCCGTTAGCTCAATTGGTAGAGCTGCGGACTTTTAATCCGTAGGTTCTGGGTTCGAGCCCCAGGCGGCCCACCAAAACCCCAGGTCAGGTACCTGCCGGGCATCGCGTGACGCGCGTTGGCACCGTCGCGGCCTACCGCGTGGCGTCCCCGGTACTCCTGGACGGCCATCGCCCGATATGAAAATCAGGGTCTGCCCACTATGAAAGTGAACAGACCCTGATTCACAAATCAATTACCCAGGGCGGTCAGATGCCGCACGAGACGTAGCTCCCGTTGTCGGAGAGCAAGTCGTCGCGTACCCACCCGGTGGTGCCGTCGTCATTGTTCCGCACGTACGTCCAGGTGTACCCGTCGTTGCCGGTCGTGTAGCAGTGGTAGTCGAGATTGTCGCCCGCGCCGGCCACGCCCCAGATGGCGCACGACGTGGACGAACCGCTGCGCTGGTTGGCGCCGTATCCCGTCGTTTCCCACGAGCTGTCGTCCTTGTCGGCGACGGTCCGCCCGCAGGAAGCGTGCATCACGCCCACCTCGTCGGCGCCCGGCTTGTGCGGCGCTGCTGACGCCACTCCAGCCGACGCGAACAGGAACCCGCCGACAGACAATGCAAGCAGGCCGGTAGTAATAATTCTGCGCATTATTCCCCCAGTTAATTCGGAATTGCATCGATCGCCGCCCCCAGCGAGCCCCCTCGTAGAGGCGCTCGATGCGTATTGCATGTTGCTACGAACTCGATGGAGGCTTCAATCCGCCAACTGAGTGACGGTAGTTTCTTGTCAACAGTTGATAGTTGTTGTGAACCCTAAGGCTCAGGGTGGATGTGCTGGGTTCGTTCCGGCAGCAGCAACAGGGCGCCGACGAGGAAGCACGCCGCGCCGATGAGGGTGCCCAGGTTCGCGTGCGCGGCGTTCCGCAGCTCGCCGGTCGCGGGAACGATGTAGCTGGCCACGGCCGACACCCCGAAGGCGACCGAACCGAGCAGGTTGAGCAGCGTGATCCACCAGGACCACGACCGCGGGCGCCACCCGAGCCAGCCGTGGCAGACCTCGTACCAGGCCAGTGCGCTGGCGACCAGGAAGCAGATCGAGCCGATCGCGTCGGGGCGCCACACGTACCGGTCCTCGGCGTGCGTCGTGAGGTTGACCAGCATCGCGACCGCGGTGCTCACGTTGAAATAAAAGGTGCCGAGGAGCTGGATCCCGCTCTCCCACCAGTCGATCCGCCGCGGCTGGAACACGAAGAACCGTCGGCCCGACGGTGCGGGCGCGGCGTCGACCGCCTCCCGGTAGGTCAGGAACCCGGCCGTGGTGAAGAACAGCGAGCCGGCGAAGAACGTCGCCGTGTCCCAGCGGACCCCGACCGCCGTGGCGTACGGGGGCAGCGCGCCGAGCACGAACAGCGCGGACCCGACGGCGAACAGGACCGCGATCCACCAGCCACGCGCACGCGGCGCCCACCACGTCGAACCGTGCGCCGCCATCGCCGTGAGGTGCTTGCGGTGGCGGCGGGACTCCCACCGGACCACCACCCCGTCCGCACGCACGTGATCGACGAAGGTCGCGCCGAGCAGGCCGCCGATGCGCGCGCCGTGGCGCCGGGCAGGCCTCATCCTGTTCTCGAACCTCGTCTCGTCACCGACTCGGCCCACCATGCGCCATCGACGCCAGGCGGACATCACCCGTCATGGATGACGCCAGGCCAAGTCAAGGCATCAGGGGCCGAGCTCCGCCTGCCAGAGCTTGTCCTTTGTGGCCACGTACAGGGTTCGGCCCACCCGGGCGGTCGCCACCACCGGGCCCGACGGACCGGACACCGGGCGCGCCGACGAGCCCGCCAGCACCACCCGCGAACCGTCCTGGAGCAGCTCCGCCGGATGGCCGTCCACCGAGACCGGGGCCGCCAGGTCCTGGTTCGGGGACACCGCGACGGGCGGGACCGGGCGGACCCGGGACCAGCGGCCGGCACGCAGCTCCCACAGCGCCAGCGAGCCGTCCACCCAGCCGGCCACCGTGCACGTCGAGCCCGTGCAGCTCGCCGACACCGCGGCGCCCGCGTGGCCCGCGTCCGGCAGGCGGGTCATCCGCCAGCCGGTGACGCCACTGGCCGCGCGCCAGACCGCCGGGCGCTGCCGGCCGCCGGCCAGCTCCCAGCCCACGATCAGCGCCCCGGCGCCCGCACCGGTCGCCGCCAGCGGGAACTTCAGCGACTCGCGCGCGTTCTCCAGCGCGGTCCCCGCCACCGGCTGGCGCTCCCAGTACTTCCCGGCCGGGCGCCACACCATGATGTCCAGGCCGACCGACGGGTTCTGCCACGTGCCGACCAGTGCCGGACCGTCCGCGGTCAGCACGGCGTCGACCAGGTCGCCGGCGCCGTAGCCGCCGAACGTGCTGAACGGCTGCGGCTGCTCGGCGAGCCCGGCCGCGGACCCGCGCCAGGCACTCCACCGCACGTTGCCGTGCGCGCCACCGGTCTTGCCGCCGATCGCCACCAGCTGTGACTCGTCGGCCACGATCGAGTACCAGTACGCCTGCTCGCCGTACATGCCCGCGGGGCGGACCGCGACGTCCGACAGCGTGCCGGCCGCGTCCCGGCGCAGCAGGCCCGGGCCGCCGTCGCGCCGGACGCCGATCAGCAGCGCGTCACCCATGGGGGTGAGGACCAACGGCGCAACCCCGGCCGGGAGGGGGACCTCGTCGAACCGGACGGCGGCCGGCGAGTCGGTCCCGGTCGCCTGGTCGGGTCCGCAGCCCGCGACCACCAGTAACACCGCGAGCAAGATCCTTGCCGGCCGGACACGCATGTCCGCCAGTATCGCCGTCACGCGTAACGAACGGAGCCTTGACCGTTCCGGTGGCACGGACCAAGCTCCCTTGACTATGACGCCGCCCGCCGTGCCGCCATTCCCGGACGGATTCCTGTGGGGAGTGTCCTCATCGGCCTACCAGATCGAGGGCGCGGTGGCGGCCGACGGGCGCGGGAAGTCCACTTGGGACACCTTCTGCGCGCGGCCGGACGCCGTGCTGGGCGGGGACACCGGCGCGGTCGCGACCGACCACTACCACCGCTACCGCGAGGACGTCGCCCTGATGCGCGACCTCGGCGTCGGCGCCTACCGCTTCTCCATCGCCTGGCCCCGCGTCATTCCCGGCGGCTGGGGCACGGTCAACCAGGCGGGCCTCGCGTTCTACGACCGCCTCGTCGACGAGCTCTGCGCGGCCGGCATCGCCCCCGCGGCCACGCTGTTCCACTGGGACACCCCGCAGGTCGTCGAGGACGCCGGCGGCTGGCTCGCCCGCGACACCGCCTACCGCTTCGCGGACTACGCCACGGTTGTCGGCGCCAAGCTCGCCGACCGGGTGCGCATGTGGATGCCGCTCAACGAGCCGATGGTGCTCACGCTGTTCGGCTACGCCGTCGGCGCGCACGCGCCCGGCTGGCAGCTGATGTACGAGGCCCTGCCGGTCGCGCACCACCAGCTGCTCGGCCACGGCCTCGCCACCCAGGCGCTGCGCGCCGCGGGCGCGTCGAACATCGGGATCGCGAACCACCACGTGCCGGTCTGGCCCGCGTCCGAGGCGCCCGCCGACCGCGACGCGGCGCGGGGCTACGACACGCTGGTGAACGAGCTGTTCGCCGGCCCGGTCCTGCGCGGCGAGTACCCGGAGGGCTTCGCGGACGTCATGCCCGGGCCGGTCTCCGAGGACCTCAAGGTGATCGCCACGCCGCTGGACTGGTACGGCGTCAACTACTACCAGCCGAGCCGGGTGGGCGCGCCGCAGCCGGCCACGGCCGCCGCGATGATCGACGGCGTCACGCTGCCCGACGGGCTGCCCTTCGAGTTCCCCGCGATCGACGGCTACCCGCTGACCGACTTCGGCTGGCCGGTCGTGCCCGACGGGCTGCGCGAGGTGCTCGCCACCCTGCGGGACCGCTACGGCGACGCGCTGCCGCCGGTCTACGTGACCGAGAGCGGCTGCGCGTACGCCGACGGCCCGGACGGTGCCGGCCGGATCGCCGACAGCCGGCGCATCGACTACCTCGACGGCCACGTGCGGGCCGCCCGGCAGGCCGTCGACGACGGCATCGACCTGCGCGGCTACTTCGTCTGGTCCATTGTGGACAACTTCGAGTGGGCGGTCGGCTACTCGCAGCGGTTCGGGCTCGTGCACGTCGACTACGACACGCTGGAGCGCCGGCCGAAGGACTCCTACCACTGGTACCGCGAGCTCATCCGGGCGCAGCGATGACGACGGTGGCCGAGCCCACCGAGCGGGTGCCGGCACGCTGGACCGCGCTGCTCTCGCTGGCCGGGCTGGGCCTGTTCACCGCGTTCTACGGCCCGATCCAGGTGCTGCTCGGCAAGCAGGCCCAGGCGATGCACCCGGAGAACAAGGAGCTCACCCTCGGGCTCGTCGTCGGGCTCGGCGCGGCCGTGTCGATGGTGGCCAACCCGCTGTTCGGCGCGATCTCGGACCGCACGACCTGGCGGCTCGGCCGGCGGCTGCCGTGGACCGCGCTCGGTGCGGCCGGCGGCGCGGTCAGCCTGCTGGTGCTGGCGTTCGCGCCGAACGTGCTCGTGATGGCGGTCGGCTGGTGCCTCGCGCAGCTGACGCTGAACGCGATGTTCGCCGCGCTCGTGGCCGCGATCCCCGACCAGGTGCCGGTGGTGCAGCGGGGCATGGTCGGCGGCTGGGTCGGCGTCGGGCAGACGCTCGGCATCGTGGTCGGGTCCGGGCTGGCGGCCGCGGTCGGCGGGCTGGTCGCGGGCTACCTGGTCTGCGCGGCGTTCCTGCTCGTCGCGACCGTGCCGTACCTGTGGCTGCGCCGCGACACGGTGATCGACGCGCCGCCGCCGCTGGACTGGCGCGCGTTCTGGATCAGCCCGCGGCGCCACCCCGACTTCGCCTGGGCGTGGCTCACCCGGTTCCTGATGAACCTCGGCAACGCGATCGCGATCGTCTACCTGCTCTACTTCCTGGAGGACGCGGTCGGCTACGCGGACCCCGACGGCGGCGTGTTCCTGCTGACCGCGATCTACGCGGCGACCCTGCTGTCCACTGTGGTCGTCAGCGGCGTGTGGTCGGACCGGGTGGGCCGGCGGCGGGTGTTCGTCACGTGTTCGGGGCTCGTCATGTCGGTCGCCGCCGTGCTGCTGGCCCTGTTCCCGACCTGGCCGGGCGCGCTGGCCGCCGCGGCGGTGCTCGGGCTGGGGTTCGGCGTGTACACGTCGGTGGACTTCGCGCTGATGACCGAGGTGCTGCCGAACGCGGGCGACCGCGGCAAGGACCTGGGCGTGATCAACGTGGCGAACGCGCTGCCGCAGGTGCTCGCGCCGGTACTCGCCGCTCCGATCGTCACCTATCTCGGCGGCTACCCCGTGCTGTACGGATTCGCGGCGGTCGTCGGCATCGCCGGCGCGGTGCTCGTCTACCGCATTCGCTCCGTGGCCTGAGAATTTCCCACAATGCGGTGTAAGAGGTTCCAGGAATTAGGACGGCCCGTCCCATTTGCTGGGAGCCCAGGTATTTGCCGGGACGAATCGGATAAACGCGTGTGACGTGGGTCCGGCCTGTTCACGGCGATTCCACCGGGCATTCACCCGCTGTTAGAGTTCCGAAAATCATGACTGGAACCGGCCGCCGGGGTGCGGACACAGTGGCCGTCGTCGACCACGACGGCATTACGGTCGATCCCCGCGAGCAAGCGGTCGTCGACGTGCTTTTCGAGGAGCGGTGGGTCTGGTCCTTCCACTCCGCCCGCGACACCAAGATCGTGGCAGGGGACGACGCCCGCCGCCGCGCGCCGTGGCCGGTCAGCCTCCGTCCGTTCCTGCGCGGCACCGGGCACGTCACCGTCCGCATGCGTGCCGCCGGCGACATCCTGTTCGACGGTGACTTCGCGTTCGACGACAGCGACACCCGCGTGCGGATCGTCGACCACCGCGACCGGCCGCTGATCGTGGACAAGGCGGGCGACCTGCAGTGCGGGTTCGCCGAGCGCGGCCAGGCAACGGTCGACGCGCTCATCGACGCGATCGACGACGTGCTGGCCCGGCTCGCCGGCGCCGGGGTGGACGCGTTCCTCGCGTTCGGCGCGCTGCTCGGCGCCGTCCGGGACGGCCGGTTCATCCCGCACGACTCCGACGCCGACGTCGGCTACCTCAGCCGCCACACCAGCCCCGTCGACGTGGCCCGCGAGTCGTTCGCGCTCGAGCGGGTCATGATCGAGGCCGGCTACTGGACGTGGCGCTTCTCGGCCGCCGACTTCAAGGTCATCGTGCCGGACCCCGAGGGCGGCCGGGCCATCGACATCTTCGCCGGCTTCGTGGTCGGGGACGTCTTCTACCTCATGCCGGAGGTGCACGCCGTCGACTTCCGGACGGAGGTCATCCTGCCGCTCGGCGAGGTCGAGCTGCACGGCCGCCGGCTCACCGCGCCGGCCGATCCCGAGGCGCTGTTGGAGATCACCTACGGCCCGCACTGGCGCGTCCCGGACCCGTCGTTCAAGTTCGAGACGCCGCGGTGGGTCCGGCGCCGCCTGGACGGGTGGCTGCGCGGCAACAACAGCAACCGCCAGCACTGGTGGCCGTTCTACTTCGGACGGTCGAGCGCCGCGGTGCCGGGCGAGCCCTCGCCGTTCGCGCGCTGGGTGCACGACCGCGAGCCGGCCGAGGCCTCCATTGTGGACATCGGTTCGGGCACCGGCCGGGACTCGCTGTGGTTCGCCCGCGAGGGCCACGACGTGCTCGGCCTCGACTACATCCCCGCCGCCACCGAGAACGCCGGCAAGATCGCCGTCGCGGAGGAACTGCCGGCGAGGTTCAAGACGGTCAACCTCTACGACCTGCGCCAGATCCTCGGCATCGGCGGGGAGCTCGCGCACCGCGACACCCCGCCGGTCCTGTACGGCCGGTTCCTCATCCATGCGATCGAGGACCTCGGCCGGCACAACCTGTGGCGGATCGCGAGCATGTGCCTGCGCCGCGGCGGGCGGTTCTACCTGGAGTTCCGCACCGGGCTCGACGCGGGCGCCGAGCACGAGTTCGGCGAGCACTTCCGCCGCTATCTGGACCCGGACGTCGTGGTCGCGGAGATCGAGGCGCGCGGCGGGCAGATCGAGCACCGCGAGGCCGGCCACGGCCTCGCCGTCTACAAGAACGAGGACCCTCACGTATGCAGGCTGGTGGCGACATGGAAACGCTGAAGACGCGGCTGCGGACGCGCGGCCGCGCGGCCGTCAAGCGGGTGGCCCGGTTCGCCGGGGTGGACCAGGAGCTGGGTGACCTGCGCGGCCGGGTGGAGCGGCTGGAGCGCGAGGTCCAGGAGGCGCGACGGCTGAACCAGCGACTCGCCGAGCTCACCGACGTGGTCGCCGAGGTGCTCGTGCCGGCAGCCGACCGGCAGGACGACCGGATCCGCGAGGTCCTCAAGAAGTACAACGAGACGTCGTTCTAGCGGCGGGCCTTCAGTCGCGGATCGACTGGCCGATCCCGATCAGGTTGCCCTCGCTGTCGCGGAACCACGCGGCACGCTCGCCGGTGCCCTTCGACGGGTAGTTCCCCTCGACCTCCGCGATGCCGTCGACCGTGCGCAGGCCCGGCACGTCGACGTCCTCGAACACCACGCCGCGGCGGCGCAGCTCGTCCACGACCGCGTGCAGGTCGGGCACCTCGAAGGCCATCTGGGTGTGCTCGCCCGAGGCCGCGCCGGCCGACGCGAACAACGCGAACCGGGTGCCGCCCAGCCGGTACAGCAGCCCGCCCGGCCGCTCCTCGGCCGGCTCGAGGCCGAGCTTGTCGGCGTAGAAGGCCCGCGCGCGGTTCAGGTTCCTGGCCGGCAGCCGCGTGGCAACCTCGGCGTCGTCCCACATGGCGCCGATGGTCGCGCACCGGGCGGGCTCACGCCACCTCGTCGAGCTTTCCGGTCGCCACGTCGAACACGAACCCGCGCACCGAGCCCTTCTCCGGGATGAACGGGCTCGCCTTGACACGCGCGATCGACTGGCGCACGTCGACCGCCAGGTCGCCGAACGCCTCCGCGGCCCAGGCCGGCTTCACGCCGACGTCGTCGAGGATCGACTGCTTGAACTGGTCGTCGGTGAACGTCAGCATCCCGCAGTCGGTGTGGTGGATGAGGATGATCTCCCGGGTGCCGAGCAACCGCTGGCTGATGGCCAGCGAGCGGATCTCGTCCTCGGTGACCACGCCGCCCGCGTTGCGGATGACGTGTGCCTCGCCCTCCTGGAGGCCGAGCGCGGCGTAGACGTTGAGGCGCGCGTCCATGCAGGCGACCACCGCGACGTGCTTGGCCGGCGGCAGCGGGAGCGGTCCGGAGAAGGTCTCGGCGTAGGTGGCGTTGTTCGCGAGCAGCTCGTCCGTGACTGACATATCTCCAGTCGACGCCTTCGCGTGGCCGCGCGCAACGGCGTCCAGATGGTGGTCAGGGGTGGTTCAGGGTCGGTCTCGGGGTGATGCCCGATGCCGGGCGGGCGGCCGGCGCGGACGCTCGAGGGTGGGCGTCCGCGGACCGGCGTCCACAGGTGGAGGAGGCACTCTCGTGGAGATCACCGGGCTGATTTCGGCCATCATCTTCGGCTTGGTCATCGGCGGGCTGGGGCGGCTCGTCGTGCCCGGCCGCCAGCAGCTGTCCCTGCTCGTGACGATCCTCGTCGGCATCGTCGCGGCCGTGGCCGGCACCGCCGTCGCCGGGTTCATCGGTGTCGCGGACACCCCGGGCGTCGACTGGACCGAGCTCGCGCTGCAGATCATCTTCGCCGGTGGCGGGGTCTCGCTGCTGTCCGGCGTGCGGAGCCGCCAGCACCAGCACCACTAGGCTGTCGCGGGTGCAGGGGGTTGCGGGGATCGAGCTGGCATTCGTCGCGTCGACCGGTGGCGCCGAGCTGGCTGGGAGCTTCGCCAAGGAGCACCCGGTGCTGAACCTGGTCCTGACCGCGGCGGTGCTGCTGACGATCACCGGCGTGCTGATCTTCGCCAAGCCGCTCGACCGCCTGCTGGACCGGCTGAACCTCAGGGTGCTCCAAGCCCTGGGCCTCGCCGACCGCGACCGCACCCCCGACCGCGACCCCGGCGACGAGCCCGACCAGCGCTGACCCCGCGAGTCCAACGTTCCCGAGCGTTGGACTCGCGGTGCCGGAGTGTTGGACTCGCGGGTCGTCAGATCTTGTCGAGGGCCTGGGTGAGGTCGCCGATCAGGTCGTCCGGGTGCTCGATGCCGCAGCTGAAGCGGATCAGGTCGTCCGTCACGCCCACCTTCTCGCGGTCCGCCGGGCTCATGCCGGCGTGCGAGGTGATCGCCGGGCGGGTGACCAGCGACTCGATGCTGCCCAGGCTCGGGGCCACCGCCGGCAGGCGCAGCGCCTCCAGGAACGCCTCGGTCGCCTCGACCCCGCCGGCCAGCCGGAAGCTCAGCATGCCGCCGAACCCGGACAGCAGCTCCGAGGCGTACGCGTGGTCCGGGTGGTCGGCGAGGCCCGCGTAGTTGACCGCGACGACCTTCTCGTGGCCGGCGAGGAACGAGGCCAGCGCCAGCGCGTTCGCGTTCTGCGCACGGATCCGCAGCGCCAGCGTCTTCAGGCCCCTGGCCAGCAGGAACCCGGCGTGCGGATCGAGGGTGGCGCCGTAGATGTTGAGCTTGCGCCGCACCCGGTCGACCAGCTCCGCCGAGCCCGCGACCGAGCCGGCCACCAGGTCCGAGTGGCCGCCCAGGTACTTGGTGGCGCTGTTGAACACCAGGTCGAAGCCCGCCTCGACCGGCCGGAAGTTGACCGGGCTCGCGAACGTGTTGTCGATGACGCTGACCAGGCCCTCCGCCCGCGCGAACGACGCCACCTCGGCCAGCCGGCCGACGCGCATGAGCGGGTTGGTGATCGTCTCCACCAGGAACGCCCGCGTGTTCGGCTGCCGCGCCGCCGCCCAGGAGGACGGGTCGTGCGGGTCGACGAACGTGTAGGTCCAGCCCAGGTCGGCGGCGTGGTCGGTGAGGAAGTTGTGCGTGCCGCCGTACAACGTGTCGCCGACCATCAGGTGGTCGCCGGTGCGCAGCAGCGTGTGCAGGATCGTCGTGATCGCCGCCATGCCCGAGGACGTGGCCAGCGCCGCCTCCGCACCCTCGAGCGCGGCCAGCTTGCCGTGCAGGTACAGCTGCGACGGGGTCGAGTTCAGCCGGATGTACTGGATGTCGTGGTAGCCCTCACCGGGCTGGGTGGCGAAGACGGTGCCCTGGTAGATCGGGAAGACGACCGACCCCTCCGGGCCCGGCCGCTGCTCCCCGGCATGCACGGCCTGGGTCTCGAACCGTGCGTCGTCGCTGCTGTGCACGTGCGCCTCCTCCGGTGCGTCGGTCATTTCCACACTACGGGCGCACCCGGGCTCGGCACTTCCGGAATTTCTGCGGCCCCCGCGGCGCCGGGCTGTCGGGTTGAATGGCCGTGGATCGAGCATTTGGGGGCAGCCGATGCGGGTCAGCATCAGCGTCAGCGACTACACCTGGCCGGGCGGCGCGGCGGCGATCCGCACGCAGCTCGGCGGCATCGCCCGGGCCGCGGACGCGGCCGGCGTGGACACGATCTGGCTGCCCGACCACCTGCTGCAGGTCGACCCGCGCGCGTCGGCCGACGACGCGATGCTGGAGACCTACACGACGCTCGGCTTCCTCGGCGGGCTCACCGAGCGGGTCCGCCTGGGCGCGCTGGTCACGCCCGCCACCTACCGCTCGCCGGCCTACGTGATCAAGACGGTCACCACGCTGGACGTGCTGACCGGCGGCCGCGCCTGGCTCGGCGTGGGTGCCGGCTACAGCGAGGACGAGGCCCGGGCCATGGGCCTGCCGTTCCCGCCCGTGGCGCAGCGCTTCGCGCACCTGACCGAGACGCTGGAGATCGCGTTCCGGATGTGGTCCGGCGATCGCAGCCCGTACGAGGGCACCCACCACCGGCTGGCCGGCCCGATCGCCAGCCCCGCGCCGCTGACCCGGCCGCACCCGCCCGTGCTGATCGGCGGCAGCGGCGAGAAGAAGACGCTGCCGCTGGTCGCCCGGTACGGCGACGCCTGCAACATCGGCGACCACGGTGACGGCGGCGCGACCATCACCCGCAAGCTGGAGGTCCTCGCACGGTGCTGCGCGCGGGTCGGCCGGCCGTTCGCGGACATCGACAAGACCGTCAGCACCCGCTACCTCGAGGGCGAGTCGCCGGCGGAGTTCGCCAAGCGGTGCGCGGAGTTCCGCGCGCTCGGGGTGGACCACCTGGTGCTGTTCGCCTCGTGGACACCGGAGCGGACCGCGTCCCTCGCCGGGCTGATCGAGGCCGCGGGTCAGTCCGCCCAGCCCGGGCGGACCAGGCCGGACTCGTAGGCCAGCACCACGAGCTGCGCGCGGTCGCGGGCGCCGAGCTTGATCATCGCGCGGCTGACATGTGTCTTGGCGGTGGCCGGGCTGACCACCAGTCGCGCGGCGATCTCGTCGTTGGTGAGGCCCTCGCCGACCAGCGCGACCACCTCGCGCTCCCGCTCGGTCAGTACGTCCAAAGTGGACATCGCGGGGACCTTCTTCGCCTTGGCGGCGAACTCGCCGATGAGCCGGCGGGTCACGCCGGGCGAGAGCAGGGCGTCGCCGCGGGCGACGACGCGCACCGCGTGCAGCAACTCCACCGGCTCGGTGTCCTTGACGAGGAACCCGCTGGCGCCGAAGCGGATCGCCTCGAACACGTACTCGTCCTCCTCGAACGTTGTGAGGATGAGGATGTGCACGCCGGCCAGGTCGGGGTCCGCCGAGATGCGCCGGGTCGCCTCCAGACCGTCCACGCCGGGCATCCGGATGTCCATCAGGATCACGTCGGGCCGGTGCGCGGCGGCCAGCGTCACGGCCTGCGCACCGTCGGCGGCCTCGCCGACCACGTCGACGTCCTCCTGCGCGCTCAGCAGCACGCGGAACCCGGCACGCACGAGCGCCTGGTCGTCGGCGAGCACGACTCGAATCATGTTGTCCCGTCCTCGGTGCCGCCCACGCTCGCCCGGTCCTTGCCGGTGGGCAGGGTCGCGGTGACGCGGAACCCGCCGCCCGGCCGCGGCCCGGCGTCGAACGTACCGCCCAGCGCCTGCGCCCGTTGCCGCATCCCGGACAGGCCGTGCCCGGCGCCGTCGGCGAAGGTGCTCGCGATACCGCGGCCGTTGTCCTCGACGCGCACGCGCAGCTCGTCCGGGCGGTAGTGCAGCGACACGGTGGCCTCGCTCGGGCCGGCATGGCGGTAGGTGTTGGTCAGCGACTCCTGCACGATCCGCAGCGCGGCGGTGTCCACCCCGCTCGGCACCGCGCGCCGCTCGCCGTCGACCTCGAGGCGGACCTCCAGGCCCGCCGCCCGCATCCGCTCGAGGAGCCCGTCGAGCTGGTCGAGGCTCGCGACCGGCTCGCGGGGCGGCCCGTCGCCGCCGTCGACGTCGCGGAGCACGCCGAGGATGTTGCGCAGCTCGACCAGGACCTCCTTGCTGGACGCCTTGATCGCGGTCAGCGCCTCGCGGGCCTGCTCCGGCTGCTGGTCGAGCACGTGCAACGCCACCCCGGACCGCACGTTGATCAGCGACACGTGGTGGGCGAGCACGTCGTGCACCTCGCGGGCGATGCGCAGCCGCTCCTCGGTGACCTCGCGGCGGCTCTGCTCCTGCTGGGTCTCGCGGGCCTGCAGCATCTTCTCCCGGCGGGCCCGCGCGACCTCGGCGATCACCATGATCGTGATCAGCCAGGCCGCCGCGCCGCCCGCCTGCGCGAGGCTCGGATGGAAGTCGGGCCGGGTCAGGTTCAGCACGGCCACGATCGCCACGATGCCGGCCCAGCCGGTCGCCCACGCCGCGAGCCGCTGCCCCAGCAGCACCGCGTTGAACAACGCCACGACGACGCTGAAGAACACCGGCCCGAGCGGGAAGTGCAGGGCGAAGTAGCCGACGGTGACGGCCAGCACCGCCGCGAGCGTGAGCACCGGGTACCTGCGGCGCAGCAGCAGGCAGGCCGGGCCCGCCAGCAGCAGCGCCACGGTCAGCCCGTTGAGCACCGTGCCCGGCTGGCCGTGCCAGGCGCCGAACGTGCCGACGACCTGGATCGCGGCGATCGGCACCGGCGCCACGAACGGCGGGACGGCCCCGAACGGTGGTCCGCCCGCGGGGGCCCACGGCGGGCGCCACGGTTGCTGTGCCATACCGGCAACGGTAGGGGAGCACACCCCTACCAGGCACTTCTCGGGTCGGAGTGTTCTCGCGTACGCCCCGGGGAGTACGCCGGGCAGGCGGCCGACGCCGCGTGCGGTAACGCAGGTGCCCCCCGCCGTGCGACGACGAGACCGCGCCCGGCGAGGAGATTTGCTGCCATGAACGAGAACCGTGAAACCAAGCACACCACCGATGTCCGGGCGTCCGACGCCGAGCGCGAGCGGGTCGCGAAGATGCTGAGCGACGCCGCCGGCGAGGGCCGGCTGACCCTGGAGGAGGCCGAGGAGCGGCTGGAGCTCGTCTACGCCACCAGGTTCCGCCACGAGCTCGACCAGCACGTCGCCGACCTGCCGGCGCAACGCCACGGCGGCGCGCCGATCCGCGGGCCGGGCGGGCGTTTCCCGAACCGGCTGCGGATCCACGCCGCGATCGTCCTCGTGCTGTCGGTCGCGCTGATCGTGCGCTGGGCGACGCTGGGCGCGCCGTTCTTCTTCCCGGCGTTCCCGATCTTCTTCCTCGTCGCCGGCCTGCTCGTCCACGCGCGCGTCCTGAGCTGGCGCCGCGGCGGCGCGGGCCCGTGGCGGCCGACCACCACCGACTGACCGTCCACTTCGTACTGGGAGCGAACAGTGAGCATCTCTGCACAGGGCAGCGCGGGGATCAAGAAGAAGCAACTGCCGAGGAAGGTGCGCCGGGCATGGCTGACCGTGCACGTGGTCAGCTCCGTGGGCTGGCTCGGCATCGAGCTCGCCATGCTCGCGCTCTGCCTCACCGGCATGGCCGCCGACCACCCGGCGTCGATGAGCGGGATGTACCGCGCCGCCGCGGTGCTGGCGGACACGATGCTGATGCCCGCGGCGCTGCTGATGGTCGTCTCCGGCGTCGCGCTCGGCGTGGGCACGAAGTGGGGGCTGGCCAGGTACCACTGGGTGTTCGCCAAGATCGTCATCAGCGCCGCGTTGCTGGTGGCCAGCGTGTTCACGCTCGACGCCAACCTCTCGACCGTGGCGGACCTGGCCGGCTCCGGGTCGCTCGCCGCCGGCGACGCCATCGGCCTCGCCGGGATGATGTCGGTGCTCGCCCTCCTGGGCCTCGCCGCCACGGTCCTCTCGATCGTCAAACCCTGGGGCCGCATCGAGTGGCGCCGCCTCCGGGTCCGCAAGCCCACCCGAGCACAGGAGACGTCATGACCGTCACGTCCGACACCATCACCGGGCACGCCGCGAGCGCCACCGGTGTCACCAAGGCCTACGGCACGGGCGCCACCGCGGTCACCGCGCTCGACGACGTGTCGGTCGACATCCGGCGCGGCGAGCTCACCGCGATCATGGGCCCGTCCGGATCCGGCAAGTCCACGCTCATGCACTGCCTCGCGGGGCTGGACACCGTGACCGCCGGCGAGATCCGCATCGGCGAGACGCTCCTGGGCGGGCTCGGCGACCGGGGGCTGGCGGACCTGCGGCGCAACCGCGTCGGGTTCGTCTTCCAGCAGTTCAACCTGCTGCCGACGCTGTCGGCGCGGGAGAACATCACGCTGCCGCTGGCCATCGCGAAGCGCAAGGTCGACCCGGACTGGTTCGCCACGGTCGTCGACGCGGTCGGCCTCGCGGACCGGTTGACGCACCGGCCGAGCGAGCTGTCCGGCGGCCAGCAGCAGCGGGTCGCGTGTGCCCGCGCGCTGCTGGCCAAGCCGGACGTGATCTTCGCCGACGAGCCGACCGGCAACCTGGACTCGCGCTCCAGCACGGAGATCCTCACGTTCCTGCGCCGGTCGGTGCGGGAGTTCAACCAGACGATCGTGATGGTCACCCATGACGCCGGCGCGGCCGCGTACGCCGACCGCGTGGTGTTCCTGCGCGACGGCCGCGTGGTGCACGAGCTGGCCGATCCGGCCGCCGACGAGGTGCTGGACACGATGAAGCGGCTCGACTCGTACGGCGAGCCCACCGGCCACAGTGGATCGGGGCAGTGATGTTGACGGCAGCGCTGAAGGGACTGTTCGCCCGCAAGCTGCGGCTGACCCTGGCCGGCCTCGCCGTCGTGCTCGGCGTCATGGCGGTGTCCGCCGCCATGATCACGACCACGACGATCGGCAGCGGGTTCGACTCGATCTTCCAGACCGTCAACTCCGGCGTGGACGTCTCGGTCGCCGGCAAGTCCGATGTGGACGCGGGGATGGGCGGCAAGGGGTTCACCCCGCCGGTGCCGGCGGCCGCCGTCGACGAGGTGGCCGGGGTCGCGGGCGTGGCGAAGGCGGTCGGCGAGGTGTCGGCCGACGGCGCCCGCCCGGTCGGGCCGGACGGCAAGGTCATCAGCGTGCAGGGCCCGCCGCGACTGGGCAAGGCGTGGCACGGCGAGACCGGCATGGTGGTGCTGCGGTCCGGGCGCGGGCCGTCCGCACCCGGCGAGGTCGCGATCAACGCCGGCCTGGCCGAGCTCGGTGGGTACCGGGTCGGCGGCACGATCGACGTGCTGACCCTCCAGCCGCGCAAGACGTTCACGGTCGTGGGCATCTACGGGTTCAGCAACGGGCTCGGCACGCTGGGCGGCAGCACCGAGGTGTCGTTCACCGAGCCGGTGGCCCAGCGGCTGATGCTGGGCGAGGAGGGGACGTTCAGCTCGGTCACGGTCACCGCGGACGGCGGCGTGACAACGGAGCGGCTGCGGGACCGGATCGCCGGCGCGGTCGGGCCCGGCTACCTGGTGCGGACCGGTGCTGAGCTGGCCGACGCCACCGCGGCGGACGGCAAGGCGTTCCTCGACATCGTGGAGATCGTGCTGCTCGGCTTCTCCGGGCTGTCGCTGCTGGTCGGCATCTTCCTGATCCTCAACACGTTCTCGATCCTGGTCGCGCAGCGCACCGGTGAGCTGGCGCTGATGGCAGCGCTCGGCGCGCGGCGCCGGCAGCTCGTCGGCGTGGTGCTCGTCGAGGCGCTGCTGGTCGGCTCGGTCGCCTCGCTCGCCGGCATCGGGCTGGGACTGGGCGTGTCGGTGCTGCTGAAGTCGATCATGGAGGCGAGCAGCGGCGCGCAGCTGCCGGTCGGCCTGGTCGTGCCGGGTGGCGACCTCGTGCTCGCGTTCGTGCTGGGCGTGTCGGTGACGCTGGTGGCCGCGCTGCTGCCGGCGATCCGGGCGTCGCGCGTGCCGCCGGTCGAGGCGATGCGCGCGTCGGCCGCGGAGCAACGCTCGCTCGCGCGGATCACCGTGCTCGGCGGGGTGCCGGCGGTGCTGGGCGCGGCCGGGGTCGTCGCCAGCGTGGTGCGCGATCTGGGCGGGTACCGCTGGGCCGTGCTGGGCGGCGGGGTCGGGCTCGCGCTGGCCGGGCTCGCGCTGCTCACGCCGATCGCCTCGCGGGTGCTGCTGCCGGGCGTCGGGCGGCTGCTGAGCTGGTCGATGCCGGGCAAGCTCGGCCGGCGCAACGCGGAGCGCAACCCGCGCCGCACGGCGATCACGGTGGCCACGCTGGTGGTGACGCTCGGCCTGGTCGGCGGCGTCGGCGTGGTGGCGGAGTCGCTGCGCACGGACGTGACCGCGCGGGTGGGCTCGGACCTGGCGGCCGACTTCGTGCTCTCCGGCGACGGCGTGACCGGCAAGGCCGGTGGCCAGGGCGGCGGCCCGCCGACGGCCGCGGACGGCCGCGTCATGCCGGCGTTCGAGCCGTCGGTGATCACGTCCGCCCGCGCGCTGCCGGGGGTCGCGCGGGCCACCGCGCAGTACGTCGACACCGTGCGGGTGTCCGGAGTGGACGGTGAGCGGGTGGCGAGCCCGGCCAGCGGGGGCACGCTGTCCGAGCTCACCGGGGTGCTGGGCCTGCGGCGCGAGTCCGGCTCGCTGCGGGACCTGGCGCCGGGCCAGGTCGTGGTCGACTCGAAGACCCTGTCCTCGCTGGGCCTGCGGGTCGGCGGCACGGTCGAGCTGGCCACCCCGCGCGGCGGGCGGCACGGGTACGAGATCGTCGGCAGCTACGCGGCGAACTTCCTGCTGAGCGGGCCGGTGCTGGCGCCCTCGGACGCGCGGCGGCAGTTCGTGTCGGCGCTGCCCGCGATGGGGTACGTGAAGCTGGCGCCGGGCGCGGACGTGGCGGCGGTCAAGAGGGGGCTGACGGACCTGCTGGCGGACAACGCGGAGGTCTCGGTCCAGGACCAGACCCAGGCCGCAGCCGACGCGTCGAGCCAGGTGGACGTCGCCGAGCTGATGCTCTACGTCCTGTTGGGACTGTCGGTCGTGATCGGCGTGCTGGGCATCGTCAACACGATGGCGCTGTCGATCCTGGAGCGGACCCGCGAGCTGGGCCTGCTGCGGGCGATCGGCATGCGGCGCGCGCACCTGGTGCACATGGTCGTGGCGGAGTCGGTGGTGATGGCCGTCTTCGGCGGCCTGCTCGGCCTGGCCTTCGGCGGCCTGGCCGGGGCGGCGGTCGTGTCGGTGGCCGGCCTGGCCGAGCTGGCGGTGCCGTGGACGTCGCTGGCCGTGTTCCTCGGCCTGTCCGTGGTCGCGGGCCTGCTCGCGGCCCTGGCCCCCGCCGCCCGCGCCGCCAAGGTCGACGTCCTGTCCGCCATCGCCTACGAGTAACCCCGCGAGTCCAACGCCCAGGACCCGCGAGTCCAACGTTCGAAACGTTGGACTCGCGGGTGGTGTGCGGTGGTTTGTCCAGCCGGCTCTGCCGGGGCTCCAGCGGTTCACGAGGTCGGCGTCTCAACCTTGTCCCAACGAGTGACAGGAGCCCGCGCATGAGCAACCAGCGACTCGCCGAGCGTGAGGCGGTGGCCACGCCCGCCACCGCGCAGACCCGGGAACCCGGCCCGCAGCCCGCGGCCGCCGTGGACCGCTCGGAGGACCACCTGATCCGCGGCTACGACTGACGGCTGTCGCGGGGGTGGGTCAGGGGATGTCTTTCAGGGCGGCGTCCAGCGGGGTCGGGGGCAGGCCGAACGTGCGCTCCGTGTGCGTGGAGTCGATCACGAAGGGGCGGTCGAACTGGTACGTGGTGGTGCGCAGCTCGCGCAGCATCGGGGAGAACAGGCCGGACGTCCAGAGGATCGGGTACGGCAGGGCCGACACCTTCGCCGGCGGCAGGCCGTTCACCTCGACGAAGCGGTCGGCCACCTCGCGGACGGTCAGCGGCGCGTTCGTCGGGACCAGCCACGCCTCGCCCCACCCGCGCTCGTTCGTCGCGACCTCGACGAGCGTGCGGGCCACGTCGGTGATCGAGGTCCAGCTGTGGCGGGTGTCCAGCGGTGCCGGCACGTAGCCGCGCTTGCCCGCCCGCAGCGGCTTCGCCAGCGTGAAGCTGAAGATCGAGTTCGCCTCCAGGTAGTCGCTCCCGCGGACCTCCGTCGCGCGGATGCGGCCGGCCTCGTGGGCGGCCAGCGCGGCGCGCCACATGTCCGCGCGCAGCTTGAGCTTCGGGTGGGTCGCGGCGAGCGGCGTCCTCGGGGTGATCGGGCCGTCGACCGGGCCGTAGCCGTAGAGGTTGCTGACGGTCGCGAGCACCGCGCCGCTGCGCTCGGCCGCCGTGAGCAGGGCCGTGGCCAGCGGCGGCCAGTCGGTCAGCCAGCGGTGGTAGAGCGGACTCGCGCAGTTGTACAGCGCCGCCGCGCCCTCGGCGAGCGACGCGAGGCGGCCGGCGTCCGTCGCGTCCGCGGCGACCCGCTCGACGGCCGGGTGCGCCGGGCCGCCGCCGCTGCGGGTGACGATCCTGACCTGCTCGCCGCGGTCGGCCAGCAGCGTCGCGGTGGCGGTGCCGACCGCGCCCGCGCCGACGATCACGTGAAGCGCCATGGCAGTTCCCATCTCTCATCTGAGAGCGGTGCTCTCTGTTCAGGCCAATAGTCTCCCTGCTGCCGCTCTCTGTCAAGAGCAGTGCTCTCAAACGTGTGCAATACTCTGGCCATGGCAGAGCGAACCGCGGGATCGATCCGCGCCCGGGTACGGGCGGAGATGGTCGAGGAGATCAAGAACGTGGCCCGCCGGCAGCTCGCCGAGAACGGCAGCGACCTCTCGCTCCGGGCTGTCGCCCGGGACATGGGCATGGTCTCCTCGGCCGTCTACCGCTACTTCGGGAGCCGGGACGACCTGCTCACCGCGTTGATCCTCGACGCGTACAACTCGCTCGGCGAGGCCTGCGAGGTGGCGGGCGCACGCGTCGAGGACCGGTCGGACTTCCTCGGCCGCTGGCTCGCCGTCGCGCACGCCGTGCGCGACTGGTCGGTCGCGCGGCCGCACGAGTACGCGCTGATCTACGGCAGCCCCGTGCCCGGCTACGCCGCCCCGCAGGACACCGTCGAGCCGTCGATCCGGCCGGTCATCGTGCTCGGCGCGATCCTCAACGACGCGCACAACGCCGGCGCGCTCGCCGGCCCCGCCGCCACGCCGCCACCGGCGGTCCTGCGGCCGGAGATCCGTCAGGTCAGGGACGTCGTCGCCCCGGACGTCAGCGAGGCGGCGATGGCCCGCGCGCTGATCGCGTGGACCGAGCTGTTCGGCGCGGTCAGCTTCGAGCTGTTCGGCCGCTTCAACAACACGATCACCGACCTCGGCACCTGGTTCGACCACCAGGCCCGCATCATGGCCGTGTTCCTGGGGATCGGCGACTGACCGGCCCGGTGGAGCCAGAGCTCGCCGGGCCGGGGCTCAGCTGGCCTTGCGCAGCAGCCCGTCCAGGACGCCCTTCTTCGCGTCGTCGACGATGTTCGAGAGCTGGGCGAGGCTCATCTGGATCCGCTGGCCGAAGTCGTCGGTGATCTCGACGCGTTGGCTGGGCATGGCGTCGGGGTCGACCCACAGCGTCGGGCATCCACAGCTGCATTCGCCGCAGAAGATGGCGATTTGCTGCCGGTTGGGGCGAATGTCCATTTCTCCACCTGGGATTTTCGAGGGCAGGGCGCTCAGTTCCGAGATTGACAGACGATCCGACAAAATTCCAGAGCGCAACCGAGCGATTACTGCAAGGTCATCAACCGCGGTTCGTCACGGTGCGTGCTTGTCACCGGGCGTGACAGACCTGGGTCGCGGCGGGTGATCAGCACGTTGGCCGTCACGCGGATGCTGCACTAGGTTCGTTTTCAAATCACGGCCCGGTAACTGCGAGGGGATAGCGAACGTGGTGAACGACCTCGTGGTGTTGACTCTCCGGGCGTGGACACTGCGTCGAGGTCACCCATGGTGACGGTCTCGCCACCCGGATCGGTGACCGACGCCCCCAGCCGCCGCAGCGTCCGGAGCATGCCCGCGAGCGCGGTCCGCCGCGTGCGCCGCTCGGCGGGCAGCACGCCCGGCCGGCTGTTCGTGATCGGTGTCGGGCTCGTCGTGCTCGCGTTGCTCACCGGCATCACCGGCGTCGTCGCGCTGCAGCAGAAGCAGGCCACGATCGACAACCTGATCGCGCATCGGGAGCCGGTCGCCGCGGCGTCGCAGGAGATCTACCGCTCGCTGTCCGACGCCGACGCCACCGCCGCGAGCGCGTTCCTCTCCGGTGGCGCCCCGCCCCCCGCGCTGCGCGACCGCTACGAGCTCGACCTCGCGCAGGCCGGCGCGAACCTGGCGAAGGCGTCCGCGGACGTCGCCGGCGTGCCCGCGGCGGAGCGGCAGGTCGACGAGCTCGCCCAGCAGCTGCCCGTCTACACCGGGCTGGTGGAGACCGCGCGGGCGTACAACCGGCAGGGCTACCCGGCGGGCGCGGCGTACCTGCGGGAGGCGTCCGGGCTGATGCGCGCGAAGCTGCTGCCCGCCGCGCAGGAGCTGTACTCCATCGACTTCAACCGGCTCGCCGCCGAGCAGGAGCAGGCGCGCGCGTTCCCGTGGGTCAGCGCCGGCCTGGTGCTCGCGCTGCTCGCGGCGCTGGTCGGCGCGCAGCTGTACCTCACGCGGCGGACGAACCGGCTGCTCAACGTGGGCCTGCTCGTCGCCACGATCGCGGTCGTCGTCGGGCTCGTGTGGGGCACGGTCGTGCTGCTGCTCGAGGCGGGCAAGGTCGCGAACGGGCACGACGCCGGCACGCGGCAGGTCGAGCTCGCCGTGCAGGCCCGGATCACCGCGCTGAAGATGCGGGCGAACGAGACGCTCACGCTCGTGGCCCGCGGCGACGGCGGCGAGTACGAGACGGAGTGGAAGAAGCTCGCGGGCGTGTTCGCGGGCGGTGACAACACCCTCGCGCGGGCCGAGGCGCTGGCCGCCGACAAGGGCACGCTCGAGTCCGCGCAGGACAACGTCCGCGACTGGCTCGCCGCGCACGAGAAGGTGCGCGATCTCGACGACAGCGGCGAGTACGAGAAGGCCGTGAAGCTCACCATCGGCGACGAGAAGGACGGTGCGTCGGCGGCCTTCAACGACCTGGACCGCAACCTGCGCGCGGCCATCGACGACGGGCGCACGGTGTTCGTCGACGAGACCAGCGGGGCGAGCAACGTGATGGTCGGGCTCGTGCCCGGGGTGGCGGTGCTGGCGCTCATCGCGGCCGCCGGGGTGACAATGGGGATACGCGAACGACTGCAGGAGTACCGGTGAAGGTCAGGGCGAACCGCGTCGCGGTGCTGGCGTTGCTGCTCGTCGGCGTCACGGCCTGCGCCGGCGGCAGGCCGGTCGATCTGGCCACAGTGGACAGTGCGCAGCGCCCGGCGCCGGTCGGTGTCGAGGAGAACCCCGCGCCGCCCTCGACGTCCGCCGCGCCCGCGCCGGACTGCGATCCGACCGCGAGCTTCCGCCCGGAGGGGCCGCTGCCGCCGCCGGGCCAGATGCCGGGCGGCACGGCGATGAAGAGGATCCAGGACAAGGGCATCCTCGTGGCGGGCGTCGACCAGAACACGTTCCTGTTCGGCTTCCGCAACCCGAACACGAGCACGCTCGAGGGCTTCGACATCGACCGGGTGCGCGAGATCGCGAAGGCGATCTTCGGCAACCAGAACAAGGTGCAGTTCAAGGTCGTGACGTCGGCCGGCCGGATCAAGGCGTTGAAGGACAAGCAGGTGGACATCGTGGTGCGCACGATGACCGCCACCTGCGCGCGCTGGCAGGAGATCAACTTCTCGGCCATCTACTACCAGGCGGGCCAGCGGCTGCTGGTCGACCGCGCGTCGAAGGTGACGAGCCTGGACGAGTTGGGCGGCAAGAAGGTGTGCGCGGCCAAGGGATCCACGTCGATCACCACCATCGCCGAGCACAAGGCGAACCCGATCCCGGTACAGGTCGACAACTGGTCGGACTGCCTGGTCATGCTGCAGCAGGGCCAGGTAGCCGCGATGTCCACCGATGACACGATTCTCGCGGGCATGGTGGCGCAGGACCCGAACGTGAAGATGACCGGCCCGCGGTTCACGCAGGAGCCGTACGGGATCGGGATACCGAAGGAAAATCAGGACATGGTGCGGTTCGTCAACGGGGTGCTGGAGCAGTCCGTGGCGAGCGGCGCGTGGGGGCAGAGCTACGACCGGTGGCTGGGCCGGACGGGCGAGCCGCGCCCGAAGCCGCCGGCGCCGAAGTACCGGGACTGAGGTGGGCATGGCCAACTGTCCGCGGCCGGGCTGTTCCGGTGAGGTGGTGAACGGCAACTGCCGGTCGTGCGGCATTGCCGTGGCGCCGTCGGATTCTGGCTCGGGTTCCGGCTCGGGTTCTGGCGCTGACTCCGGCGTGGGCGCCGCGGAAGCGGCCCGGCTCCGGCGCGTCGCCGAGGAGGCGGCGGCGAGGCTGTACCCGGGCTCCGGAACGGGCTGGTTCCGCCCGGCGGACGCGCCCCCGGACCCTGGTGTTGCGCACCGGCGGCCCGAAGCGTCGGCTGAGCCCGACCCGCCGGCTGTGCTCGAGGCGGATGAGGATGCCCAGGACCGGGCGGAGATGAAGTGGGCGTCGCAGCTGAGGAAGTGGCGCACTTCGCAGGCCGCGCCGCACCCATCGCCGCAGCCGGCACCGCAGGCCGTGGCGCAGCCGACACCGGAGGGCGCGCCGCTGTCGGCACCGCAGGCCGTGCGCAGCCAGGGTCGCAGCAGGGCGCGCCTCAGCAGGCGTCCGAGGCAGCAGCCGGCACCGCAGGGCGCGCCAGCCGCGCCGAGGCAGCCGCTGTCGGCACCGCAGTCAGGGTCGCACGCCGGCGCCCCCGGCAGCACCACAGGCCGCGCCGCAGCCAGTACCGCAGCCGGCGCCACAGGCAGCATCGCAGCCGGGGCCACAGTCGGCGTCGCAACCGGCGCCTCAGGCAGCGGCTCAGCCCACAGCAGAGCCCGTTCCGGAGTCGGCCGCACGGCCCGCTGCGGAGTCGGCGGCCCAGTCCGCGCCGGGGGCGACGCTGCGGTCCGCGCCGGAACAGCCGCCTCAGCCAGCGCCGGAGCGTATGCCGCAGGCCGTGGCGGAGCGCATGTCGCAGCCCTCGCCGGGGCAACCGCTGCAGCCTGCCTCCGAGGGCGTGTCGCAGCCAGCGCCGGAGCACCAGCCGCAGGCTGTGGCGGAGGGCATGTCGCAGGCCGCGCCGGAGCGCGTGCCGGAGCCCGCGTCCCAGCCCGCGGAGCACTCGCGGTCGGCCGAGCAGGCGCGCGAGGTGGAGCGGACGCAGGCTCGCCTTTTCGGCCGCGCATCGGCAAGCCCGGCTGCTGAGGAGCAGGCTGCGCAGGACCAGTCGGAGCCGGTAGACGCGGCCCGGCCGAGCCCGGCTCCGGAGTCGCAGTCTGGCCAGCCGCAAGGAGGTCAGGGGCAACCGGAGCAGTCCGCGAGCCAGGCGGGCCAGGCCCTGCCAAGCCAGGACGAGCCAGGTCACCTGCCGCAACCGCTCCGGAGCCATGCGCAGGCCGCGGCGATACCGGGCGGTCAGGCCCAGTGGAGTCTCGCGCAGGCGGCGCAAGGCCAGCCGAGCCATGCGCAATGGAGCCAGGTGTCGGCAGCCCAGGCGCAACCCGCTCCTGGCCAGTGGAATCAGGTGCAGGCCACATCAGCTCAACCCGCTCAGGGGCAGTGGGGCCAGCCGCAGCAGCCGCAACCGAGCCAGCCACCAGGGGAGCCGCAGTCGAATCAGCCGCTGGGGCAGTGGGGCCAGCCGGTGGGGCCAGTCGCAACCGGGCCAGTCGCAACCGGGCCAGCCGCAGCAGGCGCAATCGAGCCAGTCGCAGGGGCATCCGCACCAGCCGGAACCGGGCAGCCCAGCCGAGCCAGCCAGGGCAGCCGCAGTCGCACCAGCGCAGGGGCATCCGGGGCAGCCGCAACCGGGCCAGCCAGGGCAGGGCAGCCGGGCCAGGCGCACCAGGGCACGCAGCAAACCGCAGCAACAGCCACCGCAGCCACCACACTCGGGTCAGCAGCAATCGAGCCAGTCGTGGTCGGGTGGGGGCTTCGCGCCGCAAGGCCCGCCCGCGACCTGGAACCAGGCCGGACAGTCCACTGCCGCACCGGCTCCCTTGTGGGGTCAGCAGATCCCCATGCCCAACGTGCTGCCCCGCCGGCCCGGGACCAAGCCGCCCACCGCGCTCGAGGACGACGAGCCGCAGCCGACGAGTGTGCTCGGTGAGTCTCCCCAGACGCTGAGCATCGAGCCGCCGACCCCGGCGCCCGCGGAGGGGGCGACCACCTCGCTGGCCGAGGCGCCGGAGAAGGAGAGTCCGCACAGCACGGGGTCCAGCTCGTTCCCCACCGGGCGGCGGACGTCCTCGCGGGGGTCTGGCCGGGGCCGGCTGGGCGCGGGCCTCGTCGAGGTGCCGGTCGTGCCGGTGAAGGATCCGGCGTCGGCCGTGCTGGACGATCCCGCGGTCAGCGAGAACAAGCGGTTCTGCTCCAACTGCGGCGCCGAGGTCGGCCGCGGCACCGGCGGCGAGCCCGGCGCGCCCGAGGGCAGCTGCGCCGGGTGCGGCACGCCGTTCAACTTCCGGCCGCGACTGTTCCGCGGGGACCTCGTCGGTGGGCAGTACGAGGTGCTCGGCTGCCTCGCCTACGGCGGCCTCGGCTGGATCTACCTCGCCAAGGACCACAACGTCTCCGACCGGTGGGTCGTGCTGAAGGGCATGATCGACACCGGGGACGCGACGTCGATGGCGTCCGCGGTCGCCGAGCGGCGGTTCCTCGCCGAGGTCGAGCACCCGAACGTCGTCCGCATCTACAACTTCGTCCAGCACCCGGACCCGAACACCGGCAACCTCGTCGGCTACATCGTCATGGAGTACGTCGGCGGGCAGTCGCTGCGCCAGCTCGCCCTCTCCCACCACCGCGAGACCGGCCGCGCCGAGCCGCTGCCCATCGGCCAGGTCATCGCCTACGGCCTGGAGATCCTGCCGGCCATCGGCTACCTGCACAGCATCAACATGCTCTACTGCGACCTCAAGCCGGACAACGTGATCCAGTCCGGCGAGCAGCTCAAGCTCATCGACCTCGGCGCGGTCCGCCAGGCCGACGACTACGAGAGCCCGCTGTTCTTCACCCTCGGCTACTCCGCCTCCGAGCTCGCCACCGAGGGCGCGTCGGTCGCGTCCGACATCTACACCGTCGGCCGCACGCTCGCCGTCCTGTCCATCGAGTTCGCCGGCTACACCACGCGGCACAAGTACACGCTGCCCGGCCCGGAGGAGGAGCCGCTCTTCGCGCTCTTCGGGTCCTACTACCGGGTCCTCAAGCGCGCCACCCACCAGGACCCCGTGCTGCGCTTCGCCGGCGCCGAGGAGATGGCCGACCAGCTCACCGGCGTCCTGCGCGAGGTGATGGCGCTCGGCACCGGCCGCCCCCGGCCCGGCACGTCGGCCGTCTTCGCCATGGAGACGCGGACGTTCGGCTCCGGCATGGTCGTCGGCGAGGGCGGGTCGCTGCCCTCGCCGGACCCGCTCGAGGTCGCGTCGATCCTGCCGCTGCCGATGGTCGACACCGGCGACCACGCGGCCAGCGCGCTCGCCAGCATCACCACCACCGAGCCGGCCGAGCTGGTCGCGGCGCTGGCGTCCGCGCCGCAGGACTCCATCGAGGTGCGGCTGCGGATGGTCCGCGCGCAGCTGGAACAGGGCGACCTGCGGGCGGCCGCGGCGGAGCTCGACGCGGCGCGCCGCCTGGTGACCGACCCGGCGGACTGGCGGCCCGACTGGTACGAGGGCCTCATCGCGATCGCGGCCCGGCGGCCGGCCGACGCGACGGCGGCGTTCGACAAGGTGTACGACGCCGTGCCGGGTGAGATCCCGCCGAAGCTCGCGCTCGCGATCAGCGCCGAGCACGCCCGCAACTACTTCTGGGCCGCGCGCTACTACGAGCTCGTGTGGCGCACCGACCACGCGTGGGTCAGCGCCGCGTTCGGCCTGGCGCGGGTGTACCTCGCGCAGGGCGGGCGGGTCAGCGCGATCGAGGTGCTCGAGGCGGTGCCGGACACGTCCAGCCACCACGTCGCCGCCCAGGTCGCGGCCATCAAGATCAAGACCGACCCGGCGGCCCAGGTCGGCGAGCACGACCTGCACGACGCGGCCCGGCGGCTGGAGCGGCTGGCACTGGACGCGGAGCGGCGCACGACCCTGTCGGCGCAGGTGCTGGAGGCGGCCTACGGCTGGGTGCGCGCGGGCCGGCCGGGCGCGGTCGCGGCGGGCTCGGAGACGCGGGCCGTGCTGGGCTGCCGGCTCGCCGAGCGTGAGCTGCAGTTCGGGCTGGAGCGCTGCTACCGCGCGCTGGCGCGGCTCGCGAGCACGCCCGAGCAGCGCCACGAGCTGGTCGACAAGGCCAACGCGATCCGCCCGCGCACCGTCACCTGACGGCGAACCCCTCGACGAGGCCGGCGCCGACCAGGCCGAGCCCGAGCCGCAGGACCACGCCGTGCGGGACCGGCGGGTCGCCCGGCGGCCGCTGCGCGTCCGGGCGTGCGCGCAGCAGGTCGCGCAGGCGCTCGGTCAGCGCCAGCCACGCTGCGGATGGGCTTGTTCGCGTGGTCCACGTCCTGGTTCGGCGGCGCCACGGGCTGGTCGCCGATGGCCTGGAGCGACGTCAGCGCGACCGGTCAGCTTCGACATCGTCGGCGAGCTGGCCCGAACTGCGCCAAGACCGCGCCGGCCACGACCACGCCGAGTGGCCGGCGCCTGGTTACGCCTGCAGCTCGATCAGCGTGATGTCCGGGGGTGCGCCCACGCGGACCGGCGGGCCCCAGAAGCCCGCGCCCCGCGTGACGTAGAGATACGTGTCGTCCACCCTCGTCAGGCCGGCCAGCGACGGCTGCGCGGCCGCGACGACGTGGTGGAACGGGTAGAGCTGGCCGCCGTGGGTGTGGCCGGACAGCTGCAGGTCGACGTCGCGCCTCGCGGCTTCCGCTACCTGCACCGGCTGGTGGGCCATCAGCACGACCGGGCCGTTCGCGGACCGGCCGGCCAGCGCGCGGTCGAAGTCCGGGCCGTCGTCCCGGGCGCGGCCGCTCACGTCGGTCACGCCGGCCAGGTCGAACGACGCCGCGCCACGGGTGATCGTCGTGCGCTCGTTGCGCAGGGTGTGCACGCCCAGCCGCTCCAGCTCGCGCACCCAGCCGTCCGGGTCGACGAAGTACTCGTGGTTGCCGGTCACGAAGAAGCTGCCCTCGCGCGGCGCCAGGTCGGCCAGCGGGGCGGCCGCGTCCCCGAGGTCGGCGACGGTGCCGTCGGCGAGGTCGCCCACGATCGCCACCAGGTCCGGCGACGACTCGTTGATCATCCGGACGATCCGCTCGGTGTGCGAACGGCGCAGCAGCGCGCTGAGGTGGATGTCGCTGACCACCGCGATCCGGAAACCCGCGAGCGACGGGTCCAGCCGGCGCAGCGGCACCCTGACCCGCAACAGGTCCGGCGTGCCCAGCGCGCTCACCAGGCCACTGCCGACCAGCGACGCCGACGCGACCCCGGCCACCAGCCCGGCCCCGCGCGCGAGGAACAGCCGCCGGCTCGGATCCGCGACCGGGGCGGGCGGCGATGGCTCCGTGGCCGTCGCCGCGGTGGCCTCCAGCGGGCGGCGGCGCACCCAGCCGCGCAGCGCCAGCCGCGGCAGCTCCAGCAGCAGCATGATCAGGAACAGGTAGAACAGCAGCGCGAACCACACGTACCCGGGCCAGGCGAACCACTGCCCGAGGTCCGGGTCGACCTCGCGGCCCAGCGTGAGCGTCGCGAACACGAGCAGCGCCAGCAGCACGGTCACGACCGTCGCCACGCGGCGCGTGCGGCCCGGCCGCGTGGTGTCCTTGACCAGCCGCTTCCACAGGTACCAGTGCATCAGCGCGAACAGCACGCCGAGGATCACGCCGAACATGCCGCTCCTAGGGATTGATGTCGAAGCGGCGTTCCCGCAGCAGGCCCGGATCGGCGGCGACCGCGCGCAGGTCCTCCGCGCGCCCGTGCTCCATGAAATGGCTGAACTCGACCGTCACGAACAGCGCCCGGGCCCGCAGCGCGACCGGTCCGTCCGGTGCGTTCAGCCGGCCCTCGGCGCTCGCGTACACCTTGCGCCCGGCGAGCCCGTCGAGCCGGCCGACGATGAACAGGGTCGAGCCGACCGGGACCGGCCGGAGGAAGTCGGTCTCGAGCTTGCCGGTGACCGCCGGGCGGCGCAGCAGCTGACCGACCGTCGACCCCAGCGCCTCGTCGAACGCGCAGGCCAGCAGGCCGCCGTGGGCCAGGCCGGGCGCGCCCTGGTGGGCCTCGGTGACGGTGAACTGGGCGAGGATCGTCCGGTCCTCGCCCGCCTCGGTCTGCAGGTGCAGGCCGTGCTCGACCTCGTCGCCGCAGCCGAAGCAGTACGCGTAGTGCGGGCCGAGCTTGCTGCCCGGCGCGGGCGCGTCCGGGTGCCGGTCCGGGATCTCGACATCGACCGGTGGCCAGCGCGGGGGAATGCGACTCACGCCGACCAGCGTAGTTCGGCCCCGATGTTGCCCGGCTGAGTCGTCGGCATGCCCCGCTGAGCAACCGTCCTGGGGCGCCGCGCGCCCGCGGGGATGCAATGGAACGGACCGAGGAGGTGCGCCATCGAACAGGAGCGGCCGGAGCGGACCGGCGAAGAAAGCATCCCTTCGGTGCTGGACGTCGTTACACCTGCGCTGGAACGCTCGTCCGCACTGGCCGACGAGCTTGCCCAGCTACTGGTGCCGGCGCGCTTGTTCAACTGAGTCACGCTTGTGACCAGTTGTGCACACCGTGCTGGATTTGGTGGCTCACTCACGTCAGGATGGCCAGGCTGGTCGCAACAGGCTGGGAACCGGGGTGGAGGATTAGGCCCATGGGGCGCGAACGGGTGGACAACTTCACGGAGGCGAAGCACCTCTCCGCGGAGCACAAGCAGGGCCGGCATCACAAGCCAGGGCCCGACATCCATGCTGGGCAGGCCCAGTCACACGGGGCGGCCGGCCTGAACATGGACGGCATCTCGGCCGACTTCGACCAGCTCACGGTCCTCGACGGTCAGTTGATGTCGCTGCGTGACGAGCTCGCCGGGCACCAGGCCAAGGCCGTGGAGCTGACCGGCCCGCTGGAGGACGGCTCGAGCCCGGTCACCGGCGCGATGCGCAAGGCGTTCATGCAGCGCGCGGACATCGAGGAAGGCGTCCAGGGCACGCTGGCGCAGTACATCGAGGAGATCGACGCGGTCCGCGCCGCCATCGCCAACACGCTGGGCACCTACCGCGGGGTCGACGGGGACGCGGTCTCCCGCTTCAACCAGGTCACGAACGGCGAGGGAGCCGTCTGATGAACGTGCCGGACGACTACAACCGCGACCGCCTCAACAAGACCTGGGGTGAGAAGCACAAGCTGAGCCATGACCAGCGGGTCACGATGGCCAAGCACCGCGAGCAGAAGCGGCGCAACCGGCGGCCGGGCCAGTTCGGCAAGGCGAACTGGAACGCCTACCAGCACTACGAGCTCTACAACATGATCATGAAGGCCGAACCGCGCCAGATGTACGAGCGCGCCGAGGCCTGGAAGGACCTGTCGGGCAACATCGAGAAGACGACGACGCAGGTCCAGAAGGTCATGGAGCAGGTCATGACCGGCTGGCAGGGCCAGGCGGCGGTGAACGCGGGCGCCTCCACCACCCGGCTCATGCAGTGGGCGGGCGAGGCGAGCCACACGGCCGGCAAGGTCGCGGCCAACATGTCCGACTACACCGACGCCGTCGCGCACGCGCAGCGGCACATGCCCGACCCGGCCTTCACCACGGCCGAGCAGCGCTTCCGGGACGGCTACACGGTCATGACGACCGGCGGCCCGGCCGACGCGGTCTTCCTCAAGCAGCTCACCTCCGACGGCATGGTCAGCCAGCAGCAGGCGCACGCCCGCAAGGCCGAGGCCGTGGCCGTGATGGAGGAGTACGAGTCGCACAGCAGGAACGTGCACGACGAGATGCCGCAGTTCACCGATGCCGGGCCGACCACGAAGGACCAGCCGCCGTTCACGCCGACGGACACCTCCGGCGGCGCGGGTGGTGGCGCGGGCGGCGGTGGCGCGGCCGGCCCCGGCTTCGCAGGGCCAGGCACCGGCGTGGGCTCCTCGCCGAGCGGCAACGGCTCGACCACGCCCGCGGGCTTCGTCGACCCGTCGTTCGGCTCGAACGGCCCGGGTGGCTTCGGCAACGGCCCCGGCGGGCCGACCGGCTTCGGCGGCGGTCCCGGCAGCCTGAACGGCGGCGCGGACTCCTTCCGCAACGGGTCCGGCTTCGGCGCGGGCTTCCCCGGCGGCGCCGGTGCCGCGGGTGGTGCCGCCGGCGCGGCGGCCGAGATGGGCGCGGGTGGGCTAGCCGGCCGCGGGCCCGGTGGTGTGGCCGGTGGCCCGGGTGGTGGCGTGCTCGGCGGCCCCGGTGGCACGCGCGGTGGCGCGGGTGGCTTCGGTGGCATGCCGATGGGCCACGGCGCCAACGGCGAAGAGGACGGCGAGCACACCAACAAGTACGACGAGGGCCTGGACCTGTTCGACGACCTCCCGCCCGCCTATCCTCCGGTGTTCGGCGCGTAACTCGAAGCGAGGAGGCGGCCGTTGTCCGGGTTCGAGGCCGATCTGGCCGCCATCGGGGTCACCGCGAACGTGCTGGGCTCGGCCGCGGAGTCCGTCGAGACCGCCGCCGGGCGGCTGGAGGGCTGCTCGGGGCTGGGCCCCGGGCGGCTCGACGCGGTCGCGGGCACCCTGATCGCCGACACGCGCGCGGAGCTCACCGCGGTGCTGGCCGCGGTCAAGGACGACGCGGCCCTGGTCGAGTCCATCCGCGGCGGCTACGCGTCCGTCGACGACGATGCCGCCGAGTCCCTGCGCCGAGCGGGAGGTGACCGTTGGTGAGCACCTACCGCGGGCTGGAGTTCGACCCCACCGCGGGCAGCCTGGACGCCGTGCACGCGGCGATCGCCCAGCTGAGCTCCGCGGACTCGGCACTCGGCACGGTCGAGCCCGCCCTGCGTGACGCCGAGCGGCACTCGGGCGGCTGGGAGGGCGCCGCCGCGGAGACGTTCCGCGACCGGCTGCGGGCCACCCCGTCGGACTTCGACGCCACCCAGCGGCGGCTGCGCGACGCGGTCGCCGTGCTGGAGCGGTGGGCCCGCACCCTCACGGAGAACCAGCGGCGCACCGAGGAACTGGACGCGACCGCCGTGCTGCTGCGCCGCCAGCTCGCCGACGCGCGGGATGTCCTGGCGGACAAGCAGAACGCGCTCGACCTCGCGTCGACCCCGAGCGTGGCGGCCGGCGCGAGCATCGAGCTGTCCGGCGCCACCAACCGCGTCGCGGACCTCGAGGCGCGGCTGACCGAGGTGCTCGACGAGGCCCGGGCGCTGGAGCGCGAGCACCGGCGCGCGGCCGACGAGGTCGCCGACGAGCTCGCCGCGGCCGGCTCCGCCGCCCCCGCACCCCGGCCCGCCGAACGGCCGGCCATCCGCGCGCTCGCGGGCGTGCTCGGCCAGGCGTCCCGGACCACGGCGGCGCTCGGCGCGCTGCTGCGCCCGGTCGGCGTCACCCCCGAGGAAGTGTCGGGTGGCGGGCCGGCGGCGCTCGCCGACGCGCTGTCCGCCGGCGGGTTCAGACCCTCGGGCGAGCTGATCGTGTTCGGTGAGACCCCGTTGCGGGCGGACTCGTGAAGCTTGCCGCGATCCAGGGGGTCACGCCGGTGTCCGTGCAGTCGGTCGAGGCGACCGAACGTGCGCTGACCGACGCGATCCTCCAGGTACGCGGCCGGGAAGCCGAGCACGACCCGGGGGTCGCCCTGGCCGCGCGGGACGCCGCCGAGCTGGCGCACGCGAACGGTGCGGGCCTGGTCGGCGTGGTGACACACGCGAGCGCCGACCCGGCGATCCTGGTCGGCATGGTCGTGACGGCGGACGTGCCGCTCGGCCCGGACGCGGCCGCCGAGCTGCGGCACTACCTGTCCGGCGCCGGCCCCGACATCCGCGAGGTCACCGAGTCCCGCACGGAGCGCGGCTACCCGGTGGTCATCGCGGAGCGGATCCTCGTGGAGGGCCCGGTGCCGGGCGGCCCGTCGGCGGGCTGCCAGCTGCAGGCCGTGGTGATCGACCCGGCGGGCAAGCGGATGGCCGTGTTCACGCTGCACTCCACGACCGGCCGGGGCTGGCTCGAGCTCGCCGGGGTGCTGGGCCAGCTGGTGTCCTCAGTGGACTTCGAGGTGGCGGCGAACGATCCACGCATGCGCGTGACGACCGGGCGCTAGTCTCGCCCCCGTGTCGAAACCACGCGCCGGCACGGCGTCCGACGCGGAGCTGGGCATCCGGATCCTGGCCGGCTGGGAGCGCATGTCGCGAGCCGTGCCGGACGGGCCGCGGCACAACCGCCGGCTCGCCGAGCACTTCGGCGTGGCGGTGCGCGACATCGAGCACGTCCGCGACATCCGCAACGCGGTGGCCCACCCCGCCGGACCCATCGCCCGCGCCGACCTCGAACGCGCGGTGGCGATCATCCGGCGGGCGGGGCGCCGGCGCACCGCTGCCCCGCCGAAGCGGGCCAGGCCCGCAAGCGCCACGCCGAGGACGAACCGGCGGCGCACACCCGGCCCGGCGGCGCGGTCGAGCGGCCGGTCGAGGAGCGGCCGCTCGAGAGGCGGGAAGGGGCGCAAGGGCGGACCCGCCGCGCTCTGGGGCCGGGCTGCCGATCTCCGGATGGTCTGGCTGTTCATCGGCGTACTGGCCGTCGGCGTGGTGGTGTTCGTGGTGCTGAGCTACTAGTCCTTGAGGATCCGGTCGCGGTAGTCGCGGGGCGTCTCGCCGACCACCTTGCGGAAGGTGCGGGAGAAGTGGGCCGCGTTGGCGAAGCCGCACTGGCGGCTGATCTCGCCGATCCCCTTCGCGGCGTGCGCCGGGTCGCCGAGCAGCTCCTTCGCGCGGTCGATGCGCAGCTGGCGGATCCGGCCGGACACGCCGTCGCCGTCGTCGAAGAGCTGGTAGAGGCGGCGCCGGGAGATGAACAGCGCGTCGGCGATGCGGTCGGCGGACAGCGCCGGGTCGGCGAGGTTCTCCTTGACGTACTCGACCGCGTCGCGGCGGCGGGTGGCGATCGCGTCCGCGCGGTTGAGCTCGGTACGCAGGGCGCTGCGCAGCACCAGCTCGGCGAGCCCGGTGAGGTAGGGCTTGATCCCGTGCTGGTCGAGCGAGTCGGACACCACGAGCAGGTGCGCGACGGCCGCGGCGAACAGCGTCTGCAGCGGCCGCTCCACCGGCACCGGCCGGAACAGCAGCGGGCGCAGCTCACCGAAGCTGATCGACAGCTTGCCGGTCGCGACGGTCAGCAGCACCGTGCCGTGCCGGCCCGCGCGGTCGGCCGGCTGGGCACGCAACGCGCACTCGGGAAACTCGAGGTTCACCCCGGCGGCGGGCAGGTAGCGCGGCAGCGCGGCCCGCATGACGAGCTGGATCCGGTCCGGCTCCGCCCTGGCCTTCGCGAGCTCGGGCTGGCGGATCGCGTCGATGGCGAGCCGCGCGGCGCTCGCCCCGGAGGCCCGGACGACGAGGTAACCGGCGGCCACCTCGTCGTCGCCCGGCGGCGGTTCCTCCTCGGTGGCGGCGGGTCCGAGCACCGCGGACAGCGCCGCGAACCGGCGTTCCAGGTTGGCCGGGATCCGCCGGGGTTGTGCCGCCCCACCCTGCATCGCGTGCTCCCGCCGGCTGCCGGACCCTGACCTGGCCGGAATTATGCCCCGCACCGTCTCACGCGGCTGCCGACATCCCTACCCACTTCGCCCAGGAGATGGCCCAGTCGTAGTAGTCGCCGTCGGCCGCGTCGAGCTGCTTGTTGGTGCCGGTGATCTCCACGGGGTCGCCGACCAGCGCCTCGTCGAAGTAGATCTTGGCATTGTCCGGGGAGAGGTTCACGCAGCCGTGCGAGACGTTCGTGTTGCCCTGCGCCGACACCGAGGGCCCGTAGCCGTGGACGAACTCGCCGTTGTTGGAGATGCGGACCGCCCACGGCACCTCGACGTTGAAGTACTTGTACTTCGGGTTGGTCATCTTGTACGTCGAGTGCTTGGACATCACGACGTGCGTGCCGCTGTTGGTCACCCGGCCCGGGTCGGAGTCGAGGCCCATGCTGGCCGGGAAGTCCTGGACCAGCTTGCCGCCGCGGTACACCTTGACGTGGTGGGTCTGCGTGTTCGCCTTCACGACCTGGTTGCGGCCGATCGTGAAGTGCGAGGTCATGTCGTCCGCGCCGTACACGCCGTCGCCGTAGGAGACGCCGTAGAGCGCGAGGTGCACGGTCACCTGGGTGCCGGCCGGCCAGTAGTTGCGCGGCCGCCAGTGCGCGCGGGAGTCGTCCAGCCAGGCCCAGGAACCCTCGACGGGCACCGAGGTCTGCACGGTCATCGCGCGCTGGGCGGCGGCCTTGTCGCCGACCGGGGAGTCGAAGGTGACCGCGATCGGCATGGCCACGCCGTAGGTCTTGCCGTCGCCGGTGTTGATCGAGGCGTCCACCAGGCCGTTCGGCGTCACCGTGGTGAAGCTGCCGGTGATCGGCGTGCGGTCGCCGTCGGTGCCTTCCGCGGAGCCGGACCAGGTGTAGGTCTTGCCGAAGCCGAGCGGCTCGCCGACCGTCCAGCTGGTGGCGTCGGGCGAGAGCTTGCCGGTCACCTTCTTGCCGGCGGGGTTCGTGAGCGCCAGCGACTTGATGGTGCCGTCACTGACCGTGACCTTCGCCGGGGTCGCGGGGTTGACGTTCCCCGCGCCGGCGGCCGGCTGCAGCGCGATCTTCGCGGCCGGCTTCGGCGCGGCCTGGACCTTCGGTTTCTCGCTCGTGGCGCTCGGCCACCCCTTGGCTCCGGTGTCGTCCCCGGAGCTGCACGCGGTCAGCCCGAGCGCCGCGACGACCCCCAGCACGCCCAGCATCCGCGCCAACCGTCCGTGACCACTGCCGCCCCTGCGCAGAGCCATGCCATTCCCCTGTCGATACCCCAGCGTCCTCACATCTATTTCGACGCCTCTGCCCGGTGTGACGTTGGCTCGAACGGTTGTGACACAGATCACAAATGTCCACCCGCGTTTCGGCCTGCAGAGATCGTCTCAAACCTGTAGTCAGCCGTATGCAGGTGGTAGTGCTACGAGTGCTCTACGCGATAAGCTGCCCGCGCAGGCCACTAGTTTCTGTGTTCGTGCTATCCACGCTCGCGGAACGAAAACGCGGGCGTGCGTCTCTTTCGCCGAGGTTGGCGGGGGCAACGCCCGAGGGCTGCCGGGGTTGCACGGTGTAACCCCATGCTGATCCTGCGATGGAGGCAGGTAGATGGCACAGGGCACTGTGAAGTGGTTCAACTCCGAGAAAGGCTTCGGCTTCATCGCCGTCGATGACGGCGGCGCCGACGTCTTCGTGCACTACTCGGAGATCCAGGGCAAGGGCTTCCGCACCCTGGAAGAGAACCAGCGTGTCGAGTTCGAGGTCGGGCAGGGCACCAAGGGGCCGCAGGCCACGAACGTGCGCGCACTCTAGGTTAGGCCAGGTGACAGAGGGGCCCCGGTCTTCCGGCCGGGGCCCCTCCGCGTTGTCTAGTGTCGGCGGTGGAGGTGCTGGGACTCCCACTCGAGGCGCTGGAGGACCCATTCCTGGGCCAGTGCCATCGGGGAGGTCTGGTGGTACGCGGCGAGCTCACGGAGCTGCTCGTTGGCCATCAGTGGGAGGCGAAGCTGGTGTACGTGCGCGCCGCCGAACCGGCGTCCGGAGCCGGTGGTTTCGGCGTCGCCTTCGGGTGAGAGCGCCGCGAGGTAGGACTCCAGCTCGTGGTCCGGCAGGTTCTCCTCCTGCTCGTGGGCCTCGGTGCGGTGGCGTCCGACGTTGGCGGTCTCGTCCGCCGTGTCGTCGCTCGGTCGGCTACGTCCTGTGAAGAGCACCAGGAGAGGATAACGAAGAGGTTGCGGACCACCAAGCAACACGGCGACTTTTCGCCGGTAAGGGTATCGGTACCCTCCGTAATCGTGCTAAAAGCTGCACTTCACAGTGGTTGTCGGCGCTCCGGCGAGGCCATTTTTTCAGGTGGAATTTCCTGCCGCACACATGGAGAGGCCCCCGCGCCAGGGGGAGGAACGCGGGGGCCGGAGGGGATCTCCACAGGCGCTGACCGGGGGTGTGTCAGCGACTCGATTGTTGCACGCGCACGCGCTTCGTGGGAGTGGGTAGACGCGAAAAATTGAGAGAACTATTCACCTACTTGCTCCGTTAGCGGTGGGGTCCTCCACCGCTCCCCGCGGCCGGATCTCGCGGGCCCGGCGGGCGGGCGTGGTGGCCGGTCCTCGTTGGGGCGCAAGAGAGTCCGCCAGGCGCGCTGCCCCGGCCGGCTCGGGACCCGCGGTGGGTGGGGTGCGGTGGTTGCGGCCCGTTCGGTTTGCTCTGCGCGGCCGAGGTGAGTCGTTCATCCGGCGGCGGCCGCTCGGCGCGGCCGCGCTACGTGCCCGGCGTCTGAGGGTGGCGTCGTGCGGTGTTCGGGTCGGTGGCGGGCCTGGTGCCGGCGGAGGGCGTTCGCCTCGTGCGCCTGGCGTCCGAGGGAGGCCTCGTGTGGCGTTCGGGTCGGGTGGCGGGCCGAGCGCCGGGCGGAGGGCGTTCGGCACGCCACGTCACGTGTGCCCAGCGTCAGGGCCCGGCTTCGTGCGGCGTTCGGGTCGGGTGGCGGGCCCGATGCTCCGGCGGCGGCCCCACGTCGCCGCCGGAGTCGGTTGGGCCGGACGGGTGCGGGTTTCGTGTCAGGGGTGAAGGGGCCGCGCCCGCCCGGGGTCCGGGTCTCAGCCGGCCATGCGGTGGCCCGCCTGGGCGAGCGCCGCCATCACCAGGGGCTCGCTCAGCTCGTCGGCGCTGGCGACCGTCACCAGGCCGGTGGAGAGGTTCACCGCGACATCGGTGACATGGTCCAATTCGGACAGTTCCTCGGTGACCGAGGCGGCGCAGTGCTCGCAGGTCATCCCGGCGACGGTGTACACGTTGTAGATCGTGTGCATGGGCACTACCGGTTTCCTCCTCTCGCAGTTCCTCCCCATCCCCTTTTTCGGAGTTCGGCCCGCTTCGCTTGAGATGTGCCCGATCCCCCACATGGGTCCGCTTGTCCGAACTGCCGTTTTCGCAGGTCATCGCATGCCTGGAGGGGTGTTGCCCGGCCGCTGGGTGCCGTCTCGGTAAGTGTTCGGACGCCAAGAGCCATGGCCTGCGTCCGTTCGAGTGATTCCGCGACGGTGGCACGAACGCCTCTGTCGTAGTGAGGGTGGCCTGATCACCGCTGACTACTATGCGTGTGGATGGGATTCACTCCTCGGGGGGCTGTGGAGTGCGCCTCCGGTCTCATAGCCTCTCCGCCAATAGCTGGATGTGTCGGGGAGGCGGAGATATGAGCGGACCGGTCGAAGTTCGTGACTTCCTGCTACAGCAGGAGACCCGTGACCCCTCGCTGGGCGGCGGTAGCGTCCCTGCTCAGCGCACCGGCGACAGCTCGCGGGTGACCGAGGACCAGGTGCGCCGCGCCCAGCTCGCGGTCGCGCACAGTGCACAGGGCGTCGAGGACTGCCAGGAGCTGCTCGACATGCTCGGGCTGATCCCCGGCGACGACGGCGTCCCACCGGTCCGCCGCTAGGACCCCCCGCGACGGGAGTTCGAACACGTTCGGCGAGGTGGCACCGCTACGCGATACCCACTTTGTAGCGACTACGGGTTGTGTCCTATGCTTTCGGTGCTCCAAGCGGGCAACCCGGGCTCCCATCGTCTAGCGGCCTAGGACTCCGCCCTTTCAAGGCGGCAGCGCGGGTTCGAATCCCGTTGGGAGCACGCAGTACAGCAAGGCCCAGTGGCGCAGTTGGTTAGCGCGTCGCCCTGTCACGGCGAAGGTCGCGGGTTCGAGTCCCGTCTGGGTCGCGCAAAGCTCTAGGAGCGGTTGCCGGCTTCACCGGATCCAGCGTGGTTGCGTTGGATCCGGGCCGGCACAAGCGTGGTTCTCCTTGGCCAGGTAGCTCAGTTGGTATGAGCGACCGCCTGAAAAGCGGTAGGTCGGCGGTTCGATCCCGCCCCTGGCCACTCGTTCTAACAGCGATAACGTGCCCCGCGAGGTTCTCGTGGGGCACGTCCGTCTCAGCAGGGTGATCCTGTGAAGCGCCGTGACCCGTGCAGTCCGGCGGGCATGCGCGTCACCGCTTCAGAGAAGTTCCAAGAATTCCGCTGAGGTGAGCCCGGCTTGGCGAACGATCGAGCCGAGCGTCCCGCGCTTGACGGTGCCGTGTTGCGGGATGTTTCGGACCGGCAGAGCTGGGCTCACGCTGCGCCAGGCACCTCGAAGGAGGTAACCCACGGCCTGGCAGTGGGGTGCGGGTCCTCAACCTCGTCGAGGTACAGGCCAACCGCCTCTGACAGGTTGGCCACGGCCTCGTCGATGGTGCGGCCCTGACTGGCGACGTCGACTTCGAGGCACTGCGCCACGAACCAGTCGTCCTCTTGGTGGACCGCGGCGGTGAAGACCCGGGACATGGCACCAAGGGTACCTCTGGAACACCCAGAGGCTATCCGGCGGAAACCGTCCGGAGCGCCGGGCGGCGGTCGCGGTGGCCGGGCTCAACACACCAGCCGGCGTCTCCGTCCGCGTGCTCGGTATCGTGCCAGGCATCGGCGGTGGGGCTCGCCGCTCCGATGGATCGGAGAACCGCAGCAGTATCGGCTGCCAACAGTCCCTGCTCCACCAGGACACAACTGCGTCCGCCGGCAGAGTGGGAGCACGACGGTGAGCGGCGAGGTCGAGCTGACAAAACCGGACTACCCCATCGACTCGGATGTCGATCTTCGGGTCGCGGCGCAGCGCCGCGAGCTGGTCGGCCACCACGGGCCCGTGCTCGGCGTGATCGCTCTCGGCGGTGGTCTCGGCGCGCTGGCCCGCTACGGCCTGGCCCAGCTGCTTCCCACCCGGCCCGGCCAGTTCCCCTGGGCGACCTTCCTCACCAACGTGCTGGGGTGCCTGCTCATCGGCGTGCTCATGGTGCTGGTCACCGAGGTCTGGGCCGCCCACCGGCTCGTCCGCCCGTTCCTCGGCGTCGGGCTGCTCGGTGGCTTCACCACCTTCTCCACCTACGCCGTGGAGCTCCACGGGCTGCTCCGGCCCGGCACGGTCGGCCTCGCGTTCGCCTACCTCATCGGCACGCTGCTGGGTGCCATGCTCGCCGTCCTCGTCGGTGTCCGGGTCACCCGCGCCGCCACCCGTGCCGCGGCAGGCCGGAACGGGAGGGAGCGTGACACCCGGCCACGCTCCGCGGTACGCCGGGAGGCCGGCTTCGTGACCGCCGTCCTGGTGTTCCTCGGCGCCGCCGTCGGCGCGCCCCTTCGCTACCTGACCGACCGGCTCGTCCAGTCCCGGCACGACAGCCTGTTCCCGTGGGGCACCCTCAGCGTCAACCTGGCCGGTTGCCTCGTCCTGGGCGGCCTCGCCGGCGCGGGCGCCGGCCTGCCGGGACCCGTGTTCGCGCTGGTCGGCACGGGACTCTGCGGCGCGTTGACCACCTACAGCACCTTCAGCTACGAAATCCTGCGCCTCGCCGAACGCAAGGCCTACTTCTACGCCGCCGCGTACGTGATCGTCAGCGTCGTCGCCGGACTCGGTGCCGCCGTGCTCGCCTTCACCGCGATCGGCGCCGTCACCGCCTGACCACCGAGGTGTGAGTCGTGACACTTCGTGACGATCGTCGGCCGTGACCGGAACGGCGCTCTCCGCTGCCGCCGCGACCGCACGTGGGCCCCGCGCCGCCATTACCGCAACGGTTCGCCGCGCACACGTTGCCGGGCATCTCGGCCGGCTGGTATTGGGCCGGACGAACGGAGAACGCACGCATGCGGACACAATTGTGGACCGCGGACGGGTGACGGATGTGGCTGTACGTAATTGACAGACCGCACAGGATCGTCTGACACGCGACGGCGCTGGTAGCGGGCGATTCGATCACCAATCCGGGGGGTACGGATCTCACCCTCCGTGTAACGGTCGCCCGCCGCTGAGCGAATCAGAGAACGCGACAACGGGTCGGCAGGGGCAAACCGATTCGTTGTGCCGTAAGCGAATCGGACCACATCGGGCGATCGGGGTTGCCCACAAACCCGCCATGCGTGCATGCGTTCGGCCGGGGGGACCACAATGAGTGACCAGCAAGTACGCGTCCCGCGTCGGCGACCGACGATCTTGCGGGGCTTGTCCGCCAACCGAGACCATGGCCTGCTACCCGCAGGTGAACCGGCCCGGCTGCCCGTCGCTAGCTGGGAGCCCGCGTACCGCAGGTACGTGATCCTCTCCGACATCCTCGTCACGCTCGGCGTGGCGTTCGTGGTCGGTGCGTTGATCAGCGTCAGCGGTGCCGCCCTGTTCAAGGACCTCGTCATCGGTTGCCTCACGGTGATCGTCGTCTTCGTCTCGCTCGCCATGAACCGGGCCTGGAACTCCGTGACCCTCGGGCAGGGCGCCGAGGAGTACGTCCGGCTCGGCCGCGGCATGTTCGCCGCCGCCGTGGCCCTCGGCCTCGCCGGGCTCGCCACCGGGGTGGTGTCCGCCCGGCCCTGGGTCTTCGTCGTCATCCCGTCGATCGCCCTGGTCGCGCTCCTCTTCCGGTACCTGCTCCGCCAGGTCCTGCACCGCGCCCGCTACAACGGCGAGTGCCTGCTGCCCGTCATGGCCGCCGGCAGCGTGGAGACCGTCCACGACCTGATCGACCGGACCGAGCGTGCCTCGCACATCGGCTGGCGGGTGGCCGCCGTCTGCACCGTGGACGGCACCGGTGCGAACGGCAACGGCAACGGCAACGGCGGCGACATCGACCACGTCGACGGCGTCTCCGTGGTCGGCCGGCTGGACGAGGTCGCCGAGCACGTCCGCCGCGGCGGCTACCGCATCGTCGCGGTCACCGCCGACTCGTACTGGACCCCGCGCCGCCTCCAGCAGCTCGCCTGGCGGCTCGAGGGCAGCGGCGCGGAGATGGTCGTCGCCCCCACGCTGATGGAGGTCGCCGGGCCACGGCTGCACGTCAGCGGCGTGCTGGGCATGCCGCTGCTGCGGGTCAGCGCGCCGGTGTTCACCGGCATGCGCAAGGTGATCAAGGGGGCCTTCGACCGGGTCGGCTCGCTGCTGCTGATCCTCATGTGCCTGCCCGTGATGACGCTCGCCGCGGTCGCGATCATGATCGACTCGCGCGGCGGGCCGTTCTACACCCAGCGCCGGGTCGGCAAGTCCGGCCGGGAGTTCACCATCGTCAAGTTCCGCACGATGGTCCGCGACGCCGACCGCAAGAAGGCCGAGCTCAAGGCCGCGAACGAGGGCGCCGGGGTGCTGTTCAAGATGCGCAAGGACCCGCGGATCACCCGGGTCGGCGCGATCCTGCGGCGCTACTCGATCGACGAGCTGCCGCAGCTGTTCAACGTGCTCTCCGGCGCCATGTCCCTCGTGGGACCGCGGCCGCCGCTGCCGGAGGAGTCCGCACGCTACGAGCCGGACATGCGGCGCCGGCTGCTCGTCAAGCCGGGTCTGACGGGCTTGTGGCAGGTCAGCGGCCGAAGCGACCTGCCGTGGGAGGAGGCGGTCCGCTTGGACCTGCGCTACGTGGAGGACTGGTCACTCGCGCTCGACGCGATGATCCTGTGGAAGACCTTCCGGGCTGTGCTCGGCGGGCAGGGGGCTTACTGATGACCTGTCGTTTGTGTGGTTCGACCGACCTGGTGAGCGTCGTCGATCTCGGGGCCACCCCCCCGTGCGAGCTGTTCCTCACCGAGGCGCAGCTCGACGAGCCCGAGATGACCTACCCGTTGCACCTGCGCGTGTGCACCAGCTGCTGGCTCGCCCAGCTGCCGCCGCTGATCACGCCGGAGGAGACGTTCACCGAGTACGCCTACTTCTCCTCGTACTCGTCCTCCTGGGTCGAGCACGCACGCAAGTTCGTCGCCGACTCGACCGCCCGCTTCGGGCTCGACGCCGGCTCGTTCGTCGTCGAGGTCGCGAGCAACGACGGCTACCTGCTCCAGCACGTCAAGGCCGGCGGCATCCGCTGCCTGGGCATCGAGCCGTCGGTCAACGTCGGCGCCGCCGCGCGGGAGAAGGGCGTCGACACGCGCACCGCGTTCCTCACGCCCGAGACCGGCGCGGCCGTCCGCACCGAGCACGGGCCGGCGGACCTCGTCGTGGCCAACAACGTGTACGCGCACATCCCCGACGTCGTGGGCTTCACCCAGGGCCTGCGCGCCCTGGTCGCCGACGACGGCTGGGTGTCCATCGAGGTGCAGCACCTGCTGACGCTGTTCGAGCACAACCAGTACGACACGATCTACCACGAGCACTTCCAGTACTACACGGTCGCCTCCGCCCAGCGCGCGCTCGCCAGCGGCGGACTGTCCCTTGTGGACGTCGAGCTCGTCGACACGCACGGCGGTTCCATCCGGCTCTTCGCCCGCCCGGCCGAGGTCGCCGGCGAGCCCAGCCAGCGGGTCCTCGACGTGCTCGACCGCGAGAAGTCCGCCGGGCTGCACGAGCTCGCCGGCTACACCGAGTTCGCCCGCCGCGTCGCCAACGTGCGCCGCCGGCTGCTGAGCTTCCTCACGACGGCCGCCGGCCAGGGCAAGACCGTGGTCGGCTACGGGGCCCCGGGCAAGGGCAACACCCTGCTCAACCACTGCGGCATCCGGCCCGACCTGCTGGCGTACACGGTGGACCGCAACCCCTACAAGCACGGCCGGTACACCCCCGGCACCAGGATCCCGATCCTGCCCCCGGAACGGATCGCCGAGGATCGGCCCGACTACGTGCTGGTGCTCCCGTGGAACCTGCGCCGGGAGCTCACCGAGCAACTGTCCTATGTGGGCGAATGGGGCGGGCGGCTCGTCTTCCCGATCCCGAGCCTGGAGATCGTCGAGGTAACGCCATGAAGGTCGTCCTGTTCTGCGGCGGATACGGCATGCGCATGCGCAACGGTGCCGCCGACGACGTGCCCAAGCCGATGGCGATGGTCGGCCCGCGGCCACTGATCTGGCACGTCATGCGCTACTACGCCCACTTCGGGCACAAGGAGTTCGTGCTGTGCCTGGGCTACGGGGCCCACCACATCAAGAACTTCTTCCTCAACTACGAGGAGACCATCTCCAACGACTTCATCCTGCGCGACGGCCGGGCCGAGCTGCTCGCCACCGACATCGCCGACTGGTCGATCTCGTTCATCCAGACCGGCATCGAGTCGGCCATCGGCGAGCGGCTGCGCCGGGTGCGCGACCACCTCGACGGCGACGAGATGTTCCTCGCGAACTACGCCGACGTGCTCACCGACGCCCCGCTCGACGTGATGGTCGACCGGTTCACCGCGTCCGGCCTGGGCGCGTCGATGATGGTCGTGCCGCCGCAGTCCTCCTTCCACTGCGTGGAGATGGGCGAGGACAACAAGGTCGGCGGGATCACCTCCGTGAGCGACATGCCGCTGTGGGAGAACGGCGGGTACTTCGTGCTGCGCCAGGAGGTCTTCGACCACATTCCCGAGGGCGGTGACCTCGTGGCCGACGGCTGCGGCGAGCTCGCCAAGCGCGGCCGGCTGCTCGCCTACCCGTACCGCGGCTTCTGGAAGCCGACGGACACGGTCAAGGAGAAGGCGGCCCTCGACGCCGCCTACGCGCACGGCGAGCGGCCGTGGGCGCTGTGGGACAACGACCGCAAGGTCGAGCGGGTTCCCGCGAGGACCGCGTGATCCGGTTGGGGGCCGATCGGATCGACCGCGTGGTCGCGCTGGGCGCGCACTGCGACGACATCGCGATAGGCGCGGGCGGCACGCTCTACGCGATGTGCTCGGCGCGGCCGGGGGTCCGGGTCGACGCGCTCGTGCTGTCGGGCGGCGGCACCGAGCGGGAGGACGAGGAGCGCGCGGCGCTCGCGGCCTTCTGTCCCGGTGCCGACCTCGACGTGACCGTGCACAAGCTGCCCGACGGGCGGCTGCCCGCGCACTGGGACGAGGCGAAGAACGCGCTCGAGGAGCTGCGTGGCCGGTGCGACCCCGACGTGCTGTTCGCGCCGCGCGTCGAGGACGCGCACCAGGACCACCGCGGCCTGGCCCGGCTCGTGACGACCGCGTTCCGTGATCATCTCGTACTTGGTTATGAAATCGTGAAATGGGACGGCGACCTCGGCCGGCCCAACAGCTACCAGCCACTTTCGGCCGAAATGGCTGAGAAAAAGGTCGCACTCCTGCAACAGCACTACGCCTCGCAGCGACACCGTCCGTGGTACGACCGGGAGGCCTTCCTCGGTCTGGCGCGGATCCGCGGGATCGAGTGCCAGGCCCGCTACGCGGAGGCCTTCCACGTCACCAAGCAGATTCTCGACCTGGAGGGTTGAACGATGCGCGTCCTGTTGACGGGCCACAAGGGGTACCTGGGCACGGTGATGGCACCGGTGCTCGCCGCCGCCGGGCACGAGGTCGTCGGCCTCGACTCGGGGCTGTTCGAACCGTGCGTGCTCGGTGCCGCGCCGGCCGACCCGCCGGGCCACACCGTGGACCTTCGCGACGTCACCCACGAGCACGTGTCCGATGTGGACGCCGTGATCCACCTGGCGGCCCTGTCGAACGACCCGCTCGGTGCGCTGGCCCCGGACCTGACCTACGACATCAACCACCGCGCGGCCGTCCGGCTCGCCCGGCTGGCCCGGGACAACGGGGTCAAGCGGTTCCTGTACGCGTCGACCTGCTCGGTCTACGGCGCGTCCGGCGACGGCGGCCTGGTCACCGAGGACGCGCCGCTGCGCCCGGTCACGCCCTACGCCGAGTCGAAGGTCCGCGTCGAGGACGACCTGCACGAGCTGGCCGACGACGACTTCACCCCGGTGTACCTGCGCAACGCCACCGCGTTCGGCTACTCGCCCCGGCTGCGCGCCGACATCGTGCTCAACAACCTGGTCGGCCACGCCTACCTGTCCGGCGAGGTCCTGGTGCTCTCCGACGGCACGCCGTGGCGGCCGCTGGTGCACGCCCGCGACATCGCGGCCGCGTTCCTCGTCGCGCTCACCGCGCCCCGCGAGGCCGTGCACGACCAGGCGTTCAACATCGGGACCGAGCGCAACAACGTGACGGTCGCGGAGATCGCCGCCGAGGTCGTCGAGGCCGTGCCGGGCTCGCTGCTGCGGATCACCGGCGAGGCGGGCAACGACCCGCGCTCGTACCGGGTCGACTTCGCCAAGTTCCGCGAGGCCATCCCCGGCTTCGACTGCGTCTGGTCGGTCAAGGACGGCGCGGGGGAGCTCATCGAGGCCTACCAGCGCCACGGGCTGACGACCGAGTCGTTCGAGCGCCGGTTCACCCGCCTCGCCTGGCTGCGCGACCGGTCGGCCGCGGGCGCGGTCGACGACAGCCTGCGGCGCCGGTGATGGCGGAGCCCGGCGCCCGGATGCATGCCCTGGTACAGCGGCTCTACCCGCTGTGCCGGAGCATCACCGGCGACGGCGTGCGGGCGACGCTCGACATCATCGGTGAGTACCTGCCGCTCACCGTGCACGAGGTGCCCACGGGCACCGAGGTGCTCGACTGGACCGTGCCGCAGGAGTGGAACATCCGCGACGCGTACATCGCGGACGCGGCCGGCCGCCGGGTCGTCGACTTCCGCGACCACGCGCTGCACGTCGTGGGCTACAGCGTGCCCGTGCACGAGACGATGCCGCTCGCGCAGCTGCGCGAGCACCTGCACACGCTGCCCGACCAGCCGTCGCTGATTCCGTACCGGACCAGCTACTACGCGCCCCGGTGGGGCTTCTGCCTCACGCAGGAGACCCTCGACGCGATGCCCGAGGGCGACTACGAGGTGCGGATCGACTCGACGCTGGCCGACGGGCACCTGACCTACGCCGAGCACGTCGTGCCGGGCCAGGTCACCGACGAGGTGATCGTCTCCTGCCACGTCTGCCACCCCGCGCTCGCCAACGACAACATGGCCGCCGTCGCGGTGGCCGTGGAGCTCGCGAAATCGCTCGAGAACCCGTACTACACCTACCGGTTCATCTTCGCCCCCGGCACGATCGGCGCGATCACCTGGCTCGCCCGCAACGCCGCGCGGGTGGAGAAGGTCGCGCACGGCGTCGTGCTGGCCTGCGCGGGCGACCGCGGCGCGCTGACCTACAAGCAGAGCCGGCGCGGCGACGCGGAGATCGACCGGGTGCTCGCGCACGTGCTGCGTGACCGTCCACACGAGATCCGCCGGTTCTCCCCGTACGGCTACGACGAGCGCCAGTACTGCTCGCCCGGGTTCGACCTCGGCGTCGGCTGCCTGACCCGCACGCCGTACGCGGAGTACCCGGAGTACCACACGTCCGGCGACGACCCGGACCTCGTGTCGCCGGAGTCCATGGTGGACACCCTGGCGGTGCTGCGCGAGGCGTTCGGCGTGCTTGAGGTCAACCGGCGCTACGTGAACCTGTCCCCGTACGGCGAGCCGCAGCTGGGCAGGCGCGGGCTGTACGACTCCCTCGGTGGCCGCAGCGACGCCAAGCAGGCGCAGCTCGCGATGTTGTGGGTGCTCAGCCTCTCCGACGGCGAGCACAGCCTGCTGGACATCGCCGAGCGCGCGGAACTGCCGTTCGACGCCGTTGCCGCCGCGGCATCCGCGCTCGCCACCGCGGGCCTGATCAAGGAGTAGATGCCGGATGTCATTCGCGCGAGGTTTGGCGCGTCGGCTCACCTGGGGCCTCGCCGACCAGGCCGTGTCGAGCATGACCAACTTCCTGGTCGGCGTGTTCGTCGCCCGGTCGCTCGGCGTCGCGGCCTTCGGCATCTTCAGCCTCGCCTGGGTGACCTACGGCGTGATCCTGAACCTGTCCCGTGGACTCGGCACCGATCCGCTCGTGGTGCGGTTCAGCGGCGTGGCCAGGGAACGCTGGCGCAACGCGACCAGCCATTCCGGGGGCACGGCGATCTCGGTGGGCCTGTGCTTCGGCGTGCTCAGCTGCGCGATCGGGATGGCGGTGGGCGACTCGTTCGGCCGGGCGTTCATCGCGCTGGGGATCGTGACGCCCGCGCTGCTGCTGCAGGACAGCTGGCGGTTCGCGTTCTTCGCCAACGGGCAGGGCCGCAGCGCCGTGCTCGTCGACCTCGTGTGGGCCGTCAGCATGGTCCCCCTGCTGTTGGTGGCCGCCGACCACGGCAGCGTCGCGGGCTTCGTCCTGGCGTGGGGTGGCGCGGCGATGGTCGGCGGCGTCGTCGGCTGGCTGCTGAGCGGAATCCGGCCGCGGATCGCGCTGACCCGCGAGTGGCTGCGCGACCACCGCGACCTGGGCTCCCGCTACCTCGTGGAGAACGTCAGCAACAGCGGCGCCGGACAGCTGCGCATGTACGCCGTCGGCGGGATCATCGGGCTGGCCGGGGTCGGCGCCATCCGCGGTGCCGAACTGCTCCTGGGGCCGTTCATGGCGCTGCTCATGGGACTCAACCTGGTCGCCGTGCCGGAGGCCGCGCGCGTGCTGCGCCGGGCACCGCACCGCCTGCGCAGGTTCTGCCTGATGCTCGGTGGCGTGCAGGCCGTCGCGGCGCTGGCCTGGGGGATCTCGCTGCTGCTGGTGCTGCCGGACTCGGCCGGCGAGTACCTGCTGCACGAGGTCTGGGCGCCGGCCTCCCAGCTGGTGCTGCCGGTCACCATCGCGCTCAGCGCCACCGGCATCGTGTCGGGCGCCGCCGCCGGGCTGCGCGCGCTCGGCGCGGCGCGGCGCAGCGTGCGGGTGCAGCTGATCTCGTCCGCCGGGTACTTCGGCGGCGGCGTGCTGGGCGCCATCCTCGGCGGTGTCGTCGGGGCGAGCTGGGGATCCACGACTGCGATGGTCTGCTCCGCCGGGCTGTGGTGGTGGCAGTTGAACGCAGGACTGCGCGAGCACGAGAGCCTGCCGGTGCCAGAGCCGGCCGTCGACGTCGTCGGTGCCGTCGACACCGTGCCCGCGGGGGAACACGAGGAGATGAGAACGACATGAGCGCCGTGCCAAGGCTGAGCATCGGGCTACCCGTCTACAACGGCGAGGAGTTCCTCGCCGAGTCGCTGGACTCGTTGCTGTCGCAGACCTTCGACGACTTCGAGCTGATCATCGCGGACAACGCCTCCACCGACGGAACCGAGGCGCTCTGCCGCCGGTACGCCAAGCAGGACTCGCGGGTGCGCTACCTGCGGCTGCCGCAGAACGTCGGCTGCGCGCCGAACCACAACCTGGTCTTCGCCGAGTCGCGCGGCGAGCTGTTCAAGTGGGCCTCCGACGACGACCTGTACGCCCGCGACCTGCTGCAGCGCTGCGTCGACGCGCTGGACGAGAACCCGGCGGCGGTGCTCGCCCACTCGTGGACCGTGATGATCGACCCCGCGGGCGACGTGACGCAGGCGGTGCGCTACCCGCTCACCTCCGCGTCCGCGAGCGCGCCGGAACGGTTCCGCAGCCTGCTGTTCGCGAGCGGCGGCGACGACGACAACGGCGTCCTGCGCTCCCGGGTGCTGCGCAGCTGCGCCCCGCACGGCAGCTACCACCACGCGGACCGCGTGATCGTCGCCGAGCTCGTGCTGCACGGCCCGTTCCTCCAGGTGCCCGACTGGCTCTACTTCCGCCGGGACCACCCGAACCGTTCGGAGCGGGCCAACCCCACGATCCGGACCCGCTGCGCGAACTTCGACCCGCGCCGGGCGAACCGCCTGCGGCATCCCCTGCCGCGGCTGCTGCTCGAGTACGTCGGCGGCTACGCCGCCGCGATCCGCCGCGCGCCTCTGTCCCCGGCCGACCGGCGCACGTGCATGAAGTACCTGGCGCAGTGGCTGACCAGCCGGGCGACCCGCGGGGAGTGGGGCCGGCTGGGTGAGCTGCCGGACGCGGACACCGATCCGGCCGACATCCGGGTCGATCTCGTCGTCGGCGGCAAGGGCGCGCCAGCATGATCCTTCGCGGCCGGCGCGGCTCGGCCGCGTCCGCCCCCCGCCCGCCACGGGTCGGGGTGTTCGGGCTGCTCGGTTCCGGGAACCTGGGCAACGACGGGTCGCTCGCCGTGATCATGGAGTTCCTGCGCAAGCGTCATCCCGACGCCGTCATCGACTTCATGTGCATGGGCCCGCGCACGATCACCAAGCGGTACGGCGTGCCGGCGATCCCCTTGCACTGGTACTACGGGAAGGAACGCTCGGGCGGCCGGTTGTGGACGGTCGTGCAGAAGAGCGTGGGCAAGCTCATCGACCTGCCCCGCACGTTCCGCTGGGTGCGCAGGCACGACGTCGTGATCGTGCCCGGCATGGGCGTGCTGGAGGCCGAGCTGCCGCTGCACGCCTGGGGCTTCCCGTACATGCTGCTGCTGGTGTCGCTCGCCGGGCGCCTGTTCGGCACCAAGGTCGCCCTGGTGAGCGTCGGGGCGAACGTCATGCGGGCCCGGCTGACCCGTGCCTTCTTCGGGCTCGCCGCGCGGCTCGCGAGCTACCGCTCCTTCCGGGACGAGCCGTCCCGCGCGGCGGTGCGCACGATGGGCGTCGACACCACCGGCGACCCGGTCTACCCGGACCTGGTCTACGCGATGCCGGTGCCGCACGCCGAGCCGGTCGCGGCGAGCCGCACCGTCGGCGTCGGCGTCATGTCCTACCACGGCGGGAACGATGACCGGGCGCGCGCCGACGAGATCCACGCGGACTACCTCGCGAAGATCAGCGAGTTCGTGGTCTGGCTGGCCGACGCGGACCGCCCGGTCCGGCTCTTCGTCGGCGACCGCACCGACCTCGAGACGGCCGACGCGGTGCTGGCGTACGTGCGGGACCGGCGGCCGGACGCGGAGGTCTCCCTCGTGCCGCTGTCCTCCCTCGAGGACGTGTTGCGCGAGATGGTGTTCGTCCGGTCGGTGGTCGCCACCAGGTACCACAACGTGTTGTGTGCCCTGAAGGTGGCGAGACCGACCGTCTCGCTCGCGTACGCGCCGAAGAACGACGTGCTCATGCGGGACATGGGGCTGGGCGAGTACTGCCAGCACCTGCGCTCGCTCGACCTGGCGCGGCTCATGGAGCAGTTCACCGAGGTGGAGCGCCGGACGGAGGAGCTGCGGGCGGGTATGGTCCGGCGCAACGAGCAGTTCGCGGCCGAGCTGGACCGCCAGTTCGGGGTGCTGTCGGCGGCGCTGTTCGGGACCCGCGGATCCGCGGCCGAGGCCACCCCGCAGACGACGGAGGCATGATGAAGGTCGTTGCGGTGCCGGCGATCGCCGGTGCCCTCCTGTTCGAGCCGACCCCGCACACCGACGAGCGCGGGTTCTTCAGCCGGACCTTCGACCGTGACGTGGTGCGGGCGGCCGGGATCGACCCGGACGCGTTCGTGCAGGACAGCCTCTCGCGCTCGCGCCGCGGCGTCATCCGGGGCATGCACGTGCGGTCCGGCGCGGGCGAGGCGAAGCTGGTCCGCTGTTCCTACGGCGAGGTCTTCGACGTCGTCGTGGACCTGCGGCACGGTTCGGCCACGTACGGCGCGAAGGAGTACTTCCGGCTCAGCGGGGAGACGCAGGTGACCCTGTACGTGCCCGCCGGGTGCGCGCACGGCTTCCAGGCGCTCACCGAGCCCGCGGACATCTCCTACCGGATCGACCGGGCGCACGACCCCGCCGAGGACGTCGCCATCGCGTTCGACGATCCAGAGCTCGCGATCGACTGGCCGCTGCCGGTGTCGGTGACGTCCGAGCGCGACCGGGCGGGTCGCCCGTTGGCCGAGGCCGCCGCGCAGCTGGCGGCCCGCTGACGAGAGCCACAGACAGGCGCCCGCCCGCACGGACTCCGTGCGGGCGGGCGTTGCGGTACCGGTGGGTCAGCTGGCGCGCGGCGCGGTGATCTCGTCGGCGGCGATCAGCGGCAGCAGCTCGGTGCCCCGCAGGGTCGCGTCGCGGCGCATCACGTCGAGGTACCGCTGCCGGACCCGGCTCAGCACCCCGGCCCGTTCGTAGTGGTAGCCGTCGATCTCCTCGACGAGGGTCAGCTCGGTGATGGTCCCCGCGAGCCCGCACTCGTCGGCCGTGAGCAGCTCCGTGCGATCCAGCGGCCGGCGCTCGAACGGCACGCCGAGATCGCGGCACACCTCGGCGATCGTGGCGACCGTGATGCTGTCCAGACACCCCTCGCTCGTCGGCGGGCTCGCCACCCCGTCCCGCGTCGCGGTGACGACGCACGCCCCGGTGGCCTCGGCGACCCGGCCCGACTCGTTGAGCAGGATGGCGTCGTCGTACCCCAGCCGGCGCACGTCGATCCGGGCGAGCCTGCCGATGACGTAGTTCGCGCTCGACTTCACCCTGGACGGCAGGGCGACGTCACCCGCCCGCCGCCACGTGGTGACCCCCAGCCGCATCGGCTCCGGGTCGTGCTTCTGCTGGGTGAACGCGGTCACGACGAGGTCCGCCGCGGTCTCCTCGCCCCAGTGCCCCTGGGTCACGTAGAGGGTCGTCCGGAACCACAGGTCGCGCTCCGGCACGAGCAGCCGGCGGCCGAGCTCGGCGAGACCGTTGACGTAGTCCTCGTAACTGAACGTAATCGGAATGTGGAGCAGTTTCGCGGACCGGCAGAGGCGGTCGTAATGCGCCCGTGGCGTGCGGATCGCGAATTCGGTGCCCGCACTGTTCCAGTAGCCCTTGACGCCCTCGAACACGCTCAGCGCCCGGGTGAGCGCCTCGGCACCGATGTGGATCCGCACGTCGTCGTAGGCCACCAGCTCGCCGTTGACCAGCGCCCATGGCGGGGATTGAAGCTGTGAGAGCGACGCGGTGTGTGCCACGGATGCCGTCTCCTCGTTCGATCGCGGGGCGCCGCGCGCGCGTTCTGCGAACGAGCACGCCGAGCGCCGGGCACCACGGCTCGTCCGTGCGCCCTCACAATTCAGTTCGCGGTCCTCGGCCCGGTCGTTACGTGAGGTGGCCCCAATCATGTCGCGCAACGTAACGATCGGCGGGAGTCCACCGACTCTCTCCGGGAGCGGCTCAACCAGCTTCCGGAGGAATCATGGCCAACGTCCACATCGACCCGTCGTTCGACGACGACGAACGACGACGCCGATTGTTCGCGGGCGACGTGATCGTCTACACCCACGTGCCCGAGATCGCGGCCTTCGCCGAATTCGCCCGTGGCCTCGTCACCGAGGCTCTCAGCCCGGACGAGCCGACCGGTGTCCACACCCGGCGGTCCCCCGAGGAGCTCGCCGACCTGCTGATCGACTTCAAGCCGAAGTTCATCCACCACCCCGACTCGATCGGGCACGTGCGCAAGATCGTCAACGCGCTCGGCGCCGACCCGGGCGAGGTCCACGCCGACGTGCCGAAGCTGCGCACGGCGTTCCCGGAGGGTGGCCTGAACACCGGGATCGCGTACGCCTTCCAGGCCCACCGCGACACCTGGTACGCCGCGCCCCGCGCACAGGTCAACTGGTGGCTGCCGGTGTGGCCGGTCGAGGCGAACAACATCATGGAGTTCTACCCGCGGTGGTTCGGCCGGGAGATCCCGAACAACAGCGGCGACTACAACTACTACGTGGCCAACGCGTGGCGCGGGCACATCAAGGACTTCAGCGGCGGGAAGGACACCCGCGTGCACCCCGCCCCGACCCAGGACCTCGGCGCGGACGAGCCGCGGCTGACGCTGGTCCCGCCGGTCGGCGGCGTGATGCTGTTCTCGGGTGACCAGCTGCACGCCTCGATCCCCAACACGAGCGCCGCGACCCGCTACAGCATCGACTTCCGCACGGTGCACGTCGCGGACGTGCGCAGCGGGCAGGGCGCGCCGGTCGCGGACGTGCGGTGCACCGGCACCGCGCTGCGCGACTTCCGCCGGCTGTCGGACCTGGCCGACTTCACCGAGGACGAGGTCGCGCCGTACGACACCCCCGGCACGGACGCCGGCATGAAGGTGTACGTCCCCAGCTGACCGCCATCCGTTGGACGCCCGCCGGCCCCGTCGACCACACTGGGTCCGGCGGGCGCCTGACGGAGGCGCGCGGACACGTTGGGAGCCGAATGGTGCAAGGCCGTCCGCTGCCGCGGTCGCAGGCGGCGAACGAGCGCCTGCACGCGTTGGTCCCGGGTGGCGCGCACACCCACTCGAAGTACGACGACCAGTTCCCGGCCGGGCTCGCCCCGGTGATCGCCCGCGGTGCCGGCGCGCACGTGTGGGACGTGGACGGCAACCGCTATATCGAGTACGGCTCCGGGCTGCGGTCGGTCTCCCTCGGCCACGCCCACCCGCGGGTGCTCGCCGCGGTACGCGCGCAGCTGGAGGCCGGCGCCAACTTCGTGCGGCCCAGCATCATCGAGCTCGAGGCGGCCGAGCGCTTCGTCGCGACGGTCCCGAGCACGGACATGGTCAAGTTCGCCAAGAACGGCTCGGACGTGACCACGGCCGCCGTCCGGCTCGCGCGCGCGACGACCGGCCGGCCCCTGGTCGCGGTGTGCGCCGATCACCCGTTCTTCTCCACCCACGACTGGTTCGTCGGCAGCACCGCCATGCCCGCCGGCACCTCGCGCGGGGAGTCGGCGGACACCATCACGTTCCCCTACGGGGACCTCGACGCGGTGGCCGCGCTGCTGGACCGGCACGAGGGCCGGGTCGCCTGCCTGATCCTGGAGCCGGCCACGGTGCAGGAACCGCCGCCCGGCTACCTGGCGGGGCTGCGCGCACTCGCCGACGAGCACGGCGTCGTGCTCGTCTTCGACGAGATGATCACCGGGTTCCGGTGGGCGGCGGCCGGCGCGCAGAGCGTCTACGGCGTGACGCCCGACCTGTCGACGTTCGGCAAGGCTCTCGGCAACGGGTTCGCGGTGTCCGCGCTGGCCGGGCGGCGGGAGCTGATGGAGCGGGGCGGCCTGCGCGACACCCGGGAGCGGGTCTTCTTCCTGTCCACCACCCACGGCGCGGAGACGCACGCGCTCGCGGCGGCGATGGCGGTGATGGACGTCTACGCCGAGGAGGGCATCGCCGAGCAGCTGCACGAGATCGGCGGGCGGTTGGCCCGCGGGGTGCGCGAGGTCGCGGACGCAATGGGCGTCGCGGACCACGTGCAGCTGCTGGGGCGTTCGTGCAACCTGGTGTTCGCCACGCTCGACGGCGAGCTGCGCCCGTCCCAGGAGTACCGGACGCTGTTCCTGCGCCAGCTCATCCTGCACGGCGTGCTCGCACCGTCCTTCGTGGTGAGCGCCGCGCTGTCCGATGTGGACATCGCGCGTACCGTGGACGCGGTCGCGCAGGCGTGTGCGGTGTACGCCAAGGCGCTCGACGCGGGCGATCCGTCGGCCTGGACCGGCGGGCGCGCGGTCAGGCCCGCGATGCGTCCGTTCGCCTGAGCCGCCGGTCCGCGACCACGTCGATCACCCGTGCGGTGAGCGGCACCAGCACCAGCGCGACGCAGAAGCCGCCGAGGGTGTCGGTCGGGTAGTGGGAGTTGTCGACCACCATCGCCCAGGCCATCGCGGCCGCCGCCGGGATCACCACCGCGGCGGCCAGCAGCATCCCGGCGGTGGCGCCCAGCCGGCGCCGCTGCACGATCACCAGCACGCACACCAGCGCGATGGACGTCGCGGTCGCCGTGTGGCCGCTGGGAAAGGCGAGGAAGCCGTTGTTGATGTCGCGGCCCACCACGGGCTTGAGCGCGGTGGTGGTGGCGACGGACGCGGCGGTGCCGGCCACCAGGAGCAGCATCGCGCGGCGGTGGCCGAGCCGGCGCAGGACGAGCAGCAGGGCGCCGAGCACCAGCACGACACCCACGGGCTCCGCGGTGAAGTCGATCAGCTCGGCGAGCTGGTACCACGGCGAACCGAGCCCCCAGAGGTGACGCTGGGCGAAGGTGTCGAACGCCGTCCCGGTCGTGTCCTGCGCGAAGGCGATCCCGAGCACGACCACCGTCGCGGCCGCGAGCACGGCGACCACCGCGAGTGGCGTGGCCAGCTGCCGGGGCAGCGCCGGGGGCGGGCGCACGGCCTCGACTCCGTGCGTGCCCTCCGGTTGGGATGGATCGCCGGTCAAGCCGTGTTCGTCCCGGCCGCCGCGGACTCCGTGCCCGCCAGCACCGCCCGGTAGCCGGCCTCCAGGTTCGCGAGCCCGGCCCGGGGGCTGAACCGCTGCTCGTAGTCCTCGCGGGCGGCGCTCCCGAGCGCCTGGTTGCGTGCCGGATCCGTCACGACCTCCCGCATCGCGTCGGCGAGCGAGCCCGCGTCCCCGGGGCGGTGGGTCACGCCGGTCACGCCGTCGCGGACGAGCTCGGCCAGCGCGCCGTGCCCCGCGACCACGGTCGGCACGCCGCACGCCATCGCCTCGACCGCGACGAGGCCGAATGCCTCCAGCCAGGTCGACGGCACGACCGCGGTGGCCGCTCGCGTCATGAGGTCGCGGCAGCCAGCCGCGTCCTGCAGGCCGACGTAGCGCACGTCGTCCCGGTCGCGAGCCCACCGCGTGACGTCGTCGGCCAGCGGCCCGGCCCCGGCCAGCACGAGCGGGACGCCGAGCCCGCCGCGTGCCGCGATCTGGTCCCAGGCCGCCATCAGCAGGTGCACCCCCTTCTCCCTCGTCAGCCTACCGACGAACAGGACGTGCTCGCCCGGTCCGCGGCGGCGCGTGCCGGGGTCGGGCACGAAGTTGTGCTTCACGACGAGCCGGTCCGCCGGCATGCCGGACGCCACGAGGATGTCCCGCTGCGCCGCGGAGATGCAGAAGAAACGGTCGACCGAGTCCGCCCAGCGGCGCCTGTTGACCGCGAGGTTGAGCGCGACGGGGACGCTCGCGATCCGGGAGCCGCGGTAGCAGCCGTGGCGGACGGCGGGCAGCGGCAGCTTGCCCACGCACGAACGGCACTCGGCCCCGTCCCGGTAGAGCGTGCCCGTGGGACAGATCTGGGTGTAGTTGTGCAGCGTGGCCACCACCGGCACGCCGGCCGCGACACACGCGTCGAGCACCGCGGGAGACAGCAGCGGGAACGTGTTGTGCACGTGCACCACATCGGGCCGGCTGGTCCGCAGCACGGCGGCCAGGTCGGCGCGCGCGGCCGGGTTGCGCGGCACCCGCAGCGGCACGGCGATCTTGCGGGGCAGCGACATCGACGCGATGTCGTCGCTGCGCCGTTCGAACAGCTCGGCCCGGTGGCCCGCGGAGCGCAGCAGCGCGAGCTCCTGGTCGACGACGCGGTCCTCCCCGCTGGGTTGCTCGGACCGGTACCTGTTGTGCACGACCAGCACGCGCAGGTCGCCGGTCATCTGGCCACCCCGGCCGGCGAGACGAGTGTCTTCCGGCGGCCACCGGCGAACAGGAGTGCCGCGGCGATCGCGAGGTTCAGCAGGTACGGCGACGCGTCACCGAGGCCGGCCTCGGTGTAGGACGCGGTGACGCAGTAGACGACGAGGAACAGCGCCATGGCCCGCTCCGGCGACGGCGGGCGCAACACGGCGACGACGAGCAGCGTGCCGACGAAGGCGACCACGAGGGCCACCCCGATGAGGCCCTGCTCGTGGTAGACGGCGAGCCAGCTCGAGTCGATGGGCAGCCCGCCGTAGGACTTGTTCCCCAGACCGACGCCGACCAGCTCCTGGCTGGTGGTGCGCGGCGCGGCGAGCAGCGCGTCCCACACCTTCTGCCGGCCCGTGAGGTCGCTCAGCGCCTCCTCGTCCTGCCCGCGCCGCAGCCATGCCTGCAGGGCGGGCCCGAGGAAGACCGCCGCGAAGCCGGCGATCATGGCGGTCCACTTGAACACCTTGCGCGCCCGCGCCGAGGTGGAGATCAGCGACACGAACGCCACCGCGAGGGCGACGATCATCGCGATCGTGGCGGTTCTCGTGTGGCTGAGCAGCAGGAGCACCAGCGCGGGCACGGCCACGACGAGCAGGCTGGACCACGGGGTGCGCCCGGCGAGCCAGAACAGCACGGTCATGCCGATCACGGTCGCCGCGTAGAAGCCGATCTGCGGCGGCGTCATCGGCCAGATCGTGCCGACCAGGCGGCCGCTGTAGAAATCCGGGAAGGCGAGCCCGGGCGCGGCCACCATGCCGACCGCGACGGTCGCCAGGACCGCGCCGATCGCCCGGATGTGGTGGCGGGCCATCGTCACGGCGTCGTCCCACCACCGCGTCAGCAACCAGAGCGTCGCGACGAACAGCGCGAGCCGCCCGCACCGGAAGAACGCGCCGTAGCCGGACTCGAGGCGGGCGCTGGACAGCAGGCTGAGGACGATGAGCAGGGTGAGCAGCAGTAACAGCGCGCTCGGCCGGAGCTGCACGCGCGGGTTCAGCATCAGCGCCAGCACGAACGCGGCCACCAGGGCGCCCATCGTGACCAGCTGCGTCACCGACCGCGGGATCGTCACGATGGTGACCGCGCCCTGCGAGCCGAGCGTGTTGATCACCAGCAGCGCCCAGACCACGCCGACGAGCCGCGGGGTGCCCGCGGCGCCGCCGGGGAGGAAGGTCGCGCCGACCACTGGCCGGCGTTGCGTCGTCATGTACATCTCAGCCGCCCGAATCCGCGAAGTTGCTGTTCTCGTCCTGGCCGTACGGCGATGCCTGCCAGGCGCCGCGGTCGATCACGTTGCTGGGGTCGCCGACCACGAACGACCACGGGCCGGTGTACTGGTTGGCCCGCCAGTGGTTGTTCTGGTCGCGCGTGATCGCCTGCTGCACGACGTCCGCGCGGTAGGGGGACCAGTCCGGGTACGTGCCGTAGTTCGACAGCAGGGCCATCCGCGCGCACATGTCGCACTTCAGGGCCGCGGTGTCGACCACGAACGTGTTGTCGTGGATGTCGACGTTCTGGCTGCGCCACCGGCAGTCGTCGTAGTACGGCTTGTCCTTGATCGTCGGCTGCGCGCACTTCGACTTGTCCTTGACGAGCAGCGTGCAGTCGCCGGAGGTGTTGGCCGGGCTGTTGCAGAACCGGTCGGCGTTCTCCCACACCGTGATGCCGTTCCAGTTGTCGACGAACGCGTTGCGGTAGACGTCGAGCTTGCTCGTCCGGGCCTTGATCCGTGGTTCCCCGCCGGACTCGGACAGGTAGACGGTGGCGGCGGGGAAGTCGTCGTTGCGGTCCGCGAACCGCTTGCCCTCCACCAGGTTGTTGCGCCGCATGACGTTGTCGCGGATGGTCGCGTTGTAGCTGATCTCGTAGAACAGCGCGGGGCCGTCGTTGCCCTCGATCACGTTCTTCTCGATGAGGAAGTCGTTGTTGTTGGTGTCGGCCCACAGGCCGACGCCGTGGTTGTCGTGCACCCAGTTGCCCCGCACGTCGGCGCGGTTGACGGCCCAGAACTTGGCGCCGCCGCTGCAGCCGCACCCGTCGATCTTGGCCTCCCAGTCACCGGTGTTGTTGCCGGTGATCTCGTTGCCCTCGACGACCATGCCGGTGATGCCGTTGCCGGCCTGGTAGGCGTTGATGCCGTACTGGCCGTTGTCCTTCAGGCAGTTCGCGCGCACCTGCTGGCCCGTGCCCGCCATCAGGCCGGCGCCGTCGTTGCGGGTGATCGTGCTGTACTCGATGGTCCAGCCGTCGGCGGAGTCGTGGTTGACCACGCCTTCGTCGCGGGGGGCGACGAAGCCGCGCACGGTCAGGTGCGCGATGGTGACATCCTCGGCGGGACCGGAGAAGGCGTACTGGTTGATCCGCCGGCCGTCGAGCACGGCGCCCGGCGCGCCGAGGTAGGCGTTGCCGGCCTTCGCCATCACCTGGTCGTACTCGCCGTCGCCGAGATGGTGGGTGCCGGGGGCGAGCCAGAACGTGGTGCCCGCCGGGCTGGCCTCGGTCTTCGCGGCGAGGTCGTCGCCGGGTGCCACCGTCACCGCGCCGGCCGGCGCGGTCTTCGGGCCGGGCTTCGTGTGCCCGCACACCGCCGTGCCGCGGAGGTCGGCCGCCGGGACGGACCCGCCGCCGCCGGTGGCGTCGGTACCACCGTCGGTCGTCGCGCCGGGTTGCTCGGGTGGGGACGCGGAGCACGCGAACAGCAGGGACGACAGTGCACACAGCACCACCAGACGGGTGGTGCGGGTCCACGGCCGGGTGTTCACAGGGAGCCTCCAGGGCTAGCGATCGAAGCGGAGCAGGGTGGTCAGGGTGTCGCCGTCACGAACCCTGCCGCTGCCGACGAGGGCCCAGGTGGGCTCGCGGCGGCCGAACCCGGGCGAGTACCAGCCCAGCGGGGGCTCGGTCTCGCCGCGGTGCGCGGACCACGACAGGTCCGCCGGGAGTGCCAGCACGGCGGTGTGCACGCCGCCGTGTCCGGTCCAGCTCAGGTGCGCGGTGTGCCCGTCGAGCTCGACGGTGACCTCGGGGCCGAGGTGGAACGTGAGCCGGCCGGCGTGCTCGGTGGCCGAGCGCACCTCGTCGGTGACCCGCAGCTCCGGGCCGGTCAGCTCGACCGTGCGGCGGTGCGTCGCCGGGGCGTACCCGTCGTGCTCGGCCTGCCAGCGGGCGTCCCCGGCGGCGAGCACCGTGGTGGCCGCCTGCCGGGTCCACAGGAACGGGCCGCCCGAGGTGGACTGGTCGGCGCCGTCCAGCTCCAGCGTGTTGTGCCCGCGGGTGGACCGGAAGTACGACCGCCACGTCGGCTGCCCGTGGTAGCAGTAGGTGCCGGGGTCGGCGAGCACGTCCACGCCCGCGTGGCGGACCTCCACCGACAGCGCGTCGGCGTGCGCGTGCGCGGCGATGGAGAGGAAGCCGTGCGGGCCGCCGTCGCAGCGGCACCACACCTCGCCGCCGGTGCCGTTGGACTCGGCGGCCGACCGCAGGATCGTCAGGCCGGCGTCGGTCAGGTGTACCGGGCGCTTCGCCGGCCGCGGCGCCGTCACCCGGAAACCGTTGCCCGGGCGGGAGCTGCTCGCCAGCGCGGCCAGCAGTGGCGTGCGGACGTCGCTGCCGGGCACCTCGGGCCACCAGGGACGGCGGCCGAACAACGCGTCGCCGGTCGCGAGCAGCGACCCCCACCGGTGCGTGCCGGTTCCGTCGACGACCAGCCCGAAGCCGTCGTCGGCGTCGCCCTGGCGCGGCGGGTGCAGCTCGGTGTCGACGATCGCGGCGAGCGCGTCGGACATCCGCAGCAGCACGAGCCGGGTCGTCTCCGGCACCGCGGCACCCGCGGCGTGCGCCTCGATCGCGCCCACGAGCCCGAGCTCGAGCACGAGGCCGTGGTACTCGGTGGCCAGCTCGCGGTTGAGCCCGGTGCCGAAGGTGTTGGCCTGCAGGTGCTCGTCGAGCGCGCCGAGCGCCTCGGTCCGCCAGCCGGTCGACTGCGGGAACCACGGGAACGCCGCCGCGGCCGCGAGCAGGCCCGCTGCCTCGGCGATGACGTGGTTGTTCGCCGAGGAGCCCTGGCTGCGGAACGCCGCGAGCCAGCGCTGGTGGTACCAGATCTGGTGCAGCGCCTCGGGGTTGTCCTCGAACAGCGCGGGCGCGCCCGGCCAGCCGTCGAGCAGCCGGCGCACCCAGACCCACGAGATCAGCCGGATGCCGAGCTCGATGCCGCTCACCCAGTGCACGCTCGCGAGCGGCGGGTTGGCCGCCCACCAGTCGCGCAGGTGCTCGGCGACGCGCTCGGCGTAGCGCTCCTCGCCGGTCAGCGCGTACGCCGCGGCGAGCACGGTCAGGTGCTGGTGGCGCGAGGGCTCCCAGATCTGCTTGATGTCGCCGACCGCGTCCTCGTCGCGGTAGGCGATGTCGAAGGCGTAGGTGCCCGCCGGTGCCGCGCGGCCCGTCCGCGGGTCGGCCGACCAGTCCGGCGCGACCAGGTCGGTACGCGGCACGCCGAAGTACTCGGCGCGCCCGGCCATCAGCTCCTCGGCGGTCTCCACGAGCTGCTTCACCGCGTCGGCCGGTACCTCCGGCAGCGCGACGGCGGTGCCGAACCCGCTGGTGAACTCCCGGTGCCGCAACGGGTCCGGGCGCTTCGGGCGCTGGTACTCGCCGCGCCAGCGCCGCTTGCGCAGCACGTCACCCGCGCGGCCGGCGACCTCGCGCGGGCCCATGCGGGACAGCCGGCGCAGGTACCAGCCGGGCGACATCATGCGCGCGACCCGTTGGGTGCGGGGGTGCGGGCGGGCAGCTCGAGGCGGACCGGCGCACCGTTGTTCAGGCTGGCCTGCACGGCGAGCGTGGCGAGCGTGGTCGCGACGAGCGAGTCGACCGGCACCGGCATGGCGCCGCCGTTCGCGGCCGCGGACAGGAAGGCGTCCAGCTCGAAGCGCTGGCCCTTGTCCCGGCCCTTCGGCAGCCGCGAGCTCAGCCAGCGCTTCTTGCCCTGCGTGGAGAAGTTCACGCTCGCCTTGACGAAGTCGTCCAGCCGCAGCACCTTGCGGTCCGCCAGCAGGTCCAGCGTCTCCTTGGGGAAGCCGGGCGCGCCGGAGGTGGCATAGGTCAGCGCCGCGGTCGAGCCGTCCGGGTAGCGCAGCAGGATCTGCAGGTCGTCCTGGCCGGGAGTGGCGGTGGCGAACACCGACACCGGGTCGGCGTCGAGCAGCCAGCTCATCGTGTCGACGAAGTGGCCGCCCTCGCCGGCGAACCGGGTGCCCTCGCTGCCGGCCTGGTTGTACCAGGAGCCGTGGTCGAGCGTGCCGGCGTTGACCAGGTAGCGCACCGACGCCGGGCCCACCCGGGTGCCGAACTCCGCTTTGGCCTGGCGCAGCAGCGGGGCGAAGCGGCGGTTGAAGCCGACCTGCAGCCGGTCGTTGCCCGACTCCGCGATCGCGTCCAGCACGATCGCGAGCTCGGCCTCGGACAGCGCGAGCGGCTTCTCCACGAACACGGCCTTGCCGGCCCGCAGCGCGCGGGCGGTCAGCTCGGCGTGCGAGCTGTGCCGGGTCACCACGAACACGGCGTCGATGTCGTCATTGGACAGCACGTCGTCGAGCTCGGTGGACGCGGCGGCGAAGCCGAACTTGCGCTGTGCGTTGGCCGCGGACAGCGCCGAGGTCGTGACGACGTGACGCAGGGCCACGTCGTCGCGCTCGGTCAGGTGCGGCAGCAGCATCGAGGAGGCGTAGTTGCCGGCGCCGACGAAGCCGACGCGCACCGGCCCACCGCGCACCGGCAGCGGCCGGCGCGGGGCGGCGTGCTCGGCGACGGTCACCGGGACCGTGACGACCGGAGCCGCGGTGGGGATGTCGTCCGCCGCGTAGCGGAACAGCACCGCGACGGCCTTGAGCGCGCCCTCGTTGAGCGCGCGGTAGGTCTCCTGCGCCGAGTCGAAGTCGGCGACGTGCGAGATCAGCGGCTCGACGTCGACGCGGCCGCGGGCGGCCAGGTCGAGGAAGCACTCCAGGTTGCGCCGCTCGGTCCAGCGCACGTACCCGATCGGGTAGTCGCGGCCCTCCAGCTCGTAGGAGGGGTCGTAGCGGCCGGGGCCGTACGAGCGGGAGAACCGGACGTCCAGCTCCTTCTCGTAGTAGGCGTTCCACGGCAGGTTCAGCGAGCACTTGCCGATGTCGACGACCGTGCCGCGGTCGCGCGCCAGCTTCGCGGCGAGCTCGACCGGGTCGTTCGACGGGCCACCGGCCGCCAGGTACACCTGGTCCACGCCGTGCCCGCCGGTCAGCTCGCCGACCGCGGCGTCCACCACACCGGAGCCGGGGTGCGCGCACACCAGCGCGCCGAGCCGCTCGGCCAGCTCGCAGCGCGCCGGGTCGGGGTCCACGCCGACCACCCGCACGCCGGACGCGACCAGCAGCTGCACCACCAGCTGGCCGATGAGCCCGAGGCCGATCACCAGTGCCACGTCGCCCAGCTGCGGCTCGCCGCGGCGCACGCCCTGCATGGCGATCGAGCCGACCGTGCCGAACGCCGCGTGCCTCGGGTCGAGGCCGTCGGGCACCCGCGCGTAGAGGTTCTTGGGCACCCAGTTCAGCTCGGCGTGCAGCGCATGCTCGTTGCCCGCGCACGCCACGAGGTCGCCGACCGCCACGTCGTCGATGCCGGCGCCGACCTCGGTCACGACGCCGCAGAGCGAGTAGCCGAGCGGGGTGTAGGAGTCGAGCTTGCTGGTCACCTTGCGGTAGGTGGCGGACAGGCCGTTGGTGGCCACGCTCTGCACGACCTTCGCGACCTGGTCCGGGCGGGCCTTCGCCTTGCCCAGCAACGACAGGCTCGCCTCGGACACCTTCATCATCTCGGTGCCCGTGGAGATCAGCGAGTAGCACGTGCGGACCAGCACGCCGCCCGCCTTGCACGCCGGCACCGGCACATCCAGCAGGGTCAGCTCCCCACTCTTGTAGTTCTGCACAACTTGTTTCACGGAGATGTCCTTCTATGCGGCGGAAACGCGATCGGCGGCGGTGGCGCCGCGCAGCCAGTACTCGAGGGTCAGCACGTGCCAGAGGTGCTTGGACCGGTCCTGTTGCCCGGCGGCGTCCTCGGCGACCAGCCGCTGCAGCGCCTCCTTGCGCAGCAGGCCGGAGCTCACCACCAGGCCGTCGTTGACGACCTCGCGCACGAGCGGCGCCAGGTCACGGCTCATCCACGCCCGCAGCGGCGCGCTGAACAGGCCCTTGGGGCGGTAGACGATCTCCTTGGGCAGGATCGAGGACGCCGCGTGCTTGAGCGCCGCCTTGCCCTGCCGGCCGGAGATCTTGTCCTTGCCGGGGATCCGGAAGGCGGCCTTGACGACCTCGACGTCCACGAACGGCACCCGCACCTCGGTCGACGCGGCCATGCTCGACCGGTCGGTGTAGGCGAGGTTCAGCCCGGGCAGGAACAGCCGGGCGTCGGCCAGGCACATCCGGTTCACGTGGTCGGCGAGCGCGTTGTCGTGGTAGGTGTCCGCGTGCTCGGTCAGCACGTCGTCGACGGTCTCGAGCAGGTCCGGGTTGACCAGGTCGAGCAGCTCGGTGCGGTCGTACATCGTGTAGCTGCGGCGGAACGCGGTCTCCTCCGGCAGCTCGGCGAAGGACAGGAACCGCTTGGCGAACCGCACCGACCGGTAGCCGCGCTTGGCGGTCGCCACCGGCAGCCGGTCCACGACCGTCTCGATAGGACGGCGGACCAGGCCGGGCACCTGCTGGTAGCGCAGCGCCAGCAGGTTCGCGTAGTGCTTGCGGTAGCCGGCGAAGAGCTCGTCGGCGCCCATCCCGGACAGCATCACCTTGACGCCGGCCTCGCGCGCGGCCATGCAGATCAGGTACGTGTTGATGGCCGCGGGGTCGCCGATCGGCTCGTCGAGGTGGTAGGTCATCTTCGGCAGCAGGTCGAGCACCTGCGGCGCGATCTCGATCTCGTGCAGGTCCACGCCGAACTTCTCGGCGACGACGCGGGCGTACTTCAGGTCGTCGGGCATCGCCTCGAACTTGGCGTCCTCGGCGCGGAAACCGATGGTGTACGCGGAGATCCCGGGCTGGAAGCGAGCCGCGAGCGCGGTCAGGTAGCTCGAGTCGAGCCCGCCGGAGAGGAACGTGGCGACCGGGACGTCGGAGAGCAGGTGCTTGCGGGTCGAGTCCGCGATCACCTCGGCGAGGTCCAGCGGCGGCAGCTCCTGAGCCTCCGCCGCGACCTCCTTGATGTCCCAGTAGACGCCGCGCTGCTCGCTGCCGTCCGGGCGCAGCCGCAGCCACGAGCCGGGCCGCAGCTTCTCCGCCTCGCGGTAGGCGCACCGCTGGTCGGGGACCCAGTAGTAGAGCAGCGACGCGACGAGGGCGCCGTCGTCGACCGTGAGCCCACCCACCTCGGCCGCGAGCGCCTTGAGCTCGGAGGAGAACACCGTGGCGCCGCCGCGGCGGACCACGAACAGCGGCTTGATGCCGAGCTGGTCGCGGACCAGGGTCAGCTCCCCGGTGCGCTCGTCGAAGATGCCGAACGCGAACATGCCGCGCAGCCGGGGCAGGCAGTCCGTGCCCCAGCGCCGGAACGCCTCCAGCACGACCTCGGTGTCCGAGGTCCCGCGGAAGCGCACGCCCGCCGACGCCAGCTCACCGCGCAGCTCCGGCGCGTTGTACAGCTCGCCGTTGTAGGTGATGGCGAGGCCGTCGGAGACCATGGGCTGGGCCCCGGTCTCGGTCAGGTCGATGATGGACAGCCGCCTGTGTCCCAGGTGGACATCGCCGGCTCCGGCGCGGTGGGCGTAGCGGCCGGCACCGTCCGGCCCGCGGTGCGCGAGCGTGTCGGTGAGCCGGTCGGTCAGCGCGCCGCCGTCGGACCAGAGATACGTGCCTGCGATGCCGCACATGGGTTTTCGCTGCCTCTCAGCCGTTGGTCCGGCGGTGCGCGAGCTCTTCCAGGTCCTGCCGGACCGGGGCGAACCGCTTGGTCGGCAGGTCGTGGCCGTGCTGCTCGCCGTCCTCGTCCTGGTTCATCAGGTGCGGCTGGACGGGCGCGAACCGCTTGGTGGGCAGCTCCGGGTTGGCGCGGACGCCGTTGACGCCGTTGGCGGGCACCGGCGCGGGGAAGACCGCGACGGGCTCGCGTGCGGGCACCGGCGCGGCGGGCCGTGGCTGTGGCGCCCCCGGCTCGACGCTGTCCGCGCTGGACTCCAGCGCGGGTGCCGGGTCCGGCTCCACGGGTGGCAGCGGGGTCGCCCTCGCCACCGGCTCCGGGGCCCATTCGGGCTTGCGGGCCGGGAACGGCTTCGGCCGGCCGGCCGACTGCTCCTCGGCGAAGCGGCGGCGGCCGCGCAGCGCGGTGTGCAGGCCGTCCCACAGCGTGCCGTCGGACTTGTCCCGCGGGTCGGGGTCGACCAGCACGACGCCGATGATCGGGATCCCGTTGTCCGCGAGCTGGCGGGCCACGGTGTGCAGCCACGGGGTGTTGGCGAACCCGGTGCGCACCACGAGCAGCGTCTCGCCGCCGAGGTGGTTCAGGTCCGTCCACGCGGTGCCCGGGGTGACCGAGCCGATGCCGATGCGGATCTCGCCGGCCCGGCCCGGGCCGGTCTCGTCGGCGCCGATGATCCGGATGGGCCGGTCCGCGCGGCCGGTGAGCTCGCCGAGCTGGCGTCCGGGCAGGTCGTCGGCGACGACGCGGCCGGCCGGATCCTCGACGATCACCACGTCGCGGTCGGTGGCGAGCCGCGTGGCCACGTCCACCGTGAGGGCGGCGGCGATCCGCCGCGAGCCGAGCTCCAGCACCGAGACCGACCCGTGGCCGCCCCGCACGAGCCGCACGAGGGTGCCGGCGACCTGCTTGCGTTCCCGCACCAGGCGCTGGCCGCGCCACAGCCGGGCCAGGCCCCGCCGTGGCATCGTCAGCTGGGCGATCACCGAGGCGCCGAGGTGGGTCGCGATGTCCTGGCGCAGCACCGGCTTGTCCTTGATCACGCCGCTGATGGCCGCGACGGTCCAGCCCAGGATCAGCCCGAGCAGCAGCCCGATCCCGGCGCTGGTCACCAGCGTCATCAGCGTGGACTGCGGCAACACGCGTGGGGCGTCCACGATCTGGGTGCCCGCGGCCACGCGCGGCGCACCGATCCCGGCCTCCTCGGCCTGCTGGCTGAGGTCGGAGATCCGGGAGGTCAGCTCCGCGCGGCGGGCGTAGAGGGAGTCGAGGCCGGCGGCGTTCGGCTGGTTCTGGGCCTGTTGCTGACCGAGGCCCTGGTTCTCGGCCTGCTGCCGGGCCTTGTTCTCCGCCGTGGTGATCTGGGCGTTGACCTGCTTGAGGTCGCCCTGGACGCGGTCGCGCTGGTCGATCAGCGCCTGGGCCTCCGAGTCGGCCGCCGACTGGATGCGCGAGACATGGTCGGCGATGAAGACCTCGGCGAGTGCCTTGGCGCGGCTGATCGCGGCGGCGTTCGTCGTGGCCTGGACGGTCACCTCGACGACGTTGTTCGTCAGGCCGACGACCTCGTACTCCTGGAGGAAGTCCTCGGGCTTCTGGCTCGAGCCCACCCGCTGCAGCGCCTCGCCGGCGACCTTGGCGGTGTCGAGCAGCGCCACGTCGGTGCGGACGAGGTTGCCGGTGTCGGAGGGCTGGTCGTCCTCGTGCACGACCAGGATCCGCACGGTCGCGGTCGGCGGGGTCGGCATCAGGATCGCGACCGCGGCGCCGACGAGCAGGCCGATGATGCTCATGCAGAGCCACAGCCTGCGCCGGCGGCGGATCGCGAGGATCAGCCGGCTCAGGTCGAGCAGCGGCTGCGCCGAGGGGACCGTGGCCGGCGGTTCGGCGGTCGTCGTGGTTGTCATCGTCGTCGTGTTCACGGGTTTGGACGTCTTGTTCGTCATGCCGAACCTGCCATCGCGGTCTCGACCGGAGCCGCGGCGGGCGTCTCGGTGCGCGGGCCGGCGTCCGCCGGCCGCGTCGGGTGGGTGACCAGGACGCCGAGCACCTCGTGGCCCGCATCGGTGCAGGCCTCGGCGATGCCGACGAGCTCCCACGGGGTCCTGGTGCCGGTGGTGACCACGACGAGGACGCCGGTCACGGCGTCGTCGTCCGGCACGACCGGGCGGTCCGGGCTGACCTCGGCGAGCTGGACGGTGACCGGGCCGGCATCGTCGTGGGCGGTGCGCTCGAGCCGGGCCGCCGCGCGGGTCGCGAGCGCGTCGTCCCGGGCGGTGACCACGAGCACGCGGGTCGCGGTCCCGGCGGTCCGCTCCCGGATCCTGGAGAGCACGCGGTGGTAGCGGATGTCCAGGCCGTGTTCGTCGGCGGCCGCGGGCGGCTCGGGTACGTGCCAGGGCCGGTCGTCCACCAGCAGGAACGCGCGCAGCCGCTCGAGCGGCGTGCCCGGTGCCGCGGTCCGGACCGGCTCGACCGCGACGTCGATGCCCGCGATCAGCGACGAGCCGGCCGCGGCGGCGATGTCCGACTCGCGCCGCAGCCGCTTGTCGTTGCGGGCCACGAGCAGGTGGCCGAACAGTCCGAGCAGGAAGAACAGCGCGGCGCCGCCGGCGACGAGCTGGAGCATGGTCGGCGGGGCCTGGCTGGTCGGCTTCACAGCCGGCGCCATCACGACCATCTTCGCGGTGCTCGCCGCGGCGTCGAGCTCGTCGATGCGCGCCATCGACTCGGCGAGCGCGGAGCGCAGCGACTCCAGCTCGGTACGCACCCCGACGCTGTCGATGGTGCCGCCCTTGCCGGCGGAGCCGTGCAGCTCGGAGATGCGCCGGTTGGTGTCGATGACCTGCTGGCGCAGCGCCTGCTGCGACTCCTGGGACACCTGCGCGGCCGAGTCGGTGGTGTCCGAGAGCAGCTGGACGGAGAACCCGACGAACTCGTTGGCCGTGCGATCCGCGAGCTGCTGGGCGCGCTCCGGGGTGTCCGCCGCGCCGGTGATCTGGATGATGTTGCCCTCGGCGACCTCGGCGGTGACCGAGTCGCTCAGCTCGGTTCCCGACTTGCCCCACTTGAGGCCGGCGGCGACCTTGTCGAGCACCGCCGAGCTGATCGCCACCTGGGCCTCGGTGGTCAGCTCGTCCGGCTCGCGCGGGCCCTGCAGGAGCACGTTGGCGGAAGCCTCGTAACCCGGTGACAGGATCGACGAAGCCGCGGCCCCGACGGCTGCGCCCACGACGGCGAACGCGATGAGTAACCGCCATCTCCGGCGGAACACGTGTCCCACCATGGACAGCCGTGCGGTGTCGTCGTTCACTGCGGGGGTCCCCCTTTCGAGTAACTTCGTCCCCTGTCGGGTGGTGACAGCGGGCCGGTACTCACGAACCCCGTCGCCAAGCAACCGGCTTGGGTTACAGCTGGTCGGTAACTCTTAGTCAAATCGGGACATAGTGCCCTCACGCTCGGTTGCCGACTGCTGACTCGTACGCCGCGAGCAGCGACTTCGTCGACCGGGCCCACGAGAGCTCGCCGGCCACGCGGGTGCGGCCCAGCTCACCCATCCGTGCCCGGCCGGCCGGGTCGTCGAGGAGCTGGGCGGTGAGCTTCGCGAACTCGGACACGTCGTTGGCCTGCGCGTAGACCGCCGCGTCCCCGGCCGACACCCGCGCCTCGCGCAGCTCGAACGAGACGATCGGCTTGCCCATCGCCATGTACTCCATGACCTTGTTCATGGTGGACACGTCGTTGAGCGGGTTCTTCGGATCCGGCGACAGGCACACGTCCGCCGTCGACAGGTAGCGCACGAGGTCCTCGTCCGGGATGCGGCCGGTGAACTCGACCTGTTCGGACAGGCCGAGCGCGTCCGCGAGCTTGACCATGTCGTCGAAGGTGTCGCCGGCGCCGACGAACACCGCGTGCCAGTCGGTGCGGCCCTGCTCGTCGCGCAGAGCCGCGAGCGAGCGCAGGGCGTAGTCCACGCCGTCCTGCGGGCCCATCACGCCGAGGTAGCAGAGCAGGTGCTGCTTGCCCTTCCGCAGCTCCGGCTCCTCCGGCACCTGCCGGAACCGCTCCACCGCGGGCGCGCTGCGGACGACGAACACCTTCTCCGGTGCCATGCCGCCGCGGGTGAGCGCCACCTGCCGGTAGCTCTCGTTCGTCGCGATCACGACGTCCGCGGCGCGGTAGGTGGCCTTCTCGAGCCGGCAGACCGCGCGGTAGAGGAAGTCCTCGCCGCGGTCGAACCGGGACAGGTACAGCTCCGGCACGAGGTCGTGCTGGTCGAACACGAACCGCGCGCCGCGCCGCTTGAGCATGCGGGCCACGAGGTAGAGCAGGTCCGGCGGGTTGCACGCGTGCACGACGTCGACCGGGCCGATCCTGCGGGCCAGGCGGAACGTGTGCCACAGCGCGGAGCCGTACTCCTTGGCGTAGCCCGCGGGGCCGCCCGTCGCCGCCGACAGCGGGTAGCGGTGGATGCGGACCCCGTCGAGCTCGACGTACGGCTCGGTGTCCCGCTTCGTCCCTTGTGGACAGATGACGTGGACCTCCCAGCCCGCGTCCCGCAGGGTGGTGGACTCCTGCCACACCCTGCGGTCGAACGGGACCGAGAGGTTCTCTACGAGAATCAGCGCTTTACCAGGCAAGTCCTATATACCCCGACTCGGCCCGGCGCGCCTCGGCGCCGGGGATGCGGACCAGATCGACGATCGTCTTGTCGCCGCCGTGCGGCAGCGCGTCGAGCACGGCCGGGTCCTTGCACCCGACCAGGCACACCTCGGCGTGGTCGAGGACGTCCTCGACCGAGGCGGACAGCAGCTGCCCGAGATGGGGCAGTCGCGCCTCGATGAACTCCCGGTTCGCGCCGAGCAGCCGCGACATCGTCACGTTGGCGTCGTAGATGCGCAGGTCGTAGCCCTTGCCCAGCAGCCGCTCGGCGAGCTCGACCAGCGGGCTCTCGCGGAGGTCGTCGGTGCCCGGCTTGAACGACAGGCCGAACAGGCCGACCTTGCGCTTGCCGGTGCGGGCGACGAGCTCGAACGCCCGGCGCAGATGCTCCTCATTGGACGGGAGCACGTGGGACAGGATCGGCACGGCCACGTCGGCGCGGTGTGCCGCGTGCACCAGGCCGCGCACGTCCTTGGGCAGGCACGAGCCGCCGAACGCGAAGCCGGGCCGCAGGTACGCCGCGCTGACGTTGAGCTTGGTGTCGGCCAGGAACACGTCCATCACGGCGTGCGAGTCCAGGCCCAGCGCCGCGCAGACCGAGCCGAGCTCGTTGGCGAAGCCGACCTTCAGCGCGTGGAAGGAGTTGTCCGCGTACTTCGTGATCTCGGCGACCGGGATCGGTACGCGGAACACCGGACCGGGCAGGCCCTCGTACAGCGCGGCGACGGCGTCGCCGCTCGCGGTGTCCAGCTCGCCGATGACGGTCTTCGGCGGCGCGAAGAAGTCGCGGACGCTGGTGCCCTCGCGCAGGAACTCCGGGTTCACCGCGACGCCGAAGTCGACGCCGGCCGTCTTGCCGGACGCCTTCTCCAGGATCGGCACGAGCAGTTCCAGGGCGGTGCCGGGCAGCATCGTGCTGCGGAAGACCACGGTGTGCCGGTGCGCGGCCTCGGCCAGCGCGCCGCCGATCTCCTCGGCGACCCGCTCCAGGAAGGCGGTGGACAGGCTGCCGTTCGGCGCGGACGGCGTGCCGACGCAGATCAGGGAGATCTCGGTGGCGGCGATCGCCTCGGCGACGTCGGTGGTGGCCCGCAGCGCGCCGCTCGCGACGACCTCGGCGGTCAGCTCCCCGATGCGCTCCTCGACGACGGGTGCCCGCCCTCGCGTGATGAGGTCGATCTTGGTCGGGTTCACGTCGACGCCGACGACCTCGTTGCCCCGCGCGGCCAGGCATGCGGCCGACACGCAGCCGACATAGCCGAGTCCGAAGACGCTGATCTTCATGGGCTCACCCGTTTCCGGGCAGCACGAAATAGGCGTGACGTCACCACGCTGGATCCTCCGTCGGATTTTTCGATCCGGTCCCCGAACCGGACACGTCGTGCGGTGACATTCACGCCGCACTTGGCTCGCTCAGTAGGTCGGTGAACTCCGCCATCCCGTTACCGGGTTGCTCCACACAGCGTCACCAAAGGGCGGGTCAGGGACCGTGTTGGGTGCGCGTTCACGTCACCCCTGTAGCTTCGTCGTGGACCTGTCGGCCACGAAGGGGAGTGACCGTGTTCGTACGGCGAATCGCGGTGATCGGCACCGGATACGTGGGCCTGACCACCGGCGCCTGCCTGGCCTCGCTCGGCCACCAAGTCGTGTGCGCCGACGTGGACGCGGAGAAGGTGAAGCGCCTCTCCGCGGGTGAGGTCGACATCCTCGAGCCGGGGCTCGCGGAGCTGGTGTCCGCCGGGCTCGCGGCCGGCCGCCTGTCGTTCGTGCTGGGCGCGGCCGCGGCGGTCGACGGCAGCGAGGTCATGTTCCTGTGCGTGCCGACCCCGATGGGCGTCGGCGGTGTGGCGGATCTCTCGGTGGTCGAGTCGGTCATCGAGGAGGTCGCGGACCTGCTGCCGGTCAACAGCGTGGTGGTCAACAAGTCGACCGTGCCCGTCGGCACCGCGCAGCGGACGGCGGAGCTGCTCGGCCGCGAGGACGTCGCGGTCGTGTCCAACCCCGAGTTCCTCCGCGAGGGCTCCGCGGTGCACGACTTCCTGCACCCGGACCGCATCGTCGTCGGCTGCGACCAGCAGGACGCGGCCGAGCGGGTCGCCGCGCTCTACGCCCGGCTGGGCGCGCCGACCGTGCTCACCGACGCCGCGAGCGCGGAGCTGGTGAAGTACGCGGCCAACTGCTTCCTCGCGATGAAGCTGTCCTATGTGAACGCGATCGCCGAGCTGTGCGACCGGCTCGGCGCGGACATCTCCGACGTCACCGAGGGCATGGGCTACGACAAGCGCATCGGGCAGGCGTTCCTGCAGCCCGGGCCGGGCTGGGGCGGGTCCTGCCTGCCGAAGGACACCTCCGCGATGCTGCAGCTCGCGGACGCGGCGGACTTCGAGTTCCGGCTCATCCGCGCCACGATCGACACGAACAACCGGCAGCGCCAGCGCATGGTCGAGAAGGTGCGCACGGCCGTCACCGGCAAGCGCGGCGGCTCGCTGTCGAAGGTGCGGCTCGGCCTGCTCGGCCTGACGTTCAAGGCCGGCACCGACGACCTGCGCGACTCACCGGCCCTCGCGGTCGCCGCGCTGCTGCGCCAGGCCGGCGCGAAGCTCGTCGGCTACGACCCCGCGCTGCGCTCGGGCGACGGCCGCGACGAGCTCGACGGCATCACGCTCGTCGACGACCCGTACGTGGCGGCCGAGGGCGTGGAGGCGCTGGTCGTGCTGACCGAGTGGCCGGAGTTCCGCGCTCTGGACTGGGCGAAGCTCGCCGACGTGGTGGGCCGTCCGGTCGTCGTCGACACGCGCAACCTGCTCGACCCGGACGTCGTGCGGCGGGCCGGCTTCGAGTGGGAGGGGCTCGGCCGGCACTAAGAGGCGCAGAACTCGTTGCCCTCCGGGTCCTGCATGACCCACCAGTGCCCGGCCGGTCCCTGGTCGACCTCGTGGACGCGGGTGGCACCCAGCTGCTCCAGCCGCGCCACGAGCGCGTCGAGCCCGCCCGGCTCGCTGTGGACGTCGATGTGCAGGCGGTTCTTGACGGTCTTGTCCTCCGGTACGTCCTGGAAGAGCAGCCGCCGGCCCCGGCCGATGCCGGTGGCCTCGTCGTAGGGGTCGTCGGGGTGGCGGATCGCCTGCAGGCCGCGGAACAGGCGCCGGCCGCGGTGCTCGGCGACCAGGTCCTCGCCGATATGGCCGGCGGCCAGCAGGTTGGTGATCAGCTCGCTCTGGTCCTCCACCTCGTACTCGAGCGCCGCGGCCCAGAAGTCCGCGAGCGCCGGCGCGTCGTGCGTGTCGATGACCAGCTTCCAGTTCAGTGCCATGCGCGTCGTTATACCGGCGGGCACCGACAAAGCGGTCAGCCGCCGAAGTCGACGACCGCCAGCGCCTGGTCGTCGTGGCGCTTGGGGCGGGGCCAGCGCGTGCCGTCCGGGTCGGCCTCCTCGGCCGCGCGGACCGCGTCGAGCACGGCGTCCGCGCCCTGGTCCGTGACGAGCGCGAACACGGCCGCCCAGTCCGGGAAGATCCGGTAGTCGTCGACGCCGCAGGCCACGCCGTCGCTCGCGAGCAGCACCCGGCGCACCGTCGCGCGCGGCCACGTCGCGCGCCGTGCCTCGTGCGCGGCGTCCGGGTCGGCCTCCGCCACCCAGAAGCCGCCCTCGGTGTTGCGCAGCCGCCCGACCGCGGTCGCCGACGTCCGCAGCGCCGCGACGTGGTCCGCGCCGTACCCCTCGCCGCCGCGCAGCCGGTCGCGGTAGCTGCCGCCCGGCCGGGGCAGGTTCGCGATGCGGTCGTCGTGCAGCACGAGCACGGCGTCCGCGGTCTCGACGGCGACCGGGCTGTCCGCGAGCACGAGGCCCTCGACGACCTCGTCGTTCCAGCGCACCAGCGCCACCGTGCTCGACGGCGACTCGCCCGGCGTGAGGCCGTGCTCGCGCCCGACCGCGCGGATGGCGGCGGCCAGCAGGTCGGCGAGGTCCATGTCCGGGTAGCCGGTGAGCCGCGCGGCGAGCTCGCCCGCCAGCAGGCTCGCGTACCAGCCGCCGCTGCGCAGCCCGGGCCGCAGCGAGGTCGCGCCGTCCAGCAGCACCACGGCGTTGGGCAGCACGCAGACCACGTCCTCGCTCGGCCGCGGCTCGCCGCCCACGCCGAGGCCGGGTCGCTCGGCGACCTCGACCAACGGCTGCGCGTTCATGATCGACATCGTATCCCGCGCATCACCCGTCCGGGTAGTACGAGCGCGCCGCTGATGTCAACCCAGGTTGACACGGTCCGGGTGTCAACGTACGTTGACAGCATGACTGAGGCGACGGAACTGGCGAGCGCGGCGGGCGACCGGAACCCGCGGGTCGGCCTGCGCGCGGTGGCCGCACTGCGCACGCTGCTGGAGCGGCTCGAGGCGGTGCAGGTGCGCAACGCCCGGGCCGCCGGCTGGTCGTGGCAGGAGATCGCCGCCGAGCTGGGGGTCAGCCGCCAGGCGGTGCACAAGAAGCACGGGAGGTCCTGATGTTCGAACGGTTCACCAAGCTCGCGCGCCAGATCGTGCTCGACGCGATCGGCGAGGCCGAGCGCGAGCACGCGCCGCGGGTCACCGGCGAGCACGTCATGCTCGCCTTGCTGGGCAAGCAGACCCGTTCCTCGGCGGTGCTCGCCGAGGCCGGCGTGACCCGGGAGGTGCTGCTGGAGACGTTCGCCGCGGTCCGCCGGCGCGGCGGGCTGACCGGCACGGAGGCGGACGCGCTCCGCTCGCTCGGGATCGACGTGGACGATGTCGTCGCGCAGGTCGAGGCGGAGCACGGGGTGAACGCGCTCGCGCAGCCGCCCCGGTCGCGACTGCGGCGCACCCCGCTGGCGCCGGACGCGCGCGACCTGCTCGTCCGGACGCTGCGCCAGGCCCTGGACCGCCGCGACCGGCGCATCTCGGACGAGCACATGCTGCTGGCCCTCGCGGCCGGCAGCGGGAGCCCGGCGGAGGTGCTCGCCGCGCACGGGCTGACCTACCCGGAGGTGCGCGCGCGGCTCGCGAGCTAGAGCGGGGTGGACAGGTAGGCGTCGGTGAGCCAGGCGCGGACCTGCTCGTCGACGTCCTCCGGCCCGCGCAGCTTGGTCTGGTGGTACACGCGGCTGCCGGAGATCGGGACCACGCGGGTGATCCGCGGGTCGTCGACCCGGCGGGACAGGATGAACGAGAGCACCATCCAGCGGGTCATGGGGCGCAGCTCGGCGAAGGTGCGCGACCGTTTGAAGAACAGGCCGACCGAGACCGGCTCCAGGTACAGCGAGCCGAGCGTGGTCAGGTGTCCGTGCACCGCCTCGAAGACCGGCCGCTCGAAGGGCGGGCCGGCCGCGGCGAAGTAGTCCTCCAGCGTCATCGCCGGCGCGCACTCGTGCGACTGGTTGCGCCGGCCGAACCGGCGGTCGCACTTCGGGCAGGTCCACGCGGTCACCGCCCGATTCTGCCCCGCCAGGTCACGTACGGGAGGAACGCCTGGGTGAGCGGGCCGATGGCCAGGGCGTACAGGACGGTGCCGATGCCGGCCGTGCCGCCGAGCAGCCAGCCGGTCGCCACCACGGCCACCTCGATCCCGGTGCGGATCACCCGGACCGAGCCGCCGGTGCGGCCGACGAGGCCGGTCATCAGCCCGTCGCGCGGTCCCGGCCCGAGGCGTACGCCGATGTAGGCGGCGGTGGCCAGGCCGTTGAGCACGACGCCGGCGACCATGAGCACGATCCGCCAGGCCAGGGCGTGCGCCGGGCCGAGGAGCGCGAGCGTGGCGTCGACGGCGATCGCGACGACGACGATGTTGGCCACCGTGCCCACGCCCGGGCGCTGGCGCAGCGGGATCCAGCACAGCAGGACCGCGGCGCCGGTGAGCGCGGTGACCGTGCCGAACGTCAGCCCGGTGCGCCGCGACAGCGCGTCGTGCAGCACGTCCCACGGGTCGAGGCCGAGCCCGCTGCGAACCATCAGGCCCATGCTCACGCCGTAGAGCGCGAGGCCGCCGGCGAGTTGCGGAAGGCGGCGCAGGGGCCGGGTCCGCACCGGGATCGGTCGCAGGTCGATTGGAGCCATGTTGGCCATCCTCAGGACGTAGGGACTTCTCTATCAATAGCCAATTTGCAAGAATTGGTTGCATGACCGCTGCTGTCCCACCAGGTGGACGGGTGAACGCCCGGAGATTGGCTCAGTTGTTGGGTTCCTGGCACCGGCACGGCTCGCGGCACGGTGCGGCCGACCTCGCGGCGGGCATCCGGCTGCTGGTGCTCGACGGCCGCCTGCCGGCCGGTACCGGGCTGCCGCCCGAACGCGAGCTCGCCGCCGCCCTCGACGTGAGCCGGACGATGGTCGGCTCGGCGTGGGACCGGCTGCGGGCGGACGGCCTGGTGGTCAGCCGGCGTGGCGCCGGCTCGTGGACGGCCCTCCCGCGCGGGGGCGCGGCCCGGGGCATGATCGACGACGGCGACCCGCCGCCGCGGGTGATCGACCTGGCCCGCGCCGTGCCGCCGGCCATCCCGGGGGTGGCCGCGGCGGCGGAGGCGGCGCTGCCCCGGCTCGCGGCCGAGCTGACCGGGCACGGCTACCACGAGCAGGGCCTGTCCGAGCTGCGGGCGCGCATCGCGGCGCGGTACACCGAGCGCGGCCTGCCCACGACGCCCGGCGAGATCCTGGTGACCAACGGCGCCCACCACGGGTTCGCGCTGGCGCTGCGGCTGCTGACCGGGCCGGGCGATCGCGTGCTGGTCGAGCAACCGACGTACCCGAACGCGATCGAGGCGGTGCGGGCGGCGCACGCGATCCCGGTCCCGGTGGCGATGACCGAGCACGGCTGGGACCTCGACGGGCTGGAGGCGACCCTGCGCCAGGCCGCGCCGCGGCTCGCGTACCTGATCACGGACTTCCAGAACCCGACCGGATTCCGGCTCGACGAGGCCGGCCGGGCGCGGCTGGGCGCGGCGCTGCGGCGGGCCCGGACGCCGGTCGTCGTCGACGAGACCCAGGTCGAGCTGGACTACACGGACGGCCCGGCGCCGGCCCCGCTCGGCGCGTTCGCGGGCGACCTCGTGCTGGCCACCGGCTCGGCCGGCAAGTCGCACTGGGGTGGCCTGCGGGTCGGCTGGGTGCGGGCGTCGGCGGAGGTGGTCAACCGGTTGCTCGCGGCGCGGCGCGGGCTGGACCTGGGCTCGCCGGTGCTCGAGCAGCTGTTGTTCGCGGAGCTGCTGGCCGCCCCGCCGGACGCGCTCGCCGAACGCCGGGCGCAGCTGGCCGCGCGGCGGGACGTGCTCGCGGACGCCGTGCGTGCGCAGTGCCCGGACTGGTCGTTCCGGCTGCCGCCCGGCGGGCTCTCGCTGTGGTGCCGGTTGCCCGCCCCGGTGAGCACGCGGATCGCGGCGGTCGCGCAGAACTTCGGCGTGCGCGTGGTGCCCGGATCGTTCTTCGCGCCCCACGGTGGGCTGGAGCGGTGGCTGCGGCTGCCGTTCGCGGAACCGGCGGAGACGCTGCGCGAGGCGGTCCGGCGGCTGTCGCTCGCGGCGGTCTCGGTGGCGGAGAGCCGGGCGCCGGTCCCGGAAAACGGGATTGTTCCGATCACCTGACTAGCGCCACGGATGGTGTACACGGTAAAAAGCAGTGCGCTGGATGGCCTATCAAGTACGACCATCCAGCGCACTGTTCGCCTCTGGTGGCTCGGCAGGTCCGGACGGCACAGCCCCTCGTTGTGCCGGCCGGTCGAGATGCCAGAGGGGGAGCCCCGGCGCCGCGGGGGCATCGCGGCGCCGGGGCCAGGTCCCGACCTGACCGGGCGCGGTCGGCAGGTCGGGGGGCTCATGGTTGTTGTAGCAACTTGTTCGGCATACACGCCGGGTATGCGGCTGTTCGGTTCGGTTTGCGTCAGGCGGCCGGATCAGGACACACCTGTCCGGCGCAGCCGGGCGGGCTCAATCGGGTGAAGTGGCGGGCAACCCGTCGACGCGGCCGGTGGCGTCCGCCGTACGGCTGCGGGTGGTGTAGCCGGCCGCGGCCGGCGACAAGGTGGCCGCGGCGGTCAGCACGCCGTACGTGGCGCGCGCCCCACCGGGACCGTCGTGTGCGCCGGAGACGGAGGTGCCGCCGGGGGCGACCGGGGCGGGAGGCTTGTCCGGGTGTTCCGGGCCATGCCGGCCGGCCTGCTCGCCGGCGCCCGGCTGCTGCGCCGTGCGCTGCGGTGTGCGCTGCGGTGTGGCGACCGGTGCGCGCGGAGCATGCTCCGGGGCGAAGGCGACCGCCGACGGCAACACCGGGATCACCGGCGGCTCGTGCGGGCTGGCGGGTCGCGGGGCGGTGCTGGCTGGGTCGGGCTCGGCGGGGGCGAGGACCTGCTCGGCGGTACCGACGACGGCAAGGGCCAGGGCGGCGACGGGGCGGTCGCCGCGGTGCCCGGCGTGGATGGCTTCGTGCGTGACCGGGCTGGTGCCCGCGTAGGTCACGGTGTCGGTGAGCGTCTCGGCGAGTGTCTCGGTGAGCGCGCTGGTGACGCCGTAGAGGAGTCCGCCGAGGCCACTGAGTCCGCCGAGTCCGGTGTAGCCGGGTCCGGTATCGCCGGGTTCCGCGGTCGCCGGTGCGCCGGCCGCGTCTGGCTGGCCCGCGTTCGGCTCACCCGCGTTTGGCTCGGCGGCGGGTGACTCGTTCGCGGGTGCTTGGCCCGCGTTTGGCTCGCCCCCGGGTGCTTCGGCGGCCGCTGGCTGGTTCGCGGGAGATTCGGCGGCGGGTGACTGACTCGCGTTTGGCTCGGCCGCAGGTGGTTCGTTGGCGGGTGGCTGGCCTGCGAGTGCTTCAGCGGCGGGTGGCTCGTTGGTGCCGTCGGCTGGTGGCTGGGCCGGGGCGTCGGCCGGTGGCTGGTCGGGCGTGGCGCCTGTTGTCGCCTGGTCGTCGGCGGGTCGGTCCGGCGATGGGCCGGGTGCCTCGGTGGCCGAGGCGGCGGTCGCGAACAGGGCGCTCAGCAGCCACCCGGCGGCGGCGAGGGCCGCGATCAGCAGGCTCCGGCGCAGGAGTCGGCCGAGCCGGGTGGTGGGGGCAGAACTCGCCCCATCCACAGCGACCATGACCATCCACCTGCTCACGCCACGTACCCAACGGATGCCGTCCGACAGTCCACACTATCTAGGAACGGACCGGCACTATGCACCCTAGCTGCGGTGATTCCACCCGGAAAGACGGCAAAAGCGCACCTTATCGGCCGTACGCCGCATTGTTGATCACATGCCGTGAACTCGGCCACGTCTGACGCCGGAGCGTGACGCCCGGCGGGCGTCACGCTCCGCGTAGTCCTACTCATTTCGACCGCCGCCCGGCTCCGATCGGCCGGCACCGCCGTCCCACCGTCCGACGACGGAGGGGAACGGGATGGATACGGAAAGCGAGCTGCTGTCGGCCGCGCTGTCGGGGGACGACGTGGCCTGGTCGACGCTGGTGCGGCGGTACGCGCCGCTGGTGTGGTCGGTGGCACGGCGCCACCGGCTGTCCCGGGCGGACGCGGCCGACGCCTCGCAGAACACGTGGGTCGCGGTGGCCCGCCGCCTGCAGACGCTGCGCCGCGCGGACCGGCTGGCCGCCTGGATCGCGACGACCGCGCGCCGCGAGTGCCTGAAGATCCACGCGGAGCGCGGCCGCGAGGTCCCGGCCGACGAGGTCGACGCGCCCGAGCCGGTGGAGGGCGGCCCGGAGTCCGTGGTGCTGCGCTCGGCGCGCGACCGGATGCTGTGGCAGGCGTTCGCCGCGCTGCCCGGCCGGTGCCGCGACCTGCTCGGCCTGCTGGCCCAGGCGCCGGAGCTGACCTACCCGCAGCTCGGCCGGGCGCTGGGCATCAACGTGAACAGCGTCGGCCAGACCCGCGGCCGCTGCCTGGCCCTGCTGCGCCGGCGCCTGGCGATGGTGGACATCCGCGAGGAGTCGGCGGGATGACGCTGCTGACCGAGCTGGCCCGGCTCCTGCGCCTGATGGACCCGATGCCGGCCCGGGTCCAGGTGGACGCGGAGGCCGCCGGCGCCCTGCGGCGGACCGCGGAGCCGCTCGTCGTGCTGCGGGAAGCGGTGTCGGCGTGCCGGTCGGGCGGGCGGCGGGTGCGGGTCGGCACGATGGACGGCTCCGGCGTGCTCGACGTGGAGGTCCGGGAGCTCGGCGCGGTCACGCGCGTCGCCGGGCTCGCCCCGGGCGTGCGGCTGAGCCACGCCGGGACGCCCATCGACGTCGACGACGCCGGCTACTTCAACGCCGAGGTACCCGCCGGCCCGCTGCGGCTCACCGTGACCTGGCCGGACGGGCGGGCCGGGGACGTCGAGCTCTAGGCCAGCTTGTGCAGGCGCTCGATGGCCTCGTCGAGCACCTCGTCCCGCTTGCAGAACGCGAACCGCACGATGTGGCGCCACTGCTCGGGGTGGTCGGTGAACCCCTGCACCGGCACCGCCGCCACCCCGATGCGCTCCGGCAGCTGCCAGCACAGCTCCGCCCCGTCCGCGAAGCCGAGCGGCCGCACGTCCACGCAGATGAAGTACGTCCCCGCGCTCGGCCGGACCTCGAAGCCCGCCGCCGCCAGGCCCGCGGCCAGCCGGTCCCGCTTGGCCGACAGGTCCACCCGCAGCCGTTCCACCCACGCCGACTCGGTGCGCAGCGCGTGCGCCACCGCCGGCTGGAACGGCGCGCCGCCGACGAAGGTCAGGAACTGCTTGGCCGCCTTCACCGCGGACACGAGCTCGGCGGGTCCGCACGCCCAGCCGATCTTCCAGCCCGTGCAGTTGAACATCTTCCCCGCGCTGGACACGGTGAGCGTCCGCGACGCCATGCCGGGCAGCGTGCCCAGCGGGACGTGCTCGACGCCGTCGTAGGTCAGGCACTCGTAGACCTCGTCGGTGACCGCGATGAGGTCGTGCTCGACGCACAGCGCCGCGATCCCGGCCAGCTCCTCGCGCGTGAACACGGTCCCGGTCGGGTTGTGCGGCGAGTTCATCAGCAGCAGCCGCGTGTTCGGCCGGATCGCCGCCGCCAGCGCGTCGAGGTCCACCGCGAACCGGCCCGTGCCGGGCTCCTCCACCAGCGACACGACCCGCCGGGTCGCGCCGGCCAGGGCCACCGACGCGGCGTAGGAGTCGTAGTACGGCTCGAACAGCACGACCTCGTCGCCCGGCTGCACCAGCGCGAGCATCGCCGCGGCGATCGCCTCGGTGGCGCCGACGGTCACGAGCACCTCGGTGTCGGGGTCGAACGACATGCCGTAGCGCGTCCGCTGCGCGGCGATCGCCGCGCGCAGCTCCGGGCGGCCCGGGCCGGGCGGGTACTGGTTGACCCCGGACGCGATCGCCTCCTGCGCCGCCGCGAGCATCGACGGCGGGCCGTCGGTGTCGGGAAAGCCCTGCCCGAGGTTCACCGCCCCGGTCCGGGCGGCCAGCGCGGTCATCTCCGCGAAGATCGTCGAGGTGAACGGCTCGAGTCGGGGTACCAAGGCGTTCCGGCGCACGGCTACGCAGTCTCACGGACAATGGTCGTGTGCGGCAACTGACGGCCCCGGTGAACAGCGTCCCCATCCCCGGTGAGGCGGAGAAGAAACGCGGCCTGCGGCGGATGAAGGTCGTGGCCCTGTCGTTCCTGCTCGGCGCCACGGTGATCTTCCTCGGCATGACGCTCTGGCAGGCCGCGGGCGCGCCGGGGTGGACGGGCTACGTCAAGGCCGCGGCCGAGGCGGGCATGGTCGGCGCGCTCGCCGACTGGTTCGCCGTCACCGCGCTGTTCCGCCACCCGCTGGGGATCAGGATCCCGCACACGGCGATCATCCCGACCCGCAAGGACGCGCTGGGCGACAGCCTCGGCGAGTTCGTCGGCACGAACTTCCTGGCCGAGCAGGTCGTCCGCGAGCGGCTGCGCCGGGTGGGCGTGGCCGGCCGGCTCGGCGGGTGGCTCGCTCAGCCCGCCAACGCCGAGCGGGTCACCGCCGAGCTCGCGACCGTCGTGCGCGGCGCGGTGGCCGTGCTGCGCGACGAGGACGTGCAGGCCGTGCTGGAGCAGGCGGTCGTGCGCCGGGTCGTCGCCGTGCCGTGGGGCCCGCCGCTGGGCCGGGTGCTCGCGGGCGTGTTCGCCGACGGCGCGCACCACAAGCTCGTCGACCTGGTCTGCGACCGCGCGTACGAGTGGGTCAAGGCGAACCACACGGCAGTCCTGCGCGTGGTGTCGGACCGGGCGCCGACCTGGTCGCCGAAGTTCGTCGACTCGATGGTCGCGGACAAGGTCTACGGCGAGGTGCTCTCGTTCGCCTGGGTCGTGAAGACCGACCCGAACCACCCGATGCGCATCGCGGTCGACAAGTTCCTCGCCGAGTTCGCCGAGGACCTCCAGCACGACGAGACCACCATGCAGCGGGCCGAGGTGATCAAGCAGCAGGTGCTCGACCACCGCGAGGTGCAGAACGTGATCGGCTCGGCCTGGTCGACCGCGAAGCGCATGCTGCTCGATGCCGCCGAGGACCCCTCCAGCGAGCTGCGCCGCCGGGTCCGCGAGGGCCTGGTGTCCCTCGGCGAGCGCCTGGCGAGCGACGACTCGCTGCGGGAGAAGGTCGACAGCTGGGTCGAGGGCGCGGCGGCGTACGTGGTGCTCAACTACCGCGACGAGATCACCACGCTGATCACCGACACGGTCCAGCGCTGGGACGCGGAGGAGACGTCGCGCAAGATCGAGCTCCAGGTCGGCCGGGACCTGCAGTTCATCCGCATCAACGGCACGGTCGTGGGCGCGCTCGCCGGCCTGCTGATCTACACGGTCGCGCAGCTGATCGTCTAGCTGTTGGCACGGGCGCGTTCTCGCCACGCGCGGGCCTTCTCGCGGTTGCCGCACGCACGCATCGAGCACCACGTCCTCGAGTGGTTGCGGGAGCGGTCGAAGAAGGCCCAGCGGCAGTCGTCGGCGGGGCAGATCTTGATCCGGTCCCAGTCGCCCAGTACCGCCAGCCGGGTCGCCGCCGCGAGCACCGCGCCGCTCACCTCGCCGGCGATCAGCCGCGGGCCCGCGGCGTCCAGCGACGCGGTGACCGGCGCGGACGCACCGGGCGGGCCGGGCGCGGGATCGCCGACCGCGACCCGCAGCGCGGCGCGCACCGTGGCGGCCGAGCCGTCGTCGGTCAGTCCGCGCGCCGCGAGCCAGGCGTGCCGGCCGGCGGGGTCGTCGAGCAGGTCGGTGCCGGCCTCGACGTTGAGCGTGTTGAGGAAGTCGAGCACCAGGTCCACATCCGCGCCCGCGCGGACGTCTCCAGTGGTCACGACACCACTGTAGGCGCTTTGCCGGTTGCTGGAGTACGGTAACCGGCACAACAGTGACACTGGTTACGGAGGTATGCGATGGCCACGGACGTTCCCCGCTTCGGCTCGGTCGTGCTCGACTGCCCGGACCCGCGGGCGCTGGCCGGCTTCTACGCGCGGCTGCTCGACTGGCCGCCGGCCGAGCAGGACGACGACGGCTGGGCGACCCTCCAGGGGCCGGGCGCGATGATCGAGTTCCAGCGCGCGGCCGGCTACCGGCCGCCGACCTGGCCGGAGCCCGGAGTGCCGCAGATGTTCCACCTCGACCTGCGGGTCGACGACCTCGAGGCGGCGCACCAGCGGGCGCTGACCATCGGCGCGAAGCTGCTCGACGAGCAGCGCACCTTCCGGGTCTACGCGGACCCGGCCGGCCACCCTTTCTGCCTCTGCCAGTGCTGAACTAGCAGGTCACAACACTAAACACAGGGTGTATAGACGGCCGCTATACACCCTGTGTACTGTGTCCGGCATGTCAATCGGGCACACCTTGCTCGGCTTGTTGGAACACGGCCCACGACACGGCTACGACCTCAAGCGCGAGTACGACGAGCACTTCGGCCACGACCGGCCGCTGCACTACGGCCAGGTCTACGCGACCCTGTCCCGGCTGCTGCGCAACGGCCTGATCGAGGAGTCCGGGGTCGAGCACGGCGGTGGGCCCGAACGCAAGCGCTACGGGATCACCGCCGAGGGCATCACCGATGTCGAGCGATGGCTCCGTACGCCGGAGAAGCCGGAGCTCTACATGCAGAGCGCGCTCTACACCAAGGTCGTCATCGCACTGCTGTCCGCGCGCGACGCCGAGGACGTCCTCGACACCCAGCGCACCGCCCACCTGCGCGCGATGCGCCAGCTGACCGACCGCAAGCGCGACGGCGACCTCGCCGACCAGCTCATCTGTGACCACGCCCTGTTCCACCTCGAGGCCGACCTTCGCTGGCTGGAGCTGACCGCGGCCCGCCTCACCGAACTCGGAAAGCAGGTCCGCTCATGACCGAGCCGCTGCTCACGGCCGACTCCGTCGTCAAGTTGTTCGGTCCGACCAAGGCACTGGCCGGCGCCTCCATGTCCGTCGCGAAGGGCGAGATCGTCGCGGTGATGGGGCCGTCCGGCTCGGGGAAGTCGACGATGCTGCACTGCCTGGCCGGCATCATCGCGCCGGACGCGGGCACCGTGACCTACGCCGGGCGCGACCTCGGCGCGATGGCAGACCTGCCGCGCAGCGCCTTGCGCCGCACCGACTTCGGCTTCGTGTTCCAGTTCGGGCAGCTCGTGCCCGAGCTGAGCTGCGTGGAGAACGTGGCGCTGCCGCTGCGCCTCGGCGGCCGCAAGCGCCGGGACGCCGAGGCGGCGGCCCGCGAGTGGCTCGCCCGCCTCGAGGTCGAGGACGTCGCGGCGAAGCGGCCCGGCGAGGTCTCCGGCGGCCAGGGCCAGCGGGTCGCGGTGGCCCGCGCGCTCGTCACCGGCCCGAAGGTGATCTTCGCCGACGAGCCGACCGGCGCGCTGGACTCCCTCAACGGCGAGCACGTGATGCGGCTGCTGACCGACACGGCCCGCGACACCGGCGCCGCGGTCATCCTGGTCACCCACGAGGCGCGGGTCGCCGCCTACTCCGACCGCGAGGTCATCGTGCGCGACGGGCACACGAGGGAGGTGGAGTTCGCGTGAGGGCGCCGAGGGGGTGGGTGAGCGACCTCGCCTTGGGAGTCCGGCTGGCTGTCGGGGGCGGCCGGACTTCCTTGGCGAGGTTCGCGCTCAGCACGATCGGCATCACGATGGCGGTGGCCGTGCTGCTCATCGGCGCGTCGGTCGGTTCGATGGTCGCGGGCTACCACGACCGCGCGGCGGCCAACACGATCGGCGACAACGAGCCGATCGCCGGCGTCGATCCGGTGTACCTGCAGTGGGGCGCCACCGAGTTCCGCGACGAGACGGTCGACGCCGAGTACGTCTACGCGAAGGGCGGCAACCATCCCGTGCCCCACGGCATGCGGGAGCTGCCGGGGGCAGGCGAGCTGGTCGCTTCGCAGGCCCTCGCGGACCTGCTGGCCTCCCCGGAGGGCGAGCTGCTGCGGCCGCGCTTCCCCGGCCGCGTCACGGAGATCCTCGATCCGTCCGTGGTGCCCGCGCCGAACGCGCTGCTGGCCTACGTCGGCACGGACAAGGACCTCTCGAAGAACCCGAACGCGATGCCGGTCTACGAGTTCGGCGACTACGGGGCCGAGTACCTCCTGCCGCCCGAGCTGCTCGTGCTGGTGCTCGCCGGCGCGGTCGTGCTGCTGTTGCCGGTGTTCATCTTCGTGGCCGCCAGCAGTCGCATGGCCGGCGCCGAGCGGGACCGGCGGCTCTCGGCGCTGCGGCTCGTCGGCTCGGGCGCGCGGCAGGTACGCCGGATCGCGGCCGCCGAGTCGCTGGTGAGCGCGTTCGCCGGGCTGGTGCTCGGCACGGCGGTGTTCCTCGTGGTCCGCGGGTTCGGCGAGGACATCTCGTTGCTCGGCCACCAGACCTACGTGGACGACATGGTGCCCGAGCCGGCGCTGGTCGTGGCGATCGTGCTGCTCGTCCCCGCGCTGGCGGTGCTCACCGCGTTGTTCGCGTTGCGCCGCACGATCATCGAGCCGCTCGGCGTCGTGCGGTACGCCAAGCCGATCCGCCGCCGGCTGTGGTGGCGGGTCGCGCCGATCGCGGCGGGCGTCGCGTTGCTGATCACGCAGGCGGGCCTGCCGGAGGGCTCGAACAGCTGGTCGGTCGCGGTGTCGGCGGGGGTGGCGCTGCTCCTCGTCGGCGTGCCGGTGCTGTTGCCGTGGCTGGTGGAGCGGGTGGCCGGCCGGATCCGCGGCGGGCCGTCGTCCTGGCAGCTCGCGATCCGGCGGCTGCAGCTGGACAGCGGCACGTCGGCGCGCGTGGTCGGCGGGGTGGCGGTCGTGCTGGCCGGGGCGATCACGTTGCAGACCGTGCTGATGACCGTGGAGCGCGACGTCGGCTCCGGCGGTCCCAGCGGCGATGGCCGGCCGGTCGTCGAGGTCTCCGCCTCGCCGGAGATCGCGCAGGACGTCGTCGCGGACGTGCAGGGCGTGCCCGCGGTGGAGGGCTCACACGTGGCGCGCATCGCGATCGGGTACGACCCGGACAGCGGCGACGAGGCCATCAGCTACGCGATCAGCGTCATGGACTGCGCCGCGATCAACGACCTGACCGACATCCCCGACTGCGCCGACGGCCGGAGCTGGGTGGTCACCAACTGGGGCGACGTGCCGAAGGCCGGCGACGAGCTGGCGTTCCGGCGGTACTCGATGAGCGGGCAGGCGCAGGAGGCGCCGGACTACGAGGAACTGGGCACCTGGACCGTCCCGTCGGACGTGCGGCCCGTCTCGATGCCGCAGCGAGACGGGCCGGTCTACCAGACGTTGATCCTCACGCCCGGCGCGCCGGGCGCGGCGAGCATCCCGGCCGACAGCGCGACCGTGCACGTGCGGGTGGACGACCTCGACTCCGACGGCCTGGAGCGGCTGCGCAACGCGATCGCGGCGTACGGCCCGGACGTCTACGTCTACGCCAGCAACACCACGGGCGACCTCACGGGGATCCAGCAGACCTACCTCGCCGTGCGCAACGGGCTCTACGTCGGCTCGATCGTCACGCTGCTGCTGGCCGGGGTGAGCCTGCTGGTGCTCGCGCTGGAGCAGATCCGGGAGCGCCGCCGGCCGCTCGCCGTGCTGGCGGCGAGCGGGGTGCCGCTGGGCGTGCTGGCCCGGTCGCTGCTGTGGCAGGTGGCGCTGCCGATCGCGCTCGGCGTGGTGATGGCCGTGCTGACCGGCGTGGGCCTGGCGGCGCTGCTCGTCCGGCTGTCCGGCGACCCGATGGTGATCGACTGGCTCGGCATCGGCGTGCTGTCCGCGGCCGCGGCGGCCCTGGCGGTGCTGGTGACCGCGATGACGCTGCCGTTCCTGCGCAGCGCCACGCGGCTCACCTCGCTGCGGACGGAGTGACGCGGGTCAGCCGGCCAGTCCCCAGGCCCCGGCCAGGTGCCAGGCGGCGCAGATGTTGACGTCCAGCAGGTAGGCGCCCGCCTGGCCGCACTGGCCGTCGGCGGTGCCCGGGTCGAGCGGCTGGCCGTGCCCCATGCCGGTGATCGTGTAGGTCTCCACGAGGGTGCGGCCGCCGCTCGCGTACATCGCGTGCGGGTAGCCGGCCACGGTGTCCGTGCTGGTCGGCGTCGCGGGGATGCCGTGCACGTCGGTCCACTGCTCGACGAGCTCGGTCATGTTCGACGGGCGGACGGTGAAGTCGGCGTCGCCCTGCCAGATGCTGACCGTCGGCCACGGGCCGGCATGCCCGCTCGCGCCGCGGACGGCGTCGCCGAGCTGGGCCGGCGTCAGGTTCCGGCCGGGGTTCATGCAGGTGAACGCGTCGGGCATGCTCGTCGCGCACTTGTACGCGATGCCCGCGACGACCGCGCCACCGGCGAACATGTCCGGATAGGCCGCGAGCATCACCGCGGTCATCGCGCCGCCCGCGGACAGGCCGGTCACGTCGACCCGCGCGGGGTCCGCGCCGGTGTCCGCGAGCTGGCGGCGGACCATCTGCGCGATCGACTCGGCCTCGCCCTGGCCGCGCGCGATGTCGCCCGCCTCGAACCAGTTGAAGCACTTGTTGAAGTTGTTCCCGCTCTGCTGCTCCGGCAGCACCACGGAGAAGCCGAAGCGGTCGGCGAGCTGGGTCCAGCCGGACCCGGTGCCGTACCCGGCGGCGTTCTGCGTGCACCCGTGCAACGCGACGACGACCGGCCGGCCGGCGGGCAGGCCGTCGGGCACGTACCGGAACATCTTGAGCGCACCCGGGTTGCTCCCGAACCCGGTCACCTCGACGATGCTCGCCGCGGACGCCGGGGTGGCGCCGGCGAGCAGGCCGGCGACGAGAGTCGCCACGACCAGAAGGACCTTCTTCATGCCGCACCTCGCTGTGATCGGCATCACTTTCCTTCGAGGTTAGGTAATTTCCGCCCAGGTCGGCAGGGCTGTTGGCACCACATTCGTCCGGACGATTGTGGTGCCCGCACGCATATGCGCAGGTGCGGCGGCTCCCTAGCGTCTGGCATCGCAGCGTCGCGCAGGGAGGTTCGTCATGATCGCCCGGGTTGCCGTACTGGCCGCCGCCGTACTCGCCGTGACCGCACCGGTCGCCGCCGCCGGAACCGTCCACAGTGGAACTTCCGGAGGGGGCCACTGCGCGCGGGCGGACCGGTTGCACGTACCGGCCGCGCAGCACCAGGAGGTGTCCTGCCTGGACGAGCTGACCACGGCGGGCACCGTCGCCTCCGGCCACACCGTCGAGGCGGACTGGACCGGGCTGACCCAGACGTCCCTGCCGCAGCCGAGCGGGGTGCCCGGTATCCAGGTCGACGGCTACTTCCCGGACACGTCGACGACGAACACCAACCACGGCTGGAACCACGACGCGCAGTTCGTGCTGCGGCTGCCGGACCGGTGGAACGGCGGGCTGGTCGTGTCGGGCACCCCCGGCAACCGCCGCCAGTACGCGAACGACCGCGCGATCGCGGACTCCGTGCTGGCCAAGGGATACGCGTTCGCCGCGACGGACAAGGGCAACACCGGCCTGGCCTTCCACCACGACGGCCGCCGCCCGGGTGACGCGATCGCGGAGTGGAACGCGCGGGTGACGCAGCTGGCGGTGGCGGCGAAGGCCGTGGTGGCGCAGCGGTACGGCCGGCTCCCCGCGCGCACGATCGCCGCCGGCATCTCCAACGGCGGCTACCTCGTGCGCTGGCAGCTGGAGCACAACCCGTGGCTCTACGACGGCGGGCTGGACTGGGAGGGCACGCTGTGGACCGCGAAGGGCCCCAACATGTTCGACGTCCTCCCGGGCGCGATGCGGGCGTACCCGGCCTACGCGGCGGGCTCCGAGCAGGCGCACCAGGCGATGCTCGACGCCGGCTTCGCGCCCGGCTCGGAGTTCCTGTGGCCGTACCACAACCAGGTCTACTGGGACTTCACGCAGCGCGTGTACCGCGAGGAGCTGGACCCGTCGTTCGACGGTGACCTCGACGCCGGCATCCCGTACTGCGCGAGCGGAACCCCGAACTGCGACGCGGACTACGACTACGCGGCGCGGCCGGCGTCCGTGCACCGCGCGGTGGCCCGGATCGGGCTGACCGGCCGGATCGGCAAGCCGCTCATCACCCTGCACGGCACGCTCGACACGCTGCTGCCGATCAGCCAGGACTCGGACGCCTACGCCCGCATGATCCGCGACGCCGGCCGGGACGACCTGTTCCGCTACCACCGCATCGAGCGCGGCAACCACGTCGACGGCCTGGTGGACGCCTACCCCGGCCAGCTGGAGCCGATCGCCCCGCACTTCCGGGCCGCGTTCGACGAGCTGGCGGCCTGGATCCGCTAGGCGAACCGGCGCAGCCCCGCGGTCGCCACGGCGGCGCACCCGCCGACCACGAGCCAGGGCAGCCACACCGCCACCGAGAACAACCCGGCCACCGCCGGCGCGACCACGCCCGGCACGGTGAACGCGTACTGGAACATGGCCAGGTAGCGGCCCCGCGCGGCGGCCGGAGCGAGCTCGACGGCGAGCGCGTTGACGCGGGTGCCGAACAGCAGGTTGCTCCCGGCGGTCAGCAGCGTGGACGCGAACAGGGCCGGCACCAGCCACGCCACGGGCGTCACGGGCAGCAGCAGGCACAGCGCGCACCACGCGACGACCACCGCGGCACCGAGGGCCATCGCGGCGATGCGCGTGATGCCCCGCGTCGCCCGCAGTGCGAGCGTGCCGCAGGTGGCGTTGATCGTGGTGGACACCGCGAGCAGCACGCCCGGCAGCCACGGCGGCCCACCCAGCACGTCGAGCACGAAGACCGGCATGCCGACCAGGTAGAAGTCGGTCGCCAGCGCGACCAGGCCGGTGATGCCGATGAGGGACAGGAACGTCCGGTCCCCGCGCAGGCGCGCCGCGCCGCTGGCGGCCACGGGGTGGTGGCCCGGGCGCACCAGGGTCGCGAGCAGCAGCGCGCACGCGGCGAAGCTGGCGGCGTTCACCAGGACCGCCACGCGCAGCCCGTCGGTCCCCGCCGTGGTCAGCAGCACGCCCGCCGCGAGACCGCCCAGGCCGAAGCAGCCCGCGCGAACCATCGCCACCACCGCGAACGGCTTGTCCTTCGGCCCCTCCCCGGCGACGTCCGAGATCAGGGCGAACAGCGAGCTGTAGAACAGCTGCTGACCCGCCGCGAGCGCGACCGTGGCCACCGCGACCGCGAGGACGCCGTCCGCCACCAGGAACAGCCCCGCGCCGGCCGACTGGATCAGCTGCGCGGTGATCACGACCGGCCGCGGCCCGATCCGGTCCACCAGCGGGCCGGCGAGCGGCGGCACGAGCAACCCGGCCAGGGTGCCGGCGGCGACGGTCGCCCCCGCGGTGCCCAGCGGCAGGCCGACCACGCGCGTCACGAAGACGAGCGTCAGGGGGAGGAAGAAGCCCGATCCGGCGTTGTCCACGCCCAGGGCGATCAGCAGGGAGATCCGCGACATCCCGAGCGAGGTTAGTGTGGATCTGCTGCCGAAGGGAGCGAACATGATCGCTCGGGTGTGGCGCGGGTGGGCTCCGGCCGACCGGGCCGACGAGTACCAACGGCACTACGAGGACGAGGTCTCCGTCCACCTGACCGGGGTGCACGGGTTCCGCGGCGCGCGGCTGCTGCGCCGGGCCGAGGGCGACGAGGTCGCGTTCGTCTCGATCGCGTTCTTCACCAGCATGCAGGCGGTGCGCGGGTTCGCGGGCAACCATCCGGAGCGGGCGTTCGTCGAGGAGGCCGCCCGGCGCGTGCTGTCGCGGTGGGACGAGGAGGTCACCCACCACGAGGTCGTGGTCGACCTCTAGCGCCGCGGGTCGTCCGGGTCACCGTCCGACGGGGACGGGCTGGGCACGACGCGCTCCTCCACCGCGCGGTGCTCCTCCTGCTGGTCCTTGGCGGTCGGGTGGAACAGGTCGTCGGCGATGCCCATCAGCGCGCTGTCCACCCCGCGGCGGCGGGCCAGCCGGGCGAACCCCCACATGCCGTACATGACCGCCGCCAGCCCGGCGGCGAAGGCGAGGTAGGGCAGCACGCAACCGAGCGTACGGGACGCTCAGTCGTGCAGCCGGTGCAAGCGCAGGGCGATCTGGATCTCCAGCGCGCGGTCCGGCTGCTGCCAGTCCTCGCCGAGCAGCGACGCGATCCGGTCCAGCCGCTGGACGACCGTGTTCACGTGCACGTGCAGCTGATCCTTCGCGCGGGTGAGGTTCGTGCCGCACTCGAAGTACGCGTCCAGCGTGCGCACCAGGTCCGTGCCGCGCCGCGCGTCGTAGTCCAGCACCGGCCCGAGCGTGGCCCGCACGTAGCCGTCGAGATCGGTGCGGTCGCCGATCAGCTGGCCCACGAAGCCCAGGTCCGCCAGCGCCGCGCCCTGCCCCGCGCGGCCCAGCGCGAGCAGCGTCCGCACGCAGCGCGCCGCCTCGGCCGCGGCGGAGGCGAGCGCCACCGGCCCGCGTGCCGGCCCGGCCGAGCCGACGGTGACCGGAGCGTCCATTGTGGACCCCAGCTCGGCGGCGAGCTTCGGCGCCAGCGCCGGCGTGCCGTCGGCCACCAGCAGCACGACCTGCTCGGCGTGCAGGCCCACGAGGGTCGCGTACCGGCCGCACGCCATCGCGAGCCGCCGCCGGGGCACGCCGTCGCAGTGCGCGATCAACACGGTGTGCGCCGCGGCGAGGTCGATGCCCAGCCGCCGTCCGCGCGCGAGCAGCGAGCCCTGGTTGCGCGACGGCGCGGTCAGCAGGTCGGTCAGCAGCTCGCCGCGCACCTCGTCCTCGGCCTTGGCCACCGACCGCCGCAGCAGCAACAGCAACGCGGCCACGACGCCGGCCCGCTCGAACAGCCGCCGGTCCGCGTCCATGAGCGACGGCCGGCCGGTCAGCACGAGGCTGCCCAGCAGCTCCGGGCCGGCCAGCACCGCGCACACCCACTCGGCACCGGCGTCGGCGCCGGAGCGCACCGCGCGGCCCGAGGTCCGCGACGCCGCGACCGCCGTGTCCGGCAGCGTGACCGGCCCGGCCGACACCCGGGCGAGCGCGCCGCCGGACTCGTCGAACAGCACGACCCCGCCGCCGAGGACCGCGGCCACCTCGGTGACCACCTCGTCCAGATCGCCACCGCGCAGCACGAGCTCCATCAGCCGGTCGTGCGCGTCCTCGCCGCGGCGCATCTCCTCGTTGTGGCCGCCGATCGTCTCGTTGGCCCGCCGCGTCTCCGCCAGCAGCTGGGCGTTGTCGATGGCGATGGCCGCGTGGTCGGCGAGCGAGGACAGCAGCGCGACCTCCTCGGCGGTGAACTCGCGGCGCTGCCGGTCGGCCGCGAACAGCACGCCGATCACCAGGCTGCCGAGCGAGAGCGGCACGCCGAGGATGCCGACCATGTGCTCGGCGGTCACCGCGTCGTCGATCGAGCGGGTGTGCGCGAACCGCGGGTCGGCCAGGTAGTCCGCGCTCGCGTACGGGTGCGCGGTCTGCGCGACCAGCCCGCCCAGGCCCTCGCCGTGCCCGATGCGCAGGTTCGGTAACAGGTCGGACACCGAGCCGTCGGTCACCCGCATGTACGTCGTGCCCGCGGCGTCGTCGTTCAGGCTGAGATAGGACAGGTCCACCCGCAGCAGCTGGCGCGCCCGCCGCACGATCGACCGCAGCACCTCGTCGAGGTCGCGCAGCTTCGACAGGTCCCGCGCGGTGTCGAACAGCGCGGTCAGCTCGGCCTCGCGGCGCTGGTGCTCGGTCAGCGTGTGCCGGATGCGCAGCGCCACCTCGACGGCTTCCTCGAGCCGGGCGAGGCCGTCCGCGTCCAGCCGCGCGCGGGCCTCGACGGCGACGTGCGCCAGCTGCTCGCCGCTCGCGTCACTCGCGAGCAGGTCGAGCAGCTGGCGCACCGCGTCGGCACGAACGTCCACGGCGATCATGTTGTCACTTGGGCCTCCGCGGCCGGTACCTCAGCGGCGGCCGGCGCCTGCTCGCCCGACTCGAGCGACACCCCGCGGGTCTCGCGGGCGAGGAGCACCGCCACCACGGTGATCACGCACATGGCCGCGACGTACAGCGACACCGGCAGCGTCGAGCCCCACGAGGCGAGCAGCGCGACCGCGATCAGCGGGGCCACCGCGCCGGCGGCGATCGAGGCCAGCTGGTAGCCGATCGACGCACCCGAGTACCGCACCCGGGTACCGAACAGCTCGGAGAAGAACGCCGCCTGCGGGCCGTACATCGCGCCGTGCAGCACCAGGCCGACGGTGGTCGCGAGCGTCATCACCAGGAACGACTTGCTGTCCAGCAAGGCGAAGAACACGAAGCCCCACACGGCCATCCCGGACGCGCCGAACAGGTACACCTTGCGCCGGCCGATCCGGTCGGACAGCAGGCCCCACAGGGGGATCGTGACGAAGTGGATGGCCGAGGCGATCAGCACCGCGTTGAGGCCGACCGACTTCTCCAGGCCCAGCGACGTGGTGATGTAGGTCAGGATGAACGCGGTGATCACGTAGTAGGACACGTTCTCGCCCATGCGGGCGCCCATCGCGATCAGCACCTCGCGCCAGCTGTGCTTGAACACCTGCACGATCGGCGCCTTCTCGTCCTTGCCCTGCGCCTCGGCCTTGCGCTGTGCCTCCAGGAACACCGGCGACTCGGACACGGACAGCCGGATCCACAGGCCGATGACCACGAGGACGGCCGAGAGCAGGAACGGGATCCGCCAGCCCCAGGACAGGAAGGCCTCCTCGGACTGCACGGCGGCGAGGATCGCGAGCACCGCGGTCGCCAGCAGGTTGCCGCCCGGCGCGCCGCACTGCGGCCACGACGCCCAGAACCCGCGCCGCTCGGCGCCGCCGTGCTCGGACACGATCAGCACCGCGCCGCCCCACTCGCCGCCGAGCGCGAAGCCCTGGACGAGCCGCAGGAACGTCAGCAGCAGCGGCGCGGCGGCGCCGATCGTGGCGTAGGTCGGCAGCAGGCCGATGGCGAACGTGGCGAGGCCCATCAGCAGCAGGCTCAGCACCAGCAGCTTCTTGCGGCCGATCTTGTCCCCGAAGTGCCCGAAGACGAGCCCGCCCAGGGGCCGGGCGGCGAACCCGATCGCGTAGGTGGAGAAGGCGAGCAGGGTGCCCGTCAGCGGGTCGAAGTCGGGGAAGAACAGCACGTTGAACACGAGTGCCGCAGCCGACCCGTAGAGGAAGAAGTCGTACCACTCGATCGTGGTGCCGACGAGGCTCGCGGACACGATCTTGGCTAAGGACCGGGGCTTCCCGGGTTCCGTGATGGGCAGGGAGCTCACTGGATCACCGCACTTCGTTGGGGGATTGGGGGACTTCAGTTCGCGGTCCACGCGCCGTCGAGCGGGACCGAGGCACCGGTGAGCGAGCCGCCGGGATCACTCGCGAGCCACCGCACGAGCGCGGCGACCTCGGCCGGCTCGATGAGCCGCTTGACCGGGGTCCGGTCGAGCAGCACCCGCTCGACCACCTCGCTCGCCGGCAGGTGGTGGGCCTGTGCCTGCGCCTCGATCTGGTTCTCCACCAGCGGGGTGCGCACGTAGCCCGGGTTGACGCAGTTGCTGGTCACGCCGTGCGGTGCGCCCTCGATCGCGGCGACCTTGGACAGGCCCTCGAGCCCGTGCTTGGCGGCGACGTAGGCGACCTTGTAGGCGCTCGCCCGCAGGCCGTGCACGCTCGACACGTTCACGATCCGGCCCCAGCCGCGCGCGTACATGTGGGGCACGCACCGGCGGATGAGCAGGAACGGCGCGGTGACCATGACCTGCTGGATGAGCGTGAACTTCGCCGGCGGGAACTCGTGCAGCGGCGCGACGTGCTGCAGGCCGGCGTTGTTCACCAGCACGTCGACCTCGGCCGGCAGCGACTCGATCGCGTCCGCGTCGGCCAGGTCCACCACGTGTGCCCACCCGTCGACCTCGCCGGCCACCAGTTCCGCGGCGGCCGCGTCCCGGTCCACGACGTGCACCTTCGCGCCCGCCTCGGCGAGCGCGTGGACGCAGGCGCGGCCGATGCCGCCGCCACCACCGGTGACCATCGCGATGCGCCCGGCGAGGTCGTTGTGAGCTGGAGCACCTTCCATGCCCCATGACGCTAGGTAAACCCGAGCCCACGGGCCATGTGCGACCGGGCCATAGCATGGCGTGGTTCGGTGTGGGTGGCGACCACGTGTGGCCGTAGCGGGCCGTGTTTGCGTAGGGTTGGTTGCGTGATTTGCCCGAAGTGTCAGAACACGATGCGCACCGTCGACCGCCAAGGCATCCACCTCGACCAGTGCGACGGCTGCCGCGGGATCTTCCTGGACCGCGGTGAGCTGGAGTCCATCCTCAACGCCGAGCAGCAGTACATGGCACCGGCCGCACCGCCGCCGTACCAGGGTGGCGGGGCACCGCACCAGGGCGGCGGGGTGCCGCACCGGGGGCCGTACCCGGACTCGCCACGCGGCGGGTACGGGCGCTACCCCGACTCGCCGAAGGGTTACGGGCGCGGTGGTTACCCCGACTCGCCGCGCGGGTACTCCGGTGGTCATGGGCACCGCCGGCGCAAGAGCTTCATGGAGCAGCTGTTCGACTGACGGCTCCCCGTGAACCCGATGATCTGTGCGGGTTGCGGAGCCTGGCTCTCCGAACCCCGCGTGCTCGACGGCGGCGCCGGTGCGGCGATCCTGTGTGTCTACTGTGGACACCGGGAGCCGTACCGGCGCCTGCCGCTGTTCGCCCTGACCGGCCCGTCCGGCACGGGCAAGTCCACGGTCGGCCGGCTGCTGGTGCCGCTGCTCGAGTCCTTCGCGGTGGTGCTCGAGCAGGACCTGCTGTGGGTCGGCGCGCTGCGTGACCCCGCGGGCGACTCGCCGGCGTTCCGCCAGACGTGGCTGCGGCTCGCCGCATCCGTGCAGCAGAGCGGCCGGCCGGTCGTGCTGTGCGGGACCGTCGCGCCGCCGCAGTTCGAGTCGTGGCCCGAGCGCGCGCTGTTCGCGGAGATCCACTACCTCGCGCTGACGTGCGACTCGGACGTGCTGGCCGAGCGGCTGCGGCACCGGCCGGCGTGGCGGGCGTGGGACGAGGAACGCGTCGCCGAGATGCTCGAGTTCAACGAGTGGATGGTGGCCGAGCACGCCCACACCAAGCCGCCCATGACCCTGCTCGACACCACGCGGATGAGCCCGGCGCAGACCGCCGCACAGGTCGCCGCCTGGGTCCGCCACCTCCTCGCCGGGCCGGCCGGCTTGTCGCGTCCCGTGTGACGCGACCCACCTCACCTGCGCAAGCACTCCGCTTGCAACTGCTAGCACTCGCGCGTACGGTCAGTGGTGTCGCGAGGAGGTGACCGGATGAGCGAGACCGACCAGCCCAGCCAGGACGGGAACGGCCGCGTCATCAACCACGGCATCAACGAGGTTGCCGACAAGGTTGCCGACCTCGGGCGGGACATCGGCGACTACATCAAGCAGCAGCGCAGCAGCGCCAAGATCTCGTTGCGCCAGCTGTCGAAGCTAGCCGGGGTGTCCAACCCCTATCTCAGCCAGATCGAGCGGGGCCTGCGGAAACCGAGTGCGGAGATTCTCCAGCAGATCGCCAAGGGCTTACGGATCTCGGCTGAGGCGCTGTACGTGCGCGCCGGCATCCTCGATGCCACGCACGGCGGCCCGGTGGTCGACGCGGTGCGTGCCGATGAGGTGCTCACCGAACGGCAGAAGCAGATCCTGCTGGATGTCTACGAGTCGTTCCGCCGCGAGAACTCCGCACAGTCCACAATGGAGGGGTCCGATGTGGACGTAGTGGTACACCCGACGGGCCCCACATCTGAGGAGTGAGACACATGGTTGCGTTGCCGAAGACCGAAGACGTGCGCAAGGCCGGCGAACAGGCCGTCGAGGCCCTCCGGACGCCGCTGCTCGCGGCGCTGGGCGCGGGCGACCTGGCCACCCAGGCCGTGCGCGACGCCGTGCAGAAGACCCGCAGCCGGGTCAACGAAGGTGCCGACGCCGCCCGGGGCGCGGTCGACGAGCTGCCCCGCGACCTGGCCGGTGTGCGCGAGAAGCTGGACCCGGCCGAGCTGCGCAAGCTGGTCGACGAGTACACCGAGGCCGCGCAGAAGCTGTACCAGAAGCTGGCCGACCAGGGCGAGGACGCGCTGACCAAGCTGCGTGCCCAGCCGCCGGTCCGCAAGGCGCTGGACCAGGTCGAAGAGGCCATCGCCGCGCTGCAGGAGCGCGTCGGCGACGCCGCGGGTGACGCCCGCGAGCTGGCCGACGAGGTGCTGGCCCGGGTGACCCGCCGGACCCGTTCGGTCGGCGAGAAGACCGCGCGTGCCACCCAGCGGACCGCCGCGGACGCCGCCGAGGCGATCGCGGAGCTCGGCGACGACGTGGCGCACGAGGTGCGCAGCACGTCGCGCAAGGCCGCGAACCGGACCGCGCCGAGCAAGGGCGCGACCACCCGGACCGGCACGAGCACGCGCAAGACCAACGGCGCCGCCAAGAAGTGAAGTAAGGCGTCCGCCACGCCAGCCCCGGCACCCCCGGTGCCGGGGCTCTTGCGCGCCATGACCAGGTCCACTGGTCACTCGTCACCGTCCGCACGTAGGCTGGAGGCGTGCCGATGGAAGCGCTGTTGATCCTGCGGATCATCGACTGGGCCGCGGTCCCGGTCGGTGTGTTCGCTTTCATCCACGCGTTGATGCAGCGTCAGGACGCCTACAACGCGATCGACCGGTTGACCAAGCCGGCGTGGCTCGGCATCACCGGCGGCGCCTCCGCCGCGCTGCTCCTGTTCAGCTTCGCCGGCATCGGATGGATCTTCTGGATGGCCGGGCTCGTGGCGGCGCTGGTCTACATCGTGGACATCCGGCCCAGGCTGATCGAAGTACAGCGCGGCCAGCGGTGGTGACGCGGGGTTTGCTCGCGTGACCGCCTGGACCATCGCCGGATCGCTCACGGTCGAGCGCGCCCTCGACCGCCCCGACCTGCTCGCCGACCCGGTGGCCAAGGCGCTCGCCGCGCTGCCTCCCGAGCACGCCGCGGGCGTGGGCGTGACCGCGATCGACCCCGACCTGGCCGACACGGCCGCGTTCTGCGCGACCTACGGCTGCCCGCTCGACGCGTCCGCCAACTGCGTGGTCGTGGCCGGCAAACGCGCGGGCGAGGAACGGTTCGCAGCCTGCCTGGTCCTCGCGACGACGCGCGCGGACGTCAACGGCGTGGTCCGAAAACGGCTCGATGTACGGAAAGCGTCGTTCGCGCCGATGGACACCGCGGTGGAGCTGACCGGCATGGCGTACGGCGGGATCACCCCGCTCGGCGTGCCCGGCTGGCCGATCCTCCTCGACCCGGCGGTCGCCGCGGCACCGGAGCTCATCATCGGCAGCGGCATCCGGGGCAGCAAGCTCCTGGTCCCGGGCCCGACACTCGCGGAGCTGCCCGGCGCCGAGGTCGTCGAAGGCCTCGGCCGGTAGTCCACAGCCCCGCGCGCCGCTCGCCCCGTTTCGTCGGACCCCGTCGCTAGGCTTGAAATCGGGGGCCCCCAGGGCCGATTGAATGGACCGTTCAATCGGGTTGCTTGTCCACAGCCTCTCTGCACGGCCCGTTTTCGTCGGTCCCCGCCGATAGCGTGGAAAGCGGGGGGCCCCCGCGTGCCCGGGGGTTGTCCACAGGTCTCAGCCACTCGCTCGAGCTTCGTCGGTGCTGGTCGGTAGCGTGGAAAACGGGGGGCCCCGCGTGGACCGCGGTCTGTCCACAGGTCTCAGCCAGTCACTCGGGCTTCGTCAGTGCCGGTCGGTAGCGTGGATTCCGGGGGGCCGGAGGCCGCCGGTGATCTTGGTCCGGCCGGCTCACTCGCCCACTTCGTCGTGCAGGTGCGGGAAGACCTTCGCCACCTTCGCCGTCAGGTAGGCGCCGTACGTGCCCTCGAAGGCGAGCGGGCTCGCGCCGTCCCAGCGTCGCCGGCCACCCGCGTCCGTGGCCGCGCGGTTCGGCAGCGGGGGCACCTCCGCGGTGAAGTCCGGGTCCATGAAGAACGGGAACGACAGCCGGCCCCGGCCGCTCGTGTTGCGGACCCGGTGCGGCGTCGAGCGGTACCAGCCGCCGGTCAGGCGCTCCAGCATGTCGCCGATGTTGCAGACGAACGTGTCCGGCAGCGGCGGCGCGTCGAGCCACCCGTCCGGCGTGTGCACCTGCAGGCCGCCGTTGTCGTCCTGCGCCAGCAGGGTCAGCAGGCCGTAGTCGGTGTGCTCGCCGACGCCCCACCCGGGCGCGTCCGGCGGCGAGGGCGGGTAGTGGAAGACCCGGAACAGCACCGTCGGCGACGCCGTGTAGCCCGCGGCGAAGTACTCCGCGTCCAGGTCGAGGCTCAACGCGATGCCGCGCAGCACGTTCTGGCCCACCGCGGTCAGCTTGTCCAGATAGGACAGGACCACCGCGCGCAGCCGCGGCACCTGGCGCGGGAACAGGTTCGGGCCGTGCAGCGGCAGCGGCTGGCCCGCCGGCAGCTCGGTGCCGAAGTACAGGCCCTCCTTGAGATCCGCCGCGCCCGAGGTCAGTTCCGCGCCCACCGGGAAGTAGCCGCGCCACGCCCGGCCACCGCGGGACATCTCGATCTCCAGCTTCGCCGCCTCGGGAAGGGCGAAGAACTCCCGGCTCAGCGCTTCCAGCTCCGTGCGCAGCGACGCGGGCACGCCGTGGCCGGTCACGTAGAAGAACCCGGTGGACCGGCACGCGCGCTCGATCTCGGGGGCGGCCGCGGCCGGCGACGACACGTCGACGACCGGGATCACTGGAACACCATCGTCTTGTTGCCGTGCACCAGAACGCGGTTCTCCAGGTGCCACCGCAGCCCGCGGGCCAGCACGACCTTCTCGATGTCCCGCCCGCGCCGGACCATGTCGGTGATCGAGTCCGAGTGGCCGACGCGGATCACGTCCTGCTCGATGATCGGGCCGGCGTCGAGCTCGGCGGTGACGTAGTGGCACGTCGCGCCGATCAGCTTCACGCCGCGGCGGTGCGCCTGGTGGTAGGGCCGCGCGCCGACGAACGACGGCAGGAAGCTGTGGTGGATGTTCAGCGCGCGCCCGCTCCACGCCGCGCACAGCTGCGCCGGCACGATCTGCATGAACCGGGCCAGCACGATCGCGTGCGGGTCCGCCTCGTCGACGAGCGAGCGCAGCCGGTCGAACGCGGCCTGCTTGCCGTCGGCCGGGAACGGCACGTGGTGGAACGGGATGCCGTGCGCCTCGGTGATCGACGCCAGGTCGGGGTGGTTGCCGATCACCGCGGGCACGTCGACGTCCAGCTCGCCCGTCGCCACGCGGCCGAGGATGTCGTAGAGGCAGTGCCCCTCCTTCGACACCAGGAGCACCACGCGGCGCCGCGCGTCGGTGTCCATGATCTGCCAGTCGCCGTCGCGGGCCAGCTCCCGCGCGATCGCGCCGAACCGGGCGCGCAGCTCGTCGAGGCCGATCGGCACCGTGTCCGCGCTGATCTCCTGGCGGGTGAAGAACCAGCCCGTGTCCTGGTCGGTGTGGTACGCGGCCTCGACGATCAGCCCGCCGAGGTCGGCGAGGAACGTCGCGATCCGGGCCACGATGCCGATGCGGTCCGGGCACCCGAAGGTGATCACGAAGCGGCGGCTCATGGCGTGCGCAACGCCTCGACCAGCGCGCGGTCGCCGGTGATGATCGCCGTGCTCGGCCGGCGCCACGCCGCGCGGTAGACCGCGTCCGCGGTGCCGACCACCGACGCGTCCGCGTCGATTTCGGTGGCCGGGCCCACCTCGGGGACCTCGCCGCGCTTGAGCCGCACGTGCCAAGCGCGACCGGCGTCGGCGGCATGGAAGAGCACCGTGCCCTCGATGTCCGGTTCCTCCCGGGCCAGCCTGCGCGGCACCATCATGGTGAGCACCTCGTCGATCCCGTCGGCCGCGAGGTCGGAGTCGAACACCAGCGACGGCACGGCGCTCGCGTCGGCGCTCCCGGTGGCCGCGTGCTCGGCGTCGAGCCGGTGGATCGCGGTCTCGTGCGCCTGGCGGCGGGCCCAGAACCCGGACCGGGCGACCGCGTCGATCCGCATGCCGAAGGTCCAGCACGGCGTGTCCGGGCCCTTCGCCCGCAGGTCGGCGAGCAGCACGGCGGTCTGCTCGTCCCACCAGGCCAGCAGCGCGTCCCACTCCTCGGGCGGCGCGTCCGCGCGGACGCGCTCGGCCTCGGGCGGCGAGCCGAGGGCCTTGACGACCATGTTGTGCACGCGGGCGATGTGCCGGACGAGGTGCGCGACCGTCCACTCGGGACAGGTCGGCACCGCGGTGCCCGGGCCGGCCTGCACCGCCGCGACCCGCAACGCGTTCGCCTGCTGTTCGATCCGGTCGAGGTAGCTCGCGAAATCCACGCGAGGAGGATAGTCGCCCGCCGCCCGGAAGACCTGCAGCTCTTCCGGGCGGGCGGGGGCTAGTCGAGGCGGGTCCGCGCGTACTCGGCCATCGCCGCGCGCAGGAACTCCGCCAGCCGCGGGTCGGTCCGGTCGAAGTTCGCCCGGAACCGCGGGTCGTCGGCGTACAGGTCACCCAGACCGGTGTACGACTCCCGGTTCGGCGTCCAGTGCCGCGTGATCCATTGGTAATGATTCGAGATCACATCCTGGACTCGCGGATCGGCCGGCTCGGCGCCGGCGTCGATCAGCTCGACCAGGCTGGTCAGCTGCGCCGCCCACTCGTCGCGCTGGCCCTGCCACCACTGCTTCGGCTGGTCCGGCACCCGCGCGTCCACGTTCTCGGCGCCCCACCGCTGCCGGGCCTCCTCGGTCAGCTCGGCCTGTTTGGCGGCGTCGAAGCCCTCGAACCAGTGGTCCATCGACTTGGCGTTCACGTTGTCACCTCCCTTCAGGTCATCGATCGTGCGGGACACGGTGTCGGCCAGCCGTCCGAAGCGGTCGCGCTCGGCGAGCAGCCACTTGCGGTGCAGGCGCAGCACGTCGACCGGGTCGCGGCCCTGGTGCACGATCTCCGCGATCGCGTCCAGGCCGACACCCAGCGCCCGCATGACGAGGATCTGCTGCAGCCGCAGCAGCTGCTCCCGCTCGTAGAAGCGGTACCCGTTCGCGCCGATCCTCGCCGGCGGCAGCAGGCCGATCTCGTCGTAGTGGCGCAGGGTTCGCGAAGTCACCTTCGACATCCGCGCCACCTGCGCGATCGACCATGTCATGACCAAAACGTTAGAAGTTGACGTAACGTCAAGGTCAACCCCGATGTGGTACCAACCACCCATGGACGACCGACTGCGCCGTGCCCGGGTGAGCCTGCGTGGCCTGGCGGTCGGTGACGCCCTCGGCGCCAACCTGACCGACGCGGCCGGCCGGAGCCTGCCGGACGCGCCGTGGCGATGGACCGACGACACGGAGATGGCGTGCTCGATCGTGCACGTCCTGGCCGCGCACGGCCGGCTCGACCCGGACGCGCTCGCGGCGAGTTTCGTCGACCACCACGACCCGGATCGCGGGTACGGCGCGGGTTTCGACGCGATGATGCGCGAGGTGGGCCGGCGGCGGGAGTCGCTGCGGGTGCTCGCCACGGAGACGTTCGGCGGCGAGGGTTCCTGGGGCAACGGCGCCGCGATGCGGGTGGCGCCGCTCGGCGCGTGGTTCGCGGGCGACCCGGCCACGGCGGCACGCGAGGCGGCGGCGTCCGCGCGGGTCACCCACACGCACCCCGAGGGCATCGCGGGGGCGGTCGCGACGGCCGTGGCCGCGTCGCTGGCGGCGAGCGGGGCGCCGGTTGGCGAGCTCTACGCCGAGGTGCTGGCGCACACCCCGGCGGGCCGGGTCCGCGACGGCGTCGAGACGGCGACGACGCTCGCCGCCGCCGATCCGGCGGACGCGGCGGCGGCGCTGGGCGCGGGCGCGCGGCAGAGCGCGCCGGACACGGTGCCGCTCGCCGTGTGGATCGCGGTACGGCACCTGGAGGAGTACCCCGAGGCGGTGTGGACGGCGGCCGCGGTCGCCGAGGACACGGACACGGTGTGCGCGATCGTCGGCGGCATCGTGGCCGGCCGGGCCGGCGCGGCGGGCGTGCCCAAGGAGTGGCGCTCCGCGTGCGAGCCGTTGCCGTCATGGGTGACCGCGCCGCGTTGAGCCGCGCGGTCAGTCCCAAGTAGACAGAGCTGGCGGGCTTCGGGGACCCGCCGGCCCACGTCTGTCCACAGTGCGCCGAGTTGTCCACAGGAACGCCGTGACCACGGGTTTTGTCAGGGGGTGCGGGTAGACTGGCATGTGAGGGTGGCCCCCGGGACAGGGTGGGGCTTTCGTTTGTGGCGTTCTGCACGCGCGTGCGCGCGCGGGAGGTTTCGTGCGCGGCAGGTCGTGCGCGGCAGGTCGTGCGCGGGAGGTTCGTGCGCGGGAGGTTCGTGCGCGGGAGGTTCGTGCGCGGGAGGTCGCGCCGGGAGGTTCGTGCCGGGGAGGTTGGTGCCGGGAGGTTTCGTGCGTGAGAGGTCGTGCGTGAGAGGCGTGCGTGAGGGGCTTGCTGGCGGGGTTCAGGTTGTTGGGCGCACGGCGGACCAGGGCACGGTCAGTTCGCCCAGGCGCCAACGCTTCCGGCCGTCCCGGACCGGCCAGCCGGACTCCGCCAGCAGCCGCGCCGTCTCCACCCACCGCGCCCGCGGGCCGTATGGCGAGAACGGGGCCGCCGTCGCCCAGCAGCGGTCCAGCGCAACGAACAGCGCGTGCACCGGCTCGCCCGGCACGTTGCGGTGGATCAGCGCCTTCGGCAGCCGCTCCGCCAGGTCCGACGGCCGCTCGAGGTCCGCCGGCGCGCACGCCAGCGTGAGCAGCTCCGGCCCGTCCGCCGACAACGTCACCCAGCAGCACCGCCGGCCCAGCTCGTCGCACGTGCCCTCGACCACGACGCCGCCCGGCGCGAGCCGGCTCGTCATCGCCGACCATGCCTCGTCCACCGACGTCTCCGAGTACTGGCGCAGCACGTTGAACGCCCGCACCACCGCGGGCCGCGTGCCCGCCAGCTCGAAGCCGCCGCGGCCGAAGTCGAGCCGCGGCGGGTCGGCGGCGTGCGTGGCCGCGGCCACCCGCGCGGGGTCGAGCTCCAGGCCCAGCACCCGCACGCCCGGGTGCACCGACCGCAGGCGCGCGGCGAGCTCGACCGTGGTCACCGGCGACGCGCCGTACCCGACGTCCACGACCAGCGGCGAGTCGGCGGCCAGCGCCGCGCGCACGAGCGCGGACCACGCCAGCCACCGGTCCACCCGGCGCAGCCGGTTCGGATTCGTCGTCCCCCTGGTCGCCGACCCGAGGGGGGCGCTCAGCCGCGCTCGGCCAGCCACTTCTCGGCGTATTCGGCCTCCGCGGCCAGGAGCTTCCCGACCTGCTCCGCGACGACCTTCTCGAGCTTGCCGCCGATCAGCGGGATGCTCACCTTCACCTGCGCGGTGATCACGAGCGTGGCATCCGCACCGGTGCCCGCGATCCGCGAGCGACCCTGGATGTCCCCGGGCACGCCGGTGATCGTCACGCGGCTCGTGCCCGCGTACGCACCGCTCTCGGGTTGCCAGCGTTCCTCGCGCTCGACGACGAGGTCGCCGTTGAGGATCGACCGCACCGCGCCGGGCAGCCGCGCGGCGTCGACGCCCTGGCGCATCCGGAACGTGACGCGCTCGCCGCTCTGGGCATGATCGAGCAGCGTCGCGTCCTTGCCGCCGATGTCGCGTAGCCGGTCGGTGAGAAACGCCTTGTCAACGAGGGTCCGGTAAGTCTCGTCGGCCGCCGCGGCGAAGGTCGACCGGTGCTCCAGGCTGGTTGCCATGCGACGGAGGTTACCGTTGGAGCCCATGACCAGCCTCCCCCTCGGCGCGGACGGGATCGTGGCCCGCTCCGCGGTTCCCCTGTCCGGGTACACCACGCTGCGGCTCGGCGGTCCGGCTGCCCGGTTCGTGGCGGCCGGTGCCGCGGAGGACGTCGCGTCGGCCGTCAGAGCCGCGGACGGGCGGGGCGAGCCGGTGCTGGTGCTGGGCGGCGGTTCGAACCTGGTGGTCGCCGACGAGGGGTTCGCCGGCACGGTCGTGCAGGTGGCCAACCGCGGCAGCAAGATCGACTCGCTCGGCGACGGGCGGGTGGCGCTGACCGTCGAGGCCGGCGAGGACTGGGACGCGGTCGTGTGCCGGACCGTCGAGGCGGGACTCGGCGGGCTCGAGTGCCTGTCCGGCATCCCGGGCTCGGTCGGTGCGACGCCGGTGCAGAACGTCGGCGCGTACGGCGTGGAGATCTCCGCGCTGCTGATCTCGGTGGACCTGTTCGACCGGGCGGCCGGCGAGATCCGGACGCTGAGCGCGGCGGAGCTCGGGCTCGGCTACCGCACGAGCGTGCTGAAGGGCACCGAGCGCGCGGTCGTGCTGCGGGTCCGCTTCGAGCTCGCCGACGGCGGGATGTCGGCGCCGATCCGGTACACGGAGCTGGCGCGGATGCTCGGCGTGCGGCAGGGCAAGCAGGTGCCGGTGGAGCTGGCCCGCCAGGCGGTGCTGGAGCTGCGGCGCGGCAAGGGCATGGTGCTCGACCAGGCCGACCACGACACGTGGAGCGTGGGGTCGTTCTTCACGAACCCGATCGTGCTCGACCGGGACCTCGGCGGCGTGCTGTCGCGGATCGCGGCCCGGGTGGGCGCGGACGTGCCGGTGCCGCAGTACCCGGCTGGCGTGGGGGCGTCGAAGCTGTCGGCCGCGTGGCTGATCGAGCGGGCCGGTTTCGCGAAGGGGTACACGGCGGCGGACGGCCGGGTTTCCTTGTCCGGCAAGCACACCCTGGCGCTGACCAACCGGGGCACGGCGTCGACGGAGGACCTGCTGTCCCTGGCCCGCGAGATCCGCGACGGCGTGCGGGTGGCGTTCGGCGTGGACCTGCAACCGGAACCGGTCCTGGTCGGCTGCACCCTCTGACGCGCGGTCGGAGGAACGCGGGCATGGTCATGATCAGCGGCGCGCGGGTCACCCTGCGGGCCTTCGAACCCGCCGACGCCGACGTCGTCTGGCGCTGGCAGCAGGATCCCGCTGTCGTCCGGTGGCTGGAGACCGGCCTGCCCGAGTCGCTGCACCGGTTCCGGAGCCGGTTCGAGGCCATCTCGCACAACTCCTACGAGCGCCTCGAGCTAGCGATCGAGACCATCGAGGGACAGGAGCTGGTCGGGCTCGTGGCCCTGCGCGGCGCGAAGCCCGAGATCGGCGACGCCGAGCTGGCCGTGTACATCGGCGAGTCCGGTCACTGGGGCCGCGGCCTGGCCACGGACGCCGTCCGCACGATCTGCCGGTACGGCTTCGAGACGATGCGCCTGCACAAGGTCTGGCTCACCGTCTACCCGGAGAACGAGAGCGCCCGGCGGGTCTACGCGAAGGTCGGGTTCGTCGAGGAGGGGCGCCTGCGGGAGGGCTACCGCTCGGGCGGCACCTGGCACGACAAGATCGTGATGGGCCTGCTGGCCCACGAGCTGCGCGACTGACGCCCGCCCCGCGACTCCCAGCCGCCCCGAACCGGCTGCACCAAGCAAGAGCACGCACGCAAGATCGCGGCCGCTCGGCATTCCCCCGCCACAACCGCCCACTTCAGCAGACCCCACCAAGGAACAACCCACGCGCGCACGCGCGTGCAGAACGCCAGAAACGCAGGCCCCACCCTGTCCCGGGGGCCACCCTCACATGCCAGTCTACCGGCGACCCCCTGACAAAACCCGTGGTCACGGCGTTCCTGTGGACAGCTGGGCTGGTTGTGGACTACTCGCGGTGTGCGCGGGTCGCGGAGGCCTGGTCTCGGGGCTTGAGGACGATCTGGTCGATGTTCACGTGCGGGGGCCGGGTCACGGCGTAGGTGATCGTGTCCGCGACGTCCTGTGCCGTCAGTGGGGTGAGGCCGCGGTACACGGCGTCGGCCCGGGACGCGTCGCCCGCGAAGCGGTTCACGGAGAAGTCCGTCTCCACCATGCCCGGCAGGATCTCCGTGCACCGGATCGGCGCGCCCAGCAGCTCGCCGCGCAGGGTGCGGTGCAGGGCCGACTGGGCGTGCTTCGCGCTCGTGTAGCCCCCGCCGTTGTCGTAGACCTCGTACGCCGCGATCGACGTCACCGTCACCACGTGGCCGTTGCCCGACTCGGCCAGGCGGGGCAGCAGGGCCTTCGTGAGGCGCAACGTGCCGAGGACGTTGGTCTCCCACATCCAGCGCCAGTCGTCCTCGTCCGCGGACCGCACCGGGTCCAGGCCGCGCGCGCCGCCCGCGTTGTTGACCAGCACCCGGCACGCCGGCACCGCCGCGACGAACTCCGCGACAGATGAGGGCGACGTCACGTCAAGGGCCAGCGCCGTGCCGCCGATGTCAGAGGCGATGGCCTCGAGGCGATCGAGTCGCCGGGCACCGAGCACCACGTGGAAACCAGCCGCCGCCAGGCCTCGTGCGGTGGCTTCCCCGATACCCGCGCTCGCTCCGGTAACGATTGCCGTGCCGATGTCGTTCACGTTTACCGATCCTTCCCCGGGAGGTATCCGAGCCGGATGCGAGGGCGAGTATGACCACTGTCACACTTTCCCCACGCACCCTCGTCCGGCTCCCGGGCGTCCTCTATCACGAGGGCCAGACTCAGGCGGAGGTTTTTGACAGTGAGATCGAGGCGGTTGTTCGGAACGGTGGTCGCCATGCTGGCGAGCCTCACGCTGCTCGCCGCGTGTTCCGACGACTCCGGCGGATCCTTCGGTGACGCGCTCAAGGGCAAGTCGACGAAGGAGTCCAAGGACGACCGGCCGCCCGCGAAGATCACCTTCGCGCCGGCCGACGGCGCCAAGGACGTGTCCGTCCTCGACCCCATCAAGATCACCGTGGACGGCGGTGAGCTCACCGACGCCACGGTGACCAGCCCCGCGGGCAAGGAGCTCGCCGGCAAGATCGCGCCGGACAAGCTGAGCTGGGCCAGCGGCGAGGTCCTCGGCTACGGCAAGACCTACAAGTACTCCGCCACGGCGAAGACCGAGGAAGGCAAGGAGTCCACGGAGGAGGGCACCTTCACCACGGTCGCCCCCGCGTCGACCCCGCGTGCCACGGTCAACCCGAGCGACAACGCCACGGTCGGCGTCGGCATGCCGGTCAGCATCAAGTTCCCCGAGGGCCCGGTGACCGACAAGGCCGCCGTGGAGAAGGCCCTGGAGATCAAGACCTCCGTCCCGGTCGAGGGCGCGTGGGGCTGGCTCGGCGACCAGCAGGTCGACTGGCGGCCCCAGGAGTACTGGCCGGCCAACACGACGGTCACGGTCAACGCCAAGCTCTACGGCCTGCCCTTCGGCGCCGGCGCGTACGGCAAGTCTGACCTGTCCTCGTCGTTCACCATCGGGCGCAACCAGGTCGTCAAGATCAACACGCCGCAGCACAAGATGGACGTCTACCGCGACGGCGCGCTCGCCGCGAGCTACCCGTCCAGCAACGGCAAGGACGCCGACCCGAACCTGAACACGCCCAACGGCACCGTGATCGTGATGTCGAAGGAGCCGGTCGGCGACTTCTCCAACCCGCGCTACGGCTACACCAACGTCAAGAAGAAGTGGGCCGTGCGCATCTCCAACCACGGCGAGTTCATCCACGAGAACGAGGAGAACCACGGCAACATCGGCAAGGTCAACAGCTCGCACGGCTGCGTGAACCTGTTCGAGTCCGACGCGAAGAAGTACTTCGACAGCGCGCTCATCGGCGACCCGGTCGAGGTCACCGGCTCGAAGGCCAACTTCCCGACCAGCTCGGACGTGTACGACTGGCTGATCCCGTGGAGCCAGTGGCAGACGATGTCGGCCTTGTGATCGGCTGGTGATCGGCGAGGTAGCCGGCGCGGGCGGCGTGCGGCTGGCCGTCCGCGAGGCCGGCGACCCGGGCAAACCGCCCATCGTCTTCCTGCACGGCTGGGGCTCGAGCAGCGCTGCGTGGGCGGGCCAGCTCACCGACCCGGAGCTGACCCGCCACCACCGGCTCGTGGCCCTCGACCTGCGCGGGCACGGCTTCTCCGACGCCCCCGACCCGGCCGGCGGCGGGTACGCCGACCCGGCGGTCTGGGCCGCCGACGTCGCGGCCGTGCTGGAGCGGACCGGGCCCGCGGTGCTCGTCGGCTGGTCCTACGGGGGCCTCGTGCTCACCGACTACCTGCGCGAACGTGGTACCGACGGCGTTCGCGCCATCCTCCTGACCGGGGCGATCACCGAGATCGGCCCGGATCACCCCGGCGGCGAGATCGGCCCGGCCTGGGACGGCCTGATGCGCCCCGCGCTCTCGGCCGACCCGGCGGTCGCGGTGCCCGCGCTGACCACGCTGGCGGGCCGGATGACCGCGGCCCCGCCGGCCGGCCCGGACGTGCAGCGGTGGCTGTCCGACATGCTTCGGGTGCCGCCCGTTGTGCGCGGCGCGCTGTTCCGGCGAACACTCGGCAGTGCGGACGTGCTGGTCAAGGCGTCGGTGCCGGCGTTGGTGATGCACGGCGAGCGGGACGAGGTGATCAGCCCGCGCGCGGCCGAATACGCGGCCGGGAAGATTCCCGGCGCCCGCATGCGTTGGTTACCGGACGTGGGCCACATGCCGTTCGCGGAATGCGGCCGGGAGTTCGATGCGGCCCTCCGCGAGCTTGCGGAGCCGGCCGGCCACTAGTCGGGAGTGGATGTGCGGGAAGACAGCGTCAGGGACGGTGCCACTGATCGTTCTGTAGTCCGGCTGCATCGACCACCGCGGCGCGTCGCGGTGCTCTCCGTGCACACCTCGCCGCTCGAGCAACCGGGCACCGGCGACGCGGGCGGCATGAACGTCTACATCACGCAGACCGCCACGCGCATGGCTCGCCGCGGCATCGCCGTCGAGATCTTCACCCGCGCCACCTCCTCCGACCTGCCACCGGTCGCCGAGCTGGCGCCGGGCGTGCTGGTCCGGCACGTGCACGCCGGGCCGTTCGAGGGGCTCGGCAAGGACGAGCTGCCCGCGCAGCTGTGCGCGTTCACGGTCGGCGTGCTGCGCGCCGAGGCGCGTCACGAACCGGGCCACTACGACCTCGTGCACTCGCACTACTGGCTGTCCGGGCAGGTCGGCTGGCTCGCCCGGGACCGCTGGGGCGTGCCGCTGGTGTACTCCGCGCACACGCTCGCCAAGGTCAAGAACCGCGCGCTGGCCGCCGGCGACACGCCTGAGCCGCGGACCCGGGTGATCGGCGAGCAGCAGGTGGTCGACCAGGCCGACCAGCTGATCGCCAACACCGCGGTCGAGGCGCGCCAGCTCGTCGACCTCTACGGCGCCGCGCCCGAGAAGGTCAACACCGTCGCGCCGGGGGTCGACCTCGACCTGTTCGCGCCGGGCGACCGCCACGCCGCGCGGGCCGCGCTCGGCATCCGGCGCGACGCCGTCGTGCTCGCGTTCGTCGGCCGGATCCAGCCGCTGAAGGCGCCGGACGTGCTGCTGTCGGCCGCGGCCGAGCTGCTGGCCCGCGGGGTCGTGCCGCGGGAGCGGCTCTCGGTCGTGGTGGCCGGCGGGCCGTCCGGCACGGGGCTGGAGGCGCCGACGTCGCTGCAGGAGCTGGCCGGCTCGCTCGGCATCGCCGACGTGGTGCGGTTCCTGCCGCCGCGGCAGGGGGCAGCGCTGGTCGACGTGTACCGGGCGGCCGACGTCGTCGCGGTGCCCAGCCACAACGAGTCGTTCGGGCTCGTCGCGCTCGAGGCCCAGGCGTGCGGCACGCCGGTCGTCGCCGCGGCCGTCGGCGGGTTGCCCGTGGCGGTCGAGGACGGGGCGTCCGGTTTGCTGGTGCGCGGGCACGACCCGGCCGAATGGGCCGGCGCGCTCGCCCGGGTCGCACTGGACCCCCGTGTGCGGGACCGGTTCGCGGCCGGCGCCCTGGCGCACGCGACCGAGTTCTCGTGGGATCGCACGACCGACGAGCTGGTGGCGGGCTACGTCGAGGCCGCGGGCGCGTTCCGGCGCGCGGTCTTCGACACGGGAGTCGCGGTGTGAGCGGAAACGACCAGCTGGACGCGCTGATCACGGCGGCGCTCGACGACGGTGAGCTGACCTACGACCACCCCGGGCCGGGCCGGTACTTCGTGACGCTGCCGGGTACCAAGAAGCTGCAGACCAACTGCTGGCTGCAGGTCGGCGCGCACGCCATGGTCGTCGAGGCGTTCGTGTGCCGCCGGCCGGACGAGGCGCACGAGGCGGTGTACCGCTTCCTGTTGCAGCGCAACGCGCGGCTCTACGGCGTGCACTACACGCTCGACCAGGTCGGGGACATCTACCTGGTCGGCCGGGTGGGCCTGGCCGCGGTGACCGCGGACGAGCTGGACCGCGTGCTCGGCCAGGTCGCCGAGGCGGCCGACGGGGACTTCAACACGCTGCTGGAGATCGGCTTTGCGTCGTCCATCCAGCGGGAGTACGAGTGGCGGGTGTCGCGCGGCGAGTCGCTCGCGAACCTCAAGGCGTTCGAGCACCTGCTGACGCGGAGCGAGCCGGCGGAGTAGATCCCCTGCGTCGAAGCGGGCTCGCGGGGCGGCTCGAGCGAGGGGGGAGTCGCGATCTCGAGCCGCCCCGCGTGGGTTCCCGCCGCGTCGGAGCCCTGAGGCGGGGGGCACCCTGGGTTTCCGGGCGGGGCGCGGCTCGGCAGGGGAGACGAGCCGCTTCGTGCTGCCTTCTCGGATCAGGGAGTGCGTGGGAGCTGATCCGGTCAGGCGCTGTCAACCTGTCAGAAGTCGGCCGGTTACACAAGGCCACTGGTCATGGCGCGTTGGGTTAATCGCGCTCCGTTAATAACGATCTGGTCACGAAGCAACATGCAGAGTCAACTATCGGTGTCATGACGCCTCGTGCACCGCTCGAACGGGTGGCGCTGTGTGGCTACGCGCGATCTGGCACGCTGGCGGTATGGCTCGATCGATGCACCCGGGCGCCACCCTCGGGCCCCTGATTCTCCTGCGCCACGGCGAGAGCGTGTGGAACGCGCAGAACCTGTTCACCGGCTGGGTCGACGTGGACCTGTCGGAGAAGGGCGAGACCGAGGCGCACCGCGGCGGTGAGCTCCTCCGGGAGCACGGCCTGCTGCCGGACGTCGTGCACACGTCGCTGCTGCGCAGGGCGATCAACACGGCGAACATCGCGCTGGACGTGGCGGACCGGCACTGGATTCCGGTGCGCCGGGACTGGCGGCTCAACGAGCGCCACTACGGCGCGCTGCAGGGCAAGAACAAGAAGCAGACCCTGGAGCAGTACGGCGAGGAGCAGTTCGCGCGCTGGCGCCGGTCGTACGACACCCCGCCGCCGCCGATCGAGCCGGGCAGCGAGTTCAGCCAGGACGAGGACCCCCGCTACATCGAGGCCGGCGCGAACGGGGTGCTCGCCGAGTGCCTGAAGGACGTCGTGGTGCGGATGCTGCCGTACTGGGAGACCGAGATCGTGCCGGACCTGCGCGCGGGCCGGACCGTGCTGCTCGCCGCGCACGGGAACTCCCTGCGCGCCTTGGTGAAGTACCTCGACCGCATCTCCGACGACGCGATCGCGGCGCTCAACATCCCGACGGGCATCCCGCTGCGCTACGACTTCACGGAGGATCTGCAGCCGGTCACCCCGGGCGGCGCGTACCTGGATCCGCTGGCCGCGGAACGGGCCGCGGCCGCGGTGGCCAAACAGGGCCACTGACGCCTCCACCAGGCCCCCGACCAAGATCACCGGCGGCCTCCGGCCCCCCGGAACCCACGCTATCGACCAGCACCGACGAAGCCGGACCGAGTGGCTGAGACCTGTGGACAAACCCCGGCCCACGCGGGTGCCCCTCTAATCGCGGGCACCGACGAAAACCGTGCGAGCGGCTGAGACCTGTGGGCAGACCCCGGGCCACTCGGGCACCGTGTTCGCTCTCTATTCGCGGGCACCGAGGGGATCGGGGCTTACGGGACGCCTGTGGACAACCCCGGCCGGCGCGGGGGCCCCCGCTTTCCACGCTACCGGCGGGCACCGACGAAAACGGGCCCTGCAGGGAGCCTGTGGACAACCAGCCCGATTGAACGGTCCATTCAATCGCCCCCGGGGGCCCCCGATTTCAAGCCTAGCGACGGGGTCCGACGAAACGGAGCGAGCGGCGCGCGGGGCTGTGGACCGCTACACGAGGCCCAGCTCGCGGGCCCGCACGCCCGCCTGGAAGCGAGACTCCGCCCCCAGAGCAGCCATCAGCTCGGCCACCCGCCGCCGGTAGGTCCGCACGCCCAGTCCAAGCGACCGGGCCGCCGACTCGTCCTTCCCGCCTCCGGCCAGCAGCTCCAGCACCCGGGGTGCGAGCGACCGCAGCTCGGCGAGGGACGCGTCGTACGTGGCCAGCTCTACCGAGCCGCGCCAGGCCGCCTCGAACAGGGACGCCACGCCCTGCACGACCTCCGGCTGGGAGATCACGCTGTACGACCGCGACCCGTCGGTCAGGTCGCCGGCCAGGATGGCGACCCGGCGGTCGAGGATGATCGTCTCGTTGACCTCGTCGCGGGTGATGCGGATGTCCGCGCCCGCGGCGCGCAGCGTGGCCAGGTGCTGGGCGGTCGACGGGTTCAGCAGCACGCCCGGCCGGTACACCTTGCGCACCCGCACGCCGGCCCGTCGGTGCTCGGCCACGCCCGCTTCGATCTCCGGCCGTGGCCTTGCCGCGGCCCAGGTGCTGAGGTCGTTCGCCGCGCAGGCGACGTCGGTGGCCGCCGCGAACAGGTGCGCGGTGCGCGTGAACAGCTCTTCCTCGCCGCGCACGATCGCGACCTGGGCCGTCTCCATGAAACCAGTCTGCCCGCACCGCGAGGCCACCGCGCGGATCGGCAACAAGCTGCCAAACCGTGCGCGGTGATCTGCCGCGGGCAAGGGTGGACGCCATGACCACAGACCAGATCACGGCCGCCGCCTCGGGGACCTGGCAGCTCGGCGACCGCACCGTCAACCGCCTCGGCTACGGGGCCATGCGCATCATGAGCAAGGCCGACGGCACGCCCAGCGACCGCGACACGGTGATCGCCGTGCTGCGCCGCGCCGTGGAGCTCGGCGTCAACCACATCGACACCGCGGCGTTCTACTTCTCCGACCTGCGCTCGTCGAACGAGCTGATCAACGCCGCGCTCGCGCCGTACCCGGACGACCTCGTGATCACCACCAAGGTCGGGCCCGGCCGCGGCCCGGGCGGCGAGTGGCTGCCGCCCGCACGCCCCGAGCAGCTGCGCGGCCAGGTCGAGGAGAACCTGCGCCAGCTCGGCCGCGACCACCTCGATGTCGTCAACCTGCGCATCGGCGCCGCCCTCGACCGCGGGGAGGGCTCGCTCGCCGACCGGTTCGGCGCGCTCGCCGAGCTGCGCGCGGCCGGCCTCATCCGCCACCTCGGCATCTCCAACGTCGGGGCGGAGCACCTCACCGAGGCGATGGCGATCGCGCCGGTCGTCTGCGTGCAGAACAGGTACTCGCTGACGACCGCGCGCGAGGACGACTCGCTGATCGCCCGGTGCGCGCGGCACGGCGTGGCCTTCGTGCCGTTCTTCGCCATCGCCGGCGGTGGGCAGGTCAGCGGCCGCGAGCAGGCCGACCGCGACCGGGCCGTCGCCGCGGCCGCCGAACGGGTCGCGGCTGAGCACGGCGTGCGCCCGGCCCAGGTCCGGCTCGCCTGGACCCTCCACAAGGGACCGAACGTGCTCGCCATCCCGGGCACCGGGAACCCGCGCCACCTCGAGGAGAACGTCGCCGCGGGCGCGCTGCGGCTCACCGACGACGACCTCGCCCGGTTGGACACGATCGGGTGAACGGGGACTGACGCGCGAACGAACATCACCGCGGGAGGTGTCACGACCGTCACTCCGAGCCGCGCCGGACTGGTCCATACCGCGGGTGACCTGCTTACGATTCGGTCGTGACCGACTTGGTCTGGATCGTCCTGGCGCTGCTCGGTGGTCTCGTCGTGGGCTTCGCCGCCGGCCGGGCCCGGCGCACGCCGGCCGCGCGGCCACCCGCCGGGCCGAGCGTCTCGGTCCTGCTGCAGCGGCTGACGCAGTCCTCGCACCACGCGATCGTCATCCTCAACGAGTTCGGCGACGTCGTGCACCACAACCCCGGCGCGGTCGAGCTCGGCGTGGTGCGCAACCGGCGGGTCGACGCCCGCACGAAGAGGGCCGCCGAGCTCGTCAAGGAGACCGGCGAACCGGTCGAGATCGAGCTCGCCCCGGCCCAGCGCGGCCTCGGCTACGGCCGCGGCCCGGCGGCCGTGCGCGGCGAGATCCGCCCTCTCGGGGACGGCTTCATGGCCGTCGACGCCGCCGACGAGTCCGAGGCCGTCCGCCTGGAGGCCACCCGCCGCGACTTCGTGGCCAACGTCAGCCACGAGCTCAAGACCCCGGTCGGCGCGATGGCCCTGCTCGCCGAGGCCGTCCTCGACTCCGCCGACGACCCGGAGTCGGTCCGCCGGTTCACCGGCAAGATCCTCCACGAGGCCACCCGCCTCGGCACGCTGGTCACCGAGCTGATCGCGCTGTCGCGGCTGCAGGGCGCCGAGCGGCTGCCGGAGCTGAACGCGGTCGAGGTCGACGCCGTGGTCCGCGACGCGCTGTCCCGCTCGCAGCTCGCCCAGGACTCCACCGGGATCGCCATCGCGACCGACCCGGAGAGCTGCCTGCTCGTCGAGGGCGACCGGACGCTGCTCGTCACGGCGCTGACCAACCTGCTGGAGAACGCCGTCGCCTACTCCCCGCCGGGCACCCCCGTCTCGATCAGCCGCCGCAAGGTCGGCGGGTTCGTCGAGATCGCGGTGACCGACCGGGGCATCGGGATCCCCGAGGACGAACAGCAGCGCGTGTTCGAGCGGTTCTACCGGCTGGACAAGGCGCGCTCGCGGGCCACCGGCGGGACCGGCCTCGGGCTCGCGATCGTCAAGCACGTCGCCGCCAACCACGGCGGCGAGGTGAAGCTCTGGAGCCGGCCCGGCACCGGCTCCACGTTCACGTTGCGCATCCCAGCGCACATCGGTTCCGCTACCGGATCCAACAATGGAGGGCAGCCGTGACCAGGGTGCTGATCGTCGAGGACGAGGAGTCGTTCGCCGACCCGCTCGCGTTCCTGCTGCGCAAGGAGGGGTTCACCGCGGCGGTCGCGAGCACCGGCCAGCAGGCGCTCGAGGAGTTCGACCGCAACGGCGCGGACATCGTGCTGCTCGACCTCATGCTGCCCGGGATGAGCGGCACCGACGTGTGCAAGGCGCTGCGCCAGCGCTCGACCGTCCCGGTGATCATGGTGACCGCCCGGGACAGCGAGATCGACAAGGTGGTCGGGCTCGAGATCGGCGCCGACGACTACGTGACCAAGCCCTACTCCGCGCGCGAGCTGATCGCCCGGGTCCGGGCGGTGCTGCGCCGCGGCGGCGAGCCCGGCGACGGCGAGCTGCTGCCCCAGGTGCTGGCCGCGGGCCCGGTCCGGATGGACGTCGAGCGGCACGTGGTGACGGCCGACGGCGCGGAGATCCCCTTACCGCTCAAGGAGTTCGACCTGCTCGAATACCTGCTGCGCAACGTCGGCCGGGTGCTCACCCGCGGGCAGCTCATCGACCGCGTCTGGGGCGCGGACTACGTCGGCGACACCAAGACCCTCGACGTGCACGTGAAGCGCCTGCGGTCCAAGATCGAACCGGATCCGGCCTCGCCGCGGCACCTCGTCACGGTGCGTGGACTGGGGTACAAGTTCGAATCGTGAGGAAGTTCTTCCCGAGTCGCGACCGACCTGTAACCTAGCGCGCTGTGCGCCTAGGGGTCCTGGACGTCGGTTCCAACACCGTCCACCTGCTCGTCGTGGATGCCCATCGGGGTGCGCACCCGATGCCCGCCAGGTCGGAGAAGACGATGCTGCGCCTCGCCGAGCGCATCACCCCCGAGGGCAACGTGTCGGCGGAGGGTGCGGACGACCTGGTGTACACCGTGGCCGAGGCGAAGCGGTCGGCGATCAAGCTCGGCTGCGAGGACCTGATGGCGTTCGCCACCTCGGCCGTCCGCGACGCCGACAACGCCGCCGAGGTGCTCGCCCGGGTGCACGCGGAGACCGGCGTCGAGCTGAAGGTGCTGAACGGCACCGACGAGGCACGGCTGACCTTCCTCGCCGCCCGCCGCTGGTACGGCTGGTCGGCGGGCAAGCTGCTCGTGCTCGACATCGGCGGCGGCTCGCTGGAGATCGCGATGGGCGTGGACGAGGAGCCCGACTTCGCGCGGTCGGTGCCGCTGGGCGCCGGCCGGCTCACCCGCGAGCGCTTCACCAGCGATCCGCCCAGCCGCGAGGAGGTCGCCGCGACCAGCGACTGGCTCGCCGAACAGCTTGCGCCGGTCGCGAAGAAGGTGGCCAAACAGGGCGAACCGGACCGCGTGGTGGCGACCTCGAAGACGTTCCGCTCGCTCGCCCGGCTGAGCGGCGCCGCGCCCTACTCGGCCGGGCTCCGGGTCCGTCGGGTGCTGACCGAGCCCGGGTTGCGCCAGCTCATCGCGTTCATCTCGCGCATGTCCGCGGCCGACCTCGCCGAGCTCGAGGGCGTCAGCCCGAGCCGCGCCCACCAGCTGGTCGCGGGGGCTCTCGTGGCCGCGGCCACGATGCGCGCGCTGTCCCGTCCCGAGCTCGAGATCTGCCCCTGGGCGCTGCGGGAAGGTGTCATCCTGCGGCGGCTCGACCAAGCCGACGGTGAGGATTCGTGATGCTTGGCGAATGCCACACCGGCGGAGCATCCATAATGTGGGCTGTCAACGCGACGGCCCGCGCCCGCGGGTCGCGTAAGGAACGCACCGGCGCTGGACGTTTCGGCCGTCGCCGGGCACGGTGGAGTCGATGAGTCACGAAGGTGGACCCGAGCCGACTCAGCGCACTGTCGCTGAGCTGCTCGCCAAGTACGGCGCGGAGACCGGAGAACAGGCCCCGCGCCGTCGTCGGCGTCGCGCCGACGACCCGAGTGACACGGGCGCGCAGGCGATCATCGACCGCGTCATCGCCGAGAGCGGCGAGATGCCGGTCATCCGCGACGACATGCCGCCGCCGACCCGCACCTCGCACCGGCACCGCTCGGACACCGGCTACCACCGCCCGGTGGACCCGCCGCCGCGCCGCCGGCAGCAGCCGGAGCCGCCGCCGGAGCCCCCCCGCCCGGGCCGCGAGCGGCAGGGTGCGCCGCCGCCACCGCGCCAGCAGTCGTCCCGGCCGCTGCCGCAGCCCTCGCAGCAGCTGCCGCGCCGCCAGCCGCCGCCCGGCCCGCCGCCGGGGAACCGGTCCGGCCAGTACCCGCGGCCGAGCGGTCCGCCGTCGGGTCCGCAGGCCGCGCTCGGGGGTGGCCCACCGACCCAGGCGATCCCGCCCACCACCGGTCCGCCGTCCGGGCCCCAGCCGTTACCGCACGCCGGCCCGCCGACGCAGTCGATGCCGCCCACCCAGGTCGGCCCGCCGTCGATGCCGCGCATGCCGGTGGTGAACCAGCCGCCGGAGCCGCCCCGCCCGGGCCGCGACCGGCAGGGTCCGCCGCCCGGTGGCCCGCCGCCGCGCCAGCAGTCGTCCCGGCCGATCCAGCACCCCTCGCAGCAGCTGCCCAAGCCGCAGCAGTCCCAGCAGCTGCCCAAGCCGCAGCAGTCGCAGCAGCTGCCGGCGCCCCCGCGGATGCCGCCGAACGGCATGCAGCCCGGCCAGCGCAGCGGCGTGCAGCCCTCCCTGGGCGCGCGCCTGGACGGCGTGGACGCACCGCCCGGCCTGCCGCCGGGCCCGGTACGCGAGCCGTCGACCGAGGAGATGCCGCGGTATCCCTCGCGCCCGGACGCGTCGCGCCCGGCCATGGACCCCGTCGCCGACCCGCGCCGGCCCGGGCCGGACCGCCCGGTCGGCCCGCCGAGCCGCGGCCGCATGCAGCCCGCGGCGTTCCCGAGCCGCCCGGAGCCGGACGAGGACCCGCGCGGGCGCCGCTACCCCGACCGGGACTTCGAGCGCGACTTCGACCGGGACTTCGACCGCACGGACGACGACGCCGACTTCGACGAGCTCGAGCCCGATGAGGACCTGGACCGGGACGACGACCTGCGCGACGCCTCGCCGCTGCGCGAGTGGCTGATCATGGCCGGCCAGCTCGCGGTCGGCGTGCTCGCGGGCGGCGCGGTGTGGCTCGGGTTCAACTGGCTGTGGGGCGCGCTGCCGCAGGCCGCGCTCGTCCTCGCGCTGCTCGTGACCGCCGGCATGGTGCTGATCGTGCGCAAGATCCGCCGCGCGGAGGACCTGCAGACCACGGTGTTCGCCGTGCTCGTGGGCCTGCTGGCCACGGTCTCGCCCGTCGTGCTGCTCCTGGTCAACAAGTAGCGTGCCCGGCGTCAGGATCGGGGCGTCGACGGCATCGGTCTGGCCCCAGACCGCCACGACCGCGTTCGAGCTCGCCGCCGAGCTGGGCTACGACGGCGTCGAGGTCATGGTCTGGGCCGACCCGATCAGCCAGGACCCCGCGGCGCTGCGCAGGCGCTCCCGGCAGACCGGGATGCCGGTGCTCGCCGTGCACGCGCCCTGCCTGCTGATCACCCAGCGGGTCTGGTCGCCGCGGCCCGAGGAGCGGCTGCGGCGCTCGGTGGAGGCGGCCCAGGAGCTGGGCGCGCCGACCGTCGTGATCCACCCGCCGTTTCGCTGGCAGCGCCGCTACGCCGAGGGCTTCGCCGACCTCGTCGCGTCGCTCGCGGAGCGCAGCGGGGTGGCGATCGCGGTGGAGAACATGTTCCCGGTGCGCCGGTTCGGCAGCGAGGTGTCCGCGTTCCACCCGTCCATCGACCCGACCGACGTGGGGCACGCGAGCTACACGCTCGACCTGTCGCACACCGCGGCCGCGGGAACCGACGCGCTCGTGCTCGCCAAGCGGATGGGCTCGAACCTGACCCACCTGCACCTCGCCGACGGCACCGGCGCGCCACGCGACGAGCACCTGGTTCCCGGACGCGGCGGCCAGCCCTGCGCCGAGGTCTGCGAACACCTCGCGACGAGCGGTTTCACCGGTCAGGTCGTCGTCGAGATCAACACCAGGCGGGCGCGGGGGCAGGCCGACCGGTCGGCGGACCTCGCCGAAGCCCTGCTGTTCGCCCGCCTGCATCTTGGTCAATAACCGCCGACCGACCGCAGACGGCCGGCCGCGGTGCACCGTAGAGTCTCGCTGCGAGGTACCCGTCGGATGGGGCGGCGTGCCCACCTTTGTGCGTGGAATGGGAGCGCTCGTGAACCCGCTACGTAGCTTGATCCTGGCCGCGGCCGGCAACGACGTGATCCGTCGTGCCGTCGCGACCGCACCAGTGAGCCGGGACGTCGTGCGCCGGTTCGTCGCCGGCGAGACCACGGCCGAGGCGATCGGCGTGACACGCCGGCTCGTCGACGCCGGCCTCACGGTGACGCTGGACTACCTGGGTGAGGACACCACCGACGAGGCCCTCGCCGAGCAGACGGTGCGCGCCTACGAGGAGCTGCTCGACGCCCTGCACGCGGACGGCCTGGCCACCCGCGCGGAGGTCAGCGTCAAGCTGTCCGCCGTCGGCCAGCTGCTCGACGAGGACCTCGCGCTGCGCAACGCCGGGCGGATCGCCACGGCCGCGGAGCGGGTCGGCACCACGGTGACCCTCGACATGGAGGACCACACCACCACCGACTCGACGCTGCGCGTGCTCGCCGGGCTGCGCGGCACCTGGCCGTGGGTGGGCGCGGTGCTGCAGTCCTACCTGCGCCGCACCGAGGAGGACTGCGCGCGGCTCGCCGGCGCGGGCTCGCGGGTGCGGTTGTGCAAGGGCGCGTACGCCGAGCCACCCGAGGTGGCGTTCACCGGCGCGCTCGACGTGGACCGCAGCTACGTGCGCTGCGTCAACGCATTGCTCGTGGGTGACGGATACCCCATGTTCGCCACCCACGATCCGCGCCTGGTGCCGATCATCGACGCCAGAGCGGAGTTCCACGGCCGCAAGCCCGGCAGCTTCGAGTACCAGATGCTGTTCGGGATCCGGCCGGAGGAGCAACGCCGGCTGGCCGCGCTCGGGCACACCGTGCGGGTGTACGTGCCGTACGGCGTCCAGTGGTACGGCTACCTCATGCGGCGGCTCGCCGAACGACCCGCGAACACCGCGTTCTTCTTACGTGCGTTGACATCTCGTACGTGACGCGGGTCGTCCGACGCGGTCCGATCAAGCTCCACCCGACGTGGCAGGGTAATAATCATGAGCAGTTTTGCGGGGCAGGCCGACGCCCGGGGCGGACCCGGTTCCGCCGTCGGTCCTTTTGCCTCGGCCTCGAGGGTCCGCTCGCTCGGAGACGGCACCTTCACCGCTGAGCTCGGCAATGCGTGGACCGTGGGCGGCAAGCCGCACGGTGGGTTCCTCCTGGCGCTGCTCGCGAGAGCGGCGGTCGCGGCCGCGGGCTCGGCATCGCCGATGGCCGACCCGCTCGTGGTGAGCGCGCAGTTCCTCCGCCCGCCCGAGGTGGGCCCGGTCCTGCTGCGCACCGACGTGCGCAAGTCCGGCCGGCAGGCCACGATCGTGGCTGTCCACTTGGAACAGCGGGGGCAGTCGTGCGTGGAGGGGTCGGTCACCACCGGCCGATTACCACGCGAGCGCGCGGTCTGGTCGGACCTGCCCAACCAGCCGGCCGAGCCGCCGGGCAACGCGGTCGACCTGGCGTCGTTGCCGATGGCGTCGGTGTTCCGGCTGACCTCGACCTGCGACGTGCGCCTCGACCCGAACGGCGCGGGCTTCCTGCACGGGCACACCAGCGACCCGCCGAAGCTGCGGCTGTGGGTGCGCCCGCGCGGTGAGCAGGTCGACCCGCTGTTCGCCCTCGTGGCCGGCGACATCTCGATGCCGGTGACGTTCAACCTGGGGCGGTTCGGCTGGAGCCCGACCGTGCAGCTGACCTCGCTGCTGCGTTCCCGCCCGGCGCCGGGCTGGCTGCGCGTGCAGGTCGACTGCAAGGCCGTGCACGGCCCGTGGTTCGACGCGGACGCGACGGTCGTCGACTCGACCGGCCGGCTCGTCTGCCAGTGCCGCCAGCTGGCGCTGTCCGCGAAGACCTAGGCCCGCCGCCGGCGCTTGCGGCGCTTGCGGTGCGGACGCTGCCGGGCGGGCGGCGGGTGCTTGGGCTGGCGCCACGCCCGGTAGGAGAACGTGGCCACGGCGGTCACGAGGACCAGGCTCAGCACGATCGTCAGCACGATGCCCATCTGGCGGACGGTAGGCGTGGCGGGCCGGGCGGGCATCGCCCGAAACCGGTGGGGTCAGGCGCTCCCGCCCGCCCGGATGCGCTCCATGGCCTTCTTGGCGTCCTTGAGTGACCAGCCGGTGTCGTCGCGGATGACCCGCACGGCGTGGATGGGCTCGCCCGCCGCGATGTGCTCGCGCGCCCGCGCCACGGTGTCCGGGCTGAGCCCGGCAGGCGGCTCGGCCGGCGGGATCGGGCCGTTGAGCGGCAGGCGGTCGATGTACTTCTTCGCCTCGGCCAGGCCCATGCCCGTGTGCTCGCGCAGCTCCTTGACCGCCTGGATCTTCTTGCCCGCGCCGACGAGCACGCGCAACCGGTCGGCGAGGTCGCCGGGGGGCGGTTGCGGCGGCTGGGCGCCGGGCGTGCGCGGCGCGGGGCCGCCGGGGGTGCGCGGTGGTCCGCCGCGTGCGCGGCGGAGGAACACGAGCGCGATCAGCAGGGCGATCACGACACCGATGGTGACCTGCAGCGGGACGGGCATGGCCGAAAACAGTAGCGCCTCGTGGCAGGCTGGTGCGCATGACGATTGGGGAGAAGCCGGCCGTCGCGGTGCTGGGCGCCGGCAAGATCGGCGAGGCGCTGCTGTCCGGCCTGCTGACCGGCGGCCGCCGCCCGGACGAGCTCATGTTCACCGAGCGCCACCCGGACCGGTCCGCGGAGCTGACCACCCGCTACGGCGTGCGGGCCGTCGACGTGGCCACCGCCGCCAAGGAGGCGGGCGTGCTGGTCGTCGCGGTCAAGCCGCAGGACATCGAGCCGCTGCTGGACGAGCTCGCGCCGGCCGCGGGCGAGCAGACCCTCGTCGTGTCGCTGTGCGCGGGCCTGCCGACCTCGCTGTACGAGCGGCGGCTGCCCGCGGGCGTGCCGGTCGTGCGGGTCATGCCGAACACGCCGATGATCGTCGGTGAGGCGATGAGCGCGATCTCGCCCGGCCGCTACGCCACCGGCGACCACCTGGCCACGGTCGAGCAGGTGCTGTCCACGGTCGGCCAGGTCGTGCGTGTGCCGGAGTCGCAGCAGGACGCGGTCACGGCGCTGTCCGGCTCGGGGCCCGCGTACTTCTTCTTCCTGGTCGAAGCCATGATCGACGCGGGCATCCTGCTCGGGCTGCCGCGCGCGGTGTCGGAGAAGCTGATCATCCAGTCCGCGGTCGGCGCGGCCGCGATGCTCGCCGAGACCGGGGAGCACCCGGTGACCCTGCGCGAGGCCGTCACCTCGCCGGCGGGCACGACGATCATGGCCATCCGTGAGCTGGAGAGACACGGTGTGCGAGCCGCGCTGCTGGCCGCCATCGAGGCCGCCCGCGACCGGTCCGAGGAGCTCGGCCGCGCCCACGACGAGAATTGACGAACTGGGCGCCGGTCGCGGGAATTTCGCCCACGGCGTCGCATCAGTCACACCAGTCCCGCTACTCTCGATGGCAGCACGTGCGTGTCGAATCCGTCGGTGGGGAAGCCGACGGCGCGACGCGTGCCGAAGGATGCGGTGAGCATGCCGGCGAACAAGAACGAACCGGAGCATCCGGGCCTTGCCGAGGTGCGGTTCCTGACCGTCGCCGAGGTGGCCACCGTGATGCGGGTGTCCAAGATGACTGTGTACCGCCTGGTGCACAACGGCGAGCTGCCGGCCGTACGGGTCGGCAAGTCGTTCCGGGTGCCGGAGAAGGCGGTGAACGACTACCTGCGCAGCGCGTACTTCGACGCGGGGTGATCGCCGCAGGCCGGAGCCGGTGACCAGGCGCCGGTGACGTGCGGGTAACCTGGAGGACCGTTGCGCCTGGTTTGTTTCGTGCACGTCCGTGACCTCGCCGGTCGAGTGGTCGTAGCCGTCCAGGCAAGATCGACCACCGACTACAGCAAGGGATACACATGGGCTCGGTCATCAAGAAGCGCCGCAAGCGCATGTCGAAGAAGAAGCACCGCAAGCTGCTCCGCAAGACGCGGGTCCAGCGTCGCAAGCTGAAGAAGTAACGCCGCGCGACGTCCCGGATGCCGCCGAACGAGTGAACATCCGGGATGTAAGCGTGTGACCTGCGTTAATTACAGGTAGCCACCGACAACTCGATCACAATTTGCCGGTACAGTCGCGCCGGGGTCCGCCACAGTCTCGCCGGGCCGGTATCTCGCCCAGTGATCGATTCATCGGAGTCGCATGGCGCCCAAAGTCGTCCTCGTTACCGGAGTCGCGGATCAGCTCGGTGGCTCGCTGGCCACCCGGCTCGCGGCCGATCCAGACATCGACCGCGTGCTCGGGGTGGACACTCGCACCCCCGATGAGCTGCCCGAACGTGTCGAACACGTGGCCGTGGACATCCGGGATCCGCGCATCGGCAAGGTGATCAGCACCGCGAAGGTCGACACCGTGGTGCATGCCGCGCTCCGGGCGAGCGTCGGCCCGCTGCGTTCCGCGATCAAGGAGCGCAACGTCATCGGCACCATGCAGCTGCTGGCCGCCTGCCAGCGGTCGTCGCGGGTGCGCAAGCTCGTGGTCAGGTCGACCGCCGAGGTGTACGGCGCCAGCGCCACCGCGCCCGCCGTGTTCACCGAGCAGGACGAGCTCGCCGCCGGCCGGGACCGCGAGCCGGCCGAGCTCGAGGCGTACGTGCGCGGGTTCGCCCGCCGGCGCCCGGACGTCACGGCCACGGTCGTGCGGTTCGCCGAGCTCATCGGGCCGGGCGTGGACACCGCGCTCGCCCGGTACTTCCGGCTGCCGGTGGTGCCGACCGTGCTGGGCTTCGACGCGCGGGTGCAGCTGCTGCACATCCAGGACGCGACGGCCGTGCTGGAGCGGGCCGTCCTGGCCGACCTGCCGGGCGTGTTCAACGTCGGCGGGGACGGGGTGCTCCTGCTGTCCCAGGCCGTCCGCCGCGCCGGCCGCATGCCGTTGCCGATGCCCCGGGCCGCGATCCCGGCGGCGACGCGGCTCGTCCGCGGCTCGGCGCCGGTGCACTTCTCGCCGGACCTGGCCCGGCTGATCAACTACGGCCGGGTGATCGACACGACCCGGCTGAAGACCACGTTCGGCTTCACGCCGAGGTGGTCCACCGCCGACGCGTTCGACGACTACGTGCGGACCTCCACCAAGGAGCTGAGCCAGTGACCGGCCACACCGCCGAAGTGATCCCGCTGCCCCGCCGGGCGCTGGACGGCGCGGTGCACGTGCGGCCGTCGACCGTCACCGGCCCGCCCGCGCCGGTGACCGAGCTGCACCCCGGGCCGGCCGAGCCGCCGGGCCTGCTCGCGAGCGCGGCACGCTTCGTGCGCCGGCGGCTGTCCGGCGAGTACCCGGTGGACGACTTCGGCTTCGACCCGGAGCTGACCGACGTGCTCATGCCGCCACTGCGCGCGGTGTACGACAAGTGGTTCCGGGTGACCGTCACCGGCTCGCTGCCGGCCGGCACGGGTGCCCTCGTGGTGGCCAACCACTCGGGGACGGTGCCGTGGGACGCCGTGATGACGGCCATCGCCGTGCACGACAACCACCCGGAGCGCAAGCACCTGCGGATGCTGGGCGCGGACCTGGTGTTCCGGATCCCGGTGCTGGGCAGCCTGGCCCGCAAGACCGGCACGACGCTCGCCTGCTCGGCGGACGCGCAGCGGCTGCTGCGGGCGGGTGAGGTCGTCGGCGTGTGGCCGGAGGGCTTCAAGGGCATCGGCAAGCCGTTCAGCGAGCGGTACCGCCTGCAGCGCTTCGGCCGCGGCGGCTTCGTGACCACGGCGCTGCGGGCGGGGGTGCCGATCATCCCGTGCTCGATCGTCGGCGCGGAGGAGATCTACCCCAAGATCGCCGACATCCAGCCGCTGGCCCGGCTGCTCGGGTTGCCGTACTTCCCCGTGACGCCGCTGTTCCCGCTGCTGGGCCCGCTGGGCGCGATTCCCTTGCCCACCAAGTGGACCATCGACTTCGGCGAGCCCATCCGGACCGACCGCGCGGCACCGGACGCGGACCAGGACCACTCGCTGGTGCTGGACATCGCCGACCAGGTCCGGGAGACCATCCAGGCCCGCCTGAACCGGATGGTCGCGGCCCGGGAGTCGGTCTTCCACGGCTGACCCGCGGCGTCAGATGAGGCGGTCTCGCCTGCGGTAGGCCAGGCCGGCGGCGACCGCGCCGGCCAGCGCGCCGGCACCCAGCACGGAGGGGACGCCGATCTTCGCGGCCTTGCGGCCGGTGCGGAAGTCGCGGATCTCCCAGCCCCGCTTGCGTGCCGTCTCGCGCAGCGAGCCGTCCGGGTTCACCGCGACCGCGGTGCCCACCACCGACAGCATCGGCACGTCGTTCGCCGAGTCGGAGTACGCCGTGCAGCGCCGCAGGTTCAGGCCCTCCCGCGCGGCCAGGGCACGCACCGCGTGGGCCTTCGCCGGGCCGTGCAGCATCTCGCCCACCAGCCGCCCCGTGTAGACGCCGTCCTCGCTTTCCAGCACCGTGCCCAGCGCGCCCGTCAGGCCCAGCCTCCGCGCGATGATCGTGGCCAGGTCGACCGGCGTGGCCGTCACGAGCCACACCCGCTGCCCGGCGTCCAGGTGCATCTGCGCCAGCGCCCGCGTGCCCGGCCAGATCTTGTCCGCCATCAGCTCGTCGTAGATCTCCTCGCCGTGGGACATGAGGTCCGCCACCGAGTGACCGGCCACAAAGGACAGACCGGACTCGCGGGCGTTGCGGATGCCGTCATGGGTCTCGCGGCCGCCGACGCGGAACATGATCTGCTGGAAGGCGAAGCGCGCCAGGTCGGAGCTGGTGAAGAACTTCCGCGCGGCCATGCCGCGCGCGAAGTGGAAGATCGACGCGCCCATCATCATCGTGTTGTCCACGTCGAAGAACGCGCCGGCCGTCAGGTCTGCTGCCGGCGCGGGCGGGGGCTCGAGCGCCACCGCCGCCTCGGCCGAGGCCTCCCCGGCGAGCGTGGCGAGCTGCTCTAGCTCCGGCTCCTTGTCACGGCCCCGCCACGGGGACACGGCATCGCCTCCGGGTAGTCGGTCACGTGCACTCCACTGACAGCGTAGCGATGCGCCCCGACACTTCCGGGGTCACTTGCCGATGCTGATCCCGGGCAGGCCCGGCAGCAGCGGCGGCAGCGACACGCCCGGCAGCGGCAGGGGGATGTCGATCGTCGAGTCGCTGCCCGACGGCGGCTGCGAGCCCGTCTGGTCCTGCGCCGAACCGTCCGTGCCGGCCGGCGGGACGATCGTGCGGCCTACCGGCGGTAACGGCGGCAGCGGGCCGCGCTGCCCGTCCGCTCCCGGCCGCGGTCCGCCGTCCGGCGGCTGCTCGGTCGGTGCCACGGAGGCGTCCGCACTGCCCGGCACGCTCCCCGCGGGCGCGTTCGGGTCGGGACGCGCGCCAGTGGCCTGCTCGCAGACGCCGGCCGCGGGCAGCGCGCCCACGTCGTCCGACGAGCCGGAGGTGATCTGGTAGCAGTCCATCCGCTTGTACAGGGCCGCCGAGCGGGTCGCGATCTTGCTGAGTAGCTCCAGCGATGCCGAGCCGCGGTTGCGAGCGGCCGAGGGCAGCTGCGCGGAGACCGCCGAGAGCCGCGAGCTCTGCTGCGCGGCCCACGCGCCGAGCGAGTCCAGCTGGCGGCCGTCCGACCGGGTGGCCAGCGCGATCAGCTGCCGCGAGCCGGCCGCGGCGTCGTTGTCGAAGTCCGCGAGCGCGGTGAGGTAGCCGCCGACCGGGGCCGCGTCGCGGTCGGGGTAGCGGCGGGCGAGCGTCTCGATCTCGCTGACCCGCGCGCCGGCGAACTCCAGGTGCTTGAGCGCCCTGTCCTCGTCACCGAACGTCAGGCCGAGCTCGGCGGCCTCGGCCGTGCGCTTCACGCCGTACAGTGCGTCGCCCGGCAGGGCGTCGCGGGACAGCAGCAGGCTCATGCCCGCAAGCGACCCGACCAGCGCGAGGACCGCGACCGCGGCGACGGCGAACCGGCCGCGGGCCCCGGACACCGCTCGCGCCGGCTGCCGAGCGGGCCGGTCGGATCTGTCCGACCGGTCGGTGGTGCCGGATCGGTTCCGCGGGCCGCGCGGCCCCCGACCTGCCCGCGCGGCTCGTCCGGGTGCGGTGGTCCGCACCCGCGATGTGGTCCGGCCCTCGGGACCGGTCGACTCCCCGGCCGCCGAGTCCGGCAGGCCGGCGAGGATCCGCTCGCGGATGCGCGCACGCTCCGCGGGGGTCGGCGCCGTCAGCGGGGTGAGCCGAGCCAGGGCCGTCACGACGGTGCGGTCGTGCTCGGCGCCTGGACGATTCGGTCCACTGTCCACATCGTGCTCCGTGTTAGTCCTGGAACCGAATCCAGGATCTGGTCTGTTGAACGAGCCGCCTGGGGGCTGGTTACGCCCCGCAGCCGCCGATCTTCCCCTACCTAACGCAGTTCCGGCGGTAAGAGCTGGGCGAGTCGGCGCACCGCTCGGTGCTGCAACGCCTTCACCGCGCCTTCGTTGCGTGCCATCACCTTCGCCGTCTCCGCCACGGACAGCCCTTGCAGGAACCGCAGCGCGATGCATTCCCGCTGGTCGTCACCCAGCTGGCCGACGCATTCGAGCAGCGCCTTGCGGGTCACCTTCGACAGCACCTGCTGCTCGGGGCCCGACTCGGCCGGTCGCGAGTCGTCGACCTCCGCGGTCGCCACCTCGAGCCGGAACCGGCTGGACTTCACGTGGTCGAGCACGAGGTTCCGCGCGATCGTGACGAACCAGGCGCCCACGTCCCGGCCCTGGTAGCTCACCGACTCGATGCGCCGCAGGGCCCGCAGGAACGTCTCGCTGGTGACGTCCTCGGCGAGCTCCCGGTCGCCGACCCGGAACAGCACGTAGCGGAACACGACGTCGACGTACCGGTCGTAGAGCTGCGCGAACGCCGAGCGGTCCCCGTCCTGCGCGGCGTGCACGAGATCCCACGAGCCGCCCGGCGCACTCTCGGACGGCGTCGCTGCGTCCCGCTGAGCTGGGCGCACCGACGGCATGGGTCTCGTCCTCTCCGGTCCCGGCCGGTCGCACCACCCGCCAGAGACCTTTAGCAGCATACTTCTAGTTACTTCGTAGTAGGTACTGGATCTCCGTTGGGACTTGCCGGGTCGTCAACCATGACGCAGGTGAGTCGTGCCACACTGCGCAATCGTTGCGTATTCGCTGTGTAGAAGCGAACTGCCGAGAGCGAGGGTGCCATGGTCGAGGCGCGTACCGGCAATGTGGCCGAGCTGGTCACCGAGACCGCCGCACGCACGCCCGGACAACTCGCATTCGTCGACCATGCCACCGCGCGCCGCCTGACCTGGCAGCAGGTCCACGCCGCCGTCGACGCGTACGCCGCGACGCTGCTCCAGGCGGGCCTCGTGCCCGGCGACCGGGTGGCGATCGTGCAGCCCACGAGCCCCGAGTTCGCCGTGGCGCTCTTCGCCGTGCTGCGCGCGGGCGGGGTCGCGGTCCCGCTCGGCACGCACTCCCCGGCGCCCGAGCTCGAGCGCATCCTCGACGACTGCGGCGCGGCGATCCTCGTCGGCGAGGCGGCCGGCTCGGTGCCGACCGTGCTCGACCCGCCCGCCCTGGACGCGGCCGCCGACGTGACCGCTGAGGGGATGCTGCCGCCCGACGGCCCGCGCGGCGGCGAGGACATCGCGGTCCTCTGCTACACGTCGGGCACCGCGGGGACACCGCGCGGCGTGATGCTCTCCCACCGGGCGCTGCTGTCCAACGTCGAGCAGTGCGCCGCGCTCAAGCCCGCCCCGGTCACCGCGACCGACCGCGTGCTGCTCGTGGTCCCGCTCTTCCACGCCTACGGCCTCGGCCCGGGGCTGCTCCAGGTCGCCGCGGCCGGGGCGAGCGCCGTGCTGATGGAGGCGTTCAGCGCGGACCGCGCGCTCGACGCGTGCGCGGAGTACCAGGTGACCGCGCTCGTCGGCGTGCCCGCCATGTACCAGGCGTTCGCCGCGCAGCCTGAGGAGCGGCTGACCGAGGCGATGGCCTCGGTCCGGTTACTGACCTCGGGCGCCGCGCCGCTGGCCCCCGCCGTGCTCGCCGCGATCAAGCAGGCGACCGGCCTGTCGGTGTTCGAGGGCTACGGGCTCACCGAGACCGGCCCCGTGCTCACGTCGACGCTCGTCGGCGGGTACGCCAAGCCCGGCTCGGTCGGCCGCCCGGTGCCCGGCGTCGAGCTCATGCTCGTCGACTCCGACGGCCGCCCGGTCGGCGTCGCGCCGGACCCGGACGAGCCGGCGTGGTTCGACGAGAACGACTCCGAGACCGGCCGGGTCGCCGCCCGCGGGCCGAACCTGTTCAGCGGCTACTGGCCCGACGGCGCGCACGGCCCCGACGCGGACGGCTGGTTCCGCACCGGCGACGTCGGCTACCTCGACGGCGACGGCGACCTGCGGCTGGTCGACCGGGCCAACGACCTGATCATCGTGAACGGGTTCAACGTCTACCCCAACGAGGTCGAGCGTGTCCTCGGCGAGCTCGCCGAGGTGCACGAGGCGGCCGCGGTGGGCGTGCCCGACGAGCGGACCGGCGAGTACGTCAAGGCCGTGCTCGTGCTGGCGCCGGGTGCCGAGCTCACCGAGGACGACGTCCGCGAGCACTGCGCGGCGCAGCTGGCCCGGTTCAAGGTGCCCCGGGTGGTGGAGTTCGTCGACGAGCTGCCGTACTCGGTGACCGGCAAGGTCCGGCGGGCGAGCCTGCGCGGGTAGCTTCGAGCCATGGTGACCGTGATTTCGCGGCCGGGCTGCCACCTGTGCGAGGTGGCCGAGGCCGACGTGGCGAGGATCTGCGGCGAGCTCGGCGTCGAGTGGGCCGTGACCGACGTCGACGCCGACCCGCAGCTGCGGGCCGAGTACGGCGACCGCGTCCCGGTGATCCTCATCGACGAGCGCGAACACGGGTACTGGCGCGTCGAGGAGGACCGCTTCCGGACCGCACTGGCCGCGCGGTAACCATCGGCGGTAATCCATCGGTAAGGGGCTGCGCCTTGAACCACGAGGCCGATCGCGCCGAATCTGGAGACATGCACCTCGACACGCGCGCGCACGCGCCCACCGCCGAGCCCCCGGTGCCGCTGCGCCGGGGCCGGGCCGTCGCCGTCGCGCTGCTGGCGCTGTTCGCGGCGCTCGCGGCCGGTCACCTGGTCGCCGGGTTCGTCGGGCTGCAGGCCTCGCCGTACGTCGCCGTCGGCAACTGGGTACGCGACCTCTCGCCCCACCCGGTGACCGAGTGGGCCAAGTCGACGTTCGGCACCGCGGACAAGACCGTCCTGTTCATCGGCTGCGCGATCGTGATCCTCGGCGCCGCCGTGGTCGCCGGCCTGCTCTCCCGGCGCAAGCCCTGGCCGGGGCAGGCGGTCGCGGCCGCGCTCGGCGTGATCGGGTTCGTCGCCGTGCTCACCCGGCCCGACCTCGGCGCGCTGGGCTTCCTCGCCCCGGGCGTCAGCGTGGTGGTCGGCGTCCTCGGCTTCGGCTGGCTGCACCGCAAGGCGGTCGAGACCGGCACCCGGACCGACGAGGACCGGCGCAGGTTCATCAAGGTCTCGACCGGCGCCCTCGTCGGCGCGGGCGTGCTGGGCGTCGGCGGCGAGCTCGTCGGCTCCCGCGTGGACGTGGAGAAGTCCCGCCGCCAGGTGGGCCCGCTGACCGTGGCCGAGCGCGCCCCGCGGCTGCCCGGCAACGCGGACTTCCCCGGCACCAGCAGCTTCATCACCAGCAACGCCGACTTCTACCGCATCGACACCGCGCTCACGGTCCCGCGGCTGACCGCCGAGGGCTGGCACCTGCGCGTGCACGGCCTCGTCGACCGCGAGCTGGAGCTGACCTACGCCGACATCCGCGACCGCGAGCTCATCGAGCGGCCGATCACGATGGCGTGCGTCTCCAACGACGTCGGCGGCTCGCTCGTGTCCACGGCCAACTTCATCGGCGTGCCGCTGCGCGACATCCTCGACGAGGCCGGCGTGCGCCGCGACGCGGACCAGCTGCTGTCCACGAGCGTCGACGGGTTCACCGCGGGCAGCCCGATCGACACCGTCCTCGACCGCAAGCGCGGCGCGCTGCTCGCCATCGGCATGAACGGCGAGCCGCTGCCCCAGGAGCACGGCTTCCCCGCCCGCCTGGTCGTGCCCGGCCTCTACGGGTACGTCTCGGCCACCAAGTGGCTCACCGAGCTGGAGCTCACGACGTTCGCCGCGCGGCAGGGCTACTGGATCCCGCGTGGCTGGTCGGCGCGCGGGCCGGTCAAGACCGCGTCCCGCATCGACAACCCGCGCGACGGCGCGAACACCGGCCGGCGGGTCACGGTGGCCGGGGTCGCGTGGGCGCCGTCGGTCGGCATCGAGAAGGTCGAGGTGTCCGTGGACGGCCGCTGGCACATCGCGGAGCTCGGCGCCGAGGTCGACGTCAACACGTGGCGCATGTGGCGGGTCGAGGTCGACCTCACGGCCGGCGACCACGACCTGGCGGTGCGCGCCACCGACCGCGGCGGCGAGACGCAGACCCAGAACTACGCGCCGCCGGAGCCGGACGGCGCGACAGGATGGCACACGATCAGGGTCACCGCGAGGTGAGCGGCCAAGTAGAGAGCACCCCTCAATCTCATCGCGACCGAGTCGTAGTAAACATGGTGTAGCCCCACCCGATCCCGGCCCTGGCTTGCGACTTTGTGCCTGCGTTCACAAGCGGCTACCGTTAGGCGCATCCCAGGGGCTCATCTGTCAAGGAGTAACAGCGTGGCGCAGCGTGGCCAGTCCGACGCAGCCGGTAGAACCCCACGTGCGCCAGCCGAGAACGCGAGCGAGATCACCACGCCCATGCCGGCGATCGGCGGCAACGGGCTGCGGGACCGGGCGCGTGCCATCCCCGAGGCCGCCGTCGCGCGGCTCGCGGTCTACCTCCGCGTCCTGTCCGGCATGCGTGAGCAGGGCATCAGCAGCGTCTCCAGCGAGGAGCTCTCCGTCGCGGCCGGCGTCAACTCCGCGAAGCTGCGCAAGGACCTGTCCTACATCGGCTCGTACGGCACCCGCGGGGTCGGCTACGAGGTCGAGGTGCTGGTCGACCAGATCGAGCGAGTGCTCGGACTCACCCGCGAGCAGAGCGTCGCCGTGGTCGGAATCGGTAACCTCGGACATGCGCTCGCCAACTATGGCGGGTTCCCCGGCAGAGGGTTCCCGGTGACCGCGTTGTTCGATGTCGACCCAGACCTGATGGGCGTGCCCGTCGGGGGGATCCCGGTCGACCACATCGACGACATCCGGAAGGTCTGCGCCGAGCGGGAGATCACCATCGGCGTGATCGCCACGCCGCCGGCCTCCGCGCAGGTGGTGTGCGACCGGCTCGTGCAGGCCGGCGTCGAGTGCATCCTCAACTTCGCACCCGTGGTGCTCCAGGTCCCGGAGACCGTGGAGGTGCGCAAGGTCGACCTGGCCGTCGAGCTGCAGATCCTGTCCTTCCATGTGGCCCGCCGCGCGGACGACGCCCCGGCCGCCGACGCGACGCCCGCGCAGCGGGTGAACGGCGTGCCCAGAAACAACGGGGTGGTGATTCCCCGATGAGCGAGCTTGCGAGCGAATCAGTGTCACAGGGCGACCGCGAGCGGCGCGATCGGGCCTGCGAGGGGGCGTCGTGAGTGTCATTGCGGTCGGGCTGTCGCACCAGTCCGCCGACCTGCGCGTGCTGGAGCGGGCGGCGGTGCCCGCGGCCGAGGCGGGCAAGGTGCTCGAGGAGCTGACCCGCTGCCACAACGTGGTCGAGGCGGCCCTCGTGAGCACCTGCAACCGCATCGAGGTCTACGCGGTAGTGCAGGCCTTCCACGGCGGGCTCGCCGACATCGTGACCGTGCTGGGCCGCCACTCCGGCCTCGAGGCGAGCGAGCTCTACGAGCACCTCTACGTGCACTACGCGGAGGCCGCGGTCGGCCACCTCTTCTCCGTCGCCGCCGGGCTGGACTCCATGGTGGTCGGCGAGTCGCAGATCCTCGGCCAGGTCCGAGCCGCGTACGGCACCGCGCGCGAGGCCGGCACCGTCGGCCGCACGCTGCACGAGCTGATCCAGCGCGCGCTGCGCGCCGGCAAGCGCGTGCACAGCGAGACCGACCTGGACAAGGCCGGTGGCTCGGTCGTCTCCGAGGCGCTCGCGGACGCCGACCGGCTGCTCGGCGGGCTCGCCGGGCGCCGCGCGGTGCTCGTCGGTGCCGGGTCCATGGGCGGGCTGGCCGCGGCGGCCCTGCGCCGCGCGGGCATCGGCGAGATCGTCGTCGCGAACCGCACCGAGTCGACCGGCGCGCGCCTCGCGGAGCTGCAGCGCGAGCAGGGCGTGCCCGCCACCGCCGTGGGCCTCGACGAGCTGGCCGGCCGGATCGCCGCCGCCGACCTCGTCGTCTCCTGCACCGGTGCCAACGGCACCGTCATCGACACCGACGCGCTCGCCGCGCGGACCCGCCCGTTGGTGATCTGCGACCTCGGCCTGCCGCGTGACGTGCCCGCCGAGGCCGGCGAGCTCGCCGGCGTCACGATCATCGACCTGGAGAGCCTGCAGCGCCGCCTCGCGTCCTCGCCCAGCGGCCTGGACACGCGGCGGGCCACCGGAATCGTCGCGGACGAGGTGCGCGCGTACCTCGCCACGCAGCGCTCCGCCGAGGTCACGCCGACCGTCACCGCGCTGCGCCGCCGCGCCGCCGAGGTCGTCGACGCGGAGCTGCTGCGGCTGGACTCCCGGCTCGGCGCCCAGCTCGGCCACGTCGAGCCGAAGGTGCGCGACGAGGTCGAGCAGACCGTCCGCCGCGTCGTGGACAAGCTCCTGCACACGCCGACCGTGCGGGTCAAGGAGCTGGCCTCGGGCCCGGGCGGCGCGGAGTACGCCGAGGCGCTGCGCGAGCTCTTCCAGCTCGACCCGGCCCTGCCCACGGCACTCGCCGAGCTGGACGGGGAGAGTACGTGAGTCGCACGATCCGCATCGGTACCCGCGGCAGCGCGCTCGCGCTGGCCCAGACCGGGACCGTCGCCGACGCCCTGGAGAAGGCCGGCGCCAAGGTGGAGCTGGTCACGATCGTCACCCCGGGCGACCGCTCCTCCGCGCCGATCGCCGAGATCGGCATCGGCGTGTTCACCTCGGCGCTGCGCGACGCGCTCGCCGACGGCACGATCGACGTGGCCGTGCACTCCTACAAGGACCTGCCGACCAAGCCCGACCCGAGGCTCTCGCTCGCCGCGGTGCCACCCCGCGCCGATCCGCGGGACGCGCTGGTGGCCCGCGACGGGCTGACGCTCGGCGAGCTGCCTCCCGGTTCGCGGGTCGGCACCGGCTCGCCGCGCCGGGCCGCGCAGATCCAGGCGCTGGGCCTGGGGCTCGAGATCGTGCCGATCCGCGGCAACGTGGACACGCGGATCCGCAAAGTCACCGACGGCGCGCTCGATGCCGTCGTGCTTGCCCGGGCCGGGCTCGCCCGGCTGGGCAGGCTGGGGGAGATAACCGAGGTGCTCGACCCGATCCAGGTACTGCCCGCGCCGGCGCAGGGGGCGCTCGCGGTGGAGTGCCGGGTCGACGACATGGACACCGAGCACCTCTTGCAGTCCGTTGTGGACGATGAAGCCACCCGGCTCGCGGTGGCCGCCGAGCGCGCGATGCTCGCCGCGCTCGAGGCCGGCTGCAGCGCTCCGGTTGGCGCACTGGCCGACGTGGTCGAGGACCTCGACAGCGAGGACCGGGTGGTACTCCGCCTGTCCCTGCGTGGGGTCGCGGCCGCCAACTGGACCGCCGACGGCAACCTGGAGGGAACCGCCGTCGACCTCCTGCGGGCCTCGGCCACCGGTGACCTGACCGAAGGTGAGCAGCTCGGGCGTGCGTTGGCCGCCGAGCTGCTCGAGCTCGGAGCCGGCGTGCTGTCCGGTCCCGAGCAGTAACGATAGGAAGTGGCCGAGAGATGACCACCCGTACCCGAAAGAGCTCGGGGCGCATCGCGTTCCTGGGCTCCGGGCCCGGCGACGCCGGGCTCCTCACCATCCGGGCGAGGGAGCTGCTCGCCCGGGCCGAGCTCGTGGTGACCGACCCCGACGTGCCGCCCGGGGTCCTCGAGTTCGCCGGCGCGGACCTCGACGAGGACCGCGGTCCGACCGAGGTGCGCCCGGCGGTCGGCGAGCCGGCCGACGTCGCGAAGGACCTCGTGAGCGAGGCCAAGGCGGGCCGCACCGTGATCCGCCTGGTATCCGGCGACCCGCTGACCAACTCCGCGCTCGTCGCCGAGGCCCAGGCGGTCGCCCGCACGAGCGCCGTGTTCGACGTGGTGCCCGGCGTGCCCGCGGCGACCGCGGTCCCGGCCTACGCCGGCATCGCGCTCGGCGGCACGCACACCGTCGTCGACGTCCGCGGCGAGGTGGACTGGGCGGGCCTCGCGGCCTCCCCGGGACCGATCGTGCTGCTGGCGAGCTCGAGCCACCTGGCCGAGGCCGCCTCCGCGCTGGGCGAGCACGGCGTGGCCCCGCAGACGCCCGTCGCGGTGACCGCCGACGGCACCGGCTCGGGCCAGCGCACGCTCGACACCACGCTGGCCTCGCTCGCCGCCGACGCGGGCGAGATCGCCGGGAGCCTCGTGGTCACCGTCGGGCAGGCGGTGTCCGGCCGGACCAAGCTGTCGTGGTGGGAGTCCCGCGCGCTCTACGGCTGGCGGGTGCTCGTGCCGCGGACCAAGGACCAGGCCGGCGAGATGAGCGAGCGGCTGCGGCTGCACGGCGCCATCCCGTCCGAGGTGCCGACGATCTCCGTCGAGCCGCCGCGCAGCCCCGCGCAGATGGAGCGCTCGGTCAAGGGCCTGGTCGACGGCCGCTACCAGTGGCTGATCTTCACGTCCACCAACGCGGTGCGCGCGGTGTGGGAGAAGTTCGCCGAGTTCGGCCTGGACGCCCGCGCGTTCTCCGGCGTGAAGATCGCCTGCGTCGGCGAGGCCACCGCGGAGAAGGTGCGCGGCTTCGGCATCATCCCCGAGCTCGTGCCCTCCGGCGAGCAGTCCAGCGAGGGCCTGCTGGACGAGTTCCCGCCCTACGACGACATCCTCGACCCGGTGGACCGCGTGCTGCTGCCGCGGGCCGACATCGCCACCGAGACGCTCGCCGCCGGCCTGCGGGACCGCGGCTGGGAGATCGACGACGTCACCGCGTATCGCACGGTGCGCGCCGCGCCGCCGCCCGCCGACACCCGCGAGATGATCAAGACCGGCGGCTTCGACGCGGTCTGCTTCACCTCGTCGTCGACCGTGCGCAACCTCGTCGGCATCGCCGGCAAGCCGCACACGCGCACGCTCGTCGCCTGCATCGGCCCGAAGACGGCCGAGACCGCGCGCGAGTTCGGTCTGCGGGTGGACGTGCAGCCCGAGGAGCCGCAGATCCCGACGCTGGTCGACGCGCTCGCCGAGCACGCCGCCCGGCTGCGGGCCGAGGGCGCGCTGCCCCCGCCGCGCAAGACGAAGCGGGCCCGCCGCTAGTCCGGCGGGGAGCCCGGAGGGAGTCACCATGTTCCCCAGCCACCGGCCGCGCCGGCTGCGCACCACGGCCGCCATGCGCGGGCTGGTCGGCGAGACCACGGTCCGGCCGAACCAGCTCGTGCTGCCCATGTTCGTCAAGGAGGGCGCGACCGAGCCGGTGCCGGTCGCGACCATGCCCGGCGTCGTCCAGCACAGCCGGGACAGCCTGCGCAAGGCCGCCGTCCAGGCGGTCGCGGCGGGGGTCGGCGGGATCATGCTGTTCGGCGTGCCGCGGACGCGGGACGCCGTCGGTTCCGGCGGCCTCGACCCGGCCGGCGTGCTCAACGTGGCGCTGCGCGACCTGCGGGCGGAGCTCGGCGACGAGACCGTGCTGATGTCCGACCTCTGCCTCGACGAGTTCACCGACCACGGCCACTGCGGACTGCTCGACGCCGCCGGCAACGTGGACAACGACGCGACCCTGCGGGTCTACGGCGAGATGGCGGTGGCGCAGGCGGAAGCGGGCGCGCACCTGCTGGGGCCCAGCGGGATGATGGACGGCCAGGTCGGTGCCGTCCGGGAGGCGCTGGACCGGGCCGGGTACCAGAGCACCGGCATCCTCGCCTACTCCGCGAAGTACTCCTCGGCGTTCTACGGCCCGTTCCGGGACGCCATGGAGTCCGCGCTGACCGGCGACCGCAAGACCTACCAGCAGGACCCGGGCAACGTCCGGGAGGCGCTGCGCGAGGTGCGGCTCGACCTGGACGAGGGCGCCGACCTCGTGATGGTCAAGCCGGCGATGATGTACCTCGACGTGATCCGCGCGGTGGCCGAGCTGTCCGACGTGCCCGTCGCGGCGTACCAGATCTCGGGCGAGTACGCGATGATCGAGGCCGCCGTCGCGAACGGCTGGCTGGACCGGCGCGCGGCCGTGCTGGAGGCGCTGACCTCGATCCGCCGGGCGGGTGCGGAGGTCATCCTGACGTACTGGGCGGCCGAGGCCGCGGACTGGCTGCGGTGACCCGGAAGCCGGAGAGGTAACCTGCCGCCCGTGACGAAGCCTGGCAATTCGGACCCTGCAGACCGGCACGTCGACTCGAAGGAGGCCGGCCCCGAGCAGAACGGGCAGGCCGCACCCACCGAGCCCGTGGCCGCCGAGCCGAAGCCCGCACCGAAGCCGGACCCCGCGCCCGAGCCGGACCCCGAGCCCGTGGCGGAGTCCGTGGCGGAGCGCCCGGTCGCGAAGGACGAGCCGGACGACCCCGAGCCGCTCATGGCCGAGCTCGAGAAGGCGCCGCCGTTCGAGGAGGAGCCGGTGATGCCGACCGCCGCGGAGGCGGCCCGGCGCCGCTCGGAGCTGCCGCGCCCGAAGGTGCTGCGCATCGCGTTCTACCTCGCGGTCGCGTCCACGGTCGTCGGGATCTACAGCGCGCTCGACCTGTTCCTCAACAAGGCCGAGCTGGTCCGCAGCGCGCAGACGATCAAGACCGCCAAGCCGCTGACCGCGGCGCAGGCGGACCAGGCGGTCACCTCGCTGCTGTGGCTGTACCTGGTGGTCGTCGTGGCGCTCGGCGCGTTCATCACGCTGTTCGTCTACAAGGCCCAGGACGGCGTCCGGCGCGCGCGGATGATGGCGCTGATCGTCACGCTGATCCTGATGCTCTTCCACTTCTACTTCTTCGGCACCGCGTTCGGCCAGCTCAGCGGGCTGCTCGGGGCGATCACGATCGCGCTGCTGTACCTGCCGTCAACCCGCGAGTACTTCGGGCCGCGGCAGACCACCCGGTGAGTGCGCGACCCGACGGCCCGGTGCTCTTCGTCGAGCACGGGTCGTCGTGGTGGCCGCTGCTGTGGGGACCGGCCTTCGCCGCGGTCGGCGTCCTGCTCGAGGTGACGACGGGCGCGGTGCACTGGCTGCAGTGGTTCGCCGTCGCCGTGGTGCTGCTCGGCGGCGCGGCCGTGTGGGTGTCCGCGCGGCGCAAGGTCTACCTCGTGCGCCTGACCCCCGACACGCTCACCCAGGGCCGCGAAGGCCTCGACGTGAAGACGATCGCCGCGGTCGACGACGTGGGCGCGCCGACCGGGGTGCGGATCCTCGGCGGCGGCTGGTCGGAGCCGCGCAAGACGACCGGCCTGCCGGTGCGGCTGGCCGACGGCAGCGTGGTGCTCGCGTGGGCCCGCGACGTCGAGGGCCTGACCGAGGCGTTGCGCCGCCTCGTCGTGTCCGGGGACCGTCATGTTGAATGAAGAGGTGTCGAACCCCGCCGGTGGCTCCCCGCAAGAGCCGACGAAGCCCGACGAGAAGGCTGAGCCGGCCACGGCCGATCCGGGTCGCGAGCGGGTCGAGAGCGAACCCCGCTGGCGGTCCCACGACACGTCGCTGCTGGACGAGTCCCCCGGTGAGCGCGAGCCGGCGAACGTCGGGCCGGTCCGGCATGAGCCGATGCCACCCGTGCTGCCCGGCGAGGCCCATGCGGCGATCGAGCGGCCCAAGGCGGTCGACAACGCGTTCTGGGCCAGCATCGCCAGCACCGCCATCGCGAGCGTCGCCACGATCGTCACCGTGCTGCTCGACAGCGTGTGGCTCGAGCGCTTCGCCCGCGCGATGCTCGCCGACAGCGGCCGGCGCGCGACTGCGGCCGACCTCGCCACCACGATCTCCGTGGCCCGGGTCTCGCTCGGCTTCGGCGTCGCGCTGTTCGCCGCGATCTTCGTGCTGTTCGCGGTCAAGATGCGGGCGGGCCGGGGCTGGGCGCGGATCCTGCTGACCGTGTTCGCGGCGCTGGGCGTGCTGAACTTCCTGTCCGCGGTGGCCAGCACGGGTGCGGCGCTGAGCCTGATGTGGAGCCTCGCCGAGATCGCGTTCTCCGTCACCTCGGTGCTCTACATGTTCCGCCCCGAGTCGTCGAAGTACTTCCTCGAGCACCGCAAGCGCCGTCTCGCCCGGCGGGGCCGCCGCCTGTTCCCATGAGAGGCTCGCCGTAGTGACCGCATCCACCGACCAGCTCGTCGCACCGCCGCCCACCGAACCGGCCCGGCTGCACCGCCCGGTACGGGGGCTGGTGGCACTGGCCGAGCTGCTCGTCGCCGCCGTCGCCGTGTGGGGCGCGTTCTGGGCGTGGCCGCGCGGCTTCGCGACGATCACGACCGTGATCTCCGACGGCACCGCGCTCGAGTCCGAGCGGGTGCTGGGCAACTGGCTCGCGGCGGCGATCGCCTTCGGCACGATCGCGGCGCTGCTCGTGGTCGACGCGACGCGGCAGCTGCTGCTCGCGACGCGGGTGCGGCCCCGGCGCGCGCGGCGGGGCAAGGCGAAGCACGACGGCGCGGAGGCCGGTGCGCCGGATGTGGCGCCGGTCGCGGCGGCGGCGGCGACCGCCGGAGCAGCTGCGGAAGCCGTGCCGGAAGCCGCCACGGACACCGCCACCGTGACCTCCGCAGAGACCTCCAAAGAAACCGCCACAGAGACCTCCCCGGAGGCGAGCTCGGACGCGAGGGTGACCGGTGACGAGTGAGGTGGAGACCGCCCGGCGGTCCGCGAAGCTGTTCGAGCGGGCCCGGGCGGTGACTCCCGGCGGGGTGAACTCGCCGGTGCGTGCGTTCCAGGCGGTCGGCGGCACCCCGCGGTTCATGGTCCGCGGCGCGGGGCCGTACCTGTGGGACGCCGACGGCACCCGGTACGTCGACCTGGTCGCGTCGTGGGGGCCGATGATCCTCGGCCACGCGCACCCGGCCGTGGTCGAGGCGGTCCGCGCGACCGCCACGGCGGGGCTGTCGTTCGGCACGCCGACCGAGGGCGAGGTCGAGCTCGCCGAGGAGCTGGTGGAGCGGGTCGGCCCGGTGGCCGCGGTGCGGCTGGTCAACTCGGGTACCGAGGCGACGATGAGCGCGATCCGGCTCGCCCGCGGGTTCACCGGGCGGCGCAAGGTCGTGAAGTTCGCCGGCTGCTACCACGGGCACGTGGACGCCCTGCTCGCCGACGCGGGCTCAGGCGTGGCCACGCTCGGCCTGCCGACCACGCCCGGCGTCACCGGCGCGACCGCCGCCGACACGATCGTGCTGCCCTACAACGACCTGCCCGCCGCGCGCGCCGCGTTCGCCGAGCACGGTGCCGACGTCGCCGCGGTGATCACCGAGGCGGCCGCGGGCAACATGGGCGCGATCCCGCCGGAGCCCGGGTTCAACGAGGGACTGCGCGAGCTGTGCACCGAGCACGGCGCGCTGCTGGTCATGGACGAGGTGATGACCGGCTTCCGCGTGTCCGCGGCCGGCTGGTACGGGATCGAGGGCGTGGCCGGCGACCTGTACACGTTCGGCAAGGTCATGTCCGGCGGGCTGCCCGCGGCGGCGTTCGGCGGGCGCGCGGACGTGATGGGCGCGCTCGCCCCGGCCGGGCCGGTGTACCAGGCGGGGACGCTGTCGGGGAACCCGGTCGCGGTCGCGGCGGGCCTCGCGTCGCTGCGCGCGGCGACCCCGGAGGTCTACACGGCGCTCAACGCCAACGCGACGCGGCTCGGCGCGCTGCTGGGGACCGCGCTGGCCGCGGCCGGCGTGCCGCACCGGGTGCAGTTCGCCGGCAACCTGCTGTCGGTGTTCTTCACCGAGTCGGCGGTGACCGGCTACGCCGCGGCGAAGGCCGCGCAGACCTGGCGGTTCCCCGCCTTCTTCCACGCGTTGCTGGAGCGTGGCGTGTACGCGCCGCCGTCGGCGTTCGAGGCGTGGTTCGTCAACGCGGCGATGGACGACGCGGCGTTCGACGTGATCGCCGCGGCGCTGCCGGCCGCGGCGGCGGCCGCCGCCGCGGCGAGACCACCCGGGGAGGCACCGTGACGGGCACGATCGTCCACTTGGTACGGCACGGCGAGGTCGAGAACCCGGCCGGCGTGCTCTATGGCCGCATGCCCGGCTACGTGCTCTCCGAGCTGGGTAAGCGGCAGGCGCTGGTCGTCGCGGAACACCTTGCGGGCAACGACATCACGCACGTGGTCGCCTCACCGCTGGAGCGCGCGCAGCAGACGGCCGCGCCGATCGCCGACTCGCACCGGCTGACGCTGCAGACCGACGCGCAGCTGATCGAGGCGGACAACGTGTTCGAGGGCATGCGGGTCGCGGTCGGCGACGGGGCGTTGCGCTCCCCGCGGCACTGGCCCCAGCTGCGCAACCCGTTCCTGCCGTCGTGGGGCGAGCCGTACATGCAGATCGCGCGCCGGATGCTGGCGGCGGCCTACCGCGCACGGTCCCGGGCCGAGGGGCACGAGGCGGTGTGCGTGTCGCACCAGCTGCCGATCTGGACGCTGCGGCGGTTCCTGGAGGGCAAGCGCCTGTGGCACGACCCGCGGCGCCGGCAGTGCTCGCTCGCGTCGCTGACCTCCCTCGTGTTCGAGGGCGAGCGGCTGGTCGAGGTCCGCTACACCGAGCCGGCGGGGGCGTCGAGCCCGAAGGTGACCGGCGCATGAGGCGGTTGCCCGCCCTGCTCGCCGTCCTGCTTGCCGCACCGCTCGTGCTGGCCGGCTGCGCCGCCGGGACGGACGCGGTCGAGCGCGGCACGGAGTTCCAGTTCGTGTCGCCGGGCGGGCAGACGGAGATCTTCTACGACGGCGCCGACCGGCAGCGGGCGCCGGCCCTGTCGGGCGCGGACCTCATGTCCGACGAACCGGTGTCGGTCTCGGACTTCCCGGGCAAGGTCGTGGTGCTGAACCTGTGGGGCGCGTGGTGCCCGCCGTGCCGGGTGGAGGCCCCGGAGCTGGAGAAGGTCTACCAGGAGCGCCGGGCGAAGGGGGTCGAGGTCCTGGGCATCGACGTCCGCGACGAGAACCGCAGCGCGCCGCAGGACTTCGTCCGCGACACGGGCCTGACCTACCCGTCGATCTACGACCCGCCGGGCCGCTCACTGCTGGCGTGGAAGGGCTACCCCCGCTCGGTCGTCCCGTCGACGATCGTGCTGGACAAGCAGCACCGCGTGGCCGCGGTCTTCCTCCGCGACCTGCTGGCGTCCGACCTCCTTCCGGTCGTCGACCGCCTCACCGCCGAGCAGTAACCCCGCGAGGCGCCGGGCTCGCGGGAGGCGGCGTCGGTGCTGGTGGGTCCGGTGCCTACCCTGAGCCCGTGGACCCGACCGCCCTCGCCGTCGACGGGCCGCTGCTCGTGGCCAGCGGCGTCGCGTTGCTGGCCGGGATCCTCTCCTTCGCCTCGCCGTGCGTGGTGCCGCTGGTGCCCGGCTACCTCGCCTACCTCGCCGCCCTCGTCGGCGCCGACGCGCCACCCGTGCGGGTCGCCGCGGGCGCCCCCGGCGAGCCGGCGGAACCCGAGCCACGCCCGGGACGCTGGCGGGTCGTCGGCGCCGTGGGGCTGTTCGTCCTCGGGTTCACCCTGGTCTTCGCCGCCACCGTGGGCAGCCTCGTCTGGCTCGCCGACGCGCTGGTGGTCAACCTCGGCCTCCTGCAGCGCATCGGCGGCGTCGTGACGATCGCCATGGCGCTGGTCTTCATCGGGTTCGTGCCCGGGCTCCAGCGCGACGTCCGCATCCACCGGGTGCCCCGCATCGGGCTGGCCGGCGCACCCGTGCTCGGCGCGATCTTCGGCCTCGGGTGGACGCCGTGCCTCGGGCCGACGCTCTCCGGCGTCATGATCATCGCGAGCAGCACCGGCGGCACGGCGGTCCGCGGCTACCTGCTCGTGCTCGTGTACTGCGCCGGGCTCGGCCTGCCGTTCCTGCTCATCGCCCTCGGCGCGCGCTGGACCGTGCGCACGAGCGGCTGGCTGCGCCGCCACAGCCGCACCCTCCAGCTCGCCGGCGGTGGCCTGCTGCTCGTCGTCGGCGTGCTGCTCGTGACCGGGCTGTGGGGCGAGCTCACCTCGTGGCTGCGCGACGCCGTGGTCACCGACACGGAACTGCCGCTGTGAGGGCCCTGGCGTTGCTGCGCAACACCTGGCGCGGCCTGACCTCCATGCGCACCGCGCTGGTCCTGCTGTTCCTGCTCGCCATCGCGGCGCTGCCCGGCGCGCTGCTGCCGCAACGCAGCCTCAACGCCGGCAAGGTCGAGCAGTTCATCGCCGACAACGGGTGGTGGGGCGAGCTGCTCGACCGCCTCGGGTTCTTCGCCGTCTACGGCAGCGTCTGGTTCTCCGCGGTCTACCTGCTGCTGTTCGTCTCCCTCGTCGGCTGCCTGGCCCCGCGCACGTTCGAGTACGCGACGTCGTTGCGCGCCAAGCCCGTCCTCACCCCGCGCAACCTCGCCCGCCTGCCCCATCACGCGCGGGGCGAGACCGCGCGCGACCCCGACGAGGTGATGGCCACCGCCCGGGCCCGGCTGCGGGGCTGGCGGCTGGAGGTCCGCGAGGAGGACGGCGGCGCGCGCAGCGTCTCCGCCGAGCGCGGCTACCTGCGCGAGACCGGCAACCTCGTCTTCCACTTCGCCATGCTCGGCCTGATCGTCGCGCTCGCCATCGGCAAGATGTTCAACTACGAGGGCCAGGTCGTCGTCCTCGCGAACGGCTCCGAGTTCTGCAACTCCGGCACCTTCGCCTACGACACGTTCACCCCCGGCCTGCGCGTCGACGGCACCGACCTCGACGAGTTCTGCGTCAAGGTCGACGACTTCACCGCGCACTACCTGCCCTCCGGCCAGGCCGACTCCTTCCGCGCCGACCTCGGCTACCAGGCGGGCGCGGACCTGACGACCGGCCGCTGGCAGCCGTACGCGCTCGAGGTCAACAGCCCGCTGCGCGTCGAGGGCGACCGCGTCTACCTGCTCGGCAACGGCTACGCCCCGGTGTTCTCGGTGACCTTCCCCAACGGGGAGAAGCGCACCGGGACCACGCAGTGGCGCACCGTCGACAACCTGACCAACCTCGCCGAGGGCGCCACCAAGTTCGACCCGCCCGGCGTCAGCGACCCGGCCGAGCGGCGCCGCAAGCAGCTCGCGATCACCGGCCTGTTCGCGCCGACCGCGGTGGTGCACGACGGCGTGCTCACGTCCGGCTTCCCGGACCTGAACGACCCGGCCGTCGCGATCGACGTGCTGCGCGGCGACCTCGGCAACGAGTCCGGCCGCGGCCAGTCGATCTACGAGGTCGACCAGTCCATGGTGGACAGTGGGCGCCTCGATCGGGTGGCGCGGGAGAACCTGCGGCCGGGTCAGGAGCTCGAGCTCGACGACGGCACGGTGGTCCGCTTCGACGGCGTGCAGCGCTGGGTGTACCTGCAGGTGTCCCACGACCCGGCACAGGTGTGGGTGCTCGGCTTCGCGATCGCGCTGGTGCTGGGCCTGGGTACCTCGCTCGTGGTCAAGCGCCGCCGGCTGTGGGTGCGCGCGACCCCGGCCACCGGGGACGGCGCAGACGGCCGTACGGTGGTCCTGCTCGGCGGTCTGGCCCGCACCGACCAGGCCGGATACGGGGAGGAGTTCCGGCGGTTCGCCGCGGATCTCCTGGCCGAGCTGGCACCGGACGACGGCGACGAGGATCCCGCCAAGCAGGACGTCGCCGCGGGGAGGGAGACCTGATGCCGGTCGACGAGACGCTGTCCCGCTACAGCGACTGGACCTACGCCGCGGCCGTCGGCGTGTACGTCCTGGCACTGCTGTTCTCCCTCGTCGAGCAGGCGTTCGGCCGCCGCTCGCAGCCCGCCGCCGAGCGCGAGCTGGTCGGCGCCGGCGCGTCCGCCGTGCGGCTGGACGAGCCGAGCGCGGACGCGGACGGGACGGACCGGCCGGCCGGCCCGAGCCGGGCCGAGCGGTTCGGTCGCATGTCGGTCTCGCTGATCGTGCTCGGCGCGCTGCTGCACTTCAGCGCGCTGGCGCTGCGCGGGCTCGCCACCGGGCGGGTGCCCTGGGGCAACATGTACGAGTTCGGCGCCACGCTGAGCCTCACCGCGGTCGTCACGTGGCTGGTGGTGCTGCGCCGCTTCCCCGTCATCCGGCGCCTGTCGGTGTGGCTGCTGCTGCCGGTGGTCGTGCTGATGTTCCTCGGCGGCGTCGTCCTGTACACCACGGCGGCGCCGGTCCAGCCCGCGCTGCAGTCCTACTGGCTCGCGATCCACGTCTTCGCGATCGCGCTCGGCAGCGGCATGGTGCTCGTGCCGGGCGTGGTCAGCGTGCTGTACCTGGTGAAGGTGCACCGCCCGCGGTGGGCGACGCGGCTGCCGGACGCCGACGTGCTCGACCAGGTCGCGTACCGCACCACGGTGTTCGCGTTCCCCATCTACACCGCCGGCGTGGTCTTCGGGGCCATCTGGGCCGAGTCGGCGTGGGGCCGGTTCTGGGGCTGGGACCCCAAGGAGACGGTCGCGTTCGTCGCCTGGGTCGTCTACGCCGCCTACCTCCACTCGCGGGCGACGGCGGGCTGGCGCGGCGGTCGCGCGGCCGTCATCAACATCGTCGGCTTCGCGGTGATGGTCTTCAACCTGTTCTTCATCAACCTGGTCGTCGCGGGACTGCACTCCTACGCAGGCGTCTGACCAGTCTGGTTGGACAATCACTTACTTGATCGCTACCCTCGTCCGTCGGGGTCCGTCGCTGTTCCTCCGTACGGGTGCAACAGCAGAGCCAGGAGGGTGTGTCTTGAGTTATGCAGCTGCCTACGACGGCCGTGACGGGGCGTCGGCGGAACGACTGCTGCGACGGGAACGACACCCCCTCGGGGTAAGGCGCCACCTGGACTACGAACCCGCGGACGACGCGGTCGAGGACCTCGCCGGGACCAGCAAGAAGTGGACCTTCGGGGTCGCCGCCGGCGCGCTGCTCGTGGCCGGCACCTTCGCGGCCGGCGCGCTCGGCCTCAACGCCGGCCCGATGCCCGTCGGGGAGAGCGCCCCCGAACACGCGCCCGCCGCGCCCGGCAACGGCCCGCACGGCGAGGGCCCGTCCGACATCGGCACCCCGGCGGTGGCCGCGCCGCCGCACGGCGACCGCGACCGGCCCGGCACCATCGAGCGCGTCGCGGACGAGCGGGGCACCGCCGCCGGCCGGCAGCAGGCGGCCCAGCCCGGCGGCAACGCGGGGCGTGGTGAGGGCGGCGAGCAGGTGGCCCCGGCACCCGCGCCCCAGCCCGCGCCGGCTCCGGCGCCCGCGCCGGCACCGACCAGGCAGCCCGGCCCGGTGGAGCAGGTCGTGACGCCGGTGACGGACACCGTCGGTGACGTCACCAGGCCGGTCACCGACACCGTCGGCGGCATCCTCTCCCCGGTCACCGGCGCGCTCACCGGTGGCGACCAGCCCGCCATGACCATGATCAATCCGCTGGGTGACCTGCTCGGGAGCTGACCCTGGCACCGCCCGCCCGTTACCGGCGGTAAGTCGTGATTGCTGGTGCGAACGCCGAGCGCCCCCGGTGTCGACGCAGTTCCCGGGCAACGACTACCGTCGCGTGCTGAGGTGGTCCCGGGCAGTGCTATCAGGGAGGATCCCAGCGGTGAGTGGGCGCGAAGGTGAGCCGGACGTGGTCGGCGCCGGCCAGGAAACGGCTAACCAATCCGACTTCGCGTGGATGACGCCCGCGACGGAACAGCCGAACGGTGCCGAAGCCGGCGCCGAGCCGGCGGACTTCGGGCCCCGCCCGCTCGCGTCGGCCCTCGACGAGGACGCGCGCACGGACGTGGCACCCCATCCGGAGCCCGCCGCCCCGCTCTACGCCGAGCCGCAGCCGGCGGGTCCGCAGCCGCGCCCGTACGTCGAGCCGGTCCCCTCGGGCCCGCTACCGCAGGCCTTCGTGGATCCGGTCGCGCCGAGCCCGCACGCCGCCTACGCCGAGCAGACCCCCTCGGGCCCGCAGCCGTTCGTGGACCCGGCCGCGTCCGGTCCGCTGCCGCAGTCACCCCAGCACCCCCAGCACCCGCAGCCGTTCGACGCGGCGCTCGCCGGCCCGCACCCGCCGCGCTACGCGGACCCCGCCACGTCCCCCCGGCAGCCAGGGCTGGGGATGCAGCAGGTCCAACAGGCGGGGACCTACCAGCAGTCGTACGCCCCGCAGCACCCGCGGCAGCGCACGAACGCCGACGAGCTGTCCTCCGCCAAGCTGATCAAGCAGACCAAGCGCAAGCCGCAGTCCGGGTGGCGCAAGGCGGTGTTCCTCGCCAGCGGTCACCTGATCAACGTCGGCGAGAGCCCGGCCGACCTCCGCCGCCGTGAGCTGATCACGCGGGTGAACCAGCCGCTGCGCGGCTGCTACAAGATCGCGATGCTGAGCCTCAAGGGCGGCGTCGGCAAGACCACGACGACGACCACGCTCGGCTCGACGTTCGCGTCGCTGCGCGGCGACCGGGTCATCGCGGTCGACGCCAACCCCGACCGCGGCACGCTGAGCCAGAAGATCCCGCTGGAGACCACCGCGACCGTGCGGCACCTGCTGCGCGACGCGGAGCGGATCCACCGCTACTCCGACATCCGCGCCTACACCTCGCAGGGCCCCAGCCGGCTCGAGGTGCTCGCGAGCGACCAGGACCCGGCGGTGTCCGAGGCGTACAGCGAGGACGACTACCGGCGCACGGTGGCGCTGCTCGAGCACTTCTACAACATCGTGCTCACCGACTGCGGCACCGGCCTGATGCACTCGGCGATGAAGGGCGTGCTCGACATCGCCGACGCGCTCGTGATCGTCTCGTCCGGCTCGGTGGACGGCGCTCGCAGCGCGTCGGCCACGCTGGACTGGCTCGACGTGCACGGCTACCGCGACCTGGTGGCCCGCTCCGTGGCGGTGATCAACTCGGTGCGCCCGCGGGCGGGCTCGGTCGACCTGGACAAGCTGGGGCAGCACTTCGGTGCCCGGTGCCGTGCGGTGTGCCGCATCCCGTTCGACCCGCACCTCGAGGAGGGCGCGGAGATCGAGCTGGACCGGCTGGGCCCGCCGACGCGGCTCGCACTGCTGGAGCTGGCCGCGACCGTCGCGGACGGGTTTCCGAGCGAGTTCTACTACATGCGCTGATCAGGCCGGGGGCTTGGCGTCCGGATCGGCCGGCGGCGGCTTCTGCTGACCCAGCTTGCGCAGGAACTCCGGATCGTCGTCGGGCGCGAGCGGCGCCGGACGGCTCCCGCTCGGCCGCGTGGGGCGTTCGCTGACCTCAGCGGGGTTCGACACGAACGCCCGCCACAGCAACACGGCGACACAAATGGCGCCGACCGCGGCGAGCAGATAGAGCATCGTGCACCTCCCGATGGGGTCTCGCTGTCGAGGTTAACCCGTTTGTCCCGTTTCCGGGGGCTCGGGGGGTGAACGGTGCGCCGCGCGGGTTCGGTTGTTATCCGGCCGGTTCTCAGGTGGCCTTCGTGGCTTCGGTGGTGAGCTCCGCGAGCAGGGTCTTGACCTCGGACTCGCGGAACCGGCGATGCCCCCCCGGCGTGCGGATCGAGCCGATCCGGCCGGCGGTCGCCCAGCGTGTGACGGTCTTCGGGTCGACCCGGAACAAGGCTGCGACCTCGCCCGGGGTCAACAGGCGTTCACCGACATGTGTGGCAGTCACCATGTCCTCCTCAGGTGTGCTGGATTCGGACGAGCCAATCGTGTCACTTCGCCCGTCGGGTACTCGAACGGTTGTCTGATGGTAAAGAGGTAGTAAGGGACAAATCGGCCGGTTCGGGCAGCCGCGGGCCGGGCGTTACAGTGCCGCCGTGGACAGCGTCGACCGCCGGATCATCGCCGCGTTGCGCGAGAACGGCCGGGCCACCTATGCCGACCTCGGCAGGCAGGTCGGGCTGTCGGCGTCGGCCGTGCACGAGCGCGTCGGGAAGCTCGAGGCCACCGGGGTGATCACCGGCTACCACGCGGTCGTCGACCCGAGCTCGGTCGGCCTCGGGGTCACCGCCCTGATCGGCATCCACCCGACCGACATCGCCGACGACGACGACGTCGCGTACGCGCTGGGCCTGCTCCCGGAGGTCGAGTCGTGCTACCGGGTCGCGGGCGACGAGTCGTTCGTGGTCAAGGTCCGGGTGGCCACCGTCGACGACCTCGAGCAGACGCTCGGCCGGCTGCGCCGCATCGACGGCGTGGCCCGCACCCGCACGACGCTCGTGCTCTCCACCCGCTTCGAGGGCCGGCCGAACAGCTCGGAGGTCGATGATGCGGCCGGGTAGCGTCTCGCCCGTGAGCCTCTCCCGCGACCTGACGCTGTACACGCTGGCCAGGATCGGCCTCGTGGCCGTGGTGACCGTGGTCCTGCTGCTGTTCAAGGTGCCGGTCCTGGTGGCGCTGGCGGTCGCGATCGTCGCGGGCTTTCCCCTGGGCATCATGGTCTTCCGCCCGCTGAACCGCCGGGTCACCGAGGGCCTCGCGGCCCGGGGTGCGCAACGGGCGGAGCAGCACGCGCGGCTGCGGGCGGAGCTGCGCGGCGAGGATCCGCCGGAGCCGTCATGACCTCTGTGGACCGGTCCGGCGACGCCACGCGGACCTGGGTCTGCGAGGCCGTGCGCATCATCGAGGCGGACGCCAACCGCAGCGCGGACACCCACCTCATCCCGTTCCCGCTGCCCCCGGAATGGAACGTCCGCCTCTACCTCAAGGACGAGTCGACGCACCCGACCGGCTCGCTGAAGCACCGCCTGGCGCGGTCGCTGTTCCTCTACGCGATATGCAACGGCTGGATCGTCGAGGGCACGCCGGTGATCGAGGCGTCGTCCGGCTCGACCGCCGTGTCGGAGGCCTACTTCGCGCGGATGCTGGGGCTGCCGTTCATCGCGGTGATGCCGCGCACGACGTCCGCGGAGAAGGTCGAGCTGATCGAGCGGCAGGGCGGCCGGTGCCACTTCGTGGACGAGCCGTCACAGCTCTACGCGGAGTCCCACCGGCTGGCCACGGAGCTGCCCGGCCACTTCATGGACCAGTTCACCCACGCCGAGCGGGCCACGGACTGGCGCGGCAACAACAACATCGCGGAGTCGATCTTCTCCCAGATGGCGCTGGAGCCCCACCCCGAGCCGGAGTGGGTCGTCGTCGGCGCGGGCACCGGCGGCACGAGCGCGACGATCGGCCGCTACATCCGGTACCAGCAGCTGCGCACCCGGCTCGCTGTCGTGGACCCGGAACACTCCGTCTTCTTCGACGCCTGGCGCGACGACGACCAAACGCTGACGTCCCGCCGGGGCTCGCGGATCGAGGGCATCGGGCGCCCACGCGTGGAGCCGTCGTTCATCGGTCAGGTCATCGACCGCATGATCAAGGTGCCGGACGCGTGCTCGCTGGCCACGATCCACGCCGTGGAGCCGATCCTGGGCCGGCGCGTGGGCGGCTCGACGGGCACCAACCTCTGGGGCGCGTTCCAGATCGTGGCGCAGCTGCGGGCCCAGGGCCGCGCGGGCAGCGTGGTCACCCTCCTCTGCGACCACGGTGACCGCTACGGCAACACCTACTTCTCCGCCGCCTGGCTCGCGGGGCAGGGGCTGGACCTCGCCGAGCCGCGGTCCGCGGTGGAGTCCTTCCTGGCGTCCGGCGAGTGGCCTAGCTGAGCGCGAGGGCGCCGGTGGCGAGCACGGCCCACGCCAGCATGGCCAGGGCCGTGTCGCGCAGCACCGGGATCAGCGCCAGGCCGTCGCGGCCCCGCGCCACGATCCGCACCGCCGGCACCACCACGACGGCCGCGAGCAGGGCCACGAGGAACCACGGCGTTGCCACGGCGGCCACCAGCGTCACCGCGAACGGCAACGCCAGGAGTCCGAAGTAGAGGGTGCGGGTGCGCCGGTCGCCCAGCCGGACCGCGAGGGTGCGCTTGCCGGTCTCCCGGTCCGTGGGCACGTCGCGCAGGTTGTTGGCCACCAGCACCGCCGCCGAGAACGAGCCCAGCGCCACCGCGCCCGCCACCCCGGCCCACGTCACCACGCCGGCCTGCACGTACTCGGTGCCCAGCACGGCGACCAGTCCGAAGAAGACGAACACGGCCACCTCGCCCCAGCCGGAGTAGCCGTACGGCCGCGAGCCGCCCGTGTAGAACCACGCGCCCGCGATGCACGCGGCCCCGACCGCGAGCAGCCACCAGTGCCCGGTCAGCGCGACGAGCACCAGCCCGGCCACCCCCGCCACCGCGAAGCACGCCAGCGCCGCCGTGCGGACCGACGCCGCCGTGGCCACCCCGGAACCCACCAGCCGGAGTGGACCGACGCGTGCGGCGTCCGTGCCGCGGATGCCGTCGGAGTAGTCGTTGGCGTAGTTGACGCCGACCTGCAGCGACAGCGCCACGACGAGCGAGAGGAGCGAGGCCCACCAGCTGAACCGGTCGATCGCCGCGGCGGCCCCGGCGCCGACGAGCACGGGGGCGACCGAGTTCGGCAGCGTGCGGATCCTGGCCCCCTGGAACCATTCTGCTGCGGAAGCGCTCATGCGGACATCATCCTTGTCATAGGCTGCCCCGGGTCGGGAGGGGGAACCAGGGGTGGTCGGGGTTGCGCGGCGGGCGGCCGTCGCCGTGGGGCTCGCGGGCGTCGTCCTCGCCGTGCTCGTCCTGTTGGTCGACTTCCACAACTTCATCGACCTGCGGGTCTACCGCGCGGGCGGGCGCGCGTGGGTCGACGGCTACTCCTTGTACGGCAACGAGTTCGTCCGCCGCTCGGGTGTCGGGCTGCCGTTCACCTACCCGCCGATCGCCGCGATCCTGTTCACCGCGCTCGCACTCGTGCCGATGGGCGTGGCGATCGGGGTGATCACCGCGGCCTCCGTCGCCGCCCTGGGCGCGGTCGCCGCGATCGTGCTGCGGCACCCGCGGCTGGCGGTGCTCGCGGGTCTCGCGGGTGCCATGCTCCTCGAGCCGGTCCGGCTGACCCTGAGCTACGGGCAGATCAACCTGCTGCTGATGGCCCTCGTCGTCGCCGACTGCCTGCTGCCGCGCACCCCGTGGCCGCGCGGCGTGCTGATCGGCGTCGCAGCCGCGATCAAGCTCACCCCCGCGGTGTTCATCCTGTACTTCGTCGCGCACCGCCAGTGGCGTCCGGTGGGCGCCGCCGCGGGCGGGTTCCTCGCTGCCACCGTGCTCGCCTGGGTCGTGGCCGCCGGCGACACCCCCGCGTACCTGCGGACCGTGATCGCGGACCCCGGCCGGCTCGGCGGGCTCACCTACACGGCGAACCAGTCGCTGAACGGGTTCTGGCAGCGCCTCGGCGTGGACGGCTCGCTCACCACCGCGCTGTGGCTGCTCTCGGTGCTGGCCGTCGCCGCCCTCGGCCTGCGGGCGGTGCGTGACGCCCGGGCGGCCGGCGACGACGTGGCCGCGCTCGTGGCCACCGCGGCGGTCGGGCTGCTGGTCTCGCCGGTGTCCTGGTCGCACCACTGGGTGTGGGCGGCCGTCGCGGGCATGTGGCTGCTGCCCCGGCTGCGCGAGTGGCGCGTGCCGGTCCGCGTCGCGGTCGTCGCCGGGCTGGCGCTGTTCGTGGTGCCGCCGCACTGGATCCTGCCGCGCAAGCACGACAACGAGCTCGGCTGGTCGCTGTGGCAGCACGTGGTGGGCAACGAGTTCGTGTGGTGCGCGCTGGCCCTGCTCGTCGCGCTGGCGCTGCGGTGGCGCGCCCGGCCGGACGCGCTGCCGGATGGCGACTCGGCTCGGCGTCAGGCCGGATCGGGGAGGGTCACCGCCGGCGACGTGCCGGGAGCGTCGAGCCGCTCGGCGAAGTAGGCCGCGGCGGCGGGGCGGCTGAGCTTCAGGTTCTTGGTGAGCAAGCGCGGGTCCGAGTGCAGGGACTGCCGGTTGAACACCAGGGTGGTGACCCGCCGCGGCGACTCGACGGTCTCGTTGATCCGCTCGACGGCGTTCGCGATCTCCATCCGCAGGCGGGCGTTCCCGGGTGCCACCGGCGTGACCAACGCGCCGAGGCGGTGGGATCCGGGAGTGGCCACGACGACCACCTCGGCGATCCCGTCGACCGCGGCGAGCAGCGACTCGATCTCGGCCGGATGGATCTTGCGGCCGTCGCCGAGCGGGATCGCATCCTTCTTGCGGCCGATCAGGCGGAGGAAGCCGTCCTCGTCCAGCTCACCGATGTCCCCGGTCGCGATCGCGCCGTCGGTCAGGAACGTCTGCCGGGCCGTTTCCGCCTCGGCCTGGAAGTAGCCGAGGCAGAGCGGGACCGCGGACCGGACCAGCAGCTCACCGTCCGGCTGGATCTCCACCGCCTCGGGGTCGATGAGCCGGCCCACGGTCCCGATCCGGTACGCGTCGGGCGTGTTCCGCGCGATGAGTCCGTACTCGGTCATGCCGTACGCCTCGAGCAGGTTGACCCCGGCGTCGCGGAACGCGTCGAGCGTGGCCCGGCGGATCGGTGCCATGCCGGTGATCGCGATACGGATCCGGCCGCCGAGGAACTCGCCGAGTGACCGCCCGCCGCCGCTCTCGGCGGACTGCCGCAGGGCGGCGTCGTAGAACAGCGGCGGGCACAGGACGATCGTGGGGCGTTCGGCGTTCATCGCCGCGAACACCTGGTCGTACGGCACGAGAACGACGTCCGCGCCGGTCCAGAGGCAGCCGTAGACCAGCAGCCGCTGCTGGTAGTTCGCCAGCGGTAGGAAGAGCAGCAGCTTGTCCTCGCCGGTCTGCCGGAAGAGGTCCAGGAAGCGGTCGACGGCGCGCTCGCTGCCCCGCCGGCCGATCAGCAGGCCCTTGAGCTGTCCGGACGTGCCCGATGAGTACACGAGGGTGTGCACGCCGGCGTCGTCGATCGGCCGGGCGGACCGCGGGAGCACCTGTGTGGCCGCGGGAGTCTCGTCCGGCCGCAGGACAGCCGGATGCGCCGCGGGCGGGTCGTCCGTGACCAGCAGCGCCAACCCGTGCTCGGCGAGGAACGCGTCCGCGTCCCCGATCGCCATCTCGGCCGGAAACGCCTGCACCACCGCGCCGGCGGTGCTGACCGCCAGATCCCACACGATCCATTCGATGCTGTTCCGCGCCTGGATTCCCACGACGTGCCGGGCCCGCACGCCGGCGCCCACGAGCGCCTCCGCCAGGGCGGCCACCCGTTCGGCGAGCCCGGCGTGCGTGATCTCCTGCCGCCGCCCGGCCGCGTCCACGACGACGACCACGGCGTCCCGATTGCCGGCGTACCGCCGCGCCAATTCCGAAATCCGCATGCGATCTCCCGGCTTGCGCATACTCGGCCCCGATGACCGGCGAACAACAACGCCAACGAGCCATGCTGCCACGCGCCGCCGCCCGGGTCCACGATCGGGATATGCGTCGCAATGGACACTTGGTCTGCCGCCGTTTGACAGCCATGGTCTGCTGGATTGGGCGATAACCCCGGCACCCGCGAAAGGGGTATTTCGATGGCATCGGACGTGGGCCTGGACGTCCGGCTGCTGCGCGCCGACGCGAGCGAGTCCACGCAGCTCATGCGGGCCATCGCCGAGTTGGTCAATCGGGTCTATGCCGTGGCGGAGGCGGGGCAGTGGCTGCCCGGCACCTCGCGCACCACGGTCGCGGAGGTCACCGAACTGACGCGGGCCGGGGAAATCATCGTCGCGCGGCTCGGCGGCGGATCCGGTGCCGTTGTGGGGGTCGTGCGGGTAAAGCGGCTCGAGGCCGAGATCGGCGAAGTCGGAATGCTGGCCGCCGACCTGGAGCACCGCCATTTGGGTATCGGTCGCGAATTGAGCGCGCTGGCCATCGACCTGCTGCGAGAGCGGGGTGTCACGACGATCCAGAAGGAACTGCTGGCACCTCGGCACTGGCACCAGCCCTCGAAGCGGTTCATGGCGGACTGGTTCGAACGGCGTGACTTCAAGGTCGTCCGCCGCGGCGCGCTCGAGGAGCTCTACCCCCGGCTGGCACCGCTGCTGGCCACCCCCTGCGACTTGATCATCTACCAGAAGCCGCTCTAAGGGTCCCCGTCCGTCCTGAGCAGCTCGCGGACGGCTGCCCGGTCGACCTTGCCCGGCCCGCGCAGGGGAAGCGCGTCCGCGAAGCGGACGAGCTTGGGCACCGCCGGGCCGCCGAGGGCGGACCGGACCGCGTCGAGCAGCGCGGTGAGGGCGGGTGGCTGCTTCGCGGGCACGACGGCGGCCGCGACGAGCTGGCCCCACTCGGCGGAGGGCAGGTCCACGACGCACGCCTCGGCGACGCCGGGCTGCGCCGTGAGCACGGCCTCGACCGCCGCGGGCGCGACCTTCACGCCGCCGGTGTTGATCACGAAGTCGGCGCGGCCGAGGACCTCGAGCATGCCGTCGCGGAGCACGCCGAGGTCGGTGGTCCGGAACCAGCCGCCGGCGAAGGCGCGCGCGGTGGCGGCCGGGTCGAGCCGGTACCCGTTCGCGAGCACGGGCCCGCCGAGCTCGATCACGCCGTCCGCGATCCGCACCCGGACGCCGTCGAGCGGGACGCCGTCGTACACGCAGCCGCCGCAGGTCTCGGACATGCCGTACGTGGTCACGACGGGCACGCCGGCGGCCCGTGCCCGCGTCACGAGCGCCGCGGGCACGGCCGCGCCACCGACGAGCACGGCGTCGAAGGCGCGCAGCAGGTCGAGGCCGTCGCCGGCGAGCATGCGGGACAGCTGAGTGGGCACGAGCGAGGTGTAGCGGCGGGGTGCCGCAAGCGTTTGCGCGGCCTGCCGGAACCGTTGCGCCCGCCCGGCGACCACCGGCTCGTACCCCGCGAGCAGCGAGCGTACGAGCACCTGGATCCCGGCGACGTGCTGGGCCGGGAGCGCGAGCAGCCACTGGCCGGGCCCGCCGAGCCGCGCGTGGGTGGCGGCCGCGGCGGCGCGGAGCGCGGCGGCGGAGAGCAGCACGCCCTTGGCGTCGCCGGTGGACCCGGACGTCGTCACGACGACGGCGGTACCGGGCTCGGCCGGCCGGTCGGGTGCCAGCCGCGCGCGGACGTCGCGCAGGCGCGGGTCGGTCCGCGCCAGGGGCAGGACGGCGGGCCCGCCGTCGAGGGCGGCCCGCAGCGCCTCGACCAGCTCCGGCACCCCGTCCGGCCCGTCGACCAGGATCTCCCGCACACCGTCGATTGTGGCCTAGTAGTAGTGCGGGAAGCCCGACCAGTCCGGCGGTCGCTTCTCCAGGAACGCGTCCCGGCCCTCGACCGCCTCGTCGGTCATGTACGCCAGGCGCGTCGTCTCGCCCGCGAACAGCTGCTGGCCCACCAGCCCGTCGTCGATGAGGTTGAACGCGTACTTGAGCATGCGCCGCGCCGTGGGTGACTTGCCGTTGATCTCGCGCGCCCACTCCAGCGCCGTGGCCTCCAGCGACGCGTGCGGCACGACCTCGTTCACCGCGCCCATCCGGTGCATGTCCGCCGCCGAGTAGGCCCGGCCCAGGAAGAACACCTCGCGCGCGAGCTTCTGGCCGATCTGGCGCGCCAGGTACGCCGAGCCGTACCCGCCGTCGAAGCTGCCCACGTCCGCGTCCGTCTGCTTGAACCGCGCGTGCTCCGCCGAGGCCAGCGTCAGGTCGCACGTCACGTGCAGACTGTGCCCACCCCCGGCCGCCCAGCCCGGTACGACCGCGATCACGACCTTCGGCATGAACCGGATCAGGCGCTGGCACTCCAGGATGTGCAGCCGCCCGGCCCGCGCCGGGTCCACGGTCTCCGACGTCTCGCCGGACGCGTACCGGTAGCCGGTCCGCCCGCGGATCCGCTGGTCGCCGCCCGAGCAGAACGCCCAGCCGCCGTCGCGCGGGGACGGGCCGTTGCCGGTCAGCAGCACGACCCCGACGTCGGGGCTCATCCGCGCGTGGTCCAGGGCCCGGTACAGCTCGTCGACCGTGTGCGGCCGGAACGCGTTGCGCACCTCCGGCCGGTCGAACGCGATGCGCACCGCACCCGTGTCCACGGCTCGGTGATAGGTGATGTCGGTGAAGTCGAAGCCCTCGACGACCCGCCAGGCCGCCGGGTCGAACAGCTCGGAAACAGCCACGTCGGGAGCATAGGCGGACCGCCACCGTGCCAAGCTGGCCAGGTGAACCCGTCCACCGCGCAGGCCGGCGTGATCGTCGACGAGCTCGTCCGCAACGACGTGCGGCACGTCGTGCTCACCCCCGGTTCGCGCAACGCCGCCCTCGCCATCGCGCTGCACGAGGCCGCCGAGGCCGGCCGGCTCGCCCTGCACGTGCGGATCGACGAGCGCGCCGCCGGGTTCCTCACGCTCGGCCTGGCCAGGGGCGGCGACCGCCCCGCCGCGATGGTGTGCACCTCCGGCACGGCGGCCGCCAACCTGCACCCGGCGGTGCTCGAGGCGTACCACTCCGGCGTCGGCCTGCTCATGATCACCGCCGACCGACCGCCGGAGCTGCACGGCACCGGCGCGAACCAGACCATCGACCAGCGCGGCCTGTTCGGCCCGGCCGCGGTCGCCGTCGACTTCCCGGTCGCCGAGCGGCGCGCGGGGCAGAACCAGGTGTGGCGCGGCCTGGTCTGCCGCGCGGTCGCGCAGGCCGAGCACGGCCGGCCGGTGCAGCTCGACATCCCGTTCCGCGAGCCGCTGGTGCCCACGTTCGAGCCGCGGTGGCCCGACGAGCTCGACGGCCGGCCCGGCGGGCAGCGCTGGACGACCTCGGCCGCGCCGGTGCAGATGGCCGGCAGCCGCGTCGACTTCCGGCTGCCCGCGCGCACGCTGATGGTCGTGGGCAGCGGCCGGGCCGACCGGGCGCGCGCGGCCGCGACCGTCGCCGCCGCGGCCGGCTGGCCCGCGGTGGCCGAGCCGGTGGGGCTCGCCGCCGCTGCGTCGGGCGGCGCCGACGTGCTGCGCTGCGGCGCGTTGCTGCTGGCGGCGGGCGAGCTGCCCGCTGCGCTGCGCCCGGACGCCGTCGTGGTGGTCGGCCGGCCCACCCTCTCCCGCGGCGTGCGCGGGCTGATGGGCCGGGCGCCGGTGTACGGCATCGGCGATCATCCACAGTGGACTGATCCGCAGTACGTGGCCACGCACGTGCGCGGCTGGCTCGACCTCGACGACATGTCCCGGGTGGACGGCGTGGACCCCGCCTGGCTGGCGGCCTGGTCGGATGCCGACACGAGCGCGACGCTGGCCGTGGAGAAGCTGCTGGGCGAACAGCCGTGGCCGACCGGGCTGCAGGTCGCGGCCGACGTCGTCGAGTCGCTGCCGCCCGGCGCGATGCTGTTCCTCGGCTCGTCGAACCCGGTCCGCGACGTGGACCTCGTCGCCGAGCCGCGCCCGGACCTGCACGTGTACGCCAACCGCGGGGTGGCCGGCATCGACGGCAACGTGTCCACCGCGGCCGGTATCGCGCTCGCGCGGGACCGCCCGGCGTACGCGCTGATCGGCGACCTGACCCTGCTGCACGACCTCAACGGCCTGCTGGTCGGCCCGCCGGAGCGGCGCCCGGACCTGACCGTGGTGGTGCACAACGACGACGGCGGCGGGATCTTCACGCTGCTCGAACAGGGTGCCGCGGAGTACCAGCGCAGCTTCGAGCGCGTGTTCGGCACCCCGCACGGCGCCGACCTGGCCGCGCTGTGCGCCGGCTACCACGTGCCGCACACGCTGGTGACCGACCGGGCCGGGCTGCGTGGCGCCCTCGCCCCGGCGGCGGGCCTGCGGGTGGTCGAGGTCCGGTCGAACCGCGCGCTGCTGCGCGACCTGCACGCCCGGCTGCGGTCCGCGGTCGCCGAGGCCGCGCTGCGCTGACGGTTGCGCTGACAAACGAGAACCGGGCCCCCCACAACGTTGTGGGAGGCCCGGTTCGCACTCGGTCAGACCGGCGCTACTTCTTGCCGATCCGGATCTTCATCGAGGTGCCGTTCTCGGCCTGCACCTTGATCGTCGTACCGGTGGCGGGGAGCTTGATGCCCGCGTTGGGCTGCTCCTCGTACCAGTACTTCTTCGTGTCGTCGAACAGCGGGACGGCGTTCTGGCCGCGCACGTAGCTCGGCTTGCCGTTCACGTTGAGCGTGAACGACGGCGCCTTGTGCAGCGAGAACGTCGCGTCGTATGCCGCGATCCGCTCGCGCCACGCCTGGCCCTCCAGGTTGTAGATCGGCGCGGGGTGCGCGTCGACCGGGAGGATCAGGCCCTCGCCCGGGTGCTCGCTCGTGTTGTTGTCCGGCTGCGAGGTGTCCCAGTACCAGACGCCGAGACCGGTGTCGTACGGGAAGTGCTGCACCCAGTCCGGCTTGGCCGGGTCACCGAAGTTGTACGGCCCGGTCTTCATGTACTGGTCGTAGGACTCGTACGTGCGGTTCGACACGATGTAGTACTGGTCGAACGGCAGCGTCTCGGTCTGCTGCGCGGTCCGGAAACCGTCCAGCGTCCAGCCGTTGTCGCCGTTCTCGGCACCGTCGGTGAACACCGGCGCCCCGTCGACGTTGATCGCAATCTCGTCGGCGAAGAAGCCGGCAGGCGCGACGCCGCCGTCGGTCTTGTACCGGAACCGCAGCTTGGCCGCCTTGCCCGCCAGCGAGTCGAGCGGGACGTTCATGTCCAGCCACTGCTTGTCGGAGGTACCGGTGATCGCCGGGTCGTTGTTCGCGTCCTTGCCGAACGGCTGACCGCCGACCGTGCCGTCGAGCGTCGTCCACGTCTCGCCACCGTCGGTCGACGCCTGCGTGTACAGGTAGTCGAAGTCCTCTTCGATGTCGTAGCGCGCCTTGAGCGTCAGCGACGCGGAGGTGGCACCGGTGAGGTCGACGTCGCGGACCATGGAGTTGTCCAGGTCGTCACCGCTGGTCGACCACCACTGGTTCTCGCCGGCGAACGGCGCGCCGTAGTCGAAGGTGACGTCCTTGTCGGGCAGCACCACCACGGCACCCTGCGGCTTCGCCGAGTTGTACTCGTGCGGGCCGAGGTTCAGCGTCTTGTTCTGGCCGGAGACGACGGTCTCGTAGTCGAACCAGCCGAGCTGCATCTTCGACCACGGGTCCATGTCGTTGACCCGCGTGCCGAGCACCTCACCGGGACCGGACACCCGCTGCTGGGCCATGAGGCTCCACCAGTTGATGCTGTTGCTGCCGCCACCGGAGGTGTCGTACAGGTCCGGCAGGCCGAGGTCGTGGCCGTACTCGTGCGCGAACACGCCGAGGCCGCCGTTCTCCGGCTGCATCGTGTAGTCGCCGACCCAGATGCCGGAGGTGCCGACCTGGGTACCACCCTGGAGGTTGCCGTCGGGACCGGTCGTGGTGCCCTGGAACACGAAGCTGCGGTGGCTCCACGCGGCGTCCTCGCCGAAGATCGGGTCACCGTCGGCCTGGTCGCCACCGGCGTGCACGATCTGGAAGTGGTCGAGGTAGCCGTCCGGCTCGTCGAAGTTGCCGTCGCCGTCGAAGTCGTTGCGGTCCCACAGGTCGTACTGCGCCAGCGCCGCCTTGACCTGCTCCGGCGTCTGGCCTGCCGCGATCTGCGAGTCGTACCAGGAGTTGACGCCGTCCTGGATGAGGTTGTACGAGTTGTTGCAGACGTTGCTGCCGCAGGGGAAGCCGTTCGAGCGGCCGTAGCGCGCCTCGTTGTAGTTGACCTTCACCCAGTCGCTGACGGTGCCGTCCACGGAGTACCGGCCGGAGGACTGCTTCTCGTAGTAGTTCTTGACCGAGTCGGCGTCGGGGTCATCCGAGAAGTACAGGTCCTGGTAGTGCTGACGGCTGTAGTCCTCCTGCCAGATGGTCGAGTTGTCCTTCGACCGATCGGGCTCGGGGATCTGGTTGTGCAGCGGGCCGTCGAACGTCTGCGGGCCCGGGGTGTTCGGGTCGGTGTCCTGGTCCGGGTAGTCCGGGTGGCGCTCGTTGCCGAACTCCACGAGCACGACGAAGATCTTGTCGGTCTTCTCCCGGCCCAGCTCGACGTACTGGTCGACCTCGCCGGCCTTCTTGGCCTTCTTGGAGTTCGCCGCCGCCTTCTTGCCCATCTTCACGACGGTGCTGTCGCCGCGCTTCACGGCCTTGCGCTTCCCGGAGAGCACGTCGGACAGCGCCTCCTGGCGCATGTCCCGGCGCTTCTGCTCAGCCGCGCTGGGCAGGTCGTCGACCCCTACCGCCTCGTTCATGCTGTTCTGCTGGCCGACCGGCGGCGCCGCGTCCGCCCCGGTCACCACTGCGGTCAGCCCGGCCGCCGCCACGGCGACGCTCGTGAGGCCGACGAGAATTCTTCGTTGCAACGCGTCCTCCATGGATCGCTCAAAGAAGCGTGGGTCGCCCGGCCGGCGTACCCAACGCGATGCGGGATCTTACGAAATGTGAATTACCGGCGGGACCCGACGAAAGGACTAATCCGAAAGGGTTACTTGTGCAAACCCGGGCAATGGGTCCTGCACCTGCCGATCCGTGGTCGAAGCCCAGGTCGGCGTTGCCGAACCGTAACGTGGAACGGGCGGACTAGGCTCGTCGCGTGGTGGTGCAGCACGTGTCCTACGCGCCGGCCGACCGGCGCCGGCTGATCCGCCGGATCGCCGCCCGCTCCCTGCTCGCGCTCGGCGCGGTCGTCACCTTCCTGGGCGTGGCGCTCGTCGTCGGTGCGTGGACCGAGGACGTCTCCATCGACCGCAACATCGGCTTCGCGAACGCCGAGGTCGTCGCGGACTCCTTCACCCGCACGCTGGTCCGCTTCTACACCCCGGACGGCGCCGAGCACCTCCCGCAGACCGGCGTGCTCTACCCGGCCGGGCTCGAGGTCGGCGACGTCGTGGAGGTCGAGTTCCGGCAGGACAACCCCGAGCTCGTGCGCGTGGCCGGCCGCGGCGCGGTGCTGACCCTGCTGCCGGTCGGGCTGACCCTGCTCGGCGTGTGGGCCGTGCTGATTCCGTCGATCTGGGTACTTCGCCGGGTTCGCCCCTGAATTGTTCGCATTTGGTAACCGGACACTGACCAGGCGTGACAGCGGACAGTGTGCGTAATTGATCAGTCATTTGTTCGGTTTTCACCAACTGTCGCCGAATCGCGACTTACGGTCGTGCGGTCGGATCGCCGTCGATCGAGAGGCGCGATGAGATGACCGCTATCCACGCCCGCCCGGCCCGCACCGGGCGCCGCATCGGCAGGGTGCCCTTCGCGATCGGCGCGACCGTCGCCGCGGTGGTCATGGCCGTCGCCCTCCCGTTCATCGCGTGGGCGGAGCCGCCCGGCGCGCTGCCCGCGAGCGCGCCCGCGGCGGCGGCGAGGTTCCAGCCGGCGTTCGACTACGACGGGGACGGCTGCTACCCGACACCGGCGATCGGTGCGGACGGCACGCTCAACCCGGGGCTGAAGAACTCCGGCGCGCTCAACGGCAGCTGCCACGACGAGTCCGACCTCGACAACACGAACTCCTACGTGCGCAGCAAGTGCGACAGCGGCTGGTGCGCCTACCTCTACGACCTCTACTTCGAGAAGGACCAGGCCGTGGCGGGTGTCGACTGCTGCGGGCACCGGCACGACATCGAGCACGTCGTGGTCTGGGTCAACGACGGCCGGGTGAAGTTCGTGTCGACCTCGGCGCACGGCGACTTCGCCACGCACGAGGCCGCCAAGGTCACGTTCGAGAACGGCACCCACCCGCGGATCGTCTACCACAAGGACGGGGCGCTCACGCACTGCTTCCGCCTGGCGGGCGCCGACGAGGACCCCGAGAACCACAAGGACGCCTGGCAGCTCCCGGCACTGGTCGGCTGGAACGACTTCCCGCCCGGGATCCGGAACACGCTCGTGACCGCCGACTTCGGCAAGGCGAGCCTGGGCATCAAGGACGGCGCGTTCGAGCGCAACCTCGAGAAGGCCGAGCCGGCGGGCATCCCCTTCGACGCCCGCGCCTGAGCCGGGCGGCCGATGTTATGACACCTCTCCGCATTTCGGGGTCCAAGGTGTAACATCGGGCCGTGGACCTGGAGCAGGAGTTCGACCGCATCGTCGGGGCCGAGCAGCGCATCGAGCCGCGGGACTGGATGCCCGACGGCTACCGCAAGACGCTCGTCCGCCAGATCGCCCAGCACGCGCACTCCGAGATCATCGGCATGCAGCCGGAGGCGAACTGGATCAGCCGCGCGCCTTCGTTGCGCCGCAAGGCGATCCTGCTGGCCAAGGTGCAGGACGAGGCCGGCCACGGGCTCTACCTGTACGCGGCCACCGAGACGCTCGGCGTGGACCGCGAGGAGCTCACCACCAAGCTCGTCGAGGGCCGGCAGAAGTACTCCTCGATCTTCAACTACCCGACGCTGAACTTCGCCGACGTCGGCGTCATCGGCTGGCTCGTGGACGGCGCGGCCATCTGCAACCAGGTCCCGCTCTGCCGCACCTCCTACGGGCCCTATGCCCGCGCGATGATCCGCGTCTGCAAGGAGGAGTCGTTCCACCAGCGGCAGGGCTACGAGCTGCTGATGACGATGATGCGCGGCACGCAGGCGCAGCGGCGGATGGTGCAGGACGCGGTCGACCGCTGGTGGTGGCCGTCGCTGATGATGTTCGGGCCCTCGGACGAGGCGTCCTCGAACACCGCGCAGTCGATGGCGTGGCGGATCAAGCGGCACACCAACGACGAGCTGCGCCAGCGGTTCGTCGACATGACCGTGCCGCAGGCGCAGGCGCTGGGCGTCACGCTGCCGGACCCGGCGCTGTCCTGGAACGCCGAGCGCGAGCACCACGACTTCGGCGAGATCGACTGGGACGAGTTCTGGCAGGTCGTCGGCGGCAACGGGCCGTGCAACGAGCAGCGGGTCGCGCACCGGCGCAAGGCGCACGAGGACGGTGCCTGGGTGCGCGAGGCCGCCGCGGCGTACGCGGCGAAGCAGGCTTCCCAGGAGGACGTCGCATGAACCAGCCAAGGTCGGCCTGGCCGCTGTACGAGGTGTTCGTGCGCGGCAAGCGGGGCCTCAACCACGTGCACGTCGGATCGCTGCACGCGCCGGACGACGAGATGGCGCTGCGCAACGCGCGGGACCTGTACACGCGGCGCAACGAGGGCGTGAGCATCTGGGTGGTGCGCGCGTCCGCGATCACCGCGTCGTCGCCCGATGAGCGGGACCCGTTCTTCGCACCGAGCGGGGACAAGGTCTACCGGCACCCGACGTTCTACGCGATCCCGGAAGACGTGCCGCACCTGTGAGTCGCGCCGACCTACTTGTCGCCGGGGAGGCGCCATGAGTTGCGCCGACCTACTTGTCGCCGGGGAGGCGCCATGAGTTTTGACAACGCCTACGAGGCGATCACCGAGGAGAACGACGACGGGCACTGGGCGTTCGGTACCGGCTTCGACGACCCGCTGTCCGGTACGGACCGCGCGCTTCCGTCCCATGTGGACTCCGCGGACCTCGCCGCGTACTGCCTGATGCTGGCCGACGACGCGCTGGTGCTGTCCCAGCGGCTCTCCGAGTGGTGCTCGCGTGCGCCGGAGCTCGAGGAGGACGTGGCGCTCGCGAACATCGCGCTGGACCTGCTCGGCCAGGCTCGGCTGCTGCTCGCGCGGGCCGGCGAGGCCGAGGGCGCCGGCCGCGACGAGGACGCGCTCGCCTACCTGCGCGACGAGCACGAGTTCCGCAACGTGCGGCTCGTGGAGGTGGACTGCGGGCCCGGCCCGGGCGGCGACTTCGCGACGACGATGGCGCGGCTGCTGGTGTTCTCGTCCTGGCGGCTGGCGGTCTTCGAGCAGCTGGCGTCGTCGGTGGACCCGGTGCTGGCCGCGATCGCCGCGAAGGGCGTGAAGGAGCTGGCCTACCACCGCGACCACGCCGCGCAGTGGACGCTGCGGCTCGCGGGCGGCACCCCGTACTCGCGGGAGCGGATGATCGCGGGCCTCGCGACGGTGTGGCCGCTGGTGCCGGAGCTGTTCGCCACGCACGCGGTCGAGGAGCGGCTCCCCGGCGTCGCGGCCGACCCGGCCACCGTCCGGTCCGAGGTGGACGAGGTGCTGGACCGGGTGTTCGCCGCGGCCGGGCTCGAGCGGCCGGACGTGCCCGCGATGGCCGCGGTCGCGGGGCGCGGCGGCCGGGACGGCGTGCACACCGAGGCGCTCGGCTACCTGCTCGCGGAGATGCAGCACCTGGCGCGGTCGCTGCCGGGAGCGGTGTGGTGAGCGCCCGGGCGATCGCCGAGTCGGTGCTGGACCCGGAGCTGCCGGTCCTGACGCTCGCCGACCTCGGGGTGCTGCGGTCGGTGGAGGAGCGCGCCGGCGGGGTGGTCGTCACGATCACGCCCACCTACAGCGGCTGCCCGGCGATCGAGGAGATGCGCGCGGACCTGCGGCAGCGGCTGGGCGCGGCCGGGTACCGCGACGTCGAGGTGCGCACGGTGCTGCACCCGGCGTGGACGACGGACTGGATCAGCGAGGCCGGCCGGCGCAAGCTCGCCGAGCACGGCATCGCCCCGCCCGCCCGGGTCGGCCCCCGGTCGGGGCCGATCCCGCTCCGGTTGACGCCGCCGGTCACCCGGGTGCACTGCCCCCGGTGCGGGTCGGCGGACACGACCGAGCTGTCCCGGTTCTCCGCGACCGCGTGCAAGGCGCTGCGGCGCTGCGAGTCGTGCCGGGAGCCGTTCGAGCACGTCAAGGAGATCTGAGTGGTCGCGACCTTCCACCCGCTGCCCGTGGCCCGCGTCGACCGGCTGTGCCCGGACGCGGTCGCGGTGACGTTCGCGGTGCCGCACGAGCTGCGCAAGGAGTTCGCGTTCAAGCCGGGGCAGTACCTGACGCTGCGCCAGGACCTGGACGGCGCCGAGGAGCGGCGCTCGTACTCGATCTGCGCGCCGCCGTCCGCGCCGCCCCGGATCGGGGTGCGGCGGGTCGACGGCGGGCTGTTCTCGACGCGCCTGGTCGACGAGCTGCGACCGGGCGACGTGCTCGACGTGCTGCCGCCGCTGGGCCGCTTCACACCGGACCTGACCAGGCGCGGGCAGCACCACGTGTTCGTGGCGGCGGGATCGGGCATCACGCCGGTGCTGTCGATCATGTCGGCGGTGCTCGAGTCCGATGCGGACGGACGGGCCACGTTGCTGTACGGCAACCGGCGCACGGACACGGTCATGTTCGGCGACGAGCTGGCCGACCTCAAGGACCGGTACCCGGCGCGGCTGGCGCTCGTGCACGTGCTGTCGCGCGAGCCGCGGGACGTGGCGCTGTTCTCGGGCCGCCTGGACTCGGGCAAGCTGTCGGCCCTGCTGGACACGATCGTGCCGACGTCCGATGTGGACCATTGGTGGCTGTGCGGCCCGTTCGGCATGCTGACCGACGCGGACGCCGTGCTCGCCGGGCACGGCGTGCCCCGGACCCGCGTGCACCGCGAGCTGTTCTACGTCGACGAGCCGCCCCCGCCGCTGGACCGCGCGGACGAGTCCGCGGTGGACGGTCCGGCGGCGTCGGTCACGGTGGTCCTGGACGGCCGCGAGACGACGCTGACGCTGCCCGCGGACACCCCGATCCTGGACGCCGCGCAGCGGGTGCGGGCGGACCTGCCGTTCGCGTGCAAGGGCGGCGTGTGCGGCACGTGCCGCGCGAAGGTGACGGCGGGCAAGGTGGAGATGCGGCGCAACTACGCGCTGGAGCAGCACGAGCTGGACGAGGGCTTCGTGCTCACCTGCCAGGCCCTCCCACGCGCGGAGCACGTGACCGTGGACTACGACGCCTGAGGGCGAACCCGGGGCGGCCAGGCGTCGCCCACTGTTCGTCCCGGCGTCATGTCGGCGTTCATCCCCGGGGCAGCCCGGAATGCGACCGTGTGGCCGTGCGAGTCGCCATCGTCACCGAGAGCTTCCTGCCACAGGTCAACGGCGTGACGAACTCGGTCCTGCGCGTCGTCGAGCACCTGCACGAGCGCGGGCACGACGCGCTCGTCGTCGCCCCCGGGACCAGCGGGCCGGACCGCTACCGGCACGCGGCGGTCGAGCGGGTGCGGGCCGTCGACCTGCCGGTGATCAGCTCGCTCCCGATCGGCATGCCCTCGCCGAAGGTGCACGCCGCGCTCGCCGGGTTCGCGCCCGACGTCGTGCACCTCGCGTCCCCGTTCGTGCTCGGCGCCGCCGGGCTGCGCGCCGCCCGCCGGCTGGGCGTGCCGACCGTCGCCGTCTACCAGACCGACGTGGCCGGGTTCGCCGCCGCGTACGGGCTCAGGCACGGCGCGCGTGCGGCCTGGCGCTGGATCCGCCGCCTGCACAGCCTCGCCGACCGCACCCTCGCGCCCTCGCTCGCCTCCGTCGCCGACCTCACCGAGCACGGCGTGCCCCGCGTGCACCGCTGGGCTCGCGGCGTCGACACCGAGCTGTTCTCGCCGTGGCAGGCCGACCCGCTGCTGCGCTCGCGGCTGGCGCCGCACGACGAGCTCCTCGTCGGCTACGTCGGCCGGCTCGCGCCCGAGAAGCGGGTGGCGCGGCTCGCCGCGCTGGGCGCCGTGCCCGGCGTGCGCGTCGTCGTGGTCGGCGCGGGGCCCGAGGAGCCGGCGCTGCGCAAGGCGCTGCCCGGCGCGGTCTTCCTCGGCTTCCGCACCGGCCTCGAGCTCGCCGCCGCCTACGCGAGCCTCGACGTCTTCGTCCACCCCGGTCCACACGAGACGTTCTGCCAGGCGGTGCAGGAGGCGCTGGCCTCCGGCGTGCCGGTCATCGCGCCGGACGCGGGCGGGCCGCGCGACCTCGTCGAGCACGGGCGTACCGGGTTCCTCGTCGAGCCGCACGACGACGAGGCGTTCGCCGCCGAGCTGGTGTCCACTGTGGAGCTGCTGCGGCACCGCGGGCTGCGCCGCCGCCTCGGTGTCGCCGCGCGGGAGTCGGTGCTGGCCCGCACGTGGCCCGCGGTCTGCGACGAGCTGATCGGTCACTACGACCAGGTCGGCACCGCCGTCCTGGCCGCGTGAGCGCGAGGGGCGAGGCAGCGGAGCGGGCCGCCCGGCACAGTCGTAGGGTCTGGGCATGCCTCGGGCCGGCCTGGACAAGAACCCCCGCGACGTGGCCGAGATGTTCGACGGCGTCGCCAAGGGCTACGACCGCACGAACTCGGTGATGACGCTGGGCTTCGACCGCCGCTGGCGCTGGCTGACCCGCCGTGCCCTCGAGGCGGGACCCGGCGAGCGGATCCTCGACCTCGCCGCCGGCACCGCGGTGTCGACCGTCGAGTACGCCCGCTCCGGCGCCTGGTGCGTGGCCGCCGACTTCTCGCTCGGCATGCTGCGCGGCGGCGCGCACCGCGAGGTCCCGAAGGTCGCCGCGGACGCGTTCCACCTGCCGTTCGCCGACGACGCGTTCGACGCGGTCACCGCGTCCTTCGGGCTGCGCAACATGGACGACACGCTCGCCGCGCTGCGCGAGATGTGCCGCGTCGTGCGACCGGGCGGCCGCCTGGTCATCTGCGAGGTCTCCCAGCCGGTGTGGGCGCCGATCCGCTGGCTGCACCACAACGTGCTGCTCCGGCTGCTGCCGCGCGTCACCCGGCCGTTCTCCTCCAACACGGAGGCCTACGCCTACCTCGCCGAGTCGATGCGCGACTGGCACGACCAGGTCACGCTCGCGCGGCTGATCGCCGAGGCGGGCTGGGACGAGGTCGAGTGGCTGAACCTGACGTTCGGCGTCGTGGCGCTGCACCGAGCGGTCAAGCCGGCGATCAGGCCGGCGCCGCCGGAGTCGCCGGCGCCGGTGGCACCAGGCGAGATACCAGCTGGCGGCGAGTGACCCGCCGGACCAGCACGACCACGAACGCGCCCGCCACGCACTGCAGCGTCACCGAGACCGTCGCCGCGCCCGCGAGCGTGCCCAGGCCGGACACCGTCGCCTCGCCGCGGAGCAGGTAGGTCAGCACGAGCGCCACGAGCGTCGTCGCGTACCAGCCGCCGGCCACCCAGCCCGTCCGGCGCGACGGCTCGCCCAGCAGCCGCACGTTCGCCCGGATCCGCGACTGCCACACCAGCAGCGACACACCGGCCGCCAGCATCGCGATGACGTACAGCAGGCCGACCGTCTGGCCGTTCCCGTCCGCGCTGGTCAGGTCCGCCACCCAGATGCCGGGTGCGCCCGCCAGGTATGCCGTGCCGACCGAGTGCCGGTGCCAGGACGACCACGCGTCGAGGACGCCGGCCAGGCAGGTCGCCCCGACCAGGAACGAGGTCGCCGTCGTCGGACCCAGCAACGGCGCGGGCCGGGGCAGGACGGATTCGGGCAGGGTCGGTTCCGGAATCGTCATGTCGGCCCCCGGGGTACTGCGCTCACTTGTGGTGATATCTATCTGTCGTGAATGCGACGCTGTCCGTTTCGTCACGCGGTTGGTCAAGCGGCGGGGAGCCGGCCGGCCCGTAGAATGACGAGCAGTTCGTGAACGTTTTCACAAGCCTCGCGAGGGAGCCGCCGGATCATGAGCCGACGCAAGGCAACGGAGGACGCCGAGGTCATCGTCGTGGGCGCCGGTCCGGCCGGTGCGACCGCGGCGACCTACCTGGCCCGGGCCGGGCTCGACGTGCTGCTCCTGGAGAAGAGCACGTTCCCCCGCGAGAAGGTCTGCGGTGACGGGTTGACCCCGCGAGGGGTCAAGCAGCTGATCGACCTCGGCATCGACACCCGCGAAGAGGCCGGCTGGCTGCAGAACAAGGGCCTGCGGGTGGTCGGCGGCGGCGTGACGCTGGAGCTCGACTGGCCCGACCTCGCGACGTTCCCGCCGTACGGCGTGGTGCGCACCCGGATGGACTTCGACGAGATGCTGGCGCGCACCGCCCAGCGGGCCGGGGCGCGGCTGCTCGAGCAGACGAACGTGACGGGTGCGGTGCTCGACGAGCGGACCGGCCGCGTGGTGGGCGTGGCGGCCAAGGCCGGCCCGGAGCGCGAACCGGTCACCTACCGCGCGCCGATCGTGCTGGCCTGCGACGGCGTGTCCGCGCGGCTCGCGCTCTCGATCGGGCTGGAGAAGACCGAGACCCGGCCGATGGGCGTCGCGGTGCGCCGGTACTACGCCTCCCCGCGGTCGAAGGACGACTACCTCGAGTCGCACCTGGAGCTGTGGGACCGCAGCGACCCGGCGGAGCCGAAGCTGCTGCCCGGGTACGGCTGGATCTTCGGCATGGGCGACGGCACGGTCAACGTCGGGCTTGGGATCCTGTCCACGTCGAAGGCGTTCGGCAAGACCGACTACCGCGCGCTGCTGCGGTCCTGGTTGGACGGCACGCCCGAGGAGTGGGGCTTCCGCGAGCACAACGCCAGCGGCAAGATCGGCGGCGCCGCGCTGCCCATGGGGTTCAACCGCACGCCGCACTACGCGCGCGGGCTGCTGCTCGTCGGCGACGCGGGCGGCATGGTGAACCCCTTCAACGGCGAGGGCATCGGGTACGCGATGGAGTCGGCCCGCCTGGCGGCCGAGTGCGTGGTGCAGGCGCTGGCCCGGCCGGAGGGGCCGTCGCGGGAGCGCGCGCTCGCCGGCTACCCGGTGGCGCTCAAGGAGGCGCTCGGCTCGTACTACCGGCTGGGCAACATCTTCAGCCGGCTGATCGGCAACCCGCTGGTGATGCGCACGGCCACGAAGTACGGTCTCCCGCGCGCGACGCTGATGAAGCTGGTCCTCAAGCTGCTGGCGGGGCTGTACGACCCCAAGGACGGCGACGCGTTCGACCGCATGATCACCGCGGCCACGCGCATCGCGCCGAGCGTGTGAGGACGCTCTACCTGGCCCGGCACGGCGCGGCCGAGGGTGAGGGCGACGGCGGCCTGACCGAGGCCGGCCGCACGCAGTCGCGGCTGCTCGGCGAGCGGCTGGCCGGGATCGCGCTGACCGCCGTGCACCACAGCCCGCTGCCCCGCGCCGCCGAGACCGCCGCGATCGTCGCGGCCGCGCTCGCGGACGTGCCGGTCGGCGAGTCGGACCTGCTCGCGGACTACCCGCCGTACCTGCCGCTCGCCGCCGAGCTGCCGTGGGCGTTCGCCCAGGCCGCGCTCGCGCACCTGGAGGGCTACACGGTCGACGAGCGCTCCGGCGGCCCCGCGCTGGGCGCCCGGGCGCTGGCGGAGTTCGCGACCGCCGAGCACCGGGCCGACCTGCTGATCACGCACAGCCAGATCGTCAGCTGGTTCGTCCGCGCCGCGCTCGGCGCACCGGAATGGCGCTGGCTCGGCACGAACGCCGCGAACGCGGGGCTGACGATCATCCAGTACCGCGAGTTCTGGCCGCCGTCGGTGGTCGCCTTCAACGACCAGTCGCACCTGCCACTGGAGCTGCGCTGGACAGGCTTCCCCGCCGACCGCCGACCCAGCTAGAGCGGGCCGCAGACCGTGCCGGGAGCCTTCGCCGTCGCGCGCAACAGGTCGCGCACCAGGTCGAAGTCGATCTGCGCCGGCTTGCGGAAACGCAGGCAGCCCTTGCCCATGTCCTGGCTGGCGAGCCGCGCCTCGAACGCCCGCCGGACATCCGTGCGCAGCAGGTAGAAGCTGATGTACTGCTTCTGGCTCGCGAACGCGATCTCGCCTTCGCCGCCGGCCCGTTCGTACGCCGGCATCCCGTACGCCATCTTCTCCGTGAAGCCGGGCAGCTCCGCGCGGCACAGCTCCCGCAACCGGGTCAGTGCCTCCCGGCGTTCGACGGGCACCTCCGCGAGGTACCCGTCGACGTCGGTGGCCTTGCTCTGCACCATGTGTCCAGAGTCTCAGCTGAGGCGTTCGAGGACCATGGCCATGCCCTGGCCGCCGCCCACGCACATCGTCTCCAGGCCGAACTGCTTGTCGTGCCACTGCAGGGAGTTGACGAGCGTCGTGGCGATCCGGGCGCCGGTCATGCCGAACGGGTGGCCGACCGCGATGGCGCCGCCGTTGACGTTCAGCTTGTCCAGCGGGATCTCCAGGTCGCGGTAGGACGGGATCACCTGGGCGGCGAAGGCCTCGTTGATCTCCACCAGGTCGATGTCGTCGATCGTCAGGCCGGCGAGCGCCAGCGCGCGGCGCGACGCCTCGACCGGGCCGAGGCCCATGATCTCCGGCGACAGCCCGGAGACGCCCGTCGACACGATGCGGGCGAGCGGGGTCAGGCCGAGCTCGCGGGCCTTCTCGTCGGACACGACCACGAGCGCGGCGGCGCCGTCGTTGAGCGGGCAGCAGTTGCCCGCGGTCACCCGGCCGTTCGGGCGGAACACGGGGTTCAGGGTGGCCGTCTTCTCGTACGTCACGCCCGGGCGGGGGCCGTCGTCGGTGTCGACCACGCGGCCGTCCGGCAGCGTCACCGGCGTGATCTCCCGGGCCCAGAAGCCGGCCTTGATCGCTTCCTCGGCCAGGTTCTGCGAGCGCACCCCGAAGTGGTCCATGTCCTCGCGCGTCACGCCCTTCGCGAGCGCGAGGTTCTCGGCGGTCTGGCCCATCGCCAGGTAGACGTCGGGCACGGCGCCGTCCTGGCGCGGGTCGTGCCACTCGGTCGCGCCCTCGGCGGCCGCCGCGGCGGTGCGCTCCTGCGCCTGCGCGAAGACCGGGTTGTGCGTGTCGGGCCAGCTGTCCGAGCTGCCCTTGGCGAACCGCGACACCGTCTCGACGCCGGCGCTGACGAACGCCGAGCCCTCGCCGGCCTTGATCGCGTGGAACGCCATCCGCGTGGTCTGCAGGCTCGACGCGCAGTAGCGGGTGACGGTGCAGCCCGGCAGGTGGTCGTACCCGAGCTCGACGGCGACCGCCCGGCCCATGTTGAAGCCCTGCTCACCGCCCGGCAGGCCGCAGCCCAGCATGAGGTCGTCGAGCTGCGCCGGGTCCAGCTCCGGCACCTTGTCCAGCGCCGCGCGCACGATCTGCGCGACGAGGTCGTCGGGCCGGATGTCGACGAGCGATCCCTTGCCGGCCCGGCCGATGGGCGAACGGGCCGCGGACACGATGACCGCCTCTGGCATTGCGCAACTCCTTCGTCAGACGCACGCTGACAGTGAGGTTACGCGGGAAGCAGCGGCCCACTCGATGTCATGCCGGCAGCATCACACGCCGCATCACACAACGGCGCCAGCAGCACGCTCGCCGCCAGCTCGTAGCCCGCGCCGTTGGGGTGGAACCGGTCGGCGCTGAACAGCTCTTCGGGCCGCTGCCGGAACTCCGGGGACATCAGGGCGGCCAGCGATACCGAGCGCGCGCCGATCCGGTCCAGCTCGCGACGCTGCGCCCGGGCCAGCGCGAGGCCCCAGCGGGACGCGATGGTGCGCAGCGGCTGGGGGATCGGCGCGACGATGTCCAGGTCCGGGCAGGTGCCCACGACCACCGTCGTGCCCGCCAGCATGAGCCGCCGGACCTGCTTGGCGAGCAGCTCCGCGGACGTGCCGACGCGCATCTTCGTGGTCACGTCGTTGCCGCCGACGATGACCAGCGCCAGCTCCGGCGGGCTGATCAGCGCGACGTCGATCTGCTCGGCGAGGTCGGACGTGCGGGAGCCGCTGATCGCGTGCGTGGCCAGCCGGACCGGCCGGCCCACCTCCTCGGCGATCCCGCGGGCGAGGAGCACGCCGGGCAGCCGGCCCGTGGTCTCCGCGCCCAGGCCGGCGGCGAGCGAGTCGCCGAGGACGGCGAAGCCGAGCGCGCCGTCCGGCTCGTCGGTGACCGGGCCGGTGCCGTCCGGCAGGTAGACGCCGTCGGCGTTGCGCGGCAGGTCCCGCGACTTGCCGATGATCGTGCGCGCCCGCCGCGACTGGCCGTTGAGCAGGCCGTACGCCGCCGTCGACAGCCCGCCCACCGATCCAGCCCCGAGCATCAGCGCCCTCAGCACTCGCATCCCCGCCATCGCCCGCACCTCCTGTAGATGAGACGAAACGACACCGCTCCCGGTTCTCCGTTACATCGCCGCCGGCGATCTGACGTGTCGCGACGATCGGATCCGAGTGTGTGCCGTGTCACTAGTATCGGGCTGGAACGCGGCTCGAGCATGCTGGGCGAACCGCCGGGCGACGTGGTAAACGATCCGGTCGCTAGGCTCGCGCGAGGTGCTGGGGGCACGTCGGATAGGGAGTTCAGGTGGAGTACGTCGAGCACGTCGTCGATCTGGTCGGGAACACGCCGCTGGTCAAGCTGAACGCGCTGGCCGAAGGCGTGGCGGCCACGGTGCTCGCGAAGGTCGAGTACTTCAACCCCGGCGGCAGCGTGAAGGACCGCATCGCGCTGCGGATGGTCGAGGCCGCCGAGCGGTCCGGCGAGCTCAAGCCGGGCGGCACGATCGTCGAGCCGACCTCCGGCAACACCGGCGTCGGCCTCGCGATGGTGGCCCAGCGCAGGGGGTACCGCTGCGTGTTCGTCTGCCCGGACAAGGTCAGCGAGGACAAGCGGAACACGCTCAAGGCCTACGGCGCGGAGGTCGTGGTCTGCCCGACCGCGGTCGCGCCCGAGCACCCGGACTCCTACTACAACGTCTCCGACCGGCTCGTCGCCGAGATCGAGAACGCGTGGAAGCCCGACCAGTACTCCAACCCGGAGAACCCGGAGAGCCACTACCGGTCGACCGGCCCGGAGCTGTGGCGCCAGACCGAGGGCAAGATCACGCACTTCGTCGCCGGCGTCGGTACCGGCGGCACGATCTCGGGTACGGGCCGCTACCTCAAGGAGATCTCCGGCGGCCAGGTCCAGATCGTCGGCGCCGACCCGGAGGGCTCGGTGTACTCCGGCGGCTCCGGCCGGCCGTACCTCGTCGAGGGGGTCGGCGAGGACTTCTGGCCCAAGACCTACGACCGCTCGGTCGCCGACGAGATCATCGCGGTGTCCGACGCGGAGTCCTTCGAGGTCACCCGGCGCCTCGCGCGCGAGGAGGGGCTGCTCGTCGGCGGCTCGTGCGGGATGGCGGCCGCGGCGGCGATCCAGCTCGCGAAGCGGCTCGGCCCGGACGCGCACGACGCGGTCGTGGTCGTGCTGCTGCCCGACGGCGGCCGTGGCTACCTGTCGAAGGTGTTCAACGACGACTGGATGGCCTCCTACGGCTTCCTGCCGCCCGAGCACTCCGGCGCGACGGTCGGTGACGTGCTGCGCCGCAAGGGCACCGGCGGTGCGATGCCCGACCTCGTGCACGCGCACCCGACCGAGACCGTCGCCGACGCGGTGGCGATCCTGCGCGAGTTCGGCGTGAGCCAGATGCCGGTCGTGAACGCGGAGCCGCCGGTGATGGCCGCCGAGGTGGTCGGCGCGGTCAACGAGCGGGACCTGCTCGACGCGTTGTTCACCGGCAAGGCCGCCCTCGCCGACCGGCTGGACTCCCACATGTCGCCGCCGCTGCCCACGATCGGCTCCGGTGAGCAGGTGAGCGCGGCGATGTCCGCGCTGTCGGCGGCCGACGGCGCGCTCGTGCTGCTGGACGGCAAGCCCGCGGGCGTGGTCACCCGCCAGGATCTGCTGGGCTTTCTGGCCGGTCGGTGAGCGTCTCGCCGACGGCACCGGTACCGGCGAACGGGCGCACGATGCACTAGCGTTGGCCCGAACGCAACTTAGCTGGATTCGAAGGGGTTGGAACCCGATGAGCTCTCCTCAGCCGCCGAACCAACCGTGGCAGGGCGGCCAGCCACCGCAGCAAGGGGAAGGTGAGCAGAGCCAGGAGCAGCGTCCCGGCCAGCCGCCACAACAGGACAACCCGGCACTGTCGACACCCGGTCCGACACAGGCGCTGCAGCCGGGGCAGCCCGCGCCGCACCAGGTCGGCGCCGACGGCGTCGAGCGAACCCAGGCCATTCAGCCCGGTCAGCCTGGTCAGCACCCGGGCGTCGGCGACGCGACGCAGGTCGTGAACCCCGTGACCTACGGACAGCAGCGCCCGCAGCAGCACGACGCGGGCCAGACGCAGATGGTCCCGCCCGGCTCGATGCCGCCTCAGCAGCCGCCCTACGCCCCGCCGCCCGGTGCCGACCCGCAGCAGCAGGGCGGGTTCGGGCAGCAGCAGGGCTTCGGTCAGCAGCCGCCGCCCGGCTACGGCCCGCCACCCGGTGGTGGTTTCGGTCAGCAGCAGCCCGGCGGGTTCGGCCAGCAGCCGGGTGGCTTCGGCCAGCAGCCCCCGCCCGGCTACGGCCCGCCGCCCGGCGGGTTCGCGCAGCAGCAGGGGCTCGGCGCCGGCCCGAGCTTCGGCGGGCAGGGCCAGAACCTGCAGATGATCTCGTGGGGCATCGCGGGCCTGGCGGCGCTCTTCGGCGTCCTCGTGGCCATCTTCGCCCTGGTCGACTTCGGTGACCTCGGCGACTACGCCGACGGCTACAACAGGGCGCCGGACGAGCTGCTCGACCAGATCAACGCCCCGTCGCCGGGCCTGCTCTGGCTGTGCACCATCGCGGTGCTGCTCGGGGCGCTGGGCGCGATCGCCGGCGGTGTCCTCGTCTACCTCAAGCACAAGCTGGCCACGATGCAGCTGGCGGTCGCCGGCGGTCTGATGCTCGTGTTCGGGCTCTTCGAGATCATCCTGATCGCCGGCATCGACGGTGACGTCGGCTCGCTGCCGAACACCGGCGTGTGGGGCCTGATCGGCGGCATCGTCGTCGGCGCCGCGGGTGCGCTCGGCTTCATCCCGCAGACCAAGAAGTACCTCGGCGGCGAGTCGGTGCTGGGTGGTTCCGGCGGCGGCCCGGCCGGCCCCGGTGGTCCGGGCGGCTTCGGCGGCCCGCCGTCCGGCGGGTTCGGCCAGCAGCCCCCGCAGCAGGGTTTCGGCGGCCCGCCCTCGGGCGGGTTCGGCCAGCAGCCCCCGCAGCAGGGCTACGGCCAGCCCCCGCAGCAGGGTGGCCCACCACCGCAGCAGTGGTGAGCGGTAGCTGAACGAGGACGCCGGTGGGCACGCCCCACCGGCGTCCTCGTTTCCGATGGCGATTTCAACCTGTTCCCACATGGTGGGCACAATCGGTGAGAGGTAATAATCTGTGGCCATGGCAGACGAGACGAGCCGGTGGGGATTCGAGACCCGCGCCATCCACGCAGGTCAGCGACCTGACCCGCGAACCGGCTCGGTCATCGTGCCGATCTACGCGACGTCCACGTTCGCGCAGGACGGCGTCGGCGGCCTCCGCGAGGGCGGCTACGAGTACTCCCGCACCGCAAACCCGACGCGCACCGCGCTGGAGGAGTCGCTGGCCTCGCTGGAGGGCGGCCGGCACGCGCTCGCGTTCTCGTCCGGCATGGCCGCGTCCGACACCGCGCTGCGCGGGCTGACCCGCCCCGGCGACCACGTGATCCTCGGCGGCGACGCGTACGGCGGCACGTTCCGCCTGCTGGACAAGGTGCTCGCGCTGTGGGGCATCGACTACACCACCGTGGACCTCGCCGACGTCGACGCCGCGCGGGCCGCGGTCCGCCCCGGCACCAAGGTCATCTGGTGCGAGACGCCGACCAACCCGCTGCTGGGCATCGCCGACATCGCGGCGCTGGCCGACGTCGCCGCGGACGCCGGCGCGAAGCTGGTCGTGGACAACACGTTCGCCACCCCGTACCTGCAGTCCCCGCTCGGCCTCGGCGCGGACGTGGTGCTGCACTCGACCACCAAGTACCTCGGCGGCCACTCCGACGTGGTCGGCGGCGCGCTGATCACGGCGGACGACGAGCTGCACGAGGAGTTCGCCTTCCTGCGCAACGCCGTCGGCAGCGTGCCGGGCCCGTTCGACGCGTGGCTGACGCTGCGCGGCGCGAAGACGCTGGCGCTGCGGATGGAGCGGCACAGCGACAACGCCGAGCGGATCGTCGAGGCGCTGACCGGCCACCCGCGGGTCACCAAGGTCTACTACCCGGGCCTGGCCGAGCACCCGGGGCACGAGCTGGCCGGCAAGCAGATGCGGCGGTTCGGCGGCATGGTGTCGTTCGCGGTGGCGGGCGGCGAGCAGGCGGCGCTGGAGGTCGCGGGCCGCACGAAGCTGTTCATCCTGGGCGAGTCGCTCGGCGGTGTGGAGTCGCTGATCGAGCACCCGGGCAAGATGACGCACGCCAGCACGACGGGCTCGCCGCTGCAGGTCCCCGGTGACGTGCTGCGCCTGTCGGTCGGCATCGAGGACGGCGCCGACCTGGTGCAGGACCTGCTCCAGGCGCTGGGCTGACACGAAACGCGTAACGGCCCCCTCGTCGCGAGGGGGCCGTTGTCGTCTCCACTGCCTACGGCAGCGGGTCGCTCCTGGTCAGCTCGTTGAGGGCCGGCTCGGCCGGCTCCGGCTGCTTGCGGGTGTGCGGGACGGGCGGCAGCTGAGCGGGGTCGACGCAGCTGCCGACGAGCTCCATCTGGCCGTCGTCGCGCTGGACGTAACGGCCGGGGTCCGCGCAACCGGCCTGGTGCACGCTGAACACGGCCACTCCGGCCAGGACCACCGCCGCCAACGACGCTCCCGCAAGCGGGAGTGCTCCCGCGACCCGTGTCCCGACCGCCATGCCTGTCCCCATCCGCGTGCTGTGTGCACACCGAGAATACCCGTACCGGAAATTCGCCGCGGATCGCTTGTCGATCCCGCCCCCGCCCGCTCGACGCACCAGCGACACCACCGCCGAGGGAGGCCGGGATGAACGACCGCGACAACGGACGCTACGCGCAGGTCAACGGGCTGCACATGTACTACGAGGAGCACGGCGGGGACGGGGGCACGCCGCTCGTGCTGCTGCACGGCGCGTTCTCCGCCACCGGCACGTCGTGGGGCGCGCTGCTCGGCGAGCTCGCCCGCGACCGCCGGGTGATCTCCGTCGAGCTGCAGGGCCACGGGCACACCGCCGACGCGGACCGACCGTTGCGCATCGAGACGATGGCGCAGGACACCGCCGCCCTGCTCGACGCGATCGGGGTCGAGCGGGCCGACCTCTACGGCTACAGCATGGGCGCCGCCGTCGCGCTGGGGGTCGCCATCGCGCGTCCCGGGAAGGTGCGCAAGCTGGTCCTGCAGTCGGTGGCCGTCGACAACGACGGCTACCACCCGGGGCACTTCGAGATGATGGGGCAGATCGAGCCGGCGATGCTGCACGGCAGCCCGTTCCACGAGGAGTACCTGAGCACCGCCCCGCGCCCGCAGGACTTCGACGCGCTCGTGGTCAAGGTCAAGGACATGGTCGACCACACCGAGCCCGTCGACCCGGACGCGATCCGCGCCCTGACCGCACCGGTGCTGACGATCATGGGCGACTCGGACATCTTCCGTCCCGAGCACGCGGTCGAGCTGTTCCGGCTGACCGGTGGCGGCGTCAACGGCGACATCGCCGGCCTGCCGAGCTCGCAGCTCGCGATCCTGCCGGGCACCTCGCACGTCGGCTCGGTGCACCAGGTCCGGCTGCTGAGCGTGCTGGTACCGGCGTTCCTCGGCGCCGCGTGACCCGCCGCCTGTTAGCGGGTTGTTAGCGGCGCCTGCCATGCTCGGCACCACTGGGGCGAGGTGCCGCGCCGGTGACCGTGCTGGGGGAAGCCACGGTCACCGGCGCGTTCGCCCTCAGAGGTTGCCGCGGCGCTCCTGCTCGCGCTCGATCGCCTCGAACAGCGCCTTGAAGTTGCCCTTGCCGAAGCCGAGCGAGCCGTGCCGCTCGATGAGCTCGAAGAACACCGTCGGGCGGTCGACGACCGGGGCGGTGAAGATCTGCAGCAGGTAGCCGTCCTCGTCGCGGTCGACGAGGATCCGGTGCTGCTTCAGGGTCTCGATCGGCACCCGCACCTCGCCGATCCGGGCGCGCAGCTCGGGGTCGTCGTAGTAGGAGTCCGGGGTGTTCAGGAACTCCACCCCGGCCTCGCGCATCGCGGTCACCGTCGCGATGATGTCGTTGGTGGCGAGCGCGATGTGCTGGCAGCCGGCGCCGTCGTAGAACTCCAGGTACTCGTCGATCTGCGACTTCTTCTTCGCGATCGCGGGCTCGTTGAGCGGGAACTTGACCCGGTGGTTGCCGTTGGAGACGACCTTGCTCATCAGCGCCGAGTAGTCGGTGGCGATGTCGTCGCCGACGAACTCCGCCATGTTCACGAAGCCCATGACCCGGTTGTAGAACTCGATCCAGTGGTTCATCCGGCCGAGCTCGACGTTGCCGACGCAGTGGTCGATGGCCTGGAACAGCCGCTTGCGGGCCGGCATCGTGGACTCCTTGGCCACGTAGCCGGGCAGGTAGGGGCCCTCGTAGCGGGAGCGGTCGATCAGCGAGTGGCGGGTCTCCCCGTACGTCGCGATCGCCGCGCGCCGGATCGTGCCGTGCTCGTCGGCGACGTCGTGCGGCTCCTCCAGGACGGTGGCGCCCTGCGCGCGGGCGTGCTCGACGCACTTGTCGACGTCGGCGACCTCGAGCGCGAGGTCGACCACGCCGTCGCCGTGCTTGCGGTGGTGGTCGTGGTGCGCGCTGTCCGGGTGCACGCCGCCGTTGATCACGAACCGCGCGGAGCCGGACTTCAACACGAACGACTTGTGGTCGCGGTTGCCGGTCTCCGGGCCGGAGTAGGCGACGAGCCGCATGCCGAACGCGGCCTGGTAGAACCAGGCGGTCTGCGTGGCGTTGCCGACGGTGAAGACCACCGCGTCCATCGCGCGGACCGGGAAGGGATCCTTCGTCTCGTCGTAGTCGACGAGCCCGACGAGCTGGCGCAGCTGGTCGAAGCTGACCTCGTCGTACTGGCGCTCCTGGTTGAGGGTGCCGGTCATCGTGTCCTCCCTGGCTGAACATCGCGGTACCCGCAGAATCGGCCGATCGGGCAGTCTGCGCAACCGGCGCTTCCATCAGTGGTCAACCTGCCCAGTGCGGGCACGCTCGGAGTGGACGAAATGAGGCATTCTGTGTACATGAGCGAACCCGCTGACACAGTCGACCCGCTGGACTCACGCCTGCTGCTCCTGCTGTCCGACGAGCCGCGGCTGGGGGTGCTGGAGTGCGCGCGGCGGCTGGGCGTGGCGCGCGGGACGGTGCAGGCGCGGATGGATCGCCTCGAGCGCCGCGGCGTGCTGCGCGGCTTCCCGCCGGAAGTGGACCTTGCCGCGATCGGCTACGGGCTGACCGCGTTCGCCGTGCTGGAGATCGCGCAGGGCCGGCGCACCGAGGTCGCGAGCAGGCTGGCGGCGATCGACGAGGTCTGCGAGGTGCACGCGACGACCGGCGAAGGGGACCTGCTGGTCCGGATGGTGGCGCGGTCGAACGCCGACCTGCAGCGCGTGATCGACGAGGTCGTGGACGTGGAGTGGGTCCGGCGCACGTCCACGTCGATCGCCTTGTCGACGCCGATCCCGCCACGGGTCCGGCCGCTGCTGGAGCGGGTGGCCAGCATGCAGACGTGAATGGCCGGCTGGGGCCGGGTTCGCCGGCGACGGGCCCGAGCTGGCCGTGCTGCTCGGTGCCTACCTGGCCGAGGTGGTCGCTGCTCGCGGCATCGGCGGCTGGCCGGCCGGGGCCGGGCATGACGAAGGGCCCGGAGCCGGGGTTGCGACTCCGGGCCTCGTTCGTCCGCGAAACCTGGTGCCGGCGTCAGCCGGCGTACGGGACCGCCTTGACCAGGGTGACCTGCTGGGTGCTGCCGTTCGGCAGCTCGTAGGAGCGGCTCTCCCCCTCCTTGGCGCCCAGCAGCGCCTTGCCCAGCGGGGACTCGGGCGAGTAGACCTCCAGGCTGCCCTCGGCGCCCTCCTCGCGGGTCGCGAGCAGGAACCTCTCGGTCTCGTCGTCGCCCTCGTACCGGATGGTCAGCACCTTGCCGGGCTCCGCGAGGCCGTCGTTCGCGGGCGCCTCGCCGACCTTGGCGTTGCGCAGCAGTTCCTGCAGGTGGCGGATGCGGGCCTCGGCTTGGCCCTGCTCTTCCCGTGCGGCGTGGTAACCCCCGTTCTCCTTGAGGTCACCCTCCTCGCGGCTCGCGTTGATCTTCGCGGCGATAACCGGGCGATTCTCGATCAGCTCGTCAAGCTCCTGCTTGAGACGGCTGTAGGCCTCCTGGGTCAGCCAGGTCACCTGGGTGTCGCTCACGGTCACCAACTCCTCGCTCATACTTCCGGCCCCGCGGATTCGGGTCGGTAGTTCCCGGGCGGCGGCGAACACCCGGAACGGAAAAACACGGCCCGCCAGGGGCCGTGCAGGTAAGACAGGATATCACGATAGGGCGTATCGGCCTGTCCGATTTACCCTGTTTGCCAGTGCATCGGAGCCGAGTTCACCCTGATGGCGGCAGGTGCGTGGACAGGTATTCCGGAACCTGATATGAGCAGCCGAACACGTCCGCGGTGACCGGCTCGGCGCCGCTCTTGATCGTCGTCGTGACGCGCGTGGTCGCCGGCCCCGGCGGGATCAGGACCTCCCGCCGGCCGCCTTCCTCGCCGTTGCGCACCCGCGTCCGCACGATGCACACGGCCGCCCGGTCCGGGGTGTCGCGGGTGATCTCGAAGGTGAGGCGCATGGTGTCCTGCGCGAGGTTCTCGAAGCCGACCTGCTGGGTCTGGATGGGGGCGGTACCCAGGTTCACGTAGCCGATCCACGCGATGACGCCGCCGAGGAGGAGCGCGCACGCGCCGAGGATCCAGTACGTCCGCCGCGACGTCTTGCGAGGTCGTACCCCGTATCGGTCGGCCCGCATGGTTCCGCTCTGCGCGGACATGACCGCCCCTCCACCGAAATGTCGGTCCCGCCGGGAACAATGCACCCGGCCGGCTTGGTTCGAACAACCAGGTCGAGTATCCGGCAGGCGCGAGGCGGAACCTGCCCGGGGTGAGGTCAGGGAGGACGAGGCGGATCATGGCGGAGAAGATGCGGCTGATGACGGTGCACGCGCATCCGGACGACGAGTCCAGCAAGGGGGCGGCCACCATGGTCAAGTACGTGGCCGAGGGCCACGAGATCATGGTGGTGACCTGCACGGGTGGCGAGCGGGGGGACATCCTCAACCCGGCGATGGACCGCCCCGAGGTGCTCGAGAACATGATCGAGTACCGCCGCAAGGAGATGGCCCGCGCCGCGGAGATCCTGGGCGTGCGGCACGAATGGCTCGGCTTCGTGGACTCGGGGCTGCCCGAGGGCGACCCGAAGCCGCCGCTGCCGGAGGGCTGCTTCGCGCTGGTGCCGCTGTCGGAGTCGGTGCCGCCGCTGGTCAAGCTCATGCGCGAGTTCAAGCCGCACGTGGTCATCACCTACGACGAGAACGGCGGCTACCCGCACCCCGACCACATCCGCTGCCACGAGGTGTCGGTCGCGGCGTTCGACGCGGCGGGCGACCCGGACCTGCATCCCGAGGCCGGGGAGCCGTGGACGCCGCTGAAGCTGTACTACTCGCACGGCTTCTCCCGCAGGCGGATGGTGGCCGTGCACGAGGCGCTGCTGGCCCGTGGCATCGAGTCGCCGTACACGGAGTGGCTGGCGAACTGGGACGAGAAGCGCGGCGACGTGAACGACCGGGTGACGACGCGGATCGAATGTGGGGAATACTTCGAGAAGAGGGACGCCGCGCTGATGGCGCACGCCACGCAGATCGACCCGAACAGCCGGTGGTTCGCCGTGCCGCTCGAGTTGCAGCGGGACGTGTGGCCGTACGAGGAGTACGAGCTGGTGCGGTCCCTTGTGGACACGACACTGCCGGAGGACGACCTGTTCTCCGGGATCAGCGAAAAGGTAAGTGCATGACGCTTGCGGGTCCCGACCTGGTCGCCGGCACGGTGGCCCTGGTCGCCCAGCCGCCGACCACCGACAAGGACCCGGGCGGGCAGGGCGAGGACTTCGGCAAGTCCTCGCCCGTCGGCCTCCTCGTCGTCCTGCTCCTGCTCGTGGCGGTCGTGTTCCTGATCCGCTCGATGACCAAGCACCTCAAGCGGGTACCGGAGAGCTTCGACCCGCCGGCGGAGTCCGGCGCCGCCGAGGACAAGGAGACCGAGACGGCGCCGCCGTCGAACGGCGAGCAGGACGCCGCGGACGAGGGCGGCGCGGCCAAGGGCTGACGCGGCACCGCGGTGCCGCGTTTGAGAGGCTGGACCCATGGCGAACCGGCTGGCCGACGCGACAAGCCCGTACCTGCTGCAGCACGCGGACAACCCGGTCGACTGGTGGCCGTGGTCGCCGGCCGCGTTCGCCGAGGCGGAGCGCCGCGGCGTGCCGATCCTGCTGTCGGTCGGCTACGCGGCCTGCCACTGGTGTCACGTGATGGCGCACGAGTCGTTCTCCGACGACGAGACGGCCGCGTTCATGAACGAGAAGTTCGTCAACATCAAGGTGGATCGCGAGGAGCGCCCCGACGTCGACGCCGTCTACATGACCGCGACGCAGGCGATGACCGGCCAGGGCGGCTGGCCGATGACGTGCTTCCTCACCCCTGAGGGCGCCCCCTTCCACTGCGGCACCTACTACCCGCCCGAGCCGCGGTCGGGCATGCCGTCGTTCCGCCAGCTGCTGACCGCGGTCGACGAGGCGTGGTCCAGCCGGGACGCCGACGTGCGCGAGGCCGGCGGGCGCATCGTCGAAGAGCTGTCGAAGCAGACCGCCGCGCTCCCGGAGTCCACTGTGGACGCGGAGGCGCTGGACGGTGCCGCGCTGACGATGCTGCCGGAGTACGACCGCCGCAACGGCGGTTTCGGCACCGCGCCGAAGTTCCCGCCGTCGATGGTGCTGGAGTTCCTGCTGCGCCACCACGAGCGCACCGGCTCGCTCGAAGCGTTGTCCATTGTGGAGGGAACGGCCGACGCGATGGCGGCCGGCGGCATCCACGACCAGCTCGACGGCGGCTTCGCGCGGTACAGCGTGGACGCCGGCTGGGTGGTGCCGCACTTCGAGAAGATGTTGTACGACAACGCGTTGCTGCTGCGGCTGTACACCCACCTGGCGTTGCGCACCGGGTCGGCGCGGCATCGCGAGGTGGCCGCGCAGATCGCGGAGTTCCTGCTGCGCCGGCTGCGCACGGCGGAGGGCGGGTTCGCCGCGTCGCTGGACGCGGACACCGACGGCGTGGAGGGCCTGACCTATGCGTGGACGCCGGCGCAGCTGACCGAGGTGCTCGGCGCCGACGACGGCGCGTGGGCGGCGGACCTGCTCGGCGTCACGGCGTCCGGCACGTTCGAGCACGGCACGTCGACGTTGCGGATGCTGCGGGAGCCGGAGGTGCCGGCGCGCTGGGCCCGGGTGCGCGAGCGCCTGCTGGTCGCGCGGGACGCCCGCCCGCAACCGGGCCGGGACGACAAGGTGGTCACGGCGTGGAACGGCCTGGCGATCGGCGCCCTGGCATACGCCGGCGCCGCGTTCGGCGTGCCCGACTGGACCGCCGCCGCGACGGCCGCCGCGACCCTGGTGGCCGACGTGCACGTGGTCGACGGCCGCCTGCGCCGCGCGTCCCGCGACGGCGTCGCCGGTTCGGCCGCCGGCGTGCTGGAGGACTACGGCTGCGTGGCCGAGGGCCTGCTCTCCCTGCACCAGGCCACGGGCGCGGCGCGCTGGCTCGAGGTCGCGGTCACCCTCCTCGACACCGCCCTCGCCCACTTCGCGGACACCGACGCGCCCGGCGCCTTCCACGACACGGCGGACGACGCGGACGCGCTCGTCTGGCGCCCGTCCGATCCGGGTGACAACGCGAGCCCGTCCGGCGCGTCGGCGACCGCGGGCGCGCTGCTGACGGCGTCGGCCCTGGTCGGCCCGGAGCGGGCGAGCGCCTACCGGACGGCGGCCGAGCGCGCCGTGTCGCGGGCCGGGATGCTCGCGTCGCGGGCGCCGCGGTTCGCCGGCCACTGGCTGTCGGTGGCGGAGGCCCTGGCGCAGGGCCCGGTGCAGGTGGCGATCGTCGGTCCCGCGGACGACGCCCGCCGCGAGGCCCTGGTGGACGCGGCCGTGCGCCACGCACCGGGCGGCGCCGTGGTGCTGGCCGGCACGCCGGACGAGGCCCCGCTGCTGGCGGACCGCCCACTGGTCGACGGCGTCGCAGCGGCCTACGTGTGCCACGGCTACGTGTGCGACCGCCCGGTCACCGAGGTGGGCGAGCTCGTGACCGCCCTGGGCTGAGCAACCCCTCAGCCACTCGCACCCGCAGCGTCGGCCCCTGTCCGTAGGCTTGAAATCGGGGGCCCCCGGGGGCCGATTGAACGGACCGTTCAATCGCATTGCTTGTCCACAGCCTGCCCGCGAGCCCCGATCCCGTCAGCCCCCACCCGTACGCTGGATCCCGGGGGGCCGGAGGCCACTGTGGATCATGAAAACCGCCCCTGACCTGCGGATCGCCTGCGCACGCGCCGAACCGTTGTGTCCGCCCCCAGCGAACCTGATGGCGTAATCCGCCCACGCGAGTAACCATGTAATCATGTAAGTCAGCCCGACCGAGAGAGGCTGTCATGTTCGGAGAGTGCGGGGTGGATGACATGGGTCCGAAGGGACATCGCTGGGGTCCGGGTCGTGGCTGGGGCGGTCCCGGCCGGGGTCGCGGGCGCGGGGGCTGGCAGCAGGCCGACCTGCCGTCCGCCGACGACGCGTCGGCCTGGTTCGCCGGCCGGCTGCCGGAGGGATGGTTCACCGAGGCGCCGATGGTGGTGGTCGACCGCGAGGAGATCACGGTCGTCGGCCAGCTGCCGCCCCTGGAGGGCGAGTTCGACGACGACGCCGCGCGCGCCGCGGCCGAGGCGGGGCGGATCAGCCGCTTCCGCGAGGAGACCCGCGACGAGCGCATCGAGATCGCGCGGCAGGCTGAGCACCGGTACGGCCGCAAGGTCGCCTGGGGCGCGAAGCTGGGGAACACGGAGGAGCTGTTCACGACCCTGTCCGTGCCGGTGATGACGCGGCTGCGCCAGGAGGAGCGCCTCATCCTCGACACCCTGGTGGACGCCGGCGTCGCCCGCTCCCGCTCGGAGGCCCTCGCGTGGGCGGTCCGCCTGGTAGGCGAACACGCAGACGAATGGCTGTCGTCCCTCCGCGCGGCGATGTCCAAAGTGGACGATCTGCGCGCTCAGGGCCCGGAGCTGTAGGAACGCCGCCCCGGAGATCCGCCACCGGCGATCTCCGGGGCAGGCCTGGGCTGGAGCCGGTGGGCGTTCGTAGTGTGGACGGATGAATTCCGTGTCGATCGGCGCGGCTGGTTCGCAGGACTCACGGTGGCAACGTCCGACGCTGGTCGTCGTCGGTGGCCTGCCGGCGACCGGCAAGACGACCGTCTCCCGAGCAGCGGCGAAACGAGCCGCCGCCGCGTACCTGCGCATCGACACGATCGAGGACGCGATCGTGCGTTTCGCGGCCAGACAGGACTCGGGCGAGGGGCTGCGTCACGCCGTCTCCTGGGGCCTCGGGTACGACATCGCCTACGCCATGGCGGGCGACCTGCTCCGCCAGGGTGCGCATGTGTTCGCGGAATGCGTGAACCCGATGAAGATCACCCGCGAGGCCTGGCGACACGTGGCCGACAAGACGGGCGCCCGCCTGGTCGAGGTGGAGCTGACCTGCTCGGACCCCACCGAACACGAGCGCCGGGCGACCGAGCGCACCGTCGACATCCCAGGCCTGTTCCTGCCGACGTGGGCAGACATCCAGGAACGAGAGTACGAGCCGTGGGACCGGCCCCACGTCGTACTGGACACCGCCGCAACACCGGCCGAGGACACGATCGCCGCGCTGTGCGAGACGCTCGGCATCGGTGACTGACCGCGCCTGCCGGACGGCCACGGACCAAAGCGGTCGGGCTAGGGGTACATGGCCA
>CAVSMR010000016.1:0-117653 GCA_963729115.1 uncultured Actinomycetota bacterium | reverse complement strand
CGATCAGCGTGGCGTGCGTGAGCACGGTCCAGAACAGCGTGAACCCGACCCAGCGGTGCCACACCGTCAGCCGGTCCATGCCGATCCGCCGGTCCAGCCACGGCAGCCGGGCGATCAGCAACAGCTGGAACATCAGCAGCAGGAACGCGTGCAGGCCGAAGAACTTGGCCACCGTGAGGATCTCGTTCTTGCCCGTCCCCTCGGTGAAGAACAGGGCCTCGACGATCGCGACGTTGACGACGACGAACGTCCACAGCGCCACCCGCGCCGCCACGACCGGCGGTACCGAACCACGCCGCTCCCGCTGGTCCGTCGCCACCATCGCAAGTCCTCCGGTTCCACGCCGCCAGGCCGGATCGGCGGGCTGGGCCCAAGTATGGACGGATCAGCCGTCCGGTGGATCCCCTCGAGGTCACATCGCGGCCAAAATCGGGCGGTGCGCGATCGGGCGCACCCACCCTGCATCGGGAGGTCCCGTGCACGAGAACGAGCTGACCCGCAGAGACGTTCTCCGAGGTACCGGCCTTCTGGCCGGCGCCACCGTGCTCGCCGGTACCGCCGCGACCACCGTGCCCGCCGCGGCGGGCACGGCCGCGGCTGCCCCGGACGGTCACGGCTCGGTGCGGATCGGTGAGGGCACGAACATCGCCGCACACGTGTCGCCGGACGGGCAGTGGGTCGCCTTCGACCTCGTCACCGCGGTCTGGACCGTGCCGATCGGCGGTGGCCCGGCCCGGCGGCTCACCGGCGACGACATCGACGCGACGCTGCCCACGTGGGCGCCGGACGGGCAGACCCTGGTGTTCCAGGCGTACCGCGACGGCAACTATCACTTGTGGACGGTCCGCCCCGACGGCACGCAGCTGCGGCAGCTCACCACCGGTCGGTTCGACCACCGCGAGCCCCGCTTCTCCCCGGACGGCACGGCGATCGCGTTCGCCTCGGACCAGGGCTCGGACCAGGGCACTGCTGGCAGCTACGGCGTCTTCACCCTCGACGTCGCCACCGGCGCGATCACCGCGCGGGTGGACACCGCCGCCGAGGAGGCCATGCCGGCCTGGTCGCCGGACGGCACGCGGCTCGCGTACACCGTGAACGGCACCGCCATCGACGTGCTCGACCTGAGCACCGGCGCGACGACGCGGGCGGTCACCGCGCCCGCGGGCGCCACCCTGTTCGGCCCGTCCTTCTCCCCGGACGGCACGACGCTGGCCCACGTCCGCTTCGCGGGTGCCACCACCGAGCTCGTCGTGGGCGAGCGGGTGGTCAGCGCCGACGGCGAGGACGTGTTCTGCTTCCCGCCGACCTGGCTGTCGGCCACCGAGCTCGCGTACACCGGCGACGGCCAGATCCGCCGCCGCACGCTCGGCGGCGCGGTCACGGCCGTCCCGTTCGCGGCCGCGGTCCCGGTGCGGCCCCGGCCGAAGTACCGGCGGACCGTGCGCGACCTCGACGACACCAGCGAGCGCACGGCGCTCGGCATCGCCTCGCCGGTCGCCTCCCCGGACGGCACGCGGGTCGCGTTCCGCGCGCTGGGTGCGTTGTGGCTGCTGCGGATCGGCGAGCCGCGGCCGGCCAAGCTCGTCGACGACGGCTACTTCAACTCCGACCCCGACTTCGCCCCGGACGGGACGTCGATCGTGTACGCGTCGGACCGCGCGGGCGACGCCGACCTGTGGCTGCGCGACCTCGCCTCCGGCGCCGAACGCCGCGTGACCGGCCTGCCCGGCGCGCAGCTCGCGCCGCGGTTCTCCCCGGACGGCGGCCGGATCGCCTACACCGACCAGGACGGCGTGGTGTGGCTGGTCGACCTCGCGACCGGCACCCCGACGCAGCTGACGCCGACGCTGTTCATGCCCGGCCGGCCGACGTGGTCGCCGGACGGCCGCACGGTCGCGCTCGCGGCGGTGAAGCCGTACTCGATGCGGTACCGCGAGGGCACCAGCCAGGTGCTGACCGTCGACGTCGAGACGAAGGCGCTGACCTACACCGCGCCGATGCCGCACGCGTCGATCGCGACCCGCGGCGACGACGGGCCGGTGTGGTCGCCGGACGGGCGGCACCTGGCCTTCGTCGTCGAGTCGTGCGCGTGGGTGGTGCCGGTCGACGCGACGGGCCGGTTCACCGGGCCGGCCCGGCAGGTGACCCACGAGGTCACCGACTCGCTGTCCTGGCTCGGCGCGGACCGGTTGCTGTACCTGCACAACGCGACGCTGCGGTCGGTGCCCATCGCCGGCGGCCGGCCGCGGGACATCCCGCTGTCGCTGCGCTGGCGGCCCGCCCGGGTGCACCGCCACGACGTGATCCGCGCCGGCGCGATCTGGGACGGGCGGGCGAAGCGGTTGCGCGAGTCGGTCGACATCGTGGTCGACGACGGCAAGATCGTCGACGTGCTGCCCGCCGGCAACCGTCCGTACACAGTGGACGCGCGGGACCTGACCGTGATGCCCGGCCTCATCGACGCGCACGTGCACTGGCACCTGCGCGGCCGGGCGTGGGGCGACCGGCAGGGCCGGCTGTGGCTGACCTACGGCGTGACGACCACCCGCTCCCCCGGCGACCCCGCGTACCAGGTCACCGAGACGCGGGAGGCGCTCCAGGCCGGCGCGCAGGTCGGGCCGCGGCTGTTCGGCACGGGCGAGGCCATCGACGGCTCGCGGATCTACTACAACTTCATGCGCCCGACCCGGTCGCTCGAACAGCTGTCGCTGGAGCTGGAGCGGGCCCGCGCGCTCGGCTACGAGCTGGTCAAGACGTACGTGCGGCTCCCGGTGTCCTACCAGCGGCGGGTCGTCGCCGCGGCGCATCGGGCGGGGGTGCCGCTCACGTCGCACTACCTGTACCCGGCCGAGGCGATCGGCATGGACGGGATGGAGCACTGGGGCGCGACGAACCGGCTCGGCTACTCGCACACGACCACCCGGATCGGCCGGACCTACGCGGACGCGGTCGAGCTGTTCGTCCGCTCCGGGATGTCGATCACGCCGACGTTCCTCTTCTCCGGCGCCCTCTACGCCGAGGACCGCTCGCTGGTGGACGACCCGCGGACGAGGACGCTGTTCCCCAGCTGGGAGTACGCGCAGCTGGTGGCGAAGGCCGACGGCGCACAGACCCCGGCCGGTGCGGTCCAGCTGGAGATACTCGCCTCGAACGTCGACATGATCCTGCGCATCCAGCGTGGCGGCGGGTTCGTGATCGCGGGCACCGACGCGCCGCTGGACAACCCGGCGGTGTCGCTGCACATGAACCTGCGGGCCAAGATCCGGTTCGGCTTCACGCCGTGGGAGGCGCTCACGACGGCGACCCGCAACGCCGCCCGCTGGCTCGGCCTGGCCGGCAAGCTGGGCGAGATCCGCCGCGGCGCGCACGCCGATCTGTCCTTCGTGGACGGTGACCCGCTGACCGACATCCGCGCCGCGGCCGCGGTCCGCAAGGTCATGATCGCCGGCAACCTGCACACGGTCGACGAGCTGATGGCCCCGTTCGCCCCGGCACCGGCGGCCACCACCCCGGCGCTGGCCACCCACGCGACCCCGGCCGCCCACACCCACGACGACCAGTTCTGGTGGCACGAGCCGGAGTGGGCACACCACTACTGCTGACCCGCACCTAGGCTGGCGTGATGGACACGCCCCGCTTCGCGCACGCACGGATCAACGTGCGCGATCTCGGCGCGGCGGTCGCCTGGTACGAGCGGCTGTTCGGGGTGCGTGCGCAGGGGTACTGGCCGCCGGACGCGCCGACCTACGCGCACTTCACGCTCGGCGCCGCGCAGTTCGCCCTCGGCCGGTACGAGCCGGTGCCGGCCACGGGCGCGCGGTTCAACTTCGAGGTCGACGACGTCGACGCGTGGTGGGCGCGGGTCGGGCCGGGCGCCGACGTCGTCGAGCCGCTGTGCGACACCCCGTACGGCTCGCGGAAGTTCACGATCCGCGACCCGGACGGCAACGAGCTCGGCTTCGTCCACGACGCGTCGGACGGAGGCCGATGAGCGAGCCGGACGAGGGCGGCGACCCGGTGTGCTGGCTCAACCGGGTCTGCCCGGAGTGCGGCCTGCTGACCGACGAGCAACCCCCACCCACGTGTCCCCGTTGCGGCGCAACGATTCCCGCGCCGGACGGGGAGTAGGTCAGTTCGCCGCACCGCGCCCGCTCAGCACGCGGACCCCCAGCACGGTCCCGGCCGCGACCACCACGAAGATCACGCCGCCGACGAGCAGGTCGGTGCCGCTGAGCTGGTTCTCCGGATACGCCGCGGACCGCGCGCCGGCCTCCGCGAACTCGCCGGTGTGGCTGTCCAGGTAACCGGTCGCCTCGAGCAGCGTCATGTGCTTCATGACGATCGAGTTCGCCTGCGTGGCGAAGTCCCGGATCGTGTCGTTGCGGGTGCCGGCGCGCACCTCGGCGATCAGGCCGAACACCGTGCCGTGCGCCGCGCGCAGCCGGTTGACGAACGTCTTGTCGAAGGCCTCGCCCTTCTTGCCCTGGATCTCGTTCATCCAGCCCTGGTGCGACGACTTCGGCTTGTCCGTCAGCTGCACGCCGTACTTGCCGGCGAGCTGGTGCACGACCTTGTCCAGCTTCGTGTGGTCGGAGAGCATCGTGGCGCCCGCGGTCCTGACCTCCTCGGTCGTGCCGCGTTCGGTCGCCAGCTTGCCCATCGGCTGCTCCCACAGGTTCGCGAAGTTGATGACCGTGAGGAACTCGGTGTCGCGGGCGTCGATCGCCTTCGAGTCGGCTCTGGCCTGCTGCTGGCCCGCGAACGCGACGCCCGCCGCGGGGAACGCGGCCGCCAGCAGCACGAGCAAGCCGGCCAGGACCCACCGAATGATTCCGCGTCGCATCGCTCACCCAACTCGTCTGAAGGATTGCCGGACGCTCCCGACTACGAGGCGTCGCCGGGCACCTGTTCATGCCGGGCGCGGAATGTCAGGCAACCGCAAGGTCCGCCACCCGGGCGCGCGGCGGGCGGCGCGTAGCATCGCCGCCGACCATGAGGTACGACGACGCCGTGACCACGTTGCTGCTGGTCGAGGACGACCCGCGCATCCGCGGCGCGCTGCGGCTGGCGCTGGCCGACGAGGGGTACCGGGTCGTCGAGGCCGCGACCGGCGAGCAGGCTCTGGACCTGCTCGCCACGGGCGCCCCGGAGCCGGACGTCGTGCTGCTCGACCTGATGCTGCCGGGCATGGACGGCCTGCGGGTGTGCGCCGGCATCCGCGAACGCGGCGACCTGCCGATCATCATGGTCACGGCCCGGACCGCGCCGCACGAGGTCATCGCCGGGCTCGAGGCGGGCGCCGACGACTACGTCACCAAGCCCGTCGACGCGGGCGAGCTCGCGGCCCGCATCCGGGCGCTCCTGCGGCGGACCCGGGGCGCCGACGCCGACGCCGCGATCGAGCTCGGCGAGCTGACCGTGCACGTCGCGGCGGGGCGGGTGCTGCGCGGCGGCGAGGCCATCCCGCTGACCAAGACCGAGTTCCGGTTGCTGTGCACGCTGGCCACCGCGCGCGGGGCGGTCGTCACCCGCGAGCAGCTGCTGGAACGGGTGTGGGACTACGGCTACTTCGGCGACACCCGGCTGCTCGACGTCCACATCCGCCGGCTGCGCCGCAAGATCGAGCCCGACCCGGGCCGGCCGCGGCTGATCGTCACCGTGCGCGGGGTCGGGTACCGCGCCGAGACCGGGGCGCCGTCGTGACCCGCCTGCCCCTGCGCGCCAGGGTGATGGTCTGGTTCAGCCTCGTCACGCTCCTCGTCGCGGGCACCCTCGCGCTGGCGACGTGGCACCTCGCGAGCGGGTACATGACCCGGCAGCGCGAGATGTCCGCGATCCGCCAGGCCGACGCCAACGCCCGGCTCGTCGACGCGGCCCTGCGCCGCGACCCCGGTGGCCTGCGGGACCTGCTGGCCGGGCTGGGCGCCCAGACGGATCCCGTCGTGCTCGTCGACCGCGGGAAGTGGGTCAGCACCGGGAACCTCGGCCCGGAGCGCCTGCCGGACGGGTTCCTCGACCTCGTCCACGACGGCACGCCAGCGCGGCAGCGCATCGTGTTCGACGGGCGGCCGTCGCTCGCGATCAGCCTGCCGCTGCCGGCGCGGCCGGCCACCTACGTCGAGGTCGCACCCATGAACGAGCTCGACCGCAACCTCCGGTTCCTGAGCTGGCTGCTGCTCGCCGGGACCGTGGCGAGCGGGCTGGCGGGCGCCCTGCTCGGCCGCTGGGCCACGACCCACGCGCTGCGCCCGCTGCGCCGGCTCACCGACACCGCCGCCCGCGCCGCGCGGGGCGACCTCGGGGTGCGCCTGCCGCCCACCCGCGACCCGGACCTCAGCACGTTCGCGGCCGCGTTCAACGACACCGCCGAGCGGCTCCAGCAGCGGGTGGCCCGGGACACCCGCTTCGCCGGCGACGTCAGCCACGAGCTGCGCTCCCCGCTGACCACGATGCTAAACGCGATGTCCGTCCTCAAGCGACGCGGCGACGAGCTGCCGGCGAGCACCCGCGCCGCGGTCGACCTCCTCGACACCGACCTGCACCGCTTCCGGCGCATGGTCGACGACCTCCTCGAGATGTCCCGCGCGGACACCGACACCGACCGGTCGACGTTCGAGCTCGTCGACCTCGCCGCGCTCGTCCGCGTCACCGCCGAGTACCACGGCCCGGTCCCCGGCGACGCGCTCGACATCGACGACGAGCCGTGGGTGCTCGCGGACCGCGTCCGGCTCGAGCGGGTCGTGGCGAACCTGCTCGACAACGCCCGCCGGCACGGCAAGGGTCTGGTGCGCCTGGGCGTGCTGCGCAACGAGGGCCGGGCCCGCATCGAGGTCGACGACGCCGGCCCGGGGGTCCCGGCCGACGCCCGCGAGCACGTGTTCGAGCGCTTCGCCCGCGGTTCCCCCGCCGACCGCGAGGCCACCGACAGCGGCGCCGGTCTCGGGCTCGCGCTCGTCAGCCAGCACGTGCGCCGCCACGAAGGCCACACCTGGGTGGAGGAACGCCCGGGCGGTGGCGCACGCTTCGTCGTCGAGCTCCCGGAGGTCGCCGAATGACCCGCCGCGTCCTGCCCGTCCTCCTCGTGCTCGCGAGCGTCGCGGGCTGCGGGGTCAGCGCCGAGGACGAGCCGCGCCGCATCGACGACACGCTGATCCGCCGGCCAGCCACGACGCCGACGGCCTCGACCCACCCGGTCACGACCACCGCCACGACGACCACCACCGCTGCGACCACCACTGCGACCTCCGTGCCGCCCGCGCCGGGGCACGGCTGACCCGCGAGTCGGCGGCGGTCAGGCGCTGAGCAGCGCGGCTTGCCGCACGGCCGGCGGGATGTTCTTCGCCAGCCCGAACACGTTCGCCGGGTCCCAGGCCAGCTTCAGCTCCCGCAGCCGGGCGTAGTCGGCCGCCCGGTACGCGGTGTGCACGCGGGACGGGTCGTGCAGCCAGTTCAGGAACGCGCCGCCGGTCGCGTGCGCGGCGATCGGGGCCGCCGCGCCGGCGGGGCCGTCCACGACGACCGAGAACGGGACGTCGCGGTGGCCGACCGGGCCGGCGCCGGCGGCCGGGCGGGCCAGGGCGCCGCCCCAGTACCGGACCTCGACGGCGTTCGCGTCGTCCTGGACGGCCTCGATCGCCGCGGTGAGCACGTGGTCGGGCAGGTCGGCCAGGTAGTTGAACTGGCGGGGCGCCGTGCCGCCCACGGTGCCGCTCTCCGGGTACGGCATCGTGCGCCAGCTGTCGGTGACCGGGGTGCCGGCCGCCCGGAACAGCGGGGCCAGCGCGCACCGGGCATCCTGCGCGGAGCCGGCGTACATGCCGCGGATCGCCAGCGAGTCCTTGGTCAGCACGACGTTCGCGGTCAGCTCGTCGGGCATGGCGGCCGCCGCGTCCCGGTAGTACGCCAGCACGTCGGCCGCGCGCTCCAGCGGGAACGTGGCCACGCCGGCGTACACGGTGGCGACCGGGTAGAGCCGGAACTCGAGCGCGGTCACCGCGCCGAAGTTGGCCCCGCCGCCACGGATCGCCCAGAACAGGTCCGGCTCGTGGTCCGCGGACACGGTCCGCGACACGCCGTCGGCGGTGACGATCTCCGCGCGCACCACGCTGTCCGCCGCGAACCCGTACCGGCGCGACAGCCAGCCCAGGCCGCCGCCGAGGGTGTAGCCGGTGACCCCGACCGACGGTGCGGTGCCGGACAGCGGCGCCAGCCCGAACGGGGCCGCGGCGGCGATGACGTCGGCCCAGCGGGTGCCGGGCCCGACCCGCGCGATCCGCCGGTCCGGGTCGACGAACACGCCGCCCATCCGCGCGGTGGTGACCACGACGACGTCGTCGCCCTCGGGCATCGGGCCGCCGTGCCCGGTGGCGTACACGGCGAACGGCAGGTTCCGCTCACGGGCGGTCCGCACGGCCGTCCGGACGTCGGCTGGGGTGGTGGCGTCGACGATCATCGCTGGGCTCCGATTCGGGTGTTCGTCCGTCGCTGTCACCAGGTCGTCGGACGAGCCCACTCCGGATCGACATCCCGGGGCGGAGTATTTCTAGACGCCCGCCACCGCGTCGCCCGGGGAGACGAGCCCGGTCTCGTACGCGAGCACGACGGCCTGGGCGCGGTCGCGGAGCCCGAGCTTGGCGAAGATGCGCGCGACGTGCGTCTTCACCGTCGCCTCGCTGAGGGTGAGCTCCCCGGCCAGCTCGGCGTTCGAGCGGCCGCGGCCCATCAGCGTCAGCACCTCCAGCTCGCGCGGCGTCAGCGAGCTCAGGTCCCGGTGCACGGCCGGCGCCCGCACCCGGTGGTCGGCGGTGGCGAAGCGCTCCACGAGCCGGCGGGTGATCGACGGGGCCAGCAGCGCGTTGCCCGTGTCGATCAGCCGCACCGCGGCGACCAGGTGCTCGGGGGTGACGTCCTTGAGCAGGAACCCGCTGGCCCCGGCGGCGAGCGCGGCGTACACGTACCGGTCGAGGTCGAACGTCGTCAGCATGACCACGCGGCAGCCCGGCGTCTGTTCGAGGATGCGGCGGGTGGCCTCGAGTCCGTCCATGTTGGGCATCCGCACGTCCATGAGCACGACGTCGGGCTCGAGCTCGCGGACGGCCGCGACCGCCTCCCTGCCGTCCGCCGCCTCCCCCACCACGTCGATGCCGCCCGACGCGAGGATCATCCGGAAGCCGGTGCGCACCAGGGCCTGGTCGTCCGCGATCACCACGCGCGGCGCGGTCACGGGCGTTCCAGCGGAATGCGCGCCCGGACGCGGAACCCGCCGCCGAGCCGGCGCCGCGCGTCGAGGTCACCGCCGAACACGGCCACCCGCTCCCGCAGCCCGAACAACCCGCGGCCCTCTTCCGGGCCGGATCCGGTGGCCGGGGCGGCCCGGCCGGTGAGCACGCTCGGGCCGCTGTTGAGGATCTCCACCCGCAGGTAGCTGTCCGCGTACCGCACGGTCACCTCCGCCTTCTGCCCGTCGCCGTGCTTGAGCGCGTTCGTGAGCGCCTCCTGGATGATCCGGTACGCGGTCAGGTCCACTCCGGACGGCAACGGCCGCGGCTCGCCGGAGACCCGGACCTCCACCGGCAGCCCGGCGAACGCGATCCGGTCGATCAGCGGGCTGAGCCGGCTCAGGCTCGGCTGCGGGGACAGGTCGGCCTGCTCGTCGCCGTCGGGCGGGGGCGCGAGCACGCCCAGCAGGTGCCGCAGCTCGGTCATCGTGTCCCGGCCGGCCGCCTCCACCGCCACCAGGGCGTCCGCCGCCTGCTGGGGTTCGGTGGCGACCACCCGGCGCGCCGCCCCCGCCTGGACCACCATCACGCTGACGTTGTGGCTCACGATGTCGTGCAGCTCCCGGGCGATCCGCGCCCGCTCGGCGTCGACCGCGTTGCGCGCCGCACTCTCCCGCTCGCGCTCCAGCAGCCACCCGCGCTCCTCCAGCGCCCGGACGAACGCGCGCCGGGCCCGGTGCAGCCGCGCGGCGAACACCGCGGCCGCCAGGCACGCGACCGCCGCGACAACCAGTTCCCACACAGTGCCCAACTCTCCCAGCACGCCGCGCGCGACGCATCATTCGCCAGGGCCACCCCGTACATCCCCGGGATGACCCGGCCGGGCGGTTACCTCCGCGGGCTGATGCCCGCCGCGCCCCGGTGCCGCAGTATCGACGACCGTGAGTGACAACACCGGAGACACCCGGGACAGCACCGCACCGGTCGTAGAGCTGACCGGCGTGCGGAAGGAATACGCGGACTCGATCGCCCTGGACGGGGTCTCGCTGACCGTCCGGGCCGGCGAGGCGGTGGCCGTGATGGGGCCGTCGGGCAGCGGCAAGTCCACGCTGCTGAACATGATCGCCGGACTGGACCGGCCCACCGCGGGCTCGGTCGTCGTGCACGGCGAGGACCTGGGGCCGATGAACGAGACCCGGCTGGCGCTGTTCCGCCGCCGCCGGATCGGGATGATCTTCCAGTTCTTCAACCTGCTCGACGACCTCCCGGCCCTCGACAACGTCGCGCTCTCCGCGCAGCTGACCGGCACGCCGGCGGCCCAGGCCCGCAGGCGCGCGCTGGAGCTGCTCGACGAGCTGGGCATCGCCGGGCGCCGCAACATCTACCCGGCACAGCTGAGCGGCGGCGAGCGGCAGCGGGTCGCGGTCGCGCGGGCGCTGATGAACCGGCCGGCCCTGCTGCTCGCCGACGAGCCGACCGGGGCACTCGACAGCAAGTCGGGCGAGCAGGTGATGGACCTGTTGCTCGACCTGAACCAGATCGGCCAGACGCTGCTGCTCGTCACGCACGACGAGCGGCTCGCCACCCGCTGCGCCAGCCGGATGGTGGAGCTCGTCGACGGCCGGGTCGCCCGTGAGGCCAGCCTGGAGCGTGCCTCGTGAGTGCCGTTTGGCGGGTCGCGCGCGCCGCGGTGCGGCGGCGCCGGCTGCAGACGATCATCATCGGGCTCGTCGTGGCCGTCTCGACGGCGACGATCGTCCTGGCACTCGGGCTGCTGACCGCCGCGAACGAGCCCTTCGACCGGGCGCACGGCCAGCAGCGGGGCGCGCACCTGGTCACGGCGTTCGACTCCGCGGCCGTGTCCAACGCGGAGCTCGCGCGCACCGCGGACCGGTCGGGGGTCGAGGCCGCGGCCGGGCCGTTCGCGCAGGTCGTGCTCGTGCCCGCGGCCGGTCCGGACGGCTTCACGATCCCACCCATGACCACCATCGGACGCTCGGATCCCGGCGGACCGGTCGACCGGATCGACGTGTGGGAGGGCCGCTGGGCGGACCGCCCGGGCGAGATCGTGCTGAACGCGCCCAGAGGCAGCGGCATCCCCATCCAGGTGGGCAGCGAACTCGCGATCCCGGGGCGGCCCACGCTCACGGTCGTCGGCCTCGGCTACTCGGTGAGCGGGTCCGCCGACGCCTGGGTCACCCCGGAGCAGGTGACCGCCCTCGGGCCGGACGCCGTCGAGATGCTCTACCGCTTCGACCATGCGGCGACCACCGCCGAGGTCCGGGCCGGCCAGGACGCCGTGACGGCAGGCCTGCCGGCGAAGGCGCTGCTCGGCACGCAGTCGTACCTGACACGCAAGGAGGAGATCACCTCCGAGACCGGGGTCTACATCCCGTTCCTGATCGTCTTCGGCTTCCTGGGGCTCGCGGTCTCGATCCTCATCGTCGCCAACGTGATCAGCGGTGCGGTGGTGGCCGGGTTCCGCAACATCGGGGTGCTCAAGGCGGTCGGGTTCAGCCCGAACCAGGTGATGACGGTGTACCTGGTGATGGTCACGATCCCGGCGATCATCGGCTGCGTGGTCGGCACGGTCGTCGGCAACCTGATCGCGCGGCCGATGCTGTCCGACGCGTTCGAGGGGTTCGGCGCCACGGACATCGGGATCGACCTGTGGGTGAACGTCGCCGCGCTGCTCGGCACGCCGGCCGTCGTCGTGCTGGCCGCGCTGATCTCGGCGCTGCGGGCCCGCCGGCTGCCGGCCGCCGAGGCGATCAGCGCGGGGAGCGCGCCGCGGCGGGGGCGGGCGCTCGTGATCCAGCGTTGGCTGTCCGGCGTCCGGCTGCCGCGGTCGGTCAGCCTCGGTCTGGGCGTGCCGTTCGCGCGGCCGGCGCGGAGTGCGCTGACGCTGTCCGCCGTCGTGCTGGGCGTGCTGACCGTGACGCTCTCGATCGGCGTCACGCTGTCGGTCACGGGGTACCGCAACGCGGTGGACCCCGACTACACCGATCGCATCGACTTCGCCGCCGGCCCGGCACGGGGCCCCATGCCGCCGGGCGAGGCCACCACCGAGCCGAAGCTCGGCGACGCCGAGGACGAGGCGCTGCTGCGCTCGCTGCCCGGTGCGCGGCGGGTCATGGCGACCTCGGAGCAGCCGGTGCTGATCGTCAGCCGCAACCAGAGTGCCGGCATCCTGTTCGTGCGCGGCGACTCCTCGCTCGGTCCGCAGATCCTCAGTGGACACCGGCCGGCGCGGCGTGGCGAGGTGGCCGCACCGTCACGGTTCCTGAACCGGCAGGGACTCTCGGTCGGCGACACGTTCTCGGTGCAGCTGAACGATCGCCGCACGACGGTGCGCCTGGTCGGCGTCACCCTGACCAACAACGCGAACGAGCTGTTCGCTGACTGGTCCACTTTGGACGATCTGGCCCCGGACGCCCGCGCCGACACGTACCAGGTGCAGCTGGCGGCGGGCACGGACAGGCAGGGCTACCTCGACGCGGTCGCCGAGGGCGATCCCGGGCTGGAGCCCCTGCCGGCCGACAACGGCTCGTCGTCGCAGGCGGTGGTGCTGATCAGCATGGCCACGACGCTGACGGTGGTGCTCACGATCGTCGCGGCGCTGGGCGTGTTCAACACGGTGGTGCTCAATGCGCGGGAGCGCCGCCGCGACCTCGGCATGCTGAAGTCGATCGGCATGACTCCGCGGCAGGTCACGACGATGCTGGTGACGTCGATGGGCGCCCTGGGGGTGGTGGGTGGCCTGCTCGGCGTGCCGCTCGGAGTCCTCGCGCACCAGGTGATCGCCCCGGCCATGATGCGCGCGGCCCAGGCCGACGTCCTGGACGTCGTCATGAACGTCTACCGCACGCCAGTACTGGCCATCCTGGCCGTCGCGGGCGTCGTGATAGCCGTGCTGGGCGCCGTCATCCCCGCCCGCGGAGCCGCCCGCACCCCGATAGCCACGGTGCTGCACAACGAGTAGGCGAGCGGCGGCCGCCCCCACGATGGTCGGGGGCGGCCGCCGCAGGCTCCGCTGTCCGACGACAGCTGTCAGACGACGCGGTCAGACGACCGGGGCGCGGTCCTCGTCGGCGTCGGAGTCCTCGTCGAGGGACCACTTCAGCTGGAACTCGACCTCCTCCTCGCCGTCGCCGCGCTCGTGCTCCACCGAGAACTGGGCGCGCGCCGGGACACGGAACCGTTCGCCGGCGATCTGGATCCGGAAGGACGTCCCGGACTCCAGCGCGTCGGCCAGGCGGCGCAGCTTCGCGACGACCTCCTCGGTGGCATAGATCCGCTCGACGTCCCTGGGCGTTGTGGCCACGTGATCTCCCGTCTCCGGTGGCTGGGTGGGCGGATCTTCTCACCCCGCCGCACCGGCGGTCCTAGAGTGGGGGGTCGAAGTCGCTCGAGTCGGGGTGAGAACGTATGACCAAGCGGACCATGTCCCTGCTGGCGTGCTGGCTTGCCGCCGCCATGGTGCTCGGCGCGTGCACCTCGGACGACGAGGGATCACCGCAGGCAGCCGAGCAGCAGGAGCCGAAGATCGCCACCATGCCGGGTGACGACGCCAAGGACGTCTCCCCGGTCGAGCCGGTCGAGGTCCGCGTGTCCGGCGGCGACCTGGACTCGGTGACCATGACGAACGCGGACGGCAAGGAGGTCAAGGGCGAGCTCGCGGAGGACAAGACGACCTGGCGCTCCGCCGAGCCCCTCGGCTACGACCGCGAGTACACGCTCAAGGCGGCCGCGAGCGGGACGGGTGGCAAGGCCACGAGCGAGACGTCGTTCGCCACGGTCCGGCCGGACGAGACCGTCTACCCCTCGTTCTTCCCGCCCCCGGGCAAGCCCTCGACCATCGGCGTCGGCCAGCCCGTCGCGGTGATCTTCGATAAGCCGCCCGCCGACAAGGAGGCCGCCGAGCGCGCGCTCAAGGTCACTGCGACCCCCGCGGCCGAGGGCGGCTGGTACTGGTGGGACAGCCGCACGGTGCACTACCGGCCGCGCGACTACTGGAAGCCCGGCACGAAGGTCACCGTCGACGCGAACATCTACGGCGTCGACCTCGGTGACGGGATGTACGGCGAGACCGACCGCGCGCTGAACCTCACGGTCGGCCCGGCCAAGGTCGCCACCATCGACGACAAGACGCACAAGATGGTCGTCACCGTCAACGGCAAGGCCGTCAAGACGTTCCCGGTCAGCATGGGTCGCGGCGGCTCGGTTACCGTGAAGGGCAAGAAGATCTCGTTCGAGACTCCGAGCGGAACCTATGTGGCGCAAGAGAAGTACAAGGTCAAGCGGATGAACTCCGGCTCCTACGGGCTGCCGTCGAACGTCTCGCTTGGCTACGACGAGAAGATCCCGCTCGCGGTGCGCATCTCCAACAGCGGCATCTTCGTCCACTCCGCCCCGTGGTCGGTCGCCGACCAGGGCCGCCGCAACGTCTCGCACGGCTGCGTGAACCTGAGCCCCACTGCCGGACGGTGGTTCTACGACAACATCCACCTCGGCGACATCGTCACGATCAAGAACACCAAGGCGAAGCTCGACCCCACGGACGGGTTCGGCGACTGGAACATCCCGTGGGAGAAGTGGCTCGAAGGCAGCGCCCTCAAGTGATCGACAGACGCGGAACCGGTGGCGGGCCGTCCCCGTCCGAGCACCCGTGCCGGGTCGAAGCGTGAAGTTCGTGCTGCGTGCGAGCGTTGCGGGGGTGGTGGCGGGGCTGGTGGCCGGCACCGCCACGCCCGCGGCGGCGCAGCCCGCGCTGCCGCCGCTGGGGCAGGTCGAGCGCGTCGCGGGCATCGCCGACTACGGCTTCTCCGGTGACGGCCACGACGCGACGCAGGCGCGGCTCGGCAACCGGCTGCGGCTCGGCTTCGCCGCGGACGGGACCCTGCTGATCGCCGACGCGGACAGCCGGCGGCTGCGCCGGGTCGACGACCACGGCGTCATCGACACCGTGCCCGCGCCGCGCACGGTGAGCGACGGCGGGCCGTGGTTCGGGCACGGCTTCAGCCCGGACGCCATGGCCACCACGCCCGACGGCACCGGGTACTTCGCGGACGGCGAGTCCGTGGCCCGCTTCGGCAAGGACGGGTCGTGGACGGTGATCGCCGGCGGCGGGTCGGCGACCTTCGACGGCGGCGGCTACGGCGGGGACGGCGGGCCGGGCACGGCTGCCCAGCTCTACGACGTCAGCGCCATCGGCGTCGCCCGCGACGGCTCGGTCTACGTGGGCGACACCTACGGGCAGCGGGTCCGGCGGGTGGACCGCGGCGGCACGATCACCACGATCGCGGGCGGCGGCACGATCACGCCGTCGGCCACCCCGCACCCCGCCCGGTCCGTGCGCATGAACCCGGCCGACATCGAGCCCGACCCCGCAGGCGGCGTCTGGGTCGTCGACCGGAAGCGGCTGACCAGCGGGAACGCCACGCTGCTGCACGTCGACGCCAAGGGCATGGCCACCAAGGTCGCGCTCGACCCGGCACCCCGCGGGCTGTTCCCGGTGGCCGTCGGGCGCGACGGCACGGTCTACGTCGGCTCCGGCGGGTTCGTCCACACGCTGGCCGCCGACGGCAAGCTCACCCTCGCCGGCGGCCCGTTCGCCGGGGACGTGCGGGACCTGGCCGTCGGCCCGGACGGTGTCGTGTACGCCGCGAGCGACGGCGCGGTCGACCGCCTGCTCCCACCCGACGAGCGGGAAGGCAAGCGGCAGCGCGCGGCGCGGCCCGGCGCCGACCCCTGGGCGGACGAGGACGCCGGCACCGTGCACCGCATCGCCGGGGACGGCAAGTACCAGGGCGACCGGAACGCCGACGCCACCCCGGCGCTGCCCCCGCAGCCGGCCGACCTGGTGCCCGGCCCGGACGGCAGCGTGTACGTGCTCGACTCCCATCGGGCCCGCGTGGTGCGCGTGGCGCGGGACGGCACGGTCGACGAGGTGGCCGACCTGAGCACCGGCGTCGGCCCGGCCCTGGCCGGCCTCGCGTCCGGACCGGACGGCGCGCTGTACACGGTGGACAACTCCGACCACCGCATCGTGCGCGTCGACCCCGGCGGCGACTCGGCCGGCGACGCGGCCGCGGTCGTCGGCCCGGCGGTGCCCGACGATCCGCGGCCGACCTCGCTCGTGGTCGACAAGGCCGGCCGGTTCTACCTGCCGGCCGCGAGCGGGACCCGGCTGCAGCGGTTCACCGCGGACGGCGACGCCGCGCCGTTCGCGGGCGGCGGCGGGCGCGCGGGGACGCGGGCCGAGGGCCGCCCGGCGGCCGAGGCCACCCTCTACGGCGCCGCCCCGGCCGCGCTCGGGCCCGACGGTTCCGTCGCGCTCGTCGAACAGGACCTGCACGCGGTCCGCGTCGTCCGGCCCAATGGCACCGTCGCCACGGTCGCGGGCAACGCCGGCGCGCTGTTCTGGCGATCGGGTTTCGCCGGTGACGGGCGGCCGGCCCGCACGGCGTTGCTCGACGGGCCGCGCGGTGTGGCGTACGCGCCGGACGGGACGCTCTACGTCGCGGACACCCTCAACAACCGGGTGCGCCGGGTCGGCCGCGACGGCGTGATCACGACGATCGCCGGCACCGGGGAACGCGCGGAGACCGGTGACGACGGGCCCGCGAACCGCGCGGCGCTGCGCGATCCGGCGCGTCTCGCGGTCGCCGACGACGGGGCGATCTGGGTGACCGGCGACGCGAGCACCCGGGTGCGCCGCATCGACCCGGACGGCACGATCTCCACCCCCACGGACTTCGCCCGCCCGGACCGGGCCGACCAGCTCCAGCTCCACGGCGCGGCGCTCGCCGTCGATCCACAAGGGACGGTGTACGTCGACGAGGCGGGGCAGAGCTTCCGCGCCGTGTCCCCCGACAAGCCACCGGCCACAGTGGACTTACCGGGCCTCGGCCGGGCGGTCGTCGCCGCGGCGCCGGACGGCTCGCTCTACGTCGGCGGCTCGACGCTGCTGCACCGCTACCCGGACGGCAAGCAGACACCGGTCGTCGGCGTCGTGCGGGGCGGCGCGCCGAAGGACGGCGCGGACGCGCGCACGGCCGACCTCGTGCTCCAGGACGTCGCGGTCGCACCCGACGGCACGCCGCTCGCCGCCACGAAGGCCGCCGTGTACGAGGTGACCGGGGGCCGCGTCCACGAACTGTGGCAGCTGCCCGGCGCCGACGACGAGCACACGATCAACGGGCTCGGCGCCGGCCCGGACGGCACCACCTACGTGGCGCTCTCCGCGAACAAGGTCATCGCGATCACCGACGGCAAGGCCCGCACGTTCGCCGGCACGGGCCGGGGCCCGGCCTCCGGCGACGACATCGGGGACGGCGGTGCGGCGACCGACGCGGCCGTGCAGCGGCCCGACGACGTGGCGGTGACCAGCGACGGGTCGGTGTTCGTCAGCACGCTCGACGGCATCCGGCGGATCGACTCCGACGGCGACATCGACACCGTGGTCCCCGCCAGCGTGCGGGAGGACCGCTCGGTCACCGACCACATGCCGCCCGAGGCGCTCGCCGTCGACGCCCACGACAACCTGTACTTCACCGAACCGCTGCTCAACCAGGTGCGCGTGGTCGTGCGTCCGGCCGAGCTGCCGGACCAGAGCGGCACGTCGCTGTGGTGGTGGCTGGGCGGCGGCGCGCTCGTCCTCGCGGCCGCCGCGGTGTTCCTGTGGCGCCGGCGAGCCGGCACGAGCCCGGAAGCCGAGCCCGCGGCCGGTCCGGCGCTCGACGAGACCATGGAGCTCGACGTGTTCGACGACGACGACGACATCCCGCCCACACCCGAGCGGGACTGAGCGCGCGCCGCGCCGGGGACGGCGCGGCGCATGAACCGGGCGATCCGGGGTAGCCCCTGCACTGGACCGATTGAGCTGACGTGCGCGGATCCCCACGCGCCGACGATTGGAGGCGCTCATGGTCATCGGAGTCGTCATCGGAGTATGTGTCCTGCTGGTCATCCTGGCCTTCCTCGTCCCGCGGCTGTCGCGGCATCCGGAGCGGGGCGCGCAGAAGACCGCCGGTGCGGGCGGCCAGGTCGCGGGCAAGGCCCCCGGCGGGCTCGGCCGGCTGCTGCGCAAGCCGTTCTCGCAGTCGCAGAAGGCCATGGGCAAGAGCGCCCACGCGGGCCGGCGCGGCCGCGGCAAGATGCCCTTCTGACCCCACGGCACCAACGCCACGCCGGGCCGGCCACCGGCCCGGCGTGGCTTCTCACGGATTGCGGAGCTCGCACGCACTCGCCGCCGGCCTGGCGTCAGAGCGCGCGCACGGCCAGTATCGAGGTGTGGTCGACAAGTCGATTCAGCATGGCGGGTTGCGCGCGCGGGCGGCGGTCGCCGGATGACGGCGTCCCTTCCTGACCCGTGGTCCAGCTGCCCGGACCCGCGGCCGGGTGCCGACTTCCAGCTGTTCTGCCTGCCGTACGCGGGCGGCGCGGCGAGCGCGTACCGGGCGTGGCCGAAGGCGTTCGGACCGCGCGTCGAGGTGGTGGCCATGCAGCTGCCCGGGCGCGAGCAGCGGATCCGGGAACGGCCCGCCGTCGAGCCGGAGCAGGTCGCGTCGGCGATCGCCCGGGCCGCAGACCGCCCCTATGCGATCTTCGGCCACTCGATGGGCGGCCGGCTCGGCTTCGACGTGGTCCGCATCCTGCGCGCCCGCGGCCGGCCGCTGCCGGTGCGCCTGTACCCGAGCGGCGCGAACCCGCCCCACGCGCGGATCGCCGGCCCCCTCACCGGCATGTCCACGGTGGCGGACGAGGAGTTCGCGGCACGGCTCGTCGCGGCGGGCGGGGTGCCGGCGGCGGTCGTCGCGGAGGCGGAGCTGTTCGAGATGTTCCTGCCGATGCTGCGCGCGGACTTCACCTGGGTGGACGGGTACACCTACACCGACGGCCCACCGCTGCCGATGCCGATCGTGGCCTTCGCGGGTGCGGCGGACCCGGTGGCGCCGGTGTCCCGGATGCACGAGTGGGGCCGGCACACCACGGCGCCGTTCACCCTGCACACGCTGCCCGGCGGTCACTTCTTCCTGCACGACCGGCTGCCGGAGCTGAGCGGCGTGATCGAGGCGGACCTGCTCGCCGCCGGGTGACCGGTCGGCAATTGCCGCCGCCACGCGGGTTCGGCAATTCCGCACGGCGGCGTGTTCACCTGGAATCAATGTCCCGGCAACCAACCGGCCATGAGCGGCGCGGAACACGGCCCGCGGCCGCCTGAGATATCGATTACTTGGCACGCAACGAAAGCGGGGCGCAACGCAAGGAGCCGCCCAGCAGGCCGGAAACGCCTCGTTTCCCGGGCCGCGACGTTTTCTGGAATCGTTCGAAACAATGCGCAAGAGTCCACCCATACGCGCCTGCAAACAGTCAATCGTTGACCTTGACACGGGGTTGCACTCGTCTAGTCTTTGGCTCACACGTCGGCCATCCTGCTGCTTGCGCGTGCGCGGGTCGACCCCTGCCGCCCCAAGCCTTCTAGGAGCCCGGTCCGATGAGCACCGATCGTCTCCCGCAGCAGCCTCAGCGGTACCCGCCGCCAGAGGCGCAGCACCGGAGAGCTCGGCAGGTCGGCGGGTTCGACCACTACTTCGGCATCACCCACCGCGGCTCCACCGTCGGCCGCGAGATCCGCGGCGGCTTCACCACGTTCTTCGCGATGTCCTACATCGTCGTGCTCAACCCGCTCATCATCGGCACCGTGGCCGACGGGAACGGCAACCTCATCGGCGGCTCGGACGTGGACGCCAGCACCGTCGCGGTCGCCGGGGTCACCGCGCTCACCGCCGGCGTGATGACGATCCTCATGGGTCTCATCGGCCGCTACCCCTTCGCGATCGCGGCCGGACTCGGCTTCAACTCGTTCCTCGCCGTCGGGGTGGCGAGCCAGATGTCGTGGCCGCAGGCCATGGGCCTGGTGGTCATCGAGGGCGCGCTGGTCATCCTGCTCGTGCTGACCAAGATCCGCACCGCCGTGCTGCATGCCATTCCCGGCGAGCTCAAGACCGCGATCAGCGTCGGCATCGGCCTGTTCATCGCGTTCATCGGGTTCGTGGACTCCGGCATCGTCCGGCGAATTCCCGACCAGGCCGGGACAACCGTGCCGGTGACACTGGGGATCGGGGGCGAGCTGCAGGGCTGGCCGACCCTGGTCTTCGTCGTCGGTCTGGCGGTCACCACGATCCTGGTGATGCGGCGCGTGCGTGGCGCGATCATCATCGGAATTCTCTCCGCCACCGTCATCGCGATCGTCGTGGAGGCGGTGTTCCACCCAGGACCGTCGATCGTGAACGGCGAGCCGTCGCCGACCGGCTGGCGCCTGAACGTACCGATCGTGCCCACCGACTGGTTCGCGCCACCGAACCTGTCTCTGGTCGGCAACGTCGACCTGCTCGGCGGCTTCACCCGCATCGGCGCGCTCGCCGCCATCATGATCGTCTTCGCCCTGCTGCTGACCGACTTCTTCGACACGATGGGCACCGTGGTCGGGCTGAGCAGCCAGGCCGGCCTGCTCGACCGCAACGGGCAGCTGCCCGGTGTCGGCCGGGTGCTGTTCGTCGACTCGCTGGCCGCGGCCTCCGGCGGCGCGGCGTCCGCCTCCTCGAACACGACCTACATCGAGTCCTCCGCCGGCATCGGGGAAGGCGCCCGCACGGGTGTCGCCAGCCTGATCACCGGCGCGCTGTTCCTCGCGGCGCTGTTCTTCACCCCGCTGGTCACGATCATCCCGTTCGAGGCGGCCACCCCGGCGCTCGTGGTCGTCGGCCTCGCGATGGTCTCCCAGATCCGCCGCATCGACTTCACCGACATCGCGGTGCTGGTGCCCGCGCTGTTCACGGCCATCCTGATGCCGTTCACCTACTCCATCTCGGTGGGCATCGGAGCCGGGCTGATCAGCTACGTCGTGCTGCGGACGTTCCAGGGGCGCGCGCGTGAGATCCACCCCCTGCTATGGATAGTGTCCATACTGTTCCTGCTGTACTTCGCGGTACATCCATTGCGGGACCTGGCCGGCATCGGCTGACCTGACCAGCGGAGTGGGCGCCTGTGGACCTGTTCGGAATGTACGGCTCGCGGTCGGACGGCGAGCCCGACGAGGACGCGGCGCAGCCGCGGGCACAGCCGGCGCGACACAGCCTCGACGAGGCCCTCGACGAGGCCCCCGAGGAGGCGGCCGCCGAGATCACGCAGCCGATCATGCCGGTGGTCATCGAGGACGAACCGCCGATCCTCGCCACCGCGCTGTCGCCCGCGACCGCGGAGTCGGTGGCCGCCTACATCGCCGAGATCGGCACCGTCGTCGACGAGAGCATGCTGCTGCGCCCCTACGTCCGCACCGGGGGCCGCACCCACGCCGACATCGACCTCGCCATCGAGGCGCTGGTCATCGGCGTCCCGTCCATCCATGACTACACCGAAGTCGCCGCCGAGCACCGGCAGGTCCACGCCCTGTGCGCCGAGCCGCGGTCGGTGGCCGAGGTCGCCGCGTACACCCGCGTCCCGCTCGGCAGCGCGCGCGTGATCATCGCCGACATGCTCGGCCTCGGCATGCTCGTCCAGTGCTCGCCCGAGTCGCCGTCGGATACCCCGTCGATGGACCTCATGTCGCGCGTGCGCGAGGGCCTGCGCAACCTCTGAACCACCGGTCGCGCCACGCACCCGCGGAATTCCATCCGACCATGCGCAGGATTCCTCCGGCCGGCGGATTATCCGTCCATGGCAGGCGCCAAAAAGCGGTCCGAGATATCTGATTTCGCCACCGGGATCGCAGTCGTTTGCAAAAGTGTTGTCAGGCGGTTGCGCCGGTGCATGACGGCCTCGCTATGGTCAGGAGTGGAAGTCAACGGCGAAGGGACATGGTCGGCAGTGCGGAAAGGCACGTTGGCTTGGGCTGGTTATCTGGCGTTCGGCCTGGTAGTCGTCGTGGGGTATTTCGTCGCACGCGGGCTGGGCGCGCCGGCGCTCACGCAGGTCGTGCTCTACACCGCCGTCAGTGCCTCGTCCGCGGTCGCGGTGTTCGTGGGCTGCCTGCGTTACCGGCCGAAGCCGATGCTGCCGTGGCTGCTGCTCGGATTCGGCGAGCTGGTCTACGCCGCGGCGGACACGAGCTTCTACGTCATGCACTACCTGGCCGGCGAAACGAGCTTCCCCGCGCTCGCCGACGTGTTGTACCTGGCGCACTATCCGATGATCGTCGCCGGCCTCGTGCTGCTGATCCGGCTGCGCACGCCCGGGCGTGACCTGGCCAGCCTGCTCGACGCGGCGGTGCTCGCCGTCGTCGCCGGCATGCTCTCCTGGCTCTACATCCTCACGCCGACCGCCGCGGCGCAGGTGCCCACGCTCACCAAGCTGGCCTCGCTCGCCTACCCGATGATGGACCTGGCGATGTTCGCGGTGGCGTTGCGGCTGATCCTGGGTGCCGGCCGCCGGCCGGCCGCGTTCTTCCTGCTGTCCACGAACCTGCTCGCCTTCCTCGCCGCGGACAGCGTGTACGTCCTCCAGCAGCTGACCGGCACCTACACCGCGGGCAACTTCCTCGACGCGATCTGGCTGGCCGGCAACCTCGCGCTCGGTGCGGCCGCGCTGCACCCGACGATGAGCCAGGTCGGCGAGCCGGCGCCGCTGACCGACCCCGGCCCGGGCCCGGCTCGCATCGTCGCGCTCTGCGTCGGCGCGCTCGTCGCGCCGGCGACGCTGCTCGTGGAGTACGCCCGCGGCCACTACCACCACATCCCGGTCGTCGCGGTCGCGTGCGGGCTGCTGTTCCTGCTGACGATCTTCCGGCTGGCCGTCCTCGTCGCGCAGCAGCGGTGGCTCGCGATCACCGACGTGCTGACCGGCCTGCGCACCCGCCGCTACTTCGAGGCCCGCCTCGCCGCCGAGGTCGCGCACGCCCGCCGCGCCAAGTACCCGCTCGCCGTGCTGATCGCCGATGTCGACCACTTCAAGTCCATCAACGACTCCTACGGCCACCCCGGCGGCGACCGGGTGCTCGTGGAGATCGCGTCCCGGCTGCGCGGCGGGATCCGCCAGGAGGACGTGCTGTCGCGCTACGGCGGCGAGGAGTTCGCCGTCCTCCTGCGGGGCGCGGCGGCCGACGACCCGCTCGTGATCGCCGAGCGGCTGCGCCGGCGGGTCAGCGGCAGCCCGGTGCTGGTGGAAGAGGGCAGCTCGGTGGAGGTCACGATCTCCGTCGGCACGGCCACGTACGACCTGCACGGCGCCACGCCCGGCGAGCTCGTGATGGCCGCCGACCGCGCGCTGTACGTGGCGAAGGGGCACGGGCGCAACCGCATCGACGTCGGCCCCGGCGAGGCGCTGACCGGTGCCGGCGAGGCCGGACCCGCGGGGATGATCGCCTACGTCCAGCACCTCGCCGATGTCGTCGACGGGTGGCTCTCGAGCCAGGAGCACAGCCGCGCGGTCAGCCGGTGGGCGGCGCTGACCGCGATCGAGCTCGGCCTCGGCAGCCAGCGGGTCCGGCGCGCGGCGCTCGCCGGCCAGCTGCACGACGTCGGCAAGGTCCTGGTGGCGAAGGAACTCTGGACCAAGACCGATCCACTGTCCGAAATGGACTGGGAGCAGATCCGCCGGCATCCCGAGGACGGCTACCGGATGCTGTGCGCGGTGCCCGGGCTCGCCGCCGTCGCCGAGGTGGTCCGCCAGCACCACGAGCGCGTCGACGGCACCGGCTACCCCGCGGGGCTCGTCGGGGAGCAGATCCGGCTCGAGGCGCGGATCGTCGCGGTGTGCGACACGTGGGCCGCGATGCTCGCCGACCGCCCGTACCACGTGGCGAAGACGGAGCACGAGGCGCGCGAGGAGCTGCTGGCCTGCCGAGGAAGCCAGCTCGACGCCGCCGTGGTCGACGCGTTCCTCGAGCTGCACGACGCGGGCCGCCTCGGCTCCCTGGCCGGGCTGCCCGCGCCGGCCCATCGCTAGCTAGCGGCCGAGGTGGATCATCTTGCGAGGTCTCGCGCCGACCAACGCAACCTCAGGGGAACGTGACGGCACCCGGCCACAATCAACCTGCTCTCCGCACCGTTCGCTGGAACGCAACCAACACTTTTAGTTCCGGGGAGGCGGCTTCTGCTAGAGCTCATCCACGATGGTGTTCCAGAAACTCAGCTCGTAGGACTGGAACAGCCGGCCGTAGCGGTGCGCCGCGCGCTCGTCGTGGTGTCCGGCGTCCATGCCCGCCTGCGCCGCGGTGATGGCCTGCTCGACGGCGTCCGGGATCGGCTCGGCGAAGAAGTCGAAGAACGCGCACGCCTCGTCGGCCAGGCCGTACCTCTCCCGCATGGCCTTGGCGATCCGCCCGCAGTAGTCGCCCCACGCGGCGAAGTTCGCGACGACGCCGAGGATGACGTCGGCGATCTCGCCGTTGAGGGCGAGCCACGCGAAGTACGCCGGGTACGCCTGGCACCCGGCCATGGGCTCGTAGCCGCGCAGCTCGTCCTCGTCCATCCCGCCGGCCGCGGCGAGCCCCGCCAGCTTGGTCTGCGCGATGGCCTCACCCTGCGCCAGTCCGGCGAAGAACTCGATGGCGTTGCGCTCGCCCGCCCGCGCGGCGAGGAAGTGCATGCTCCGCAGGTCGCTGCGGACGATGTGCGACTCCTCGCCCGCGATCGTGGCGAACACCGACACCGGCGCCTCACCCCGCTCGATCAGTGGCACCAGCCGGTTCTCGCGTTCCATCGGCGCCAATTCTTCCTGAATCGCCGCCAGCAACTCACGTGCGGACCCAGCCACTGATCGATCTCCTCCCGCTCACGACTACGACAATTCGCAGCCTAGATCAAGTCGCGAGAGGCATCGGCGCCGGACCGGAACGGCGATCCGCAGCCGATCGGGCGAATACGTCAGCCGGCGCGCTCGGCGCTGGGCGGCTCCGCCGGGCCGGCGAGGTCGTCGATCGGCGCGGTGGCCCGCAGTTCGGCCATCCGTGCGCGCATACCCACCATTCGCCTGCGTGCGGCGTGCACCCGGCGGCGCCGCGCGACGGTACGAGTGGTGTAGCTGCCGAATTGGTGCAAGCTGTGCTCATTCATCACGCGAACCCCGATTTCGTGCCGACCACCCGGAACCGACGATTGTTCGGGTACCCCGTCCTCGCCAAGATCACCCCTAGCCGGCGCGTTTTTCCGGGAATTGTTTCCCGAGTCCGAAATGGATGATCGGAACCGGGTGCGGTCAGCTCGCGCCGAAGTCCTGCGTCCAGTACATCCCGTCCACGTCGAGCCCGATGCCGACGAGCGAGAAATCGCAGTTCAGGATGTTGGCGCGATGGGCCTCCGACGCCATCCAGCCGTCCACGACCTCCGCCGCGCTGCGCTGGCCCTGCGCGATGTTCTCCCCACTGCCCGGGTTCGCGTAGCCGGCGGTCAGGATCCGATCGCGGAACGTGATGCCTTCGGGAGTGGTGTGGTCGAAGTAGTCGCGCTCGGCCATGTCCCGGCTGTGCGCCTCCGCGGCGTTGTCCAGCCGCGGGTCCACGGCGAGCGGATCGCAGCCGGCCTTCACCCGCTGCTTGTTCACCAGGTGGACGACCTCGTCCTCCATCGTCGAGAGCGCGTCGGCCGCCGCCTGCGGCGTGCCGTAGCTCATCGCCGCGTGGCCGAACCCGGACAGCGCGGTCAGCGCTCCCGCGGCACAGACCCCGATCACGGCCGCGACGAGAGCGGGGGCGACAGGCCTACGCGTACTCCCCGACGTCACATCCTGAAAACTAACACGGATGGGTGACTCTCGCAGACCGAATCAATCACCCGAAGTAGCCAATTGGGTCCGGAGCCCCGCGAGCCGGCCTTCCTCGAGCGGCGACGGGGGCCGCCGGTCGAGCCGTGCGGACAGCACGTCCGCCGCCTCCCCGTGCCGGCCGGCGCAGGCCAGGGCGTGCACGAACGTGTCCTCGATGACCTCGCGCTGCGCCGCGCTGCCGCCCAGCCGCTCGACGTGCGGGCGGACCGCCGCGAGCTCGGTCACCGCCTCGGCCCACCGCTGCGCGACGACGTTCGCGAGCCCGTCGCACAGCGGCACGATCACCCGCCGGAAGATGTCCGAGTCGTGGGCGGCGGCGTAGGCGGACAGTGCCCGCAGCCGCTCCTCGTCCTTGGCCGCGACCAGCGCGATCGCGGCGTGCATGGCGGCGAACGACGTGGCCGGCCTGGTCAGCATGTCGGGCGGGCACACGCCGAGCACCTCGGTGGCCCCGGCCCGGGCGTTCCAGTTCCGCGTGATCTCGCAACGCCACAGCAGCGACGCCGAGTCGACGAGCGCCCGCGGGCCGGCCACCGCGGGTGGCGCGAGGTCGCGGTCGTAGCGCCGCCGGACCGCGGCGTCGTCGCCCAGCATCAGCTCGTGCAGTGCCGCGTGCCAGGTGAAGTGCACCCGCCCGTCGCTCGCGTCGCCCCACGTGCCGATCCAGTCGTTGAGCCACTCCAGCCCGGCCGTGTGCTCGGCGGTCTCGTAGAACACGTGCGTGCGCGCGTGCACGGCGTGCCCGGACGCCGGCTCGAGGGTGAGCGCGCGGGCCGAGAGCACGTCGGCCTCGTCCCAGCGCCCCTGGTCCTGGCGGACGAAGGCGAGCTGGCTCAGGTACCACCAGTCCTCGCCGTAGTCCCGCCGCAGGCTCTCGACGAGCGCCCAGGTCTCGCTGTCGCTCGTGATGCCGCCGAAGGAGATGGTCGGCACGGCGACGTTCACCGCGAGCGCGTCGCGCGGGTAGGCACGGATGTGCGCCAGCAGCGCCTCGCCACCGGCATGCAGGTCCGCCGCGCGGGCCGCCACGGCCGCGACGAAGCTGCGCTCGCGCGCGTCGCCCGCCGCGGCGAGCTCCTGCGCGTCGCGCAGGTGCGCCTCGACGGCCACCGGCACGCCCCACTCCAGGCCGAGCAGGCCGACGACCGCGTGGCCGAGCGCGAACCCCGGGTCGGCCTCGGTCGCGGCCAGGAGGTGGTTGAGCGCGTCGTGCTGGCCGCGCAGCACGCGGTCGACGCCCTCGGTGAACGCCTCGGCGGCCACGGGCGTCGTGGTGAGCGGCAGGCCGTAGCGGTCCCGCGGGCGCGGGCGGCGGTGGTCAGCGAGCTCCGCCAGGACCGCGGTGGCGACCGTGCCCGCCTGCTCGCGGATCTCCGGGAACGCGGTGGACTCCCACAGCGTGCCGACCCGCGGCGCGCCGATCGTCCACAGTGGAGCCGTGGTCCGCCCGGCCGCGCGCAGCCTGCCGTCGGCGGCGGTGTCGAGGCCGAGCCCGTGCGGGCCCGGCTCGGCGAGGCCGTCCCCGAGCAGCGTGGTCACCAGCGGGTCCGCGCAGGCGCGCAGGTCGAGGCTCGGCCCGGTGCAGTTGACGACCCGGCCGACCCGCAGCACGTCGCCGCAGGACAGCTCGACGCGCACGCCGTCGCCGTCGGGCCGGGCGGCGACCACCTCCGCGGTGTGCGTCGACAGCCGGCCCGCCTTGCGGATCGCGCGCAGCCGGTCGCCGGCCGCGGGGGCCATGCGGTGCCGCAGGCAGTTCCAGTAGCGGGACTTCTCGGCGATGAACCGGCCCTGCTCGGCCTCGGGCAGCTCATTCCAGATCCGCGAGGTGAACGGGCGCAGCCCGTCGACGGCGGCCCGCCAGCCGCGGCCGGCGGACGCCGCACGCCACACGGCGTCCAGCCCGTTCGCGCCGGTCAGCTCGCCCCCGTCGAGCTTCGGCGGCGTCCAGCCCGGGATGTGCCGGCGGGGCAGCAGCCCCGTGCGGGACACGACGTGCATTGTCCGATGTGGACGATCGAGCTGGAGGGCGAGGTCGACCATCGTGAGCCCCGAGCCGACGAACAGCAGGTCCTCGTCGCCGTACTCGACGCCCGGCGCCCACGGGTTCGCCACGAACGCGGGCGAGCACCGCAGCGACTCGGGTGCCCAGGCGGCGCCGGGGGTGGCCAGCCCGACGGCGAGCACCGCGGCGGCCGCGGAGACGAAGTCGCCGGACGCCAGCCGCAGCGTCACCCCGCCGCGAACCCGCTCGACGCCGATGACGCGGTCGTGCACTCGCCGCAGGCGGGCCCGGCGGCATCGGCCGGCGGCGGTGGCGAGCCGGTCGGCGAGGTAGCTGCCGAGCACGTGTCGCGGCAGGAAGTCGGCCGGCTCGACGGTCCGGCCGAGGGACTCGCTCGCCCACCGGACGAACTCGCCGGAGTCGGCGGTGTCGGCGCTGAGCCGCCCGGCGGGGACGTTGAGCAGGTGCGTGGGCTCGCGGGTCGAGTACGCGATGCCGCGGCCCGCCTCCGCCGCCGGGTCGACGAGCACGACCTCGAGGCGCCGGCCCCGGGCCTCCGCTTGGTCGAGCAGGCGCAACGCGGTGAGCACACCCGCCGCTCCGGCACCCACGACCACGACCGATGACTCGCCCGAACCCATCTCCGGCCCCCTAACACCTCGGGTTTCTAATCTCTACTTATCTAATAGAAATATCAGAGTATGGGATGGACGCCGCGTGTCGCAACCGTTACGGGTCGTATTGTGCGAGGCGCCGCTAGAGTTCTGCCAAAGGGGGAACGGCGGATGAGAGTCACAGCCAAGGTCGACTACGCCTTGCGGGCGATGTCGCAGCTGGCCGCCTGGACCTCCGGCGGCCCGGTCGCGGCCACCCGACTGGCCGATGAGCAGGCGATTCCCTTGAAGTTCCTGCACGGCGTCCTCGCCGACCTCAAGCGCGCGCGGCTGGTGCGCAGCACGCGGGGCCCGGACGGCGGCTACGAGCTGGCGCGCCCGGCGGAGGAGATCACGGTGGCGGACGTGTTCCGTGCGGTCGACGGCCCGCTGGTGACCGTGCGGGACGTGGGCCTGACCGAGCTCGAGTACGCCGGGCCGGCCGAGACGCTGCGGGACGTGTGGATGGCGGCGCGGGCGAGCCTGCGGTACGTCTTCGAGCGGGTCACGCTGGCCGACCTGGTCGCCGGCGAGCTACCCCCGGCCGCGCTGGAGCTGGCCAACGCGTACAAGGCGGACCGCCGCTACCACTAGGCGTCGAGTGCGGCCCACAGGTCGTCGGCCGCGTCCGGGTGGCAGACCACGATGTCGGGCAGCCACGGGTCGGGCCGGTTGTACCGCGGCGCGGACCCGTCGAGACGGCGCACCCGGAACCCGCCGGCCACGGCCACCGCCACGGGTGCGGCGCTGTCCCACTCGTACTGCCCGCCGCCGTGCACGTAGGCGGTGGCGCGGCCGGCGAGGACGGCTCCGGTCTTGGCGCCGGCCGAGCCCATCGGCTGGGGGCGCGCGGGCCAGCGGTCGAGCACCCGGTCCAGCACGGCGGGCGGCCGGCTGCGGCTGACGACGACGATCGGTTCGGCCAGGGCCGGCTGCGGCACCGGTGGCTGCCAGGTGGAGAAGGTGCGGTTCTGCGCGGGCAGGCTGACCGCGCCCGCGGCCAGGTAGCCGCCAGCCCAGAGCGCGACGTGGACCGCCCAGTCGTCCCGGCCGGGCTCGGCGTACTCCCGCGTGCCGTCGAGCGGGTCGACGATCCAGACGCGGTCCGCCCCGAGCCGCCGCCCGTCGTCGGCGGACTCCTCGGAGAGGACCGCATCACCCGGCCGCTGCGCCCCGAGCCGGTCGAGCAGGAAGCGGTTGGACCGCTCGTCCCCCGCGTCGCGCAGCTCCCGCCCGCGCAGCTCGCCCCGCATGCCGAGGAGCAGCTCCCCCGCCGCCTCCGCGAGCTCGTGCGCCAGCCGGTGGTCCGCGGCATCCGCCACCGGGCGGTAGACCTCCACGGCCGGACCGGTCCCGGACGGTACCGACATCAACTCTCCCCTACGCCGACGCTCTGGTGAGCGGCCAGCATATGGGGCAGGCGCACCGGCGGTCAGCGGGTGGTGAAGACCGCCACCGTGCGGGCGGGGACCGTGAAGGTGCCCGTGCCGGAGTCGTACGTGGACGTGCGGACGGCCGGGTCCGTGCCCGTGGCCTGGACCGGATGCAGCCGGTAGCGGGCGCCCGCGAGGGAGGGCACCGTCTGGGTCGTCGCGCTCGGGGAGGCGTTGAAGACCACCGTGATGCCCTCGGCCCGGGGGTCGAGGTCGCGGCCCGTGCGGTCGTCCAGGGCCATCACGATCACGCCCGGGGTCTGGGCCGGGCCACCGGTCGGGAAGCTGACGTGGCGCTGCACCTCCGCCGCGGAGCCGAGGCGGAACAGCGGCGACGAGAAACGGATCCGCAGCAGGTCCAGCGCGCGGGCATGCGCCGCCTGGATCGCCGCGGCCGTCGGGGACAGGGCCGGGTCGGACAGCAGCGGGCGCATGTAGTCCCACTTGGACTCGTTGTCGCCGCGCGGCGGCAGGCCCGAGCCCCACGTCGTGTCGTGGGCGGTCCAGTCGACGCGGTTGAACCAGTCGCCCGAGTTGTAGCTGTTGCGGTCCAGCGACTTCGACCGCAGCAGGTCGGTGCCCGCGTGCCAGAACGCCGGGCCCTGCGCCAGCGCCGTCGTCGCGAAGGCGACCGCGTTCATCCGCACCCGGTCGGCCATCGGCGTGGGCTGGGGCAGCTTGTACTGGGTCACGTCGAACAGCGTCTCGTTGTCGTGCGCGTCGACGTAGGTGATCGTCTCGCTCGGGTCGCCGGCGTAGCCGGCCGGCTGACCGTTGTAGTCCACTTGCGACCCGGGCACGACCGCGCCGGTACGGTCGGTGAACCGGTAGTCGCGCAGGTTGCCGGCCAGGCCGACCTTGATCTGGTCCTGGTACAGCAACAACCGCGCCCGCTGCTCGTCAGCCGATCCGTTCGCCGCCGCGCCGTTCGGGTCGGTGAACAGGCCGGTCGCGTAGCCCTGGATCCGCGGGTCCTCGTCGAACGGGCCACCGCCGCGCACCGCGTCACGCAGCCGGTCGGAGAACGTGCCGATCCCGGTGTTGGCCATGTTCAGCTGCGTGGCCTGCACGAACCGCGCGTCGTTCGCCACCTCGCCGAAGTTCCAGCCCTCGCCGTACAGGTAGATCCGCTTGCCGTCCACGCCGTCCCTGGCCGGCGTGAGCTTGTCCAGCGCGGACCGCACGGCGAGCATGTTCGCCTTGCTGTGGTGGCCCATCAGGTCGAACCGGAAACCGTCCACCTTGTACTCGCGGGCCCACGTCACGATCGAGTCGACCATGAGCTTGCCCATCATCCGGTGCTCGGTCGACGTGTTCGCGCAGCAGGTGGAGTTCTCCACCGCGCCGGTGGCCGACAGCCGGTGGTAGTACCCCGGCACGATCCGGTCCAAAATGGAGTGTGGGTCCTGGCCGGACGCGGGCGTGTGGTTGTACACCACGTCCATCACGACCCGCAGCCCCGCGCCGTTGAGCGCGCCGACCATCTGGCGGAACTCCCGCGTGCGCGCCGTGCCGTCCGGGTTCGTGCTGTACGAACCCTCCGGAGTCGTGTAGTGCAGCGGGTCGTAGCCCCAGTTGAAGCCATCCGTGTCGCGGACCGGCTCGACGCAGGCTTGCTGCTCCGGCGCCGCGGGCCCGAACGACTCGAGATCGCACGCCGGGGCCTGCTGGGCGTCGCGGCGCTCCTCGATGCTCGCGATGTCGTTGGCCGGCAACAGGTGCACGGTGTTCAGCCCGGCACCGCTCAGGTCCCGCAGCTGCCGCATGCCGGCGCTGTTCCGGTCGGCGAACGCCAGGTAGGTGCCCCGGTGCGCGGCGGGTACCGAACGGTCGCCGACCGAGAAGTCGCGCACCTGCAGCTCGTAGATCGTCGAGTCCTCGGGCTGGGCCAGGCCCGGCTTGCGCAGCCGGTCCCAGCCGCCCGGCGCCAGCGCCGGGTCGTCGAGGTCGGTGAGCACCGAGCGGGCGGAGTTCGTGGTCAGCCCCAGCGAGTACGGGTCGGTCACCACGTTGGTGACCACCTCGTCGAGCGCCGGCACATACACGCGGACCTCGAAGGCGTAGCGCGCGTCGCGCCAGGTCCGGTCGCCGCGCGCGTGCCACACGCCGTCGGCGTCGCGGGTCGTCGCGACCCGCCGCTCCCCCGCCGGGCCCGCCGGGTCGAGCAGCAGCGCCACCTCCTTCGCGGTCGGCGCCCACAGCCCGAGCGACGGGTTGCCGCGCGACCACACCGGGCCGAGCGATGACCGGGCGGCGCCGGCGTAGACGTCGTCGAGCACGCCCGGGACCTGCACGCCGGTGGCGTCGAGGAGGCGTCCGCCGGCGTCGTACGCGGCTACCGCCAGCTGGCCGGTGAGCAGGCCGGCCACGTCCGCCGCGCCCAGGCGCAGCGCCGCGTAGCTCGCCAGGTGCGGGTACCGCGCCTTCAGCTCGGCCGGCAGCCCGGCCGGGTCGAGCGTCAGCGGCAGCGCCTCGCCACCCGTGACGCCGTCGCCGCCGGCGACCAGCCCGCCCTCCGGCGCGTGGTAGAGCCGGAACGTCTCCGCGCCGGCCGGCGGTTCGAGTGCGACGACGTCGTGGCGCAGCCAGTGCGCCCGCGCCGAGCGCAGGTCGGGCGGCGTGACGCCGCCGGAGACGGTCAGCACGTGCGTGGCGAGCTCGTAGGAGAACGACGTGCGGTCGCCGTCCGCGGTCACGGTGAACGGGATGTTCGCGCCGTCGCGCGCGCCGCCGGCGCCGTAGTTCTCCGCCCAGGAGAGCCCGTGCGCGGCCTTGACCTCGTACTGCCCGGCCGGGATCGCGGTGGTCGAGAACGTGTAGACGCCGTCGCCGTCCGGGTCCTGCAGCCAGGACCGCATGCAGTCCGGCGCCCAGTCGCCCGGGCAGCCGAGCTCGCTGGTGAAGCTGCCCGCCGCGGTCACGATCGGCCCCTCGGCGTCGCTCGTGACCCAGTGGCTCGCGTGGTCGTAGTAGAAGGAGACCGTGCCGGTGGACGTGTAGGCGATGTTCGCGCCGCCCGGGGCGCCGCCCGCGCCGTAGTTCTCGTCCCACGTGCCGTTCAGGGCCGCCTTGTACTCGTACGCACCGGCCGCGACGTCGAACGTGCCCTTCCAGATGCCGTCCGCCGGGTCGAGGTGCAGCTGCGCCTGCGGGCAATCCGGCTGCCAGTCACCGGCGCAGCCCATCTCGCTGTTGTGCGAACCGGCCACCGACACCGACCCCGGCTGCGCGACCGCGACGGCGGGCACGGCCGGAGTCAGGGCGACCACGAAGGCCGCGGCGGCGATGCCGGCCAAGACCCGACGGCGATACCTCGTCACGGCGCCTCCTGGACGCTGGGCGGAGAAGTTCAGCTCACACTCTGCCCGGCGATCGGCGCCCGTCAATCAGGCGTTCGGGGGCACCCCGCCCGCCACGACGACCGGACAGGGCGCGTGGGCGAGGATCTCGCGGGTGGTGGTGCCGAACAGGATCTCGCTGACGCGAGCGTGGTGGTGCGAACCCAGGATGATCGCGCGGGCGTCGTGTTGCTCCGCGAGCCGCACCAGTGTCTCGGCGACCGTGGCGTCATCGGCGACAGCCAGGCCCTCGGCCTTCAGCCCCAGGCTCACCGCGAGCTGGGCGCCGCGATTGGCCAGGCGCACGGCGGCCTCCGACGCGGCCTGGTCGGCGGCGAAGGCTCCGCTCAGGTCGAGGCTCCCGGCGGGGTTGTCGAACGCGAAGGACGCATTCTCGGTGAGGTCGAAGGCGCGCCCGGCCTCCCAGACCACCACGACGAGCACCCGCTGCTCGGTCAGCAGTGGCGCCGCCTCGTCCAGGGCGTGCAGCGCGGCGCGCGTCCCGTCGAACCCGATGAGTACCGGACCGGAGTGCATAGTCCCGGGAGGTTACGCGTCCGCCTCTATCCGCGCAGGGCGGCGGGTGAAGCGCATCTCCGCGGCGAAGTCGAACAGCGGGCGCTCGGTCAGGCCCGGGTCGTCGTTCGCCGGGACGCACTGGTCGTGGCCGTGCTCGTCCATGTGCCGCAGCAGCCGCACCACGTACTCGCTCACCAGGTCCGCCTTCAGCGTCCACGACGCGTTCGCGTACCCGACCGTGAACGCGAGATCACAGCCGTCGCGCCGCTGCCGATCACGACGACCCGCTTGCCGGCGTGCTCCAGGTCCGCCGGCCAGTGTTGCGAGTGGACGATCGTGCCCCGAACCGTTCCGCCTCCCCGGGATTCAAAGTGTTGGTCGCCGGGAGTTGGTACGGCTGGGTTTGGGTGCGTACCGGTGGCTGGGTTGCGTCCCGTTCCCCTTAGGTGCGGTTGGGACGTGGTGCGGTTGGGCGGCCTGCGGTCGCCAGGGGTGTCACACGGTCTCCTTCGCGCGGGTGCGCAGGCGGGATTGCAGGCGGGCCAGGACCGAGTAGTAGTGCGTGGGTGTGATCCGGGCCAGTGCGTCGAACACGTATGCGTCCGGGCCGACGAGGATGCGGGCCTTGCCGCGCTCGACTCCCGTGTGGATGATCGCGGCCGCCTTCTCCGGGGTGGTCATCGTGACCGCCTCGAACTGGGCGGCCATCTGCTCCCGCGTCCGGCCCAGGCCCTCGGGGTCCTTGCGCATCCGGGCGTTGCGGGCGATGTTCGTGGTGATGCCGCCCGGGTGCACGGCCACCGCCCGCACGCCCGTGCCGCGCAGCTCCTGGCGCAGCGCGTCGGTGAACCCGCGGACCGCGAACTTCGCCGCGCAGTAGGCACTCTGGTACGGCATGCCCACGAGCCCGAACACGCTGGACGTGTTCACGATGACGCCCGCGTCCTGCTCGACGAGGATCGGCAGGAACGCCCGGGTGCCGTTGACCACGCCGTGGAAGTTGATGTCGTGCAGCCAGTCGTCGTCCTCCGGTACCGCGTCGAGGACCGACGACGTGACCGCGACGCCGGCGTTGTTGAACACCGCGCCGAGCGGCCCGGGCAGCCAGTCGCGCACCTCGTCGGCGAACCGGCGCTGGTCCGCCGCGTCGCGGACGTCCAGCACGCGGGTGAGCACCCGGCCGGACAGCATGGCGGCGGTGTCCTTCAGCCCGGCCTCGTCGATGTCGGCGATCGCGACCGGCGAGCCGGTCCCGGACAGCCGGCGGGCGAGCGCGCGGCCGATGCCCGACGCGGCACCGGTGATCATCACGGGACGGCCGGACAGCCTAGGACGAGGCGGCATCGGAGCTCCTTGCCGGTGCGGGACGGGCATGCCCGTCGATGAGGTCGAGCAGCGTCGGCCACACGCCCTTGGGCAGGTCGTGGCCCAGGCCCGCGATGGTCTCGAGGCGGGCGCCGCGGATGGCCCGGACGGTGGCCGCGCCGCCGGTCGGGTGCACCATCCGGTCGCGGTCGCCGTGGACCACGAGCGTGGGCGCGGTGATCCCGCCCAGCAGCCGGGTCCGGTTGCCGGACTTGAGGATCGCGGCGAGCTGGCGGCCCGTCCCCGCGCCCGACGGGTCCCGGTCCCAGCCGGCGCCGGCGAGCTCGCCGACCCACTCCTCGTCGAGCGGGAAGCCGTGCGAGCCGATGTGCCGGAACATGCCCACGGCGTGCGCGACCGCCTGCTCGCGGGTGCGGGGCGCCGGGGCCAGCATCCGCCGCCAGGTGGACATCGCTGGTCGGCCCACCCGGCGCGACCCGGTCGTCGACATGATCGAGGTGAGCGTCCGCACCCGCGCCGGATGCCGGGCCGCGACCATCTGCGCGATCATGCCGCCCATCGACACGCCCACCACGTCCGCCTTGGCGCAGCCGGTCGCGTCGAGCAGGCCGGCGGCGTCGGCGGCCATGTCCGCGAGGTCGTACTGCTCGGGCGACCAGCGCTGCAGCAGCATCTCCCGCGGGCGCGGCGGGCGGAACCCGAGGTGGGTCGACATGCCGGCGTCGCGGTTGTCGAAGCGGATCACCCGCCGGCCGCGCGCGGCGAGCTCCGCGCAGAACGCGTCCGGCCAGCTGTGCAGCTGCTGCCCGAGGCCCGCGACGAGCACGATCGGGTCCGCGGCCGCGTCGCCGATCTCCTCGTAGGCGAGGGAGATCCCGCCCCCGACGTCCACCACCTGCTCGGTCACTACCGCGCTCCCCTGTTCGTGGTTTCGACGGTGGCCTCGATGGTGGCCTCGGCGGCCGGCGTTTCGCCCCGGTCGCGCACGACCGCGATGCCGCCCTTGTCCGGTGCGTACGCGACGCCGCGGGAGTGCCAGCGCTCGTCCGGCTCGGTCGTCGGCACGAGCGTGAGGTCCCGCAGCATCGTCCGCAGCACCACGTTCATCTCCATGTTCGCGAAGGCCGCGCCCAGGCAGCGCCGGGTGCCGCCACCGAACGGGATCCACTGGTACCGGTCGGGCCGCGAGCCGGTGAACCGGTCCGGGTCGAAGGTGCCCGCGTCCGGGAAGACCGCGTCGTCGTCGTGGATCAGCGCGATGCTGACGAGCACCGCGTAGCCCTTCGGCACCGTCCACCGGCCGAGCTCGAAACCGTCCGCCTTGACCTGCCGGCCGACCATGTCGATGACCGGACGGGTGCGCTGCACCTCGAGGACGGTCGCCTCCCGCAGCTCCTTGCCGCCCGCGTCCACCTCCGCCACCAGCCGGCGCAGGACGTCCGGGTGCCGGCGCAGGCGCTCGACCGTCCACGCGAGCGTCGTCGCGGTCGTCTCGTGCCCGGCGGCCAGCAGGGTCAGCAGCTGGTCGGCGATCTGGCCGCGGGTCATCGGCGAGCCGTCCTCGTAGCGGGCGGCCAGCATCATCGACAGCACGTCGTCGCGGTCGTCGGGGTCACCGGCCTTCGCCACGAGCCGGTCGACGACCGCGTCGTACTCGTCGCGGATCGCCTGGAACCGCGCCCACGGACCGAACCGGCCGAGCCGGCGCGGCACGGGCAGCAGCGCGAGCTTCGAGCCCACGCTCACCAGGCGCGGCAGCAGCTCGCGCAGCTCCGCGAACTCCGCCCCTTCGGCGCCGAACACCGCGCGCAGGATCGCGTTGAGCGTGATCCGCATCGTGGAGGGCAGCACCGGGAACGGCCGGTCCCGCGGCCACGACGCCATCTCCCGCACGGTCTCGTCCTCGACGATCCGCTCGTAGGCGGCGAGCCGGCGACCGTGGAACGGCGGGACGAGGAGCTTGCGCTGCGCGCGGTGTTCCTCCCCGCCGAGCGCGAAGAACGAGCCCGGGCCCAGCACCCGGCCGAGGTTGCGCTCGAGGTTGTCCACGACGTCGGGACTGGTCTGGAACAGCTGCTTGATCTCCGCGGGGTCGCTGATCACCAGCGCCCGCCCGAAGATCGGCACGTTGACGGTGAAGGCGTCGCCGTAGCGGTCGCGCAGCCGGCGCATGCCGCGCATCGGCGCGAACAGCGCGCGGGCCCCCTGCACGAAACGCGGCGTGGACGGACCGGGCGGAAGCGTCACTGTCGACATCGAGACAACACCTTCTCCGATGGTACGCGGCCGTACCATCGCACGGTACGCCGATGTACCATGCGACACAAGCGCCCGTACGGACGAGAGGCACAGCGTGATGACGGTGACCGCGGCGAACCCGGCGGTGAACGTGTCGGCGGTGAGCTTCCGGCAGCGGCTGCTCGACGGCCTCGCCGAGTCGATCATCGAGGACGGCTACCGGAACACGACGGTCGCCGACATCGTGCGCCGCGCCCGCACCTCGCGGCGCACGTTCTACGAGCACTTCGCCGACAAGGAGGCGTGCTTCGTCGCGCTGCTCACCGACGCGAACGCCGAGATGATCCGGCAGATCTCGGCGGCGGTCGACCCGAAGGAGCCGTGGGCGGAGCAGGTGCGCCAGGCCGTCGAGGCGTGGATCGCCTGCGCGGAGTCCCGGCCCGCGATCACGCTGAGCTGGATCCGCGACGTGCCGTCGCTGGGCGCGCCGGCCCGCGACCTCCAGCGCGGCATGATGGAAGCCTTCGTGACGATGATCCAGACGTTGTGCGACACCGAGGAGTGGCATTCGATCGGCGTGGGGCCCGTTCCCCGCCAGCTCGCGGTGATGCTGCTCGGCGGGCTGCGCGAGCTGATCGCCACGACCGTCGAGGACGGCGGCCGCGCCCGCGACATGACCGAGGTCGCGGTCCGCGCCTCGATCGCCCTGCTCGGTCCCGGCCCGCGCTAGCCCGCCTCCCCGGAATTCAAAGTGTTGGTTGCGTTCCAGCGAATGGTGCCGTTATCGAGTGGTCGGTGGCTGGGTTTCGTCACGGTCCCCTGAGGTTTCGTTGGGTGGGCCAAGACCTCGCACGACAGGCCAGTGTGGACCGCTCCTACTCCCAGGTGCCCAGCCATTTCGGCACGGGCAGGTTCACCTCCGCGGCGAGTTCGCGGGCGTCCTGGCGCAGCCGGGCCAGCTCGTCCTCCGGGTCCTTCGCCGCGAAGACGGTGTGCAGGACCTCGGCGAGCGCGTACGAGTCGTGCTCGCGGGCGGCCGCCCGGACGTCGGCGGGGACGGTGGCGTCGTAGGCGACGTCGAAGCGCCGCAGGCCCGACCCCGCCCGCGCGCACGCCGCGCACCCGCAGTCGGTGAGCCCCGCCTTCAGGTCGATCCCCCGCTGCCAGTGCAGCAGCCGCGGCACGAACACCTGCGGGCTGCGTTTGGGCCGCACGCCGTCGGCCCGGCGCGCCACCGGTCCGCCGAGGTGCCGGGTGGACGAGGACAGCCCGATGGCGGCGAGCGAGGCGCCGGCGGCGATCGCGGGGATGCCGATCGGCCCGGTGCGCAACAGTTCCAGCGAGCGCCGGGTCCGCAGGCTCCACCGCAGCAGCCGGCGCAGCCCGAGCACCTTGTACGACGAGTCGACCGGGTCGAACGGCGCGCCGAGCACCAGCGAGACGTCCCGGTCGGCGGCGCGCAGCTGCTCGGCGAGCACCCCGCTGTACTTCGACCCGAGCCATCCGCCGTCCAGCGCGAGGGTCACCGAGACCGGCACCGGGTACTCGCGGTGCAGCTCGGCCTTGAGCTCGTCGACCTGACCCACGCGCAACCGCGGGCCCGCGGTCCGCACGACCCGCAGGCCCAGCGCGGCCTGCGCCTCCACCCAGTCGAACGCCGGCAGGTCCAGGTCGAGCCCCAGCTGTCCCGGCACGACCGGTGGCTTCGCCCCGCCCCGCGTCAGGTACGCGGCCGGGTCGAGGTCGATCCCGGTCAGCTCGCCCGCCTGCGCCAGCACGCGCGCGACCCGCAGCCCGGACACGCCCTGCAGCGTCACACCCCCGAACCGGTCCCGGTTGGCCACCGCGTCCGCGGTGCCGCACCGGCCCAGGTACGCCTGCACGCGGCCGAGCGAGGACCGCGCACCGCCGCGCACTCGACTCGCCATGGGACAACGGTAGCCGCTTGACAGAACACTTAGCGGCGAGGCTAAATATCGGACCATGTCAGCACCGACGACCGTCTTCGCCACCTACCGGGTCCGCGAGGGCCACGTCGACGAGTTCCTCGCCCTGGTCGGCAGGCACGGCCCCGTCCTGCGCCGGCTGGGCCTGGTCACCGACGAGCCGACCCGCGTCTACCTCGGCCACGAGAAGGAGGCAGCGGCTCCGCTCGTGATCGAGATCTTCGAGTGGGTCGACGAGGACGCGTCGGCCCGCGCGCACACCCATCCCGAGGTCAGCCAGGTGTGGGAGGCCATGGAACCGCTGTGCGAGGGCCGCGACGGCAAGCTGTCGATGGAGTTCCCGCACCTGCGACCGGTGGGCGTGTCCTGACCGAGCGCCGCGCGCAGGGCCTCACCGATCTCGACGACCTCGACGCGCTGTTCACCGCACTGGCCCACCCGGCGCGCCGGCACGTGCTGCAGGTGCTGCACGCGCGGGGTGGTTCGATGACCGCCGGGGAGATCGCCGCCCGGTTCTCGCACTCGTGGCCCACCACCACCCGGCACCTCCACGTCCTGGCGGACGCCGGGCTGGTGGTGATCGCCTCGGTGGGGCGGGAGCGGCACGTCTCCATCGAGCACAAGCGGCTGCGGGTGCTGCTCGACCTGTGGTGCACCGGGGTCGGGCTCACCGTCGCCGACCGTCCCGAGGGGAGCTGACATGTCGAACATGGACCGCCTGGAGGAGATCGTCGCCCGGCTGCCCGAGGCGGCCCGGGTGGACATCGAGGCCTGGGACGGCGAGCCGACCTTCCGCGTCCGCGGCAAGAACTTCGTGTTCACCAACCCGGAGGCCACGGGCATCAGCGTGAAGCTGCCGAAGGAGGAGGCGGCCGCGCTCGTGGCGACCGACCCGCGGGCCGACCCCACCGGCTACGGCCTGGGCCGGCACGGCTGGGTGTCGATCACGCTGGAGAAGGGGCTCACGAAACAACGCTGGCGCGAGGTCGAGGAGTGGATCCGCACCTCCTACACGCTGGTCGCGCCCAAGCGGCTGGCCCGGGTCGTACTCGATCAGGACGGCACGCCCGTGTGAGGATGACCGGGTGGACGATCTTCGACGACGCTGGTGGCGGCCGGTCGTCGTGCTGGTTGTCCTCTTCGGACTCGGCGGGCTCGTCGCCTGGCAGGTGAACGACGCGCTCGGGCTGAGCGTGCGGCCCGCCGACATCCCCGCCGAGCGGCTGACCGCCGCGCCACCGCGGGACGTGGTGGCGCCGCCCCGGCTCACCGCCATCGCGGTCCCGGCCGGCCCGCGGCTGCGGCTCGCGGCGGACGCGGTCGCCGACGCGCTCGCGGGCCGGGGTGTCGCGCGGCCCCCGGTGCGCGCCGCGGCCACCGGGGCGGTGCTCTCCGTGCGGCTCGACCCGGCGTTGCGCGGCGGGCCGCAGGCGTACCGGATCGACCGGGCCGGCGCCGGGCTGTCGGTGGTGGCGGCCACCGAGGGCGGGGCCGCGGCCGGGCTCTACGCGGTGGCCGACCGGATCTCCGCCCGGGCCGCGATTCCCGCCGACGGCACGGTCGTGGCGCCCCGGCTGGGCCTGCGGCTCACCGACATGGGCGCCGTGGGCCTGCCGGGCGACGCGGCCGATTTCGCCCGTGGCGACGACTACTCGCTGAACTCCGACGTCGTCGGCGACGCGATCCTCCCCCGCGCCCCGTACGTCGACACCGCCGCCGCCGGGCGGATCGCGGCGCAGTTCCGGCGGCTCGTCGAGCACTCGCTCGCGCAGGGCTACAACGGCGTGGTCATCCCCGGCTTCCTCGAGTACGTCACGTTCGCCGGCCTCGACGTGTACCCCGCCGGCGACCCGCACCGGGCGCGCGCCGCGGCGATGGTCGCGGCGTTCGGGCCGGTGTGGCGCTACGCCCACGACCTCGGCATGAGGGTCTACTTCCAGACCGACATGCTGGCGCTGTCGCCGCCGCTGCGCGCGTACCTGGAGCGCACCGCCGGCGGGCTGCGCACCGAGGACGACCGGCTGTGGCGGGTCTACCGCGCCGGGCTCGCGGAGCTGTTCGACCGGATGCCGTTCGCGGACGGGCTGATGGTGCGCATCGGCGAGGGCGGCGCGGCCTACCAGCTGCCCGGGTGGGACTACTCGTCGGAGATCGCGGTGACCACGCCAACGGCCGTGCGGGCGATGCTGCGCTCGTTCCTGCGGGTGGCCGGGGACGCCGGCAAGGACGTCATCTTCCGCACGTGGAGCGTGGGCATCGGCGCGGTGGGCGACCTGCACACCAGTCGTGCCGCGTACCGCGAGGTGCTGGGCGGGCTGGACGACGAGCACCTCATCGTGTCCACCAAGTACACCCTCGGGGACTTCTACAGCCACCTGCCGCTCAACGACACGCTGCTCGAGGGCGACCAGCGGCGGATCGTGGAGTTCCAGTCCCGCCGCGAGTTCGAGGGGCTCGGCGCGCTGCCGGACGACCTCGGCGTGCTGCACCAGCTGGCGCTGCGCCGCTTCCTCGCGGCGAACCCGCACATCGAGGGCGTGTGGACCTGGGCGCAGGGTGGCGGCCCGCTGCTGGCCGGGCCGCGGTCGCTGCACCTGCGGGCCGGGTTCTGGCAGCTGTACGACCTGAACAGCTACGTCACCGCACGGCTCGCCTGGGACCCGGACCTCGACCCCGCCGCGGCGACCGCCGACTGGGCACGCCGCACGTTCGCCGACGACCCGGCCACCGTGGCGGCCATCTGCCAGGCGATGGCGCTGTCCCGGGACGCGGTGACCACGGGGCTCTACATCGGACCGTACGCGGACAACACGGTGCGGGCGCTCGGGCTCGAGCCGCCGCCGATGATGTGGATCTTCGAGTGGGACATCGTCACCGGGGACAGCGCCACGCTCGACACGATCTACGCGGTGAGCCGCGACCGGATCGACGAGGCCGTCGCCGAGGGCGCCCGCGCGGTCCGCGACGCGACGCGGATGCGGGACCTGGTGGTGGCCACGGACCCGGCGACGTGGCGGGACCCGGTGCTGCGCAAGAGGTTCACGGACACCCTCGACTACCAGGTCGACCTGTTCGGCACGCTCGCGGCGTACCGGACCACCGTCCTGCGGCACGCGCAGTGGCTGGACACCGGCTCGACGGCGGCCGACCGAGCGTGGCACGCGGCGGCGGACGAGTACGCGACGGCCCGCGCCGCGCACGTCCGCCGCTACGGGCACGACCTGGACCTGCCGGCGTACAACTTCACCGCCGCGGACATCGGGCTCGGGCTGGCCGCGCGGGACGCGACGATGGCGTGGCTGGCCCGGATCCTGCTCGCGGCAGTGGTGCTCGTCCTGTTGTGGGGCAGCGGGTTGCGGCGGGCGCCGCACGCGCTGCGGGCGCTGTGGACCGGAGCGACCCGGCCGTGGCGGCTGGCCGGCCTCGGCGGCGAGCCGTCCCGGGTGGACCGCGTGCTCGTGTGGGCGGTGCCGGCGGTGGCGCTGGTGGCGAGCCGGGCGATCCTGACCTCGTTCGCGGCGCCGGCGCACCTGGTGGCGACGCTGGGTGCGTGGCTGCTGTTCGCGGTGGCCGCGCGGCTGCTGGTGCGCGGCGACCCCTACCCGCTGTACGCCGCGATCGGCGGGCTCGCGCTGCTGCGGACCGTGCTGCTGACGATTGCGCTCGCCGCGCACGGGCCGGGCGGCTACTGGTTCGCGTTCTGGACCGAGCCGGCCACCCGCGCGGTGTACGTGACGGTCGCGTTCGCCGCGTTCCTCGCCCTGTTCGTGATCGTCCACAGTGTCCTGCGCACGGCGTACGCGATGACCCGGCGGCAGGCGGCCGGGCGGGTGCTGGCCGCGGCCGGCGTGCCGCTCGCGGTGCTCGGCGGGCTCGTCGCGCTGCTCGGCCTGGAGCGCGCGACGACGCTGTGGAACGACGAGCTCGCGCTGCTGCCGTGGGGCCTGTCGCGCATCCTCGGGATCACGGTGTACCTGGAGATCCCGGCCGCGCTGCCGGGCTACGTCGCCGCGGCCGGCGCCGTGCTGGTCGCGGCCGGACTGGCACTCACCCTTCGCCGTCGCGCGGCAGGACGTCGATGACGACGGAGCCGAGCTTGCGGCCGGTCTCGACGTAGCGGTAGGCGTCGACGATCTCCTCGAGCGGGTAGTGGCGGTCGACGAGCGGCCGGAACGCGCCAGACCCGAGCAGGTCGCCGAACTGGCGGATCATGGGCTGGTCCTGGCGCGGGAACGGGAACCGCACCGTGCGGCCGCGGAGCAGCGGCGTGCTCGCGGCCAGCGCGAGGTTCTGCCAGCCGGGGCCGAGCTCGGACGAGACGTAGCTGCCGCGCGGGGTCAGGAGTCGCCTGCAGCGGCCGAAGGTGCTCTTGCCGACCGCGTCGAAGACGGCGTCGTAGGCACCGTCGTAAGCACCGTCGTGGGCACCGTCGCCAGCTCGCGTGAAGTCCCCGGCGGTGTGGTCGACGACCCGGTCGGCGCCGAGCCCGCGCACGAGCTCCAGGTTCGCGGTGTGGGCCGTGGCGGTCACGAAGACGCCGAGGTTCGCCAGCAGCTGCACGGCCGCCGAGCCGATGGCGCCGGTCGCGCCGTGCACGAGCACCCGGCCTTCGTGGATCCGGGCGACGCGGATCATCGCGAGCGCGTAGTGCGCGCCTTCCGTGCCGGCCGCGGCGTGCTCGTCGCTCACCCCGACGGGAATGGTCGCGATGGGCGCGTCCTCGCCCACCGCGAGGTACTCCGCGTGCGTGCCGAACGCCCCCTCGTTGTACCCGAACACCCGCTCGCCGACCGCGAAGCGCGTGACCGCGGGCCCGGTCTCCACGATCACGCCGGCGTACTCGGTGCCGAGCACGGGACGCCGGGGCCGGCGCAACCCGGTGAGGGTGCGCACGAAGAAGGGCCGAGCCGCGCGGTAGGCGCAGTCCGTGCGGTTGACGGTCGTGGCGTGCACCCGGACGAGAACGTCCCGGTCCCCCACCGAGGGCCGGGGCACCTCGGCCACGCGGACCACGTCCGGCGGGCCGTACCTCGCGTGCACCGCCGCCCTCACGCGGTTCCCTCCGACCGGGCGAAGGTGACGGCGTCGCGCGCTGCCAGCGGAAGCTGTGCGTCCCAGTCGATCCAGACGTCGTTCAGCTCGGCCGTGGCCGGCGGGGCCACGCCGATCGCGGCGGCGGCCGCGCCGAGGGTGGCCGCCCGCACCGCGTGGCGCCGGCCGTCGCGGGTGACGACGATCTCCGGCGGCTTCTGGTCGCGGGCGGCCCGGTACTCCTCGGGGGTGTTGACGTTGACTACCGAGTCGAGCGCCGGGTCGCCGGCGGCCAGCTCGGGGTCGTCGAGCAGCGCGGCGTCATCGAGCCGGATCACCGCGCAGTGTTCGAGGATCAGGCCGGGCCTGCGGAGCCCGCCCGCCAGCAGGTCGGCCACGACCGGGGCCAGCGTGGTCCGGTACGCCGCCGCGAGCGGCTGGCGGTACCCGCGCGCCACCGGCAGCGCGACGTCGGCCTCGCCGGTCAGGGCACGCAGCACCCGGCGCACGAACGCGGGGTGCAGGAACGGCAGGTCGGTGGAGCAGACGAACGCGGCGTCCGCCCGGCCGGCCACCGCCGCGAGCCCCGCGGCCAGGCCCTGCATCGGCCCGAGCCCCGCCACCGGATCCTCGACGACCGCGACCCCGGCCGGCAGCGCGGGCAGCTCCTGCCCGGGCGCGGCGACCACGACCACCGGCCCGTCGACCGACCGGCCGAGCATCGCCGCGGTCCGGTAGAGCAGCGTCGAGCCATGCCATGCCAGGTCCGCCTTGGACTCCCCCATGCGGGTGGAACGCCCGCCCACCAGCACGACTCCCGCCGCTGTTCGCACCCCGCGATGATAGGGCGTTTCCCCGGCGGCAACCTTCCGTAGTCATCGGCAGGGCGTGTAACACCCTCCGTGATCGTCGCGACGGACCGCACGACCCCGCAACGCCAGCCGAGGGGACTTGCCCGATGCCGTCCATGTCCACGTTCCGTGCGGTCGCCGCCGCGGTGGCCGGCGCGGCGGTGCTCGGGCTCGCCGGGTGCGCGCAACCGGTCAGCGGCACGAGCACGCCGGCCGCCACGCCGGAGAGCACCGCCGGCGCGCGGCCCTCGACCGCGGCCCCACCGTCCACTGTGTACGTACAGCCGCCGGCGACGGTGACCGTCACGAACGCGCCGAAACCGCGGACGCCGTGCCAGAAAATGTATGCGGACGGGTACTCGTTCGACGTAGCGTTCGACGCATGGATCCAGGCGGGATCTCCGGCGAGCTGGGACGCGGACCACGACGGGCTGCCCTGCGAGCAGTCCTATGGTGAGCAGAACTGACGCGGCGCTGCCCACCGGGCACACCACGCGTGCGCCCCGGCTCGACGACGTCGGGGCGATCGCCGCGCTGGCGCAGGACTACACCCGCGCGGTCGTCGGGTTCGCCGACTACACCGAGGACGACGTGCGCGACGACCTCACCGAGCCCGGCTTCGACATCGAGCACGACGCCCGGCTCGTGCTCGACGGCGGTGGCCGCCTCGCCGGCCTCGCGACCGCGATCGGGACGTCCGGCAGCGACCGGGTCGAGATCGACGTCCTGACAACGGATCCGCCCGTCTGTGCATGGCTGTTCGCATGGACGCTGGCGCGTGCCGCCGAGCTGGGCCGCGCCAACGGCCACCAGCGGGTGACGGTCGACCACGGCGTCTACCGCGCCGACAGCGGGTTGCGGGAGCAGCTCCGGGCGCAGGGGTTCGCGGTGGCCACGACGTTCCACCGCATGCGTATCGACCACGACGGCGAGGTGCCCGTGCCCGCCGCGCCGCCCGGCGTGACGCTGCGGCCGGGTACGGATCCGGCCGTCCGCGCGATGGCGCACCGCGTGCACGACGCCGCGTTCGCCGAGCACTTCGGGCACGTGCCGACGTCGTTCGAAACGTGGCACGCGACGCTCGACGGCAAGTCCACCTTCGACTGGACGATGCTGTGGGTCGCCGAGCTCGACGGCGAGCCGGTAGCGGTCCTCGAGTGCACCGACCAGTTCGCCGACGACGAGAACTGCGGCTACATCCCCTCGCTCGGCGTGCTGCCGGGGGCCCGCGGCCGCGGGATCGCGAAGTACCTGCTGCGCCACGCGTTCGCGATCGACGCCGCCGCCGGCCGGACGGGCACGCTCCTGCACGTGGACACCGACAACACCACCCCCGCGCTGGGCGTGTACGAGTCGGTGGGCATGCGCCCGGTCCTCGTGATCGACGTGTGGCGCCGGACCCTCGCGACCGGCTAGCGGGTCACGGCGAGCACCGCGTCGAGCTGTGCCGCGCCGGGCAGCAGGCGCAGGCCCTCCTCGATCTCGCGTGCCGCCCACGCCTTGTCCCGCGGGCCGGCCTGCGGGTCGAGCGTGACGCGGAGCTGGCGCCGCAGGAAGTTGAGCCGGGTGGCCAGGAACATCGTGAAGTCGGCCGGCTCGGCGATGCGGCCGGGCCCGCCCGCGCGCAGGTAGGCCGCGTAGGCCGTCCGGACGGCGTCCAGGTCGACGGCCGTGCCCTCGCCGAACCAGTCGAACAGCACCTGCGCGAGCTCCCGCCCGGGCACCGCCGGGCCGAGGTTGTCCCAGTCGACGACCACGAGCGCGCCCGCGGGCCCGGCGAGGACGTTGTCCGGGTGCAGGTCCCGGTGGCAGACGACCATGCCGGCCGGGTCGGCGGGCGTCACCGCCGCGCACAGGCCGGGCAGCCCCGCCAGCAGCCCGGCGAGCCGCGCCGCCCACGGAGTGTCCGAAATGGACGGCCAGGCGGCGGGCACGGTGTCGTACCAGCGGTTGGGCGCGCTCCCGTCCGCCTCGGTTCGCGCGGCGGGCGCGCACCGGTGCAGGCGGGCGAGCAGCGTGCCGAGGTCGCGGGCGGTCGCGGGCACGGTCCGGTCGGCCGGGGCCAGGTCGACCCAGTCGTAGAGGCGCAGCCACGTCCCGTCCGGCGTCGTGACGAGCAGGCGGCCGTCGCGGCCGGGATGGCTCGCCGGGAGCCGCACGCCGGCCGCGGCGGCCGGGCCGGTGAGCGACCGCTCCAGTGCGAGCGCGGCGTCCGACGGCGGCTCCGCGAAGATCTCCTTGAGCGCGAACCGCTTCCCGCCGATGTCGACCCGCCAGATGCGGCCCAGCGCCCCGCGCGGACCCTCGGCCACCACGACGTCCCCGCCCCAGCCGAACGCCTCCCGGGCACACCCGACGAGATCCACTCCCGCACGGTATGGCCGCCGCGGTGGCCACGCGACCGGGTTTGCCCACGGGCGCCGGGGCCCGGACGCTAGGGTGCACCGATGCGTACCGGGTTAGCCACCGTGCTGGTCGTGCTGGGATGCCTGCTCGCCGCTCCGGCAGTCGTGGCCGTCGTCCTCGTCGGCGAGCTCACCGACCGCGGGACCTACCTCGAGGCGGTCACCCCGCTCGCGGACGACCCGGCCGTGCAGGGCGAGGTCGCCGGCCAGATCTCCGCGGCGCTCGACGACAAGGTGCCGGCGGCCGCCAAGCAGCTGGTGGACTCCAGCGTCGACAAGTTCGTCCAGAGCGACCAGTTCCGCGAGGGCTGGGTCAAGCTCAACACCGAGGTCCACCCCCAGCTCCTGGCGCTGCTGCGCGACGAGCCGGGCAGCCTGGCGGTCGAGGGCGACGCGATCACGCTCGACCTCGGCGTGGTCGCCGACGACATGAAGGCCCGGTTCGCCGCGGACGGGGTGCCCTTCGCCGACCGGATCCCGGCCGTCGACGCGAAGACGCAGCTGGTGTCCGGCCCCGCGGTACGCCAGATCGTGCCGGCGTTCGACCTGCTCGAGAAGCTCAGCGACATCCTGCCGGTCGCCGCGATCGCCCTGATCGTGCTCGGCCTGTTGCTGTCCGCGCGGCGCGGCGTGACGCTCGTCGTCACCGGCTTCGGGCTCGTCCTCGCCATGGTGCTCGTCGTGCTCGCGCAGTTCCTGCTCCGCAGCGAGGTCACCGCGCGCAGCCCGTCGCCCGAGATCGCCGGGCCGTTCTACGACGCCATCACGGGCAAGCTGTCGATCGTGCTCTGGGTGGTCTGCGGCATCGGCGGCGTGTTCGTGATCGTCGGTGGCCTGCTCGCCCGCCGCCGGGCCGCGCGCCCCGCCGCGGGCCCGCCGAACCGGAACTACGCGTTCGGCCGCTGATTTTCCCCTCGGCGCGGCGTTAGCATCCCCCGGTCCGGCCAGTTCCGGGCCGGCTGACGAGGGGTGCGTCATGGTGACAAGCAAGGGAGTCCGCCGGCTGTCGGGAACCGCGCTGGCGCTGGCCGTCGCGTGGGTGGGGCTCGGCGTGCCGATGCTCGCGGCCGACCGGCCGGCGGCGAACCCGGGCGCGTGCACGGTCGTGGACACCGACGTGGGCCTGGACGACTACCGCGCGCTCGCCGTGCTGCTGCCCGCCCGGGACGTCCGCGCGGTCGTCGTGACCGAGGGCATCTCCGGCGTGCCCAACGGCGCGACCGCGGTGTCGATGTTCCTCGCCAGCCATGGCGCGACGCCGCCCGTGATCCCCGGGCTGGCGTCGGCGAACCCGCCGGACTACGACTGGCTGCCCCCGGTCCGCGCCGGTGCCGAGCGGCTGAACGGCTACCTGCACGACGCCGTCCCGTTCGGCCGCGACCCGGGCCGGCTCGCCCGCGACGTGCGGGCGGCGGTGCGCGGCTGCGACCGGGTCGACCTGCTGGTGCTCGGGCCGTGGACGTCCTACTCCCGCTACGCCGCGGGGCTGGGCCGCGACGTGCACGTCGTCGCCTCCGGGCGCTCGTTCGCGGAGAACAACCCGGACAACTTCAACTGCGAGTACGACCTGGCCGCCTGCCGCGCGGTGACCACCCGGCTGCGCCACGCGGTGTTCGTCGACCTGCCGCCCGCCGGCGCCGAGCCGACCTACGACCCGACCGAGGAGATGGTCGCCCGGTTCGGGACCGCGGGCATGCCTGGTCTGCTGCGGGCCGCGCTGCTGGTCGACCCGAGCCAGTGGCTGGGCACCCGGCTGTGGGACGACGCGGCCGCGCTCTACGTGGTCACGCCGGGTGCGTTCGGGGCGGTCGGCGGTCACCGGGAGCCCACGGTGGGTGCGGACGAGTTCCGCGACCTCGTGGTCGGCGCGATCAACGCCGGGTGAGCGGCAGGTCGACGAACACCGCGCGGCGCACCGGGTCATGATTGGTCCGTGCACATCGCGGCGGAGGTAGTGGCGCTCGTCGTGACGGTCCTGGCCGTCACCACGATCGCGCGGCGGTTCGACTGGCCGGCACCGCTGTTCCTGATCGTGGTCGGGGTCGGCGCCTCGTACGTGCCGGGGGTGCCGGAGTACGCCCTGTCCCCCGAGGTCGTGCTGGTCGGCCTGCTGCCGCCGCTGCTCTACTCGGCCGCGATCCAGACGTCACTGCTCGACTTCCGCCGGCTGCGGGGACCGATCACGCTGCTGTCGGTCGGCCTGGTCGTGTTCACCACGTTCGCGGTGGGGCTGGTCGCGTGGGCCGTGACGCCCGGGCTCCCGCTCGCCGCCGGCATCGCGCTCGGCGCGATCGTGGCGCCACCGGACGCGGTCGCGGCGAGCGCGGTCGCGCGCCGGGTCGGCATGCCGCGCAAGCTGACCCGGCTGCTGGAGGGCGAGAGCCTGTTCAACGACGCCGCCGCGCTGGTCGCCCTGCGTACCGCGATCGCCGCGCTGGCCGGGTCGATCAGCCTGTGGCAGGTCGGCGCGGACTTCCTGCTCGCCCTCGTCGGCGGCGCGGTCACCGGCGCGGTGGTCGGGCTCGCGGCGGCGCTGGTCCGGGCGCGGCTGGCGGACCTGGTGACGGACACGGCGCTGTCGTTCGCGGTGCCGTTCGTGGCCTACCTGCTCGCCGAGGAGGTGCACGGGTCCGGCGTGCTGGCGGTGGTCATCGCCGGGCTGCTCATCGGCCACAAGTCCCCGGTGATCCTCTCCGGCCAGGCGCGGCTCGCGAGCCGGCACAACTGGCAGACCATCCAGTTCCTGCTGGAGAACCTGGTCTTCCTGCTCATCGGCCTGCAGGTGCGCCAGATCCTGGCGCAGGTCGCGGACAGCGAGCTGTCCGCCACGATGATCATCGGCATCTGCGCGGCGGTGCTCGGCGCGACGATCCTGTCCCGGATCCTGTGGCTGGTCGGCATCGGCACCTACAAGCGGTTCACCGCGGGGTTGCGGCACACGCGCGCACGCGTCTGGCCGTGGCGGTACTCGGCGGTGATCGCGTGGGCCGGCATGCGCGGCGTGGTGACGCTCGCGGCCGCGTTCGTGCTGCCGGCGGACACCCCGCAGCGGGCGGTGCTCGTGCTCGCCGCGTTCGTCGTCGTGGCCGGCACCCTGCTGATCCAGGGCATGACGCTGCCCGGCCTCGTGCGGCGGCTGCGGCTGCCCCCGCCCGACCCGGCGGAGGACGCGCTGCAGGAGGCCGCCGTGCTGAACGACATGACGCGCCTGGCACTCGAGAAGCTCGACGAGATCCGGCAGCCGCAGGACCCCGACGAGGTCCTCGCCCGGCTGCGCGACCGGCTGCGGGACCGGACGGACTCGGCGTGGGAGCGGCTGGGCAGGCAGAGCGCGCTCGCGGAGACGCCGAGCGAGGCGTACCGCCGGTTGCGCGTGGAGCTGCTGGCCGTCGAGCGGGAGCAGGCACTGAAGGTGCGCGACGCGGGCGGCGCGGACGACGTGGTGCTGCGCCGGGTACTGGAGCAGCTCGACATCGAGGAGTCGATGCTCGGCGAGGCCGAGGAAGACGTGGCCGACACCGACCGCGAGCTGCGTACCCCCGCGCCGACGGCCAGGTCGTGCAAGCACCTCGACCACCCGTGGCGGGACGTGCCGCCGAGCGCGCCCGACAGCTGCGCCGAGTGCCTCGCGGAGGGGCTGACGTGGGTGCACCTGCGGATGTGCCTCAAGTGCGGCCACGTCGCGTGCTGCGACTCGTCGGTCGGCCGGCATGCGGAGCGGCACTTCCACAACGAGCGCCATCCCGTGATGCGCAGCTTCGAGCCGGGCGAGACGTGGCGGTGGTGCTACGTGGACAAGCAGTTGGGCTGAGGCGGCAGAATGCCGGGCGTGGGTGTGCCCGACAGCGATTTCCTGCGGATGGTGGACCGGCTCGCCGAGGTGGAGCGCGCGCGGGCGCGGGACTACACGTCGTTCAGCGTGCGCGGCAAGCGGTTCGGCTACCACTGGCCGCGCACGAAGACCGCGGGTCTCAAGCAGGAGCTCTCCGAACAGCTCGCCCTGGTCTCGGAACGCCCCGAGGTCTTCGAGGTCCAGTTCACCGCGGGCGGGTTCGGCTGGGTGGTCGTCCACCTGCCCCGCATCGAGACCGACGAGCTGGCGGAGCTGGTCTACGAGGCGTGGCGCCTCAGCGCCCCGGCGCAGCTCGCGGCGGAGCATCCGCTGCGCTGAGCGCCGCCGGTCAGAGTTCCTGCCACGCCAGGTCGGCCCACGGGGTGCCCTCGAGGTCCGCGCGTTCTGCCCACCGCACGGTCTCCGGGCGCAGCGCCGGGTCGCCGCCGCCGATCTCGGCCTGGGCGGCGCCGTCCGTGCGGCGGTCGGTCTCCAGGTCCTCCATCGTGCGCCAGATCGCGCCGTCGGAGTCGCACGCCAGCGCGATGGAGCCGTCGGCGAGCACCACCGGGCCGACCATGCCCTGGTCCCAGGAGAAGGGGCAGTCCTTGATCCACAACATCGGCTAACCCAGGAAGCTGCTCGGGATGGCGGACACGGGGTAGGCGGTGATGACCTCGTTCCCGTTCTGCAGGACCAGCTGAACGTACCGCGCGGGCGGGTTGCCGGCGAGACCGCCGTTGACGCCGCCGAAGTACCCGATGTCCTGCCCCATGTTCACCACGTACACGTCCCGCTGTCCCTGTCTCATGTGGAATCCCTCGCCGTTCTGGATCCGGCGGTACGCGTCGTCCACCACGTTGGCCACCGCGTTCGGGTTCGGGTCGTTGAACACGCCGTGCGCGGTGCGGTTCGGCTGGTTCTGCGTGTGGTTGAGCACGTGCTCGAACCGGTCCGCGAACGGGCTGTGCGCCGCCTCCGGGTTGTACCGCAGCCCGGCCGGCGACTCGTAGGTGTTGGGCGCGACCTCGGTCAGCCCGCAGCCGTACCCGGTCAGCCCGAGCGGGTCGGACTGCACGGTCGGGTTGGCCACGTACGCGTGCGGGTTGCGCCCGCCCAGGTAGCCGAGCGGATCGGCGCCCTGGAACCGGCCGGTCTCCGGGTCGTAGTAGCGCAGGTAGTTGTAGTGCAGTCCGGTCTCGCGGTCGTGGTACTGGCCGGGGAACCGCAGGGGCGTGTCCGCACCGTTGCCGAGCCCGCCGAACGCCAGGCCCCACACCGTGTTCCGCGCCCGCCACGCGATCGCGCCGTGCGGGTCGATCAGCTCCGTCGGCGCGCCGACCAGGTCGGTGACGATCGAGTAGAACCGCTGGTCGTACCACTCCTGCGAGTCCGGCGGCACGGTGTGCTCACGCTGGCTCACCGGGATGTTCGCCCCCGGCCGCCAGTCCCAGGTGGTCACCCGCCCGTTGCCGGTGTGCCGCTGCTCGACGAGCTGGGTGCCCTCCCAGGCGAACTCGACCCGCTCGGTCACCGCCTCCCCGTCGGGCGCGCGGCGCTGCTTGGCGAGCCGGCGGCCGAGCGCGTCGTACTCGTACTGCCAGCGCGCGCCGTCCGGCGTGGCGACCTCGGTCAGCCGGTCCTCGGCGTCCCACCGGTAGGCCCACGTGTCTACCCGGCCCGACAGCGTCCGGCGGCGCCGCTCCACGACGCGGCCCTGCGGGTCGTACCGGTAGCGCGCGCCTCCCGCGGCGGTCACCTCGGTGCCGGTGTACTCGCGGACGCCCTGCGTGGTGTCGTCGTCGGCGGGGTGCGTGGCGGAGGTCGGGTTGCCGGTGGCGTCATAGGCGTACCGCTCGGTCCACGCGCCGTTGACCGCGGCGATCCGGCCCGCCGGGTCCAGTGCGAACCGCCGCGTGCCGTCCGGGTCCTCGACGGACGCGAGCAGGCCGTCGGGCCGGTAGCCGAAGCGGCGGTTGTGCAGCACCCGGGACCGGCCCGGGCCGGTCGCCATGCTGACCGTCTGGGACAGCACCCGGTTGTTGACGTCCCACGCCTGCGTGAGCACCGGCCCGTTGCTGACGGTCCGCGCGATCTCCCGGCCGGACCCGTCGTACTCGAAGGCCAGGTTGCCCGTGGGCGCCATCAGCGCGATCGGGCGGCTGTTCGCGTCGTAGTGCCAGGTGCTCTCCGCGCCGCCCGGGGTACGGCGGCTCACCTTGCGCCCCAGCGCGTCGTAGGTCAGCGTCAGGGTGCGCCCGTTGACGGTCTCCTCGAGCGGGCGGCCGAGCACGTCGAGGCGGTAGGCGATCTCGCTCTGCCCGTTGACGGCGCGGACGAGCCGGCCCATCCGGTCGTGCTCGAACGTCGCGGCCACGGCCCCGGCCTCGCGGCGCACCACGTTGCCGAGCGCGTCGCGGGTGAACCGGACGGCCTCGCCCGCCCCGTTGACCCGTTCGGTCAGCCGGCCGGCCGCGTCGTGCGCGTAGCGGATCGTGCGGCCGTTGAAGTCGGTCTCCGACTGCAGGTAGCCGTCGGCGTCGTAGGTGTAGCGCCACACCGCGCCGGCCGGGTTCGTGACGGCGGTCAGGTGCAGCTCGGTGTCGTAGGTGTAGGAGTAGGTGGCGCCGTCGGACTCGGTGCGCTGCGCGGGCAGGTTGAAGTGCGTCGCCCGGATCCGGGTGACCTGCCCGGCCGCGTCGACGTGCTCGACGGAGTTGCCCTCACCGTCGTAGCGCCACCGCTCGATCGTGCCGTCCGGTTGCGTGCGCGACAGCAGCTTGCCCTCGGTGGTCCAGCGGAACCGGGTCGTCGCGCCGAGCGCGTCCACCACCGCGGTCAGCCGGCCGAAGGCGTCGCGCTCGTAGCGGGCCGTCACGCCGAGCGGATCGGTCGCCGAGACGACCAGGCCCACCCCGTTCGTCACCATTCGCGACGTCTCGCCGAGCGCGTTGGTGGCCGAGGCCAGGTGACCGAACCCGTTGTAGGTGAACCGTGTCGTGGCGCCGGACGGGTCGGTGACCGCGGTCCGGTTGCCCGCCTCGTCGTAGGTGTAGTGCCACTCCGCGCCGTCCGGGTCGACGGTCGTGGTGGTCTGGCCGAGCTCGTTGTACTCCGAGGTGGCCTCGGCGCCGTCCGGCCGCACGACGGCGACCATGTTGCCGGCCTCGTCGAAGCGGTACCTGGTGACCGCGCCGAGCGGGTCGGTGTGCGCCACGAGGTGGTCGTCGCCGTCCCACTCGAAGGAAGCGACGTTCCCGAGTGGACTGATCTCCCTGGCCAGCTGCCACGCCTCGGTGAAGTGGTAGCGGCTGACCTGCCCGCGCGAGTCCGTGAACGTCGTGATCCGGCGGTCGGTGTCGTAGTCGATCGTGCAGGTGAGCGCGCCGCCGGAGCCCTCGGTGCGCACGCAGCGGCCGTGCTCGTCGTAGGTGTAGGCGTACCACTCGCCGTTGCGGTCCTCCCAGCGCACGACCCGACCGGCCGCGTCGTAGGCGAACCGGGTCGGCCGGCCCGAGGAGTTGACCACCTCGGTGAGCCGGCCCGCCTCGTCGTAGCCGTACCGCACGAGCGGGATGTCGCTGCCCGACCCCGTCAGCAGGCGCAGCGCGGTGACCTGGTGGCCGTCGCGTTCGACGCCGACCCGGTAGCCGCCGGAGTGCCGCAGCTCGTTCGTGCCACCGTCCTCGCCGCGGACGAAGTCGATGCGGTTGCCGTTGCGGTCGGTGATCGCCGCGATCGGGCGGTCGCCGTCGCCGGCCGGGAAGTGGCGCACCAGACCGGTTTCGAGGTGGGTGACGCGGTACTCGCCGTCCCCGGTCCGCACCAGCGGCCAGCGCGCGCCGTTCGCGGGCAGCACCGGCGAGCCGTCGGCCGGCGCCGCCGGGTAGGCCAGCAGCACGCCGTCGGGAGCGGCGTACCAGACGCCGTCCGCGTGCACCTCCAGCCTTTCGTCCAATGTGGACGTCCAGGTGCGGCCGAACGTGCGGCCGAACCGGTAGCCGGAGTGGTGCGCACGCTTGATCACGAGCGGCAGCGTGCCGGGCAGCTCGACGTCCGTCTCGGCCATCAGCATCTCGCCGGTGGCCAGGTCGATCGGGTCACCGCCGGTGCAGCGCGCGTCGGCCGGCCGCGCCTCGTGCGGGTCGACGTTGTCGCGCATCGGCGTGCCGTCGCCGGGCCGGCCTCCCGGGGTGGAGCCGTCGCCCGGCGTGCCGGAGCCGCCCGGTGAGGTGTCCGTGCTGCCCGGCGTCGTGTCGGGGCTGCTCGTCGTGGTGTCCGGGCTGCGCGTGCCGGCCGGGGTCGTGTCCGGGGAGGTGGTCGCGCCCGACGGCGTCGTGCTGCCGTCCACGTGGGGGGTGCTGCCGTCGGCGTGCCGCGCGGCGGACGGGGTGGTGGAGCCGTCGGCCTTGCGCATGAGCTTCGAGAGCTGGCCGATGATCTCGTCGAGCTTGCTGACGATCTTGCGGATGCGCGGGCTGACGTTGCCGATCGTCTTGACCAGCTTGCGGACCAGGTCCGCGATCCGGCTCGCCACCTTGGAGATGGCGGTGGTGGCCTGGGCGACCACGAGGGGCGTCGCGAGCCCGAGCGTGGCGGCGACCTCGAGCGCCCACGAGATGAGCCGGCCGACGAGCTCGCCGACCATGTCGCGGACGAACTCGCGGACGAACGCCACGACCTCGCCCATGATCATCACGCCGGCGGAGATGCCGTCGGCGAGCGCGCCCGCGCCGGCCACGGCGTCGGAGACCTCCGCGGAGTGCAGCCGGTAGGCGTCGGCGGCCGTGCCGCTCCAGCCGGACGTGCCGGCGTTGACCTCGTTGAGGAACTCCTGCGCGACCGCGTTGACCTCGGTGGCGACGTTGCCCCAGGTCTCGGAGAACGAGGTGATCACCGGCGGGTCGCCGGCGAACCAGTCGAGTGCCTCCTTGAGCGGGCGGACGTGCTCGATCAGCCAGGAGACGCCGTAGGACGCGAGCGTGCCGAGCGGGTCGATGACCATCGACAGGACCTCGAGCCCGGCGCCGGCCGCGGAGAGCCCGGCCTCGACCCAGTCGCCGTTGCTGACGCCGTGCGCGAGTCCCTGGGCCGCCTCGGCGATGCCGATGCCGGTGATCGCGGTCGTGGTGCTGCGCTCCTGCGCGATCAGCGGGTTGCCGTCGGGCATCAGAGCTCGCCCTCGATCGAGGTGAACGTCTGCGCCTGCGCCCGGTCGGAGGTGTCGTACGAGCCGGCCGTGTCGCGGACCTTGCCGGCGGAGTCGGTCACCGTCGTGACCGCTTGCGAGACCGCGTTCGAGCCCAGCTCCTCGAACGGCTGCAGCAGCATGGCGAACGGCTGGCAGAGCACGCCGAACGCGTCGTTGTTCATCGTGACCTGGCGGGCGGCGTCCGCCGCCGTGCGCAGCCGGTCGACGAACCCGTCGACCTTGCCGGCGTGGGTGCGCAGCTCCTCGGTCAGTACCTCGTAGCCGTCGGGCATGGTCGTCCCCTGTCAGCGGTCGAAGATCTGCGACTCGTCACCGAAGTCCCCGTCCCCGTCCCCCCTGGCGGCGGGGCCGGCCGGGCGGGCGGGCCCCGGCCGCGCGGGCGGCTCCGGTGGCTCGTCGTCGTCTTCGACGTCGCCGATGCGAGGAGGTTCCACCGGTGCCGGTGGTTCTTCCTCGTCCGCGACGGGCGGGAAGTTCCGCTCGGCGGTCACGAGGATGTGCTGCGCGGCGGGGTCCTCGGTGCCGACGGTCTCGGCGAGGATCTCACCGAGCCGCTCCGGATAGCGGGACTGCGCCTTGCGGATGCCGGCCATCACGTTCGCCGCGATCTCGTCCGGCGTCATCCGCAGGACCTGCTCGGTCATCGCGATGTCGGTCGGCAGGCCGTTGTGGCCGACCGTGACGCGGACCGCGCCGCCGGCCACCGACTCGGTGATGCTCACCTGCTCGACCTGGCGGGCCATCTCCTGGAACCGGGCGGCCTTCTCGGTCGCGTCGCGCTCCCAGTCGTCCACCATCCGGCCGGCGTCCGGCAACGAGTCCACCATGGTCGAGCTCCCCCTGCGGGCCGCACGTAGCGGCAGGTCGCGGCAAGTCCTTGTGCGGCCCACACCTTACGGTCAACGCGCACCGGCCAGCGGCGACATGGCGGAAACGAACCGGTCGTGTCGGGAGCGTCACCTCAGCGCTCGATGAACTCCTTCAGCGCGCGCATCGTCCGCTCGCTCTCGCGGCGGAACGGCGGGACGACGACCGGGCGCAGCAGCCGCAGCCGCAGCGGCAGGCCGAGCGTCACGACGCGGCGCAGGTGCACGCCCTGCGCCGCCGGCGTGATCGTGTAGGCCACGTGGATGTCGATGACGCCCAGGAACCGCGGCGTCATCGACATCGGCTGGTGGAACGTGACGCCGGTCGGCCGGTCCAGCTCGGTGACCGTGCCGCGGCGCACGCCCTGGGAGCTCTGCTCGACGTAGGTGGTGCCGGCCGCGATCGGGTTGCCGTTGATCTCGGTGGTGCCGGCGTACGCCGTCGAGGAACCGAGCCAGCGGCCGTACCCGCGCAGGTCGACGATCGTGTCGAACACCGCCTCCGCCGGGCCGTGGATGTCTGTCTCCAGCACGACGGTGACGGTGTGCGCGCTCATGGGGCGGGAAGCCTACCCGCGCACACCCGGGACGCCGGCGCCGCTACGGCGAGCCGGTGCGCCAGCGCGGTTCCACTAGCGCCCACTCCCGGGTCCACTCGCGGTAACGGCGCCGGTCGAGCAGCCGCTTGAGACCGCTGTGGAGGGCCAGCAGCAGGCTCGCGGCGGTGAGCCAGCCGGTGACCGCGACCAGCACGGCCGCGAACGCCGCCTCGGCGGCGCCGGCCGGCGGGTTCACCGGCTCGCCGGCCTCGTTCAGCCACGTCCGGACTCGGTCGCCGGCGGCCCGGCCGTCCTCGGTCTGCACCCGCCCGGTCTGCAGGCCCGCCGGCGTGCGCCACCGCGCGAGCACCCGGGCCGGCCCGGGGCCGCCCTCGCCGATGTGCGGCGCGTCATCGAGGAGCGTGGCGACCACCTGGTGGCGGCTGCGCGCCTGCTGCTCCGCGGTGGCCATCGTGCCCGCGTACGTCAGGGAGCCGGCCACCAGCATCATGGGGACGAGCAGCACCGCGAGCAGCACCGCGGCAAGCAATGACCAGCCCTCGACGCGGTCCACCGAGCGGCTGACCGGATTGCCGCCCGGCAACATCAGCCGCACCAGACGCACGGTTTGCGCACGCACCGGTCCACCGTGCGGGGCACGCGGCGGGCGCGCCTCGTCCGCGGCGGGTGAACCGCTCAGCCCTCACTGCCGGCGCGCGAGGTCCCATGCCGCCTGCTCGATCCGCTCCTGTCCCACCAGCACCAGGTTCGCGGCATCGCCGAGCGGGATGAAGCTGTCCTCGCCGGCCACCCGCGCCACCGGGCCGGTGAAGCCGTGGTCGGCCAGGGCGGTGAGGACGCCTTCGGACACGCCGCCGGATCGCCGCGTCTCGTCGACGACGAGTACGCGGCCGCTCGCCCCCGCCTCGCGGAGCACGTCCGCCACCGGCAGGGGCGCCAGCCAGCGGAGATCGACGACGCGCGTGCGCAGGCCGGCCGCACCGAGCCGCCCCGCCGCGCGGAGCGACAGGTGCAGCCCGTTGCCGAACGTGATGATCGTCAGGTCCGTGCCGTCGCCGTGGGTCCGGCTCCGGCCGACGGGCACGTGGGTGTCCGCCCAGCGGTCCGGCGGCGCGTATCGCGCGAGCCACCGCTCGTCGCCGGGCTCGTCGAGGTCTCGGGTGTGGTAGAGCGCGATCGGCTCGAGGAACACGCACACGCGGCCGTCGATCGCCGCCGCGGCGAGGCAGGTGCGGAGCATGGCCGGCGCGTCGTCCGGCCGCGCGGGCACCGCGACGATCAGGCCGGGGATGTCGCGCAGCGCGCCGACGGCGTTGTCGTTGTGGAAGTGCCCGCCGAAGCCCTTCTGGTAGGCGAGCCCGGCGACGCGCACGACCATCGGGTTGCGGTACCGCCCCTGGGAGAAGAACGACAGCGTCGCCGCCTCGCCCCGGATCTGGTCGGCCGCGTTGTGCAGGTACGCCAGGTACTGGATCTCCGGGACCGGCAGCAGGCCGGAGAGCCCGGTACCGAGGGCGAGGCCGAGGATCGACTGCTCGTCGAGCAACGTGTCGAACACCCGCCGCGCGCCGAGCCGGCGGCGCAGCCCACGGGTCACGCCGTACACGCCGCCCTTGCGCGCCACGTCCTCGCCGAACACGAGCAGGCCGGGATGCCGCGCGGCGGCGTCGAGCAGCGCGCGGTTGACCGACTGCGCGAGCGTCAGCGGTGGCTCGTCCTCCGGGAGGGTCCCGCCGAACACCGCGGCGCGCCCTTCGCCCGGGATCGCGGCGGCGGCCGCGACGTCGTCGGGCCGGTGCGGCGCGAGGGGGCGCATCACCTGTGCGGCCGAGGCGAGCCGCGGCCGCGTGCGGGCCTTCTCGGCTGCCTCGCGGACCTCCTCGCGGATCGCCTCGTACCGGTCGAGCACCTCGTCGGGGCGCCAAACGCCGGCGCCGACGAGCAGGCGCGCGGTGCCGAGCAGCGGGTCGCGCCCGTAGTCGGCCGCGATCTCGGTGGGCGTGCGGTACGCGGACTCCACATCGGACCCCGCGTGGCCCATGAGCCGGACCGTGGCCAGGTGCAGGAACGCCGGCCGGCGGTGCTCGCGCACGTACGCGGCGGCCGCCACGGCCGCGGTGAGCGTGGCGGCCGGGTCGGCGCCGTCCGCGGCGAAGTACCGCAGGTCCGCCCGATCGCCGTAGGTGCGGGCGATCCAGCCCGGCGGCGTGGGCACGCTGATGCCGATCCCGTTGTCCTCGCACACGAGCAGCAGTGGCAGCGGCACGCCCTGGAACGCCGACCAGCACGCCGCGTTCACCGCGCCGAGCACGGTCGAGTGGTTGGCGGACGCGTCCCCGAAGCTGCACACCACGACCGCGTCGGCCGGCCAGGCGCCGGGCACGCCGAGTCCGCGGGCGCGATCCACGGCGAAGGCGGTGCCGACCGCGCGCGGCACGTGGCTGCCGACCGTCGAGGTCTGCGGCACGATCGCCAGGTCGGGGTGCCCGAACACCTTGTGCCGCCCACCGGCGATCGGTTCCTCCGCCGAGCCGACGAGGCCGAGCAGCACGTCGCGGACCGGATCGTGCCCGGCGACCTGCCGCGCCCGCGCCACGTAGAACCCGCCCGAGCGGTAGTGCAGCAGGGCGGGATCGGTGGGGCGCAACGCCATCGCGACCGCGGCGTTGCTCTCGTGCCCCGCCGAGCCGATCGTGTAGTGGCCGGCGCCTTCCGCGCGCAGCCGGCGCGCGGCGAAGTCGAGGTGGCGGCTCGCGGCCTGCGCGTCGAACAGCGCGATGCCCCGCGTCGCGGGGAGCTCTGATCGCTCGCCGCCCGGCGCCAGCCCGCGCACCGCCGCGATGAACGCCTCGTCGACGGGATCCCGTGTTGCCATCGCGCCCGAGTCCGCTAGCCGGCCTCGGGCCGGTCGCGCTTCGTCGCCTTCTTCTTCGCCTCGTCGGCCGCGCCGCCGGCCACGACGATCACCATGGCCACCGGGATGAACACCCACCACGCGCCGGCGAGCACGGTCAGCAGGACCGCCGCGGGGATCCCGAAGATGAACGCGAGCCCGGCGACGGCCTCCAGCGCCTTGCTGGCCTCGGTCTGCACGAGGTCCTTCTTCCGCCCGCCCGGCTTGACCAGCTGGCCCGCCTTCTGGAGCAGCGGCGCAGGCGGGGTCGCCGAGCTGAGGTCGGGATGTGGCGCCGGCAGGTCGGTGAACAACGCCTCCAGCTCACCCCGGGTCCGCGCCCCCGCGGCACGCCCGCAGCGCTCCTCGAACTCCGACAACTCCAGCCGCCCGGTCGACAGGTGCACGCCAAGCGTCTCGATCGCCTGGTCCCGCTCCGCGTTGCTGATCCGGATGTCGGCGCCGCTCGCCTCCGCCATGGCCGAATTGTATGGCGGCCGCGGGCTATCCCCGGGCGAGCGCGTCGATCGCGGCGATCTCGTCCGGCGCGAGGGCGAACCCGTCCAGGTCGAGGTTGGCCCGTTGGCGCCCGGGGTCGGCGGACTTCGGGATGACCACGATCCCGTGATGCAGGTGCCAGCGCAGCACCACCTGCGCGGGGCTGACGCCGTGTGCCCGGGCGAGCCCGGTCAGCGTGGGATCGGCCAGGCGGGTGCCGCGCAGCGGGCTGTACCCCTCGACGACCACACCACGCTGCCGGCTCGCCGCGAGCGTCGCCGGGTCGTGGTGGCGCGGGCTCCATGGGATCTGGTTGACCGCGGGCACGACGCCGGTCGCCGCGGTGAGCTCGTCGAGCTGGATGAGGTCGTAGTTGCTGACGCCGACCGCGCGTACCTTGCCCGCCTCGCGCGCGGCCAGGAACGCCTCCCAGGTGGCGACGGCCGCCCGCCCGCCGGGCGGCCAGTGGATCAGCCACAGGTCGACGTGCTCGAGCCCGAGCGCACGCAGGCTCTCGTCGAGCACCGCGGCCTCCTGCCCGGCTCGTTCCGGAGGCAGCTTGGTGGTGACGAAGACCGCCGACCGGTCCACGCCGCTGTCCCGCAGGGCACGCCCGACCTCCGCCTCGTTGCGGTACGCGGTCGCGGTGTCGATCGACCGGTACCCCGCGTCGAGCGCGGACCGCACGGCCGCGTACCCCCGCTTGCCCAGCAACCCCGCCGTGCCGAGCCCGACCACCGGCAGGTGCACGTCGTCCGCGAGTTCTACCGTCCGCATGCGGCCATCCTGCGCCTCACCGTCAGTCCTCGCCGAGGCCGGCGTTCTCCAGATCGAGCGCGCGCTGGATGCGGCGGCGGGTGGCGTCGGTGATCGCGCCGCTCTCGAACATGCGGTTGAGCTCCTCGCCCTCCACGGCGAGCAGCGCCCGGCGCACGTCGCGGTAGCCGGCGCCGGCCGGGGCACCGGTCGCCTGCTCGGCCTCGCTGGCGAGCACGCGGTCGAGCCGGGCCTGCCAGCTGCGCCGGAGCTGGTCGAGGACGAACTCCGGGGTGGCCTGCTGGTCGGCCAGGTCGTCCAGGTAAGCGAGCCCGGCCTCGGCGAGCCGGGTGCGGGCGGTGGTGTGCTCGCGGTCGATGTCGCGCGGGTCCATCGCGAGGCCGGCGCGGCGGACGAGTGGCGCGAGCGTGAAACCCTGCACCACCAACGTGATCACGATGACCGCGATCGCGAGCGCGAGGACGAGGTCCCGGTACGGCAGCGGCGAGCCGTCGTCGGCCGCGAACGGGATCGACAGGGCGGCGGCGAGCGGCACCACGCCGCGCGTGCCCGCCCACGTCACCACGACCGGCACCTGCCACGACGGCCGCCGGCCGCCCCGCCGTTGCGCGATCGCCGCGAGCGGGACCATCCAGAGCACCCGCACCACGAGCAGCGTCACGGTGATCGCGAGCGCGGGCAGCAGCCAGCTCGTCCCCTCGCCCGCCTCGCGCAGCCGGCCGACGAGCTCGGGCAGCTGCAGTCCGATGAGGCCGAACACCACGCTCTCCAACAGGAAGACGACCGTGCCCGACACGGCGCTGAGCTGCAGGCGGACCGGCGGGGTCGTCAGCCGGGTGGCCTGGGTGCCGAGCACGACGCTGGCGACGACGACCGCGGTGACCCCCGACCCGCCGACCGACTCCGCCGCGACGTAGGCGCCGTACGAGGTGACCAGCGAGACCACCGTCTCCAGCACGGGGTCCTCGGTGCGCCGCCGGATGAGGAACGCGCCGGCGGCCGCGAGCCCGCCGACCACGACCCCGCCGACCGCGAGCACGGCGAACTCGGCCACCGTGTCGCCCCACGACACCGCGCCGCTGACCACCGCGAGCGACAGTGCCACCCGGAACAGCAGCAGGCTGGTGGCGTCGTTGAAGAGGCTCTCCGCCTGCACGAGCGCCTGGATCCGCGAGGGCAGCGACAGCCGCCGGCCGAGCGCGGTGACCGCGACCGGATCGGTGCTGGCGAGCACGGCGCCGAGCACGAACGCCATGCCCACCGGCAGGGGCGTCAGCGCCACCGCGATCGCGCCCACGGCGACCGCCGACACGAGCACCAGCCCGACGGCGAGGACGGTGACCGGCCGCCACACCGCCCGCAGGTCCCGCCAGGGCAGCTCCTCCCCCGCGGCGAACAGCAGCGGCGGCAGCACGACGAGGCTGACGATCTCCGGCGTCACCTCGATCTCCGGCACGCCGGGCACGAGGCCGACGACGATGCCGGCGACGACGAGCAGCGAGGGGGCGGGGACGCGGAGCCGCCGCGCGAACGTGGCCACGATGGTGGCCACCACGACCAGGAACAGAACCGTCTCGACGGTACGCATTGCCGGGTGTCCTCCCACGTCGGCTCGAATTGCCGACCAGACTTCCCGGCGCGCCGGAACGTACGTTACCGCGACTACCGAGCCGCCGCCGGTCGCAGCTCCGGGGCGTGCCGGACCGGGTTGGCCGCCTCGTACGCCGCGGCCAGCGACAGCACGGTCGCGTCCTGCCAGCGGCCCGCGAAGAAGGACACCCCGATCGGCAGCTCGCCGGCGTAGCCCGCGGGCACCGCGACGTTCGGGTAGCCGGCCACCGCGGCCGGGCCGGACGACTCGAGCAGGAAGCCGTCGTCGCCGTTGCCGTACGTGGTCGGCCAGGCGGGCCCGTTGGTGGGCGACATGATCGCGTCGAGGTGGTGGGCGGCCATGGTCTCGTCGATGGAGCGGCGGGCCAGCGACGTGGCGGTGGCCCGCTGCCGGCGGTACTCCGGGTCGTCCGGGCCCGGCGCGACCAGCGCCTGCTCGAACAGCTCCTGGCCGAACTCGCTCAGCTCCACCGGGTCGTCCTTGTTGAACTCCACCAGCTCGGCGAGCGTCTGCGGCACGCCGCGCCGGTGGGCGAGGTACGCGGGCAGGTCGCGAGCGAACTCGGTGATCAGCGCGGGCAGCTCGGCGGCGCCGAACTCGTCGCGGTAGGGCACGTCCACGTCGACCACGGTGGCGCCCTTCGCGCGCAGCGTCGCCACCGACTCCTCGACGACGCGGTCGACGTCCGCGTCGATCCCGGCCTGCCGGAAGACCCCGATCCGCGCACCCCGCAACGCCTCCGGCGCCAGCAGCTTCGCGTAGTCGGCCGGCTGGTCCGCGGGGTACTCGCCGGTCGCCGGGTCGCTGCGGTCGCGGCCCTGCAGCACCGACAGGGTGATCGCGGCGTCGACCACGTGCCGGGCCATCGGGCCCGCGGTGTCCTGCTCGGCGGAGATCGGCGCGATACCGGTCCGGCTGACCAGCCCGAGCGACGGCTTGTGCCCGACCACGCCGTTCGCCCCGGCCGGGCACACGATGGACCCGTCGGTCTCGGTGCCGATCGCCACCTGCGCGAGCGCGGCCGCGACACCGGCGCCCGACCCGGACGACGAGCCGCACGGGTTGCGGTCGAGCGCGTAGGGGTTGTTGGTCTGCAGGCCGGCACCGGACCAGCCGGACGTCGCGTTGGTGGAGCGGAAGTTCGCCCACTCCGACAGGTTCGTCTTGCCGAGGATCACGGCGCCCGCGTCGCGCAGCCGGCGCACGAGCGTGGCGTCGGCGTCCGGCGGCGGGGTGCGCAGCGCCCGCGAGCCGACGGTCGTCGCCAGCCGCCTGGTGTCGATGTTGTCCTTGAGCAGCACGGGAATCCCGTCCAACGGGCCCCGGACGTGCCCGTGCTCGCGGCGCCGGTCGCTGGCGCGGGCCTGGTCGACCGCGGTCGGGTCGACGGTGAGCACGGCGTGGATGCGCCCGTCGAGCGCGCGGATCCGGTCGAGGTAGGCCTTGGTGAGCCGGACCGAGCTGAGCCGGCCGCGACCCATCTGCGTCTGCAGGTGGGGAATGGTGGCCGCGTCGAGGTCGAGGTCCGGCCGGCCGGCGCCCGCCGCGCTGGCCGGTACCGGCGCGCTGACCGCGAGCGCGAGCAACACCAACATCGAGGCCACCCGTAAGATCCGCACACCGCAGCTAATCGCGTACCCACGGTGATCGTCAACCGGGCAGCGTGGCGCGGGTCTGCTCGAGGACGCCGAACAGGTCGCCGTGGTCCGCGACCCGGTCCAGGACGTCGTCGGCGGTGAACGTCAGGTCGGCCGGCTTCGTGCAGTCGCGCACCTCGTCCCACGTGACCGGTGTGGACACCGTCGGGCGGTCGCGCCCGCGCAGCGAGTACGGCGCGATCGTGGTCTTCGCCGGGTGGTTCTGGCTCCAGTCGATGAACACCCTGCCGCGCCGCAGGTTCTTCGCCATCTTCGCCACCGCCAGGTCCGGCGTCTGTGCCGCGAGCCGCTCGGCGAGCGCCTTCGCGTAGGCCGACGGCCGCTCGGCGTGGCGGGTGGTGATGCCGGCGTAGAGCTGCATGCCCTTGCTGCCGCTGGTCTTCGCCACCGGCGTGAGCTCGTCGGCGGTGAGGATGTCGTACAGCCGCGCGGCGATGCGGCAGCACTCGACGATCGTGGTGTCCGGGCCGGGGTCGAGGTCGAACACGAGCCGGTCCGGCGGCCGGGGCGCGCCCTGCGCGTCGACCGTCCACTGCGGCACGTGCAGCTCCAGCGCGGCGAGGTTGGCCGCCCACACCAGCGCCGGCAGGTCGTCGAGCAACGCGAAGTCGATGTGGTCGCCGTGCCCGCCGCGCGAGCCGCTGCTCGCCAGCCGGACCGTGCGCACCCAGTCCGGGGCGTGCGAGGGCACGTTCTTCTCGAAGAACCGCTCGCCCGCCACGCCGTCCGGGAAGCGCACGAACGTCACCGGCCGGCCGGCGAGGTGCGCCAGCAGCTGCGGCGCGACGTGGCTGTAGTAGTTGACGACCTCGCCCTTGGTGAAGCCGTCCGGATACAGCTCCTTGTCCAAATTGGACAGCGAGAGCTGCCGCTCGCCCACCTGGACCGTGATCCGCCGCGCCGCCGGCTCCTCGGTCACCCGCGCCACACCTCCCGCCGGCCTGCCCAGCGTGGGCTCGGGCGCGATGATCTCGGCCGGTTCCCGGTCCGGCCGCAGCCCCCGCCACGCGGCGTGGCGCAGCCGGCGGTCGCTGCGGGTGAACTGGCGGTAGACGACCTCGCCCACCAGCTCCGGCGCCACCCACCGCACGGTGCGCACGACCTCCCGGGGCAGCTCGGCCGCGAACGGACTCGCCGCGCGCTCGATACGGGCCAGGCGCTCACCCAGGTCGCGCAACGCCCGCTCGGTGAACCCGGTGCCGACGTCGCCGAGGTAGACCAGCTCATTCGTGGCCGGGTCGTGCGCGCCCAGCAGCAGCCCGCCGACCATGCCGTCGCGCCGCCCCTTGCCCGGCCGCCACCCGCAGACGATCACCTCCTGCGTCTGGATCAAGGGGTGCTTGACCCACTCGAGCGTGCGCCGGCCCGGGTAGTACCGCGACTCCAGCCGCTTCGCGAGCAGCCCCTCGTAGCCCGCCTGCGCCGCGCGGTCGAGCAGGTCCCGCGGCGCCAGGCCCGCGGCCGCCAGCTCCTCGTGGGTGAACGCGGGCACCACCGCCACCGCCCCGGTCAGGTCCAGCTCCGCGAGCAGGCGGCGGCGCTGGTGGTACGGCAGGCCGGTGAGGTCGTCCGCGCCGAGGCGCAGCAGGTCGAACACGAGGAACCGCAGCGGCAGCCCGGTGACCGGCAGGCCCTGCTGGTAGCGCCCGCGCCGCTCCTGCATCAGCGCGAACTCCGGCTGCCCGTACTCGTTCAGCACGACCAGCTCGCCGTCGAGCACCGCGGCCCGCCCGCCGAGCGCGTCGCCGAGCGCGTCCGCGAGCACGGCGAACTCGGCGGTGAGGTCCTTGTCGTTGCGGCTCGTCAGCACCAGCTCGCCCGACGGCGCGACCCGCATGATCGCGCGGTAGCCGTCGTACTTGTACTCGTAGGCGAACCGCGGATCGTCGGGCAGCGTGCCGCGTCCGGGCGAGGCGAGCATGGGCGCCACCGCCGGCGGCACCCGGCTCGACGGCGGCGCGGACGACGACGCGGGCATGGCCGCTATTCAACCCGCGCGATCCCGGCCGCGCCCCTCAGCCCGGCACGTGCACCCACGCGCGGGTGTTGAGCTCCTTGATCGCGATGTGCACCGGCTCGTAGGTGGCCGGGTCGATCCGCCGGTACGCCTCGCGCACCACGGCGTGGTACACCGCGTCGGAGACGACCACGAGCACGTCGGCCGCCGGCCGCCGCAGCAGGTACCGGGAGACGGCCGCGTTGCCGACCAGCCGGCAGGCGACGTTGAGGTCGGTGCCGGCCCAGCCGGTCGCGTCCCGGTGCACCTCGCCGGCGTGGACCGACACCCGCACCCGGATGCGCGGCCCCGGCCCGGCCGCGTTGTACTCGCCGATCCGGGCCGCCAGGTTCGGGATCACCGGGTCCAGGAGCTCCACCTTGGACATCGTGGGCGGCGCGAGGACGATCGCCCCGTCACCGCGGTCCTCCACGGCGAGTGCCGACCAGCGCACGCCGGTGCCGCGGAAGGCGCCGCGCAGCGCGGCGTTGAGCGCGGTACGGACCGCCAGCTGCGCGAGGTTGGTAAGGCGGCCGAACCCGGCCACGTCGAGGACCATCATCGACCGGTACAGGGGCCCGCGACGCGCGGCCGGGCGGAACACCGGCCCGTGTCTGCGCATCCAGTCCAGCACCGGCCGAGGCCGGGTGAGTTCCTGGTCCTCGAGCATCGGACACCTCCTCCATCAGCCGTCTCCGTCAACCGTCTCCGTCAGCCGTGCAGTCGCCGGTAGGCGGTCGCGGCACCCGGGTGCATGGGCACGCCGAACAGGCCGATGAGCGTGCGCCGGTCCAGGAACTGGGCACCCAGCGCCTGCGGCGGCACGAGCCGGACCGCGCGGTCGACGAGCACCCGGGTGATCGCCGCGGCCACGTCGTCGGGCAGGTGCTGCCCGCACACCAGCAGGTTCGCGACCCCGAGCGTCGGCGTGCCGGCCTGCCCGTAGCCGCCCGCGGGGATCTTCACCTGCTGGTAGGCGTTGCCGTACCGGCCGCGGAGCGCGGGCAGCGCGCGAGCGATCGGCAGCAGCCGGATGCGGATGCGTTCGTGGAGTCGCACGAGCGCCGGCGTGGGCACGCCGCCCGACCACAGCACGGCGTCGACCTGCTTGCGGGCCAGGGCGTCGGCCGCGCCCTCGAGCGACTGGTAGCGGCTGGTCACGTCGACCCGCGCGGCGTCGAACAGCCGCTCGCCGAAGATCGCCGTGCCCGAGCCGAGCGCGCCGAGCGACACCGTGGCGCCGGCGAGCCCGGCCACCTCGCGCACCGGGCTGTCCGCGCGCACGACGAGCTGCAGGTAGTCCTCGTACATCCGGCCGATCCCGCGCACGGGCACCCGTTCCGCGAACGGGCTCTCGCCCGCGACCGCCGAGAGCGCGATGTCCGTCTGGGACACGCCGATGTCGGCCTCGCCGGCCTGGATCAGCTCGATGTTGCGCACGCTGCCGCCGGTGGCGATCGCCTTGCCGCGCAGGCCGGGCTCGGCCGCGGCGATCTCGCGGGCGAGTACCTGGGCGAACTCGAGGTAGAACCCGCCGGGCTGGCCGCCCGCGATCGTGACCGTGCGGGACGGACCGCGGTAGCCCTCGCCGGCGCAGGCCGGGAGCGTCCCCGTCAGCGTTGCGGCCAGCGCGGCGGCACCGGCCCGGCACATCGTGCGCCGGGTGACCGTCATGGGCCCACCTCCTCGGCAAGGGGCACCGTCAGCTCGACGACGAGCCCGCGCGGGCGGTTCGCGAGCACGTGCAGCGTCCCGCCCCGCGCGGTGACGAGCCGCTCCGCGATGGCCAGCCCCAGCCCGGAGCCCGTGCTCGCGTGGTCGCGCCGGGAGCGCCAGAACCGGGTGGTCGCCGCGGCCCGGTCCGGCTCGGGCAGGCCGGGCCCGTCGTCGACGATCGCGACCCGCCCGTGCCCAGCGGCGACCTCGCAGTCCAGCCGCACGTGCGCGCCGTGCCCGGCGTACTTGATCGCGTTGTCGATGGCCACGTCGAGCACCTGCTTGAGCTCGGTCTCCGGCAGCGCCAGCTGGACGGGCAGCTCCGACTCGGGCGCGGACAGGCGCACGCCGGCCTGGTCGGCGGCGGGCAGCCAGGTCTCCCGGCGCTCGACGAGCAGCTCGGTCGCGTCGCAGCTGTCGGCGAGACCGGTCCCGGCGGCGAGCTCGGTCGCCGTGCGGTCGGCGGCGGCGAGGTTGAGCAGGCTGCCGAACAGCGATTCCAGCTCCTCGACCTCGGCGACGATCCGGCAGTAGGCCGCCGTGCCCTCGGGCGTCACGTAGCGGTTGAGCGAGTCGACGGTGAGCCGCAGCCGGGCGATCGGGCTGCGCAGCTCGTGCGACGCGTCCGCGACGAGGCGGCCCTGCTGCTCGGCCGCGGTGGTGACGGCGGCGGACATCCGGTTGAACGAGCCGGCCAGCGCCCGCAGCTCGCGCGGGCCGAGGCGCTCGCCGATGTGCGCGTCGCGCTCCCCGGCGGCGACCGCGAGCACGCCGCCTTCCAGCTCGCGCAGCGGCCGCAGCACCCACCGGGCCAGCAGGAACGCGAGCAGCACGCAGACCGCGGCCGCCGCTAGCGCGGCCGCGAGGATCAGCGCCCACGCGCGGCCGATGTCCGCGGCCGCGGTGCCGACCGCCGAGCGCAGCACGGCCGCGCCGCTGACCCGGGTGTCCGTGCCGATGGGGACGGCGAGCAGCACGTCGTCGTCCGACCACGGCCGCAGGTCACCGGGCAGCACGGCCGGCTGGTTGCGCAGCGCGGCGGCGACCGCGTCGACCACACCGGGGTCGGCCATCGCCAGCCCCTCGGTGGCGAGCGGCTTGCCCGTGGTGTCGACGACGACCATGCCGTCGCCGTAGAGGTCGTGGTAGGCGCGGACCTCGGCCCGCAGCTCGGCGAAGTCGTGCTCGAGCACGGCCTGCTGGGCGACGTCGGCGATCCGGTCGAGGTCGGCGGTCCTGGTGATCACGAACCGCTGCGTGCGTTCCGAGGCCGTGCTCATCAGCAGCGGCCAGGCGAAGGCGGTCACCGCGAGCACCGCGAACGCCAGCAGCGCGAGCAGCAGCCGGCGGCGCACCTCAGTCCTCCAGCCGGTAGCCGAAGCCGTGCAGGGTCACGATCAGCCCGGGACGGTTCAGCTTGCGCCGCAGGCTCGTCAGGTGCACGCCGAGCGACTGGCTGCGCGCGCGGGACGCGTCGCCGTACACCTCGTCCATCAGCCGCTCCCGCTCCACCGCGGTCCCCCGCCGGCGGGCCAGCACCGCGAGCACGTCGAACTCCGTGCCGGTGAGCGAGACCGCCTCGTCCCCCACGACGACCCGGCGCGCGGCGAGGTCGATCGACACGTCCCGGACGGTCACGACCTGGGGCGCCGGCCCGGCGCTGAGCTTGCTGCGGCGGACCACGGCGTCGATGCGGGCGAGCAGCTCGTCCGCCCGGAACGGCTTGACGAGGTAGTCGTCGGCGCCGAGGTGCAGCGCGCGGACGAGCGTGCGGGTGTCGCCGACGGCCGTCAGCACGAGGATCGGCACGTCGGTCACCTTGCGCAGGTTGCGCAGCACGTCGAGGCCGTTGCCGTCGGGCAGCATCAGGTCGAGCAGGACCACGTCCGCGTCGCGGTGCCGGAAGGCCGCGTCCCCGCCGCGCGAGACCCGGGTGGGCTGGTGCCCCAGCCGAACCAGCACCTTGGCCACGGACTCGGCGAAGTTGTCGTCGTCCTCGACGAGCAGCACGCGCAGCGCGTTGCGCCGTCCGCCCTCGACCGCCACGGGACCCTCTGGCAGCGCGGCCATCGCGACCTCCTCCGCGTGATTCACATCACCGTGCAGAACGCCGATCGCCCCCGCAAGGGAACGGTGTCAGTCCTAACGGATCCTTAGGAACTGCCGAAAGGTGGGTCATTGTCCGACAACGACGACACCCCGCCGGTCGACGCCGAGCTGCTCGGCTTCGCCGTTGACCTGGCCGAACGCGCCGGCCGACTGGCCCGCGAACGGTTCTTCGCCGGGCCCGCCGACCCGACGACGAAGGCCGACGGCACGGAGGTCACCGAGGCCGACGTCGCCGTCGAGGAGTTCATCCGCGCGGCGCTGGCCAGCCGGACGCCGGACGACGAGGTCTACGGCGAGGAGGCGGGCACGACCTCGGGCACGTCCGGTCGCCGGTGGATCATCGACCCGATCGACGGCACGTACTACTTCGCCCGCCGCATCCCGATGTTCGGCATGATCCTGGCCTACGAGGACGAGCACGGCCCCGCCGTCGGCGTGCTCAACCACCCGGTGGCCGAGCAGATCATGTTCGCGGGCCGCGGCCGGGGCTGCTGGCGGCGGCGCGGCGCGGACGACGTGGCGCCGGCCCGGGTCAGCTCACGCGAGCAACTCCGCGGCGCCCGGGCGGGCATGGGCAACCCGGGCACCTGGTCCGCGGAGCTGATGGCGACCCTGCACCGCACGGTGTTCCTCTCCCCCGCCGGTGACACGCCCGGACTCCTCACCGGCCACCTGGACGCGATGATCATCGCGGGCGCGCCCATGGGCTACGAGGACCTCGCCGCGCTGCCGGTGCTGGTCACCGAGGCGGGCGGGCGGGTGACCGACCTGGCGGGCGACCCGGTGCTGACCGGCGACCGCACGGTGCTCGCCACCAACGGGTCGCTGCACGACGAGCTGCTCGCACTCGTCGCCGGCCTGCCGCACGGCCGCGACTGGCAGGCGCTCGCCGCACTCGACGGCTGAGGCTCTGGCGTGACCGACCGGCCTGACACTCGCGGGTCTGATCGCGATCACGCAGCTCGTGCTCGCGCCGGGCGCGGCCCGTAGCTGATCCACCGCATATCCGCCGCGCGGGTGGACAATCTGATCCGTGCGCACCGCGTCGCGGGAGCTGGTGGGACGGTCGGCCGAGCTGGCCGGGCTCGACCGCGCGCTCGCGGGCGCCCGCGCCGGACGCGGGTCGGTCGTGCTGCTCGCCGGGCCCGCGGGCATCGGCAAGACCTGCCTCGCGGACGAGCTCGCCGCGCGGGCGGCGGCGGCCGGCCTGCCCGTGCTGCGCGGCCGGGCGATGCCGGAGGAGGGCATGCCCGCGCTGTGGCCGTGGTGGCAGGCGCTGCGCCCGTACCCGGAGCTCGCCGACCGGCTGGACGTGCCGGCGGGCGACGCGACCGCGCTGTCCCCCGACGTGCCGCGCGGCGAGCGGCTGCGCGGGTTCGAGCTGCTGCTCGGCGCGCTCGCCGAGCGGGCCGCCGGGGGGCTGGTCGTGATGCTCGAGGACCTGCACTGGGCCGACGAGTCCTCGCTGCGGATGCTGGCGATGAGCACCGGGCGCGCGGGGCTGCTGGTGCTCGCGACCTACCGCGACGACGAGCGGTCCGCGGCGCTGCGCGCGACGGTCACCCAGCTCCGCCGCGACGGCGCGACGACCGCGATCACGGTGCGCCCGTGGGACGCCGCCGAGATCGCGTCCGTCGTGGGCGGTGCGGCGGACCCGTCGTGGGTGCCGCTGCTCGCCCGCGCGTCGGGCGGCAACCCCTTGTACGTCAACGAGATGCTCGCCGCGCTCGGCGACGCCGGGCTCGCCGCCGGGCCCGCGCCCGAGTCGGACACCTGGCCGCTCGGCGTGCCGGAGCAGCTGCGCGGCATCGTGGCCGAGCGCCTCGACCGGCTGCCCGGGCCGGTCCGCGAGGTGGTGGCGGCGTGCGCGTTGATCGGGGCCGACTGGTCGGTGCCGGCCGTGGCACTGCTGTGCGCGACCACGCCCGAGGCGGTGCTGGCGCACGTCGAGACCGCGGCCGGGGCGGTGCCGGACCACGAGCTGGTGCGCGCGGCCGTCTACGCCACGATCCCGGCCACCCGCGCGGTGGCCTGGCACCGCCGGCTCGCCGAGGCGATCGAGGCCGGGGAGCTGCCGGGCGAGGCCGTGACCCACCGGCTGCGGTCGATCACCGACGACGCGAGCCGCGACGCCGCGGTGCGGGCGTGCCGCGCGGGCGCCGCGCTCGCGCTGGGCCGGCTGGCCTTCGACCGCGCCATCGAGCTCTTCGACGCCGCCCTCGCCGCCCTCGCCGGGCAGGACCGGCCCGACCACGTCGTGCGCCGCTGCGAACTGCTGCTCGACGCGGCGGAGGCCGAGTTCGCCGCGGGCCTGGTCGACGCGGCGGCCCGCCGCTGCCAGGCCGTGACCGGGCCGGCCGAGCGGGTGGACCGGCCGGACCTCATGGCGCGGGCGGCGCTGGTCGTGCGTGGCGTGCAGGGGCCGGTCTCCGTGCCGATCATGGCGCTGTGCGACCGCGCGCTCGCCGCGTTGCCCGCCGGCGCACTCGCGTGGCGCGCCCGCGTCCTGGCCCAGCGCGCGCTCGCGACGGTCGACGCGGTCCGCCCCGGCGAGGCGGAGGAACCCAGCCGCGAGGCGCTCGAGCTGGCCGAGCGGACCGGCGACCCGCTCGCCCTCGCCGACGCGCTGCGCGCCCGCCAGGAGGTGTGCAGCCACCCCGACGGCGTCACCGACCGCCTGGAGCTGGCCCGGCGGATGCTCGGCCTCGGCGCCGACGGCCCGCCCGACGGCGAGCTGTGGGCCCGGCTGTGGCGGATCGACGCCGCCCTCCAGCTCGGCACGCTGTCCACTGTGGACGACGAGCTGGCGCGGCTGGCGCTGCTGGCGGACCGGCTCGGCTGGCCGATCGCGCTCTGGCACGTGCACAAGCTGCGCGCGGCGCTCGCGTTGCTGCTCGGCCAGTTCACGACGACCGAGGCGGAGATGGCGGAGATGCTCGCGGCGGCGCTGCGGACCGAGGACGCCTCCGCCCCGGACCTCGTGCTCGCGATCCGTTTCGAGCTCACCGACCTGCGGGGCGAGCACGGCGAGTTGCTCGCCGCGGCGCGCGAGTTCACCGATCGCACGCCGTCCCTGGTGATCACGCAGGCCTACGGCGGGCTGTTCCTGCTCCACGGCGGCGACCTCGACGCGGCCTGGCAGTGCTTCGGCCGGGTCCGCCCGAAGCTGGCCGGGCTCCCGCGGGACGGGCGGTGGCTGCCGATCATGGCGAGCGCCGGCCTGGTCGCCGCCGGTCTCGGCGACCAGGACGTGACCCGGCACTGCTACGACGAGCTGCTCCCCAACGCCGGCTACTACCTCGCGGCGGGCTCGGGCTCGCTGATGTGTAGCGGCTCGGTCTCCCGGCCGCTCGGCGTCCTGGCCGCGGCGCTCGGCCGCGCCGACGACGCGGAGCGCCACCTCACCGAGGCCGTCTCGATGGACGACCGGATCGGCGCGCTGCCCTACCGGACGCTGTCCCAGGTCGAGCTGGCCGACGTCCTGGCCGAGCGCGCGCCGGCCCGGGCGCGCGCGGTGGCCCGGGACGCGGCGACCACGGCCCGCCGGCTCGGCATGGCGGCCTCGCTGGCCCGGGCGGACGGCGTGCTGCGCCGGGCCGACCGCGCCCGCCAGGACGCCGTGCCGCTCACCGCACGGGAGCGGGAGGTGCTCGGCCGGCTCGCCCACGGCGCGTCCAACCGGGAGATCGCGACCGAGCTGGTGCTCTCCGAACGAACCGTCGAGACGCACGTGCGCAACACGCTCGCCAAGATCGGCGTCGCGAACCGCGCGCAGGCCGCCGTGTGGGCGGTCGAGCAGGGCCTCGCAACGCCCTGAGCCAGTTCCCTGAACCGATGTCTCAGGGGCGGGTTGAGTACCGGAGTTCGGTACTTCCCCGGATCCGCCGTACCTCCGTAGCGGCGACCGTGGTCAGGACACACGAACACGGAGGTGAGCGCGATGTACGCGCGAATGGGAAGAACCGAGGAGGGCACCACCGGTGCCACCGAGGTGTACGGGTTGCACCGGCTGGCCGGTGCCGACGACCTCGTACTGAGCCTGTGGCAGACCGCCGGGCAGGCCGCGGCCGATCCGACCGCGGAGTGGTACGAGATCGAGTACGACGCGCCGGGCGGAACCAGTGACGAGCAGTCGCTCGTCGCCGCGCTGGTCAGCTTCGCGGGCCCGATGAGCGACCCGGTGCGCGCCGCGACGGCGCGGGTGGGCACCGAGCGGATCCGCCCGCTGATGGCGAACCACCCGGGGACCGTGCGATCGCTGACGATGTGGCAGCCCGAGCGGCGCTGCGTGCTGGTGATCGTGCTGGCCACCTCGGTCGACGCGATCGAGGACGGGCAGCGCGTGGCCAGGTCCGCCGCGCAGCAGGCCGGCGAGGATCCGGCACTGCTGCCCGGGCCGGACCGGGTCGACCTGTACCGGGTCAGGTCCACGGCGGGTGTGCGATGAGCGCGCCGGTCCGCACCGGGCTGCCGGTCCGCGGCGGCTATCGCATCGCCCCCAGCCGCAGCGAATGCGGGTTCCGCGCCCGCGGCATGTTCGGCCTGCCCGCACGCGGCACGATGCCGATCCGCACCGGCGCGGTGACGATCGAGAACGGCCGCGCCACGGTGTCCGCGACGCTGGACCCGGCGGCGCTGGCCACCGGCATCCGGCGGCGGGACGAGCACCTGCGCTCGCCGCAGCTGCTGGACGTGGCGCGGTATCCCTCGATCACGTTCGAGGGCGAGCTGTCCGCGGACGCCACCCGCGTGCCCGGCCGGCTGACCGTCCACGGCGAGACCGTGCCGGTCACGCTGGCGGTGCGGGAGGTCCGCCACCACGGCGGCGGCGTCGACGTGGTGGCCGGCGCGAGCGTCAACCGGCACGACTTCGGGGTGAGCGCGCTGCGCGCGGTCATCTGGCCCCGGATCGACCTGACGCTGTCCGTCAGCCTCGTCCCCGAGGGCTGAGCGGGCCGGTCACCACAACCCCGCCAGGGTGTCCATCGTGGACATCTCCGCGGTCGCCCAGACGTCCTCGCGGCTGAGCTCGCCACAGTGGTACTTCCCCATGGCGCTGGTGAGCATCCGCAGCTCCACGGCCAGGCAGTCGACGAGGTTGACGAGCCCGGCCGTGGGGTTCTCGTCGACCGCGACGAGCGCGGCCCGGCCGAGCCCGGCGGCGGTGGCGCCGAGCGCGAGGCTCTTCGCCACCCGGGTGCCCTCCCACATCCGGCCGGACACCAGCAGGCACGCGTCCTGGTCGCCGATGCGGCGCAGGCACTCGCCGAGCGGCAGCCCGACATGGCCGAGGAACGCGGTCGGCGCCCAGCCGGTGCCGCCCTCCGCGCCGTCGACGGTCACCGCGTCCGCGCCGGCGTCCCACGCGACGAGGGCGGCGACCTCGACGTCGCGGGCGGGCGGCAGCTTCACCCAGACCCGGGCCCGCGGGAAGATGTTCCGCATCAGGCGGATCCGCTGGCGGAGGATCTCGTCGGTGAACGTGCCGGGCCCGCCGAACCGCGGCACGCCGTCGAGCAGGGTCGTGCCGCCGAGGCCGGGCACGGCGCCCTGGCCGACCTTGAGCTCGAAGGCGAGCCGGCCCGACTCCAGCAGCCGCCGCGCCCGCGCGTCGCGGTACACGCGGCGCCACCCGTCGCCGTCGGCGTCCTCGGCGGACTGCTGGACGACGACACCGCCGCGTCCGTCCGCCACCTCGGCCGTGTATGCCTCGATGCGGTGCAGCGGCGAGCCGCCGTGCCCGTTCGCCGCCACCACGTGCTCGCCGACCACCATCGGGATGCCGAGCCGGCCGGCCTGGCGGCTCGCGGCCACGCCGAGGTCGGCGTTCGCCACCTGGGCCGGGCCGAACGCCGACAGGTACAGCGGCAGCGCCGAGGCGAACCCGCCGACCAGGGTGTCCAGCACGACGTCGCGGTACACCGGCTCGCGGGCCAGGTCGATGAGCTTCTCCAGCCGGCGCGGCACGAACACCGGCGGCACGAGCCGCAACGCGTCGAGCGGGTCCGCGGGGCGGGCGTCCGGGTCGGCGCCGTGCAGTTCGGCGCCGTGGCCGGACACGTCCGGGAAGGCGGCCGCCGCGCCCGAACGGGCCCGTGCGCGGACCGCCGCCTCGGGAAACGCGGGCGCGTGCAGCGTCATGACCGAGGCGACCCGGACGCCGTCGGGCAGGGGACGAGGCCGGCTGCGGTGAGCGAGGCGCGATCGTGCGCGGGGTCCGGGCGCAGCGCACCGGTGTGCGCTACCCGCAGCCGGCCGTCGTCGTCGAGGCGGCCGCGGGTGCGGCCGGGCAGGGGTGGGAGCGGGCCGAAACGGCGCGCCGGTAGCCGGCCGTTACCGAATGCTCCGGCCATGCCGTCCGTCTCCTGCCGTTCACGTTCATCGGGGCAGCTCGCCCGCGACCCATCCTCACCAGCATCGACATCGCGTTATCACCGCGGCATCACGGAACCGCGATCCCGTGATAACGCGGGATGAATCGCAGATAGTCGCGTGATGTCGTGCCTTCTTAGCTTCGGAATCAGCATCAGGAATGCGATCCGAAAACGGGAAGGGAAAAAGAGAATGCGAATCGTCAAGACCGCGATCGTCTCCACCGCCGTCGCCGCCGCCGTCGCGATCCCCGCCACGGCCGTGGCCGCCGCCGAGCACTCCGCCAGGGACGCCGCCGCGCCGGTCACCGCCACCACCAGCGACAGCCTCGCCGACACCCCGTGGGGTCCGTGAGCCGTCAGCTCGCGGTCAGCTGAGCCAGATCGTCGCGGATGGCGTCCGCCCCGGCCCGGTCCATCGTCTGCTCGCACGCGACGAGGGCCTCGGTCAGCAACTGCTCCCCCTCGTCGGCCTGCCCGAGCCGGACGGTCACCTGGCCGAGCCGGCGCAGGATCCGCGACTCCCCCACGATGTCGCCCCACTCCCGCACCACGCTCAGGAGGTCGGACAGCACCTCCTGGGCCTGCACCGCCCGGCCGTCCCGCAGCATCAGCTCGCTCAGCTTGAACCGGATCTGCACCTCGACCCGGCGGCTGCCGACCTCCTGGCAGATCGCGAGCGCGTCCGCGAGGTGCGCGCCGGCCGGGCCCAGCTCGCCGCGGTCGAGCTCCAGCTGGGCGCTCTGGCCGAGCACGTGCGCCTGGCCCACCAGGTCACCGACCGCGCGGAAGCCGGCCAGCGCGGCGGTGTAGCGCTCGAGTGCCCGGTCCTTGGTCCCGCGGATGTGGTCCAGCAGTGCGAGGTTGCGCAGGGCCAGCGCGGTCCCGTGCCGGTCGTCGAGCTCCTCGAACTCGCGCAGCGCGGGCTCCAGCTCCGCCTCGGCCGCCGCCTCCTGCCCCCGGCTGAGGTGCAGCGAGCCGAGCGAGCAGCGGACCGCGGCCTGCCCGCGCCGGTCGCCCCCCTTGCCCGCGGCGGCCAGCGCCACCCGGTGCGTGCGCTCCCAGTCGTCGAAGTAGCAGCGGGTCTCGAACAGCGTCACGAGGCTGACCGCGAGGTCCCAGCACGCGCCGGCCAGGTCCGCCCCGGCGGCCAGCGACACCGTCGAGCACAGGTTGGCGTGCTCGGACTCCAGCCACGCGAGCGGATCCACCAGCACGCGCTCGGTGTAGGACGCGGGCGGCTGCCAGCGCGGCGCGTCGCCGTGCAGCACGGTGTAGTCGCCGCCGTAGATTCGCCGGTGCGCCGCGTCGGCGAGGGCGAGCCAGCCCCCGGCGACCCGGCCGATCGCCGCGTCCCGGTCCGCCGGCGGCTCGTGCCGTTCCAGCTGCTCGCGAGCGAACAACCGGATCAGGCCGTGCAGCTTGTAGCGCGGGCTGCCGCTGATGTCCATGGCCGCGACCTCGACCATCTGCGCGTCGACGAGCACCTCGAGGAGGTCGGCGGCGTCGAGGTAGTCGGCGTCCAGCAGCGCGGCGGCCACCCAGTTCGGGAAGCTCAGCCCGTCGAGCACGCCCAGCCGGCCGAGCAGCCGGCGCGCGTCGGGCTCGAGGCCGTCGTAGGTCAGCGCGAGGCTCGCCCGGACCATCATCTCGCCGTGGGCCAGCTCGTCGAGGCGCCGCCGCTCGTCGGACAGCCGCTCCAGCATCCAGGCGAGCGACCAGTGCGGCCGCGCGCCGAGCCGGGCGGCCACGATCCGCAGGGCCAGCGGCAGCCGGCCCACGAGCCGGATCAGCGCCTCGGCCGCCGCGGGCTCGTCGGCCACCCGCTGCTCGCCGACGACGCTCGCGAGCATGCCGACCGCCTCGTCGGCGTCGAACACGTCCACGTCGTACACCCGCGCGCCCGCGAGGCCGGTGAGCCGCGCGCGGCTGGTCACCACGACGACGCTGCTGCCGCTGCCCGGTAGCAGCGGGCGCACCTGCGCCTCGCCCGCGGCGTCGTCGAGCAGCACGAGGATCCGCCGCCGCGCGAGCAGCTGGCGGTACATCTCGGCCCGCTCGTCGGTCCGCTCCGGGATGGCCTCGCCGGGCACGCCGAGCGCGCGCAGGAACCGGCCGAGCACGTCGGCGGCGCTGGTCGGCTCGGTGCGGCCGCCGCCGAGGTCGCAGTACAGCTGGCCGTCCGGGAAGGGGCCGTCGCCGAGCCGGTGGGCGACGTGCACCGCGAGCGCGCTCTTGCCCACACCCGGCTTGCCGGCGAGCACCACGACCCGCGTGGCGTAGCCGTCGGCGGCACCGACGAGCAGCCGCTCCACCTGGCCGATCAGCTCGGTGCGGCCGGTGAAGTCGGCGATGTCGGTCGGCAGCTGGAACGGCGCGAGGATCTCCGGCTCGGCGGCGGCCGGCGGGTCCGGGACCGGGACGTCGGTGCTCTGCAGGGCGGGGTCGCCGGCGAGGATCGAGCTCTCCAGCCGGCGCAGCTCCTCGCCCGGTTCGAGGCCGAGCTGCTCGATCATCAGCTCGCGGCCCTGCCGGTAGGTCTCCAGCGCCTCCGCCTGCCGGCTCGCCCGGTACAGCGCGAGCATCAGCTGCCCGCGCAGCCGCTCGCGCAACGGATGCTCGCTGACCAATGTGGACAGCCGGCCGACCAGCTTGTGGTGCCGGCCCAGCGCCAGCTCGAGGTCCGTGTGCACCTCCACGGCGGCGAGGCGGCGCTCGTCGAGCTCGGTGGCCTTGGCCCGCAGGATGTGGCTGTCGATACCGGACAGCGCGGGCCCGCGCCACAACCCCACCGCACGGCCGAGCACCTCGGCCGCCTCCGCCGTGCGGCCGGACCGGGCGAGCGAGTCGGCCTCGGCGGTCAGCGAGGCGAACAGCTGGGCGTCGAGCTGTCCCGGCCGGACCGGCATCAGGTAGCCGGGCGCGCGGGTGACGATGGCCTCGCAACCGGCCTCGACGAGGCGGTTGCGCAGGCGTGACACGCAGATCTGCACCTGGGTGCGGGCGGTCGCGGGCGGGTCGTCGTCCCAGACGGCGTCGATGAGGTGGTCGATGCTCACGACCCGGTTGGCTTCCAGCAGCAGCACGCCGAGCACGATGTGCTGGCGGCCCGGAGTGATCGTGAATTCCTGGTGGTCACCGGCGCAGACCTGCAGGGGGCCCAGGATCCGGAACAACGGTCCGTCGGCGGAGCCGTCCGCCGCGAGCCTCTCGTCTACCACCACGAACGGCCAGCCTAGAGCGACATACGAGAGAAAGTCACGTCTGGGCGGGACGGACGAAGTAGAACGACCGCTGGTTGACCAGCAGACCGTGCTCGGAGAGCGTGTAGAAGTCCGCGAAGTCCACCTCGCCGACGTGCCCGCCGCCCGGACGGAACCGGCCGATCGCCGCGACCCGGCCGTCGGCGGCGAACACGTCGCGCAGGTCGTGCTCGCCCCGGCCGCGCAGCCGCGGCACACCGGCCACCGCCCCGCGCCCGCAGACCGGCGCCCGGCCGGGCTCCTCCAGCACCGCACCGGCGTCCAGGAGCGACCCGTACCCGTCGGTGTCGCCCCGGTCGAGGTAGTGGTAGCCGAGCCGCACGTGGTCGACCCCGGTCGCTTCGGCGGCCGCGGTGTACCCGCCGGTGTTCTCTCCGAACATGTCCCTGCGCCCTTCGCTCGCCGACGTCCGACTGCGAGCAGAGAGTCCCGCGCGGGACATCCACGCGGCTATCCGGCCGTTATCCCGTCCGGCGGGCGCGCCGGCCCGACACGAGCAGCATGACGACGCCGACCACGGTCAGCACGCCACCCGCGATCCACAGCACGATCGGCCACACGGTCAGCAGCGACAGGCGGCCGGTGTTGTTGTTCGCCTCCTCGACGTTCGCGCTGACCGTCTTGTCGTTGAGCTCCAACGTGCCGTCGTAGACGATCGTGCCGTCGCCCGGGCTCTGGCCGGGGCCGACCAGCTCCTGCCGTCCCGTGTCCTCCACGGCGAGCAGCGCACCGGTGGCCGGCTCGACCCACATCGTGCGGGTGTCCTGGTAGTAGCGGTCGGCGGAGACCGACGGCTCGTCGTCCAGCCCGACCAGCGAGCCGGGCACGTCCTGCGTGGCCACCTTCGTCGGCTTCGTCTCGGTGACGAACCGGTAGACGTCGACGCCCTTGACCGTGTCCTCGCCCTTGAAGCGCGCCTCGACCGTGTGCTGCAGCGTGAGGTCGTAGTACTGGTAGCTGCGCTGCTCGGTGCCGAACGGGAACTTGAAGTTCAGGCCGGGTTGCTGGACGACGTTCGGATCCTCGGTGATCCGTTCGCCCTCGGTCACCGAGATGTACTGCCCCTGGCACGGCGCGACCGACTCGGCGGTGTGCCGGTCCAGGCACAGCTCCCGCAGCGACGCGTCGACGAGGATGCCGCTGACGTCGTCGACGGTCTTCGTGGCCTCGACCCAGGCCGCGACGTCGCCGTCCTCCTTGATCTCCGGCTGGGTGAGGTCGCCCGTGACGTGCGTGGTCGAGGTGAGGTTCAGGTCGTGGCGGATCTCCGGGGTCGGTACGCCGTCGACTTCTTCGATCACCAGCGCCGTGACTCCGGTGCCCTGCGCCACGGAGGTGTTGTCGATGTCCAGCGGAACCTTGGCCAGCCTCGGATAGGCGTAGAAGCGCAGCAGCAGGCCGAGCGCGATGGCGAACACGCCCAGCCCGATCACGATGTAGCTCACGACACGGCGCATGGCTCACTCACTCCCGGACGGCGGTATCCGGTGGCCCACGGACGCACAAGATCTTCGCTGCGTAGGTGGACCGCCGGATACCGCCGAACGTCGTAGGCCCACCCCTCGGAGGCGTACGAACCGCCCGCGGCCGGGCTGCGGGCGGCTGAGCTGGCGGCGATGCCGTCTCGACACTAGGTCGCCGGCCCGGCGCCCACCACGGTCCGCGGTCGACATCGTCGAACGACACTGCCGAACGATACGGTCGAACGACACGGTCGAACCACGCCGTCGAACACGCCGTCGAACCATGCTGTCGAACCACGCGGGACTACCGGGCCCGGTTCGCCGCCGTCCGCCGCGGCCGGGCCCAGCCGAACGTGAGCTCCACGGCTCGCTTCCAGTTCGCGTACTCCTCCTCGCGGTGCTCGGGATCCATCTGCGGGATCCACCGCGCCGCGAGATGCCAGTTGCGCCGCAGGCCCTCCAGGTCCGGCCAGTACCCGGCGGCGAGCCCGGCCGCGTAGGCCACGCCGAGCGAGACGGTCTCGGCCACCATCGGCCGCATCACCGGGATGTCGAGGACGTCGGCGATGCACTGCATGAGCAGGTGGTCGGCGGTCATCCCGCCGTCCACCTTCAACACCGAGGACGGCACGCCGAGGTCGGCCTCCATCGCGTCGACGACCTCCCGGGTCTGCCACGCGGTCGCCTCGAGCACGGCGCGGGCGAGGTGTCCCTTGGTGATGTAGGAGGTCAGGCCGACGATGATCCCTCGTGCCTCGCTGTGCCAGTGCGGCGCGAACAGCCCGGAGAACGCCGGCACGATGTAGCACCCGCCGTTGTCGGTGACCGTGCGCGCCAGGGTCTCGATCTCCGGCGCGCTGTGGATCACGCCGAGGTTGTCGCGGAACCACTGGACGAGCGAGCCGGTGACGGCGATCGAGCCCTCCAGCGCGTAGGTCACCGGCTCGCCGCCGAGCTGGTAGCCGATCGTGGTGAGCAGCCCGTGGTTCGACCGCACCAGCGTGGTTCCGGTGTTCATCAGCAGGAAGCTGCCGGTGCCGTAGGTGCACTTGGTCTCGCCGCGGGTGAAGCACGTCTGGCCGAACAGCGCGGCGTGCTGGTCGCCGAGCGCGGCCGCGATCCGGATGCCCGGCACGACGCGGGTGGTTCGGGCGCGGATCTCGGTGGAGGGCCGGATCTCGGGCAGCATCCGGGCCGGGATGCCGAAGAACGCCAGCAGCTCGGCGTCCCACTCCTGGGTCATCAGGTTCATCAGCATCGTGCGGCTGGCGTTGGTCACGTCCGTGACGTGCAGGCCGCCGTTGACGCCACCGGTCAGGTTCCAGATCAGCCAGCTGTCCATGGTGCCGAACAGCACGTCACCGCGCTCGGCACGCTCGCGCAGCCCCGGCGTGTCGTCCAGCAGCCAGCGCAGCTTCGGCGCCGAGAAGTACGTGGCGAGCGGCAGCCCGCAGCGCTCCCGCACGCGCTCGAGGTCCGGCCGGGTGCCCAGCTCGGCGATGAGCTCCTCGGTGCGGATGTCCTCCCAGACGATCGCCCGGCCGACCGGGATGCCGGTGTGCCGGTCCCACACCACCGCGGTCTCGCGCTGGTTGGTGACGCCCAGCGCGACGATCTGGTCCGGCGAGATGCCCGCGTCCCGCAACGCCTGCGGCATGATCCGGTCGACGTTGCGCCAGATCTCCACCGCGTCCTGCTCCACCCAGCCCGGCCGCGGGTAGTACTGCCGGTGCTCGCGCTGCGCGACCGACACGAGCCGCGCGTTGTGGTCGAACAGGATGCACCGGGTCGACGTGGTGCCCTGGTCGATCGCCATCACGAACCGCTGGCTCATCGCCACCACACCTCAGCCGCCGAGCTCGCGGGACACGGCCTCGGCCGCGAAGCAGACGTGCCGGACGAGCGCGGGCTTCGGCCGGCCCGCGGTGTCGCAGATCCGGTCCACCGCACCGGAGATGCCGATCGCGCCCACGAGGAGCCCGCCTGGTGCGCGGATCGGCGCGGCGATGCTGGCCTCGCCGGGCATGCACTCCTCGGACTCGCTCGCCCAGCCGCCGGCGCGGACCTCGGCCAGCACCCGCTCGAGCGCGGCGGGCGTGACGATCGTGCGGCGGGTGAGCGAGGTGAGCTCGTGGCGGCGCGCGAAGTCCGGCAGGTCCGCGTCGTAGGCGAGCAGGACCTTGCCGAGTGCGGTGGCGTGCAACGGAAGCATGGCGCCGATGCCCAGCGTCTGCATGGAGTCGTCGGGCCGGAACACGTGGTGCACGACGAGGACCGCGCCGTCGAGGTGCATGCCGATGCGGACCTCCTGGCCACTGCGCGCGGCGAGGGTGTCCGACCAGTTGATCGACCGGGACCGCAGCTCGTTCGCGTCCAGGTAGCTCGTGCCGAGGTGCAGCAGCGCCGCGCCGAGCCGGTAGCGGCCGGTCGCGTGGTCCTGCTCGACGAACTCGACCCGTTGCAGCGTACGGAGAATCCCGTGCGCGGTACCCTTGGGCAGGCCCAGCGACGCGGAGATCTCCGCGAGCCCATGGTGTCCCGTGCCGCGCGCGAGCAGCCGCAGCACCGCCGCCGCGCGTTCGATCGACTGGATGGGCCCGGGCACGTCACGAAGCTAGCCTGCCCGGTCGGTGTCGGCAATGTCGAACGCCGTGGCAGAGCGTGTTCTCCCACATGACCGCTGTGCCCGTACCCATGGCGAACCGAGACCGGCCGGGTCACCGGGTGCCGGGCACCGCCGCTGTTCGACATCGTCGACCGCTGTCCGTTGCCGGTGCGCCGGGCCGGACTTACGTTCGGCGCGGCCGTTCATCGACGAATGGAGGGACCGTGTCTCTCAGCGTGGTGTTCTTCAGCGAGGTTCTGGGCACCGGCATGCTGCTGCTGCTGGGCGGTGGCGTGGTGGCGAACGTGTTGCTGGCGCGGTCCAAGGGCAAGGACGGCGGCTGGCTGCTCATCAACTTCGGATGGGGCCTCGCCGTCATGGCCGGCGTGTTCCTCGCGTACAAGTCGGGCGCGCACCTCAACCCGGCGGTGACGGTCGGCATCCTGATGAGCGGGGCCGACACCTACGCGCCGGACGTGAGCATCACCTTCGGCTCGACGCTCGTGTACTTCGCCGGCCAGATGGTCGGCGCGTTCGTCGGCGCCTGCCTGGTCTTCCTGACCTACCGCAAGCAGTTCGAGGCCGAGGAGGACGAGCAGAAGAAGCTGTGGGTGTTCTCCACCGCGCCGGAGGTCCGCAGCCCCGTCTGGAACGTCGTCACCGAGGTCATCGGCACGTTCGTGCTCGTGATCGTCGTGCTGTCGTTCGGCAATACCCCCAACCAGCTCGGCCCGGTTGCCGTGGCGCTGCTCGTGGTCGGCATCGGCGCCTCTCTCGGCGGGCCCACCGGCTACGCCATCAACCCGGCTCGTGACCTCGGTCCGCGCATCGCGCACGCGCTGCTGCCGCTGCAGTACCGGGCGGCCACCACCCGCACGCCGGTGGGCGTCGGCGCCGCGGCCGCGGCCGAGCTCGATGCCCGGCCGCACAAGGACTCCGACTGGGGCTACGCGTGGATCCCGGTCGTCGGCCCCCTGATCGGCGGCGCCATCGCCGGCCTGCTCTCCCAGGTCGTGTTCTAGCAGCCAGGCACGCAGCGAAAGGACGCATGATGACTCAGTACGTGCTCGCCATCGACCAAGGCACGACCAGCACCCGGGCGATCATCTTCGACCACTCCGGCTCGATCGTCTCGGCCGGGCAGAAGGAGCACCAGCAGATCTTCCCGCGAGCCGGCTGGGTCGAGCACGACCCGAAGGAGATCTCCGCCAACACCCGTGACGTCACCGGGCAGGCGCTGGCCGCGGCGAACCTGAACATCGGCGACCTGGCCGCGGTCGGCATCACGAACCAGCGCGAGACCGCGGTGGTGTGGGACCGGCACACCGGCGAGCCGGTGTGCAACGCGATCGTCTGGCAGGACACCCGCACCCAGGCCATCGTCGAGCAGCTCGGCGCGCTGGGCGACGACGGACCCGAGCGGTACAAGGCGAAGGTCGGCCTGCCGCTGGCGACGTACTTCTCCGGGCCGAAGGTGCGCTGGATCCTCGACAACGTCGAGGGCGCGCGGGCGCGGGCGGAGAACGGCGACCTGCTGTTCGGCAACACCGACACGTGGACGCTGTGGAACCTCACCGGCGGACCGAACGGCGGCGTGCACGCCACGGACGTGACCAACGCGTCGCGCACGATGCTGATGGACCTCGACACCCTCGCCTGGGACGCGGACATCGCCGCCGAGATGGGCATCCCGATGTCGATGCTGCCGGAGATCCGCTCGTCCTCGGAGATCTACGGGCACGGCGGGCCCGGCGGCGTGCTGAAGGGCGTGCCGATCGCGGGCATCCTCGGCGACCAGCAGGCCGCGACGTTCGGCCAGGTCTGCTACGAGGTCGGCACCGCGAAGAACACCTACGGCACCGGCAACTTCATGCTGCTCAACACCGGCGAGGAGAAGGTGCCCAGCAAGAACGGGCTGCTCACCACGGTCTGCTACAAGATCGGCAAGGACCGCCCCGTCTACGCGCTCGAGGGCTCCATCGCGATCACCGGCGCGCTCGTGCAGTGGCTGCGCGACAACCTCGGCATCATCTCGTCCGCGGGCGAGATCGAGACGCTCGCCCGCGGCGTCGAGGACAACGGCGGGGCGTACTTCGTGCCGGCGTTCTCCGGGCTCTTCGCCCCGTACTGGCGGGCCGACGCGCGCGGCGCGCTGGTCGGCCTCACCCGCTACGTCGACAAGAGGCACCTGGCCCGCGCCGTGCTCGAGGCGACCGCGTTCCAGACCCGCGAGGTGCTCGACGCGATGAACGCCGACTCCGGGGTCGCGCTCACCGAGCTGAAGGTCGACGGCGGCATGGTGTCGAACGAGCTGCTGATGCAGTTCCAGGCGGACATCCTCGACGTCCCCGTGGTCCGCCCGAAGGTCGCCGAGACCACGGCCCTGGGCGCCGCCTACGCCGCGGGCCTCGCGGTCGGCTACTGGAGCGGGCTGGACGAGCTGCGCGGCAACTGGGCCGAGGACAAGCGGTGGATCCCGAACGTGGACGCGGGCGAGCGCGAGCGGATCTACCGGAACTGGAAGAAAGCCGTGACCCGGACCTTCGACTGGGTGGACCCCGACGTCAGCTGACGGGGACGGAAGCTGGCGCGAGGCCGGGCCCGCACAAAGCCCCGGCCTCGCGCCGCCTGGTCCCGCCCCGGCTGGCTAGCCCCGGCCGACGGGCGGCGCCCAGCCGGGGCGCGGGATGAGGCAGAAGGGGTGGCCGGCCGGGTCGGCGAACACGTCGCCGCGCAGCCGGGTGGCACCCAGGGCGAGCACGCGCGGGGCGGCGGCGTCGACGTTATCGACCATGACGTCGAAGTGGATCTGTTGTGGCGCGGCCGGATCCGGCCAGCGCGGCGGCTCGTGGTCCGGGGCTAGCTGGAACGCGATCCCGGAGGTGGTGTCGCTCGCCGCGACGACGACCCAGTCCGCGCTCTCGTACGTCACCGGCAGGCCGAGCAGTCCGGAGTAGAACGCGGCGAGCGCGTGCGGGTCCCGGCAGTCCAGGACGACATGATGCAGCCGACCGATCACGTCCGCATTGTGCGCCGGTTCACCCGATGCGGGTGAACCGGTGCAGGGGCCGGTGAACCTAGCTTCGCGTCATGACCGCAGGCACGCTGTCGGCCCCGTTCACCACCGAGGACTACGTCGCCCGGATGACTCGCGCCGTCGACGAAGCGGTCCGCGCGGGGCTGGACGGGCTGGTCGTCGGTCCCGGGCCGGATCTGGTGTGGCTGACCGGTTACCGGCCGACCGCGATCACCGAGCGGCTGACCGCGCTGATCCTGCTCGCCGGCCGGCCGCCGACGCTCGTCGTGCCCATGCTGGAGCGTCCGGACGCGGCGGCGGCCCCGGGCGCGCCCGGCGTGCGGCTCGTGGACTGGGCCGACGGCACCGACCCGTACGCGGTCGCCGCCGAGCACCTGCCGCCGGACGGGCGGCTCGGCATCTCCGACTCGGCGTGGTCGCTGCACCTGCTGGGCCTGCAGAAGACGTTGCCGGGCACCCGGTACGAGGCGCTCAGCCCGGCCCTGCCGATGCTGCGCGCGGTGAAGGACGAGACCGAGCTGGCCCGCCTCGCGGCGGCCGGCGCCGCCGCGGACGCGACGTACCGGGAGATCGTCGGGCTGCGCTTCGCCGGGCGCCGGGAGACCGAGGTCGCGGCGGACCTGGCGCGGCTGCTGCGGTCGTTCGGCCACGAGCAGGTGGACTTCACCGTCGTCGGGTCGGGTCCGAACGGCGCGAACCCGCACCACGAGGCGGGCGAGCGGACGATCGGGCCGGGCGACGCGGTGGTCCTCGACTTCGGCGGCCTGATGAACGGCTACGGCTCGGACACCACGCGCACGGTCTGCGTGGGCGAGCCGACGGCAGAGGTCCAGCAGGTGCACGACATCGTGCGCACGGCGCAGCAGGCCGCGTTCGAGGCGGTGCGCCCGGGCATCCCGTGCGCGGAGGTCGACCGCGTCGCGCGGGCGGTCATCACCGACGCCGGGTACGGCGAGCGCTTCATCCACCGCACCGGCCACGGCATCGGCGTGACCACCCACGAGCCGCCGTACATGGTGGCGGGCGAGGAGCGGTTGCTGGAGCCGGGGATGTGCTTCTCCATCGAGCCGGGCATCTACCTCCCGGACCGCTTCGGCGTCCGCATCGAGGACATCGTGACGGTCACCGGGAACGCCGGGCGCCGGCTGAACAACACCGACCACGCGCTGCGGGTCGTCGAGTAGGTCAGGGAGCCGGCACCGGCGCGTGCAGCGGCAGGCGGACCTGGAAGTGGGTGTCCCCCGGCTCGGAGAGCACCCGCAGGTCGCCACCGTGCCGGTTGGTGATCACCCGGAACGACACGTCCAGCCCGAGGCCCGTACCCCGCCCCACGCCCTTCGTCGTGAAGAACGGCTCGAACACGCGGCGGCGCAGCTCCGCCGGGACGCCCGGGCCGGTGTCGATCACCTCGACGAGCGCGGTGTCGCCGTCGCGGGCGGTGCGGATCGTCAGCGTGCCCGCGTCGCCCATCGCGTCCAGCGCGTTGTCGATCAGGTTCGTCCACACCTGGTTGAGCTCGGCGGGATAGCCGGGCACCGCCGGGAGCTCGGGGTCGAAGTCCTTCACCACCCGCACGCCGGCCGGGATCTTGCCGGCCATCATCACGAGCGTGGCCTTGAGGCCCTCGCGCAGGTCGGTCTCCTGGTGCGGCGTGCGGTCCAGCTGCGAGTACTGCTTCGCCGCGCCGACGAGCTTGGAGATCCGCGCGGTGCTGTCCTTGATCTCCGACAGCAGGTTCTCGGTCTCCACCGTGTACGCGAGCCAGCGCAGCGCGGGCTCGAAGAACCCGGGTTCGACCGCCCCGGCGATGCCGTCGAGGTCGGCGGTCGTCAGGCCCGCCGCCACGAACACCGGCGCGAGGTCCCAGCCGCCGGCCACGTCCCGCTCGTCGAGCCACTCGCCCAGCTCGTCCTCGCGGTCGGACTCCTGGATGGGCGTCAGCGACTCGGCGGTCGTGATCCGGCCGACGAACTTCTCCTGCAGGATCGTCAGCTTGTGCAGCTGCTCGCCGTCGATCGTGCCGTCGGCCAGCAGCGCCAGCTTGTGCCGCATGCCGGCGAAGCGCTCCCGCAGCGTCTCCGCCGCGCGGACCGCGGCCGCGGCCGGGTTGTTCAGCTCGTGCGTGAGGCCCGCGGTCAGCTTGCCCAGCGCGAGCAGCCGCTCCCGCTGCGCGATCAGCTCCTCGCTGTTGCGGAAGCCGACGAACATGCCGTCCAGCAGGTGCACGGCCATCGGGAACCACTGCCGGAACTTCGCGCCGAACTCGGGCGCCGGCAGCGCGAGGAACTCGGCGTCGGTGACCGCGCGGACCGTCGCCGCGTACAGCTGCTCGATCTGGTCCCCGAGGTAGAACTGGATGGCACCGGAGTATGCGCCGCGCTGGTCGGACCGGATGGTCTCGACCTCCGCGCCGCGGACCATGCGCGCCATGCTGAGCGTCCCGGACAGCAGCACGTAGAAGCACTCCGCCGGATCGCCCTCGGCCGAGACCACCTCGCCCGCGCGGTGGGCGACCACGTCACCGTTGGCGGAGACCCAGCTCAGCTGCTGGTCGTCGAGGTCGGCGAACAGGAACAGCTCCCGCAGCTCCGCGTTGGACAGCCGGCGGGTGGTGCTCACCGCTCCTCCAGGTACCGGTGCACGAGCGTCACGGCCATGGCGCCCTCCCCGACCGCCGAGGCCACCCGCTTGACCGACTGCGCGCGCACGTCGCCCGCGACGAACACGCCGGGCGCGCTCGACTCGAGGTAGTACGGATCGCGGCCGAGCACCCAGCCGGGCGGGCGGTTGCCGTCGACGAGCAGGTCCGGCCCGGTCCACACGAACCCGCGCTCATCCCGCTCGACCACCCCGTCGAGCCAGTCGGTCCTGGGCTGCGCGCCGATGAAGACGAACAGGTGGCTCGTGTCCACCTTCTCCGACGTGCCGTCCGCGTAGTCCAGCCGCAACCCCTCCAGGTGCTCGACGCCGTGTGCCTCGCCGACCGTCGTGCAGGTGCGGACGTGCACGTTGTCGATGGCCTCGAGCTGCTGGATCAGGTAGTGCGACATGGACGACCGCAGCGACTCGCCACGCACCACCAGCGTCACCGACCGCGCGTGCCGGGCGAAGAACACCGCCGCCTGGCCCGCCGAGTTCGCGCCGCCGACGATGTAGACGTCCCGGTTCGCGCACTCGGGTGCCTCGGTCATCGCCGACCCGTAGTACACGCCCCGCCCGGTCAGCTCGGCGCACCCCGTGGCGGCCAGGCTCCGGTAGGACACACCGGTCGCGAGGATCACCGCGTGCGCGGCGATCGTGCTGCCGTCGCCGAACCGCACCGCCCGCGCGGAGCCCTGGATCTCCAGCGCCGTGACGTCCCGCGCGGAGAGCATCTCCGCACCGAACTTGATCGCCTGCCGCCGCGCCCGGTCGGTGAGCTGGGCGCCGGACACGCCGTCCGGGAAGCCGAGGTAGTTCTCGATCCGCGAGCTCTGCCCGGCCTGCCCGCCGGCGGCCTGCCGCTCGACGAGCAGCGTGCGCAGGCCTTCCGAGGCGCCGTACACGGCCGAGCCCAGCCCGGCCGGCCCGCCGCCGACCACGATCAGGTCGTAGAAGTCGGTCGCCGGGTCCACGGTCAGGCCCACGGCCGCCGCGATCTCGGCGTCGGTCGGCGCCAGCAGCGCCCGCCCCTCGGTGGTGATCACCACCGGGATCTCGGTCGGGTCGGCGGCCGCCGCATCGAGCAGCCGGCGGCCCTCGGGCTCGTCGATGCTGTAGTAGCGGTACGGGACCGCGTTGCGTGCCAGGAAGTCGCGCGCGTCGAAGGTCGGCGCGGACCACCGGTGGCCGACGATCTTGATCTCCTCGACCGGCGAGTCGGCGGCGGAACGCCACATCTCGACCAGCGCGTCGACGACCGGGTAGAGCTTCTCCTCCGGCGGGTCCCACGGCTTGAGCAGGTAGTGGTCGACGTCGACGAGGTTGATCGCCTGGATGGCGGCATCGGTGTCGGCGTAGGCGGTGAGCAGCGCGCGGCGGGCCCGCGGGAAGAGGTCCATCGCCTGCTCGAGGAACTCGATGCCGTTCATCTCGGGCATCCGGTAGTCGGCGAGCATCGCCGCGACCGGCTCGCCGCGCAGCTTCAGCTCCCGGAGCGCGTCGAGCGCCTCCCGCCCGGAGGACGCGCGCACGACGCGGTGCCCCTCGCCGTAGCGGCGGCGCAGGTCGCGGGCCACGGCACGGGAGACGCCCGGGTCGTCGTCGACGGTCAGCAGGACCGGCTTCATCAGACCAGCGCTTCGTCGACGAAGCACCAGCGCCAGTCCTCGCCGGGCTCGAAGGACCGGATCACCGGGTGCCGGCTCTGCGCGAAGTGCGCGCTGGCGTGCCGGTTCGGCGACGAGTCACAGCAGCCGATGTGCCCGCACGAGAGGCACTCGCGCAGGTGGACCCACGTCCCGCCGATCGCGAGGCAGTCGGTGCAGCCCTCGGTCGAGCTCGGCGTCACCTCGCGTATCTGGTCGACGTGCACGCATTCAGCCATGCCCCATCTTTACACCCGAACCGCTGGTAACGGGGGCAGCGCGCGGTCACCTCACGGCCGGCCGACGTCCGGCTTGCGGTAGTCGCACACGCCGCCCGGGAAGATCTGTTGCAACCGGGTCAGCTCCGCGCTCGTGGGCCGCCAGGATCCGTACCCGCCGCGGGCCAGGGCGGTGCGGACCGGCTGCAGCGCGCACTTGTAGTGCTGCTCGTCGAACGGGCCGCCGGCGACCGTCCGCGAGGTGCCGTGGATCGGGAACCGCTGGGTGCACGGGCCGGCCGGGCCGCGGTCGAGGATGCCGCGCCACGCGTCCTTGCCGCGGTGGAGCAGCGTCCCGTCCGTGGCGAAGCAGCTGTCGACCGCCTCGGGCGGCTTGGCGCCCGCGACGCCGCGCGACGGGTGGGCCCGCAGGTTCGCGAGCCACTGGTCCATCACCGCGAGCGCCATCGGCGTCTGGTCGAACGCCCGTGCCGGGCGCGCGTCGGTGAACCAGATGACCTGGTTGGCCGCGGTCCCGCGCCGCTCGACGATCCGCTCCCGGGAGGCGAACGACTGCCGCGCGTTGTGCATGTTCAGCTCGGCGTCGAGGTAGTGGCGCCAGTCGATGATCGGGATGTCGACGCGGCCGTCGAACACGAGCCCGGACCGGTACGCCGCGCGCATGGCCGCGACGCTGCCCTCGGTGCGGGGGGCGACGCCGTCGGCGCCGGGCGGGGTGATGTTGCGGGCGCTCCACACGTCGATGTCACCCGGGCACGCGGCCGGGATGAACGGGCAGCCCTCCTGCACGGCCTGGCTCGGGTCCTTCCAGCCACCCACGGAGGCGTTCAGGTCCAGGAACTCCGCCGGCGCGAGGTTCCCGTCGACGAGCGCCGCCAGCCCGTACTGGACGCCCACGTTGTCCCATGTGGACCGGGCGAACCCGGTGACCGGGTCGCGCCCGTAGACGTTGACCGCGTCGTTCCAGTGCGTCCACTCCACGCGGGCCTGCTGCTCGGGGGTGATGCCCGGCGCGGTGCCGAACTTCGGGTTGAGCGCGAGCGGGGACAGCCCGCGCCAACCGTTGATGCACTCGCTCGAGCCGGGCGTCCGCAGCCACGGCGTCAGCGGCTGGTAGGGGTTCGCGACGGTGTCCGACGCGGCCAGCCCCTCCAGCTGGGAGCGGTTCGACCACGTGGCCCACTTCGAGGCCGGGTCCGCGCGCACCTTCAGGTCCAGCCACCGCTCCAGCAGCTCGCAGTCCCCCACGTGGATGGTCTGGGTGACCATGTCCGGATAGGAGTACTGCGGGATCGCGGCGTCCAGCAGGCCCGCGTGGTTCTGGCCGTACACGTACTGCTGGATGCCGCCGCCGGAGCCGCCGAGGCCGACGGTGTACTCGGGGTCGGCGTACTCGGTGACGAAGTGGGACTTGACCATCAGCGCGGTCTCGCCGCCGAGGACCAGGTTGTAGTGCGTGTTGGTCTTCGTGCCGGTCGACCACGCGATCGCGTAGCCCTGCCCGAGCCCGTACGGGTAGCGCGACTCGTCGGCGTTGTTCGAGCCCTGGTAGTGGCCGACCGCCACGCCGCCGCCGAAGTAGAAGATCAGCTTGCGGTTCCAGTAGGGCAGCTCCGCCGGCCCGCTCGCACCCGGGTCGAGGACCGCGATCGTGTAGACGAAGCGGTTGATCGTGCCGCGCTCCCAGCGGATCACGAAGTCGACCGTGGCGCCCTGGCTCGTCGTGGTGGTCGTCATGTCGGCCGGGCGAGGGGCGGCCGGGTCGTAGACCTTCCACGTGTTGTCGGCGGCCCGGTAGTAGTAGCCGGTGCGGGTCTCGAGCGAGCAGTCGTCGTCGAGGAACGGGCCGGCGAGGTCGAACCCCGCGAGGTGCTGGGGGGTCGAGCAGAAGAAGTCGGGCTGCTGCGGGCCGGAGAACATCGGGCCGGTGACCGGGTGGTTGACCAGCCGCAGCGCGGCGCGATCGTGCCGGGTGGCCGCGCGGACCGTGGTCTCGCCTGCCGGCAGGTCGCGCAGCACGCCCTCGAGCGCGTGCGGGGCCTGGTCGTCGGGGGCGAACGCGGACGTCACGTCCGCGCCGTTCACCGTGACGCTCGCCTGGTCCAGCGGCACCGTCCGCGGCACGACCACCCGTACCCGGGCAGCCCCGCCGCTCACGTACCGCGCGGGACCGGACAGCATCTCCAGCCGGAGCCCGTCCTGCCCGCCGCGCCCGCCCGCCGGGGCCGCCGCGGCGGTCACGCCGGTCGTGGCCAGTGCGGCGCACACGGCCGCTACAACGATGACTCGACGCCTCATCGCGCCTCCCCAGGTCGGCGGGGTCCCGATCGCGCACGCCGCCACCGCAGGAGAAACGCTAGGCCCGCCGCGGCGAAACCGTCAGCCCCCATTCGGTGCCACTTCCCCCGGCCCCGTGATTCACCTGAGGCGCTTCCTGGCGGCGATGCCGTGCTCCCTAGCATGACCCCGTGAGCACGACGTTGACGCAGGACACGCCCTCGTCCCAGGAGCCGGACCCGCAGCCGGCCGCCGACCGGCCGGACGAGCCGCGCGAGCCGTTCGCCCGCCGGTTCGCCGCGAGCCCGTGGCTGCCGCGGCTCGTCACGCTGCTCGCCGTCGTGCCGGTGCTCACCACCCTGCGCGACGTCTTCAACGCCGGCCGGCTGCAGTACCTCGACTACCTGTACCAGCTGGTGCGCATCACGAACCCGGACGGCACGCTCAAGGCGTTCGACCTGCGCAACTACCTGTCCAACGAGCACATCCTCGGCCTGCCGACGCTGTTCTACTGGATCAACATCAAGCTGTTCCACGGCGACAACCGCACACTCGGCGTGTTCGTCGTGGCCGTCGGTGTGCTCACGATCGTGGCGCTGGGCTACGCGCTGCCACGGACGCTGCCCCCGCTCGTGCGCGCCGGCCTCGTCGTCGCCGCCTCCGCGCTGATGTTCAGCCCGCACGGCCTCTGGAACTACGCGCGGGCGATGAGCGGCACGGCCTGGCTCACCGCCAACCTGATCGTGATCGTGGCCCTGCTGTTCGCGCTGCGCGGGCGGTGGTGGCCGGCGTGGGCGCTGGTCCTCGTGGGCAGCCTCAGCTACGCGACGGCGTTCGCGGCCTGGCCCGTGCTGGCGCTGGTCGCGTTCGCGCGCAAGGAGCCGTGGTGGAAGCGGGTGCTGCCGCTGGTGGTGGGTGGCGCGCTGGTGCTGATGTGGCTGATGTACAAGCCCTCGGCGCCGCTGGCCAACAAGCCGACCGGCGACCTCGCCAGCATGCTGTACTACTTCCTCGCGATCGTCGGCAAGCTGTGGACGACCGACAGCGGCGCGGTGGCCGCCTTCGGCGGCGCGATCCTGCTGGGCGTCTACCTCGCGCTGGCGTCGAGCAAGGTCGCGCGCGAACCGCGGATGTGGTTCTGGTGGGCGCTCGCGCTGCACGCGCTGCTCGGCGCGATCATGATCACCGCGGCCCGGGTCGACTACGGCGGCGAGGTCGGCATGGACACCGCGCGCTACACGTCGGTGTCGGTGCTGCTCTCCGTCCCCGCACTCGTGCTGCTGGCGACCGTCGTGCACCGGCGGCTGCCGCTGCGGGCGTACCAGATCGCGGGCGCGGTGATGCTGGTCGGCGTGCTCGGCTTCGCGCTCGGCGGGCCCAACGGCGGCGTCGAGCGGGCCGCGAACAAGGAGCACCAGGTGGAGGCCGTCGCGGTGCGCGGCGGGGTCAGCGACGCCTACCGCCGCTACCCGTCGGCGAACGAGCTCGTGCCCCGGCTGCGGGCGCTGGGCCACTACCCGTTCAGCGACGACTTCACCCTCGGCTGCGGCGGGCCGGAGTTCGGCTCGACGCTCGACCTCGACGAGATGACGGCGCTGACCGGCGCGGACGGCAACAAGCGGCCGGAGCACCCGGCGGGCGCGGTGGAGCGGACCGAGCCGGCGAAGCCGGACCCGTTCTACGAGGGCAAGGCCGTCCCGATCTTCCACGGCTGGGCCGCGGACGTGGCGGACCCGGTCCGCTGCGTGGTGATCACCGACGGCACGGGCACGATCGTCGGCGGCGGGGTGAGTGGCCAGGCCCGCCCGGACATCGCCTACCGGTACGCCGGCATCGTCCCCGACTCGGGCTTCGCGGTGATCGGCCCCGTCGACGAGGACAGCCGGATCGTGGTGCTCTTCGACAGCGGCGCGATGCGCTGGCTGCCGCCCCAGATCACGTCGTGAGGCGGTCGGGGCCGATGCGGACCAGACGCTTGCCCACGTTGTCGCCGGCGAGCAGGCCCATCAGCGCGCGCGGGGCGCTGTCCAGGCCGTCGAGCACGTCGTGCAGCTCGACGAGGGATCCCTCGCGCAGCAGGTCGGCCAGGGCGGTGAGCGCCTCGGCGAAGCGCGGCGCGTAGTCGAACACCAGCAGCCCCTCCATGCGCAGCCGCTTGGTCACCAGCACGCCCGGCACGCCGGCCGGCCCGGGGGCCGGGGTGTCCGTGTCGTACTGGGACACCGCGCCGCAGCACACGACCCGGCCGTGGGTGTTCATCCGGCGCAGCGCCGCGTCCAGCACCGGGCCGCCGACGTTGTCGAAGTACACGTCGACGCCGTCCGGGCACGCCGCCTTGAGGTCTGCCGCGAACGTCGGGCTGCGGTGGTCGACCGTGGCGTCGAAGCCGAGCCGCTCGACCAGCACCTGGTTCTTCGCGGCCGAGCCCGTCACGCCCACCACCCGGCAGCCGTGGATCCGTGCGAGCTGGCCGACCACGCTGCCGGTCGCCCCGGCGGCGGCCGAGACCAGCACCGTCTCCCCCGCCCGCGGCCGGCCGACGTCGAAGAGTCCGAAGTAGGCGGTCAGCCCGGTCGGTCCGAGCACGCCCAGGTGGTGCGCCAGGTCGCTGGCCGGCTCGATCGGCTGCACGCGTGCCGCCGGCAGCACCGCGTACTGCTGCCAGCCGCCGTCGGCCGTGACGTACGTGCCGACCGGGATCCCGGCGCCGTTCTCCGCGACCACCTCGCCGAGCACGAGCCCCGCCATCACGTCCCCGGGCCGGACCTGGTCGCGGTACGTGCGGCCCTGCAGCCACGCACGGTTCGCCGGGTCGATGGACAGCAGCACGCCGCGGACCAGCACCTCGCCCGGGCCCGGCTCGCCGGCGACGGCGTCCTCGGCACGGAAGTGCGACTCCGACAGGACACCCGCGGGCGTCGCGGCCACCACGATGCGGCGATTGGTCAGCTCAGGCACCGCGAGGACGTTACCCGGTCGGCCCGTCCGGAAGAACCCGCCGACCGGTGTGTCGTCCCGCTGGGCACCACCCTCCGCATGAGTCCACAGTAGACATACTCGCCGGGTGCGGGTAATTCGATCGCCACGGCCGGGCCGGTCCGGCAACATGGGGCACACCGCGAGCTCGGAGGGGGTGTTCCGCGGTGTCCGAACGGAAGTCGGCGGTCCTGCTGGCGCTGCGCCACTACCGGCGCGAGCTGGGCCGCCGCAAGCTGATCGCGATCCCTGGCCTGCTGTTCCCGTCGCTGGGCAACGTCTGCCTGTTCTACCTCGTACCGCTGGTGGTCGCCCACCTCGCGGGCGAGCTCGCCGACGGGGCGAAGCCCGACGTCGCGACGATGCTGCCCGCCGTGCTGACCTTCGCCGGCCTGCTCGCCGCCGCCGAGGCGATGTGGCGCGCCGGCATCCACTGTCTCAAAAGGACTGAGAGCCGCGGCATCGAGAACCTCTACGTGCTCGGCATGAACGAGCTGCTGGCCAAGGACGCCGCGTTCTTCCACGAGAACTTCGCCGGCTCGCTCACCAAGCGGGTGCTGAGCTTCGCCACCCGGTTCGAGGAGTTCGCCGACACTCTGGCGCTCTCGATCATCGCAGCCTTCGTGCCGCTGGTCTTCGCATCGGTCGTGCTGTGGCACTACGACCCGATGCTCGTCGTCGCGCTCCTCACGCTGATCACGGTCACCGGCTGCGTCATCGCGCCGCTGATCCGCCGCCGCCAGGCGATCGTCGACCAGCGGGAGGCCGCGATCGCGCGGGTCTCGGGCCACGTGGCGGACAGCCTGATGAACATGCCCACGGTGCGCGCGTTCGCCGCGGAACCCCGCGAGGCAGCCGAGCACCGCACCCGGGTGGCCGAGCAGCGGCAGCTCGCCATCCGGTCGTGGGACTACGCGAACCTGCGCATCGACATGATCGTCTCGCCCCTGTCGGTCGCGACGAACACGCTCGGCCTGCTCCTCGCGGTGAGCCTGGGCGACGGCCGGCTCGGCGTCGAGGCCATCATCGTGACGTTCGCGTACTTCTCCGGCGCCACGCGGGTCATGTTCGAGTTCAACCAGATCTACCGCAGGCTGGAGAGCTCGCTCACCGAGGCGGCCCAGTTCACCGAGCTGCTGCTCGACGAGCCGACCGTGCTCGACCCGGACAAGCCCGAGCCGCTTCGCCCGGCCGGGGCGGACGTGCGGTTCGAGCGCGTCCGCTTCGCGCACGCGGGCGCGCCGGTGCTCTTCCGCGAGCTGGACCTCGACGTGCCCAGCGGCACGAAGGTCGGGCTCGTCGGCCGCTCCGGCGGCGGGAAGACCACGCTCACCCAGCTGCTGCTGCGGATGATGGATGTCCAGTCCGGCACGATCCGCGTGGGCGGGCAGGACATCTCCCGGCTGCGCCAGGCGGACCTGCGGAGCCTGATCGCCTACGTGCCACAGGATCCGGCGATGTTCCACCGCACGCTGCGGGAGAACATCGCGTTCGCCCGGCCGGACGCGACCGACGCGCAGATCCGCGCGGCCGCCCGCGCCGCGCACGTCACGGAGTTCGCCGACGACCTGCCGGAGGGCTTCGACACGCTCGTCGGCGAGCGCGGGGTGAAGCTCTCGGGCGGGCAGCGGCAGCGGGTCGCGCTCGCCCGCGCGATCCTGCGGGACGCGCCGATCCTGTTGCTGGACGAGGCGACGAGCGCGCTGGACTCGGAGAGCGAGCTGCTGATCCAGCAGGCGCTGTGGCGGATCATGGACGGGCGGACCGCGCTCGTCGTGGCCCACCGGCTCAGCACGGTCGCGCGCATGGACCAGCTCGTCGTCCTGGACCGCGGCGTGATCGTGGAGCAGGGCAGCCACCGGGAGCTGCTTGACCGCGACGGCGTCTACGCGCGCCTCTGGGCGCACCAGTCCGGCGGGTTCCTCGACGACACCGTCGAGGAGCGCGTCAGCTGACCGGGCCGGGCTCGAGCAGCGCCTGGATCGGCAGGTGGTCCGAGGGGTACTGGCCGGCACTGTCGTAGGCGTTGATGCCCGCGGCGGTGACGGCCAGGTTCCCGCGCACGAACATCCAGTCGATGCGCGGGCCGTCCGGGATCAGCGCGTGGTAGCCGTGCCAGGTCGCGTACAGCGGGCTCGCGTGCTCGGGCGCGGCGGTCCACGTGTCGGACAGGCCGGTGTGCTCGGTGAGGATCGTGTACGCCGCGGCGTGCTCCGCGGGGGCGTTGAAGTCACCGGTGAGGATCACCGGCACCTCGGGCGGCACGGCGCCGACCCGGTCGCGCAGCAGCTCGGCGCTGCGCACCCGCGAGGGTTCCGACACGTGGTCGAAGTGGGTGTTGAACACGGCCAGCTCGGCGCCGGTTCGCTTGTCCCGCAAGCGGATCCAGGTGGCCATGCGGATGTTCGCGTTGCCCCAGGACCGGGAGCCGGGCACCTCCGGCGTGTCCGACAGCCAGAAGTCGCCCGACGCCAGCACGTCCAGCCGGTCCGTGTCGTAGAAGATCGCGCAGTACTCGTCGGCGGTGCCGCCCGCCCGGCCCTCCCCGACCCAGTCGTAGCGATCGGGCAGGTCGTGCGCGATGTCGCGCAGCTGGGCGTGGAGCCCTTCCTGCGTGCCGAGCACGGTCGGCAGCTCGGCGTTGAGCAGCTCGGCCATCACCGGCCGGCGCTTGCGCCACGAGTGCAGCCCGATCGCCGACGCGTACTTCAGGTTGAACGACATCACGTGCAGCGCGTCGTCCGCCGCGGGACCGAACAACACCCGCTCACCTCCGTCGCCCGACCGCCCGGAACTCTACTGTGGACGGCCGGGCCGAGGGGGTGGTTCACCAGATCGCGTCGGCGTACTCCGGGTGATCGATGAACGGGTTCCGGTTGTGCTGGAACTGGTCGAAGATCAGGTCGTTGCGGGCCTGCTCGCCGGCGTCGGGCGGGTCCTGGGTGTTCCACGCGAGCAGCATGGACAGCTTGCCGATGTTCGGCGCCGAGCCGTTGTCCACCTGGTCGTTCGGCTCGAGGTCGGCGAACCCGTCGTCGCCGTCGTAGCGGACGGCCATGTAGAGGATGCCGCGGGCGATGTCGCCCTTGACCGCGTCGCGTGGCTCGAACGAGTCGCCGTCGACGAAGTTGCCCGGCGCGTCGGCCAGCTCCTCGCCGCCCTCGTCGAAGTCGAGGTTGCCGCGGGTCGAGTTCACGCCGACCTCGGAGGGCCGCAGGTGGAACAGGTCGGTGCCCGGACCGTTGCTGGTACCGAAGTCACCGTGGCTCTTCGCCCACGTGTGCTCGCGGTTCCACTGGTCCTGTCCACCGCCGTTGGCGTCCGCGGACATCGTCTTGCCGCTGTAGATCATCACGACGTTGGCGGCGTTGGCCGGGTCCGCGTCGGTGACCTTCAACGCGTCCCAGACGCCGTCGTAGGACAGGTGCTCGCCGTTGCCGATGATGCCGTGCAGCGCGGCGTGCAGGTCAGCGCCGGTTTTGCCCTCGGCGGAGTCGTAGTAGCCGGCCGGGATGCCGGCCGGCAGCTCTACCTGCGGGTCGCTCGCCGACATCGCCAGCGGTGGAATCGCGATGCCGACAGCGGCCAACGCCACACCGGCGGCGGTCAGCACGGTGGCCTTCCGAATCGAACGCATGTGGTTGCTCCAGGGGGACCGGCAACGATCTTTGTTTCGAAAACACTGACATGCCGTCGTATTCGGCAAACACCCACGAAAGTTGGGTTTGACCGAGGTAGCGGCGTCGCGTTCAATGCACGGGGTTCGATCGGGAATACCGCGAATGAACGCACAATGGAGGCGGGCAAATGGAGCTGAGCCGGCGCGACGCGTTTCGGGTGGGGGCCCTGGGCGCGGTCGCCGCGGCCGGCGTGGTGGGGGTCGGCAGCGCCTGGGCGGCGGACCCGCGACATGGCGGCGGCCATCCGGGCGAGCACACCACGCTCAACCGCACGCTGCTGCTCGGCCAACCGGGTGCCGGCGGCTACCGGCCGATCGTGCCGGGTCCGGGTGAGCCGCACCTGGTCCGCGACGAGCTGATCCCCGCGAGCCTGCGATCGGCGAAGCGCCGCGGCGCCCGGCCGATCCTGGCGTTCGGCCAGCTCACCGACATCCACGCGATGGACACGCAGTCACCGGCACGCGTGGAGTTCCTGGACCGCTACAACGACCCCGACTCGCCGCTGGCCGGCCTGCTGCCGTTCGACTCCGCCTACCGCGCGCACGAGTTCCTGTCCGCACAGATCAGCGACGCGATGGTGCGCGCCATGAACAAGGTCGGCCGGGGCCCGGCCACCGGGCGGCCGCTGTCGTTCACCATCGCCACCGGTGACAACGTCGACAACGTGCAGCACAACGAGCTGCGCTGGTACATCGACCTGCTCGACGGCCGCCGGGTCCGGCCCGACTCGGGCGACCTGTCGCGCTACGAGGGCGTCGCGGACCAGTCGAGCTACGACGTGCGCTACTGGCACCCCGACGGCACCCCGTCCGGGCAGCAGGACGACCTGCCCCGGGCGACGTTCGGCTACCCGGTCGTGCCCGGCCTGCTCGACGCGGCCCGCCGCCCGTTCCGCCCGCAGGGCCTGGACATGCCGTGGCTCACCGCGTACGGCAACCACGACGGGCTCATCCAGGGCAACTTCCCGCCCATCCCGGAACTCGGCCTGCTCGCGACCGGCAACAAGAAGATCGTCGACCTGCCGCCGGGCACCGACGTCGTCCAGCTCGCGCTGCAGCTGCAGGCGATGGACCCGCAGGGCATCGCCACCCTGCTCGGCGGCCCGTTCCGCACCGTCACGCCCGACCCGGACCGCCGGTTCGTGAACCGGACGGAGACCATCCGCGCGCACTTCGACACCAGTGGCTCGCCGCGCGGGCACGGCTTCTCCAAGTGGAACCTCTCCACCGGGAAGGCGTACTACGCCTTCGACCGCGGCGTCGTGCGCGGCATCGTGCTCGACACCGTGAACCCGAACGGCGGCGCCGACGGCTCGCTCGACGAGGAGCAGTTCGCCTGGCTGGAGCGCGAGCTCGCCGCGGGCAGCAGCCGGTACGTCGACGCGCAGGGCAACCAGGTGACACACCGCTGCCGCGACCGGCTGTTCGTGCTGTTCAGCCACCACACCCTCGACACGATGACCAACGTGACCGGCGGCGGCCGGGTCGAGCGTTTCGCGATGCTCGCCATGCTGGAGCGCTACCAGAACGTCGTGCTGTGGGTCAACGGGCACACGCACCGCAACACGGTCCTGCCGCACCCGGCCCCGGGCGGCGGCGGCTTCTGGGAGGTGAACACCGCCGCGCACATCGACTGGCCGCAGCAGTCCCGGGTGCTCGAGCTGGTGGACAACCGGGACGGCACGCTGTCGATCTTCGGCACGATCGTGGACATGGCCGCGCCCGCGTCCAACGACGGGCGCCTGGACAGCCCGGTCGCGCTCGCGGCGCTGGCCCGCGAGCTCGCCGGCAACGACTGGCAGTCCCGCGCCCGGCCGGTGCCCGGCGAGGACGGCCGCCGCGGCAAGGTCGAGGACCGCAACGTGGAGCTGCTGGTGCCCGCCCCGTTCCGCGTCAACGCGACCGGCGACCTCGCCACGGCGGGCGCGGCCGGGTAGCGCACCGGGTTCACCACCGCGGTGCGTGCACGACCTTGTCGACGGCGATCGTGAGGTTCACGCGGACCTGGTCGCGGCCGCCGGGCCACGGGTACGGGCCGCCGAGGTACTTGCGTGCCAGGGTCTCGATCGTCGCCGCGGCACCGTCGGTCGTCGTGGCGACGACCCGGCCCTTCACCCCGAAGTAGCGGGCGGGCCGGTCCGGGTCCGCGATCGTCACGGCCACCCGCGGGTCGCGCTCGATGTTGTGCAGCTTGCGGAACCCCCGCACGGTGTTGATCAGCAGGTGCGCACCGTCCACCGTGTGCACCCAGGTCTGGGTCAGCTGCGGCGACCCGTCCGGGTCCGCGGTGGCGAGGAAGCACAGGCTCGGCCCGCGCACGAGCTCGACCAGGTCGTCGGGCAGGGGCGTCATCGCGCCTCCAGGTCGTAGGTGCGGGCCACCGACACGAGGTCGCCGTCGTCGCGCGGGCCGGCGGTCAGCTCCGGTGGGCGGGGCCGGAAGCCGGGCACGCCGGTGAGCCCGCGGGTCTCGTCGAGCGCGGTCACCCTCGTCGCTCGCGTGTGGACGGTCAGCTCGACCCCCTCGGCGGGCAGGTCGCGCAGCCGGATCTCCGCCGGCCACCCCTCGCCGCGGGTGCCGGTCACCGCGACGGTCACCGGCCGCGCGTCGGGTGCGGTGGCGGTGACGCGCGTGATCGGGGCGTCGAACCGCAGCGTCAGCCGCGACGCCGCCCGGCCGGACGCCACGCGCAGCGTCACCGTGCCGTCCGTGCGGTCCCGGACCTCGACCCGCGGGCCGTCGAGGTCGAGCGCCGGCGCGGGGCCGGTCCACTCCTCGTCCCGCGCGTAGCCCGCGGGCAGCCCGTCGGTGGTGTGGTCGTGCACGTAGCCGCGGGTCCACTCGGCCGGCTCGAGGTCGGCGCTGACCCAGTGCGCCCGGCCACGGTCGGCGTCGAGCACGTAGGCGAGGTGGCTCACCGCGGGATGGTCCGCGTCGGGCCGGTCGACCACGAGCCCGGCCACGGCGGCCACCACCGCCAGCACCGCGGCGGCGGTGGGCACGAGCACGGTCGTGCGGCGGCGCACCGGCGCGTCCGGCGCCAACAGCTCCACGACCGGCAGCGCCAGCAGTCCGAAGAGGACGACGAACACCGCGCCGGCGCCACCGAGGGCGAGGCCGACGGCGATGAACGCCATGTACCCGAAGTACAGCAGCAGCGCGCTGCCCGCGACGAGCCCGGCCGCGGCGACCACGATGGACCACAGTGGACGGTTCAGCCACACGGCGACGACGAAGCCCAGCGTGGCGAGCAGGACCGGCACGACGAACAGGAACGACATGCCCGGCGCGAACGCCGCGCACAGCACGCCGAGCAGCGCCGGCCACGCCAGCCCGCCGACCGCGAGCGCGGCGGGCCCGAGCCGGCGGCGCAGCAGCAGGTACCAGCCGAGCAGCGCGACGACGCCGAGCAGCATGAGCGCGACGTGGTAGCCCACCGGCCGGTACAGCAGCCCTTCGGCGCCGCCGTAGGCCGGGCGCAGCCACACCAGGACCGTCCACAGCAGCTGCCCCAGTCCGAACGCGACGGCGAGTGGCGCCAGCGCGGACCCCGCCGCCAGCAGCACCTTCGGCACGGTCACCAGGCCGCGGCGGCGGGCGAGCCAGGCCAGCAGCGCCACCAGCAGCACGGCCAGCGCCGCGAGTGGCCAGACGGCGCCGTTCGGGTAGGAGACGGGCAGGCCGAGCAGCCGGAAGTACGTGTCGTCGTGGTCGGACTCGACCGAGCGCAGGTCGGTGCCGCCCAGCGTGCGGGCGAGCGCGAGCATGTTCTCGCCGTGGTGCTGCAGGCTGCCGCGGTCGAGGTTGGTGATCGAGTCGCCGGCCGTGTGATAGCGCGCGGCCCCCTCGATGAACGCGAAGTTGAGCCCGCTGAACCCGCCGGCCGCGAACGGGGTGAAGTCGGTGTTGTTGGGCAGAAGCCGGTACACCTCGACCATCGACGAGTCGCCGCGCGGGTGCGGCGCGGCCGAGGTGAACGCGTCGACGAGGCCCGCGTTGTCGCGGGACGTCTCGAACATCAGCGACGGCCCGCCCACGCCGCGGGCCTCGAAGTTGAGCACCACGCCGCCACGGTCGCCCAGCGGGTGCTCGCGGACGAACGCGTCCGCGCCGAGCAGCCCGTTCTCCTCGCCGTCGGTGATCAGCAGCACGACGTCGTTGCGGGGCTCGCCGCCGGTACGCAGCGCGCGGGCGGTCTCGAGCAGCGCGGCCACCGCGGCCCCGTCGTCGGCCGCGCCCGGGCCCATGCCGACCGAGTCGTGGTGGGCGGCGAGGATCACCGTGCCGGTCGGGTCGCTGCCCCGCATCGTGGCGACGACGTTGTCCACCCGGCCGAACCCGGCGAGCCCGTCGGCCGCGGTGGAGCCGACCGCGTGCTGGACCTCGACCGCCAGGCCGGCCGACCGGAGCTCGTCGACGAGGTAGTCCTCGGTGCGCGCGTTGGCCTCGCTCCCGACCGGCCGCGGCTCGCGCGCGAACCGTGCCAAGTGGACCATCGCGCGACCCGTGCTGAACTCCCCCGCCGGCGCGGAGGCCGGTGCGGGCTCGACGCCCCGCTCGGCGAGCGCGTGCACACCCGCCGCCACCGCCAGCACCAGCAGGACGGCGAGCCCGGCGAGCACGCGCCGGGGCGAGTCGATCAACTTCGTCACGGCGCGACCCTATGCCGCGCGCGATCGCGGCTACAGGCGGATGGCCTTCTTGTTCATGAACTCCTCGATGCCGGCCGGACCCAGCTCCCGGCCGATGCCGGACCGCTTGATGCCGCCGAAGGGCAGGTCGGCCTGCGAGCCGCCGGCGCTGTTGAGGTAGACCATGCCGGCCTCGATCCGCTCGGCCACCCGGCGGTTGCGCTCCGGGTCGGTCCCCCACACGCTCGCGCCGAGCCCGAACGGGCTGTCGTTGGCGATCGCGACGGCCTCGTCGTCGTCCGCCGCGCGGTACACCACGATCACCGGCCCGAAGATCTCCTCGTGGTAGGCGTCCATCTCCGGGGTCACGTCGGTCAGCACGGTCGCCTCGAGGTACGCGCCGGGCCGGTCCACGCGGTTGCCGCCGGCCCGCAGCGTCGCGCCCTGCTCGACCGCCCTGGCCACCTGCGCGGCCACCTCGTCCGCGGCGGCGGCCGAGGACAGCGGCCCGAACTTCGCCTTCGGGTCGGCCGGGTCGCCGGGCTGGTAGCGGTCCGGCACGTGCTTGGCGAGCCGCGCGACGTACTCGTCGTAGAGGTCGGCCAGGACGATCATCCGCTTGGGCGCGTTGCAGGACTGGCCGCAGTTGCGCATCCGGGACGTGGCCGTGGCCCGCACGGTCTCGTCGAGGTCGTCGGTGTCCAGCACGATCAGCGGGTCGGAGCCGCCGAGCTCGAGCACGGTCCGCTTCAGGTTCTTGCCGGCCTCGGCCGCGACGGCGATGCCGGCGTTCTCGCTACCGGTCAGCGACACACCCACGATCCGCGGGTCGGCGAGGATCGACGGCACCTGCCTGCTGGACCCGAGGAGGTTGACGTACACGTCGTCGGGCACGCCCGCGTCCCACAGCACCCGCTCGATGGCGGCCGCCGAGCGCGGGCAGATCGACGCGTGCTTGAGCATGATCGTGTTGCCCAGCACCAGGTTCGGCGCCACGAACCGGGCTACCTGGTAGCAGGGGAAGTTCCACGGCATGATCCCGAGCAGGGGGCCGATCGGCTCCTTCACGATGACGGCCTCGCCGCCCTTGACCGACAGCGGCTCGTCGGCGAGCAGGTCGGTGGCGTTGTCGGCATAGTAGTTGAAGATGTCGACCACTACACCGATCTCGCCGCGGCCCTCGTTGACCCGCTTGCCCATCTCCAGCGTCATGATCTCGGCCAGCTCGTCGGACCGCTCGGCGAACAGCTCCGCCGCCCGCGACACGATCTTCGCGCGCTCGGCGACCGACCGCCGCCGCCACGAGGCGTACCCGTGGTGCACGCGCTCGATGACGTCCTGGACATCCTGGTCGGTCGCGTTCGGGATTTCCTCGATCAGGTCGCCGGTGGCGGGGTTGGTGAGTGAGTACATGCCACCCACTCTAGTGCATACCGTATACACGCTGCATCGCCTGACGAGGGGCCGGGTCAGGGTAGGAATCAGGGAGCTCACCGACGCGAGGTGACCCGGCGAGGAGGATGGTGAACCTATGACCACGACGACCAAGACCCTGTCCAGGCCCCGCAGTGGCCGGATGATCGCCGGCGTGTGTGCCGGCATCGCCGATCGCTTCGGCTGGAAGACCAGCACGGTACGGCTGCTGTTCGTGCTGTCCTGCCTGCTCCCCGGCCCGCAGTTCGTCATCTACCTGATCCTGTGGCTGACGATGCCGACGCGCCCCTGACCTCGGTGCCGCTGGGTGCCCGCGGGATTCCGGTCCGCGACGAACCTCTGCCGGGGATGTCCTCGTAGGTACGATTTCGAACGTGCCAGGCACGAGTCGCGGGACCGGCCCGCCGCCGCAGGAGCTGCGGTTCTGCCGGTCCACCGACGGCACCCGGATCGCCTGGGCCCGGCACGGGTCGGGCCCGCCGCTGGTGATCGCGACCTGCTGGCTGAGCCACCTCCAGCACGACTGGCAGAGCCCGGTGTGGCGGCACTTCCTCGCCGACCTCGGGCAGGTCGCCTCCGTCGTGCGCTACGACGAGCGTGGCCACGGCCTGTCCGACTGGGACGTCGAGGACTTCGGGCTCGAGGCGCGGATCGCGGACCTCGAGGCGGTCGCCGACGCCGCGGGACTCGACCGGTTCGCGTTGCTCGCGATGTCGCAGGGCGGCCCGCCGTCGATCGCGTACGTGGCACGCCACCCGGAGCGGGTGTCCCGGATGATCTTCTACGGCAGCTACGCGACGGCCCTTCTCGACCCGACTCCGGAGGACCTCGAGCTGGACGCGGCGTTCGAGGCGTTGATCAAGGTCGGCTGGGCGCGGCCGGACTCGGCGTTCCGCCGGGTGTTCACCTCGATGATGATCCCGGACGCGACCGAGGAACAGCTGAGCTGGCTCGACGAGCTGCAGCGGGTGTCGACCTCGCCGCACAACGCGCTCGTCGCCCGCCGGCAGCGCAAGCGGGCGAACGTGGCCGGCCTGCTGCCGCGCCTGGACCTGCCGACCCTCGTGCTGCACTCGCGCGAGGACCGGATGAACGACTTCGCGGACAGCCGCTACCTCGCGTCCGCGATCGCCGGCGCCCGGCTGGTCGTGCTGGAGAGCCGCAACCACATCGTGCTCGGCGACGAACCGGCCTGGCCGGTGTTCCGCGACGAGGTCACCGAGTTCCTCGCGCCGGAGCGGCGTGCGGCGCCCGCGGCCGGGGCGACCACCCTGCTCTCGCCCCGCGAGCTGGCCGTGCTGCGCCTCGCCGCGGAGGGCCGGGACAACGCGGCGATCGCGCGGGCACTGACGCTGAGCGTACGGACCGTGGAGCGGCACCTGCACAACACGTACGCGAAGCTCGGTGTCCAGGGCAAGGCCGCACGAGCCGCCGCGGTCGCCCGGCTGCTGCGTCCCGCCTGACTACGCGTATCCCGCCACCGCGACCCGCTGACCCGCCCGGGTTTGCGTGCATACGCCGACGCGCGACCGGTCGCCGCGCTCGTACCGTCCGGCCATGACAATCACCACCACGGGCACCACTACCGGCACCACCACGGGCACCACCACCGGCACCACCACCGGCTTCCTCGGCCCGGTCCCCGAGACCGACGACGTCCGCCGCCTCTACGACCGTGACATCGAGCGGTCCGGCTACGTGCTGAACCTCTCCCGGGTATGGGCCCACCAGCCGTCCCTCCACACCGGACTGTTCGCGGTCCTCGAAGAGGCCGCCCGGGACGCGTCGCTGACCATGCGCGGGCGTGGCGTGCTGGTCGTCGCCTGCGCGTCGACCGTCGAGGACGCCTACTGCTCACTCGCGTGGGGCCGCCGGCTCGCCGGCGAGGCGGGCGCGGACGTGGCGGCGGCCGTGATCCGCGGTGACGACGAGGCGCTGGACCCGGCCGAGCGCGCGCTGGCCGCGTGGGCCCGCGCGGTCGCCCGCGACCCGAACGCGACCGCGGCCCACGACCTCCAGCCGCTGCGCGACGCCGGGTACGACGACGCCGAGATCTTCGCGATCACCGTGTTCGTCGCACTGCGCCGCGCCTTCGCCGCGGTCAACGACGCGCTCGGGGTGCTGCCGGACGCGGACCTGACCGAGCACGGTCCCGGGCCCGTCCGCGCGGCCGTCACCTACGGGCGTCAGAACCCGTAGACGTACGGGCCGCGCCGCGGCGCCGGCGGACGGCTGCCGGCCGGCGGGCGGACCTGGCGCGGGCGGGTGCTCGGCAGCGCGGCCGGCGACCGAACCCGGCGCCACGACACGGACAGCTCCGCACCGCGGCGGTCCGAGGCGGGCGCGGCGTGGCGCCGGTCGCCCACGAGGCAGGCCAGCGCGATCATGCTCACCACGAGCCAGAGGTTGAGCCAGTCGTTCACCGTCAGGGACGCCGGCGCGGCACCGTCGGTCACCACGACCGCGCCGCCGTAGTGCCACAGGAAGTACACGACGGCGCCGGCGATGAGGAAGCCGCGCGCGCCGCGGGTGGTACGCGCCGCGGCCAGCCCGGCGAAGCCGAGCGCGAGGTGTACCGCGCCGTCCGCCGTCAGCGAGGCCCCGACGCCCGAGCCGAGCCCGAGCACCCCGGCCAGGACGAACACCGCCGCGATGACCTCGACGGCGAGCCGACCCGGGTTCCAACGTGCCATGCGCCCGATGATCCACTATCCCCCGCCCTTCCGCGGTACGAAACGCGGAACAGGTACCGAACGGGTACCTCCCGCCGCGCGATCGATCGCTCCCCCGGCCGGTTACCGTGCGTGTGGGTTGAGTCACGAGCATCCGGGGATCGAGCCGTGTTGTGCCACGATTTCGGGGACGGAAGGAACTCATGAGCGCTTCGGGAACCGTGTCCGCCGACCAGGTCGTCGACACCGCCCGCTACCCGTTGTCCGATCCGGAAGGCCCGGCCTGGCGCGAGATCGTCGCCCACACCCGCGAACAGCTCGCGGAGCTCGGCTGCTGCGTGCTCGCCGACTTCATCCGGCCGGAACTGCGCGAGACGCTCGAGCAGGAGTGCGCGCGGATCGCCCCCCTCGCGCACACGCGGATCGAGCGGGTCAACGCCTACAACATCGCGCTCGACACCCCGCTGCCCGAGGACCACCCCGGCCGCACGATCATGGAGCGCGGCAACGCCTTCGTGGCCCGCGACCACGTCCCGGCCACCGCGATCATCCAGCAGCTCTACACGAGCCCCGGGTTCCAGCGCTTCGTCGCCGACTGCTTCGCGCTGCCGGAGCTGCACGAGCTCGCCGACCCGCTGTCGGGCCTCACGCTCAACGTGGTCGCCCCCGGCCGCGCGCACCCGTGGCACTTCGACACCAACGAGTTCACCGTCAGCATGCTGACCCGGCCGGCGCAGGACGGCGGCGTGTTCGAGTACTGCCCGAACATCCGGTCCGCCGAGACGGAGAACCTCGACGACGTGGCGGCCGTGCTGGCCGGGCGCGGCGAGCACCTGGTCCGGCGCCTGGCACTGCGGCCGGGCGACCTGCAGCTGTTCCGCGGCCGGTTCGCGCTGCACCGCGTGAGCACCGTGCGGGGCACGCAGGCTCGGCACACCGCGATCTTCGCCTACAGCGAGCGGCCCGGCGTGATCGGCAGCCCGGAGCGGACGCGCCAGCTCTTCGGCCGGGTCCTGCCCGAACACCTCGCCGCGGACGCCGTCCGTGGCGATCGGCTGCTCGACTGACGGGAGACCGCGGTGCCCTTCGACTCCTCCGGCAAGGTCTCCTTCGACCACGTCTACACCGCGCCCGACCCGCGCCCGCTCTTCGGCGCGCTGGGCGAGCTCGACTACCACCTGCCCCAGCTCGCGAAGCCCTACCTCGCCAAGCTGATCGAGGAACGCGGCACCCCGACCGTGCTCGACGTCGGCTGCTCGTACGGCGTCAACGCCGCGCTGTACCGCGGCGACCTGACGATGGACGACCTCTACGCGCACTACACCGGCGCGGCGGCCGCCCGCCTCGACCGCGCGGCGCTGATCGCCCGCGACCGCGCGCTCACGGTCGCGCACGACGTCCGGTTCATCGGGCTCGACGTGTCCGCGCCGGCCCTGGAGTACGCGTGCGCGGCCGGCTTCCTCGACGCGGCCGTGTGCGCCGACCTGGAGGACCACGACCCGACCGACGAGCAGCGTGCCGTGCTCGCCGAAGCCGGCCTCGTCGTGTCCACCGGCTGCATCGGCTACGTCTCCGAACGCACGATCACCCGGCTCGCCCGGCCGCACCGCCCCGCGATGGCGCACTTCGTGCTGCGGATGTTCTCCTATGCACCGATCGCGGAGAGCCTGGCCGGCCTCGGCTACGAGACGGTCGAGGTCGAGGGTTTGTTCAAGCAGCGCCGGTTCGCCTCGGCGGACGAGCAGGAGCAGATCCTCGACGCCGTCCGCGCCAACGGCCTGGAGCCGCACGAGCTCGAGACCGAGGGCTGGCTCTGCGCACAGCTCTACCTGTCCCGCCCCACCGACACCCGAGGACCCCAGTGACGACCACGAGCCCGCGCACCTTCGCCAACGAGGAGCACCTGCCCCGGGTGCCGGTTCCCGCCCTGACCGACACCTGCCGGCGGTTCCTCGAGTGGTCGGCGCCGCTGCTGACCGCCGAGCAGCGCGCGGCGACCGAGCGCGCGGTCGAGGAGTTCCTGGCACCGGGCAGCCCCGCCCACGAGCTGCAGGCCGAGCTCGAGCGCTACGACGGGCGGCCGGACGTGGCGAGCTGGCTCGACGACTTCTGGGCCACCCGCTACCTCGGCCGCCGCGACCGGATCGCGCTCAACGCCAACTTCTTCTTCCTGTTCCACGACTCCGGCGAGGACCAGGTGACGCGCGCCGCCGGGCTGACCGCGGCTGCCGTGGACTACAAGCTGCGCCTCGACCTCGAGGAGATCCCGCCGGCGACGCTGCGCGGGCAGGCGCTGTCCATGGTGCAGAACAAGTTCCTGTTCTCCGCCACGCGCGTCCCCGGCGCGGTGCAGGACACCGTGCGCGCGCCGTACGGCACCGGCCACCCGGGCCCGGCCACCGCGCGGCACGTCGTCGTCTTCCACCGCAGCACGCCGTTCCGCCTGGACGTGCTCACCCCGGACGGGCAGCCCTACGACCGCGAGGACCTCGCCGCGGCGCTGCGGGCGATCGTCAAGACCGGCCCGGTGACCGACGACCCGGCCACGGCCGCCGGGCACTTCACCACGATGGCGCGCGCCGAGTGGGCGGCGACCCGCGAGGCGCTCGCCGGCGCGGCGCCGGGTAACGCCGCGGCGCTGGAGGACATCGAGTCGGCCCTGTTCTGCGTCTGCCTGGAGGACGGCACCCCCGCCGGCACCCAGGAGGCGTGCGACCAGCTGCTGCACGGCAACAGCGGCAACCGCTGGTTCGACAAGTCGTTCTCGCTCATCGTGTTCGCCGACGGCACCGCCGGGATCAACGTCGAGCACTGCCGCCTGGACGGCACCACCATCCTGTCCTTCGTGGACACTCTGCTCGGCGAGCCGCCCGCCCGGCCGGACACGCGCGGCGTACCCGACTGGGCGCCGGTGGAGCTCACCCTCGACGAGCCGCTGCGCGCCACCGCCCGTGAGGCGGCCGAATCGTTCGCCGCGTACGCCGCCGCGACCGCGACGACCACCCTGTCCTTCGCCGACTTCGGGTCGGCGACGGCCAAGCGGCTCGGCATGTCGCCGGACGCGTTCGTGCAGCTGGCCTACCAGCTCGCGCACCGCCGCGCGAAGGGCCTGACCGGCGCCACGTACGAGTCCATCGCCACCCGCCAGTACCGGCACGGCCGCACCGAGGCGATGCGCGTGGTCACCCCCGAGGTGCTGACCTTCGTGTCCACAATGGAGGACCCGGCGGCGGACCGGACGGCCAAGCGAGCGGCGTTCCAGGCCGCGGCGTCCGCGCACGTCGCGCGCGCCCGGGAATGCCAGGCCGGGGACGCGCCGGAACAGCACCTGTGGGAGCTGGCGCTGCTAGCCAAGCGCGGCGGCCGGCCCACGGACCTGGCGCTGTACGAGAGCCCGGGCTGGCTCGTCATGCGGGACGACTACCTGAGCACGAGCTCGGCGCCGTCGATCAACGTGCAGTACTTCGGCTTCGGCTCGACGAGCCCCCAGTGCATCGGCGTGGCATACGTGCTGCTCCCCGACCACCTGAACATCTACCTCAGCACGCCACGGCGGGTGGCCGAGCAGCTGGACCACTTCGCGCGGGAGCTGACCACGGCCATGGCCGAGCTGACGAGCCTGCTCGCGGACTAGTTGACGCTGCTCGGTTCGACCAGGTCTACGCGCCACACCGCAGTGCCCGGCCGACCGAGGAGCCGAAGGTTCCCCGCAGCGTCATTGTTTGGCGACGATCAGCACTCGATCGGTGCCGCGACCGCGCAGCGGCATCCCGTCGTGCCGTCCCCTGTCTCCGGGGAGAGCGTCATCTCCGTGATGATCTGCCGGAAGCGCGCGGCGTGCTGCCTGCGGGATCCGTGCCAGAGGCCCGCGTTCATGTCGTGATCGGACAGGCCCGCGCCGAGGCTGATGACGCCAGCGATCGTCGCGTAACACAGGCCGGCCTCGCGGGCCAGCACGCACTCGGTCGTTCCGGTGTGCCCGATGACGTCGCCGCCGAGCATGCCGAACATCCGCACCTCAGCCCTGGTCTCGAACCGCGGGCCTGCGACACCGACGTAGCAGCCGTTGGGCGCCATCGGAATGGTGGCGCGTTCCGCGGCGGCGAGCAGGTCGTCGCGAAGCGAGGGACAGTACGGCTCGGTCATGTCGGCGAACCCAAAGCGTTCTTCGGAGAAGAACGTGAACTGGCGGTCCTTCGTGAAGTCGATGAACTGGTCTACGACGAGCATGCTGTCGATCGGCACGGCGAGCCGGAGGGTGCCGACCATCGCGGTGGTAAGCACTCTCCGGACGCCGGTTCTGGCGAGCGCGTCGATGTTGGTTCGGTAGTCGATGGCGTGTGGCGGTAACGGCGCCCCTGAACTGTTCCGGGGCAAGATGACAAGGTCGTACCCGTTCAGCTTTCCCGTGATGGCGGGCACCGATCCGGTGACGGCCGGCAGGTCTACCTTCTCGACGTTCTCCAACCATTCGCTGGCATCAACGTCCTGGCTTCCGATGATTGCCAAATCTGGCATCAAGGTTCTCCACGAGTGTTGGTCGCGCAGTACAAGATATCGAAATAATTCATTGTCGGCCGTCGCGACGTTACACAGCAGCTGTCACCGAAGTCTATGTTCAGGAATTTGCGGCGCCGCGCTACCGATCAGCGATCTGGTCGTCTCTGCAGGTCACCGGGGGCGCATGGAACTATAGTAGGTAATTTCCTCGACCCACGAATGGCGTAAGGCGATACCGTCGGCACGGTCGGCGGGGCCATCACATTTGACAAAGTCGGCAATCCGCTCCTAGTGTCGCTCGTCAACATATCTGACCTGCACATTCAGTCGACCGTGCGCGTCGACGTCGATCATGGGATCGCGGTACATGACCAACTCTGACTGGGCGCTCGTCCTGGTGTGCGATGCGCGGTACGCGCTGCCGACAGCGGTATGTCTCCGCTCCGTCAGCGACAATTTGGCGAATCCGCCGAAAATGATTCACATACTGGGCGAGAACATATCGCCATCCGACAGGGAGCTGATCGGTCGTCAGATTCGCGGGATACCGGTGGATTTTCGCACTGTCACCAGCCCGCTGCTCTCCTTCGCCGCACACGCGGACGCGGCACACGTGTCGTCGGCGATGTTCTTGAAGTGTCTGGCACCGCAGGTGGTGGACGACTCGGTCGAGAAACTGATCTACCTCGACTCCGACACGCTCGTTCGTGCCGACCTGTCGGAGCTCGCCCACCTCGACCTCGGCGGCCACACCGCAGGGCTCGTGCCCGACCGGTACGTGTCGGAGAATGTGATCGATCCGGGCGAACACGCGTACTTCAACTCGGGAGTGATGCTCGTGGACTCCGGAAGGTGGAACGAGGCGATGGTGACGGAGAGCCTCCTGGCGGAGGCGGCGAAGCTGGCTGACAATCTCCGCTTTCCCGACCAGGACGTCCTGAACAAGATCCTGCGCGGCAGCATCCGCCCGCTGGACAAGCGGTGGAACTACATGGTCGGGGAGACCGTGAAGAACGATCCGCGGGGTACCGCTGGCGCCGACGCCGCGGTGATCCACTACTGCGGGCCGACCAAACCGTGGAACGTCACGCTGCCCAACGCGCTGTTGCAGGCCGAGTACGACAAGTACCTCGCGGCCGTGAGGTCCGACGGCGAGAACTGATGCGTGAGCTGGCGGGCCGATTTGGCCGCTACGCGATGGTCCTCCGATCGCCCGGCGTGCCGGCGCCGGTCGTGGGCACATTGCTGGCGTCGCTGCCGATCGGCATGCTGGGGCTCGCCATCCTGCTGCTCGTCCGTAGCGCCGGCGGCGGCTTCGCGGCGGCGGGCACGGTGGTGGCGGTATTCGGCATCGGCACCGGTCTCGGGATCGTGGTCCAAGGTCGGCTGATCGACAGGCTCGGTCCTCGTCCGGTGTTGCTGACCGCGGCCGGCACGCAGTCGATCGCGTTGCTGTCGATCGCCGCGGCAACGAGCACCGTCGACTCGTCGTGGCTGATCGCTGGTCTCGCCTTCGTGTCCGGGTTCGCAGAACCGCAGGCCGGCAGCGCACTTCGGGCCATGTGGCCGGCATTGGTGACCCGGGAACAGCGACCGATCGCCTCGGCGCTCTCGTCGATCCTGTTCGAGTTCCCCGTGGTCGCCGGCCCGCTGCTCCTGGCGCTACTCGTCCGTGGCTCATCGGCACAGGTCGTGATCGTGGTGGCCGCGGCGTTGTCGATCACCGGCGCGTCGCTCGTCGCGCTCAGCCGCGCCGGGGGCCGTCGGCATGGTGTTCCGGACCGTCCGCGCAGCCTGCTCGGGCCGCTCGCCGTCCCCCGGATGCGGGTTGTCGCCGCGGTCATGGCCGCGCAGGGCACTGCGATCGGCCTGCTGCAGGTCTCCTGCGCGGCGCACTTCAACGACAGGTCGTCTGCCGGGGACGCGGGTCTGCTCTACGCACTGCTGTCCCTGGGCAGCCTGGTCGGTACCACCCTGTACGGCGTATGGGCGCGGCCGTCGCCGCACCGAAACCAGCTCACCGCCCTGCTGACCGGGCTCGCGGTCACCCTGCTCGGGGCCGCGTTCGCACCCGGCATCGCGATCCTCGCGGGATCCGTCTTCGCCTCGGGATTGCTCGTCGGCCCCATCTCGGTCCGATGCTTCATCGACGTGGACCGTCACGCGCCAACGGGGGCCCTCGCCGCCGCATCGACCACCCTCATCGCCACCGGCCTTGCGGCGACCTCAGCCGGCGCGGCCCTCGCCGGATGGCTGATCGACACCGAGGGGCCCGCCACGGCACTGCTCGCCGCCGCGTCGTGCGTACTGCTCGCCGGCATGCTGCTCGGCCCGCGGCTGGCCGACCACCCAGAACAGTGACCCGCAGGCGTACCAACCGACCAGGATCCGAGCAGACCTAGGAAGTGTCCTCGAGGCCACGAGTGCAGCGGCGCGAACACCCGCACCTGCCCCGCCAGTGCGGCCGATGGTTTGGATCCACACCGCGAGCCAGCAGTGAGAACCCATCGGGGCCAAGGTCATTAGCAAGTTTGTGGCAACTGGGCCCCTGACATGCGGGGACCCGGTCGGTGGGAGACCTGGGCAGGCGACTTGCCGCATTCGTCTGGGAACCGCGACACTGCGACGTTGGCACGGACACCGAGGCAGCCGTTCTCCCGGGCGACGCTCTTGGTGACGGCGATGACCCCGGCCTTGGCGGCCGCGTAGTTGTCCTGCCCGGGTTGCCGTAGATGGCGGCCTCGGACGCGATTGTCACCAGGCT
>CAVSMR010000015.1:0-145746 GCA_963729115.1 uncultured Actinomycetota bacterium | reverse complement strand
GCCGCCCAGGTGGCGACGGCGGTCGCGGACTCGGCGGACGAGGCGAGCCGCCTGGTCTTCGGCGACACCCCGGTCCGCTTTCCCTTACAGGCAGCCATAGTCGACTGCTACGCCGACGCGAAGTAGGGCCGGTTACGAGCGCCGGAGCGAGTCCGCGCTCAGCTCGGCCGGCGTGCGGTGGCCGGACAGCCCCAGCGTCAGGTCGAGGTCGGCCAGCAGGGAGCGCACCACGTGCCGCACCCCGTCCTCCCCGCCCAGCGCCAGCCCGTACGCGTACGCCCGGCCGACCAGCACCGCGTCCGCGCCGAGGGCCAGCGCCTTCACGATGTCCGCCCCCGTGCGCACGCCCGAGTCGAACAGCACCGCCATCCGGTCGCCCACCGCCGCGGCGATCTCCGGCAGCACGTCCAGCGACGCGACCGCCCCGTCGACCTGCCGTCCGCCGTGGTTGGAGACCACGATCCCGTCCATGCCCGCGTCGCAGGCGCGCCGCGCGTCGTCCACGTGCTGGATGCCCTTCAGCACGATCGGGCCGTCCCAGTGCTCACGCAGGAACGGCAGCTGGTCCCACCGCTTGTCCGTGCCGGTGAAGGTCGGGATCCACTTCAGGATCGCCGACTGCGGGTCCTCCTCCGGCGTTTTCGCCAGCCCCGCACGGAAAGCCGGGTCGGAGAAGGGGATCGCCGTGCCGATGCCGCGGATGAACGGCAGGTACGAGTGGTCGAGGTCGACCGTGCGCCACGCCAGCGTCCACGTGTCCAGCGTCAGCACCAGCGTCGTGAAGCCGACCGCCTTCGCGCGCGTCAGGATGCTGATCGTCACGTCGTTGTCGTTGGGCCAGTACAGCTGGTACCACCGTGGACCGTCCCCATTGGACTCGGCGACGTCCTCGATCGTGTGCGACGAAGCCGTCGAGAGGACCATCGGCACGCCCAGCGCGGCGGCCGCGCGGGCGGTGGCCAGCTCGCCGTCCGGGTGGACGATCGACTGCACACCCACCGGCGCGAGCAGTACCGGCGCCGGCATCTCGGTGCCGAGGACCGTCGTGGCGAGGTCGCGCTGCGTGGCGTCGGTCAGCATCCGCGGCACGATCCGCCAGCGGTCGAACGCCTCCCGGTTCGCCCGCACCGTCGCACCCGACCCGGCGCCACCGGCCACGTACCCGAAGGGCCCGGCGTCGAGCCGCTCCCGCGCGGCATCCTCCAGCCGGGTGCCGTCCGTGGTGAACATCGGCACCTGGTCGGCGAGGCCCTGCAGGTAGATCTCGTTCTGGTACGAACCCAGCTGACCAGCCACTTGCCGCTCCCAACCGCCTCAGGCCGTATCCAGGCCGTCAGGCTCGCCATCCGATCCGGCCCCATCTTGCCTGAGCCTCGTCCACGAGAATCGGCCACACACCGGCGACCCGTTCCGTACCCTCCTTGCTGAGCGAGGTGACGCCCGAATGGCAAGCCAGGACATCGAGACCTGAGGTGCGGACGTCCGCCAGAGGCCCGCTGCTCATCGCGACGCTGGCGGTTGTCTGGGGCTCCAACTTCCTCTGGATCAAGATCGCCCTCGAAGCCTTCAGCCCGCTACAGGTCACCGCGGCTCGCATGGTGATCGGCGCCGTCGCCCTCATCGCGGTCATCGCCATCCGCCGCGAGAAGCTACCGCGCGACCTACCCGACCTGGGGCCACCTGTTCGCTGCCTCGGTGGTCGGCAACCTCGCCCCGTACCTGTTCTTCGCACTCGGGGAGACCCGCGTCGACTCCGGCATCGCCGGCTCGCTCAACGCCACCACACCGCTGTGGACCCTGGTCCTCGCCTTCGCCATCCGCCAGGCGCGCCGGTTCGACGTGCGCCAGGTCGCCGGCCTGCTGCTCGGGTTCGCCGGCTGCCTGCTGATCTTCACCCCGTGGGACGCCGGCGCCATCGACACCCTCGGCGCGCTGTACTGCCTACTGGCCGGCCTCAGCTACGCGATCAGCTACCTGTACATGAGCCGGTTCCTCACCCCGCGGAACCTGTCGCCCACCGTGCTCTCCACCGGCCAGGTCATCGCCGCGACCGTGCTCACCGCCGCGCTCCTGCCCGTCGACCGAACCGGCTTCCCGGCGTGGTCCGCCGGCCCCTGGCTTGCCGTCATCGCGCTGGGCGCGCTGGGCACCGGCCTCGCCTACATCATCAACTACGCCCTCATCCGCACCGAGGGACCGGTTGGGGCGTCCGTCGTCACGTACCTCATCCCGATCACGTCACTGGTGCTCGGGTTCCTCGTTCTCCGCGAGGCCGTGCCGCTGCTCTCCCTGGCGGGCGTGGCCGTGATCCTCCTGGGAGTCCGCACCTCCCGGCACCCGGCTGCCGAAACGCTCCGGCACAGCAACAGTCGACCTGCCTGAGTCAGCCCCGGCGGCCGAACGGCTGCGCCGGGCCCTGCGGACCGAACGGCGGCTCGCCGTTCGGCGGGTAGCCCGGCGCCGCGCCGAACTGCTGCGGTGCGGGCGGAGCGAACTGCTGCGGCGGCCCGTACGGCGCGACCGGCTGCGGGCCGGACGGTGGGCCGTAGGACGGCGGGCCCGACGGCGGAGCGAACTGCTGGACCGGCGGCGGGCCGAACTGCTGCGGCGCGGGCGGGCCGAACTGCTGCGGCGGCGGGCCGTAGGACTGGGCACCGGCGACGGCGGCGGGTGGCTGCTCGCCGTCGGAGTCCTTGCTCACGACGATCTTGATGGCGAGCACCGCCGCGCCCACGGCGCCGATGCCCAGGCCGAGGCCCGGCTGCCACGGCTCCGACCACATGAGCAGTCGGAACTGGACGGACGTGAAGTGCAGCAACGCCGAGCCCAAGCCGAAGAGGGCGAGCACCAAACCGAATCGAATCATGACGATCACCTAGCAGGCGGTAGGGATATGGGTACCGGCGCACCCGACCCCGACTCGGTCCCGGCCGCGGGGACGCTACCGGTCCTCGGCGAATATCCGCCACATTCCGAGCGAAGTGTTCGCAACCGCGACCGCCGCGCACAACACGGCCACCAGCAGCACCACCCATGACGTGCCGCCCAGTGCCAACAGGACGGTCCACACGAGCAGCGACAGCACGGACACACCGAGCAACACCGCGCCGACCACGACCCGCGGCTCCCGTGTGGACAGTTGGCGGAGCGGCACCCGGGCGCCGTCCGGCAGGCCGAACCACCCGCGCACCGCCAGCGCCACGACGAACACCACGACCCCCAGCCCCACCCATGCGAGCAACCCGTGCGGCTTGGGCAAGCCGGCGATCAGCAGCACGAACGAGCCGACCGCCTGCCAGGTGGCCGCGCGGCGCACCGCCAGGTACAACGCCACCCGCTGCGCACGGCCGAACCGCGGCGCCGGAGGTGGCCGAACCGGACGAACAGGGCGCCGCCTCTCGGCCGGCCGTTCCGGCGGGCGCTGGGCGAGCCGGCCCACCTTGGCGAGCACGTCCTCGTTGTCCGGCTCCAGCCGCAGGGCCGCCCGGTACGCGCGTTCCGCCTCCAGCCAGTCGTGCACCGACACGGCCGCGTCGCCGAGCACCTCGTGCGCCCGGGCCTCCTCAGGCGCCAGCGCCACCGCCGTCCGCGCGATCCGCACCGACTCCGCCGGCGTCTCGTGGACCAGCGCCTCGGCCAGCGTCACGTGGCAGCGCCAGTCCGCCGCGTCCCGGCGCACCGCCTCGCGCGCGGACACCACGGCCTCCGGGTAGCGGTCCAGCTCGATCAGCGCGAGGCTCGCCAGCCGGTGCGCCCAGGACCGCTCACCGAGCGTCATCGCACGCTTCGCCGCCTCGAGCGACTCGGCCGGCATGCCCGCGTCCAGCAGCGCGGCCGACAACCGGCACCACGCGGCGGAATGGTCCGGGTAGCGCTCCAGGGCAGGCCGCAGCACGGCGATCGCCGACTCCGGCCTGCCCTCCGCGGTCAGGCGCGCGGCTTGGAGCAGCACCGAGTCGATCGAGCCGCCCGGATCCGCCATGCGCCCTCCACGTGGGTCACCCCACGAGGCTCGCGAGGTCTCCTTCCGCGAGCTTCGTCCTGTCCACTCTCGTGTCGCCGTCCACCAGGGCGGACAGCGCATCGCCGTCGTCCCACATGTTGACATTCAGCGCCGCGCGGACGTCGTCGCCACGCACCCAGAACGCGATGAATTCGCGCGCCGCGAAGTCCCCGCGCACCACGAGCTCATCGGTCATGGGGTCGGCGACGCCCCGAAACTCCAGGCCCAGGTCATATTGGTCGGAGAAGAAGTACGGCGTCGCCGTGTACGGCTCGGTGCCGCCGAGCAGGCTGCCCGCCACGTGCGCGCCCTGGCCCTTGGCGTTCGCCCAGTGCTCGACCCGCACCCGGTGGCCGTAGCGCGGGTGGAGCTGCGCCGCGATGTCACCGGCCGCGTACACGTCCGGCTCCGACGTGCGCAGGCACTGGTCGACCTGGACCCCGCCGCCGTCCACCGCGCCCGCGAGCTCGAGGCCGGCCGAGTGCGCGAGCTCCACCCGTGGCGACGCGCCGACCGCGACCACGGTGACGTCGGAAGGCAGCTCGGAGCCGTCGTCGAGGCTGACGCCGGTCACGCGCCCGTCCCCGGTGAAGCCGAACACGCCGACGCCCAGCTTCCAGTGCACGCCCTCGTCCGCGTGCAGGTCGCGGAACACCTCCGCGACGTCGCCCAGCACCCGGTACAGCGGCAGCGGCATCGGCTCGACCACGGTCACCTCGCAGCCGCTGCGGCGCGCGGCCGCCGCGACCTCGCAGCCGATCCACCCGGCGCCGACGACCACCACGCGGCGGCCTTCGGAGAGCTCCGCGCGCAGCCGGCGCGCGTCGTCGAGCGAGCGCAGCAGGTGCAGGCCGTCCAGGTGCACGCCGGTCATCAGCGGGCGGCGCGGCTGCGAGCCGGTCGCGAGCAGCAGCCGGTCGTACGGGTGCGTGGTGCCGTCCTCCTCGACCACCTCGTGGCTGTCCGGCTTGATCGAGGCGACGACGGTGGACAGCCGCAGCTCAATGTCCCGCTCGGCGTAGGCGGCCTCGTCGTACACCCAGGCCGGGTCGTTCGTCTCGCCGAGGAGGATCCCCTTGGACAGCGCGGGCAACTCGTAGGGCCGATGCGCCTCCTGGCCCAGCATCAGCAGCTCGCCGGTGTATCCCTTGTCCCGCAGGCCACCGGCGGCCATGGCGCCGGCCAGCCCGGTGCCGACGATCACGATGCGACGAGGTTCGCCCATTTGTGATCAAGCCCTTCGAGAAATCGGAGAAAGCAGGTCACGCTCGCGGCCTGCGGGCGTCATCCTGATGAGCATCGCGAGCGCGCGACACAGTCGCAACGGCCGGAGGAATGGAAGTGAGCAGCCACAGGGAATGGTCGATCGCGTGTCGCGACGTTGCCGGCCGGCGGCGGGACCTCGTCGTCTTCGTGCGGCAGGGGCGGGTCGTGCTGGTCGCGCCGCCGGGCGAGACCGCGGTGCTGGCGCCGCTCGACGTGGGCCGGCTGCGCGCCGCCCTCCGCGAGGCCGTCGTCGACGCCTCGAAGGAGACCGGCGGCTGATCTACCCATCAGACCCCGGGCCAGGAGTGCACGGGCTCGTTCGTGTGCATGTGCGTGGCGTAGCGCCGGGTCATCTCGCGCAGCGCCTGCTCGCGGTTCACCGACGTCGTCTGCTCCAGCGAGTGGACCGTGTCCACCTGCCAGGTCGCGCCGTTGCGCCCGCTGATGCAGCGCTGCTCGATCACGCCCAGCAGCCGGTCCCGGTCCGCCGGGGCCACGCCCCACGCGTCCAGCCCGTCGTGCGCGAGCGGCAGCAGCCTGCGCAGCACCAGCTCGGTCACCGGCACCTCGCCGATGCCCGGCCAGTAGATCCGCGCGCCGATGCCGTCGCGCGCCGCGGCGTGGAAGTTCTCCTCCGCCGCGGAGAAGCTCATCTGGCTCCACAGTGGACGCTCCTGGTCGGCCAGGGCGCGGACCAGCCCGAAGTACAGCGCCGCGTTCGCCATCACGTCCACCACGGTCGGGCCGGCCGGCAGCACCCGGTTCTCCACGCGCAGGTGCGGGCTGCCGGCGACCACGTCGTAGATCGGCCGGTTCCAGCGGTAGATCGTGCCGTTGTGCAGCCGCAGCTCACCCAGCTGCGGCGTCTTGCCGCGGGCCAGCACCTCGGCCGGGTCCTCGTCGTCGCACAGCGGCAGCAGTGCCGAGTAGTAGCGGACGTTCTCCTCGAACAGGTCGAAGATCGACGTGATCCACCGGTCGCCGAACCACACGCGGGGCCGCACACCCTGCGCCTTCAGCTCGTCCGGCCGGGTGTCCGTGGCCTGCTCGAACAGCACGATGCGGCTCTCGGCCCACAGCTGCTTGCCGTACAGGTACGGCGAGTTCGCGCCGAGCGCCACCTGCACGCCCGCGATGACCTGGCTCGCGTTCCAGAACTGCGCGAACGTCTCCGGGGCGACCTGCAGGTGGTACTGCACGCTCGTGCACGCGCTCTCCGGCGCGATCGTGTCCGCCTGGGTGATCAGCCGCTCGGCCCCCAAGATGTTGATCTCCAGGTCCTCGCCGCGGGCGGCGAAGATCTGCTCCTCGAGCAGCTTGTAGCGGTGGTTCGCCGACAGGGTCTCCGGCGTCATGTGGTCGTTGCGCAGCGTCGGCAGGATCCCGATCATCACGATGTGCGCGTCGACCACGTTGGCCTTGTTCTCGGCCGCGTTCAGGCTCGCCCGCACGTTCTCCTCGAACCCGGTCAGCCCGTCGGGCCCCAGCTCGCGCGGCGGCAGGTTGATCTCGATGTTGAAGCGGCCCAGCTCGGTCTGGAAGGCCGGGTCCGCGATCGCGTCCAGCACGTCGTTGTTGCGCATCGCCGGGTCGCCCGCCTCGTCGACGAGGTTCAGCTCCACCTCGAGCCCGGACATCGGGGCGTCGGTGTCGAACCTCGACTCGGCCAGCATCTGCGCGAACACGTCCAGACACTGGCGCACCTTCTGGCGGAAACGCTGCCGGTCGGCACGGGTGAACTCGGTGCGCTCGACATCCTTGCCCATCGGCCTCGCCTCGCCTCAGGTTCCGAGATCAAACAAGCCTACCCGGGCTAAGCTCCCTCGCGTGACGGACAACCTGGTGTGGATCGACTGCGAGATGACAGGCCTCGACCTGGGCAAGGACGCCTTGATCGAGATCGCGGTCCTCGTCACCGACTCCGAACTGAACATCCTCGACGACGGAGTAGACCTGGTCATCCACGCCGACGACGCCGCCCTGGACGCGATGCCCGACGTCGTGCGCGAGATGCACGCCAAGTCCGGGCTGACCGAGGCCGTCCGCGCCTCGACGGTGACACTGGCCGACGCGGAGCAGCAGGTGCTCGAGTACGTGCGCCGGTTCGTGCCCGAGCCGCGCACCGCGCCGCTGTGCGGGAACTCCATCGCCACCGACCGCGGGTTCATCGCCCGCGACATGCCGGCGCTGGACGCGCACCTGCACTACCGCATGGTGGACGTATCGTCGATCAAGGAGCTGTGCCGCCGCTGGTACCCGCGGATCTACTACGCGCAGCCGGACAAGGGCCTCGCCCACCGCGCGCTGGCCGACATCCGCGAGTCGATCCGCGAGCTCGTCTACTACCGCGGCACGGCGTTCGTGCAACCCCCCGGCCCCAGCAGCGACCAGGCAAAAGCCGTCGCGGAAGCCCTCCAGCGCGCCACGGCCCCGCTCGAACCGTAACCGATTGCCGCGGGGCGGCCCCGACACGTTACGATGACACCTGCCGCCTTGATCACGCGGCAATGGTGGGTGTAGCTCAGCTGGTAGAGCACCTGGTTGTGGTCCAGGATGTCGCGGGTTCAAGTCCCGTCACTCACCCTCGGCTTCGCCTGTTCGGTGGTCCCCTTTGGGGACCACCTCCCGGTGAGTGGGTATCGTCCTTTGTTCTGGGGGACGACCCCCCAGAACCCCACGGTGCGGCATCTTCTGACCCAGCGTGGTTTCTCGCGGATCTCCCGATCTCCCGAACTCGCGGTGCTTGGGAAGGCGCGGTTCTTGGGATCTCGGGGAGTCGCGATCTCGGGTTCTCGTGGTCTAGGGGGTTCCGGCGACGCGAAGATCTCCGGCGGCCGCTAGTACCAACGCGCACACGCACAAAAGCCCCTGCGTTGGCAACCAAGCTCACCAACGCAGGCCGCACAACTCAGCCCAGCCCCGCAACCCAGACAATGGCGCCCAGGATCCCCCCGGCCCTCTCCCCCGCCCCGGCTCCCCGCCCGGCCCCGGCCCGGCCGGCCCGGAGGCCGGACCCGGAGAAGCTACTGCTGGCCGCCCTTGAGCCATTCCTTCCACGGGATCTGCCAGTCGCCCAGGCCGTCCCAGGACTCCAGGCGGGGGCCGCCGCTGTTCTTGACCACGATCACGTCGCCCCTGTTGGAGATGCTCTGCATCCAGGCGGCGTTCTCGGTCGACATGTTGATGCAGCCGTGGCTCACGTTGCGGTAGCCCTGATCGCCGACCGACCACGGGGCCGAGTGGTAGAAGATGCCGCTGTTCGAGATGCGGCTGGCGATGTCCACCGTCGTGCGGTAGCCGCCCGGGGTGTCCGCCGGGACGCCGTAGGTGCCCGAGTCCATCGTGTAGTGCGTGTGCTCGCTCATCACCACGAAGGTGCCGTGCGGCGTCTCGTGGCCCGGCTTGCCCATGGAGATCGGGATCTTGCGGGTGACCTTGCCGTTCACGTTCACGATCATCTGGTGCGTGCCGCCGTCCGCGACCGCCGTGACCGCCCTGCCGATGTTGACGTTCGCGTTCCGGTCCTCGTTGCCGAACACGCCGTCGCCGAAGTCCTTGCCGTAGATCGACGCCTTGACCGACACCTTCGTGCCCGCCGGCCAGTACGCCTGCGGCCGCCAGTGCACCTCGCTGTCGCTGAACCAGTAGAACGCGCCGGCCACGTGCGGGGTCGACGTGATCTGGATGGCCTTCTCCGCGGCCGCCTTGTTGGTGATGTCCACGTCGAAGTAGAACGCCAGCGGCTGGCCGACACCCACGGTCTGGCCGTCTTGCGGGTTCATCGACACGTCGGCCTTCAGGCGCGGCTCGACCGTCGAGAACGAGGACTTCAGCGTCGCCGGCGCGCCGTCCGCGTTGACGCCCGTCGCCGTCACCCGATAGGTGCGGCCGAAGCCGAGCGGCTCGGTGACCTGCCACGTGGTGGCGTCCGGCGACAGCCCGCCCTTGACGGCCTTGCCCGAGTCGTTGATCAGCACGACCTTGGTCAGCTTGCCCCCGAGCGCGGCCACCGTGATCGGCGCGCCGGGCGCGACGTTGGCCGCCTTGTTCCCCGGCGTCATCGTGAGCTTGACCGGTTCCGCGGGCGGCGTGGTCTTCGTCGAGGTGCGATCGTCCTGTTTGCCCTTGTTGTCGTCCTTGGACTCGGCCGCCTCGCTGCTGCTGCACGCCGCCAACACGACGAATCCGAGCAGCGCGGCCACGACCAACCGTCCCCTGGGCGCGCGCCAAGCCCTTCCCGCCATCTGAACCCCGTCCCGAACCGCTCCGACGCCTGCTGATCTCCCTACAGTGTGCCGGATACCACTGACAGTAGGTACACGGACTCTCAGATGAGTTGCGAGGAATCCGATTTCAAGGCCCGCGACCGCCCGTGCTACGGTTCTGCCGTCGCGTTGGAGGCGTCCATCGCAGACGCGCGCCGCTAGCTCAACTGGCAGAGCAGCTGGCTCTTAACCAGCGGGTTCGGGGTTCGAGTCCCTGGCGGCGTACCAGAAGTGGGAACGGCCCGAGGCTTGCCTCGGGCCGTTCCCACTTCGGCTGGTCACGGCACGAAACGACCTCAGAGCAACCCGGCGAACAGCGCGCCGGCGACTGCGGCGCCGGCCACCGTTCCCGCCGTGACCTGGCCGGTCGTGTGGTCGCCGAGAACGACGCGAGACCAGCAGACGAGCGCCACCAGCAGCGCCAGCGCCCAGGCCCACGGCCCGTAGAGGAAGACGAGCATCACCACGCCGCCCGCGGAGACCGCGGCGTGCATGGAGACCTTCCACCTCGCCACCACGGTGATCACGCCCGTGACGAGCAGGACCGCCAGCATGACCAGGGTCATCACCACCGTGGCCGGCGGCGCCGAGCCCAGCAGCAGGATCGTCAGGCCGGCCGCGGTCGACAAGAAGCAGACCACCAGGACCAGGCCGCGCCCCTCGCGGTTGTTGACGTGATGGGTCTCGTACCTGCCGGCCCTCGCCCCCCGGGTGATGAAGTGCATCGGATCCCGGCCGAGAACAAGGCGACGACCAGCGCCCACAGCAGGGCCGGCCACGGGCGGAAGCCACCTGCTTTCAGCGCCACCGCCGCGGACAGGAGCACGATCACGGCCCACGGAGCGAGCACCTCGGTGATCACCCGCGCCAGGCGCACGACACCGGGGCGAGACGTGGGCGACCGGTTCGTGGAGGGGACGGACGGAGTCATGTCGGTAATGTGTCCTGAGGTGTCGAAGTGGACAGTTCTTGGCCGGCGAACACGGCGACATCCATTGAACCGGATCTCACGCGGTAGTTCGCCAACGGGCCACCTGACAGTCCGTAGCGGTTCACCGGTGATCGGTCGCACGAAATGCGGGTCCGGGACCCTGACCTGGATGATTCCCGATCTTCTCCGAACGTGCTTGCGCATGGATTAATCGGGCTGGCAGGATAATCCGTTCGTGTCGCTTCGGGATAGCGAGTTGGATCATGAAGAGGAAGACCGCACCGAGTCCGCCGGCTGCTTCGACAGGCAGGTGGGTCCGGTCGAGCCGTTGCAACACCCACAACAACTGCGTCGAGCTGAAGCGCGGCGACGACTCCGTGGGAGTTCGCGACTCGAAGAACACCAACGCCGGCGCGCTGGAGTTCGACCATGATCAATGGCAGGCTTTTCTGACGCAATTCATGCGGTAGGATGATCCTGCGTCGACACCCTCGAACTGTTCGGGCGTCGGCAAGGGATCGAGTAGCGGCGATTTCCAGTTTCGACGACACATCGCATACTCTCGCGAGGACAGACCGATTCTCCGAGTGATGAAGTGGTGGTTTTCGTGGCCAGCGGAGCCACTCCGGGTGGAGCACAGCAGCTTCGCGCGCTGCGCCAGGCGCGACTGGCCGCCGGCCTGACCCAGATGCAGGTGGCGGCCGAGCTGAACTGCCAGCAAGGCAAGATCAACAAGATCGAGACCGGCGCGACCAACATCCATCCCCGCGATCTCGACATCATGCTGCGGCTCTACGACGTGCCGCACGAGGACCGGCTCGCGTTCAAGGCGCTGATCTCGCCCGGCCGGCCCGGGGCCGCGCCCGGCTCCGGGCCGGGCCGCGCATACCTCGAAATGGTCGAACTGGAGTCACAGGCCTCGGAAATCCTGGTACTGCACAGCGAGCGCATCCCCAAGCTCCTGCAGTGCGAGCGGTACCTGCTCGCGCAGTTTCAGCGCGCGGGCGGTACGCCGATACCGAAGGACCTCTTCCGCGAACTGGCCAGCCGGTCCGAGATGTTCTCCGGCGAGAATCCGGTACGCTACCGAGCCATTCTGAGCGAGTCGTCGCTGCATCGCATGCCCGGTGGTCGTTCTCGCACGTTGGTCACCGACCAGGCGAAGCATCTGCTGGACCTCGGCGCCGCGCACGAGAACGTGTCGATTCACATTCTGCCGTTCGAGGCGGACATTCCGTTTCTCGACGCCGACGTCACCGTGCTCAAGTTCGCCGACGGGCGAAAGAGCGTCTCCTATGTCGAGCACGGCACGAGCAGCAGGATTATCCGGGCCCCCAAGGCGGTAGCCGAGCACCAGGCGCACTGGCAGATGCTGCACGACGCCGCGCACGACGGCGCCCTCAGCAGAAAGTTCCTCGAGGACATCATCGCGCGGGCGGCGACCGGGTGGTCCCCTCGGAGTCGCAGGTATCGAACAGGAGAATGAGCCGGTTCTCTGCCGGCCCGCCTTCCGATACGATCCAGATCGCCCCAAATCTGCTACGAAGAGGTCCAACATGCAGGGAAAATCGGCGGGACGTCGTCCCGCCGCCGATATCGACCTGGAACGACCGAGCGTGGCACGGGTGTATGACTATATTCTCGGCGGCACCACGAACTGGGCGGTCGACCGCGAGTTCGGTGACCGCCTGCTGGCGGACTTTCCCATGCTGAAGGACATCGCTTTTGCCAACCGAATGTTCCTGAACAGGGTGGTCCGCCACCTCATGCGGCGCGGTGTGCGCCAGTTTCTCGATGTCGGCGCCGGCGTGCCGTCCGTGGGCAACACCCATCAGATCGCCGACGAGTTCTCGGCCGAGGCCGGTTCGACGCCCGAGGCTCGCGTCGTCTACGTCGACAACGAGCCCGTGGCCGTGGCACACGCCGAGCTCCTCCTCGACCGGGAGGGGGACGCGAGGCGCCACGCGGTGATCGAGGCGGACCTGCGTGACCCCGACCAGCTCTGGGAGGAGGCGCGGGAGACCGACGTGCTCGACCTGTCCCAACCGATCGCCCTGCTGCTCATCGCCGTGCTGCACGTCAAGCAACCGGGCCCCGACGGCGACGACATCGGGGGCCAGGCCGTCGCCCGGTTGCGCGAGCTGTTGCCCACCGGCTCGTTCATCGCCGTCTCACACCTCACCGACGAGGGTGTCCCCGCCGAGCTGGACGACAAGCTCGTCGCGCTGAAGCGGATGTACGACAGCTCCTCCAGCAGCGACACCATCTGGCGCTCCCACGCCGACATCGCCGCGATGATCGGGGACTTCCGGCCGATCGAACCGGGCTGGACCTGGACCACCGAGTGGCATCCCGAGGAGACCGGGCCGACGGCCCGCGTGGTGTCCCTGCCGACCCCGGCACACGCGGTCGTCTGGTCCGGCGTCGGCGAGAAGCTCTGACACCGGCACCGGCCGGGGAACCGTCACCGGGCGCCGGGCCACGGGCCGGGCGGGGTTGGCGGTAGGTCCTCGGTCGACTGTTCGGTCCGGTGCACGCGCAGGCCGCGGGCCTGGTAGTTCGCCAGCGCGGCCGGACCGTCGTTCGAGCAGGTGTGGACCCAGACCCGGTGGGTCGGCGGGTGGTCCCAGCGGTCGGCGAGGATCCAGGCGTTGCGAATGGCCTCGGTCAGCAGGTGGCCGCCCAGGCCGCGGCCCGTGAACGACGGCAGCAGGCCGAAGTACGCGAGCTCGACTTCCCCGTCCGCGCTGCCGGACAGTTCCACGTAGCCCGCCGGCGTGCCGCGGTCCAGCGCCAGCCACGTCTCCACCCCGGGCCGCGCCAGCCAGTCGTGCCACTGCTGCCAGGTCCAGGCCAGCCGGTCCAGCCAGTACCAGTCGCCGCCGACGGCCGTGTACAGGTAGCGGTTCAGCTCCGGGCTCACGACCTCCGCCCGCCGCACCGGGACCGGGACGGCCGGCGCGGGGCGCAGCTGCGCCGGGTCGGTCATCTCCAGGTACCAGGTCGTCACGTCCACACCCGGCATGATCACACCCGCCAGCCCGCGGCCATAGCCCGCAGGGCGTCCTCGTACCACGCCGCGATGTCCAGGCCGGGCGGCACGGTCCCGGCCAGCTCCAGCGACACGAGGCCGTGCGCCGTCGCCCAGCACGCGAGCGCGACGCGCTCCGGCGGGCCCGCCGTGAGCCGGCCGGCCGCCTGCCCCCGGCGCACCGCGTCGACCAGCGGGACGAGCGTCGCGGCCGCGTCCTCCGCGAGTTCGTCGGGCAGGCCCTCGTCCCGGCGGCCGAACATGATCGCGTACAGGTGCGGCGCGCCGACCGCGTAGTCGCGGTAGGCCAGGCCCAGCCGGACCACGTCCTCGACCGGGTCGGCGCTCGGCTCGACCGTGGCCAGCGCCGCCGCGAACCGGCGGGTCGCCTCCCGGAACAAGCCGTCGACCAGGCCGCCCTTGTTGCCGAACAGCGAGTAGACCGCCGTCGTCGACGTGCCCGCGGCCGACGCCAGCCGGCGCAGGCTGAGCGCGTCCATGCCCCGCTCGAACGCGATCGCGGCCGCCTGGTCGAGCAGCCGGGACCGCAGTGCCTCGTCGTGAACCTTCGGCCTACCCACTTGACAAGAGTACCGTAACGTTGTTTTGTAACAGCGTTTCCAAGCAACGAGGGGTGACCGAGAGTGCAGACCTTGATCTTGAGCCCGGCCTCGCGCTACATCGCGGGCGCGGTCCTGCTGACCATCGTCGGCATCGAGTTCGGCGGCTGGTTCCTGACCCGCGTCGTGCGCGGCGCCGTGACCATGACGCCGTTCCAGCAGGCGTTCGCCCGGGCCGGCCACGCACACGCGGGCGTGCTGGTCACGCTCGGTCTGGTGACGCTGATCCTCGCCGACGCGGCCGCGCTCGACGGCGTGCTCGGCTGGCTCGCGCGCGTCGGCACGCCGGCCGCGGCCGCCCTGATGTCGGCGGGGTTCTTCTTCTCGTCGATGGGCCGCGGCGAGGTGGTCAGGCCGAACCGGCTGATCTGGCTCGTGTGGCTGGGCGCGCTGTCGCTCGCGGTGGGCGTCGTGACGCTCGGGCTCGGCCTGCTGACTACCTGACCGAGCCGCCGGCGACCGATCGCAGCCAGTCGAGCAGCGCCCGGACCTGCGCGGTCAGCTCCCGCTCGCCGAGGACGACGGTGTTGTGCCGGCCGCCGTCCTCGACGGTGATCTCGTAGCTCTGGACATCGGGGAGTGCCGTGCCGCCGTCGGCGGACGTGAGGTCGAACAGCCCGGCCTGCGCGACCAGCGTGCGCAGCCGTTCCGCGTCGGCCGGCGCGAGCTCACCCGCGTCGGCCTCCGTGGTCTTCACCAGGCCGGCGAACCCACCGCCCGAGACGACGGAGATCCTCAGAGCACCCCGACCTCCTCCCAGGCGGCACGCACCGCCTTTTCGGCTTCCTGACCGACACCGTACAGCTTCACGGCGGAGGCGATGGTCGCCGCGGCGGCGTCCTTGAACTGCGAGTTCGGCCGCAGCGTGTTCAACAGCGCGTCGTACCAGATCGGGCCCGCCATCTGCCAGGTGTAGTCGCCCAGCCGGGTGGCGGCGAGGTAGAACGCCTTGTTCGGGATGCCCGAGTTGATGTGGACGCCGCCGTGGTCGTTGCGCGGGTTGTTGTCGTCGGGCAGGTCGACGTAGTCGCGCATGTGCCCCGGCTGGCGGTCGCCCTCGAACGCGGTGCCCGGGTCCTTCATCGACCGCAGCGCCACGCCCTTCATCTCGCTGCCCAGGATGCCCTCGCCGACGAGCCAGTCGGCCGCGGCGGCCGACTCGTTCTCGGCCCACTGCTTCACGGTGGAGCCGAGCGCGTCGGCGAACGACTCGTTCAGCGCGCCGGACTGCTTGCTGTAGCGCAGACCCGCGGTGAACTGCACGACGCCGTGCGTCAGCTCGTGCGCGACGACGCACAGGTCGCGGGTCAGGCTGCCCTTGGCAAGGAAGGTGCCGCTGCCGTCGCCGTAGACCATCTGCGCGCCGTTCCAGAACGCGTTGTCGAAGTCGTTGTCGAAATGCACGGACGAAACGAGCTCGAGGCCCGCGTCGTCGATGCTGTTCCGCTTGAGGATCTCCGCGTAGAACTCGCGCGTCCTGGCGGCGTTGTCGAATGCCTCGTTGACCGCGGCGTCCTCGCCGGGCGGGTCATCGGCGCCACGCGCGCGCACGCCGGGCAGGTCCTCCCAGCTGCCGTGCTGCACGTCGTAGACGGTGTTGAGCCCTCCGGCGGGGGTGAGCTCGCCGATCCGCGCGGCCTGCGTTCCCAGCAACCGCACCATGTCCGTCAACGCGACGCGCTGGGTGCGCATCGAGGCCGACGCGGCGAGGGTGTTCGTCGCGGCTTCGCGAAGATCCTCGTTCCGGTCCGCGGCCTCGAGCAGGACCACCTGCGGCAGGATGTGGCAGACGTGTCGATCGATCATCGAAATTTCCACCTCACTAGGCGCCTTCCCCGACCCTCGTACTGAGGACTGTCGTCGCAGGGTGGAATTCGTTAGAGGTTTCGCCGAGAAATCCCCCGATGAGTGTCGAGTCGATACCGTTGCGCCCGTCCTCGGTTCGTGAGGTTCACCAAACCGGGGCGCCGGGCGCGCCGCACCCGAGTGCCCTGGCCACCGGCGACCCGGTGGCGACGTGGCGCGAGGCGCGTGCCGAGACCCTCACGACGCTCGACGCCGAGCTCATCCCGGGCTCCTTCGCCTGGCCCGGCGCAACGCCGTGCGGCGGCCGGGTTTCTTCGGCCCGGAGCTGACGCCGCCCGCGGACGCCGACGAGCAGATGCAGCTGCTGCCGGCGCCGGCCTGACGGGAACCAGTACCGCTACACCGCGCGCACGCCGGACTCGAGGCTGCGCAAGGAAGCGCCGACCGCGGCGGCCGCGGTGATCTCGAAGATCTCGTCCTCGGTGTGGCCGGCCCGCAACGCGGCGATGTCGTCACCGGTGATCCGTTCGGGCGCGTCCCGGACGGTGGCCGCGTAGGCGTGCCACGGCTCGACCAGTGCCCCGCCGTCGCCCGCTGCCACGCGGTCGGCGGGCGTGGTCGTACCGGGCCCGGCGAAGACGGTGCGCCGCAGGTTCTCGACCAGGTCGCCCCGGCCGCGGCCGCCGACGAGGAAGCCGGGCAGGCGGTAGCCGCTGCGGTGCAGCGCCTTGGTCCCCGTCGCCAGCTGCCCGTCGCGCAGCTCGAACCCGAACGCGAGGCCCAGCCGGTTCACCACGTTCCACACGAGGTTGACCTCCAGCGCCTCGCGCAGCGCTGGCGCGGGCAGGTCCGGGACCGGGCCGAGCTCGTCCGGGGTGCGCGACACGGTTTCCAGGAAGTCCCGCACGGCCACGAGCTCGGGCCTGGCCGTGGCGGGGTCGGTGGCGTCGAGCGCGCCGGCCGAGGAGATGCGGGTCAGCTCGGTGTGGGCCTCGATGCAGAACGGCAACCGGAACACCCGCGCCGTGCTCGCCGCGAGGTACTCGCGCTCGGCGGCGGTCCAGTACGAGGGGCCGCGCATGGCGTGCGCGGTCAGCTCCACCAACGACCGGCCGAGGAACTCGGGGCGGTACAACAGGACCCGCACCACGTCCGGCATGTCCACACCGGACATTCGCCGGACGGCGCCGAGGAAGACCCGCACGCGGCGGCGGTATCCGTTGTCCAGCACGGTGAGTCTCATGATGATTCTCCAGGGTACGGAGCCGGCCCGCGAGGAACCGGCGGTCGGCGGGGTTGGCGGCGAGCTCGTGGGCCCGGCGGTGTCGGTGGTCAGCGTGTGGCCGTCGCGGATCCGCACGATGGTCGCCGGACTCGACAGCTCCCTTCTACCCGGCTTGGCCTTCCCGGGCCACGCGTTCGGCTACTGTGAAGGTCGAACCATGGGCAACCTGCACATTCGACGAGCCCGCCCCACGGACGTCGACGTCCTCATCCAGGAACTCGGCCAGCGGCGGTTCTTCGACGACCGCATTTCCCGCCAGGCCGCCGGACTCGGCATGCTGCTGGTCGCGTGGCGCGGCGCTAGCCCGATCGGCATCATCTACCTCTGGCTCGAGGACGCCGAGGAGGCCGAGCTGCGCGAGCACCTGCCAGGCACGCCGATCCTCAACCACCTGCAGATCCACCGGGACCACCGCGGTGGCGGCACCGGCACGAAGCTGATCACGGCGGCGGAGCGGCGGCTGCACAAGCTGGGCTTCGAGCAGGTGGCGCTGGCGGTCGAGGTCACCAACGGGCGCGCCGCGCGGCTCTACACCCGGCTCGGCTACCGCGAATGGCCGCACCCGACCGTCAAGTGCTACTCACTGACCGACGGCCGCGGTCCACGGCACGCGGAGATCTGCCGCATCATGGTGAAGCCGCTCCTCGGGCAGGGACAGGTGGAAGTCGCGCAGGCCGAGTGAGCGCAGCATGCCGCGTACGCCTGCCACAGATCGCCGGTCGCGGTGCGCCTTCCGCTTCTTCACCACGTGGTTGCGGTACGTCTCCTGCATGTGGCGCCGCCAGGTGAACCGGTCCTCGCGCCACGCGTCGACGTAGCGCACGCACCAGTCCGCCGTGAGGTGCTGGCTGCGTCCGTGCGCGGCCTGCAGCGACGCGAGCATCTGCGACCGCTGCGCCGGGATCCTCGATCGCCCGGTTGACCATCGCGGTCGTCTCGTCGATGAAGCCGGCGGCGAACGGAGAGGTAGCCCTCCCAGAAGGCACGGTCGGCGTTCTGGAGTGACATGGCCTTGGTCCAGCAACCAGAACAGGCCTTCGGCGAGGGTGTCGCCGAACTCCTCGTGCCGCGCCCGGTCCTCGCTCGCGAACGGGTCGTAGGTCTTCTGCACGGCTCGGCCGGTCAGCGCCGTGGCCTGCAGGCCGTCGTCGTCGAGCAGGAAGAACCAGTCTTCGTTGTAGATGTTGGGAAAGAACGACGTCGTCGAGTCCACCGCTACCGCCAGCGCACCGCCGCCGATGAACATGTCCTGCGGCCCGCCGGCCTCGCGATAGGCGTGACACACCACGGAGTTGTCGGGCATGCCGTCGATCTTCAGGCCGACGCCGGCGTAGTAGCTCGTGAGGCCGGCCGCGTCGCGCAGGTCCAGCGGCTCGGGGACGGTGATGTCGTCGTCGATGAACACGACCTTGTTCCAGCCGATGAGCCGCGCCAGCAGCAAACCGAGGTTGCGCTTGGCGCTCGTGTCCGTTCGGCGCTCCAACCGAGTTCCCGCAAGCAGGCCGCATGTCCGGAACTCCGGCAGGACGCCGGGCGGCAGGTCGCCCGCGTCGATGGCCATCAGCCTGACGCCCTTCGCCTCGGGCAGGTAGGCGACCGCCTCGGCGGAGGACCACTTGCTGCACAACGCGACGAGCGTGCAGTCGAGCTTGCCCGCCAACTCCATGGCCGTTCGCATGGCCGCCGGGTGGCGCCCGGTGGGCACGATGATCGCGTCCACGTCCATCGGGTACGGCGTGCTCGGCGTGGCGAGCAGATGGCGGTGGGAACCGTGGTGGCGCCCGGAGCGCCACTGGTTCAGGAACTCGGTCACGGTGCTTGCACCGGCCATTCGTGCAGCAGGTCGTCCGAACTCGTCCAGTCCGGCGTGACGACCTCACCGAGGACCACCTTGACCCGGCTCAGGATGCTGAACGAGGTGTCCGGCGGGAAGCGGGATCGCAGGTAGTCGCCGTTGCGATCCCGAAATCGCGCATCCGTGAGTGCCCGGACCGCGCCCAGCGTGCCGCGCTGGTAGTTGCCGTTGCAGATGGTGACCGTGCGCTTGTCGTTCAACGGGCTGGGCGCTCGGTAGAAGTGCGCGATGTCCTCGAGGAGCGTTTCCTTGCCATCGAGGATGCGCACTCTGGGCGAGAACCTCTTCTTCTCGTCGCCCTCGTCGACCTCGAAGCCGCTCGGCACGTCGCGCTCCACGAGGCGGCCACCCTTCACGACTTCCTCGCTCGACCGCACGAACTGGCGCACCGGCAGGTCGAGGCGGTGCAAGAGCTCCCGGGTGATCGAGTTCCAGTCGACGCCGCCAAGCAGCACCAGGTGGCTTGTGTAGTCATCCGCCCGGACCTCCTGCGGGGTACGGACGTGCACGTGGTTCAACGGGTTCGCCGCACGGATGTGCCCGTAGAGCTCGAGAAGAGCATCCAGGTCCGCGAATCGGTACAGGTCCACATAGTCAGGTGCGTCTGGATCGGTGTACGGCATCGTCGCGCGATACTTCAGCGGCAATGCCGAGGAGACGATCGTGATGTCCTGCTCCGGCGGGAATCGCCAGTAGTTGCCGGCGTAGGGGTCCTCGCCGATGGTGGAGGGGGGCTTGTGGCCCTCCGCCCCGTCCCGGAGGCCGGTGAGCTCCCGGAGCAGGTCGTCGTGGCGGCGCTGCTCTTCCTCAGTCAGCTGACCGACCAGGCAAAATGGTCGTTTCGCAACGGTCTTCTCGGTGGCGAAGAACCTAGCGTATGCCTCAAGACGATCACCGGGAGGCACAACGGGGGCCTTCTTGTTCTCCCAGGACGAGATCGACGGCGAACTCACGCCCAGCGCCTCGGCCAGGTCACTCTGGGTGATTCGCTTTCCGGCCAGCCCCGCATCCCGCAACGCCCGTAGCCGTCGCGCGAGGCGATGGGACGGATCTTCAGCTGCGGCCACCACCATCACGTCCTTCAGCAGAACTTCAGTTCAGCTGCCAAGAGCCTGGATCCTACCCACCTCAGGTCTCACTACCAGCAAGAGTCGCTGGAAGAGCCCCGACTGATACATCAGCCTCCGGCACGGCGCGACCTACCTTCGTTCCGTTTGCGGCACAAGCATCCTTTGGGTCCTTGTCCAGACGACTCGCCGCACTTACTCTGAAGTCCTCGGAATTTCGTCAACTTCAACTGAAGTATAGCTGAAGTTGACGAAGGACTGGAGTCGTCATGAACGAAGTATCGTCGATCCAGCCACGTCAGCGGACTGTACTGGCTTGGGATGTAGAAGCGTCCACCAACCGGACAAACATGGCGAGAGCGGCCCTGCGTCGGGACATGTACCAGGTTCTCGAGGCCGCGCTGCTCGACTGCGGAATCACCGAAGACCTCCGCGAGCCGTTCTACGACCGCGGGGACGGCGGGGTCACGCTCCTGCGGCCGGTCGACCGGCTGCCCAGACCCCTCCTCCTGCACACCTTCATACCGATCCTCAACGACCTGCTCGACGAGCACGCGCTGGCCCACCCCGACCGGGGGTTCCGCCTGCGCGTCGCGATCCACTCCGGAGAGGTTCTCTTCGACGAGAACGGGATCTTCGGCGAGGACGTCGACATCACGTTCCGCCTGATCAACGCGCCGGAGCTCAAGCACCGGCTGCGCCAGTCCCTGGCGCCGCTCGTGCTCGCGGTCTCCGACGACTTCCACCGCTCGGTCGTCCGGCACGGCTACGCGGGGATCGACGGCCGCAGCTTCGAGCCGATCATCGACCTCGACATCGGCGGCCGGCCCTACCGGGGCTGGGTGCAGGTACCGGCCGAGGCACTCGCGAGCCACGGGCTGCCGCGCATCGACCGGATGCCCGAGCCGGCCTGAGGATGGAAAGGACCCGGCCGGGCCGGCTACGCACCGAGCCGGACCGGGAGCGCGGCGGCCGAGTTGGAGAAGAACGACGGCACCGGTGGCAGTTCGGCGGCGTTGACGGCCAGGCTCAGGTCCGGGTAGCGGGCGAACAACGCCGGCAGCGCGATCTGTGCCTCCAGCCGCGCGAGGTGTGCCCCCAAGCAGATGTGGGGGCCGCCGCCGAAGGCCAGGTGTCGGGCCTGCGGCCGGGTGAAGTCGAACCGGTTCGCGGCCGGGCCGTGTTGCCCCGGGTCCCGGCCGACCCCGCTGTAGGGCGCGAGGATCGCGTCGCCGCGGGGGATGTCCACGCCGGCGATCGTGATGTCCTCCAGCGGGTAGCGCGCCGGGAAGTTGCCGATCGGCGCGTCCCAGCGCAGCGTCTCCTCGACCACGCGCGACCAGGTCTCCGCATCGCCGGACATCGCGAGCGAACGCTGGTCCGGGTGCGTGAGCAACGCCCGGGCGCCGTTGACGATCAGGCTCAGCGTCGTCTCGTGGCCCGCGGTCACCAGCAGCCAGATGGTGTCGATCAGCTCTTCCTGGCTCAGCGCCTCAGGATCCGACTCGCCCAGCTCGATCAGCGCGCTCGTCACGTCCGGGCCCGGTTCGGCGCGGCGCAGCTCCACGAGCCGGTTCAACAGCTCGTGGCGGTCCCGCTGGGTGGCGACGACCTCCTCGGGCGTCACGTTCGTGCGCAGGAGGCTGTCGACGAGCTCCCGCAGCTTCGGCCGCCACTCCACCGGGACGCCGACGAGCTCGCAGATCATCTGCATCGGCACCGGGTACGCGAAGTGCGGCCGCAGATCCACCACCCCGGCCACGGCGTGGCCGGGCAGCGCGTCCAGCAGCGTCGACACGATCTCGTTCAGGCGCGGGCGAAGCGTCTCCACCCGCCCGCGGGTGAAGGTGCGCGTGACCGGCTTGCGGAGCCGCAGGTGCACGTCCGCGTCGCTGGTGGCCATGTTCGTCACCTTGATCAAGCCGACCAGCGGCCACTCGTCGGTGATGGTGCCGTCCTGGATCAGGCTCCAGTTCCGCCAGTCCTTGCTGACCCGCGAGTCCGTGACGAGCTCGGCGAGCAGCGCGTGGTCGGTCACCGCCCACACCGCCACCTCTCCCGGCAGGATCACCCGCACGACCGGACCGAGGGAGCGCATCCGGGCCGCTTCGCCGTGGTGATCAGCGCCCAGGGGGTCCAGCCGGATGACGGGGACCTGCTCGGTCATTCGGACGTGCCTCCTAGAAGCTGGGCGGCGGGCCGGCGGGTGTGAATCGCACCGGGAGGCTGGCTGGGCACCGGATCCAGGGGGACGGCAACAGCATCACCTCGTCAGCGGGAATCGCCAGCGTCACGTCGTGTAGCGAGTGCAGCGCGATGTCGACCGCGATGCGCGTGATCACCCGGCCGATGCGCTGCGCGGGGCACGCGTGCGGTCCGGCGCTCCACGCGAGGTGCGAGCGGTTGCCGATCTGCAGCCACGGGTCGTCGGTGTGCACGCGCGGGTCGGCGTTCGCCGCGGCCATGCCGAGGATCAGCGCGTCGCCGCGCTGCACGGGCTGGCCCGCGAGCTCGCAGTCGACCAGCGCGTAGCGCGCGGGCATGTTGGCGATCGGCGGGTCGCGCCACAGCACCTCGTCGAGCGCGTCGTCGAGGCCGAGCCGCCCGCCACGCAGCCGGCCCGCGAAGCGTCGGTCGGCGAGCATCAGCCGGAGTGTCTGGGCGATCCAGGTCGTCGACGTCTGGTACCCCGCCGAGATCATCATGACCATGGACTGCTGGATCTCGAAGTCGTCGTGCAGGTTGGGGTGCCGCAGGAACGCGGTGGTCAGGTCGTCGGCCGGGGTCCGGCGCCGCTCGGCCATGGTGGCGGACAGGATCCGCTCGACGTCCCGCGCGGGCTCCTGCGAGTCCGCCGCCGAGCTGAACATCGCGATCAGCGCCAGCCGCAGCTGCTCGCCCTCGTCCGCACTGATGCCGAAGAAGCCGGCGATGGTCAGCAGCGGCACCACGGCCGCGTAGTCGGCCACGAGGTCCGCGCTGCCCGTGTCCTCGAACGACCGGATCAGGTCGGCACACGTGGACCGGATGAACCTGCTCATCCGGTGCTCGTCGAGGCTCGCGATGCCATCGTCCAGCGGGCCGCGCAGCCTGCGGTGCTTCTCCCCGTCCGCGAAGTGCGCGTTGTCCCGCGGGAACATCATCGGCGCGAGTCCGGAGTCCGGCGGGACCAGTCCCTCGTTGTAGAGCCGCCAGTGGTTGGCGTCGCGGGTGAACAGCTGCTCGTTGCGGGCGACCTGGCACAGCTCGTGGTGGCCCATCACGAGCCATGCCGGCACGCCCGGTTCGAGCTCCACGGGCGCGACCAGGCCCCACCGTTCCTGCAGCTCGCGGTACGCGGCCTGCGGGTCGTTCGTGGTCGTGGTCGCGGACAGCGGCATCAGGCCGGTCAAGTCCGTGAGCCGGCGGCGGTGCGTGGTTGGCATCAGGTGAGCGCCTTCTCCGACGAGGTGAACTTGAGGGCGTGTTCGACGAGCTGGATCAACGCGCCGGCCGACGACTCCTTGCTTCTCGCGTCGCACAGCACGATCGGGGTCTCCGGCAGCAGGTCCAGCGCCTCGCGTAGCTGCTCGGCCCCGTGCCTCGGCGCGTCGGGGAACTCGTTGACCGCGACGGCGAACGGCATCGTGGTCCGCAGCTCGAGCTGGTCGAGGACCTCGAAGCTGTCCTCGAGGCGGCGGGTGTCGACCAGCACGAGCACGCCGACCGCGCCCTCGGCGAGGCCCTCCCACAGATCCCAGAACCGCCGCTGCCCGGGGGTGCCGAACAGGTACAGCACGATCTCGGGGCTGACCGTGATGCGGCCGAAGTCCATGGCGACCGTGGTCGTGGTCTTGCCGTCGCCGCCGACGGCCGGGTCGACGCCGACGCTCGCGGTGGTCATCGTCTCTTCGGTGCGCAGCGGCGCGATCTCGCTGACCGACCCGATCAGCGTGGTCTTGCCGACCCCGAAGGCACCGACGACGAGGATCTTGACCGACTCGGCGACCGTGGGCGAGACGTACCGCTCCGGGGGCGCCGGCTCAGAGCTTTCGGAGGCCATTGAGCACCTTCTCCAAGAGGTCGCGATCGGGCCGCGCGAAGCGGGGCATGGCGGAGCGGATCGACAGGTGACCGGAGTCGACGAGATCGGAGGCGATCACCAGCACGAGGCTCACCGGCAGCGTCAGGTGCGCGGCGGCCTCGGCGAGCGAGAGCACGCCGCGGCACATGTCGAGCAGCTCCCGCTGCCGGCGGCTGGACGAGACCGGTGGCGGCAGGTCGGGGTCGACCACCAGCAACGTCTCCGGCCGGATCGTGTTGCGCGACGGGTGGGCCCGGCCGGACGTCCAGACGTACGGCCGGACCGGGTGGTCCATGAACTCCTCGGGGTTCTGTTCGGCCACGGGGTCAGCCGGCGCGCGTCGGCGTGCTCAGCGTCCGCTCACCGATGAGCATGACCTGGGCCCGCATCTGCTGGGCGATGAGCGCTGGGTCGATCGCGGTCTCGGTGACCACGGCGAGTCGCGAGCCGTCGCCCGCGCCGCGGACGAACAGGAAGCCGCCGTCGAACTCGACCATCACCTGGCGTGGCACGGTCCCGGTGCTGCCGAACTCCTTGCTGATCCCGTGCCCCAGCGAGGCGAGGCCCGCGCACGCGGCGGCGAGCTTGTCGGCGATGTCGGCGGGAGTGTGTTCGGTGCGGACCTTCAGCAGGCCGTCCGCGGACAGCACGACGACGTGCTTGACGCCGCGCACCGTCCTGATCAACTCCAGCATCCAGCTGCTGTCGCCGGACTGGGGCGTCATCGCTGTTCCTCCCGGGTGTCTTCGGTGTCGGCGTAGCTCGCGTGGTCGCGCTGGTCGATGGGGCCGTGCTCGGCCGGGGTGGGCTCGTCGAGCTCACCGGTCGAGCTGAGGAACGCCCCCATCCACTCGCCGGCCTGTTCGGCGGTCTGCGCGGGCTCGGTGTCGCTCTCCACCGGCCAGTCCACAGTGGACCGTTCGGCCTCGCCGCGGCGGGAGCGGCGGCGGGGCAGGATGGGCAGCTCGCCGGAGACCGGCGCGGACTCCCCCGCCGGTTCGCCACGCCGCTCGTGCCGCGCCTCACGGACGGGCTCGCGGGCAGGTGCGGGTTCGGGCACCCGATGTGGCAGCCGGTCGGGTAAGGCCTCGGGCAGCGGCTCACCGGCCGGCTCGGGGGTGGTGCCGCGTTCGCCGCGGCGGGTCAGCGCGTGCCCGCCGCCCGCGACCAGGCCGGCCGGGGCGGCGTCCGGCTCGGTCAGCTCGGTCGGCACCAGCACGATCGCCCGCAGCCCGCCGTAGACGGACTCGGTGATGTCGACGCGGAAGCCGTGGCGGCGCACGTACGCGCCCACGACCGGCAGGCCGGTCTGCGGGATCTCGCCGAGGTCGGCGAGCGTGACGGGCCGGCGGCCGGAGGCGATCTCGCGGACGTGCTCGAGCCGGCTGTCGTCCAGCCCGACCCCGCCGTCGTCGATCTCGATCACCGCGCCGCGCTGCACGTGCCGCAGGGACACGAGCACCTGGGTGGTGGGCGGCGAGGACTGCGTGGCGTTGGCGAGCAGCTCCGCGATCAGGTGGATCAGCGGCTCGACCACGCGCGCGGACACGGCCACGCCCGGGTCGCCGGACACCTCGACCCGCTGGTACGCAGTGATCCGGCCGGCCGCGCCGCGCACGACGTCGGCGATCGGCAGCGCCTGGTGCCACTGCTGGCCCGGCCACTCCCCGCACAGCGCGGCGAGGCTCTGCGCGTGCCGGGCCTGCTGGGCGGCGGCGTGGTCGATGCGCATGCTCGTCGCCAGCACGTCCGCGTTGGTCGGGTGCCGCTCCACCATCCGTCCGGCCTCCTCCTGGAGGCGGTGCGCGGAGGCCTGGACCTTGCGACCCAGCGACACGACCGCGGCCTGCACCGCCTCGCGGCCGGCCAGCTGGTCCTCGCGGACGCGGCCGAGCTGGGCGACGGCCCGGCTGAGCAGGTCCGCGGTGACGTCGTCGCCCGCCGCGTCGGGCAGGCTCGGCGGCGTGTGGCCGTTGCCGATCGCGGGCAGCTGCGCCTCGACGAGGTTCTCGAGCGCGCGGCGGCGCGTCTCGGCCAGCGCGGAGAGGTCGGCGTTCTCGGCGTCGAGGTGGTGCAGGTCGTCCAGGTGCTCGTCACCGGTGCGGTTCGCGAGCACCACACCCGTGGTCACGAGGCCGATCGCGGCCACGCCGAGCACGATCCACAGCACCACCCACGTGGCGCCGTCCGGGCTGTTACGTAGGAAGAACGGGGACGCGAGGACGTAGGCGGTGACGGCACCGACGCATATCCATATACCCGCGTGCCGCTGCCGAGGCGGCCCTGGCTGAGTAGCGGTCATGATCACCTGTTGCAAGCAGCGGGGACGGACAAGGGACTGCCCCGGAGCCAGGACGACCAGCTGGTGCGTTCCCCCACGCGGAGGCCCGGCGATCGTCCTCTCGGAGCAGACGCCTTCCCCAGGCGGCGTCACTCCTTAACCGTGCGCACTTCTCCGACCGCAGCGAGGTACGACACTATCGGAACGGTCAACCGGCCGTGTAAGCGCAGTCACTTGGTCCGCGTCACCCCCGGTCAGGAGGTTGGGCCGGCCCCCTGGGTCCCGGACTGAGCACGGCCCGTCAGCCGAGGGCGGCCTAGGCTGGGGACGTGCCCGAGGGCGACACCGTCTATGCCACGGCCCACCGGCTGACCGAGGCGCTGGGTGGCGTCACCCTCGTCAAGGGCGAGCTGCGGCATCCCCGGCTGTCCACTGTCGACCTCGCCGGCCGCACCCTCGCGCGGGCCGCCTCCGTCGGCAAGCACCTCTTCCTCCGGTTCGACGACGAGCTGAGCCTGCACTGCCACCTCGGCATGGACGGCTCGTGGCGCGTCTACAACCGCCGCCCGCCGATCAACCACCGCGTCCGGGCGGTGCTCGCCACCCCGCAGCGGTACGCGCTCGGCACCTCGTTGCTCGAGCTGGCCCTCGTGCGCACGGCCGACGAGAAGCGGCTCGTCAGCCACCTCGGCCCCGACCTGCTGGCCGCGGACTGGTCGGCGGACCACCACGCGGAGGCCGTGCGGCGCCTGCGCGCCGATCCCGGACGGGAGTTGGGCGACGCGCTCCTCGACCAGCGTCTGATGGCCGGCATCGGAAACGTGTACAAGGCCGAGTTGTGCTTTCTGCTCGGCGTGTCACCGTGGTCCCCGGTGTCGGCGGTGGACCCGGCCGAGGCGGTGACCGCCGCGCGGAAGCTGTTGCTGCGCAACGCGTTGCGCCCGGTCCGCAACACCACCGGCGACCCGCGGCGAGGTCACGAGACGTGGGTGTACGGCCGGGCCCGCACCGGCTGCCTGCGCTGCGGCGGTCGCGTGACCGTCGCCAACCAGGGGGCCGCCTCCCGCGAGCGCGTGACCTACCACTGCCCGCACTGCCAACCGGGACCACTGAGCGCCCGACGGTAATCTTCCCGACGAGAATTCGCCGTCACCCGCGGAGGTCCAGGGTGGAGATATCGGTCAGCGCCGCCGGCAACGAACTTGCCCTCAAGCAGTTCTACCATTGGCTTTGCGAGGACACCGACCTCACCCGCGCGGCGACCGTCAGCCGGGCCAGCACGTCCGGTACCGGGCACATGGGCGCGTTGGAGACCATCTGCATGACGCTGTCCACCTCGACCGGACTGGCGAGCCTGGCCCTGACCTACTCGAGCTGGCGCCGGACACGGAAGGACCAGCCCGTCCTGAAATTCACCGCTACCGGCACGTTGACGGGTGAACAGCGGAAACTCCTCGACGATCTCAACCAACCGGAGGACGGGAACGGAGCGGGCTGACGTGCGCACGCCACGCGCGGGCCTACCCAGTCCGGACGCCTCTCGGGCCGTGCTCGTCGGCGTTTCCGAGTACAGGACGCTCGACGGCTTGCCCGCGGTCGCCAACAACCTCGCCACGCTGCGCGAAGTGCTCACCGCCCCGGACCTCTGGGGCCTGCCGGAGGCGCATTGCGTGACCCTGCTCAACCCGTCATCCGGTGAGCAGGTGCTGGACGCCGTGCACCGGGCCGCATCGGCCGCCACCGACGCGCTGCTGTTCTACTTCGCGGGACACGGCCTGCTCGACAACCGGCTCGATCTCCACCTCGCGCTGCCCCACGCCGACGAAGACCGGCTGTACCGGGCCGTTCGGTACGACGACGTGCGGCGCGAGGTCGTCGGCACGACGCGCGTGTTCGGCAAGGTCGTGATCCTCGACTGCTGCTTCAGCGGCCGGGCCATGCAGGGCGGCATGAACGGCTCCTCCGACCTGGCCGATCTCGCCCGGGTCGACGGCACGTACCTCATGACGGCGACGGCCGAGACGCAGCTGGCGCTGGCGCCACCCGGCGAGACGCACACGGCCTTCACCGGCGCGCTCACCGCCAACATGCTGCGCGGCGTGCCGGACGGGCCAGACCTTCTGGACATGGAGACCCTCTTCCACCAGGTGCGCGCCGACCTGCAGGCCAAGCACCGGCCCGTGCCCCAGCAGCGGACCCGCAACGACGGCCAGGCGATCGCGCTCGTCCGCAACCGGCGCGCCAGTGGCCGGACGGTGGCGCGAGAGCTCGCCGCCCGGCCCCCCGAACTGCCCCAGCCACCGGCGGGGTTCGAGGCATTGCGCCGGTGGCCGCCGAGCGAGCTGGCCACCCGGGTGCACGAGCTGCGGTCCAAAGGGGACGACGGCATCGCGGACCAGCTGCTGGCCGCGTCGGCCGCGCAACGGGCCGACCAGGAGGTCGCCGCGATCATCGACCTGCTGCGCCGCCGGCAGCGGACCGCCGACCTGCGGACGGTGCTCGCCGCCGCCGCGTCGCGCCCGCCCGCCGAGGTGTTGCGGATCATCGACGCGTTGCGCGACACCGACCTGCCGGGCGAAGCGTGCCAGCTGTTGCGTGTCGTCGGGACCGGCGAGGACGCGGTGGTCGTCGCCAGGCTGGCTCGCCTGTTGGGAGAACGGGGCCGCGCCGCGGATCTGATCGAGCTGCTGGACGCGGCCCTGGACACCGCTCAGGAGCAGTCCTCCCTCATCGGCCTGGTCAACGCGTTGTGGGTGGCCGGCATGCGGGAGGAGGTCGACGGGCTCGTCAACCGGGCCATGAGCAAGCTGCCCGGCTCGGCCGCCGTCAGCCTCGCGGACGAGCTCCGCGCCGTCGGCCGCGAGGAGACGGCGTTCGGTCTCTACGCCGCGGCGGCGAACACGGTCGCCACGACACGACCGGTGGACACCGTCGCGCAGCTGTGCCGGGGCATGATCGAGGCCGACCACAAGGCCGACGGCAACCGGATCGCCTTGGCCCTGATCAGGACCGTCGACGGGGTGAAGCGGGCCCTCGACGTCGCGGAGGCGTTCCGGGCTGCCGAACGGGACAACTACGCCCGGCAGGCGCTGGCGCGGGCAGCCCGGACGTTGCCCGACGCCGACGTGCTCACCCTCGCCGCGGAGCTGCGTGCGCTCGGCCACGACCAGGCCGCGTACGACGTGTGCCTGGCGGCGATGGTCGAACGGCCGGGCTCGTTCCGAGAGATCATCGACGCACTCCGCGACGCGGGACGGCCGGTCGACGCGAAGCGGCTGCTGACCGCTGTGGCCGGGCAGGGGCCGGCAGCCACGATGTTCGACCTGCTCACCGGCAGCGAGGACGTGGATCGGGAACGCGCCCTGGCCAACGCGGTCCAGCGAAAGCCGAACGAGCTCGCCGAGCTACTGGACGCGCTGCGGCCCGCACACCCCGCCATCGCGGACCAACTGATCAACGTGATGGTCGACGCATTGGCGAGCCGGGCCGATTTCCTGCCCGTCCTCATCGGACGGGTCGACCCGCGACGGAAGACCGAGATCCTCTCCTGGACGCTCTCCGCGAGCGACGGCCGGAAGGTCGTCGACAGAGTGGACAAGGCCGGGCTCGAGCAGTACGCCGAGGCTCTGCTCGGCATGGCGAAGGCGGCGGATCGACCCGACGAAGCCATCGCGGCGTACATCATGTCCCTGTGCGACGCCGGCAACTCCAGCGCCGTCGACCTCCTGCTGGACAAGGAGGTGGCCGGCTGGCGCCGCATAGAGGTCCAGAGCCTCGTCATCGGTTTCCGCCGGCAGCACCACGCCCTGGCCATCAATGCCCTCGCGTCCTGGATCAGGGCCACGACCGAAGGCGGCGAGAACGCCGTCAACTACGCGCTGCTCCGGGTCGGGCTCAACGAGTGCGTCCAGGAAAAGCGACGCAGGTGACGACCGCCGCTCGGCGGCATCACCCCGGATGCCACACGAGCCACTTGTCCGCCACCGCGGCTTCCAGGTCGAGTCGGTTCGCCGACCTCTTCCTGCAGCTTCAGCAGGAACCACATCGCGTCCCGTTCGATGCCATGGTTGTGCGCGTGGCTCGCTGACACGTCCTCGAACTTGTCGGCCAACTCGCTGAGGTGCATGGCGTTTCGAATTCGCGTGCGCTCCGCTTGCCGGTGAACCACGCTTTACCGCATGACCGCGAAGATCACTCGAATCAACCCCGATCGACTGCACGCGCCACCGACCTACCACCACGTCACGGTCGTGGAAGCCGGGCGAACCGCCTTCCTGGCCGGCCAGAGCCCGATCGCCCTCTCCGGCGCGCTGGTGGGCGAGGGCGACATCAACGCGCAGCTCGACCAGGTTGCCGAGAACGCGCTGATCGCGCTCGCCGCGGTCGGTGCTCGACCGAGCGACGTCGTGCGCACGGTGGTGTACGTGGTCAGCGATGACAGGTCCGTGCTCGCCGCCGCGTGGGACCGGCTGATCCAGTCGGCCATCGGCGCCGCGTTCACTACCGCCAGCACCTTGCTCGGCGTCGCGCAACTCGGCTACGCCGGCCAGCTCGTCGAAGTGGACCTCACCGCGGCGTTGCCGGCTTGACCGACTTCACGCCCGATCCGCATGTATGTCGGGGAATTCCGCGTGGACTTCGCCGTCGAACAGCCTCCAGTAGAAGGCGTTCATCTTCGCGGCGGCGGGTGCGTGCCGGGTCAGGATCGCGGCCACGACTGGCGGCACGTCATCCGGGATGTGACCGGCCGCGCACCGGACCACGTACTCGTTGCGTGCGACCGGGCCGCCGCTGGCCGGCATCGGTACCCCGCAGACGTCGGTCACCAGCCAGTTGACCAGGCGCATGGCGGCGTAGCCCTCGTCGTGCGTCGCGTGGCGTTGGGCGAAGTCGCGCTCGGCGGCCGACAGGTCGAAGTGCGGCGAGGTGGCCAGCCCGAAGTCGGTGAGATAGATCCGCTCTCCGTCGGTACGCATGTTGCCGAGGTGTCCGTCCATGTGCAGCAGCTGCCGGCCGCGCAGGAACTCCACGATCTGCGCGAACTGCCGCTCGACCGTGGCGGCCTTGGCTGCCGGGTTCTCGTGCAGCCAGTCCAGTGCCGGGTGCGGGAGGTACTCGCAGAACAGCACGAGGCTGCACGTTGCCGCGGCCAGCGCTTCGAGACGGGCACGCACGGCCGGGCTGCCGTCCAGGGCGGCGACGACCGTGTCGATGTCGGCGTGTTCGGCGGCCACCGGCGAACGGCCGGGCAGCACCCGCCAGTGGTAAAGCACCGGGAACGACTGCGTCTCGCCGGCCAGCACGGCGTCGGTGACGATCACGTTCGCGGCCAGCTCGCGCCACGCGCTGAAGCCCGGGCTGACAACGCCGTACTGGCAGAACACCGGCAGCTCGAACAGGTTCGCGGTCGAGCCCGGGTTGGCGAGCTCCCGGTCGGTCAGCGGGATCCGCTTCGCGAACACCGGCACGCCGTCGACCTCGAGGACCGTCGAGCCGCCGCCCACACCCACGCCGCTGGCGCGCCCCGTCGCCACGAGCGCGGCCAGCTCGACGTCGCTGCGGGAAGCCAGGAGGCTCGAGAGTCTCCGGTGCCGGGTGCGCCTGGTGGCTGTCATCGCACCACCGTGCCACGGACCTCAGCGCAGGCTGGTCTCGTATTGCGGCCCGTCGCCGAGGGCGGGAAGCGCTGCCTCTGCGCCTTGTCGCCCCTCCTCCATTGGGGCATGACGTGGAACCATCGGAGTTCCGGTCCGAGGCAGAGGCGAAGCGTGACTTCACCGGCGCCTTCTCCATGCCTGGCCCGACCGAGCCAGCGTAAGACAGGCAGATGGTCGAGAATGGCGACGATGACCAGGGACGCGGGCCTCGACGCCGCCGGCAACCGGGTCGGCGATGCGCTCGGCCGGCTGCCCGGGCCCGGTCGCTGGCTCGGTGGTGTCGTGGTCGCGCTGGTGAGCGTGTTCGCCACGGTGGTCGCGAGCGTCACCGGGCTCGCCACCCGCAACGTGGCCGCCGGGCTCGCCGGTGCGGTGATCCTGGTGCTGGGCAAGGTGATCGCGCTCGGCCAGGCCCTGGTGGGTCTGCAGCACCAGCGCGGCCTGACCGCGGCGGAGGCCGCGCTGCTCACCGACGTGTACCGCGACTCGGTCGACCTGGCGGCGGTCCGCCTGGTGCCCGGGCGCGCGGGCGTGTTCAGCACGAACCAGCGCCCGTTCACGCTGGGCTCGACGATCTACCTGAAGAAGGACACGCTGCCCGAGCACGTGCTGGTGCACGAGTGCGCGCACGTGTGGCAGTACCAGCACCTGGGTCCCCGCTACGCCTTCGACGCGGTGTGGGCGCAGTGGCGGGTGAAGCCGGACGCGTACGCCTGGACCGACGAGCTGGGCCGCGGCCGGCGGCACTGGCACGAGTTCAACCGGGAGGCGCAGGCGGAGTTCCTGCAGGACATCGCCCGCCACGACCGGGAGTTCTTCACCGGCGGCGAGCGGTTCGCGCTCGCCGGGGCCGACCACACGGAGCTGGCGCGGGAGACCCTCGAGCAGGTGCGGGCCGGGCGGCTCAGGTGAGGTGCAGGTGGACCATCTCGCCGGCCGGGTGGTAGCCGACGCGGGCGTACATGCGCTGCTCGTCGACCCCGGCCGGGGTGAGGAAGACCGTGTGCGCGCCGCGGTCGTGCGCGGCGCCGGTCAGCCAGGCGGTGATCGCGGCGCCGACCCCGCGGCGGCGGTAGCCGGCGCGCACCGCGATGCCGGCGACCTCGGTGGTGCCCTCGACGACCGCCTCGGCTGCGCCGCCACCCACCGGCTCGCCGGTGCGCGCGTCGCGGGCGTAGACCGACAGCCCGCCCTTCGCGAGCCACGAGCGGGCGCCCGCGATGTCGACGGGGCCGGTGTCCTCGAACGCCTCGTGCTGGGCGGTGAGCATCCCCTCGAAGTCCACATCGGACTCGGGGACGACGAGCTCGACGCCGTCCGGCGCCGGCGGCGTGACGAGCGCGCCCGGCGGGCAGAGCATGACGGGGATGCGGCGCTCCACGGTGTAGCCGGCCGCACGCAGGGCCGCGTCCGCTTCGGGCGCCGTGGCGGCGAGGAACTCCAGGCGTGGCAGCAGGTTCCGGCTCCGGTAGGCCGCGGTCAGGCCGGTCACGTCGGCGGCGGTGGGCCGCGCGCCGTCGTCGGGGACGGCGTAGTTCAGGTACGGGTTGTCGGAGTGCGGCGAGAACGTGGCGAGGAACGGGCCGACCCGCTCGGTGGTTCGGCCCGACGCCGCCGCGCGGCGGATGTGGGCCTGCAAGGCGGACACGCGTCGACCATAACGGCGCGCGCCAGCGGTTTTCGCCGGCGCGCGCCGGCTGGTCACAGCGTGCCGGCCGCCACGACGAGGACGCCGCGCACCTGGTCGACGATGTCGCGCTGGTTCGCCTCGAACACCGGGTCGGTCAGCTCGGTGGTGTTGCCATCGGCGAACTGGAGCACGGGCGTGTGCAGGTGCCCGCCCGGGATGTGCAGGCCGAGGGCGTCACGCAGCAGCGTGGCCCGGTAGGCGATCTCGTTGGACAGGTAGTCACCGCCGCCGCCCTGACGGGCGACCGAGCCCGGCGTGGGCCCGTCCGGCCGGGTCACCGGCTCGGTCTGCCCGGCGGGGATCTCGACGACCGAGGTGTGGTCGAACACCGGGAAGCGCCCGGTGTTCGCGGCGACGATCTGCTCGTACGGCAGCGTGGTCGGGACGAACTCGGGCGCGGGCTCCACGGTCGGCACGCCCGGCGGGATCGGGATCACGCCGGTGCTGGAGGCGTTGTCGTTGTCCGGGAAGCCGCCGCGCCAGCGCCCGTTGTAGCGCTCGACGTCGAACCGGCCGATGCGGCCCTGGCTGACCGTGGTGAACATGTCGACCCGGCCGAGCTGCGGCAGGAACGTCTGCTCGACGACGCCCTGCGCGAAGGGAGCCCACAGGACGGGGAAGACGGCGGTCTCGATGCGCGCGGGCCCGGCCGCGGTGTCGATGACCGTGCCGTCCAGCGCGAGCGCGGTGGCGCCGGATGGGTTGCTGCGCCGGATGTCCTGGTCGAGCTGGAACGGGTCGAAGCCGCTCACGAGGATGCGCTTCATGCCGCCGGGGTAGCGGATCGAGTCCTGGCCGCGGGAGGCCCGCTCGAGCGTGCCGATCAGCTCCGCGCGCCGGGCGGCGGGCAGGTCGAACGACGGCGTCCACTGGCGCAGGGCCTTGGTCAGCTGCAGGCGCGCCCAGTACAGCGGCCGGTCGTCGGTGACGGGCAGGCTGCCGGCGGGCAGGCGGCCCTGCGCGCGGGCGATGGCGGCGGTCCAGAGCAGCCGGCCCTGGACCCGCAGCGCCCCCTCGGCGGCGTGGTCGTCGCGCAGGTGGCAGAGCAGGGGCGTGAACGCCTGCGCGAAGCGGTCGAACCCGCTGCGGCGCAGGACCTCGGCGGGCGCCGGCAGGGCGAGCCGCTGCTCCTCGACGGTGAGCGGCGCGGCGGGATCCGCGCACGTCCGGGCCGGCTCGGCCGACGCCTGCCCCGGCACGATGACGGCGCCGAGGCCGAGTAAGACCACGATCAACAAGCGGGCCAGCGGTTTCACGGAAACTCCCTCGCTCGGTGGGGACTGTGGGAAACATACCGACCGGGAGCGGTCCTCAGGGCGCCCAGTGCGACGGGCGTTCGAGGGCCGCCGGGAGCGCGGTGCGCCCGTCACCGCGAGCGGCCGCGACCTGGAACCGGGTGAGGTAGAGCGTGGTCGACAGGTCCGCGCCACAGAGATCCGCACCGCGCAGATCGGCGCCGATCACGTCGGCACCCCGCAGGTCGGCCCCGGACAACCGCGCCCCGATGAGGTAGGCACCGCGCAGGTTGGCGCCGGCCAGGTCCGCGCCCCGCAGGTCGTGGCCCATCAGGTCGGCGCCGCGCAACTGCCGGCCGGCACCGCGGACGAGTTCGCTCGCCCTCGTGAGCCACACGTCGACCGCGGCTCGTTGCGCGTCGGTCTGGTCGCGGGTGGGGTCCTGCCCGGCGAGGCGCTCGGTGTCGGCGAGGGCACCGCGGAGCCCGTCGTGGATCGGGGCGGCGGCTGGGCGGGCGAGCGCGTCGGTGAGGTACCAGAGCAGCTCGTGCAGGTCGCGCATGCGCTCGAACGCGGCGAACATCCGCGCCGCGGTCTGCGGCGCGGCCCGCCAGTCGCGGCCGAACTCCCCCGCCACCCGCTGGCCCGCGCCGAAGCAGTCGTACACCGTGCAGCCGCCGAACCCGCGCTCGCGCAGCTCCGGATGGATGCCGCAGCGGAAGTCGGCGAGCAGGTTCACGCACGGCCGCCCGGCCGGCTTGTCGATGGCGAAGTCCGCGGACCGGGCGAACGCGGGCGCGACGCAGCACAGGCCGAAACACCGCGTGCAGTCCGCGCGCAGCTCCGTCACGGCCGGTCCTCCTCGGGGTCGGCCGTCCACGGTAATCCGCTCGCGACACCAGCCCGGGCGCGGCCATCACCTAACGGTGGACACCGCCGATCCGGACCGCGGGCCGCCCGGACACCTCGTGCCGGGCGAACCCGCGTGACCCGGACTCCTCACAGGGTCGCGCACTGGCCGCTTCTGGGACCTCGCACCGTGTTCGCCGCCCGGAGGTTCTCCGGGGCGGGCGCGTTCCCCGTGCACGACATCGGACCCCGCACGGTCACGCCGGCCACCACCGGCGCGCGCGGCGTGCCGTTGCGCGACAGGGTCAGCGGGCCGCGGACCGTGCCGCCGACCAGCGTCACGTCCGGGGTGCCGGTGATCGAGACGCCGCCGGCCACGGTGCTGTTCAACAGCTCCACCGCCGACGCGGCGGCCGCCGACAGCGCGCCGGAGATCGTCGAGTCCGTGGACACCAGCGCGGCACCCGGCCGGACCGTCACCGGACCCGACACCGTCGCCGCCGACAGGCAGGTCACGCCGTCCCGCACCACCAGCGGGCCGCGCACCCGGCCGGACAGCGTCGACGTGCACGCCGGTGGGGCCGGGATCAGCGTCGCCGCGAAGGAGGACGTCGCGCCGACGTTGCCGCTCGGGTCGATGGCCCGGTACTCGACGACGTGCCGGCCGTAGTTCGGCGCCGGGTCGTCCCACGGGACCAGGCGTGGCTTGCCCAGCTTCCCGTACACGAGGTCGTCGATGTTGGTCCCGCTCGGGGTGAAGTGGAACGGCTCGTCCGGATCCGTCGGCCAGCCGTAGTAGTGGTACCAGCCGTCACCATCCGTGCGGAACTCGCGGACCACGTATCCCGGGGTGTCGTCCGAACCGGTGAGGCTCATCGTGAACGGGCCGTTGTAGATGTTCTCCCCACCCGCGCGCAGCAGCGGCGGCGACAGCTCGTACGCCGCCGCCGGGGACGTCGCGTCCACCGTCCAGGTCAGCACGGACGCCCCGGCCGACGCGGTCAGCGTGTGGACGCCCGTGAGGCCCAGCGAACCCAGCGACACCGCGCGGTCGTTGCCACCCACCGCAAGCGGGCTGCCGTCCAGCGACCAGGTCACGGCCGGCACCGAGTCCACCGGATGCGTGGTCTCCGCGCGCACGACGTCGGCGCCACCGACCGGGCGGTCCGTCGGGGTCCACAGCGTGAACGACGGCGTGACCGGCTCGACCGGCGTGACCAGCGCGGTGTCCACCGTCCACGTGCGAGTCCGGGTCAGTGCCGCCGACGCGCGCACGGCCGGGTCCCGCACGAACGGCGTCGGGTCGACCACCGTGGCGGTCAGGGTGTGCACGCCCGGTGCGAGCTCCAGCGCCGACAGGTCCACGCTCCGGGCGGCCGCGGTGGGCAGCACGGCGCCGTCGAGCGTCCACGTCACGTCGAGCTGGTGGCTCACCGGGTACATGGTCTCGATCCACACGACCCGGTCCGCCCCGATCGGCGCGGACGACGGCGTCGAGGCCGACAGGATCGACGTCTTCGCGGCGATCCGCTGCGTCATCCGCTCCCGGGCCACCTGGTCGTAGTAGTAGCCGAGCGAGCGCATCATCGAGTGCTCGCTGGGCTTCCACACCCCGGTGTCCGAGTACAGGCCGCCCTCGTGCCGGCCGATCACGCCACCGGACTCCGACGGCTCGCCCAGCCAGCGCCACCACTTCCGCTGCTGCGCCAGCATCTCCTGCTCGGTGAGCAGCGTGTGGTGGATCGAGTCCGGCTCACCGTCCGCGTACGGGTCGCCGCGCACGCCGCGCTGGTAGTAGTCGTACTCGTCGTCCAGCCCGCCCAGCGAGTGGCCGAGCTCGTGCGGGGTGATCAGCGCCGACAGGGCGTTGCCGCCCGAGGCGGTCGCGTTCGCGCCGCCGGCGCCGCCGTAGGTGTCGCTGTTGCCCAGCGCCAGCAGCTGCCGGTTGTCCTGCGACGTGCCCGCCACCAGGTCGGCGTACCGGTTCGCCGCGGCGGTGTCCGCGATCAGCAGCCGCTGCACGCTCGCCGGGTTGCAGCCGCCCCAGAACGCCATGTCCAGCGGCGTGTCCCGCCGCGGCGCGTCCAGCGACGGGTCACAGTCCACACCGGACTCCGGCGAGACGATCGACACCGCGTAGACGTTGACGTAGCTGCGATAGGACTTGAACGGCTCGATGGTCCACAGGGTGTTCAGGTGCTTGTCCACGTCGGCGCGGAACTCGGCCTGCTCGGCCTCGGTGTAGCCGTCCCCGACGATCACCAGGTTGAACCGCGCCGCCGGGTCACCGGTCACCTGGATCGGCACGACCGTGGCGTCGCCGGGAGCGGCGTGCGCGGGCGCGGCGGTCACCGCGACCGCCGCGCCCGTCATGACTGCGAGCGCGGCGGCCGCGATGGTCCTCACTTGGCCAGCACCGTGCACTTGGCGGTCGCGGTCTTCGACGGGTCGCTCTCCGAGGACGCCGTCAGCGTCACCTTCGCCACCCGCGCGCCGGCCCCGCCCCGCTTGGCGTACACCGGGACCTGCACGTACTTGCCGAAGTCCGCGCTCGCCAGCTGGTTCGGCACGTCGACCGTCCACCCGCGACCGTCCACAGCGGCCGACACGCGGTACACGTCGCCGTTCAGGTAACGCGACACGTCCTCCGGGTGCTGCCCGGCGGGCGTGGCGGAGCGGCCGGTGTTCACCAGCGGGAACCGGCAGGTGGCCAGCCCGTCGTGGTTCGGCGCGCCCAGGGTCGGCAACACCGCGACGCCATGCCGCTGCGGGCCGGCGCCGTCGAGCGACCTGACGGCCACCGTGTAGGCCAGCTCGCCCGCCTTGTTGCGCTTGACGTCGAGCACGTAGAAGTGCAGCCGGTTGGCCTCGTCGACGTACTCGTACTCGCTGCCCGAACCGTTGCCCGCGTGGAACAGCGCGTCCGACAGCTGGCGGTAGTCGCCGATCGTGATCGGCACCGGCGTCCCGTCCGGCAGCACGTAGTCCGTCATCCCGATGTCCTGCGGGTTCGCGTCGATGACCCACTCGAACGGCGCGCGGTCCTGGTTCTTCGTCTTCGCGAGCAGCACACCGGCGTCCGGCGTGAACGAGTCCGCGCCTATCCGGTCGACGACCTCGACGGTGTAGTTGTTGTACCCGCGGCCGTCACAGAACGGGTCGGTGTTCGTGTCGCAGGGCGGCGCCAGGTCGCCCGCGTCCAGCTGGATGTTGATGCCGGACAGGTCGTTGCGTCCTGGTTGGACACTGCGCGCGGTCACCCGCGCGATCACCATGCCCGAGTCCGCGAGCGCCTCGCGGGACAGCCGCAGCACGTTCTGCTCGTCGACCATCTCGAGCGCGACCTTGTTGCGCAGCATGTGCTGCGCGCCCATCGAGCTGCCGCCGGTCGCCGGGATCAGCCACCGCGTGTGCGGCCCGCCCGGCCCGTTGAACGTGCCGCGCGAGAGCATCTCCCACGGCCCGGAGTAGTCCCGCCGGGCCGGGACGCCGAACGGGTTGTTGTAGTTGTCACCGATGCCGAGGATGTGGCTGAACTCGTGCGCGTAGGTGCTCTGCCCGGAGCTCTCCGCCTGGGTGGAGCTGCCGCCACCCGCGTTCGGCCACTGCGTGGCGCCGGCGGCCCACGACGTCCACTCCACGTACCGGGTGTCGACCCAGTTCGGCAGGCTGTCGTCCGGCGGGCCGAACTCGTCGGTGACGTCCTCCTTGGTGGGGAACTTCATCGAGCCGAACTCCTGCCAGGTCGACGACTCGTCCTGGCCGGCCGACAGGAAGAACACGAAGTCGAACGAGTCCGCGACGTCCTCGCCGACGTCGGCCACCCACGCCGCCCGCGCGTCGGTGCGGATGTCCCGGTCGCACGTGTCCCCGGTGGGGCAACCGGTGTCGCCCTGGAACTCCATCGCGTACTCGTGCGCCTTGCCCGGCATCTCATACGGGCCGAACCCGGTGAGGTCCACGCCGTAGCGGCCCCCGGAGTCCTCCATCCAGTACTCGTGGATGGTGTGCCCGTGGTTGAGCGTGCCGGGCTTGTTCAGGAAGTCCTGGTAGTAGCCGGCCACGTCCGCGCGCGGGATGTCGTGTGCCTCCGCGCTCGGGTTGCCGAACACCGTGGAGTGCTGCGGCTGGGTCACCACGAACGACTGGTTCGGGTAGTCGGTGAGCACGAGCGCGCCGCGGAACTGGCGCACCGAGCCCTCCTTGGCAGGGTCGACCCAGTCCGTGTTCGGCGGCTTGCGGTAGTCCGCCCACGTCATGTCGTCGGGGTTCTGCCAGTTCTGCGGGTCGACCGGGGCGGGGAAGCCCGCCTGCGCGACGCGCTTCGCGTCGGCGGGCTGGGCGCCGGGCGCCGAGGTCTGCCACGGCTGTTCTTGGGGCCACTGGTCGTACTGCCAGGGGTGTGCGGGGGAGGACGGGGGCGCGGCGGTTGCGGTTGCGGGGCCGGACACGACCCCGGCGACGAGCGCCGTGGCCGAGAACAGCGCCGCCACCAGCAGGGAGTGGCGGGTCACAGAGGGGACGCTAGCCCCGTGATCGGCACGGCGGCAATGCCTCGCGGCGGAAGTTGAGTAGTCGTACGGATCCGGTCGGGCGGGCGCCGGCCGCACACTCGGGTACATGGCCACAGGTGATCCACTTCCCCGCTTGGCAGGCGTCCTGCTCGAGGTGAGCGAACGGATCCAGGAGATCAGCGCCGAACTGCGCACCCTGGACCGTGCCACCACGCACGACACCGCCCCGCACCCCGAGACCGCGACACCCGCGCCGCCCACCGGCGCAACACCGCCACCGGACCCGAACCGACCCGCGGGCGCGGCACCCGGTGGCACCTGGCCGCCCGCCGGTGCGACGCCACCGCCGAACCCGCTCACCGGCACGACGCCCGGTGGCACTTGGCCGCCCGCCAGCGCGACACCCGGTGACACCCGGCCGCCCGCCGGTGCGACACCCCCACCGAACCCACCCACCAGCACGACACCCGAAGGCACCTGGCCACCCGCCGGTGCGATGCCGCCGCCACCTGGCATGCCGGCTGGCCCCGGGGCCTGGCAACACTTCCCGCCGCCCCGGCCGCTGGAGCCGGCCGGGCCCGGGCTCTGGGAACGTGCCACCCGGGACGGCGCCGGCAGCCGGATCCTCGCCTGGGTGGGCGGGGTCGTGACGCTGGCCGGCGTCGTGTTGCTGCTCGTTCTCGCCGTGCAGCGGGGGTATCTCGGGCCGCTGCCGCGGGTGCTGCTCGGCGCCGCGCTCGGGCTCGGGCTCGCCGGCAGCGGGATGTGGCTGCACCGCAACCCCCACGCACGCACCGGCGCCTTCGCGCTCGCGGCAACCGGGTTCGCCGTGCTGTACCTCGACGTCATCGCCGCCACGGCCCAGTTCGGCTTCCTGCCGCCCGCCGGCGGGCTCGGCGCCGGGCTCGCGGTCGCCGGGCTCGGGCTGCTGCTCGCGATGCGGTGGCACGCCCAGGCGTTCGCCGTGTTCGTCGTCGTCGTGGCGGCGTGTGCGGCGCCGTTCCTCACCAGCGGGTTCGTGCCGCTGCTCCTGGGGTTCTTGCTGGTACTGGAGCTCGCCGCGACACCCGCGCAGCTGGCCCGGCGCTGGGGCGGGCTGTGCCTCGCCGCCGGCATCCCGCCCGTCCTCGGCGCGCTCGCCGCGGTGGCCACGCTGGCGGACACCGAGCCGGGCGACGGCCCGCTCGTCGCCTACCTCGCCCTGCTCGTCGCCGCCGCTCAGGTGCTTCTCGCGACCGTGACCGGGCTGGTCCGGCCGACCGGCTCGCTGCCGGCCGGGCTGCTGCTGCTCGCGCCCGCCCCGGTCCTGTTCGCCGCGGGCCTGCTGCCCGAGGCCGGCGCCATCGCACTGCCGGGCACGATCGGCGCGCTGCTGCTGCTCGTCTGGGCACTCGGCCTGCTCACCGGTGCCACGCTGCCCCCGCGGTTCCCCGCGGCCGCCGGCGCGGCGGGCTCGGTGGCCATGCTGCAGGCCACGGTCACCGCCTTCGACGGCCCGGCCATGCCGATCGCGCTGCTTGCCGAGGCACTCCTGATCGCCCTGGTGGCACGGTCGATGCGCTACCCGGCCGCCCTCGCGGCCGCGTGCCTCTTCGGCTTCGTCGGCCTGGCCGCCGCCGTGTCGACCGCCCTGCCCGCCACGCTGATCGGCGTGCCACCCGAGGGCCGGGTACCCGCGAGCGTCGCGGTGCCGGCCGGGCTCACCGGCCTGCTCCTCGCCGCCGCCGCGCTCGCGACGTGCTGGGTGGCCACCCGCCAGCGGGTGCTCACCGGCGACGGCGCGGTCGCGGGCTGGCTCCTCGGCGGCCTCGTCGCGCTCTACGGCGAGACCGGCGCGGTGCTCTCGGCCGGCCTGCTGATCGCACCGGACCGGGCCGGGTTCCTGCTCGGCCACGTGCTGGTGACGATCTCGTGGACCGCCGGGGCGCTCGTCCTGCTGCTGCGCGGCATCGGGTCGGTGCCGATGCGGGTCGCCGGCCTGTCGCTGGTCGGCGCCGCGCTGGTCAAGCTGGTCCTCTTCGACCTGTCCTCATTGGACGGACTGGCCCGGGTGGCCGCCTTCCTGGTCGCGGGCCTGCTCCTGCTCGGTGCGGGCAGCCGCTACGCGCGGCTGCTCGCGGACCGGGCGCCGGAGGTCACGGAAGGGCGTTGAGGAACGGCTCGTGGCTGTTCTGGAACTCCCAGCCGAAGTAGCGATCCCAGTTGACCGACCACGTCATCAGGCCGCGGATGCCCGGTGACGCGCCGCCCCGCAACGTGTAGCCGCCGCAACTCTCGTTGCGGGCCAGGCAGTTCAGGGCGTCGTGCACCGGGCCCGGCGGCGTGTAGCCGTTGCCGGCGCTGACCGCGGCCGGCAGGCCGATCGCGATCTGGTCCTCGCGCAGCCCGGGGAAGGTCTGGCCCGTGTTGGCCACCGGGAAGCCGGCCTTGACCATGTCGGTCATCGCGATGTGGAACTCCGCGCCGCCCATGTTGTGGTACTGGCCGTCGAGGCCCATGACCGGGCCGGAGTTGTAGTCCTGCACGTGCAGCACGGTCAGCGCGTCGCGCATCGCGTGGATCACCGGCAGGTACGAGCCCGTCCGGTTGTCCCCGCCGCCGGCGCCGCCGTAGAACTGGTAGCCGACCTGGACGAAGAACGTCTCCGGCGCCATCGTGAGCACGAAGCCGTCGCCGTAGCGGGACTTCAGCGTCCGCAGCGCGCCGATGAGGTTCACGACCACCGGAGTCGTCGGGTTGCGGAAGTCGGTGTCGCCCGGGTCGAGGTAGAGCGAGTGGCCCTCGAAGTCGATGTCCAGCCCGTCGAGGCCGTACCGGTCGATGATCGACGACACCGAGGAGACGAACGCGTCGCGCGCGGCGGTCGTCGTCAGCTGCACCTGGCCGTTGGCGCCGCCGATGGAGATCAGCACCTTCTTGCCCTGGGCCTGCTTCGCGCGGATCGCCGCGATGAACTCGGCCTCGGACTCGACGTTCGGGCACTCCGCGACCGGGCAGAGCTGGAACCGGATGTCACCGGAGGTCGGCGAGGTCGGCTCGCCGAACGCCAGGTCGATGATGTCCCACGCGTCCGGCACGTCGGCCATCCGCACGTACCCGGACCCGTTGGCGAAGCTCGCGTGCAGGTACCCGATGAGCGCGTGCCGGGGTACCGCGGCGGCCGCGGGCTGGGCCGCGGTGGCCGGCTGGGCGAGACCGAGGACGGCGGCGAGGGCGGCCAGCGCCGCCGCGAGGCGCTTCACGGCAGCGTGTCCAGGTGCGGGCCGACCGTGCCGGCGAAGCCGTTGCCGTTCGTGACGTCCCAGTTGACCGACCAGGTCATCGCCCCCCGGATGTCCGGGTAGGTGCGGGGTGGGTGGAACGAGCCGCAGTGCGTGCCGGTCGCGAGGCAGTCGAGGGCGTCGTTGACCACCGACGGGGCGACGACCCCGCCGCCGGCCGCGCCCGGGCCGGCCGGCAGCCCGAGGGCCACCTGGTCGGGCCGCAGCCCGTTCTCCAGCTGGATGCACGCGAGCGCGGTGATGAAGTCGACCGTGCCCTGACTGTAGGCCTGCGCCTGGTCGCAGCCGAGCATCGAGCCGGAGTTGTAGAACTGCGTGTGGACGACCGTGAGGATGTCCTTGATCGCCAGCGCCAAGGCGAAGTACGAGCCGCCGGTGGACTGCATGTCGATCGTCTGCGGCGCCATCGTGATGATCAGCCCCGCGCCGGTCGCGTCGTGCAGTGAGTGCAGCGCCTGGGCCATGTAGGTCGGGTTGAGGCCGTTCTCGAGGTCGATGTCGACGCCGTCGAAGCCGTACTCGGTCATGATCCCGTGGACGCTGCTCGCGAAGTTCGCCGCGGACGCCGAGTCGCCCACCGACACCCGGCCGGCCTCGCCGCCGACCGACAGGACGACCTTCTTGCCCCGCGCGTGCAGGGCGGCGACGTCGGCCTTGAACTGGTCGTCGGAGTACCCGCCGAGCGCGGCGGCGAGCCCCGGGTCGACGCCGAAGGTGACCTCGCCGGGGGTCCCGGTGGCCTCGGCGAAGGCGACCGCGACCAGGTCGTAGCCGTCGGGCACGTCGGCCAGGCGCAGCTCCGCCGCCGGGTTGACGAAGTTGTGCCAGTACCCGGTCAGGAAGTGCTTCGGCAGGTCGGCGACCGATTCGACGGGTCCGGCCGGAGCCGCCGACACGGCCGGCACGACGGCGCCGAGACCGGCGGCGAGGCAGCCGGCCAGCAGGGCGGACAGGACGAGGGGACGCTTCATCGCGGACCTCCACGTTGGCGCGCGGTGAGCAGGGAAGCACCGCGCGTTACCTAAATGTCTAGACCAATAGGGGCGTGTTGTCTAGTCCAATCGGCGAAGGGACGTGTGTCACGACTCCGGTGGCGGGGAATAGCCGGGCCGGTAGGCTTGGTTCAAGCGGTTAGTTGAGAGAACAACTAGTTGAGGGTGATGAAAGTGATGCAGTTCGGGATCTTCTCCGTCGGGGATGTCACGACGGACCCGACCAACGGCACCACGCCCAGCGAGCACGAGCGGATCAAGTCCATGGTGCGCATCGCGCTCAAGGCGGAGGAGGTCGGGCTGGACGTGTTCGCCACCGGTGAGCACCACAACCCGCCGTTCGTGCCGTCCTCGCCGACGACGATGCTCGGCCACATCGCCGCGCGCACCCAACGGCTGATCCTCTCCACGTCGACCACGCTGATCACCACGAACGACCCGGTGAAGATCGCCGAGGACTTCGCGATGCTGCAGCACCTCGCGGACGGCCGGGTGGACGTGATGATGGGCCGGGGCAACACCGGGCCGGTGTACCCGTGGTTCGGCCAGGACATCCGCCAGGGCATCCCGCTCGCCATCGAGAACTACGCGCTGCTGCACGACCTGTGGCGCAAGGACGTGGTCGACTGGGAGGGCAGGTTCCGCACGCCGCTGCAGGGGTTCACCTCGACGCCGCGGCCGCTGGACGGCGTGCCGCCGTTCGTGTGGCACGGCTCGATCCGCAGCCCGGAGATCGCCGAGCAGGCGGCCTACTACGGCGACGGCTTCTTCGCCAACAACATCTTCTGGCCCAAGGAGCACTACATGAAGCTGATCCGGCTGTACCGGACGCGCTTCGCCCACTACGGGCACGGCACGCCCGAGCAGGCGATCGTCGGGCTCGGCGGCCAGGTCTTCATGCGGAAGAACTCGCAGGACGCGGTGAACGAGTTCCGGCCGTACTTCGACAACGCGCCGGTGTACGGGCACGGGCCCTCGCTCGAGGACTTCATGGCGCAGACGCCGCTGACCGTCGGCAGCCCGCAGCAGGTGATCGACCGGACGCTGGAGTTCCGCGAGCACTTCGGCGACTACCAGCGCCAGCTGTTCCTGATGGACCACGCGGGATTGCCGCTGAAGACCGTGCTGGAGCAGCTGGACATCCTCGGCGAGGAGGTCGTCCCCGTGCTGCGGACGGAGTTCGACCGGGTCCGGCTGCCGGAGGTGCCCGACGCCCCGACGCACCAGTCGCTGCTGGCCGCACGCACGGCCGAGCCGGACGAGAAGGTGGTTGTCGAATGAGGACGCTGGCAGTGGTGTCGGCCGGCCTGACCGTGCCCTCCTCCACGCGGCTGCTGGCCGACCGCCTCGCGGCGGCGGTCCGGGGCCAGCTGGGCGGCCAGCCGGACGTGACGGTCGAGGTGGTGGAGCTGCGCGACCTGGCGGGCGACATCGCGAACAACTTCGTCACCGGCTTCGCCTCGCCCAAGCTCGCGGCGGCGCAGGCCACGGTGACCGCGGCGGAGGGCGTGATCGCGGTGACGCCGATCTTCACGGCGTCGTACTCGGGCCTGTTCAAGTCGTTCTTCGACGTGCTGGACCCGGACGCCCTGGTGGGCAAGCCGGTCCTGATCGCCGCGACCGGCGGGACGGCGCGGCACTCGCTGGCGCTGGAGCACGCGCTGCGGCCGCTGTTCACCTACCTGCGCGCGGTCGTGGCGCCGACGGCGGTGTACGCGGCGTCGGAGGACTGGGCGTCCTCGGGTGAGGACGACCTGGCCCACCGGATCGCCCGGGCGGCCGGCGAGCTGGCCGAGCTCATGGCGGGCCGGCCGCCGACCCAGGCGCCGGCCGAGGAGACGGTGATTCCGTTCGAGCAGCAACTGGCCGCGCTCCGCCGCCCGCCGCAGGAGTCCTGACCCAGTCGGTTCCCGCTGTTACCGGGCGCGCAGGCGGCCGTGGAGGAAATCGATTACCGAAGCGGTAGCCATCACTCCGCCGGGCTGGGGTTCTTGCGCCGGTTGGCATTGAAGCGCGCCTTCTTCTGGCGGTTCCCGCACGTGTTCATGTCGCACCATCTGCGGGTGCGGCTCTGGCTGGTGTCGAAGAAGGCGGCCTGGCAGGTTGGCGATGCGCACAGGGCCAGCCTCCCGTCCCGTTCGCCCGCGATGATGCTGATCGCGTCGGCGGCGATCACGCTGAGGGCGTCTTCCACGCGGGAAGCCGAGCCGAGCCGCCATTGCCGCTTGCCCTCGGGTGTCAGGATGGCCGCGGCCCGCCCCTGGGCGCTGCGGTCGTTGATGACCTGGACAGCAGGCGCGGGGAGAGCGTCCTGGGTCGCGGCCGCGGTCGCGACGGCGTGAATCGACTCCCGCAGTTCCCGAGCGAGGTCGAGCTGTGCGGTGGTGCACGACGCCACGGCGAGGCCGTTCACGGCCAGCCAGTCGACGAGCCGGTGCGGCGTGGGAATGCGCTCCACAGCGTCGCCATGACGCTCCGACAGCGTCCCCGTGAAGCTGGTCGCCAGCACGCTACCGAGGCGGAAGTCCGGGAACCCAGCACGCATGGAACCACCTTAGCCGGTTGCACGCCAGCTTGGCGCCATGCTAGAACCGTCTAAGACGGTTCCGCGATGGTCAGGAGGTCTCATGCCCCGTCCAACCAGCGACGTGCAAGCGTTTGCCGCCCACGCGACCGACGCCGACCTCGACGAGCTGCGTGCGCGACTGGCCGCCGCGCGGCTGCCGGAGGCCGAGACGGTCCATGGCGCCGCGCCCGGCCCTCGCCGATGGGATCAGGGCGTCCCGCTCGCCGACCTCGTCGACGTCGTGGACTACTGGCGCACCGGGTACGACTGGCGGTCGTTCGAAGCGCGCCTCGATCGGATCGGCCAGTTCCGCACGACCATCGACGGTCTGGGCATCCACTTCCTGCACCGCCGATCCGCGCGCGCGGATGCCACTCCGCTGATCGTGACCCACGGGTGGCCGGGCAGCATCGCCGAGTTCGTCGACGTGGTGGACGAGCTGGCGGATCCGAAGGACGCGGACGCGCCGGCGTTCCACGTCGTGGTCCCGTCGCTCCCCGGCTTTGGTTACAGCGACAAGCCGGCGACCACCGGATGGGGAACCGAGAAGATCGCGGCCGCGTGGGTGGAGCTGATGGGACGGCTCGGCTACCGCGAGTTCGCCGCCCACGGCGGCGACTGGGGTGGTGTGATAACCACGGTCCTCGGCGGCAGGTTCCCGGCGCACGTGCTCGGCATCCACACCACGCTCGCGCAGGCACCACCCGGGTTGACGACCGACGGGCTGACGGCGGCCGAGCGCGGGTGGACCGAGGAGACCCGCGATTTCTGGCGCCACCGCGCGGCGTACGCGAAGCAGCAGGCGACCCGGCCGCAGACCATCGGCTACTCGCTCGTCGACTCACCGGTCGGGCTTCTCGCCTGGATCCTCGACAAGTTCGCCGAGTGGTCGGACACCGAAGACAGCCCGTTCGAGACGATTTCCAGAGACCGCGTTCTCGACGACGTCACCCTGTACTGGCTGACGCGGACCGGCGCGTCGGCGGCCCGCATCTACTACGAGAGCCACGACTCGCTCGATCCCGAGCTCCGGGTGGACGTCCCGTCGGCGATCAGCATGTATCCCCGCGACATCGAGAAGTGCCCGCGCGCCTGGGCGCAGGAGCGGTACCGGCGGATCGTCCGATGGCGGTCGCCCGAGACCGGCGGGCACTTCCCGTCGCTGGAGGTTCCCGGGTACTTCGTCAAGGATCTGCAAGAGGGTCTCGCGGCCGTGCTGGCCGCTGGCCGGTGACCTCGACGACTACCGGTTCGCCTCCCGGGCGAGGGTGTCGGCCAGCGCGGTGTCGTTCGCGACCGTGCTGACGCCGAATCGCCAGTGGCCGCCCGGATACGTGCCGGCCGGCCAGGATCGCCCGCCGGGCGTCCACGACGACTGGGCGGACGCCAGCCCGTGCCGGCGCTGGAACCAGTGGTTGTCGCTCGCCCACGAGGAACCGGTGCGGTACCCGGCCGCGAACGTCAACCCGGGCGAGCTCGCGAGGAGCCAGCGCGGGAAGCCGGCCACGTCACCGTCGCGGTCGAGGCCGCCGGAGTCGCCGACGGTGGCGAGCGGGGTGTCCACGCTCAGCGCCGCCTCCCACACCCCGGCGGTGGTGGACCCGTTGACGTGCCACGTCAGCTCACTGTCCACTCGGGATCCGTCGGCCGCGAGCGTCCAGTCGGCGGTGACCGGCTCGTCGCCCATCGGGATGCCGGTCAGCGTGACCCGCGTGCCGTCGACCGTGACGCCGGCGGCCGGGCCGGCGACATCGGTGCCACCCCAGCCGCCGACCCCGAGGTACGGGCCGGTCGGCCGCGCGGACACGTCGAGCACCGGGTGGTACCCGGCCCCGCCCGCCGGGTCCACGGCGAGGTCCCGCAGCTCGGTCGTGGGCCAGGTGCGTACGTCCGCGCGCACGAACGGCGTGGTGATCCGCTGCCCGCGCGCGACGATCGCGGGCGTGAACGTCAGCGGCGCGAGGTAGAGCCCGCCCTGTCCCCAGCCGGCGCCGGTGACCCAGGTCGTGCCGTCCGGCTCGGTGACGACCTCGGCGGCGTGCGAGTCGATCCGCCCGGCGAGGTCGCGGACCGAGAACGCCAGCGGGTCCTTGCTGCGGTACACCCGGGTGTCGCGGTAGCCGGGCTCGCAGCAGACGAACAGGTACCACCAGCCGTCCCGGTTGATCACGAACGGCGACTCGGTGGGCCCGCCGAACGTGCCGGCCGCGGGGTGCTCGAACGCCACCCGCTTGCCGCTCCAGTGCCGCAGGTCCGTGCTCGTGCGGTAGGCGACCTGGTGGTTGCCGCCGGCCGGGGTGCTGTTCGCGGTGTAGTACATGACCCACTGGCCGCCGATGCGGGTGACCATCGGGTCGCGGGCGTCGAAGCCGTCGGTGAACAGCGGGTTCGCCGGGCTGCGGGTCCAGTGCACGAGGTCGGGCGAGGTCGCCAGGTGCATCCGGTAGGCCGCGTGGTCGGGGGTTCCCGCGGCGTAGAAGAGGTAGTAGGTCCCGTTGTCGTAGACCGCGTGCGGGGCCCAGATGTGGCTCTCCCCCGCGGCCGGGTCGGCGGTCAGCGCGAACGGCTGCTTGGTCCACGGCCCGCGCGGCGACGGGGCGGTCGCGTGCCCGAAGTTCTTCTCGTCCAACGGGTTCGCGGGCTCGGCGTGGGTTATCGCGAAGACGTGCCACGTGCCCGTGGCCACGTCGCGGATCATCGTGTGGTCGTTGTAGTACCACGGGCCGGACTCGCCGGTGGACGGGTCGTAGACGATCGACGACGGGCCCGCGGACACGGTCGCGCCCGCCGTCTCGTACGCCGCCGTACCGTCCGGTGTGGACGCGGCGGCCGGGGTGGCCATCGCCGCGACGAGCGCGACGGCCGGCAGGACTGCTCGCATGGGAGACCCTCAGATCAGGCTGGGACGGGGGATCTGGTTGCCGGTGGCGAACTGGTCGTGCCACTTCGCCGAGGCGCCGAACGCCGAGCCGCTCGACAGGGCCGCCCAGACGTCGGCCGCGGTGCCGCGGGTGAACGTGAGGATGTCGGCCCGCCCGTCGCCGTCGACGTCGGCGATGCCGGGCGCCTCGGTGCCGGCCGCGAAGAAGTCGTGCCATTTCCAGGCGTTCTGCACGAAGCGGGTGCCGTCGGACAGCGACACGAACACGTCGGCGGCGCTGCCCCGGGTGAACGTGACGACATCGTCGCGGCCGTCGCCGTTCACGTCGCCGGTGCCGGCGATTTCGGTGCCGACCGCGAAGTTGTCGTGCCAGCGCCAGCCGTCCTGCACGAAGGCCGCGCCGTTGGACAGCGAGACGTACACGTCGCCCGAGGTGCCGCCGACGAAGGTGACGATGTCGTCGCGGCCGTCGCCGTCGAAGTCCCCGACCGCCGGGCGCTCGGTGCCGACGGCGAAGTGGTCGTGCCACTTCACGCCGGGTCCGAAGCCGGTTCCGGTGGACAGCGCCACGAACACGTCGGCGGCGGCGCCGCGGGTGAACGTGATGAGGTCGGCCAGGCCGTCCCCGTTCACGTCGCCGACCTCGGGGTACTCGGCGTCCACGGCGAAGAAGTCGTGCCACTTGGCCGAGGCGCCGAACCCGCTGCCGGTGGCGAGCGCGACGTAGACGTCGGCCGCGGGCCCGCGGGTGAATGTGATGACGTCCGCCCGGCCGTCGCCGTCGACGTCCCCGGTGCGGGGGATCTCGCCGTCGACCGAGAAGAAGTCGTGGGCCTTGGCCGCGGCGCCGAACGCGGTGCCGGTCGACCGGGCCGTGAGGACGTCCGCCGCCGCGCCCTGGGTGAACAGCACGGCGTCGTCGCGGTCGTCGTCGTTCACGTCGCTGGTGTTGCGGGCCCGCGCGGTGGCGTCGACCACCCCCGACGCCGCGCCCGCGTTGCCGGCGGCGTCCACGGCGACGACCCGGTAGTACCGCCGGGTGTTCGCGGGCAGCGGGCCGTGCCGGAACGAGGTGGCGGCCGTCGTGCCGGCGAGGTTGGCGGGCGTGGTCGGCACGGAGGCGTTCGCCGACGCGTACACCCGGTATCCGGTGACGCCCACGTCGTCGGTGGCCGGGTTCCAGGTGAGGGGGATCGCGTGCGTCCGGCCGGGGCCCACGGCGAGCCCGCCGACCGCGCTCGGCGGCGCGGCGTCGGTGAACGGTGCGACCAGGCTCGCCGCCGCGTACCGGGCGGCGGTCCACTGTGGACCGCTCGGCACGAGCCGGACGGTGATCGTGGACTTGCCGGCGGTCAGCGCGGGCGGGATCGTCAGCTCGTCGTCGAGCCAGCGCTGGCTCGTGTTGTGCAGGGGCTGGGACCAGGTGCCGGCGTTCGCGCCGTCGACGGTGACCGCGGCCGACTGGTAGCCGGCGTTCTGGTCGCTCGTGCGCCGCAGCCGCACGCCCCGGTTGCCGGGGTCGACCGCGAGCCGGAAGCTCACCGCACCATCGGTCGCGCGCACCTGGCCGGTCACCGGCTCGCTGTCGTCGTCACCCTCGTAGGAGGACGTGAGCGCGTACTGGCTCCCCGGGTTCTGCTCGGTGTAGCCGTGCGCGGCACGGCTGCCGGCGTCGCCGGTCACGATCGTGTCCGTGGCCCGGGCGGACGTGTCCGGCTTCGTGTAGAGGTACGCGGTCGAGCTCTCGTCGACCTGGTAGTCGTCCTGCGGACCGTGCTCGATGCCGAAGCGCAGGCCGGTCGTGTAGGGCACGGCGTCACCGAGCTGCAGCCGGTACATGCCGTCGCACTCCACCGCGCAGGAGCCCGAACGGACGCGGTGGCCGGTGTTGCCGGTGAACACGCCGGAGTACTCGCCGCGGTTGAAGTACCAGCCCGACTCGTAGTAGTCCTCGGTGCCGGTGCCGTGGAACGCCGGGCTCAGCGCACCGTCCACATAGGCCCGTTCATCGCCCTCGAGGTAGCCGCGCTCGTTGCCGCCGGCGAGTTGGTTGTGCACCACCTGGGTGACGCCGACGAAGCGGCCGCGGCCCGGGCGGTCGGCGAACAGCCAGTCGCGGGCCGGGGTGGTCGGGCCGCGGCGGGACTCGGTGGTGAAGTGCCCGGCGTTGCCGTCCGGGCCGAGCTCGGTGGCCCACTTCGCGTCCGGCGCGTGGGTGACCTCGGCGTCGATGCCGGCGATCGTGGCGCCGGTGGTGTTGACCAGCGACACGGTCGCCGACGACGCGTACGGCATCATCCACCAGGCGCTGTACCAGCCACCCGCGGCCGGGTCCATGCCGAACATCAGCGCGCGCACGTCCCGCTCACCCAGCGGCGCGCCGAAGAACTCGGCGACCGGTGAGTCCACTGTGGTCCGTCCGTCGAACGTCAGGCGCAGCCGCAGGCCGGTCAGGTTCGCCTCGGTCGCCGCGCCGTCGGGCACCCGCAGGCGCAGGCCGGTCACGGCCGCCGGGCCGGTCAGGTCCGCGAGCGTGGCGGCGGCACCCGGCGCGGGCGAGACCGTCGCGGCGGTCGTGGCCGCGCCGGGCTGCGGGGGCTTGGGGTCGGTCCGGCCCGCCTGGCGCAGCTTGTCCACCACGTCGGTCGCCGGGTCCGCCGGGTCGAACCGGGTGACGCCGTCCGCGCTCGCGAACTCGCGGTGGCCGACGTGGTAGAAGAGCGGGTTGTTCGTCGTCGTGATCAGCATCGAGTCCCGGTAGGGCATCGGGACCTTGATCGTGACGCCGCCGGAGTTCTGGTCGGCGTCGGACACCAGCGGCCAGACGAACGGCGCGCCGCGGTCGCCGTCGACGACGCTCTGCAGGTTCGCGTCGAGCACGGTCACGCCGTCGAGCACGATCCGGATGTTGCCGGTGGCACTGACGTTGCCCTCGTCGCGGGTGAACCAGATCGACGACACCTCACCGGGGCCGCGGTCCTCGGCGAGCACGCAGCCGGGCCCGTCGGTACGCAGGCAGGAGTAGGTGCCGCCGAAGCCGTCGTCGTTGCTGCCGTTGCGGCCGAAGCTGGAGAACTGCTTGGTGCGCGAGGCCGACGCCAGGTCCGGCAGCAGGTCCAGGCGGCGGTAGGTGTCCCAGCCGACCGGGCCGTTCGAGACCGCCGCGGCGGCCGGCTCGGCACCCGCCGGCGGGGCGCCCGTGGCGCCGGAGACGGCCACGGCCAGGCAGGACAGGGCGGCGAGCAGGGATCGCCGGGTACGTCGCATCGAGGTCACCCTTCCGGATGCCGGTGACCGGCGCCGGGTAAACGATTACTCGAAGCAGTCTCCTTTCGTGGCTTCCTGACGTCAATAGACCGGACGGTGGTATCGATTCACGAAACGCGGCGTTCGGACACGGCCCGCCCGCCGATCCGGCGCGAGACCGCGTGCGCGAGGTCGCCGACCAGCCGGGAGAGCCGATCCGACGGCACACCAGGCGAAACCGGGCCGCGCAGCCGCAAGGTCAGCCCGGCGACCGGGTGGCCGTCGTGGCTCAGCACCGGCGCGGAGAACTCGCTCGGCCGCGGCGGCGCGACGATCCGCCGCCAGCTCGCGGTGAGGTGGAAGTTCGCCGTCGCGTCGTCACGGAGGACGATGTCGAGATCCTCCAGCGTCGTGAGCACCCGGTGTACCGACGACTTCGGCAGGCCGGTGGCGTCGACGAGCCGGGCGAGCCGTAACCCGTCGGGGCTGCCGGCGAGGAGCTCGAGAAGCCGGAAGGCGTTGCGCACCGAACGACACGAGACCGGGCCGTCCTGCGTTTCTGGACTCATACTGAAGGTCACCTGCTTTCCCCGCTGAACCGTTCCGGCGCACCATCCCCTGTGCCAGATGTGAAACGTAGTATTGCAGGATCGTTCAACGAATTCTAGCTTTGAGTGGAATCCACCCCACCCCGTAGAGATGGGATGTGAACACCATGAGCTCACCCCGGAACACCGTGGATCCACGGTCCCTGCGCCGGGCGTACGCGGCGAGCCTTTCCGGAACAGCGTTGGAGTACTACGACTTCGCGGCCTACTCCGTCGCCGCGGCCACGGTCTTCGGCGACCTGTTCTTCCCCTCCGGCGACGACCTCGTCGGCACGATGGCCGCGTTCTCCACCTATGCCGTCGGGTACCTGGCCCGGCCGATCGGCGGGTTCGTGTTCGGCCGGCTCGGCGATGTGGTGGGGCGCAAGAAGGTTCTCGTGCACACGCTGCTCCTGGCCGGCGTCGCGACGTTCCTCATCGGCCTGCTGCCCACGCACGCGGCGGTCGGCGGCCTGGCCGCGGTGCTGCTGGTGCTGCTGCGGTTCGCGCAGGGCGTGGCGGTCGGCGGCGAGTGGGGTGGTGCGGTCCTGCTCTCCAGCGAGTACGGCGATCCGCGGCGGCGCGGGTTCTGGGCGTCGGCCGCGCAGATCGGCCCACCCGCGGGCACGCTGATCGCGAACGGCGTGCTGGCGCTGCTGTCCGCGACGCTGTCCGACGCGGCGTTCACCTCGTGGGGCTGGCGGGTCGCGTTCCTGCTGTCGGCCGTGCTCGTGGCGTTCGGCCTGTGGATCCGGCTGCGGCTCGAGGAGACGCCGGTGTTCAAGCAGATCGCCGAGCGGGGCGAGCGGCCGACGGCGCCGGTGTCCGAAGTGGTGCGCGAGGAGCGGCGCGCGCTGGTCGCGGGCGTGCTCGTGCGCGTCTGCCCGGACGTCCTCTACTCGCTGTTCACCGTGTTCACGCTGACCTACATCACCAACGAGCTCGGCATGTCCCGCGGGCAGGGATCGGCCGCGGTGATGATCGGCTCGGCGTGCCAGCTGGCGCTGATCCCCTTGTTCGGCGCGCTGTCCGACCGGATGAACCGGCGCCGGCTCTACGTGTACGGCACGATCGCGGCCGCGGTGTGGCCGTTCGTGTTCTTCCCCATGATCGGCGACGGCTCGTTCGGGCTGCTCGTGTTCGGCGTGGTCGTGGCGCTCGCGATCCACGCCCTCCTGTACGGCCCGCAGGCGGCCCTGATCATCGAACAGTTCTCGCCGCGGCTGCGCTACACGGGCTCGTCGCTCGCGTACACGCTCGCCGGCGTCATCGGTGGCGCGCCGGCGCCGCTGGTCCTCACCGCGCTGCTCGCCGGGTTCGACAGCTGGTGGGTCCTCGGCGCGTACCTCGCGCTGACCGCGGTGCTGACCGGCATCGGCCTCGTGCTCGCGCGGGACCCGGTCGTGGAGTCCGAAGAGGACACCACGGTGGCAGAAGGCGCGCGGGCATGACCATCCTGGATCTCAACTGCGATGTGGCCGAGGGGTTCGGGCCCTGGCGGATCGCCGACGACGATGCCCTGCTGACCGTGGTCACCGGCGCGAACATCGCGTGCGGGTTCCACGCGGGCGACCCGTCGGCGATGCGCCGGGCGTGCCTCGGCGCGGTGCGGCACGGCGTGGCGATCGGCGCGCACGTCGGCTACCGCGACCTCGCGGGCTTCGGCCGCCGGTTCATCGACATCGATCCCGCGTCGCTGACCGACGAGGTGCTCTACCAGCTGGGCGCGCTGTCGGCGTTCGCCGCGGCGGCCGGCGGGCGGGTCGGGTACGTGAAGCCGCACGGCGCGCTGTACGCGGCGATCGGCTCCGACGACGGGCAGGCGGGCGCGGTGGTCGAGGCGGTGCGGCAGTTCGACCCGGCGCTGCCGGTGCTCGGCATGCCGGGCTCGCGGTGGCTGGCGCTGGCCGCCGAGGCTGGGCTGCCGACCGTGCCCGAGGCGTTCGCGGACCGGGCGTACCTGCCGGACGGGCGGCTGGTGCCGCGGCGCGCACCCGGTGCGGTGCTGACCGATCCGGCGGCGGTCGCGTCGCGGGTGGTGCGGCTGGTGACGACCGGGGAGCTCGAGGCGGCGGACGGCACGATGCTGGCGATGCGGGCGCGTTCGGTGTGCGTGCACGGGGACACGCCGGGCGCGGTCACGCTGGCCCGGGCGGCCCGCGCGGCCCTGCTCGGCGCGGGCGTGGCGGTGCGGAGCTTCGTGTGAGAGTGCTGCCCTGCGGGGACGCGGCGTTGCTCGTGGAGGCCGGTGACGCGGCGCTCGGCCTGTACGCGGCCCTGCTCGACCGGCCGCTCGACGGGGTCACCGACCTCGTGCCGGCGGCCCGCACGGTGCTGGTCCGCTTCTCGCCCTCGGTCGTGTCGGCGACATCGCTCGCGCGGCGGCTCGCCGGCGTCGCGCCGGCGCCGGTGGCGGCGGGGCCGGCCGAGCTCGTCACCGTGCCGGTGCACTACGACGGCGCGGACCTGGCGGAGGTCGGCCGGCTGACCGGGCTCGGCGTGTCCGGCGTGATCGAGGCGCACGCGGCGGCGCGGTACGTGGTGGCGTTCTCCGGGTTCGCGCCGGGGTTCGGGTACCTGACCGGGCTGGACCCGCGGCTGCGGCTGCCCCGGCGCGGCACGCCCCGGGTACGGGTGCCGGCCGGCGCGGTGGGCGTCGCGGGCGAGTTCACCGGGGTGTACCCGCGGTCGTCGCCGGGTGGGTGGCACCTGCTCGGCCGCACGTCGGTGCCGCTGTGGGACCCCCGCCGCACCCCGCCCGCGCTGCTCCGCCCGGGCACCCGCGTCCGCTTCGACCCGGTCGCCTCCCTGCGCGAGTCCCCCGTTCCGGACCCCCGTGTCCCCCGTTCCGGCCCGCCGGGGGTCGAGGTGGTCCACTGTGGACCCATGGCCACCGTGCAGGACCGCGGCCGGGCGGGGTACGCCGCGCTCGGCGTCGGCCGCTCGGGCGTGGCCGACGCGGCGGCCGCGGCGCTCGCGAACCGGTTGGTGGGCAACGACGAGGGCGCGGCGTGCCTGGAGCTGACGTTCGGCTCGGCGACGCTGGCGTTCCGCCGTACCGCACGCGTGGCGGTGACCGGCGCGCCCTGCTCGCTGTCCCGGTCGGCGATGAACGCGCCGTGCACGGTGCCGGCGGGCGGGCGGCTGACCATCGGCACCCCGGCGTCCGGGGTGCGGACGTACGTGGCGGTGCGGGGTGGGTTCGCGGTCGCGCCGACGCTGGGCTCCCGGTCGACGGACGTGCTGTCCGGCCTGGGCCCGGCCCCCCTGTCGCCGGGCGACGTGCTGCCGGTCGGGTCCGACCACAGTGGACCGCCGCCGGCCGTCGAGGTGGCGCCGGTCAACCCGCCGCCGGCCGGCGACCTGGTGGTGCGGGTGCTGCCGGGCCCGCGGGCCGACTGGTGCACGCCGGAGGCGTTGCGCACGCTGTCGTCGGCCGCCTTCACGGTGGCGCCGGACAGCGACCGGGTGGGCGTGCGGCTCAGCGGTCCCCGGCTGACCCGGTCCCGGCTGGCGGAGCTGCCCAGCGAGGGCGTGGTGGCGGGGTCGATCCAGGTGCCGCCGTCCGGCCAGCCGGTCGTGTTCCTGGCCGACCACCCCGTGACGGGCGGCTACCCGGTGATCGCCGTGGTGCGGTCGGCGGACCTGCCCGTGCTGGCTCAGGCCCGGCCGGGACAGCGCGTGTCGTTCCGGGTTCAGTCGACGGCGGCTCGGTAAGCCTCGACGAGCTGGTGCTCCGAGTCGTCCAGGTACTTGTGCAGCAGGCGTTCCGCCGACGCGCCGTCGCCCGTGTCGATGACCTTCAGGATCTCGCGGTTGCGCTCCAGGTACGGCTCGTGGAAGCGCCGCGGGTCGGCCATCGAGTGGAAGTGCAGGCGCAGCTCGGCCAGCACGCCGCGCATCAGCTCGTCCACGCGCGGGCTGCGGGCCAGCGCCGCCACACCTTGGTGGAACACCATGTTCGCGGTGCCGAGCGCGCGCCAGTCCTGCGCCCGCATGGCTTCCTCGCCCTGCGCGACCGCCGCCATCATGTCGTCGGCCTGGGGCGGCCGGCCCTCCAGGCCGCGGACGGCCCCGCACTCGACCAGCTTGCGCACGCGGTACACGTCGATGAGGTCGTCGATGGTCAGCTTGCACACGAACACGCCGCGGTTGAGCTCGTGCACCAGCAGCCGCTCGTGGGTGAGCAGGCGGAACGCCTCGCGCAGGGTGTTGCGGGAGACGCCGAGCGCGCTGCCGATGGAGTCCTCGGCCAGGCGCTCGCCGGGCGCGAAGTAGCCCTCGGTGATGCGCGACCGGAGGATGTCGGCCAGCCGCTCGACCGTGCTGGTCCGCCCGAGCAGGCTGCGGTCGGCGGCCAGTTCCCGATCCGGGCTCACCTCGCGTCACACCCTTTCTGACCTGCGATATCCAGGCCCGAATTATATCGCCACACCGTATCGTCGACGGTGCCGGTCCACTGAGGAGAAGCCGTGGCGCCGTGTACACGGTGACGTTCGAGAGTCCGGCCGGGCTCGGCACGTTCCTCGACCACTACGTGGCCGAGGCCGACGACACCAAGGTCGCCCGGCTGCATCTCACGGCGGAGGGTACCGGGTTGCCGGCGGCGAACCTGAGATTTCAGCTCAACCGCGTGCATCAGGTCGCGGCCGCGGTGCTGATCGCCATGGACGCGGACGGGCGCAGCCACTCGTGGATGACGCACGGCGACGCCGGCCGGGCGAATGTCCTCCTGGCACACGACACGTGGCATCCGCTGGAGACGGCGCTGCCGCCCGAGTCGTTCATCTCGGTGGCACAGCTGCGCGTGGTGCTGAGCCAGTGGGCGTTCGGCGAGACACTGCCGCCACCCGCCGTGGGCTGGCTGTCCGTTCGGGACGTCGGCTGGTTCTGACCAGTATTTACCGATACGCGCCCTACCCGGGTCCACGACGATTCTCAGGTTATTATCAGCCGCATGACGATCGGCAAATCCGGGGCCAAATCGATAGTGTGGCCCGTCGGCGCCGAGCCGTCCGCCGGACAGATCGAGATACTCCGGGTGCTCGGCCGTTCCGAGAACGCGAACAGCGTCGTCGACCAGATCCTCGTCGCCATCGGCACGGCCATTGTGGAGGCCCGGCTGCGTCCCGGCGACGACCTGAACTCCGTCGAACTGGCCCGGATGTTCCAGAGCAGCCGGACCCCGGTCCGGGAGGCGCTGCTCACGCTCGAACGAGAAGGCTTGGTGGAGATCGCCGCACACCGGCGGCCCCGGGTGCGCCGGCTGCTGCTCGACGAGGTGCGGGAAATATACGAGTTGCGCGCCACGCTGTATGCATTGGTGAGCAGGCGCATTGTGGAAAGTGCAGCTGAATCCGACCTGACCGCCCTGCGCGAGAACCACCGGCAGCAGGAAGCGGCCGCCGAGTCCGGCGATGTCGAACGCTACTTCTGGCTCAATGTGGCATTCCGAAACAATGAGGCGGCGATCTCCGGCAACGGTACGGTACGCCGGGTTCTGGACAGCTTCGGGGTGCGGACGCTCCAATTACGGCACCTCAGCCTTTCGCTCCCCGGCCGCCTGCGGGCGTCGGTTTCGGACCACGAGCGCCTGCTCCACGCCTACGAGGAACGCGAGGCGGACGTGGCCGCGGCCCTGACCCAGTCGATCGTGCGCCGTGGACTGAAGGCCATCGAGGGTTCCGGGTGGACCGGCTACCAGGACTGACCCCGCCCGGGCCGGGCCGCTGTGCCATCTAGGGTTGCCGCGTGATCGATGCCCTGTCGACGACGCTGACCTTCGTCGCGCTCGGCGCCGCGCTGTGGGCGCTCGTGCTGATGATCGCCAACCGGCCCGTGCTGCCGGACCGCTGGTTCGGGCTCGGGCTGCTCGGCGTGCTCGGGCTGCTGGAGCTCGGCCTGCTCGCACAGGCGGTCGCCGGAATCGTCCAGCTCGTCGCCACCGACCGCGAGATCGAGGGGTTCACCTTCGTCGGCTACCTCGTCGCGCCGGTGGTGATCATCCCCGTCGCCGCGTTCTGGTCGCTCGCCGAGCGGTCGCGGTGGGGCCCCGGCGTGCTGCTCGTCGGCAGCCTGTCGGTGCCGGTGCTGATCCTGCGGCTCGGCCAGATCTGGGCCGGCCATGCCTGACCTCGGGACGCGCACCCGGTCGGGCCCCGGCCGGCTGCTGATCGCCGTCTACGCCGTGTTCGCGCTCGCCGCGACCGCGCGCTCGGCCGTGCAGCTCGCGACCAAGTTCGACGCGGCACCGCTCGCCTACCTGCTGTCGGCGTTCGCGGCGGTCGTCTACATCGTCGCCACCGTGTGCCTCGCCCGCGGCGACCGCACGTCCCGGCGCGTGGCCACGGTGTCCATTGTGGTCGAACTGGTCGGGGTCCTGGTCGTCGGCACGCTCAGCATCGTTGACCCGCAGGCCTTTCCCGACGCGACCGTCTGGTCGGGATACGGGCGCGGCTACGGCTTCGTGCCGCTGGTGCTGCCCGTGCTCGGCCTGTGGTGGCTGCGGCGTACCGCGCAGGTAGCGGATCGTTAGGGACATCGATCATGAGATCGGTGTAGGAATAGCGCATGAGACACGTCGAGGTGTGGCGCGGCGCGCACGGCGATCCCGTGCCACCGTTCGGACCGCTGCCCGGCATCCGCATCGGGGACACGCTGGCCTACGAGTTCCAGCTGCCCGACCGCTTCGTCTCCTGGCCCGGCCGGACGTTACTCGAGCGGGTGTTCGTGCTGCTCGATCTGGGGGTGAGCATGGCGCGCCCCTGCTGGCGCCGGATGCGCACCCCGGACGGCGACGTCAACGGCATCGACGCCGGCCTCCTCAAGCCGACCACGTGGTACGTCGACCTGATCCAGGTCACGCACACGGAGGACCGGATCATCCTGCGGGACCTCTACATCGACGTCATGGTGCCCACCGACGGCCGCCACCAGCGCATGCTCGACCTCGACGAGTTCGCCGACGCGATCGAGCAGGGCCGGCTGGACACCGCCACCGCCGTGGACGCCCTGCGGCGCTGGCAACACTTCCTCGACCGCCACCTCCACGACGGCCGCGACCCCGCCGCCGAGTGGACCGACTTCCCGCCGCAGCGGGTCCGCGCCCTCTCCGCGCTCCCCGGCCCCCTGGGCCCCGTCGTCACCGTCCCCGGCTGACCGTCCACTCAGGACACTATTACTCGGTGGCGCCGCCGGCCCCGGCCGGTCACACTGAGCGATATGTACAGCGTTACCGACACGCACGGTGTCCGCGTGCTGACCGCCGAGCCCGAGCAACCCACGTTGCGCGGCGAGGACGACGCCGTCGACCTCATCGGGCAGGCGTTCGGCGCGGACGCCGGCGTCGTGGTCGTGCCGGTGGCCGGGGTCGACGAGAGCTTCTTCACGCTCAGCACCCGGGTCGCGGGCGACGTGGTGCGCAAGTTCCAGGCCTACCGGATCCGGCTCGTCGTCCTCGGCGACCTCGGTCCGTACCTGACCAGCGACTCCTTCCGCGCCTTCGTGCACGAGATCAACAAGGGCACCGACGTCTGGTTCCTCGCCGCCCGCGCGGAGCTGGACGAGCGCCTGCGCACGGCGGCCGAAACTCTGGGACGATCACGGTAGAGCCCTGGAGGTGCCATGACCGAGGACGCGCGGGTCGAGCGCAACGGCGAGAAGTACCGGTACGAGCTCCTCGTCGACGGCACGGTCGCCGGGTTCGCCCAGTTCCACGAGAGCGGCAACCGGGTCGTGTTCACCCACAGCGAGGTCCACGACGCCTACGCCGGCCACGGCCTGGGCAAGGTGCTCGCCGCCGGGGCGCTCGACGACGTGGTCGCGCAGGGCAAGGTCATCGTGCCGCTGTGTCCCTTCATCGCCGCCTACCTGCGCAAGAACCTCGACGCGTACGCGGGTCACGTCGAGGCGCCGTCCGCGCCGGCCGGGCAATGAGCCGGTGAGCAACCTCGACACCCACCCCGAGGAGACCGCCTGCCGGACGGCCGCCGAGGATGTCGGAGCCCACGCCGTCGCGCAGCTGCTCGCGCCGCGTGACGTCCCGCTCGGCGGGCTGCGCGGCATCCGCGTCGACCGGCTGCTCCCCCAGCGCGACCTGCCGACCGTCGGCGCGTGGTGCTTCCTCGACGTCTTCGGCCCCAGCAACACGAAGATGAGCGTGCTGCCGCACCCGCACACCGGGCTGCAGACCGTGACCTGGCCGCTGGCCGGCGAGATCCACCACCGCGACAGCGTGGGCTCCGACGTCGTCGTCCGCCCCGGGCAGCTGAACCTCATGACCGGCGGGCGCGGCATCGCGCACTCGGAGATCTCCACGGGCGAGGGCGAGCTGGTGCACGGGCTGCAGCTGTGGGTGGCGCTGCCCGCGGCGTCGGCCGGCACCGCGCCCGCGTTCGAGCAGCACGTCGAGCTGCCCGTGTACGCCCGGGACGGCGTCACCGCGACCGTGTTCGTCGGCGAGCTGGCCGGGGAGCGCTCGCCGGCCACGGTGTTCAGCCCGCTCGTCGGCGCCGACCTGAGCGTCGCCGCGGACGCGCGGGCCACCGTGGCGCTGCGCCCGGACTTCGAGCACGCGGTCCTCGCGATCGACAGCACGCTCGTGGTGTCCGGCGTGGAGGTGCCCCCGTCGCGGCTGCTCTACCTGGGCACCGGCCGTTCGGAGATCATGCTGTCCGCCGGGAGCCGGCCCGGGCGCGCGGTGCTGCTCGGCGGCGAGCCGTTCGGCGACGAGCTCGTGATGTGGTGGAACTTCGTGGGCCGCAGCCACGACGAGATCGCCGCCGCCCGCGCGGACTGGGAGGCCGACGGCCAGACGCGGTTCGGTGCCGTGGCCGGGCACGGCGGCGCGCGCATCCCCGCCCCGGAGCTGCCGGGCGTGCGGCTCACCCCGCGGCGGCACCGGCACCGGCGCTAGAGGACGCGGACCGGCTCGCCGGCGTGGAAGGCCGCGATGTCCTCGACGATGCCGCGGAAGAAGACGTCGAACGTGCGTTGGCTGACGTAACCCAGGTGCGGCGTGAGCACGGTGTTGGGCGCGCGCAGCAGCGGGTGGTCCGCGGGCAGCGGCTCGAGGTCGTACACGTCCAGGCCCGCACCCGCGATCCGGCCCGCCGACAGCGCGTCGAGCAGCGCGGCCTCGTCCACGATCGGGCCGCGCGACGTGTTCACCAGGTACGCGGCCGGCTTCAGCAGCGCCAGCTCCCGCGCGCCGAGCAGGCCACGGGTCCGCGCCGAGAGCCGCAGGTGCACGCTCACGACGTCCGAAGTGGACAGAAGCTCGTCGAAGGCCACCAGCGCCACGCCGGCCTCCGCCGCGCGCTCGGCGGTGAGGTTCGCACTCCACGCCACCACGCGCATGCCGAACGCCTGCCCGACCGCGGCCACCCGCGAGCCGATCCGGCCCAGGCCCAGCACGCCGAGCGTCGCGTCCGCCAGGTCCCCGCCCGGCCGCGAGCCCGCCTGCCAGACGCCCGACCGCAGCGCCGCGTCCGCGGCCGGCACGCCCCGCAGCACGGACAGGATCAGGGCCCACGTCAGCTCCACGGTGGACGTGCCGACCGCCGGCGTGCCGCACACCGTGATGCCCCGCTCCCGGGCGGCCGCCAGGTCGATCGACGCGTTCGCCATGCCGGCGGTGACGATGAGCCGCAGCCGGGGCAGCCGGGCGAGCAGCGAGCCGGGCAGCGGGGTCCGCTCCCGCATGGCGACCACCGCGTCGAACGGGACCAGCCGCTCCGCCAGCTCGCCGGGTGGCAGGTGCTCGTGGAACGGGACGACCTCGATGTCCGGTGGCAGCGCGGCCCAGTCCGGGTGCGACAGTGCGACGTGCTGGTAGTCGTCGAGAACAGCGACCTTCACGGCCGGACCATACCTCGCCCCTGAGGATTTCCTACTCCTGAGAAGTCCCTGTGAACCCGGGCGAACCGGGCACATAGCGGTTTTCGGCCGCGTTGAGATGGGTAGTAAGACTCACCTGGAGGTGACCCCACATGACGGCAGCGTTCGCGACCAAACCGTCGGCCATCAGCCTGCCGACCCTGCCCGACGGCTGGCCCATCGCTTCGTACGACACGTACCAGGAGGCCCAGCGGGCCGTCGACCACTTGGCGGACCAGGACTTCCCCGTGCACGACGTGACGATCGTCGGCCTGGAGCCGATGGTGGTCGAGCGGGTGGCCGCGCGGCTGACCTGGGGCCGGGTACTCGGCGGCGGCGCCGCGTCCGGCGCCTGGCTGGGCCTGTTCGTCGGCCTGCTGCTGAGCCTGTTCACGGCCGGTGCGGGCTTGTTCCCGATCCTGATCGGCCTGGTGTCCGGTGTGGCGTTCGGCGTGGCGTCGGCCGCGGTCCGCTACGGCGCGACCCGCGGACAGCGCGACTTCGTGTCGCACAGCCAGCTCGTCGCCCGCCGCTACGACGTGCTGTGCAAGCCGCGCAACGCCGAGCAGGGCCGGAACATGCTCGCCGAGCTGGCCATGAGGTCGCAGGCGCTCTGAGACTCGTACCCGGCCACCCCAATCGACCCGCTGGTCCCGCGGCAACCCGCTGGACCAGCGGTGTCCTGTGCTGTTCCGCCTCCCCGGAATTCAAAGTGTTGGTTGCGTTCCGGCGGACGTGGCTGGATGGCCGTTTCTTGTGGCTGGGTGCCGTCACGTTCCCCTGAGGTTCTGTTGGGTGGACCAAGACCTGCGATCAGGGCGAGGTTCCATAGCTCTCCGGGGCCGCGGTGTAGGCCTGGCGGCAGCCGGGGCCGCAGAAGTACACCGTTCGCTCGCCGTCCACAAGGGACAATGCCGTGTCGCTCACCGCGACCGTCATGCCGCACACCGGGTCGACCGCCTCGGCCGCCAGCACGACCGGCGTCGGCGTGGGCAGCGGGGCCCGGGTGCTGATGACCTCCGCGTACACGGACACGGCCACCTCGGCCGGGGTCCGCGCGCCGATGTCCAGCCCGGCCGGGGTGTGCACCCGCGCCCGCTGCTCGTCGCCGACGTCCAGTGACGCGAGCACCGCCTGCCCCCGCCGGCGGCTCGCCACCAGCCCCACGTACGGCACCTCCGCGCGCAGCGCCGCCTCGAGCACCGCCTCCTCGTCCCGGCCGTGGGACGCCACGACCAGCGCGCCGAGGTCGGCCGGCACGTCCGCGCCGGGCTCCGGGCTGCGCACGTCGTGACCGCAGGCGCGGCCGATGTCCACGAGCGCGCGGGCCACCGGGGCGTCGCCGTGCACGTGGACGAGCATCGGCGGCAGCACTGCCTCGAGGAAGATGTCCAGCGAGCCGCCGGACAGGCACGGGTTGCCGACCGTCACGAGCCCCTCGGCCACCGTCTCCGACTCGGCGCTCGGCGTGATCCGCAGCAGCGTCGACTCGCCGGTCGCGAGCAGCCGCAAGCCCTGCAGGCGCACGGTCGACTCCGCGCACGTGCCACCCACGAACCCCTCCATCGACCCGTCCGGCAGGACCAGCGCGCGGTCGCCGGGCTTGGCGCTGGTCGGCCGTTCCGCACGCACGACCGTGGCCAGCACGAACGGCGTCCGATCGAATCGCAGGTCGTCCAGTCTGGGGTGTGACACGGGTGTCATCGTCCAGCTCCTCTACTCGATCGCCAGGTCGTGCCGCAATGAGCGGCCCTGGATGGCGCACCAGACCGCGGCGGGGGTCAGCGGCATGTCCGCGTGCCGCACGCCGAACGGCGCGAGCGCGTCCATGACCGCGTTCACCACGGCGGCCGGCGAGCCGACCGTCGCGGACTCGCCGATCCCCTTGGCGCCCAGCGGGTGGTGCGGCGAGGGCGTCACGGTCTCGCCGAGCTCCCAGGGCGGGCAGTCCAGCGCGGTCGGCAGCAGGTAGTCCATGAAGGACCCGCCGAGGCAGTTGCCGTCGGAGTCGAACGCCATCAGCTCCATCAGGGCCATGCCGACGCCGTCGGCCAGGCCGCCGTGCACCTGGCCCTCCACGATCGTCGGGTTGATCCGCACGCCGCAGTCGTCGACCGCGACGAACCGGCGGACCGTCACCTTGCCGGTGCCCGGGTCGACCTCCACCACGCAGATGTACGCGCCGAAGGGAAACGTGAGGTTCGGCGGGTTGTACACACAGGACGCGTCGAGGTGGCCCTCCAGCCCGTCGGGCAGGTCCAGGCTGGAGTGCGCGGCGAGCGCGATGTCGGGCAGCGACGCGCCGGCCACCGGGTCGCCGCGCACCGCCCAGCGGCCGGGGGTCCACTCGAGATCGTCGGGGCTGACCTCCAGCATGGCCGAGGCGATCAGCTTGGCCTTCTCGCGGACCTTCTGCGCCGCCACCGACGCCGCGGCGCCCGACACCGGCGTCGACCGCGAGCCGTAGGTGCCGAGGCCGAACGGGGTGAGGTCGGTGTCGCCGTGCACGACGTCCACGTCGTCCGGGCTGATGCCGAGCTCGTGCGCGACGATCTGCGCGAACGTCGTCTCGTGGCCCTGGCCCTGTGACTGCACGGAGATCCGCAGCACGGCCTTGCCCGTCGGGTGCACGCGCAGCTCGCAGCCGTCGGCCATGCCGAGCCCGAGGATGTCCATGTGCTTGCGCGGCCCGGCACCGACCGCCTCGGTGAAGAAGCTGATCCCGATGCCGAGGTACTCGCCGCGCTCGCGGCGCCGCGCCTGTTCGGCACGCAGCTCCGGGTAGCCGGCGATGTCCATCGCGAGCCGCAGCGCCGTCGGATAGTCGCCGGAGTCGTACTCCCAGCCGGTGGCGCTCGGGTACGGGAACTGCTCGGGCCGCAACAGGTTGCGCAGCCGCAGCTCCGCCGGGTCGGCCGACAGCTCGCGGGCCAGCATGTCGACGAGGCGCTCCACGAGGTAGGACGCCTCCGCCACGCGGAACGAGCACGCGTACGCCACGCCGCCGGGTGCCTTGTTCGTGTAGACGCCGGTGACCGAGCAGTGGGCGGCCGTCAGGTCGTAGGAGCCGGACACGATGTGGAAGAAGCCGGCCGGGTACTTCGAGGGCTGCGCGGTGCTGTTGAACGCGCCGTGGTCGGCGAGCACGTGCACCCGGATCCCCAGGATCCGTCCGTCCGAAGTGGACGCGATCTCGCCGTGCATGTGGTAGTCGCGGGCGAACGCGGAGGCCATCAGGTTCTCCGAGCGGTCCTCGGCCCACTTCACCGGCGCGCCGGTGACCATCGAGCCGACGACCGCGCACAGGTACGCCGGGTAGATCGGCACCTTGTTGCCGAACCCGCCGCCGATGTCGGGCGAGATGATCCGGATGCGGTGCTCGGGGATCCCGGTGACGGTCGCGTAGATGGTGCGGTGCGCGTGCGGGGCCTGGCTCGTGGCCCACACGGTGAGCTTGCCGGTGACGGCGTCGAGGTCGGCGACCACGCCGCAGGTCTCCAGCGGCGCCGGGTGCACGCGCGGGTAGATCACCTCCTGCTCGACGACCACGTCCGCGGCGGCGAACACCGCGTCGGTGGCCGCCTCGTCGCCGGCCGACCAGTCGAAGATGTGGTTGTCCTGCCGGCCGGCCAGGTCGTCGCGGATCACCGCGGCGTCCGCGTCGAGCGCGCGCCGGGCGTCCACGACGGCGTCCAGCGGCTCGTAGTCCACGTCGATCAGCGCGAGCGCGTCGCGGGCGGAGTACCGGTCCTCGGCCACGACGAACGCGACCTCCTGGCCCTGGAAGCGGACCTTGTCGGTGGCGAGCACGGCCTGCTGGTCGTAGGACAGCGTGGGCATCCACGCCAGGCCGCGCTCGGCGAGGTCGGCTCCGGTGAGCACGGCGCGGACCTTCGGGTGCGCCTCGGCGGCGGAGGTGTCGATGGCGACGATGCGCGCGTGGGCCAGCGGGCTGCGCAGCACCGCGCCGTGCAGCATGCCGGGCAGCCGCACGTCGTCCACATAGGTCCCCCGACCGCGGACGAAGCGCGCGTCCTCCTTGCGCAGCATGCGACCGAAGCCCATCGGGGTGGCGCTCATGATGCCTGCTCGGCTTCGTGCGCCGCGGCCCATTGGATCGAGCGCACGATGTTCTGGTAGCCGGTGCAGCGGCACAGCTGCCCGGACAGCGCCTCCCGGATCTGCGCGTCGGAGGGATCGGGGCACTGGTCGAGCAGCCACCGCGCGGTCATCATCATCCCGGAGGTGCAGAAGCCGCACTGCAGCCCGTGACACTCGATGAACCCCTGCTGCACGGGGTCGAGCTCCGGACCGCGGGCCAGCCCCTCGACCGTGCGGACGTCGCGCCCGTCGGCCATCACCGCGAGCACCGTGCACGACTTCACCGGCACCCCGTCCAGGTGCACGACGCACACGCCGCAGTTGGAGGTGTCGCAGCCCCAGTGCGTGCCGGTGAGCCCCAGCTCCTCGCGCAGGAAGTGCACGAGCAGCAGCCGCGGCTCCACGTCGCGCACGTACTCGGTGTTGTTGACGGTGACCACGATCTGCATCACCCCACCCGGCCGATCGCCCGCGTGAGCGCACGGGTGACGAGCTCGCCGGCGAGGTGGCGCTTGTAGTCCGCGGGGCCGCGCTGGTCGGTGGTGGGCCGGCAGTGCTCCGCCGCGATCCGCCCCGCCTCGGCGAGCCGGCCGGGCTCGGGTGGCCCGCCGCGCAGGTGGTCCTCGGCCTCGGCGGCCACGAACCGCTCGGCGCCCAGCGCGGTCAGGCCGATGCCGACCTCGGCCAGCACGCCGCCGTCGAGCGAGACGGCCGCGCCCACCGCGCCGACCGGCCAGTCCCCCGCCCGCCGGTCGACCTTGAGGTAGGCGCTCGACCCGCGGTGTGCCGGCGGCGTGATCGGCACGCGGATCTCGCCGAGCAGCTCCCCGGCGGCGAGCACGGTCTGGTACGGGCCGACGAAGAAGTCGCGGGCGGGGACGGTACGCACGCGCACGCCGTCGTCACCGAGCCCGTGCACGACGAGGGTCGCCCGCAGCGCGGCGAACACGGCGGACAGGTCCTCGGACGGGTCGGCCTGGCACAGCGACCCGCCGACCGTGCCGCGGTTGCGCACGATCGGGTCGGCGATCACCCGCTCGGCGTCGTGCAGGATCGGGAAGAGCGCGCCGGCCTCCGGGTGCGCGAGCAGGTCGGCGTGGCGGGCCATGGCCCCGATGACCAGCTCGCCGGCCACCACGCGGATGCCGGCGAGCTCGCTGAGGTCGTTGATGTCGATGAGCGCCTCCGGATGGGCCAGGCGCAGCTTCATCATGGGCAGCAGGCTGTGCCCGCCCGCCACCACCAAGGACTCCGGCCCGTACTCGTGGAGCAGCGCCAGCGCGTGTTCGACGCTGGTCGCCTTCCGGTACTGGAACGAGGCGGGTACCTGCATCAGCCCTCCTGAGGGGCATGGTCATGCGGTTACGGAACGCCACACAATCCGGGCTTAAGTATTCCCTTAAGACGACCCAGGGCCACAATGTCGGCATGACGCTCACGCAGCTGAGCACGTTCGTGCTCGTCGCGAAGCTGGGTTCGGTCAAGGCCGCGGCGACGGCACTCAACGTGAGCGAGCCGGCCGTCTCCCAGGCGCTCGCCGCCCTGCGTCAGCAGCTCGGCGACCAGCTCGTCGTGCGGGCGGGCACCGCGATGCGGCTCACCACGGCCGGCACCCGGCTGCTGCCGATCGCCTCGCAGATGGTGGCCCTCGGTGCGGACGCCGAGGCGGCGGTCCGCGCCGGCAAGGGCGCCCCGGGCCAGCTGCGGGTCGTCGCGTCCGGGACGGTCATGGAGTTCGTGGCCACGCCGCTGGTGGACGCGTTCGCCGAGCGGTCCGGTCGCAAGGTCGACACCACGGTCGGCATGGCCGCCACCGACGAGATGCCCGTGCTGCTCGCCAACCGCTTCGCCGACGTGGCGCTCGGCCCGAACCTGGGCCGGACCGTCGGCGACACCGCCGATCCGGAGCGGGGCAGCGAGCTGATCTCCGAGCCCGTGTTCCGCACCCACCTCGTCGTGGTCACCGGCTCGGCCCCGCTCCCCGGCAGCCCGGCGCACTGGTCGTGGCTGGTCGACTCGACGGCCACCGACCCGGCGAGCGACGTGGGCCGGCTGCTGCGCCGGCTGCACGTGCCCGAGACGCGGCTGCGGGTGTTCCCGGGCATGACCGCGGCGTGGGCGGCGGCCGCGGACGGCGCCGGGGTGGCGATCGCCCCGGGTCACCTGGTCACCGCGCGGCTGCGGCGCGGCGAGCTGCGGGTGGTGAACACGGCGGCGACCCCGTGCGACGCGACCTGGTACCTCACCACGCTCACCCCGGAACGCCGCTCGGTCGCGGCCGAGACGTTCCGTCACTACCTGTCCTCGGCGGCCGCCCTGCGGGTCATGCGCGAGCCGGGTGCGGGCGTGCCGCCCTCGAAGTTCCGGCCGCCGGTGTACGTGACGCTCTGGAGTTGAGTATTCGCACGCTGCGCCGATAAGCATTCGGTTACCCGGCCCTTGCCGCGGGGTGCGGCGCGTCACGACGATCACTGTATGGAGCCTCGCAACGACGCTGGCAACCCTCGCATGTTCGAGCTCATCGAGCACGCTCCGAAGACCGGCAAGAGCCCGACCATCTGGGCGTTCCCGGGAGTCGTCGGGTGGCTGAAGGTCGCCGGTCAGCCGGTCCAGGGACCGTGGCCGCCCCACCAGGAGCCCCGGCCCGACCCGACCGACGAGGGCCTGCCGGTCGCCGTGCCGGAATCCGAGAGCTGAGGAGGAGCCGATGTATCCAGCTCGCTTCCGGTACGAGGCGCCGCGCTCGCTGGAGGAGGCGCTCGACCTGCTGTCGGCCTACGGCGACGAGGCCAAGGTGCTCGCCGGCGGGCAGAGCCTGATCCCGCTGGTGAAGCTGCGCTTCGCGTCGCCGGAGCTGCTCGTCGACATCAACAACCTGCCGGGCCTGGCCTACCACCGCGAGGAGGCCGACGGCGCGCTGGCGGTCGGCGCGCTGTGCCGGCACGTGGACCTGGAGTACTCCGATGTCCTCGGCGAGCGCCGGCCGCTGATGGCGAGCGCGGCGCCGCTGATCGCCGACCCGATCGTGCGCAACCGCGGCACGCTCGTCGGGTCGCTGTGCCACGCGGACCCGCAGGGCGACTGGGCGTCGGTCATGCTCGCGCTCGACGGGGAGGTCGTCGCGGCCGGACCCACCGGCCGGCGCGTGATCCCGATGGCGGAGTTCGTCACCGGGCCGTTCCAGACGGCGCTGCTGCCGAACGAGATCGCGGTGGAGGCCCGGGTGCCCGCGCCGAGGGGCACGCCGGCCGGCCGTTACCTGAAGCTGGAGCGCCGGGTCGGCGACTTCGCGACGGTCGGCGTGGCGGTCGCGCTGGAGACCTCCGGCGCCAAGATCGTCCGGGCCGGCATCGCCCTGACCGGCGTGGGCGGCAACAACATCAAGGCCGCCGAGGCCGAGCAGGTGCTCCTGGGCAGCGAGCTCGACGCGGCCACCGTCGCGGAGGCGGCCCGGCTGGCCGCGGCGGCCGCCCGGCCGCGTACCGACCACCGCGGCAGCGCGGACTACAAGCGGCACGTGGTGCGCACGTTCGTGGCGCGGGCCCTCGAGTCCGCCGTTCCGGTTGCGGCGTAAGGAGATCCCATGGACAAGCGACGCGTGACCGTGACGGTCAACGGCGAGGAACGGGTCGTCGAGGTCGAGCCGCGCGTGCTGCTCGCGCACCTGCTCCGCGAGGGCCTCGGGCTGACGGGTACCCACATCGGCTGCGACACCACCAACTGCGGCGCGTGCACCGTGCTCGTGGACGGCCGGGCGACGAAGTCCTGCACGATGCTCGCGGTGCAGACCGACGGGCACGAGGTGCGCACGGTCGAGGGCATGGCCCAGGCGAGCGAGCTGCACCCGATCCAGGAGGGCTTCAAGGAGGAGCACGGACTCCAGTGCGGCTTCTGCACGCCCGGCATGATGATGAGCGCGATGGCGTTGCTGGAACGCAACCCGGACCCCACCGAGGAGGAGATCCGGTGGGCGCTGTCGGGAAACCTCTGCCGCTGCACGGGCTACCAGAACATCGTGAAAGCAGTGCTATGGGCAGCCAAGAAGATGCAACCGGCGGTGACAGCATGACTGCGTTGGACGAAGTCAAGATCGGTGGGCTCGGGTCCAGCCGCAAGCGGGTCGAGGACGACCGGTTCATCCGCGGCCGGGGCAACTACACCGACGACATCACGCTGCCCGGCATGCTGCACATGGAGATCCTGCGCAGCCCCGTGGCGCACGCGCGGATCAAGTCGATCGACACCAGCAAGGCTTGGGAGATCCCGGGCGTGCGGCTGGTGCTGACCGGCGAGATGGCCGCGCAGCGCAACCTCGCGTGGATGCCGACGCTGTCCTACGACACGCAGGCCGTGCTCGCCACGGACAAGGTCCGCTTCCAGGGCCAGGAGGTCGCGTGCGTCGTGGCCGACGACCCGTACATCGCGAAGGACGGCTGCGAGGCCATCGACGTCGAGTACGAGCCGCTGCCGGCGATCGTGAACCCGGTGCAGGCGCTCGCCCCGGACGCCCCGCTGATCCGCGACGACAAGGAGGGGCAGACCGACAACGTCTGCTACCAGTGGGAGGTCGGCGACAAGGAGGGCACCGACCGCGCGTTCGCCCAGGCGGACGCGGTGACGAGGCTGAAGCTGCACTACCCGCGCTCGCACCCGTCGCCGATCGAGAACTGCGGCTCGATCGCCAACTTCGACCCGGCGACGCAGAAGCTGACCGTCTACATGACGTCGCAGGCGCCGCACATCATCCGCGCGGCGGTGGCCCTCGTGGCCGAGCTGCCCGAGCACATGATCCGGATCATCTCGCCGGACATCGGCGGCGGGTTCGGCAACAAGGTGCCGGTGTACCCGGGCTACGTCTGCTCCATCCTGTGCTCGATCCTGCTGGGCAAGCCGGTCAAGTGGATCGAGGACAAGTCCGGCAACCTGATCTCCACGGGGTTCGCCCGCGACATGTACTTCGACGGCGAGCTGGCGCTGCGGTCCGACGGCAAGATCCTCGCGGCCCGGTTCCACGCGGACACCGACCAGGGCGCGTTCTTCTCCGACGCGCAGCCGAGCAAGTTCAAGATCGGCCTCGTGCACTCGGCGTTCGCCTGCTACGACATCCCGGTCGGCCACATCACCGCGCGCGGGGCGTACACCAACAAGGCGCCCGGCGGGGTGGCCTACCGGTGCTCGTTCCGGGTCACCGAGGCGATGTTCTTCCAGGAACGCATCATCGCCGCGGCCGCCGCCGACATCGGCCTCGACCCCGCCGAGTTCCGCCGGCGCAACCTCGTGCACGACGACCAGTTCCCCTACCGCACGCCGTTCGGCTTCCTCACCGACTCCGGGCAGTACCAGAAGTGCCTGGACATCGGGCTGGACGCGATCGGGTACGACCAGTTCCTGAAGGACAAGGCGGCCGCCGCCGAGCGCGGGCGGCTGCTGGGCATCGGGATCTCCACGATGACCGAGCCGCTCGGCGCCGGCAACAGCCGCGAGTACGACATCCTCGGCATCAAGATGTTCGACTCGGCCGAGCTGCGGATCCACCCGACGGGCAAGGCGATCCTGCGCACCGGCGCGAAGTCGCAGGGCCAGGGGCACGAGACGACGTGGGCCCAGATCGTCGCGCACGAGCTCGGCATCCCGGCCGCGGACGTGCTCGTCGAGGAGGGCGACACGGACACCGCGCCGTTCGGCATGGGCACCTACGCGTCGCGGTCCACGCCGGTCGCCGGCGCGGCGGTGGCCATGGTGTCGCGCAAGATCCGCGCCAAGGCGCGCAAGCTGGCCGCGCACCTGCTCGAAGTGTCCGAAGAGGACGTCGAGTGGGAGCTGGGCCGGTTCTACGTGCGCAGCGCGCCCAACCGCGGCGTGACCATCCAGGAGTGCGCGATGGCCGCGTACGGCAACATGCCCGACGGCATGGAGCCGGGCCTGGAGAACAACGCCTACTACGACCCGCCGAACCTGACCTGGCCGTTCGCCTGCTACATCGCGACGGTCGAGGTGGACCCGGAGACGGGCGTGTGGGACGTGCTGCGGTTCGTCGCGGTGGACGACTGCGGCGTGCGGATCAACCCGATGATCGTCGAGGGGCAGATCATGGGCGGGCTGACCGAGGCGTACGCGATGTCGAACATGCAGTTCATCACGTTCGACGAGGAGGGCAACTGCGTCGGCTCGAACTACATGGACTACCTGCTGCCGACCGCCTGGGAGACACCGGGTTTCGAGCTGCACGAGGTCGTCACCCCCTGCCCGCACCACCCCATCGGCGCGAAGGGCGTCGGCGAGTGCGCGGCGGTCGGCGGGCCGGCGGCGTACGTCAACGCGGTGCTGGACGCCCTGTCCGACACCGGGGTGCGCAACATCGACATGCCGGTGCTGCCCGACCGGGTGTGGGAGGCCATCAACACGCGCGCGGACGTCTCGGGCGCGCCTCCGGTGAGGACGGACTGACGTGATCATCAAGGCTGACTTCGAGGTGCCCGCGCCGGTCGAGCGGGTGTGGGACTACCTGCTCGACGTGCCGCGGATGGCGCCGAACCTGCCCGGCACCGAGCTCACCGACGTCATCGACGACGACAACTACAAGGGCCGCGTCACCATCAAGATGGGCCCGGTGTCGATGCGCTTCGCCGGTGACGTGGAGATCGTCGAGCGGGACGAGGCGAACCGCAAGGCCGTGATCAACGCCGCGGGCGCGGACGAGCGCGGCCGCGGTCAGGCCGCGATGGTGCTGACCGCGACGCTGCGCAAGGCCGGCAGCGGGACCAAGGTGGACATCGCGCAGGACCTGCAGATCTCCGGCGCGGCCGCGCAGTACGGCCGCGGCATGATCAGCGACGTCACCAACGTCCTGGTGCAGCAGTTCGCCCGCAACGCGACCGAGGACATCCCCAGATGGATGCGCGGCGAGGAACGCGCGGCCGGCCCGGCGAAGTCCGCGAGCGGCCTGTCGATCGGCATCACCGCCGCGATGGCCGCGCTGTCCCGGGTGTTCTGGCGGTTCTTCGGCTCCAATGCGCGCCGCCGCGCGGCGATGGGAGGGTGACATGGCTCTGTGGTGGATCGGTGCGATCGCGCTGCTGGTCGTGGTGCTGCCGGTGGTGATCTTCCTGCTGAACCGCATCCTCGCCGCGGTCGAGCGGATCCGGGACGCGGCCGACGAGATCCTGACCGACGGGGTCGCGCTGAACGACGGGCTGGAGCCCGTGTCCGGGCTGCTCGCGACCACCGACGAGACGATCAAGGAAGTCCAGGTCGGCGCGGTCCGCTACGCCGGCAGCGTCGAGAAACTCCTGGAGGGCTGATGCCTGCCGTAGCCTGGTTCACGCTCGTGGCCGCGACGCTGATCATCGCTCTGACGGCGGTCGCCCTGCTCCGCGTGATCGTCCACTTGACACACGTGAGGCGCACCCTCGACTCGCTCATCGGCGGCGTCGAGTCGATCGCCGAGCGCACCAGCACCGTGCCGGCGCGGCTCACCTCGGTGAACGCGACGCTCAAGCCGGTGCGCGACTGGACGGAGGGGGTCTGAGGTGAACCTCGCACAGGACGCGGACCTCACCGGCTGGAACGTCGGCCTCGTCATCGGGCTCGTCGTCGTGGTCGCCGTCGTCGCGCTGGTGACGCCGATCATCGTGCTGGCGCAACGGATCGGCAAGCAGGCGCCACGGATCGACGCGGCGCTGCGGCAGGCGGAGACGAACACCGCGCCGCTGGGCGCGCTCACCACGACCATCGACCACGCCGAGACCATCGTCGCCGGGCTCGAGCGCGGCCGGCACCGGTTGGGAGGATGACCCGTGGCTGTCGCACTCGCTGACAACGAAATCACGTACTGGTCGGTGATCCTGCTGCTCGGCGTGATCGTGATCCTCGCGGTGGTCGCGCTGCTCAGCCTGCTCGTGTACTACGTCAAGCTGATCGACAAGCGGGTGGCCGCCGTGCGCGACACCCTCGAGCGCGTCACGGAGAACACGAAGCACGCGGCGCTGGTCCCGCAGACCGCGGACCGGGTGGACGCGGTGCTCGCGGAAGGCCTGCAGCACCACCTGTTCCTCGGTCGCGCCGAGCTGGCGACGGCCCCGTCGACCTCGTCGACCTCGGGAGAGTCCTCATGAGTGAATCGACGCTGGTGGTCCTGACCGTCGTGGAGATCGTGGTGCTCATCGCCGGGCTCGCGTTCTTCCTGTTCTGGATCGGCTCGCTGCTGACCCGGATCGCGGCGAACCTGGAGAAGTGCTCGGAGCACGTGCAGACCGTGAACCGGCACGCGGGTGACATCGTGCCGGGCGTGAAACACATCAACCGCACGGGCAAGGTGGTCGCGTCCGCGCTGCCGCTGCTGTACGGCTACGCGGAGCGGATCGTCGCGAACGTGTCACCCACGCCGGAGCGCCCGGCGGTGGCCAGGCCGTCCTCGGGCACGCGCCGCTCGCGGCTGCACGAGACGGTCGGCTACAAGTCCGAATGATCCGGCTGGGCTCCCTCGCGGGCTACCTGTTCGAGGGACCGCGGCTGCTCGGTGGCTGGACCCCGCCACCGACGGCCGCGGTCTACGTCATCCTGTACCGCCAGTCCCCCGAGGATCGCCCCGACCGCTACGCCGTGTCCTATGTAGACCACAGCGACGACCTGTCGACCGCGCGGCTGCCCTTCCGGCACCCGCGGGCGCCGTGCTGGATCAAGCGCGCCGGCTCGAAGTGGCAACTGCACATCGCGACGTTCGAGGTCCCGGGCGGCACGCGGGCCCACCGGGAGCAGATCACCCAGGAACTGATCGCGATCTACAAGCCGAGCTGCAACGTCCAGCAGTACGACAAGTCCTGGGAGGACCGCTGGATCGGCGAGTACGAGGCCCGCACCACCAACCCCCTGACCACCCCCAAGAACCCAACCTGACCCCGCGAGTCCAACCCTCCCAACCCGCGAGTCCCCCACTCCCGACCCGCGAGTCCCCCGTTCCCGCACGCGAGTCCCCCGTTCCCGATCCGCGAGTTCCCGTCCGCGGTGATGTCGATCGGCGGCGAGCCCGTTCGTAGCCAGGGTGAGAGGCCGGCATCGGGCCGGCCGCCACTCGAGGAGCCATCGTGACCGCGACCTACACCTTCGACGTCTTCACCAGCCTCGACGGCTTCGGCGCCCACCGCGGCGACTGGGGCGGCTACTGGGGCAAGCAGGGCCCCGAGTTCCTCGACCGCCGCCTCGCCCTGTACGAACAGGAGCAGCGGATGGTCTTCGGGGCCAAGTCGTATCGGGCGTTCGCCGAGATGCTGGCTTCGAGCACCGAGGGGTCCGAGGTCCGTGACCCATGGGTCACCCGGATGCGGAACCTGCCGGCCACGGTGGTGTCGACCACCCTGCGCGGACCGCTCGACTGGCCGGACGCGACCCTCGCCAGCGGCGACGCCGTCGACATCGTCGCCCGGCTCAAGGAGGAGTCCGACGTGCCGCTTCGCTCCCACGGCAGCCTGTCGATGAACCGCGCGCTCATGGCCGCCGGCCTGGTCGACCGCGTCCAGGTGACGCTCTTCCCCGTGATCACCGGGACGACCGGGCTGGACCCCGTCTTCCAGGACGCGGCCGACTTCGACCTCGAGCTGATCGAGAGCCGGACGCTCGACGGCCACACCCAGGAGCTCACCTACCGGCCCACCCGGCACGGCTGACTCACGGGGTCAGTCGTCCTCGTGTTCGTTGGTGGCCTCTACCCGGGTGATGGGCCAGGGTGGGAGGTTCGCCTTGCGGGCGGCGGACTCGAACTCCGCGCGGGCCTTCTCGGCGGCGGCCTCGCGGGTGTCGGCGACCACGAGGAGCTGGGCGCCGTAGCGGGGGGTGCCGATGCCGGCCGCGATGCCGCCGGCGGGGGCGACCGCGTCGGCCAGGGCCAGGATCTCGTCGTGGGTCATCTCGCGGTCGCCCTCGGCCTCCACGCCGACGCTCCAGCGGGTCATCACGGATCCTTTCAGGACAGTGTGGGCAGCAGTGCGGCGAACGCCTCGAGGCTCGCCAGGTCGTGACCGGACAGCAGCTCGTCCACGTACGGCTCGGCCACCATCAGGCCCACCGGCCGGCCGCCGCCCGAGCCGTGCGGGTTCAGCCAGACCACCTTGTGGCACAACCGGGACAACCGGGCCATGGACACCTCGAGCAGCGCGGGATCCCCCCGGTCCAGCCCGTCCGAGCAGATCACCACGATGCCACCCCGGCACACCCCGCGCCGCCCCCACCCCCGCACGAAGGCGTCCAGCGACGCACCGATCCGCGTGCCGCCCTCCCAGTCCACGACGGCCTCCGCGGCCTGGCGCAGCGCCTCGTCCGGCGACCGGGTACGCAGCGCGCGCGTGATGCACGTCAGCCGCGTGCCGAAGCAGAACACCTCCACCCGCCGCGCCGCCCGGCGCGTGGAGTGGGCGAACTGGAGCAGCGCCCGCGAGTAGTCCGCCATCGACCCGGACACGTCCAGCACCAGCACGAGCGGCCGCGGCCGCACCCGGCGGCGCCGCCAGTACAGCTCGACCAGCTCGCCGTGGGTGCGCATCGAGCGGCGCACGGTGCGCCGCAGGTCCGGCACCCGGCCCGACGACGCCGGCCGGGTCCGCCGGGTCCGCCGCCGCGGCGGGGTCAGCCGGATGCGCGCCATGATCCGGCGCAGCAACGCGAGCTCCTCGTCGGTGCACTCCGCGAACGACCGGTGCCGCATGACGTCCACAGTGGACGCCATCAGGCCGAGCGACGCCTCCTCGGTCTGCTCCGGGCCCGGCTCGGTCGCCGGCACGACGAACGTCGACTCCGCGACCGCTCCCGCCGGCGTGACCCGCAACGCCTGCAGCTCGGCCGCGGGCGCCGCCGCGCCGAGGAAGAACCGGCGGAACACGTCGTCGTAGACGGCGATGTCGTCGCGGCGGTTGACGAGCGTCGTGCGGCCCGCCCAGTACAGGTCGACCAGGTCGGTCGGGTCCAGCGCCGCGAGCGACCCGCAGTAGGCCTGCACGTCGCCGGTCCCCACGGCCAGCCCCGCGGCCCGCAGCTCCCGGGAGAAGGCGACGAGCAGCCGGACGAACTCAGCCATCCGGCACGATCTCCTCGAGCGACTCGCGCACGAGTGCCAGGTCGTCCCGTTCCTTCACCACCGCGCCGAGCGTGTCCGCGGCGACGGCCGGCGTCAGGTCGGTCTCGCCGAGGAAGTCCAGCGTGCGGGCCCAGTCGATGGTCTCCGCGACGCCCGGCGGCTTGGCGAGGTCCAGCTCGCGCAGCCGCGTCACCGCCGCGACCACCTTGCGCGCCAGCGCCTCCGACACGGCCGGCTCGCGCAGCAGCACGATCTCGACCTCGCGCTCGGCCGGCGGGTAGTCGATCCAGTGGTACATGCAGCGCCGCTTGAGCGCGTCGTGCAGCTCGCGCGTGCGGTTGGACGTGAGGATCACCAGCGGCGGCTCGGGCGAGGCGACCGTGCCGATCTCCGGGATGCTGATCTGGAAGTCCGACAGCATCTCGAGCAGGAACGCCTCGAACTCGTCGTCGGCGCGGTCGATCTCGTCGATCAGCAGCACGCACCGCTCGCCCGCGCGGATGGCCTGCAACAGGGGCCGCTCCAGCAGGAACTCGGGCCCGAACAGCTCCTTGACGTCCGCCGAACCGGGCTCGGCCAGCGCGCGGATGTGCAGCAGCTGGCGCGCGTAGTCCCACTCGTAGAGCGCCTGCCCGGTGTCGATCCCCTCGTAGCACTGCAGCCGGATCAGGTCCCGGCCGAGCACGTCCGCGAGCACCTTCGCGATCTCGGTCTTGCCGACGCCGACCTCACCCTCGAGCAGCAGCGGGCGGCGTAGCGACAGCGCGACGTACACGGCGGTGGCGAGCCCGCGGTCGGCCAGGTAGGCCCCCTGACGCAACGTCTCCGTCAGCTCCGCGACGGACTTCACGAGCGCCGGTCGCCACGCTCGGACAGCAGGTCGGCGACGCTCTGGCCGTCCGGCAGCAGCTTCCCCTCACGTTCGAGCTTCGACCGCCACGCGGTCCGCAGGTCCTCGTCGACCGGCTCGGCGTCCCCGCCGAAACCCACGTGCTTCATCGCCTTGCACGCCTTGCCCCGGCCGTGCCCGAGCAGGGCGTCGAGGTCGGCGGCGGACTGCTCGCGCGCGCCCCAGATGTCCCGCAGCACCGACAAAGCCTCATCGCTCACCGCGAACCACCTCCACCCGCCAGGTTACGCGGAGTGGCGCCCGCGGCGAACCTCTCCGTTAACCGATCACTTAAACCGGGCTTGCCGGACAGTCCCCGGGACCGGGTCCGAGATCGAGTCCGGAACCGGGACCGGAACCGGTTTCGAAAAACGCCGCCCAAGTCTTGTCCCACTGGTTTAGACCATGGCATCCTTTGTTGCCAGGGACAACAAAACAACTCGTCGGTGGTGACAAAGATGTCCTCACACCCCTGCTCACGACGATTCAGATACCCGGCCCTGCTGACCGCGCTCGCTTCGGCCCTGCTCGGCGCCACCGTGGCGACGAGTACGCCGGCGGCCGGGGCACCCAACCAGGCGGCGGCTCCCGATGTCGGGGTCGCCGCCACTTCGTTCGCGGACGAGTTCAACGCGCCCGCGGGCACCCCGGTCGACGGCTCCAAGTGGAACTCGGAGACCGGCGACAACGTCAACAACCACGAGCGGCAGTACTACACGAACTCGACCAGCAACGCCGTGCACGACGGCCAGGGCAACCTGGTCATCACCGCGCGGCGGGACAACCCCGGCAACTACCAGTGCTGGTACGGCCGGTGCGAGTACACCTCGGCCCGGCTCAACACGTCCGGCAGGTTCACCCAGACCTACGGCCATTTCGAGACCCGGCTGAAGATGTCTCGCGGACAGGGCATGTGGCCCGCGTTCTGGCTCCTCGGCACCGGCGGCGGCTGGCCGGACGCCGGCGAGATCGACATCATGGAGAACGTCGGCTTCGAACCGTCCACAGTGCACGGAACGATCCACGGACCTGGGTACTCCGGCGCGGGCGGCATCGGCGCGGGCTACTCGATCGGCGGCGCGTTCGCCGACGGGTTCCACACGTTCGCGCTCGACTGGTCGCCGAACCGCCTGGTGTGGTCGGTGGACGGGAACGTCTACCAGACCAGGACCCCCGCCGACCTCGGCGGCCGCCGCTGGGTGTTCGACCACGGGTTCTTCATCATCCTGAACCTGGCGGTCGGCGGCTACTGGCCGGGCGACCCGAACGGGAGCACGCCGTTCCCCAACTCGCTGACCGTCGACTACGTCCGCGTCACCACTGACGGTGGCGGTGGCGGCGGTGGCGGGCGGATCACCGGCATCGGCGGCAAGTGCGTCGACATCGCGGCCGCGAGCAGTGCGAACGGCACCCCCGTGCAGCTCTACGACTGCAACGGCACGGCCGCCCAGCAGTGGTCGGTGAACGCCGACGGCTCGATCCGCGGGCTGGGCAAGTGCCTCGACGTCACGTCCGCCTCCACCGCGGACGGCGCCCCGATCCAGCTGTGGGACTGCAACGGATCCGGCGCGCAGCGCTGGACGGTGACCGGGGCGCGGGACATCGTCAACATCGCGGCGAACAAGTGCCTCGACGCGACCGGCAACAGCTCGGCCAACGGCACCCGGCTGCAGATCTGGACCTGCACCGGCGCCGCCAACCAGAAGTGGACCGTCGGCTGAGCTGACACCTCCCCCACGACACGGTGCCGCCCCCGCGCGGGGCGGCACCCGTGGGGCCCATCCCTGCACACTTTCAAGGAGCACACCGATGCCTGTTTCGGCGCGCCCGCGAACCCTGCGGAAGACAACGACACTGCTCGGCACCGCGCTGCTCACCGCCGCCGCCGTGGCCGTCCCGGCCACGCCCGCGCAGGCGGCCGGCGAGCAGGTGAACATCTGGCTGACGACCACATCGGACAGTGGTGGCCGGGTCGTCAGCCGCGGCCTGCAGCAGCAGACCCCGGTCAACTTCCAGCCCGGCACCGGATCCGGGCAGGCCACGATCAACGTCAACGAAGCCACGACCTACCAGCAGTTCGAGGGCGCCGGCGCGTCGTTCACCGACACCGCCGCGTGGCTCATGAACTCCTCCGGCGCGCTGTCGTCCGCGACCCGCGAGGACACCATGCGCAAGCTGTTCGACCCGAGCTCCGGCATCGGGCTGTCGTTCCTGCGCAACCCGATGGGCTCGTCCGACCTCGCCCGGTTCGACTACTCGTTCGACGACACCTGCTGCGATGTCAACGACTTCTCCATCGCGCACGACATGGCCGACGTCCTGCCGCTGACCAAGCGCGCGAAGCAGCTCAACCCGGGGCTGAAGATCATGGCCTCGCCGTGGAGCGCACCCGCGTGGATGAAGGACAACAACAACATGGACCAGGGCTGGCTGCAGGCGCAGTACTACGGCGCCTACGGCCAGTACTTCGCCAAGTACGTGCAGGCCTACCAGGCCCAGGGCGTGCCGATCGACTACGTGTCCGCGCAGAACGAGCCCGGCTGCTGCCCCGGCTACCCGTCGATGCAGTGGAACACCGAGGGCCTCGTCTACTTCACGCAGAACGCGCTGTGGCCGGCGTTCCGCGCGGCCGGCATCACCAACACGAAGACGCTGGTGATGGACTGGAACTGGGACGGCTACGGCACCTGGGCACGCCCGCAGGTGCAGGCGCTGCAGAACGACCCGCTGTTCGGCGGCATCGCGTGGCACGGCTACGGCGGCGACGTCTCGGCGCAGACGACCGCGCACAACGAGTTCCCCAACGTGAAGTCCTACGACACCGAGCACTCCGGCGGCACCTGGGTCTCGAACCAGCAGACCGAGGACATGCAGAACATCATCGACTACACCCGCAACTGGGGCCGCAGCGTCGTGAAGTGGAGCCTCGCGGTGGACCAGAACAAGGGCCCGCACAACGGCGGCTGCGGCACGTGCACCGGGCTCATCACCGTCCACAACGGAGACGGCCAGCACGGTCAGGTGACCTACGAGATCGAGTACTACTCGATGGGCCACCTGACCAAGTTCGTCCGGCCGGGCGCGGTCCGGATCGACACCAACGACAACGCGTCGGTGCGCAACGTCGCGTGGCGCAACCCGGACGGCTCGAAGGCCCTGATCGCCTACAACACGACCGGCGGCACCCAGCAGGTGCGGGTCAACTGGGGCGGCCAGTCGTTCACCTACAACCTGCCGGCCAAGACCGCGGCGACGTTCACCTGGAGCGGCACGCCCGGCAGCAATCCCGGCGGTGCCACCGGCCAGCTCACCGGCCTGGCCGGCAAGTGCGTGGACGTGGCCGGCGCGAGCAGTGCCAACGGCGCGGCCGTGCAGCTCTACACGTGCAACGGCTCGGGCGCCCAGCAGTGGACGGTCGGCGCGGACGGCACGATCCGCGCGCTCGGCAAGTGCCTCGACGTCACGTCGGCGTCGACCGCGAACGGCGCCAAGGTCCAGCTGTGGGACTGCAACGGGTCCGGGGCCCAGAGCTGGCAGGTCACGGCCGGCCACGACGTCGTCAACGTCGCCGCGAACAAGTGCCTCGACGTGACCGACAACAGCTCCGCAGACGGCGCCCGGCTGCAGATCTGGACCTGCACGGGCGCCGCGAACCAGAAGTGGACCACACCAGCTGCCTGAGGAGACGGCAATGAACAAGAGACTCGCCGGCCTGCTGGCCGGAGCCCTGCTCGCGATGACCGTGAGCGTCCTGTCCGCGCCGGAGGCGACCGCGGCGACCGGCCAGATCACCGGCCTGGCCGGCAAGTGCGTCGACGTGGCGGCCGCGAGCAGCGCCAACGGCACGGCCGTGCAGCTGTACTCCTGCAACGGGTCGGGCGCCCAGCAGTGGTCGGCCAACTCCGACGGCACGATCCGCGCGCTGGGCAAGTGCCTGGACGTCACGTCGGCGTCCACCGCGAACGGCGCGAAGATCCAGCTGTGGGACTGCAACGGCACGGGCGCGCAGAGCTGGCAGATCACCGCCGCGCACGACATCGTCAACGTCGCCGCGAACAAGTGCCTCGACGTGACCGACAACAGCTCCGCGGACGGCGCCCGGCTGCAGATCTGGACCTGCACGGGTGCGGCGAACCAGAAGTGGACCGCACCGGCGGTCGGCGGCGGCGACCCGCAGCCCGGCCCGGGCGTGATGGCGGTGGCGCCCTACCTCTACAACGGGTGGGGCAGCCCGCCGAACCCGGTGACCGTCATGCAGCAGACCGGCGTCAAGTGGTTCACGCTCGCGTTCGTGCTGTCCAACGGCTACTGCAACCCGCAGTGGGACGGCGGGCGGCCGCTGACCGGTGGCGTGGACCAGAACACGATCAACGCCGTGCGCGGGGCGGGCGGCAACGTGATCCCGTCGTTCGGCGGCTGGAGCGGCAACAAGCTCGAGGAGTCGTGCTCGTCCGCGGGTGAGCTGGCGAACGCCTACCAGCGGGTGATCAGCGCGTACGGGCTGCCCGCGATCGACATCGACATCGAGTCGACGGCGTACAGCAACCCGACCGTGCAGCAGCGCACGATCGACGCGCTGAAGACGGTGCGGGCCAACAACTCCGGGCTGAAGATCTACATCACCATCGGCACCGGCCAGAACGGGCCGGACACCGGGATGATCAACCGGGCGGCGGCGTCCGGGTTCACCCCCGATGCGTGGACGATCATGCCGTTCGACTTCGGCGGCGCCGGCCAGGACATGGGCGCGCTGACGATCCGGGCGGCGGACGGCGCGAAGAACGCGGTGCGCAACGCCTACGGGTTCTCCGACGACCAGGCCTACCGGCACACCGGCATCTCGTCGATGAACGGCAACACCGACAACAGCGAGGTCGTCACCCAGGCCAACTTCCGCACGATCCTGTCCTACGCGCAGACCCACCACCTGGCGCGGCTGACGTTCTGGTCGGTCAACCGCGACCGGCCGTGCACCGGCGGGCCGGCGGACTCGTGCAGCGGGATCAGCCAGTCGAACTGGGAGTTCACCCGGATCTTCGCCGGGTACCAGGGCTGACCGCGCGCCACTAGCCTGGGTCTCGTGATGATCGAGACCCAGGCTCCGTGGCCCGCGCGGGACGGGCTGACGATCACCGCCGTGCGGGCGATCGTGACCGCGCCGGACGGGATCCCGCTCGTCGTCGTCCGCGTGGAGACCTCCGAGCCGGGCCTCTACGGGCTCGGCTGCGCGACCTTCACCCAACGGTTCCACGCGGTCGTGGCCGCGGTGGAGCAGCACGTCGCGCCGCTCGTGCTCGGGCGGCATCCCGCCGACATCTCCGACATCGGCCGGATGGTGCACCTGTCGTCGTACTGGCGCGGCGGTCCGGTGCTGAACAACGCGCTGTCCGGTGTGGACATGGCGTTGTGGGACATCGCGGGCAAGCGCGCCGGCATGCCGGTGTACGAGCTGCTCGGCGGGCGGGTGCGCGCGGCCGCGGACACCTACGTGCACGCGTCGGGCGCGTCCATCGCGGACACGGTCGACGCGGCCGGGGCGCTGATCGGCGCCGGCTACCGGTACGTGCGGCTGCAGACCGGCGGCCCGGGCGTGGGCACGTACGGCGCGCCGGGGGTGGCGGGGGCGTACCCGGCCGCCCCGAACCCGGACGGCTGGGACGCGAACCGGTACCTCGCGGTGACGCCGGCGCTGTTCGACGCGGCCCGGTCGGCGCTGGGCGACGAGGTGGAGCTGATCCACGACGTCCACTCGCGACTGACACCGAAGCAGGCCGTCGTGCTGGCGCGGCGGCTGGAGCCCTACCGGCTCTTCTTCCTGGAGGACCCGGTCCCGCCCGAGCACTACGACCGGCTGCCGTCGGTCACGGCGTCGTCCCCGGTGCCGATCGCCGTGGGCGAGCAGCTGGTGTCGGTCGCCGACGCGGCCCGGCTGGTGCGCGACGGCGGGGTGGACCTGCTGCGGGTACACGTGTCCGCGGTCGGCGGGCTGACGGCGTGCCGCGCGCTGGTCGCGTTGTGCGAGCTCACCGGCGTACGCACGGCGTGGCACGGCCCGGGCGACGTGTCACCGGTCGGGGTGGCGGCGAACATCGCCCTGGACGTGACGTCGCCGGCGTTCGGCGTGCAGGAGGCGTACCTGTTCGGTGACGCGGCGCAGGCGGTGTTCCCCGGCTGCCCGATGCCTCGCGACGGCTACCTGTACCCGTCCCCGGCCCCGGGCTGGGGTGTCGACGTGGACGAGCGGGAGGCCGCGAAGTACCCACCGGAGACGGGCGTGTTCGAGCGGTGGGCAACCCGGGTCCGCCGCCCCGACGGCGGCCTCGAGTCACCCTGAGCTCAGCCCTGCGGCTTGCCGATGTTGACCATCCAGGCCACGCCGAACTGGTCGATGACCATGCCGAACTCGTCGCCCCACATCTGCTTCTCCAGGGGCATCGTGACCTTGCCCGCCGCGGCCAGCTTGTCCCAGTAGCCGTGCAGCTCAGCCGAGTCGTCGCCGCTCAGGCTCACCGTGATCGTGTTGCCGGGGCTGTGCTCCGCGCCCTCGGGCAGGTCCGAGCCCATGATCGTGTAGCCGCTCGGCGACTCGAGCTGTGCGTGCATGACCTTGTCGGCGTCGCCACCCTGCGTGCCGTACTCGCCGAAGGTGTTCAGCGCCAGCTCGCCGCCGAACACGTCCTTGTAGAACTCCAGCGCCTGCCGGGCGTTGCCGTTGAAGCTGATATACGGGTTGAGACGTGACGCCATTTGCAAGCTCCTTAATTGTTACTGAGAGCAACATACTTGCAGAGACCAGCAGCCCCCACAACCGCGGCGATCAGCCGAGCTTGACCGGCTCGAACACCAACGTGAAAGCCGTTTTGTTCAGGAACAGCTCGTAATCCGGCAAAGTACCCGGACCGCAGGACGCGGTGCCGATGCCGTGGTGGCCGACGTCGATCGAGAGCTCGAGGTGCGCTCCTGCCACCAGTTGGTTACGGTGCGTAGCATCGGCCAGCGCCGCGTCCGGCCAGCGGCGGACGGTCAGGCCGAACGGTTCCCGTCCGGTGATCTTCACGCCGTCGCCGGCCGCGTCGGTCAGCGTCGCCCACCGCACGCCGGCGCGGCGGCCGTTCTCCTGCGGGCGGAGGTAGGGCGTCTGCAGCTCGTCGACGGTCGCGCGGAAGCGGCCGACCCGGGCGGCGATGCCGGTGTCCGGATAGGCCTCACCCGGGCCGCGGCCGAACCAGCGCACGTGGTCCAGCGTGGCCGGCAGCGTGAACGTCACCGCCAGCGTCGCGACCGGCTCCGGCCAGCCGCCCTCCGGATCGAGGTCGACGTGCAGTGCCACCGCGCGCTCCAGCGGCGTCCACCGGTAGGTCATCCGCACCGCGCGGTCGGTCGCCGCCGCGGCCGCCCGCGTGCGCACCACCAGCTCCTCGCCGGCCACGACCTCGTCGAACCGCTCGGTCAGCCGGTGCAGCCCCATCGCCAGCCAGGTCTCGCGCAGGTGCCCGATGCGGTCGTTGTCGGTCGGCGCGCGCCACAGCCGCAGCCGCGGGCCGCCGGCCGGGTGGCCGGACAAGGCGTTGAGCCGGCCGTCGGGGTCGAACGCCGCCGGGCCGAGCGCGTACCCGCCGCCGGCCCGGAGCAGCCGGGCGCCGGGCACCACGGGCGGCGCCGGGGCGGGTTCGCTGAGCCGGTGCTGGGCCCAGGCGACCTCGTGGCCGGCCGGCGCCCACGGGGTGTCCGCGGCGAGCACGGCCCGCACGGTCAGCCAGACCTCGCCGGCCGCGCGGAACTCCGGCAGCGGCACGGTCCCACCACCGGCCGGCACGTCGAAGGAGCCGGTGGCGCCCGGCTCGACCTGCCACTCGAACCGCAGGCCCGACAGGTCGCCGCGCACAGCCGTCACCGTGACCCCGTCCGGGCCGAACGAGAACCGCACCGGCTCGTACGCCTTCCGCACGTCGAGCAGCCCCGGCGAGGGCGTCCGATCGGGGAGGAGCAGGCCGTCGATCACGAAGTTGCCGTCGTGCAGGGGTTCGCCGAAGTCGCCGCCGTAGGCGTACTCCAGCTCCGGGTGGCGCAGCCCGTGGTCGATCCACTCCCACACGAACCCGCCGGCACAGCGCGGGTAGCGGTCGAACAGCGCCACGTACTCGGCGAGCCCGCCCGGCCCGTTGCCCATCGCGTGCGCGTACTCGCAGAGCAGGAACGGGATGGGCGTCGACTCGCCGATCGCCGCGGTCTCCTCGTGCGAGGCGTACATCTCGCTGCGCACGTCGACATACGCGCACTCGTGGTCGCCCTCGTAGTGCACCGGCCGGGACGGGTCCCGCTCGCGGGTCCACGACGCGGTCGCGGCGAGGTTGTCGCCCGTGTGGCTCTCGTTGCCCAGCGACCACAGCACGATGCTCGGGTGGTTCTTGTCCCGCTCCACGGTGCGGCGCATCCGGTCCAGATAGGACTCGCGCCACTCCGGTACGTCCGACGGGTTCCGGCGCCAGCCCGCGAACAGGAACCCGTGGGTCTCCAGGTCGCACTCGTCGATCACCCACAGGCCGAGCTCGTCGCACAGGTCGAGGAACGCGGGGTGGGGCGGGTAGTGGCTGGTGCGCACCGCGTTGATGTTGTGCCGCTTCATCGCCAGCACGTCGGCCCGCATCGTCTCGTGGGGCAGCGCGCGGCCGAAGTCGGGATGGAACTCGTGCCGGTTCACCCCGCGCAGCGCCAGCGGCACGCCGTTGACCAGCAACACACCGTCCACGATGGACACCGTGCGGAAGCCGACGCGCAGCGAGACGGTCTCGCCCGGCGTCGCCACGGTGGCGGCGTAGAGCCGCGGCGACTCGGCCGACCACGGCCGCACCGGCACGGTGACCGCCGACCCGGTGGCCAGGTCCGCGATCCCGAGCTCCGGCACCGAGACGACGGCGGGTGCCGAGGCGTCCACGCGCAGCGTGCCCTGGCCGGTCGCGTGGTCGTAGTCCGCGTGCACGAACACGTCGTCGAGCGGCTCGGTCGGCCGGCGCAGCAGCGTGACATCGCGGAAGATCCCGGGCAGCCACCACATGTCCTGGTCCTCCAGGTAGCTGCCGGCCGACCACTGGTGCACCCGCACCGCGAGCACGTTGCGCCCGGGCGACAGCAGGTGCCCGGCGGCGAACTCGGTCGGCAGCCGGCTGCCGGTGCAGAAGCCCAGCTCGGTGCCGTTGAGCCAGACCCGCGCGCAGGACTCCACCCCGTCGAAGCGCAGCACCGCGTCGCCACCGGCCCAGTCGGCGGGCAGGTCGAACACGCGCCGGTGGTCGCCGGTCGGGTTCTCGTCCGGCGGCCGCGGCGGGTCGAGCGGGAACGGGTAGGCGACGTTGGTGTACCAGGGCTTGCCGTGCCCGTAGAGCGGCCAGTGCGACGGCACGGGCAGCACCAGCCAGCCCGAGTCGTCGAAGTCCGGCGCGGCGAAGTCGTCCGGGAGATCCGCCCGCGGCGACAGGCGGAACCGCCAGGTGCCCGACAGCTCGACGCTCGGCGCGTCGGAGGCGAGCGCGGCCCGCGGCTCACGGCGGCCAGCTCCGGGCACGAAGTCGGCGTAATACATCAGGACTGCTCCAGTGGGAAGGCATGTTCTGCGGTGAAGCCGAGGAGGGTGCGGGCCGCGGTCAGGTCGACCGGGACCGTCCGGCCCGGCAGCGGCGCGCGGCGCGGCACCGCGGGCAGGAACTTCTCGAGCAGCTCCTCGGTCGGGTACGGCGCCAGCGTGTCCGGCGCGGTCACGAAGATCGGGTGGCAGCCGGCCAGCGGCACGGTCGCGGCGAGCCAGCACGCCCGGGCCGCGTCCCCGCTGTCCAGATAGGTCCACAGGTGGGAGACGCCCGCGCCGGGATCGGTCCGGTACAGCTCGGCCTGCTCGGCGAGCTGGCCGTCGTCGGGCCAGCCGAGCAGGGGGAACCGCAGCGCGGCGACCGCCATCCCGTCGCGGCGCGCCACCATCGCCGCGGTCGCCTCGTCGGCCTGTTTGGACAGCGCGTACGGGTCGGTCACCTGCAGCGGCGAGGACTCGTCGATCGGCACGTGGGCCGGGCGCAGCGTCGGCGGGCCGAAGGGCAGGCCGGTGATCGAGAAGCTGCTGGCGATCACGGCCCGCGGCACGCCGGCCCGGGCGGCCTCGTCCAGGACGGTGAAGGTGGCCGCCGCGTTGCCGACGAACACCGCCGCGCCCGCCACGTGCTCGGGCGTGGGGATCGCGGCCAGGTGGATCACGGTGTCCACATCGGTCAGCGCCGCCCGCACGAGCTCCGGGTCGGTGGCCTCGCCGGTGAGGAACCGCGCGGTCGCCGCGGCGGCCGCGCTGTCGGGATCCCGGCGGTCGAGGCCGACGGTGGGCACGCCGCGCGCGGCCAGCTCGCGCAGCACGGACCGGCCGAGCCGGCCCGCCGCCCCCGTGACCAGGACGCGGCTCGGTTCGTGGCTCACGACTCGGCAGCATAGTGAGCGCGAGTGGGGGACTCGCGGTTCCGAACGGGGGACTCGCGGGTCAGGTGGTGTGCAACCAGTCCAGGACGACCGTCGCGGTCCAGGACTGCTGCCTGCTGCCCAGCGGCTCGCCGGTCAGCGGGTGGTAGTACTCGGCGAACGTGCCGTCCTCGACCAGGCGCAGGCACTCCGCGCGCAGCCGCTTCGCCGGGGCCGCCCAGCCCCGCCGCTCGAACGCCCACGCGAACAGCCACGCCAGCACCGGCCACACCGGACCGCGCCAGTACTCGCGGGGCCGGAAGCCCGGGTCCGCCGGGGAGACCGACGGCGGGATGGCCGCGAAGAGCTCCGGGTGACCCGCCCAGGCCGGACCCGCGATCGTCGCCAGCAGCCGCTGCTCGTCCGCGTCCGCCAGGCCCCCGCACAGCAGCGGCGCGAAGCCCGCGATGGTCCGGCTCGGCAGCCACGACCCGGTGCGCAGGTCCCGATCGCGCGCGAGCCCGGTGGCCGGGTCGTACGCGTCGGCGACCGCGGCCCGCGAGCGGCGGGCCCAGCCCCGCAGCTGCCTGACCTGCCACGACGGCTGCCCGCTCTCCTCGCCCAGCCCGGCGAGGACCTCGCTCGCGAGCGCGAAGAGGGCGGTCACGAACACGTCCCCGACGAGGAAGCTCGACGTGCGCACCACCTGGTCGGCGTCGTAGCGGACCTTGCGCATCTCCTCGATGAGCCACAGGTACCGGTCGTACTCGCGGTCGCTCGGCCGCTCGGCGCCGGCGTGCGCGACCAGGCCGCGGTCGAGCCGGACGTACGGCGGCAGGTCCGGTCCGGGCGTCACCGCGGCGTAGGGCACGTCCCAGCGCGGCGAGTTGTCCATTCCGGACTCCCAGCCGTGCACGATCGCCAGCGTGCCGGTGCCGTGCGGGTCGCGGTGGCGCACCAGCCACTCGTGCCAGCGGTACAGGCGCGGCCAGCCCTCGCGCAGCAGCCGCTCCACCGCATCGGTGCCGCGCCCGATGTCCACGATGCGGCGCAACGCGATCGCGTGCACGGGCGGCTGGCAGATGCCCGAGGTGCGAGGCGCGTCCGGCGCGTCGGAGTTGAGCTCGGCGGCGCCCCAGCGCTGCGGGCCCGGGAAGTAGCCGCCGCCCTCGGAGAAGACGATGTGCGGCAGCATCCCGTTGCGCCACTGGGCGGCGAGCAGGGTCTCCAGCTCGCGGACCGCGCGGTCGATGCTGAGGTGCGCGACGCCGATCGAGATGAACGCCGTGTCCCAGCTCCACATGTGCGGGTACAGCCGCGGGGCCGCCGTGATCATCGTGCCGTTGTCGTTGCGGCTGAGCGTCCACGCCGCGCTCGCGGCCAGCTGCACCGGGCCCAGCCGGGGTCGCACTCGGCCACCGACCGGTGCCACTTCGCACCTCCGTTGACTTATGTCTAATACTTAGACAGAAGTGACCGCTTTCAATCTAGGTGGGGGCCATGGCAGACGTCAACCGCCCGTCCGGGCCGGGAAGTGCGGCGTCACCGGGGAATGTGTTCGCCGTGTTACGCGACGACGGGCCGCTGACCCGCCACGAGCTGCAGCAGCGGCTGGGCCTGTCGCGGGCCACGCTCGTCGAGCGGCTGGACACGCTGAGCCGGCTGCGCGTCGTCGGCACGGTCGGCCACCGCGAGTCCAGCGGCGGGCGGCGGGCGGCGCTGCTGGGCGCGGACCGGGCGAGCCGGGTCGCGGTCGTGGCGCACCTGGGGGCGAGCCACGCGAGCGTGGGCGTCGCGGACCTCGTCGGCACCGTGCTGGCCGTGCACCGCGAACGGCTGCCGTCCGGGCACGAGCCGCGCCACGTGCTGCCGTGGCTGCTGGACACCGCCCGCGGGCAGCTCGCGTCGCTGGACCGGTTCGCCGACCTGGCCGCGGCCGGGTTCGCGGTGCCGGGCCAGCTCGACCACGACACCGGGGTGTCGATCATGCCGGCGACCATGCCGGCGTGGCGGGACCAGCCGCTGCGCGAGGTGCTCGGCGACGGGCTCGGCGTGGACGTGCACCTGGAGAACGACGCGAACGCGCTGGCCTACGGCGAGTACCTGGCGACCGGGAGCCCGCGGTCGACGGTGCTCGGCGTGTGGGTCGGGTCGGGCATCGGCGCGGGCGTGGTGATCGGCGGGCAACCCCACCGCGGCGCGACCGGGTGTGCGGGCGAGATCGGGCACATCCGCATCGAGGACCGCGACGAGCGGTGCGGCTGCGGACGGCGCGGCTGCGTGGCGGCGCTGGCCAGCGGCGCGGCGCTGGTGCGGCGGTTGCGGTCGGCCGGGGTGCGCGCGCTGCCGGACGTCGTGCGCCGGGTCGAGGGCGGCGACGAGCGGGCGGTGGCGCTCGCGACCGACGCGGGGCGGCTGCTCGGCACGGTGCTCGCCACGGTCGTCACGATCCTCAACCCGCACCGCGTCCGGGTCGGCGGCGAGATCGGCTCGCTGGCGCCGTTCCTGGCGGGGCTGCGGGAGACGCTGGGCCAGCAGGCGCACGAGGTGGCCGCGCGCGGGCTCGACGTCGGCCCGGCCGTGCTCGGCGATCTGGCGCCGCTCGTCGGCATGGCCGGGATCGCCGCGCAGGCCGTATTCTCACCTGCCGCGATCGACGCGGCGGCGAGCGTGGGGAGGACGTCGTGAGGTTCCGGACCACGGTCGAGCTGGGTGGCAAGACGGCGACGGGCTTCGAGGTGCCGCCGGCGGTGGTCGAGGAGCTGGCGTCGGGCCGGAAGCCGCGGGTGACGGTGACGATCGGCGCGCACACGTACCGCAGCACGGTGGCCACGATGGGTGGCCGGTTCATGCTGCCGCTCTCGGCCGACAACCGGGCGAAGGCGGGCGTCGCGGCGGGTGACGAGATCGACGTGACGGTCGAGCTGGACACCGCGGAGCGGGTGCTCGAGGTGCCGGCCGACCTCGCCGCGGCGCTGGACGCCGAGCCCGCGGCCAGGGCCTTCTTCGACGGGCTGTCCTACAGCAACCGGAGCTGGCACACGCTCAACGTCGATGGCGCGAAGACCCCGGAGACGCGGCAGCGGCGGATCGACAGGTCCGTCGCGATGCTGCGTGAGGGTCGCGCCCGCTAGCGGGATTTCGTGGCTTTTTCGTGACCGGATGTCGTTTCCGGGCCGGTCGCTTCGACGTGTCTATGACAGCACGCCGAAGGGAAGGAAGAGTCCGATGACCGCCACACTGACACTGGTCGAGAACCGGACCGAGCCGACCCACGTGCGCACGAACCTGGCCGGCGCGCTCGCCGCCGAGGACCACGCCGAGGACACCGGCTGGCTGGACCCGCTCGACCGGCTGACCTGCCGGGTGCACCGCCGCTGGATCCACGAGTGCGGCCACAGCGACCTGCACGTCATCCAGGTCACCGGTCACCGGTGGTGCCGCCCGTGCCGCCGCGCGCTGGAGATCGCGGTGGACGAGGTGACCCGCACCGTGACGCTGCACTGCCCGCGCTGCGGACGCGGCGCCACGACCCACGCCGACCACCAGCTGGTCGCCGCATGCGAGGCGAGCCTGACCGCCGCCCACGCCACCCACTACCCGACCCCCGCCGCCGCACTGGCGGCCTGACGACCCCGGGCGGCCTGTCCAGGGGGCAGGCCGCCCGGTTCCACTCAGCGCACCACCCGGTAGCGCAGGTGCGTGGCATGCGGCGTGGCGACGACCGCCGTTCGCTCGAACTCGATCGGCTTGCCGCCGATGTGGTCGAACAGCCGCACCCCGGCACCGAGCATGACCGGGATCAGGTGCACCTGGAAAACTCGCGGCGGACCGATGACTTCCGCGCAGCCGGCCGGTCTCACCTGGTGCAGGCCGCCGGAGAGGAGCTCGCCGTGACCGTCGCGGACCGGCCGGTGGACCCGGATTTCACCAGCCAGGCCGACCCCTACCGGCGTGAGCTGCTGGCCCACTGCTACCGGATGCTCGGGTCGGTGCACGACGCGGAGGACCTGGTGCAGGAGACCTACCTGCGGGCCTGGCGCGCGTTCGACCGCTTCGAGGGCCGCTCGACGCTGCGTACGTGGCTGTACCGGATCGCGACGAGCGCGTGCCTGACCGCGCTGGAGAGCCGGGGCCGCCGGCCGCTGCCGACCGGGCTCGGCGGCCCGGGCGAGGGCGCCGGGCAGCCGCTCGAGGCGCGGCCGGAGGTGCCGTGGCTGGAGCCGATCCCATCCGACGACGACCCCGCCGCCATCGTCACCGCCCGGGAGAGCATGCGGCTCGCGTTCATCGCGGCGCTGCAGCACCTGCCGCCGCGCCAGCGTGCGGTGCTGATCCTGCGCGACGTGCTGGCGTGGCGGGCGGCCGAGGTCGCCGAGCTGCTGGACACGTCGACGGTGGCGGTGAACAGCGCGCTGCAGCGGGCGCGGGCGCAGCTGCACGACGGTGGCGCCGACGCCCGAGGACGTGACCGAGCCGGCCGAGGAGCGCACCCGCGAGCTGCTGGAGCGCTACGTGGCGGCGTTCGAGCGCAAGGACGTCGACGCGATCGTGGCGCTGCTGGCCGCGGACGCGGTGTGGGAGATGCCGCCGTTCGCCACCTGGTTCCAGGGACCGGAACAGGTCGCGAAGCACCTCGTCGGCCAGTGCCCGGGCGGGCCGGGCGACTTCCGGCTCGTCACGACGTCCGCGAACAGCCAGCCGGCGCTGGCGATGTACCTGCGGTCCGCGGCGGATGGCGCGTTCCACCCGTTCTGCCTGCAGGTGCTGACGGTGTCCGGGGCGTCCTTCTCGCACGTCGTCTCGTTCTTCGACCACCGCCTGTTCGACACGTTCGGCCTGCCGGGCACCCGATGACCGCCGAGGGCGCGCCGGCGGCCCTGCTCGGCGGGGTCGGGCTGCTGGAGCGGGCGATCAACTACGCGCTGGGCACGCTGCACGCGGTGGGCGACGCGGAGCTGTCGGCGCCGACCCCGTGCCCGGCGTGGACGCTGCGCGAGCTGCTCGCCCACCTCGACGAGTCGCTGCTCGCCCTGCACGAGGCGACCACCGGCCGGCTGGACCTGGTGCCGCTCCCCCGGCCGCCCGCGGACCCGGTGGCCGCCGTCCGCGACCGGGCGAGCGACCTGCTCGGCGCGTGGACCCACACGGCGCGCACGGTGACCTCGGTCGGCGACGCGGAGCTGACCACGGGCATCGTGGCCGCGGCCGGCGCGGTGGAGGTGGCGGTGCACGGCTGGGACGTGGCCCGGTCGGCCGGGCGCCGCCGGCCCCTGCCGGCGGAGCTGGCGGCGGAGCTGCTGGCGCTGGCGCCGCTCCTGGTCAGCGCGGCCGACCGGCCGGCCCGTTTCGCCGACCCGGTGGCGGTTTCCGCGCGGGCCACCGCGGGTGAGCGCCTCGTCGCCTACCTTGGACGCCGCCCGTAACGTCACGCCAGCAGCAGCGAACCCGAGGAGTCCGACTTGACCTATGACGTGGCCGCCGTGCGCGGCGAGTTCCCCGCGCTCGCCGAGGGCGCCGCCCACTTCGACGGGCCCGGCGGGTCGCAGACGCCCGCCGCCGTGGCCGACGCGGTCGCCGGCACGCTGCGTTCGGCGGTGGCCAACCGCGGCTCGGTGACCCGGGCCGAGCAGCGGGCGGAGGAGATCGTCGTGGCGGCCCGGACGGCGGCCGCGGACCTGGTGGGCGGGCAGCCGGGTGGCATCGTGTTCGGCCGCAGCATGACCCAGCTGACCTACGACGTCGCCCGCGCGCTCGCGAAGGGGTGGGGCCCGGGCGACGAGGTCGTGGTGACCCGCCTCGACCACGACGCGAACGTCCGCCCGTGGGTACAGGCCGCGCAGGCGGCCGGCGCGACGGTGCGCTTCGCCCGCTTCGACGCGGCCACCGGGGTGCTGTCCCCGGCCGACATCGAGGCGGTGCTCTCGCCGCGGACCCGGCTGGTCGCGGTCACGGCGGCGTCCAACCTGCTCGGCTCGCGCCCGGACGTGCCGGCCATCGCGGCCGCCGCCCGGGCCACCGGCGCGCTGACCTATGTGGACGGTGTGCACCTCACCCCGCACGACGTGGCCGACGTCGCGGAGCTGGGCGCGGACTTCTACGCGTGCTCGCCGTACAAGTTCCTCGGCCCGCACCTGGGCCTGCTGCACGCCGCGCCGGAGCTGCTGGAGCAGCTGCACCCGGACAAGCTCGCGCCGATGCCGGACTCCGTGCCCGAGCGGTTCGAGCTCGGCACGCTGCCCTACGAGCTGCTGGCCGGCACGACCGCGGCGATCGACTTCCTGGCCGGCCTGGTGCCGGCGGACGGGTCGCGGCGCGAGCGGCTGGTCGGGTCGATGACGGCGCTGGCGAAACACGAGGCGATGCTGCTGGACCGCCTCGACGAGGGCCTCGCGCCGATCCCGGGGGTGACCCGCTACGGCGACCCGGCCCGGCGGCGTACCCCGACCGCGCTGTTCAACGTCGAGGGCCGGACCCCGGCACACATGTACCGCGGCCTGGCCGAGCACGGGGTCAACGCCCCGGCGGGCACGTTCTACGCCATCGAGTGCGCGAAGCACCTGGGCCTGGGCACGGCCGGCGCCGTGCGCGCGGGCATCGCCCCGTACACCGACGAGTCCGATGTGGACCGGCTGCTGGCGGGCGTGGCGGCGCTCGCCGGCTAGCGATGCGCCCTGGTCCCGGCCGTGGTCAGGAGCCGCCCGCGCCGATCGCCTTGTCGACCGTGTCGTGCACGGCGAAGACCTGGTCGAGGGCGGTGACCTGGATGGCGCGGGGCACCACGCTGCCGGCCGCCACGATGGCCAGCGGGACGTCCCGTTCCTTGCACCGGTTGTGCTGGTCGACGAGCAGGGCCAGACCTGCGGAGCCGATGAACGTGACCTCCGTCAGGTCGATCACGAGCGGCGCCGGCGCGGTGGACACCTCGCCGAGCGAGTCGAGACGCTCACGCAGGACCGGCACGGTGGCCAGGTCCAGCTCGCCGCGGACCATGACCACGACGGCGGCACCACGGGTGCCGATGTCCACCGTCAGCAGATCTGAAGAACTCACATTGCCTCCTGCCGACTACGGGATCGGCGGCAAGCGTACAAAGCCCGCGGCCGGCCCGCACGGCACGGGGGTTGTGCCCCGCTGTGCAACCGATCTGCTCGCTCGTGCACCACGGGTGGTGCACGGCGGGTGCCGACCGGCACGCTCGGCTGGTCAACAACGTTCCGACGGCCGTGGAGGCTCGCCGTGTCCAAGCTCTCCCCCGAGCAGATCGCCCAAGCCGCGCATGACGCCGGGTTCCGCGGCCACGACGTGACCACCGCCGTCGCCATCGCCCTGGCCGAGTCCGGCGGCGACCCCCGCGCGCACAACCCCGTGCCGCCGGACAACTCCTACGGGCTGTGGCAGATCAACATGATCGGCGCGCTCGGCCCGGACCGGCGCCACCAGTTCCACCTCGACTCCAACAAGGAGCTCTACGACGCGGAGACCAACGCGCAGGCCGCGTTCGCGATCTCCGGGAAGGGCAACTCCTTCCAGCCGTGGACGACCTTCACCAGCGGCGCGTACAAGAGCCACCTCGACGAGGCCCGCAAGGGCGTGAAGGCCATGCAGGACGGCGGTCACGGGAACTCCGGCAAGGGCGACGACAAGGACGGCGACAAGGGCGGCGGCAAGAACGACGCCAAGCACGGGGGCAAGCAGGGGGACGGCAAGCACGCCGGCGGTGGTCGCGACGGCTTCATGGTCGACCCGGACGCGCTGAGCGGCTACGCCCGCAGCACCCGCACGATCGCCGACGAGCTGGGCGCGCTGCGCACCAAGGAGCTGCACAAGGTCCGCTCGATCGCCGACGACAGCTTCGGGCGCATCGGCAAGGAGACCGGCTTCGCCGACGCGCTCAACAGCTTCGGCCAGTCACTGCAACGCCAGGTCAAGGGCGCTCATCACAACGCCGACACGCTGGCCGGTTCGGTCGCCAAGACGGCGAAGCACTACCGCGACCAGGACCACGACATCGCTGACGATCTGTTGCAGCTCCTCCAAGGCAAGTAAGGTCACTCACAACGGTTAGTGGAACATTCTACTAAAGCCACACACTTACCCTGAGCAGCCCGAATGGGCGAAGCGCTACGCCGAAAGGGGTATTTCTGGCATCTGGGAACACGGCACGACCAACCACCGATGCCCACGGTTCTCACCGGTGCCGGTACTCTGAGCTACGTGGTGATGACCAAGTGAACATCATCGCGAGGGCAACAAGTAGTTGACCGCGTACCGCGTGTGTCGAGGGCTGCCGGTCGACCATGTTTGGGGGGCGGTGGACCGTCAACACGGCGGCACATGCCGAAGAAGTCGACACGGGGGTTGACGTTGAGCCAACGGGCGCCGGGCTTCTCCGCCGTACTGGCGGTGCCGGAGTTCCGTGCGCTCTGGTTCGCCGAGGCACAGTCTGTCTTCGGTGACCAGCTGGCCAAGGTCGCGCTCACGATCCTCGTCTACGACCGGTCCGGTTCGCCCCTGCTCGCGGCCACCGTCTACGCCCTGACGTTCCTCTCCGCGCTCGCCGGCGGCCTCGGCCTGTCCCAGCTCGCCGACCGCTTCCCGCGGCGCGGGCTCATGGTCACCTGCACGCTGGCGCAGGCCGTCGTGGTCGGGCTGATGGCGATCCCGGGCATGCCGCTCGCGCTGCTGTGCGCGCTGGTGTTCTCCATCGGGCTGATCCAGTCGCCCGCCGCGGCCGCGCAGAACGCCGTGACCCGCGAGGTCTTCACCGACGACGAGCTCTACCTGCGCAGCCAGGACCTGCGCGGGATCACCACGAACACGCTGATGCTGCTCGGCCTGGCCGGCGGCGGCGTGCTGGTCGTCGCGATCGGCACGAGCTGGGCGCTGGCCATCGACGCGCTGACGTTCCTGGTGAGCACGGTCGTCGTGCACCGGTACGTGCAGAACCGGCAGATCGCGGGGGGCCGGGAGGACGGCTGGTTCGGGGCCGCGCGCTGGGTGTTCGGCGACGCCCGGATGCGCGTCCTGCTGACCCTGGCCTGGCTGGTCGGCCTCGTCGTGATCCCCGAGGGCCTGGTGGCGCCGCTGGCCAAGGAGCTCGGCGGTACCGACGCCGCGGTCGGCTGGCTGCTCGCCGCCGACCCGCTCGGGTTCGTGATCGGCACCTTCGTGTTGTCGCGCTACGTGGCGGCCCCGCAACGCGTACGGATCGTGGGCGTGCTCGCGATCTGTTCGTCGGCAACACTTGTCGCGTTCGCGTTAACGCCGCACCTCGTCATCGCGATTGTCCTGCTAGCACTGGCCGGCGCGTTCGGCGCCTACCAGATCACGGTCAGTGCCACGTTCAGCACGCTGGTGCCCAACGAGATCCGCGGCGGAGCGTTCGGGATAACCCGAACCGGGCTGCGGGTGTCGCAGGGCGTCGGGGTCGCCATCGGCGGGGCGGTGGCGGAGATCATCGACTCGTCCACGACGACCATCGCCATGGCCGGGGTGCTGGGGGTACTGATCGCCATCCCGGCGACGGTCGCGTGGGCGCGCCTGATGTCGACGACCAAGACTCGAGACGTGCCCAACGTGAACACGTTGACTTCATGAAGGGGGCGCCACGGGCAGGTCCGGACAGGACTCCCGGCGCCACGATGTCACCAGTCGCGATCCATCATCGCTGTTCACCTCCATGGAGGGGTCACCAGAGCCGGCTTAGTTATCCCCCGGGCACATTCTGTCAGAAGCTCACGTACTCGCCGAACCTCACGGACTGCGGACTCTCATCATCGATCACCTCGCGTCGTCGCAGGGTTCGCGGTGGCGAGCGCAGCTCGGCCGGGGCCGGCGGCGCACGGGCATGTTAACCACAGACGCCCAGTCTTCGCTTCCCACTCCCACAAGGCACACTTACGTGTGACCGGGAGGGAGGGAAGCACACCCATGAGTTACTCCGCTCACGACGGCCCTGGGCCCACGTCGCCTGGCGAAATCCCTCCCGGTTCCAGCAACGGGGACGGGACGGACCAGGTGCAACGCGCTCAGGGTCGACGACCTGTTGCGCATCCAAGTGTGAACGATCAGCGCGATTTTAGACACCGCCTGAGCAGATTTGTAGTGCATTTGCGTCAGTGGGCCCTCTGGCGCCAGCGGCCGCGCGTCACCGCATACGTGCTGACCTGCGATTTGGCCGCGATTACCTGCATCGTGCTCATCACGGTCACCGCGCCCCCGCCGGCCGGCACCGACTGGCTGCGCTTCCTGACCGTGGTCGCCTGCGCGACCGTGCACCTGCAGCTGTCCCGCCGGCAGGAGGAGCGGCGGCGTAGCCGGAAGGTCACCGTCCAGGTCGACCTCGTCGGCATCTGGTCGTTCGCGAGCGTCGTGGTCCTGCCGCCGGAGCTCGCCATGCTCAGCATCGTGCTCAGCCGCACGCAGCGCTGGGTCGTCGCCCGCCGCCCGCTCTACCGGTACATCCTGTCGACCTCGAGCGTGCTGCTGGCCGCCGTGGTCACGCACGAGGTGGTGGCCGCGTTCGGGACGCGGAGCTGGTCCGGCCTGACCGTGCCGAACTCCATCACCGAGTTCGGCATCCTGCTGCTCGCCGGGGCCGTGTACTTCACCGTGCAGGCCGCGATCATCGGCGGCAGCATCCTGCTCAGCCAGACCCAGCCCTCCATCCGCACGGTGCTGGGCACGAAAGAGGACAACGAGCTCGAGGCGCTGACCATCGCGCTGGGCACGGTCGCGGCGATCCTGCTGGTGAACCTGCCCGCGGCGCTGGCGATCATCGTGGTCATCAGCGTCATCGGCAACCGCATCGCCGAGGTGCGCCAGCTGCAGGTCGACGTGCGCACCGACCCCAAGACCGGCCTGCTGAACATGCGCGGCTGGCGGGAGGGCGCCGAGCGCGCGCTGTCCAGGGTGGAGCGATCGAACGGGTCCGCGGCCGTGCTGATGGTCGACCTCGACCACTTCAAGTCGATCAACGACACGTGGGGCCACCCGGCCGGCGACGACATGCTCGAGTACGTGGCGCACGCGCTGCGCGGGGCGACGCGCGGCAGCGACATCATCGGCCGGTTCGGCGGCGAGGAGTTCGTGGTGCTGCTCCCGGAGGCGGACGCCAGCGAGGCGGAGCAGGCGGGCGAGCGGATCCGCCGGATGATCTCCGAGCTGCACGTGCCGACGACCGACAAGCGCGGCGGCCCCGTCGCCATCGCCGACCGGACGACGTCGATCGGCGTCGCGGTGTACCCGCAGCACGCGAAGGGCCTCAACGAGCTGCTGCAGGCCGCGGACGCGGCGGTCTACGAGGCGAAGGAGAGCGGCCGCAACCGGGTGCGGCTCGCCACCTGACGCGGCGCGCGTCGACTCCACCGATCGGCGGTACCGAGTAGCCTGCCTGCATGGGGAGGGTCAGCGCCGGCGTGCCGCGGGTGCCGTGGCTGGTCGTCATGATCCTGGCCGCCGCGACGTTCGCGGTGATCGCCTCGCGGCCCAACCCGCCCGTCACCCACCCGCCGACCGGCGACGTCGCCAGGATCCAGCAGGCCGTCGAGGACCAGCTCGACCCGGCGTCCGGCCGCGATCCGTTGCGGGACCTGCCGCCCGACTTCGTCGAGGTCAGCGGGCAGGCACCGATCCACCTGCGAGCCGCGGACGGCACGCTGCGCGCGGTGCACCCCGGCGGCGGCTGCTCCTCGCCGTGGGGCGACACCCGCTGGGACTACAGCGTCGGCTGCAAGGCCCACGACCTCGGCTACGACATGCTGCGGTACGCCGCGCGCAAGGGGCAGCCGCTGAGCCCGATGCTGCGCGAGCGCCTCGACGACCGGCTCTCGATGGACATGCACGCCCAGTGCCGGTTCAACCCCCGCGGCTCGCCGGCCTTCTGCGAGGTCGTCGCGTCGCTCTACACCGTGGGCCTGGTCGTCAACTCCTGGCACCAGCGCTGGGGCCCGCCGCAGGCCGAGCCGGTCGGCCCGTGGTCGGTGGCCATGATCGTGATCATGCTGCTGATCGCGGCCCGCGCGCCCGCGGTGGTCCGCCGCGGCGTGCGGCACGGGCCCCGCCGCGTGCCCGTCCAGCCACGGCGGAGCCCGGACGAAGCGGCCCGCGACACGTTCCTCCGCTTCCTGCGCATCGTCAGCCTCACCGCCATCGTGGTGGCCGAGTCCCTGCTCGCGTTCACGATGCGCGGCACCGCCGAGCCCGGCTGGCTGTGGCCGCTGACGTGGCTGCTGCAGCTGGTGCCGCTGTTCTTCCTCGCCGGCGGGCACGCGAACGTGCTGGCGTGGCGCGCCGCCCGCGACGCCGGCCACGGCTACGGCACCTACCTCGTCGGCCGGATCGGCTGGCTGATCCGGCCGGTGCTGGCGTTCGTCATCGCGTGGCTGGTCATCCCGCTCTCGCTGGAGATGCTGGCCGCCCCCGAGGACGCGATCACGGCGTTCGGCCGGCTGATCGTCCAGCCGCTGTGGCTGCTCGGGCTGTACCTGCTCGTCGTCGCGGTCACGCCGGCCATGCACCGGCTGCACCGCCTGGTGCCGGTCGCCACGCCGGTCGCGCTGCTCGCGGCCGTCGTCGCGCTGAGCTTCCTGGGCGGCGCGGTCGCCGCGCACGTCGGCGGCGTGCTCGTCGCGCTGCTGTTCAGCCAGCTCGCCTTCCACTACGCCGACGGCACGCTCTGGCGGGTGCCGCGCTGGGCGCTCGCAGCCGCCGCGGTCGCGGCGTTCGGCGGGCTCGTCGCGCTGACCACCCTGGGCGCCCAGCCGAAGCTGCAGCTGGCCGAGCCCACCGGCTACGCCGCGTTCGCGCCCTCGCTCGCCGGCGTGCTGCTGCTCGGGCTCGTGCAGACCTGCCTGGTGGCGCTGCCCCGCGAGCCCGGCCTGCGGGCGATCGCCGCGAGCCCGCCGGCGCGCGTGGTCGCGTTCATCCGGGCGGCGCCGATGACCGTCTACCTCGGCTACCTGTGCGCGATGCTGCTCGTGGAGGGGCTGGTCGGCGTGGCCCGCAGCGCCGGTGTCATCTCCGGCGGCATCGACTGGCTGCTGCACCCGCGCACGGCGCTCGCGCTCGGCATGCTGGCGCTGCCGACCCTGGTCACGTTCCTGCTGTTCGAGCGGCGCGGCGGCGCGCTCCCGGAGCCGCTGGCCGCGCCCCTGGCCGCGCCCCTGGCCGGGCCCCCGGCCGAGCCGGCCGCCGAGGCGCCGCTCGTGGACGTGGCCGTCGAGGAGCCACGGACGTGGGTCGACACGCTGGCGGCCGGCCTGGGCGTGGCGTACGGCGCGCTGGGCGTGCTCGGCTTCGCGGTCACCGGCCTGTCCGGCTGGACGACGACCTCGACGCTGCTGGGCCTGCCGATCGATCCGATGGCGAGCCTCATCCACCTGCTGCTGGGCTGGTACCTGGTGCACTGCGTCCACCTGCAGACGAGCTCGCGGCCCGGCCCGTGGCTCGTCACCGCGATCGCGTGCGTGCCGCCGATGATCACGACGATGAGCGGTGCCGGCACCGCGGTCCACGGGGTGACGATGGCCACCGCGCTCGTGGTCGCGGTCTTCTGCGCGCAACGCACGCGCACCCGCACGGACACGCCGCCCGTGCCCGTTACCAGCGGCGCAAGCAATTGAGGGGCACACTTCCAGGGGCAAACTGCGCACCGGTCCAGTCACCGTGAGCGACGTGTGCCACCCTACGGGGACAACCGAACGCCGCTCCGGCACGTCTTCATGAGTGTCAGGGAGGCGTGGAGTGCGTAACGCCACCAGAGGGAGCAGCGCTGCGGGAGGAGCCGGGGTGAACCGACGGCCGCCGAGGGCAGACGGCCAGCAGGCGCGTGGCGCGCAGGAGTCGCCACGTGCCGCTAGGCGCGCGCCCGCGAACTCTGGCCGGGTCGTCGGCAGCCGGCCGGCCCGCTCGCAGGCCGTGCGGGAGGACCCGTACCGGCGCCCGTCGCGTACCTCGGACGCGCGCTGGCTCCCGACGTCGGACGAGCCGACCGAGAAGTTCCAGGGCCACCGGCGCCCGCCGCGCCGGCACCTGCTGACCAGCGGCAAGTTCGCCCTCACGATCGTCTCGGTGCTGATCCTCGTCGTCACCGGCTACTACTACGGCGAGCTCAAGCCGTGGCAGGACGGGCTGACCACCGCCGACGTGATCGACCAGGCGCCGACCGAGAAGCCGGCCGACGGCGCGATCGACATCCTGATGGTCGGCATGGACAGCCGCACCGACGCGCAGGGCAAGCCGCTCTCGCAGGCCCAGCTGGCGCAGCTCAACGCGGGCGACAGCGACGGCGAGCTGAACACCGACACCCTGATCATGATCAGGATCCCGAACGACGGCCGGGAGGCCACCGGCGTCTCGCTGCCGCGTGACTCGTTCGTCGACATCCCCGGCTACGGCGAGCACAAGATCAACTCGGCGTACCTGCGGGCGAAGAACGAGTCCCGGCAGAAGCTGCAGAACGAGGGCGTGTCGAACGAGGCGCAGCTCGAGGTCCGCTCCAACCAGGAGGGCGCGAAGAACCTGATCGCGACCGTCCAGGACCTGACCGGCGCGACGATCGACCACTACGCCGAGGTCAACCTGCTCGGCTTCTACGACATCACCAAGGCCATCGGCGGCATCGACGTCTGCCTCAAGGACGCGGTCGACGACTACCGCTCCGGCGCGAAGTTCAAGGCCGGCAAGCAGAACATCTCCGGCCGCAAGGCGCTCGCGTTCGTTCGCCAGCGCCACGGCCTGCCCAACGGCGACCTGGACCGGATCATCCGCCAGCAGGTGTTCATGTCGGGCATGGCGAAGAAGGTGTTCTCCCAGGACATGCTCACGCCGGGCTCGGAGACGCTGGACAAGCTGCGGGCCGCGATCCAGAAGTCCGTGGTGCTCGACGAGGACTGGAACGTCATCCAGTTCGCCCAGCAGATGATGAACTTCACCGGCGGGCGGCTCGCGTTCAAGACGATCCCCACGGGCCGCCCCGACCTCGAGACGCCCGAGGACGGCTCGGCGGTCGAGGTGAACCCGGGCGACGTGCGCGGGTTCGTCGACAGCCTGCTCGGCAAGAAGCCGTCGAAGGAGACGGGCCAGGAGGCCGACGGCGCGGATGGCGCGGACGACGGCGCGGGCAAGCAGGTCACGGTCAACGTCCGCAACGCGAGCGGCCAGGCCGGCCTCGCGCAGACGGTGTCCGACTCGCTCGCCCAGCAGGGCTTCGCCCAGGGCGAGGTGGGCAACGCCGACCTGCGCGACTCGACCGTCGTCCGGTTCGCCGAGGGCGGGCAGGAGGCGGCCGACCAGGTGGCCGAGGCGCTCGGTGGCAACCCGGTCGTGGAGCCGGACACGAACCTGCCGGGCGGCACGGTGACGGTGTTGCTGGGCGCGGACTACGAGTCGCCCGAGGGCACCGACGCGAGCGGCGACGGGCTGGCGCGCCAGCCGCTGCTGGCGCTGGCGCCGGCCGCGCCGGCGCACGGCACGGCCGCGCAGCCGAAGAAGCCGGACGCGTCGGGCTGCGTCAACTAGCTCACCCGTTCGGCCGTAGGGCGCTGTCGAACGTCGGCGTCAAACCACCAAGTGGTCCAATTTCCGACAAGTTGTGGAAACCCGCGTAATCACTCGCGGGTTCGTTGCTTTCTCCTATATCGGCATCCGGGTCCGCAGCCCGTGGTGCGATGCGGAGAGGGGCCACCTGTGCAGCTGGACACCGCTACCTACCAGCAGATCCTCGGCGACGAGCTGCGGCAGCTGCGCACGCAGCGCGGCTGGACGCGCCGTGATCTCAACCGGCGGTTGCAAGCCGACATCTCCCTCCAGACCCTGGCGACCTACGAGCTCGGCACGAGACAGTGCTCGGTGGTGCGGCTGGTGGAGATCTGCCTGGCCCTCGACGAGGTACCGCACGACTTGCTCGCGCGGGTGCACAAGCGGATGTTCGGCGAGTCGGCGGTGGGCGTCGTCCGCATCGATCTGCGCCGCGTCGTCCGCGACGACCAGGCGGCGCTCCTGCCGCTACGCCGCTGGGCGAAGGGCAAGCTGACGGAGCACAACGGCACCAAGCCGCCGGAGGTCCGGCTGGACAACACTGCCCTGGAACGGATGGCGGAGCTGTGCCGCATCGAGACGGCGGAGCTCATCGCCCGGCTGCGCAGGATCGCCGGCTCCCGCCACGAGCCCGAGGACTGAGGGGACGCGGCGCGCGCCGGTCGGGTCAGCGGACCAGCTCGTAGTCGGCCGGATCCAGGCGGCGGGTGCGTTGCCAGTAGCGCCACGTGAAACCCGGCCAGATCGTGCGGTTCACGCCGTGTGCGTCCAGGTACCAGCTCTTGCAGCCGCCCTGGGTCCACACGCCCGCGACGAGCTTGCGCTGCATGTCCGACTGGAACCGTGCCTGCGCGCTCTCCCGCGGCGCCAGCCCCGCCGCGCCCGAGCGCTCCACCAGGCGCATCGCCTGCGAGACGTACCGGATCTGGGACTCGATCATGAACACCACCGAGTTGTGCCCCAGCGCGGTGTTCGGCCCGAGCAGGAAGAACAGGTTCGGATAGCCGGCCACCGTGATCCCGTAGTGGGTCCGGATCCCATTGGTACGCCAGTCCTTCGACAGGTCGCGCCCGTCCTCACCGGTGATGTTGACGTAGTCGAACGCGTCCGTGACGTGGAAGCCCGTGCCGTAGACGATCGCGTCGACCTCGTGCTCGACGCCCGCGGTGTCGACGATCGAGTGCGCGCGAACCTCCGCGATCCCGTCCGTCACCACCTCGACGTCGGGCCGCGTCAGCGCCGGGTAGTAGTCGTTCGCGATCAGGACCCGCTTGCAGCCCATCACGTAGTCCGGCGTCAGCTTGCGGCGCAGCTCGGGGTCGGCGACGGCCTTGTGCATGTGCCGCAACGCGATCCGCTGCGCGAGCTTCATCAGGCCGGGCCGCCCGTTGAACCCGGCCGCGCGCGACTCGAGCAGCCAGTAGATCAGCCCGCGGTACATCCGCTGCGCACCCGGCACCACGCGGAACACCCGCTTCAGCCAGCCCGGGATCGCGTGGTCGGGCTTGGGCATGATCCACGGCGGCGTCCGCTGGAAGACCGTCAGCCGGCCCGCGGCCGGGGCGATCTGCGGGATGAACTGGACGGCACTCGCACCCGTGCCGACCACCGCGACCCGCTTGCCCGCCAGGTCGTAGGAGTGGTCCCAGCGCGCGGAGTGGAACGCCGTGCCCGCGAAGTCCTCGATGCCCGGCAACGCCGGCACGTTCGGGATGTGCAGCCCGCCGATACCCGACACGACGAACCGCGCCACGTACTCGTCACCGGTGGCCGTCGTGACGTGCCAGCGGTGCTCGTCGGCGTCCCAGCGCGCGCCGGTCACCTCGGTGCCGAACCGGATGTGGCGCCGCAGCCCGTAGCGGTCGGTGACCCGGCGCAGGTAGTCCCAGATCTCCGGCTGCGGCGAGAAGGACCGCGTCCAGTCCGGGTTCTGTTCGAAGGAGAACGAGTACATGTGCGACTGGATGTCGCAGGCGCAGCCGGGGTAGGTGTTGTCGCGCCAGGTGCCGCCGACGTCGCCGGCCTTCTCCAGCACCACGAAGTCGTCCCGGCCGTCCCGCTTGAGCTGGATCGCCATGCCCAGACCGGAGAACCCGGTGCCGATCACGACCGTGTGGACCCGCATGCCGCCTCCTCGATGCCGCCCGGACGCCTACCTTACTCGGAGTAGGTTACTTCCGGTAGAGTAGCGCCGTGGCCCCAACCGAGTCCAAGCGCCGGCGCATGCCGCGGGCCGAGCGCGAGCGGCAGATGATCACCGTCGCCGAGGAGATCTTCGCGGCGCGGGGCTACCAGGCGTCGTCGATGGACGAGATCGCCGAGCGCGTCGGCGTGTCCAAGCCGATGCTCTACGAGTACTTCGGCTCCAAGGAGGGCCTGCTCGTGGCGTGCATCCGCGCGGCACGAGCCGAGCTGCTGGCCGCGACGACGGCCTCGGTCGAGGGCGTCACGTCCCCCGAGGAGGCGCTGTACCGCGGGCTGGAGGCGTTCTTCCGGTTCATCGACTCGCACCGCCGGTCGTGGGAGCTGCTGCGGCAGGAGGCGGCGGTCGCCGGGCAGGCGGCCATGGACGAGATCGAGGGCATCCGCCAGCAGCAGACGCAGGTCAACGCGGAGCTGTTCGCGACGTACCTGCCGGACCTGCCGGAGCGCGACCTGGAGGCGTACGGCGAGGTGGTCGTGGGTGCCTGCGAGCGGCTCGCCACCTGGTACGTCGCGCGCGAGGACGTCACGCCGGGCGACGCCGCCACGATCCTCCTTCGCATGGTCTGGCACGGGCTGTCTTCCGGCACGCACAGTGATCCCTGATCGATTATCGTCTGCGGAGCGTGTCTTTCCGATCGGAAAGGTGTGCAATGGGGACTGGAGTGGGTGCCGAAGAGGGGCGGAGCAATGCCGGATCCGATCGAAGTGAACTACGTTCCGGACGGCGATGACTGGCAGGTGACGGTCTCCGGGCGGGGCCAGCTGCTCAGAGCCCGGGCGCCGGGCCTGATCGCGGCGCGGGACCGGGCGGACCAGCTGGTGGAGAAGGTGGCGCCGGAGGGGCGGCTCCGCACGGTGGTCCACCTGCTCGACGGCGACGCGCTCGAGTTCACGACCGCGTACCTGACCGCGCGGCTCGCCAAGCCCGGTGAGCCGGGCGAGGTCGCCGGCAAGCCCGAGGCACCCGGGCCGGCCGCGACGGAACCCGCGAAGCCCGGCGCCACCCCCGCCCCGCGCAAGGACAGCGACGAGCCGACGCGGGCCGGCGCCAAGCACGGCGCCGGCCAGGACGGCTAGCGGAAGATCTTCCTCAGGACGAGCAGCAGGATCAGCGCGCCGACGCCGATCAGCGAGTACTTCACCTTGGGCGAGCCGAGCGTGGAACGCGCGCTCGTCTTGGCGTCGTCGACGAGCTTCTTCGGGCTCGCCTTGGTGCCGAGCTCGTCGAGCGTCGAGGCGAGCGCGTCCCGCGCCTGCTCGATCTCGCGCTGAATGGTGTCGGGGTCGCGCGCCACTGTTCCTCCTCGCACGGGCAAGTCCAGTCGCCACCGTAGAGGACGCCCCGTCCGCGCACACGCAGGGCCACGGCGAGTCGCCGCGCACCGCCGGACCGGTCAGCGGCGCGCGAGCTGGGTGACCATGCCCTCGCAGCTGCGCACCACCACCCGCGCCGCCCGGCGCTGGTCCTTGCTCAGGGCGTAGTTCTCCGCCTGCTCCTGCCACCGGCGCAGTGCCTCGGTGATCGCGCCGTGCAGCTCGGCGCCGGTCGGTTCGCGGTCGAAGCCCAGGCGGGCGACCAGGCCGGTGCCGACGCCGCCCACGAGCCGGGTGGCCTCCGACCCGAGCGGGTCGGGCAGCTCCGTGCGGCCGCCGTGCAGCGCGGCGAGCAGGCGCAGCTCGCGGAAGTCGTGGGCGCCCACCACCAGCTGCTCCAGCGCCGTGACCAGCCGCCGGGCCGCCGGGCGCGGCTCCATCCGCAGCACGACCTCCAGCGCCAGCACCGCCGAGCGCGCCTTGAGCACGTCGTGCCGGTCGGTGAACGACTGCTGGATCGACTCGCGCAGCTCCGCCAGCCCGCTGCGCGCCACGAGCTCGGCCGACAGCGCGTCCCGCCCGTCGTAGCCCTGGCGGATGAGCGTCGTCACGAGCCGGACGCCGAACAGGCCGAACCGGTCGAGCAGCGCCGTGCGGGCCCGCCGGTCGAGCGGCACGGGCACGCCGTCGCCGACGAACCGGTCCGCCGACACCAGGCAGCTCTCCAGCCCGCGGCGGGGCGCCGCGGCCAGCGTCGCGAGCGGGGGCAGGTCCGCTTCGGTCAGCGTGCGCCCGGCGTGGGCGAGGAGCCCGGACACCGCGATCACGTTCTGGCACAGGCCCTGCAGGCCCGCATCGGTCCGGTATTGCCGGGCGATCCGCTTCGCCGAGGTGAGCGCGTCGATCCGGCCGCCGCCCACCTCGTCGGCCCGCGACAGCACGACGATCGCGTTGACCGGCGTCTCGCGGGCGATCGGATGGTCCTGAATGGACTGGAGGAACCCGATGTCGGTGCGCGTCGGGTTGCGCAGCAGGTGCAGGACCGCGTCCGCGTCGAGCGAGATCCGCGACGCGACGTCGGTCGCGGTGTCCGGTGCGGACTCCGGCGGACCGTCCGGCCGGTCGCCGATCGCGGGCGTGTCGATCAGCGTGAGCCCGCGCAGCGCCCGGCTCGGCCAGTCCACGACGATCCGGTCCAGCGTGTCCGCGCGCCAGCCCTCGAGGTCGATGTGCAGCCGGCCGTCGACCCGGGCCACCGGCGCGTCCCGCGGCGGCTCGTGCGTCGGGTACATCTGCGCGCGCGGCACCGACCCGCCGCGGTACCACGTCAGCACGCTGCCCTCCTCGACGAGCAGCGGCGCGATCTCCTCCCCCACCAACGAGTTCACCAGCGTCGAGCGGCCGGTCTGCGGCAGCCCGGCGACCGCGAGCCGCAGCGGCTCGTCGAGCCGTTCCACGTGCCGGCGCAGCCAGTTCGTCGCGCGTGGGCTGTCCCGGTACAGCTCGACCGCGTCCAGCAGCATGCCCCGCGCCCGCTCGGCGAGGCCGGTCACGCCGACAGCCCGCGCCGCCGTGCGTTCGGGGTCACCAGCGCCTGGATCCGCTTGTGCAGGCTGACGAGCCGGTCCACCTCCAGCGAGATCTCCTGGCTGCGCCGCCGCCGGTCGGCGAGGTCCACCTCCGCGGCCCGCTTCGCCTCGGTGGCGCGCTCGGCGATCCCGGTCTGCAGCTGGTCCACGACCGACGCGAAGTGGTCGCGCAGCCGCCGCTGGATCTGCCGCGCGGTGTCGCGGCTCTCCTTGCCGTAGGACAGGAAGAAGTCGTCGACGTGGCGCTGCGCGGCGGTCTTCGCGGTGGCCTGCCGCCGCTTGAGCCGGCTGCCCCGCTCGTCCATGATCGTCTTCGCGCCGAACGCCGCGCCCGCGCCGATCGAGATCGGGTTGATCAGCGGCAGGCCGGCGAGCGTGGTCGCGAGGCCGAACATCAGCAGGCCGCCGTAGGACCCGCGCAGGCCGACGAACACCTGCTGGCCGACGGAGAACTTCTCGATCCGCGGCGGGGTCAGGTCGCCGATGTGGTCGATCAGGCCGCCCGCGTCCGCGGCGTCCGGGATGGCCTCGTCGAGCGCCACCTGCTTGGCGATCTTGGTGGACAGCCACTGGAACCGCTCGATCAGCCAGTTGAAGTTGATCTCCGCGGTCTCGGCGAGGCTGTCGCAGAGCCAGTACTCGAACTCGTCCCACGACCGCGCCGGGTCGGCCACGTCGAAGTACTCCTCGGAGATGCGCACGATCTTGCGGGTGCGCTCGCGCAGGTCGTACTCCACATCGGACAGCAGGTCGGCCACCTCGTCGCCGAGCATCGTCTGCCAGCGGCTGGACCGGCGGCGCAGCTCGTCGAGCGTGCGCTGCGCGGCCCGGTACTGCACGTGCGCCTCGCCGAGCTTGCCGCCACGGGCCTCGGCGAGCTCCTGGCTCAGCGGCGTCAGCAGGGCCTCGGCCGCGCCCGCGGTGGCCGCCGCGGCGCTGCGGCTGGTGAGCACGTCGCCCTTGCCGAGCACGTCCTGGCGCAGGTGGCGAACCAGCTCGACGAAGCCGGACTCCTCGTTGAGCGCCTGGTCACTGGTGCGCGCGGCGGTGAGCCGGACCGTCGCGGACACCGGGATGACGTCGACCCGCAGGCCGGCCGCGGCGAGCCGGGCCCGGTTGCGCTCGGCCACCCGCTGCCAGCGCGGCACCATGTCGATCTTGGTCAGCACGACGGTGACGGCCGGGCAGACCTTGGCCACCTTCTTGAGCAGCTCGAGCTCGGAGGCACACAGCTCGCACGTGGCGTCGGAGGTCATCAGCACCGCGTCGGCGTTGGCCAGCACGGCGAACGTCGTGGCGGTGCGCAGCGAGCCCTCGCCGCCGAGGCCGGGGGTGTCGATCAGCACGAGGCCGCCGGAGAGCAGGTCGCGCGGCAGGCCGACCTCGGCGTGCACGTCGTGGCGCCGGGTCTGGAGTGCCTGGCCCGCGACGTCCTCGACCGGCACCGGCACGCGGGCCGGCTCGGCGTCCGCCGGGCCGATCGCCCGTCTGCCGGACGTCGGCACGTCGGTCACGAGCGCCGCTGCGGGCACCTCCGCATGCTCGACCGCGGTCGGCGCCACCGTGGTGACGTCGTCGCCCACGGCACAGACCGGGGCGTTCACGAGCGCATTGACCAGTTGGCTCTTGCCTTGGTTGAGCTCGCCGATGACCGGGACGCGCACTCTGGAGTCCAGCAGCAGAGCGCGCTTGCGCTCCAGGCGGCCGGCCAGATCCGTGCGGTGGTGAGTAATGCAGGCCGCGATGGTGTCGTCGAGAACGGTGAGCCAGGGCGGAGTCCTCACCCGGAAGAGTGTGCCGTGCTTACCCGTATGGGTAAAGGGGGGCCGGGACCCGAGATCGAAATCCCAGGTCCCGGCCCGGCGGGGTTGGGGCAAACCCCTAACAGAGGCCTCAGAGGCCGAGGTTGAGGTCATCCGTGAGGTCGCCGACCGGCAGGTGGTCGGACACGTGGTGCACCGAGTCGGTCAGGCCACCGACCGGGCTCGCGCTGACGGCGTCGGAGACCGGGTTGTGCGCCAGCACGTTGGTGACCGCGCTGGTGTCCGGCACGTCGACCGGCAGGGCCGGCAGGGCCGGCGTCGCGACCGGCAGGCCGCCCAGGTCCGGCACGTCGACCGGCAGGTCGTTCAGCGAGGGCAGCTGCACGGGCAGGCCACCCAGGCCCGGCACCTCGGGCAGGTCCGGGCCGGCCGGCAGGGTCGTCGACACGTCGGTGACCGACGGGACGTTGCCCGCCTGCTCCGCCATGATCCCGGCGCCGTCCTGCATGTCCTCGGCGACCATGTCGGTGCCGGACTCGAGGCCGTGCGCGAGGGGGCCGGCCGGCGTGCTGCCGAGCAGGCCCTCGAGGGTGTCGCCACCGGTGTCGATCCCGTTGGACAGGCTCAGCGCGCCGGAGTTGGCCATGTGCGTGACGGTCCCCGCGACGGTGTCGCCGGTGTCGCCCAGGTGGCCCACCACGTCGGCCGGGTCGGCCGGGATGATGTGGTGGTTGCCGTTGGTGTCGAAGTCGGCGTAGCCGAGCGGGGTGGTCGCCGCGGCCGCGAGGCCGTCGCCGTTCAGGGCCGTGCCACCCGCGACGCGGCCGAGCAGGTCGGTGCCGGAGCCGCCCCAGAGGGCGACGCCGCCCTCGTCGCCCTGGATGCCCCAGACACCCAGGTCGCCGAGGCCGTTGCTGGCGCCGAGCGAGCCGCCGAGGGTGTCGGTGCCGTCCATGACGCCGGTGACGTCGAGGGCCATGTCACCGAGGGGCGTCTCGTTGGGCAGCGAGTCGGTGACCAGCGGGATGACCTCCTGCACGTCCTGCGGGGTCAGGTCGCCCAGGCCCGCGTCGGCGAGGGCACCCGTGGGGTCCGCCGCGTAGGCGGAGCGCGCCGCCTCGTCGTTGAGCAGGTTGAGGACGAAGTCCTGCAGGTTCTGGAACGAGTAGGTCAACGGAAGTTCTCCTTGCGGATTCTGTGCGGTGCGCGCCCGGCCGGCGGTTCGGTCCGCCGTGGCGCTGTGCGGTGATCAACCTAGGAACCAGGGGGCCGCGCGGACATCGGGGATCACTCCGAGTTGTCGCGTGACCTCATAGGGCGGTGATTCGTTCACTCATTAGGGGGTTAGGGGATCGACCACGGACCCACTCGGGGTAGGCCCGCGGGGATCGGCTTTTGATAGGAAATAGCGCTCGGGGGGTCACGGAGAGGAAGCACCTGCATGCCCTATGCCCTCGGGATCGATCTCGGCAGCGGCCATCTCACGGCCGCGATCTGCCGGAGCGACCACGAGCGCTGGTCGGAGCCGGAGGTGCTGGTCGTGGACGGCTCGCCCGTCACGGAGGCCGTCCTGCACCTGACCGACGAGGGCACCGTCGAGGTCGGCGCGCGGGCGCTGCGGCAGGTGGTGAGCCGCCCCGACCACGTCACGCGCGGCTTCGTGGACCGGGTCGGCGACGAGGTCCCGATCCTCCTCGGCGGCCGGCCCTACCCGGCGGAGATGCTGATCGCCGCGATCGTCGGCTGGATCGCCGACTACGCCGAGGCGGCCGAGGGCACGCCCCCGGCCCGGCTCGTGGTCGCGCACCCCGCGGACTGGGGCGGTCACCGCCGCGCCGCGCTGCTCGGCGCGCTGCACGAGGCCGGCCTGCCGGAGCTGACGCTGCTGCCCCGCCCGGTCGCGGCCGCGGAGAGCTACGCGGCGACCGAACCGGTCGAGATCGGCCAGGAGATCGCCGTCCACTCGCTCGGCGCCGGCCGGTTCTCCTCGGCCGTGCTGCGCCGCGAGTCGTTCGGCTTCGACCTGCGGGCCCACGGGCAGAGCGTGGACACCGCCGGCGGCGACCTGTTCGACGACCTGCTCGCCGTCCGCGTGCTCGACGAGCTGGGCGGCGACGTCGATCCCGTGGCGATGGCGAAGCTGCGGGCCTCGTGCCGGTCGGCGAAGGAGCGGCTGTCCACCGAGCTGGCCGTGACCGTGCCGGCCCCCCGCACGTCCACCCGCGGCACCGTGATGGTCAACCGCACGGACCTCGAGGAGCTGATCCGCCCGACCGTCGAGGCGACGGTGTCCTCGCTGCAGCGCACGATCCAGGCGGCCGGCGCGACCACGAGCACGCTGCGCGCCGTCGTACTCGTCGGCGGCTGCGGCCGGATCCCGCTGGTGAGCGAGCTGGTGTCGGCCGGCGTGCGGGTCCGGGTGACCGCGGCCGCCGAACCCGAGCTGTCCGTCGCCCGCGGTGCCGCGCTCGCCGCCGCCCGCGTGGCGAAGCCGGCCGTCGAGACGCCGTCCTCGTCCGCCCTCGCGCACCGGCCCGAACCCGTGGCCCGCCGCGCCGCCGCCGAGCTGCGGCTGGACGAGCTGCCCGAGGAGGACCTCGCCGACATCGGCCCGCCCCCGCCGCGGCCGCCGGTGGAGATCACCCCGCTGGAGCCGCCCCGGCGGCGCCTGCTCCGCCTGCCCACCCGCGGCGGCGCACCCGACGAGGAGTACCCCCGCCGCCGCGAACCGGAGCTGGAGGACTCCCGCGAGTTCGCCGATCTCGACGTCGAGCCCCGCGGCCGCGACCGTGCGCCCGCCGCGGGTGAACGCCGCCGGACCGCGGCCGACCTCCTGCGGGCGGAGCGCCGCCTCCGGGACGACGACGAGCCGGCGGCGGCCGACGACCGCCGACGCAAGCCGGCCGAACGCCGCCGGACCGGCCCCGACGTCGAGCGCTCCCGCCGCCGCGGGTGGGAAAGCGGCGAGCTCGACATGCCGCGCCGCCGCCGCGCCGAGGACGAACGGCCCCGGCGGCGCGACGACGCCCGCGACTACTCGTGGCCCGCCGGCGAGACACCCCGCCCCCGCACCGACGACCGCGCGTTCAACGAGAGCCTGGGCCGCGACGGCGACCACGACGGCCACGGTGACTACGACTACGTGGACGGCGAGTACGAGGTCGCCGACGAGGCACGCCGGGGCAGGGAAGCCCGGTGATGCCGATCCTCGACGAGGCCGCGGCCGCGCACCTGGCCACGCTCGCCGCCGACCCCCGCCCCGGCGCGCACGTCGGCATCGTCGCGCCCGGCGGCCACGGCAAGACCACGCTGCTGGCGCACCTCGGTGCCGCGATCGAAGCGGCCGGCAGCCCCGTGCACCAGGCGCTCGGCGAGCACGACGACGGCGTCCTGCTCGTCGACGACGCCCACCAGCTCGACGACGCCGACCTGCGCCGCCTGCACCACCTGGCCACCACGACCCCGGTCCGCCTCGTCGTCGCCGCGCGCCCGTGGCCGCGGCCGCCCGCGCTGGCCGAGCTGCTCGACCTCGCGCAGGAGCAGCTCGTGCCCGCGCCGTTCGACCAGGCCCAGGTCCGCGCCGCGCTGCCGGCCCGGCTGCGCACCGACCGGCTCACCGAGTTCGTCCACGTCCAGACCGGCGGCGTGCCCGGCTTCGTCGACCGGCTCGCCCGCTGCATGACCTGCGAGCCCGAGGTCCCCGCGAGCGCCCTCGCCGAGTTCCGCCCCGAGCTCGCCCGGCTCGACGAGGTCGTCCTGCGCTTCCTGCTCGCCGCGGACGCCGGCGTCGCGCTGCACCCCGACCTGCTCGTCGAGCTCCTCGAGACGCCCGGCGTGCCCGACATCGTGGAGGCCGCCCGCGCGACCGGCCTCATCGGCTCGGCCGGCACGCTGCTGCCGATCGCGCAGCGGGCCGTCCACGCGCTGGTCCCCGTCGAGCGGCGGGCGCAGGTCCGCCGGCGCCTGGCCGAGCTGCAGCTCGCGCGCGGCGGCCAGGTCCTGCCGCTCATGCGCCCGCTCGCCGGCACCGGCATCGGCGGCGCCGGCGCGGCCACCGCGTTCGAGGCCGCCGCCCGCGAGGCCCTGCCGGCCGACCCCGCGCTCGCCGCCCGCCTCTACGCGGCCGCGATCACCGCCGGCACGCCCGCGATCGACGTCGGCGCCCGCCGCGCGGAGGCGCTCGCGCTCACCGGCGACCTCGACGGCGCGCTGCGGCTGGCCGACGAGGTGCTCACCACCGAGGACGCCCCGCGCCGCAAGGCGGCCGCCGCGGTCGCCGCGGCCGCGCTCGCCCACCGCGGCCAGCTCGCCCGCAGCGCGCAGCTGTACCGCTGGGCCGGGGTGCACCCGCTCGCCACGCTCGCCGCGCTCGGCACCGGCGAGCCGGCCGCGGCGCCCGAGCCCGACGGCCCGCCGACGTCGCTGTGGAGCGCGCTGGACCTGATGGCCCGCGGCGTGCGCGAGTCCGTCACCGGCACGCCGACCACGGCACTGTCCATGCTGGTCCGGGCCGCCGGCACGCTCGAACCGGTCGGCCGCAGCGTGCTGCTGCCGGACAGCCCGGCCGCGCTCGGCGCGATCCTCGCCCTGCACGGCGGCGAGCTCGCCACCGCGGCTTCGCTGCTGGAACGGGCGATCGCGGCCGGCACCGGCGGCGCGCCGCTGGCCACCCGGCACCGGCTGCTGCTTGCCTGGGTCGCGATGGCCCGCGGCGACCTCCCCGAGGCGACCCGGGCCCTGGCCGCGCTGCCCCGCACGCTCGAACCCCGCGACCACCTGTTCGCCGTCGCCGTGGAGCTGGGCGTCGCGCGCCGGGCCGGCGACGCGGGCACGCTCGGCCGCGCCTGGCTGCAGGCCGGCGAGGCCGTGCTGCGCCACCCGGTCGACCTGTTCACGGTCCTGCCGCTCGGCGAGCTGAGCGTGGCCGCGGCCCGGCTGCGCGACGAGAGCCGGCTCGCCACCCACCTCGAGGCCGCCCGCCTGCTGCTCGCCGGCCTCGGCGACCCGCCGCTGTGGGCGACCCCGCTGTGGTGGGGCGGCCTGCACGCGGCGATCATCGCCGGCCGGCGCGACGACGCCGGGGAGCATGCGGCCGCGCTGGGCAAGGCGGCCGAGCGCGACGAGCACTTCGCCGGCCTCGCCGCGGCCGCGCGCTGCTGGCTCGACGTCGTCGACGGCACGATCGACGCGGACGTCGTCGAGGACGCGGCCCGCGGGTTGCAGGCCGGCGGGTTCACCTGGGACGCGGCGCGCCTCGCCGGCCGGGCGGCGACGAAGACGTCCGACCGGGCGGCGATGGTCCGGCTGCTCGACTGCGCCCGCATGGTGCAGGGCAAGCCGGTCACCGCCCGCCGAGTGTCCACATCGGACCTGTCGGCCCGGGTCGCCGAGCCGGCGCCGGAGGTCAACCTGAGCAACCGCGAGCTGCAGGTCGCCGAGCTCGTCGTGTCCGGCATGACCTACAAGGACGTCGGCGACCGCCTGTTCATCTCCGCCAAGACCGTCGAGCACCACGTCGCGCGCATGCGCCAGCGACTCGGCGCCACCAGCAGAAGCGAGCTACTCTCGCAGCTTCGGACGCTGGTGGGGAGTTCGGTTGCACGAGACTGAGCGAGCTCGGATCGTCGCCGCGGGACGGCGGCTGGCGGACGGCAAGCTGGTCATCGGGACCGCCGGCAACCTGTCCGTCCGCGTGGGCGACCACCTCGTCGTGACCGGCTCCGGCACCGATCTCGGCGAGTTGACGCCGGACCGGCTGACCGTCGTGGACCTGTCCGGGACGGTCGTGGCGGGCGACCTCGCGCCGACCTCCGAGCTGCCGCTGCACCTCGCGATCTACCGCGCGACGGACGCCACCGCGATCGCCCACGCCCACTCGCCGTCCTCGATCGCGGTCGGCGCGACCCACGACGTGCTGCCGCCGGTGCACTACGCGACCGTCTCGCTCGGCGGCGTCGTACGGGTCGCCGAGTACGCCACGTTCGGCACGCCCGAGCTCGCCGCGAACGTCCTCGCCGCGCTCGACGGCCGGTCCGCCGCGCTCATGCGCAACCACGGCTCGGTCGCCCACGGGGCGAGCGTCGAGGAGGCGTGCGCGCGGCTGGAGACCGTGGAGTGGCTGGCCGAGGTGTACCGGCGGGCGGCCACGCTGGGCACGCCGCGGCTGCTGTCCGCCGAGGAGCTCGACGCGGTCGCGGCCCAGCTCAGCCGCCTCGACTACGGCTGAGTGCACCTATACTGCGCTCTGTTGACCGGACGCCAAGAACGGAGCCGCGCGATGCCGTCCGTGCTGATCATCGGCGCCGGGTTCGCCGGCATCGGGATGGCCGTCGAGCTGCGCCGCGCCGGGTTCACCGACGTCACGGTCGTCGAGAAGGCGGCCGACCTCGGCGGCGTCTGGCGGGAGAACACCTACCCCGGCGCGGGCTGCGACATCCCCTCGCCGTACTACTCGTTCTCCTACGCCCCCAACCCGTCCTGGCCGCTGCGCTTCTCCCCGCGCACGGACATCCAGGCGTACCTGACGCGGGTCGCGGACGCGTTCGGCGTCCGCCCGCGCTACGGCGTCGAGGTGACGGCCGCGTCGTGGGACGGTGGGCGGTGGCGGGTGGAGACCGGGACCGGCGAGGTGCTCGAGGCGGACGTGCTGGTGCCCGCGGTCGGGCAGCTGTCCCGGCCGGCCATGCCGGACGTGTCCGGCCAGGCCTCCTTCGCCGGCCACAGCTTCCACTCCGCGCGCTGGGACCACAACGTGGACCTGGCGGGCAAGCGCGTCGCGGTCATCGGGACCGGGGCGAGCGCGGTCCAGTTCGTGCCGGAGATCCAGCCCGCGGCCGGCCGGCTCACGGTGTTCCAGCGCTCGGCGCCGTACGTCGTGCCGAAGCCGGACGTGCGCTATGCCGCGTGGCGCAAGCGATTGCGGTTGGCGCAGCAGGCGGAGCGGGCGTTCTTCTGGGCGCTGTGCGAGCTCGGCACGCTCGGCATCACGGGCAACGCGGCGATCACGAAGGCCGTCGGGTGGATCGCGTCGCGGCACCTGCGAAACCAGGTCCCGGACGCGGGCCTGCGGGCCAAGCTGACGCCGGACTACCGGATCGGCTGCAAGCGGGTGCTGTTCTCCGACGACTACCTGCCGGCGCTCACGAGGCCGAACGTGCACCTGGAGACCGCGGCGATCACGGAGATCGTCCCGGCCGGCGTCCGCACGGCTTCCGGTGTCGTCGAGGCGGACGTGCTCATCTACGGCACGGGTTTCACCGCGACGGACTTCCTGGCGCCGATCAAGATCCGCGGTGCCTCCGGCGACCTCGGCGACGCGTGGGCGGGCGGCGCGCGGGCGTATCTCGGTATGGCGGTGCCCGGGTTTCCCAACATGTTCCTGATGTACGGCCCCAACACGAACCTCGGCTCGGGCTCGATCATCTACATGCTGGAGCGGCAGGCCCGTTACATCCGCCAGGCGGTGTCGCACATCGCCGCGCACGGGTCGGGCCTGGACGTCCGCGCGGAGGTGGCGGACCGGTTCGACGCGGAGATGCGCCGCCGGCTCGCGGACACGGCGTGGACGCACTGCCACAGCTGGTACCGCACCGGCGACGGCCCGGTGACGACGAACTGGCCGGGCCTGGTGAGCGAGTACCACCGGCGGACGAGAACCCTTGCGGTGACGGACTTCCGCACCGTGGTGCCGGCATGACCGACGTCGAGCCCCGGTGGCGGCGGCTGGGGCCGGACGAGCGGCGGGAGCAGATCCTCGCGTGCGCGGTGGAGCTGTTCGGCGAGCGGCCCTACGCCGCGGTGTCGACGACGGAGCTGGCGCGGCGGGCGGGCGTGGCGCGCGGCCTGATCAACCACTACTTCGGCACGAAGCGCGACCTGTACCTCGAAGTCGTGCGCCGCATGGTGACCATCCCGCAGGTGGCGGTCGACCGGTTGCCGGACGGCCCGCTCGAGGAGCGGGTGGCGCAGTCGGTGACGTGGTTCCTGGACGGCGTGAGCCGGCACAGCCGCACCTGGCTGGCGGCCATCGGCGCGGAGGGCGTGGACCGGGAGGTGGCCGTCATCCTCGCGGAGGCCGACGAGCTCGCCGCGGACCGCGTCCTGGAGGCGACGGGCCTGGCACCCCGCGAGGAGCTGCGCGCCCTGGTCCGCGCGTACGGCGGCCTGGTGAAGGCGACCGCCCGGGAGTGGCTGGTCCGCGAAACCCTGACCCGCGCCCAGGTACAGCGACTCCTGTCGACCGCCCTGCTGTCCATCGTCCGCGACGTGGCCCCGAAGCTCCAGGAGCCGTAACCGTCCACAGGCGACTGTTGCGGTCCGCGGCGCCTGGCGACCGATTGAATGGACCGTTCAACCGGACTGGTTGTCCACAGCCTGCCAGCGAGCCCCGATCCCGTCGGCCCCCGCCGATAGGCTGGAAAACGGGGGGCCCCGCGTGAGCCGGGGTTGTCCACAGGGGCTTCGCCGCAGGGCCGGAACTGTCCGGGGCCGCCGGTAGAGTGGAAAGCGGGGGGCCCCCGCGGCCGGGGTCTGTCCACAGGTCTCAGCCAGCTGCTCCGGTTCGGTCGGTGCCGGTCGGTAGGCTGGATTCCGGGGGCGGCGGCCAAATCCGGATGCCGAGCCACCCCGAACCGTGCCACAGTGGCCGCCGTGCTGATCAAGCGTGAGCAACCCGGCGACGCGGACGCAATCCACACCGTGCACCTCGGCGCGTTCGACACCGCGCTCGAGGCCGACCTCGTCCGTGCCCTCCGCGCCGACCCCGGCTGGCTCCCGGAGCTGTCGCTCGTCGCCGAGGCGGGTGGGCGGCTCGTCGGGCACGTCGTGTGCACCCGCGCTCACATCGCCGGGCGGCCCGCGCTCGGTCTCGGCCCGCTCGGCGTGCTGCCCGGGCACCAGCGGAGCGGCGTCGGCAGCGCCCTCATGCACGCGGTCCTCGGCGCCGCCGACGCGCTCGGCGAGCCGGTCGTGGTCCTGTTGGGACACAAGGACTACTACCCGAGGTTCGGCTTCACGCCCGCCGCCGCGCTCGGGATCACCCCGCCGGTCTCCGAGTGGGGCGAACACTTCCAGGCCCGGCCGCTGACGGCGTACACCCCGGCGCTGCGCGGCGAGTTCGCCTACGCCACGCCGTTCACCGAGCTCTGAGCACGTGTCAGGCCTGCGGCAGGCGGTACTTCCCCGGCTTGGCCGACGGCGCCGATGGCGGCGGCACGACCGGCCCGATGTCCCCGTCCGGCGCCTCGTCGAGGTCGACGACGACCGGCGCGTGGTCGCTCGGCCCGGTCCCCTTGCGCGCCAGCCGGTCGACCCACGCGGCCTTGACCCGGCCGGCGACCGGCGCGGAGGCGAGCACGAGGTCGATCCGCATGCCGAGGTCCTTGGGGAACATGCCCGCGCGGTAGTCCCAGTAGGTGAACACGCGCTCGTCCGGCCACCGGTCCCGCACGACGTCGCGCAGCCCGAGCGACTGCAGCTCCGCGAGCGCCGCGCGCTCCGGCGCGGTCACGTGGGTCTGCCCGACGTAGGCGGCGGGGTCGAACACGTCCGCGTCGGCGGGCGCGATGTTCATGTCCCCGCAGACGATCGCGTCCCCCGGCCCCGCGGCGACGACGTCCTTGAGCGCCGCGAGCCAGCCGAGCTTGTACCGGTAGTGATCGGAGTCCGGCTCGCGCCCGTTCGGCACGTACAGCGAGTGGATGCGCACTCCCCCACACGTGGCGGCGACGGCGCGTGCCTCGGGCTCCGGGAAGCCGGGCGCCCCCGCGACCCCGAGCACGACGTCGTCGAGCCCCACCCGGGAGAGGATGGCCACCCCGTTCCACCGCGACTCGCCGTAGACGGCCGCCTCGTACCCGCGCTCCGCGAGCGCGGTGCCGAGCAGGTCGCCGAACACGTCGTCGGGCACCTTGGTCTCCTGCAGGCAGACGACGTCCGGCCGCCGCTGGTCGAGCCAGGGCAGGAAGCGGGGCAACCGCTGCTTGACGGAGTTGACGTTCCAGGTCACGACGCGCACGCCGACCACACTAATGGCGGCTACGCGTTCTCGATGGCCACGCCGGCGTCGGCGAGCAGGCCGCGCGCGTCGTCGAGCCGGCCGTCCTCGACCAGGATGCGGTTGGTGATCGCGTTGATCGAGCCGTCGATCGTGCTCATGTGCGAGTCGGCGACCGAATGCGGGATCTTCGCGTCCTCCAGCAACGAGGTCGCGAACGAGATCAACACTGGATCGTTGGACCGGAGCAGCTCTGCCATGCCCGCGATGCTACGCGCGGCGTGGTCGTCGCGGCCGGATCGAGCAGGGGGTTGGCAAGACATGAAGATCCGCGTGCTGGAGGAGGCAGACCTGGAGGCGGCGGAGCGCGCGTCGGACCGCCTGTTCCTCGAGGCCGACCGGCGCACCCGGCGGGTCAGCGCGCCCGAGCCCACGCCCCGCACGCCGGCCGCGTCCGCGGCGTGGATCGAGCGGATGCGCCACTACCTGGCCGTCGACCCGGCCGGCTGCTGGGTGGCGGCGGACGGTGCCGAGATCGTGGGCTTCGCGATCTCCCAGAACCGTGGTCGCCTCTGGTACCTGGCCACGTACGGCGTGCTGCCCGAGCGGCAGGGCGAGGGCATCGGCCGCCGCCTTCTGGACGCCACCCTGTCGCACGCCGACGGCCGCCCGGGCCTGTTCTCGTCGACGGTCCACCCCGGCGCGACACGGCGGTATCGGCTGGCGGGCTTCCTGCTGTACCCGCAGATGCGCATGACCGGCACCGTCGCCCGCGCCACGATCCCGGCGCTGCCCGGCCTCCGCGAGGGCACCGCGGACGACGCGGAGTGGATGAACACCCTGGACGAGCAGCTGCGCGGCGCCGGCCACGGCCCGGACCACGAATACCTGCGCCGCGACCAACGGCTGGTGGTGTCGGCAGCCCGCCGCGGCTACGCCTACCTCGCCGGCGGCCGCGCGACCCTGCTGGCCGCCACGGACGAGCCGACGGCCCGCGACCTCCTGTGGGAAGCCCTGGCCGCCTCGACGGGCGACACCCTGATCAACTGCATCACGACGGCCAACCACTGGGCGGTGGACGTGGGCCTGGCGGCGCGGCTGAGCATCGGCCAGGAGGGCTACCTGGCGCTGCGGGGCATGCCGGAACCGGCGCCATACCTGGCCAACGGCCACTTCCTGTGAGGCGTGGATGCTTCGGAGTTCCGCTCATCGACGACGAACAATGGTATGGCGGGCGCCGGTGCGGCTACACCGGCGCCCGCCTGGCCTGACGTGGCCGGCTCAGCGACCGATCGGTGCCGAATAGGGCCGGTACGGGCCGCCGCTCTCCATGGACTCGATGCCGGGGTGTTCGGCCAGCGAGCCGTATCGGTCGATCGTGTAGCGGACGCCGGCGATGATGTTGTCGACCGGGTTCAGGATGTCCTCGTGGCCGGGCAGCTTGTACGCGTCGAACGTCGGGGGAATGACCTGCATCAGACCCTGCGACGGGATGCCCGCTGCGGCGTTGGAGTCCCAGTCGTTGATCGCGTTCGGGTCGCCGCTCGACTCGTGCGCGATGATCTGCCAGATGCGCGCGGCGTCGGCCTCGCTGAGCTCGATGCCGCTCTTGCGCAGCTCGTCCATCGCCTCGTTGATCCACTGCTGCACCTGAGCCGGCGCCTCGCCCGGGTCGTCGTCGTCCAGTGCGATGACGCGCGGCTCGTGGGACCGGTCGCGCTCCGCCGTGTCGACGCGCGGGGCGGGCTTCGGGGCGGGCTGGACGACGGTGAGGCCGGGTTGTAGTTGTGGCTTGGGGAGCTGGTTGATCATCTGGTTCAGGGCGTCGCTCGCCTCGACCAGCACCTCGTTCAGGGTCTTGTTCGCACTGACCAGGACGTTGTTCACGCCGTTGAGCAGCCCGGCCGGACCAGCCTGCGGGCCGGCGCCCTGCCCGAGCCCGGGAGCAGGCGCGGGCACAGGAGCCGGTGCGGCAGCCGGAGCGGGTGCGGGAGCCGGGGCGGGCGCGGGCATCCAGGCGGAGTCCGCGACGTTGTCGTGCTCCTTGTTCTTGTGGTTGTCCCGCCGCGACTGCTGCCCCGCGGGCGTGCGCTTCGCCGGGGAGAACTTGTGCGCGTCCCGGTCCGGCGGCTTGTCCTTGCGCTGCGGCCGCGGCGCGGCCGGTGGTGCGGACGGCGCCTGCCCGGCTCCCGCATTACTGGGTGCCGAATTACTGGGACCCGAATTGCTGGGCGCCGGATTCTGCGGCGGCGACGGGTTCATCTTCTTCGCATCCGGCACGTCCGGCCGATTCGGCTGCTGGTTCACCGCCCCGCTCGGCGACGGGTTACGCGGCGCCGCGGCGGCCGCGGCAGTCGCCGGAGGCGACGCCAGCGTAATAGCCACGCCCACCGCGACCGACGCCGTAGCCAAACGCGCTAACCGCTTGCTGTTCCAGGTCTTCACTTCCCACCAGCCCTTCACTCGGAATGCATTGCCACAACGAAGAAAGGCGGGCGCTCGGTGTTGGGAGCCACCGAGTGCCCGCCCGGCAGGAAATGGCGTAACCGTCAGGTACCCGGCGCGGGGTAGCCCTCGGCGTAGGAGTAGCCCTTTCCGGCCGTCCAGTGCGCCAGATCCTCGGTCTTCATCTCGTACGTGCCGCTCTCCCAGCCGACCTGCTGGCCGTTCTCCATGCGGGGGGCATAGGCCGAGTCGGCGACCTTCACCGTGTCGGTTTCCTTGTCGTAGCCGACGACGGTGACGTAGTGGCCCGGGTAGCCGTGCGGCTCGCCGTTGATGGTGACGCCCGGCGCGGTCTCGGTGACGTTGACGACCACCGGGTAACCCTTGCTGATGCTCCAGCCGACGTCCGACCGCAGCTGCTTGATCTCGTCCTCGCTCGCGGCGGCCTTTCCGGTCACGGGGTGAATGTCCCCGCCGCCCTCGATGTGCGCGGTGCCGTAGACCGGGGTCTCGCCATTGTCGGCGAGTACGCCGTTGAGTCCCTCGGTAACCTGTTCGATCATGTCGGTGCCGTCGCTGGTGGTACCGAGCCGGTCGGCGAGGTCGTCCTGACTCATGTCGATACCGAGAATGGCGAGCGTGTTCTGCGCGGAGGCGGGACCGCAGTAGTAAACCCAGCCGCCGGCATAGGCATCGCTGCGCTGCTCCTGGACCTCGTAGCCGGGCACTTCGGCGGAAAGGTCCCGTTCGGGCATTCCGATGATGTGCGGCGGCCGCTCGAACCAGTCGAAGTCCGCGAACTGCGCGCCCGTGCCTTCTTCGGCCGGGTGGTATTCCTGCGTTTCGAAACCAGGGTCGCGATTGGGCGAGGTGGGCTTGGGTTTCTTGGGCGGTGTGACGACGGTGAGACCAGGCTCGGCTTGTTGTGGTTTGGGGAGTTGGCTGAGCACCTGGTTCACGGTCTTGTTCGCATCGGTCAGGACCTTGTTCATGGCGTCGTTGGCACTGACCAGCACGTTGTTCACGCCGTTGAGCAGCGCCGCCGGCCCGGTCAGCGGACTGTTGCCCTGCCCGGCCCCGGGAGCGGGCGCCGGGGCAGGCGCGGGCGCCGGGGCGGGTGCGGGCGCCGGCGGTGTCGCCCACACGGGGGTTAGCGCCGGGGCGGCGTCGCGCTTGTCGTCGCGGTTGTCATTGTCGCGCCTGCTGTCGCGCTTGTTGTTGTCGCGCCTGCTGTCCCGGTTGTCGTTGTCCCGATTGGACGACTGGCCCGCGGGCGTGCGCTTCGCCGGGCTGAACTTGTGCGCGTCCCGGTCCGGCGGCTTGTCCTTGCGCTGTGGCTTGGGCGCGGCGGGTGGTGCCGCCGGCGGCGCCTGGCCCACTCCCGAGTTGCTCGGCGCCGAGTTGCTGGGTCCCGGGTTGGCCGGCGCCGGCGGCGGCGAGGGGTTCTTCATCCTGGCGTCGGGCACGTTCGGCCGGTCCGGGTGATCGACCGCGCCGTTCGGCGCCGGATTGTGCGGAACCGCGGCGGCCGCGGCGGTCCCCGGCGGGGACACGAGCGTGATAGCGACGCCCACCGCGACCGACGTGGCCGCGAGGTTCGCTAACCGCTTCTTGTTCCAGTTTCTCACTTCCAACCAGCCCTTCACGCTGAGTGTGTTGGCGGTGACTGGAACCTAATGAGCGGCGAACAGCCAGGTCCACAGCTCGCGGAGACTCTGGAAAGACTGGAAACCCGTGACCGGCGCGCCGCAGTCCTCAGCGGCGCCCCAGCAGACTCTCGACGCGACCCGCGTCCGGCACGCTCAGCTGCCGGTACACGGCCACCGACCGCTGCCACCAGTCGGCGGCGAGGTCGGCCCGGCCCGCGGCGAGCTGGGCGTGCCCGATCCACTCGAGCGCCTTGGCCTCCTCGTAGCGGTCGCCGGTGGTCTTGGCGATGCCGAGCGCGGCCTCGTGATCCGCGAGCGCGCGGTCGACGGCGCCCAGGGCGAGGTGCGCCGCGCCGCGGCGGTTGCGCACCTCGGTCTCGATGCCGCGCGCGCCGATCTCGTCGACGAGGGCCAGCGCCTGCTCGTAGCGAGCGATCGCGCCGCCCGGCCGGCCGGCGAGGTGCCGGATCTCGCCGAGGTTGCTCAGGGTCCGCGCCGCGCCGCCGAGGTCGTCGAGCGAGCGGAAGGCGATCAGTGCCCGCCGGGTGTCGCGAACGGCCTGCGCGTAGTTGCCCATCCGGGTGTGCAGGACGCCGAGGTTGGTCCGCACGATGGCCTTGCCCTGCCGGGTACCGATTTCGTCGGCGAGGGCGAGCGCACGCTCGTAGTGGTCCATCGCCTCGCGGTAGCGGCCGAGCCGCTCGTGGAGGTTGCCGAGGTTGTTCAGCGCCGCGGCCTCGCCGTACCGGTCGCCGCAGTCCCGGCAGACGGCGATCGCCGCCCGGTGCGCCCGCCCGGCGTCCTCGTGGCGGCCGAGGCGCAGGTAGGCGACGCCCAGGCTGCGCAACGCCTCGCCCTCCGCGGGCCGGTCGCCGGCCAGCCTGCTGGCCTCGAGGGCGTGCCCCAGGACGGTGAGCGCGTCACTGTGCCGGCCACCCTGGTCCAGGTGCCGCCGCAGGACGGTCGCCAGCCTGGCGGTGGGCTCGTGCCAGCCGCGCCGGGCGGTGTCGGCGATCACCGCGAGCAGGTAGTGCCACTTCGCGTCCAGCCATTCCCGGGCCGCACCGAGGTGTTCCGCCGTGGGTTCGGCGACCGCGTCTGGTTCCTGTTCTTCCGGGTGCAGGGCGTCCATGGCCCACGTCGCGCGCTCGATGAGGTGGTCGACGAGCCGGCCGACCGCGGCCTCGCGGAACACGGCGGGCAGCTCGCGCGCACGGTCCCCGGCGTAGTGGCGGACCAGGTCGTGCATGCCGAAGCGGCCCGCCCGCGGCTGCTGGACCAGGTGCGCCCGGACCAGCCGGTCGACCCGCCGGCCCGCCGCGCGGGTGTCGGTGCCGAACAGCGCCGCGATCCCGGCGATGTCGAGCTCGCGGACGGGATGCGCGCCGAGCAGCGCGAAGTCGGTCGCCGTCGGCTCGGGAAGGTGCCGCAGGGACCAGGAGAACACCGTGCTGATGGCCGTGGTCCGGTCGCCGACGTCCAGCAGGTCGAGTCCCTGGCCGGACAGCTCGGCGACCAGCTCGGTCAGCGGCTGCGCCTGGTCGCGGATCGCCTGCGCGGCCACCACGCGCAGCGCGAGCGGCAGCCCGCCGCACCGGTCGACGAGTTGGCGGGCCGCGTCCTGCGCGTCGTCGACCTTGCTGCCGAGGTGGGCGCGCAGCAGCGCCATGCCGTCAACCTTCGGCAGCGGACGCAGGCCGATCCGGTGCGCCCCCGGGTCCACCTGCAGCCCCGCCAGGTCCGCGCGGCTGGTGATCAGCACGAAGCAGGTCGGGCTGCCGGGTAACAGCAGCCGGGTCTGGTCGGCGTCGAGGGCGTTGTCCAGCAGGATCAGCACCTGCCGGCCGGCGAGCAGGCTGCGGAACCGCGCGGCGCGCTCGTGCGGGTCGTCGGGAACCTCGGCGCCGTCGACGCCGAGGCTGCGCAGGAACCCGGCGAGCACGTCGGCCGGATCGCGTGGTTCGACCGGGGAGTAGCCGTGCAGGTTGCTGTACAGGCAGCCGTCCGGGAACGCGTCGGCGACGCTGTGTCCCCAGTGCACGGCCAGCCCTGTCTTGCCGACGCCGGCCGGACCGGACAACGACGCGATCCGCCTGGCGACGCCGGCGTCCCCGGCGAGGACGGCGTCCAGCTCGGCCAGCTCCGCTGCCCGGCCGGTGAAACCCGCGGTGTCGGCGGGGAGCTCGTGGGGAACCCGGCTCGGCTGGCTCGCACCGCGGCGGCGGTGCAGCGCATCGCGGGCCAGCGAGAGCCGGCGATGCTCACCGGGTGGCGCGCCGAGCTCGCCGAGCAGGTCGTCGAGCACGTCGCTCGGCGGCACGGTCGTGCCCGCCAGGTAGGCGTAGAGGGTGCTCTGCGAGATGTTCAGCCGCCGGGCGAGCGAGGCGACCTTGACCGGCCCACCGGGACGCCGGCGCGCCAGCTGCTTCAGCGCGCGGCCGAACTCGGCGGCGTCGGTGATGGTGTCGGCGCCGTTACGAGCGGTCGGCTCTCCAGGCATCGCACCCCCGCAGATCTCCGGATTTTCCAGGCTCTCCAAGATTCGCGACCAGGACGAACGGTACCTGATTGCCTACTCAACGCAGTCGTGAACGAGGAGGTCCGACGAGATGAGACGACTAGCAGCAATGGTGGCGACGGTCCTGCTGTCCGTGGGGGCGGTCGCCGTCGCCAGCGCGCCGACGGCGCAGGCGGCACCGTGCGGCGGCACCTACACGATCGTGGTCGGCGGGTTCAACGACCCGACGTCGAGCGTCTTCACCGGCAACGTCAGCCAGCGGGTCGGGTACTCGGCACAGCTGACCGGCGCGAGCGCCCGGGAGGGCGTGAACGAGCTGAACCGGCTGATCCGCGACCAGCGTGCGCTGTGCCCCGCGCAGCACGCCAAGGCGATCGGGTACTCCGAGGGTGCCGCCGTGGTGCACACCTGGGTCACCGAGAACTGGCAGAGCTTCGGCAACGTGAACGCCGTGCTGATCGCCGACGCGAAGCGGGCCGCGAATCCCGGGGCCGCCGGCCTCTCCGGCCAGTGGTACTCCGAGGTCGTCGGCCGGCCGCTCGCCGGCGCGGACAACCTCTTCGGCAACATCCCGACGGTGACGATCTGCACCGACGACGTCATCTGCGACAGCACGGCCGCATCCGGCTGGCTGGGCTATCCCGCCAAGCACATGAACTACGACTTCAACGTGGACGTCTACTCCGACGACGCGGACGGTCAGTGGTTCAACGGAGAGTTCCTGCCCTGGAACTGACCCCGGGGGGTCGCTGCCAGGGCCTCGCCACCAGCGGGGTCCTGGCAGCGTCTACTGGCACGTCTACTGGCACCGTCTACTGGCCCGATCTGGGCGAGATCCGTAGCGCCGCCACGTCCGGTAACGACGTAGGCATCTCGTCAGTCACCCAGGCATACTCGAGCGCTGCGAGCCGCCCGTGTTCCATCCAGACAATCAGTTCGCCCACGTACCCGCCGCGTTCGTCATGGACATGCGCGTCCACCGGCAGCACCCGCGCTTCGTCCTGAATGGTTGGCGCAACTGCCGCAACCTCCAGGTCAATGCTCGGTGAACCCAGAGGCGGCCAGTTGCGCAGCACGCGCGCACTCTCCAACTGAGTCCTCAGGATTGAGGCTTCGGGACAGTCGTCGATGAAGATGGCGGCCATCACGCGGTACTCGCTGCGGGTCAAATCCCGTGGAAACTCCGCCACCTGACCAAATATAGTCGACTCGCACTAGATGCGAACGTCCATCTCACGCCTCAGCAGGAGGAGCATTTCCCGCACTCCGTCAGCTGATTCGTGGTCATCGACCTGATCGAATACGGACGCGGCTTGCTCGAAGGCACTCTTTGCCTCGTCAAGTCGCTGGTCCTGACGCATTACGATGCCAAGGTTGGCCCACGCCCTGCCCATGCAACGTGGGATCCGGCGTGACCGTACTCGTCCCAGTCCAAGATCGCGTGCGTAAAGCCGGACAGCCGCAGGGTCGTGGAATCGGCGACAGCGTTCGAGGGATGCGCGAGAGACAGCACGATCCGCTCGTCAAGCACGACGACCAGACGATCAGCCTCGACGCGAGCAGCCGTCAACCGATGCAGGTTGTCGAACGGGCGGCCGAACCATCCGGAGGGGAGCATCAGGCCGCAAACCAGCCGACAACGACCTCGAGAATCTCGCTCGTCGTCATGGCGTGCTCCAGCCTCGTAAACCGTTGCACCTGCCGGAATCCGCGCGACGGCAATCCGTTCGGCAGAAAGCTGCGACTGTAGTCGATCACTGGAAGCGACACGACTCCAGTACGAGCCGACTGACCCGGCCTTTCCGCCGTTGACTTCTGGCGTTGGTACGTCGCGGCAGCCATCCGCATACGCCGATGAGCGAGCGTAGGGCCAGCGAGCCGCTCCTGGATCCGAGTCGTCGCGAGGGTCTACTGGCGACCGAGTTCGGCGTGACACTCCGACGCTGCCCGGCAGAATCGACCGGAGTTGTCGAATCCGGGCCGGCTTGTTCGTAGCCAGGGTGAGACGCGCCCACCAGGGCGCCGTCGCGACCACAGGAGATGCCGACCGATGCCACACTCACAGGCCAAGGTCCACCGCATGTTCGAGCTCGTCGAGCCGATCGCCACGATCACCTTCTCCGAGGTGGTGAACGAGGCGTTCCTGGCCCTGGGCATGCGTAACTACTGGGACGGATACTTCGCCGGCCGCGCCGCACCGCTCGGGCTGGCACCGGCCGAGGTGGTGCACGCGGTCTTCTACAACTTCGCCGACGGCGAAGTGGCACGCCACATCCCATGGGTATGGGGGAAGACCACCCCGCAGGAGGCGATCGCCGTGCGCGAGCGGGGCAGCGCCACCGCGCTGCGGCAGACGATCGGAGAACTCGCCGACTCCCCCGCCCTGGTACGGGTCGCCGACCTCGCCACCCGAGCAGCGGTCAGCGCGCCGACCGAAGGCCGAGCGCTCTACGCCGGGCTCCGGGCGCTCGCCGTGCCCGAGGAGCCGGTGGCCAGGCTCTGGCACGCGGCGACGCTGCTGCGCGAGCACCGCGGGGACGGCCACAACGCCGCCCTCCTCGCCCACGGCATCGGCGGCACCGAGGCCCACGTCCTGCTCGCCCTCTCCCTCGGCATGAAGGCGCAGGAGTTCGGCCGGATCCACCACCTGCCCAAAGCACAGCTCGACGCCGTCGTCGACGGGCTGCGCGGCCGCGGCCTCGTGGACACCGCCGGCGGTTTCACCGACACCGGCCGCGAGACCAGCGAGCGGATCGAGGCCCGCACCGACGAGCTGGCGGCGCCGCCGTACGACGCGCTCAACCCGGACGAACTCGACGAGCTGATCACGGGGCTCGAGCCGATCGCCGCCGCGGCACAGACCGTCGACGACTGAACAGACCCCAGCAGACACCGGCCACGCCCTCAGCCCGGCTACCAACGTGAGCACGGCGTTGCAACGGATCGCACCAGCGTCAAACCACGTGAGCGGTCCACCGACGAACACCGGCTCCGCCGCGACAGCGGCGACGCTGGATCAACGCCATCCACGAACACGCGCTCATGCCGCAGGTGCGGGCGACCGTCCAACGACGTCAGCCGCTTGACGGCGGCCTTCGTTCTGGGGTGGACGGTCGACGGTCAGGCGAGCGAGGCGGCGAGCACGTTGTCGATCGACCACAGCCGGGTCGGGTCGCCGCCGACGAGCGGGAGCATGCGCGTCGCGTGTGCGTGCAGGGCCGTGTCGTAGTCCAGTCCACCGGACACCAGCGTGGCTGCGGCCTCGACCAGCTCGTCGAGATCGGCCTCGATCCTGGTGCGGGACATGCTCGGTGAGCGTTCCCCGTCGTCGTCGACCGTTGGCGGGTCGGCCGACATCATCGTGTAGGCGGGGAAGCGGGACACGTCCGGGACGACCGTGTAGAAGGGCACGCCGTTGAAGAAGTACTCCGGCCAGCGGTTGCCCCCGATCGTCAGCCACGGGGTCCCCGCCGCGAGCGCGACCATGCCGAAGCCTGAGTGCGGGGAGACCAGCACGTCACAGGCGGCCACCGCGGCGAGCTGGTCGAGCAGCGGCTCGTCCACCACGTCGACGTGGCGAGGCATGGCGCCGCGGACGCGGTCCAGCTCCTCGGCCGTGAAGGTGGTCGAGGTCCGCGTGTCCGCACGTAGCTTGCCGACCAGGCAGAACGTGGCGGTGGGGAACTGCTTGGCCAGCGCGTCGACGATCAGCTCCCACGAACGGGTCGACGGGTAGAACGAGCGGGGCGCGCTCCCGCCGGGCAGGACGGCGATACGTGGTCCGGTGCCGGGGAAACGGCTGTCGGCCGGCGGTATCGACAGCCGCCAGTGCTCGCCGGGCGAGTACGGGACGGGCTTGGGGAAGCCCGCGAATCCCTTCTGGCCGGCGAAGTACGCCGCGCTCGCGTCGAACCAGGACGCGATGCCAGGGAACAGGCTGCGCTGTGCTGGGTCGTAGCCGCGGAAGTCCGAGACCACCACGTCCCATGTGGACGGCAGCGCGGCCAGTGTCCGCGAGTGGTCGGCCGCATTGTCGAAGACGTCCATCGGGACGGTGTAGGCGCGCTCGACGAACGACGCGTGGTCGGCAAGCTCGGTGGCCGTGTTCTCGTTGAGCGTCACCGACACCCGCCGCGACGGATCCGCCGCCCGGTAGCCGTTGGCGTAGTGCAGGGCCTCGACGACGTGGCCGACCGGGTGGCAGTAGACGAAGTTGACCAGCAAGGAGGATGGCACCGGATGAGATTTCCAGGCCGAGGCACGCGCGGCAAACCGATTTCTGGACGATCGGTTGGACCACTCGGGCCACCGAATGCTGGTCCAGATGCGATCGCCTACCGCGCGTTTCATCGCACCCATCCGCGTGCTCGACGGCGCTGCCGGCTCAGATCGCCAGCCGGATGCGGAAGATCGCGAGCCGCGCATTGTGCCCGTCGACGTTCATCGGGATGATCTTGGTGTTGAGCAGCTCCAACTGGACGTCGCCGTTGCCCGGCAACCAGTTGACCCGGTCGACGCCGTCGCCAAAGGCCTTGCGCTCGGCCTGCCAGCCGGTCGCGGTGTCGTAGTTGTGGCGGTTGGTGTCCGCGGTCCAGATGACGAGCCGGCCCTGGTTCTGATGCTGGGCGAGAACCCGGTCCTTGTGGGCCGCCTTCATCGCGTTCCACTCGTCCTGCAGGTCGGGACGCATGTCCCCGTTGAAGGCGTTGGCGATGTAGTGCGTGTTGACCAGCACGAACTTCAACCGGGAGTCCGACTCGTGCGCGACAACGACCTCGTTGATCCACCTCGGCGGCGTGACGTTCTCGATGCCGCCGTGCACGAACGTCGGCCGCGAGTCGACCACCTGCCACGGCTTCGGCACGGAGGTCGGTACGCGGAACGAACTGTCGTGGCGCAGGAACGCGTTGGTGTACATGCTGCCGAAGTACTGGTCGATCATCGCGGGCTCGCCGGTGTCGCCCTCGTTGATCTCCTGCCAGCCCACCACCGGGCGATTGTCCCCGTCAGCGTTGCGCACGTCCCGGATCGCGGCCTCCCGCGCCCCGAGGTTGTCCCGCCCAATATTGGCGGTAATCACCGGCAGCCGGATCCACTCGCCCGCAGCCGCCGCAGTACCAACACCCGCCGCAGCGGCGGCCACGACTCCACCGCCGAGCGCAAGCGCCCGCCGCCTGCTAATTCTCCCTGGCACAGTTCTCCCCTTCGAAAAGATAAACGAGCTGAAGCACTCATGGCCACATCGGACAATAGCGAGATTGACTTAATACCGCCGTTCCCGCAATCACGCTAGTCCACTCGGGCTAAAATCCTCGAAATTTCCCTGAATGACCCGGCACTCGTTGGGGGTATCCACATGTGCGCAATACCGGTCGCCGCACAGCTCACGGGTACCACTTCGGCACAGTGACCTCCTGAGGACCACAGATTGAGCATGCAGCGGACGGCGCCGGCGCAGATGTAGGCCGCTGACAAGCGATTCCCGACGGAGTCAGCGGAGCGCGCCGACGCGGAAGGCCCGGACCGGGATAGTGACCGTCGAGCGGTCGGGGAAACACAGAGGTGCTCCGGCGCCCCAACTGCGTCGCAGGTAGGTCTGGTCGCGCACCTTCTCGTTCAGGAGCGGGCTCCTCGCTGGTCGGCTGGTAGTCGGACCACCGCAACCGACACCTATCGACGCAGAGACCAGCCATCGGACGAGGAGTCTGCGCGACCGGCATTTCGCCGTCGCCCGAACAGTTGATGCTCAATCCGCACGCCCACACCCGCCCTTCGCCTGGTCGTGTCGATTCCGTCGACGTGGCCCTGTTGGACACCAACCCGGTCACTGACAGCTCAGCCAACAGACCAGAGTCGGCACCGACCAGCTGTGAAGGAATTACTCGAGCCGTGCCATGGCTTCCTCGACCTGGGCGACGCGCCGTGGCATCCGCAGGTCAGCCCACACATTCAGCGCCTTCCGGTAGGTCCGGGCCGCCGCAGGGTCGCCCCGGCTTGCGCGGACGTCGGCCAGGGTGTGCAGTGCCCGTGCAGCGGACCATAGGTCACCCGTTCGGTCGGCATCGGTGAGTGCAGCTTTGGCCAGTTGTTCCGCGAGGTCAGGACGGCCGTGTGCGGCGGCAACACCGGCGAAATCTCCACCGGCGGCGACCTCGCCAGTGGCGTTCTGAAAAATGGCCTGCCCTCTGGTCAAGCACTCCACCGCATCCGCGAACCGGCGGTGTCGTAGGTACACGAGGCCCGCGTTCTTGATCGTCCACAGTTCGAGCAGTGGCACGTTCCCAAGCCGGAACGCGTCGCGGGCTTCTTCGAACAGCGCCAAGTAGTCGACCCTTGCGCCCTCGACCCGCAGGGCGATGGTCAGCCGGCAGGCCTCGAACCCGATCGCCAGGATGTCGCCACGACGCCGCGCCTCCTCGATGGTTGGCGTGGTCGCGGTCGGGGTCTGCGTGAGCGGCGGCGCCGGCGTGTCCAACGCCTGGTACGCGACGAAGGCGAGCGCGGCGTACCGCATGGCGGCCTGGTGCTCGTCGCGAGTCGCCTCGACGTGCATCAGCAGGCCGAGCATCGTGGCTTGTCCCTGCTTGTCCTGAAGGCAGTCGGCCGCGGCGAGGCCAGCACGCAGCACCATGACCCAGTCCTCATAGCGGCCACGCAGTTCCAGGTAGGTCGCCATCCGTTGGGCGATCGCCCACGCCATGGCGCCGCCGCTGCGGACGGCGGTCATCAACGCGTCGTGCTCCTCGTCGAACCACCGCATCGGCTCCGCGGCGACTGCGAGTATCGCGTCCTCCGGCGGCAGCCATGCTGGCGCGGGTTCCGGGTCGACGCCGAACCAGTGGGCGAGTTGGTCGTCAGCCGTTGCGGCAAGCGCGAGGAATCCATGTCGCGATCGCGTAGTCGCGGCGCGGTCGTCGGAGGTGGCGAGTTCGACGGCGACCAGGCGGATCAGTTCGTGCATCCGATACCTCGGCCCGGTCACTCCGTGTCCGGCGAGTTCCACCAGATGGGCCTCCACTAGGTCGTCGAGTAGCCTCTCCGCGGCCCAGACCTCCTGATCAAGCAGCGCTGCGGTTACCCAGCCCGCGAACTCCACTGTGTCGAGCAGACCGAGCCTGCACAGGAGCCGCCGCTGGTCCCCCGTCAGATCTAGCGCGCTCTCCATCAGGCTGGCACGGACCCCGAGATCCCCGAGTTGCAGCCAGTCCAGTCGGCTTCGGGTATCAGTGAGCCGGCGCGCGAGATCGTTGATGGTCCAGTTAGGCCGAGCACGCAGCCGGGCACCGGCCACCTTGATCGCCAGCGGCAGCCCACCGCACACCTTGACGATCGAGCCGGCGAACTCGTCGACACGTCGGGTACCGGCCACCGCGCGTAGCAACGTGACCCCGGCGTCGACCGGTAGGACGTCTAGTGGCAGGCCGTGAAACGAGTCGAGACCGGCCAGCCGCCTGCGGCTGGTGACTACGAGACCGCAGCCTTGGGCGACTGGCAGCAGGGGACGCACATAGGTCTCGTCCGGCACGTCATCCAGCACGATCAGCACCCGCCGCGAACCAAGCAGGTCCCACAACATCGCGGCCCGCTCGTGGGGATTGCTCGGCAGCTGGCCGCCGATCGAAATGTGGTACGCGCCGAGGAACCTGGTCAGCATGGACTCGTCGACGGGCTCGGACCCGCGTGTGGTGACAAGGATCCCGTCCGGGAAGGTGGAACGCGACTTGTCGGCGAGCCACAACGCGAACGCTGTCTTCCCGACACCGCCCGGTCCGGTGACCGCGAGCCAGGGCGACGCCGAGCCAAGCACTCGGCGCCCCTTCGTCAGAGAGTCTTCACGACCGACCAGTGGCGGCAGGCGCGACGGCAACAGGCACGGCACGTGTTCGAGCGCTTCCTTGGCGATGACGATCTGGTGTGCCCGCCGAAGCTCCGATCCCGGATCGACGCCGAGTTCCTCGCGCAGCAGTGAGATGGTTTGCTGGTGAGCGGCGAGCGCATCCGCGGTCCGGCCTGCGCGGTGGAGCGCGACCATGAGCTGACCGACGAGCCGCTCCCGTAGTGGGTGGGTGGCGACGAGCTCGGTCAGGTCGGCGACGACGTTCTGCCCCGCTGCCAGGGCAGCGTCGAACTGTTCCTCCAATGTAGCCAGACGCAACTCGCCAAGCTTGGTGATCGCCGCCGCTATAGCCGGCGTCGCCGGCACGTTCGCGAACGGCGGCCCATGCCAAAGTTCGTCCGCCCGACGAAGCAGAGCAGCGCCATCCTGCGGCTTTTCGACCTTCCGCGCATCGGCGACGAGCTGTTCGTAGCGGTGCAGATCCAGTTCTTGGTCGTCTACACGGAGGAGGTATCCCGGTTTACGTGTGATGAGGCGCTTTGCAACCGGTCCGCTCATCCGACGCAGTTTCGAGACATAGCTGTGAATGAGCGTCCTGGCGTCTGGTGGGGGACCCTCCGGCCAGAGTTCGTCGATGAGACGATCAATGCTCACCAGCTGGCCGGGCGTGGTCAGCAAGATCCCCAGTATTGCTCGCGTACGCGGTGTGCCCACCGTGAGTTCCCCGGCCCCGTCGCAGATCTCCAGCGGTCCAAGTATCCGGAACTCCATCTGCCCCCCAGGACGCGGCGCCTACTGCCCCTCCGGCAAAGGTCGCGACCCCGAGTCTTGCACCCACGATCTGTCACGTCCAGGTTACGGTCAGGTTAGAGCCACATTCCGGCAAGGTCATCGAGCCAACATCCCACTGCGACAAAGCACGTCGTGAAAGATTCACACGGGACAACCAAAACCGACTGTCATTAGGGGAGAAAGAGCGATGAGACGTCGACTCCAAGCCAGTTTTATGATCGCCGGACTCGCTGCGGGACTCGCGATGACCCTCACTCCCACTGCGCTCGCGGATACGGATACGGATACGGATGATCCGATCGTCCTGGCGCGGGAGGAATTCGACTGTGGGAGGGTAACCAACGCCTGGACGTCATGTGGCGTGACCTCGTACTTCTCGGTGCCGAACAACCGCCAGCACCTAGTCGCAATTCGTGGTGCGGATGGCATGAGCGTGCGGTTCCAGGCACGCAGCCTGAAAAACGAGCCCCTCGGCACGTCGACGTGTGTCCGCCTGTACGACCCCTCCAAGCTCATCTGGACGAACCGGAAGGGGCACACGGTAAACACCAAAATCCACGCCCAGGTCTGCCAAAGCGGCGAGAGCGCCGAGGTTGAAGCAACCCAGTACAACTGAATCTAATGCGGTTTCCGCAACGTGGCCTCACGTTGCGGAAACCGCCCGTACTCACAACAACTGTGCTACAGGCCCAGCTGCGGCTTGAGGCGGTGCGCAAGTCGTGCGTGCCAACGAAAGCGTCGGAGGCACCGTACGCACCTAATCTCGCACCCAGCGCCCGTTCGGAAGCAGCAGGTCAACGGTTGATCTTGGATGGATAGCGCACCAGCCCCCGCCCGGCGAAGATCGTTACGTATGTGGCGCAGGCGTCGCGGTTGCGTGAGGGTGATCGTGGGCGGCTGGAAGCGGTCACACGTGCTTCGACTATGCCGGCCGGGGATGGCGCGGTGGGCGAGGGTCGTGCTGATGGCTGCCGACTGGGTGCCCAATACCTGGCTCAACATGGTCGAGATCTTCGTCGGCATCATCGCCCGCCAAGCCATCCGCAGCGGCAGCTTCACCAACATCACCGACCTCGAAGACGCCTTCCGCCGTTCATCGACGCCTACAACGACCGCGCCAAGCCCTTCACCTGGGCCAAAACCGCCGACGAACTCATCACCAAGATCACACGTGAGTAGACCTCAGACACGGGACACTAGCGGTCGTCCTCCGGGCCTCTGCGATCTGCTGGTCGGCGTGGCGGCCTCGGTCGGGAGCTCCGCAGGCTCGAGGCCGTCGTACTCGCCCGGCGCGTCGTCGCGCCGCTGTTCGAGCACGTTCTCGACTGGCTCCCCGCCTAGCTGATCCGAATCCGTCATGAACGTCCTCCTCGTCGCATGTTCGAGGGACTACCCCATCGTCGACGCTCCTTTGCGCATGATCGGCCGCACGACGACCACGCTCGGCCACCTACGAACGGCACTATTCGTTCCACACGGGGATCAGCCCGAGCATCCACCCGATCGCGACTACGGCGGCGATCACGGCTACCCAGACAAGCGGTATTGCGCGTAGCGCCTTTGCCGTGCCGAACATGCAGAAACCGACGACACGGTTGGCCAGCCGGGCCGTGGAGCCGATCACCGCGCCGTAGTCGTAGGCGACCTGCGGCGGGTCGCGGTGTCGACGTCGGCTCGTAGCGCTGAGGTAGTACTCCGGCAGGACCATAACCGCAGCCACCGTGGCCACGATGCTCTGGATCAGCGTCGCGAGCAGGCGGATGGAAAGCGGCGCAATCCAGCGGGTGGTCGCGCCGGCCACGAGCACCGCCACCGCGATCGGGACCGTGCCTGGTGGCAGGAGGGGGCCGACGATCATGGCTGATCGGCCCGCGGCAGCGGTTCCCTTTGGTTCTCGCCGAATGAGACGGGACGTGCTTCGTCGGTGCCGGTCAGCACCTTGTAGCCGGAGTCGCGCAACCACTGCAACGTGATCCGCACCTGATCGTCGATCTGCCACCGATCGAGCGCGTCGGACTCCAGAAGCCTGGTGACGAAATCGAAAACCGCTTGTCGATGGCTGTCGCGTTCTTTACCTAATAGTTCAACAACTGTGTGGACGTCATGCGGATTCATCGCGAGTTGAAGGGCGAACTGGTTGTAGTCGCCTGCGGCGATGATATCCCGGAAGACTTCGACCTTCCGCTGGATAGCGGCGTGCACGAGGCTGGAGTCATCCATGGACAACCTGACGAACACCCGCATCGACAAGCCGAACTCCGCGCCCAGGTTGGCACTATCGAACTCTTCGTTGGCGGCCTTCTCCGCCTTCTCGGGGGCCTCGATCTCGTATTGCCGGGTTACCGCACGCAGCCGGCAGAGCAGGAACGGCGACACCGTCATCCCGACATCCTTCACCCCATTGAGCACCACCTTGGACGGGTCGACGACCCGCCATACCAGGTCGACGGACGCATGGAACGCGACCTTGTCGCCGTGGCTGGGCGGTGCCGCTTCGATCTGGGTCACATGGACGCCGGTGTCGATGTCGTACATCGTCCGGGCGCCGCCCCACAACAATTCGCCGGTGGTCGGCTGCTTGTCCGGCGGGTATTCCACGGCGTGGCCGGAGCTGGAGACGAAGACCCGCGCCACCTGGGCGCTGACGGGTGGCCGCCGGTACAGGAACTCGAAGCGGCTCACCTGCCGTTCGTTGACGATCGGATTGCGGAACTCCGGTCGTTGTGGCCGAACCGGCCTCTGCCTCTGGTTCTCGTCATCAGATTTCTCCGGTGCTCCTTTGCCGGGCCGTTGGATAGCTCGTGGCTCGGTCATGAGGCCTCCTTCCGGGACGCGACTGGATGGATGGCTGCCTCCAGTAGTGAGGCGGCCTCGTCGTCGAGTGGGTCGCACCAGTCACGGCGCAACCGGATGATCAAATAGTGCAGTCGATTGGCATCCCCCTCGTCGTGGATGAGATGTGGGACGAACTGCACGAGCGCCCGCAACGCTTCCGGGTCCTTCTCCGCGGCACGTATCCACCGCCCGAAGAGCTGTTTGGCGACGAAGTCCGCCCGACGTCCTCGCAAGAGCCACCAGAGCAGGTCGGCAATCGGTTGGGTGAGCTCGGGGTTCTCGTCCTGAAGGGCGAGCAGGAGTGGCCACTGCTCCCGGCTTTGCGGCAGTGTGCGTTCGGCTCGGCCGGCCAACCGCCGCGGCTGGGTGAGGTCGAAGCCGTGCAGGTTGATGAGCCAGACCATTGCCCACCAGGCCAGTTCTCGAACGCTCTGCCGACTGCTGGCTATCCAGTCCCCGAGCTGTTCGAGAATGGACCGCACCTCACCGAACGCCAAAAGGTTCGCGAGACTGTAGCCGCAGATGTGGACTAGCTCGCGGTTGCTTGCCTCGTCGAAGGCGGATTGCAGCTCCGTCGGCGTGCCGAGGACGCGCAGCTCTTCCAGTGTGGACTCGATCGACAGCCGCCCGAGGTCATAACCGAAAGCGGCGGCCGCCGTCCACTTCTGCGCCTCGGAACCATGGCGGCGCCAGTACTTGAGCCGATCGCTGATCGCGCTGGTGATCCGTTCATCGCGCGCCGCCTGGTCCAGCGCTACCGCGGCGAACATCCGACGCCGCAGGCATTTCTTGCCACTGGCGGCCGCGGCGGATGCGATCATCTTCGTGTACGTGAAATGAAAGTCCAGAGAGCAGACCAGGCCGGTCGCCTGTGCGGCGCGCACCCAGATCGTGTGCCGTGAGTCCCTGCTCAGTTTCAACAACCAGGCGACCATCGCGGCGCGCAAGTTGTGATGCTCCTGCCAGACGTAGCTGAGCAGCACCACCGGAAAGCGGTCGTCGGAAAACCTTGCCAGGCCGACCGGAATGCTGAACGCGCCGAAGGCGAGGTGCCCGTCCACGATCTCGGCACGGGAGTTCGACAGCATCCTCGCCTGTCTGTCGGAGAACACGGACGGGCGTTCCTTGGTTGGGGCTGTGGTCGAGACGGCAGCGATGAACCTGTCGGCCAGGTCGACGCCCGCCTTGGCGACGATGTGGTACGGCGACTCGTTGAAGACGGCGAGGGCGATTCGGAACGCGGCCAGCCTGAGCGCCTCTTTGAGCCTTTCTTCCGATCGCGAGGCGGAAAGGTCTGCGAACCATTCGACGACCTGCCGCTGAACAAGCTGTGCCGCTTGAGTTTCCACCGCATCAAGGGTGATCTCGCCGCGGCCGAACTCGGCGAGAAGCCTCGCCATCTCGGCGGTTTCGACGGGCCGGGGCCTCGGACCCAGCGCGGCTCGGCTCTGGCGAGGCTGCTTGCTCGGTCAGCAGCTCCTCGGCGTCCGCCCTGTCGCCCGAGCGAACCTCCCTGGCGATGCACCGCTCCAGCAGCGCCGAGCTGTCGGGCGGCTCGTACTCGAATGCGTACCGGTTCGTGCTGCCGGTCCTCAGCTCGTCGGGCTCGGTGATGACAACGCAGTAGCACTTCCGTTTGACGAGGAGATCGCGCAGCTTGTCCAGCCGGGTCTCCGTCAGCGATGTGCCGTCGTGGGACACGACGTAACCGCTCCGTCATCGAAGTCGTTCTTGGTGAGGGACTTGAGCTCAGCTCGTCGTCGAACCGGGACACCTTGCCGCTAGCGACCTGGTCGAGCAGGTGCAGTGCCGTGGTGAGGCGGCCGGTTCCCGGCTGTCCGTACAGCACCAGCAGCCGGTACTCGGACAAGGCCCGGTACATCCGTTCGTAACGGGGGACGTCTACGTAGCTCGCGCGGATACCGGTGAGGTAGTCATCCCGCACCGTCGCAGACCTGGCTGCCTTCGCACCACTCTCGACGATGTTGTACACGTCGCCGATGTGCTGCTTCTGGATCTTGGTGCTCCAGCCTGGAGGAACGCCATCGGTCCGTCCGTCCGCAAGATCCCACGTCCCGTACGCCTCCCCGAACGCGCGGCGGTCGGCGCCGTGCGGGTCCTCGGCATCGGTCTTGTCGGCCGGTTTCTTCCCGGAGTCGCCGGGCTTCGTCGACTCGCCTGCCTTGCCCGCGTCCGCGTCCGGGCTTGGCGGTGGTTGGTCGGGGGGCGGTGCGGCGGCGGGGCTGTCATCCGTGGTCATGGGCGTCACCACTTCATTTCCCCTATTCTATTCGCGATAACCTGCTTGCCGATTTTCGACGTGCCCTCGAACACGACGGTCGGGCCCGTGCGCGATGGCGTTTCCGCCGCTCGGAGATCGAGGCGTGCATCGACCTCGTCGAGCGGATGGGGTGGCATTGCCCTGCCCGGTATCCGAACCCATCCGTTTACGCCCATGTCCGTCCTGCGATACGCGTGCGGATCCACGTTCCTGCCCGTCGGCAGTACCGCCCGTCGGTACACGTCCTCCGACACGGCGACCGCGATGCGGCCGTCTGGCGCGGCAGCGAGCATGCGCCTCGTGAAGTCGGACCGCGCCAAGTCGCATGCTTCGGCTTCGTCGCCGACCGCGACCGCCACCTGCGCGGGACCGGTCACCACAGCGGAGAGCCGATCCATCCACGCTCCCACTACCTGGGCAGGCGATACCTCGGCAGGAACATGGCAGACCAAGCAGTCCGCGGTCACTCGACTCGGGCAGGACGCTTCACGAAACGACTCGGCGATCGCCTGCCGCATCTGGTCGAGGTCTCCGGTGTCGAGATGTATGCCTACCAGGAGGTTGTCACTTTCGGTGGTCATCGATTCTCCAGCCGCCGAGTACGGTTCGCCGAGTGGGGGAAACAGCGAGAGTCGGGTCGCAGATCGTTCTTGAGGATCCGCGTCTGCAGCTCCTTGATCTCTGGGGAGACGTCCACGCCGAATTCGCGCATGTGTGTCCGGTGTTGCGAGTAGATCTTGTGGACATCTGACTGCCGACCCGAAAGCTGGGAGGCACACATGGCCAGTGCCGCTACACGGGTATCTTCAGGATGTTCATCGAAAAGACGATTGAGCTCGCCGAGCAGCTGCTGATGACGTCCGAGCCTGATCGCGACCTGACAGTACTCGACCTCCATGTCCAGACGGCGCCTTTCCAACGTGAGTCGGTAATTTTCGATGGACTCGGTGTCGAGATGCGGTAGAGGTTCCCCTTCGGTCAGCTGCAATCCTTCGCGAAGTAGGATTTCGGCGTGCGGATCGTTCCGCTTCTGCGCCTTGGCCAGCGCATCGGCACGATGCACGTCGACCTGATCGTCGGCGATATCGAGCCGGCACAATCCGTTCTTGTTCACGAGCACATCGGCGAAACCGAGATCGCTCAGCCGCTTGCGCAGTTTGGTCATGAACGCGTCGAGCTCCCCGGAAGCGCTGTCCGGCGTATCGTTCCAGATCCATTTGCGCAGTGATTCGCGAGAAACCGATTTGCCGCGTGCCGCGAGAAGGCCGACGAGCAAGCACTGTTCTCGTTTCGTTCCCATGGGAACGCGGTCTCCGTCTCTATTCGCGGTGACTTCGCCCCAGAGCCGGAACGTCGGCGGCCGATCAGTCGCTGACCGCACGTCCTCTTTCATGCCGTCACATCCCTGTTCGTTGGTCTTGTCGGCGCCCTGCGCCGTACCCAGTTGCGTGCCCAGTGCGTGCCCAGCTGTGCCCAGTTGCGCCCCCAGTTGCTTGTCCCGCTGTTTGCCCAGGTCAGCCGCGCAGTCTTGACCTCGGGCGGCACGGGGTCGCCTTCAGAGAACGGAGAACGTGATGATCGAGAACGGTTCGTTCAAGAAGAGCTCCTTCAGCACCGGGGGCAGCTGCGTGGAGGTTGCGCAGGTGTTCGTCCGGGGTGATGGTCCGTGAACTCCCAGTAACCCGGCTGGCCCGGTGCTGTACTTCACGGTCATGGAGTGGGATGGTGTTCCTCTACGGGATGCTGGCCGGCGAGTTCGGTCTGAAGTAAGGGCCGTCGACGGGTGCTGCACTACCCGGGAGTGCGGCACCCGTTGCCCTGCTATCTGTCTGCGCCCATACGAATATGGTCGGCCAGGCGCGAGACATAGCTATTTGCCTCCTCGTCGAAGATCGCCATCTGTCGCAACAATTCCCACCGTTCCTCGTATACCCCGACGTCTCTGGGTTCGTTGACGGTCATGCTTGCGTGAATCATCTCGATCGTTACAAAGGATCCCTGGTCAACGTGTTGTAGATAATGAAGTCGTGCAACAGGGTCGTCGCCGCTTCCACGCGATAAGGGATCACGCCGATCGAGATGTTCTCCAGCGTTCCGATCGAGGTGATCCGGTCCAATTGTGCGACGAGCAACTTGGCTGGGCCGGGGCACCAGCGCAGCACGGCTTCCGTGATCAGGAACTCGAAATTCCTGCTCGTCGTCGAAAAGAAGATTCTGTCGATGAAGCCGCGCGGCTACAGCCGCGGCGAGATCTCCTTCCGGATAGGGCACATCAAACATGGTGAGCATGCGGCGGGCATACTCGGCCGTCTGTAGCAATCCAGGCACGACGGCTGGCTGGAAGGTTCGTGTCCGCTGCGCGGACTCTTCTTGTTCCCGAACGTCATCCTGGATGTGACCGTGGGCCTGCAGGATTTCGCGCCACGGTTGCACCTCGGAGTACGCACTATTGGTCAGCAGAACCAGGCGCTCCCGCGTTTCCTCGGACACAGCGAGAGCTGCACCCCACGCGGCCACCTCGGGCAGGGACGGCATCACGGCCCCCGTCTCTATCCGCGACACCTTCGATTGGCTGATCGCGATCCGGCGGGCCAGCTCGCGACCCGACACCCCCGAGAGATCACGCAGTCGCCGCAGCTCGCCCGCCA
>CAVSMR010000014.1:0-438706 GCA_963729115.1 uncultured Actinomycetota bacterium | reverse complement strand
GCCGTTGGCGATCGCCTCGGCCAGGCGGGCGGCGACGATGCCGCCCTGGCTGTGGCCGATGAAGTTGATCTCGGCCCCGGGCGGGACGTCCGCCAGTGCCGCGAGCACCGCCTGCTGGTAGGCGTTGTCGTCGCCGGCCACCGCGGCGAAGTTGGTGCCCATGTTCTGCACCAGGCCCGACTCGAACCCCGGCGCGTCGAAGGCCTTCGTGCCCGGCAGGTAGACGTTGTAGACGCCGTCGACCTCCTCGATCTGGAACTGGTCCTCGTGCGCGGCGACGTCGTTGAGACGCTGCAGCGCGCCCTGGATGTCGGTGGGCGCCTGCGACGCGTAGGTCTCGACCGCGGTCAGGCTCTCGAGCTCCTGGCTGTAGAGACCGGCGAGGGTCGACGAGCTCTGCTCGACGGTCAGCGGGAACCCGATCAGCGGCTGGGCCCACGGCGGCGCCAGGGTGCTCAGCAGGGCGACGAAGCCGGGAGCGCTCGCGACCAGCTCCTCGAGCTCGTCGGGATGCTCGACCAGCCACCGCTCCGGGTCGGTGAACAGGCCGTCGTCGGCGAGCTCGGCGACGTCGAGGACGGTGCCCGGCAGACCGGCGGGCGAGAGCCTCCACGCGAGCTGCAGCGGGAGCGTGTAGCCCTGGGCCCAGTCCCCCACGTCGTCGGCGATCTCCAGCGCCTGGTCGACCGCGAGGTAGGCGTTGGCCTGCGCCTGCATGAAGAAGCCGGCCGCCGTCATCTTCACGCCGTGGGCCGACAGTGCCTGCGGACCGTCCAGTGCCGCGACCAGCTCGGCCTCGAACGTCGCGAACGTGCCGGGCGACAGCAGCGCGCTGGACAGCAGGTTGCCGTCGAGCAGGAACCGGTGGCTCGAGGCGGCGACGCCGACGACCTCGGTGCCGGTGCCGCGGATGATGCCGCCGGTCGCGTCCATGTCGTCCATGTCCGCCTCGAGGTCGTGGGCGCCGCCGTGGACGTCGTACTCGCCCGTCACAGCCAGGCTCCGGCCATCAGGTTGCCCAGCTCGCCGGGCAGGTCGGCGCGGCGCCGCGGCTCCAGGGTGAGCGTCCGGGGCGCGTCGTTGCTGGTCCGGCCGGACCACCAGCCGTCGCGGTCGAGGAACCAGACCAGGGCGTACGGCGCGCCGGTCCCGGCCCGCCACCGTCACGTGCAGCACCGCCCGGGTGCGCCGGCTCCACTCGTGCAGCCGGGTGACGTCGCGCGGATGCAGGCCGACGAACTCGCCCATCGCGGCGAGCACGTCGCCCGGGACGTCGGGGTCGACCGCCGCGACCGGCCCGACCGCGGCCAGCGGGACGGCGAAGGGTTCGCGCCGTTCGACCGGGCCCTCCGGCTCCGGGACCAGGTCGAGCAGCTCGGTCCCGAGCGCACGGGCGTCGAAGAGCGACAGGGTGTGGGTGAGCCCGTCGCGCACCAGCGAGCCACCCAGGTGCGCGTCGACCCAGTAGTAGCCGAGCCGGGAGACGCCCTGGCCGGCGAGCGAGACCCGGACCCGGCGGTCGGCAGCCCCGAGTGCCGCGAGGTTCGCGGCCACGGCGGGCACCGGCGCCCGTCGTCGTCGATCACCCCGTGCTCGCGGAGCAGCGTCGTCGCGTCGGCGAGTCCGGCCTCGAGGTCGACGGCGGCGAGCACGGCGTCGACCGGCTCGATCTGCAGCCGGACGTCCTGCGGCAGCCGCAGCCCGGCCGCCTCCGCCGCGCGCTGCAGCGCCATCCACTTGTCCACGCCGAGCGCGAGCCGGCGCGGCTGCGCCAGCGGGGTGCGCTCCCCGATCCGGATCACGAGAGCAGCCCCCGATCCCCTTGATCACGTCGCCGGCGGTGTCCCGTGACCCCTCCGGCGAAGTCGCCCAGTCCAAAGAGGATTCTCGATCATGTCCTCGGTGATCTCGACGCCCTCCTCGGCGAGGTTCCTGAGGTCGGCGATCCGGTCCTGGATCCACTCGATCCGGTCGCGCACGGCCGCCGCGTGCCGGCGCAGCGCGGCCGCCGCGGCATCCAGCCCGTCGGCGTCGGCCAGCAGGTCGGCCCGCAGACCGTCGCACTCGCCGCGGTAGTCCTCGGCGCCGGCGGACTGCCAGGTCACGTTGGTGACGAGATCCGCGAAGCGGCCGCACTCTTCCCGGACGTCGGACGCCTTGCCTTCGATCTGGCCGGCCAGCGCGTCGAGCTGGTCCGGGTCCGAGAAGCCCATGCCCCGCTCTTCCCGGCCAGGCTGTCGCGCAAACCGAGAGGCCCGTGCGCCGCCGCCGGCGCTACGGGGTCGGCGGGTCCTCGTCGTACGCCGCCAGCAGCCGGTCCGCCGCCAGCGGCGCCGTCAGCTCACCGGCGAGCACGGCGGCGCGCACCTCGGCCTGGACCGCCTTCACCCCGGCCGAGTGCCGGAGCCGCTGGTCGAGCTCGTCGCGCACCAGCGCCCAGGTGAAGTCGAGCTGCTGCTCGGCTCGCTTGGTCGCCAGCCCGTCGGCGCCGAGGTGCTCCCGGTGGTCGAGCACCCGCTGCCAGACGTCGTCGACGCCGACGTCGTTGAGCCCCGAGCAGGTGACGACCGGGCGGCGCCCACTCCGTCGTGGCCGCGGACCAGACGCAGCGCCCCGGCCAGCTCGCGCGCCGCTCCCCTGGCCTCCTGCTCGCGGTCGCCGTCGGCCTTGTTGACCGCGATCACGTCGGCGATCTCGAGGATGCCCTTCTTGATGCCCTGGAGCTGGTCGCCGGTGCGGGCGAGGGTCAGGAAGAGGAAGGTGTCGACCATCCCGGCGACGGTCACCTCGGACTGACCGACGCCGACCGTCTCGACCAGGATCACGTCGTACGCCGCCGCCTCGAGGACCGCCATCGCCTGCGTCGTCGCCCGGGCGACGCCGCCGAGGGTGCCGGCCGACGGACTGGGCCGGATGAACGCGTGCGGGTCGACCGACAGCCGGGCCATCCGGGTCTTGTCGCCGAGCACCGAGCCGCCGGTGCGGACGCTGGACGGGTCGACCGCCAGCACCCCGACCTGGTGGCCCGTCGGCGGTCAGCCGGCTGCCGAGCGCCTCGATGAACGTCGACTTCCCGACGCCGGGCACGCCGGAGATGCCGACCCGGACGCGCGTCGCCGGTCGGCGGCGAGCTCGGCCGAGCAGCTCGCGCGCCTGGTCGCGGTGCTTCGGGCTGGTCGACTCGACCAGCGTGATGGCCCGCGAGACCTGGGCGCGACGGCCCTCGCGGATCCCTTCGAGCAGCCGGTCGATGTCCACCAGGGCCTCAGTGATCGAGCTGCTCGCGCAGCTTGGCCAGCAGGTCGAGCGCCGACTCGGCGATGACCGTGCCGGGCAGGAACACCGCGGCCGCGCCCATCTCCTTCAGCGTGGGCACGTCGTCGGGCGGGATGACGCCGCCGATGACGACCATGATGTCCTCCCGGCCGTGCTCCGCGAGCGCCTGCTTGAGCGCCGGGAGCAGCGCGAGGTGGCCGGCGGCGAGCGACGAGACACCGACGATGTGCACGTCGGCGTCGATCGCCTGCGTCGCGACCTCCTCGGGCGTGGAGAACAGCGGGCCCACGTCGACGTCGAAGCCCATGTCGGCGAAGGCGGACACGACGACCTTCTGGCCGCGGTCGTGACCGTCCTGGCCCATCTTCGCGACCAGGATCCGGGGACGCCGGCCCTCGGCCTCGGCGAACTCGTCGGTCGCGGCGCGCACCTGGGCGACCAGGGTGTCGCCTGCCGTCTGGCCGGCCGGCCTCGTCGCGGTACACGCCGTGATGGTACGGATCACGGCCTGGTGCCGGCCGTAGACCTTCTCGAGCGCGTCCGAGATCTCGCCGACGGTCGCCTTGTGCCGGGCGGCGTCGACGGCGAGCTCGAGCAGGTTGCCGTCGCCGCGTGCTCGAGCGGCTCAGCGGGTGAGCGCCTCGAGCGCGGCGTCGACGTCGGCCTGGTCGCGCTCGGCGCGCAGCCGCTCGAGCTTGGCGATCTGCTGGCGGTAGACGTCGTCGTTGTCGACCCGGAGCACGTCGAGCTTGTCCTCGACCGGCAGCCGGAAGGTGTTGACGCCGATCACCTTCTGCGCGCCGGAGTCGATCCGGGCCTGGGTGCGGGCGGCGGCCTCCTCGATGCGCATCTTCGGGATGCCCTGCTCGATCGCGGCGGCCATGCCACCGGCGGCCTCGGCCTCCTCGATGTGCGCCCAGGCGCGCTCCGCGAGGTCATGGGTCAGCTTCTCGACGTAGTAGGAGCCGGCCCACGGGTCGATCGTGTACGTCGTACCGCTCTCCTGCTGCAGCAGCAGCTGGGTGTTGCGCGCGATCCGTGCGGAGAAGTCGGTCGGCAGCGCGATCGCCTCGTCGAGGGCGTTGGTGTGCAGCGACTGGGTGTGGCCCTGGGTCGCGGCCATCGCCTCGATGCAGGTGCGGCCGACGTTGTTGAAGACGTCCTGGGCGGTGAGGCTCCAGCCGGAGGTCTGGCTGTGCGTGCGCAGGCTGAGAGCGACTTCGGGTTCTGCGGGTCGAACTGGCGGACCAGCCGGCTCCACAGCGCCCGGGCCGCGCGCATCTTGGCGACCTCCATGTAGAAGTTCATGCCGATCGCCCAGAAGAAGGACAGCCGCGGCGCGAACTGGTCGATGGTGAGGCCGCTCTCGAGGCCGGCGCGGATGTACTCGACGCCGTCGGCGAGCGTGTAGGCGAGCTCGAGGTCGGCGGTCGCCCCGGCCTCCTGCATGTGGTAGCCGGAGATCGAGATCGAGTTGAACCGCGGCATCCGCTGGCTGGTGAACGCGAAGATGTCGGAGATGATCCGCATCGACGGCGCCGGCGGGTAGATGTAGGTGTTGCGGACCATGAACTCCTTGAGGATGTCGTTCTGGATGGTCCCCGAGAGCTGCTCCGGCTTCACCCCCTGCTCCTCGCCCGCGGCGATGTAGAGCGCGAGCACCGGGAGCACCGCGCCGTTCATCGTCATCGAGACGCTCATCTGGTCGAGCGGGATGCCGTCGAAGAGCGTGCGGGTGTCGTAGATCGAGTCGATCGCCACGCCGGCCATGCCGACGTCGCCGCGCACCCGCGGGTGGTCGGAGTCGTAGCCGCGGTGGGTGGCCAGGTCGAACGCGACGCTCAGGCCCTTCTGGCCGGCCGCCAGGTTGCGGCGGTAGAACGCGTTGGACTCCTCGGCGGTGGAGAAGCCGGCGTACTGCCGGATCGTCCACGGCTGGGTCGTGTACATCGTCGGGTAGGGGCCGCGCAGGAACGGGCTCAGGCCGGGCCAGGTGTCGAGCGCGTCGAGACCGGCGAGGTCGGCGGCGTCGTACGACGGCTTGATCTCGATGCCTTCGGGGCTGTGCCAGGACTCGCAGGTCGCCGTGCACCGGTACGGCGTCAGCGGCGTCCCCGGTCAGCGGGAGGCCGGCGAAGCTCTTCGGAACGCTCATGCCAGCTTCTCCCTCGTGCGGGTCAGGAAGCCGAGCGCGTCGACGCCCATGGCGCACGAAGTCGTCGGCCGCAGGTCGGTCGGCTTGCCGGCGATGATGACGTGCTGCGCGCCGGCCTCGCGCGAGCGCGGCCGCCGCAGCCTCACCCCACTCGGCGTAGGCCGCGTCGGTGCCGGCGAGGCAGACGACCGGCTGGCCGTCGTACGCCGCGACGAGTGTCTCGACACCGGCGGTCGGCCCGGCGACCTCGACGGCGATGCCACCGGCGGCGAACAGGTTGGTGGCGAAAGTCGCGCGCGCGGTGTGCTGGGCGACGGTGCCCATCGTGGCAAGGAAGACCGGCGTTGCGTCGGGTTCGTCGCGGAGCGCCTCGAAGGACGCGCCGTAGCGACGTACCTCCTGCTCGCCGTCGAGCGGGTCGCGCGCTCGGGAAGGTCCTCGGCGAGGTTGGGGAACTCGCTGACGACCGGTGATCGGCCGCTTGCGCGTGGCGATCTCGGCCTCGCGCTCCGCGACCGTCGCCTCGATCGAGCGGCGTCGATGTCGCCGCCGCCGTCGACGTCGATCCGGCCGAACAGCTCCCAGGCGGCGACGGCGAGGTCGTCGGTGAGCTTCTCCACGGCGTACGCGCCGCCGGCAGGGTCGGCGACCTCGGCGACGTGCGACTCGTCGATCAGGAGGTGCGAGACGTTGCGCGCGATCCGGCGGCCGAAGGCGTCGGGCTGGCCGAGCGGGCTGTCGAACGGCAGCACGGTCACCGCGTCGGCACCGCCGACCCCCGCGGCGAACGCGGCGACCGTGGTGCGCAGCATGTTCACGTAGGGGTCGTACTTGCTCATCATCGGCCGGCTGGTCACGACGTGCTGGCGCTGGTCGACGCCCGTCGACGCCGGAGAGCTCGAGCACGCGCGCCCACAGCCGGCGGGCGGCGCGCAGCTTGGCGATCGTCGGGAACTGCTCGTCGGTCGCGGCGTAGCGGAACTCGATGAGCCGCGCAGCGTCGGCGACGGTGAATCCGCGCGTCGGTGAGCGATGCGCAGCGTCGGCGACGCCGACCGCGCATCGAGACCGCGAGCTCCTGGACGTCCGAGGCGCCCTGGTCGTGGACCGCGGTCCCGTCGACGACGACGGCCGAGCACGCCGGCCTCCTGGGCCAGGGCTCGGCGACGGCGACCAGCTCGTCGACCGCCGGCCGTCGCCGGGGCGCCGAGGTTGGTCGCCGGGTGCGAGGTCGACGTACGAGCGCGTGGTCGAGGAACGCCTTCGCGGCAGCGACCGCGTCGCCGCCGGGGCTCGAGCACGACCGGGGCGAGGTCGAGCAGCACCTTGTCGAGCAGCGTCGGCGAGGTCGGTGTCGGGGGCGACCTCGACCCAGAGGGAGGTCACGCCGCCGTCGAGGTCGACCAGGGCGTGCTCGTTGAGGAGCTTGGCGTCGGCGCCGGCGAGGCGGGCGCGGATGTCCCACGCGCCGGCCCGGGTCGGGCGGCCCGCCGTCTGGAGGCCGTCGAGGAGGTCCGGCGTGCCGAGCGGCGTGATCGCGATGCCGTCGAGCGTCGTGTGGGTCAGCTTGTCCCAGACCGCCGTGTCGGGATCCTCGTCGGTCAGCTTGCGGGTCTTGCGGAGCACGGCAGCGGTCGCCGCCTCCCACTCCTCCCGGCTGTGCCGGTCCTCGGGCTGCGCGAGGGCGAGGGGATTCGCGGCGTCGGCGGCTCCGTCGACGTCAGTCATAGAGCGCACCCTACGAACCGCCGTGTGGCGGTCGCCACAGAGTGTGAGGTTTGAGACGTTCGGCGTGATCAAGCGCACCCCGACAACCATCCGCGGCTTCCGGCCTCGTTGGCGGGTCAGGAGGATGCGCATGCAGCAGGCTGGGACGGTGGCGGTCAGATCGGCGACCGGCGACGCTCCCGGCGTTCGAGGAGTACGTCGCCGCGCGGGGTCGCGCCCTCTGGCGGACCGCCTGGCTGCTCACGGGTGACGCGCACAAGGCCGAGGACCTGGTGCAGACGGCGCTGGTGAAGTGCTGGCGGCGCTGGGACTCGATCGCGGGCGACGGCGCCGTCGACGGCTACGTGCGGCGAGGCGCTGGTCACGACCTACACCGACTGGTGGCGGCGGAAGTGGACCGGCGAGGTGCCGACCGAGGTACTGCCGGAGCGCGTCGCCGCTGATCCGGACCTCGCCGTGCGCCACGACGTCGTCGCCGCTCTCGGGCGGCTGCCACGCGGCCAGCGCGCGGTCGTCGTACTCCGGTTCTACGAGGACCTCACCGAGGCGCAGACCGCCGCGGCGCTCGGGATCACCGTCGGGACCGTGAAGAGCCAGACCGCGCGTGCGCTGAAGGCGCTCCGGGAGTCCGGGCTGTTGGCGGAGGAGGAGTCATGAGCGAGGAACGACTGAAGGACCTGCTGCAGCGGGCTGTCCCCGAGGCGCCGGAGATCCGTGCTGACGGGGTGGCGGAGCGGGCTGCTGCCGTACGGCGGCGGCAGGTGGTTGCTGGAGGCGCTGCCCTCGCGGTCATCGCTTCGGTCGTCGTGGGCGGGCTCGCGCTGCGGGGTCGGGCGACCGACGACGCGAAGGTGGCCAACGACGTCCCGACGACCAACTCCGGAAGCACCGCGCCGTACGACGTGCCAGTGTGCCCGGTGCGGCTCCCGGATCTCGAGGACGCGAACCGGAGGATCCCCGACCTCGGAGACGTCGTCGCCGTCCGCCTCTGCCCCGACTTCTTCCCCGACTGGGACACTCGGCCGCGACGATCCCGAGAGACGAGGCGATCACGCACCTGGCCGACCTCGACGCGCTGGTCGATGTCGCGCTCTTCAAGGACGAAGTCGCCGCAATCACTCCGTTCGACGCCGATCGGTGCGCCGCGCTCGACGTGTTAATCAGCCGCCTATCGCTGATGTTCGTCCGCGCCGATGGGTCAACTGAACTTGTGGCTGTGCCAGCGTGCTCGCCAGTCACAACTCCGGACCGGGTCGGTCGTCGACGGTGGATTCCTCGGCAAGCGCTTTCGAGGCCGCACTCGACCAGCAGCGGGATCAACTTGCCTACACCCACCCGTACGTTGGCACGCCCGAGTGCCGCGGAACGGGCGGCGGGGGTGGGCCCAGCGAAGCCCGGCGCGAGAGCAGTTGACCGCGGCCGTCTACTGCCCGCCTGACGCACGCGAAGGTGTCGAGCTCGACGACGACCAGCTCGCAGCGCTGCGCGCAGCATGGGCAGATCCAGGCGACGTGACTGAGGACCTGAACGAGCTGGCGAGAACAACTGCACCGAGGGCGGCGACGGCCACCGAATATTCGCAGGTACCGACCACAGCGACGTGGTGGCGCTCTACCCGAACCGTGCGGCTACCTCGTGTGGGACAGCTGGCAGCCCGGACGAGAACGCCGCGATCCCGATCACCCTCGAGGAGCTCGGCCTGCGCTGACGTCGATGGCGGCGCTTTCGAGCCTTGCGCATGCCAATGGCCCCGCCGGCGGGGGCGGGGTCCGGGGCTGGGGAGCTGAGAGGTCGTGGGTGCCGGTGGGGTCGACCAGGTACTGACGGGAGCCGATGGTCCACAGGTAGGTGCCGGGCGTGAGCATCCGGTAGGGGGCGTGGCCGGCGGTCTTCATCCGGTGGTGGCCTCGGCACAGGGGGGCGAGGTTGCACGGGCAGGTGACGCCACCGTCGCCGTGGGACTCGATGTGGTCGACGTCGCAGCGCTCGGCCGGTCGGGTGCAGTACGGGTAGACGCAGTGGTGGTCGCGCTCGTCGACTTGGCGGCGGATCCGGTCGGGGATCTCGTAGGAGTCAACTGGCTGGTGGCCGGCGAGGTCGATCACCGGGCGGACGATCACGCGGTGTTGGGCAGGCTGAGCCAGGCCTTGATCTGCTCCACGCTGATCGGGGTGCGGGTGTTCCCGAACCGGCCCACGGTCTGGTCGGTCGCAGCGATGTGGAGCATGAGCTCGGTCTTGCGGCCAGGGATGGTGCGGGTGATCTCCCCGGTCTCGGGGTCGGCGACCTGCAGGTCGAGGGCCAGGTCCTCGCGGGCGATCTCACCGAGGGCCTTGGCGCGGCGTACGTCGAGCGAGTCGTCGTCGCCGAGCTGGCCGTAGAGCTTGGCGCGGCGCGCGATCGCGTTCTCCGAGGTCGAGCGCATCGGCAACGTCGAGGGTGGCGGTGATGTCAGCGATGCCGTCGTAGCCGACCTGGTCCAGGCCGATGTCGACGTGCCGGTGGTCCTGGGCGGCCTGGCGGCGTTCTTCGGCAGCTTCGGGGTCGAACCGGACCAGCGCGGTCTCCGACCAGCCGGTCGACCTGCGCCCAGGTGCACCCCGTGCGCGAACGGCGCGAGCTGACCGTCGACGAACCCGGCGGCGTCCTCAGGAAGGAACCGGGTGGAGTCGGCGATCCGCAATGCCTTCCACACCGGCACCTGCCCGTCCAGCACCCGGGCCCAGGTCTTGGGGAGGCGGTGGGCGAGCTCGACGACCTGGCCGACGTAGTTGCGACCCGAGTCCAACGACCGGCCGAGCAGCGCGGAGAGCTCCATGACCGCGAAGTCGGAGATCAGCGGTGCACCGGGGCCGGCGACCGGGAGGCCGGTGTCCAGACCCCGCTCGGTCAACGTCGGCCGCTCGCCTCATCGTCCACGACGTGCTCGGCAGCCCACTCCGCGATCGCACGCAGCGGTGGCGATCTCCTGTTCGGCGATCACCGAGCGACGGTCACGGATCTCGGCCAGCAGCTCATCGGACCGCGACACCGCAACCGGCTCGCCGGCCTCGGCCGCCGGGGGCGGTGAGGTCGAAGAGGGGTGCGGTCCCGAGATCCATGAGACCTATTCAATATGGAACATCCGACACAACCAAAGACCCAGAACCCGCCTGTGGACAGGCGATCTCGCAGCAATCCAGGTGTGGACGACAAGTGGTCTTCACGCCTCGACCGCAACCACAGCGAGTACCTCAAGCAGCGTCGCACCCGGGCAGGGCCCGGGGAACCGCGCCGTAACCGAAGCGGCGGCGCAACCACGTAATTCGTCTAGACACCGTGCACCCAGGCCCGCAGGCCGCCGGCAGGTCCGACGGTCGCAGGCGACGTCCTCGACCACGGCGGTCGCCTGGCGAGGCTCGCCGCGCTCCACCTCAACCAGCGGCGGCGGCTCGCGCGCTCGCACTCAACGCCGGCGGCTCGGGCTACTCGACGATCGAAGCGACGGGGTCAGCCCCAGTTGGGCAGCTGCTGGAGTGACCATCGGTTGCCGTCGGGGTCGGCGAAGTAGACGAACCGGCCCCAGGGCTGGTCGTCGACCGCGCTCGACGTCGATGCCCCGCTCGGTCAGGTCGGCGTGGGCGGCGTCGGCGTCGGCGACCACTGCCTGCAGGTTGTCGAGCGATCCCGGGGCCATCGTCGTCAGCCCCTTGCCGATCGCGATCGAGCACGCCGACCCCGGCGGGGTCAGCTGCACGAACCTGATCTCCTCGCTGACGGTCGTGTCGTTGTCGACCACGAACCCCACCTGCTCGTAGAACTCCTTCGCCCGGTCCACATCGGTCACGGGCACGGCTACCAGCTCGAGCTTGATCTCCATGCGCCCAACCTAGGCGAGGCCACGGACAGGCACCGCCGAGACTCCTTCCCGGCGTTGTCTACGGTGTAGTCACCGCTTGGGAAAGGATCCGGCCTTGGGGAAGCCGAGACTGCGACTGGTCTCCGGCCTGACCGTGCTCGCGTGCGGCGCTGTCGCTCGGCGCGGGATGCTCGACCGTTCCGGCGACGACAGCCCGGGCGACGGCTCGCGCGCACCGACGAGCCGGCCGGACCTCAAGCCGGCCCTCGCCGGCCTGGTCGTGACCGAGCCGCGCGCGCTCTCCACGGTCCCCTACGCGGAGTTCGGGACGATCACCACGACCTGGTCCGAGGTGGAGCCCGGCCAGGGCAGCTTCGACTTCTCGACGATCGACGAGGTCCTCAGCGAGGACCCCGACATCAGGTTCCGACTCCGGATCCGGACCGGCCGCGACGCGCCGTACTGGCTCAAGCAGGCCACCGGCGGCTGCATCACCGTGCACCCGTCGACCGAGAACGGCGCGACCGGCTGCACCGCGAAGTTCTGGAACGCAGTCGTTCCTGGAGCACTACTCCGTCCTGATGGCAGGAGGTGGCGCGCCGCTACGAGGAGGACTGGCAGATCGTCGACGTCGCCAACAGCGCGTGCTCGACGGCGTACGCCGAGCCGTTCATCCTCGGCGTCGACGACCGGTCCCTGGCCGCTGCTGGAGCAGGCCGGCCTGACCACGACGAAGCACCGGGACTGCATCATCGGGTCGACCGCGACGATGATGTCGAGCTTCACCCGCACGCGCGTCTCGCTCGCCGGTCACAGTGCCTGGGAGTTCACCGACGGCCGGTCCTGGGAGGCCGAGCGCGACCTGCTCAACCAGCTGCGTGGAGAGTACCCGTACCGGCTGGTCCTCGAGGACCACGGCCTCGGACCCGACGACGAGGTGTGCCCGGTCCCGGGCGAGCCGCGCGAGACCGCCAGCACCTGGCACTGCTACCTGGCGGGCCTGCCGCCGACCGAGACACTCCGCACGGCTGGCAGCTCACGCTCAACGACGGCTCGATGAGCGACGGCCGCGTGGGCAGGTGTGGACATGGGCGCCTGCTACCTGGAGTACGCCGCGTTCCAGCAGCTGTCCGAGGACGAACGGCGCGAGGTGCACGACGCGCTGCGTCGACAACTGCCCGAGCGACTGAGCCCGGCGACCGACGCTGACGACGGACGCTACGACGTACGACGGCCGCCGCGGACGCTGAAGGCGGCGATGAAGAGGACCGCGATCAGGCCACCGACAGCGGCACCGGCGGCCGCACGGCGGAGCTGGGTCTCCGCGCCACCCGTGGTCAGGTCCTCACCCTGCATCGTCAGGGGCAGGACGACGCGACGCTCGGCGCGGGCCTCCTCCTGGAACGCGACCCGCTCCTCGACATCAAGGCGATGTTCCCTGACCGCCTCGCGCTCCGCCTCGAGCCCCTCGCGGGCGGCCGAATCGACCGGCGTCGACGCCAGGGCGAGCTCGAGGGCGTCCTCGCGCTGGGTCACGAACCTGAGCTGGGTCTCGAGTGAGTCGTCGGCAACCGCGCCTGCGTTCTCACCCGACATGAACGTCGCGGCGGAGGCGACCACGGCCCGGAGCACATCCTCGGCCGCGGTCTCGTCGTTGTCGTGCACGACGACGCCGACCCGGACGAAGCTGGTCTCCCCCAGCGGCTGGACGACCAGGTCCTGCCGCAGGTCGGCCACGCTCATGTCGGCTTCCTCGGCAGGGCCACGGAGCACCGACGGCAAGGTGAGCGCCGCATCGAGGTCCTCGACCAGGTCGACCCGGTCGTTGGCCAGCGTCGCGACGGGCCGGATGTTGACGACCCCGTAGATCCGATCGGTGGTGCTGCGGTCGGCTGCGGCGTACGCCACCGCACCACCGATGAGGGCGGCCAGCACGACCACCCACCACAGGCGTACCGACGGTCGCGCCGACTCCGGACGTCAAAGGCTGAGCCTTCGGCATGCGTTCCCCTTGCACTAGCGATGACGCGATTGGCAGACGCGCGCCTGGTCGACCGACGATACTTCGGGAGTCGAAGTCCCGATTAGAATACCGCCAGCCGGGCGGGTCGGTGTTCGAGTCCGGATGATCAAGCGTAGGGGGCACGATGGCCAGCGCCGGCGACCTCGGTCGTTCGCCGGTCCGAGTGATCTATCTGACCGGCACCGGCCGGAGCGGATCGACCCTCCTCGGCAACGCGATCGGCAGCCTGCCGGGCGCGCTCAGCGCGGGCGAGATCCGGTTCCTGCTGCGGCGCGGGATCGCGGAGCGGCGGCCGGTGCGGCTGTCGCGAGCTGGTCGTCGAGTGCCCGGTGTGGCAGCCGGCCCTGGAGAAGACGTTCGGAACCGTTCCTGGCCGCGACGAGGCGCTGCGCCTCGATGCCGCGTTGACCTCCCTGGTCCGTCGCCGCCGGGTCCGCTGGTGGGCGAGCGGACGCACGAGTCCCGAGGCCGAGGAGCTGATCGACCTCCACGGCCGGCTGATCGCCAACCTCGCCGAGGCGAGCGGGGCCACCACGGTGGTCGACTCGTCGAAGATCGCGACGTTCGGAGCGCTGCTCGGGCGCAGTCCGCTGCTCGACGTCAAACCGGTCCACCTGGTGCGCGACCCGCGTGCCGTGGCGTACTCCTGGCAGCGCGAGGTCGCCTCCCAGGCAGACCCGGAGTACGACGGCGAGATGGAGCGCTTCCACGCCGGCAAGGCGGCCGCGATGTGGCTCCACTCCAACGTGGCCGTCGGCACCGCCTTCCGGAGGCGAGGGGTCGACGTCATCGACGTCCGCTACGAGGACTTCGTCGCGGATCCGGCCGCCATCCTCCGGCGGGTCGCCGCCTTCGCCGGGATCGCGCCCGAGACCGGCTTCGTCCGCGACGGCGTCCTGGACCTCCGCACCTCCCACGCCGTCGCCGGCAACCCCAACCGGATGCGGTCCGGGCCGATCTCCCTCCGCGCCGACACCGCGTGGAGGTCCGACCTCACCACCCGCGACCGACTGATGGTCTCCGCGCTCACCACGACCCATCGGCGGGGCCATGGCTACTGACACCGCCCGACCGCTGTCGACCACGACGCGCGTCGTGCGCGATCGCGCTGTCGCTCGCCCTCGTCGCCGGCCTCGGCCGGGCTCGTGTCCGGCCTCGGGCACCTGCGCCCGGCGGCGATCGGCATCGTCGTCCTGACCCTCGCGACCGCGGCCGTCGTCGTGGCCGTCCGGTCGTTCGCCTGGTTCATCTCGGCAGTCCTCGTGCTCCGGCCGATCGCGGACCTCTCCGCGACCAGCGGGGTCGGCGTGCCGGAGGTCATGGGCGTGAGCGTGCTGCTCATCTGCGTCGGCTGGCTGCTGATCCATCGCGCCGAGCTCGGTCCCCGCCTGCGCGAGCCGTTGACCCTGCCCGTGCTCGGCCTCGTCGTCGTCGCCGTCCTCTCGGCACTCAGCAGCCCGCTGCCGCTCGACTCGATCGCGATCGCGACCGGGATCGCGGCCGGCGCCGCCGTCTTCCTGGTGCTGGTCGTTCTCCTCACCACGGGTCGGATGTCCGTCGTCCATCTCATCGGCACCCTCGCCGCGAGCGCCGTGGTCCCGGTGGTCTTTCCGGTGCTCGGCATGTTCGGCGTGGCGGTCTCCCACGAGAAGGACGGCATCCAGGCCCTCAAGTCGGTGTTCTTCCTCTCCAACAACTTCGGCCACTTCCTGGTCCCGTTCGTGCTGGTCGTGGTCGCGATGGCCACCCAGGCGAAGGGCCGGGTCCGGATCGCGCTCTACGCCCTGGCCGCGGTCCTGGGCGCCGAGCTGCTGATGACCGAGACCCGCGGCGCCTGGATCGCCGCGATCGTCGGGATCGTCGTCGTGGGCGCCGTCCTCGACCGCAAGCTGCTGCTGGGCGTGCTCGTCGTACCGGTGCTGCTGATCGCGTTCGTGCCGTCGGTGACCGAGCGGGTGACGTCGGTCCTTCCCGATCCGGGCGACACCCGGAGCGAGAGCTCGCTGACCTGGCGGTTCGAGCACTGGACCGAGGTGCTGCCGATGGTGCAGGAGTCGCCGGTCACCGGGGTCGGGCTCGAGGAGACCCAACGCCGCACCGGCAAGGAGCCGCACAACGACTTCCTGCTCGTCCTGGTCGAGATGGGGCTGGCCGGAATCGCCGTCTACCTCTGGTTCCTCGGCGCCGCCGTCCTCACCGGCCTCCGCGCGACCAGACGGGTCATCGATCCACGGCTGCCGGTCGAGCCCCTCGTCCACGGCGTCACGGTCGCGCTCTTCGGCTATGCCGTCGCGTTCATCGTGGCGTCGACGGGCGAGAACCTGCTGGAGAACGTCACCACGCTCTGGGTCGTGCTGCCCGCCCTCGCCGCGGTGTCGTGGGTCGCCCACGCGCCGCGCCTCGGCCTGGTCCGCGCCCGACGTACTCCGGGCGCGCTCCGCGCCCGGCTGTCGCAGCGATGGACCGCTTCGTGAGCGGCGCCGGCAGCTGCTCGCGCCGTGGCACCGGCGAGCGCTCCACCTGGTACGACGCGCCGGCTACCGGCTGCGGCCCGGCCCGCGGGAGCTGCCGCGCTACTTCATCGTGGGCGCGAAGCGGGCCGGCACCACCTCGCTCGACGAGTACATCAACGCCCACCCGCTGGTGCTGCGCGGCCTCGTCGAGAAGGGCTGTCGCTACTACGACGTCAACTTCTGCGCGCGGTCCCGACTGGTTCCGCCAGCAGCTGCTGCCGGTCGCCGAGGTCGACCGGCATCGAGCGGCAAGCTCGGGCAGCGGCCGATCGTCGGCGAGTCCAGTCCCTACTACGCCTACCACCCCGAATCCGCCCGCCGGATCGCGGCCGACGTGCCGGACGCCCGGCTGATCTTCGTCCTCCGCGACCCGGTCGAGCGGGCCTGGTCGCACTACCGCTACGAGGTTGCCCGCGGGTTCGAGACCCTCGACCACGCCGCGGCGTTCGCGGCGGAGGCAGCTCGCCTGGCCGAACCCGACGACCAGACCCGGCAGCACAACCACCGCCACTTCAGCTACGCCGCCCGGAGCCGGTACGCCGAGCAGCTGGTGCGGTTGCGTGCCTCCTTCGACCCCGAGCAGATCCTCGTGATCGAGAGCGAGCAGCTGTTCGCCGACCCGAGGTCGACGATGGAGGTGGTCTTCGCCCATCTGTCGCTCGACCCGGTGCCGATGTCGTCCTACGAGACGTTCAAGGGCCAGTCGGCGAGCGCCGTGCCCGGCCGACGCCGCCGCGATGATCCGCGCGGCGGTCGCCGACGACGTCGCGCTGCTCGAGGGGCTCCTCGACCAGCCGCCGTCATGGGCAGGCTGAGACCGGCGGACCTCGGTCGAGTAGAGCTCGGCCTCGGGCCACCGCTCGAGGTGGGCCCGGTTGGCGGGCAGCTCGAGGTCGTCGAGGAGCTCGGCCCACGTCGTGACGGTGCTGCCGGGGCGGCACAGGCCGCGGGCCAGGAACGCGACGGCCTCGCTCTCGGTCTGCCCGAGCGCGTCACGCATCGTCGCGGTGTTGTGGCGGCGGTCGCCGTCCGGGTCGATGACGTACTGGTCGGTCTCGATGTGCGACTGGCCCGACCGGACGAGCAGCGCCAGCCGGTGGTTGCCGTCGACCGGCACCCAGCGGTCCTCGGCGAGCGACCGGCCGGCGACCTTGGTGCCGGCGGGGACCCTGGCCACCGTGATCGGGTGCTGGGTGTTGAACCCGTTGGCCTCGAAGCTGGCGAACAGGTGCGTCGCCCGGGACACCGCCTGCCGGAACAGGGTGGCCTGCTCCTGCTCGGGCGCGCCCGCCAGACCGAGGCCGGGTACGACGATCTTGCGGAACCAGACGCCGTAGAGGCTCTGGCTCGCGAGCTCGAAGAACTCCTCGGTGTCGAGGATGTCGCGGTGTTCGGCAGCGAGGTCGAACACCGCCTTGCGGGCGAGGATGTCGGACCGGTGGGGGCTGATCAGCTGGTCGACCGGGATCGGCTCGGTGCCGGGGCGGAGCCGTCGTACCCGCCACCGGTTGACCCAGCGGCGGAGGACGGGCACCCGCACGCTGCAGCTCGCGCCGCGCGCGCACCGCGGCGGAGCGGGCAGCCTTGCGCTCGTCGCGGGTCAGCCCGGCCTTGAGGACGAGCGCCGGGTAGACCAGCGCCACGATCAGCCGCGGCGAGCACCAGCATGAGCGAGGTCGTCGAGGTCCGTCGTCGCCGCCAGCAGCCGGATGAGCAGGAAGGCGACCAGCGCGGCGCCGGCGGAGACCAGATGCGGCCGGCGCAGCGGCCACTCGTGGGTGACCAGGCGCCGTACGACGGCGATCCGCACCAGCCCCGGGACCAGCAGGGTGAGCATCCAGGCGACGGCTGCGCCGGCGATGCCGAAGGCCGGGATCAGCACCAGGTTGAGCGCGATGTTCCCGAGCAGCGCGCTGACGTTGATCACCATGTTGAGCCGGTTGTGGCCGGTCTGGTTCAGCAGCACCGCCGACGGCGCGGCCAGCGCCTCGACCAGCGCACCGCTGCCGAGGATCAGGATCACGACGACGCCCTCGGAGAAGCCCGGGCCGAAGACGGCGAGGACCGCCGCAGGTGCGCCGAACACCAGGGCGAGCGGGACGATCGTCAGCCGCCAGGTCCAGCGCACGACGTAGCCGTAGCTGTCGGCGACCCGGTCGAGGTCGCGGGTCTCCCAGTGGTGCGCGATCCGCGGCGCCATCGCCGAGGTCAGCGGCGATGATCACGATCATGCAGGCCATCACCGCCCGCGTCGCCACCTGGTAGACGCCGACATCCGCGGCCGCCACCATCGCGCCGAGCAGCACCACGTCGACCCAGAGGATGCCCTGCGTCGCCATCGAGGCCACCCAGCTGACCCCGGCGAAGTTCGCGAGGCGCCGCCACGGATGCGCCGGGTCGGCCGCGGGCAGCTTCCTGACCAGCCGCGAGAGCACCACCGCACCGCTGAGGCCACCGATCATGCTGGCCGCGAGGAGACCACCGGCGAGACCCATCAGGTCCCAGCCTGCGACCAGGGACACCGCCGCGAACCCGAGTCGGCACAGCGGCTCGAGGATCATGCCGATCCGGGTGAACGCCCGCATCGACTGGAACCCCTGCGTCGCCGCGAGGGTGACGTCCTGGAGCACCGCGAACGGCAGGCTGAGCGCGACGATGCGCAGCGGGTCGGTCATCGACGGCTGGTCGAACACCTGCTCCGCCAGCACCGGCGCGAGGAGCGCCAGACAGCGGCCCCGGTCGAGCACCGCCGCGGACAGGGTCGCGCCGATCGCCGAGCCGGACGGCTCCCCGGAGCTCGGCGAAAGTCGCCCCGGGCGCGGCTGGCGGCGACGAACTTGGTCATCGCGATCCGCATGCCGAGCCCGCAGACCAGGGCGAAGATCGCCCGGATCGCGAAGACGATGGCAAACGCGCCGAGCAGCGCCTCGCCCGAGAGCCGGGCGATCAGCAACGCCACGAGGAAGGTCGCGGCGTTGCTGATCACGGCACCGAAGATGCTGCGCCCACCATCGACGGCCAGGCTGCCGGTGCCTTGGTTCTCACTCACACCTGCACCTGTCCTCCGGCTACTTGGTCACCCACATTCCCGTCATCGAGGACCAAGGGATGCCCGACGAGCTACCGCTGTTGATCACGGTGGCGGAGTTCCAGTCTGGCACGCCGTTCGGCGCTGAGAACCGGTAGAGCCGGTTGTCGCTCCACGCGGCGTAGAGGTAGTCGCCGATGAACTCCAACGCGCGGGCGCCGGACCAGTTCTGGGTGGAGGCGGTCCACTCCAAGCCCTCCAGGATGCCGCTCTGCAGCGAGTGGCCGCGGTAGTAGAGGCTGGAGCTGTTCGACCGGGTGTAGAACACCCTGCCGTCCTTGAACGCCGCGGTGCGCGTCTCGGCGACGCCGTACGGCTGGTCGTAGGGCGTCAGGTTGTAGTTGGTGTCGACGTACCCGACCGAGGTGGACAGGTTGGTCGCCGTACCAGGGACCGAGGTCCCGTTGAACGATCGGGAGTAGAACGCCTGCGACGGACCGAAGTAGTTCAGCTTGGCGTGCTGGACGAACCCGTCGCGGTTGCCGGTCCAGTTGATCCCGTCCCGGCTGGGACCGCTGAAGGTGGTGGCCGCGCCGAAGTTGGTGCCGTCGAAGGTCCGCGAGGTCACGCTGTCGCCGGTGGTGTAGAAGAGCTTCACCGGAAGCGAGATGTCCTGCGGAGCCGGGTTGGCGGTCCCGCCGCTCACGGGCAGCAGCGCCAGTCGCTGCCGCAGCTGCCCGGCGAAGATGGTGGTGTCGCTGCCGACCATCAGGTAGTTGTCGGTGGCGTGCAGCGCCTCGGCGCCGCGACCCCGGTCGCGTCCCGGGTTCCAGGAGAGCGGGACGCCCGAGTAGGGGTCGAGGGCCGCGATGCCCGGCCGCGCCACTGCACCCGGACCGTCGTTGTCGCCGCCCGGCGAGGGTCGGGGGTTGTTGGTCCAGCGCTGGTGGCCTCCGACGTAGACAGCCGCCTCGGTGATCTCGACCGCCCAGAACGTGTCACCGCCGGTGAAGTCGATCCAGGTCGGCTGGAGTCCGCCACCGGTCTTCGTGGGTGGCAGCTCCCAGCGCGAGCTGGTGTCGCACAGCGAGTTGGTGCCGCCGAAGGCACCCGTCGTGTTGACCACGAAGAACGAGTTGTCCGGCGAGATGGCAAGGCCGCGGATGTAGGTGTCGTTGTAGACGGACGCGCACTGGCGCTGGTAGCGGTCGGTCGCCCAGTTGGCGACGGTCGGGGTGCCGGCCAGGTCGATGACCGCCACCTGGTGGCGCACGGACGAGCCGACCCGCCCGAAGTTGCCGCCGATCACCAGCCACTTGCCGTCGTCCGAGACGTCGAGCTCCTGGACGTACGGCGCGAAGGAGTCGCGCGACTCGGCGATCGGCAGGTTGAAGGACGTGTCGGTCGCACCCGTGGTGGCGTTGATCGCGGCCAGGCCACGCACCAGGTTGCCGTTGATCCGTCCGAACTCGCCGCCCAGGATCAGCCGGTTGCCCACCAGCGCGAAGTCCTTGACCGTCGTACCGGCGGTCGCCTTGAAGCTGTTGTCCAGCGTGCCGTCGAGGTGCAGCTTCGCGATCCGCACGGCCTTCTGCCCGTCGACCGTGGTGAAGGCACCGGCGATCAGGATCCCCTGACCGTCCGCGGTGTAGGTCACCGCCTCGACGTTGCCGTCGAGCACCGGGTTGAACGACGTGTCGATCTGACCCGTGGTCGTGTTGAACTTGAACAGCTTGGGTTGGGTCACATTCGGAGAACCGGGCGTGCCGTTGCGCATCTGGGAGAAGGTGCCGCCCACCACGACGTCGGAACCCTTGTCCGCGATGGCGTAGATCCGACCGTCGAGGACGCGCGGGTGCCTCGTCTCGGGGTGGGCGAGACGACGACGTTCTGGTCCGCGGGCGCCGGCGAGCCCGACCCCACGATCAGACCGGACGCGACTGCGACCGCCGATCAGACAGGCCGCGACCGACCGGCCGGCTCGGGTCCTCAGTGACCTCATGCTGCGCTTTCCTTACCGATCATTGAATAGCCACGGGGGCGGCCACTCGGCGAACCCCGAGCGCGGGGGTGGGGGCTGCGATGGGGAGGCCGGCGTAGACGGACTCGAGCCGGTCGACGCAGGCGTTCCAGTCGAAGTTGCGAGCGACGTACGGCGCGTCGAACGACGCAGCGCGGCGCTCGGCCACCGGGTCCTTCTCGACCCACTGCAGTGCCTCGACCAGGCTGCCGATGTCGCCGTCGCGGAACAGGCGGGCGCCGGTGCGGCTGCGGCCGACGACCTCCTGGTGCGGCGCGATGTCGCTGGCGATCACCGGCGTGCCGCTGCCCATGGCCTCCAGGAGCGTGAGCGGGAGACCCTCGAGTGCGGACGGCTGGACGAAGGTCCGGGCGTTCGTGAAGAACTCGTCGAGCTCCTCGCCGTAGACATAGCCGGGCATCAGGACCCGGTCGTCCCTCCCGGCCAGGCGGCGCAGCTCGTCGACGTAGCTGTCGGTGTAGCTCGAGCCACCGACGATCACCAGCCGGGCGTCGGTGTCGAGCTCGGCGAAGGCCTTGATCAGCAGGTCGGGGCGCTTCTCGGGAACCAGCCGACCGACGAACAAGGCGTAGCCGCCCTCGATCAGGCCGTACTTGGACCGGATGATGTCCGCGGGCCTCGCGATCCGCGGCGTCACTCCGTTGACGATCGTGGAGCACGAGCGGTCGTAGCGCGCGCGGTAGTGGTCGGCCAGCGCCGCCGACACCGTCACGGTGTCGTGCGGGACCCGAGCACTCATCCAGGTCGCGAGGTTGAGGATCGTCTGGGCGGTCCTCCCCCACTTGGCGCGCTCGCCGTCGAGTCCGTGAATGGTCTGTACGACGCGGGCGCGGCCGAAGTAGCGGGGCAGCGGAGCCACCAGGCCCGGACCGACGGCGTGGTAGTGGAGCACGTCATAGCCGCCGGTCATCGCGGCGACCGTGGACATGGCCGAGTGGGCGATCGCCTCGAGGCTCCTCGTCGGGAGGGTGGGCACCCGCACGACCCGCATGCCGAGGTGGTCCTGCTCGCGCGCGGCGCCGAGGTACTTGCTCTGGGAGTAGACAGTCACTTCGTGGCCACGGGCCACCAGACGACGTCCGACCTGCTCGACGTGGTGCTCGATCCCGCCAAAGCTGGCGGGAACACCCCTGGTGCCCAGCATCGCGATCCTAAGTCCCATGGTGGACCACTCCTCCCGTCAGGTCCGCCGCCGTGGCGTACGCCTGATCGAGGCGCTCCAGGTGACGGTCGATGGCGAATCGGTCGACGGCGTCGCGGTGTGCCGCGACCCCCATCTCGTGAGCCCGCACCGGGTCGGTGGCGAGCTCGGTCAGCGCGTGGGCGAGGGCGGCCGGGTCGTCGTGCTCGACGAGTCGCCCGGTGACGCCGTCGGTGATGAGCTCGGGGAATCCGCCGAGGTGCGTGGCGATCACCGGACGGGCGGCGCCGAACGCCTCGAGCACGACCATCGGCTGGTTCTCGTACCAACGCGACGGCGCGACGACCACGGCGGCCTCTCGCATCCGCTGGTGCAGCTCGCCGGACGGCAGCCGACCCGCGAAGGTGAGCCGGTCGGAGACTCCGGCCCGCTCGGCCCGCGCCCGGAGCTCACCCATGTCCGGGCCGTCGCCGGCGATGGTGACCGCGATGCCCTGACGGCAGCAGGGCGGCCGCGTCGATGAGGGCGTCGACCCCCTTCTCGGAGGAGAGCCGACCGGCGAAGAGGACGCCGGTGCCGGGCGCCGTCGCCTGATCGATCTGCGAGAGGTCGCAGAAGTGCGGGATGTGAGTGAGCCGCTCCGGGAAGACCTTGGCCTCCCGCATCTTGCGCAGCATGAAGTCGCTGGGGCAGATGAACACGTCGACCGGCTTGTAGGCGCCCAGGACGGTGTGGACGCTCAGCTCGACGGCTGCGAGCGCGCTGGCGGCGCGCGACCCGTTGCATGCCTTCAGCGCCGCGTTGCGGAACTTCCGCGGGACGCACGCCTCGCAGATCTTGCCGTTGTCGAGGAACTGGTAGGTGGGGCACGCGAGCTTGTAGTCGTGCAGCGTCATCACGGTCGGGATGCCGCGGCGCTTCGACCGGCCGCAGGATCGACGGCGACAGCTGGTGGTAGATGTTGTGGAGGTGCACCACGTCGGGGCGGACCCGGTCGAGGACCGCGTCCATGCCGTTCCGCGCGCTGCGGCGGTAGAGGATGTCCACGGAGCGTGGCGACCCGGGCTGCGACGCCGCTCGGCGGCGGGTTCGAGCTCCATCCGGGGCGGGAACAGGTCCGCGTTGTCGTCGGCCTGGTTGTCCGGGTGCTCCATCGCGAAGAAGGAGACGTCGTGGCCGCGCGCACGCTGGAGCTCGGCGAGGTCGAGCATGTAGCCCTCGGCGCCGCCGCGGCGGTACAGGAACTTGTTGACGTGCAGGATGCGCATGGCCCGTCCTCCTCTCGCCCGGCGCCTAGCAGGCGCCCTCGGCCGAGACGACGGCCTTGGCGGTGCGCAGGAGGATGAGAAGGTCGCCGGACACGGTCCAGTTGTCGGCGTAGTAGGTGTCGAGGGCTTTCGCCTCGCTCCACGGCGAGGTTCGAGCGGCCGCTGACCTGCCACAGCCCGGTCATGCCGGGCCGTACGGCGAACCGCCGCATCGTCTCGTCGTCCATCGCGGCCACCTCGACCGGCAGCGAGGGCCGCGGACCCACCAGCGACATCTCGCCGCGGAGCACGTTGAGGAGCTGCGGCAGCTCATCCATCGACGAGCGACGAAGCAGGGCACCGAACCGTGTGACCCGCGGATCCTGCCTGATCTTGAAGAGCACGCCGTCGTACTCGTTGGCGGCCAGCAGGCCCGCCTTGAGGTCCTCGGCGCCGCAGACCATCGTGCGCAGCTTGAGGACCTCGAAGTCGCTGGCCGTCCTTGCCCACCCGCACCTGCCGGAAGAGGGCCGGGCCGGCCGAGTCCAGCCGGACGGCGATCATGAGCACCAGCAGGAGCGGGCTCAGAAGACCAGCAGGATCGCCGCGAGGACGACGTCGAGCGTCGCCTTGACCGCCCTGCTCGCCCGATTGGCGCGCGGCGCGACGGTGGTCGACTCGAAGATCAGCGGCGCGGCAACGACGCCCGGGCACTACGTCGGACCCTGTCAGGTCCGCCGTACTGAATCGGCGTGCGCCAACAGCACGATCAAGCGTCCCCCAAGCCACGCCGAAACCTTTCCCCGAGGTCTGGGTTCCCCAACTCAGACCGGTGGCGGGTCGTTAATTTGGAGCCGACCCGTTAGACCCTCGATCCCGAGCGCGGAGCCAACGCACGACAGGTCTGTGAGGATTCAAACAGAAGGTTGGACCGCTTGTGACATCGAAATTCGCCGATCTGATCACCTTTGCCGACGGAATTAGCAGATCTGGTCACAAGCCTGCCCGCGCGCCGCGGCGACGAGGCCTGAGCGGCGATCAGACGAGCGGTCGCAGGTCGCCATTTCGGCGGGCTCGGCGGGTGGGCGGTGCCGCTGACCGGCGTCGCCCACATCCCGCGCATCGTGGACCACGGGATGCCGGAGCTGTTGCCGTTGTTGACGACGGTGCGGCTGAGCTCCACCGCGGCAGGCCGTCGGGCGCCCAGAACCGGTAGAGCCTGTTGTCGCGCCAGGCGGCGTAGAGCCAGTTGTCGATGAGCTCCAGCGACCGGGCGCCGCTCCAGTCCCGCGTAGACGCGACCGACTCGAAGCCACCGAGGATCCCGCTCTCCAGCGAGTACCCGCGGTAGAAGAGCTGGGGGCTCCCGGTCTTGGTGTAGAGCACCCTGCCCGCCGTCGAACGCGGCCGTCCGGGTCTCCGCCGACGCCGTACGGCTGGTCGTACGGCGTCACGTTGGCGTCGGTGTCGACGTAGCCGACGGAGGTGGACAGGTTCTGTCACCGGCGTACCGACGTGCTGGTCGCGGTGAACGGCCGCGAGTAGAACGCCTGCGCCGGCTCCGAAGTAGCTCAGCCGGCCGTCCTGCACGAAGCCGTCGCGGTTGCCGGACCAGTCGACGCCGTCGATCGCCGGGACCGCTCACCGTGGTCCTCGACGCCGAAGCTCCGTCCGTCGAACGACGTCTCGCACCCAGCTTGTCGCCGGTCGCGAAGAACAGCCGCACCGGCAGCTTCACGTCCGCGCGGCGCCGGGTTGACGGTGCCGCCCGCCACCGGGAGCATCGCCAGCCGCTGCCGGAGCTGCCCGGCGAAGTAGGGAGTGTCGCTGCCGACCATCAGGTACTCGTCCGTGGCGTGCAGCGCCTCGACCCCGCGGCCGCGGTCGCGGCCCGGGTTCCACGACAGCGGGACACCCGAGTAGGGGTCGAGCGCCGCGATGCCCGACCGGACGAGGGCACCGGGGCCGTCGTTGTCGCCCGTGGGCTGGGCGAGGGCCGCGGGTTGTTCACCCACCGCATGTGGCCGCCGACGTAGACCGCAGACTCGGTGATCTCGACCGCCCAGTACGTGTCGCCGCCGGTGTGGTTGACCCAGGTCGGCTGCATGACCGCGCCCCGTACCGGGGCGGCAGCTCCCACCGCGCGGAGGAGTCGCACATCCGGTTGAAGCCGATGTAGGCGCCGGTGGTGTTGACCACGAAGAACGAGCCGTCGGGAGAGATGTCGATGCCGCGGATGTAGGTGTCGTCGTAGGACTTCGCACAGTCGCTCCGGTAACGGCCGGTGGACCACGACGCCACTCGCGGGCTGGTGCCGGTCAGGCTGATCACGGCGACCTGGTTGCCGCTCGGCGGTGCCGACCCGCTGGAAGTTGCCGCCGATCACCAGCCACTTGCCGTCGGCGGAGACGTCCAGCTCCTGGACGTACGGCGCGAACCGGTCGCGCGACTCCGCGATCTGAAGCTTGAACGTCGTTGTCCAGCGCGCCCGTGCCCGGCTTGATCGCGGCCAGGCCACGCACCGCTTTGCCGTTGATCTTCCCGAACTCACCGCCGACGATCAGCCGACCACCGACCAGCGCGAAGTCCTTGACCCGCCGCGCGGCGCTGGCGTGGAAGCTGGTGTCCAGCGATCCGTCCAGGTGCAGCTTCGCGATCCGCTCGGCCGGCTTCCCGTTCACCGTCGTGAAGTCGCCGGCGATCAGGATCGACTCTCCGTTGCCGGTGTAGGTCACCGCCTCGACGTCACCGTTGACATCGGGGGTGAACGACTCGTCGATCAGCCCCGTGTCGGAGTCGAACCGGAACAGACGGGGCTGCACCAGGTTGACCGATCCCGGCGCGCCGTTGCGGACAGTGGTGAACGTGCCGCCGACGAGAACCTTCGGACCGTCGTTCGCGATGGAGTAGACGCGCCCGTCCGGGATCCGCGGGTGCTTGGCCTCCGGGGTCGGCGACACCACCACGTCCTGATCCGCCGGGGCAGGCTCATCGACCGCCGCGACCAGTCCGAGTGCAAGGACCAGCGCTGCGACGGGACGGAGCAATCCCACGCGCACCGCGCGAGCATATGCGCCGCGGACGGCGGTCACCAACGATTCGACGGATCAGGAGTAGAGCTCGGTGAACGCGCGCGACCCCGACAGGACGTCCTCCATCGCGGCGAGGTCGGCCGTCGCGAGATCCCGCCGGAACGCATCGGTCCGGGCCGCTTGGATCGTGTACCGGTTGAAGCCGGTCTCGAATTCGAGGGGTCCACGGAAGGTCGAGATGCGCGAGCAGCGCGGCCAGGCTGTCGCGGGGGTTCGCGACGATGTCCTCGTAGCGAACCGTCATCCACCGGTCAGCCCGGGAACTCCGACCGCGCCCGGTCCGAGGCGTCCATCAACATCTGCCACGCCAGCGCCGCCAGGACCGGGAACGAGCGGGAGTGGCCCTCCCATGCTGCCTGCTGCTCGGGCGACAGCGGCCCGAAGTGCCATTCCCCGGGGCCGCGATGGCCGTGCCACCACGGCATCTGGAGCCATGAGTTGGCGACCGCGCGAGGGTCGCGGACGATCTCGATCACCGCGCACGCCGGGGAAGCACGCCTGGAGAAAGCCGGTGCGGGGCCATCCGGTGAACTTGTGGAGGAAGACCTCCGACCGGAGCCGCGCCGTACGGCGGGCGACGAACGCCTGCATCCGCTCCGCCAACCAGGGTGTGGCGTCGGCGGCCAACAGGTCGCGCACCGGGTCGACGAGCGCCGGGCTCACCTCCCGGGCGAGCGCGTCGTACGCCTCCGACGGCGCGAACCGGAAGCGGCCCTTGGTGGTGACCGACGCCGGCAGCCGACGCCAGGCCTGGTTCTGGAACCGGGAGCTGGTGCGAATGCCCTTGTCGTCGAGGTTGGTGACGAACCCGTTGCCCGGATGACGGGCCAGGATCTCGTGGACGAGGGTCGACCCGCAGCGACCGGTCCCGATGACGAACGCGACCCGTGGCAGCGGGGCGGCTTCACTCGTCATCGGCGACCGCCGGGACACCGACGTCGCCGACCAGCCAGGTGCCCTGCGTCACCCCGGACTGGCTGGCGTTGACCAGGGTGACCAGCTCGGCGTCGATCGGGACCGGGATCAGGATCCGCCCTTCGGCGCACTCTCCCGGTGCCAGGTCGACCAGTCGCGGGTACTGGCCCGCCGGGCCGGTCGCTCGTCGTAGTCGAGGTCGGCGGGGTACCAGCCGTCGTCGGCGCCTGTGGCGGCCCACTGGTACCAGCCCGCCTCGGTCCTCGACCCTCCGGCCGAGACGCAGGTGCGCACGGTGGCCGAGAGCCACTCGAAGTTCGTCGCCGGCGGGCACCCACGTATCGTCGCCCGCGTCCCGGATGACCTCCTCCACCGTCGTCGAAGCGTCGCCTTCGAACGTGTCGCCGATCGGCAGCGCGCCCTCCAGGCCGGCGGGGTCGTCGCTCGGCTCGGCCACAGTCGGGTCGGCACCGGAGTCGCCCGAATCCAACACGTCCCCGACGCCGCAGCCGGTGAAGAGCACAGACGCCAGCGCAACGGCCAGCAGACGACGCGAGGTCGATTTCATGCAGTTGGTCCCCCTAGGACGGATACGCGGGGCGACGATACCGCGTGGCACGCAGGCGTCGGGCCCGATCGCGTACGACGCCTGCGCGCCGCCCGTCAGGCCGTTGCGTCGGCGACCCAGCGCATCGGGTCGCCCCAACCGAGCTCGTCGACGCCGTGCCTGGCCAGCGCGAGAACGACCAGGGTCCGGCGGTGCGCGGCGAAGGTCAGGACGTGCGCGACGTTGCCGCCGTAGGTGAAGACGTAGGGCCGGTCGCCGCACGCGTCGACGAACGTCTCGTCCAGGGCGTCGCGGCCGACCACGTCGCGGACGTGCGCGAGGTAGCGGGGCCCTTCGACCGCCAGCCGGGCCCGCAGCGACTCCAGCGACTCGTGGTCCTCGACCGACCAGTCGTACTCACGATCCGCCATCACGGCGTTCCACATCCCCATCTGCCCGACCAGCCGGGACAGCAGGGATCGGATGGTCTGCTCGTCGTCGTCGACGTCGAGCACGATCGGTTGGTCGAGCTGTTCGTCGGTGAGCCGGCCGGCGACCCGGATCATCTCTCCGGTGAGCCAGACGTGGTGCTCCACCATCGCGGTCAGCAGCTCCATCGAGGTCACCTTCTTCGTGGGTCGCGCCGGCAGCCGGAGGCTCCCGGGTGGGTGGAAGTGGACGCCGCTCGGCGCCGCGATCCGGATCTGGGTCGGGTTCCGTCGCCATGCCGCGGGCGACGTACCGTAGGCACGGGCGAAGGCGCGCGTGAACGCCTCGTGCGACCCGTAGCCGGCCTCGACCGCGATGTCGATGAGTGGCGCCGACGTCGTGATCATCCGGTAGGCAGCGCGCTCCAGCAGGATCCGGCGGCGGAACGTCGCCGGCGGCTCGCCGGCGACGCTGCTGATCATCCGGTCGAAGTGGAAGCGCGAGAAGTGGAACCGGGCCGCCCACTCCTCACCCGTTCCGTCAACGGCCGCGCCCTCGGCCAGCGCGTCGGCCAGCTGGTCGACGAAGTCGTGGAAGGAGTCGGTCGCGGTCACGTCACGATGGTGCGCCATCGACGCCGTACGGCGCTTGATCGGCCTTGCGCGCGAGCCCGTCTAGGTCGCCGTACGGCCGTCGTTGTCCTTGTTGCGCAGGCCGATCTTGTTGCCGAGCCACACCAGCGGGTCGTACTTCTTGTCCGCGACTCGCTCCTTCATCGGGATGATCGCGTTGTCGGTGATCTTGATGTGCTCCGGGCACACCTCGGTGCAGCACTTGGTGATGTTGCACAGCCCGATGCCGGCCGCGTCCCGCACCGCGTCGCGCCGGTCGCGGTGTCGAGCGGGTGCATGTCGAGCTCGGCGTAGCGGAGGAAGAACCGCGGCCCGGCGAACGCCGGCTTGTTGTCCTCGTGGTCGCGGACGACGTGGCAGGTGTCCTGGCAGAGGAAGCACTCGATGCACTTGCGGAACTCCTGGCCGCGCTCGACGTCCACCTGCATCATCCGGCGCTTGCCGTCGGCGTCGCGCGGACCGAGCTCGATGCCCGGCAGCTCCTTGGCCTTCTCGTAGTTGTAGGAGACGTCGGTGACGAGGTCGCGGATCACCGGGAACGCCCGCATCGGCGTCACGGTGATGGTCTCGCTCGGCTCGAAGTCGGAGAGCCGGGTCATGCACAGCAACCGCGGCCTGCCGTTGATCTCGGCGCTGCACGAGCCGCACTTGCCGGCCTTGCAGTTCCACCGGATCGCGAGGTCGCCGGCCTGCGTGGCCTGGAGCCGGTGGAGCGCGTCGAGCACGACCTCGCCCTCGGAGACCTCGACGGAGTAGTCGCCGAGCGCGCCGCCGTCGGCGTCGCCGCGCCAGACCCGCATCTTCAGCTGGTAGCCATCGTACTCGCTCCTCAGTCGCTCACTCCTCGAAGAACTTCTTCAGCTCGTCGGGCATCGCCGGGATGGCCTGCTCGGTCATGTCGACGCCGGTGCCGTCGGCGTTGAGCCGCAGCACGAGGTTCTTGCCGCCCCACTCCGGGTCGGGGCCCGGGTAGTCGTTGCGGGTGTGGCCGCCGCGCGACTCCTGACGGGCCAGCGCCGCCTTCGCGACGCACTCCCCGACCAGCAGCATGTTGCGCAGGTCGATGGCCAGGTGCCAGCCGGGGTTGTACTGCCGGTTGCCCTCGACATGCATCTGCGAGGCCCGCTCCTTGAGCCGCTCGACCTCCTCCAGCGCCTGCTCCAGCTCGGAGCCCTCGCGGATGATGCCGACCAGGTCGTTCATCGCCTGCTGCAGGTCCTGCTGGATCGTGTACGGGTTCTCGCGTCCCTCGACCTCGAACGGCGCGACCGCACTGTCGCTGCGCGGTCGCGACGTCGTCGTCCGAGATCTGCGGGCCGCGACGCCAGGCCCGCGGCGTACGACGCGGCCGCGTCGCCCGCCCGGCGCCCGAACACGATCAGGTCCGAGAGCGAGTTGCCGCCCAGCCGGTTGGAGCCGTGCATGCCGCCCGAGCACTCGCCGACGGCGTACAGGCCCGGCACGACCGAGAGCTCGGTCTCGGGATCGACCTCGATGCCGCCCATCGCGTAGTGGCACGTCGGGCCGATCTCCATCGGCTCGGCGGTGATGTCGACGTCCGCCAGCTCCTTGAACTGGTGGTACATCGACGGCAGCCGCTTGCGGATGAACTCCGGCGTACGACGGGAGGCGATGTCGAGGTAGACGCCGCCGTGCGGTGATGCCTCGGCCGGCCTTGATCTCGGCGTTGATGGCCCGGGCCACCTCGTCGCGCGGCAGCAGCTCAGGGGGTCGGCGGTTGTTCTTCTTGTCGTCGTACCAGCGGTCGGCCTCCTCGATGGAGTCGGCCGTCTCCGCCCGGAAGTACTCCGGGATGTGGTCGAACATGAACCGCGTGCCCTCGGAGTTCTTGCAGGATGCCGCCGTCACCGCGCACGCGACTCGGTGACGAGCAGGCCCTTCACCGAGGGCGGCCAGACCATCCCGGTCGGGTGGAACTGGACGAACTCCATGTTGATGAGGGTCGCGCCGGCGCGCAGCGCCAGCGCGTGACCGTCGCCGGTGTACTCCCAGGAGTTCGAGGTGACCTTCCACGCCTTGCCGAAGCCGCCGGTCGCGAGCACGACCGCCGGCGCGTCGAACACGATGAACCGGCCGGACTCGCGCCAGTAGGCGAACGCGCCGGCGATCGCGCCGTCGCCGTCCTTGAGCAGGTCGGTGACCGTGCACTCCATGTAGACGTCGATGCCGAGCGCGACCAGCCGCTGCTGGAGGGTCCGGATCATCTCCAGGCCGGTGCGGTCGCCGATGTGGGCGAGCCGGGCGTAGCGGTGGCCACCGAAGTCGCGCTGGCTGATCAGCCCGTCCGCCGTACGGTCGAACAGCGCGCCCCAGTCCTCGAGCTCCATCACCCGCTCGGGCGCCTCCTGGGCGTGGAGCTGGGCCATCCGCCAGTTGTTGAGCATCTTCCCGCCGCGCATGGTGTCGCGGAAGTGGACCTGCCAGTTGTCCTCGGGGTAGAGGTTGCCCATCGCCGCGGCGGCACCGCCCTCGGCCATCACCGTGTGCGCCTTGCCGAGCAGCGACTTGCACACCACCGCGACCTTGGCGCCGGCCTCGTGGGCGGCGATCGCTGCCCGCAGGCCGGAGCCACCGGCACCGATCACGATGACGTCGTACTGGTGGCGTTCGATGCCGCCCGCGGCGTCGCCGGACATCTCGTTGCCGGTCATCGGGTGCCGCGTCCGCCGTGGTTGAGCTGTCGAAACCATCTAGAAGAACCTCGGGTCGTCGAACACGTTGGCGGCGAGCAGGAAGATGTAGAGGTCGACCAGCGCCACGGAGAACAGGGAGTACCAGGCGTACTTGGGGTGGTGGGCGTTGAGCTTCGACACCCAGGTCCACAGCCGGTAGCGGACCGGATGCTTGGAGAAGTGGCGCAGCCGACCGCCGACGATGTGGCGACAGGAGTGGCAGGAGAGCGTGTAGAGCCAGATGAGCACGACGTTGATCGCCATCAGCACGGTGCCGAGGCCCATGTGGATGCCGTCGTCCTCGCCCGGCGCCGGCCGGAAGGCCAGGAACACGTCGTACGTCAGGATCACGCCGACCACGACGGCGGCGTACCAGAAGTAGCGGTGGACGTTCTGCATGAGCAGCGGGAACCGCGTCTCGCCGCTGTAGTCGCCGTGCGGCTCGGCCACGGCGCACGCCGGCGGCGACAGCCAGAAGGCCCGGTAGTAGGCCTTGCGGTAGTAGTAGCAGGTCATCCGGAAGCCCAGCGGGAAGATCAGGATGATCAGCGCCGCGGAGAGCGGCCACCACTGGAACGGCTGCCCGAAGTCCGAGGCGCCCTCGACGCAGTCGCCGAGGCAGGGCGAGTAGAACGGCGACAGGTAGGGCTCGGCGAAGTAGTCACGCCCCATGAACGCCCGGAGCGTGGCGTAGACGACGAACGCACTGAAGACGAGGAACGTCGCCAGAGGCGTCAACCACCATCGATCCGTGCGGAGCGTTCGCTCCTCGATCTCCGCTCGACCTGGCCCATGAACGCCTGTCGACACCTGCACCTCCGGATGTCGCGCTCGGAACCGACGAGCCCTGAGTCTGCACACTCGACCGCCTTTGTGAAAGGGGCCACACCGAGTCGTCGTGCGCATCGGCGGAGATCTGGTGAGGCTACCCTAACCGGACAAATGTCACATTGACGCTGGCTGCGTCAGCCGCCGCGCGCGGGGTAGCGTGACCGGCCGTGGCAGATCCCGTTACGACCAGGCCCACCCTCGTCGAGGGCGCGCGGGCGTCCCGCACCTCGATCGCGCTGAAGCTCCTGATGGCCGTCAGCGGCCTCGCCTTCGTCGGCTTCGTGCTGGGGCACATGTACGGCAACCTCAAGGCCTTCTCCGGCCACGACGCGTTCAACGAGTACGCGCACCACCTGCGCGAGCTCGGCGAGCCGATGCTCCCGCACGAGGGCTTCATCTGGATCATGCGCGCCGGGCTGCTGATCGCGCTGATCGTCCACGTGGCTGCCGCGATCGAGCTGACCCGCCGCGCGCGCAAGGCGCGGCCGGTCAAGTACGTCGTCAAGAAGCACACCGGCGCCATCCCGGCCAGCCGGCTGATGCGCTGGGGCGGCCTCGACGCTCTTCCTCTTCATCGTCTGGCACCTGGTCAACTTCACCATCGGCAAGGTCAACGTGCAGGGCGGCGCGACCGACGACCCCTACAACCTCCTCGTCGACACCTTCGACGTCTGGTGGATGACGCTCATCTACCTGGCCGCGATGGCGATGCTCGGCGCGCACCTGCACCACGGCGTCTGGAGCTCGCCTGCCAGACCCTCGGCCTCACCGAGCACCGCCGCGCAGCCGCGCGCGCGCGAAGACGATCTCGTTCGCCATCGCGATCCTGATCGCAGGCGGCTTCTCGCTCGTCCCGATCGCCGTCCTCGCCGGCGTCATCGACTGACCGCGCTGACGAAGGAACCTGACATGACCGACATGCCGGACACCACGCTCACGTCCGACCGCTCCACAACGTCCCCTCGCCGGCGCAGTACGACGACGCCTCCGGCTACTACGCCGCCGGCGAGCCGATCGCCGACACCAAGGCGCCCGACGGCCCGATCGACGAGCGCTGGCAGACCCGCAAGTTCGAGGCCCGCCTGGTCAACCCGGCCAACCGCCGCAAGCTCGTCGATCATCATCGTCGGCACCGGCCTGGCCGGCGGCGCCGCCGCCGCCACGCTCGGCGAGGCCGGCTACAACGTGAAGTCCTTCTGCTACCAGGACTCCCCGCGCCGGGCGCACTCGATCGCCGCGCAGGGCGGCATCAACGCGGCGAAGAACTACAAGGAGGACGGCGACTCCGTCCACCGGCTCTTCTACGACACGGTCAAGGGCGGCGACTACCGCTCGCGCGAGTCGAACGTCTACCGCCTGGCCGAGGTCAGCGACCAACATCATCGACCAGTGCGTCGCGCAGGGCGTCCCGTTCGCCCGCGAGTACGGCGGCCTGCTCGACAACCGCTCGTTCGGCGGCGTCCAGGTCTCCCGCACGTTCTACGCCCGCGGCCAGACCGGCCAGCAGCTGCTGATCGGCGCCTACCAGGCGATGGAGCGCCAGGTGAAGCTCGGCACGGTCGACCGAGTTCACCCGGCACGAGATGCTCGAGGTGATCGTCGTGACGACGGAACAAGCGGGCGCGCGGCATCATCGCCCGCAACATGGTGACCGGCGAGATCGAGACCCACCTCGCCGACGTCGTCGTCCTCGCCTCCGGTGGCTACGGCAACGTCTTCTACCTCTCGACCAACGCGATGGGCTCCAACGTCACCGCCGCGTGGCGCGCGCACCGCAAGGGCGCCTACATGGCGAACCCCTGCTACACGCAGATCCACCCGACCTGCATCCCGGTCTCCGGCGACCACCAGTCGAAGCTGACCCTGATGTCGGAGTCGCTGCGCAACGACGGCCGGATCTGGGTGCCCAAGAAGGCCGAGGACTGCACCAAGGACCCGCGCGAGATCCCCGAGGAGGACCGCGACTACTACCTCGAGCGGATCTACCCGTCCTTCGGCAACCTGGTCCCCCGCGACATCGCCTCCCGGCAGGCCAAGAACATGTGCGACGAGGGCCGCGGCGTCGGCCCGATGGTCGGCGACTTCCGCCGCGGCGTCTACCTCGACTTCGCCGACGCGATCGAGCGCCTCGGCGAGGACGCCGTCGCGCGAGAAGTACGACAACCTCTTCGACATGTACGAGCGGATCACCGGCGAGAACCCCTACGAGGTGCCGATGCGGATCTACCCCGCCGTGCACTACGTCATGGGCGGCCTCTGGGTCGACTACGACCTGCAGTCCTACGATCACCGGCCTGTTCGTGACCGGCGAGGCGAACTTCTCCGACCACGGCGCCAACCGGCTCGGCGCCTCGGCGCTGATGCAGGGCCTGGCCGACGGCTACTTCGTGCTGCCCAACACGCATCCGCGACTACCTCGCCGACGGGCCGTTCGAGAAGATCGACGAGGACCACCCGGCCGTCGTCGAGGCGCGCGACGTCGGTCCAGGAGCGGATCGAGCAAGTTCCTCTCGATCAACGGCAACCGCTCCGTCGACTGCTTCCACCGCGAGCTCGGCCACATCATGTGGGAGTACTGCGGCATGGAGCGCACCGAGGAGGGCCTGCGCAAGGCGATCGACATGATCCGCGAGCTCAAGCGCGAGTTCTGGACCGACCTCAAGGTGCTCGGCACCGCCGACACCCTCAACCAGAGCCTCGAGAAGGCCGGCCGGGTGGCCGACTTCATCGAGCTCGGCGAGCTGATGTGCATCGACGCGCTCAACCGGCGCGAGTCCTGCGGCGGCCACTTCCGGGCCGAGTCGCAGACCGAGGACGGCGAGGCGCTGCGCCACGACGACGAGTTCGCCTACGTCGCCGCCTGGGAGTGGGCGGGCGAGGACGAGACGCCGGTCCTGCACAAGGAAGACCTGGTCTACACGGCCATCGAGATGAAGCAGAGGAGCTACAAGTGAAGCTGACCCTCAAGATCTGGCGGCAGACCGACGCCCGCGGACAAGGGCAGGATCCACACCTACGAGCTCGACGGCGATCTCCGAGGACATGTCGCTTCCTGGAGATGCTCGACGTGCTCAACGAGCAGCTCAACGAGCCGGGCGAGGAGCCGATCGCGTTCGACTCCGACTGTCGCGAGGGCATCTGCGGCATGTGCGCGCTGATGATCAACGGCGAGCGCGCACGGCCCCGAGGTCACCACGACCTGCCAGCTGCACATGCGCTCGTTCAACGACGGCGACACGATCACCATCGAGCCGTGGCGCGCCGGCGCCGTTCCCGGTGCTCAAGGACCTCGTGCGTCGACCGCTCGGCGTTCGACCGGATCATCCAGGCCGGCGGCTACATCTCGGCCAACACCGGCTCGGCGCCCGAGGCGCACTCGGTCCCGGTCCCCAAGCGACAACGCCGACCGCGCGTTCGACGTCGCGACCTGCATCGGCTGCGGCGCCTGCGTCGCGGCGTGCCCGAACGGCTCCGCCTCGCTGTTCCTCGGCGCCAAGATCACCCACCTCGGCGAGCTGCCGCAGGGCCAGCCGGAGCGGTGGACCCGCGTCGTCGACATGGTCGCCCAGCACGACCACGAGGGCTTCGGCGGCTGCACCAACATCGGTGAGTGCACCGCCGCGTGCCCCAAGGAGATCCCGCTGGACGTCATCTGCCAGCTCAACAAGGACCTGCGCACCGCGATGAGGCACGGACACTGAGCAACTACGGGCAGGTCCCCCCGCCGCCGTCGTACCCGCCTTCGACCCCGTACGGCGCGCCGCCGCCACCGCGGCGACCGACGCCGTGGCTGCTGATCATCATCGGTGTGGCGCTGGCGTGCGTACTGGTCGTCGGCCTCGTGGTCGGCGGCGTGCTGCTGGTGCGCAGCGGCGGCAGCGACAGCTCATTGTCGACCGAGCCGATCACCACGCTCCGGCCCAGTCGGCGACCGAGTCGGCGACGGCGGCTTCCTCAGCGACCGCTCCGACCGAGGTCGTGACCACGGCGCCAGGGACGTCTCGCGACGCCGTCGTCGGCACCTGGACCGGGGTGTACGTGTGCGCGCAGGGCGATACCCGGTTGCGGCTGGTCCTCGACCGCGGACCCGGTCCGGCCGACCTCACCGCCGTGTTCGCGTTCGGTCCGACCGAGGACAACCCGGATGTCCCGCGGGGCAGCTATCGGATGGAGGGCGCACTCTCCGACGGCCTCCTCGACCTGCATGCGACGACCTGGATCAAGAAGCCGGCCGGCTACCTCACCGTCGACATCGAGGCCCCGGTCGTCGGAGAGGAGCCGCTCCACATCGCCGGCGAGATCACCGGCGCGTCCGGGTGCTCCACGTTCGCCGTCGTGCGGCAGGGGTAGTGCCCCGAAGAGATGCCGGTCAGCGCTTCCTGAGGGTGTAGGACCTGGTGCTGCTCGTGGTCGCGCCGGTGCACGACGCGAACGTGAACTTCGCACCGATCGTGACCCCGACCGGTCCGCCGCAGCGTCCGCTTGGCGGCGCGGGTCAGCTCCAGGACGAGCGTGAACTCGATGGTGCCGGTGCCGTTGATCCGCTGCCCGACGCGCCTGATCCCACCGCTGAGCGCCGGAGCGACAGAGACCCTCCCAGGGCTGTCGAAGGAGGCACTGACCCACGCGGCGGTGTTGCGGGGATTGGACTGCGCCCGGGCGGACACCTCCCAGTCGACACGCCGATAGATGTCGCGGGTCAGGTGCGTGCCGGACTCAGTGCCGTCCGAGACCCACACCTCGTCGTCGTGGACGCCGTCGTCGTTCCCGAAGTACAGCTCGTTGCCCGAGGCAGTCAGGTAGTAGGGACGGTCATACCGCCCCGTGCTGACGTCCGGGACCGGCACGGTGCCGGCGCCAGTGCCGTCCGACCGCCAGAGCCGGCCGGTGGCGAGGAAGTACACCGTGTCGCCCACCGCCGTGAAGGACTGGGGGTCGCTCCCGTAGGGGTTCGAGCCGATGTCCTTGACCAGGACGGTCCCGGCCTCGGTGCCGTTCGTGCGCCACATCTCCCGCCCGTGGGTGGCGTCGTTCGGGCCGAAGAACACCAGGCCGCCGGCTGCGGCGAGGTCGAAACGTTCCTCGTCGTAGTACGGCCGGCCGCCCATCTGCTTGACGACGACCGTCCCGTCCGTCGTGCCGTCCGAGCGCCACAGGTCGACGATCCCGTCGTCGTCCGCGACGGCCGAGAAGAAGAAGGTGTCGCCGACCGCGACCTGCGAGTAGGTCTCGGAGCCGAAGTCCCCTGGGCCGATGTCCTTGACCAGGACGGTGCCGCCCTCGGTGCCGTCCGACGTCCACAGCTCCTTGCCGTGCACACCGTCGCGGGCCCAGAAGAAGACGTTGTCGCCGACTGCGGTCAGCGTGCTGGGGAAGCTGGCGGGAGCGCCCGGGGCGATGTCCTTGACCAGCAAGGTTCCGGCCATGGTGCCGTCGGACCGCCACAGCTCGCGACCGTGGACACCGTCGTCGACGGTGAAGAAGAGCGTGTCACCGACGGCAGTGAGCTGGCCGGGTGCGTCCGAGGCGTCGTCGCCTTCGCTGAAGTCCTTGACGAGGGAGGTGCTCGCCTTCGTGCCGTCCGTGCGCCGCAGAGCGATGCCGCGGTTGCGGTCGCCTGCGACGAAGAACAGCGTGTCGTCGATGCCGACCATCCCGCCGATGCCGGTGAAGTGCTTGACGAGCTGGGTGCCCGCCTTGGTGCCGTCCGAGCGCCACAGGTCGCTGCCACTCGGCGCGTTGTCGACCATGCCGTCGGCCGTGAAGAACATCGTGCTGCCGACAGCGGCCAGGTGGCTGTAGCTCTCGTAGCGGCGCTCCTCGCCCGAGAGGTCGTTGAGCCAGATCGTGCCGGACCGGGTGCCGTCCGAGCTCCACAGCGCGGGGTGCTGGCGGTTGTCGAAGGCGGTGAAGAACAGGGTCCCGTCGGCATCGGTGAGGTCGGCCGGATAGCTGGGCCCGGTGATGGCACCGCTGCAGTCGACCAGCGGGGCCGCGGTGGCGTGTGCGGCGGCCGGGTCCACACCGGACGCGGGCACCACGGATCCGGCCGTCCCGGCGCCGGCCAGGGTCACCGCCGCCGCAGTGGCGGTCGCGGCTCGACGCGTGCGCATGCGACGACGCAGCGCCTTGTCACGGGCGACGCGGACTCGCTGTGCCTGCTCCTGCGCGGAACGCTGCCGTCGACTCATCTAGCGACTCCCTGTGGCCACAGGTGTACCTCGTGCCATTGACTATGCAGGCTGCGACCCGACATGTCCTGCGATTTCGTGAAACTTCATCCGGCTCAGCCTGGTGCGGCAGGATCCAGATGTCGTCGTCGTCTCCAGGGGACTCCCCGAAAGTCGGGGATCGCGCGCCGGCGACCAATTGGACGTCGAAGATCTCCTCCACTCCGTTGGCGAACTCGAGCGTTAACGACTGACGAAATGGAGGGCCGCGGCACTGCGCAAGCAGGGGGCGATAAGGCAGCGAACTATCTGGCTGAACGATTTGCCAAAATGAATTTGAAGCCGTTGGGCGCAAAAGAATTCATTCCTGCAACCGGTCAAGTTTCGCGACTCCGAGTTCTTGCCAGAGACAGCTATGAAAATCGCCGACCAGGAACTGAAACTGGGTGCGGATTTCGCGATCACCCCGTGGGTCACCACCGACAAAAACGCGAGCGGGGCTATGGTTTTCATTGCCTATGGACTTGTGCACACCGCGCTAAAGCGCAACGACGTCGCAGGCCTAAATCTCGCCGGCAAAATTGTGGTGATGCTGCAAGGCCCACCCGCCAATGTCAGCAAAGATTCCTGGAAGAAAGTAAACGCGCAAATCGAAATCCTCGGCGGCCTCGCGGGCGCAGGTGTCGCAGGGATTGTCTTCATCAGCCACGGAAGAGAAGAACATCCGTATGCGAAGCTCGCAGATTATTACGTCCGGCGCCGAGTGGAGCGCGCTGACTCAGAAGAAGTCCCGCCGGGATTGCCGCCGTTTGTCGCGGTAAGCGATGCCACCGCCGATAAGCTTTTCGCGAAATCGGGAACCTCCAGGACCGAGGCGTTGGCGAAGGCCGAGAACTCGGGCTTTACACCAATCGATCTGAAGCAAAGTGCGAAGATTACGGTCCGCCTCAAGAAAGGAAAAGGCGTCGGAAGCAACGTCATCGGGTTGCTTGAGGGATCGGATCCGACGCTCAAGAACGAGGCGGTGGTGTATTCGGCACACTATGACGCTTACGGCCTGTCTGCCGACAAACGCGTCTACCATGGAGCTGCCGATAATGCGTTGGGTGTCGCGGAAATGATTGTTATCGCGGACGCTTTTTCACAGGCACCGACGAAACCGAAGCGATCAATCATCTTTATGGCCGTGACGGGAGAAGAGTATGGCGGCCTCGGATCGGACTATTGGGTGCGTAATCCGACCTGGAAAATTAAGCAAACGGCCGCCAACCTCAATCTCGATGGCATGGGGACCGAAGTTTACGGGCCGGTGAAAGTAATTGTGGGCTTCGGAGCCGAGCACTCTTCGCTTGGGACAATACTGGAGGAGGTCGCGCGCGCCCAGGGCTTGAGAGTCATACCCGATCCGATGCCCGACGAGAAGTCCTTCTATCGCTCTGACCACTACTACTTCGTGAAAAAAGGAATTCCCGGGATTATGCTGTTGGGCGCACCGGAAGGAGAAGCAAAGGTCTGGATTGATCGAATGAAACTGTGGGAGAAAACCGACTATCATCAGCCCACGGACACCGTCCGACCTGAATGGAACTGGGAAGGACCGCGGACGATTGCCGAAGTTATGGCGATTATGGGTTCGCGCGTAGCCAACGACCCGAACATGCCAAATTGGGTAGCCACATCACCCTTCAATCGCGAACGCGGCACAAATGCGCCGCCGCCGCCCGAACCTTAAAACCGCCAGCCTGTTTGTACTTGACTGGCCACGCATACCAACACCGAATTGGGCGTCGCGTTTGATCGCGCGCCCAACCCGTTACGGCGCTACTTGTGACTAATTACCACGCGCTGAATCGACGGCGGCAGCTCGTGCATTTCGCTGCGCGCGAAGCCGGCGTTGCGAAACATCTGATCGAGTTCAGCGAAAGTGTAAGCGTCACCTGAAGGCGTGCCGCCGAGCATCTGCATGCTGAAGGCCGCGGCTTGCGGTGGAGTTACGCGGTCTTCGTTCGGCACGAATTCCAGTGTCGCGGCGCGTCCACCGTCTTTCAGCGCCGCATGAACTTTCTTCAAAAGCACCTCGCACGTTGCCGCGTCGAAGTGATGCAGGAAATTCGTCAGCAGCACCACGTCGAAATCAGTTCCATAATCCACATCGAATGCGCTACCCGGGTTCGACTGGAAGCGTGCGGCCACACCCGCAGCTGCCGCATTCTGTTTCGCAAGTTCCAGCACGTTCGGCCAATCAACCGCGGTGACTTCGATCTGCCGGATTCTGTTTTGCGAAAGCGATGCCATACAGACCATGGCCCGCGGCAATATCCAGCACGCGCAACTTCTGGTCTTTCGTTGGATCGACAAGTTGCGCCAACAACTCTGCGGGCATGGCCATCATCGGCGCCATCGCGCGCGCGAATTCAACCCACACCGGATGCTCAGGCTCAAGCGATGTTGCTGAGCCCGCCGATCCGCCTTTCCTTACTGATTCAGTTAAGTTGTCGAAATTGCCTTTGATGTGAGGCGAGAGCATGAAGTCACTGACCGTGCCCATGTAAGCCGGCGAGCGCTTGTCGAGGAACACCGCGGAGTCAAGCGTCAACCCATAGCGCCCATCGTCCTTCGTCAGAAATCCCATGATCGTCAGATAGTCGCACAGGACGCGCGTGCCCTTTTCGGACGCAGCGCAGCGATCGGCAATTTCCTTCGCGGTGGTTTTGCCTTCACCGATAGCGGTGAAGACTTCGAGATCGATGCCCGCTTTCAACGCGTGTGTTCGCTGGAACGCGTTTAGTGTGTCGAATAGTAATGCCGGTGTTGGTTGCTTTCCTGCCTGTGCTTCCGGAGCCATGATTTTGTTTCCTCTTTATGAAAGTAATTTGGAGCCGAAAGCCTAACTGAATGGCTGTGCGAAAGTCTAACTGTGGCTGCTCAAGTAATCCGGGCACGGCAAGCAATTGCGGACAGACAACCATTAACTCAGCTGCTGCCCTGAGGCTAGTCGCTCAATCAATTCGCCAGGCACTTGAGGCCTATAGGACACTCGAGCCGACTGAACTACGACACCACGACGGACAAACTCTGCATAATCGATCTCATCGCGCAGCATGATGTAAGTTCGCACCAGCAGATGACGCGCTACGGCCACTCTGGCCTTCGCCTTTTCGCGCCGCTGCAACACCCGATAATAGAGCTGCTTTAACTGCGCGTCTTTATTGATGGCTTTGTGCCCTGCCTCCACCAACAATAACCGCAGCAAACGAGAGCCGGCTTTGCTGATGCCGCCAAAGTGCTGTCGCTCGCCGCTGGAATACTCACGCGGTTCGAGCCCGACGTAAGCCGCCACTTTGCGACTATTGGCGAAGCGTCTCACCGGTGAAAGGGTATGGACCAGGGCCAGCCCGGTCAGTAACCCTATGCCTGGATGGGTGCGCACCAGCTGCACTCGTTGATCTGCTTCAGCTACCACTTCCAGCTCTTGCTCAACTCGTTCAATGTAGCCATTGAGGTGGGCTATCAACTCCAGCCATTCCTGACGCTGCTGGCCGTGAGCCTCACTCAACGATAATCCCAGCAATCGCTCTTTGCCTTTGCGCGTTCGCAGTTTGGCTTTCAGCGAAACTCCCGCTCCCAGCGCGATCGCTTGCAACGAGTTGTAGCTCCTGGTTCGTTGTTGCACCAGCCGGTGGCGGTAACGTAACTGCCGCAGTACTTCTCGGCTTTCTGCGCTCACCCGGTGAATCCGCGGAAACTCATCCTTCAATAACAAATCCAGGATCAGTTCGGCATCGCGCCGGTCCGTCTTCTGTCGCGAACGAGCCCGGCGCCGAATCTCGGTAGCGTGGCCAATCCAAACCTGATGACCGAGTTCTTCCAGCATCCCTTCAAACCACGAGCTGTAGCCGCTGGTCTCGAAACCGACGATTACCTCCCCTTCGAACTGAGCATAGAACTCTCGCACTTCATCCATTGACTGGTGCCCCACTTGCCGCTCATGGATCTCGCCATCCTCAGTGTTACACCACTTGACCAACTGTTGCCTTGCATGAAAATCAACGCCACAATACGTAGCCATGGTGACTCCTTTCTTGTCCTTAAGCTCACCGCGAGTCTAATCAACCCGCGGCAAGGGAGTCACCTGCTTCATTACATCAAGTTGAAGTTTTCCTCCGTGTCTCTCTGCATCCTCAGTGTCTCTGTGGTGGAAATTACGCAGGGAACACTTCACCACAGAGATCTCACAGAGGCACAGAGAAATGAAATTAGGTTTGGGCGATTAGTGAAGCGTGCAGAGAAATTCTCAATCACACCTCGCTTCAGCGAGGTGCGAATGAGACCGAACAACTAATTCAGTTTCAGCGAAACCGGTTGGGCAAGACCCTCGATCGAAAGCGTCACGCCCTGTGGCGAGGCGACCGGTTCTTTCTGCGGAGAGCGAAAGATTATTAATCCCTGCCGCTGACGCTCGGAATGGGTGAGAGGAGCTTTCAAATCGAAATCATAGGCGCGAAACTCTTTTTCGAATGTCTTTCTTGAATTCGGATTGTAAGCAAAAACTGCATTCGCTTTCAGGATGTGCGAAACGGCTTGTTTTCCCGAAATCAACTTCCATTCGTTGCCTGAAGCGTCGTGCAACTTGAACTTCAGCTTCTTCAGCACCAAATCCTCGCCGCCATTGTGCCTGGCCTCCAGACGCACCGGCAGCAATCCCGCCAATTGCAGATTAGCTTCGAACAGCTCCTGGGTTTCTTCATCTGTAAGCAGCGGAGCCGCGCGGAAAGTGACCGAACCGAAGTCTGCCGTAGCCGCGGTCGCAGGCATGCGCGCGAGGGCTGCCGGGGGCTTAACTTTGTAAAGACTGGAACTACACGCCGTCGCTGCTATCGAAACCAGAACAGTCAAGAGAGCCGTTAGACACGCCGCAGCAGGCGCCAACTTTCACGATAGTTTCTTCGGTAGTTCACTTGCGGAGAATGTTGCCTTGGCAGATTCCTTGAAGTCAATCGAACAAAGAAATGCGGCGGGACTTTTCAGCCCGCCGCCGTGTGGGTCCCTACGGACAAATCAGCGATGATGACTGCTGTTCGGCGACTTGCGCCGCCGGCTCCCCGGTTCGAAGGGTGAGGACTAACGCGGCGGACTTTAAGCTATGCAAGCTTCGCTGTCAACAGGGAAATCCCGCGTAGCACAAGAAGATGCACGATTTAGCAGGAGGCAATGCGGCCGACTGCCTGCTCGTTTTTCATTTGTGCTTCTTGATTACCGTTTTGCGCCGCACGCGAATGGGCGCCCTCGCGCTGAGCAGACTCCGGTGTCGATGATTGATGATGTAGCACAGGCCCTGGTGCGTTAATCCCAGGGTGCGCGCCGCGCGCGTGACGCTGCCGTTAGCCTCTTCCAACGCCTGGCGAATCAGGGTGCTCTCAAACTGCCGCACTTCTTGTTCAAAGGTAGCGAGGCTCCGCGCCGGCTGCGCGAGGACAGATGGTTCAGACCTGATAAATCGGGCACACGCCCGCAAGCGAGTTAGGGTTTCGCGGCCGATGTCTTCACCCAGCTTCCGATCGGCTTCAGAATATGCGCGGCTGATTTCGTCGGCGGGAAGATACTCGTGGAGTTCTTCGACCAACGTTAAGAGCGCGCGTCCGGACGATTCCGGATCACCGGCTGTCTCAGCTACTTCGACGGCGCGGCGAAGAGTCTCCATCGCCGCTTGATGCCTTTGTTGCCGGGCTTGCGCTACTCCCAGGGTCTGCAAGCTTTCGACAAGCAGTGATTGCTCTCCGCCGCGTTCAAGCACTGAGACAGATGCCCGCGCGAGTTTCTCAGCCTCCGCGTATCGCTGCTGGGCCACGTAAACTCGGGCGCGCGTTTCATCCACTTGCGCGGCGGTGCCCACGTCGTCGAGATCGGCAAAGGTGCGCCGTGCGTCTTCAAGAGTCTCAAGCGCTTCATCGTACCGGCCTAACTCGAGCATGATGACGCCGAGGTTGTTTTGCGCGCGCGCGAAGTAGCGACGATGGTTTGCCTTCTCAAAATGTACGCGCGCGGCTGCATGATCAAGTAAGGCGCGGTCGAGGTTCTCGATGCCACCCTGCCGTCTCATTACGATGCCGCGCTGCATGTAGTAACACCCGAGTGCTGCGTCGTCTTTGACGTTGTCCAAAATAGCGGCCGCGCGATCGAGCATTGTCAGCGCGTCATTCAGATGATTGGTCGACACCTCGACGATCGTGCTGTTCACCAGAATGCGAAGTGTATTGACTGGATCTTCCGCTTTCTCCAGCGCGGCCTGAAACAAAACGCGGGCTTCGTCCATGGCGCCCTCGCGCCAATAGCAAACCGCCAGGTTCGTCTGTGACTCCGCGACTTTTTCACTCAGTCCAAGTTCTTCAAAGCTTTTTATGCTCTCGCTGATTAAATCCTTCGCGAATTGTTGGGCTCCGGGAACTTGACGCGAACTACCGAGCCAACCCGCCAGCGCTCCGGCTCGCAGCACCAGTTCCGCCTCTTCTGCTTTCGGCAGACCCTCTGTGTGCGGCCGTTCACCGATGCCGGGCCAGAACGCGGCAATCGCAGCGAAAGCCGCCTCGTACTCGCCGATGTTTTGCAACTCTTTCGCGGCTCGACATGCGACCGCAACGCTTCTTTCCGTCTGTGCAACGCTGCCTTCGGGCTTCAACAGAGTTTCCGACCTCATCTCTAAGTTCTTCTCCTGGCTCGATGAATGTTAAGTCTGCTGAGGCGCCGGCCGTTGGTGAGACTTCCCCGGCGCAAACCGTCGCTCAACCGATGAGGCGGTAAAGCTGAACTACAGTTGTTTTTTAGGTGCTCGAGTCGTTGGATCACCCTGTCCGGCAAACCATCCGCGCCCGGTTTTAACCTGACGAGCTATGAACCCGTTGATGACGGGGCCTCTGCTCTCATGGTGAGTTCGAGCTGACTGACCTCAACCCATGCTCTCGAACGCCCTTGAACCCTGAGGGTTATCATCCGACAGTCGCACGCCTGGTTGTTCGTGCACTTATTATTAATTGCGCTGACGGCGCGGATTCTAGCACCTGCGCCACCGCCTGCCAAGATGCGGTTTTTCGCGGAGAAACTGCCGTCGGGCCAGAATACGTGCGCGATTCGGGAGCTTGTGCTATAGTCCGCGCCATACGCTGAGGGGAAGGGTTCAGAAGAGAAGGCCTTCCGGCGTTTCAGAAATTAAACGCCTTCTGCTGTCTGCCAGCTTTCACGGACCCCTGCCGATGCTGGCTTGGTGTTAAGCCGAGCGCGGTCGGAGACTGAATGCGAATATTACTGTACAACCCCGATAACGGGGTCACTCACAATTTCATGCCACACCTGTGGATGTTCCTGCTGAAGACATTGACTCCGGCGGAACACGAGGTCCTCCTGATTGATGGCAACGCCCGCCCCATGGACGAGAAGCAACTCGTCGAGTTCATCCGCACAGAAAATATTGGCCTCGTCGGGATTGGCGCGATGACGCGGATGATCGCCCGCGCCTACCAGATGGCCGATGCGATTCGCGCGGCGGGGGTGCCGGTCGTGATGGGCGGTCCGCACGTTACTGAGGTGCCGGATGAAGCGCTCGGTCGCGACGGCGGTCCGCGACATGCTGACGCTGTTGCCCTGGGTGAAGCGGATGAAACCTGGCCGCAGATCGTCATCGATGCCGAGCGCGGACAATTGAAGGACATCTACGCGCCGCTCGACGAAACGGGTAAGGAACGAAAACCAAGTCTGCAGCCCTATCCTGAGATTCCCTGGGACAAGATGGATTTCGATCAGTTCGATCTGATCCCGAAACCCATGCGCGCGCTACTTAAACGCCAGGGTTCGGGCTGGGGATCGGTCCACATGATTCCGATCGAGTCCGGCCGCGGCTGCCCTTACGGCTGCGAGTTCTGCACGGTGACGGGGTTCTTCGGGGATTCGATCCGATTTCGCAGTAACGAAAGCGTCGTCAACGAACTGCTGCGGTTGAAGCGGCACGCGCGAGAGAACCGCAAGCAGGCGATGGTGTTTTTCATCGACGACAATTTTGCGATCAGTATCAAGCGAACGAAATCGCTGTTGCGGGACATCATTGCGGCCAATGCGCAACTACCGTGGATCGCGCAGATCAGCGCGAACCTTCTGCGTGACGAAGAACTGGTTGATCTGATTGCGGCCTCGGACGGCAAGTGGATCTTCATCGGCATGGAATCGATTGATTCCGCTAATCTGGCCGATGTGAACAAGAGCTTCAACAAGCCGGCCGAATACGAAGCGGTGCTGAACCGCCTCGCCGATCGCGGCATCTATGCCATCACCTCTTTCATCTTTGGTTTGGATAACGACACGCTGGGCGTCGCCGATCGAACGCTGCAGGCAATCGAATCATGGCCGCCGGGCTTGCCGATCTTTGGCCAGCTCACGCCGTTTCCTTCAACGCCACTCTATCAGCGTCTGTTAAAGGGCGACCGGCTCACGCGGCCGAAACATTGGCTCGATTTCGCGCCCTTTCACATGGCGCACACGCCGTTAAAGATGAGTATCGAGGAAGTGCACTCGGAATTGAATAGAGCCTGGGTCAAGTCCTACAGCCCTGAGAGAAATGCGAGCGCGGTTGAATCGATCAAAGACAGACCCATTGGCTATCGAATCATGCACCTGGTCACGCGACTGATTTTTCGCGGCATCTATTTCCCGCAAATGGGCAAGCGCGCATGGGTCAAACTGTTGTTCGCGAATCGGGGGCTGATCTATTCCCTGGGTCGTGAAGGGCTGTTTGGCAAGCGGCGAGTGGAACGCTCAACGCAGGTGCCCGCCGGTGTTCCTATAACGGAAAGCTGACGCACGCGCTACCGATTGGAGCGCAAGCGTCCTGCTTGCCCGCTTTAAGATCCCCATGCGGCGACGTTAGCAAGCGAGACGCTTGCGCTCGAGTCGCTAACGACAAGCCGCGTCATCGTTTTTGCAGAACCACGGTGCGCGGTATGCCCTGCAGGTCTTTCTTCACTTCAAGTAAATGCCAGATTTCGCGATCGACTAGTTGTTCGACAGCGTCGCTCTGGCCGAACCCAATCTCAAAAATAAAATAGCCAGAGTGATGCAGCAACTGCGGCGTCTCGCGTAGCAGCACGCGGATGTGATCCAGCCCATCGGCGCCTGATACTAACGCCGTTAGAGGTTCGTGCTCGCGAACTTCGCGCTGCAACGTCGCGATGTCTCCGGCGGGGATGTACGGTGGATTCGACACGATAAGTGAAAAAGCCGCGCGCTGATCCAACAGCGAAAGGGATTCAGCCTGAATAAACTTCACGCGATCGCTGACGTTGTGCCGTTGCGCATTTCGGCGCGCAACTTCCAGCGCGTTCGGCGAGATGTCCGTAACCACCGCGTCCGCATGGCTCAATTCATGCAACAACGAGATCGCGATGCAACCTGAGCCGGTGCCGACGTCGAGGATTGAAAGAGAGCTTTCACGGTCCGCAAGTTCGAGTGCTACTTCGACCACCAATTCTGTCTCAGGTCTCGGAATTAGAACGTCAGACGTTACTTCAAAGCTCAGTTTGAAAAACTCCTGAAAGCCGACGATGTATTGCAGCGGCTCACGCGCGGCTCGTCGCGCGATCAAAACGCTAAATCGTTCAAACTGTTCGCCGGTCAACAGGTCGTTACCATGAGTGATGACGTATGTGCGATCGTGGCGCAATGCATGCGCCAACAGTGATCCGGCTTCCAGCCTCGGATCGACCACGCCGGCTGCCCGTAACGACTCGGCGCCGGTCGCCTGCGCCTGAATGATCGAGATCGCCCCGAGGTCGTGTTTTCGTTCAGTCATGTTGCAGACCAGGACAATCGTATATTAATCTGGCCCAAATTTAACGGTCGCCCGGCGTGGAGAGATTCTTGCAGTGTGATTTTGCTATCGGAACTCGGGCGAGATTGTAACTTTACTTCGGGTAGCACGAAGCGAGTCTCGTTTCTTCCCGTACGGACGGCGGAATCCCGATCTTTGGTCGGGATTTCGCTATCCGAAAGGTTGAGCTTTAACAAGTCTTTAACAAGTTTTGACGCGCAGGTGAGCGGAGTCTTCGAAACCATGGGAGCCTTAGCCAAAAGCATCACGCTCTTTCTTCTGAACTGGCTCGACGCGCAACTCACCTTGATCTGGGTTCGCTCTGATATCGCAACCGAAGCAAACAATTTGATGGCGCAACTGCTCAATATCGGCGATGCGCCTTTCCTGCTGACGAAACTCGCCATCGGCGCGTTCTCGGCCTACGTGTTGTATCGATGTTCGCACCTGACGATCGCGCGACGCGGAATGAAGCTGGCGCTCACAGTTTACGGGGCACTTATGCTCGTGCATGCCGCAACCGGCCTCTCGGCGATAGGTTGGGCTGAGCCGCTGGCCATGATCTCGTTGGTAAGCGAACTGCCTTTCACCGTCCTGTCAATCTTTTCGTAATCTTCACAATCTGTTAAGCGAAGTGAATTCCGGAGGTTAACGGAACTCCTTGTCCCGTTCGCGCGTTTTGCTAATACGAGTTGCGCAAACGTAAACTTCCGAAACCGCATCTCAACAGTGCGTTTCGAAGTGAAGGAGATTCAAGCATGTACAGAATAACGGCCCGCCAAATCCTGGGGATTGCTTTGGGTTCGGCGGTTTTCGCTTCAGTCGCGGTGCTCGGCTTTCAGAAGCTCGCGCAACGGTTTTCTCCGGCCAGTGCCGAGCTTTCGGTGGCGAATCCCGAAAACATCGCCGATCCGGCGACGGTTACCGACGAACAGAACAATATTGAAGTTTACAAAGCCGTCGCGCCCGGCGTCGTCTACATTCAATCGACGTCGATGGTGCGCGACTTCTTCGGTTTTTCGGAAGAGCGAGAGGGCGCCGGTTCGGGTTCCGTGATTGACGAGCAAGGCCACATTCTGACGAACTATCACGTGATCGCGAATGCCGAGAAGCTCACGGTGAGTTTCGGCAGCGGCCGAAATTATCCAGCAACCGTCGTTGGCCGCGATCCGGATACGGATCTGGCAGTGATTAAGCTGGTCGAAAAACCGAAAGAAGCGATCACGATTGTGCCCTTCGGCGATTCGGACAAGTTGATCGTTGGGCAGAAGGTCCTGGCGATCGGAAATCCGTTTGGCCTTGATCGAACCCTGACCACGGGAGTCATCAGCGGTTTGCAGCGGCCAATTCGCGCAAACAATCGCCCAATCGAAGGCGCGATCCAGACGGATGCCTCGATCAATCCCGGCAACTCAGGCGGGCCATTACTGGATTCGCGTGGTCGCATGATCGGCATCAACTCGCAAATTCAGTCAACGTCCGGCTCGTCAGCGGGCGTGGGCTTCGCGATTCCGGTCAATATTGCGAAACGAATTGTGCCGGAGTTGATTCGCACCGGATCAATTCAGCGGCCAAAGCTTGGCATCCAGCCGCGTGATGTTGAGGCGCTTAGCGCCCAGGTGCAGTTGCCGGTTAACCACGGTGTCCTAATCTGGAATGTACAGCCGGGCAGTCCGGCGGCGAACGCGGGCTTGAGAGGTATGGTTCAGACCGACGAAGGCGATCTCGAACTTGGCGATATCATTGTCGGCATTGGCGGCGAGCGCGTCGGCAATAACGACGATCTCTACAAAGTCTTGAACAAACATCAGATTGGCGAGACGGTCAACGTCGAGATTTACCGCGGTACACGACGCATGACTCTGCCGGTGAGATTGACTGATGTTCCGCCAACCACGCGTCGTAACATCCGCGAGTAGGTCAGAACCGCTTGCGTTAGCGGGCGGGTTGATTCAACTTCGAGCCAATAAAAAAAGCGCGCGCCGAAAAGGCGCCCGCTTGAGCGAGGTGTTAGGCGGCACGGAAATATGCCAGCGTGGAGCCAGGGGATATACCCTCCATCTTCTGGCGTCGTAACCGCCGCCTACCTCACCTTTCCAACTCCGCCGTCAGGCGCCCATTGTTCACTTTAAGCACATAGGTGTAGCGTCCAGCAGGCAACTCCTGCTCGCCCATATAGTCGGTAGGTTGCAGCGACAACTCCTGCGTTCCGGCCTTTACTGAAAAGCCTGCATACCGATATGCACGGCTTGTCGGCCGAAAAGCAGTGACGCCCCCTTCGGATACCGGACCATAGTCGACTTCGGGCTCGTCAGGAAGAGAGACGCGAACTCCATCGAAATTCAGGTTGCTGGCATTTTTGATGCGGATCTCAACGCGGCCGCTGCGCTCACCACTGCTTGGATTCATTAGGGAAACCTCGTTAGGGGGCTGCCGAAACGCCCCCTATCCAACAATCAAAAAAAAACACAGGCAGGCCAATGACGCGTGAAACCTCGCTCAGGCGCATTGGCTGTTACCCACTAGACACTGTCGATGAGCCAACGTTGCGTATCGTTGTTCTGGGCGGTTCGAGTGACCGCGCCAAAATCATTCGCAGCTGAGTCGTGGGCGTCCACGAAACGACCATTGCTTAACTGCTGGATGGTGAAGCTCCCATCGCCAACGGGCATCACCACCCAACGTTGGGTGTCATTGTTCTGGGCGGGGCGGGTGACCAAACGGAAGTCTTCCCCGGAGTGTTCGTGAGCGTCCACGAAACGACCGTTGCTCTTCTGGCGGATGGTGTAAACGGCTCCCACCTGACCGAAGATCCAGCGTTGCGTATCGTTGCTCTGATCTGGGCGAGTGACCAGACGGAAGTCATTCGCGGTGTTTTCGTGAGCGTCCATGAAGCGCCCGTTACTCTTCTGGCGGACCGTGAACGTGTTCGTGCCCACGTTGGCGATGAGCCACCGTTGCGAATCGTTGCTCTGGGTGGGGCGGGTGACCAGACGAAAGTCTTCGCCGGAGTGTTCGTGAGCGTCCACAAACCGAAGGTTACTAAGCTGACGGATAGTGGAGCTGCCATCGCCAACGGGCATCACCACCCAACGTTGAGTGGCGTTGTCCTGCGCCGGACGGGTGACGAGACGAAAATCGTTGGCGGCGCTGTCGTGCGCGTCAACGAACCGGCCGCTGCTCCTCTGGCGGATCGGAAAGACGGCTCCCACTTGACGCCAGCTCCCAGCGTTGGGTATCGTTGTTCTGAGCTGGGCGAGTGACCAGCCGGAAGTCTTTGGTGGCGACTTCGTGGGCATCCATGAATCGGCTGTTGCTCTTCTGGCGAATGGTATAGGTGCCATGCGCCAGCAGGCGCCGGGGGTAGAGCTGACGGATCCCGGAGCGGTCGTCGTCGGTCAGCGCCCGCAACGTGGCATTATCGTTGACCGTGGGGAACATCACCGATCCGGCGACATTAGAGTGCTGCAAGCCGAGTATGTGGCCGAGCTCATGCAGCCCCACCGTCTCGACGTCAAAGCCGTTGACGACCGTCCCGACGACCCATTGGTGTTCAGAGTCGTCGAAGTGAACCGGCTTAGGCAGTGTGTTCGTGACTACGCCGCAGCCTGGCGGAAAATCAGCATGAGCGAGCACTCCACCGACCATGGAATGATCGGGATCGTTGGCCGCCCGCCAATCAATAGCGATATCGGGGTTCTGGGTCCGCCCCACCTCCGTGAAGGTCAGCGGTGCAGCGGCAGCCCAGGTCGCGAACGCGTTGCGCACCGCCTGGAACTCGCCAGCGCCAGCGACGTCTGGTCCCGTCCTCGAAGGCGAATGTGAGGTTTGGGTTCGGCCAGGAGCACCGGATGCCGAAAGCCACCCCGGAGTCGAGATCCGGCATACCACAGCGGTGTGTGGTCATCTTTTCCCGGGTCTGATCGTCGAACGTGCCGGTCTGGGCGATGCCGTGTTGTTTTTGGTAGCGGGCTAGTGCGTCAGCGGTTGGGTCGTCGAGCTGAGCGCCGTTGAACGTTTGGGCCCGCAGGTAACCGAAGCGCTGCAGGAAATCCTGGACTGACTTGAAACCAGGGTCTTGCTCGCCTTTCGACATTGCAGGGGCCGATTTGATTGCAGCGAACGGTTCAATAGTTTTCTGAGACATGGTGGAAGCTCCTTTGCCTTGTGAGTAAAATTGAAGGATCTGAAAAGGGCTACAGCCCTGGTCAGGAATTCTTGTTCTAACGTCGATGATTGAAATTTTTAAAACGTTTCGCAGAGACGAGATGAGGACTGTTGAAGCTTGATTCGCGGGATAAGCGGCCCAACGACGGCCTTCGGCTGCAAGGCTTGTTGCCTTGCGCCGCGAGGTAACTAACAATTAAAAATAGCGAATAGAGTTTTGAGTAAGTCTAACAGGCACACGCGTGCCCAGGTATTTCATCCGCACGTCTTGGGAAAACATGTAGCCAGAACAGCCGGTTTGAAGCGTTTTGAATATTTTCGACGAGTAAGGGCGAGGGCGAGGGCAAACTGATGAGAACACTACCCCGGTGGCCAGGTCATCTCGCGCCCGCCCAGCACGTGTAAATGCAAGTGGAAGACTGACTGGCCCGCGCCGCTGCCGGTGTTGATAACGGTGCGATATCCGCCGCTGTCACTCAAGCCGTGCTCGTAGGCGACTTTCGCGGCCGACGCGCAGCAGATGACCGAGTAACACCTCATCCTTTTGTGAAGCATCGTCGAGCGACTCGAGGTGTTCGCGCGGCATGACCAGCACGTGCGTCGGAGCCTGAGGACTAAGGTCGCGAATGACCACGCAACGGGCATCCTGAAACACCACGTCCGCCGCTGCGGTTCCGTTTATGATTTTGCAGAAAAGGCAATCTTGTTCACTCATGTTATCGTCGGGACCACTCTTCCAGTTGTGCTGACTTCAGTTCCATTCAGGGCGCAATGGTATCACAAGCGGCAAGACTCACGCTGCCGCCATGTCTTCCTCTGACGTCAAAGGTGAGGTGACCGATTCACGCACGCGCTCAATGTCCGCGCCAAGCGCTTTCAATTTGGTTTCGATCTTTTCGTAGCCGCGATCGATGTGATAGACGCGATCGATCATCGTCTCGCCCTCCGCGATCAATCCGGCCAGTACCAGCGATGCCGAGGCCCGCAAATCTGACGCTTGCACGCGCGCGCCGATTAGTTTCGTCGGCCCTTCTACGACTGCCTTGTCATGACCTCGATCTGAATGCGCGCGCCCATGCGCTGCAACTCTGAAGCATGCATGAAACGATTTTCGAAGATCGTTTCCGTGATTTCCGAGCGGCCGTTCGCCTGGGTCATCAGCGCCATGTACTGGGCCTGCATATCGGTGGCGAACCCGGGGTAAGGCTCAGTCCTGAGATCGCCGGCGCGGAATGTTTTCCCGGCGAGTGACGCGCAGAGTGCTTTGATTGATCTCTTCAATCTCTACGCCGACTGTCGCGCAGTTTGCCGATAATTCGATTGCAATGCTCCGGATCGCAATCTCTGATTTCAAATTCGCCTTGCGTGATCGCGCCGGCGACGATGAAGGTGCCGGTTTCAATGCGATCGGGAATGATCGTGTGTTGCGCGCCACTCGAGCGTTCGACGCCTTCGATTTCGATTTTTCGGCGTACCCGCGCCGCGCACGCGGCCGCCCATCTTATTTAGTAACTCGGCGAGATCGCGATCTTCCGGTTCGCGCGCTGCGTTGTGAATCACCGTCTTGCCGCGGGCGAGCGTCGCGGCCATCATCACGTTTTCCGTGGCGGTGACCGTAATTTTTTCGAATTGAATTTCTCGCGCCGCGTCAAGCCCGCCCTCCGGCGCACGCGCCACGACGTCTCCCGCTTCGAGTATTACTTCCGCGCCCATCTTTTAAAGGCGGCGAGATGCAAATCGATCGGGCGCGTGCCGATCGCGCATCCGCCCGGCAACGACACCCGCGCTTTCCCGAAACGCGCCAGCAATGGACCCAAGTGCGAGTACCGACGCGCGCATTGTCTTTACCAATTCATATGGCGCTTCATCACTTCGACATTGCGCGGCGGAAATCTTGTGCGTGCGCAGTTCGGGCGTGAGCACCTGTCCGCCAATGTCTTCCAACAAATCGCCGCATGGTGATGATGTCGCGCACATAGGGAATGTTGTGCAGCGTGATCGTGTCGGCGGTGAGAATCGCCGCCGCCATGCACGGCAGCGCAGAGTTCTTTGCGCCACTTATCGAGACGCGACCCTTCAAAGGATTGCCACCGCGAATGCGAAACTTTTCCACGACGGAAGATTAGCTGAAAAGATGTTGCGGTGAAAGCGCTTTTCTCCTGTGTCTCTGCGAGATCTCAGTGCCTCTGTGGTGAAAATTACTTCGCGAACGCTTCACCCACAGAGGCTCAAAGAACCAACAGAGACGCACAGAGATCAGAAATGCGAGCTCGATGTTCGATCGGCGCGACCGCGCTTCTTCTTCCGCCAACGCGATCCTTCCTCGACGCCTTTCAGGGACGCGAGCGGCCACAGTTGATATTGAATTTCCGCGAGGCCGGCATCGACGACGGCCTTGATTACTTCTTCGGATGATTTGTAGCACTCCGACGATTCGTCGATCGGCACGTGGCCGTCAACGTTCACGAGGATGCCTGCTTGCGGCGTACTCATCGTCAATCGCTCGCTGCGACAGGGTCTTGGCGGCTTGCGAACGCGACAGCCGCCGGCCCGCGCCGTGATTGACTGAGTAGCCGCTCTTCACGGCGCCCGGCAGCGGCCGCAGGATGTAACTGAAGTCTTTGTTGCTGCCGGGAATCAAAACCGGATGACCGGTGTCTTCCCAAAGCGTCCCCTTCAGCAGCGGATAGCCGGCGGGGAACGCGCGCGTCGCGCCTTTGCGATGCACCCAGACGTCGCCGAATTCCGGGTGCCATTCCTTTTGCACGAGGTTGTGGCTGATCTCGTAAATCAATTCGAGATCTGAATTGAAGACTTCGCGGAAAGCTTCGGCAACCTGCTCGAAGATGATCAGCCGATTGAGAATCGCATAGTTCCCGCCCGCCGCCACCGCATTCAGATAATCTCGATAGTGCCTTGAATCAGGAGTGAAGTAGCCGAGATCGATGTCGCGAATCTCATCAGGCCTTTCCGTCTTGCGCCATCTCGAAATAGTTTGTGGCCAGGCCGTGGCCGAAGCCGCGGCTGCCGGTGTGCACCTGCACGAACAGTCATTTGAGTCTCACTTCGCGCTGAAGCTCGATGAAGTGATTGCCGCCGCCGAGACTGCCGAGCTGATGCAGTCCGCGTTCGGGCCTGCCTTTGCCGCCCCAGGGAATCTGCCAATCGTCATCGACCGGAATGCGGTGGCGTTCAGCGCGGCTGCGATCGAAAGTCGCGCCATACTTCTCGACGTAGTGTTCGGCGCCGCCACGCACGAGGTCCGCGAATTCATGCTTCGGAAAGATTTGCGAAGCGACGCTCTTGCCGCCGGCGCCCATCGCCACGCGCTCCATCACCGCGCGATTAAATTGCAGACGCTTTTCCGGGGTGGCCGCTTCAGCGAGCACGTTCGATTTCGCGCTCATCATGCCGCAGCCGATGTCGTAGCCGACCGGCCCCATCGCAATCGCGCCGCTTTCGTAGTCGGTAATCAGCACGCAGCCGACCGGGACGCCGTAGCCGTAGTGCACGTCGGGCGTGATCACGACCATCTTCACGCCGGGGAAGCGCGTCGCGTTTACGATTTGGCGATAGAGATTGTCTTCCGCAAGCGTGAGCAGTTCGCCGGTTAGAAACATGCGCACGGGCACATCTCCAGTGTCCGCGGTCTGGAGCGCGTAGTATCCATCAACGTGCCAATGCACTAGCTGTTTCCAACGGTGCGCGTCGGCCAGCGTCTTCTGATCGGTCTGTATCGGAGGTTTGCTCACCATGCGATTGTTAACACACAACTGCGACCAAAGCTGTTACGTTTCTCTAAAAAGTTTTTCAACGACGCGTTCTGCGCTGTTCGCGGCCTCCACTTCGATACGCCGCGCGGCCAGAGCGTAAAAGGCACGCCGCTCGTCAAAACGTGTGCGCGCCGTTTCAAGATTTGGCGCCAGCGGCCGAACTGTCGCCGAGTTCGAGATCCGTTCCCAACAAATCTCGAACGGCGTATCCAGCCAAACGGTGATGCAATCAAACAGCGCAACCATTGTGCGGTTGGCAGCCTTCAACCACGTGCCGCCGCCTAAAGCAATCACGTGCGCCCCCCGGTCCTGAAGGACGTCACGAAGCGCGAGTGTTTCCAACTCTCGAAATGCTGCCTGCCCGTCTTGCGTGATGATTTCGGCAGGCGAGCGGCCTTCGCGACTGCTGATAAACGAATCGAGATCGACAAACCGGCAGTTGAGTTGCCGAGCCAGTTCCTCGCCGACGGTCGTTTTGCCGCAAGCCATGAACCCGAGAATGACGATGCGACGTGTGTTCATCGTTCAACCACAGAATTTAGTAAATCAAAGAATTCGGGAAAAGAGACGCTGACGCATTCAGCATCTTCGATTTCTGTCTCGCCCTCAGCGAGCAGTCCAGCGACCGCGAACGACATAGCGATTCGGTGATCGCCGCGCGAGTCAATTCGCGCGCCACGCAACCGCGTTCGCCCACCGACACGCAGCCCGTCATCGAATTCTTCCACATCCGCGTTCATAGCTCGCAGTGCCGCAACCGTCGCGGCGATACGATCTGATTCTTTAACGCGCAACTCGGCTGCGTCGCGTATCTCGATACCGCCATCCAGTTGGGAACCGATGACGGCGAGCAGCGGCAACTCATCAATCAATCCAGCGATGCGATCGCCGTCAATTCTCAATGGCGCGAACATAGGTTCTTTGGCGGCGCGCGAGCCTTCGACACGTACGACGCCAACCGGCTCGTTGCATGGTTCGCGCTCAGCTTCAAAGTTGATGGTCAAACCCGACGACCTAACAACATTCAGAAACCCGACGCGACTGGGATTAAGTCCGACATTTACGATCTGGAGCAACAGAACGCTCGAGCAACGCCGCCGCGGCGATGAAATACGTCAGCCGAGGAAATGTCGCCCGGAACATCAACGTCGCGCGCGTCAAAACTCGCAGGACCCGTTACCGCCGCGAACGTCTGGCCTTCTTTGGACGCATCTCCCTCTTCGACAGCAACACCAAACCAGCGCAGCATCCTTTCGGTGTGATCGCGGGTGGGCGTCTGCTCGACGACTTTCGTTTGACCGTTGGCGTTAAGCCCTGCCAGCAGAATCGCCGACTTAACCTGCGCGCTGGCAACTAGTAGTTCGTATATCGATCGGTCGCAGAGGATTGCGGCCGCGGATGGTAAGCGGCGGGCGGCCATCGTTCGATTGAGTCTCTGCGCCCATCATCCCCAGCGGCTCAATGATTCGCTGCATCGGCCGCGACCGGAGGGATGCATCTCCGGTCAAAGTCGCCTCGAAATCCTGTCCCGCGAGAATTCCGGCCAGCAGACGCATCGTCGTACCGCTGTTGCCGCAGTCAAGGGGCTCTTTCGGCGCACGTAATCCGCGCGTCCCGGCGCCCTGAATCATCGACATCGTCGCTTTTGCGTGAAATTGAAACGCCAAGCTGCTTAAGACAGCGCAGTGTCGCCGCGCAATCTTCACTCGTCGAAAAGTTCCGGATGCGCGAAGTGCCGTTGGCCAAAGCGGCAATCATCGCCGCGCGATGGGAAATCGATTTATCGCCCGGCATCTCAAGCTTGCCAACGATTCTTTTCGCGGGATGAATGATCACCCGGCAATCTTACCTTTGGAAAGATCGAAGTCGAAATCAGACGGTGTTTATTGACCAGGGAAACTCTTTGTCATAAGCTCTGCGCCGCCGCCTGGATGCGTCCCATTCCGTTGTTGATCCAGCAAACGCGGTGTTCAGGCAGCGACCTTTGGCGCTCGGCGCCCATCCCACTCTCTCGAGAGGGCTCTCAAAATGTCGGTACCAGAACCAACACTCAACAATTCTGCGCAGGCCCCGGCGTCTAAACTGGAATCATTCGTAACCGATTTCCTTGCGGCTATTCAGGCCGATGACGTCGAAACTATGACCCAGTTCTGGGATCGAACGAATCAATTGCCGCCACCTGCCCCGGCTGCGGTGATAGAGGTTCTAAAACAGAGTGAGGTTGCGGATCAATTGATTGATGCCTTCGTACGCCGCAGCGAATCGGTCGACACGGCGGATGAGGCCCGATGCGCCGCCGAGGCGGCTTTCGCGTTTGGCAATGAAGCTGTCGCGATTAAGGCTGCAACTGAAGCGCGACGGCGCGAGCCGCGAACCCTCGCCGCAACCCAAATCCTGGCTATACTAGCGAATCGTCAAGGTAAACCAGATGAGGCTCTAAAAGTAATTAATGAACTCATTGCGCTCGTACCGGAGTTGCGAGCTGAACCAATTTTGGCGATTCAAAATGCCGCTGCGCAAGTTGCAACTAATAACGCGGACGCGGCGCTTAAGACTCTTGACACTTACAGTGTGGATTTTGGTCGCGCCGGACTTGCTTTCGACGCCCAGGTGCTTCGTGCTCGCGCGTTTGGGATGTTGCCTAACCAAATCAAAGCGGCAGAGGAAGCTTGGGAGAAGGCACTCTCGCTGGCCACACCAGAGCAAAAAAATCCACTTCGATATGAATTTGCCGGGGCTTTGTGGAAAGCGGGCAAGTACGACGAAGCGTTGCAGCAGCTTGAGCTCGCGATCCAGGCAACTAGCGACCAGGCGGCTTTGGCTAAACTGCACGAAGCGCGTTTCAACATTTATTTCACTAAAGGAGACCTCGAAGGCGCCATCGGCGCGCTTGAGGATCAACTGGCCAATGTTTCCACCGCCGAGGAACGGATCGCACCGCGGTTGCTACAGGCGCAATTCGAAATCGCGCGGCAGAACTGGAAAGAAGCGGCGGCTCGTTTTGATGACGCTTTGGCAGATGTTCCTCCAGCCCAGCAAGAAAAACAGCTTGAGATTCGCCTGACGAAAGCACAGGCGCTGGCGGCGCATGATTATGAGTTGGTGAAAGAAGACCTCGATAGACTAGACCAGGCCGGCTCAGGTTCTGAATGGCCGCGGTCGATCGATGTGCGAATTTACGGTTTGTTGGCAAATGACCGCGCGGCAGAAGCTTTGGCTTGGCTGAATAGCCGTTTAGCCGCGTCACCTGAACTTAAAGCCCACCCTGCTGCGCATCAGGTTAGTGCAGAGATACAAACGAAACTCGGAGATGCCGAGGCGGCCATTGAACAATACTCGCAGGCGATGATAATTCCGCCCGGCCAAACCGATCCGCGCGCCTGGGGGGCGGCGCTGGTCGGCGCCTTCGTGACGCAGCAATGGAACGCAGCGACAGATATTTACGAACAGTTCGTCAAAGCAAATCCAGCAGCAATTGATGCGCCCACCCGAGTATTGGTCGCCGTTGCCTACGCGCGTACTGACCAGCCTGACATCGCGCTTAGGCTGACCGATCAAGAGGGGTTTTTACCGCCAGCTATCACGCTGTTGCGTCTGCAGGCGCGAGCGGAAGCGCAAATGCGTTTGGAACGTTATGAGGCAGCTCTTCAGACAATCGACAATGATTTGCTGAAACACGCCGAAACAATACCCGACGCCTGGTTGGCGGCGCAGTCGATGCGGGTTCAAGTGCTGAATCAACTAAAGCGGTTTGACCAAGCCGAAAGGGCTGCGACTTCCGCACTCGACTCGGGTAGTGATTCCACGACCAGTGTGCAAGGACTGGTTCCTTTTCTTAGACTTGGCATCCTCGTGCAGAGGTCGCTCGCTTTCTACAGCGCTAAGAAATACGACAAGGCAAATGAGGATATCGATACCGCCATTCGCGGATTCGACACGCTGCGCTCAAGTGTCGCTCTAAAAATGCTGGAAAAGGCGCCTGAGTTCGCATCGTTCGAAAGTTCGATGTGGTACGCCAAAGGCGGGGTACTAAGGGCGGAAGACCGCATTGAAGAAGCGTTAGCAGCATTCACGCGTGCGGAACGTGTCGAGACACAGGGGAATACGGCCGCAATCGGCCGCGGCCATGCATTGGCAAGTCTTGGCGCATTTGGTGAGGCCCTGTCGGTATTCGAGGCTGCTCTTGGACGTGCAATGACAGCATCCGAGCGAGCAGGGGCGCTTGCTGGGAAAGGGCGCGTCTTACTCAGCCTGGAGCGTCATGAAGACGCGATGACCGCGCTACAGTCAGCCCTGGACGTGCTCTTGACTGAGCGGAATGATGATCCTCTCGTGTTTGAGTTACTGGGCATCGCTTACGAATCGCTAAAGCGCAACGAAGTGGCCCTCAAAGCGTATCAACGAGCTTGGGCTTTAACTTCTGAGAACGAGCGCGGCGCAAATTTGGCACGGGGCATCACCGGAACAAACCTCAAACTGGGTCGGCCTGCGGCAGCGATTCTTTTCATAGATAATCTCGAGGAGCCTCTGGCTAGTGACGAGAGTTTGGCTTTCAATCGCGCGCTGGCGCTCGAAGCGTTGGGGGAACGCAAAAAGGCCATCAAAATCTTGTTGGGCGTAAAAAATGTAAGTCACGTCGAAACCGAACTAGATCGTCTCCACAGGCCAGACGCTATGGGGCGTTGGGTCAATCAGTATTGGTTTGGCTGGCGCGCGCCGTGGCCACGTAGATTATTTGGTCGTGCCCTCCTGGTCCTGGCGGGTATGATCGTTGCGGCGCCTCTTTTCCAGCTGTGGCTGACGGGAAAAGTGGATTGGTATTTGTTGCTGGTGCCGTCGCTCGTCTCGATTGTGGTTTTGGCACTCCCAAGCATGAAATCGATCACCATTGAAGCTGGAAACGTCAAATTGTCTGCTGAGCCCATGACGGCAACGGGCCTTGACGCCTCGGCTACGAACACTCCTGGGCAGCTAACGATACCGACGCCTCCTCCCCCAGACGTCGCCACGTTCACGGTACCGCAGTCGCCTGCGTTCAGCGCTACCGCACCTGCGGGGTGGTGACGTCATGTCAAAGGTCTTCTGAGATACGACTTTAATCAACTATCAGACGCCAAAGTTGCGCGACAAAACCAAAAGCACACATAACAAAGAAGGCGCATCGCAGATTACACTTTCTTGACATGCCCCCAGCCCGCATGTTACACGTCCGTCTTCCGTTTGCTTTTGAATCGTCAGCAGCCAGAACGCGATTCCCATGGCTGGAGGCCTGCGCCTTTTGTGACCGATCAAACGACTCGACTCGTTTTGCCCAGCCACATTGAGGCTGTTGCTGACGCTGCCGCCGCGGCGGCTGACTTCGCGCGCAATTGTGGGCTTGCGGATGAAGCAGCTTTTGGCATCGACATGGCTGTGCGCGAAGCCATCACCAACGCGATCGTTCACGGCAACAAGGAGGACGATACGAAGCAGGTGGAAATGACCCTCAACTGTTCGTCGCAGGCGGTTGAAATCGAAGTCAGCGATCAAGGCGCCGGGTTCGATCCGGTCTCAGTGCCCGACCCGACGGTCGCCGAAAATCTGATGAAGACTTCGGGCCGCGGTAACTTTCTGATGCGCAGCTTCATGGATGAGGTCGAGTGGGTGAGCCGGCCCGAGGGTGGAACGAAAGTGCGAATGCTGAAGAGAGTTTGATATTTGATTTTGTACTTTTGATCGCGCACGAATGCGGAACTATTCGTGACAATGAAATCAAAAGTCCGCAATCAGAAATCGAAACTTTTCGGGAGACTCGTTGAATCATGGCAGAGCTTAACATCCGCGAACGACAAGCCGGCGACGTGACAGTGCTGGATATGGACGGGCGAATCACCATCGGCGATGGCAGTATCGCGCTGCGCAGCGCCGTGCGTCGTTTACTCGAAGAGCAAAAGAAAAAGATTCTGCTGAACCTGGCCGGCGTCGGTTACATCGATTCAAGCGGCATCGGCGAGTTGGTTTCGAGCTACACGGCCATTAACAAGGAAGGCGGCCAGCTTAAGCTGCTTAGCCTGACCCAGAAACTTCAGGACCTGCTCACCATCACGAAGCTGCTCACCGTCTTTGACGCCTACGACGAGGAAGCGGAAGCGCTCAGCAACTTCAAGTAAGCTAAAACCCGCGCCAGTGATCGAATCACTTCCGCGAACCCACGAAAGACGGAGATTGACATGGCTCAACTAGACATCAAACAACGCCAGGCGGGCGACGTAACGATTTTGGATCTCGATGGCGAAGTGCGCATCGGCGACAGCAGCACGGCGCTTCGCAGCGCGATTCGCAATTTGGTTGCCGGTGGCAATCAGAAGCTTTTGCTGAATTTGAAAGGCGTCCGGTACATCGACTCCAGCGGCATCGGCGAACTGATCGCGAACTACACCACGGTGGGACGCGGCGGCGGCCAACTGAAGCTTCTGAATCTGACGGAAAAAGTCCAGGATCTGCTGGTCATCACGAAGCTGCTCACCGTCTTCGACGTGTATGACAATGAAGCCGACGCGCTCAGCAGCTTTAAATAACCACCTCTCTACAACTCGCGTTTGATCACGGCCCTGCGTTCGCGCCGGGCCGTTTTGTTTCCATGGTCCGTCGTCAGTTGTCCGTTGTCAGTTGTTTCGAAGATCGAATCGAATCAAAACGTCGCAATGACTCGTATTGCAACTGACAACTGACAACTGACAACTGACAACTGACAACTGACAACTGACAACTGACAACTGACAGCCAGGTTCATCGGTGGCTGGGTGTCTCTGTGGCTTGTGTTAGACTGCCGCGGCCGATGAAGCGGAAGTTCGATAAAGACGCCAGCGAACGCATCGCTAACGCCGTCGCTGAGATCGAGAAGAACACAGACGCGGAACTCGTGATCGTCATTCGGGCGCGGTCTGGTTCGTATCGTCATGCCGATTATTTGTTTGGTGCCATCGTCGCATTTCTCGGCCTGCTGTTCGCGCTCTTCTCGCCTTTTGTAATTCCTGCGATTGTGGTGCCCATCGACGTCGCTCTGATGTTCGTTATCGGCGCCTTTGTCTCATCACGCAGTCCGTCTTTTCAGCGCTTACTAACGTCGAAGAAGTTTCGCTCCGCCACCGCGCGCCAGGGCGCCGCGGCGATGTTCTACGAGGCCGGCATCGCGAACACCAAAGCGGAAAACGGCCTGCTGGTTTACGTTTCCTTGCTCGAAGAGCAAATTGAGGTGATCGCGGATCGCGGCATCCTGAAAGCCATGCCACCCTTGCCGTGGAACACCGAGCTTCATGAGCTGAAAGAACTGGCTCGACACTGCGATCCGGAAAAACTTATCCAGTCATTGCGCAAACTTGGCGCTCTACTCGCCGCAAATCTCCCGTGTACCGGCGAAAATCCTAACGAACTGGTGGACGGCCCACGCATCGAATTGAAATGAAGCGTTTTGAATCTGGAATCTCGAATTTGAAATTGATCGGCCGCCAGTTCAGATCAGGTCGCTTCACGATCGGCGCGGTCTCGTTTGTGTTTGCCGCAATGACGCTCGCGGTGTTCGCTACTGAAGCTCTGGCGCGCGTGGGCGGCGGCGGCGGCTACGGCGGTGGCGGCGGTGGAGGTGACGGCGACGGTGAAGGTCTCGGCGTCATCATCTATCTGATTTTCCGGCTGCTGCTTTGGTTAACGATTGAGCATCCCGCGATTGGAATTCCGCTCGACATCATCGTGATCGTCGCGGTCATCTATTGGTTTGCCAGACGTTCAAAAAAACCAGCTTCGGTCGTTTCGTCTTCGCCGGTACTCGGCTTATCAACTGGTCCTGGCGGACGGCCACAGCAGGACATTCAGCGCGCTTTCAATCAACTACGACGCTTTGATCCGAACTTTTCGGAAATCATTTTTACCGATTTCTGTTACGCGCTTTACGGCCGGGCGCACGACGCGCGGGGCAAAGGCAAAGCCGCGCTCGATGACCTGTCGCCGTATTTGTCGGACGCGGCGCGTGGCGCGCTATTGCAATTAAACTCGCCCCAACTTAAAGCCGTGCAGGGCGTCATCGTCGGCGCGATGCAGGTCGCCGACGTGCGCGGCCTCACGACGCCCACTGTCGAAATGAGCGTCGAATTCGAAGCGAACTATACAGAGTTCACGCCGCGTGACGGTGATCCCCGCGGCGAGATGGCGTACTACGTTCGCGAGCGCTGGGAGTTCGAGCGCAAACGCGATTTGCTTTCACCGCCACCCGAAGAAGCGACCGCGCTGCATTGCCCAAGTTGCGGCGCGCCTTTGCAGAAGGACACGAACGGCGCGTGCGCTTTCTGCCACACGAAAGTCGAAAGCGGCGAGTTTCAATGGTACGTGCGTAACGTGCGCACGCTCGGTCGCGAAGCCCGGGGCCCGCTGCTAACTTCGAACGTTCCTGAGGTCGGGACACTTAACCCGACAATCATGCAGCCGAACTTTCCACACGTCCGCGCCGCGTTCGAGCACAACAATCCGAACTTCAAATGGGCGGAGTTTCAGGCGCGCGCGCGCATGATTTTCAACGAATTGCAGGACGCCTGGTCGTCTTTGAATTGGGAGCGCGCCCGACCGCACGAGACCGACAACATTTTCCAGATGCACCAGTACTGGATTGAGGCGTACCGGCGCCAGAAACTTCGCAACGTGCTCGAGCGGTATCAAATTACGGGGATGCAGCCCACGAAGATCAAGCAGGACAATTTTTATCAATCGGTCACCCTGCGGATCTTCGCCGAAGGCTATGACTACACCATCAACGAAGGCGGCCAGGTGGTGGCGGGCTCGCGAACAAATTTGCGTAAATGGAGTGAATACTGGACTTTTATTCGCAACAGCAAAGCCACACCAGCCGCGGCCCGTGCCGATCTAAACTGTCCAAATTGCGGCGCGCCGTTGAAGGTAAATGCCACCGGCATCTGCGAATTCTGCGGCGGAAAAATCACTTCGGGCGAGTTCGATTGGGTGCTTTCGAAGATTGAGCAGGATGAAAGCTATGTCGGTTAAATAGAGCTCTTTCATAACGGGAACAAGTAAACATTTTCCATTTGTCACTTATCAATTTTCATTTGGTCATTTCGTTGAGGAATGGCGTGGCTTTCTTTGGAAACCTCTACGCCCTCAAGGAAAAATGGAAAATGTCCAATGATAAATGGAAAATGATTCTGCTTTGGCCCAGCTTTTGCTCTGGTCCAAATGTCACGTCCAGCGAGTCCGGGTGCCGTCAGGCGCGGAAGGCGTCGCCGTCGTCGGCGAACGCTGCCGTCAGCGCGTCGCGCCACGGCCGCAGCGGGGTGAGCCCGGCCGCGCGCCACGCCTCGCCCGACAGCACCGAGTACGCCGGCCGCGCGGCCGGCCGCGGGTGGTCCGCCGTCGTCGCCGGGGACCCGGGCCGGGTCGGCGCCGAGCTCGTCGAACACGGCCCTGGCGAACCCGAACCAGGTCGTGTCGCCGCCGTCGTGCGTGCAGCACCGGCGGTGACCGTCCGCCGCCCGACGCGGCCAGCTCCAGCAGGCCGGCGGCGAGGTCCCCGGACCAGGTCGGCGAGCCCCGCTGGTCGTCCACGACGGACAGCGTCGTCCCGCGTCCCTGCAGCGCGCCATCGTCTTGACGAAGTTCGCGCCGTGGCGCCGTACACCCACGCGGTGCGCACCACCCAGGCCCGCGCGCCGGAGCCGAGCACGGCCCGCTCGCCGGCCAGCTTGGTCCGCCGTACACCGACCGCGGCCCGGTCGGCGGTCCCGTACGGCCTGGCCGCGTCGCCGGGGAAGACGTAGTCGGTGGACACGTGGATCAGCGGCACGCCGTGCGCCGCGCACGCCGCCGCGAGCACGCGCGGCCCGTCGGCGTTGACCGCGAACGCCCGGTCGCCGTCGGTCTCCGCCGCGTCGACCGCCGTGTACGCGGCCGCGTTGACCACCACCGGGTCCGGTGGCCGTCCGGCGAGCGGCTCCACCGCCTCGACGACCGCGCCCGGGTCGGTGATGTCCAGCTCGCCGGAGCCGGGCCGCGCACCTCGCGCCGGCCGGCGCGCGCGCGACCAGGTCGGTGCCGAGCTGGCCGCGGGCCCGGTGACCAGGAGTGCGAGGCCACTCAGTTCCGGGCAGCTTCGCGCGGACCTTCAGCGGCTCCCACCAGGCGCGGTTGTCCCGGTACCACGCGACGGTCTCGCCAGGCCGTCGTCGAAGGACACCAGCGGCCGGTAGCCCAGCTCGGTCGGAGATCTTGGTGATGTCCACGGAGTACCGGCGGTCGTGGGCCTTGCGGTCGGTCACCCGCTCCACGATGGACCAGTCCACGCCGAACGCGTCCAGCAGGCGCTGGGTCAGCTCCACGTTGGTCAGCTCGGTGCCGCCGCCGATGTTGTAGATCTCCCCCGGCCGGCCGGAGTCGGCGACCAGCTGGATGCCCCAGCAGTGGTCGTCGACGTGCAGCCAGTCACGCACGTTGAGCCCGTCGCCGTAGAGCGGCACCTTCTTGCCGTCCATCAGGTTGGTCACGAACAGCGGGACGACCTTCTCCGGGAACTGGTGCGGCCCGTAGTTGTTCGAGCATCGCGTGACGCACACCGGCAGGCCGTGCGTGCGGGAGTACGAGCGTGCCATCAGGTCCGCGCCGGCCTTGGACGCCGAGTACGGCGAGTTCGGCTCGAGCAGGTGCTCCTCGGTCCAGGAGCCCTCCGCGATCGACCCGTACACCTCGTCGGTGGACACGTGCACGAACTTGCCGGCGCCCGCGTCCACGGCGGCCTGCAGCAGCGTCTGCGTGCCCACCACGTTGGTCATCACGAAGTCGGCGGCGCCGAGGATGGAACGGTCCACATGCGACTCGGCGGCGAAGTGGACGACCAGGTCCACGCCGGCCATGACCTCGCGGACGATGTCGCCGTCGCAGATGTCGCCGCGGACGAACCGCAGCCGGGGGTTGTCCCGCACCGACTCCAGGTTGGACTCACTGCCCGCGTAGGTGAGCTTGTCGAGCACCACCACCTCGGCGTCGGCCATCGTGTCGTACGCCCCGCCCAGAACCTTCCGGACGTAGTGCGAACCGATGAACCCGGCACCCCCGGTGACCAGCACCCGCATAGATCTCCACCAATTCCTTCACTCGGAAGTAAACCGACCAGGGGCAGTATTGCGTCCTAATAGATAGGGAGACACCTGCTGCCGAGGTCAACCCTCGGTATCCTACTGGTCAAGTTCCGTCGGGGGACGGGGAGGAGCGTGCGTGGACGAACGTACGCAGGTGCTGGCTGCTCACCCACAGGCGAGCGGCGGCTGGCGGAAGGCCGGGCGAAACACCCTGCGCACGGTCGTCTCCATCGTGTCGGTGGCGGTGCTCGGCACCATGGGTTACGGCTGGTGGGCCGTCGGTGACGTCGACGAGGGCTCCGTCACCACCGACGTGATCTCCCAGGACATCGAGGACCAACGCGTTCCGCTGGATGGCGCAGTGGACATGCTCCTGGTCGGCATCGACAGCCGCACGGACGCCTTCGGGCACCCGCTCTCCCGCGAGGTCCTGGACTTCCTCAACGCCGGCGAGAGCGAGGGCGAGCGCAACACGGACACGATGATCCTCGTGCACATCCCGGTCGACGGGACCCGCGCGATCGCGATCTCGTTCCCCCGCGACTCGTGGGTCGAGCTCGCCGGGGGCTTCGGCGACCACCGCCTCAACTCCGCGTTCGCCTACGCCTACAACGACGCCCGCGAGGAGCTCGGCAACAAGGTCGCCAACGAGAAGCAGCTCGACGCGCGGGCCACCGTGATCGGCCGCAAGAACCTGATCGCGACCGTGCAGAACCTGATCGGCAAGGCCGTCACGATCGACCGCTACGCCGAGGTCAACCTGGCGAGCTTCTACGAGGTCACCAAGGCGATCGGCGGCGTGGACGTCTGCGTCAACGAGGCCACCGAGGACCCCAAGTCCGGCGCGGAGTTCATCAAGGGCGTGCAGACGATCGCCGGCCGCAAGGCGCTCGCGTTCGTCCGCCAGCGCCACGGCTTACCCAACGGCGACCTCGACCGGATCGTCCGGCAGCAGGCGTTCCTCGGCGCACTGGCGAACAAGGTGCTCTCCGCGGACATGCTCACCAGCCCCACGAAGGTCCGCCAGCTCGTGGGCGCCGTGCAGAAGTCGGTCGTGCTGAGCGACGGCTGGGAGCTGTCGAAGTTCGCCGCGCAGATGTCCGGCCTGTCCAGCTCGGGCATCGAGTTCTACCGGATCCCGGTCGTCGGCGACGCCCGGATCGGCGGTGCGGACGTGCTCGAGGTCGACCCGAAGCAGGTGGCGCGGTTCGTCCGCGCGCTGACCCAGGACGAGCAGGGGTCCTCGTCCTCGCGCCCGCCCACGACGACCACCACCACCCCGCCACCCGGCGGCCCGGAGACCGGCACGACCACGCCGGACGAGGGCGACCGGCCGTCGCTGGGCCTGGTGACCGTGGACGTGCAGAACGGCTCGACCACGAGTGGGCTCGCCGCCATGGTGCGCGACAGCCTCGCGGCCAAGGGCTTCAACCCGGGCGACATCGGCGACACGTCGGTGCAGGACGCCTCGGTGATCAGCTACGCGCCCGGCGAGGAGAACCTCGCCCAGTACGCAGCCGATCAGCTGGGCGGCTCGTTCTCCGTGGTCGAGGACGCCGCGCAGCGGCCGGGCCGGCTCTCGATCGTCGTCGGCACCGACTACCAGCCGACCGCCGGCCTCGGCGGGGGCCGCGTGGTCGGGCTGCAGCCGACCCCGCCCTACTCGCCGGCGGAGCCCACCTCACCGACCTCGCCGGACGACCCGGCCGCCTCGAACACGATGCCGAAGCCGCAGATCGACGCGGACGGCGTCAACTGCGTGAACTAGCTAACGTCCCCCGACCGGTGAACGACAGGCCGAACGGGCCTGGCGCGCGGTGCCCAGCGGTTAGCCTTGGCGCGGGTGCCGAGCTGGGACAAGGGGGAGGTGAGCGGGGGTGCGGGACACTGCTGGGCCGAGCGACCCGACCGCCTACGCCACCGCCGTCGGCACCGTCCGGGGCTGGCCCGACGACCTGGAGGAGGCCGCCGAGGCGCCGGCGCCCGAGCCCGCCGGCCGGCCCCGCCGCCGGACCTCGCCGTTCTTCATCGTCTGCCGCGTGCTGACGGGCCTGCTCTCCGCCGCCGTGCTCGCCGCGATGTCGGTGGTCTACCTGCGGGTGGACCAGCTGGACGACAGCAAGAACACGACCGACGCAGTCAGCGTCGCGCAGGACGGCGCGGACGCGGCGGCCCCGGACGACGGCGCGAACGACATCCTGATCGTCGGCAACGACAGCCGCACCGACATGCAGGGCAACCCGCTGTCCGACGAGCTGCTCCGGGAGCTGCGTACCGAGGCGACCGCGACGCTCAACACCGACACGCTGATCCTGCTGCGCATCCCGCGCGACGGCGGGCGCGGCGCGGCGATCTCCATCCCGCGCGACACGTCGGTGAAGGTGCCCGGCCTCGCCAAGAAGGAGAAGATCAACGGCGCGTTCGGCATCACGAAGGCGCTGACCGAGCGGCGGCTCGTCGACGAGGGCGAGAGCGACCGCAAGAAGATCGCCCGCAAGTCCGACGACGCCGGGCGGACCGCGCTGATCAAGGCCGTGCAGCGGCTGACCGGCGTGCGCGTCGACCACTACACCGAGGTGAGCCTGTACGGGTTCTACCTGCTCACCGAGGTCATCGACGGCGTGGACGTGTGCCTGAACAACTCGACGAGCGACCCGGACTCCGGCGCGTCGTTCGCGGCCGGCCCGCAGACCGTGCGCGGCGGCGACGCGGTGGCGTTCGTGCGGCAGCGCAAGAACCTGCCGCGCGGCGACCTGGACCGGATCGTGCGGCAGCAGACGTTCCTCGCCTCGGCCATGAACAAGGTGCTCTCCGGCGACCTGCTCGCGAACAACGCCAAGCTGAACGCGCTCGAGGACGCGGTGTCCAAGTCGGTCGTGATGGACTCCGGGCTGCACTTCCTGGAGCTGGTGAACCAGGCGCAGGCGCTCGCGAGCGGCCGGATGCGGTTCGTGACGATCCCGGTCACGGCGGTCGGCGCACGCAACGACCGCGGGCAGAGCATCATCACCGTCGACGTGCCGGCGGTACACGAGTACGTGGCGAGCCTGGTGTCCGGCAAGCCGCAGGCCCCGCCGCCACCGGCCACGCCGACGCCCACGCGCGCCAAGCTCGCCGGCCCGGCGCTGCTGGACCTCAGCGCCGCGGGCGACCGCGCGGCCGCGCCCTGTGTCGACTGATCGGGAGAAGTCGTTGAGCCTCACCGAGATCCTGCTGCGCCCCTACTCGCCGGCCCGGCCGCTGGTCACCCATTACGACGACGCCGCGGGCAGCCGGGTGGAGCTGTCCACCGCGACGTTGACGAACTGGGCGGCGAAGACCGCGAACTGGCTGGTGGACGAGTACGACGTGGAGCCGGGCACGCGGGTGGCCGTACTGCTGCCGGCGCACTGGCAGACCGCGGGCGTGCTGCTCGGCGCGTGGTGGTGCGGCGCCGAGGTCGTCGCCGAGCCCGCGGGTGCGGCCGTCGCGTTCGTGCCGCCCTCCGGTGCGGCCCCCGGCGCGTCGGTCGTCGCGGCGGTGTCGCTCGACCCGATGGGCCGCGACCTCCGGGGCGACGTGCCCGCCGGGGTGGTCGACTACATCGCCGAGGCCCGCGTGCACGGCGACGACTTCCACGCGCTGACCGCGGTCACGCCGGACACCCCGTGCCTCGCGGGCTCCACAGTGGACTCCGTGCTCGCGGCGGCGCGGTCGCGCGCCGCGGACCTCGGCATCGAGCGCGGCGCCCGCGTGCTGTCCACTCTGGACTGGACGGTGCCGGACGGGGTGCTCACGTTCCTCGCCGTGCTGGCCGCCGAGGGGTCGCTGGTGGCCGTGACCAACCCGGACCCGGCCCGGCTGGCGAAGTACCGGGAGTCCGAGCGGACCACCGTCGAGCTGACCTGAAACGCCGCCGCGGCGCGCCGTCGCTCCCTAATATGGGGCAGGCGATGGCCGAAAGCGAGGCGGCATGAAGCACAACGAGCTCGCCGAGGCGGACTGCGCGATAGCCCAGGCGCTCGGCGTCGTCGGGGACTGGTGGACGCTGCTCGTGGTCCGCGACATCGCACGCGGCATCACCCGGTTCGACGGGCTGCAACGGGAGCTGTCGATCAGCCGCAAGACACTGGCCGAGCGGCTGCGGACGCTGGTGGCCAGCGGGGTCCTGGCCAAGGAGCACTACTCGCGGCACCCGCCGCGCTTCGAGTACCGGCTCACCGGGACCGGGCGCGGGTTGCTGCCGGTGCTGATCGCGCTGCAGGACTGGGGTGCGCGGTACGTGGCCGGCGACGGCACGCTGACCGCGACCACGTCCCCGGCCTCCGCGGAGGCGCGGCGGGTCCGGGCGCTGGTCGGCCGGCGCGTGCCGCCGTTCGAGCTGCCCTCGTCCCGGGCGACGCCGGTGGACCCGGCCGGTCCACAGTGGACTGTGTTGTACGCGTTCCCGGGCGCGTTCGCCCCGGCCGGCAACCCGTATCCGCCGGACTGGTCGGCCATTCCGGGGGCCGAGGGCTGCACGCTGGAGTCGACGACCTTCCGGGACCGGCACGCGGCGTTCGCCGACCGCGGGGTGGCGGTGCACGGGCTGAGCACGCAGCGTCCGGACCAGCTGCGGGCGTTCGCCGAGCACGCGTCGCTGCCGTTCCCGTTGCTGTCCGACGCGGACCTGTCCCTGGCCGCGGCGCTGCGCCTGCCGACCTTCCGCGCGGCGGGGGTGGACCGGTTGAAGCGGCTGACGCTGATCGTCGACCCGGCACGAGTGATCCGCGCGGTGCAGTTCCCGATCACCGACCCGGTGGCGTCGGTCGACGAAATTCTGTGTCGGCTGGCGGCGCTGACCTGACATTCTCGGGCCATGAAGCAGACCCTGTGCGAGTACCTGCAGGCGCAGCGCGACGCCGTGCTGTGGAAGCTCGAGGGCGTGACGGAGCGGGACCAGCGAATGCCGATGACGGCGACGGGCACCAACCTGCTGGGCGTGGTGAAGCACCTGGCAGGCCTGGAGGCGGAGTACTTCGGCGACTGCCTGGGCCGCCCCTTCCCGGGACCACCGCCGTCGAACGAGCCGAACGCCGACATGTGGGCCACCGAGGCGGAGTCGCCCGCGCAGATCGTGACCCGCTACCGCGAAGCCCAGACCCACGCCGACGCGACGATCGCCGAGCTGACGCTGGACGCCCCGGCCCGCGTGCCATGGTGGTCCCCACCGGACACGACGCTGCACCACCTGCTGACCCACATGATCGCGGAGACCGCCCGCCACGCCGGCCACCTGGACATCCTGCGCGAGTCCATCGACGGCAGCCGAGGATTCCACCAGCGGGTCCCCAACCTCCCACACGTGGAGGACTCCTGGTGGCCCGACTACGTCGCCCGGCTCCGCGAGCTCGCCGAACGCTCCGGCACCACGCCGTGAGCGCCGGGCCCTATTCGTGCCTGGCCAAGGGACACACCCTGCCCGACGGCGCCCCGGCCCCCGGGAGCGCGACCAGAGGTGCTCGGTGTTGAGACATGCATCATGACTCTTTAGGTGTCCTGAGATAATTACGGAGCGCGAGGAGCAGGTAGACGAGCGTTATACCGTTAATCGCAAACGCAAGAGCATGCCAGCCGGCGCTACAGCCAATTGGAGCGTATGTGGATGCGCCTCCGAGCTCCAGTCGAAGTAGGCCGACCGGCAACAGAACGACGCGTGCGAGCTGCTCAAGCGGATCGTACGGAGAGGCGATAAAGTTCGTGGGACGCGGTGTTGATGTGGCCGAACTCGAGGTAGCACATGGCGGTTCCGAGTCAAATATTGACAGGACCAAAGCTGTGAGAACGAGGCAAGTCAAATAGGTGAGAACAGCTGGCCTTGGACGATACCCATAGCCGACCAGCCGATGAAGCGAGCGAAGTGCGTTCTCAATCCAATGACGTCGGTCGACAGCTGAGTGATGGGCGCGAGCGGAAGCCCACAGGACGGCCGACCTGCTTGTGCCGGATAGCGCCTTGTCCGATACGGTATCAACGAGAATCTTCAACCGCTGAGATCGTTCTTGCCGCTCTACTCGACCGAGGTCTCGCTCCGCATATTCTATTAGCGATGTCGCGTCCGGTTCGAAAACGTGAAGGTTTGACAACACGCGAATGTCGGGGCCAGCCAGTTTGGTAACGTCAACGCCCACAAGCTCGCCGCCGCTCAGGTTCGAAGCGTCGGCATCGACACGAGTCATCACCGGCGCGGAAATCTGACGGTCCAAAATTCCCGCACCAATAATTCGGCTTCCGATGAGTACCCTGAGCTCGGCTTCGCCTGCGAGCGCATCGATCTGGCCTGGCGTCCTTAGAGTGAGCTTCACAGCAGACGTGGAACCTACATGTCGAAACCGAGACAGTATCTCGACGAGGCCACTCTTCAAGTCAAGACATGGCAAGCGAGCTTGATCGCCATCTGCGTCGTCGAGCGCCGTCCTCAACACGACAGAGCCGACATCTAGCGTCAGCGTGAATTCTGGTGACGATGCCCGAACGGCGAGGCTGGTGCCTGGCGATCCACGTTGTGTCATGGCCGCATCGGCCACAGCTTCCACTTCGAACGAAAGGATTCTGTCTGAGGGGAGTACGAGATGCGCATCACTCTGAAGCGTTACGTGGTGGAACGGAGCTCCGGCGCCGCTTCCCCCGCCTTCGACTTCCAGATGCATTTGCCCGCTAAGGACCAGCTTGTCTATCGGATCGCCGTCGAGGCTCCGTAGAGTAATAGATTCCTCGGGCTCCGTGGGCGCGTCCACAAGGAGCAGGTCCGCCCCACCGGCCAAGCGAAATTCGCTTCCTGGCGAAGGCATCCAATTGAACGGATCAGTTATGCGCCTGCCGAACGCTACCGATCCTCGCGCCGCCACCGAAGATGACCTCGTGCCGGACTCGATATGCAGCAATGAACCAGCATCGATGAATGCATAGGCGCATTTCTCCGAGATTCCGACTTCGTCGGCAATTAGTCGGCCTCCCTCGATCGCACCAACAGCCGCCCTGCCCCCATTGATATTACTTCGACAAGCAACTCGTCCCTTGAGGGACAAGCATGAGAATAACGACAGAAACCTGACTTGATGAATGATCGGGACGTCTACGGATTCGCCAACTAGAAATCTGTTCGCATAGAACCGGTCGTTCGGCAGCTCGCGATTCATGCGACTCATTGCAAGGTTCGCGATTGCCCAACCTCGACTGGACTCGTCGACCGTCAGTGAACCACCGATCTCCAGCCGTTCGCCAACATTGACTGTAGAATTGGCGACGTTTGATCGAATTTTTGCTGATCCGAGACTGATTATGGCGCAACCTTCGGCTGAGTTCACATCCGATTCTGCAGCCATGCCACCAGTTGTCGATGGATTGACGCTGCCGAGGGTGACGCCGGGATCAGTGAGGCCAAATTGCGCAGGGCTCGGAACACCGATCGAAATGAGTGAGTCAACGCTGCGGCATATCAGAGCGGAGTTGGTAACCGTTTGGTGAACTTTGATGCTGGTCGCGGCCTCAAGCAGGAGGGGGGTATCTTCGCCTCTGACAGCCCCGGCAACTTCAAGGCCACCGGTCTTGTAGGAACCCGAGCCGGTCAGGTGTCCCTTCACTCTCATTTCGCCATGAACTGCCAGACTCCCATGGCCCGATATGCCTCTACAGGAAAGGTCGCCACCCACTACGCCTTCGATATTCGCGGCAGAGCCGCCGCGCACGGTAAGGTTGCCCCCAATCTGAACTCGAACGGAGTCTATTGAATCGCGAATGACAACGTTGGCGTCGCACGATAATTCTCTGAACCGCGCTGATCCGTCGAGAGTCAAGTCTCCATTTTCGAGCGTGCGCGCCTCATAGATGGTTCGGTTCCCGTTCGCGCTATCAATATGGTACGAGCCAGGAGTCATGTATAGTCGAGTTTGACTTCCGGACAGCGCAAACGGTGCAGGAAAGACGGTCGGGTCTACCAGGTGGACGACGTAGAGCTTCCTTCCGATGGAGATCCTGTGTCCGCCGCTGCGCTGCACTTTCCATGTGGTGCGCGGCGCAGGATTTCCGACGTCGATTTTGAGTTGTCCCGTGGCGCCGCCGCCCGCGATGACGATCGTCCAGTCGGACTGCGTTGTCTCGAATTCGATGTCACGGATGTGCGCTGCATCAACTATCACGGTGCGCTCGTGCTCAGTTGAGAGTTCGCTGATTGAACGCAAGTGTTCCGGTACCCAAGTCGGAATCGACATGTAATCGTCACTGACACTCATGGATTGCAGCACCTAGTTCTCGTAAACCTGCCCGAGGAGCATTGTCATGAAATGGGCGTGAGGGCTGCGGCAGTCAACGATCGTCGAGCTAGCCCCTGAGCAGGGCGCGTGCCATGACCATGCGTTGGATCTGGTTGGTGCCCTCGTAGATCTGGGTGATCTTGGCGTCCCGCATCATGCGTTCCACCGGGAAGTCCTTTGTGTAGCCCGCGCCGCCGAAGAGCTGGACCGCGTCCGTGGTCACCTCCATCGCGGTGTCGGAGGCGTAGGTCTTCGCCGCTGAGGCGATGAAACCCGCGCGCTTGTCGCCTCGTTCGGTGGCGGCGGCGGAGGCGTAGACCAGGTGGCGGGCGGCCTCGATCTTCATGCCCATGTCGGCCAGCATGAACTGCACGCCCTGGAAGTCGGCCACTCGCTGGCCGAACTGGCGGCGGTCCTTCACGTACGCGAGGGAAGCGTCTAGCGCGCCCTGCGCGATGCCCAGCGCCTGCGCGCCGATCGTCGGGCGGGTGTGGTCCAGGGTGCGCAGCGCGGTCTTCAAGCCGGTACCCGGGTCGCCGATGATGCGGTCCGCCGGAATCACGCAGTTCTCGAAGTAGATCTCGCGGGTGGGCGAGCCCTTGATGCCCAGCTTGCGCTCCTTGGGCCCCACCGAGAAGCCGGGGTCGTCCTTGTGGACCACGAACGCCGAGATGCCGTTGGCCTTCTTCTCCGCCTGGGGATCCGTCACGACCATCACCGTGTACCAGGTGGACTCGCCGGCGTTGGTGATCCAGCACTTCGTCCCGTTCAGCACCCACGTGTCCCCGTCGCGGACCGCCCGGGCGCGCATGGACGCGGTGTCCGAACCGGCCTCGCGCTCGGACAGGGCGTACGACGCGGACGCCTCGCCCGACGCGATCGACGGGAGCACCAGCTTCTTCACCGCGTCCGAGCCGGACAGCAGGATCGGCTGGGTGCCCAGCTTGTTCACCGCGGGAATGAGCGACGCCGACGCGTCGACGCGGGCGACCTCCTCGATCACGATGCACGCGGCGATCGCGTCAGCGCCCTGGCCGTCGTACTCCTCGGGCACGTGGACCGCGTTGAACCCGGCCCGCGCGAGCGCGTCCCGGGCCTCCGCCGGGTACCGCTCCTGCTCGTCGACCTCGGCGGCGTGGGGCGCGATCTCCTTCTCCGCGAGCGCACGCACGGCCTCGCGCAGCGCCTCGTGCTCCTCGCTCAGCTGGTACAGGCCCTCCACCGTCGCCACCTCCACGTGCGTCCGTAACACCCAGATGTTAGCGCCCGTTCACGCCAGGATCCGTCGAGTCGTCCGACGTCACATCATCGAGGCTCGCGCGCAGCGCGGCGTCCTTGTCGAGCACGAGGCGCTCCAGCTCGGCCTGGAACTCCGCCAGCCGCGCGCGCAGCTTCTCGTCCGACACGGCCAGCACGCGCACCGCGAGCAGCCCGGCGTTGCGCGCGCCACCGACCGACACCGTCGCCACCGGTATCCCCGCCGGCATCTGCACGATCGACAGCAGCGAGTCGAGCCCGTCGAGGTGCTTCAGCGGCACCGGCACGCCGATCACCGGCAGCGTCGTGGCCGACGCGACCATGCCCGGCAGGTGCGCGGCGCCGCCCGCGCCGGCGATGATCACCCGCAGGCCGCGGTCGGCCGCGCCGGCGGCGTAGTCGAGCATCCGCCGCGGGGTGCGGTGCGCGGAGACGACGCTGACCTCGTAGGGCACCTCGAACTCGTCCAGCGCACCGGTGGCGGCCTGCATCACCGGCCAGTCCGAGTCGCTGCCCATGATCACGCCGACCATGGCTGTCATCGCTGCTCCCCTGTGTGGATGTCGTACCCGTCGAGCCACTCGGCGCGCGCGAGCCAGTGCGCGGCCAGCCGGGCCCGCTCCCGCACGTCCGCCATCCGCGCGCCGAGCACCGTCACGTGGCCGATCTTGCGACCGGGCCGCTCCTGCTTGCCGTAGTAGTGCACGTGCGCGTCCGGGTAGCGGGCGAACAGGTGGTGCACCCGCTCGTCGGGGCCCATCGCCGGCGGCTGCGGCGCGCCGAGCACGTTGGCCATCACGACCGCGGGCGCGCGCGGTGCGGTGGCGCCGAGCGGGTAGTCGAGCACGGCGCGCAGATGCTGCTCGAACTGCGACGTGGCCGCGCCCTCGATGGTCCAGTGACCCGAGTTGTGCGGACGCATGGCGAGCTCGTTGACGACGAACCCGTCCGCGGTGTCGAACAGCTCGACCGCCAGCACGCCGACGACGCCGAGCTCGGCGGCGATGCGCAGCGCCAGCTCCTGGGCGTCCGCGGCCGGGCCCTCGTCGAGCCCGGGCGCCGGGGCGAGCACCTCGACGCAGATCCCCTCGGCCTGCACTGTCTCCACCACCGGCCAGCACCCGCCCTGGCCGAACGGCGAGCGCGCCACGACCGCGGCGAGCTCGCGGCGCATCGCCACCCGTTCCTCGACGAGCAGCGGGGTGCCCCCCTCGAGCAGCCGCGGCACGAGCTCGCGGGCGGACTCCGCGCCGTCGAGCAACCAGACGCCGCGGCCGTCGTAGCCGCCGCGGGCCGCCTTGAGCACGCACGGCCAGCCGTGCTCGTCGCCGAACTTGACCACATCGTCCACTTCGGACACCGCGGCGAACCGCGGCACCGGGAGGCCGAGCGAGGCGAGCTTGTGCCGCATCACGAGCTTGTCCTGCGCGTGCAGCAAGGCCTCCGGCCCGGGCCGCACGACCACCCCGTGCTCGACGAGGACGCGCAGGTACTCGGTGGGCACGTGCTCGTGGTCGAACGTCAGCACGTCGACACCGGCCGCGAACGACGCGAGCGCCGCCACGTCCTCGTGCGAGCCCAGCGTGACGTTGGGCGTGACGAGAGCGGCCGAGTCGTCCGCCGACGTGGCGAGCACGTGCAGCGACTGGCCCAGCGCGATCGCCGCCTGCTGGGTCATGCGGGCGAGCTGGCCGCCGCCCACCATGCCGACGACCGGCAGGCCGGTCCGCGGGTCCATGCCGTCACCTCCCTCGCGTCCGCAGGGCCCGCACGAGCAGCACGGTGCCCGCGACGAGCGGCACGAGCAGGTACGCGCTGCCGAGCACGACCTCCGGCGGTGTCCACTCGAGCTCGGGCTTGCTGCCGGGCGGGCGCGATGGGTCAGACGTGCGCATGATCAGCAGCACGCAGCTGGCGAACACGAGCACGACCGCGCCGAGCGCGACGCGCACCCCCGTGCGGCCGGGCAGCCTGGCGAGCAGCAGGACGATCAGCGGTACCACCCACACGTAGTGGTGCGACCAGGACACGGGGCTCAGCAGCAGCCCGAAGAACGCCGTGACCAGCAGCGCGGCGAGCGGCTGCCCGGCCCGGTGGAACCGGCGGGCGAAGAACACCGCCGGCACCGCGAGCAGCGCACCGATGCCGGCGGCGGCCGCGAGCGCCCACGGGGCGAGGTCGGACAGGCGCAGCACGAGCCCGTTGAGCGACTGGTTGCCCGCCCAGAACGTCGGCCCGGTGCGGGCCGGGTCGGTGACGGCGACCGTCCAGAAGCGGGCGAAGTCGTGCGGGAGGATCGCGAAGATCAGGGCCTGGAGCGCGGCGAACGTGGCGAGCGCGCGGACCGCGTCCGCCCGCCTCCCGATGAGCCACAGGTGCGGCACGAAGATCAACGGCGTGAGCTTGACCGCCGCGGCGACGCCGACGAGGACGCCGCCGAGCCGGCGCGCGCGGCCGGCGACCGTGCCGAGCACGAGGACGTCGGTGACCACGAGCGCCATGAGGATCAGGTTGATCTGGCCCAGGAACAGCGTGCGCCACACCGGTTCGAGGGCGAGCGCGCCGATCGTGATCAGGATCGTGGCCTTGGCCGGGGGCAGCCAGGACGGGCGGGTCGCCTCGATCGCGATCCGGACGACCAGGGCGAGCGCGAGGACGGAGATCGCGGCGAGAATCCCCCAGGAGACCTGGGTGGGGAACAGCGCGAGCGGGACGAACAGCAGCGCGCCGGTCGGCGGGTAGGTGAACGGCAGGCGCGCCCACGGCGGTTCGGCGGAGAGGAAGTCGTTGTCGTACAACGGTTCTCCGGTCAGCAGCGCGACCGCGCCGGACCGGTACACGGCCGAGTCGACGCCGAGCCGCCAGTCGATCACCCAGCTGACGACGCCCGCGACGAGCATCCCGGCGGGCACGGCGAACAGCGCGAGCGCGTACCGGGAGGCGAACAGGCGGCGCAGCGAGCGCGCGAGCCAGTGACCGTCCTCGACGGGGACGGCGGGGGTGGTGGCCCGGAGGGTCTCGCGCACGCTCGCAAGGAAACCACGGCCCGGCGCGGGCCGATGGCACCGCCCCGCCCCGCTAGCGTGGCGCCATGACCTACACCGCTCCCCCGTGGGAGCCGCCGCTGGCCGGCTCCGAGCCCGAGCAGCTCCTCGGCTCGCTGGAGCGGATGCGCGCGACGTTTCGCTGGAAGGCCGACGGGCTCGACGCGGCCGGGCTGGCCGCCCGCGTCGGTGCCTCGGCGATGACGCTCGGCGGGCTGCTCAAGCACCTGGCGTTCATCGAGGACCACATGTTCGCGACGAAGCTGCGCGGGGACCCACCGGGTGAGCTGTGGGACTTCACCACGTGGGACAGCGCGGACTGGCCGTTCACCTCGGCGGCCGGCGACAGCCCCGCGGAGCTGTACGCGCTGTGGGACGGCGCGGTCGGCCGGTCCCGCGCGCGGGTCGCCGCGGCGCTCGCGCAGGGTGGGCTGGACCAGCTCGCCGACGTGTCGGACGGGGCGGGCAACCACCCGAGCCTGCGGCGGCTGATCTGCGACATGATCGAGGAGTACAGCCGCCACACCGGCCACGCGGACCTGCTGCGCGAGGCCGTCGACGGCCGCGTCGGCGAGGACCCGCCGGTGGACTGGCGCCTTCCGGGTGGCTGAGGTCGTCCCTCGGGTGACGAACCGGGGAGTGCCTACGCGCGGCCGATGCGCGCCAGCTGGGCACGGGCCTCGGTGAGGGTGGCGGGGAGCTTCTCCACGCGCAGCCGCGGCCGGCGGTCGGCGAGCTGTGGGTCGGTGGACAGGCGTTCGGTGATCAACCCGCCGGCGGTCAGCGAGCGGTCGCCGAACGCGGAGTTCCGCGACCCGAGCACGACCGCCACCGACGGGCCCAGGAGCGCGACGCTCTCGCCGCCGTCGAAGACGTCCCGCAGCACGTCGGCCACGAGGACCATGGCCATCAGCCGCGACCAGCCGACCACGTCCGAGAGGTCGAGCGTCACCACGAGCAGCGAGTGGCTCTGCGCCACCGGCACCACGTCGCGCGTGGCCTGGCGGTAGACCTCGCCGAGGCGGGTGCGCAGGTAGGCCTGCGTCGACAGGCTGGTCAGGCTCTCCGTCGCCTCCGTGTTTCCCAGGTCACCGTTCGACGCGTCGGCCCACGCCAGCGCGGCCGCCCGGATCAGGGCGGTGGGCGCGGCGTCCGGGTCCGTGGCGACGAGCCCGCTCCGGCTCTGCGGCGTGGTGATGACGGCGTGCAGGGCGGCGACGTCGGTGAGCGTCTCGTCGAGTCCGGCACCGGCGTCCGCGCGGGCGCGGCCGAGACCGGCCAGGGGTCCGGACAGGTCGGTCCGCTGCGCGACCGCGGCGCAGACGCCGTCGACCTCGGGCAGGCCCCAGTCGCTGGGGAAGCGCCAACCCGCGGCGATGCTCGCGGTCCGCCACCGGACACGCAGTACCCGCATCGCCCTTTCAGTACCTTCGGCGTCGTCACGGGATGAGCGCGACCCAGCCTCACGTACTGTCACTTACTCATCCCACCTTTCAGCCACTCTCGTTCCTAGAAACGCGGCGAACCGACTTCCGTGACGCCGTTTGGGCGAAACGAGGCCGGTTCGGCCGCTGAGGCGTGGTCGTACCTCCATTCCGGTGATCGCGGGTGCCGCATTCGGCGGGACCCGTCACACTGTGCGCGGGAGCGTGTCTCGGGTGCGTCCGGCTCGTTCGTCAGGCCGGGTCGGGGCCTGGCACGTGCGAAAGAGGGAGGACAGTGGCCACCGTTCCCGCAGGCATCACGGGACCCAGCGATGCGGATCTGATCGACGCGGTGCGCAAGGGCACAGTCTCCGCGTACGGCTCGCTCTACGAGCGGCACGTCGCGGCCGCGTACAACCTCGCCCGGCAGCTGACCCGTTCCCCTGCCGAAATGGACGACCTGGTCTCCGAGGCGTTCGCCAAGGTTCTCGACACGTTGCGCGGCGGCCGCGGTCCCGACAGCTCGTTCCGCGCGTACCTGCTCACCGCGCTGCGGCACACCGCGTACGACAAGACCCGGCGGGACCGCCGCATCGAGCTGTCGGACGACCTCGAGTCCACCGGCGGCACGAAGGTGGCCGAGCCGTTCGCGGACACCGCCGTCGCCGGGCTGGAGCGCTCGCTCGCCGCGCAGGCGTTCGCCCGGCTGCCCGAACGCTGGCAGGCCGTGCTGTGGCACACCGAGGTCGAGGGCCAGTCCCCGGCCCAGGTCGCGCCGATCCTCGGCCTCACGGCCAACGGCGTCGCCGCGCTCGCCTACCGCGCCCGCGAGGGCCTGCGGCAGGCGTACCTGCAGGTGCACCTCGCCGAGACCACCGAGGCCCGCTGCCGGGCGACCGCGGAGCGGCTGGGCGCGTGGACCCGTGGCGGGCTCGCCAAGCGGGAGAAGGCTCAGGTCGAGGCACACCTCGACGAGTGCGCGCGGTGCCGTGCGCTGGCTGCCGAGCTCGCGGACGTCAACGGCGCCATGCGCGGGTTCGTCGCGCCGCTGGTGCTCGGCGTCGGCACGGTCGGCTACCTGGCCGCCGCGGCCAAGGGTGGCGCGATCACCGCGACCGGCGCGACAGCGGTCGCCGGTGGCGCCGCGGGCAGCGCGGCCGGTGCGGCGACCTCCGCGCCCCGCCAGCTCATCGGCGTGGCCGCATCCGGGGTCGCGCTCGCCGCGGCCGTCGCGGTCGGGCTGGCCGCGGGCGGCGGCAGCCAGGAGCTCCCCGCCGCGGCGCCGTTGCCGACCCAGCAGGCGCCGGCGCCGACCCAGCCGCCCGCGCAGCAGCCGCCGCCCGTTCAAGAGCAGCCGCCGGCGCCGAACGCGCCACCCCAGCAACCGCAGGCGCCACAACCGGAGCCACCGGCCCAGCCGCCGAACGAACCGGCACCGCCCCCCGCACCGGTGCCGCCGGCCGCGCCGGCGCCCGCGAGCCTGTCCGCGAGCCAGGCCGCGCCGGTCAGCCTGGTCGCCGGCGGCGGGCCCGCCGAGCTGCCGATCACCGTGCGGAACACGGGCGGTACGAGGTCCGAACCGGTGACCGCGACGCTGCGGCTGCCGCCCGGCGTGACCGCGGTGGCGGCCGGCGACCGGTACGGCCCGGCACCGCTGCTGCGCCTGAACACGGCGCGCGCGGACACCGTCGAGTGCCCGGGCGGCACGGGCACGGTCACGTGCTCGACCACCAGCGGGCTGGACCCGGGCGAGTCGGTCACGCTGCTGTTCCGGGTGCTCGCCACCAAGCGCAGCGCCGGCGGCCTGATCACCGGCACGATCACGGCCGGCTCGATGATCAACGTCGACGTGTCGGTGCGCGTCGACGTGCGGCCGCCGCCGGCCGTGGACGGGGTCGTGGTCAGCGCGGACGCGGAGTGGCTCGGCCTGCTGTCCGGCATCTGGCTGCACCCGACGCTCGAGGCGCGGGCGAAGAACACGGGCACGAGCACCAAGCCGGTGACCGTGACCGTCGACCAGCCGGCCCACCTGATCTCCGCCAACTCACAAGATGACGTGCACGACCGGTGAGGCGACGACGTGCACGACGGTCGGGGACGTGGCGCCGCACGAGGTGGTGACGACCGTGTTCGAGCTCGACCCGGGCCAGTGGCCGGTGCGGGCGACGAAGCAGCCGCTGAACGTGCACGTCACGGCGACGCTCGGCGCGGCGAGCGACAGCACCGACGTGCGGCTGCACCCGTGGCTGTGCCCGCCGGGCATCCTGCTGCCGGTCCCGCCCGAGCCGGACCCGGCCACGCCGGCGCCGGGGTCGCCGTCCACCGAGGCACCGCCGGTGTCCGGGGAGTCGACGGGCAAGCCGTCGCCGGAGCCGACCGTGCCGCCGACATCTCCGTCCGTTCCACCGAGCCTGCCGGCCCCGCCGTCGTCCTCGCCGTCGTCCCCGCCGTCGACACCGCCGTCGTCCCCGCCGCCGGAGCGGTCGGCACCGTCTACATCGCCGTCGACACCGCCGTCGGCGCCGCCCTCCGGGGGCGGCGGGCTCGGCGGTCTGCTCGGCTGGCTCCTGGGCGGTTGAGCTCGGCACCGTTTGCGCAGGCAGGCCCGCGGTTCACGGTCGCGTTCGGACCGTCGAGCCCGGCTTCGGACGAACCGGACGAAGCCGGGCAGGTCGCTGAGCACAGGCGATGCTGCCGGTCGCTATGGGTCACCGCTCCGTAGACTGCGGGCGTGACCGTCGTCGACACCGTCCTCTCACAGGTGCCCGAACCGCTGCGCGCCGTGCTCATCAAGCACCGCGAACTGCTCAAGTTCGCCGTCGTCGGCGGCACCACGTTCGTGATCGACAACGGCATCTGGTACCTGCTGAAGCTGACCGTCCTGGAGGACAAACCGGTCACCGCGAAGATCATCGCGATCATCATCGCCACGATCGTGTCGTACATCCTCAATCGGGAATGGTCGTTCCGCACGCGCGGTGGCCGGGAACGCCATCACGAGGCCGCGCTGTTCTTCCTGATCAGCGGCATCGGCGTGGCGCTGAACTCGGCGCCGCTGTACATCTCGCGGTACTGGCTGATGCTGGAGGAGCCGCACGTGTCGCGGTGGGTCCAGGAGGTCGCCGACTTCGCCAGCGGCTCGATCATCGGCATGCTGCTGGCGATGTTCTTCCGCTTCTGGGCGTTCCGCCGCTGGGTCTTCCCCGACGAGCTGGGCGGCCGCCGGGGCAGCGCCCGCACCTCCGACGACCCCGCCGAGGAGCTCGGCCACTCTTGACCGGCTTCCCGTTCGAGGACGGCAGGCCGACGCTCGTCACGGGGAAGCGCTGGTGGCTCGTCATGCTCGGGCTGTTCGCCGGGTACGCGGTGCTGGTCGCCGTGCCGGTGCCCGGGATCGCCGGCGTGTGGGTGCGGGGCATCCTCTTCGCGGCGATCCCGCTCGCCGTGTTCGCGCGCGCCGTCCCGCGCCACTGGCGGGCGATCTTCCGCCCGGTCCGGCCCGCCGGCGTCGGCTGGATGTTCCTGTTCGCCCTGGCCTGCCTCTTCGTCCTGCTCGTCCTCGGCCTCGTGCTGTCGCCGGTGGCCGAGTTCGCCGAGAACCCGCTCGGCACGGTGCTCGCGGAGCTGACGGCCGGCGAGCGGGTGCTGATCCTCTTCGGCCTGGTCCCCCAGCTGTTCGGCGAGGAGCTGCTCGGCGTGCTGCCGTTCCTCGCGCTGCTGTACTGGGCACGGCACCGGCTGCGCCTGTCCCGCCGCGCCGCGATGGTGCTCGCCGCGGCCGGCGCCGTGGTGGTCTTCGCGGCCGCGCACCTGCCGACCTACGACTGGAACCTCGTGCAGTGCTTCGTGGTCGTGGGCTCCGCCCGCGTCGTGCTGCTGGCGGCCTACTTCACGACGAAGAACGTCTGGGTCCCCACCGGCGCGCACGTCCTCACCGACTGGGCGCTGTTCGGCCTGTCCTTCGCTACCGGCTAGCGCGGGGAACGCTCGGCCGGCCAGCGGACGCCCTTGACGTCCCCCGCGCGCGGCACCGGCAGGAACACCGTGAACGTCGCCGGGCGCTTGGCCGACAGCTCGAGCCGGCCGCCGTCGGAGTCGATCAGCGCGCGGGCCAGCGCCAGGCCGAGCCCCGTCGACCCGCCGCCGGAGACGCCGCGCTCGAAGATGTGCTCGGCCAGCTCGTCGGGCACGCCGTTGCCCATGTCCGACACCTCGATCACCACCGACGGGCCCGATGTCGGCGCCCCGTCCCCGCGTGCGGCGAGCGTCACCGCGCCCGCGCCGTGCCGCAGCGCGTTGTCGAGCAGCACGCCGATGACCTCGCGCAGCCGCGCCGGCGACACCCGCGCCCACAGGCCGTCCTGGAGCCTCAGCTTCAGCGACCGGCCCTCCGCGCGCAGCGGCTCCCGCCACTCGTCGGCGATGGTCACCAGCTCCGTGCCCAGCTCGACGGGCTCCGCGCCCACCGCGCGCGCCTCGCGGGCCGCGGCCATCAGCTCGTCCAGCACGTCGGCCAGCCGCTCGGCCTGCTCGAGCGCCGCCCGCGCCTCGTGGGCGACCTCCTCGTCGGCCACCACGGTCAGCTCCTCGATGCGCAGCTGCAGCGACGTCAGCCGGCTGCGCAGCTGGTGCGACACGTCGCCGACGAGCTCCCGCTCCCGCTGCACCAGCTGCGCGAGCGCCGTGGCGGACGCGTCGAGCGCCTCGGCCACCGAGTCCAGCTCCGGCACGGCGTAGCGGGTCCGGTCGAGCCGGAAGTCACCCGCGCCGAGCCGGGACGCCCGGTCCGCGACGTGCCGCAGCGGCCGGGCCAGCCTCCGCGCGGTGACGCTCGCGACGAGGAACCCGATGCCGATCGTCGCGACGACGACCAGGGCCACGAGCAGCGCGACCTGGGTCTGCGTCGTGCGCATCGGGCCGGCGTCGATCGACAGCCGCACGGTGCCGTGCTGGACGATCGGCACCTCCTCGCTGATCGTGTCGTCGCCGAGCGCCGGGCCGAGCGTGAGGTCCCGGCCCGCGTCGGGCAGCGTCACGAGCAGGTGCCCGCCGGTCGGCACGGCCAGCTGCACGCTCGACAGGTCCAGCTCGTGGCCGCTCGCGACCTCGTCGTCGAGGATGGCCGCGATCTGGCGGACCCGGCCGGCGAGGTCCTCCCGGGTCAGGCTCTCGACGATCGCCGTCGCCGTGTAGCCGAGCGGGATGCCCAGCAGGCACGCGGTGACGGTGACGGCGAGCAGGATCGCCAGCAGGACGCGACGGCGCACGGGTTACTCGGCGTTGAACCGGAAGCCGACACCGCGCACGGTCGCGATCCGCGCCGCGCGGTGCCCGAGCTTGCGGCGCAGCCACGACATGTGCATGTCGAGGGTCTTGCTCGTCTTCAGCTCCGGGCCGCCCCACACCTCGTCGAGGATCTCCTCCCGCGTCACGACCTGGCCGGCTCGCTGGATCAGCACGCGGAGCAGCTCGAACTCCTTGTTGGCGAGCGTCACCTCGTCGCCGTCGACCAGGACCTGGCGCGCGGCGAGGTCCATCTTCACGCCGTTGACCTCGATGGTGCCCGGGGCCTGGCGGCGCAGCAGCGCGCGGATCCGGGCGAGCAGCTCGGCCAGCCGGAACGGCTTGGCGACGTAGTCGTCGGCGCCCGCGTCCAGGCCGACGACGAAGTCGACCTCGTCCGCGCGGGCGGTCAGCATCAGCACCGGGATGCCCCGCCCGGCCGCCCGCAGCCGCCGGCACACGTCCAGCCCGTCGATGCCGGGCAGGCCGAGGTCGAGCACCAGCAGGTCGACCCCGCCGCCGTTGGCCGACTCGTACGCGGTGTGGCCGTCGACAACGACGCGCACCTCGTAGCCCTCCCGGTTCAAGGCACGGGACAGCGGATCGGCGATCGCCGCGTCGTCCTCGGCCAGCAGCACCACACTCACGGCGTTAAGACTAGGCGTGACAGCATGCCGACATGCCCTCCCACGCTGACGATCTTTCCGTCGCGCTGCGACTCGCGGAGGCGGCGGACGGGATCACCGCGGCCCGCTTCCGCGCCGACGACCTCGTGGTCGACCAGAAGCCGGACCGCTCGCCGGTAACCGACGCGGACACGGCGGTCGAGGACGCCATCCGCGCGGTGCTCGCCGCGGACCGCCCGGACGACGCGATCCTCGGCGAGGAGCGCGGCGGGACGCTGGGCGCGGGGCGGACCTGGATCGTCGACCCGATCGACGGCACGAAGAACTTCCTGCGCGGCATGCCGGCGTGGGCGACGCTGATCGCCCTGGCCGACGGCGGTTCGCCGGTGGTCGGCGTGGTCTCGGCGCCGGCGCTGGGCCGGCGGTGGTGGGCGTCGGCCGGTGCGGGCGCGTTCGGCTCGTTCGGCGGGGTCTCCCGGCCGCTGCGGGTGTCGGGCGTGCGGTCGCTCGAGGACGCGTACCTGTCCACGACCGACCTGCAGACGTGGGGCCCGGCCCGGTCGCGCTACCTGGCACTGGTGGAGGCGTGCTGGGAGAGCCGGGCGTTCGGCGACTACTGGCAGCACTGCCTGGTCGCCGAGGGCGCGCTCGACCTGGCCGCCGAGCCGGTGGCGAACGCGTGGGACCTCGCGGCCGTGCAGATCCTGGTGACCGAGGCCGGCGGCACGTTCACGGACCTGACCGGGCGGCCGGGCTTCGACCACGGCTCGGCGCTGGCGTCGAACGGCCACCTGCACGAGGCGGCGCTGGCGGTGCTGGGGAGCTAGGCGGAGTTGGTGGCCGGCAGCAGGCCGACCGCGCCGCGGACGACCTGCGCCCAGGTCAGGCGGCCGAACAGGTAGTGGCAGGCGACCTGCTCGCTGGTGAAGCGGGCCCAGTCGTAGCGGTTGCCCTGCTCGCGCCAGAACACCTCCCAGCCGTAGCCGCCCTCCTCGTCGGGTTGCTCGTCGCGGACCAGGCACCACGCGTTGTCGGCCTCGACGCCGATCGACACGATCGCGGGCGGTACGCCGACCGCGGTCAGCCACTCGGAGATCGACTCGGCGTTCATTCCGCTGCCTCCTCGTGCGTGACGTCGGCCAGGTAGCCGAGCGCGACGAGCTCCATCGCCGAGTGGGTGGTCCGGTAACGCACGCCGCCGCCGGGCTGGGCGAACCATGCCGCGGACACCGCGCGCCACACCGGTACCGGCCGCAGCACGCGATAGCGCCGGTAGCCCTGCTCGAGGTGCCCCGGCGGCAGCGAACGCTGCGCGAACGGCGTGGCCGCGGCGGCGAAGACGCGACCGTCCCAGCGGCCGAACCGGTCGAGCTGGGTGCCCTCGTCGAGTACCTCGGCCTCGCCCTCCGCGCTGCCGCCCTCCGGATACTGCTCGCCCGGCGGCCACGCGAACTCCACGCCGTCGCGGCTGATCCCGTGCGCGGTCACGCTGCCGAAGCGCACCAGGTACCGGCGATCCCAGTCCCGCTCGTGCTCGTCGCCCAGCGGGTCGTGCCCGTCCGCGAGCGCGGTGACCCGCGGCGCGTCGGGCGGCAGTGCCTCGGACGGTTCCAGCGGTGGCACGCCCTCGCGCAGTGCCGCCCGTCGCTCGGCGCTGTCGACGAGGTCGGACCGCGGGTGGTCGCCGGGCTCGAACCGCAGGCCAGGTGCGTAGTCGAGCTCCGGGGGTGGGGCCGGCAGCTGGCGGGCGGGCCGGTCCGCGGCCACCGGCATGTGGCCGATGGGGAACATGTGGACCCAGAACAGGGCGAGCGCCTCGTCGCGTTCCCTGGGCACGGCGGGCAGGCCGGGCGCGGGCATCGCCGGCGCACCGGGCGGGACGCCGACGCCGCTGAGGCCGCCTCTGCGCGGGTCGGGCAGGAAGGGCTCCGCCGGCCGCACCGGGCCGGGAACACCGGGTGCGCCCGCGCCGAAGCCGCCGGGGCGTGCCGGGCCCGCGCCGGGCCCGCCGGGTCCTGCGCCGGGTCCGGCACCGGGTCCTGCGGGGCCACCGATGCCAGGGGCGCCCGGGCGGGCCAGGCCCGCGCCGGGGTTCGCACCGGCGACCGGGCCACCGACCATGCCGGGTGCCGGTGCGCCGGGGGCCGCGCCACCGAAGGCCGGGCCGCCACCGAAGGCCGGGCCGCCGCCGAAGTTCGGGCCGCCGAAGTTGGGGGCGCCGGGGTTCGCGCCGGGGGCGGGCAGGTTGCCCACCGCGGGCGCGGCCGGGGGCAGGTTGCCCGCGGGCCCGGCGGCGGGCACGTCCACGCCCGCGAGGCCGGCCAGCGACGTCTGCCCGGTGGGCGGCGTCGGCCGGTCGCCCAGGCCCGGTGACCAGTCGTCGACGGGCACGGGCCCGGTCGAGTCCGGATCACCACCGAAGACGGGCGGGGCGCCGGGCACCGCGTGCCCGGTGTCGCCGACGAGGTTCGCCGCGCCATGGGCGGTGTCGGCGACCAGGTTGGTCGCGCCGTGGACCGTGTTGTCGACCAGACCCCCACCCGGCCCATGCTGACCCGGACCACCGACAAGATCAGTAGCACCCCGGGTGGTGCTGTCGACCAGGTTCGTCGCACCGTGCGCGGTGGTATCAACCAGGTTGGTCGCACCGTGCGCGGTGTCGGCGACCAGGTTGGTCGCCCCATGAACCGTGTCGCCCAACAAACCCGCGCCCGGCCCATGCTGACCCGGACCACCCTGGCCCGGACCACCAACAAGATCAGTCGCGCCGCGAGCGGTGCTGTCGACCAGGTTCGTCGCGCCGTGCGCGGTGTCCGCGACCAGGTTCGTCGCCCCATGAACCGTGTCGCCCAACAGACCACCGCCCGGCCCATGGCCACCCTGACCCGGACCACCGACCAGATCAGTCGCGCCGTTGGCCGTGTCGGCGACGAAGTTGGTGGCGCCCTGGGTCGTCGAACCGACCAGGTCCGTGGTCGTGGCGAGCAGGTTCGGGCCGTGGGTGCCCGGGTTCGCGTTCACCGGGTCGCGCACGCCTGCCATGTCCACACCGGACGCCGGCTGCACGGCGTTGATCAGGCTCGACTCGATGTTGGCCACGTTCGCGGACGTGCCGCGAATGGCCGTGTCCAGGCCGGCCAGCGCGGTCGGGTGGCCGGCCGCGGCGGCGCTGTGCGCGGCGTCGGAGTTCTGCGCCAGCGCCACCAGGTTCCGCACGATGTCGACCTTCGCCGTGCCCACCTGCTGCGACGCGTGCTCCAGCCGGTCCGCCGCCGCGTTCATGCCGCGCACCGTGGACGTCAGGTGCCCGGTGTCCGGCTCGACGAACGTCTGCCAGTGCTTGTCCGCCGCCGTACCGGTGTCGCCCCGCACCGCGGTCAGCGCGCCGCGCACGGTCGTGTCCGCGTCCGTCGTGACCGTCGACATGCTCGTGGCCGCCTCGCGCCACGCCTGCGCCTGCGTGGCCATGGCCTCTTCGTCGGCCTCCGGCCACCGCACGCCCGCCTGCGCGGCGACACCCGCGAGCTCCGGAGGAAGTTCGATGCCCATTGCTATGCCTCGGTCGGGTTCGGCCCGGCAGCCCGCAGCCGCTCGACCCCGTGCTCGTCATCGCCCTCGTACCGGGCGGCGGTCGCGGTGAACCTGGTGCCGACGGCACCGAGCTGGCCGGGCAGGGCGCTCAGCTGGGCCAGTGTCGAGTCGGCGGGGCCGGCGTGCGTGGTGCCGAAGCTCTGCCCGACGGCGTCCGAACCCCAGCACGGCCCGGCCTCGCCGAGCGCCGCCGACAGCGTCCGGTGGATCGACGTGACCCGGCCGGCCAGCGGGTCGAGCTGCCCTTCCTGCCCGGCGAGGCGGTCGGTGTCGACCTGGTACCCGTCGTTCATCGCTTCCTCCCGCCGGCCTGCATCCAGGTGACATCCTCGAGGGATTCGTCGGCAGCCGGCGGCTCCGGCTTGAGTTCCGCGGGAGTGAGATCGGCCGTGCCACGCAACAACGCGTCCGGATCGGCGTCCGCGGGCAGCACCGGTGCGAGCGCCTCACTCGCCGCGCGCGACATCGCGGCGGAGGCCGCCTCGGACAGCGCCACGATCGTCGCGGCCAGCTCGTGCGGGCGGAGCCTGCGGTACGCGGAGTCGACGATCACCAGCTCGTGCAGCTGCCCCTGCGGGCCGACGGTGACCGTGACGAGCCCGTCCTCGCTGGTCGCCGACGCCCGGAGGCTGGTGAGCTTGCGCTGGACCGCCCCCAGCTGCTCCCGGCTGCGGCGGTAACCCGCCAGCATCTCCTCGACCTGAGCTCGGTGGTCAACCCCCACGGCTACCTCCGCTGGGTGACGGGCATGGTCGTCGGTCTCGCGTTGGACGCTTGTCGCCACGTCCAGGTTCCCGCGTCTTTCAACGACCCCGCAACGCGAGCGACACGGCCGAGTGCACCACACGTGCGAGTGCTGCGCCGATCGGCGAGCGCGGTCCGCCGAACGGCTCAGCCCGGCCGGCGGGCGGGCACAGCACGGCCGTCGCGTCGGTGCTCGTGCCGGTGCCGGGCACGCCTGCCTCCCACAACGCCTGCGCCTTCGCCTCGGCGACGGTCGCCACCAGGTTGACGAGCGCGGCCGGGGCGAGCCGGACGGGCGCGAAGCACACGACGTTGATCGTGCCGGGGACGCTCGGCCGGGCGGCCGCGGGCGCCGCGGCCCAGGTCGGGTGCGCGCCGACGCCGACGGTGACCGACGCGTGCACGCCGTCCTCGGCGCGGTGCACGACCTCCCGCACGTCGACCGCGGTGAGGAAGCCGGTGCCCTCGCCGGCCAGCCCGAGCCCGGCGGCGAGCTCGGCGAGGTGCGCGTCGGGATCCTGCCGGGCATAGCCGTCGGGCACGGTCGCGTTCAGCACCCACGCCCGGTGCCCGAGCCCGCCGCCGAGCGGGCCCGACGAGATCGCCAGCAGCGGCGCCGGCAGCCGCCACACCAGCACCGGCCCGCCCGCGACCGACGCGAGCTCCGGGGTCACCGGATCTCCTTGCGCACCAGCGCCCGCCGCGTGCCCCGCCGGTCCACGAGCGCGAACCCCGCGGCCAGGAACATGTCGAGCGTGCCGTGGAAGAGGTCGCCCGCCGAGCGCCGCGCGCCGTCGGTGTCGACCGGATGCCCCTCGACCGCCGCCGCCCCGTGCGCGGCCGCGTGGTCCACGGCCGCGGCGAGCAGGGTCGCGGCCAGGCCCTGGCGCCGCGCCCGCCGGTGCACGAAGAAGCAGGTCACCGACCAGGTGTCCGGCCCGGCGTCGGACCGGGTGAGCTTCGAGGTGGCCAGCCGCGGGTACGTGGCGCGCGGCGCGACCGCGACCCAGCCCGCCGGCCCCTCGTCGTCGCGCGCGAGCAACCCGAGCGGGCCGTCCAGCCGCGCGCGCAGGAAGTCGCGGTTGCCGGCACCCCAGCCGGCCGTCACCTCCGCGTGCGGCCGCATGAACCACACGCACCAGCAGCCGCCGACCGTCTTGTTGGCCGCGAACAACGTCTCCAGCTCGGGCCAGGTCCGCGGGGTCAGCTCGACGATCTCCACAGCGTCAGCGTCCACGGGCTCAGCCCCGCAGCGCGCGCACCACGCGGGAGGGGCTGGGCCGGCCGAGCTCGCCCGCGAGCCACGCGCTGGTGTCGGCGAGCTTGTCCAGGTTCACGCCGGTGTCGACGCCGAGCCCGTCGAGCAGCCACACCAAGTCCTCGGTGGCGAGGTTGCCGGTGGCCGACTCCGCGTACGGGCAGCCGCCGAGCCCGCCCGCCGACGAGTCCACCGTGGTCACTCCGTGGCGGAGCGCCGCGAGCGTGTTGGCGAGCGCCTGGCCGTACGTGTCGTGGAAGTGCACCGCCAGCGCGGACATCGGCGTGCCCGCGGCCGCGAACGCGCCGAGCAGCGCGCCCACCTGGCCCGCGGTGGCCACGCCGATGGTGTCGCCGAGGGAGAGCTGCGAGCAGCCCATGTCGAGCAGCCGCCGGCCGACCGAGACGACCGCGGCCGGGTCGACCGCGCCCTCCCACGGGTCGCCGAAGCACATCGACACGTAGCCGCGCACGTCCAGCCCCTCGGCGACCGCCCGCGAGACGACCGGGTCGAACATCTCCAGCTGCGAGTCGAGCGAGCGGTTGAGGTTGCGGTTCGCGAAGCTCTCGGTCGCGCTGCCGAAGATCGCGATGTGCCGCACGCCCGCGGCGAGCGCGCGGTCCAGGCCGCGCTCGTTGGGCACCAGCACCGGGTAGCGCACACCGTCCCGTTCGGACAGCCCGGCGAGCAGCTCCTCGGCGTCGGCGAGCTGGGGCACCCACTTGGGGTGCACGAAGCTCGTCGCCTCGATCGTCGTCAGGCCCGCGTCGGCGAGCCGGTCGAGGAACTCCAGCTTCACCGCGACCGGCACGACGGCCTGCTCGTTCTGCAGGCCGTCGCGCGGACCGACCTCCCAGACCGTCACGGCGGCCGGGAGGTCCTGGTCGGGCACCCGGACCGGGAGCCCGAGGTCCCGCGCGGTCACCTCAGCGACCCTGCGGCTCGCCCTCGGCCGGGAAGGTGCCCGGCTCGAACTCGGTGGTGCCGCCGCGCTTGAAGTCGTCGTGCGGGTTGTCGTTGACCTCGCGGTAGATCAGGGTGTGCACCTTCTCCACCTTGGGGATGTCGTCGAACTCGAGCGGCTCCTGCGAGGCGGACTCGATGATCAGCGTGCCGCAGCCGAAGATCCGGTCGACGAGCCCGTGCTCGAAGCGGACGCTGTTGATCCGGCCGAGCGGGATGTCGATGCCGGTCCGGTTGACCACGCCCTCGCGCGCCATCACGCGGTCGGTGGTCACGATGAAGTGCGTGGTGCGCCACCGGATGAAGGGCACGAAGAACAGCCAGATCAGCAGGCCCACGCCGATGACCGCGATCGCGATCCAGGCGATCAGGTGCCAGGACTGGTCCTGGACCAGGTACGCGAGCCAGGCGCCGATCGCCACCGTGACGATCAGCGCGAGATAGGGCACCAGAAGCATCTTCCAGTGCGAGTGCTTGTGGAGAATGACGCGCTCGCCGTCGCTGAGCAGGTCGTCTGGATAGGGCACGGCGTCCTCCCAAAAAAGCGCCTCACCGATGGTGACCGGGTCACCGTACCGGCGAGGCCCGACGCCGGGCGCGCGGATGCGCTAAACGTCGTCCGCGTTCTTCAGATGGACGACGTCGCCCGCCGAAACCGGGCTGACCGAGCCGTCCGCGAGCCGGATCAGCAGCTGCCCGCCGCTGTCGAGGTCGACCGCCTCGCCGGTGCGGTCGGAGCCGTCCGGCAGCTCCGCGCGGACCCGCCGGCCGATCGTGGCGCACGCCTCCCGGTAGCCGGTCAGCACGCCGCTGCGCTGCACGTCCCCGTCGGCGAGCCGCCAGGTCTGCTCGAGCTCGACGAACGCGCCCAGGAACGACGCGGCGAACGCGGCCCGGCCGGCGGTGGCCCCGTGCTCGGCGAGCGAGGTGGCCGGCAGCCCGCCGGGCCCGGCGGGCACGGCGGGCCCGTCCGTGGGCAGCCGCCCGACGTTGACGCCCACGCCGACGACCACGGCCTGCCCGGCCTCGCCGGTCGCGGTCTCGGACAGCACGCCCGCGCACTTGGCCTCGCCGATCATGAGGTCGTTGGGCCACTTCAGCGTCGTGGACACGCCGGCCTCGCCGGCGGCGTGCCGCAGCGCCAGGCCGACGACCATGCCGATGGTGCCCAGCCGTGCGGCCGGCACGGTGGTGGGCGGGCGGAGCAGGACGGAGAGGTGGAGCCCGGTCCCGGGCGGGGAGACCCACCGGCGGTCGCGCCGGCCGCGGCCGGCGGTCTGGGTGTCCGCGATCAGCACCGTGCGGTCGGCCGCGCCCTGTTCGGCCGCGGCGAGCAGGTCGGCGTTCGTCGACCCGGTGCTCGCCACGACGTCCAGCGCCGCGTACGGACCGTTCGGCGCCACCAGGTGCTCCCGCAGGCCCAGCGCGTCCAGCTCGTCCGGCGTGTCGCCACCTAGTCCGGTCATGGCGGCCCACCGTACCGGCGCGGGCGCGCAGTGACCTAAGCAACGGCTGCGCCGTCGTCCCTGGTGGCTAGGCTCGGCAGTCATGAGCAGCGCCACCGCCCCACTCGGCGAGCCGCCCGCCGGTGATGCCGACATCCACACCACCGCCGGCAAGCTCGCCGACCTCTACCGGCGCACCGACGAGGCCGTGCACGCCGGCTCCGAGCGCGCGGTGGCCAAGCAGCACGCCCGCGGCAAGAAGACCGCCCGCGAGCGGATCGACATGCTGCTCGACCCCGGCTCGTTCGTCGAGCTGGACGAGCTGGCCCGGCACCGGTCGACCAACTTCGGGCTGGAGGGCAACCGGCCCTACGGCGACGGCGTGGTCACCGGGCACGGCACGATCGACGGCCGCCCGGTCTGCGTGTTCAGCCAGGACGTCACGGTGTTCGGCGGCGCGCTCGGCGAGGTGTACGGCGAGAAGATCGTCAAGGTCATGGACCTCGCGATGAAGACGGGCCGGCCGATCATCGGCATCAACGAGGGCGGCGGCGCGCGCATCCAGGAGGGCGTGGTCTCGCTCGGTCTCTACGGCGAGATCTTCGTCCGCAACACCCGCGCGTCCGGCGTCGTCCCGCAGATCTCGCTGATCATGGGCGCGAACGCCGGCGGGCACGTGTACTCGCCCGCGCTGACCGACTTCGTGGTGATGGTCGACCAGACCTCGCAGATGTTCATCACCGGCCCGGACGTGATCAAGACGGTGACCGGCGAGGACGTCGGCTTCGAGGACCTCGGCGGCGCGCGCACGCACAACACCAAGTCGGGCAACGCGCACTACCTCGCCGCCGACGAGGACGACGCGGTCTCCTACGTCAAGGCGCTGCTGTCGTTCCTGCCGTCGAACAACATGTCCGACCCGCCGGTGTTCGAGGGCTTCACCGAGACGGGCGCGGTCGCCGAGTCGATCACCGACGCCGACCGCGAGCTGGACACGCTGATCCCGGACTCGCCCAACCAGCCCTACGACATGCACGAGGTGATCAACCGCGTCGTCGACGACGGCGAGTTCCTCGAGGTGCACCCGCTCTTCGCGCCGAACGTGCTCGTCGGCTTCGGCCGGGTCGAGGGCGCGAGCGTCGGGATCGTGGCGAACCAGCCGACCCAGTTCGCCGGCTGCCTGGACATCAACGCCGCGGAGAAGGCGGCCCGGTTCGTGCGCACGTGCGACGCGTTCAACGTGCCGGTGCTGACGTTCGTGGACGTGCCCGGCTTCCTGCCCGGCACCGACCAGGAGTGGAACGGCATCATCCGCCGCGGCGCCAAGCTGATCTACGCCTACGCGGAGGCGACCGTCGGGAAGGTCACGGTGATCACCCGCAAGGCCTACGGCGGCGCGTACGACGTGATGGGCTCCAAGCACCTCGGCGCGGACATGAACCTCGCGTGGCCGACCGCGCAGATCGCCGTGATGGGCGCCTCGGGCGCGGCGAACATCGTGCACCGCAAGACGCTCGCGACCGCCGCCGACCGCGGCGAGGACGTCGACGAGCTGCGCACGCGGCTGCAGCAGGAGTACGAGGACACGCTGTGCAACCCGTACGTGGCGGCCGAACGCGGCTACGTCGACGCGGTCATCCCGCCCTCGCACACCCGCGGCCACGTGGCCCGGGCCCTGCGCCTGCTGCGGGAGAAGCGCGAGACCCTGCCGCCCAAGAAGCACGGGAACATTCCGCTATGAGCGCGGATATGAGTGCGAAGCCTCTGCTGCGCGTCGTGCGGGGCAACCCCGACGACGTGGAGGTCGCCGCCCTGACCGCCGCGGTCGTGGCGCTCGCGGGCGCCGGTGCCGGCGAGAGGGAACCGGCGGGCCGGTCGCGGTGGTCGGACCGGGGTTCGCTGATGCGCGCACCGCTCCGGCACGGCCCGGGTGCGTGGCGCGGGTCGGCGCACTGACCCGGCCCCGACACACCCGAGGATGACCATGCGAAGCCCGTGGACGGCGATGTGGGCGCTGTGCGCGTGCTTCTTCATGATCATGCTCGACTCCACGATCGTCACCGTGGCGATCCCGGCCATGCTCACCGGGCTCGACGCGAACCTCAACGAGGTCGTCTGGGTCAACAGCGTCTACCTGCTGGCCAACACCGTCCCGCTGCTGCTGACCGGCCGGCTCGGCGACCGCTTCGGGCCCAAGCGGGTCCTCGTCACCGGGCTGGTGATCTTCACGGCGGCGTCGCTGTGGAGCGGGCTCGCGACCACGCCGGGCATGCTGATCGCGGCGCGCGCGGTCCAGGGGCTCGGCGCGGCGGCGATGACCCCGCAGACGCTGTCGTTCATCACGCGGCTGTTCCCGCCGGAGAAGCGCGGGCTGCCGATCAGCGTCTGGGGCGCGATCGCGGGCGTCGCGACGATCACCGGGCCGGTCGTGGGCGGGCTGCTGGTGGAGAACATCGGCTGGCAGTGGATCTTCCTGATCAACCTGCCGATCGGCGTGGCGAGCCTGGTGATCGCGGTGATCGCGCTGCCGGACTGGCAGCCGCGGCGGGCGCTGCGGTTCGACGTGCTCGGCGCGACCCTGTGCTCGCTGGGCCTGCTGCTGCTCGTCTTCGGCGTGCAGAACGGCCAGCACTACCACTGGGGCGCGGCGTTCGGGCCGGTCACGGTGGTGCACCTGATCATCGCGGGCCTGGTGCTGCTCGGGCTGTTCGCGTGGCGGCAGCTGTGGTTCCGCCGCGCGCGCACCGACCTGGAACCGTTGGTGCCGGCCGGTTTGTTCACCGGCGGCACGTTCGGCGCGGCGAACCTGACGCACGCGGCGCTCGGCTTCGCGACGACGGGCATGTTCCTGCCGCTGGTGCTGTACCTGCAGACCGTGCTGGGCCTCTCACCGCTGGCCTCCAGCGTGCTGGCGCTGCCGATGGCGATCGCCGCGGGGGCCATGGCGATGGTCTCGGGCGCGGTGTGGACGCGGGCCGGTGCCCGGACGCTGATCATGGGCGGGTTGCTGACCCTGGCCGTGGGCACGGGTTATCTCGCCTGGCTCGCGGAGCCGGAGACCGAGCCGACGGCGCTCATCCCCGGGCTCGTCGTGGCCGGGCTGGGGATCGGCTGCGTGTTCGCGCCGCTGACGGCCGCGGCCACCGCACGGCTGCCCACGGAGATGATCGGCGCCGCGTCAGGCGTGTTCAACACGTCCCGGCAGGTCGGCGGCGTGCTCGGCAGCGCGGCGGTCGGCCTGGTGCTGCAGATGGGGGTCGCGTTCGCGGTGCCGGACGCGGCGCGCCGGTACGCCGAGCGGCTGCCGCCGCGCTACCGCGAGGAGTTCGTCTCCCGGATCTCCGACGCGGCGAACACGGCGAGCCAGTTCGACTCGACCGCGCCGCCCGTGCCGTCGAACCTCGATCCGGACGTGGCCGACATCGTGCGCCGCATCGTGCTGGAGGTCTTCCACGACGGCTTCACGGTCGCCGCCAAGGCGAGCCTCGTGCTGCCGATCGCCGTGCTGATGCTGGGCGTGCTCGCGTCGACGGGGATCCGGGTGCCGCGGCTGACCCGGTCGCGGGAGCGCGTCGGCGGCGGGTACTAGGGTCAGCGGCCGTGCAGCTGGTACTCGCGTCGCAGTCCCCCGCCCGCCTCCAGGTCCTCCGGGGCGCCGGCATCGAACCGGTGCAGTACGTGTCGGGTGTCGACGAGGACGCGCTGGCCGCGTCGATGCCGGGCGCGACGCCCGAGCAGCTCGTCGCCGGGCTGGCGGAGGCCAAGGCACGCACGGTCGCCGAGGCGGTCGCCGCGCAGCACCCGGACTCGGTGGTCGTGGGCTGCGACTCGATGCTCGCCCACGACGGGCTGCTGGTGGGCAAGCCCGGCACGCCGGAGCGGGCACGCGAGCGCTGGGTGCTGATGGGCGGTGGCGCGGGCGTGCTGCTGACCGGGCACGCGGTGCTGCGCATCCAGGACGGCGCGGTCGGCGCGATCGCGAGCGGCACGGCCCAGACGACGATCCGCTTCGGTTCGCCGAGCCCGGCGGAGATCGACGCCTACATCGCCACCGGCGAGCCGATGGACGTGGCCGGCGGCTTCACCCTGGACGGCTACGGCGGCTGGTTCGTCGACGGCGTCGAGGGCGACCCCTCCAGCGTCATCGGCATCAGCCTGCCGCTGACCCGCCGCCTGCTGGTGGAGGTCGGCGTCTCGGTGGTCGACCTGTGGGCGCGGCGTTAGTCGCAGGTGGTCAGCTCGCCGGAGGTGAGCTCGACCCTCGGGTAGCCCGGTAAGGACTCCAGCGACTGGTAGCGCTGCGTGCAGCCGGCCTCGCTGCTGCCCATCGTGAAGACCTGGGCGAACACCGGGCGGTCCGCGCAGTCCGGGGCCGTCGCGCGGTCGCAGTCGTGCTGGACGGCAACGACCTCCGGGCCCGGATTGGCGGTCACCTGGGCGAGCGCCAGGTAGCCCGCGTCGGACACGAACGGCTTCGCGAGGGCACTCCACTTCCCCGACCGGCCGGCCACCACCTGCCCGGCCGTCCCGCCCTCGTACTCGCCGCGCACCATGCAGGCCGACAGCGCGCTCGCCACGCACTGCAGCGAGTCCGCCGTCAGCGTCACGCCCATCTCCGTGATCGTCACCTCGATGACGTCGCTCGACGTCGGCCCGCCGATGCGCAGCCGGCCCGAGTGCGCGCCGCTGTCGGCGATCAGCTCGACCGTGGTGCCGGCGACCGGGGCGGTGGCCAGGACCTTGCACGGGCGCACGAGGCAGCCGTCCACACCGATCTTCGACGTGGCCGGCGCGGAGGTGTGCACGGCCGGGGCGGACCGGTCGCCGACCTGGTTGGCGACGAGCAGCGCGGCACCCGCGACCAGCGCGGACACCACTGCCGCCGCCATGACCGCCCAGGGTCTGCGGCTGCCCGCCATCGTGGCCTCCCTCCCCGCACCGCGTGAGCTTGCTCTCCGCCCTGACCGACCATGCTGTCCGTAGACTCCCCCATCAGTACAAGTATCGACGAGGAGTGGGGCGTGCCCGAGCTCAACAAGGTCCTCATCGCCAACCGCGGCGAGATCGCCGTTCGCGTCATCCGGGCCTGCCGGGACGCGGGCCTGCCCAGCGTCGCCGTGTACGCGGATCCCGATCGCGACGCCATGTTCGTCCGGCTCGCGGACGAGGCGTTCGCACTCGGCGGGTCGACCGCGGCGCAGAGCTACCTCGACATCGGCAAGCTCCTCGACGTCGCCGCGCGGGCCGGCGCGAACGCGGTACACCCCGGTTACGGGTTCCTCTCCGAGAACGCGGACTTCGCGCAGGCCGTGCTCGACGCCGGCCTCGTGTGGATCGGCCCCGACCCGCAGGCGATCCGCGATCTCGGCGACAAGGTCACCGCGCGCCACATCGCCACCCGGGCGGGCGCGCCGCTCGTGCCCGGCACGAAGGAGCCGGTCGGCGGGGCCGACGAGATCCTCGCGTTCGCCGACGAGCACGGGCTGCCGGTGGCGATCAAGGCGGCGTTCGGCGGCGGTGGCCGTGGGCTGAAAGTCGCCCGCACCCGCGAGGAGATCCCCGAGCTGTTCGAGTCCGCGGTGCGCGAGGCGGTCGCCGCGTTCGGCCGCGGCGAGTGCTTCGTCGAGCGCTACCTGGACCGGCCGCGCCACGTGGAGGCCCAGGTCCTCGCCGACAAGCACGGCAACGTGGTCGTCGTCGGCACCCGCGACTGCTCGCTGCAGCGCCGGCACCAGAAGCTCGTCGAGGAGGCCCCCGCGCCGTTCCTGACCGGCGAGCAGCGCGCGCAGATCCACGAGTCCGCGAAGGCGATCTGCAAGGCGGCGGGCTACTCCGGCGCCGGCACCGTCGAGTACCTCGTCGGCCTGGACGGGACGATCTCGTTCCTGGAGGTCAACACCCGGCTGCAGGTCGAGCACCCGGTGTCGGAGGAGACCGCGGGCGTCGACCTCGTGCGCGAGCAGTTCCGCATCGCCGCCGGGGAGAAGCTGCGCTTCACCGAGGATCCCGCGCCACGCGGGCATTCCATCGAGTTCCGCATCAACGGCGAGGACGCCGGCCGCGACTTCCTGCCCGCGCCGGGCGTGGTCACCCGGTTCGTGCCGCCGGACGGTCCGGGCGTGCGGGTGGACACCGGCGTCGAGTCGGGCACCGAGATCGGCGGGCAGTTCGACTCGTTGCTGGCCAAGGTGATCGTCACCGGCGCGGACCGCACGCAGGCGCTGGAACGGTCCCGGCGGGCGCTGGACGAGATGGTCGTCGAGGGCATGGCGACCGTGCTGCCCTTCCACCGCGCGGTCGTGCGCGACCCGGCCTACGTGGGCGACGCGGACGGCACGACCTTCACCGTGCACACGCGCTGGATCGAGACCGAGTTCGACAACCGGATCGCGCCGTTCACCGACCCCGCCGAGGCCGATGAGCAGGAGCCGCGGCAGACGCTGGTGGTCGAGGTCGGCGGCCGGCGGCTGGAGGTCACGCTGCCCGGCGGGCTCGCGGCCGGCGCGCCCGCGGCGAACGGGCCGGCGGCGAAGGGCCGGCCACGCAAGCGGGGCGCGGGCAAGTCCACGACGGTTTCCGGCGACGCGGTGACCGCACCCATGCAGGGCACGATCGTCAAGATCTCGGTCGAGGACGGCCAGCAGGTCGAGCCGGGTGAACTGATCGTGGTGCTCGAAGCGATGAAGATGGAGAATCCGGTGACCGCGCACAAGGCAGGCACGGTCACGGGGCTGGCCGTGCATGCCGGGGAGACGGTCAGCCAGGGCAGCGTGCTCTGCGAGATCAAGGACTGACCGGCTGGAGGGCGCTTGGCTGAGATCCGGATCAGCTCGGCCGAGCGCGACGACGCCGTCACCGCGCTCGCCGTCCACCGCTCCAGCGGGCGGCTCTCGCACGACGAGCACGAGGACCGCCTCCGCCGGGCGCAGGAGGCGAGCACCCGGGCAGAGGTCGAGGCGCTCTTCGAGGACCTGCCCGCGCCACACCCGGACCTGTCCGGGGCGGTGTCGCCGCGGCCGCCGGCGGTCGTGAACCCGGAGTGGCCGGGCGGGCGGGCCAGCACCCGGGCCAGCCGGGTCATGGACGTCATCGGCGTCCTGTCGCTGCTGGCCGGCTTGCCGGTGGCGATCGTCCTCACCGCCGTCGCGGGCCTGTGGTGGACGTTCCTGATCGTGCTCGGCGTCGGCGTCGTGGCGATGGTGCTCGGGGTCGCGTTCATGGCGGCGCCGACCGAGGTGGCCCTGCCGGAGGGGGACGACGACGAGCCGGCCGACGAGAGCGCCGGCTGAGAACGTCCTCAGCTCCGGACGATTGTCACGGCCGGCACCCCGTTCCCGGCCGTACCATCGAGTCGTGACCGAGTACCAGCCGTCCGACATCCGCGTGAGCGACAGCGAGCGGGAGGACGCGCTGGGCAAGCTCGGCGAGCACATGAGCGCCGGCCGGCTCGACATCGACGAGTACGGCGACCGGTCCGCCAAGGTGACCACCGCGAAGACGCGCGGCGAGGTGCTCGATCTGTTCGGCGACCTGCCGGAACCACGTCCCGCCTTCGGCCGCCCGGCGCCGCCCCCGGCCGCCCCCGCGGCACGCACGCCGTCGCTGGGTCGCCGCGTCGCGCCGGTGGTGATCCCGGTGGTCGCGATCGTGCTCGCGCTCGCCCTGCTCGTCGTCGCGAAACTGCCGTTCTTCTTCCTGCTGCCGTTCGTCTTCTTCGCGATCTCCGGCGCCCAGCGGCGCCGGGGCTTTGACCAGCACCGCAGCGACGAGTACCGGCGCGCGATGCGCGAGCACCGCGACGCCATCCGCGAGCAGCACCGCCGAATGCGCCGCCAGTGGCGTGACGACGGGTACTGAAGGCGCTACCGAACGGGCCGATCGGCGGATTGTCTGACGTCCGCGAGCTTGCCAAACTCTCAAAAAGATCTCACGAAGTTCCGATGAACCGTCGTATCCGAGCATCCGTAACGGATAGGGTTCAACGGACCACAGGTGGTTCTGGTTGGAGGGCGGCGTGGCAGGCAAGCACGGGGGCGGGCACGGTCACGGCAACACCGCGGGGCACGACACCGGCCCGGCCGATGGCCTGCGTATCGACCGCGAGGCCGTGCCGGCGCTGCGCAGCGTGTTCGTGGACGCCCTGTCCCGCGTGGAGGAGCAGCTGCGGCTCGCCGATCACGAGCTGCGGATCACCGCGTGGGCGAAGGACCCGGTGAGCCAGGATGCCGCGACGATGTTCAACGAGCGGTCCGTCGACACGGCGGCGTCGGCGATCGACTCACTGCGGTCCTACCGCGACCAGCTGACGGTCGCGGTCGCGAACCTGGACAAGACGGCCGAGCAGTACAGCGCCGTCGACAACCACGGTCAGAGCGGCGTGACGAAGAATGGGGACGGAGGCTGACCGGCAGCGCGCACCGGTAACAGCAACTCCATCGCAGACAAGGGGCCGACGCATTGACTCCACCGACTCAGCAGCCCGCAACCCCACCGGCCGCCACCCCAACGGCGGACGGGATGCGCTGGCGTGGGCACACCCACAAGGAGCTCTACCTGCTCCTGCACGACGGCCCGGGTGCGGCGGCGTCCGCGGAGCCGTCGCGGCGCTGGGAGGCGATCGCCACCTCGCTGGGCGAGATCGGCCAGGACCTGCAGAAGGCGCTCGAGCAGTCGGGGGCGAGCTGGACCGGTAAGGCCGCCGGGGCGGCCTACGACCGGCTGTCGGTGACCGCGGCGTGGGCGACGGACACCGGCGCGGAGGCCGCCGCGATGCGGGCGCTGGTCGAGACCCAGGCCGAGCACATCGCGCGCGCCCGCGCGGACATGCCCGTGCCCGAGGACGTGCCGGCCGCGCAGCCCGACCCGTCGGTCGCGCCGGCCGTGCAGGTCGTGCAGGCGCAGACCGACCTGGAGGGCGCCGAGGCGGCCTCGTCGTCGGCCGAGCAGCGGGCCTTCGACGTGATGGCCGCCTACGAGCTGAACACGAACACCACGACCGGCGGCCTGTCGACCTTCGACGCGCCGCGGGACCTGTCCCACAACGACAACGTGCACCAGGGCGAGACCGTGGGCACCCAGCACACCCACGCCTCCGGCCTGGGCCACGGCGGGCACGGCAACGGGCACGGCGGCGGGCACGGCGGGTCGGCGCCGTGGCGCCAGCCCGACTTCCAGCGGCCGTCCACGCCGAGCCAGGGCGTGTTCAGCGGCGTGCTCGACACCCTCCTGCCGGGTGGGGGCAACCGGTCGAACAACCGGTCCTCCTCCTCGGCGCGGGGCGGCAACCTGCTCGGCTCGGGCGGGTCGAGCGGCAACGGTGGCTGGTTCTCCGGCGCCTACGAGGGCGGCGGCTCGGGCGGTTCCGGTTCGGGCGGTTCCGGCTCGGGTGGTTCCGGCTCGGGTGGCCCGGCGGCCGGTCCGAGCTCGGCCGCGGGCGGCAGCTCGTCGGGTGCTGCCGCGCCGAAGCCCGGACCGAGCATCGGCGGCATGCCGCCGAGCGACCTGCAGGCGGCCGCGGCCGGCCACGCCGCGGCCGTGCACCAGGCATCCGCGGCCCCCATCGCGCCCGCGGCGGGTGTCGGCGGCGCCGGTGGCGGCCAGGACCGCATGGCGCTGCGCCGGTTCGGCATGGACGCGATCGGCTCGAACCAGTGGTTCGCGGAGACCGACGAGGCGGTCGTCGGCGAGCGTCCCCGCCGGCGGCGGGATTTCAAGGAAAACGAGCAGGTCATCGAGTCGGTGGATATCCTCGGCCAGGAGCACAAGCTGCCGCCGACCGTAATCGGAGACGGCCCGACCGATCGATAGCCACGGGATCACATGACCGCACCGTTTCTCGGTCAACCCGACGTCGACGAACCGGTGACCATCACCGCGCTCGAGTTCGACGTGCTGTGGGAACACCACGCGCTCGACGCGATGCCGCTCGTCCTGCGGGTGCCCTCGCCCGGGCGCACCGACGCCGAGCGCGCCAAGTTCGTCCGCCACGCGTGGGACAGCCTCGAGCGCCGCGGGCTCGGCCGGCCGGTCGCCCCCGACCCGCGGCTGGCCCGGCTGCTGTCGTTGCTGCGCCGCCCCGACCGGGAGATCGACGGCCGGATGTGGATCGGCCACCAGCTGCGCATGTTCGCGGCCGCCACCGGGGACGAGGGCGTGCTGGCCACGCTGTCGGGCACCCAGCTGACCCTGCGTGAGGCCGAGGCGTCGGGCCTGCCGCGCTTCGCGCTGTCGGTGCTGCCGTCCGTGCCCGCCGGCCCGGGCCAGTCGATCACCTTGCGCACGGCGGACTTCGAGGCGGCCGCGCAGGAGGCGACGGACCAGAAGACGCTCGAGGCCGCCCTGCGCTCACGCGGCGTGCGGGACAGGGACGCCGAGCAGCTGGCGAACATGATCGGCGACGTGGTCTGCCAGGGCCAGTTCGGCACCGCGACGCGGGACAAGTGGGGCCGCCGGGTCCGTGCCGACCGCGTGATCAGCTTCTTCGACACGCACAACGGCCGCTACCTGCAGGTTCGCCGCGACTCGGAGGGCGCGGAGGCGTGGACCACGATCTCCCCCGCCGACAACCGCCGAATGCTGCAACACCTAACCGTCCTACACGAAGAACAACACCCCCACCCCTAACGACCCACCCCGCGAGTCCCCCATTCCAGTCCCGCGTGTCCCCCGTTCCGACCCGCGAGTCCCCGGTTCCGGTGTCGCGTGTCCCCGTTCCAGCACCGCGAGTCCAACGCTCAGAGCCCGCGAGTCCAACCCACCGGACCCGCGAGTCCAACCCTCCCGACTCGCGAGTCCAACCCTTGGACCCCCGAGTCCTACGCCCGGCCAATGGGACGGGAGTAGGGAACGTGCGACTCGCGTGTCCGGAACGGGGGACTCGCGTGCTGGAACGGGGGACTCGCGAGTTTGAAGCGGGGGGACACGCGGGACCGGAACTGGCGACACGCCGGGCCGGAACCGGGGACACGCGGGACCGGAACGGGGGACTCGCGGGGGTGGGGGGTCGTGGGGTGGGGTCAGGTTACGGGTTCCAGGAGTTCGGGGCGGGCTTCTGGGGCGGCTGCGCGGCGGGCGTCCGCGGCCTGGTCGTCGGGCTGCGTCTGCGAGTCGCGCTCCGCCTCCACGCGGGCCGTGTACACCTTGACCTCGCGCGCGATCGTGTCCTCGTCCCAGCCCAGCACCTCGCCCATCAGCTCGGCCACCTCCGCGGCGCTGTCCACGCCCCGGTGCGGGTACTCGATCGAGATCCGCGTGCGCCGGGACAGCGTGTCCTCCACGTGCAGCGCACCCTCGTGCGAGGCCGCGTACACGATCTCCACCTGCAGGTAGTCCGGCGCCGACGGCAACGGCCGCAGCAGCTCGGGGCGGTCCGCGGCCAGCTCCAGCACCTCGTGCACGAGCGAGCCGTACCGGTCGAGCAGGTGCCGGACCCGGTACGGGTGCAGCCCGTGCCGGGTGCCCAGCTGGTCGACCTGGTTGACCAGCGCGTGGTAACCGTCCGCGCCGAGCAGCGGCACCTGGTCGGTGATCGACGGCTGCAGCCGGCCCGGCAGGTCCGGCGACGCGGCGTCGACGGCGTCCGCGGCCATCACCCGGTACGTCGTGTACTTGCCGCCCGCGATCGCGATCAGGCCCGGCGACACCCGGGCGACCGCGTGCTCGCGGGACAGCTTCGACGTCTCCTCCGACTCCCCGGCCAGGAGCGGCCGCAGCCCCGCGTACACGCCCTCGATGTCGTCGTGCGTCAGCGGGGTCGCGAGCACGGAGTTGACGTGGTCGAGCAGGTAGTCGATGTCGTGCTTGGTGGCCGACGGGTGCGCCAGGTCCAGGTTCCAGTCCGTGTCCGTCGTCCCGACGATCCAGTGGTTGCGCCACGGGATCACGAACAGCACCGACTTCTCCGTCCGCAGGATCAGCCCGGTCTCGGACACGATCCGGTCCCGCGCCACGACGATGTGCACGCCCTTCGACGCCCGCACCCGGAACCGCCCGCGCGACCCGGCCAGCCGCTGCAGCTCGTCGGTCCACACGCCGGTGCAGTTGATCACCGCGTTCGCCTGGACCTCGGTCTCCCGGCCGTTCTCCACATCGTGGATGCGCACCCCGGACACCCGGTCGGCCTCCCGCAGGAAGCCGGTGACCTGCGTCGAGGTCCGCACGACCGCGCCGTAGTGCATGGCCGTGCGCGCCACGGTCATCGTGTGCCGCGCGTCGTCGGCCTGCGCGTCGAAGTAGCGGATGCCGCCGATGAGCGACGACCGCTTCAGCGCGGGCGCCATCCGCAGCGCGCCGGCCCGGGTCAGGTGCTTCTGCCCGGGCACCGAGCGCGCGCCGCCCATCGAGTCGTACATGAACAGGCCCGCCGCGGTGTACGGGCGCTCCCAGCCGCGGTGGGTCAGGGGGTAGAGGAAGCTGACCGGCTTCACCAGGTGCGGCGCGATCCGGGTGAGCATCAGCTCCCGCTCGCGCAGCGCCTCGCGCACCAGCCCGAGCTCGAGCTGCTCCAGGTAGCGCAGCCCGCCGTGGAACAGCTTCGAGGAGCGGCTCGACGTGCCGGACGCGAGATCACGCGCCTCGACGAGCGCCACCTTCAGCCCGCGGGTGGCCGCGTCGAGCGCGGTACCCGCACCCACGACGCCGCCGCCGATGACCACGAGATCGAACGTTTCCGACTCCAGCCGGCGCCAGGTCTGCTCGCGCTCCTCGGTCCCCAGGCGACCACCGATCGTGTCCGATGTGGAGTGCTCTTCGCCGGATGTCTTGCGATCGCTCACGGCCCCTCCCGAGTGCTGGCGAGCCCAACCCGACCAACGCTACCGGTCTCGGGCCCACCAGGCCCGTTTCCAGGGCGTGACCGATATCTGGACAAGTTGACCTTGCGTACCGTAGCGTCCGAAATCGCTCAGGGTAGGCACTGGCGCCGCACCCTAGAAGGCCCCGGCCGCCTATCCACTTCAGCGCGAAGGAGTGGGTTGTGAACTTCGGCGAGATTTTTGTCTGGGAGATGCTGGGTACGGCGGGCCTGATCCTGCTCGGTGCCGGCGTCGTGGCGAACGTAGTGCTCAAGAAGACACTCGGTAGCGGGGGCGGCTGGCTTCTCATCAACATCGGCTGGGGTTTCGCGGTGTTCGTCGGGGCGAGCATCGCGGCGCCATCGGGTGCGCACATCAACCCGGCCGTGACAATCGGGCTGCTGGCGTCCGGCAGCTCTCCCTTCGGCTGGGCCGACGCGCCCGCCTACCTGCTCGGCCAGATGGTCGGCGCCATCATCGGCGCGGTGCTCACCTGGATGGCGTACAAGCTGCAGTTCGACACGCACGACGAGCCGGCGAACACCCGCGGGATCTTCTGCACCGGCCCGACCGTGCCCAACTACGCCTGGAACGTGGTCACGGAGATCATCGGCACGTTCGTCCTGATCTTCTGGATCCTGCTCAACCCGTCACTCAACGTCGCGCTCGGCTACGCGGCGGTCTCGTTCGTCGTCATCGGCATCGGCGCCTCGCTCGGTGGCCCGACCGGGTACGCCATCAACCCCGCCCGTGACCTCGGCCCGCGCATCGCGTACGCGCTGCTGCCCATCAAGGGCAAGGGCAGCGCGGAGTGGAACTACTCCTGGGTGCCCGTGGTCGGGCCGCTCATCGGGGCGATCCTCGCCGGGCTGATCTTCCAGCTGCTCCCGGCCGCATCCTGAATTCTCTGAGAGGCTGGTTCCATGACGAGCTACGTAGCCGCGATCGACCAGGGCACCACCTCGACGCGGTGCATGATCTTCAGCCACGCCGGCGAGGTCGTGTCGGTCGACCAGAAGGAACACGAGCAGATCTTCCCGCAGGCGGGCTGGGTCGAGCACGACCCGGAGGAGGTCTGGCGCAACACCCGGGAGGTGGCCGCCGGGGCACTCGCCAAGGCCGACCTGTCCACCTCCGACATCGTCGCCGTCGGCATCACCAACCAGCGCGAGACCGCGGTGGTGTGGGACAAGAACACCGGCAAGCCGGTCTACAACGCGATCGTCTGGCAGGACACCCGCACCGACCGGATCTGCGCCGAGCTCGAGGCACTCGGTGGCGGGCAGGACCGGTACAAGGAGAAGACCGGCCTGCCGCTCGCGACCTACTTCTCCGGGCCGAAGATCCGCTGGATCCTCGACAACGTCGACGGCGCGCGTCAGCGGGCCGAGGCGGGTGATCTGCTGTTCGGCAACATGGACAGCTGGGTGCTGTGGAACATGACCGGCGGACCGGACGGCGGCGTGCACGTCACCGACCCGACCAACGCGTCCCGCACGCTGCTGATGGATCTGTCCACGCTGTCGTGGGACGCCTCGATCGCCGACGACATGAAGATCCCGGTGTCGATGCTGCCGGAGATCCGTTCCTCGTCGGAGGAGTACGGCACGGTCCGGGAGAAGGGCGCGCTGTCGGGCGTCCCGATCGCGGGCATCCTCGGTGACCAGCAGGCGGCCACGTTCGGCCAGGCCTGCCTGTCGGTCGGCGAGGCCAAGAACACCTACGGCACCGGTAACTTCGTGCTGCTGAACACGGGCACGGAGAAGGTCATGTCGCGCAACGGCCTGCTCACGACGGTCTGCTACAAGATCGGCTCGAACGACCCGGTCTACGCGCTCGAGGGTTCGATCGCGGTCACCGGCTCGCTCGTGCAGTGGCTGCGGGACAACCTCGGCATGATCACGTCCGCCACGGAGATCGAGCGCATGGCGGCGTCGGTCGACGACAACGGCGGCGCGTACTTCGTGCCGGCGTTCTCGGGCCTGTTCGCGCCGTACTGGCGTTCGGACGCGCGTGGCGCGATCGTCGGCCTGACCCGGTATGTCAACAAGGGCCACCTGGCCCGCGCGGTGCTGGAGGCCACGGCCTTCCAGACCCGTGAGGTCATCGACGCCATGAACGCCGACTCGGGCGTGCCGCTCACGGCGCTCAAGGTCGACGGCGGCATGGTGGTCAACGAGCTGCTCATGCAGTTCCAGGCCGACATCCTGGGCGTGCCCGTGATCCGGCCGGTCGTCGCGGAGACGACCGCGCTGGGTGCCGCGTACGCCGCCGGCCTCGCGGTGGGCTTCTGGTCCGGTGAGGACGACATCCGCACCAACTGGGCGAAGGACAAGGAGTGGACGCCGTCGATGGACGACGCCGCCCGCGACAAGACCTTCGGCCAGTGGAAGAAGGCCGTCACCCGCACCTTCGACTGGGTCGAGTAGCAGCCCGCCTAAACCCGCCACCAACACCCGCGAGTCCCCCGTTCAGGGCAGCGTGTCCCCCGTTCCGAACGGGGGACACGCGGTCCGCAACGGGGGACTCGCGGGTTCAATCGAGGTCGTCGTGGCGCATCAGGCGGCGGCCGGCTTCCACGATGGAGCCGGACAGCGACGGGTAGACCGAGAACGTGTGCGTCAGGTGCTCGACGGTGAGCTGGTTCTGCACCGCGAGCGCGATCGGCAGGATCAGCTCGCTCGCCGCCGGGGCCACCACCACGCCGCCGATCACCACGCCGGTCGCCGGGCGGCAGAACAGCTTCACGAAGCCGCGGTGCAGCCCCTCCATCTTGGCGCGCGCGTTGGTGGCGAGCGGCAGCATGATCGTGCGGGCGGGCACCTCGCCGGAGTCGATGGCCTGCTGGCTGATGCCGACCGTGGCGATCTCCGGGTGCGTGAACACGTTGGCGGCCACGGTCTTCAGCTTGATCGGCGCGACGCCCTCGCCGAGCGCGTGCCACATCGCGATCCGGCCCTGCATGGCCGCGACCGACGCGAGCATCAGCAGCCCGGTGCAGTCCCCGGCCGCGTAGATCCCCGGCACGCTCGTGCGGGACACCCGGTCGACGGAGACGAACCCGCCCTGCCCCGGCTCGATGCCGACCTTGTCCAGCCCGATGTCACCGGTGTTCGGCACGGAGCCGACGGTCATCAGCGCGTGGCTCGCCTCGACGGTCTGCCCGCCGCGCAGGTGCACGACCACGCCCTTGCCGGTGCGCTCGACCCGCTCGGCGCGCGCGTGCTTGACCACCTCGGTGCCCCGGGCGGCGTAGACGTCCTCGAGCACCGCGGCGGCGTCGGCGTCCTCGTGCGGCAGTACCCGGTCGCGGCTGGAGATCAGCGTGACCCGCACGCCCATCTCCGTGTAGGCCGAGACGAACTCCGCGCCGGTGACGCCGGAGCCGACCACGACGAGGTGCTCGGGCAGCTCGGGCAGCTCGTAGATCTGGCGCCAGTCGAGGATCCGCTCGCCGTCCGGTCGCGCACCGGGCAGGATCCGCGGCGTGGCGCCGGTGGCGATCAGCACGACGTCCGCGTCGAGCACCACGTCCTCGCCGCCGTACGAGGTGGCGGCGATCCGGTGCGCGGCGAGGCCGGTGCGGTCGTCGCAGAACCGCGCGGTCCCGTTGATCACCCGCACGCCCTCGCGCTGCACGCGGTTGCGTACGTCCGCGGACTGGGCGAGCGCGAGCCCCTTCACCCGTCCGTGGACGGCCGGGAGGTCGACCGGTGGCAGCTGGCTGCCGGTGAGGATGCCGAGCTCGTCGGCGTTGTGGAAGGCCGACCGCGCGCCCGCGGACGCGATGAACGTCTTGGACGGGACGCAGTCGTAGAGCACGCACGCGCCGCCGAGCCCGTCCCGTTCGACGACCGTGACATCGGCCCCGTGCTGGGCGGCGACGAGCGCGGCCTCGTAGCCGGCCGGCCCGCCGCCCATGATCACGATCCGGGTCACCCGGAGCTCCCCTCGTCGTCGCTCGAGTCCTCGGTCGCAACGGTACGCGGGCCCGGTGAGGTGAACACGCCCAGCGCCATGGCGGGGCACATGATCCAAGGTATCGCTACGCTGTCGCTCGTGCCGCTCTACGCCGCGTATGGGTCCAACATGGATCCCGCCCAGATGATGGAGCGAGCGCCGCACTCGCCGATGGCGGGGACCGGCTGGCTCGTGGGTTGGCGGCTGACGTTCGGCGGCGAGGACCTGGGCTGGGAGGGTGCCCTCGCGACGATCGTCGAGGAGCCGGGCACGCAGGTGTTCGTGGTGCTCTACGACGTGACGTCGGAGGACGAGGACCGGCTCGACCGGTGGGAGGGCTCGGAGCTGGGCCTTCATTCGAAGATCCGCCTGCGGGTGCAGACGCTGGAGGGTTCGGTGCTGGCCTGGCTGTACGTGCTGGACGCGTACGAGGGCGGGCTGCCCTCGGCGCGCTACCTGGGCGTGGTCTCGGACGCGGCCGAGTCGGCCGGCGCCCCGGCGGACTACGTGGCGGACCTCCGCATCCGCCCCTGCCACGGCATCGGCCCCTGACCGTTCACTGCACGGTGGCCGGTCGGCTCGGCGCGGTGAGCGGCCGCCCGACGACCGGTCCTTGATGAGGCGATGCCAGGCACGGGATAGTGATCCGCATGGGTGGCCGGCTCGAGTGTCCGTACAGTCCCGGCGAGCGCGCGTCGTGAGCCGGCACTCCGTCAAGCAGCTGCCGCGCACCGGGCACGGCGACTCGCTCTGCAAGCACACCTCGCCGGGCAGCTGCAACTGGTGGTGCTCCTACGGCCGCTTCGTCAAGGTCGGCCTCGCGCTGTTCGCGATCGTCGCGGGGTTCGGTGCGCTCAGCTTCTTCTTCGACAAGACCGGCGGCGTCACCCGGCTCGTGAACGCGGGCATCGCGGTCGCCGGCTACGTCGTGATCGTGGTCGTGCTCATCGCCGTCGCCAACCGGCGCGACGGCGGCGATCACTACTGACGCTAGGCCAGCCCCGCCAGCGCGGTGTGCGTCAGCACCCGGACCCCGGCCAGCAGCGCCCGCTCGTCCAGGCGGAACGTCGACTGGTGCAGGTCCGGCATCTGCCCCTCGCCCGACCACACGCCCAGCCGCGCGAACGAGCCCGGGATCTGCTCCAGGTACCAGCCGAAGTCCTCGCCACCCGACGACTGCTTCGTCGACGTCACCGCCTGCTCGCCCAGCGCCGCCTCGACGCCCGCGCGCAGCACCGCCGTGCCCTCCACGTCGTTCACCACCGGCGGCACGCCCCGGCGGTGCTCCAGCTCGAACCCGACACCCGTCGGCGCCAGCAGCGACTCGACCAGCCCGCCCACGAGCGGCTCCAGGTCGGCCCACACCTCGTGGTCACCGGTACGCAGCGTGCCGCGCAGCACGCCGTCCTGCGGCACCGCGTTGGGCGCCTCGCCCGCGTGCACCGCGCCCCACACCAGCACCGTGCCCGAACGCGGGTCGATCCGTCGGGACAGCAGGGCCGGCAACCCGGTGATCACCGTGCCCAGCGCGTGCACGAGGTCCGCCGTCAGGTGCGGGCGCGACGTGTGCCCGCCCGGCGAGGTCAGCCGCAGCTCGAGCAGGTCGGTGGCCGACGTGATCGCGCCGACCCGGGTGCCGACGCTGCCCACCTGCAGCCGCGGGTCGCAGTGCAGGCCGAAGATCGACTCGACGCCGTCGAGGCCGCCCGCGGCGATGACGTCCAGCGCGCCGCCCGGCATGACCTCCTCGGCCGGCTGGAACACCAGCCGCACCCGGCCGGGCAGCTCCGGCGCGGAGGCCAGCGCGAGACCCGCGCCGACCAGCATCGCGGTGTGCGCGTCGTGGCCGCACGCGTGCGCGACGCCCGGCACCGTCGAGGCATAGGGCAGGCCGGTCAGCTCGGTGAGCGGCAACGCGTCCATGTCCGCGCGCAGCGCCACGCAGCGGGCACCCGCGCCGACGTCGCAGATCAGGCCCGTGCCGCTGTCGAACAGCTTGGGCTGCAGGCCGGCCGCGGACAGCAGGCCGGCCACCAGCTCGGTGGTGGCGAACTCCCGGCGGGACAGCTCCGGGTGCGCGTGGATGTGCCGGTACCAGGCGAGTACGTCGACCGCGTTGCGCCCGAGCCACCCGTCGAGCCACGCGGGGCCACGCCCCGAACCTAGATCCTCCACAGAGGGCATAGTGACGCCCCTGTCGGTCAGAAGCACGCCGACCCCGTCGCCTGAGTTCACATCGTCGCGATCCGGAAACCTTCCGGCACGCGAATCCACCACTGTCACCCGGCAATCCTGCACCATCGACCATGGCGGATCGTACGAGGTCGGCTGGACGACCGGTCAGCTACGCGGCTCGTGCGCCGAGCGGTGTATGCGCTTCAGCCTGGCTAAACGATCACAATCGGCCAACGACCTCAGCCGCCCTCGGTGGCCTTCCGGCGCTTGCGCCGGATGCTGCGGCCCCAGATCACGAGGCCGAGCAGGACCACCGAGCTCACGCCCATGATCAGCTTGCGGTTGGTCTCCGCCTTGTCGGCCTCCTGGTCCGGCTCCAGTTTCGGGCCGGCCGGGGCGCTGGTGCTCGGCGAGCTGGGCGGCGCCGACGGCGATGAGGGTTGCACAACAAGACTGTCTCCCGGTGCCGCCGACGCGGGTAACGCCGTCGCGGTGACCGGAAGCGCCAGCAACAGGCCCAGCAGGGCGATGATCACGAGCCGGGGGGCACTCCGCATGCTCACGAACCTTAGTCAGCACGCGGTGAGTCGGCGAACACCTCCAGTATCCGTTCGGCCGCGAGGGTGGGGGTCAGCGTGCCCTCGGCGACCTCCCGCTCCAGCTCAGGGGCGAGTGCCCGGACGCCGGGATGCTCCTGGAGCCGGGTCAGCAGCGTGTCGCGCACCATCGTCCACGTCCAGTCCACCTGCTGGCGCCGCCGCTTCGCCGCGAGCTCGCCCGACTCCGCGAGCGTGCGGTGGTGGCGCTCGACCTGTTCCCACACGGTGTCCAGGCCCGCGCCGGTGAGCCCGCTGCACGTAAGCACGGGTGGCGTCCACCGCGCCTGGGCCGTGCGCAGCAGCCGCAGCGCGCCGGAGAGCTCGCGGGCGGCCTCGCGCGCGGGCACCTCGTGGTCGCCGTCGGCCTTGTTCACCGCGATCACGTCGGCGAGCTCCAGCACGCCCTTCTTGATGCCCTGCAGCTGGTCGCCGGTGCGCGCGAGCGTGAGCAGCAGGAAGCAGTCGACCATGTTGGCCACCGCGATCTCCGACTGCCCGACGCCGACGGTCTCCACGAGCACCACGTCGTAGCCGGCCGCCTCCATCAGCACGATCGTCTCCCGCGTGGCCCGGGTGACGCCGCCGAGCGTGCCGGAGGTCGGCGACGGGCGGACGAACGCCGCCGGATCCACCGCGAGGCGCGCCATCCTCGTCTTGTCCCCGAGGATCGAGCCGCCGGTCCGCGACGAGGACGGGTCGACGGCGAGCACCGCGACCCGGTGGCCGGCCTCGGTGAGTGCCGAGCCGAGGTGGTCGATGAACGTCGACTTGCCGGCACCCGGCACGCCGGTGATGCCCACCCGGTGCGCCCCGCCCGCGTGCGCCAGCAGCTCGACGAGCAGCTGCTGGGCCAGCGCCCGGTGCTCGGGACGGCGCGACTCGACGAGCGTGATCGCCCTCGACAGCGTGCCGCGGTCGCCGGCGAGCACTCCCTTCGCGTACGCGGAGACGTCGACTTCCCGGGCCATCAATGCCCGTGCCGGGACGCGAGCTCGCGCAGCAGGTCCGCGGCGGCGTCGGCGATCACCGTGCCCGGGCCGAAGATCGCCGCCGCGCCCGCGGCCCGCAGCTCCTCGTGGTCCGCCGGCGGGATCACGCCGCCGACCACGATCATGATGTCCGCCCGGCCCAGCGAGGCCAGCTCGTCGCGCAGCGCGGGCACGAGCGTGAGGTGTCCCGCGGCGAGGGAGTTGACGCCGACGATGTGCACGTCCGCCTCGACCGCCTGGCGCGCGACCTCCGCCGGGGTCTGGAACAGCGGGCCCACGTCCACGTCGAAGCCGAGGTCGGCGAACGCGGTCGCGATCACCTTCTGGCCGCGGTCGTGCCCGTCCTGGCCCATCTTCGCGACGAGGATCCGCGGCCGGCGCCCCTCGGCCTCGGCGAACGCGTTCACGACCGCGCGCGCCTCGTCCACATTGGACACCTCGCCGACCTCCTCGGAGTAGACGCCGGAGATCGTACGGATCTGCGCGGAGTGGCGGCCCCACACCTTGCCCAGCGCGTCGGAGATCTCCCCGACGGTCGCCTTGGCGCGCGCCGCGTCGATGGCGAGCGCCAGCAGGTTGTCCGCACCGTCCGCGGCGCGGGTCAGCGCGTCGAGGGCCGAGTCGACCGCGCCCTGGTCGCGTTCGGCACGCAGCCGGCGCAGCTTCTCCAGCTGCTGCGCCCGCACCCCGGCGTTGTCGACCTTGAGCACCTCGATCTCTTCGTCCGCGTCCGCGAGCCGGTACTTGTTGACCCCGATCACGGGCTGGCGGCCGGAGTCGATGCGTGCCTGCGTGCGGGCGGCGGCCTCCTCGATGCGCAGCTTCGGGATGCCGGCGTCGATCGCGCGGGCCATCCCGCCCGCCGACTCGACCTCGCTGATGTGCTCCCACGCCTTGCGCGCGAGGTCGTGGGTCAGCCGCTCGACGAACGCGCTGCCGCCCCACGGGTCGATGACCCGCGTGGTGTTGGACTCCTGCTGCAGCAGCAGCTGCGTGTTCCGCGCGATGCGGGCGGAGAAGTCGGTCGGCAGCGCCAGCGCCTCGTCGAGCGCGTTGGTGTGCAGGGACTGCGTGTGCCCCTGGGTCGCGGCCATCGCCTCGACGCACGTGCGGACCACGTTGTTGTAGACGTCCTGCGCGGTCAGCGACCAGCCCGAGGTCTGGCAGTGCGTGCGCAGCGACAGCGACTTGGCCGACGCCGGCTCGAACTGCCGCACGAGCTTGGCCCACAGCAGCCGCGCGGCGCGCAGCTTGGCCACCTCCATGAAGAAGTTCATCCCGATGGCCCAGAAGAACGACAGCCGCGGCGCGAACGCGTCCACCGCCAGCCCCGCGTCGACGCCCGCGCGGATGTACTCGACGCCGTCGGCGAGCGTGTACGCCAGCTCCAGGTCGGCGGTCGCGCCCGCCTCCTGCATGTGGTAGCCGGAGATCGAGATCGAGTTGAACTTCGGCATGTGCCGGCTGGTGTGGGCGAAGATGTCCGAGATGATCCGCATCGACGGCTGGGGCGGGTAGATGTAGGTGTTGCGGACCATGAACTCCTTGAGGATGTCGTTCTGGATGGTCCCGGCCAGCTGGGCCTGGTCCACGCCCTGCTCCTCGGCCGCCACCACGTAGAGCGCGAGGATCGGCAGCACCGCGCCGTTCATGGTCATCGACACCGACATCTTGTCCAGCGGGATGCCGTCGAAGAGCTGCCGCATGTCGTAGATCGAGTCGATGGCCACGCCCGCCATGCCGACGTCACCGGCCACGCGCGGGTGGTCGGAGTCGTAGCCGCGGTGGGTGGCGAGGTCGAACGCGACCGACAGTCCCTTCTGGCCGGCCGCGATGTTGCGGCGGTAGAAGGCGTTCGACTCCTCGGCGGTGGAGAACCCGGCGTACTGGCGGATCGTCCACGGCTGGTTGACGTACATCGTCGGGTACGGCCCGCGCAGGTACGGCACGATGCCCGGGTACGTGGCGAGGAAGTCGAGCTCGGCGGTGTCCTCCTTGGTGTACAAGGGTTTCACGCCGATGCCTTCGGGCGTCTCCCAGGTGAGCGCGTCGGCGCCCTTGCCCGTGACCTCCTGCAGCGCGGCGTGCCAGTCGGCGCCCGGCGGGCTCTGCGGCTCGCCCAGCTCGACGTCGGAGAAGTCGGGGATCATGCGCCCTCCTCGATCCTCGCCTCGAAGGGTTGCGCGTAGCGCACCCTCGGCAGCCCGCCGGACGGCACGGGGGGCGCGGGCTTGCGGGTCAGCGGCTTCTCGTTCTCGTCCGGGAACACGGTCACGCCGGTGATCGACTCCTCGCCGGTGGCGAACCGCGCGGTGCGGGCCGTGCGGGTGGCCGCGAGCCGCTCGTCGATCAGCCCGCTGTCCAGCGCCTTCGCGAGCCCGCCGGCCCGTTCGAGCTCGGTGAACACCGCCCAGCCCGCGCGGGCCAGCTCGTCGGTGTGCCGCTCCACGTACCAGGAGCCGCCGGCCGGGTCGATCACACCGGCCACTTTGGACTCCTCGACGAGGATCGAGTGGGTGTTGCGGGCGATCCGGCGGGCGAAGGCGTCCGGCAGGCCGATCGCGGAGTCGAACGGCAGCACGGTCACCGCGTCCGCCCCGCCGGCCCCGGCGGCGAAGCAGGCGACGGTGGTGCGCAGCATGTTCACCCAGGGGTCGCGGCTGGTCATCATCGTGGCGGAGGTCACGGCGTGCTGCGGGGCGGTGCGCACGCTCGCGCCGCACACCTGCGTGACCCGCGCCCACAACCGCCGCGCGGCCCGCAGCTTCGCGATCGTGGCGAACTGGTCGGTGGTCGCGGCGAGGCGGAGCTCCAGCTGCCGCGCGGCCTGCTCGACGTCGAGCCCGGCGCCGGTGAGCAGGCGGAGGTAGGCCACGCCGGTGGCGATCGCGCAGCCGAGCTCCTGGCCGTCGGACGCGCCGGCCTCGTGGTAGGGCAGGGCGTCCACGACGATCGCGCGCAGCATCGGGTGGTCCTGCGCGCGGCGGGCCAGCGTCACGGCGACGTCGAGGTCGGCGTCCTCGCCGGTGCGGGCCCGCAGCCCGAGCGGGTCGGCACCGAGGTTGCCGCGCACCTCGCTGGCCGCGATCCCCTTGTCGGCGTGCACGGCGAGCAGCGTGTCCGCCGCGGCCACCGCGTCGCGGCCGGCGTCGAGGGTGACCGGCGCCAGGTCGAGGTAGACGTCGTCGAGCACGCCGGCGAGCGCGTCGGCCGGCAGCCCGCCCTCGCCGACGACGAGCCACAGCGAGGTGCCGCCGTGCTCCAGGTCGGCGAGGATCGCGCGGCGCGTGGTGTCCGGGTCCGGGTCGGCGTGGCGCTGGCGGACGTCCCAGCCGCCCCGCACCCGCCCGTCGGGCGTGCCGCCGCGCACGAACGGCGGGAGGCCCGGGTAGCCGGACTCCGGCGCGGTGTCCTGCGCGGTGTAGAGCGGCCGGATCGCGAACCCGTCATAGGTCGGGGACTCGAGCGCGGCCTCGACGTCCGCCGCTTCGACGCCCGATCTCCGCAGGACGCCGCCGACCAGTTCGCGCCACTGGTCCCTGGTAGCCGCCGGAAAATCGGCAGCCAGGCTCAACCGCTCCGCCGAGGTCATACCCGGCAATGCTACGGAAAACAGTGGTTGCCGCCGGATCATGTGGTGAATGCCGCAGAATGGGCGCCGTGTCCAGCCCAGCGCCCGATCGCCTCGTCGCCGGCCGGTACCGGCTGCGCCGGCGGCTCGGCCAGGGCTCGATGGGCGTCGTCTGGGAGGCCTACGACGAGTACCTGCGCCGCCCGGTCGCGGTCAAGGAGGTCCTGCTGCCGCCGGGCATTCCGGACAGCGAGGCCGACGAGCTGCGCGAGCGGACCCTCCGCGAGGCCCGGGCGATCGCGGCGCTGTCCCACCCGAACGTGATCACCCTGCACGACGTCGCCCGCGAGGGCGACAACCCGTTCGTGGTGACCGAGTACATGCCGGCGCACAGCCTCGCCGAGCTGCTGCACGTGCTGGGCCCGCTGGAGGCCGCGGCCGCGGCCGCGATCGGCGACGCGGTGGCCGCCGGGCTCGCCGCCGCGCACGACGTCGGCATCACGCACCGGGACGTCAAGCCCGGCAACGTGCTCGTCGGCGGCAACGGCCAGGTGAAGCTCACCGACTTCGGCATCGCCCGCAACGTCTCCGAGCGCACGATGACCAGCACGGGGATCATGCTCGGCTCGCCGGCCTACATCGCGCCGGAGGTGGCCGCCGGGCGTGAGGTCACGCCGGCCGCCGACCTGTGGGGCCTCGGCGCGACCCTGTACGCGGCGCTGGAGGGCCACCCGCCCTACGACCTCGACGGCAGCGTGCTGGAGATCGTGAACGTCGTCGTGCAGGGCGACGTCCCGCGGCCGTCGGCGGGCGGGCCGCTGGCCGAGGTCGTCGCGGCGCTGATGGTCAAGGAACCGGGCGACCGGATCACGCTCGCGCAGGTGCGCACCCGCTTGCACCCGCTGCTCCCCGCGCCCTCCACGCCGCTGCTGTCCGAGGACGACCTCGCGAAGCTGGCCGACCCGGACAAGCAGCCGACGAAGCTCACGCCCAAGCCGAAGGCGACCGCGCCCCCGCTGCCGCCCCCGCCGCCCGCGGACCTGCCGCAGCTCGCCCCGGCGCCGGGCCCGCTGCCGTTCGACTCCACGGCCCGCCGCCCGCTGCCCCGCCGCCGCGGGCGGGCCGCGTCGGTGGTGCTGGTGACCGTCGCGGTCGTGCTGTTCTGCGTGGCGGCCGGCGGCGGGTTCGCGCTGGCCCGGGTGCTCGGCGGGGAGCCGCTGCTGCCGCCGGCGCACACGACCGGCCCCACGCCGACGCCGGCGCCCAGCACGAAGGCGCCGGACCTGCAGTCGCGGACCGGCGACGCGGCCACGCTGAACGGCGTGCAGGGCGGTGGCTACGCGGTGGCCGTGCCGGCCGGGTGGAGCCGGTTCGTCGAGGAGCGCGCGATCGAGGACGACCTGCGCAGCACGCGGATCTACTACGTGTCCACCGACGGCCGGCAGCTGCTGACCGTCGAGCGGTTCCACGGCTACTTCCCCGGCCACGCGACCGAGGACTACGTCGACTCGCTGTCCGACGACGAGCACCAGACCTACACCAAGGGCGACCCCACGCCGATCAGGGGACTCGCCGGGGGCGAGCCCGCCGAGCAGCTGACCTACCGCACGAAGACGAACGCGGAGAACATCGCGCCCGGCGCGCGGGACCTGAACCGGGTGACGTTCGCGAACCTCTGGCCGCTGGGCGACGACCTCTGGGTGGTCGCGGTGACCGTGCCGGTGGACCAGGAGGACACCGGCCGCAGCCAGCTGTTCGACCGGATCACGCAGACGTTCCAGGTCACCGGCTGAGGTTCGGCCGGACGATACAGTCGGCGCCGTGACTGATGACTTCGCCGCGCGGGCCGACGAGGCCGCCGCCGCCCTCGCCGAACGCACCGGAGTGGACAAGCACGACGTGGCCGTGGTGCTCGGCTCCGGCTGGCGGCCGGCCGCCGACGAGTTCGGCACCGCGGACGCCGAGGTGCCGATGGCCGAGCTGCCCGGATTCGCCGCCCCCACCGTCGCCGGGCACGGCGGCACGATCCGCTCGCTACGGGCCGGCGACCGCCGGGTGCTGGTCCTGCTCGGCCGCACGCACTTCTACGAGGGCCGCGGCGTCGGAGCGGTCGTGCACGGCGTGCGCACGATCGCGGCCGCGGGCTGCCGCAGCGTCGTGCTGACCAACGCCGCCGGCTGCCTGCGCGACGGCATCCCGGTGGGCTCGCCGGTGCTGATCAGCGACCACCTCAACCTGACCGCCACCTCGCCGCTCGTGGGCGCGCAGTTCGTGGACCTGACCGACCTGTACTCGCCGCGGCTGCGCGAGCTCGCGAAACAGATCGACCCGACGCTGCCCGAGGGCGTGTACGCGGGGCTGACCGGCCCGCACTTCGAGACCCCGGCGGAGATCCGGATGCTGCGCACGATGGGCGCGGACCTGGTCGGCATGTCCACGGTCCTGGAGGCCATCGCCGCGCGGGCGGCCGGGCTGGAGGTGTTCGGGCTGTCGCTGGTGACGAACCTGGCGGCCGGGGTGACCGGGGAACCGCTCAACCACCAGGAGGTCCTCGAGGCGGGCCGGGCGGCGGCCGGGCGCATGGGTGGGCTGCTGCGGTCTCTTGTGGAGCGTTCATGACCGTGTCCTTGTCCTCGACGCTTCGGGACGAGGCCTTCCGGTGGCTGGCCGACGATCCGGACCCCGCGGCGAAGGCTGAGCTGCAGCGGGTCGTGGCGAACGCGATGGGGCAGGTGCCCGGCGCGGTCGAGGAGCTGGCCGACCGGATGAACGGCACGCTGACGTTCGGCACGGCCGGGCTGCGCGGGCCGGTCCGCGCGGGGCCCAACGGGATGAACCGCGCGGTCGTCGTGCGGACCACGGCCGGGCTCGCGGAGTGGTTGCGCCACCAGGGACACGCGGGCGCGACGGTGATCGTCGGCCGGGACGCGCGGCACGGGTCCGCCGAGTTCGCCGAGGCCGCCGCGGGCGTGCTCACGGCGGCCGGCTTCTCGGTGCTGACGATGCCCGGCCCGCTGCCGACGCCGGTCACGGCGTACCTGGTGCGCTCGCTCGGCGCGGCGGCCGGCATCCAGATCACGGCCTCGCACAACCCGCCGGCGGACAACGGGTACAAGGTCTACACCGGCGTCGGCGAGCCCGCCGGTTCGCAGATCGTGCCGCCGGACGACAAGCTCATCGAGGCGGCCATCCGCGGCGTGCCGGCCGCGCGCATGGTGCCGGTGTCGCCCGGGGCGATGCCGGTGAGCGACGCGCAGGTCGACGCCTACCTCACGCACGTGGCGTCCCTGCCGCGCGGCACGGCGCGGGAGCTGCGCGTGGTGCTGACCCCGATGCACGGCGTCGGCGGCGACACGGCGCTGGAGGCCCTGCGGCGCGCGGGTTTCCCGGACGTCACGCTGGTGCCCGAGCAGGCCGCGCCGGACCCGGACTTCCCGACCGTCACCTTCCCGAACCCGGAGGAGCCGGGCGCGGCGGACCTGCTGCTGGCGTTCGCGTCGGCCACCGGGGCCGACCTGGCCATCGCGCTCGACCCGGACGCGGACCGCTGCGCGCTGGGCGCCCGCTTCGCCGACGGCTGGCGCATGCTCCGCGGCGACGAGACGGGCGCGCTGCTGGGCGCGCACGTGCTGTCCACTGTGGATCGGGTGGCGCACCCGGACCCGCTGGTGGCGTCCACGATCGTGTCGTCGTCGCTGCTCGGCCCCATCGCGGCGTCCTTCGGCGCCCGGCACGCGGAGACGCTGACGGGGTTCAAGTGGCTGGTGCGCGCGGGTTCGGGCCTGGTGTTCGCGTACGAGGAGGCGCTCGGGTTGTGCGTGGACCCGTCGTCGGTGTGCGACAAGGACGGCATCTCGGCGTCGGTCCTGGCGTGCGACCTGGCCGCGACGCTCAGGGCGGCCGGCCGCGGGCTGCCGGACGCGCTCGACGACCTGGCCGTGGCGCACGGCGTCCACCTGACCGACCAGGTCTCCCTGCGCTTCACGGACGTCGCCGCCATCAACCCGATGGTGGCCGCCCTGCGCTCGTCCCCACCGGCGTCGCTGGGCGGCGTCGAGGTGGCGCAGGACAACCCGGCGCCGGACATCATCCGCCTGCGCGCCGCGGGCCTGCGGGTGGTGGTCCGCCCGTCGGGCACGGAGCCGAAGGTGAAGGCGTACCTGGAGGTCGTGGAGCCGGTCGAGTCCCCCGGGGCACTGGCCTCGGCCCGGGCCCGGGCGACGGACCGGATGTCCGCCCTGCGCGCCGAGGTCGCCGCCCTCCTCGAGGCGTGACGATGGCGCGGTTGCTGATCGTCCACCACACGCCCTCGCCCAGCGTGCAGGCCATGTTCGAGGCCGTGGTCGCCGGGGCGAGCACCGACGAGATCGAGGGGGTCGAGGTCGTGCGGCGGCCCGCGCTCGCGGCCACGCCACAGGACGCGATGGCGGCGGATGGCTACATCCTCGGCACGCCGGCCAACCTCGGCATGATGTCCGGCGCCCTCAAGGTCTTCTTCGACCTCGCCTACTACCCGTGCCTCGACGCCACCCGCGGCCGCCCCTTCGGCCTCTACGTGCACGGCAACAACGACACGGCCGGGGCCGTCCGCGGCATCGAGTCGGTCACCACCGGACTCGGCTGGACGAGGGCCACGGGCACCGTCTCGGTGACCGGTGAGCCCTCGAAGGCCGACCTCGAGAAGTGCTGGGAGCTCGGCGCCACGGTCGCGGCGACGCTGATGAACGACTGACCCGCGCCAGACGTCTCTGTAAGAGGGGGTCGTCGGCGTCCGGTGCAACGGACGCTGGAATCATCCCCCCGAACTGCACCGATGCCGGACCGTCGCCGAGAGGGACACCCAGGTGAGCAACGCCGTCATGGAGAGGCCGGCTGAGGGACCGGCTGCCGGCACCGCCCCGCCGGACCGGAAGTTCCGGCCCGAGCTGCAGGGCCTGCGCGCGCTCGCCGCGCTCCTGGTCGTCGTCTACCACGTGTGGCTGGGCCGCATCTCCGGCGGCGTCGACGTGTTCTTCCTGATCTCCGGCTTCCTCATCACCGGCCAGCTGTTCCGGGCCCGCTCGCGCGGGCCGATCCGGTTCCGGCCGATGTGGGGCCGGATGATCATGCGGCTGTTCCCGGGCGTGCTGGTGGTGCTGGCCGCGGTGATCGCGTTCAGCCTGGTGCTGCTGCCGGAGAACCGCTGGTTCCAGACCATCCGCGAGGTCGTGGCCGCCGCGGTGTACGCGGAGAACTGGCAGCTGGCCGCGGACTCGGTGGACTACTTCGCCCAGCACGACACCGCGAGCCTCGTGCAGCACTACTGGTCGCTGTCCATCCAGGGCCAGTTCTACCTGGTGTGGCCGCTGCTGGTGGCGCTCGTGGGGCTGGTCGCCGCCCGCGCGCGGGTGGACCTGTGGCGGGCGCTGCTCGTGACCATGGCCGTGGCGTTCGCGGGCTCGCTGGCGTACTCGGTCTACCTGACGTCGGTGAACCAGCCGCTGGCGTACTTCCACTCGGCCACCCGGATCTGGGAGTTCGCCCTCGGCGGGCTGCTCGCGCTGCTGATCGACCGGGTGGCGCTGCCCAGGCCGGTCGCGCTGATCCTCGGCTGGGCCGGTGTCGTCGGTGTCGCGGTCTGCGGCATGGTGCTGCGGGTCGGCAGCGTGTTCCCCGGCTACTGGGCGCTGTGGCCGACGCTCGCGGCCACGCTGGTGATCGCGGCGGGCACGAGCGGCAGCGCGTTCGGCGCGGACCGGCTCCTCGGCTCCCGGCCGCTGGTGTACCTCGGCAACCTCAGCTTCGCGCTGTACCTGTGGCACTGGCCGGTGCTGCTGCTGTACCTGGTCACGCGGGAGCGGCTCACGGTCGGCCTGCTCGGCGGCACGTTCGTGATCGGCGTGTCGCTGGTGCTGGCCGCGCTCACCTACCACCTCGTCGAGGAACCGTTGCGCCGGTCGGCGATCGGCACCCGGACCCGCTGGGGCGCCTACCGGTTCGGCCTGCTCACGCTGGCCGCGCTGCTGGTCGCGGCGGCTGCCTGGCAGGTCTACGGCAACCACCAGGCCGCCAGGTACACCGTGCAGGCGGACGACCCGCGCCACCCCGGCGCGCAGGCGCTGCGGGACGGAAAGCTGCTGTCGGTGCCGAAGGACGTGCCGCTGGCGCCGGCATTGGTGTCGCTGGGCAACGACTGGGTCCGCAACAACTCGGCCACCTGCACCACCTCACCCCGCAACGCGGACCTGAAGATCTGCCCCACCGCGGAGCCCGAGCCGGTCAAGCGGATCGTGCTGGTCGGGGACTCGCACGCCGAGCAGTACCTCGGGGCGCTGCGCCCGTACGCCGACAAGCACCACTGGCGGGTGTTCTCGATGCTGTTCGGCGGCTGCCAGTTCTCGCTGGCCGCCGAGGCACCCGCCAACCCGAAGGTGTGCGACCGGTGGAGCCGCGACGCGATCGAGGAGATCGCCGCGATGAAGCCGGACGCCGTGGTCACCGTGGCCACCCGGGAGGTCCGCCCCGGGCTCACCGAGCACATTCCGGACGGCTACGTCGACGCGTGGCGCGAGCTCGCCGAGCGCGGCATCCCGGTGATCGGGCTGCGGGACAACCCGCGGTTCGCCAAGCCGCCGGTGGACTGCGTGCAGGCCAAGGGGGCCGGCGCTCCCGCGTGCGCCACCCCGCGCGGGCGCCTCTACACGCCGCGCCCGCCGTACGAGACGCTCCCCGACCTGCCCGACGGCGTGCACTTCGTGGACACCAGCGACTACTTCTGTGACGCGACCACGTGTCCCCCGGTGATCGGCAACGTGATCGTCTACATGGACGACAACCACATCAGCGGCACCTACATGGCGACCGTCGCACCCGCGATGGGCGCGGAGGTCGAGCGGCTGCTCGGCTGGTAGCCGCGGCCGCCCCGGGTCAGGCGGACGCCTCCTGCATGACCGAGGTCTTCTCGTCGAGGTCGCGCTCGCACTCCTCGTAGTTGGCGATCTTGTAGTTGAGCACCTCGAGGCAGCCGTTCAGCTCGGCGATCCGGTCGAGGACCTCGGCCCGCTGCTCGACGAGGATCTGCTTGCGGCGGGTGAAGGTCGCGCTGCCCTGGTGGCGCAGCCGGGCGTACTCGCGCATCATCCGGATCGGCATGCCGGTGGTGCGCAGCTTGGTGAGGAACCCCAGCCAGGCCAGGTCCTCGTCGTTGTAGGCCCGCCGGCCGCCGGAGTCCCGGGCGGGCGGGTCGATCAGCTGGATGCGTTCGTAGTAACGGAGTGTGTCGATCGACAACCCACTGCGGTGGGCCGCCTCGGCGATCGCGTAAGTCACGTCCTCGACGGTAGAAGCTGGACCGCACTCCAGGTCAAGTCAGAGGTCGCTCTGCTTCGGGAGCGCCCACGCCTCCAGGCGCCCGGCCATCTCCGGCACCCCGACGTTGCCGCGGCCGACCTCGCGGACCAGTTCGAGCGCCTCGTCCTCGTCGGCGTCGATCCACCAGCCGTTCATGTCGCAGATGGTCACCGCGGCGACCCAGCCGAGCCGCCAGTTGCCCTCGACGAGCGGGCGGGTGGTGACGATCGAGTCGAGCAACGCCGCGGCCTTGAGCCACAAGGTGTCGTAGGCCTGCACGCCGAGCACGGTGGCGCGCGGCCGGTGGGCGGCGGCGTCGAGCAGGCCCAGATCGCGCACCACGAGGTCACCACCGGTGACGGCAGCGGCCAGCACGAGCAGGTCGCTGGCGTCCAGGTACATGATCACCGCGTGATCATGCCACTAGTCACCGACGGTTCAGGCGGTACCGATGCGATCGAGCAGACCCTGGTAGCGCGGTAGCACCCGGCTGAGCACCTCGGCCAGCTGCTGTTCCTTGTGCAACCGCGCCCACCGCTCGGCGAGCGCGAGCCGCATGATCTCCTGCTTCGACCGGCCTTCCGCCGCGGCCAGCTCCGCGAGGTGCGTGTTCTCCTCGTCGGACAGCCTCAGAGTCATCGCCATGCGATCCACGGTACCACCGTGATACCACTCCGGACGACCGTCAGACTGCTCCGTACTGGCGGTCACCCGCGTCCCCCAGTCCCGGGACGATGTACCCGGAGTCGTTGAGCCGCTCGTCCACGCTGGCGGTGACGAGCCGGACCGGCAGCCCGGACTTCTCCAGGTGGCGGATGCCCTCGGGGGCCGCGAGCGCGCAGACGGCGGTCACGTCGGTCGCGCCGCGGGTGGTGAGCAGCCGGATCGTGTACTCCATCGAGCCGCCCGTGGCGAGCATCGGGTCGAGCACGAACACCGGCCGGCCCGCGAGCGAGGCGGGCAGCGACTCCATGTACGGCGTGGGCTCGAGCGTCTCCTCGTTGCGGGCGAGGCCGACGAAGCCCATCTGCGCGTCGGGGATCAGCCGGTGCGCCTGGTCGGCCATGCCGAGCCCGGCACGCAGGACGGGGACGAGCAGCGGCGGGTTGGCGAGCCAGACGCCCTCGGTGCGCGCGACCGGGGTGTGGATGCGCTCGGTGCGGACCGGGGCGTCGCGCATGGCCTCGTAGATCAGCATCACGGTCAGCTCGTGCAGGGCCGCGCGGAAGGTGGCGTTGTCCGTGCGGGCGTCCCGCATGACGGTCAGCCGCGCCTTCGCCAGCGGGTGGTCGACGGTACGCACATCCATGGAGCGACACGGTACGCGGCGCCGACGGTCGGCGAGCCGGAAGCCGGGACCACGGCGGAAGCCGCGCGGGAACCCGAAACCGAGCCGGAACCCGAGCCCGAGGCGGGACCGAGGCGGTGTCCGACCCGAGCCCGGAGCAGTGCCCGACCGTCCGACACCATCGCCTGGCACATCGCGATAACCTCACTTCGTGAGTGACCTGCCTGCCGTGCCAGACCCGCGGGACATGCGGGTGTCCAACGACGATCGGGAGCGCGTCGCCAAGGTCCTGCACGACTCGATGGCCGAGGGCCGGCTGACGGTCGGCGAGCTCGAGGAGCGGCTCGACCAGGTCTACGCCGCCAAGACGTTCGGCGACCTGGAGCCGATCACCCGTGACCTGCCCGCCGGCAGCCAGACCCGGGCCGTGGCCCTGCCGCAGCCCGCGGCGCAGCCGGTCGACCGGGTCGGCGGCCGCGGCACCTCGTCGACGGCGATCGCGATCATGTCCGGCACCGACCGCAGGGGGGTGTGGACCGTCCCGCCGACGTTCAACTCGGTGGCGTTCATGGGCGGCGTCGAGATCGACCTGACCGACGCGCGCTTCGAGGACGCCGAGACGACCATCCAGGCGTTCGCCGTGATGGGTGGCATCGAGATCTACGTCCCCGACGACATCACCGTCCAGGTCAACGGGACCGGCTTCATGGGCGCCTTCGAGAACCGGGCACAGGACCAGGCCCAGCCGCGCCCGGGCGTGCCGCTGGTGCGGATCACCGGCCTGGCCCTGATGGGCGGCGTGGAGGTCAAGCACCGCGGGCCGGCGAGGCAGCACAAGCACCGGGACAAGCGCAACGAGCTCGAGGAGTAGCGGTTTTGTCGGTGCCGGCTGGCATGCTCCGCGACATGGACGCCAACGCCCGCCCCGTCACCGACGAACGTGACGGCCTGCTCACCTTCCTCGCCCAGCAGCGGCGCGTGCTCAAGGCCGCCGCGTACGGGCTCACCCCCGAACAGCTGCGCGCGACGCCCAGCGCGAGCGCGCTGTCGGTCGGCGGCCTCATCAAGCATGTGGCGCACACCGAGCGAGGCTGGATGGACACCGTCGCCCGCAAGCCGCGCACCACGTCGGTCGAGGACTACGGCGCCGAGTTCCGGCTCACGCCCGAGGACTCGATCGAGTCGCTGATCGCCGCGTACGACGAGGTCGCGGCCTACACCGAGGAGACGATCGCGGGCATCGCCGACCTCGGCGCGCCGGTGCCGGTGCCCGACGAGCCGTGGTATCCCGACGACCTGTCGGAGTGGTCCGTCCGCTGGGTGTTGCTGCACGTCATCGAGGAGACCTGCCGCCATGCCGGGCACGCCGACATCGTGCGCGAGTCCATCGACGGAGCCACCGCGTTCGCGCTGCTCGCCGGCGCCGAGCACTGGGAGCCGACCCCGTGGCTGCAGCCCTGGGAGCCGGCACCCTCCGCCTAGACTCAGCCCCATGGCAGCACCCTCACCGGCGAGTACGGGGCTACCCCCCGAACTCTCCGACGCGACCCGCGACGAGACCTCGCTCCGTCGTTTCCTCCACGGCCTGCCCGGCGTCGACCAGGTCGGCGTCGAGCAGCGCGCGGCCGGACTCGCCACCCGCAGCATCAAGAAGGCGTCGAAGCTGTGGGCGATCGACACCGCCATCCGCATGGTCGACCTGACCACGCTGGAGGGTGCCGACACCGCGGGCAAGGTCCGGTCGCTGTGCGCCAAGGCACGCAGACCCGACCCGGAGCGTCCCGAGGTGCCCCACGTGGCCGCGATCTGCGTGTACCCGGACATGGTGGCCACGGCGGTCGAGGCGCTGGGCGGCGCCGGCATCGAGATCGCGAGCGTCGCGACGGCGTTCCCGAGCGGCCGGTCGAGCGTGCCGATCAAGATCGCCGACACGGAGTTCGCGGTCGCGGCCGGGGCCACGGAGGTCGACATGGTGATCGACCGCGGCGCCTTCCTGTCCGGGCACTACGGCCAGGTGTTCGACGAGATCGTCACGGTCAAGCGCGCCTGCGGGGACGCGCACCTGAAGGTCATCCTGGAGACCGGGGAGCTCGTCACGTACGACAACGTGCGCCGCGCCTCGTGGCTCGCGATGCTCGCCGGGGCGGACTTCATCAAGACCTCGACCGGGAAGGTGTCGCCGGCGGCCACCCTGCCGGTCACCCACGTGATGCTGCAGGCGGTCCGCGACTGGCACGCCACCACCGGCGACCTGATCGGGGTCAAGCCCGCCGGCGGCATCCGCAACACCAAGGACGCGATCCGCTACCTCGTCGCCGTGCACGAGGTCGCCGGCCCGGCGTGGCTCACGCCGGAGAAGTTCCGCTTCGGCGCGTCCAGCCTGCTCAACGACCTGCTGATGCAGCGCCGCGCCCAACTCGACGGCCACTACAGCGGCCCCGACTACGTGACGGTGGACTGAGAAATGAACGACGTGACACCGCAACCGCACCCAAGGGGAACGGGACGCAGGCCAGCCACAAGTACGTGCCGAACCGGACGGCATCAACTCACGGTGACCACAAGGGTTAAGTCCGGGGAGGCGGAGCAAAAATGAACGATGTTTGGGAGTACGCGCCGGCGCCGGAGAACCGGGACATCGCGAACCTGCGGCCGAACTACCGCATGTACCTCGACGGCGAGTTCGTCGAGGGCGGCGGCGAGCCGCTGAAGACGATCAACCCCGCCACCGAGGAGGTGCTGGCCGAGGTGTCCACGGCCGCACCGTCCGATGTGGACCGTGCAGTGAAGGCCGCCCGACGGGCCTACGACCGCGTGTGGGGTCGCATGCCCGGCGCCGAGCGGGCGAAGTACATCTACCGGATCGCGCGGATGATCGCCGAGCGGTCCCGCGAGCTGGCCGTGCTGGAGAGCCTGGACAACGGCAAGCCGATCAAGGAGTCCCGGGACGTGGACGTGCCGACCGCGTCGGCGCACTTCTTCTACCACGCGGGCTGGGCGGACAAGCTGTCCTACGCCGGGCTCGGCCCGGACCCGCGCCCGCTCGGCGTGGCGGGCCAGGTCATCCCGTGGAACTTCCCGCTGCTGATGGCCGCGTGGAAGCTCGCCCCGGCGCTCGCCTGCGGCAACACCGTGGTGCTCAAGCCGGCGGAGACCACGCCGCTCACCGCGCTGGTGCTGGCCGAGATCATCCAGCAGGCGGACCTGCCGCCCGGCGTGGTCAACATCCTGCCGGGCGCGGGCGACGTGGGCGCCGAGCTGACCAACCACGCGGGCGTCGACAAGGTCGCGTTCACCGGCTCCACCGACGTCGGCAAGCTGATCCAGCGCTCGCTCGCCGGGTCGGGCAAGAAGCTGACGCTGGAGCTGGGCGGCAAGGCGGCCAACGTGGTGTTCGACGACGCCCCGCTCGACCAGGCCGTCGAGGGCATCGTCAACGGCATCTTCTTCAACCAGGGGCACGTCTGCTGCGCCGGCTCGCGGCTGCTGGTGCAGGAGTCCGTGGCCGACGAGCTGCTGGAGAAGCTGCACGCGCGGGTCTCGACGCTGCGCATCGGCGACCCGCTGGACAAGAACACCGACGTCGGCGCCATCAACTCGCGCGAGCAGCTCAACAAGATCAACGAGCTGGTCTCCTCGGGCGAGGCGGAGGGCGCCACCCGGTGGACGAGCCCGTGCCCCTTACCCGACAAGGGCTTCTTCTTCGCGCCGACCGTGTTCGCGGGTGTCAGCCAGGCCATGCGGATCGCCCGTGAGGAGATCTTCGGCCCGGTGCTCTCGGTGCTCACCTTCCGCACGCCGGACGAGGCCGTGGCGAAGGCGAACAACACGCCGTACGGCCTGTCCGCGGGGATCTGGACCGACAAGGGGTCGAGGATTCTCTGGATGGCGAACCAGCTGCGCGCCGGCGTGGTGTGGGCCAACACGTTCAACCGGTTCGACCCGACCGCGCCGTTCGGCGGCTACCAGGAGTCCGGCTTCGGGCGCGAGGGTGGCCGCACGGGACTGGAGGCATACCTCGATGTCTGAGCGTCTTTCCGTGGCCAAGACCTACAAGCTCTACGTGGGCGGCGCGTTCCCGCGGTCGGAGTCCGGCCGCTCGTACCCCGTACGCGACGCGAAGGGCGGCTTCCTCGCGAACGCGGCGCAGGCCTCGCGCAAGGACGTGCGCGAGGCGGTCGTGGCCGCGCGCAAGGCGTTCGGCGGCTGGGCCAAGGCGACCGCGTACAACCGCGGCCAGGTGCTGTACCGGGTGGCGGAGCTGCTGGAGGGCCGGCGCGAGCAGTTCATCGCGGAGGTGGCCGCGAGCGAGGGCGTGCCGGCCAAGCGCGCGCAGTCCGTTGTGGACAGTGCGATCGACCGCTGGGTCTGGTACGCGGGCTGGACCGACAAGGTCGCGACGGTCCTCGGCGCGGCCAACCCGGTCGCCGGCCCGTACTTCTCGTTCTCGGTCCCGGAGCCGACGGGAGTGGTGGGCGTGCTCGCCCCGCAGGCGTCGTCGCTGCTCGGCCTGGTGAGCGTGGTGGCCCCGGCCATCGCGACGGGCAACTCGGCGGTCGTGGTGGCGAGCCAGGACCGCCCGCTGCCGGCGATCACCCTGTCCGAGGTCCTGGCGACGTCGGACGTGCCGGGCGGCGTGGTCAACATCCTGACCGGCCGCACGGCGGAGCTGGCTCCGTGGCTGGCCTCCCACGCGGACGTCAACGCCCTGGACCTGGTCGGCGCGCCGGAGTCGATGACCGCGGAGCTGGAACGCACGGCCGCGAACACGGTGAAGCGCGTGCTGCGCGCGAAGCCGACCGAGCCGGACTGGACCGCGGTTCCCGACATCTCGCGGCTCCGCGCCTTCCTGGAGACGAAGACGGTCTGGCACCCGATGGGAGTGTGAAACCGGGGGGCTCCGGCTAACGTCAGATTCCGCTGAGGGGGAGCAGATGACGCACGAGCAGCCACAACCACCACCACCGCCGCGACCGGGGTACGACGCCGACGAGGACGCCTTCGCCGCCTTCCGGCGCGGGTTCCGGCCGCTCGCGGATCACCTGACCACCGACGGGCTCGCCGCGCACACGAACCTGCCCGGCGACGCCTTCTCCCGGGTCGGCAACGACGTCGGGCTCGCCGACGCCGTCCGCAACGCCACCCGGCGCCAGCACGACCGCATCGCCGGGCTCGCCGACAACACCGGCACCATGGCCGACGCGGTCGACAACACCTGGACCAACTACCGCACCACCGAGGACAACCACGACCGGGCCATCCGCCGTGCCGCGGGTGAGGCCACATGAGCCCCACCGGGCCGATGGTGGAGACGCTCGTCTCGCCGGCCGCCGACGCCCAGCGCCAGCTCGCCACCGACGACGGCGCCATCGACTCCGTCGACGCGGCGCACGGCGGTGTCCAGGACGCCCTCTACACCTACGACACCGACGCGACCGGCCAGACCCGCAGCCTCCAGGAGGGCTGGACGGGCAGCTCCGCCGACCGCCAGGCCGCCGACGCCGCCTCGATGAGCGGCGCCGCCAAGGACATCGGCACCTACAGTGCCGACGTCCAGGCGGCCGTCCGCGAGGCGGCGGGCATCCTGAAGGTCGGCCAGGCCACCAACCAGCGGCTGATCGACGACTTCATGGACCGCGCCGCCGAGCTCCTCTCCGCCGCCGCGGCCCTGCGCCAGGCCGGCGACAGTGCCGGCGCGCAGCGCAAGATCAGCGAGCTGATCCGCCTCGGCGCCCAGGTCAGCGGCGACAGCAGCACGAACCTGCAGGCGGTGATGGGCCAGCTGACCGGCGTCGTCACCCGTCTCGACGGCAAGGACGGCCAGACCTCCGCCAGCGGCGCGCCCGGCGGCAGCGGCCACACCGCCCCGCAGGCGTACAACACCGCCGGCGGCGAGGGCGGCGGTGGCGGTGACTCTGGCGGCGGCGGGGGCGGTGGTGGCGGCGGGGGCGTCGCCACCAAGAAGCGCCTGCCGATGGCGATCCCGCCGCAGCCCGGCACCGGCGTCGCGATCAACCTGCCGGACGGCAGCCAGGTCATGGCGCCCAACGAGACGGCCGCGAAGGCCGTGCGCGCCGCGCTCTCCCAGCTCGGCGTCCCGTACGTGTGGGGCGGCACCGCGCCGGGCACCGGCCTGGACTGCAGCGGGCTGACCCAGTACGCGTACGGCGAGGCCGGCCTCGAGATCCCGCGCACCTCGCGCGAGCAGGACATCGGCGCGGAGGTGCCCTCGGCCGACCAGCTGCTGCCGGGCGACCTGATCTGCTGGGAGGGTCACGTGGCGATGTACATCGGCAACGACCAGATGGTCGAGGCGGGCGACCCGGTCCAGGTGAGCCCGCTGCGCACGACCAACTCCGGCATGCCGTTCGTCGGCTTCTACCGGCCAACCGGTTAGTGATCCCGATCCCGGAGGGCGGCATGAGGATCGATATCGAGCACGAGCTGGCAGTGGTGGACCGCAAGGTGCGGCAGGCCGAGGCGCAGGCGGCCGCACAGGTGACGCGGGCTGGGCGGATCAGCGGGCGGGCCGCCTCGCCCGACGGGGGCATCAGCATCGAGGTGGCGCCCGGCGGCCTGCTGACCGACGTCCGGCTCTCGGCCGCCGCGCTCTCGGCCGACATGGAGACCCTCGCCCGCCAGATCACCGTGCTCGCCGAGCGCGCCACCCGGCTCGCCGGCGGGAACATGCACAAGGCGCTCGCCGGGGTGGTCGGCGAGAAGCACCTGGAGTCGCTGGGCTACGTCCCGGCGGAGGACGCACCGGACGTCGACGACGCGGACTTCGGCGACCCCCTCCGGCACCGCGGGCGCCGGACATGATCGACCGGGAACCGCTCAACCGCACCACGAAGCAGCTGATCGAGGACGGCCGCGCCCGCCAGGACGCGCTGTCCAAAGTAGACGCCATCCTCGAGCAGGTCACCGGCACCGCGCACGACCGTGACCACTCCGTCGAGGTCACCGTCGACGGCCGGGGCAAGCTGGTGCGCCTGTGGCTCGCCCCGGAGGCGGCCCGCCACGGCCCCGACGGGCTCGGCCGCCGCATCGTCGAGGTCGCCCGGGTGGCCATGGACGACGCCACGCAGACCGGTTACAACAAGATCGCCCTGCTGCTCGGCGACAACCTCACCCACGCGCTCGAACAGCTGTCCGGCCGCGCGACGCCCGCCCGGCGCGAGGCCGGCGGCGGCATCACGGCGGCGGAGTTCCAGGCCCGCCGCGAGGAGCGGTTGCGCCGGACGGCGCAGGAAACGGCCGTCGACGGGCGTACGAACGGCGGGCACGACCCCGCCGATGAGCTCGCGTCGTTCGACCCGTCGTCGCTACGCTCCGACCGGTGATCCATCACGATGTCGCCACCACGTAGAGTGCCGACGTTCTGTGTACCGATGGATTGCGTGACCAGGAGGTCCAGCAATGTCTCAGGACATCGTCTCGATCGAGCTCGGCCTGCCCCAGGGCGACCTCGTCACGCTGTGGGCGCCACGGTGGCGGGAAGACGGTGAGGAGTGGGAGGCCTTCCTCGGCCACGAGGACGACCTGTACGCCTTCCCCGACGCCGCGCACCTCGCCGCGTTCGTGCGCACGGTGACCGAGCACGACCTGGCCGACCATCCGGCGTGGGACGTGGTACCCGAGCTGTCGGTGCCCGAGCTGCTGCCCGACGACGCGCACACCTACGACCTGGTCGGCGTGCCCGAGCTCGCCGCCGAGGAGCCGGACACCTGGACGATCGGCGAGCTCGCCGACATCGTCACGATCGTCCGCTCGCTCGCCGAGGTGTGCGAGCTCGACGAGGTGCACGAGGTGCTGAACTCGGCGGCCGGCTTCGCCGTGCTCGAGCAGGGCACGTTCCCGTTCACCGGGCGCGAGGGCGAGAAGCTGTGGACCGACCTCGCGGAGACCATCGCGGAGCGGTGGGACGAGGTGCTCGACGCCATCGACGAGGTCGTCTACGTGCCCGACGTGGACAAGGTGACCCTCGACCAGACCACCGATGAGCTCGCCGCGTACCAGGCGGAGTCCGAGGAAGCCGAGAACGCGCTCGACACCGAGGACGCGGAGGACGTGGACGCCGACGCGGACACCGACGAGTCCGAAAAGGACACGGACGCCGACGACGAGGCGGACGAGGAGCCCGAGGACGAGCCGGTCGGCTTCTGGGGCGAGGTCGGCATCGACCCCATCAAGATCATCACGGTCGAGGCCGAGTACTACACGCTGCGCTGCTACCTCGACGACGAGCCGATCTTCCTCGGCACGGACGGCCGGATCGCCGTGACGAAGTCCCCGCGCGCGCTCGCGAAGCACATCGCCCAGCACGGCAGCGCCGACAACGACCTCGCCGAGGTGTCGACCTGGGACGAGGTCACCAGCAAGGCCACGGACGGCAGCCTCGAGGTCGAGGTGGAGACCGACAACACCTACGTGCTCAACGGCCTGGCCGACGACATCGGCGACGGCCCGGACGCGGTCGACCCGGTGCAGCTGGACCTGGCGGTGGAGCTGCTCAGCGACGCGGCGGACTGGGCGGACGACAAGACCGTCGCCGAGGCTCTCGCGCAGTCGGAGAGCCTCGGCTGGCTGGTGTCGTTCGTGCTGCGGCCGGACCCGACCAGGCTGGCGCCCAGCCCGCCGTTCGACGCGGAGAAGGACGCCTGGACGCGCCTGGCCGAGTCGTTCGAGGAGCGGCTCGACCTGAAGAAGTAGCTCAGCTGCCCATCAGCGCGGCGTAGCCGGGCTTGACGATGTCGTTGATGATCGCGAGCCGCTCGTCGAAGCCGATGAACGCCGACTTCATCGCGTTGATCGTGAACCACTGCAGGTCCGCCCAGTCGTAGCCGAACGCGTCCACGAGCGCGGACATCTCGCTCGACGGCGTGCAGCCGGACATCAGCCGGTTGTCGGTGTTGACCGTGACGCGGAAGCGCAGCTTCGTGAGCAGCCCGATCGGGTGCTCGGCGATCGAGGGCGCGGCGCCGGTCTGGATGTTGGACGACGGGCACATCTCCAGCGGGATCCGGCGGTCCCGCACGTAGCTCGCCAACCGTCCCAAGTGGATCGTGCCGTCGCCGTCCACCTTGATGTCGTCCACGATCCGCACGCCGTGGCCGAGCCGCTCGGCGCCGCAGTGCTGGATGGCCTCCCAGATCGATGGCAGGCCGAACGCCTCGCCGGCGTGGATCGTGAAGTGGGCGTTCTGCTGGCGCAGGTACTCGAACGCGTCGAGGTTGCGGGTGGGCGGGAAGCCGGCCTCCGGCCCGGCGATGTCGAACCCGACGACGCCGGTGTCGCGGTGGCGCACGGCGAGCTCCGCGATCTCCAGCGAGCGGGCGTTCTGCCGCATCGCGCACAGCAGCGTGCCGATCCGGATCCGCCGGCCCCGCTCGAGCGCGCGCCGCTCGCCGAGCCGGAAGCCCTCCTGCACGGCCTCGACGATCGCGTCGAGCTGCAACCCGCGCTCGGAGAACAGCTCGGGCGCGTACCGCACCTCGGCGTAGACGACGCCGTCCGCGGCGAGGTCCTCGGCGCACTCGGCCGCCACCCGCACGAGCGCGTCGGTGGTCTGCATGACCCCGCACGTGTGGGCGAACGTCTCGAGGTAGCGCTCCAGCGAGCCGGAGTCGGCCGCGTTGCGGAACCACTGGTCGAGCTCCGCCTCGTCCGTCGTGGGCAGGTCACCGTAGCCGGCGGAGCCGGCCAGCTCGATCACCGTGCCGGCGCGGAGACCGCCATCCAGGTGATCATGGAGAAGGACTTTGGGCGCGGTGCGGACAGCCTCGGCGGTCACCGGAACGGGGTTGGTCGTCGACATGATGCAACGTTACTCAACGGGGCTGGCCACCCGATCGAGCAAGCGCAGGGCCACGTAAGGTCGTGTTCGGCCGCCGCATTTGCGCCATGGTCGTAGTCCGATCGGTCCAACGAACCGTGTCGTGGGCCGCAGCGACATAACGGGTGGTGTATGGCCGCGTTCTGGGAGTGGCTAGGCTCCAGTGCGTCGGCCCTGCCCCTCCTCCACGACCCCTCCTCCCCACGACGAAGGTCACCTCCGTGAACGAGAACAACAACTCGACGGTGTCGTTCGACCGGATGCGCAACATGCTCGTGCGCGCGGCCGAGATCCGCGAGAGCGAACAGCAGCAGATCTTCGACACACTGGACGAGATCCACGCCAGGCTGTCCCCCCTGGAGTCCATCGGCTCGGTGCGCAAGCGGCTGTCCGAAATGCCGGACCGCAGCGAGCTCGGCGCGCTCGCCAAGCGTGTCGAGGACGCGATGGGGAAGCTCGAGACCCAGGACAGCGCCATCGCGGCGCTGACGCGGGCCGTCGAGGGCATCGTGGACAAGCTCGCCACACCGTTCGCCCAGCTCGACGGCCGGCTGGACGGGGTAACCGGCCGGTTCGAAGGCGTGGCCGGCCGCATGGACGGGCTCGAGGACAAGCTCGCCTCGATCCACCGCCGCATCGACGAGCTCTCCGCGCACATCGACAAGCACCTCGACAAGCAGGACGGCAAGCTGGACGCGTTGCCCGCCAACGTGCACGGCCCGGTCCGCGAGCGCATCGGGCAGGCCGAGAGCAACCTCCGCGGCCGCATCGACGAGGTCGACGGCGGCCTGCGCGGCCACGTCGACTCGGCGAAGGACACCATCGGCACGTCGGTGTCGGACGCGGCGGCGGCCGTGCAGTCGAAGCTCACCGACGCGGCGAACGCCTTGCACAACAACATCGACGAGAAGGCCACCGGCGTGCGCGGCGCGGTGGACGAGGCCCGCAAGTCGGTGCAGGACGCCGTCGACGACACGAAGACGACGGTCGACGGCACCGAGCGGCTGGAGTCGCTGGCCGCCCGCCTGGAGCAGGTGACCGGCCGGCTGGACGCCCTGACGAGCCGGCTCGACACGGTCGAGGACGGCTTCACCGAGAAGATCGCGAACCTGGGCTCCACGCTCTCGGACAGCCTCACGAAGGTCGAGGGCACCCTCGGCCGGCAGCCGGACAACGACCAGCTCGCGTCGATGGTGCGCAAGAGCAACGAGGAGTCCGAGCAGCGCATCGGCGGCCACCTCGACGAGGCCATGGCCACCTTCGCGGAGCTGATGATGGGCGGTGGCCCGCAGCCCCGCCCGCCGGCCACCCTGCCCCGGCAGACGGCCCGCCGCCGCAACGGCAAGGCCCAGCAGAAGCCGCGCGAGGAATCCGAGGAAACCTCGAGCAACTAGCCAGTGCATGGCTGACGGCCCCACCGCGTACGCGGTGGGGCCGTTCTGCTGTCCCTGGACATCGTGCGGCCCGGCCGGGCATGACCTGCGGGCGCGCTTTCCACACGGGCCGCCCGCGACCGCCGCCAGCTCGCCCGCGAAGGCGCGCGACGTGTGGACAACCCCCAGCCACGCGGGGCCCCCGCTTTCCATGCTACCGGCGGAGACCGACGGGATCGGGGCTCGTGAGCAGCCTGTGGACAACCAGACCGATTGAACGCTCCATTCAATCGGCCCCGGTACCCCTACACAGCAAGTCGCCCTGACCTGTCCGGCGCCCCCGCCACCACCGGCTCGCACGCGAAGGCGCGAACCTGTGGACAACCACCGGGCCACGCGGGGGCCCCCCGTTTTCCAGCTATTCGCGGGGTCTGACGGTTCCGGCGCGTTCGGGCGGGCCTGTGGACAGCTTGGCTCAGCGGCTGCCGTGGATCGTCTCGATGACGAGTGAGGGACGGTCCGGTGCGGTGTCCGCGATGTCGACCGCGTCCGTCAACGCGGCCAGGGCGCCGGCTACGGCGTCCGGGGTGTCCGTGCGCAGCTCGAGCAGCGGGTCCCCGGCCGACACCGGCTCGCCTGGCTTCGCGAGGCACAGCACGCCGGCGGCGGCCTGTACGGGGTCCTCCTTGCGGGCCCGCCCCGCGCCCAGGCGCCACGCGGCCACGCCGACCGAGCGGGCGTCCAGCCGCGCCACCACGCCTGACCGCGGCGCGGTCACCGTGTGCACGTGCGCGGGCTCGGGCAGCGGCGCGGACGGGTCGCCGCCCTGGGCCGCGACCATCGACTGCCACGTCTCGTACGCCTGACCCGACGCCAGCACCGCCGCCGGGTCCGCGGTCACGCCGGCCAGCGCCAGCATCTCGGTCGCGAGCGCCACGGTCAGCTCGACCACGTCCGGCGGCCCGCCCCCGCGCAGCACCTCGACCGACTCGGCCACCTCGACCGCGTTGCCGACCGCGCGGCCGAGCGGGGTCGACATGTCGGTCAGCAGCGCCGTGGTCCGCAACCCGTGCTCGTCGCCGATCGACACGAGGGCCGACGCCAGCTCGCGCGCCTGCTCGAGGGTGGCCATGAACGCGCCCGACCCGACCTTCACGTCGAGCACCAGCGCGCCGGCGCCCTCGGCGATCTTCTTCGACATGATCGACGACGCGATCAGCGGCACGCACTCCACGGTCGCGGTCACGTCCCGCAGCGCGTAGAGCTTCCGGTCCGCCGGCGCCAGGCCCGCGGTCGGCGCGCAGACGACGGCGCCGACCGCCGCCAGCTGCGTGCCGATCTCCTCCGTCGACAGCGCGGCCCGCCAGCCCGGGATCGACTCCATCTTGTCCAGCGTGCCGCCGGTGTGCCCGAGCCCGCGGCCGGACAGCTGCGGCACCGCCGCCCCGCACGCGGCCACGAGTGGCGCGAGCGGCAGCGTGATCTTGTCGCCGACGCCGCCGGTGGAGTGCTTGTCGACCGTGGGCCGCCCGGGCGGCCACGACAGCCGCTCGCCGGAGTCGATCATCGCGCGGGTCCAGCGGGCCGTCTCCGCCGGAGTCATGCCGCGCAGGAAGATCGCCATCGCGAGGGCCGACATCTGCTCGTCCGCGACCTGCCCGCGGGTGTACGCGTCGACGACCCAGTCGATCTGCTCGTCGGAGAGCACCCCGCCGTCGCGCTTGGTGGCGATGACGTCGACGGCCGAGATCACGGCAGGTCGTCCGGGCCGAACGCGTGCGGCAGCACGTCGCCCATCGCCATCGGGCCCGACGGCGTGTCCAGCACGCAGTCCGGTCCGCCCAGCTCGTAGAGGACCTGCCGGCACCGGCCGCACGGCATCAGCAGCTCACCCGTGCCACTGCGGCACGCCACCGCCGTGAACCGGCCGCCGCCGGTGAGCCGCAGCTGGCCCGCCATCGTGCACTCGGCGCACAGCCCGAGCCCGTACGAGGCGTTCTCGACGTTGCAGCCCACGACGACCCGGGCGGCCCCGTCCACTCCTTCGACCAGTGCGGCCGCACCGACCTGGAGCCCGGAGTACGGGCAGTAGGCCAGCGCGGCCGCGTCGACCGCCGCCGCACGCAACCGGTCCCAGTCCACCGTCTCGTCCACAGTGGCCAGGCTAGTCACCTTCGCCCCGCCGGTACGGCATGCCGTCCGCGGCGGGTGGTCGTAGTCGCTGCGCGGCGAGCGCCAGCACGACCAGCGTGATGATGTGCGGCGTGTACGGCAGGAACTCCGTGGGCAGCTCGTCGGTGAAGAAGTAGATGATGTACACCGACACCGCGCCGAACGCGGCGAGCCCGGCCCCGGTCCAGCGCCGCCGGAACAGCTGCCAGACGACGATCAGCCCGGCCACGATCACCGCCGAGTACAGCAGCGCGTGCACCGTCTCCGGCCCCGACGACAGGCGCAGGCCGTCCGAGTAGCCGAACAGCGTCGCGCCGGCGAGCGTGCCGCCCGGCCGCCAGTTGCCGAAGATCATCGCCGCGAGGCCGATGAAGCCGCGGTTCGCGGTCTGGCCCTCGGAGTAGATCGACGGGCTGGAGCCCAGCACCAGCGCCGCGCCACCGATGCCGGCGAGCGCGCCGGACGCCACGACCGCGAGGTACTTGTACAGGTACACGTTCACGCCCAGGGACTCCGACGCCACGGGGTTCTCCCCGCACGAGCGCAGCCGCAGGCCGAACCGGGTGCGCCAGAGCACCACGTAGGTCAGGATCACCAGCACGATCCCCAGCAGCAGCATCGGCGACACCCGGGTCACCAGGCCACGCAGGATCCCGGCCACGTCCGAGAGGACCACCCGCTGCTGTGCCTCCAGGTCGGCGAGCCAGTCCGAGAGCCACGGCGCGGAGAACGTGTCGAACTGCTCGACCGGCGGCGAGTCGCGGGGGTTGTCCGACAGCGGCGCGAAGATCAGCGTCGACAGGTACTTCGTGATGCCGGCGCCGAGCAGGTTGATCGCCACACCGGAGACGATGTGGTTGACGCCGAACGTGACCGTCGCGACCGCGTGCAGCAGGCCGCCGAGCGCGCCCATCACGGCGCCGACCAGCACCGACATCCACGGCCCGCCGTGCATGCCGCCGAACGCGGCGCCCCAGGTGCCGAGGATCATCATGCCCTCGAGACCGATGTTGATCATGCCGGAACGCTCGGACCAGATGCCGCCGAGACCACAGAGCAGGATCGGCAGCGCGAGCGTGACCGTGTTCTGCATCGTCGAGGACGACGTCAGGGCGGGCTGGCCGGTCAGGTACGACGTCATGGACAGCACGCCGACCACGGCGACGACGCCGATCGAGAAGAGCGCCCAGGCGGGCAGCTGCCGGCGACGTGCCGGGGCCGGCATCGTCATCGCGGCCCCGCCGGGCGTGTTGGGTACCCCCGGCTGAACTTCGATCATGCTCACGACGACACCTCGCAGGCTCGGGCTTGCCGCTGGATCGCAGGCGCGCTCATTTCGCGGCCTCCGGTTCCGGGGCGGTGGGTTCGGCGGGGCCGGCGGGCCCGGCGGTGCTGAGCGCGCGGCCGACTCTGCGCTGCTCTGCCGCCTGGTCGAACCGTTTCACGACCTCGTACGCGACGACGACGGACAGCACGATCAGGCCCTGCATGATCGTCGCGATCTCCCGCGGCACGCCGACGTCGTCCAGCGCCGCCTTGCTGATCTCCAGGAACGCCCAGAGCATCGAGCCGAACGCGATGCCGACCGGATGGTTGCGGCCCAGCAGCGCGATGCCCAGGCCCGCGAACCCGTACCCGGACGCGAAGTTCAGCGTGTAGGCGTGGTCGCGGCCGAGGATCTCCGGCATGCCGATCAGGCCTGCCACGGCACCGGACGACAGCAGCGCGATCACGATCATCCGCTTGGCGTTCACGCCACCCGCGGACGCGGCCGTCGGCGACAGGCCCGATGCCTTGAGCTCGAAGCCGAACCGGGTCCGGCTCATCGTCATGCCGTACAGCACCGCGGCGACCAGCGCGAGGAACACCATCCCGAACATCGTGCCGCGCGAGCCGAGCGAGATGCCCGCCACCAGCCCGGAGTCGGGGATCGGCTCCGTGGACACGTTGTTGCCGATGAGGATGCCGAACTGGTCGCGGCGGATCAGGTACGCCGCGAGCCCGAACGCGATGGCGTTCATCATGATCGTGGAGAGCACCTCGTGCACCCCGCGGGTCACCTTGAGGATCGCGGGCAGCAGCGCCCACAGCGCGCCGGCGATCATGGCGACGAGCAGGATGACGAGCCAGTGCAGCACCGGGGGCAGCACCAGCGCGCTACCCACGATCGCGGCGACCAGCGCGCCGATCCGGTACTGGCCCTCGATCCCGATGTTGAGCAGGTTCATCTGGAACCCGATGGCGGCGGCCAGGGCGGCCAGCATGTAGATGGCCGTCTTGTTGACGATGTCGACCGCGGCGGTGGAATCGCCCTCGGTGATGCTGTCCCAGACGAAGCCGATCATCGCGCCGAAGGCCTCGAACGGGTTCGCCCCGGACAGCAGCAGCACGACCGCGCACAGCAGGACAGAGGCGACGATCGCGAGCAGCGGTGCCAGCAGCGACGACCGCAGGGAGCCGGTCACTGCTTGTCTCCTTCCGTATCGGTGACGGCGGGGGCCTCTTCGGAGGTCTCCGCGTCCGTCACGAGGTGGCCCTCGGCGTCGACGTCACCGGCGCCGGTCATGGCCGAGCCGAGATCCTCCGGGGTGACCGTGGCCGGGTCGGCGTCGGCGACGAAGCGGCCGCGCAGCATGACCTTGATGGAGTCCGACAGGCCGATCAGCTCGTCCAGGTCGGCGGAGACCAGCAGCACGGCGAGCCCGCGGGCGCGGGCCGAGCGGATGTGGTCCCAGATCGCGGCCTGGGCGCCGACGTCCACGCCGCGGGTCGGGTGCGAGGCGATCAGCAGCACCGGGTCGCCGGAGAGCTCGCGGCCGACGACCAGCTTCTGCTGGTTGCCGCCGGACAGCGACGCGGCGGTCACGTCGATGCCGGGGGTGCGCACGTCGAACTGCTCGACGATGCGCTTGGTGTCGGTGCGCGCGCCGGAGACGTTGAGCAGGAAGCCGTGGGAGGCGGGGGTTCTGGTCTGGTGGCCGAGGATCCGGTTCTTCCACAGCGGCTCGGTGAGCAGCAGGCCGTAGCGGGTGCGGTCCTCGGGGATGTAGCCGATGCCCGCCTCGCGGCGGGCGAGCGTGCCGGCCCTGGTCACGTCGCGGCCGTCGAGCAGGACCTTGCCCGCCGCGGCCTTGCGCATGCCCATGATCGTCTCGACGAGCTCGGTCTGGCCGTTGCCCTCGACGCCCGCGATGCCCAGCACCTCACCGGAGCGGACCACGATGTCGAGCTCGTCGAGCAGCGCGCGGCCGTCCGGGGTGCGCAGCGTGAGGCCCTCGATGCGCAGGACCTCCTTGTCGGTGACCGTGGAGGTGCGGGTCTCGGGGCTGGGCAGCTCGCTGCCGACCATCATCTCGGCGAGCTGGCGCGAGGTCACCGTCGACGGGTCGACCGTGCCGACCGTGGTGCCGCGGCGGATGACGGTGACGGTGTCCGCGATGGCCCGGACCTCGTCGAGCTTGTGGGAGATGAACAGGAACGTGTACCCGTCGTCGCGCATGGTGCGCAGGGTGTCGAACAGCTCGTCGACCTCCTGGGGCACGAGCACCGCGGTCGGCTCGTCGAGGATGACGATGCGCGCGCCGCGGTAGAGCACCTTGAGGATCTCGACCCGCTGCCGGTCGGCCACGCCCAGCCGCTCGACCAGCGTCTCCGGGTCGACGTCGAGGCCGGTGGCGCCGGCGAGCTCCTTGACCCGGTCCTTCGCCTTGCGTCCGATGCCGTACATCTGCTCGGCGCCGAGGACCACGTTCTCGAGCACCGTCAGGTTGTCGGCGAGCATGAAGTGCTGGTGCACCATGCCGATCCCCGCTCTGATGGCCTCGGACGGCGACTTGAAGCGAATCTGCTCACCGTTCACCGCGATGGTGCCCTCGTCCGGGCTCTGCATCCCGTAGAGGATCTTCATCAAGGTGGACTTGCCCGCGCCGTTCTCGCCGCAGAGCGCGTGCACCTCCCCCGCGCGCACGGTCAGGTGCACATCGCTGTTGGCGACCACGCCGGGGAACCTCTTGGTGATGCCGTTCAGCTCGACCGCGGGTCGCGCGGCCGTCTCGGTATCGGTCATCGAAGGGAGCCCTTTCCCACGTAAAGACCCCGTGGGTGTGCGGCGAACCGCACACCCACGGGGGTCAAGCGCGACGGTCAGTTACCGGACGGAGTTTCCGAGACCGTGATCTTGCCGTCGATGATCTGCTGCTTGTACGACTCGACCCACGACTTCGTCTCGTCGTCGATCTTGCCGCCCGACGTGGCGTAGCCGACGCCGTCGACCTTGAGGTCGAACACCTTCGGCAGCGTCGTCATGTCGTTCTGCGCGACCGCGGCGATGTAGTCGTACACCGCGACGTCGACGCGCTTGAGCATGGACGAGATGATCACGTCCTTGTACTCGGCGACCGTCTTCTGGTTGTACTGGTCGGAGTCCACGCCGATGGCCATCACGTTGGCTTCCTTGGCCGCGGCGAACACACCCTTACCGGACGCGCCGGCAGCGTGATAGACCACGTCGGCGCCCTTGTCGATCAGGCCCTTCGCGGCCACCTGGCCCTTCGGCGGGTCGGTGAACCCGGTGAGGTCGCCCGCCTCGGTGATGTACGTGGACTCGATCTTGGCGTCCGGCGCGACGGCCTTGACGCCCTGCTCGAAGCCGGCCTGGAACTTCTGGATCAGCGGGATGTTCACGCCGCCGACGAAGCCGATCGTGCACTTCTTGCTCTTGAGCGCGGCGATGACGCCGACCAGGAACGAGCCCTCGTGCTCGGCGAAGCCGAGGAACGTGAGGTTCTTCGGAGCGCCCTCGACGAACCCGTCGACGACCGCGAACTGGATCTTCGGGTACTGCTTGGCGATCGCCGCGGCCGCGGTCGAGTAGGCGAAGCCCACTGCCACGATCGGGTTGCGGCCTTCCTCGGCGAGCTGGCGCAGGCGGGTCTGCTTGGCGTCCTCGCTCTCCTGGTCGGTCGCGGTGAGCTCCTTGGTGTTCTCCTTCTTGACGCCCATCTTGTCGATGGCCTCGTCGAGACCGGCAGCTGCCGAGTCGTTGAAGGACGCGTCACCGCGGCCACCGATGTCGAAGGCCAGACCGACCTTCAGCTTGCTGCCGTCGACCTCCGCCCCTGCGTCGGACGATTCGGCACCGCCCGTGGCGGCCTCCGGCTTGTCGACCGTCTTACAACCTTCGGTTCCGCCAGAGCCGCCCGATGCGTCGTTCGAGGTTCCCGAATCCTTCGCACAGCCGACCACGGACAGCACGCTGGTCAAAACGATCGCGGCGACCGCGACTCCCCGCTTGAAGCGCAAGGCTTTCTCCTCCCGGCTTCCGCGCCCGGCAGACACCGAACGCAACATTATTCGCGAGACCGTACTCTGCGGGTCATCCGGCGATACCGCCACATAGGCGCGCGTAACCCAATCGTTTTCGCGCCGCCGCCAAGACACACGCACGGTGATCGTTCACGTGCGGTCGGATCACCGCTAGGGCCATTTGTCCTAGTCCGGAAGTTGTGGGCTCGGCTAGGTGGCGCGTTCGGTCACCACCCGGAAGGTGATCCCGGCCCGCTGGAGCCGGTCGATCAGCCGGTTGCCCATGGCCACCGCCGTGGTCACCTGCCCGGCCGACTCGGGCACGTCGTCGAACGCGAGGCACAGCGCCGACTCGGCGAGCATCTTCGCGGTCTCGCCGTAGCCCGGGTCGCCGCCGCTGACCTCGGTCGTGACGCGCCGCCCGCCGCCCTCGGCGACGAACCGCGCGCGGAACCACGCCTTGGCCCGGCGCGCCGCGTCCGGCCCGTCACCCGGCTGCATGCGGCCGAGCAACCACCGTCGCGCGGGCGGCACCTGGGCGAGCAGCACCGCCGCGCCGACGCCGCCGAGGATCGCCGCGGCGGTCGGCAGCCTGCGCACGGCGACGTTGTGGCCGTAGGAGAAGTCGGGGCCGTAGCGGTCCAGCGCCCGGGCGGACCGCAGCACGATCTGCGGGTCGATCACCGGTGCCGGCAGCACCCAGGCACCGTGCTCGTGGCGGGGCAACCCCTTGACACCGTTGACCTTCCGGCCCGCGGGCCGGCCTTCGGCACGGCGGCGCCGGGCGGCGACCGCGGCCATGGCGCGCACGCGGGAGAAGGCGGTGATCGCCGAGTGGTAGGTGCCGCCGGACCACCCGGCCGAGGCCATGACGTAGCACTGGACCTCGATCGGCACCTCCGCCGGCAGCTGCTGCACGGTGAAGTAGGCGCCGAGGTCGGCGGGAATGCTGTCGAAGCCGCAGCAGTGCACGAGCCGCGCCCCGCTCGCGACGGCCTGCTCGTGGTAGCCGAGGTACATCCGGTCAACGAACTCCGGCTCGCCGGTGAGGTCGAGGTAGTCGGTCCCCTCCGCCGCGCACGCCGCCACGAGCGGCTCGCCGTAGTGGAGGTAGGGGCCCACGGTGCTGACGACGGTCCGGCTGCGCACCGCGACCGCCCGCAGCGAGACGGGATCGCCGACGTCGGCGTGCAGCAGGTCGAGCGACTCGCAGGCGGGATTGATCGCGGCCAGCCGCGACCGCAGCGCCTCGAGCTTGGCGGGGTTGCGCCCGGCGAGCGCCCACCGGCACCCGTTGGGCGCGTTGGCCGCCAGGTACTCGGCGGTCAACCCGCCGGTGAACCCGGTGGCACCGAACAACACCAGGTCGAACTCGCGCCCCACCGACATCCCCGAACTCCCTCCACGCCGGCTTCCCTACCCACGGGTAGGGAAGCCTACCGGCGGCGGTCCGGGCGGGATCAGGTCCAGAAGACGGCCAGGCCCACGTTCACCACGACCAGCCCGACGAGCGTGAACGGGAGCCAGCGCGGCGCGGGCACCCGGCGGATCACGTACACCAGCGCCAGCCCGCCGATGGTCAGGAGCACCAGCAGCTTGATGCCGAGCTTGACGTGGTTGTAGTCGGCGCCGGTCCACGGGGCGAGCAACTGCAGCGCGAGCCCGGTGACCAGCTGCAGCGCGGCGCCGTGCAGCCAGCCCACGTTCAGCGGCGCGCCGGCGGGCGCGCGCCGCTGCAGCAGGAACATGCCGACGAGGATCGCCATCCCCAGCAGGTGGAGGAACACCAGCAGATGCCGAACGAACTCCACGACACGATCTCCTTGGGGTCGGCCAGGCCGGGTCGGCCCGTGGTTACGAGCAGTTCTAGCAGGCCGCCCGAGCCGAGCTGCCGCCCGACTCCCGCGGCCGGTTCGCCGCCACGACCCGGTCGAGCGCGGCGTAGCCCGCCGGTTCCCAGCTCGGCTTGCCCCCGGGCAGCCCGAGCCTGCCGTTCCGACCGATCGAGATCAGGTTCAGGGCGCGCAGGACGGCCCAGCCGCGGGCGCGGGTGATGGTGGCGTCGTCGGCCCGCGCGTAGGCGTCGAAGAACCGGCTCGCCGCGCCGGCGGGCAGCAGGAGCCAGGCGGCGCCCAGATCGGTCGCGGGATCGCCCGCGCACAGGTCACCGAAGTCGATCACCCCGGCGAGCATCCCGTCCCGGACTACCACGTTCGCCGGGTGCAGGTCGCCGTGCAGCCACCGCGGCGCGCCCGGCCAGGCCGGCGCCGCGACAGCGCTGTCCCACACCTCCCGCGCGGCATCGGCGTCCGGGTGGCCGGCGAGGACCTCGAACCAGCCCGCGACCCCCGCCAGTCCGGCCAGGGGGACGCCGCGCGAGGGGTTGGCCGGCGCGTCCGCCGGCGCCTGGTGATGCAGCGCCCGCAGGAACCCCGCGAGAACCTCGGCCGCCTCGATGCGCGTGATCGGCGCGCGATCGGCCGGCTCGCCCTCGACCCAGCGCGCGATCGTCCAGGTGTGCTCGAACAGGCTCGACGGCGTCCCGGTGCGCACCGGGACGGGCGTCGGCAGCGGCAGGCGCCGCGCCAGCATCGGCAGCCAGGTCTGCTCCTGGTGCAGCAGGGCCGGCGCTCGCTCGGTGCGCGGCAGGCGCACGGCCAGCTCCGCCCCGAGGCGCCACAGCTGGTTGTCCCAGCCGCCGCTGACCGCACGCAGCTCCAGGTCCGCGAGATCCGGGTGCTGATCCCGCAGCAGCGCGCGCACCAGATCCTGCTCGTACACCAACTCCCGCATCCGGCTGCTCTACTACGCCGGCCGGGAGAGGATCTTGCCGCGCGCCTCCGCATAGCGCTCGCGCAGGCCCGGGGTCGGGTCGGCCTCGTACCTCTCCGCCGCACCCAGGCGCCACCTCGGCGGGCTGTCGGTGCCGGTGAGCGCCCACGCGGCCTGCCGCGCGGCGCCGTCCGCCACGTACTCGCCCGGCTCGGGCACCAGGACCGGGCGGCCCAGCACCGCGGGCGCGATGCGGCGGACCGCGGCCGACCGGGCGCCGCCGCCGATCAGCAGGATCCGGTCCACCCGGACGCCCTGCGCCACGAGCGCGTCGACCGCGTCGGCCAGGCCGCAGAGCATGCCCTCGACCGCGGCCCGGGCCTGGTGCGCGGGCGTCGCGTTCGCCAGGCGCAGGCCGTGCAGCGCGCCCGTCGCCTGGGGCAGGTTCGGCGTCCGCTCGCCCTCCAGGTACGGCACGAGCACGAGCCCGGCCGCACCCGGCGGGGCGGACAGCGCGAGGTCGGCGAACCGGTCGTGGTCCACGCCGAGCACGCTGGCCACGGCGTCGAGCACCCGCGCCGCGTTGAGCGTGCACACCAGCGGCAGGAACCGGCCGGTCGCGTCGGCGAAGCCGGCCACCAGGCCCAGCGGGTCCGCGCTCGGCTTGTCCGCCACCGCGAACGCCGTGCCCGACGTCCCGATGGACACCACCACGTCGCCGGGCTCCGCGCCGACGCCCAGCGCCGCGGCCATGTTGTCCCCGGTACCCGCGCCGAGCACCGCGCCCGGCCGGTCACCGCCGGGAGCCAGCTCGCCGCCGACCCGGCCGGCCGTGTCGGACGGGCCCAGCACGGCCGGCAGCCCGACCGAGCGGCCCAGGCCGAGCTCGAGCAGGTCCGGGCGGTACGACCCGGTCGCCGGGGCGTAGTAGCCGGTGCCCGACGCGTCGCCGCGGTCGGTGGTCACCGTGGCCACGTCCGGATCGCCGCGCAGCCGCCAGGTCAGGTAGTCGTGGGGCAGGCACACGGCGGCGGTCCGCGCCACCGACTCGGGCTCGTGCGCGGCCAGCCAGCGCAGCTTGGTCACCGTCACCGACGCCACCGGGACGACGCCGACCGCGTCGGCCCACGCCGACGGGCCGCCGAACTCCTCGACCAGGTCCTGCGCCGCGCCGGCGGACCGGGTGTCGTTCCATAACAGGGCAGGCCGCACCACGTCGCCGGACGAGGACAGGCACACCATGCCGTGCTGCTGGCCGGCGACCGAGACGGCGGCGACATCCTCGATGCCACCCGCCCGCCCGATCGCCGACCGCAGCGCGTCCCACCACGCCGCCGGATCCACCTCGGTCCCGTCGGGGTGTGCCGCCGAGCCGCTGCGCACCAGCGCTCCGGACTCCGCGTCACGCACCACGACCTTGCAGGACTGTGTCGACGAGTCGACCCCGGCTACCAGCGGCATGTTCGGCACCTCCGTCCCACCAGATTAGAACCGAACGTTCCTCAGGTAGCGGTATCCGGTGTCGGCGCACTTCAGCGCGTCGACCGGCTGGTCGTTCTCGACGATGTACTCCTCGACCTCCAGCGGGTGCGTCGCGCGGAAGATCCGCGGGAAGTCGATCGTGCCCTCGCCGAGGTCGGCGAAGCCGCCGTCGGGCTTGCGGTCCTTGACGTGGAACTGCTTGACCCGCCCGGCGTTGCGGTAGAACACCTTCACCGGGTCCTGTTCCCCGGTGACGACCCAGTACAGGTCCATCTCCAGGTGCACGTTCCGCCGCGACGTGCCGTGGGTGATCACGTCGTAGGGCTTGACGCCGTCGATGGGCAGGAACTCGTGGTTGTGGTTGTGGTAGCCGAGCGGGATGCCGGCCCGCCGGAACGCCTGCCCGGCCGCCTCCAGGCGCGCCGTGAACGACTCCCACTCCGCGATCGACGGGTAGTTGGAGTACGGGTGGACGACGCGCCGGTTGCCGAGCGTCCGGGCGTCCGCGATCGCCTGGTCGAGATCGATCCCGTCGATGCCGACGTGCGACGAGGTCGCCCGGATGTGGTTGGCGTCGAGGATCCGGCGGAACTCCGCGGCACTGCGGCCGTAGGTGCCCGCCATCTCGACCTTGCGGTAGCCGAGGTCGGCCAGCGCCGACATCGTCCCCTCGACGTCTGTCTCGAAGAGGTTCCGCAACGTGTACAGCTGGATGCTGATCTTGTCCTTCGGCACGCGCAGCGGCCGGTGCCCGCCACCGGCGCTCGCGGTACCCGGCAGCGCGCTCATCGCGCCCGCCGTGATCGCCGCGCCGGCCACGCCGCGCAGCATCGACCTCCGGGATACGACCACGACAGTTCCTTTCGTCGAGCGAACAGGATCGATCAGTCCTTCGAGGAGAACGCGGCGTCGAACGCCGCGGTCGGCTTGTCGAACAGGTTGTTGCGGATGAACGTCACGGCTTCCTCGGCGCCGCGCAGCCGGTCCATGCCGGCGTCCTCCCACTCCACGGAGATCGGGCCCTCGTAGCCGATCGCGTTGAGGGCGCGGAACGACGCCTCCCACGGCACGTCGCCGTGCCCGGTCGACACGAAGTCCCAGCCGCGGCGGGGGTCGGCCCACGCGAGGTGGCTGCCGAGCCGGCCGTTGCGGCCGTCGAAGCGCTTCTTCGCGTCCTTGCAGTCGACGTGGTAGATCCGGTCGGCGAAGTCGAGGATGAAGCCGACCGGGTCCAGGTCCTGCCACACGAAGTGCGACGGGTCCCAGTTGAGGCCGAACGCCTCCCGGTTGCCGACCGCCTCCAGCGTCCGCTTCGTGGTCCAGTAGTCGTAGGCGATCTCCGACGGGTGGACCTCGTGCGCGAACCGCACGCCGACCTCGTCGAACACGTCCAGGATCGGGTTCCACCGCGCGGCGAAGTCGGCGTAGCCGTCGTCGATGACGTCCTGGCCCACCGGTGGGAACATGGCGACGTACTTCCAGATCTTCGACCCGGTGAAGCCGACCACCGTGGACACGCCGAGCTTCGCGGCGGCCCGCGCGGTGTCCTTCATCTCCGCCGCCGCCCGCTGCCGCACGCCCTCCGGGTCGCCGTCGCCCCAGATACGCGCCGGCAGGATGTCCTGGTGGCGCTGGTCGATCGGGTCGTCGCACACCGCCTGGCCCAGCAGGTGGTTGGAGATCGTCCACACCTTCAGCCCGTGCGAGGCCAGCTGGTCCAGCTTGCGCTGCACGTAGTCGTCCTCGTTGACGGCCCGGTCCACCTCGAAGTGATCGCCCCAGCAGGCGATCTCCAGCCCGTCGTACCCCCAGCCAGCGGCGAGCTTGCACACCTCCTCGAACGGGAGGTCGGCCCACTGGCCGGTGAACAGCGTGACTGGTCGACTCATCGTCGAGCTCCTTCCGAAACCGTGACGTCGGGGATTCCTTGCAACTGGAGCAGCAGGTCGTGGACATCGGTGGCGGCGAGCGGGCCACCGGGTTCGGCCTCCGGGGCCGAGCAGAGCAGCACCGGACCGTCGGCGGCGCTCGCGGGGAGCCGGCCGTGCGAGCCGCGCACGCAGGACGGGTCGAGCGGCACGACGCTCATCGCGTAGCGCAGCCCGGCCTTCTTGCGCACCAGGTTCAGCCCGGCCTTGGCCTTCGCCAGCCGGTCCGCCGGGTCGAAGAACAGCTCGGCCGGGTCGTAGCCGGGCTTGCGGTGGATCTCGACACCGCGCGCGAAGTCCGGCGCGCGGTCCTCGTCGAGCCAGTAGTAGTAGGTGAACCAGGCGTCGGGCTCGGCCACCACGACGAGCTCGCCCGCCCGCGGGTGGTCGATGCCGTACCGCGCCTGCGCCGGGCGGTCGAGCACCTCGTCCACACCGGACAGTGTGCCCAGCATGTCGCGAACGCGCGAGACGTCGGCCGGGTCGTTGACGTAGACGTGCGCCACCTGGTGGTCGGCCACCGCGAACGCCCGGGACGTCCACGGGTCGAGGTACTCCATGCCCGCCTGCGTGTAGACCTCGAGCAGCCCCTCGGCGCGCAGCAGCCGGTTGACGTCGACCGGGCGGCGCACCGGGGTGATGCCGTACTCGGACAGCGCCACGACCGTCGCGCCGGCGTCCAGCGCGGCGCCGAGCAGCGGCGCGAGCGCGTCGTCGACCTCGCGGGCCGCGCGCACCGCCGCCGGGCTGTCCGGGCCGAACCGCTGCAGGTCGTAGTCCAGGTGCGGCACGTACACCAGCAGCAGGTCCGGGTGGTGCTCGGTGAACACCTTCCGCGAGGCGCCGACGATCCACTCGCTGGACCGCAGCGACGCGGTCGGGCCCCAGTACTGGAACAGCGGGAACTCGCCGAGCGCACCGGTGAGCTCGTCGTGCAGGCTCGGCGGGCGGACGTAGGCGTCGGGCGACTTGCGGCCGTCCGCGTGGTAGATCGGCCGGGGGGTGACCGTGATGTCGGTCGTCGCGCCCATCGCGTACCACCAGCACACGTTCGCCGCCGTGTACTCGGGCCGGCGCGCGCGGGCGGTCTCCCACACCTTGTCCCCCGTGACGAGCCGGTTGTGCTGGCGCCACAGGAAGACCTCGCCGAGCTCGCGGAAGTACCAGCCGTTGCCGACGATCCCGTGTTCGGCCGGCATCCGCCCGGTGAGGAACGTCGACTGGACGCTGCAGGTCACCGCCGGCAGCACCGTGCCGAGCTCGGCCTGCCACCCGCTGCGCGCGAGCCCCGCGAGGTTCGGCATGTGCGCGAGGAGCTTCGGCGTCAGGCCCACGACGTCGAGCACCACGAGCTGCTTGGTCATCGGGCGTCCTCTCCGAAGAGCTGGGCCGCGGCCCAGCGGAGCTCGGCCGCGATGCCGCGGATGAGCGCGGTGTCCCCGCCACCTCCGGCGGTCTCCGGCAGCACGCTCCACGTGTACGTCTCGACCTCGATGTGCGGCAGGTCCCCGTCCGTGGTGGACCGCAGGGCGGCGATCGCGGCGCGGAGCACGTCGGTGGTGGCCGACAGCGGGGCCGCCGGGCGCGCGTGCAGCGGCACGTGGAAGTGCACCCGCCAGGCACGCTGCGCGGGCAGCTCGGTCAGCGCCTGCGGGATGTCGTCGGCGCCGACCACGCCGCCGTCGCCGGTGCGCTCGCGGACCTGGTGCAGGTAGCGCGGTTCGGTGAAGTCGGCGAGCGCGAGCCGCGCGGGCTCCCCACCCGGATCGTCGACCTGGAGCGCGGCCGAGGCCTGCACCTTCACCACGGACAGGCCCGCGTCGTGGATCTGTGCCACGGCCTCCGCCGGGTCCGCGAAGGACACCGCGAGGTGGCAGGTGTCCAGGCACAGCCCGACGTAGCGCGGGTCGACCCGCGGCGCGAGCCAGGAGACCGCGTCGGCGACCGAGTCGAGCACGCAGCCCGGCTCGGGTTCGACGGCGAGCCGGATGGGCCGGCCGCCGGCCCGCACCAGGCCGTCGAGCATCCCGGTCAGCTCGGCGAGCGCGCCGGCCGCCACCGCGTCGTCGGCTTCGTCCCACGGCGTGCGCCAGGCCAGCGGCAGCGTGGAGATGCTGCCATAGGCGGCGGAGTCGGGCAGCAGGTCGGCGAGCACGATCGCGCAGTCCACCGTGTACTCGAGCCGCCGCGGGTCCGTCCACTGTGGCTGGTACACCGCATGCTTGACGACCTCGTCGTGGAAGCCGCCGTACGGGAAGGCGTTGAGTGTGTACACCTCCAGCCCGCGCGCGTCGAGCTCGGCGCGCAGCTTGCGGCGGGCCTGCGCGTCGTCGGCGAGCATCGCCGCGAGCGTGGCCGGCAGCCACAGCCCGAGCCCGAGCACGTCGGTGCCGACCAGCCGGCGCACCGGCTCGGCGTAGCGGTCGAACTGCGCCACCACCCCGTCGAGGTCCTCGGCGGGGTGGACGTTCGTGCAGTAGGAAAGGGGCGTCATGATCCCCCACGCAGCACCGAGTTGCCCGCGAACGTCTCGGCCGAGGGGGCGAACCCGGGCAGCTCGTCGAGCACGAGCCGGTCGCTCTGGCCGTAGAACTCGACCGGGTTGCGCCACAGCACCTTGTCCACATCGGACTCGGAGAAGCCCGCGTCGAGCATCGCGAGGCCGGTCTTGTACGTCTTCAGCGGGTCCGAGCGGCCCCAGTCGGCGGCGGAGTTGACCACCATCCGGTCGGTGCCGTACTCCCGCAGGATCGCCACCATCCGCCGCTCGTCCATCTTGGTGTCCGGGTAGATCGAGAAGCCCATCCAGCAGCCGGACTCCGCGACGAGGCCGACGGTCGGCTCGTTGAGGTGGTCGACGATCACCCGGCCCGGCCCGATGCCGGACTCGCGCACCACGTCGAGCGTGCGCTTCGTGCCGGCGAGCTTGTCCCGGTGCGGGGTGTGCACCAGCGCGGGCAGCTCGTGGGTGATCGCCAGCTGCAGCTGGGCGGCGAACGCGGTGTCCTCCTCCGGGGTCATCGAGTCGTAGCCGACCTCGCCGACCGCGACCACGCCGTCCTTCGCCAGGTAGCGCGGGAGCACGTCGAGCACCGCCACGCAGCGCGGGTCGTTGGCCTCCTTGGGGTTCAGCGCGATCGTGCAGTGGTGGCGGATGCCGAACTGCGAAGCGCGGAAGCGTTCCCAGCCGATGAGGCTGTCGAAGTAGTCGGTGAACGACGCGACGCTGGTGCGTGGCTGACCGAGCCAGAACGACGGCTCGACGAGCGCCCGCACCCCGGCGGCGAACATCGCCTCGTAGTCATCGGTGGTCCGCGAGGTCATGTGGATATGCGGGTCGAAAATTCTCATGAGGAGATTCCCGCCTCCCCGGAATTCAAAGTCTTGGTTGCGGTGGGTCGGAATGGCGCGGTTCGGCACGTACTTGTGGCCGGTTTGCGTCCCGTTCCCCTTAGGCGCGGTTGGGAAGCGCTCGGCTCTGCGACACCGGAGATCATGGCTGGGCCTCCAGGAGGGTTGTGGCGTCGGCTGGGACCTCGCGGCCCGCGGCGCGGCGCTCGTCCGCGTAGTCGCCGACCATGCGCAGCAGCTCGGCGTCGGTGCGCCGCTCGAGGCTGGCGACCGCGGCCAGCGGGACGCCGGTGAACAGGCACTTGAGCACGCCGTGGCGCCACGCGTGGTCGTCGAGGTTGAGCCCGCCGAACTCGCCCATGGCCGCGGCGACGAGGCGGATGTCGTTGGCGCGCAACGCGTCCTTGACGATGTCGGTCCCGGCGGGCGCGGCCGACACCGGCAGCGCGGTGAGCCCGCGCAGCACGCCGCGGCGCTCGGCGTCGTCGCCGTAGCGGTACAGCTCGGCGACCTCGGCGGCGAGCGCGTCCCCTTCGAGCACCTCGGCGAGCACCGCGAGCAGCCGGGTGCGGGCCAGGTCGTCGACGGTGCCGTGCACGAGACCCTGGGGGTCGGTCTCGGGCCGCAGCGGCCCCCGGCCGACCTTGCGGCCGACGGCCGGGAACAGCGTGCGGACGGCGGCCGGGTCGGCACGCACCTTCGCCTCCGCCTCGACGAGCCAGGGATGGTCCACCTTGTTCACCCACTCCCCATCGGTAAGCCCGGCCGGGTCGATCGCCGCACGGAGCGCGGCGATCGCCCGGGCGGCCACGTCCGGCGCCGCGTGGCTGTGCCGTGGCAGCTCGACCGCCGCGACGCCGGAGTAGCCGATCTCGGTCAGCGCGGCCAGGGTGGCGGGCAGATTGAGCTCGCCCTCGCTGAACTCAAGGTGCTCGTGCACCCCGGTGCGCATGTCGTCCAGCTGCACGTTCACGATCAGGTCGGCGGCGCGGCGAATGCAGGTCGCCGCGTCCTCCGGTTCCACCGCGACGCAGTGGCCGACGTCCAAGGTGATGCCGAGCAGCTCCGGCGCGCCGAGCTCCTCGCGGAGGCGCAGCGCTTCGGACAGGTGCTCGACGAACATGCCCGGCTCGGGCTCCAGCCCGAGCGGGACCTCCCGTGCGGCGGCCTCGTCCAGCACGGTCGCCACCCCGTCGCGCATCCGCCGCCACGCCGTCGCGGGTTCCACCGTGGACGGGCGGATGCCGGACCAGAACGACACGCAGTCCGCGTCCAGGTCGGCGGCGATGCGAATCGCGCGGTTGAGGAAGTCGATGCGCCGGCCCGGCTCGTCGCACACGAGCGTGGGGTGGTGCTTGCGGTACGGGTCGAGCAGGTACCGCGCGCCGGTCTCGACCACGCAGCGCAGCCCGAGGCGCGCGAGCAGCGCGGCGACGTGCTCGGTCTGCTTGGCGACGTCGTCGCCGTACGGGTCGAGGTGGTGGTGGTCGAGGGTGAGCGCCACCGACGTGTACCCGAGGTCGGCGATGACCCGCAGCGCGTCGTCGAGGCGGTGGTTGGCGAACCCGTTGGTCCCGTACCCCAGGTGATAGGCGGTCACGTCGGGCTCACCTTCCGCGACAGCGCCCGGGCCACCGGCAGCGCGGCGGCCACGGCGAGCGCGCCGAGGAGCGAGCCGCGGCGGGCGGCGATGGCGGCCTGGAGCGGGACCATGCCGTGGATGCCGGCCATGGTGGCGCGCCGGACCGTCGCGGCGGACGGGTCCTGCCGCGCGGCGAGCTGCGCGCCGCCGACGGTCGCGGAGTACAGCGCGGTCGCGGCAAGCGCGCCGAGCCGGTGCCGCGCCGAGCTGGCCCGCCCACCCGCGGCGGCCGCGGCGGCGAGGGCGGTACCGGCGAGCGCGGCGGCCGCGGTGGCGGGTGCCGCGCCGTGCACCTCGCCGCGGGACAGGGCGGTGACGCCGAGGGTGTGGCCGCCGACGGCCGCGGCGGCGGGCAGCGCGGCCCGCGCGCCGCCGGCGCCCATGAGGACGTCGAGGGCGCGGCAGGCGGCCATGCCGGCCGGTCCGGCGGGCGTGGCCTTGAGCACCGTGTCGTAGGCCCACACCGCGGCGGCCAAGGGCAGGGCGACCTTCAGCGCGTCGCGCCCCGCGGCCGCGGCCAGCCCGATGCCCGCCGCGGTGAGCCCCGTCGCGACGGCGAGCGCCCGGTTCGCGCTGACCCGTCCGGACGGGATCGGCCGCTCGGGGCGCTCGGTGGCGTCCAGCTCGCGGTCGGCCCAGTCGTTGAGGGCCATGCCCGACCAGTAGAACGCCGCCGAGGACAGCGGCAGCAGCAGTCGCCTGCCGCGCAGGGGTCGCCCGGCCGCGGCGGCCCCGGCGACGGTGTCACCGAGGACGGTCAGTGCCGCCGGCGCGCGGACGAGCTGCAGGTAGGCCTTCACGGCGCCCGCTCCTCGCCGGGCGCACCTGGGGTGTCCCGCGGCGCGTGCAGGCCCGCGACCCACTCGGTCAGCAGCGTGGTCTGCTCGGCGAAGCGGTGCTCGTCGCAGCCGATGGGGTCCTTGAAGAAGAACGCGAGCGCGCCGATCGGACCGACGTGGCCGGTCGCGTGTGCCGCCGACGTGAGGCGCGCCAGGTCGAGCACCAGCGGCGCGGCGAGCGCGGAGTCCAGGCCCGTCCACGTCAGCTGCAGGCTCATCCGCGCGCCGAGGAAGCCCTCGAACGACACGTGGTCCCACGCGGTCTTCTGCTCCCCCAGGTCGGGCACGTTGTCGATGTGCAGGGGCGCGGTCACCGAGTCGCCCAGCAGGGACGCCAGTCCGCGGGCCTTCGACTCCAGCTTGCCGCGCGCCTGCGCCGGGTCCGCGAGGTTCGCGCCGTCGCCGCCGCCCAGCAGGTTCGTGCCGGCCCAGGACCGCACGCGCAGCGCCCGGGCGGTGAACATCGGCGCGAGGACGGTCCGTAACAGGGTCTCGCCCGTCTTGCCGTCCGCGCCCGCGTAGGGCAGGCCCGACGAGACCGCGAGCTCGTGCAGCGCGGGGAGGCGAATCCCCGGCGACGGCGTGAAGTCCACGAACGGGCAGCCGGCCCGCAGCGCGGCGTACGCGGCGAGCGAGCTCGGCGGGAGCACGGCCCGCGCCGGGTCGGCGAGCGCCTCCTCCAGCGCGGCGAGCGTCTCGAACGCCGGCGCGGGCGGGACGGGCGGCTCGGTCGACGACACGTTCACCACGACGACCCGCGCCAGCTCGTGGCGGGCGCGGAAGTCCGCGATGTCGTCGGCGAGCCGGGACGCCGCCGCGGCCTGCGGGCCGGTGTGCGTCGCCGGGTGGTAACCGTCCCTGATGGACGCGTCGACGCCGCGCAGCCCGGCGGCGGTCGCGGCCAGCACCCGGTGCGGGATCAGCCCGGAGTCCGCGAGCTGCTCGGCCCGTTTGTCCAGCGGGGTGCACGCGATGTCGTGGCCGCCGACGACGAGGTTCTCCCAGGACACCAGCCCCAGCTCGCGTAACGGCGTGCGTTCGGTGACGCAGCCGGTGGGCTCGATCAGCCCGGCGCGTAAGGCGAGCAGCCCCGTGATGGCGGTAGTGGCCACCGACCCCCGCGCACCGACCAGCCACAACCCGGTCGGTTCGTTCGAAACCATGCGGACCCCTTTCCCAGCGAAATCGGTGACACCGGCGGACCGGCGGCGTGGTGCGGTACGCCGCCGGCCCGCCGGCCGCCTATGCGGTCATCCGTTCACCGCCCGCGGCAGCACGGCCGTCCCGTTGATCGAGCCGATCACCGCGTCGCCGTCGCGCACCAGGACCGACCGCACGTCCGCGTCGCCGACGAGCGTGTCGTCCCGCGCGAGCGTGACGAACGTGCCCAGGTAGCGCACCGCCTTGCCGTCGTTGCCGTTCGCCTCGGCCTTGCGGGCCTTGGTGAGGATCGACGACAGCTGCTTGTACGCCGACAGCGACAGCCGGTTCGTGGCCCGGAACCGGTCCACCAGCTGGCTGACGTCCCGCATCGACGTGGTCGTCGTGAAGGACAGCGACTGGCTCGTGGTGTTGCCCGCCTCGTCGGCGGCCGTCACCGCGAACCCGTGGTTGCCGATCGGCAGCTGGTAGAGCGCCACCGTGCGCCCGGACGTGACCGCCTCGCCGTCGAGCGCACCGGTCACGGTGGACAGGCCGGAGGTGGCGTCCTCGGCGTGCCAGGACAGCACCACGTCCGTGGCGTCGCCGTAGACCCGCCCGTCGGCCACGCCCGCGGCCAGCAGGGTCGGCCGCGTGCCGTCGATCTTGATGGTCGCGGCCTTCTCCGCCTCGACGTTCCCCGCCTTGTCGGTCGCCCGGTACAGCAGGGTGTGCTGACCGTCGCCGGTCACGGAGACCGCCTCGGTGTACGGCGCCCAGTCCCGGTCGTCGAGCCGGTACTCGATGCGGTCGACACCCTGGCCCTCGTCGGTGGCCGCCAGCTCGACCGGCACCGTGCCCGGGTGCCAGCCGGCCGGACCGGCGTCGGCGAAGGTGGCGGTGGTGACCGGCGCGGCCTCGTCCGCGATCTCCTTGAGCTGGATGTTGCGGAAGAAGGTGTCGTCACCGTCGCCGTGGTTCTGGATGCCGACGAACCCCTGGGTGAGGTCCCGGGCGGGGTCGGTGCTCACGAAGTCGTTGATCAGCGCTCCGTTGAGGTAGACCTTGATGGTCTGCCCCTGCACGACGATCTCGTAGGTGTTCCACTCACCCGGCGGGTGCAGCGCCGCGTCCCGGGCCGGGAGATCCGCCGACTGGAACGAGTAGACCGAACCGGTGGTCCGGTCGTCCGCGTCCGTGGCGTCGATCTGGATCTCGTAGCCCTCGTTCACCGCGACCCACGGGTCGTCGCCGACCGCCGGGTAACCCACGAAGACACCGGAGTTGTCGTCGCCGGCGACCTTCCAGTCCAGCTTCAGGCTGTAGGCGTTGAACTCCTCGTCGAAGGAGAGCAGGCCCAGCCCGCCGGTGGACATGATCGTGCAGTCGTCCTGGTGGACGAAGCTGCCCGGACCCGCGTGCTGCCAGTGCTCGAGGCTCGCCTCGGTGCCGTCGAAGAGGCTGCGGTAGCCCTCCTCCGGCTGGGTCGGCGTGCACTCCTGCGGACCGCCGCCGCCTTCGGCCACTCCCGGCCCCTCGACCTGGATGTTGTCCACGTCGAACAGCCCGCCGGAACCGGTGCCGTTGAACACCAGGTACAGCGGGCCGGTGCCGCCGGGATCGTTGACCGGCGCCGGCGCGATGTCGGCGTAGGTGTCCCAGCCGCCGGTGTTCGCCACCTGCACGGTCTGCACGACGGGGCCGTCCGGCGCGTTCTTGTGCACGGTGATCGTGCCGCCCGCGCCGCCCGAGCTCACCCGGTAGCCGATCGCGTCCACCCCGGTCAGGTTGATCGGGTCGAACTTGATCCAGTCACCGTCGTCGATGTAGCCGACCCGCTTGCCACCGCTCGCGCCGTCGGCGGCGACGACCTGCGTGCCGCTGTTCTCGGTGAAGAACTCGGCCTGCTTGAGCTTGGGCTGCAGGGTGATCTCGTCCTCGCCGGTCAGCGCCGGGGCGCCGGACGCGCCGTTGTCGGTGTAGCTCGCGTTGAGCACGCCGAACACGTTCGCGTCGAGCCCGTGGCCCTCGTCGGCGGGGGTCTCGATCACGCCCTCGCACCCCGTCGCCCGCGACAGCGGGTGGCCGTGGTTGTCGTGGCCGAGGATGTACTCCACGGTCACCTTGGCGCAGTCGATCGTGCCGTCCTCCGGGTCGGTCACGCTCACCTGGAACGGCACGGTGTCGCCGTAGCCGAAGAAGCCGCCGTTCGCCGGCAGGTCGAGCGTGACCACCGGCTCGGTGTTGCCCGCGGTCACCACGACGCTCGCCGCGCCGGTCAGCCCGGTCGGATCGGTCACCGACAGCTTCGCCGAGTACTGGCCCACCGCGTCGTAGGTGTGGTCGACCGGTCCCTCCTCGGTGGAGTCGGTCGTGCCGTCCCCGTCGAAGTCCCACGCGTAGGTCAGGTCCCCGCCGTCGGGGTCCTGCGTGCCCGCGGGATCGAAGTGGACGGCCAGCGGCGCCGGCCCGGAGGTCTTGTCCGCCTCCAGCGCCACCTCGGGCGTGCGGTTGCCCTTCGTGTAGTCGATCCGGTAGACCGCCGAGTCCTCGGCGCCACCGAAGTACCCGCTGCCGTAGTCCAGCACGTACATCGAGCCCTCCGGCCCGAACTCGACGTTCATCGGGCGGGTCAGGGCCATCGAGTCGAAGAACGGCTCGATCGCGCCGCGCTCGCCGTTCGCGCCCACCTCGATCGTCTTGATCCAGCCGCGGTCCCACTCGTAGGCGAAGTTCTTCTTGTCGTAGAACTCGGGGAACTTCGTCGGCGAGTCGAGGTTCGCGTCGTAGTGGTAGACCGGGCCGCCCATCGGCGACTCACCGCCGGTGCCGAACTCGGGCACCGAACCGCCGTCGTACGGGATCCACGCCGGCTGCACCGGCGGCAGGTCGGTCAGGCCCGTGTTGTGCGGGCTCTCGTTCTTCGGCGCCGCGCAGTCGAACGTCGAACCCGACGCGCCGGAGGCGAAGTCGTAGTCGACGAACGGCTGGTTGTCACCGACGCAGTAGGGCCAGCCGAAGTTGCCCGGACCCTTGATCAGGTTCTGCTCGACCGTCCCGCCCGGACCGCGGGCCGGGTTGGCCGCGCCCGCGTCCGGACCGTAGTCGCCGAGGTGGATCCAGCCGGTCTGCTTGTCCACGGCGAACCGGAACGGGTTGCGGAAGCCCATCGCGTAGATCTCCGGGCGGGTCTTCTCGGTGCCCGGCGCGAACAGGTTGCCCGCGGGGACCGTGTAGCTGCCGTCGTCGGCCACGGTGATCCGCAGGAGCTTGCCGCGCAGGTCGTTGGTGTTGCCCGAGGTGCGCTGCGCGTCGAAGACCGGGTTGCGCTCCGCCCGCTCGTCGATCGGGGTGTAGCCGTCGGACGCGAACGGGTTGCTGTCATCCCCTGTGGACAGGAGCAGGTTGCCGCCGGCGTCGAAGTCGATCTCGCCGCCCACGTGGCAGCAGATGCCGCGCTCGGTGGCCACCTGCATGATCTGCTGCTCGCTGGCCAGGTCCAGCGTGCCCGCGTCGGTGAACTTGAAGCGGGACAGCTGGTTGTGGCCCTTGAACGGCTCGAAGTCCGCCGCGGTGCCGTTCTCCGGCGCGTCGCCGGCCGGCGTGTCCAGCGGCGGCGCGTAGAAGATGTACACCCACTTGTTCTCGGCGAAGTTCGGGTCGATCGCCACGCCCTGCAGGCCGTCCTCGTCGTGGTTGTACACCGGGATCTGCCCGGCGAGCGTGGTCGTCGCCTCCGGTGTGGTCAGCCAGACGCGGCCGTCGCGCGAGGTGTGGATGACCCGGCGGTCGGGCAGCACGGCCAGCGCGATCGGCTCACCGGTGACCTCCTCGCCCTTCGCCAGCGTGATCTGGTCGAAGTCGGCGTCGACCGGCGGTTCGGCCGGGCCGGTGTCCGGCGTGCAGTCGGCCTCGTCCAGGCCGGCGGCATAGCGGATGCCGCCCCCGAGGTGGTCGAGGAACGCCTGGTCGCTGTAGGACTCGACGGTGTGGCCGCCGCCGGTGTACCAGGACCGGCCGGTGCCCTGCGCGTGGCACCACATGATCGGGTGGTCGCCCATGGCGTCCGGGCCGGCGTCGTAGCTGGACTCGTCCAGCGAGGCGAGCACCTTCACCGCGGTCCGCGGGTTGGTCCGGTAGTTGTACCACTCGTCGGTGCGCGTCCAGTCGTCCGGAAGGTTCGCGGTGGACGGGTGGTCGTGGCCCTCGACGTGCACGTTGGCCTGCTGGATGGCGGGGTGCGACTTGAACCAGGCGCCGACGAGCTGGCCGTACCACGGCCAGTCGTACTCGGTGTCGGCCGCGGCGTGCACGCCCGCGTAGCCGCCGCCGGCCTCGATGTAGCCCTCGAACGCCGTCTGCTGCTCGGCATCGAGGATGTCGCCCGTGGTCGACAGGAAGACCACGGCGGAGTAGTGGGCGAGGTTCTCGGCCGTGAACGCGCCCGCGTCCTCAGTGGCCTCGACCGCGAAGCCGTGCGTCGCGCCCAGGGACTGGATGGCGGCGATGCCGGCGGGGATGGAGTCGTGCCGGAAGCCGGCGGTCTTGGAGAACACCAGGACAGTGGGGTCCTCGTGCTGGGCGACCGGTTCGGCCGACGCGACCCCCATGCCGGTCAACAGCGCCAGAGTGCCGATCGCGAAACGCGATCCGATGCGTACCCCAGGTGGTTTTATCCGAACTTTATCCGTTCTGTTCCCTCGCACTGGTACTTTCTCCTTGTCTCACCGAAATGGGGACCGCGAGAAGGAAATTGCTCCTTTCCGTGTTCGCGGCGCCGCCGGACGTAGCAGGTCTGGCGGCGCCGCTTTTTCGTCAGCGGGTGCCGTACAGGTATTCCAGGGCAAGCTGGTCCAGCGCCTCCGCGTGCGCGCCGCGCAGCCCGGCCGCGGCGACGTCGAGTTCCTCGGCCCGCAGGTCGGCGAGGCTCTCACCAGGGGCGAGCGTGGGCCGGGCCAGCTGGTCGACGCGGCTGTCCACCAGAGCGGCGGCCACGTCCGGGTCGGCCCGGAACCGCCGGGCCTTGTCCGCGAGGACCAGGTAGTTGCGCATGCACGCCGCCGCCGACGCCCACACGCCCGACTCGTCCTCGCTGCGCGCCGGCTTGAAGTCGAAGTGGCGCGGGCCGGCATATCCGGCGTGCTCGAGCAAATCGACGAGGGCGAACGCGCTTTTTACATCGCCGTTACCGAATCGCAGATCCTGGTCGTATCGCGCGCCGTTCTGGCCGTTCAGGTCGAGGTGGAAGAGTTTCCCGTGCCACAACGCCTGGGCATAACCGTGCACGACCGACATTCCGGCCATCTGCTCGTGGCCGACCTCCGGGTTGAGCCCGACCCGGTCCGGCTCCTCGAGCTCGCTGATGAACGCGATCGCGTGCCCGATCGTCGGCAGCAGGATGTCGCCGCGGGGCTCGTTGGGCTTGGGCTCCAGCGCGAAGCGGATGTCGTAGCCCTGCTCGCGCACGTACGCGCACAGGATGTTGACCGACTCGGCGTACCGGTCCAGCGCGGCGCGGACGTCCTTGTTGAACGGCGACTCCGCGCCCTCCCGGCCGCCCCACATCACGTAGGTGCGGGCGCCGAGCTCGGCCGCGAGGTCGAGGTTGCGCAGGATCTTCCGCAGCGCGTACCGCCGCACGTCCCGGTCGTTCGCGGTCAGCGCGCCCTCCCGGAACACCGGATGGGTGAACAGGTTCGTGGTCGCCATCGGCACCACGAGCCCGGTCGACTCGAGCGCCTTGCGGAAGCTCGCGATCCGGCCGGCCCGCTCGGCGTCGTTGGCCCCGAACGGGATCAGGTCGTCGTCGTGGAAGCTGACGCCCCACGCGCCGAGCTCGGCGAGCTTCTCGACCGCGTACGCGGGATCCATCGGCTCCCGGGTCGCGACGCCGAACGGGTCGACGCCCTGCCAGCCGACCGTCCACAGCCCGAAGCTGAACCGGTCCTCCGGGGTCGGGGTGTAGTCATCGCTCACGAGACGCCTCCGGTATCGATCTCGGTCCACGCCGACCCGCTCCCGGCGCTCTGCTCGACCGCCGCCAGCACGCGTTGCACCTGCAGGCCGTCCGCGAAGGACGGGCTCGGGTCGGTCCCGTCCGCGATCGCGCGGATCAGGTCGACGACCTCGTGGGTGAACGTGTGCTCGTAGCCGAGCAGGTGACCGGGCGGCCACCACGCACCGACGTAGGGGTGGGTCGGCTCCGTGACCAGGATCCGCCGGAACCCGGCCGCGCCGCCCTCCGAACCGTCGTAGTAGGACAGCTCGTTCATCGACTCGAAGTCGAACGCGATGCTCCCTCGCGAGCCGTTGACCTCGACTCTCATCGCGTTCTTGCGCCCGAGCGCGAACCGGGTGGCCTCGTAGCTCGCCACGGCCCCGTTCGCGAAGCGGCCGAAGAACAGGGCCGCGTCGTCCACGGTGACGTCGTCGAGGTCGCCGGTCTCGGTCGGTCGCTTGTGGACGAACGTGTTGGTCATCGCGGACACGCCGGTGAGCAGGTCGCCCACCAGGTACTGGGTGGCGTCGACGATGTGCGCGCCGAGGTCGCCGAGCGCGCCCGAGCCCGCCTTGTCCTTGCGCAGCCGCCAGGCCATCGGCGCCTTCTCGTCCGACAGCCAGTCCTGCAGGTACACCGCGCGGACGTGCCGCACGGTGCCGAGCCGGCCCTCCTCGATGAGCTTGCGCGCGTACGCGAGGGCCGGCACCCGCCGGTAGTTGAACGCCACCATGGACCGCACGCCGCGGGCGGCGGCCTGCGCCGCGGCCGCCGCCATCTCCTCGGCCTCCGCGACGGTGTTGGCGAGCGGCTTCTCGCACAGCACGTGCTTGCCCGCGGCGAGCGCCGCGATGGCGATCTCCGCGTGCGAGTCGCCGGGCGTGCAGACGTCGACCAGCTGCACCGCGTCGGACGTCACGAGCTCGCGCCAGTCGGTCTGCACGCTCGCCCAGCCGTACTTCGCGGCCGCGGCCTTCGTGCGCGCGAGGTCACGCCCGCCGAGGACGGCGAGTTCGGGAACCATCGGCAGGTCGAAGAACCTGTGCGCGCTCCGCCATGCGTGGGAGTGCACGGCTCCCATGAACGCGTGGCCGACCATGCCGATCCCGATCCGGCCGCCGCCCCCGCTGCCCTCAGTCATCGCTCATCCTCCGTGTCCACTGGGACTTCAACTCCGCACTCCGCTCTGGGTCGCCCGCGCGTCAGGAGTCGAAGCCGACATCCAGGTACGAGTCGACGTTCTCCTTGGTCACCACGGCCGAGTAGGTGGTGATGAACGCGGGGATCTCGTGCTCGGCGAAGTCGGCGACGCCCTTGTTCTGGCCCAGCAGCCGGGCGAGCGAGACCGCGGTGGAGGCCATCGACGGGCTGTAGAGGACGGTCGCCTTGATGACCGTGTTGTCGGCCTTGATGCGGTCCATCATGTCCCGCGAACCGGCGCCGCCGACCATGATGAACTCGTCGCGGCCGGCCGAGTCGATCGCGGCCATCACGCCGATGCCCTGGTCGTCGTCGTGGTTCCACAGGGCGTCCAGCTTGGTCGCGCCCTGCAGCAGGTTCGCCGTCTGCTGCTCGCCGGACTCCGCGGTGAACGCCGCGGCCACGCGCGGGCCGACCTTGAACCCGGCCTTCGCGAGCGCGTCCTTGAAGCCCTTGCTGCGCTCCTGGGTCAGCGGCAGCGAGTCGATGCCGGCCACCTCGCCGATGATCGGGGCGGACACGCCCTTGGCCTTCATCTGATCGGCGATGTAGCCGCCGGCGTTGACGCCCATCCGGTAGTTGTCGCCACCGATCCAGGTGCGGTACGCGAGCGGGGTGTCGAAGACCCGGTCCAGGTTGATCACCGGGATGTCCTTGTCCATGACCTCCTGCGCGGTGGCGGTCAGCGCCTTGCCGTCGAAGGGCAGGATGACCAGCACGTCGAGGCCCTCGTTGACCAGCGACTCGACCTGGGCGATCTGCTGGTTGACGTCGTTCGTGCCCTCGGTGGCGTTGAACTTGACGTCCTTGAACGCCTCGGCCTGCGCCTGCGCGTTCTTGGTGATCGCCGCGATCCAGCCGTGGTCGGCGGCCGGCGCGCTGAACCCGATCGTGACCTCCTTGCCGGGCTGGGCATTGTCGCCACCGCCACCGGCGACCTGGTTGCTGTTCGCGTTGGCGGGCTCGTTGGAGGTGCAGCCGACGACGAGCGCGCCCGCACCGAGGGCGGAGGCGCCGAGGAGGAACCGGCGGCGGGCCACGAAAGGACTCTCGGACATGGGTACTCCCTTGTACGGTCTGGAATGGACGGTAGGCGGAGTCGGGGTTCCGCCTAGGTTTTCCTTGTTCGGGTAGTGCTGTACTGGAGCAGCACGGCGGCGACGATGATCGCGCCCTTGGCGATGTTCTGGATGTCTGTCTCGAGGTTGTTCTGGGTGAAGATGCTGTTCACCACGGTGAAGATCAGCACGCCGATGAGCGTGCCGATCAGCGTGCCGCGGCCGCCGGAGAGCAACGTGCCGCCGATGACGACGGCCGCGATCGCGTCCAGCTCGTAGAACTGCCCGTTGGTCGACGCGCCCGATGTGGTGCGGGCGACGACCATGAGCGCGGCGATGCCGCAGCAGAGTCCGCAGAGCGCGTACACGTACGCGGTGTGCCGCTTGACGTTGATGCCGGCCAGGCGGGCGGCCTCGGCGTTGCCGCCGACCGCGAACGTGCGCCGGCCGAACGTGGTGCGGTTGAGCACCACCCAGCCGATCGCGTACACCACGGCGAGCATCCAGATCAGCACCGGAATGCCGAGCAGGTCGCCGCGGAAGAACTCGAGGAACTCCTCGACGGTCACGACCTGGGTGCGCCGCTCGGAGAGCCGCTCGGCCAGACCGCGTGCGGACGCGTACATGGCGAGCGTCGCGATGAACGGCACCACGCGGCCGTAGGCGATCAGCGCGCCGTTGATCAGGCCGGCCCCGAGCCCGACCCCGAGCCCGCACGCCACCATCACCCACGGGCCGTAGGACTGCGTGGCGAGCGTCGTCATCCAGACGCTGGCGAGCGCCACCATCGAGCCGACGGACAGGTCGATGCCGCCGGAGATGATCACGAACGTCATGCCGACGCTGACCACGCCGATCGCCGCCGCGAGGCGCAGCATCGTGGAGATGTTGCTCTCCGACAGGAACGTGTCCGGGGCGGTGACGTAACCGACCACGCACAACGCGACCAGCACGCCGATCAGGATCAGCAGGCGGATGTCCAGCCGCAGACCGCTGGGCGTGCGCATGCCGCCGGTCGGTCCGGTCTGGACGGGTTCGCCCTCGAGCACCGGCTTCGGCTCGGGGTCCACAGAGGACTTCTCGCTCAGGTCACTGTCGCTCACGCCATCACCTCGCTGCCTTCCATGACCATGTCGAGCACGGCCGCCTCGGTGAGCTCGCTCGCCGGCGCTTCGGTGAGCAGGCGGCCCTCACGCATCACCAGCACCCGGTCGGACAGACCGAGCACCTCCGGAACCTCGCTGGACACCAGCACCACGGCCACCCCCGCGGCGGCCAGCTCGTGGATCAGCCCGTACAACTCCGCCCGCGCCCCGACGTCCACGCCGCGGGTCGGCTCGTCCAGCAGCAGGACCTTGCAGTCCCGCACCAGCCAGCGGGCCACGACGGCCTTCTGCTGGTTGCCGCCCGAGAGCGTGCGGACCACCCGGCGCGGGTCGGCCGGGCGCAGGTCGAGCCGTTCGAGCGTGGCCCGCGAGTCCCGCAGCTCCCTGCTCCGGTCGGTGAACCCCGCCGTGCTGTACTCCGGCAGGCTCGCGAGCGTCACGTTGTTCGCGACCGACTGGTCGAGCAGCAGCCCCTGGCTCTTGCGCTCCTCCGGCGCGAGCCCGACCCCCGCCGCGACCGCGGCCGGCACGCTGCCCGGCCGCAACCGCTTGTCGTTCACCCACACCGAGCCCGCGTCGGCCTTGCGCGCGCCGAACACGGTCTCCAGCACCTCGCTGCGGCCGGCGCCGACCAGGCCCGCGATGCCGACGATCTCCCCGGCGTGGACGGTGAAGCTGACGTCGGCGAACTCGCTGCCCCGGGTCAGCCCCTCGACCCGCAGCACCTCGTGCGTCTCGTCGACCGTGGTCACCTCGCGCTTGGGGAAGACGGTCTCCACCATGCGGCCGGACATGAGGTTCACCAGCTCGTTCGTGGAGGTGGTGCGCGCGTCGAGGCCGGTGGCGACCGTGCGGCCGTCCTTGAGCACGGTCACGCGGTGCCCGACGCGGCGGATCTCCTCCAGGCGGTGGGAGATGTAGACGACCGCGACCCCCTCGGCGGTCAGCTCCCCGACGATCCGGAACAGGTTGTCGACCTCGTCGGCCGCGAGCGCGGCGGTCGGCTCGTCCATGACGATCAGCCGGGCGTCGTGCACGAGCGCGCGGGCCATCGACACCAGCTGCATGCCGGCGGCCGAGAGCAGGGCGACCTCGCGGCCGGGCGGGATCTCCGGGTGGCCGAGCCGGCGCATCAGCGCGCGGGTCTCGTTGCGCATGCGGCGCCGCTGCGGGAAGCCGAACACCGCGTGCTCGTGGCCGAGGAAGACGTTCTCCGCCACCGAGATGCCGTCGACGAGGTCCAGCTCCTGGTACATCGTGGCGATGCCGAGGTTGAGCGCGGCCACCGGCGAGCCGAGCGTCGTGACCTTGTCGCGCCAGATGATCTCGCCCCCGTCCGGCTGGTGCGCGCCGGCGAGGACCTTGATCAGCGTCGACTTGCCCGCGCCGTTCTGGCCCAGCAGGCAGTGCACCTCGCCGGCGCGGACCTCGAGGTCGACGCCGTCGAGCGCGCGCACGCCGGGGAAGGTCTTGACGATGCCGGACATCGTGAGCAGCACCTCGGCATCCGCGCCGGGCGCGGTACCCACTTCACTCATGCGGGCGCCTCCTCGTCATCTGCTTGTCCCGTGGGCACGACGGTGGGGTCGTCGAGGACGCGGCGTAAGGCCGCGAGCGCGCCGCCGGTGGTGGCCGCGGTGAAGCCGAGCTGCGAGCCGACCACCCGCGCGCCGCCCGCGCCCGGGGCGAGCACGTTGGCGACGACCTGGTTGCGGATCGGCTCGACGAGCCACTCGGGCAGCGCGGCGAAGTAGCCGCCGAGTACGACGACGGCCGGGTTGAGCAGGTTGACCAGGATCGAGACGCCCTGGCCGAGCTCGGTGCCGATCTGGTGCAGCGCGTCCAGCGTGCGGCGGTCCCGCTGCTCGGCCCGCGAGCGGATGATGCGCATCCGCTGGTCGAGGTCGAGCGTCGGGTCGCGGACCGGGTCGTCGGGGTCGGCGCACGCGTGCAGCAGCGCGCCGAGGCCGACCTGGGTCTCCCAGCAGCCGCGCCGCCCGCAGGAGCAGTACGGGCCCAGCGGGTCCATGGCCATGTGCCCGATCTCGCCCGCGAAGCCGACCGAGCCGCGGACGAGCCGCCCGCCCGCGATCACGCCGCCGCCGATGCCGAAGTCGCCGGTGAGGTAGACGAGGTCGTCGACGGGGACGGCCATCGCGGCCAGCTCCGCCTCGGCGCCGAGGTTCGCGTCGTTGTCGACAGCGATGAGGTCCAGCGGCAGGCCGGTGCGGGCGGCGAGCCCGTCGGCCAGCGCGACGTCGCGCCAGCGCAGCCGGGGCGCGAAGGTGACCGTGCCCGCGGACCGGTCGACCAGGCCCGGCACCGAGACCGTCACGCCGACCGGCTGCCCGACGACGCCCCGGACCTCGGCGAGCGCGGTGGCCACGAGCTCGGCGAGCTGGTCGATCGAGCGCTCGGGCCCGATGCCCGGCACGTCGCAGGCCACCCGGCGGCGGAAGCGCAGCTCGCCGGACAGGTCCGTGACGGCCACGCCGGCGTGCCCGACGTGCACGTCCAGCCCGATGCCGCACACGCTGGTCGGCCGCAGGTCGACGAGCTGGCCCGGCCGGCCCTGCCCGCCCGCGGAGACGCCGGCGGAGTGCACGAGCCCGCGCAGTTCGAGGTCGGTGACGAGGCTGGAGACGGTGGCCTTCGACAGCCCGGAGCGGACCGCGAGCTGGGCCCGGGACAAGGCGCCGTGCGCGCGCAGGGTCCGCACCAGAAGCGCGAGGTTCCCGCGGCGCAGACCGGCTTGGTCCACCGGGCGGCTCTGACCCACCGGCGCCACTCCACTTCGTTGAGGCTCCGATCGAAGGTCGGTGCGCTGACTCACATTAGAGCGTCCCGTAGCGCCGTCAATCGCCGCAATAGCCCGTTTGGCTCAACCTCCGCCCCGACCTTTCGAATCTGATCGTCAAAAGTAGTGCGAGAAATGCGCGAAGTGACGAACCACCGCCAGACCCCGAACCAGGCCGCAATCCGATAACGAGACCGGACACCCCACCCCAGACCCGACACCCCCACAAGCCCACCCCCCGACCCCCACCACCACGAGCCCGCCACCCCAAACCCGCGAGTCCCCCGCTCCGAACCCTGTGTCCCCCGTTCCGAACACCGAGTCCCCGTTCCGGGCCTGGCGAGTTCCCATTCCTGGTCCGCGCCCCCACCAAGCTCGCGGGCGAGAGAACGGGGGACACGCGGCCCAGAACGGGGGACTCGCGGGTGCTGAGCGGGGGACTCGCGGTTTGGGACGGGCGCGCGCGGTGGGTCAGGTGGCGGTGAAGGCTCGGGCGGTGGCGGACCAGGCTGCGCCCGTGACGCCGGCCAGCTCGCCCAGTTCCGACAGCACGATCGGCAGGTTCCCCGTCGCGAGGGGCAGCGACCGCCGGTACACGGAGCTGCGCACCTCGGCCAGCAGCGGGTGGCCCAGCCGCGACACGCCGCCGCCGATCACGACCATGCCCGGGTTCAGGAAGCTGACGAGCGAGGCGACCACGTGCCCGAGCCGCCGCCCGCCCTCCCGCACCAGGTTCGCCGCCGCGAAGTCGCCGGCCACCGCCGCCTCGCCGACGTCCTGCGCGGTCAGCTTGCCGCGCTGGGCGAGCGCCTCGGCGAGCATGGCCGACCGGCCGCTGCGGGCCAGCGTCAGCGCGTCCCGGGCGAGCGCCGCGCCGCCGAAGTACGCCTCCAGGCAGCCGACCTCCCCGCACGCGCACGCCGGGCCGTAGTCGTCGAGCCGGATGTGGCCGATGTCCCCGGCGGTGCCGGCCACCCCGCGGTAGACCCGCCCGCCCAGCACGATGCCGCAGCCGATGCCGGTTCCGACCTTGACGAAGATGAGGTCGTCGAGCGAGCGGGCGACGCCGGCGTGCCGCTCGCCGAGTGCCATCACGTTCACGTCGTTGTCCACGGTGACCGGGCAGCCCCACTTGCCGGCGAGCTCGTCGCGCACCGGGTAGCGGTCCCAGCCGGGCATGATCGGCGGCGCCACCGGCATGCCGTCGCGGAAGCTGACCGGGCCGGGCAGGCCGATGCCGGCGCCGATGAGCCGGCCGGGCGCCTTGTCCCGCACCCGGTTCACGAGGTCCACGACCAGGCCGAGCACCGGGACCGGGCCGAGCCGGACCTCGCAGTCCTCGCTCTGGCTGGCCAGCACCTCGCAGCGGCCGTCGGTGATCGCGACGTTGACCGACGTGGCACCGACGTCGGCGGCGACGAACCGTAAGTCGTCGGCGAGGTGCACGAGCGTCGAGCGCCGCCCGCCGCGGCTGGCCGCCGGACCGCCGATCTCCACCAGCCCGGTGTCGACGAGGCGGGCCAGCTCGCCGGTCAGCTTCGCCCTCGGCAGCTCGAGCCGCTCGCCGAGCGCCACGCGTGACATCGGTCCTTCGTCGCGCAGCAGCGCGAGCAACCGGGACTGCTGGCGGGAGCGGACGCCCGGCTGCCGGCCGGCATTCGATGCGGTCATGAACGGACACTCCTCGCCGATGTTTTCTCCGCCAATTTAACCCCCGCCCACATAGGGCGGACGTAGACTGCGGCGCCCCGCGACCCGAGTCCCCACCTGGCCGCGGTGTTGAGTCGACAACCTGGACACCTGGGAGATACGCATGGCGGCGAAGTTCGAGATCTACACCGACGCGAAGGGCGAGTTCCGGTTTCGCCTGAAGGCCGGCAACGGCGAGATCGTGGCGACCGGCGAGGGCTACAAGACCAAGTCCGGCGTCATCAACGGCGTCGACGCCGTCAAGCGCGCGTCCGCCGAGGCCGAGATCGACGACAAGACGGGTGAAACGGCGAACGCCTGATTTCACCCCGACGGGGGCCTTACCGCCTGCTCGGCTGGTAAGGCCCCCGTCGTGTGTCAGGCAGAGGGTCGGCGCAAGCGAAGTCGACCTTGCCCCTAGGCTGGCTCCGTGCGTCACGCAACCGTCAGGTTCGTTCCCGCCTTCGTCGTGTCGCTGTGTGCGCTGGTCATCGCTGCTCTGGTCGCCCCGCAGAGCGCGTGGGCCGGGCCGCGGACGAGCCGCAAGGCCCAGCCGCAGACCCAGGAACAGCGGGCCGCCTGCGAGGCCCGGCAGCTGCCGCCGGCGCCCATCGACACGTCCGAAGAGCCACCACCGGGTGAAACGACCCCCGACCCGCTGCCGATCCCGGAGGACCCGGTCGGGGGACCCCGGATGGGTGCCTGCGGCATCATCCGGCCCACTGACGCACCCGCCCCGCCCGGTGGCATCAGCGCCGCCACGTGGGCGGTCACCGATCTCAGCAGCGGCGACGTGCTGGCCGCCAAGGACCCGCACGCCCGCGAGCGGCCCGCGTCGCTGATCAAGAGCCTGCTGGCCATCGTGGTGATCAAGGAGCTGCGCCCGGACACCAAGGTCAAGGGCACGCAGGAGGACGCGAACCAGGAGGGCACGAAGGTCGGCGTCGGCCCCGGCGGCACCTACACGGTCGACCTGCTGCTGCACGCGCTGATCATGCGGTCGGGCAACGACGCGGCGTGGGCGCTCGCCCGCACGCTCGGTGGCGAGGACGCGGCCCTGGACAAGATGAACGCGGTCGCCCAGGAGCTCGGCGCGCTCGACACCCGCGCGGCCACCCCGTCCGGCCTCGACGGGCCCGGCATGACGACCTCCGCGTACGACCAGAGCCTGATCTTCCGCGCGGCCATGAAGTACGACGAGTACGCCGACGCCGCGGCCACGGACTCCATCCAGTTCCCCGGCTACAAGGGCCACCCGGGCTTCCAGGTCAACAACGACAACAAGCTGCTCGGCGTGTACCCCGGTTTCCTGGGCGGCAAGACCGGCTTCACCGACGACGCCCGGCACACCTACGTGGGTGGCGCCGAGCAGAACGGCAAGCGGCTGGCCGTGGTGCTGCTGCGCGGCGAGCGCAACCCCGGGCCGCTGGCCGAGCAGGCCAGCAAGCTGCTGGACTACGGCTTCCGGCTGGCGGGCAAGGGCACGAAGCCCGTCGGCGAGCTGGTCGACCGCGCGCCCGAGGCCCAGCCCAAGCAGGACGCGAGCGCGGGCGAGGGCAGCGACGTCGCCCGCGACCCCGTGGACAACGCCTCCGGCGCGGTGTCCGCGCAGACCGAGCGGTCGGCGTTCGGCAACGTCGGCCTGCCGCTGGTGGCGCTCGCCGGCGTGGCCGCCATGGCCACGCTCGCCATGTGGTTCCGCCGCCGCCGCGCCCGCGTCGCCCGAGCAAACCGCCCCACCTGACCCAGGCCCCTCGCTCCCGCACGCGTGTCCCCCGCTCCCGGCACGCGTGTCCCCCGTTCCGGCACGCGTGTCCCCCGTTCCGGCGCGCGTGGCATGGGGACACGCGGTCGAGAACGGGGGACTCGCGGTTCTGAACGGGGGACTCGCGCGGGGTGGCGGGGTCAGTCGGGGCGGGAGCGGGAGCGTTTGCTCCACAGGATGCCCAGTAGGGCGCCCGCGCCCAGTAGGCCGGCGGTCTGGCCCGGTCCAGGGCCGCTTCGGACCTCCAGTACGGGGCGGATCACCGCGGGTGGTGGGGGTTGCGGTGTCGCCGGGCGCGCGTTCTCCCGCGCGGTGGCCGTCCACGCGGTGATGAACAGCAGGTAGCGCGCGACGATGTTCGCGAACACCAGGAGCCCGATGATGGGCCCGAACAGCGTGCCCGCGGGTGAGCTGAGGACGCTCGCCAGGAACAGCGTGGCGACCTGCTTCAGGATCTCGAACCCGATGGCCGCGGCGATCGCCCCGCGCACCGCGGATCGCACGCCCACCTTCTCCCGCGGCAGCCGGGAGATCACCCAGATGAACACCACCCAGTTCGCGGCAAGCGACAGCACGATCGTCCCCGCGCGCAGCAGGAACACCGCCCACGCGTCGTCGTCCAGACCCATCTGGCCGAGCAGGTCCTCGCCGAGCGAGCTGCCGAAGGCCGTCAGTCCAAAGGAGATCGCGAGCGCCAAACCCAGGCCCAGCAAGGAAAGCAGGTCCGAGACCGTCCTCTTGAGAAACGGCACCTGCTTGTACTCGAGTCCCCATTGGGCAGTCAGCGCGTCCCGCAGGTTGCTCATCCAGCCGAGGCCGGCGAACACCGCGGTCACCAGGCCGATGATCCCGACCGTGCCGCGCGAGTCGATCGCCGTGTCGACGAGGTCGGTGATGACCTTGTCGAGACCGTTCGGCACGGCGTCGGTGACGCTGTCCTTGAGGTTCTTCAGCTGTATCGGGTCGTTCGCGAGCACGAAGCCCATCACGGCGAACCCGATCATCAGCAACGGGAACAGCGACAGCACGCTGAAGTACGTGATCGCGGCCGCGTAGTGGTTGCCGTACCGCTCGGTGAACGCGTCGTACGCCCGCACCAGATGGTCGAGCCACGGCCGCGCGCGCCGCTGCCTGGCGAACCAGGACTCCTTTTCCGCCACAGGAGAACGCTAACCCGTGCCCGCGCCGTGCCGCAGCACGACGCACCGGGCTCAGCCCGCCGACCCCGGCACGAGCCCGATCTTGTCGTACGCGCGCGCGAGCGACACCGACGCCACCTCGCGGGCGCGCTCGGCGCCACGGGCCAGGATCTTGTCCAGCTCCGCGGGATCGTCGAGGTAGCCGCGCACCCGTTCCTGGATCGGCGTCACGAAGTCCACGAGCACCTCGCCGACCGCCTTCTTGAGGTCGCCGTAGCCCTGGCCGGCGAACTGGTCGGCGAGCCCGGCCAGCGGCTTGCCCGCGAGCGCGGAGTAGATCACCAGCAGGTTCGACACACCCGGCTTGTTCTCGGGGTCGTAGACGATCTCGCGGCCGGTGTCGGTGACCGCGGACCGGATCTTCTTGGCCGACACCTTGGGATCGTCGAGCAGCTCCACGATGCCCCCCGGCGAGGACGACGACTTGCTCATCTTCGCGGTCGGGTCCTGCAGGTCGTAGATCTTGGCCGCTTCCTTGAGGATGTAGGGCTCCGGCAGCCGGAACGTCTTGCCGAACCGGGAGTTGAACCGCTGCGCGAGGTCGCGGGTGAGCTCCAGGTGCTGGCGCTGGTCCTCGCCGACCGGCACGTACTTCGCTTGGTAGGCAAGGATGTCCGCCGCCTGCAGCGCGGGGTAGCAGAACAGGCCGAGGCTGATCCGCTCGGCCTGCTGCTTGGCGGACTTGTCCTTGAACTGCGTCATCCGGCTGGCCTCGCCGAACCCGGTGAGGCACTGCATCACCCAGCCGAGCTGCGCGTGCTCGGGCACGTGGCTCTGCACGAAGAGCGTGGCGCGGTCGGGGTCGATGCCCAGCGCCAGCAGCTGCGCGGCCGAGACCCGGGTGCGCCTGCGCAGCAGCTTCGGGTCGTGCTCGACCGTGATCGCGTGCAGGTCGACCACGCAGTAGAACGTGTCGTACTCCTCCTGCAGCGCCACCCACTGGCGCACCGCGCCGAGGTAGTTGCCGAGGTGGAACGAGTCCGCGGTCGGCTGGATCCCGGACAGTACCCGGGGGCGGGACGCTGGCTGCGCGTCTGATGGCATCGACACGGCTGACGATTCTCGCAGAAGGGCGAAGCGGCGCGGCGGCCGCGTCAGAGCACGCGCTCGCCGGCGTGCGGCTCGACCGGCGGCCGCACGGCCAGGCCGGCACCGCCGTCCCGCCGCCGGTGCCGCAGCAGGCCCACGATGAGCCCGCCGAAGCCGAGCACGACGGCGGCGATGCCCACCGGACCGAGGAGGCCGTAGGAGACGCTCTCCGCGGCGACCGGGCCGTCGGCGGCGGCCGCGGCCGGCTGCGCGGCGGTCACGAGGACCGCCACCGCGAGCGCGGGGACCAGGGACAGGACAACACTCATCCGAACCAGCTTGCTCGTCACTGCGGCCCGCGTGCGGGCAGCCTTCGGGGCAACTCGGTTGCGCACTGGTGCGCCTCCTGCGCTCGTCACGTCGTGTCCCCTGACCGGGGCCGTGGATCAAGAATTTTCCTACCGACCGTGGCCGCCTGTGGGCGCCGTTAATCCGATCGGTCAATGCGCAGGAGAGTAGACCCGTCGTGTGCGCGCGGTCACGCGGGGGGTGCCACCGAATGGCCGCCGCCGGTGTGCTCCGCCTCGGCCACCCAGCCCCGCCGCGCGCCCTCGTCGATGATGGCCCGGGCGGTGGCCCCGAGCGCCGCCGACGCGTCGCCGATGGGGGCCTTGCGCGCCCGCACGACCTCGGCCGTGACGCCGGGCGTCTGCCAGGTGCCGCCGCGCGCCATCCAGTTGAGCAGCAACGGTTCCAGGCGGTCCATGGCCTTCGCGAAGCGTGCCTCGGGCGTCTCGCGGGCCTCGAACTCGTCCCAGAGCGCGCGGAACCTCGCGGCCTGGTCGGCGGGCAGCAGGCCGAACAGCCGGTCGGCGGCGGCCCGCTCCCGGGCCTCCTGCGTCCGCCCGCCGACCTCGTCGTAGAGCGGGGTGTCCCCGGCGTAGATCTCGACGAGGTCGTGCACGACGACGAGCTGCACGGTGTGCCCGACGTCGACCGGCTCGTCGGCGTGCTCGGCGAGCAGGATCGTCATGAGCGCGAGGTGCCAGGAGTGCTCGGCGTCGTTCTCCCGGCGCGCCGCGGCCACGAGCGGCGACTGGCGCAGCACCGTCTTGAGCCGGTCGACCTCGATGACGAAGGAGAGCTGGGCGGCGATGCGCGGGTCCAGCGTGTCCGGCAGGGGGTTCTGGTCGGTCAGCAGGGGTTCCACGCCACGACCCTCTCAACGCGGCACGGCCACGGGCAACCGCGTTACCGTGCCGCTCGTGAAGGTGACCGTTCTCGGCTCCTGCGGCGCGTGGCCGGAGCCCGGCCGCGCGTGCAGCGGCTACCTGGTGGAGCACGACGGCTTCCGGCTCGTCCTCGACCTCGGGTTCGCGACCCTGCCGCGGCTGCTGCGGTACTGCCCCAACGGCACGGTCGACGCGGTCGTCATCACCCACCGCCACAGCGACCACTGCGTGGACCTCAACGGGCTGCTGCGGGTGCGCCACCACGGCGAGCGCACGCTGCCGCGGATCCCGTTGCTGTGCCCACCGGACGTGGCCGCGGTCGTCGACGGGCTCGAGCCGCGGCCGCGGCTGGCGGAGCTGTTCGACGTGGCCGAGCTGCCGGGCAGCCACCGGGTCGGCCCGTTCCGGCTCGAGGGCGTCGAGCTGCCGCACCACGTGCCCAACGCCGGCGTGCGGCTGACCACGCCCAGCCGCACGCTGGCCTACACCGGCGACACCGGCCCGGACCCGCTGCTGGCCGAGCTGGGCGCGGACGCGGACCTCTACATCATGGAGGCGACGCTGCAGGCCGTGCCGGAGCCCGGCGAGCCCCGGCACCTGCTGACGGCCGGCGAGGCCGGCGAGTGGGCCCGGGCGGCCGGCGCGCGGCGGCTGCTGCTCACGCACTTCTGGCCGGGCAGCGACCGGGGCGTGTCGCTGCGCCAGGCCGCGGCGGCGTTCGACGGCGAGCTCCTGGCCGCCGACGAGGACCTCGTGATCGAGTTCTAGCAGTCGCCGCCGACGGGCTTGGCGTAGCGGACGGACACCCAGCGGTCATCGGCGAGCTTGCGGAAGCCCTTCTCCACGGTCTTGTCGGCGTCGGCCTGCTCGCCCTTGTTCAGCTCGCCGACCACGTTCTTCGGGTCGACCGCGGGCGCGGAGCGGATGTTGAGGCCGTCGACGGTCGCCTCGATGCGGCACTGCGAGCTGCTCGAGGAGGTGTCGGCGCCGTCCTTGCCGTCCTCGTTGCGCTTGTCGGAGCCCATGGCGTAGAGCCACAGCACGCCGACCAGCAACGCGGCCGTCACCAGGGTGCGCTTGCCGCTCCACTTGATCTTCACTGGAACCACCGCTCCCGTCGGGGTTGCCGGCACACCAGATATATCCCAGCCCGGGCGAGTTGGGAACGAGCCGCCCGGCAAACCACTCGCAGGATGCAACGTGGGCGTACGCCGCCGCACGTTCGGTCACAGCACGTGCAGATGCGCCGGACGGCGCGCCCCCGCCGCTCACCGCGGGGCACGCGCCGTCCGGCGGGCGATCAGGCCATCCGCTGCTGGAGGTTCCGGTCCAGCGTCGCGAGGAACTCCTCGGTGGTCTGCCACTCCTGGTCCTTGCCCACGAGCAGCGCCAGGTCCTTGGTCATCTTGCCGCTCTCGACCGTCTCGATGATCACCCGCTCGAGGGTCTCGGCGAACTGGATCACCTCGGGGGTGCTGTCCATCTTGCCGCGTGCCTCGAGGCCCCGGGTCCACGCGAAGATCGACGCGATCGGGTTGGTCGAGGTCGGCTTGCCCTGCTGGTGCTGGCGGAAGTGGCGGGTGACCGTGCCGTGCGCGGCCTCGGCCTCGACCTTGCCGTCCGGCGTCATGAGGACCGAGGTCATCAGGCCGAGCGAGCCGAAGCCCTGCGCGACGGTGTCGGACTGGACGTCGCCGTCGTAGTTCTTGCAGGCCCAGACGTAGCCGCCCTCCCACTTGAGCGCGGCGGCGACCATGTCGTCGATGAGCCGGTGCTCGTAGGTGAGGCCGGCGGCGTCGAAGTCGGCCTTGAACTCGGCCTCGAAGATCTCCGCGAACACGTCCTTGAACATGCCGTCGTAGGCCTTGAGGATCGTGTTCTTGGTGGACATGTACAGCGGGAACTTCCGCTCCAGCGCGTAGCGCATGGACGAGCGCGCGAAGTCCTCGATCGAGCTGCGGTAGTTGTACATGCCGACCGCGACACCGCCGCCGTCCGGGAAGTTCGCGACCTCGAACTCCATCGGCTCGCCGCCGTCGGCCGGCTGGTAGCTGATCGTCAGCGTGCCGGGGCCGGGCACCTTGAAGTCGGTGGCCTTGTACTGGTCGCCGTGCGCGTGGCGGCCGATGATGATCGGCTTGGTCCAGCCGGGCACCAGCCGCGGGATGTTGGAGATGACGATCGGCTCGCGGAAGATGACGCCGCCGAGGATGTTGCGGATGGTGCCGTTGGGGCTGCGCCACATCTTCTTCAGGCCGAACTCCTCGACCCGCGCCTCGTCGGGCGTGATCGTGGCGCACTTGACGCCGACCCCGTGCCGCCCGATCGCGTTCGCCGCGTCCACGGTGACCTGGTCGTCGGTGGCGTCCCGGTGCTCGATGCCGAGGTCGTAGTAGTCCAGGTTGATGTCCAGGTACGGGTGGATCAGCTTGTCCTTGATGAACTGCCAGATGATGCGGGTCATCTCGTCGCCGTCGAGCTCGACGACGGTCCCCTGGACCTTGATCTTGGCCATGTGCCGGGATGCTCCTCTCGCGTCCTCATCACGCGCGTATGTCTCGTCAGCCGCCCCAAACGGTACACGCGTACTGCTAGCTACACCCCGCGGCCCACTCCTCGCTGAGCATCGCGTAGACGACCTCGTCGGTCCACTCGCCCTTGACGATCTCGTTCCGCACGAAGTGCGCCTCACGGCGCATGCCGAGCTTGCCCATCAGCCGGGCCGACGCCTCGTTGCGCCCGTCGCAGCGGCCGATGATCCGGTGCAGCCCCAGCCCCTCGAACCCGATCCGCAGCATCTCGGCCGCGGCCTCCCGGGCGTACCCGCGCCCCTGGTGGGCCGGGTTGAACACGAAGCCGAACTCGCCCTGCCGGTGCTCCTGCGACAGCCACGCGAGGTTCACGTCGCCGACCAGCTCGCCGGTCTCGCGCAGCAGCACCGCGAGGACGAGGATGTCGCCCTCCTTCTCCAGCGCGGTCATGGCGATCCGCTGCTGGAGCGCCTCCGCGATGGCGGCCCGGTCGCGCGGGCCCCAGTAGAGGTAGCGGGTGACCTCGGGCAGGCTCTGGTAGGCGTGCATCGTGTCGAGGTCGTCCTCGGTGAAGGGGCGCAGGATCAGCCGATCGGTGATGATCGGATAGGAAGGTCGCAGCACACAGCCAACATAGCCAGCGGGCTTCCTCGGTCGTGCCCACTCCGGCGGACGCGGTCACGGCGACCGGGGCGTTGGTGCCATGATGACCGCATGGCGACCTGGCTCACCGAGAACCCCGAGGCCAACGAGCTGCTCGACCGCGAGCCCTTGGCCCTGCTCATCGGCATGCTGCTGGACCAGCAGATCCAGATAGAGGTCGCGTTCCTCGGGCCGAAGAAGCTGCTCGACCGCCTGGGTTCGCTCGACGCGAACACGATCGCCGAGTACGACCAGGAGAAGTTCCTCGCGCTCTGCAGCACGCCACCCGCGATCCACCGCTTCCCCGGTTCGATGGGCAAGCGCGTCCAGGCGCTCTGCCAGGCGATCGTCGAGGAGTACGACGGCCGGGCCGAGAACATCTGGACCCAGGGCGGCCCGACCGGCGCCGAGGTCCTCAAGCGGCTCAAGGCGCTCCCGGGCTTCGGCGAGGCCAAGGCCAAGATCTTCCTCGCCCTGCTGGGCAAGCAGCGCGGGCTGAAAGCGACCGGCTGGCAGCAGGCCGCGGGCGACTACTCGGCGAAGGGCTCGTTCCTCAGTGTCGCCGACATCACGGACCCGGCGAGCCTGCAGCACGTGCGCGCGTACAAAAAGGAAATGAAAGCCGCGGCGAAGGCGAAAAAGGGCTAATCGGATAACCGCCGTTCGGCGGAGTCACGATCAGTACCCGACCGGATACCATTCGTCGCCAATAACGCCTTCCTTTCGGCATACCACCCACGGCATTTGTTGGTCCTTTTCCGCCTGCCTCGGTACACCGCGAGACAGCACCCAACCAGCTATTTGACTCCGTGACTTGCCCTGTTTACCGTTCCCGGCGGGTCCGGAGGTAACTCGGGTGACGGAACCCAGGTTGTTGCGGAAACTCCAGCGATATGCCGGAAGGAATGCGGACCGCGGTGAAGATTGCCTCCATCCGGCGTGGCCGGGCTCACTCCATTAGGACGCGCGTACTCACCATCGCGCTCGTGCCGTGCTTCGTCTTTTTGCTAGCCGGCGTGGCGGGTGCCGGTTATCTGATCTACGACGCCGCGAAGACGCGGAGCTACTTCAACCTCGCGAGCCAGACGCAGGACAGTGCGCTGCCGCTGATCCTGTCGCTGCAGGAGGAGCGCCGGCTGACGCTGCGCCGCCTGGCGAGCTTCGGCACGTTCCAGTCCGAGCTGATCAAGCAGCGCGCCAAGACCGACGCGGTGGTCGGCCAGGTGAACGCCAAGCTCGGCGAGCTCGCCGACATCGCGCCCGACTCCGTGCGCCGCGACATCGCCGAGTTCTCCACCCTGATGGCGAAGCTGCCCGAGGTGCGGGCCCGCGTGGACGGCGGCCAGGTCGGCGTCAGCGAGTCGTTCGCCTTCTACAACCAGATCGTCGACCAGTTCGTCCAGGGCTCGCAGGGCCTCGCGCTGTTCGCCCCGGACGCGCAGACCTCGTACGCGCAGCTGGTCGGCGCGCCGCTGCTGACCGGCGCGGACCTCATGCAGCGCGCGGACGCCCTCGCCGCGGCGAACGTGGTCGGCGGCGGGCTCACCGACCTCGACTTCCGCACGTTCCAGGGTCAGGTCAGCGCCTACCACCTGCAGCTGGACGCCGCGATCCCGCTCGCCAACCAGGGCGTGCAGGACCAGTACGCGAAGCTGCGCGAGAGCCCGGCATGGCAGCGGCTGGTCTCGGTCGAGAACGCCCTCGTGGCCGGCCGGACCGAGATCCCGGTCAGCGAGGACCTGTGGCGCGCGGCCGCGCGCGACGTCGGCGCCGCGCTGATGAAGATGCTGTCCACGCAGAACGACCAGACCAACGCCGAGGCCATCGACAAGGTCGACAGCATGCTGATCCGCGCGATCGTCGCCGGCCTGCTCGTGCTGCTGGCCGCGATCGCGGTGTCGGTGATCGCGCTGCGGCTGTCCCGCCGGCTCATCGAGCGCCTCACCCGGCTGCGCCACGAGTCGCTCGACCTGGCCGAGCACAAGCTGCCCGAGCTGGTGGAGAAGGTCCGCTCCGGCGCCGACGTGTCCGTCGACGACTCGCTCCAGCTGCTCGACCACGGCCGTGACGAGATCGGCGAGGTCGCCGAGGCGTTCAACAAGGCGCAGCAGACCGCGGTGTCCGCGGCCGTGCAGGAGGCGAAGACCCGCGAGGGCACCAACAAGGTGTTCCTCAACATCGCGCACCGCAGCCAGGTGATCGTGCACCGCCAGCTCCAGGTGCTCGACGAGGCGGAGCGCGAGCAGGAGGACCCCACGCAGCTGGAGATGCTCTTCCAGCTCGACCACCTGTCCACTCGCGCGCGCCGCAACGCGGAGAACCTGATCATCCTCGGCGGCGGGCAGCCGGGCCGGCGTTGGCGCCACCCGGTGAGCCTGAACGAGCTCGCCCGCGGGGCGGCCGCGGAGACCGAGCACTTCTCCCGCGTCGACATCGCGAAGCTGCCGCCGCGCGCGGTGAACGGCCAGGTCGTCGGCGACATCGTGCACCTGCTCGCCGAGCTGATCGACAACGCCACGACGTTCTCGCCGCCGGAGTCGCGCGTCGAGGTGCGCGGCAACATCGTCGGCCGCGGCGTGGTGCTCGAGATCGAGGACCAGGGCCTCGGGATCGAGAGCACCCGCATCGACGGTCTCAACTCGTTGCTCGCGAACCCGCCGGACTTCGGGATCATGGCGCTGTCCGCGGAGCCGCGGCTCGGCCTGTTCGTGGTCGCCCGGCTCGCGGCGCGACACGACATCTCGGTGTCGCTGCGCGAGTCGGCCTACGGCGGCACCCGGGCGATCGTGCTGGTGCGCGCGGAGCTGCTCGGTGACGTGCCGGAGGGGCCGGGCGAGAGCACGGGCCGGCACGACCTGCCGGTCGAGGGTGGGCCGGCACTGACGTCGCCTACGACGAACCTGCCGATCCCGGTGGCCGAGCTGCCGCCGCTGCCGCTCGTCGAGACACGGCCGGGCGAGGACCTGTTCCGCCCGCAGCGCCCGGTCGACGAACCCGCGCGCGGCGCCCAGGCGACGGGCACGAACGGCCACGCGAACGGTCACGGGAATGGCCAGCACGCCACCAACGGCACGCGCGCGAACGGTTCGCGTGGTGCGCACAGCTCCGGTCCACACCGGACCGGACCGCCCGGCCGCGGCCCCGCGGCTCCTTCGGGCCCGCACGCGCCAGGCGCGCACGCCCGGCCCGAGCCACCCACGCTCACCGTGCCCCCGCTGCCGGCGCCGCTCCCGCGGTCGGCCGGGCAGCCGGCGGGCGACCGCCCGGCGCTGCCGCAACGCCGCCGCCAGCAGAACCTGGCGCCGCAGCTGCGCGACGAACCGGCAGCGGCCTGGCCGGACGAGACCGATCACGAGGAGGCACCGGACCGGACGCGCAGCCGGCTCGCGGCCTACCAGCGCGGCACCCGGCAGGGCCGGGAGGAACCGGCCCCGGACAGCGGCTTCGACGGCGGCTTCGGTGACGGCTTGCGGCGGCTTTGACGGCGGCGGCTTCGACACCGACGGTTTTGACGGCGACGACCACCGGGAGCGTGGGTAATGGCCAACACCGCAGTGAGTGAGCTGGACTGGTTGCTGGACGAGCTGGTCAGGCGCGTCGCCGGGGTGGACCGCGCGGTCGTGCTGTCGTCGGACGGGTTGCTGGTCGGGCGGTCGGGCAACCTCTCCGAGGCCGACGGCGAGCACCTGGCGGCCGTGGCGTCGGCGTTCCAGAGCCTCGCCCGGGGCACCGGCCGGCACTTCGGCGGCGGGGAGGTGCGGCAGACGCTGGTCGAGATGGACCACGCGTTCCTGTTCGTGACCGCGGCCGGGCACGGCGCGTGCCTCGCACTGCTGGCCGCGGAGACGGCCGACGTCGGTATGATCGCCTACGAGATGAACCTCATGGTCAAGCGCGTCGGCGCGGTGCTGACCGCGAAGCCGCGCGAGGGCATGGGGCGTCGGTTGCCATGAGCACCGGCACGGAGGCCTGGTTCGACGACCCGTTGGTGCGGCCCTACGCCGTGACCGGTGGCCGGACGAGGTCGAGCCAGCTCGGGCTGGACCTGATCACGCTGGTGGTCGCACTCCGCTCGCCGGCGGAGGTCGACCTGCAGCCCGAGCACGCACAGGCCCTGCGGGTGTGCCAGCAGCCGATCTCGATCGCGGAGGTGTCGGCCAAGCTCAACCTGCCGCTGCAGGTGGTGAAGATCGTGCTGAGCGATCTGATCACGCAAGGTCTGGTGATCTTCCGGTCCGCGATCAACCCCGCGCACGAAGCACCCAGTCAACAAGTACTCCAGGCGGTCCTCGATGGCATCAGAAGGCTCTGAACGACAGCTCAGCGCGGCGGTGAAGATCGTCGTCGCGGGCGGCTTCGGCGTGGGCAAGACGACACTCGTCGGTTCGGTCAGCGAGATCACGCCGCTGCGCACGGAGGAGCAGATCACCGAGGCGTCGTCCGGAGTGGACGATCTGGCCGGCGTCGAGACGAAGACGACGACCACGGTCGCGCTCGACTTCGGCCGCATCACGATCAGCCCCGACCTGATCCTGTACCTGTTCGGCACGCCGGGCCAGAACCGGTTCTGGTTCATGTGGGACGAGCTCGCGCGGGGCGCCCTCGGCGCGGTCGTGCTGGCCGACACCCGCCGCCTGGACAGCTGCTTCCCGGCGGTGGACTTCTTCGAGCGGCGCGGCCTGCCGTTCATCGTGGCGGTCAACTGTTTCGCCGACGCGTACCGCTACGAGTCCAACGAGGTCCGCATGGCCCTCGACCTGGACGCCTACGTACCGGTCGTGCTGTGCGACGCCCGCGACCGCGAGTCCACGAAGCAGGTCCTGATCACCCTGATGAACCACGTGATGGCCGACGCCCGCCTGGCCCGCACCCGCTGACCGCCCATCGCGGCACGATCGCCTGGTTCCGCGGCCCGGCCGGCAACATCATCGCCGTTTGCGGCGAGAGGAACGCTGGCTCTCACATCCTTTCCGGTGCGGCGATGCCGAGCAGGTCGAGCCCCTGCGCCAGCACGCGAGCGGTCAGCGCACACAGCGCCAGCCGGCTCGCGCGGACGTCTGGCTCGGCCCGCAGCACCGGGCACCGCTCGTAGAACGCGGTGAACGCGCCGGCCAGCCCGTACAGGTAGGCGCACAGCCGGTGCGGTTCCAGGGACGTGGCGACCTCGGTCACCACCGTCGGCAGGCCGAGCAGGGTGAGCACGAGCTCCCGCTCGGCCGGCTCGGCAATGGCCACCCTCCCCGGCTCGGCCTCGGCCCGCCGGAAGATCGACCGGATCCGGGCATGCGCGTACTGCAGGTACGGGCCGGTGTTGCCGTCGAACGCGAGCATGCGGTCGTAGTCGAACGTGTAGTCGCGTAACCGGTCGGTGGCGAGGTCGGCGTACTTGACCGCGCCGATCCCGACCGCGGCCGCGACCGACTCGTCGGCGTGCCGCTCCCGGACCTGCTCGGCCGCACGGGCGACCGCCTCGTCGAGCAGGTCGACAAGGGTGACGGTCCCGCCGGCCCGGGTGCGCAGCATCTTGCCGTCCGTGCCGAGCACCGACCCGAAGGCGACGTGCTCCGCGCGCACGCCGTCGGTGAGCCAGCCGGCTTCCCGGCCGGCCTCGAAGATCATCCGGAAGTGTTGCTGTTGCGGCGATCCCACCACGTAGACCAGCCGCGAGGCCTTGAGGTCGGTGACCCGGTGCCGGAGCGCGGCCAGGTCGGTGGCGTCGTAGCCGTAGCCGCCGTCGGCCTTGCGGACGATCAGCGGCAGCGGGTCGCCGTCCCGGTTCGTGAAGCCGGCCGGGAAGACACACTGCGCGCCGTCGCTCTCGCGCAGCAGCCCGCGCCGCTCGAGCTCGCCGGCGACCGAGGCGAGCTGCTCCTGGTAGGTGCTCTCGCCGGCGAGGTCGGCGGGCGTGAGCGTGACGCCGAGCCGCGCGTAGATGCCGCCGAGGTAGGCGACGGACCGGTCGACGAGGACCCGCCACAGCTCGCGGGTGCGCGGGTCGCCGGACTGCAGCGCGACGACCCGGCGCCGCGCGCGTTCGCGGAACTCCTCGTCGGCGTCGAACTTCCGCCTGGCGGCGCGGTAGAAGTCGCTGAGCTCGCCGACCGAGCCCCCGGTGTCGGCGCCGGTGTCGGCGAGATGCTCGATCAGCATGCCGAACGGGGTGCCCCAGTCGCCGAGATGGTTCTGCCGCACGACTCGGTGGCCGAGCCATTCGAGCAGCCGGGCGACGGCGTCGCCGATGATCGTCGAGCGCAGGTGGCCGACGTGCATCTCCTTGGCGGCGTTGGGCGCCGAGTAGTCGACGACGACCGTCTCCGGCTCGGCCGCGGCGACGCCGAGCCGCTCGCCGGCGGCCATCTCGGCGACCATTGTGGACAGTACGTCGGCGCGCAGGGTCAGGTTGAGGAAGCCCGGACCCGCGACCGCCGCCTCGGCGCAGAGGTCCTCGAGCGGGTCGGCGGCGAGCACGGCCGCGGCCACCTCGCGCGGCGGCCGCCCGAGCCGGCGCGCGAGCCCGAGCGCGCCGTCGGCCTGGAAGTCGGCGTGCTGGGATCGGCGCAGCACGGGATCCACCGGCGCACCGGCCACCGCGGCGAAGGCGGCACCGAGACGGGCGTGGAGGACCGATTCCAAACTCATGCTCCGACGCTAACGAATGCCACCAACCGTTTTCGCCGGACAGCCCCGCGCGAACCCGGGTTATCCACAACCGCGCAGACTGTCCACAGGAAAGGCTCGCCACCCCTTTCGAGCCGGACGCAGGGCCATGGATCAGGCACAATGGTGGCGCCGAGGGTGGGAGATCTGGGCGAAACCGTCGAGGACGCGTAGCGTGCTTCGACGTCCCCACGAAGGCGCCGCCACCGAGGACGCCACCTGTGAGGAGATGACGCCGTGAAGTACATGCTGCTGATGAACACGACCGACATCGGCCACCCGCCCATCACCCAGTGGGACCCCGTCGACGTCAAGGCGCACATCGAGTTCATGCGTGAGTTCACCGAGGGCCTGGTCAAGTCCGGCGAGTTCGTCTCCGGCGAGGGGCTGGCCATGCCGGACGAGGCGAAGATCGTCAGCGCCCGGGACGACGCGGCGCCGGCGGTCACCGACGGTCCGTTTCCCGAGTCCAAGGAGTTCCTCGCCGGCTACTGGATCGTCGACTGCGACGGGCCCGACCGCGCCCTCGAGATCGCCGCGGAGGCGTCCGCCTCGCCCGGGCCCGGCGGCATCAAGCTGAATCACCCGATCGAGGTCCGCGAAGTGATGTCCGCACCGCCTGTTGGAGATGTGTGACCCCTGCCGCCACCCGCACCGAGGACCTGCTGCGCGAGCTCGCGCCGCAGGTCCTCGGTGCGCTGATGCGGCGCTACGACGACTTCGCCGCGGCCGAGGACGCCGTACAGGAAGCGCTGATCGCGGCCGCTGAGCAATGGCCCGAGCACGGCCTGCCCGACTACCCGCGCGGCTGGCTCATCCAGGTCGCGTCGCGGCGGATGACCGACCAGCTGCGCAACGAGCAGGCCCGGCGCCGGCGCGAGGACCTCGTCGCGTCGCAGTCGGCGCCGGACACCGCCGTGCCGGACACCGACGACACGCTGGTCGTCCTGTTCATGTGCTGCCACCCCGCGCTCAAGCCGGCGGCCGCGATCGCGCTGACGCTGCGGGCGGTCGGCGGCCTGTCGACGGCCGAGATCGCGTCCGCGTTCCTGATCCCCGAGGCCACGATGGCGCAACGGATCAGCCGCGCGAAGCAGAAGATCAAGTCATCCGGCCTGCCGTTCCGGCTGCCGACCGACGCCGAGCGGCCGGAGCGGCTGCGGCTGGTCCTGCACGTGCTGTACCTGATCTTCAACGAGGGCTACACGGCGACCGCCGGCCCGGCGCTGCAGCGGGTCGAGCTGTCGGCGGAGGCGATCCGGCTCGCGCGTGCCGCGCACCGCCTGCTGCCGCACGAGAGCGAGGTGGCCGGCCTCCTGGCGCTGATGCTGCTCATCGACGCGCGGCGACCGGCCCGTACCCGCGGCGACGGCACGCTCGTGCCGCTGGCCGAGCAGGACCGGTCGCGGTGGGACACCGACATGATCGACGAGGGCGTCGAGCTGCTCACCCAGGCGCTGCCGAACGGGCCGACCGGGGCGTACCAGGTGCAGGCCGCGATCAACGCCGTGCACGACGAGGCGAAGGACGCCGCCGACACCGACTGGCCGCAGATCCTGGCGCTGTACGGGGTGCTGGAGCGGCTCACGGACAACCCGATGGTGCACCTGAACCACGCGATCGCGGCGGCGATGGTGCACGGGCCGGCACAGGGGCTGGCCCTGCTGGAACCGTTGGCGGACAAGCTCTCCGGCCATCACCGCCTGCACTCGGTGCGCGCGCACCTGCTGGAGATGGCCGGCGACGACGACGCGGCTTTCGAGGAGTACCGCACGGCGGCGAACAAGACGACGAGCGTCCCGGAACGCCTCTACCTCATGCACCGCGCGGCACAGCTCCGGCAGTGACACCCGGGCTCCGGGGCCGGCGTCCAGTGCGGACACCGGGCCCGGTACGGCCTCGGGTCAGGGCTTGCGGCCCACCACGGCGGAGCTGCACTGCTCGACCTGGCTCAGCGGCCGCATCCGCGGGCCGTCCGGCCACCACAGGTCCGACAGCTCGAGGTCGCCGTCCTTGCCCGGTCCCGGGGAGACGATCTCCAACCCCGGCAGGAAGGCCAGGATCTCCTCCTTGGTGCGGAACTTCCCCGAGCCCATCGGGCTGTGCAGGAACACTTCCTCCATCCGGCGGGCCAGCTTGCTGTGCTCCGGCGTCTGCGGGTCGTGGAAATGCGAAATGGCGACGAAACTGCCCGACACCAGCGCGTCGATGTATTCCGCCATCAGCTCGGCGCCGTTGTCCGCGGTGTAGTGGTGCAGCGTGCCGACGTGCAGCAGCGCGATCGGCTTCGTGAAGTCCAGGTGCTTCTGCACCGTCGGGTGGTTCAGCACCTCCTGCGGGCGGAAAATGTCCGCCGACGCGAAATGCGTGAAGTCGTTCTCGGTCAGGAGCGCTTCCCCGTGGGCGATCACCACCGGGTCGTTGTCGACGTAGACGACGACCGCCTCGGGGTCGATACGCTGCGCGATCTGGTGCGTGTTCTCCGCGGTCGGCAGGCCGGAGCCGCAGTCCAGGAACTGCCGGATGCCGCCCTGGTCGGTCAGGAACCGCACCGCGCGGGTCAGGAAGTTCCGGTTCGACCACGCGAGGTCCCGCGCCTCCGGCGCCGTCGCCCGGACGCGCTCGAAGACCTGCCGGTCGATCTCGTAGTTGTCCTTCCCCCCGAGGAATGCGTCATATACCCGGGCGATGCTCGCCCTCGTCGGATCGACCCCGACGGGCACCGAACTCGGTGCCTCGTACTTGGACGCGGTCCCAGACATCGCTACCTCACAACTGGTCGAGCTCCAGAAGGACCGAACCACCCTATCGGCGCGCCCACCCATCGTGAAAGGTGCGTCGATCTTGCCGAACGCCCGTGCAGATGCACACGCGCTGGTAGCAGCCCCAGGTCACCGGGCTGCAAGTTGCCGGAATGCACCCGATCGGCGTAGCGTCATCGAGCACGGGCCGACCCGCCCGCCACGGCCGCGGCAGCACTTGAGTCCTGTGTAGACGATCAACTAGTGACGCAGGCTCCGCGCGGCCGCGTACACGCACAGTCCCGCGATCGAACCCAGCGTCACCGCGAGCACGAGCGGCCACACCCGCGAGGTGCTCATCGACAGCATGAAGTTGAGCACGCAACCGGCCAGGTAGAGGGCCGCGAGGGCGAACCAGCCGAGCGCGGGATGGAGCAGCAGGTTGCGCGCGCCGCGAGGCGGGCGCTGACGAAGCATCGGGCCGCACCTCCAGGTCTGATATTGACTGGAATCGCGACACTCCGGCCGGGAGTTACCACATTGCCGATTTCGATCGAATCACCGAGCACGAGCCAGAAAAACGCGATCCGGTTCCCCGCGCGGCACTGGAACGGAGAGCGTCTCCACCTCACCGAAATGCGCGGCGAGGCGCGCCGTGAACGCCGGGGCCGCGCCCGCGCTCCACACCGCCAGCACCCCGCCGGGGGTGAGCGCGCGGGACACCATCGCCAACCCGGAACTGTCGTAGAGAGCGGCGTTCCCATCGGTGACGGTCCATTCCGGACCATTGTCGATGTCCAGGCAGATTCCGTCGAACCTCTCGCCCGACGACGGCAGCCACGCGAGCAGGTCGGCAGCCACGCACCGCGCCCGCGGGTCGGCCAGCGCGTCGCCGTGCCGGGACCGCAACGGGCCGCGGTTCCAGTCGATCACCGCGGGTTCCCGTTCCACGACAACGACCTCGCCCACCCGCGGATGATCGAGCGCCGCCCGCAGCGAGAAACCGACGCCGAGCCCGCCGGCGAGCAGCCGCCCGCCGGCCGGCATGCGCTCGGCCACGGCATCGACCATGAGGCGCTCGGACTCGCCGTTGCGGGTGTCCATCAGGAACACACCGTTCGCGATGATCTCGAAGTCCGCGCCCACCCGGCGCAGCACCAGCTCGCCGCACACACCCGTGAGCCGGGCGAGGACTTCGGCCTCTTCGTTCACCGGTCCACCCTAGTTACGCTGAACGGGCGGGAGGTGATCACATGCAAGCGACAGTAGGCGACCGGCTGCACGTCCATGGCCGCAACGTCGGCAACAACGACCAGCTGGCCGAGATCGTCGAGGTCCGCGGCGACGACGGCGCGCCGCCGTACCTGGTGCGCTATCCCGACGGCCACGAGGGACTCGTCTTCCCCGGCCCGGACTGCGTGGTCGAACACGGTTGAGAGCGAGACGACGCCTCCCCGGCGTCCAGGCCGGGAAGGCGTCGTGACCGTGTGCGCGGGTCAGACTCGGGTGAGCTCGTCGATCAGGCCCTCGACGTCGAAGTGGTCGGACTCCTCGCCGATGGGAACGATCTCCGCGGTGGCGGCGAGGAAGTCGGCGGCGCCCTCGTGCTCCAGCTCCAGCTCCGCGTAGCCCTCGGGCGACTCGATCTCGACGATCAGCAGCGTGATCCCGGTGTCGGTCTCCGGGTGCAGGCGGATGTCGCCGACCCCGGCCGGGCCGCGCAGGCCCTCGACCAGCAGGTCACGGGAGAACGCCCACTCGACCCAGCGGCCCCGCTCGGTCTGGAACGCGGCCGTCACGGTGAACGGCTGGTCGGCACGGTAGGACCAGCGCGAGCGAACCGGCGTGGTGCCGTCGTACAACGCCACGAGCTCGGCGTGAATGGCTTCGGTTGACATGTCTGGCCCTCCTCCTCGAGTCGATCCGCTGTGGCGGGTCGTTCGTGGATGAGATCGACCTGGAGGGCCTGTCATGATGCTAAATCCGAAACATTCACGCTTTCCGGTGTGAGCGGGCACACACTGCTAACGCGCGACCTGCGAATCTAGATGAGGCCCAGACCCCGGACAGCGTCGCGCTCCTCCGCGAGCTCGGCCACCGACGCGTCGATCCTCGACCGGGAGAAGTCGTCGATGTCGAGGCCCTGGATGATCTCCCACCGGCCGCCGGCGCAGCGCACCGGGAACGAGGAGATCAGGCCCTCGGGCACGCCGTAGGAACCGTCGGACACGACGGCCATCGACGTCCACTCGGTGCCGTTCACCCAGTCGTGCACGTGGTCCACGGCGGCGTTCGCGGCCGACGCGGCCGACGACGCGCCCCGCGCCTCGATGATCGCCGCACCGCGCTTGGCGACGGTCGGGATGAACGTGTCCTTCAGCCACTCGTCGTCGTTCACGGCGGCGGCCGCGGTCTGGCCGGCCACCTCGGCGTGGAACAGGTCCGGGTACTGGGTCGCGGAGTGGTTGCCCCAGATCGTCATCTTCGAGATGTCGGCGACCGCGACGCCGAGCTTGGCGGCGAGCTGCGAGAGCGCGCGGTTGTGGTCGAGGCGGGTCATCGCCGTGAAGCGGTCGGCCGGCACGTCCGGCGCGTGGGCCTTCGCGATCAGCGCGTTCGTGTTGGCCGGGTTGCCGACCACGAGCACGCGGACGTCCTCCGCGGCGCCGGCGTTGATGGCCTCGCCCTGCGGCTTGAAGATGCCGCCGTTGGCCTCGAGCAGGTCGCCGCGCTCCATGCCCTTCGTCCGCGGGCGGGCGCCGACCAGCAGCGCGACCTCGACCCCGTCGAAGGCGTGCTTCGCGTCGTCGGTGATGTCGATGCCGGCGAGCAGCGGGAAGGCGCAGTCGTCGAGCTCCATCGCGGTGCCCTCGGCGGCCTTGAGCGCCGGCGGGATCTCCAGCAGCGACAGCCGCACGGGCGTGTCGGGCCCGAGGAGCTGACCGGAGGCGATGCGGAACAGCAGTGCGTAACCGATCTGGCCGGCGGCACCTGTGACGGTGACCTTGACGGCAGCCTTGCTTGCCACGGGGAAGATCCTCCCGACGAAATGACGAAATCCGGTGGTGGGAGGCTAGCAACCGGCCGGGCGCGGGGCGCCGCTGGGAGCGCACCGGCACGGCGCCGGCGGGCGGCTCAGCGTTCGAGCGAAAATCCCTCGATCGTGAGCGCCACGGCCATCACGCAGACCCCGAGCCCCCCGTACGTCAGCACGTCCACGCCGCGGCCGCGGATCGCGATCAGCCCGGCCTGGTCGTCGCGCAGCAGCATCCGCAACGCGGCCGCCATGATCAGCGCGGCGCCGATCAGCACCGTGCCCTGCCGCCAGTGGTAGAGCAGGATCCGCAGCAGCCCGAGCGCCACCACGGCCATGACCATGGCGAACGGCAGGTGCGCGAGGACCGGGTGGCGGCGGCGCTGTGGCGTGGTCACTTCGACCGGTTCCGATCGATGCCGGCGGTTCGTTCGGCTGCCAGCACCGTGTTGGTCAGCAGCATCGCGATCGTCATCGGCCCGACGCCGCCCGGCATGGGGGCGAGGAAGCCCGCCTTCGCGCGGACGCCCGGGTGCACGTCGCCGACGAGGCCCTGCTCGGTCCGGGTGATGCCGACGTCGAGGACGGCGGCGCCGGGCTTGACCATGTCCGGCGTGATCAGCGCCGGGTTGCCGGCGGCCGCGACGACGATGTCCGCGCGGCGCACCTCCGCGGCGAGGTCCTTCGTGCCGGTGTGGCACAACGTCACGGTCGCGTTCTCGCTGCGGCGGGTGAGCAGGAGGCCGAGCGGGCGGCCGACCGTCACGCCGCGGCCGACGACCGTGACGTTCGCGCCGGCGATCGGCACGTCGTAGCGCTTGAGCAGCTCGATGATCCCGACCGGCGTGCACGGCAGCGGCCCGGTCTCGCCGAGTACGAGCTTGCCGAGGTTCATCGGGTGCAGGCCGTCGGAGTCCTTGGCCGGGTCGACCCGCTCGAGCGCGGCGCCCGCGTCGAGGTGACCGGGCAGCGGCAGCTGGATGAGGTAGCCGGTGCAGGCCGGGTCGGCGTTGAGCTCGTCGATGACCTCGTGCAGCTGCGCCTGCGTGCTGTCCGCGGGCAGGTCGCGGCGGATCGAGGTGAGGCCGACCTTGGCGCAGGCGTTGTGCTTGCCGCGTACGTAGGAGTGCGACCCCGGGTCGTCGCCGACGAGGATCGTGCCGAGACCGGGCACCACGCCCCGCTGCGCCAGCGCCGTCACGCGCCGGCGGAGGTCCTCGAAGATGGCGTCGCGGGTGGCCTTGCCGTCCAGGATCGTCGCGGTCACGGCGCCCATCCTCTCACCGCCGGATCGCCGCGATGCCGACCGCCACCATCGTGATGGCCGTGCCGAGCACGGTCGCGAGCGTGAGCCCGCCCCCGGTCGGCACGATGACGTCCAGCAGCACGGCGCCGATGAGCTGGCCGGCCACCGAGGCGAGCCCGAGGAGCAGCACGCCGGTGTACCGGACGGCCGCGACCGCGGTCATGATCGTGATCATGCCGAGCGGACCGCCGACGTAGTACCACCACTGGGCGGGCAGCGCCTCGGGCAGGCCGCGCACCGAGACGTCGACCAGCGCGGCGAGCAGCAGCGCGGCCGTGCCGACCGAGAAGTTCACGAGCGTCGGCACCACGATGTGGTCGGACGCCACGCGTACCAGGCCGTTGACCGCCGCCTGCCAGGCCAGGCCGAGCCCCGCGACCGCGGGCAGCAGCGCCCACCACAGCCCGCCCGCCTCGATCGCGGCGTGGTCGGACACCGCGATCACGACCGCCACCACCGCGAGGGCCGCGCCGAGCGCCCGCGGCAGCGTCACCGGCTGCGGGTCCGCGGGGCCCAGGCCGGCCCGGTCGACCGCGAGGCTCGCGACGACCTGCCCGGCCACGACCGCGATGGTGAACACCGCGACGCCGAGCGTGGCGATCGTGATGCCCTGGGTCGTGACGAGGAACGCACCGCACGCGCCACCGAGGCACTGCCAGAAACGCAGCCGGCCGCCGCGTACGCTGTTCCGGAGCCGGACCACACCGGCCCTGGCCGAGGGAGTCGCGGCCACGGCCGTGGCCAGCAGGACGGTGCCGACACCGAAGGAGATGAGCGCGGCGAGGACACCGTCGTGCAGGACGTGGCCGAGCTGGCCGTTGATCCGGCCCTGTACGGCGAGTGCCACCCCGCCGACCGCGGCGACGGCGGTACCCGCCACCCGCACCCGTGCGGGCGGATGGCGTGGTGAGGAGATCACGTGTCGAGATCCTCGCCCATGGCCTTGCGGCAGGTGTCAGCGGCCGGGTAGAGAGCTTGCTGAGCCGCAGTCCGATGGACAAGGGAAGATGTGAGCGTGGCACAACCGACCCAGCTATCCCCGACCGAGCAGGATGCCCTGGTCAAGCAGATCGGGCTGGCGATGCTACGGGTCGCGCCCGACGGCTGGGAGCAGCTGACCGTCGACTACCGGGCGATCGGCCGGTACTCGGAGGCGACGGGCAACCTCGTCTACACGGACGGGGCCACCGAGCCGTGGACGATGCCGTCGGACCTGCAGGGGCTGTTCGCGCGGTTGCGTGCCGGGATGTACCGCGAGGGGCGGGGCACCTGGTTCAACGCGCGCTACCGGCTGGACCACCCGTCGTCGTACAACCTCGAGTACGACCGCGAGGAGCCGACGTGGGACCTGCCGCCACCGCCGCAGGCCTACCCCGACGACATGCGGATGTTCCCGCGGTCGGACGACAACGTGCCGTCGTGGTTGCGCCGCCGGCTGGCCGCCGCGCCGCCGCCCGGGCCGGGGCCCGGCGGTCCCGGAGGCCCTGGTGGTCCGCCGCCGCGCTTCCGCGTGGCGCGGATCTTCGACGGTCCGAACCAGGCGGTCAACCGCCCGCCGGTGCCCCCGGACGACGTCCGTGACCTGCTCGACTACCTCGACGGCGCGCCGCTGGCCGGTCCCGCGCGCGGGTACGACGTCGACCGCCTCGACCCGGAGGGCCGCCCGGCGGTGCCGGTCGCGTTCCACACGGACGGCACGTGGATCTGGCCCGCCGCGGTCAACTACTACCTGCGTGCGCACGGCGTTCCGCCCGAGCCGGACCTGGTCGTGCACATCGCCCGGCACCACTACGAGGTGCCGCTGATCGACGACTCGGTACGCGCGGCCGCGGCGAAGTTCCTCGCCCCCGGCGGGCCTCCCGGTCCGGGCGGTCCTGGTGGTCCCGGTGGTCCCGGTGGTCCGGGCGGTCCCGGTGGTCCGGGCGGTCCTGGTGGTCCGCCGCGGCCTCCGGGTCCCGGGCCGACGCGTGCGATGCCGGTGCCCGGTGGACCGCCTCCTGGTCCGCCCGGCCCTGGGCCGGGTGGCCCTGGTGGACCGCCGCCGCTGGTGACGCAGGTCGTACCGCCGGTCGCCGTGGTCACGACGCCGGAGCCGGCCGGTGCCGCGCCGCCCGCCGCGCTGCCGTCGCAGGGCCCGCCCGGGCACACGATCGACTCGCTGCGCACGCGGCTCACGGACCTGGGGGTCCCGGAGGCCGCGTTCCGGATCGGACCGCCGAGCGGCCGGGCATGGACCATGGAGCAGACCGCCGATGGCTGGCGGGTCGGCTGGTACGACCGGGCCTTCGTGGCACCGGCGATGTTCGAGGATGTCGCGGACGCGTCGGCGTTCCTGCTGGGCAAGCTGATGATGGACGCCGACCGCGGGCGCGCCTTCCCGCCCGTGCACGTGGTGCCCGCCCCGCAATCGGTCGCGAACGACCGCATGCACGCGGCCGACCAGGAGAAGAGCGCCTCGCTGAGCGCGGACGAGCCGGTGAGCCCGAGCCAGGAGCTCGAGGTCCCGCAGCCGATGGCGGCCAACCCGCCCCCGGAGTACGGCCAGCCGCGCGGCTACGACCAGGGCTACGGCGGCTCGGCCGACGGCTACGGCTCCGGCCCCGACGGCTACGGCTCCGGCGGCGCGTCCGGCCCCGACGGGTACGGGTCCGGTGCCGCGAGCCCGGACGGCTTCGGGCCGGGCGCCGGCGCGCCGGCCCCGGACGGCGGGTTCGCCGCGCCGGACGGCGGGTTCGGACCGGGTGGTGGTTTCGGCCCGGGGAGCGGCGGTTTCACACCGGAGGCGCCGGTCGCCGAGGTGCCCGACTACGCGCCGCCGGAACCCGAGCCGGCGTCAGGGCGGCACGGCCGCCACGGCCTTCCCGATGTGGCGACAAACGGCCATCCCGACAACGGCCGGTCGGCATACGGACAGCCGGACTTCGAGCCCGACACCCGCGCCGACTTCGACCGGCCGGACTCGCCCGGTTTCGCCCGGGTACCGCGCAGTCCGGAGCGGACCGAGTTCGTACGGCCGGACTCGCCACCGGCGGGATTCGAGCGACCAGACCTCGCGCGCCCCGTGTCACCACCGGCAGGTTTCGAACGACCAGACATCGCGCGCCCGGACTCACCACCGGCAGGGTTCGAACGGCCAGACCTCGCGCGCCCCGTCTCACCACCGGCGGGTTTCGAACGACCAGACCTCGCGCGACCGGACTCACCACCGGGGGGTTTCGAACGGCCAGACCTCGCGCGCCCCGTCTCACCACCGGGGGGTTTCGAACGACCGGACCTCGCGCGCCCGGACTCGCCACCGGCAGGGTTCGAACGACCAGACCTCGCCCGCCCCGTCTCACCACCAGCGGGATTCGAACGCCCTGACGCGCCGAGGCCCGACTCGCCGCGAGCCGGTTTCGCGCGCCCGGACTCCCCGCACGGGGGCGCCGCACCCGGAGCCGCCGCACACGCCGGCGAGGCGACGACGGTGGCCCCGCCGGTCCGCCCGGCGGCCGCGCCCGCGTCCGGTGACTGGCCGATCAGCCCAATGCCCGGCGAGCCGCCGCTGACGCTGTTCCGCGGCAAGCGGCTGGTGGAGCTGGAGCCGGGCACGGAGATCGACCGATTCGGCGACGACGAGGGCAACCTGGTGTACGCGGTCGGCACGCCGTTCCGGGAACGGTCGCTGGTGCCGGAGTGGGTGGACCGGCCCTACCGCGTCTATCAGGTCCGCCGGCCCGTACAGGTGCTGACCGGCGCGGCGATCCCGTGGTTCGACCAACCCGGCGGCGGCACGGCGTACCTGCTCCCCGACGCAATAGGCGAACTGGTCACGATGGGCCGCCTCGTGGAGGTCAACGGCCGCCCGCGGCCACCCGCCTAACCGCAGGCCGACCAGGCCCGCGCAGGTCCTGACCGACGCGGGCCGTCCCGCGGATCGACCAACCCGGCGGCGACATCGCGTACCTGCTCCCCGACGCAATAGGCGAACTGGTCACGATGGGCCGCCCCGTGGAGGTCAACGGCCGCCTGCCTAACCCGACGCGGCAGGCCTACCGGCCCGTGCTGACCGGCGCGGCGATCCCGCGGTTCCACCAACCCGGCGGCGACACCGTGCACCCGCTCCCGACGCAATCGGCGAGCCGGAACCGGGTCGCGGGGCTGCGCCAGCGGGCCACTGTCGTCGACGAATAGTCACGATGCGCCGCCTTGTCGAGGTCGACGGCTGTCCGCTTGGCGTGGCCCGGCAGGCGTTCTACTGCGAGGTGTCGATTCGCAGTCCGTGTGCGGCGGCGAAGGCGACCGCGGTGTCGAGGTCGATGAGGGCGCCGGCCAGCTTGCCGTGCGTCAGGCCCGTGGCGTCGAGTTTGGCGTCGCGCAGGTCGGCGCCCTCGAATTTCGCTTCCCGCAGTCGGGCGCCGGTGAGGTCGGCGCCGCGGAGGTCGGTCTTTCGCAGATCGGCGCCGGTGAGGTTGGTCTCGCGGAACCGCAGGCCGGCGAGGTTCGTGGTGCGCAGCGCGGCCTCGGTGAGGCTCGCGAGCGTGAAGTCGCAGTCGGTGACCTTCCACGGCCGGAACCGGCACTCCACGAACGTGGAGCCGAGCAGGCTGCAGCCGGCGAACTCGCTCTCGGTCAGGGTGGTGCGGCTGAACATGCAGGAGCGGAAGGCGCTCGCGCTGTGCCGGGACTCGCCGAGGTCCGCGCGGGTGAAGTCGCAGTTGTCGAACGTGCAGCCCTTGGTGACTACGCCGCGCAGGTCGGCCTCGGTGAAGGTGCAGTCGCTGAACTGCCGGCCCGCCCACTCCTGGCCGTGGAGGTCCGCGTCGGCGTAGTCCTCGCCCTGTTCGGTCATGGCCGGCACTCTAGGGAACGACCACGACAGGCCGGTGCGCTTGGTTGACCAGGGTCCGCGCCACCCCGCCGCCGCGCCCGACCACGATGCAGTCCGCGCGCCGGTCCGCCGCGACGGCCTCGAGCCCGTGCGCGGGATCGCCGCGGTAGTGCACCAGCTCCCACCGCACGCCGAACGGGTCGAGGTACGCGGCCGCGGCCTGGTGCATCTCCTCGACGAGGGCGCCGGCCGCCTCGGCCGCGGTGGCCATGCCGATGGGTGACCAGTACGCGGGCCCGGCGAGCGCCTCCACGTAGACGAGGATCAGCAGCGCGCGCTCCCGCCGGGCGAGCCCGCTGGCCCAGGCGGCCGCGTGCAACGCCCGGTCACCGCCGTCGACTCCGACGACGATGACGGCCAGCCCGTCCTTGCCGATCTCGAAATCGGCCTGCGGCGACACGCTTGGATCTTAGAACCGTTGCTCCGCAACACATAGCGCCCATCGGCCGAAAGGGGTCAGCGGAAGTCCCGGGACTTGGCGGGGATGCTCAGGTCGAGCGGTTCCAGTTGATCGGCCAGGATGCTGGTCACCCCCTCCGCGCTCTCCACCATGCCGCGGACGAGCAACGCCGACGAGTTCCTTGCGACGCGGCGGTATCTCGCCCACAACCCCGGGGAGCAGACGACGTTGATCATGCCGGTCTCGTCCTCGAGGTTGATGAACGTGACGCCGCCCGCCGTCGCGGGTCGCTGGCGATGGGTCACGGCGCCGCCGACGAGGATGCGGGTCTTGTCGTCCTCTTTGGACACCTCGGTGATCCGCCGCGCGCCGAGCTCGTCGAGGTGGCCGCGGAGGAACTCCGTGGGGAAGGTGTCCGGGGACAGGCCCGTGGCCCACACGTCGGCCACCGCCAGCTCCAGCGGAGTCATGCCCGGCAACGACGGCGCGGTGGCGCCCACGGTCGTGCCCGGCAGCCGGTCCGGCCGCTCGCCCGCCACGGCGCCCGCCGCCCACAGCGCCGCCCGGCGCGCCAGCGCGAAGCAGTCGAAGGCACCCGCCGTGGACAGGGCCTCGATCTGCGCCCGCGTCAGCTGCACCCGCCGCGCCAGGTCGGTCATGTCCGCGTAGGGCCCGTTCGCCGCGCGCTCGTCGACGAGCTTGTCCGCCAGGTCGTCGCCGATCATGCGGACGGCGCCCAGGCCCATGCGGATCACAGGCCCGGCGTCGTCGTCGCCGTTCTCCGGGTCACGCGGACGCATCGCGCGGCCCGCGGACTCCAGCGTCGCGTACGACAGGCTCGCGTTCACGTCCGGACCGCGGACGGTCACCAGGTGCCGCCGGGCGTCGGCCACGAGCGACTGCGGCGAGTAGAACCCCATCGGCTGCGCGCGTAACAAGGCGGCGCAGAACGCGGCCGGGTAGTACAGCTTGAACCACGCGCTCGCGAACACCAGGTAGGCGAAGCTCAGCGCGTGGCTCTCCGGGAAGCCGAAGTTGGCGAACGCCATCAGCTTCTCGTAGATCCGTCCGGCCAGCTCCTCGTCGATCCCGTGCCGCGCCGCGCCGGCGTAGAAGCGCTCGCGCAACCGCTCCATCCGCCGCGTCGACCGCTTGGCACCCATGGCCCGGCGCAGCTCGTCGGCCTCGGCGGGCGAGAAGTCGGCGACGTCCACCGCCATCTGCATCAGCTGCTCCTGGAACAGCGGCACGCCCTTGGTCTTGTGCAGTGCCTTCTCCAGCAACGGATGGTCGTAGGTGACGTCCTCGTGACCGTTGGCGCGGCGGATGTACGGATGCACCGAGCCGCCCTGGATCGGGCCGGGCCGGATCAGCGCCACCTCGACCACGAGGTCGTAGAACTCCTTCGGCTTCAACCGGGGCAGCGTGGCCATCTGCGCCCGGCTCTCCACCTGGAACACCCCGACCGAGTCCGCCCGCTGCAGCATCGCGTACACGTGCTCGTCCTCGAGGTCGAGCTTGTCGATGTTCACGGTCGTGCCGTGGTGTTCCTCGACCAGCTCCACCATGTATCGCAGCGCGGAGAGCATGCCGAGGCCGAGCAGGTCGAACTTGACGAGGCCGGCCGCGGCGCAGTCGTCCTTGTCCCACTGCAGGACCGTGCGCTTGTCCATCCGCGCGCGCTCGACCGGGCACACCTCGCTCACCGGCCGGTCGCAGATCACCATGCCACCGGAGTGGATGCCCAGGTGCCGCGGGAAGTTCTCCAGCTGCCCGGCGAGCTCGAGCACGGCCACTGGAACGTCGTGGTCGTTGTCGTCCACTGTGGACTTCAGTGGCCCCCAGCGGTCGATCTGCTTGCTCCACGCGTCCTGCTGGCCCGGCGAGTAGCCGAGTGCCCGGGCCATGTCGCGCACCGCGGACTTCGCGCGGTAGGAGACGACGTTGGCCACCTGCGCGGCGTGCCGGCGGTCGTAGCGCTCGTAGACGTACTGGATGGCCTCCTCGCGCCGGTCGGACTCGATGTCGAGGTCGATGTCCGGCGGCCCGTCGCGGGCGGGCGCGAGGAACCGTTCGAACAGCAGGTTCCACCGCACGGCGTCGACCTTGGTGATGCCCAGCGCGTAGCAGACCGCCGAGTTGGCCGCCGATCCCCTGCCCTGGCAGTAGATCCCGTTGCGCCGGCAGAAGTCCACGATGTCGGCGACGATCAGGAAGTAGCCGGGGAAGCCGAGCTTCTCGATGACGCGCAGCTCGTGCTCGAGTTGGGCGTAGGCATCGGGTCGTTCCTCGGGGGTGCCGTACCGCTGCCGCGCGCCGGCGTAGGTCTTCGCACGCAGGTAGCTGTCCTCGGTGTGCCCGTCGATCTCGAACGGCGGCAGCCGCGGTGCCACGAGGGTGAGGTCGAACGCGAGCTCCAGGCCGAGCAACGCCGCGCGCTGCACCGCGCCCGGGTACCGCGCGAACCGCCGGCCCATCTCCGCGCCGGAGCGCAGGTGGGCCGTCGGCGCGGGCGGCAGCCAGCCGTCGAGCTCGTCGAGCGAGCGCCGGGCGCGTACCGCGGCCATGGCGGCGGCCAGGTCGCCGCGGTTGGGGTGCGCGTAGTGCACGGCGTTGGTGGCGATGACCGGGAGGCGGAGGTCCATGGCCATCTTGTCGAGCAGGTCGTTGTGCGTGGTGTCGAGCGGCCGGCCGTGGTCGATCAGCTCGACGAACACGCGGTCCCCGCCGAACCGGTCGACGAGGTCGCCGAGCGCGGCGAAGGCGGCGGCGGGACCGTCGCGGAGCAGCGCCGAGCGGACCGCGCCCTTGCGGCAGCCGGTGAGCACGACGCACTCGCCCGCGGTCTCCGCGACGACCTCGTCGAGGTCGTAGATCGGGCGGCCCTTCTCGCTGCCGTCGGCGAGCTGGCCGGTGGTGATCGTGCGGCAGAGCCGGCCGTAGCCGGTCGTCCCCGTGGCGAGGAGGAGCAGGTGCTCGCCCGCCGGGTCGGCGACGCCGTTCTGTGGTTCGTCGAGCCCGAGGCTGAGCTCGGCGCCGAACACCGTGCGCACGCCGAGCTCCTTGGCCGCCTCGGCGAAGCGGACGACGCCGTACATCCCGTCGTGGTCGGTGATCGCGATCGCGTCGAGCCCGAGGAGCGCGGCTGCCTCGGCGAGCTCCTCGGGGTGGCTCGCGCCGTCGAGGAAGCTGAAGTTGGAGTGGCAGTGCAGCTCGGCGTAGGGCGTGCGGACGTCCGCGCCGGCGAGATCGGTGGGCCCGGGCGCGCCGCCGCCGGCGGGTGCGGAGTAGCGCTCCCGGCGCCGGGTCCAGGCCGGGCTGTCGCCGCCGTCGCCGATGACCTCGCCGTTCTTGCGGCCGTCCCCGGGTGGCCGGCCGGAGAGGATCCGCTCTACTTCGGACCAGCTGCGCGGCGGGTTGTTCCAGCCCATCAGCGACACCTGCCTCGGCGTCTGTTCTCTGGTTCCGCTGCCCGGCCAGCGGGATGGCTTGGTGCGCCGGGGCAGCGGTCGCCCCTTGCGCTGAGGATCGCCGGGAGTGCTCGCGCGGACGTCGCCGCGGCCTCGCCGGCGGGAGGGTCGCGTCTCGCGGCCTCACGTGCGGGTTTGTCGGGAGGTGCGACGAAGTCGATGTGGGTGGCCCTCTTGGCAGTCCGCTCGGTGGTCTTGGGGGTGGCTGAGGCGGGTGGGCTCGGCTGGGCGGCGGAGCGTGGTGGTGTGTGGTTCATTGGCGGGCTCGGTGTTCTCCGGAAACCAGGGGTGGGCACAGGCGGGTCGGGGTCACATAGGTCAGGGCTGCCGGTCGCGTCGGGGCCGGCGATGACGCGTCGGGTGGCGGCGGTTGCCGGGCGCTCGCGTCGGACGGCGATGGCGCGTCGGGTGGCGGCGGCGGTTTGCCGGGCCGCATGCCGCCACGATGTTCCCCGCGAAGGCGGGATGCCGTGTCTGTAAAGGCAACGAGAGAGATCTGGCGGTGTCGGCGGCGGCGCCGGGACCGCCAGGCCGGACCGGGCCGGCCCGGTTGGGCAGCACCCGGTGCCGCGGCCGGGAAGTGGCTTGGCAGAGGGGCGAGGCGTGGTGGTGTGTGGTTCATCAGCGGCTCGGGTGTTCTCCGGAAACGGGGAGCTGCGCACAGGCGGGTCGGGTCACATAGGGCAAGGTTGGGCCGGTCGCGTCGGGACGGCGATGGCACGTCGGGTGGCGGTGGCTGGTTTGTCGGGCCGCATGGGCCAGCCACGATGTTGTCCGCGAGGCGGGATGCCGTGTCTGTAAAGCAACGAGAGTGATCCGGCGGTGTCGGCTGCTGCGGCGCCGGGGACTGCCAGCCCGGACCGGGCCGGGCCGGTTGGGCAGCACGCCGGCGCCGCGCCCGGGGCAGCGGCTTGGCAGAGCGGCGAGGCGTGGCGGTGTGCGGTTCATCAGCGGCTCGGTGTTCTCCGGAAACGGGGGGCTGGGCACGGGTCACATTGGTCAGGGCTGGGTAGCTCGCGTCGGGGACGGTGATGGCGGGTCGCATGGCCCGCCACGATGTTCTCCGCGAGACGGGATGCCATGCACGCAAAGGCAACGAGGGTGATCCGGCTGTTGACCGCTGTCCGCTCGGCGGCCCGTGCCAGGGGCCGGCCCGGGTGGGCTCGGCTGGGCGGCGAAGTGTGGTGGTGCGGGGTTCATCAGCGGGCTCGGATGTTCTCCGGGGAGTGGCGGGGGGCTGGGATGAGCAGGTCCAGGCCCAGTAAGTCGTCGGCTGGGTCGGGGATTTGGCGGCTCAGGTAGGGGTAGCCCGCTACGCACACCGGGGCCGGGTGGCCGATGACGAACTGGCGGCAGCTGCCGTCCAGGGTGCGGCACTCCGGGCAGGCACGGGGGTCGCGAGGCATCAGTCGTACATCCCTTCCACTGTCCACTTCTCGTCGGCCAGGACGAGGAGCAGGGCTGGTTGTGCGTCCTCTTCGAACGCTTCGAGCAGGACCTGGAGGCGGGTGCGGCGCAGGGGCTCCGACCACCAGCGTTCGTCGGTGGACCACGGGCCGGCCCAGGCGACCACCCGGCGCGGTGGGGTGCCGTCCACCGCCACCTGGGCGGGCAGGCCGGTCAGCTCGTCGCGGGCGGTGATGTCCACCAGTCGCCCCGACGGGTCGGTCACCTTGGCGCGCAACGGTTTCATCGGCACGGTCGCCGGTGACGGGGCAGGCAGCACGCCGGGCCACGGCGCGGCGGGGTCGGCCGCGGGACTGCGCTCGTCGCCCCACGGGACCAGGCGGACGCGCTCGGCCGGGTCGCGGCCGCCGCCCAGCACGGGCACGACCACCGCCTCGGGACCGAGCAGCCCCTGGACGTGGACCATGGCCCGGCCGGCACGCTCGTCGGCCTCGGCCCGGCCCTCGCCGCGCCACAGGTCCAGCTGCAGCGCGTTCCCCTCGATCACCTCGACGGGTTCCAGGCGCAGCAACGTGACGCCGGCCGACAGCGTGGTGCCGCGCAGCCAGCCGTCGAGCTGCCAGCGGACCCGGTCGGCGATGCCGGACGGGGTGAGCGGCTCAGCGGCCCGCCACACGCGCTCGCGCTCCTCGCCGTGCGCGGTGGCCGCGTGGATGCCCAGCCGCGTGCAGGCCAGGCCGTGCGCGGCCAGGCCGGCGTGCAGCCGCTCGGCCAGGATCTTGGCCACGAACGCGGCCGCGTCGACCCGCTCGACCGGTGGGTCGAGCGACTCGTCGACCACGAGCTCGGGCGGCGGACGGCGCCGGTCCGGCGGGCGTTCCTGGCCGCCGCGGGCCAGCCGGTGCGCGACGACGGCGTCGCCACCGAACCGCGCGGAGACGTCGCGCTCGGGCACCGCCGCGAACGCGCCGAGCGTGCGCAGACCCAAGCGGCGCAACAGGTCGACGAGGTCCACGCGGACCTGCCCCTCGGCTGGCCGGTGCAGCTCGCGCACGCTCAGCGGGGCGAGGAACTCCGGGCTCGCGCCGGGCGCCACGACGATTCCGCGCCGCGCGGCGAGGATGGCGGCGAACAACCCGTCGGCGATGCCGACCTGGCATTCCGCGCCGGTGCGCCTAGCGACCTGGTCGATCAGCCGCTCGGCGGCGGTCTCCTCTCCGCCGAAGTAGCCGGCCGGGCCGCGGGCGGGTACCGCGACGATGCCCGGCCGGACTATCTCGACGCCGACCGCGAGCTCCTCGACCGCGGCGGCCACCGGTTCGAACAACCGCGCGTCCCGGTCGGGATCGTCGGCGAACACAACCAGCTCGGGGCAGCGCCCCTGGGCCTCGCGACGCCGCATGCCGCGCCGCACGCCCTCCGCCCGGGCCGGTGCGCTCGCGGCGACGACGAGATTGCCGGTGACCACCGCGATCGGCTGCCCGGGGAGGAGGGCTGCCGCCGCACCCGCGGCGGTCACCGGCCAGTCCGGACACCACACGACGAGCATCCGGTGTGGTGTCCCGACGCTGTTCATAGTTCGAACGTACGTTCGATTGAAGGCGGTGTCAAGCTGGCCTCAGCGAACTCTCAGGAGGGCGGAAAGTCTTTGCTGTCAACAAGTTTGCCGTCAAACACCGACATCCCGAACACTCACGCGACCCCCACCGGAGCGGCGGCCGGCGCGGGCCGCACGGACGGGACCACGGGGGCGATGCCGCCGCCGGGAGCGGGTAGCTGCAGGGTCGCCCGCACCGGGCGGGCGGCGGCGCCGCGACCGCGCGCCTGGACGGTGACCTCGCGGCGAACGAGGTGGCCGGCGCCGTGCTCGATGCCGTCCCAGCGGGAGCTCGCGCAGTGCAGCTCGAGGTCGGCCGCCGGCCAGGCGCCGGCCGTCAGCAGGACCGCGCCGCGATGCCGGGCGCGCGCGGACAGCCGCCGGGCCTGCGCGTCGGTGAGCCGGGCGCGTGGGGTGACGACGAGGTCCATCCCGTCGAGCAGGGCGGCGACCACCGCGGGCAGTTCCGCGCCGGGATGGCGGACGAGCGCGAGCCGGTCGACCGCGACACCCAGCTCGGCGGCGGCGAGCACGCCGAGGTCAGGCATGCCGACGACGGCCGCCCAGGAGTCACCCGCCGTCGCCTCGGCGAGCAGGGCGAGCAGCAGCGACGTCGAGCCGTGCACCGACACGGTGCTGCCGCGCCGGAGACCGCCCCAGGGGAACAGCCCGGAAAGGTCGGTGTGCACGGGTAACATCCGGGCCCGGCCGGACGGCACCGTGGCGAGGTCGCTGGCCACTCCCACCGCACCGGAAGTGGCCAGCGATGCACCCAACGCCGGCATTCGCGCACACCTCCCCGCAACTCCGCACGCAGCTGCGGGGAAGGCAGCACCACTCGAACGCCTGTTCGATAGTAGCACAACATGCGGACCCGGGAACAGCGCCGGTTGACGCTCACTCGCGCACAAGGCACCGGGGTGAATTTGTCACGAAGTGAGCAAACCGTCGGTTTGTTGCGATCTGGTGACACATTTTGGGCGCGCGGTTCGATAAGCCGATTGCCACCACCCGACGGTGCGTGGTGGCGGCGAGGAGTTGGGGCACATGACGGTCGAGTACCGGCTGGACGGGAGCGTCCTGCCACGGCGGCTCGCCGACATCCTGCGACCCGAGCTCGCGAGCCTCGCGAACGAGATCGCCGACGAGATCCGCGCGAAGATCCCCGCGTACGCGGGCCCGCTCGACGGCCCGTACGGCAAGTCGATCCGCACGGGCGTGCAGCACGCGACGAGCCTGTTCATCGAGCAGATCGCGGACCCGGAGACCTCTTCCGCGCAGAAGTGTTACGAGGTGCATCACAAGCTCGGCCAGAACGAGATGCGCGAGGGCCGCAGCCTCGACGAGCTGCAGGCCGCGTATCGCGTCGGCGCGCGGGTGTCGTGGCGGCGGATCATGCGGGTGGGCAAGCGGAACGGGCTGTCGTCGACGGTGATGTCGCAGCTCGCGGACGCGGTGTTCGCGTACATGGACAAGCTCGCGTCGGTCGCGCTGGACGGCTACCTCGAGGCGAAGGCCACGTCGGCGGGGGCGCTCGAGACGTGGCGGCGGCGGCTGCTGGGCATGATCCTGCAGACCCCGCCGGCGCCGGCGGCGGCGATCGGCGAGCTGGCGCAGCTGATCGGCTGGACGGTGCCGGAGACGGCGTCGCCGATCGCGGTGCAGGCGCTGCCCGGCACGGGCCACAACCAGCGCAAGCCGACGCTCGACACCGACGTGCTCGCCGACCTCGACGGGATCGAGCCACGGCTGCTGGTGCCGGGTGAGGTCACCGACCCGCGGCTGGAGCGGATCCGCGCGGCGCTGCCGCAGTGCCGGATCTCGGTGGGCCCGCCGGTGCGGCTGGAGCACGTGACGCACGCGTTGCGGTGGGCGCGCAAGGCACTGACGCTCGCGCAGCACGGCGTGATCAAGGATGGCCTGGTGATCCGCGGCGAGCAGCACCTGGCCACGGTGCTGGTGCACTCGGACGACCGGTTGCTGGCGACGTTGCGGGACCGGATGCTGGCGCCGCTGCGCGGGCTGACGGTGAAGCAGCGGGAGCGGATGCTGGAGACGTTGCGGGCGTGGCTGGACACGCAGGGCAGCGTGCCGGACATGGCCGGGCAGCTGGGCGTGCATCCACAGACGGTGCGCTACCGGATGCGGCAGCTGGAGCTGTCGCTGGGCGAGGCCCTGCACGACCCGCGCCGGCGGTTCGAGCTGGAGCTGGTGTTGCGGGCGGCGCCACCGGGCCGGGCGAAGGTGCTCGTACCCGCCCAACGCGCGCGCCGCTGAGCCCGGCTGGCGGCGAGGGCTCGACCGACTCCGCGCGGGGCTCGACGGTCTGCGGCCGGCGTGCACGAGAAGCGGCCGGGCCGAGCGCGGATGCTGGTACCCGCCCAAGCCACCGCTGAGCACGGCCTGCGCCACCCTCAAGGGCACGCCCCCGCGACCTCGACCGCCTCCCCGCGGGGCGCGACGGTCGGCAGCCGGCATGCACGAGAAGCGGCCGGGCCGAGCCCAGGCGCTGATACTCGCCCGCGGAGCCCGGCCGACACCACCCTCACGGGCCCCCAACGAACTCGACCGATTCCGCGCTATGCCCGACGGACAGCGACCAGCATGCACGCCACGCGGGCAGGTCGAACGCAGATGCTGATACCCACCCAAACCACCCGCCGAGCACGGCCGACGCGACCTTCACGGGCACCCCGCGAACTCGAGCGGTGCCCAACCGTCAGCGCCCGGCACGCACGACAAGCGGCCAGGCCGAGCGCAAGCGCTGACAACCGACTGCCGCTGAGCACGCCGGCGCCACCCTCACGAGCACACCCCGCGAACTCGACCACCTCCGCGCGGGGCCCGACGGCGTGCACGAGAAGTGGCCGGGCCGAGTGCAGGTGCGGGTATCCGCCCGCCGCTGAGCACAGCCAGCACCCCCCACGAACCCGACCGACTTCGCGCGGGTACGACGGCCAGCGGCCGGGCCGAGCGCAGTGAAGCACGCCGGTGGGTACCGAACGGTGCTTCCCGGTCGAGGGCAGGAAGCACCGTTCGGTACCGGGGAGGTCAGCTCGCGGCCGCGTGCCAGCGAGCTGCCAGTTGCTGGCCCTGGGTGGGGACGTAGGCGCGCGGGTTGGCGAAGCCGCCCAGTCGGAAGCCGGTGTTTGCCAGGGTCAGGCTGTTCGCGCCGGACGGGGACGGGAGGCCCTGGCGCGCGTTCACGACCGAGTCGATCAGGCCCAGCAGGCCGCAGCCGCGGGCGGCGGGGACGGCGAAGGTGCTGTCGGCCACCGAGGCGCCGGACAGGTCGGTGTAGGTCATCTCGCCGGCCGGGTCCACGGCGCCGGATGCGTTGAACCGCACGAACTTCGCCGTGGGGCGGGTCTGGTTCGCGACCTTGAGCAGCATCGGGTCCGAGTTCGAGCCGATGTAGCAGTCGCGGTCCAGGAACGGGTTCGTCAGGTGGATCTTTACCGGCAGCGTCATGATCGGGCGGCCGGTCACCACCGCGGCGGACAGGTCGAAGTCGCGGGCCGGGCCGGCCGGTTCGAGCGTTGCGGTCACCTTGTTCAGCGGGCTGCCGACCACGGCGTCGCAGATCTGGGAGATCACCGGGATCTCGCTCGGGCACATCAGACCCAGCAGTCCACCTGGGACGGTGATCGGGTCGCCGGACATCCCGCCCGCCGCGGGCTGGACCAGCGAGTAGGCACCGTCGGTGTTCAGGGCGCCGAACTGCAGGCGCACCGCGCCGACCGTCATCGACGTCGCGCCCATCGTGATCGTGCCGCCGGGGGAACCGCCGCCGAGGCACGCGGCGATCGCCACCGAGCCGTCCGCGGCCAGCATCGCCGGGTCGTCCACCGGGCAACCGGAGAACGACGCCCACTCGCCGGCCAGCGTGTCGGCCGACGCCACACCCGGTGCGGCCACCGCCGCGCACGCGGCCACCACGGCCGCCACGAACAGTCGTCTCATCAGGACACCTTTCACGTTTCGGGGACGGGCTCCTCCGGCGGGCACCCGCCGTGCGCGCCCGTGAGCGTGCAGATCGATCCCTGGGTCAGCTTCACGAAGTTGCCGCCACCGGAGACGAGCCCGGTGAGCAGCTGGTCGAGGTCCTCGGTCACGCCGCAGCCGGTGAACGGCGGGATCGTGACCGTGCCGCTCAGCGGGCCGCCGCCGGTGAGCAGGTAGGTCGGCGGCCTGCCGCGCACCGCCACTTCGAGCGGCACCGCCGTGCGGCAGTTCGGCCCGAGGTCCAGCGGCACGCCCGCCACCGTCGCGTCGAAGAGGCGGGCCACGTACCGGCCGGTGACCGTCGCGCTGTTCGACGTGCCGGTCGGGTCGGTGAGGTTGAGCTTGATGTCGGCGAAGCCCGTACCCAGCTGGGTCAGCTGCATGGTCGCCGTCGTGGGGACGAAGCCGAACGGCAGGAACGTCGCCGGCGCCTCCGGCAGCACCGGCGCGCCGTCGTGGTTGGCGAGCAGGTTCGCCTGCTGGCAGCGGGTCGGTGCCGGGTCGCAGAGGGAGAAGTTCGTCGGGCCGATGTTCACGATGCCGAGCGGCTGCAACACCGACGCGTGCAGCTTCGCCACGTTCGCGTAGCCGGTGACGTTCGCGCAGTACCGTTGCACGGCCGGGTTGTTCGGCGGCGGGTCGATGGCCTGGCAGTCCGGCGGGATCTCCACGCGGCTCGCCGGTCCCGGGGGCCGCCCACCCGCCCCCGGGCCGACCACGACCGAACCGGGCGGCGGCGCGGGTACCGCCGTCCCCGGATCGTCCACATCGGACACCCTGACGACCGCGAGGCCGGCGTCCTGGTCCGGGGCGAGCACGCAGCTCGCCTCGATGCTCGGCGGGTCGGTGACCGCGCCGTCCGCCGCGTAGCCGGTCAGCACGAGCGTCAGGCCGCCCGCGCCGAGAACCACCTCGCCCGCCGCAGCGGTGACCACCGGCGGCGGCGTCTCGAGCGGAACGTCCAGCGCCAGCACGGGACTCTCGCCACCCGGCACCGGTACCGGATCGGTCCGCGTGCCCGACCAGGTGGCCGTGGCAGCGGTGCCCTGCTGGGTGATCGAGGCCTCGAAGCGGACGACCACGGCGGCCGACGTGGCCCCCGTGCCGGTGAGGTCGGCGAGCGCCGGCCCGGCCACGGACACGGTCATGGCCGCCGCGGACGGCTGGACGGGCGCGCCCACCGTGCCGGCGGCCGGGACGTCCGCGGTCAGGTGCACGTCGACGGGCTGCTCGCCCGACGGCATGGCGCAGCGGTAGCCGAGGCTCCGGTCGACATGGGTGACCGCGGGCTCGGCCGCACGCGCCGGCGGGCCGAACGCCGCCAGCGCGACGCCGGCCGCGAGCGGCACCGCCAGCAGCACCGTCCTGCGCATCGTTCCTCCGCGATTGGCCGACGCGGACCCGCCCGGGGGTGGACGGGCGGGCCCGCTCATTCGGATTCGGTCAGCCGGTGATCTCCTGACCCGGGGATACCGCGTACACACCGTCGAACGCCGCCGTGGCGGTCTCGTGAATGAGGTCGAGGCAATTGTCGGCCTCGTCCACGTTAGTCACCGTCAGCGTCTGGTCGGGATCAACCGTGAGCACGTCCGTACCGTTGTTGTAGGTGCCGTTCACCGAACCCTCAACGGTCGCCGCACAACCCGGCCCGGAAATATCCGCGACGATGTTGTCGATGGTGCCGATGGTCACGCCGGTGGCCGCGTCGTAGCTGACGCCGTTCAGCGTCCACGTGCCGACCTGCTGCACGGAGAACTCGATGAAGCCGGCCAGCAGGCAGTTGTTGAACTGGATGCCCGGCGATGCCGGAATCGTCGCCAGCTGGTTGTCGTCGCTGACGCCGGACTCGAGGTCGACCCCGACCGTCGAGGAGTCGCAGGTCATCTGGATCTCACCGCTCTGCGGGTCCTGCACGGTGAGGTTCGTGGTGCCGGCGGTGCCGTCGGCGTGCCCACCCGGGGTGATGGTCCACGGCGGCACGGCCGACGCGGGGGCGGCCACGGCGACGACCGTGGAGAGTGTCGTGACGGCTACCGCGAGCATTCCTGCAATACGCTTGCGCATTGTCCGATCTCTTCCTTTCTCTACGCTGCACACGCGGAACTCGCATTCGAGGAATTCGAATGTCCTATTCCCGTGAGTCCGAGGCGGGAAGGCCCTCGTGAATTACGTTACCTGCCGGTAACAGGGACCACAATCAGGTAACGGAAAAGCGTGCGAACACCTCCTGGAATTTGTCTTCCTTGCGTCGTGACGGACAATTTCGGGGTGCTGGTTTGTCATCGGCGGACAGGTCATCGCGGCGCCATCCCGGTGATGACCCAGCGGTCGCCCTCGCGGCGCGCGGTGACCGACAGCTGGGCGGCGGCCGCGCTGCTCGCGTCCTTGTCGGCCCGCGTGGCCGACTGGTCGAGGAAGACGAGCAGCCGCGCGCTGCCGGCGCGCAGCTCCTGCACGGCCGTGCTGACGACGCGGGTGGTGAGCACGAGCTTCTGGCTCGGCGCGAGCTCGCGCACCTGGGCGAACAGCTTGTCGTAGGTGTCCCGCGCCGCGCCGCGCAGCACGTCGTCCGCGGCGCTCTCGGTGACCTCGGTGCGGTCGTAGGAGTAGGAGAAGATCCGGTTCAGCGCGGTGGTCACGGCCGCGCTGACCTCCGCCGTACGGCCGGTGTCCACCAGCGCGGCGTTGCTCGCGGCCGGATCGTCACGCACGGCGCCGGCCCGCAGCACGAACCAGCCACCGAGCCCGGTGAGCACCACGGCCACCGCGACCAGCACCACGACGAGCGGCCGGAAGCCGAACCACGCGCGCGGGACCGGTGCCGGCTCGGCCACCTCGACCTCGCGGTCCTCCACCTGAGCGGTCATCACGACTCCTTACCGCGTGCCCAGCGGCACCTGGTCGAGGGCGGACAGCAGCCAGCGGTCGCCGGTGCGGGCGAGCCCGGCGACGAACCGGTTCCGCTTGGTGGCCGGCTCCCCGCCCCGCGCCGAGGTGGCGATCTCCACCGACACCAGCAGCTTCGCCGTGCCGCCGCGGGTGTCCAGCTCGCTCACCGCCGCGTCGAGCACCCGGCCGGTCGCGACGGTGCCGCCGTCGTGCAGCGTCTTGCGCGTCGACGCGTCCGTCGCGGCGAGCTCGTCGCGCAGCGGCCCCGTCGACACCGACAGCCACCGGTCTATCCCGGCGTCCACATCGGACGAGTCGAGCGAGGTCAGCAACGTCACGTGCGCGCGGCCGGTGGCCAGCACCTCGTCGCGGGTCTGCGCGTAGGACAGCGACTCGTCGGTGCCGGCGCGCCACCACGTCCAGCCGGCCCACCCGGCGAACGCCGTCGCCAGCACCACGAGCACGACCGCGATCCGCAGCGGCCACAGGCCTCGGCGTGCCGCTACTTCGTCAGCCACAGCAGCTCCTCCAGGTTCGCGGCCACGCCGGGCAGGTCGGGCGCGCCGAGCGGGCCGGGCAGGCGGGCGCCGCCACCCGGGATCGCCGCGTCGGGCACGCCACCGGACGGCGCGTGCTGCGCGCCGCGCACCAGCCGCCGGTCGCCCTTGGGCAGCGTGCAGCGCGCCTTGGTGTTGAACAGGCCCGGCGTGACGTCCTCGCCCGGGCGGTACACGGTGGACCCGTAACCGGTGACGCACGGCGGCGGCGCGAAGAACGTCAGCGCGAGCGACAGGTCGCCGCCGTCCGGTGTGATCGAGGTCGACGTCGCGGCCACGGCCTTGGGCGTCATGACGAGCAGCTGCTCCAGCCCGGCGGTGCGCGCGTCGAACAGCTCCGCCGTGGTCAGCAGGTTCGCGAGCAGCACCGACAGGCCAGGGCCGGTGTCCGACAGCAGCCGGGACAGCTGGGTGGCCGCGGCCGGGGCGGCACCGATCAGCTCGCGCAGGTCGCCGTCGGAGTTCGCGAGCTCGGTGGCGAACAGCTTGGCGTTGCGGGAGAACGAGTGCCACGCCGCCGACGAGTCGAGCTGGGTGCGCAGCACGGTCGAGCCGTCGTCGATCAGCGTCGTGGTCTGCGGGAGGTGCCGCGCGGCGGTCTCCGTGAACGAGATCGACGAGTCGAGCAGCACCTGCAGGTCGTCACCGGAGTCGCGGGTCGCGGCGTACAGCTCGTCCACGACCGTGCGCAGCGAGTCCGTCGGCACGGAGCGGTCGAACGCGGACAGGTCGCCGAGCAGGTCGGTCACCGGGGGCGGCACCGTGGTGGCCGACCGGGGGATGACCGCTCCGTCGACGAGGTACGGCCCGTCCTCGCCGCGTGGCCGCAGGTCCACGTACTGCTCACCGATCGCCGACCGGTTGGCCACCACGGCCTGCGCGCCGGCCGGGATGTCGGGCGCGTCGTCGGAGATGACGAGGTCGGCCTCCATGCCGTCGTCGGTCAGCCGCAGCTCCCCCACCCGGCCGACGGCCACGCCGCGGTAGGTGACCTCGCTGTTGGTGAAGATGCCGCCGCCGTCGTCGAGCTGCAGCCGCACGGTGTAGGAGTCGCCGCCGGCGAGCCGGTCCAGGCCCGCGTAGTTGGCCCCGACGAACGCGACCGCGGTGAGCGACAGCACGACGAACGCGAACACCTGGATGCGGACCGTACGCGTGATCATCAGCGGCCCCCGGTGGTCTGGCCGGACGGCGGCAGGGGCAGTGGTGGCAGCGGCTGGGTGAAGTCCGGCGGCGGGTCCATCGTGATGAACACGTTGAGGTAGTCGCCCTTCGCCGCGTCGAGCACCGGGTCGGTGAACGGGAACGTCGGCAGGATCTCCAGCGCCCGCGGGAGGTTCTGGCCGGCGTCGGCGAGCCGGTTCAGCACGGGTGCGATCGCCTCGAGGTCGGCGACCATGTCGTCGCGGCCGCGGTCGATCGTGTCGACCGCGACGTCCGACAGCGCGTCCAGCGACTGCAGCATCGTGACCAGGGCGCTGCGCTGCTCGGTCAGCGCGCGCAGGCCCGGGGTGAGGTCGGTGAGCGCACCCTTGATCTGGTCCTGGCGGCCCGCGAGCGTGGCGGCGAGGTGGTTGACCCCGTCGAGCGCCGCGGTGATGTCGTCGCGGTGGCGGTCCAGGTCCGTCACCAGCTGGTCCACATTGGACAGGAAGGCCCGGATCTGCGGCTCGTTGCCGGTGAGCACGTCCGCGAGCTCCCGGTTGATCGTGCGCAGCTGGCCGATGCCGCCGCCGTTGAGCAGCAGCGAGAGCGCGCCGAAGACCTCTTCGACCTCGGTGTGCCGGTTGGTGCGGTCCGCGGTGATCACGGCGCCGTCGGCGAGCCCGTCTCGCGCGGTGGAGTCCGGCGGCGCGGCGAGCTCGACGAACTTCTCGCCCAGCAGGCTGGACTGACGCAGGCTCGCCACCGCGTCGGCCGGCAGCCGCACGTCGCCGTTCACGGCGAGCCTGACCTGCGCGGTCCACCCGTCCGCACCGCCCAGCCCGATCGACTCGACGCGGCCGACCACCACGTCGTCGACCTTCACCGCGGCCTGCGGCACGAGGTCGAGCACGTCGGCGAACTGCACGGTGAGGCGGTACGGGTGGTCGCCGAGGTCCGCGCCGCCGGGCAGCGGGAGGTCGTAGATCCCGTTGTCGCCCACGGCGGAACAACCGGCCGCGAGCACGGCGGCCGCGACGGCGGCGAGGACACGGCGGATCATCGGCCACCCCCGGTGATCACCCGCGTGAACGGGACCGGCGTCGGCGGCGGGTCCTTCATGAACTCGAGCAGGTTCGTCCGGCCCTGCAGAGTCTGGGAGGCCGGGTCGAACGCGTTGACCACGTTCGTCACCGCGAGCGGCGCCACGTCCAGCGCCTCGGCCACCGACGCCCGCCGGTCGGCCAGCACCCGCGTCGTGCGCGCCAGCTTGTCCACATTGGACTTGATGGCGGCGCGGTTGTCCTTGATGAAGCCCTGGATGCCGGCGAGCGCGCCCGCGAGCGTGCGCAGCGCGTCCGACAGCTCGTCGCGGTCCGCGGCGAGCGTGCGCCACACCCGGTCGAGCTGGTCGTTCACGCCGCGCACCTGCGCGTCGTTGCCGGCGAGCATGCTGGTGAAGCTCTGCAGCTCGTCGACCGTGGCGAACAGGTCGCCGGCCGAGCCGGACAGGGTCCGCGCGGCCTTGGCGAAGTTGCGCACGGTGTCGTTGACCGCCGTGCCGTTGCCGCGCAGGTTGTCCGCGCCGGTGTCGAGCAGCTCGGACAGCGCGCCCTTCTTGTTCGCGCCGTCCGGGCCGAGCGCGGTGACCAGCGTGTCGAGGCTCGCGTAGAGCTCGTCGAGCTCGACCGGGGTGGCCGTGCGCGACTCGGGGATGACCGCGCCGTCGGCGAGCCGCGGGCCGCCGCGACCGAGGCCGGTGAGCTGCACGTACCGGTCGGACACCACGCTCGGCGCGACGACCACGGCGTTCGTGTCCGCCGCGACCCGGACCTCGTGGTCGAGGGCGAACACGACCTCGACGCGGCTCCCGCGCGGCGTCACCGACTCGACCGCACCCACCCGCACGCCGAGCACCTGCACGTCCGAACCGGGGTAGACGCCGACCGCGCGGGAGAAGTACGCGGTGATCCGCTTGTCCCCGTCACCGCCGAAGATCCACCACAACGCCCCCGCGGTGACCACCGCGAGCACCGCGACCATCGCGGTGATCCGCCGGGTCCTCATCGGGCACCACCCCCCGGGATGCGCGGCGGGACGCAGGGCTTCCGGTTGTCCTCCTGCAGGCCGCACAGGTAGTTGTCGATCCAGCGGCCGCTGCCGGTGGCGTTGTTCACCAGGCGGAAGTACGGGCCGGCGAGCTTCAGGCTCTGGTCGATGTTCTTCGTGTAGCGCTGCAGGATCCCGGTGACCGAGTCCAGCTGGGACAGTGCGGGGGCGAGTTGGCGCTGGTTGTCGGCGACCAGGCCGGAGAGCTGGCCGGCGAGGTCGGTGGTGCCGGTGAGCAGGTCGTGGATGGCCTCGCGGCGGTTGGACAGCTCGGCGAGCAGCACGTTGCCGTCGTCGAGGAGCTTGTCGAACTCGTCGTTGGTACCCGACAGCGTGCGGGTGATCGTGCGGGTGTTGCCGAGCAGCTCGGCGAGCTGGGCGTCGCGGGAGGAGATCGTCTTCGACAGGGCGGTGAGCCCGTGGAGCGCGGTGCGGACGTGCTCGGGCGAGTCGGCGAACGTGTCGGAGATCGTGGCGAAGCTGTCGGCCAGCTGCTCGGTGTCGATGGCGCCCGCGGTGTCGGCGAGGCCCTCGAACGCGGCGGTCACGTCGTACGGGGTGACCGTGCGGCCGAGCGGGATCGCCCGCGCCGGGTCGAGCGTGGTGCGCCCGGTCGGGAACAGCGCGAGGAACTTGCGGCCCAGCAACGTCTTCAGCTTGATCGCCGCGGTCGTGCTGTCGCCGATCCAGGCGTCCTGGACGCGGAAGCTGACGAGCACGCGGTCCGCCGGCCCGTCCTGGACCAGCTCGACGTCGGTGACCTCGCCGACCTTGATGCCGGCGACCCGCACCTCGTCGTCCGGGCGCAGCCCCGCGGCCTCGGTGAACTCCGCCCGGTACGTGGTGCCGCCCCCGATGAGCGGCAGGTCCTGGTAGGAGAAGACGAGCGCGGTGACCGTGGCCAGCACGAGCGTGCCGACCACGCCGAGCACGACGGGGTTGCGTTCCTTGAACGACTTCATCCCTTGCACCTCGCCGCGGTCAGCGGGACCCCCTGGGACGGTTCGGTGCGCAGGGTCGCCTCGCAGAGGTAGAAGTTGAGCCAGGAGCCGTACTGGGCGGTGCGTCCGATCGCCTGGAACTTGTCCGGCAGGACGGTCAGGAACCGGGTGAGATCCGCGCGGCCGGCGTTGAGGTTCGTGGACAGCCGGCCGAGCCCGGCGATGCTGTCCTTGAGGGCCGGGCGGCCCTGCTCGAGCAGCCCGGCGGTGGCGTCGGCGAGGTCGCCGATGCCCTCGATCGCGTCGCCGATCGCGTCCCGGTCGCCGGCCAGCCCGGACACCAGCTCCTGCAGCGTGCCGACCAATGTGGACAGTGCGTCACCCTGGCTGTTGACCGTGCCGAGCACGGAGTTGAGGTTGTCGATCACGTCGCCGATCACCCGGTCGCGGTCGGCCAGCGTGGCGGTGAGCGAGCCGGTGTGCGCGAGCAGGCTGTCGACGGTGCCGCCCTCGCCCTGCAGGACCTGCACGATCTCGCCGGACAGGTCGTTGACCTCCTCGGGCGAGAGCGCCTGGAACAGCGGCTTGAACCCGTTGAACAGGTCGGTCAGGTCCAGCGCCGGCGTGGTGCGCTCGAGCGGGATCTCGCCGCCCTCGGGCAGCCGGTCGGCGGTGGCGGTCGGGCCACGCTCCAGCGCGATGTAGCGCTGGCCGACCATGTTGCGGTACTTGATCGTCGCGGTCACGTCGCCGGGCAGCCGCAGCGAGCGGTCCACCGAGAAGCTGACGCGCGCGACGTGTCCGTCCACGATGGACATGCCGTCGACCTGGCCGACGCGCACGCCCGACACCCGCACGTCGTCGCCCGGGTTGAGCGAGGTGACGTCGGTGAAGCGGGCGGCGTAGCCCACCCGGTCCCCGAGGCCGGTGTTGCTGATCGACATCGCGAGGACGGCCGTGGCGAACCCGGTGACGAGCACGAAGACGAGCGCCTTGGTGAGCGTCCCGGCGAGCTTCCTCATCGCAGCGTCACCTCCGTGCCGCGGTAGAGCGGTCCGACGAGCACGCTGCTCCACGCCGGCACCTCGCCCGGCGCGAACCCGGTCGCCGGGCCGGCGATGCTCGCGACGAGTCCCTGTTCCTGCGGGGAGTTCGCCAGCCCGAGGTCGCCGCCGGAGCCGGGCAGCAGCGGGTGGCCGGTGCTGCCCGTCACCGCGGCGACCGCGCCGACCGTGGGGGCCACGCCGCTCGGGTAGCAGCGCGGGCCGCCGGTCGCGTCGTACACCGGGTCGTCGGCGCCCGGGTGGTACGCGCCGCGCGAGGGCGTGGCGATCGCGTCGATGTGCAGGCCGGGCCGGTTCGTCCCGGCGCCGAGCACCTTGTCCATCGCGGGCTTGAGGTCGGTCAGCGCCTTGAGCGTGCACGGGAAGGCCGGCGAGTAGCGGGCGGCCAGCTCGAGCGGCGCGCGGCCGTGGGCGGCCAGCGCGATGATGTTCTCCTGGTTGTTGCGCAGGAAGATCGTGACGTCCTGGGCGGACCCGGTGACCTGGGCGTACAGGTCGGTGAGCCGGACCCGCTCGTCGGCGACCGTGGTGAGCGTCGTCGTGGACTCGGTGAGCGCGTCGAGCAGGTCGGGCGCGATGTCGCCGTAGAGCTCGCTGACCTCGGCCAGGTCGCGGAGGTCGGCGGTGAGCTGGGGGACGTCGGGGTTGAAGTCCTCCAGGTAGCCGGCGGTGTCGGCCATCGCCTCGCCGAGCCGCTCGCCGCGGCCGTCCAGCGCGGTGGCGATCGCGGTCAGCGTGCTGGCGAGCTTCTGCGGCTGCACGGCCTTGAGCACGGGCAGCAGGTCGTCGAACACGCGCTCCAGCTCGATGGCGTTGCCCGAGCGGTCCTGGCGGATCACGTCGCCGCCCGCGATCGGCTCCCGCGCCGAGGAGTCCGGAATGGACAGCTGGACGTAGCGCTCGCCGAACAGCGTCTTGGGGATGAGCAGGGCGGTCACGTCCTTGGGGATCCGCGCGACCTTGTCCGGCTGCAGCGCCAGCTCGATCGCCGCGCCGTGGCCGCTGCCGCGCACGGCCCGGACGTCGCCGACGACCACGCCCCGGGCCTTGACCTCCGAGGAGTCGTTGAGCTGGTTGCCGATCCGGTCGGTGTGCAGGGTCACCAGGACCACGTCGGTGAACTTCTCCTGGTAGACCTGGACGGCCAGCCACGCGAGCGTGGCCAGCACCACGAGGAACACCACACCCGCCCCGCGCCGAACCACCTTCGAACCGATCACGACGCCCCCTCGCAGGCTCGGTGCCGCCGTTCACGGTCGCCCTGTGACATTGATTCGCTCGCAAGCTCGCTCATCCCGCCACCTGCACCGTCGTCGTGGCGCCCCAGATCGCGAGGCTGAGGAACAGGTCGATCACGTTGATCGCGACGATCGACGTGCGCACCGACCGTCCTACCGCGACACCCACGCCCGCGGGCCCGCCGGTCGCGCGGAAGCCGTAGTAGCAGTGCGCCAGCACGACGACCACGGCGAACACGAGCACCTTGCCGAACGAGTAGAGGACGTCGATCGGCGGCAGGAACAGGTGGAAGTAGTGGTCGTAGGTTCCGGCGGACTGCCCGAAGAACCACACGGTCACCTGGCGCGAGGCGATATAGGAGGTCAGCAGGCCGATCGCGTAGAGCGGGATGATCGCGAGGAAGCCGGCGACGATCCGGGTGGTCACGAGGTACGGGACGCTCGGCACGCCCATCACCTCGAGCGCGTCGATCTCCTCGGAGATGCGCATGGCGCCCAGCTGCGCGGTGAACCCGCAGCCGACCGTCGCGGACAGGGCGATGCCGGCGACGAGCGGGGCGATCTCGCGGGTGTTGAAGTACGCGGAGATGAACCCGGCGAGCGCGGACGTGCCGACCTGGTTCAGCGCGGAGTAGCCCTGCAGGCCGACGACCGTGCCGGTGAACGCGGTCATGCCGACCATCACGCCGATGGTGCCGCCGATGACCGCGAGCGCGCCGGAGCCGAAGCTGACCTCGGCGAGCAGGCGGACGATCTCCCGGCCGTAGCGGCGGATCGCGCGTGGGGTCCAGACGAGCGCGCGGACGAAGAAGAAGATCTGGTCGCCGAGGACGTCGAGGAACGTGAACCGCCGGTCGACCGCCTCGGCGACGCGCCGCTGGACCTTGGGTCTGTCCTCCAGGAGCGTCACGTCATGCCCCCTTCGGCGGCACGACCTGCAGGTACAGCGTCGTGAGGATCAGGTTGAGCAGGAACAGCAGCAGGAAGGTGATCACGACCGACTGGTTGACCGCGTCGCCCACGCCCTTCGGCCCGCGGCCGGGGTTGAGCCCGCGGTAGGCGGCCACCACGCCCGCCACGAAGCCGAAGATCACCGCCTTGATCTCGCTGATCCACAGGTCCGGCAGCTGGGCCAGGGCGGAGAAGCTCGCGAGGTACGCGCCCGGCGTGCCGTGCTGCATGATCACGTTGAAGAAGTAGCCGCCGAGCACGCCGACGACGGACACGAGCCCGTTGAGGAACGCGGCGACCCCCATCGCGGCGAGCACGCGCGGGACGATGAGCCGCTGCACGGGGTTGACGCCGAGGACCTCCATGGCGTCGATCTCCTCGCGGATGGTGCGCGAGCCGAGGTCGGCGCACATGGCCGAGCCGCCGGCACCGGCGATGAGCAGCGCGGTGACCACCGGGCTCGCCTGCTGGATGATCGCGAGGACGCTGGCCGCGCCGGTGAACGACTGCGCGCCGATCTGGGTGGTCAGCGAGCCGAGGTGCAGCGCGATGACCGCGCCGAACGGGATCGAGACGAGGGCGGCCGGGAGCAGCGAGACGCTGGCGATGAACCAGAACTGGCCGACGAACTCGCGGAACTGGAACGGCTTCTTGAACGTGCAGCGCACGACGTCCAGGCCGAGCGCGTAGAGCCGGCCGGTCTGCCGCACGGCCTCGGCGATCATCTCGCCGCCACCTGTCGGTAGCTGTCCAAGATGTGGCGCTGCGCCTGGACCGGGAGCGTGTGCAGGATGCTGCGGACGCGCTCCTGCCGCCGGTGGACGGCCTGCCTGGGCGGCAGGCCCGGGGTCGGCTCGAGCTGGGGCGGGACGCCGTGGATCTCGTCGATCTCCTGGAACCCGGCGGCGCGCTCGGCGGCCATCGTGGCCTCGTCCTTCTCCTCGGACATGCCGATCGGCCCGACGCGGCTGCCGTTGAGGAACTGCTTGACGACCGGCTCCTCGCTGGTGAGCAGCACCTCGCGCGGCCCGAACATGACGAGCTCGCGGCGGAAGAGCATGCCGATGTTGTCCGGCACGGTGCGCGCGACGTTGATGTTGTGGGTGACGATCAGGATGGTGGCGTCGATCTGCGCGTTGAGGTCGACGAGCAGCTGGGAGATGTAGGCCGTGCGCACCGGGTCGAGCCCGGAGTCGGGCTCATCGACGAGGATGATCTGGGGGTCGAGTACCAGCGCGCGGGCGAGCCCGGCGCGCTTGCGCATGCCGCCCGAGATCTCGCCGGGCAGCTTGCGCTCGGCACCGGCGAGCCCGACCATGTCCATCTTTTCCCGGACGATCGCCTTGACTTCGGATTCGCTCTTCTTCGTGTGCTCACGCAGCGGAAATGCGATGTTGTCGTAGAGGTTCATGGAGCCGAACAGCGCGCCGTCCTGAAATAGCACGCCGAACAGCTTCCGAATGTCGTAGAGTTTGTGCTCCGAACAGCCGACGAGGTCTACTCCGTTGATGAGGATTTGTCCGGCATTCGGTTTGAGCAGGCCGACCAGGCATTTCAGGAAGACGGACTTGCCGGTACCGGACGGGCCGAGCAGGACGCTGACCTCGCCCGCCGGCAGGGCGAGCGTGACGTCCTGCCAGATCCGCTGATGCCCGAAGGACTTGCTGAGCCCCTCGACGGCAACTTCGACGCCCAAGATCCGCACCTCCGCCGGTACCGCGTTTTCCATGCGGCGGAAAGCCCGTCACATTGAATGGAACGTCGGCGTTTATTACCGCCGAGTAGGTTAGCCACGGCGTTTCGGCGAAGGCAAGACAGGACGGACAACCCGCGAATTCTTGAATTCTGGTGATAGTTCTTGGCGGCGTACTTGTCGGAAGATGCGCAAAACCGGACCCGGCGATTGACCCCTGTCTGGTCAACGAGTAGGGCTCCGGCTCGGTTACGCGGGCGCCGGGCCGGACAAGGGCCCAGGGCGATGGCTCAGTGGGCGAAGTGGCGCGTCCCGGTGAGGTAGAGCGACGCGCCGGCCGCCTCCGCGACCGCGATGACCTCCGCGTCCCGCACCGAGCCGCCCGGCTGCACGATCGCCTGCACCCCCGCGTCGAGCAGCAGCTGCGGCCCGTCGGGGAACGGGAAGAACGCGTCCGACGCCGCGACCGAGCCGGCCGCCCGGTCGCCGGCCCGTTCGATGGCCAGGCGGGCCGCGTCGACGCGGTTGACCTGCCCCATGCCCACCCCGACGGTCGCGCCCCCGGCCGCCAGGACGATCGCGTTCGACTTGACCGCACGGCAGGTGCGCCAGGCGAACGCGAGGTCGGCGAGCACCGGCTCCGCCACCGGCGTGCCCGTCGCGAGTGTCCACTTGGCTGGGTCGTCGCCCTCGGCGTCGATGATGTCGCGGGTCTGCATCAGCAGGCCACCGGACACCGGGCGGATCTCCGCGCCCGCGCGGTGCGGCGGCGGAGCCAGCAGGATCCGGATGTTCTTCTTGCGGGACAGCACATCCACCGCACCGTCCGAGTAGGACGGTGCGACGATCACCTCGGTGAAGACCTCCGCCACCTGCTCGGCCATGTCCACCGTCACCTCGCGGTTCGCGGCGATGACGCCGCCGAACGCGCTCAGCGGGTCGGCCGCGTGCGCGCGACGGTGCGCGTCCGCCACCGCACCCACGCCATCCACTGTGGACACCGCGATGCCGCACGGGTTGGTGTGCTTGATGATCGCGACGCACGGCAGCTCGTGGTCGTACGCGGCGCGCCAGGCGGCGTCGGCGTCGACGTAGTTGTTGTACGACATCTCCCGGCCGTGCAGCTGCTCGGCGGTCGCGAGCCCGCTGCCCCCGTGCGACGACACGTACAGCGCCGCCCGCTGGTGCGGGTTCTCCCCGTACCGCAGCACGTCGCGCCGGTCCCAGCTCGCGCCGACCCACGCGGGGAGGACCTGCCCCTCCTCCGGCGCCAGCACCGAGCCCATCCAGGACGCCACGGCGATGTCGTAGGACGCCGTGTGCCGGTAGGCCGCCACCGCGAGCTCCCGCCGGTCCGCCAGCAGGAAGCCGCCGTCGCGGACCTGTTCGAGGAGCCAGTCGTACCGGGACGGGTCGACCACGACGGCCACCGACGCGTGGTTCTTCGCCGCCGCGCGGACCATCGCCGGGCCGCCGATGTCGATCTGCTCGACGCACTCCTGCGGCCCGGCGCCCGAGGCGACCGTCTGCTCGAACGGGTAGAGGTTCACCACGAGCAGGTCGTAGGGCTCGATGCCCAGCGAGTCCAGCTGCGACACGTGCGCGGGGTTGCGCATGTCGGCGAGCAGGCCCGCGTGCACGCGGGGGTGCAGCGTCTTGACCCGGCCGTCGAGCGACTCCGGGAAGCCCGTCACCTGCTCGACCGGCGTGACCGGCACCCCGGCGGCGGCGATGACCCGTGCGGTGCCGCCGGTCGACACGATCTCCACGCCGTTCGCGTGCAGGCCGGTGGCGAGCTCCAGCAGGCCCGCCTTGTCCGAAACCCCGATGAGGGCCCGGCGAACCGGGCGCCGCTCGTCAGTCACGGGATGCTCACCTTTCGTCCGTGCACCGTGTAGCCCTCCCGGGCCATCAGCGCGATCACGTCGACCAGCAGGCGACGCTCGACAACCTTGATCCGTTCGTGCAGGGTCTCGACGTCGTCGTCCGGCCCCACGCGCACCGCCTCCTGGGCGACGATCGGGCCGGTGTCCACGCCCGCGTCGACCAGGTGCACCGTGCAGCCGGTGACCCGCACGCCGTGCGCGATCGCGTCCGCGACCGCGTGCGCGCCCGGGAACGCCGGCAGCAGCGCGGGATGCGTGTTCACCACGCGGCCGGCGAACCGCTCGAGGAACGTCGCGCCGAGGATCTTCATGAACCCCGCGGACACGACCAGGTCCGGCTCGTACGCGGCGACCGCCTCGGTCAGCGCCTTGTCCCACGCGTCGCGGTCCGGATGGTCGCCCAGGCGCGCGACGAACGTCGGCCGCCCGGCCCGCTCGGCCCGCGCGGTCCCCTCGATGCCCGGCCGGTCCGCGCCGACCGCCACCACGCGTACGGGGAAGCCGGGGTCCGCGGTCGCGTCGAGCACGGCCTGCAGGAGGGTGCCGGAGCCGGAGACCAGCACGACGACCCGCGCGGGGACGCCCGGTCGTACCGAAGCCGCGGCGGTCGTGCCCGGAGTCATCGGTCGCTCAGTGGAATCGCCCCAACTCACGCATACCCGCAGCTTAGGACGCCGCCCGAAAAGCGCTCGCCCGGCCCGCCGCCCGCGGGCTAGCTTCCGCCACGTGCCCGGCACGCCGGGGCGAGCTGCTCGCCGCGCTGCACCGCATCGAGATGCCCGCGTACGGATACCTGACGACTGAGCTGGCCGACCCGTGGCCGGACAACGCCGGGTACCTGCGGGCGCAGTTCGGGCGGCACCTGGCCACGTTCGCCGCGCACGGCGGGCCGGCCGGCCTGCACGACGCGATCCGCTCGCTCGTCGCGGACAGCGGCCGGCTGCTCGAGGCGTGCGACGGGGCGGTGTTGTGCCACAACGACCTCCACGAGGGCAACGTGCTCGTGGACCACGCGGGCGTGGTCACCGGGTTCGTGGACCTGGAGAACATGATCGCGGCGGATCCGTTGCTGGACCTGGCGAAGACGCTGCAGTACGACGCCGACCGGTCGCCGGACAAGCGGGCGGCGTTGCTCGCGGGCTACGGGCCGCTGCCGCCGGACGCGGACGCGCGGCTGGACCTGTACCGGCTGTTCCACTCGCTGGAGTTGTGGGCGTACTTCGCGTCCACCGGGAACACCGGCCCGCTGCCGTCGATCGCCGCGGACCTGCGCGAGCTGGCTGGTTAGTCCCCGGCCTTGTCCGGTTCCGGTGCGGCCGGCGGTTCCTCGGCCTGCTCGGCGTCCTCGGCCGGTTCCCCGGCCTCGTCGGGTGGCGCCTCAGCCTCGTCGGCCGATGGCTCGGTGTCGCCAGCCGGTGCGCCGGGGTCCTCGGGGTCCTCGAACTCCTGCTCGAACTCCTGGAAGTCCGCCGCGCCGGGCAGGCCGCCGGAGTCGCGGGCCGCGCGTGGGCCGCCGAGCCACGCGATGATCGCCGCCGGGATGCCGATCCACCCGACCAGCGCCAGCGACACGGCCGCCGCGCGCAGGCTCACCGGGTCGAACGGGCCCATGCCCACCCGGCCGCCCGCGCCGGCGGCGAGCACGACGATGACGAGCGCGACGACCCCGCTGGCCACCGCGGCACCGCGTACCCGCGCGAGCGGATCCGCCGCCACGTGCCGCAGCCGCCGGCCCACGAGCACGCCGATGCCCAGCGGCAGGGCGAACAACCCGGGCCACCACGCGGCCGGCTCCTCGGGCAGCGCGGCGAGCAGCGGCAGGCCGGGTACCGGGCCGCCGCTGAACGACAGCGGGGACACCGTGACGATGCCCATCGAGAACCCGGGCCCGGCGAGGAAGCCGACGGACGCGACCACCGCGTTGGGCACGAACCCGACCGACAGCGCCAGCATGCCGAGCCCGTTGCCGAAGCCGGGCGCGGCGGTGGCGAACAGCTCCCGCACGGTCGGCACCGAGGTCAGCAGCCCGAACACGAGCAGCGCCCCGCCGGCCGCGAGCAGCGCCAGCACCGCGACCAGCCCGGCCCGCAACCCGGCCAGCGCCACCGCGTCGGTGCGCTCGGCCAGCGTGTCCCGCAGCCCGCACGGCCGCAGCACGCCGATGGCCGCGGCGAGCGCGGCGATCAGCGCGGGGTAGTACAACGCCGCGAGCGGGTCGGCGGACGCGTCGTGCCGCGACATCGCGAGCGCGATCGCGAACCCGCACCCGCCGTGTGCCACGGCGATCGCGCCGATCACCTGACCGGCCTCGGCCGGGCCGGACAGGCGGAGCCGCTCGGCGGCGCCGGCCGCCGCGCGGGCGGTGATCAGCATGATCGCGATCGTCGGCAGCAACGGCAGCATGCCCAGCTCGAGCCCGTCGATCGCGATCGGCACCTGCTGCGCCGCGAGCCACGCCGGCAGCGCGGCGGCGACGATCCCGGCCGTGGAGAACAGGGCGAGCGGCGCGATGGCGACGACGAGCGCGAGCACCGCGGCGACGGCGGCGTAGCCGGTGACGACCGAGCCGAGTGCGGCGCCCGCGAGGACCCGGAGCCGGGTGAACGTCGAGACGTCGACGTCGTCACCGGTGGCGCCGGCGGCATCGAGGTCGAGAGACGGCGCCATGCGGCCACTGTGGCACGCGGGCCGGACCGCCCGGGTGAGGCTCGCCGCCCGCCCACCGCATCAGTGGAACCGGGTCACCGCACGTCAATGGGGGTGGCACCGGAGCTCCGGTGCCACCCCCATCGGCGTGGACTACTGCTGCTGGTACCCGCCGGGCGGCGTGCCCGGGTGGCCCGGCTGGCCGAACTGGCCCTGCTGCGGGGCGAACGTCGTCTGCTGGCCCGGCTGGGGCGGCGGCGGGAACCCACCCTGGGGGTGCTGCGCCGCCGGGAACTGGCCGGACGGCGGGTACATACCCGGGGGCTGCTGCCCGTACTGGTTCTGCCCCGGCGTCGGCGGCTTGACGATGCCGACCTCGAACAGGTACGCCACGGCCGCGGCGATGCCCTGCAGGATGCCGAAGATCAGCAGCAGGATCGAGCCGACGCCGAGGTCCGGGTCCGTCGTGAAGGTGAAGAAGAGCACCGTCAGCATGCCGGTCACGGAGAACGCGGCCGGTGCGATGCCGGCCTTCTTCGTGTCACCGGGCAGGATCACCGGCAGCACGAACAGCCCGCCGAGGAGGAACAGCCCGGGAACGAGCGAGATGCTCGCGAAGTAGCTGTCGCTGCCGTCGTAGACGTCGGCGAAGCCCACGAAGAAGTTGATCAGGCCGAGGCCGCCCACGACCAGGAACAAGATGTGCGGCAGGCCGAGCTTCACGCCACTTCCCGGCGGGGGGCCGTAGCCCTGTCCTTGCATAGGTGGCTGCGGGCCCTGACCCGGGTAGCCACCCGGAACCCCGCCTGGGTAGGTCATCGCGTTTGGTCTCCTCAGCTCACTCGACGCGATTGCAAACGGTCTCGGTTCGACCCGGCCTCGAAGGGCCGGCACGCCCCGCCCCTCCGACGACTGGAGCCGGCGGGTGGTTCCCCATCGGGACCACCGTTGTGGCCGGACGCTACACCAGCTTCCGGCCCCAGGTCAGGGCGGACTCGCAGTCTGTCCTCAGCCCGCCGCCGCAACCAGCTGCCGGGCGAGGTCAGCGGTCTCCGACGGCGTCTTGCCGACCCGGACCCCGGCCGCCTCCAGCGCTTCCTTCTTCGCCTGCGCGGTGCCGGACGAGCCGGACACGATGGCGCCCGCGTGGCCCATCGTCTTGCCCTCCGGCGCGGTGAAGCCCGCGACGTAACCGACGACCGGCTTGCGCACGTGCTCCTTGATGTAGGCCGCGGCCCGCTCCTCCGCGTCGCCGCCGATCTCGCCGATCATCACGATGACCTCGGTCTGCGGGTCGGCCTCGAACGCGGCGAGCGCGTCGATGTGCGTGGTGCCGATGACCGGGTCGCCGCCGATGCCGACCGCGGACGAGAAGCCGATGTCGCGCAGCTCGTACATGAGCTGGTAGGTCAGCGTGCCGGACTTGGAGACCAGGCCGATCTTGCCCGGGCCCGTGATGTCGGCGGGGATGATGCCGGCGTTGGACCGGCCGGGGCTGATCACGCCCGGGCAGTTCGGGCCGACGATGCGGGTCTTGTTGCCGGTCGCGCACGCGTGCGCCCAGAAGCTCGCGGTGTCGTGCACCGGGATGCCCTCGGTGATCACCACGGCCAGGCCGATGCCGGCGTCGATGGCCTCGACCACCGCGGCCTTGGCGAACTTCGGGGGCACGAACACGACGCTGACGTCCGCGCCCGTGGCCGACATGGCGTCGCCGACGGAGTTGAACACCGGCAGCGTCAGGCCGTCCTTGACGTCGGAGAAGTCGGCGCTCTGCCCGCCCTTGCCGGGCGTGACGCCGCCGACGACGTTCGCGCCGGACGCGAGCATGCGGCGGGTGTGCTTGGTGCCCTCCGCGCCGGTCATGCCCTGCACGATGATCTTGCTGTCCTCGTTGAGGAAGATCGCCATCTCACGCCCCCTGTGCGGCAAGCTCGGCGGCCTTGCGTGCCGCGTTGTCCATGGTGTCGACCTGCTCCAGGCCGGGCAGCGCGGCCTCGGTGAGGATGCGGCGGCCCTCGTCGGCGTTGTTGCCGTCGAGCCGGACCACGATCGGCTTGCTCACCGTGTCGCCGCGGCTGTCGAGCAGCTGGAAGGCCTGCACGATCCCGTTGGCCACGGCGTCGCAGGCGGTGATGCCGCCGAAGACGTTGACGAAGACGCTGCGCACGTCGCGGTCGGAGAGGATGATCTCCAGCCCGTTGGCCATCACCTCGGCCGACGCGCCGCCGCCGATGTCGAGGAAGTTGGCCGGCTTCACGCCGCCGAACTCCTCACCCGCGTACGCGACGACGTCCAAAGTGGACATCACGAGGCCGGCGCCGTTGCCGATGATGCCGACCTGGCCGTCCAGCTTGACGTAGTTGAGGTCCTTGGCCTTGGCCGCGGCCTCGAGCGGGTCCTCGTCGGCGATGTCCACCAGCGCCGCGTGCGCCGGGTGGCGGAAGCCCGCGTTGTCGTCGAGCGTGACCTTGCCGTCCAGCGCGACGATCTTGTCCTGCGGGTCGCGGACGAGCGGGTTCACCTCGACCAGCGTGGCGTCCTCGGCCACGAACGTCTCCCACAGCTTGACGACGACCTCGGCGGCCTCGTCGGCGATCGCCTCGGGGTACCTGGCCGCGGCGACGATCTCCTTGGCCTTGGCGAGGTCCACGCCGGCGATCGCGTCGACCGGGATCTTGGCCAGTGCGTCGGGGCGCTCGACGGCGAGCTGCTCGATGTCCATGCCGCCCTCGGCGGAGGCCATCGCGAGGAACGTGCGGTTGGCGCGGTCGAGGAGGAAGGAGAAGTAGTACTCCTCCGCGATGTCCGACGCCGGGGTGACCAGCACCCGCCGGACGACGTGGCCCTTGATGTCCAGCCCGAGGATGGCCTCGGCCTTCACCTTCGCGTCGGCCGGGTCGTCGGCCAGCTTCACGCCGCCGGCCTTGCCGCGGCCGCCCGTCTTGACCTGCGCCTTGACGACGACGGTCTGGCCGAGCTCCGCGGCGATCGCGCTGGCGTCATCCGGGGTGTCGGCCACCTCTCCCGGCAACACCGGCACACCGTGGGCCCCGAAGAGGTCCTTGGCCTGGTACTCGTACAGATCCACTCGACGCCTCTCCTGATCTACGACTGCGTGCCGTGGTGGGGTTCGGCACGGTAGGAGACCCTAGCGACGTGCGTGGACGCCCGACGCACGGCGTCCGGTGAAGTCCCTCACGCCCGGCGGCCGCGCTTGCCGACCGGCCGGCCGGACTTCGGCTCCGGCGTGCGCTCCGCCGGCTCGGACGCCTCCTGCGGCGCCGGAGTCGGGCCCGCGAGCGCGACACCGGCCGCGGCGAGGAACGCGACGCACGCGGCGATGGCGAACCAGGTGCCCGAGCCGACGGCGGCGTCGCTCGTGCGGTCGCTCGTCAACGGGAACTCGATCGCGTGCAGGCCGACGACCGCGGCGGCGCCGACGAGCAGCGCGGTGGCCCGGTGCGGGCGGGCCACGGTCGCGAGCGCGCCGGCCGCGACGACCACGACCAGGGCGATGAGCAGGCCCCAGGAGGCGAACCGGAACTGGGTCCAGATCCCCGGGGCGACGAAGCCCGGCGCGGTGATCATGGGGAAGCCGAACGCGCCGATGCTGAACAGGATCGCCGCGCCGGCGGGAGCCGCGACGGACAGGTGGGTGGTGCGCTCGGTCAGGTCGACGTCGTCGCGCTCGGCGCCGCCGGCAACGGCCGCGCCGACGGCGGCGGCGCCCGCGACGAGCGCGGCGGCGGCGGCGAACCAGACGCCGGCACCGACGTGGACGGTCTCGCTGATGCCGGCGCCGGTGAACGCGGAGTCGAGCGTGGCGGCGACCACCAGCACGAGCGCGCCGAGACTGACCACGAACGCCGGCCGGACCGCGGCGGCCCACCGGCTGGTCAGCATGGCGGCGCCGAGGACGGCGATGAGGATGCCGACCGGCACGAGCTGGCGGTTGGCGTAGCTCTCCGGCTCGTCGAGCCCGTCGACGACGAGCTGCGGGCCGAGGGCGCCGATGACGGCGGCGACGCCGGCGAGGATGCCGAGGACGCCGGTGACGAGGTGGACCCGGCCCTGCTCGAGCTGGAGCTCCGGATTCTCGTCCTCGTCCTCCAGCGGCGGCGCGGCTCCCCGCACGACGAAGATCGTGATTGTCAGCAGGACGAGCGGGGCGAGCGCGAGGTAGGGCCCGATGTCGGGGCTGAGCCGGTCGACGGTGAGCCCCGCGACGATGGCGGGCAGCGCCACACCGGCCGTGGCGAGGAGGACGCCGAGCACGACCCCGCGCGCCACCGCCGGGCGCGCCGAGCCGGCCGCGAACACGCAGCCACCGACCAGCGCGACGCAGATGAGTAGCAGACCGACGCGGACGAGGGCCGGGCTGTCGACGACGTCGTGGCCGAGCTGGAAGGCGTTGTCGGAGTGGAAGGGCGGCATCCCGAGGCCGACCGCCGCGATGGTGGCGAGGGTGAGGGCCCAGCCCATGGCGCGGCCGCGCGTCTTCTCGGAGGCGGGGCCGGCGTCGAGCTCCAGGCCGTACGCCGAGCCCGGGGCGGCGCCCGCCCGGCCGGCGGCGAGCAGCCCGGCGAGCCCGGTGGCGAGGTGCCCGCCGATGAGCAGCCAGAGCCCGGCGGCCGGTGCGAGGGCGGCGAGGCTCGTGGGCACGAGCAGCTCGGGCCGGGACACGGTGAGCCCGTCCTGCGCGAACTGGAGGTCCACGATCGCGCGGCCCGGAGCCAGCAGGGCCACGCCGGTCAGCACACCCGCGGCGGTGAGCGCGCGCCCGAAGACGATCAGCGCCCCGGCCACGAAGGGCGGCGCGGCGGCGAGGACCGTCAGGAGGGCGGTGCTGGCGAACCCGCGGGCGGGCGCGTCCTGGACCACGCCCACCTCGGGCCCGGCGATGAGAAGTATCGCGCCGAGAGCGGATAGCCCCAGCGCAAGGCGAAGTTGCGGCGGTGCGTCGGCCCAGCCGAGCCGTTCCGTCTGCTCGAACTGGCGGGCGCCGGCCTGCCGCCTGTCCGCCTGCCCACGCGGCGGTCGGGTCCCCGAAGTCATTGCGGATCACGCTAGCAAGGCGTCCCCCGGTCGCACGGCGCCGCCCGGCCGGCAGCCCACGATTTCGCCCAAATGGCCGCTAGCTGCGGTGGGCGGCCACCCGTCGACAGCGGGACCGATCAGCCGCCTGCCCGTCCCGCTGCCTGCCCGCTGCCCTGCCCGATCCGGCTGCCCGATCCGGCTGCCCGGCCCGGTCCGCTGTCCGGTCCCGCTGCCGCTGTCCGGCCCAGTTCCGCTGCCCTGCCGGTCCGGCTGCCCTGCCCGGTCCGGCTGCCCGGTCGCGCCGCCCAGTCCCGCCGCCCAATCCCGCCGCCCGATCCCGCTGCCCAATCCCGCTGCCCAATCCCGCTGCCCAATCCCGCTGCCCAATCCCGCCGCCCAGTCCCAGGGCCCCTGGTTCCGGGGCCGCCGGTTCCGAGAGGCGGTCCTGGGCGATGTTTGCCTGGTCGGCGGCCTGTTTTGGGTGGGCTTCGGCTGTGGCGGGGAGCTAGCCACTTCGGGTGGGTAAACCTTGTGATTTAGTAACCTGGATCACATCGCGAACGTAAACCTCAGTTCACTTTGGGTCATTTTCGCTGGTCGGATCGCTTTTGGCCGCCACCCGTTCGGTGGACTCCAATCACGGAAGTTGCCCTGACCGCTGCCCCTTGGTTACTGTCCCCGGGTCCGTTGTCACAGTCCGGTCACGAAATGGGCAGGGTCGGCAACCCCGTTGTCGGTCAGCTGGGATCCCCCGCCTGGCGCCCACGTGGAGCTCGTACCCCACGAGCGAAGCGTTCGGGATCGACTCCCCGAGACGGAAGGCAGCAAGGTCTTGGCTCGACACCGCTCACCCGGCGGCGAAACCTGGGAGTGCATCGCGCTCGAAGACGCGATGGAAGAGCGCACTCCCAACCGCGGTCGTGGCGTACACAGGGTGTCTCCTCCTTCATCCGCGTTGCGTGGCCGGGTGGTCGTCGCCGCCGTTGCCATGGGTGCCTTTGCCGCGGCAGCGGCCGGGCAGACCCTCAAGGGCGCCGACCCGCAGCAGCAGTCCCCCGACGTGCAACCGCTCGCGGACAGCACGAGCGCCTCGGCCGCCATCGGCATCGGCGGGGACGCCTCAGCCGCTGCCCCCTCGTTCCTGACCCTCGCCAAGCCGACCGTCCAGACCTCCGGCGGCCCCGTCGAGGCGCAGAAGATCGCCGCCAGCGACCGTATCGTCAACGCGCGCGCGGCCAAGCTCGCCGCCGAGATCGCGGAGAAGAACCGGCCCAAGTTCGTGCAGCCCGCCCAGGGGCGGCTGACCTCCGGTTTCGGCGCCCGGTGGGGCACGACGCACTACGGCATCGACATCGCCAACGCGCTCGGCACCCCGATCGTCGCGGCCGCCGACGGCGTCGTGATCGAGGCTGGCCCGGCGAGCGGCTTCGGCCTCTGGGTCCAGGTCCAGCACGACGACGGCACCGTCACCGTCTACGGCCACATGGACTCCTTCTCGGTGGTCGAGGGCCAGCAGGTGAAGGCCGGCGAGCAGATCGCGCGCATGGGCAACCGTGGCGAGTCGACCGGCACCCACCTGCACTTCGAGGTCTGGGACCCGAGCGGCATGAAGGTCGACCCGCTGCCCTGGCTCTCCGACCACGGCATCAACCTCTGACGTTCCCCGGCGCCTCGCCCGGCAACCGCCGGACGAAGTAGGCGTTGGCGACCCGCCACACGCCGCACATCGACGGCCTTCGGGCGCAACCCGTGCACCGGCGACCGGTCGGCCGGTGCAGCTCCAGCAGTGCCCGCCACGCGGCGACGAGCCGGCGCGCCTCGTCCGCGAGCGGCCGCCCGGCCGACTCCGCGACGAGCCGGTCGACGCCGTCCAGGTACCGGCCGACGCTCTCCGCGAAGACCCGGTACAACATCTCGTCCACACCCAAGGACCCCCTCTGACCCCGTGCGGGAGCGTGCGCGTCCCGTCGGTGTGGATTACACCGGATGGCACCGACAATTTTCGCACACCAGTTCGAAACTGGCCAGAGGTGATCTAGAACTAGAGCTTGACCAGGGGGACGCTGCCGATCAGCATCAGCCGGATCGTGCCCGAGGTGCCGAAGTCGATCGTGGCCGTCGCCCGCGGGCCCGCGCCGTCCGTGGCCACCACCGTGCCCATGCCGTACTTGTCGTGGTTGACCCGGTCGCCCACGTTCAACGACAGCGCGGGCGTGTCCTTCCAGCCCTTCGCCGGGCCGAACGGGGACGCGGTGCCCCGGGACCGGATGGCCTCCGAGCGGCGCGCGCCCCACGACGTCGGCGCGCTCGGCGCCGACCGCACCGGCTGCAGGCGCCGCCAGTCCATGAGGTCCGCCGGGATCTCGTCGAGGAACCGCGACGGCGGGTTGGTCATCGGCTGGCCCCACGCCGACCGGACGATCGCCCGCGACAGGTACAGCCGCCGCTGCGCCCGCGTGATGCCCACGTACGCGAGGCGCCGCTCCTCAGCCAGCTCGACCGGGTCGCCCAGCGCCCGCATGTGCGGGAAGATCCCGTCCTCCCAGCCGGTGCAGAACACCACCGGGTACTCCAGCCCCTTCGCGGTGTGCAGGGTCATCAGGGTGACCACGCCGTTGTTCTCCGCGTCCTCGTCGGGCACCTGGTCGGCGTCGGCCACCAGCGACACCCGCTCCAGGAACGCGGCCAGCGAACCCGGTGCCACGCCGGCGTCCGGCGGCGGCTCCTCGACGCCGTCCAGCTCGTGGGCGAACTCGCGGGCCACCGTCACGAGCTCGGTGAGGTTCTCCAACCGGGTCGCGTCCTGCGGGTCGTCGCTCTCCTCCAGCTCCGCGCGGTAGCCGGTGCGTTCCAGCACCGCCTCGAGGATCTCGGCCACCTCGTGCCCGGGCTCCTGCTCATCGCCGACGAGCTCGCGCAGCCCGTCGACCAGCTCGACGAACCCCGTGATCGCGTTTCGGGAGCGCGGGTTCAGCATCGGGACCCGGTCCTCGACCGCGTCGCGCAGCGCCGCGCTGAACGAGATCCGCTCGCGTTCGGCGTGCGTGGCCACGCACGCCTCCGCCCGGTCGCCGATGCCGCGCTTGGGCACGTTGAGGATCCGCCGCAGGCTGACGGTGTCCTCCGGGTTGTTCAGCACCCGCAGGTACGCCAGCGCGTCGCGGACCTCGCGACGCTCGTAGAACCGCACGCCGCCGACCACCCGGTACGGCAGCCCCATGCGGACGAAGATCTCCTCGAACACGCGGGACTGGTTGTTGGTGCGGTAGAAGACCGCGACGCCGCCGTAGGTCAGGCCCTCGCCCGCCTCGGTCGAGCCGTCCATGAGCCGGTCGATCTCGCCGGCCACGAACGCGGCCTCGTCGTGGTCGTTGTCGCCGACGTAGCCGACGATCTTCTCGCCGTCGCCGAGCGCGGTCCACAGCCGCTTGTCGCGCCGGTTCGGGTTGCGCGAGATCACCGCGTTGGCCGCGGACAGGATCGTCTGCGTGGAGCGGTAGTTCTGCTCCAGCATGATCGTCGTGGCCTGCGGGTAGTCACGCTCGAACTCCACGATGTTGCGGATCGTGGCGCCGCGGAAGGCGTAGATCGACTGGTCGGCGTCGCCCACCACGCACAGCTCGCCCGGCTCCGTGCCGTTCTCGCCGGTGCCCACCAGCTCGCGGACCAGCGTGTACTGCGCGTGGTTGGTGTCCTGGTACTCGTCGACCAGCACGTGCCGGAAGCGGCGCCGGTAGTACTCGGCCACGTCGGGGAAGGTCTGCAGCAGTTCGACCGTGCGCATGATCAGGTCGTCGAAGTCGAACGCGTTCGCGAGGCCGAGCCGGCGCTGGTACTCGACGTAGACCTCGGCCGCGCGGCGCTCGAAGTCGTTGGCCGCGGCGTCGGTCGCGTCACCGGGACCCACCAGCTCGTTCTTGAGGTTCGAGATGTGCCCGGCGAGGCCGCGCGCGGTGTAGCGCTTGGGATCCAGGTCGAGATCGCGCGCCACCAGCGTGATCAGCCGGCGGGTGTCGTCGGCGTCGTAGACCGAGAAGCTGGACTTCATGCCGAGCGTCGTCGCGTCCCGGCGCAGCACCCGCACGCACATCGAGTGGAACGTCGACACCCACATCACGTTGGCGCGGCGGCCGACGAGCTCCACCACGCGCTCGCGCATCTCCGCGGCGGCCTTGTTGGTGAACGTGATCGCCATGATCTGCCCGGGATGCACGTCGCGTTCGGCGAGCAGGTAGGCGATGCGTCTGGTGAGCACCCGCGTCTTGCCCGAGCCGGCGCCCGCGACCACGAGCAGCGGGGTGCCGGCGTGCTGGACGGCCCGGCGCTGCTGGTCGTTGAGGTCGGCGAGCAGGTCCGCCGACCGGCGGCGAGTCGGATTGGCTGGGGCTTGCGGAGGCAATTCGAACAGAGTGCTCATTGCCCACAACGTTACCGGCCCGCACCGACAACGATGGCACGGCAAGCCGGGCGGGTGGACAGTTCGCTCGGCGCGGTGTCTAATCGCCCCGTGCGCGACCACGCCTTCGAGTTTTTTTACGGGATCCGGACTCCGGCTCCCGTCGCGGTGTAGCGCCCGAAGACGACAGCGAAGCCCCGGAGTCCCTCGGACCCGGGGCTTTCCGCTTCGGGGCGGGGCTCCACCGGAACCGAGGATGACGAGATGCCCTCCACCACCCCGACCGCGGGAGACGAGACGGTGAACGACGAGCCGCGCCCACCCGCCGACGACGAGATCGGCGAGCTGCGCAAGGAGATCGACTGGCTCGACGCGGAAATCCTGCGCCTGGTGAAACGCCGGATCGAGGTGTCCAAGACGATCGGCGCCGCGCGCATGGCGGCCGGCGGGCCACGGATCGTCTACAACCGCGAGATCGACGTCCTCGCGCGCTACCGCGAGCTCGGCCCGGAGGGCCGGCGGCTCGCGATGGCGCTGCTGAACCTCGGCCGCGGACCGCTCGGTCGCTGAGAGAACGCTCAGAATCAGGGTTGTCACCGATCCGCGGCGTCGGCGATACGGGCACACTGGTGTCATGTTCAACCTGATCGCCGTGATCATCGCCATCGCCGGCGTGGTGGCCACGCTCGCCCACGTGGGTTACCTCGCCATGCTGAACTCGGCCGCGAGCAAGAAGGGCGTGAGCGGGGCACCGGTCGCGCAGTACGTCCGGTCGCGCTGGCCCGTCGCCGGCGTCACCACCGCGGGTGCGCTGCTGGCCTGGCTGCTGACGAACGGCACCGGTTTCGCCGACGTGCTCGCGGTCGTCCTCGCCGTCGGCTCCGGCGCGGCGGCGACCAAGGCCCTGCAGTCGACCCAGCAGCGGTACCGCACCGGCGAGTAACCCCGACCCGCCTCGTCACCCGGTCGAGTGGCGCGGCCGGTGCATGCGCACCCCGGCTTTCAAACTGTGGGCAACCACTTACGCTGGCGACGTGACCTCCCCGACCCTCATCGAGGACGTGCGATCCGCACTGGTCGTGGCCGCACACCCGGACGACATCGACTTCGGCGCGGCCGGCACCGTCGCGACGTGGACGGCCGCGGGCGTCGCGGTCACGTACTGCGTCTGCACCTCCGGCGAGGCGAGCGGCCCGGTCGACCGCGACGCCGCGGAGATGGCCCGCGTCCGGGAGGCCGAGCAGCGGGCCGCGGCCGCGCAGGTCGGCGTCTCCGACGTCGTCTTCCTCCGCCACCCCGACGGCGCGCTGACCGCGTCCATGGCGCTGCGCCGGGACATCAGCCGGGTGATCCGCCAGGTCCGCCCCGACCGCGTGCTCGCGTGGTCACCGGAGATCAACTGGGAGCGCGTGGCGACCACGCATCCCGACCACCGCGCGTCCGGCGAGGCCGCCTTCGCCGCCGTGTTCCCCGACTCCCGCAACCCGCACGCGCACCGCGAGCTGCTCGACGACGAGGGCCTCGAACCGTGGTCGGTGCGCGAGTTATGGCTCTCCGACAGTCCGGCGTCCGCCCGCAACCACGTGGTGGACGTGACCGACACCTTCGACCGGAAGATCGCGGCGCTGCGCTCGCACACCTCCCAGGTCGGTGACGGCGTGGCGCTGGAGAAGAGGGTGCGCACGGGCTTCGGGTCCATCGCCCGCGAAGCCGGGCTGGGCGATGGGCGGTACGCCGAGATCTTCCAGGTGGTCGACACCGGCTGAGCCGTGCCGAGCCGTCGCGGGCCGTTCGAGCCTCGCGGCATGACCCACGAAACGATCCAGGGAGCAGAGAGGTCTCACGCCATGGATAGCGGGGGCTGGCCCACCGCAGGGCCACGTCATGGCAGACACCGTCGCGGGTACGTGAACTCGGCCTGGACACCCGTGGTGCGGCCGACGGAGGCGGGCCACCTCCCGACGCACGCCCGCTTCCCCTGGGGCCCGTCGCCGGAGGGGGACACCGCGCCGATCCTCCTCCTGCCACACCAGAGCGAGAGCGACGACGTCGTCGTGCACTCCGTGCCGGAGCCGCGTGGCCTGGGCAAGTTCGACCTCGGCATCGTGCCCGCGTCGGTGACGCCGCCGCGCTCGTGGCGCAAGGCGGCCTGGTTCGCGGTCGGCACGTCGGCGGCCGTGGTGTGCGGGCTCGCGGTCGCCGCCGTGCGCCTGGTCGGCACGCCGCCCACGAGCGGGATCATCGACGCCCTGCCCGCGTTCCCCACCCAGGAGGAGCTCGGCACGCTGCCGCTCGACGAGAAGACCCGCGCCTCGGTGCCCCCCTCGAGCCGGTCGAGCTCGCCGTCGCCCACCTCGTCGCGGCCGGAATCCACCCGGCACCCGCAGGACCCCACCCGGCCGGACCCGTCGGGCCCCACCACGTCCGGGAGCCCGGCCGCCAGCACGACGTCCGGGCAGACCGTCTGGAGCGAGCCGATCCCGCCGCCGCGGACCACGGTCGGCCCCGAGCCGGTCACGCCGACCAGCCCGGAGGCGATGGGCGACCGGACCGAGCTGTACTTCGTGCTCGTCACCGAGGACCCGAAGGCCGCCCACGACATGTGCGCCGGTGCCATGGCGCGCGAGGGACCCGACGGCATCCGGGCCCGGTACGCGGGCGTGGACCACGTCGAGGTCCAGGACATGACGATCGACCGCAACGAGGCGATGACCACGAGCACCGTGAAGATCGTCCACGAGGACGGCACCGAGACCATGGAGCAGCGGCGGCTGACATTCACCTGGGGCGGCGACCCGAAGATCAGCGGCGACAAACCCGCCGGCTGACCCCTCGAGATCACGAGCGGGCCTCGGAACGGAAGCGGCGGCCACAGCGCGGTAACGCGCCACGAACGATTGGGCTGTCAATTGCTCCGTTCGAGTGAAGTGTGTTGCCGCCCGCAGACCCGTACGGGTGATCCGCTTCGATTTGCTGGCGTTTCAACCAAATCGCGCGGTACCTAGTTGGCCATACACGCTTAGCAGAAGGGCCGCAAGACAGTGGATCGTCTGACGACCGGGCGGCGCCATGTGCGCGCCGGCTCGGTGTCCGTCACCGAGCTGATCACCAAGCAGGCCGCCAGACCCGGGCTCCCGGCTCCGGAACAGGCGGGCCCCGCCACGACCGACAGCTTGCCCGTCGTGACCGAAGCGGGCCCGACCTCGCACCGGCTCGAGTCCTCGCGCGGCGCCCACCTAGCCAAGATCACCAGCCTCGGCCTGGCCACCGTCGCCCTGTGCGGCGCGGTCGGCATCGCCTCGACGGTCGCCCACCAGCACGCGGCCGAGGACGAGTCCCGTCAGCGCGCGTCCGCGCAGATCAGCGGCGAGCAGGCCCTGCTGCCCGGCGAGCTCGACCGCTCGCTGCACCACGACGGCGCGGCCGCGGTCCCGCCGCCCCGGCCCACCCCGGCCACGAACGCACCCCAGGCCGCCGCGCCGGCCGCGCCCACCACGCCGGCGACCCCGACCGGCACGCCGCCGCCGGACTCGCCGGCTGCCGCGACGGCGGTGCCCGGCGCGGACACCGGCCTGAACACCGACCTGGCCGTCGTCCGGCGGTTCTACGAGGTCGTGCCGAGCGATCCCGCGGCCGCGTTCGACCTGCTCGCCCCGCAGCTGCTGCACTCCACGCTCGGCCAGTTCCTGCAGTCGTGGTCGCAGGTGCGCTCCGTCGACGTGCTCGGCCTGCGGCAGCAGGCGGACGGCGTGCTCGCGGTCGTCCGCATGCAGCTCGCCGATGGCGGGCACCTGCAGCTCCAGCAGCTGCTCACGGTGGCCGACTCCCCGCGCCGTATCGTGGGCGTCGAGCTGCTCTCCGCGCAGCGGAACTGATCCACTAGGCTTTCATGCCATCGTGCACTGTGTGGTCCGCATGCATGTGCACAGAGTGAGCGCCTAGCCTGGTGCGGGTCGGCGTACGTGGGTCCTGCGATGTCACGTGTGGCGATGGACACGCCCGCCGCCAGCCCGGGAGGTTTCTGTGACCGGCGGTGCAGGTAATCCCGTACATCCGGATTCGGCGTGAGCGATGGCCCGCAGGCAGGGAGGGACTCGGCGCGATGACCGATGAAGGTCGCCTGGTAGCCGGGCGTTACCGCCTTGTCTACCGCATCGGTACCGGTGCGATGGGCGTGGTGTGGCAGGCGCATGACGAGCGCCTGAACAGAATCGTCGCGGTCAAGCGGCTGCTGCTGCAGCCCGGACTTCCGCCCGACGAGGCCCACGAAGCCGTCGAGCGGGTCATGCGCGAGGGTCGCATCGCCGCGAAGCTCCACCATCCCAACGCGATCGCGGTCTTCGACGTCGTCGACGAGCAGGGTGTGCCCTGCCTGATCATGGAGTACCTGCCCTCCAAGAGCCTCGCGATGGTGATGGCCGAGCGTGGCCCGCTGCCGGCCCGCGAGGTGGCCCGCATCGGCGCGCAGTGCGCGGCGGCGCTCGCCGCGGCGCACGCGGCCGGGATCGTGCACCGCGACGTCAAGCCGGGCAACATCCTGCTCGGCGAAGACGGCACCGTGAAGATCACCGACTTCGGCATCTCGCGCGCCACCGACGACGTCACGGTGACCAAGACCGGCATGATCGCCGGCACTCCCGCCTACCTCGCGCCCGAGGCGGCCATCGGCAACGAGCCCACGCCCGCGTCGGACGTGTTCTCGCTCGGCTCCACGCTGTACGCCGCCGTCGAGGGCGAGCCGCCGTTCGGGCTGACCGAGAACACGCTGCAGCTGCTGCACGCCGTGGCCGCGGGGCGGATCAACGAACCGATGCAGGCCGGCCCGCTCACGGGCGTGCTGACGTGGCTGCTGGCCACCGACCCCGAGGACCGGCCCTCGACGTCGAAGTCACGCGACCTGCTCGCCGCGGTCGCCATGGGCGAGACGCCGTCCGTGCCGTCGATGCCGCGGGCGTTCCCGGTGGCGGGCGACGGCGCGACGCGGATGGTCAACTCCTACGACGACGAGTTCGACGGCTACGACAACGGGGCGACCCAGTTCGTCGGCGCCGGCGACCGGACGCGCTCCGTGCGCCCGATGCCCGCCGGCCCGCCGCCGTCGTCGCGCTCGCGCAAGCCGCTCGTGTTCGCCGGCGTGCTGCTCGTCGCGCTGGTCGCCGCGGGCGCGTGGCTGCTCGGCAGCCGCGGCGGCGAGAAGCCGGAGAACACCGACCCGACGATCACCACGCCGCCGGCGACCACCGAGCTCACGACCACCACCACGGCCGAGCCGACGACCACGACCTCCGAGGAAGAGCCCACCACGGAGGAAGAGCGGACCACCACGACGACGACCACAACCACCACGACAACCACCACGACGACAACCACCACGACGAATCCCCCGTCTAGTGAAGAGACGACTACGTCGGCCGACCCCCCGACGGGGGCCGGTGGCTAGTGCACACACACGGGATCGAGGGCGCGAGGGTATGTCGTGACAGGTGAAGGGGGTTTGGTCGCGGGCCGCTACCGGCTCGGCCAGCGGATCGGCAGCGGTGCCATGGGCATCGTCTGGCAGGCGCACGACGAGCGCCTGCACCGCACCGTGGCGATCAAGCAGCTGCTTCTGCAGCCCGGCCTGACCGACGCGCAGGCCGAGGAGGCGCGGCGAAGATGTATGCGGGAAGGGCGCATCGCCGCGCGACTCGCCCACCCCAACGCGATCACGGTCTACGACGTCGCCGAGCACGAGGACGACCCGTGGCTCGTCATGGAGTACCTGCCGTCCAAGAGCCTCGCCACCGTGCTGTCCGAGCGGGGCACGCTGTCCCCGCAGGAGGCGGCGCGGATCGGCACGCAGGTGGCCACCGCGCTCGTGGCCGCACACGCGGCGGGCATCGTGCACCGCGACATCAAGCCGGCGAACGTGCTGCTCGCCGACGACGGCACGGTCAAGATCACCGACTTCGGCATCTCCCGGGCGACCGGTGACGTCACGGTCACCGCGACCGGGATGCTCGCCGGCACGCCGGCCTACCTCGCACCCGAGGTGGCCAAGGGCCAGGACCCGACGCCGGCCGCGGACGTCTTCTCGCTGGGCTCGACGCTGTACACGGCCGTGGAGGGCCACTCGCCGTTCGGGCTGAGCGAGAACACGCTGGCGCTGCTCTACGCCGTGGCCGCGGGCAACATCACGCCGCCCCGGCACGCCGGCCCGCTCACCGCGCTGCTGATGCAGCTGCTGCGCGTGGACCCGACCGAGCGGCCGTCGATCACCGTGGCCCGCGACAGCCTCGCCGCGGTCGCGGAGGGGCGGCCGGCCCCGGTGCCGGACGCCGCCAGCGCGCCCACGAACCGGATCGCGGGCTCCCGGATGCCGCAGGCACCGCTCGGCCCGCCGACGCCGCCACGGCCGCACACGCCGCCGCCCTGGGCCCCGCCGAAGGAGGCGACGCGGCTCGACGTGCACCCGTTCACCGAGCCGGCACCGAGCGGTCCGGGCCCGGCCATGTACCGCGAGCCCCTGCCGTCCGGCCCGAATCCCGGACCCCGGCCGCTTCCCCAGCGGCAGCGCGCGGGCGGCAACCGGGCGCGGTCGGTCGCGCTGACGGTGCTGGCGATCGTGGCGGCCATGCTCGTCGGGATCCTCGTGGCGACCCTGCTGTCCGCCAACGAGAAGGACGGCTCGGGCAACAAGGCCCAGCAGAGCTCGCAGCAGGCCGCGCCGCCGCAGGACGGTTCGGAGTCCGGGAGCGAACCCGGCGCGGACGAGTACGAGCAGGCGATCCGGGACTACTACGCCCTGCTGCCCGGTGACACCGAGCAGGCGTTCGACCTGCTGACCGATCGTGCGAAGCGCAAGTCCGGCGGCAAGAAGACCTACACGCGGTTCTGGAACACGATCGACTCCGTGCAGGTCGAGGAGACGCAGGTCGACGGCGACCGCGTCGCCGCGGTCCTGCGGTACGAGTCCAGGAACGGCCGCACCTCCCGCGAGACGAGCTCGTTCGCGCTCGTCGAGGAGGACGGCCAGCTCCTGATCGACAACTTCGTCCGGCTGGGCCCCGGCGGGATCGGCTGACTCAGCGCTTGCCCGCCGCCACGGACTTCGCGGCCCGGCCGAGCGCGTCGAGCAGGCAGCGCACCGCGGGCTGGTCGGCGACCGACTCGCGCGCCACGGCGTGGATCACGCGCACCGGCTCGGGGCGGCGGACCCGGCGCACCACCACGCCCGGGCGGTGGTGCTCCACGCCCAGCAGCGGCACCAGCGAGACCCCCAGCCCGGCCGCGACGAACCCCTGCGCGCACGCGTAGTTCTCCGACTCCACCACGATTCCCGGGCTGAACCCCGCCGCCGCGCACGCGTCCAGGACGACCTGCGCGCACTGGCCCGGCGGCCACTCGTTGCCCACCCACGGCTCGTCCGCCAGCTCCGCGAGATCGACCACGCGCCGGGACGCCAGCGGGTGGGCACGCGGCAGCACGAGCCGGTACGGGTCGTCGAGCAGGTGCACCATCCGCACGCCCGGCAGCGGCGCCGCGCCGGCCGGCAGCACGCAGATCGCCACGTCCGCCTCGCCCTGCGCCATCTCCGGCGGCGGGCCCGGCTCGATCAGCTTGAGGTCGACGTGCACGCCCGGGTGCTCGGCACGCAGCTCCGCCAGCGCGGGCGGCACGAGCGCCTGGCCCGCGGTCACGAAGTAGCGGATGGACAGGTGTCCCGTGCGGCCCTCGCGCAGGTCGGCGAGCGCCACCTCCGCCTCGGCCACGTGCCGGCCGATGATCTCCGCGTGCTCGGTGAGCAGCCGGCCCGCGGCGGTGGGCCGGACGCCGCGCCCCGCCCGTTCCAGCAACGGGATGCCGGCCTGCCGCTCGAGCGCGGCCACCTGCTGGCTCACCGCGGACGGCGTGTACCCGAGGTTGGTGGCCGCCGCGGTTACCGAACCGCTGGTCACGACGGCCCGGAGGACCTGCATCCTGCGCACGTCGAGCATGCACCAACCTTACAGAGATACTGAACGGTCGATCCAGAACAATTCACTTGTCCTGGAGGGTTGGCGGCGGCACCGTGGAGGCGTGCGCGGTTCGCTGGTACGGATGGCCCTGATCGCCCTGTTCTGGGGTTCGAGCTTCCTGTGGATCAAGCTCGCCCTGGCGAGCATGTCGCCGATCCAGATCACGTTCGCCCGCCTCGTGCTGGGCGGCGCGGTCCTGGTCGCGCTCTGCTACGCGGGCGGGCAGCGGCTGCCGCGGCAGCGGGGCACGTGGGGGCATCTCGCGGTCGCCGCGTTCTTCGGCAACGCCCTGCCGTTCCTGCTGTTCGCGGTCGGCGAGCTGACCGTGCCGAGCGGGGTGGCGGGCATGCTCAACTCCACGACTCCCTTGTGGGCGCTCGTGATCGGCATCCTCATCGGCACCGAGCGGGACCTGCGCCCGGTGCGGATCACCGGCCTCGCCCTCGGCTTCGGCGGCACCCTGCTGATCTTCGCGCCGTGGACGGCGGGCGACCTCGCGAGCTGGGGCGCGCTCGCGATCCTGGCCGCGGCGGTCAGCTACGCGGTCGGCTACACCTACATCGGCCGGTTCCTGTCCGGCCGGGGCACCGCGCCACTCGCGCTGTCGGCGGCGCAGGTGCTCACCGCCACCGGCATCACCACGCTCGCGCTGCCGGTGGGTGGCCTGCAGCCCGTGCACCTGACCCTCACGGCGGTGCTCGCCGTGGTCGTGCTCGGCGTGTTCGGCACCGGGTTCGCGTTCGCCCTGAACTACCGCCTCATCGCCGACGAGGGCGCGACGCAGGCCGCGACGGTCGGCTACCTGCTGCCGGTCGTCTCCGTGCTGCTGGGCGCGCTCGTGCTCGACGAGAACCTCCACCCACGCGTCATCGCCGGCATGGTGGTCGTGCTCGGCGGGGTCGCGCTGACCCGGGTGCGCCGCCGGCTGCCCGCGGCCGCCGGCCCGGTACCGGTGCCCTCCCGTTAGGGGCGCGGGTACTTCTCGGTGCGGCCGCCGTACTGGTCCGGCCCGCCGATCGGTGGCTGCGGACCGGTATGCGGGCCACCGCCGATGGGCGGTTGCGAGCCCGTGTGCGGACCGCCGCCGATGGGCGGTTGCGAGCCGGTGTGCGGACCGCCTGGCCGGTAGCCACCGGGTGGTTGCTGGTAGGGCGGCTGGTTCGGTGTCCGCCGCTGCGGTGCCGGGGCCGGTGCCGGCTGCACGGCGGCCTCCCGAGGTCGAATGACGCCGGCCGCCACGACCAGCATCAGGGCCAGCACCGCGAGAACGAGGTCGGCTTGGAGCTCGAGCGCCGCGCCTTCCTTCCCGATCAGGTCGAACGCGCGGTACCCGACGAATCCGCCGCCACCGAGGCCGGCCACGATCAAGATCACCTGGACAGTCACCAGGAAGCTTCGCATGGCCGGGACTGTAACCCCCGCCACAGGTCCAGCGGCAGGGCAGAACAGCACGGATCAGACCAGCCTGCGATCCGACGCCCAGCGGGACAGCTCGTAGCGGTTCGACAGCTGCGTCTTGCGCAGGACGCTGGACACGTGCGTCTCCACCGTCTTCACCGAGATGAACAGCTCCGAGGCGATCTCCTTGTAGGCGTACCCGCGGGCCAGTAAACGCAGCACGTCGCGCTCGCGCGGGGTCAGCAGGTCCAGCTCCGGGTCGGAGATCGGCGCCTGGCCCGGCCGGTCGGCGAACGCGTCGAGCACGAAACCGGCCAGCCGCGGCGAGAACACCGCGTCGCCCTCGGCCACCCGGACGACCGCCCGCACGAGCTCGTGGCTGGAGATCGTCTTCGTGACGTACCCGCGGGCGCCCGCACGGATCACGGCGATCACGTCCTCGGCCGCGTCGGACACCGACAGGGCCAGGAACACGACCTCCGAGTTGTCCTTCCGCGCGCGGCGCAGCACCTCCGCGCCGCCGCCGTCGGGCATGTGCACGTCGAGCAGCACCACGTCCGGCTTGCGGTGCCCGATGCCGGCGACCGCCTCGCCGACCGTGCCGGCCTCGCCGACGACCTCGACCTCGTCGGTGATCGAGTCCAGCTCCGCGCGCACCCCGGCCCGGAACAAGCCGTGGTCGTCGACCAGGAACACCCGGACCGGCCGCTTCTCGCCGTCAGTCACCGACATCGCCTCCTCAGCGCTGGGGCCCGCTCAGGCCCCGACGGTAGCCCGCGGCATCAGCAACGCCACCTCGGTGCCCTCGCCGGGCGCCGTGCGCAGCCGCAGTTCGCCGCCGTTGCGCTCCATCCTCCCCCGGATGGAGTCGGCGAGGCCATGCCGGTCCGCCGGCACCGCGCCGGCGTCGAACCCCTTGCCCCGGTCCCGCACGAAGATCGTCACCCGCTCGGGCTCCACCTCGGCGTACACGCTGACGTCGGAGACCTCCGCGTGCTTGGCCGCGTTGACCACCGCCTCGCGGGCGGCGAACACCAGGCCGGTCAGCTTCTCGTCGAGCTCGCAGTCCCCGACCACGACCTGCTGCACCTGGATCGCGAACTGGTCCTCGACCTCGCCGCACGCGTGGGCGATCGCCTCCGCGAGTGTCAGCCGGTCCTCGGTGTCCGGCCCGCCGTCGGTCTTGCGGCCGTACCCGGCCGGCCCGTACAGCCAGCCCCGCAGCTGCCGCTCCTGCCCGCGGGCCAGGCGCAGCACCTCGCGCGGCGCCTCGGACTGCTTCTGGATCAGCGCGAGCGTCTGGAGCACGGAGTCGTGCAGGTGCGCGGCGATCTCCGCGCGCTCCTCGGTGCGGATGCGGGCGCGGCGCTCCTCGCCGAGGTCGCGGACCAGCCGCAACCAGAACGGCACGGTCAGCACCGCGACGCCGACCAGCGTGGCGAGCACGGACAGCAGCGCGAACTGCATCTGGTCGAGGTTCACGCTGCGGATCAGGAACACGACGATGCCGGCGATGACGAGCGTGGCGCCGGACAGCACCCGGATCAGCGCGCTGCGGCCCCCGTCCCCCAGCACCGCGCCGAGCATGCCGCCGACCGTGCGGCGGCGGGTCGAGTCGTCGGCCTCGCGCCACACCAGGGCGATACCGACGAGCGTGACGCCGACGCCGCCGGCGACCCAGCCGTTGAGCGTGCCGGACAGCGTGCCGGCGCCGATCGCGAGGCCGACGCCCAGCGCGAGCAGGCCGCGCGCCTGCTGGCGTTCCTTGCGGGAGACGTCCTTCTGGGCTTCCTCCCGGGACTGCTGCGCCACGAAGACCCAGAGCAGGCCGTACGCCAGCACGCCGGCCCCGCCGAGCGCGGCGAGCAGCGCGAACGCGAGGCGGACCCAGAGCACGCGGAGATCCAGGTGGTCGGCGATGCCGCCCGCGACGCCCGCGACGGCACGCCCGTTGCGCCGGCGGCGCATCTTGACCACGTCGTCGACCGGAACCGGCGCGTTCGCGCGGTCCCGCTGGGGCTCCGGATGCGTCTGCGCGGTCACCACCACCTGAACTGGCACCCCTCCATGGTCACATGGTCACCGTGCGGCTTCATCCGGGAAATACCCCGGAGTCAAACATCAGGGTCACTCCCTGATGTGCCGGCGGGCCGCGGGAGAGATCCTCGATACCGTGAGTGGGACACAGCAGACTTCCGGCATGGCCGGTGTCGAGGACACAGTCAAGGACTTCTGGTCGACCAGACCCAGACGGCCGCGGCGTGGGCGCAAGGTCGCCGGCGTCGCGGCGGGTATCGCGAACCGATACCGCATCGACCCGACGCTCGTGCGGGTCGCCTTCGCGGTCGCGGCGGTGTACGGCGGTGCGGGCATCGTGCTCTACCTGCTGGGCTGGCTCTTCCTGCCCGAGCAGGACGACGAGGTGTCACCGTTCGAGTCGATCGTCGGCCGCGGCCGCAGCTCCACGTCGAGCGCGTTCACGGTGCTGCTCTGCATCGCGCTGATCCCGACGGTCAGCTGGACGTTCGGCGGGTTCTTCTCCGACTTCTCCGGCTACGTGAGCCTGGCGGTCGTCGGCGTGGGGCTGTACCTGCTGCACCGCAACCGCGGCCACCTGGGTGGGCCGGCGGCCGAGCCGGTCGGGCAGCCGGACCTGAGCTACCCGCCGCCGACCCCGCCGACGACCCCCATGGCCACGCCGGCACCGGCCGGCGGGACCACGGTGCCGCTGCCCGGGGAGCCGGCGGTGGACCCGGCCACGAACGAGCCGCCGCCGGTCGCGCAGCGCCGCGAGACCGCCGAGCCGCCGGTCACGCCGCCGGCCTGGGACCCGCTGGGCGCCGCGCCGTTCGCGTGGGACCTGCCCGAGCCGACGCCGCAACCGGGCCCGGACGAGGACGACGGCGAGCGCGAGCCGGCGCGCCGCAAGTCGCGGATCGGCCTGCTGACGATCGGGGTCGCCCTGATCACCGCGGCGGTGCTGTCCTCGGTGGCGGGCGGGTGGATCAACCCGCAGCACATCGTGGGCGTGGTGCTGGGCGTGCTCGGCATCGGCATGGTCGTCGGCTCGTTCCGGCGCGGCGGGCGCGGCCTGATCGCGCTGGCGGTGCCGCTGGCCGCGATCGGCATCGGGATGACGGCGATCTTCCCCAACGGCGTGCACGGCGGGGTCGGCGAGATCAACGCGCAGCCGACGTCGGTGGCGGAGGTCCGGCCGAACTACGAGCGCGGGGTCGGCGCCGTGGAGCTGGACCTGACCAGGCTGCCCGACTCGGGTCACCTGAACACCCGGATCCACGTGGGCCTGGGCGACGTCACCGTGATCGTGCCGGAGACGGCGGACGTCGACGTCCGCTGCGAGGCGGACCGCGGCGACGTGCAGTGCCTGGGCCGCGAGCAGTCGGGTGCGGACGACCTGCTGGTGACCGCGAACGACAACGGCTCCGACGGGGCCGGCGGGCTGGACCTCGACCTGAACGTCGACGTCGGCACGGGAAGCGTGGAGGTGCGCCGTGGCTGAGAAGACCCGCGACACGGAGACCCGCCGGCGCTGGCCGGACGTGTTCACCCTGCTGGCCGGCCTGGCCACCCTGGTCGCGTCGGGCTACGTCCTGACCGACGGCGCCCTGTGGCTGCCCACCGTGGACCCCCGCTGGCTGATCACCGGCGCGGCCCTGTTCGTCGGGGTGCTGCTGCTGGCCTCCTCGCTGCGCGGCGGCCGCCGGAAACGCTGACCACCACCCCACTCACGAGCAAGGGCGGTCTCCCCACGGGGAGGCCGCCCTTCGTTCACGCCGAGGCCATCGCCCGCCGCTGCAGGTCGGTCAGCACCGAGGTGAACCCTGCCGAGGGCAGCACGTCGAGCGGCCCGGACGGGTCGTCATGCCCCCGGGCGTAGCCTCGCAGCGGCGTGGCGAGGTGCCGGCCGTCCTCCAGGTGCAGGACCAGCTGTCGCACGCCGGCGGGCTTGGCCGGCATGGAGTCGACGGCGCTCACCTCGCCGAGCGGGACGGAGTCCGTGCGGAACACGCGGCGCACCCAGACCCGGCCGTCGCCGACGTACACGCCGCGCTGCCGGTACCGCCACCACAGGACGGCCCACAGCGCCAGCAGCAGCAGCCCGATGACGCACACCGGGCCGGGGAGCGATCCGATGAGCAGGCCGCGCCCGAACAGCGCGGCGGCGAAGAGCCCGACCAGCCAGGACGCCGCGGCGCCCGCGGTGCGCCGCGGGCGGGGGCCGTATCGCATGCGGTCCATCATTCCCACTCGATCGTGCCCGGCGGCTTCGACGTGACGTCCAGGACGACCCGGTTCACGTCCGGGACCTCGTTCGTGATGCGGGTCGAGATGCGCTCCAGGACGTCGTAGGGCAGGCGGGTCCAGTCGGCGGTCATGGCGTCCTCCGACGACACCGGGCGCAGCACCACCGGGTGCCCGTAGGTGCGGAAGTCGCCCTGCACGCCCACCGAGTGGACGTCGGCCAGCAGCACCACGGGGCACTGCCAGATGTCGCGGTCCAGGCCGGCCGCGGTCAGCTCCTCCCGGGCGATGGTGTCCGCCGCGCGCAGGATCGCCAGGCGCCCGGCCGTCACGGAGCCGATGATCCGGATGCCCAGGCCCGGCCCCGGGAACGGCTGGCGGTGCACGATCGTCTCCGGCAGCCCCAGCTCCAGGCCGACGCGGCGCACCTCGTCCTTGAACAGCTCGCGCAGCGGCTCGACGAGCTCGAACGAGAGGTCGTCCGGCAGCCCGCCCACGTTGTGGTGGCTCTTGATGTTCGCCGCGCCGGTGCCCCCGCCGGACTCGACGACGTCCGGGTACAGCGTGCCCTGCACGAGGAACCGGTAGTCGCCCTGCGCCTTGAGGTCGCGCTCCGCCTGCTCGAAGACCCGGATGAACTCGCGCCCGATGATCTTGCGCTTCTGCTCCGGGTCGGCCACGTCCGCGAGCGCGTCGAGGAAGCGGTCCGCCGCGTCGACCGTCACCAGCCGGACCCCCGTCGCGGCCACGAAGTCGCGCTCCACCTGGCCGCGCTCGCCGGCCCGCAGCAGCCCGTGGTCGACGAACACGCACGTGAGCCGGTCGCCGACGGCCCGCTGCACCAGCGCCGCCGCGACCGCCGAGTCGACCCCGCCGGACAGCCCGCAGATCGCCCGGCCCGACGGCCCGATCCGCTCCCGGATGCGCGCGACCTGTTCCTCCACAATGGACGATATCGTCCACGAAGGACGGATGCCCGCGATGTCGTGCAGGAACCGGCGCAGCACCTCTTGCCCGTGCGGCGAGTGCGCCACCTCGGGGTGATACTGCACGCCCGCGAACCGCCGCGAGGTGTCCTCGAACGCGGCCACCGGCGCACCGTCCGAACCGGCCGTCACGGTGAAGCCGGGGGGCGCGGCCGTGACGCTGTCCCCGTGGGACATCCACACCGGATGGCGGAGCGGCAGGTCGGCGTGCAGCACGCCGCCGGACGCACCCAGCTCGGTCCGCCCGAACTCCCGCGTCCCCGTGTGCGCGACCTCGCCGCCCAGCGCCTGGGCCATGACCTGGAACCCGTAGCAGATGCCGAACACCGGCACGCCGGCCTCGAACAGCGCCGGATCGACCGCCGGGGCATCCTGCGCGTACACCGACGACGGGCCGCCGGACAGGACGATCGCGAGCGGGTCGCGCGCCAGCATCTCGGCCACCGGCACGGTGTGCGGCACGACCTCGGAGTACACCTGCGCCTCGCGCACCCGGCGGGCGATGAGCTGGGCATACTGCGCGCCGTAGTCGACCACGAGAACCGGCCGGTGCTGGTGTTCAGTCACAGGGGAAGCATGTCACGGGCCTGGGGAACTACGGTGGAGGGCATGAACGCGATCCAGGCGCACCTGCCGACACCCCGGCCCGTCTACATCGCCGGCCGCGCGGAGCAGAGCGAGCAGACGCTCAGCGTGCATCACCCGTACGACGGGAACCAGATCGCGACCGTCTGCGTGCCCAGCGCCGAGCAGGTCGAGCGGGCCGTCGCCGCCGCCGAGGCCGCGACCGTCCCGTTCCGCACGACGCCGGCGCACGTCCGCGCCGCCGCGCTGGAGCACGTGTCCCGCTCGATCGCGGCCAGAGCGGACGAGGTCGCGGAGATGATCACCGCCGAGAACGGCAAGCCGCTCAAGTGGGCGGCCGTCGAGGTGAACCGCTGCGTCGCGACGTTCCGCATCGCCGCCGAGGAGGCCCGCCGCTTCTCCGGCGAGCTGCAGCGGCTCGACACCGACCCGACCGCCGAGGGCCGGCTGGCCGTGGTGCGCCGGGTGCCGCGCGGTCCGGTGCTCGGCATCGCGCCGTTCAACTTCCCGCTGAACCTCGTCGCGCACAAGGTCGCCCCGGCCATCGCCGCCGGTGCGCCGATCATCGTCAAGCCCGCGCCGCGCACGCCACTGTCCGCGCTGCTGCTGGGCGAGCTGCTCGCGCAGACCGAGCTGCCCGAGGGCGCGTTCTCCGTCCTCACCGTCGGCAACGAGGAGACGATCGCGCTCGTCGCGGACCCGCGCCTGCCGGTGGTCTCGTTCACCGGTTCCGGCCCGGTCGGCTGGTCGATCATGGACAACGCGCCGCGCAAGACCGTCGTGCTCGAGCTCGGCGGCAACGGCGCCGCGGTCGTGTGCCCGGACTGGCCCGACCTCGACTTCGCGGCCAAGCGCATCGCGACGTTCGGCAACTACCAGGCCGGCCAGTCCTGCATCGCCGTGCAGCGGGTGCTCGTGGACAAGGCGGTGGCGGACACGTTCGTGCCGAAGCTCCTCGACGCCGTCAACGCCCTTCGCACCGGGGACCCGCACGACCCCGGGGTCGAGGTCGGCCCGCTGGTCGACGAGGCCGCTGCCGAGCGGGTGGAGGACTGGGTCAACGAGGCCGTGTCCGCCGGCGCGAAGCTGCTCGCCGGTGGCAAGCGCGACGGCGCGTCGGTGGCCCCGACCGTCCTGGCGGACGTCCCGCACGACGCCAAGGTCTGGGCCGAGGAGGTCTTCGGCCCGGTGCTCGTGGTGTCCGTGACCGATGGCGTGGACGACGCGTTCGCCCAGGTCAACGACTCGCAGTACGGCCTGCAGGCGGGCGTGTTCACCAAGGACGTGCAGGTCGCCTTCCGCGCCCGCGCGGAGCTGGAGGTGGGCGGCGTGATCGTCGGCGACGTTCCGTCCTTCCGCGCCGACGGGATGCCCTACGGCGGCGTGAAGGGCTCCGGCGTCGGCCGCGAGGGCGTCCGCAGCGCCATGAACGACCTCACCGAGGAACGCATCATGGTCCTGACCGGCCTGGAACTCTGACCCACCCCGCGGGGTCAGTGGGGGGCGAGGCCCTGGGCGAAGGCGAACACGCCGTCCGGGTCGTAGCGGTCGGCCACCTCGCGCAGCCGGGCGAGGTTGTCGCCGTAGTAGGCGTTCGCCCAGTCCGGCATGGCCGGGTCGATGTAGTTGACGTAGCCCTGCCCGCCGGCGAGCGAACCCAGGCCGTCGCGGACCTCGTTCACCGCCCGGGTGGCCGCCTGCCCGCCCCGCTCGGCACTGGCATAGATCTGCGCGCTCGCCAGCGCGTTGCGGTACGGGAACGCGGTCGCGTCCGGCGCCACCTCCGACACCGCGCCGCCGAGCGAGTCGAGCAGGAGGTCGGTCTTCTCCCGCCCGTCCACCAGCGCGACCAGCGCTGCCGGGTCCCGCACCGGCTCGGCCAGGATCCGCGAGGAGGCCACAAAGGACTCGCGGCCCAGCTCCCCGCCGGCGTTCGCCGCGTGGCACTGGGAGACGCTGCGCTCCGAGCACCCGGCGAAGTACCGCATCGCGTCCAGGTAGGACTTGCCGGACACCACCCGCGACGAGGGTGCCGGCCCGAACCCGGCCAGCAGCCGCTCGCACTCCGCGGCCGGGCCGACGAAGCAGCCCCCGACCCGCGCGCCCGGCGGCGTCCCGCCGGACACCACGCAGTTCGTCCACATCTCGGGCGGCAGGTCCGCGATCCAGGACTGCCACGCGCCCACCACGTCCGCGGCGGCGCCGGCGTCGAACCGCAGCGCGAACACGGTCAGCTCGGGCGCCTCCGGCGTCTCGAACGTGAACGAGGTGACGATCCCGAAGTTGCCGCCGCCCCCGCCGCGCAGCGCCCAGAACAGGTCCGGCTCGTCCTGCGCCGACGCGGTCACCAGCGTGCCGTCGGCCTTGACCACCTCCGCGGACACGAGCGAGTCACAGGTCAGCCCGTACTTGCGCGCCAGCACGCCGATGCCGCCGCCGAGCGTCAGCCCCGAGATGCCGACCGTCGGGCACGACCCGGCCGGCAGGCAGCGGCCCCGCGCGTCGAGCCCGGCGTAGACGTCGATCAGCTTCGTGCCGGCGCCGATGACCGCCGTACCACCCTGGACGTCCACTGAGGACATCGCACCGAGGTCGGCGATCAGCGCGCCGTCGGCGTTGCTGTAGCCGGCGTAGCTGTGCCCGCCCGACCGGGCGGCGATCGGGATCCGCGACCGCGCGGCGACCTCCACGCACGCCTGCACGTCCGCCGGCCGCCGGCAGCGCGCGATCGCGGCCGGTTGGTGTCCGTCGAACAGCGGGTTGTAGACCCGCGCCGCGGCCGGGTAGCCGTCCTCGCCCGGCAGCAGCAGCCCGCCGGGCAGCTTCGCGCGCAACGCAGCCCAGTCCGGCGGCACCGGCTCCGACGACGCCGTCGCGCCGGCCGGCGGCCTCGGCGCGCCGGACTGGCCGGTGCACGCGGCGGCGGCGCCCGCGACGGCGCTCAGCGCGGCCGCGCTGAGGAACGCTCTCCTGCTGACCAATTCCCCGACACCTCCCACCCCGCAGACGCGTGGGCCGTTGATCAGGTTGCCGCCGGCGCCGATTCCCAGCCCGTCGCGCGCCGCAGGGCCGCGGTGACCAGCGGACCGATCGGACCGTCCGCGGGCTCGGCGAGCACGGCCGCGAGGTGCCCGTCCGGCCGCACGATCGCGACCCAGCGCGGCCGCAGCGCCAGCGCCGCCGCGAGGTGGTCGTCCTCCTCCTCGTCGAGCGCGACAGGCCGGCCGGCGATGGCCCGCTCCCACTCGTCGGCGGGCCGCCACCGGCACCAGTGGGTCAGCACGACGAACCCCGGCCCGACGAGCTCGCGCAGCCGCACGCCCCGGTCCAGCCGCGCGTCCGGGCACAGCACGCCGGGCACGGGTGGGCGCGCGACGCCGGGCTCGGTCGGGAACTGCGGGAACCGGTGGGTCGGCGTGGTGAGCGGCGACCCGGTGTACCAGAAGGGTTCCGCGAGCTTGCCGGAGTCGATCTCCGCGCGCGCCTCCGGGTCGTCGACCGCGCGGGTGAGCACGTCGACGCGATGCGCGCGCTCCTCGTCGTTCTGCGGCACGAGGAAGCGCATGGTGTCCCCGGTGACCCGCAGGTTCTCCTCGGCCGCGGCGCCACGCTCGGCGTCGTAGGACTCGAGCAGCTCCGGCCCGCCGAGCCCGGCCCGGTCGAGCGCGATCTTCCACGCGGCGTTCTCCGCGTCGCAGATGCCGGAGTTGAGCCCGCGCGCGCCGAAGGGGCTCATCACGTGCGCGGCATCGCCGGCGAGCAGGATCCGGCCGACCCGCATCGCCGGGACGCGGCGCTGGTGGAACCGGTACACCGACAGCCAGACGATGTCGTAGTCCGCCTCGCCCACCACCGCCCGGATCCGCTTGTCGAGCCCGCCGCTCGCCTCCTCGGCGGCGAGGTCGAAGTCGTCGGGAACCTGCCAGTCGATGCGCCACACGTCGTGTGGCTGCGGGTGCAGCAGGACCTGGCGGCCGGGATTCCACCCGGGATCGAAGAAGAACCGCCGCTCCGGCACGGGAAACCCCAGCCGGGCGCGGATGTCGGCGATGAGGAACTTCTCCGGATAGGACACGCCGGCGAACGGCAGGCCGAGCAGCGTGCGGGTGGCCGAGCGGGCGCCGTCGGCCGCGATCAGGTGCGTGCCGGTGACCTCGCCGTGCGCGGTGGTGACCCGGACGCCGGCACCGTCCTGCGCCACGCCGGTGACCGCGTGGTCCCAGCGCAGCTCGACGAGCGGCTCGTCGAGCACCCGCTGCTCGAGCAGTAGCTCCACAACGGACTGCGGGGTGTTGACGAACGGCGGGAAGGCGGAGTCGCCGGTGTCCGGGAACGTGATCTCCAGGACCTGGTCCTCGCGGTAGTAGGTGCGCCCGCGCGTCCAGGTCACGCCGGCGTCGGCGACCAGCGCGCCGAGCCCGACCCGCTCGAGGACGTCGAGCACGTCGCGCTGCACGCAGATGGACCGGCTGCCCTCGGCGACGCGCCCGGCCTGCGCCTCGAGGAGGACCGACGGCACGCCGTGCCGGGCGAGCAGCAGCGCGCCGACCATGCCGACCGGCCCCGCGCCGGCGATGAGGACGGGCTCCATCAGTCCCCCTGCAGCGCGGCCCAGACCTCGCGGTCGCGCTCGGCGGTCCAGATGCGGGGCCAGTCCGTGCCGTCGAGCTCGTCCCAGTAGCGCTGCACGTTGAACGGCAGGCAGTGCTCGAAGATCGGCCAGCCGCCGAACTCCGGCGCGAGGGCGGCGTGCGCGTCGCGGAACGCCTCGGCCACGGAGCCGCGCCGCGCGTGTACCTCGCCGACCGTGCGCCGCAGCTCGTCGAGGAAGTGCCGGCTCTGCGCGATCGCCGCGCGCACGGCGTCCGCGCCGTCGGCTACCGCCCCGCGACCGCCGACGAGCTTCGTCGCCCCGAACGCGGCCACGTTGTCCAATGTGGACGATGTCCAGTCGTCGTGGAAGGCGTCGCCGGTGTAGAGCGCGGCCCGCGCCTCGACGAGGTCCCCGGCGAACAGGATCCGCTCCTGGGGCAGCCAGGCGACGATGTCGCCCGCGGTGTGCCCGCGCCCGCAGTACTGCAGGACCAGCTCGCGCCCGCCGCCGAGCGGGATGACCATCCGGTCGGTGAACGTCAGCGTGGGCCGGGTCAGGCCGGGGATGGAGCCGGGATCCTCGAACAGGCGGGGCATCCGGCCGAGCTCGGACTCCCAGTCGGCCTGCCCCCGCTCCTCGATGAGCCGGCGGGTCTGTTCGTGCGTGACGATCTCGGCGGCGCCGAACGCGCTGGCCCCGAGCACCCGCACGGCGTGGTAGTGGCTGAGCACGAGGTGCCGGACGGGTTTGCCGGTGCGCTCCCGCAGCCTGCCGAGCCACCTTCTCGCGGCGACCGGCGTCGCCCGCGCCTCGAAGCAGACGAGGAAGTCGTCGCCCTCGATCGCCCCGACGTTGGGATCCCCTTCCGCGGTGAGCGCGTAGACCCCCGGCGCGAGCTCGGTGAAGGTCTCCGCCTTGGCCTCGATATCCCCGCTGGACGCGAACGCTTTAGCCACGCCACCTACCCTGCCACGCCCACAGCACTGCCGACACGTCCGCCGCGGGCGGGCTCAACTCACGGTGCGAAGCGTTCCGCGTTCTTCGTCGGGGTCGGGGAGATGAACAGGGCCGCGGGGGCGTCCGCGGGGACGGACGGGCTCGCCGGCGAGACCGGGGTCAGCCGCTCGTAGGGGGCGCCGGGCGCGGGGCGCGGGTCGGGCTCGCCTTTGTTGGGCCACAACGAGAAGGCGCGTTCCGCCTGCGCCGTGATCGTCAGCGACGGGTTCACGCCCAGGTTCGCGGAGATTGCCGATCCGTCCACAACGGACAGACCGGGGTACCCGTGCACGCGGTGGTACGGGTCGATGACGCCTTCGGCCGCCGACGTGCCGATCGGGCAGCCGCCGATGAAGTGCGCGGTCAGCGGGATGTTGAACACCTCGCCCCAGGTACCGCCCGCCATGCCGCCGATGTGCTCGGCCGCGAGCTGGTTCGCGTCGTGACCGGCCTGGATGAACGTCGGGTTCGGCTCGCCGTGGCCCTGCCGCGACGTGTACCGCCGCCGGCCGAACAGGCCGCGCCTGGTGTACGTCGTGATCGAGTTGTCCAGGCTCTGCATCACCAGCAGGATCACGGTCCGCTCGCTCCACCGGTGCACCTTCAGCATCCGCGCGGTCTGCACCGGGTGCCGGGCGAGGAACCGCAGCGCCTGCAGCCACCGCGGCACCGAGGACGCGCCGTCCGTCGCGATCGTCTGCAGCAGGCCCATCGCGTTCGAGCCGCGGCCGTAGCGCACCGGCTCGATGTGGGTGGTCTCGTTCGGGTGGATCGACGACGTGATCGCCACGCCCTTGCTGTAGTCCCGCTCCGGATCGACCGACGTGCGCGCCGCGCCGATGATCGACTCCGAGTTCGTGCGCGTCAGCTCGCCCAGCCGCGGCGACAGGTCGCCCAGCACGCCGGTGTCGCGCATCGAGTGCAGCAACCGCTGCGTGCCCCAGGTCCCCGCCGCCAGCACGACCTGACCGGCCGTGATCGTGGCCCGCACCCGCCGGCCGGTCCGGCGCAGGTCGACCGCGAAGCCACCGGCGGCACGCGGCCGCACGGCCGTCACCGTCGTCAGCGGCAGCACCTTCGCCCCGGCCTGCTCGGCCAGGTACAGGTAGTTCTTGACCAGCGTGTTCTTCGCGCCGACCCGGCAGCCGGTCATGCACGACCCGCACTCGGTACACCCGGTGCGGCGCGGCCCCGCGCCGCCGAAGTACGGGTCCGGCACGGTCTCCCCAGGCGCGCCGAAGAAGACGCCGACCGGCGTGGGGTGGTAGGTCTCCGGCACGCCGAGGTCGGCGGCGACCTTCTGCATGATCTCGTCCGACGGGGTCACCGTGGGGTTCGTGACCACGCCGAACATCTTCGACGCCTGGTCGTAGTGCGGCGCGAGCTCGGCCTCCCAGTCGGTGATGTGTGCCCACTGGCGGTCCGCGTAGAACGGCTTGAGGGGGCGGTACAGCGTGTTCGCGTAGACCAGCGAGCCGCCGCCCACGCCCGAGCCGGCGAGGATCATGACGTCCTTGAGCAGGTGGATGCGCTGGATGCCGTAGCAGCCCAGGGCCGGCGCCCACAGGTACTTGCGCAGGTCCCACGACGTCTCGGCGAACTCGTCGTCCGCGAACCGGCGGCCGGCCTCGATCACCGCCACCCGGTAGCCCTTCTCGGTCAGCCGCAGCGCCGCGACGCTGCCCCCGAACCCGGAGCCGACGACCACCACGTCGTAGTCGGTGTCCCCGCCGGCGCTCCTGCCGGTGCTCCTGTCGCTGTCCATGCGAGCGACGCTAGTGGACCGGGGCGCCGGTAGCTACTGGTCAGTACGCAAGCGTCCGTAGAAGACCATGTCGGTCCGCCGGCCACCCCGCAGCTGCGCGCCGCGGATCACGCCGTCCTCGCGGAAGCCGGCCTTCTCCAGGGCCCGGCGCTCGGCGGCGTTGTCCACGTCGGTGCCCGCCTCGATCCGGTCGAGGTCGGTGGTGGCGAACAGGTGCTCGGCGAGCAGCCGCTGCGCGGTCGTGCCGACGCCGCGCCCGCGGGCCTGCGGCAGCAGCGCGATCCCGATGTTCCACGCCGCGCACGTGAGGTTGTCGCCGTAGCTCACCACGTGCCAGTTCAGGACCCCGAGCAGCCGGCCGGACCCGGCCTCGAGGATCGCCGCGTGGTGGCCCTCCGGCGGGTTGCCGGGCACGGGCCGCGGGTCGCGATCGACGTCGAACGGGCTGCCGGCGGCGTGGACCTGCCTGAGCTCGGCCGGCCACGACTCGGCGAGCACGACGCCGTCCGCCTCGGTGAGCACGCCACGTTCGCCGGGCGGTTCGAGGTCGCCGCGCAGGATCCCGAAGTGGACCAGGTCGCAGCGGATGCCGCCGCGCACCTGCGTCCCGCGCAGCACGCCCTCGCGGCGGAAGCCGGCCTTGCGCAGGGCCCGCTGCTCGGCCACGTTCTCCACGGCCGTGCCCGCCTCGACGCGGTCCAGCTCCGTGGTGGCGAACAGGTGCTCGGCGAGCAGCCGCTGCGCGGTCGTGCCCACCCCGCGCCCGCGCGCGGCCGGCACGAGGCCGATCCCGATGTTCCACGCCTGGCAGCCGAGCGTGCCGCCGTAGTCGACCGCGTGCCAGCTCACGCCGCCGAGCAGCTCGCCGGAGTCCGCGCCGAGGACGCTCAGCAGGTGGCTGCGCGACGGCCCCGCGGCGCTGGGCCGGTCGTCGCGGTCGATCTCGAAGTCCCCGTTGGCCTCGGCGAAGAACCGTTCGCGCTCGCCCGGCACCGGCGCGGCCAGCGCCACCCCGTCGCGCTCGATGACGACCTCGCGCGGCCCGCCCGGCGGCGGCACGGCCAGGTCCGTGCGCAGCATGCCGAACTGGATCATGTCGCGCCGGCGGCCACCGCGCACCTGCGCGCCGCGCAGCGTCCCCTCCGTCTGGAAGCCCGCCTTGACCAGGCTCCACACCGCGGCCCTGTTGTCCGCACCGGTCTCCGCCTCGATGCGGTCGACGTCGGTGGTCGCGAACAGGTACTCGGCGAGCAGCCGCACCGCGCGCCTGCCCGTGCCCTTGCCACGCGCGGCCGGCAGCAGGCCGATGCCCACGTTCCATGCCGTGCACCCGAGGGTCCGCCCGTAGCCGGTGGCATGCCAGCTCACCGTGCCGAGCAGTTCCCCGTCCGCGACCACCCCGAGTCGGTGCACGTCGGGCTCGTACAGCGGCGGCCGGGCGTCGTCGTCCACCTCGAACGCGCCGTCCTGGCCCGCACCGAGCCGCTCCAGGTCGTCGCCGGCCAGGTGGACGAGGGCCACGTCGCCGGCCTCGGCCACCACCTCGCGCGCGGTCATCCGCGCACCGCGAGGCCGACCTTCTGGAACTCCTTCACGTCCGAGTAGCCGGTCTTGGCCATCGCCCGCCGCAGCGCGCCGAAGAGGTTGATCAGGCCCTCGGCGTCCGAGGACGGGCCGAACAGCAGCGTGCGCAGGTCGACGAAGTCGTCCTCGCCGGCGACCGGCGCGACCCGGCTGCGCGGCAGCGACGGGTGTGCCGCGGCGGCCGTCCAGTACAGCCCCTGGCCCGGCGCCTCGGTGGCCATCGCGAGCGGCGCGCCGAGCATGACCGCGTCGGCGCCGCACGCGATGGACTTCGCGACGTCGCCGCTGCACTCGACGCCACCGTCGGCGATCACGTGGACGTAGCGGCCGCCGGTCTCGTCGAGGTAGTCCCGCCGCGCGGCGGCCGCGTCGACGATCGCGGTGGCCATCGGCACGCCGATGCCGAGCACGCTGTCCGTGGTGGTCACCGGGCTCGAGCCGTAGCCGACGACCACGCCCGCCGCGCCGGTGCGCATGAGGTGCATGGCGGTGCGGTAGTCGTGCACGCCGCCCGCGATCACCGGCACGTCGAGCTCGTTGATGAACGACTTGAGGTTGAGCGGCTCGCCGCCCTTGGCCACGTGCTCGGCGGAGACGATCGTGCCCTGCACGACGAGGATCTCCACGCCCGCGGCGAGCAGGTCCGGCGTGAGCTCGGCGGCGCGCTGCGGGCTGACCCGCGCGGCCGCGGTGACCCCGGCCGCGGTGACCTGCTTCATGGCCTCGGCGAACAGCTCCGGGCGGATCGGCGCGGCGTGCAGCTCCTGCAGGATCCGCGTCAGCGCGGTGAGGTCCGCGTCCTCGGCGGCCTGCTGGACCTTGGCGAGCGCCTCGTCGACGTTCGCGTGCCGCGCCCACAAGCCCTCGGCGTTGAGCACGCCGAGCCCGCCGAGCCCACCGACCGCGACCGCCATGGCCGGCGAGACCACGGCGTCGGTCGGGTGGGTGATCAGCGGGATGTCGAAGCGGTAGGCATCGATCTGCCAGGCGGTCGACACGTCCTGCGACGAGCGCGTCCGGCGCGACGGCACGATCTGGACCTCGTCCAGCTCGTAGGAGCGCCGGGCCGTCCGGCCCATGCCGATCTCGACAACATCCGGCACCGGGTTGTCCTTCCTGCGTGCGCCGCGATCAGCGCGTGGTGTAGTTGGGCGCCTCGACGGTCATCGTCACGTCGTGCGGGTGGCTCTCCTTGAGCCCGGCCGCGGTGATCCGCACGAGCTGCGCGTGCTGCAGCTCGGGAATCGTCCGCGAACCCGTGTAGCCCATGCCGGACCGCAGGCCGCCGATCAGTTGGTGGACGACCTGGGACAGCGGGCCGCGGAAGGGGATCCGGCCCTCCACGCCCTCCGGCACGAGCTTGTCCTCGCTCAGCACGTCGTCCTGGAAGTAGCGGTCCTTCGAGTACGACCGGGCCTCGCCGCGCGACTGCATGGCCGCGAGCGAGCCCATGCCGCGGTAGGTCTTGAACTGCTTGCCGTTGACCAGGATCACGTCGCCCGGCGCCTCCGCGGTGCCCGCGAGCAGGCTGCCGAGCATGACCGCGGACGCGCCCGCCGCGATCGCCTTGGCGATGTCGCCGGAGTACTGGATGCCGCCGTCCGCGATGACCGGCACGCCGGCCGGGCGGCACGCGAGGTCGGCCTGGTAGACGGCGGTGATCTGCGGGACGCCGACGCCGGCCACGACGCGCGTGGTGCAGATCGAGCCGGGCCCGACGCCGACCTTCACGCCGTCCGCGCCGGCCTCGACCAGCGCCTGCGCGCCCGCCCGGGTGGCGATGTTGCCGCCCACGACGTCCACGGTGTCGCCGAGCTCGCCCTTGAGCTTGGCCACCATGTCGATCACGCCGCGGGAATGGCCGTGCGCGGTGTCGACCATGATCACGTCCACGCCGGCGTCGACCAGGGTCATCGCGCGCTTGTAGCCGTCGTCGCCGACGCCGACCGCCGCGCCGCACAGCAGCCGGCCGTCGGTGTCCTTGGTGGCGTTGGGGAACTGCTCGGTCTTGACGAAGTCCTTGACGGTGATCAGCCCGCGCAGCTTGCCGGCGTTGTCGATGATCGGCAGCTTCTCGACCTTGTGCCGGCGCAGCAGCCCGAGCGCGGCGTCCGCGCTGACCCCGACCTGCGCGGTCACCAGCGGGCCCTTGGTCATGACCTCGGTGACCTGCTTGGTGTGGTCGACCTCGAAGCGCATGTCGCGGTTGGTGATGATGCCCACGAGCGTGCCCTCGGCGTCGGTGACCGGGACGCCGGAGATGCGGTAGCGGGCGCAGAGCGCGTCGACCTCGGCGAGGGTGTCGGTGGGCAGGCAGGTGATCGGGTCGGTGACCATGCCGGCCTCGGACCGCTTGACGGTCTCGGCCTGGCGCGCGTGTTCCTCGATCGACAGGTTGCGCTGCAGGATGCCGATGCCGCCCTGGCGGGCCATGGAGATCGCCATGCGCGCCTCGGTGACGGTGTCCATGGCGGCGCTGACCAGCGGGATCCGCAGCGAGACGTTGCGAGTCAGCCGCGTGCTCGTGTCCACGTCGCTCGGCACGACATCGGACTCGGACGGCTGGAGGAGCACATCGTCGAAGGTCAGGCCGAGCGTCGCGAACTTGGCCGGGACTCCCTCTGGGGTGGACATGTGTGCCTTCCGTTTACGCAGGTTGGACACCGATATCCCATGGTATCTGGACCACTCCGGGCCCCCGCCCGGTACCGTTCGGGGGTGAGGGAAGACCCGATGCCGCCAGACCCGTTCGCCGGCGATCCGAACGATCCGTCCCGGGCGCTCGACAGCCCGGACGATCACGGCGAGGAGCCCGTCTCCGCGCAGGAGCGGGCCGAGCTGCTCGCGGACCTGCGCGATCTCGGCGTCTACCAGGCCCTGCTCGAGCAGCGGGCGGTCCGCGGCGTGGTCGTCGACTGCGCGGAGTGCCAGGAGCCGCACTACCACGACTGGGCGCTGCTGCGTGCCTCGCTGGAGCAGCTGCTCAACGACGGCCGCATGCGCCCGCACGAGCCCGCGTTCGACCCCAACCCGTCGGCCTACGTGTCGTGGGAGTACTGCCGCGGCTTCACCGACGGCGTGACGGCCACCGCGAAGGCCGCCCCGATCCCGCAGAAGAACTGATCGCGGCGGGTCCTAGACGGCCTCGTTCGCCGGATCGTGGATGTGCCAGCCGTCCTCGTGCGGGCACGGGCGGGCGGCCAGGCGGCCGAGCGACTCCTTCACGAGGGCCTGCGCGGCCTCCTCGGCCAGCAGGGCACGACCGCCACACTCCCCGCAACGAGGCGCCTGGCTGTACACCTGACCTGCGATCATGTCCGCCAGCCTAGCTCCGCACCGGCCGGTCTCAGCCGGTCGTCTCCCCGGTCGTGTCGCTGGTGGCGCCGGCGGTGTCGCCCTCGCCGGGGATGGACTGCGTACCCACGGACTCGGGCTCGGCCGGCTCGGCCGGCGGCTCGCCGACCGGCTCCTCGCTGCGGCTCTCCGTGGAGGTCGGCGGCGTGGTGGTCGTGTCGGGTGGCGTGGTCGTGTCCGTGTCGGGCGGCGTGCTCACGCTGGTGTCCGGATCGGTCGGCTGCTGCGGGTCGGTGCCCGTGCCGGTGCCGCTGCCGGTACCCGGGTCGGGTGCCTGGGTCGGGGTGAGCGTCGGCGGCTGGGACGCCTCGCCGGACGGGCTGCCCGGGATCTGCGCCAGCAGGTCACGGTGCCGTTCCTCGAGCGCCTTCTGGCCGTCCTCGGACAGGACGGTGGGCAGCTGCGCGTGCGCCGCCTCGAGCTTCGACTTGGCCTCGTCGACGTCGCCGTCGGTCAGCGCGGCCTGCGCCTCGCGCAGGTCGGCCTCGACCGCCTCGGCGGCCTCGACGGAGCGGGCGTGGTCGGAGTAGAGAACCTTGGTGAGCGCCCACAGGGTGTCGCCCGGCTGGGCGTCGCGGGCGGCGAGCCCGATGCCCGCGAACGCGATCGCCAGGACGGCGGCCGCGGCGGCGACGGGGACGAGCAGGCGCGGGCGCCGCTTGCGGCGCAACCGGGCCGCCTGCACGGTGACGGTGGCGAGCTGTTCGTCGACGAGGTCGCCGATCGGTTCCGTGTCGACGTCGCGGCGCCACGACAGGAGGAGCCGGCTCAGCTCGTCGTCGGGCACCCCGCCCGGATCCGTCAGGTTGGCCGTGCCGAGCAGATCCAGGTACTCGTCGTCGGCGTGTACCAGTGAGAGGTCGAACTCGGAAGCATCGGCCTCGGTCGGCCGGTCGTCCCCGGGCACGCCGATGTCCGGCTTGCCGTGAATTCTCCGATCACCCACTCAGACCACCTCCTCCGCGGACAACGTCTTCCGTAAGCGGGCCAGTGCGCGATGCTGCGCGACCCTGACGGCTCCCGGTGTCGAGCCGACCGCTTCGGCGGTCTCCTCGGCCGAGAGCCCCACAACGACTCGTAGCAGCACTATGTCCCGCTGCTTGTCCGGCAATACGTCCAGCAGGTCGCTCATGCGCCGACTGAGATCGGCCTGCATCGCGCGTTGCTCGGGACCGGCAGCGGCTTCCGGTTCATCAGGAACGTCGGCCACGGGCTCGGATCGGTTACGCCCGGCAGCACGATGTGCGTCGGCCACCTTGTGCGCGGCGATGCCGTACACGAACGCCAGGAACGGCCGACCCTGGTCGCGGTAGCTGGGCAATGCCGTTAGCACCGCGAGACACACCTCCTGTGCGACGTCGTCTGCCGAAGCGAACGAACGCTCCTGCCTTCCCACGCGCGCGCGGCAGTACCGCACGACTAAGGGCCGGATGGACGCGAGCACCCGGTCAATGGCGCGTGGATCGCCCTCGACGGCAGCACCTACTGATGCGTCCAGTCCGTCCCCCAATGTGGTCATCGCAGCGAGCAGCCTCAGTGTTACGTGCGGGTACAGTCAGTCCAGCGTCACAGCTCGTGAGAGCGTGCCACTTCCCTCACGTGAGTGTCACCCACCGTACCGTGACGCACAAACGTGCCCCTAAAGCGCTGGTGAACGACACGAGATCGTATCTGTCTGTGACCGAGCCTCTACGTCAAGTCGTACCGGCCACGGAAGAATCTGTCCAGACACGCTGAACGACGCCCTCCCCGCATGGGGTGCGGGTGGCGCCGTCCGGGTCGCGTCTTCGTTGGTTCGCCGGTTCGCCGGCGGGTGGTCAGGAGACGAGGCCGCGCCGGAAGCCGTGGGCCACGGCCTGGGCACGGTCGCGGACACCGAGCTTGCGGAACAGCCGGCGCGCGTGCGTCTTCACGGTGTCCTCCGACAGGTAGAGCTCGCGGCCGATCTGGCCGTTGCTCTTGCCCATCGCCATGCCGCGCAGCACCTGGAGCTCGCGGTCGGTGAGCTGCACGCCCGGGTCCGACGGCTGGCGCGGCGCGGGCACGGAGGTGCTCGCGAGCGTGTGCGCGAGGGCGGCCACCAGCTCGGGGCGCGAGGCGTCCCAGCGGAGGTAGCCACGGGCGCCACCGGCGATGGCAGCCGCGATGCTGCTGGCGTCGTCGGGGGCACCGAACACGATTACGTTGGCCTGCGGGTTGGCCGACACCAGGCGCCGGGTCGCCTCGACGCCAGTTGGCACAGCACGCTGCGTGCCCACCAGTACGACATCGACCGGGGCCCGGGAGAATCTGGCGAGCAGCTCGTCACCGTGCGCTACGCAGTCGATGCGACTAACCCCTGGAACCGCGGACATGACACGGGTCAAGCCTTCCCGCACGCCGCGGCGGTCGTCGCAAATCAAGACCGTCGTCACGGGGACTCCTTCCTGCAGCCGAGTGACGTACTCCTCCCTATCGGACGCTTCGGGGCGAACCTTGACACGATCTGGTGGTAATTCTTCCGACCAGTTAGCCCAGATGTCCGTACGCACCCCGTCACCCGGTTGGGCCAGCGAACCGGGGGACCCATGGGGACCGGTCGGCCAACCGACGACCGACTGGGTCGGCCCGACGCAACACGCTCCGTAAGGCTAGCGCCGCCCACTGACAATTTTGGTCCGCGTGCGCCGGGTCCAGATCGGCCATGATCAACGCGCCCGGCCAGACCAGCGACAGCAGCCCGAGGTCACGTGCGTCCTCGAACGCCGGGCCGGCTACCCGCCCCGCCGCCACCCGGTCGCCGCGCGCCGCGAGCGCGGCACCCAGAACCAGACCGGACTTGATCCGATGCCGCACCGACCCAGATTCCCCGGCCAGCTCGGCGGCCGGCTCCGCGAACGCGACGGCCTCTCCGGGCCGCCCAGCGCTCAGCTCGATCTCCGCCGACACCCAGCCCTGCCGGACCGCCGCCCGCCACCCGGCCGCCGGCGCCCGCGCGACGAGCCGCCGCGCCTCGATGAGCCGACCGCCCCCGACGGCGTCCGCGGCGAGCCCGAGCAGGACGTCCGACCGAGCCTCGACCGCGTCCGGGCGGGTGGTCAGCCGCGCAAGCCCCGCCGCGTCGAGCACCCGGGCGTTCGCGTGCCCACCAAGCTGGCGGCGGTGCGAGGCGAGCGTCGCGCAGGCGAGCGCGGCCAGTTCCGGATCCGGGTCGCCGAGCAACCCGTCGAGCAGCGCCGCCGCCCGCGCGTACCTGCCTTGCCCGCCAAGCACAACGGCCGCGAGCCAGCGGTCCCGCGGCCTCGCCGGGATGCCGTACACAAGAAGGTCGGGCCGGTCACCGAAGGCCGCACGGTCCAGCTCGCCCGCTCCGTGCGATGCCTGATCATCCGCACCGCCAGCCCCACCCAGCACCTGACCCTCCGCACCGAGAGCTCCGCTCAACGCCTGACCGTCCACTCCGCCAGCTCCACCCGACACGTGATCATCCGCACCACCAGCCCCACCCGACGCCCGACGGTCCGCACCAGCAGCCCCGGCCAGCGAGCGGCGCTCCGCGCCGCCAGCCCCGCCCAGCATCCGACGGTCCTCACTACCAGCCCCCTCAACGCCAGGCGCTCCACACCACAAGCGCCACCCGGCGCCCCGCACCACCAGCTCCACTATCGCCAGGTGGTCCCCTCCGCCAGCCCCACCCCGGCGCCCGATGGCCGCGCTGCCAGCACCACTCTCATCGCCTGCCGGTCCGCACATCCAGCCCACTCAGCACCCGACGCTCCGCAATGCCAACCCCAACGCTCCGCACCACCCATCGCCTGCCGGTCCGCACATCCAGTCCACTCAGCCCGATGCTCCGCACTGCCAGCCCACCCAGCGCCCGATGGCCCGCTCCGCCAGCTCCACTCATCGCCAGATGGCCCTCCGCCAGCCCAACCGGCGCCCGATGGTCCGCACCACCAACCCCACCCAACGCCCGACGGTCCGCACCGCTCACGAGCCGACCAGCGCCTCGATCCGCCCAACCGCGGCGGTGAGGTCTTCGAGCAGGTCGACGCGGTCGGGCAGGTCTGTGGTGAACCAGCCCGGGCCGCAGGCGAACAGGCGGACCCGCTGGCGCGTGCGCGGCACCCGCGTGAACACGTCGATGCCGAGGTATCGCGGCACCTGCGCCCAGACCACGACGGCGGCCGGCCCGGTCCGGCGGACGGCGGCGGCGAGCGCGTCGGCCGGCAGCGCGGCGCCCAACAGCTGCGTGCCGATGCCGGCCGTGGCGAGCGCTGCGCGCAGGACATAGAGGGGAAGGCCGTGCTGTTCCTCGGGCGCGCCGCACAGCAGCACCGGCCGGGGATTGTGTGGCGCGGTCACCACGGGCGTCGCGCCGATCATGGCCGCGAGGGTGCACTCGTGGACCAAGCGCTCGACCTCGACGCACTCGCCCGAGTGCGCCCACCGGCTGGCGAGCGCGGCGAGCACCGGGCCCAGTACCTCGGTCCACACGCCCACGACCCCGAGCCGCACGATGCCGTCCGCGATCAGCTGCTGCGTGGCCACGCCGTCCATCGCCATCGCGGCCCGGCTGAGCCCGTGCACCTGCGACGACGGTGAGGCGACCTCGCGCAGGTGCGGCTGGCGGGGCGCGACGACCTCGACCTCCTCGTAGCCGGGCACCGACGAGTGCAACGCGTAGCTCGCCGCCTCGGCCGGGGACGCGCCGCGGAGCAGCTCCTGCTGCATGAGCTCGAGCCGGGCGATGTCCTCGGGCCCGTAGCGGCGGTGCCGGCCGGTCGTGTGCCCGCGCGGGCCGATGCCGTAGCGGCGGTCCCAGGTGCGCAGGGTGGCCGGCGCGACCCCGAGCCGACGAGCCACCGCGGCGACGGGGAGGGCCGGCTCCTCCCCGGCGGTCGGCGGCGCCGCCTCGCCAGCCGGCGAAGCATGATCGCCCACGGATGCTTCCTTGGTCGCCACGTACCCATCGTCGAGTGATCGGCACGGTCCGGCAACTGGATCGACGAACACGCAGCGTCGACCTGCGGTCTCTATCGGCTGAACTGCCTGATCAATAAGTCGATCACCCTTGAACAAGCATTGAAGCGGTTCTAGCGTTGGTCCCGCTGCACCGAATGGAGTAGCCGGTTAGTGCGAACTTCCGGCAAGGAAGGCGGTCACCATGGCGGACACTCGCAGGCTTCCAGGGCCCAACGCGGACGTGTGGGACTGGCAGCTCGAGGGTTCCTGCCGCGGCATGGACAGCGCGTTCTTCTTCCACCCCGATGGTGAACGCGGCCCGGCCAGGGCGCGGCGCGAGGCCCGCGCGAAGGCCATCTGCCAGGCGTGCCCGGTCCTCGACCTGTGCCGCCGGCACGCGCTGGCGGTGCACGAGCCGTACGGCATCTGGGGCGGCCTCTCCGAGGCCGAGCGCGAGGCGATCATCAAGGTCGACAAGCGGGCGCTGGTCGCGGCCACCTGACGCTCAGTACATAAGGAAACGCCGCGCCCGGCCGAAGCCGGACGCGGCGTTCTTCGCAGCGAGGGTCAGAACCCGGGGCCGTGCCCATGGCCGTGGCCATGACCGGCAGCCGCCTCCGGCTCCTCTTCCTTCTTCTCCACGATCGACGCCTCGGTGGTCAGCACCATGCGCGCGATGGACGTCGCGTTGGTGACCGCAAAGCGCGTGACCTTGACCGGGTCGACGACGCCGTCGGCCGAGAGGTCGCCGTAGGTCAGCGTCGCGGCGTTGAAGCCGTGGCCCCAAGCCATGTCGCGCACCTTGGACACGACGACCGCGCCCTCGAGCCCCGCGTTCGCCGCGATCCAGCTCAGCGGTGCGGCGAGCGCGTTCCGCACGATCTGGACACCGGTCGCCTGGTCACCGGACAGCGAGGCCGCGAGCTCGTCGAGGTCCTTGCCGACGTGCACCAGCGAGGACCCGCCACCGGGCACGATGCCCTCCTCGACCGCGGCCTTGGTCGCGGAGACCGCGTCCTCGATGCGGTGCTTGCGCTCGGCCAGCTCGGTCTCGGTGGCCGCGCCGACCTTGATCACCGCGACGCCGCCGGACAGCTTCGCCAGCCGTTCCTGCAGCTTCTCCCGGTCCCAGTCGGAGTCGGTCGCCTCGATCTCCTTGCGGATCTGCTCGGCGCGCGCCGCGACGTCGGCCTTCGAGCCGCCGCCCTCGACGATCGTGGTTTCGTCCTTGGTGACCACGATGCGGCGGGCGCTGCCCAGCACGTCGAGGTCGACCTCGGAGAGCTTCATGCCGACGTCGGTGGACACGACGGTGCCGCCGGTGACGACCGCGAGGTCGTCGAGGAACGCCTTGCGCCGGTCACCGAAGAACGGCGCCTTGACCGCGACCGCGCGGATCGTCTTGCGCACCGAGTTGACGACCAGCGTCGAAAGCGCCTCGCCGTCGACGTCCTCGGCGAGGATCAGCACCGAACGGCCGGCCTGGGCGATCTTCTCGAGGATCGGCAGCAGGTCGTTGAGCGACGAGATCTTCTCGCGGTGCAGCAGGATGTAGGTGTCCTCGAGCACCGCCTCCTGCGCCTCCGGGTCGGTGGCGAAGTACGCGGAGATGTAGCCCTTGTCGAACTGCACGCCCTCGGTGATGACGAGCTCGGTGGCCAGCGTGGAGGCCTCCTCCACGGTGATCACACCGTCCTCGCCGACCTTCTCGATGGCCTCGCCGAGCAGCGCGCCGATCGAGGCGTCGCGCGAGGCGACGGTGCCGACCTGGGCGATGTTGTCGCGGCCCTTGACCGGGGTGGCCTTGCTCTTCAGCGCGTCGACGACCGCGTCGGCGGCGAGCTGCATGCCGTGGCCGAGCGCGGCCGGGTTCGCACCCGCGGCCACGTTGCGCATGCCGATGCGGACCATGGCCTGCGCCAGCACGGTCGCGGTGGTGGTGCCGTCACCGGCGACGTCGTTGGTCTTCGTCGCCACGTTCTTGGCGAACTGGGCGCCGAGGTTCTCGAACGGGTCCTCGAGCTCGATCTCCCGCGCGATGGTGACGCCGTCGTTCGTGACGGTCGGGCCACCGAACTTCTTGGCCAACACGACGTGCCGGCCACGCGGGCCAAGCGACACGCGGACCGCGTCGGCGAGCTTGTTCACCCCGCGCTCGAGCGCCCGACGAGCGTCCTCGTCGAAGCTGATCTCCTTGGGCATGTCCTACCTTTCTGGAACACAACGCCCCGGTAGCCCCACTGGGCCACCGGGGCGCGCGTTGACTTCGCCAGGCGTCAGTTGATGACGGCCAGCACGTCGCGGGCGGAGAGGATGAGGTAGTCCTCGCCGTTGTACTTGACCTCGGTGCCGCCGTACTTGGAGTAGATGACGACGTCGCCGACGTTGACGTCAACCGGAACCCGGTTGCCGGCGTCGGTGACTCGGCCCGGGCCTACCGCCATGACCTTGCCCTCCTGGGGCTTCTCCTTGGCAGTGTCCGGAATGACCAGGCCCGACGCCGTAGTGGCCTCGGCCTCACTCGCCTGGACAACGATCTTGTCCTCGAGCGGCTTGATGTTCACGCTCACCGCGGTGACCTCCACGGGTCGACTTGATTGCGTTGGCAGTTACCTGTCTTGCTTGCGGCTCCTGCCACCCCGCCGTCGCGGGTCCGGGGCGGTGTTGGCGCCGTACGCTTGGCACTCTACCCACGCGACTGCTAACGGTGCAACGAGGGTCGAGGTGGACCAGGACACACGGCGGATCGGGTCCGTTGGACGGCCCCAGGCCTACAGGGGATCGAGGATCATCAACACCTCGTCGCGGTCGTCGCCGTCGGCGAGGCGCAGTGCGTTGGGCCAGCGTCCGACCTCTCGCCAACCGAGCCGTCGGTAGAACGCCGCCAAGCCCATCCCACCTCGAACCGCGAGATGAAGCTGGCTCAGTCCCAGCTCCACCCGAGCAACCGTCTGCAGTCGACGCATCAGCGCCATGCCGATGCCACGGCCGCGGAAACGAGGATGTGTCTGCAGGTGTCGCACGGTGCCCCAGTGCGACACCAGGGGGTTCGGGTCACGCTGGAGGTGGACCCACCCCGCCAGCACTCCGTCGTCAACGGCAATGGTCAAGCGGGAGCGCGCCGGCTCCAGACCGCGAATCAGCGCATCGGCGACGGGTGCGACGTCGGAGGCGTCGACCGGCGGGAACGGGAACCCAGCCGCACCTCCGCCGTTGCTGACCGACACCCAGCACTCGATCAAGGACTCGCGCAGGTCGGGCGAGACCGCGTGCTCGGCCGTGACCTGCACCAACGTCACCTCGGGACCGGATGTCGGCATGCCGTCAAGGCTGCCAGGCACCACGACCCCAGCACCCCGGAGGCTCGGCCACCGCGCATCCCACTTCCCGCGACGCAAACGCCACCGGCGCGTCGCCGGCCACGTCGTGAGCGAGGGTCAGCCGACAGCCTCCGCCACCAGCGTGCTGATCACCCGCTCGTTGAGGGCGGTCCACGCGGGGTCGTTGCCGGCGAGGCCGAGTAGTGCCTTCCACAGCGCCCACCCCCGCGCGCGGGCCCAGGTTCCCTCGTCCTGCCCGACCGTGCGCCGGAACGCCGACCGGCTGTCGGTGTCGAACATCGTCCACGCGATCACCAGGTCGCAGGCCGGATCGCCGACCCCCGAGGTGCCGAAGTCGATGACGGCGCTCAGCCGTCCGTCGCGCACCAGGAGGTTTCCGGCGGACACGTCACCGTGGAACCAGACCGGGTCACCGCGCCACTCGGCCGCCAGGGCGGCGTCCCACACCCCGGCCGCCGCGACCGTGTCGATTTGCCCGTCGAGTTGGGCGAGGCAGCGCCGGGTCTCCTCGTCGTAGTGGGTGAGCGACGCCCCGCGGTACCAGCTGTGCCGCCCGGCCGCGGGACCGCCGGCCGCGTCGCAACGCTGCAGCGCGAGCAGGAACTCGCCGACCTGCACGGCGAACCGCGCGGGGTCGTCGATCCGGGCCCGCTCCGCCGTCTCGCCCGGCAGCCAGCCCCGCACCGACCAGGGAAAGGGGTACCCCTCACCCGGCACACCCGCCCCCAGCACCGCCGGCACCGCCACGGGCAACGCGGGCGCCAGCCGCGGCAGCCACTCGTTCTCCTTGGCCACCGCGGGCACGTACCCCTCGGCGGTGGGCAGCCGCACGGACATGTCCGTGCCGAGCCGGTAGGTCCGGTTGTCCCAGCCGTCGACCTTGACGGGCTCGATCGCGAGCCCGCTCCACCGCGGGAACTGCGCGTCGATGAGCCGCCGCACGAGCGCGGCGTCGATCCCGGCCCGGCCATCCGGTGCGGTCATGACACGATCATGACCACCACCGGACGCCCGGGGCCATCGAATATCAGTCAGCGAGTCACGAAGTAGACCGATCAGTGGCAAGCGATTGACGATCCGGGGTCGTGCGGCCAGAGTTACGCAGTCTGCTCCTCGCCCTGCCCATGGAGGCGTCGATGTCACGGTCGTCGAGAACGGTTGTCAGTGCTTGCCTCGTTGCCGCGAGTCTCGCGGTCGGCATGGCCAGCGCCAGCGCCGAGGACAAACCCGCCGCAAGCCGGCAGCAGGTCTATGCCGACGCCGCGCGGGAGTTCGGGGTGCCCGAGAGCGTGCTGCTCGGCGTCTCCTATCTCGAGTCCCGCTGGGACGTCAACGGTGGCGCGCCCAGCACGAGCGCCGGCTACGGGCCCATGCACCTCACCGACGCCGTGGCCGCCAACACCCGGAGCGCGCACCACGACGGCGGCGCCGAGGACCCGCGCGGCGACACCGCGCGGCCGGCGTTGCACCCGAAGGCCGGCGAGGCCGACCTGTCCGCGCCGAGCCTGCGGACCGCCGCGCGGGCAGCCGAGCTGACCGGGGTCGACCAGACGACGCTGCGCAGCGACCCGGCCCAGAACATCCGCGGTGGCGCGGCCCTGCTCGCCGAGCACCAGCGTGACCTCGGCGTCCACAGCGACCAGCCCGCCGACTGGTACGGCGCCGTCGCCGCCTACAGCGGGGCGACCGACACCGCGACCGCGAAGTCGTTCGCCGACGAGGTGTTCGCCACCATCGGGCAGGGCGCGGACCGCGTGACCGACGACGGCCAGCACGTCCGGCTCGCCCCGCAGTCGGGGCTCACCGCCAACACCGGGCAGCTCGCGGAGCTCGGGCTGCGGCAGACCGGCCAGGGCGAGACCGAGTGCCCGCGGAGCCTGGGCTGCGAGTGGATCCCGGCGCCGTACGAGGAGTTCGACGACACCTACGGCAACCACGACCTCGCCAACCGGCCGCAGTCGCAGAAGATCGACTACATCGTGATCCACGACACCGAGGAAACGTACGACAACACGATCCGCCTGGTGCAGGACCCGACGTACGTCAGCTGGAACTACACGCTGCGCTCCGCCGACGGGCACGTCGCCCAGCACGTCAAGGGCAAGGACGTCGCCTGGCACGCCGGCAACTGGTACATCAACGCCAAGGCGATCGGTCTCGAGCACGAGGGCTTCGGCGCCGACGGCTCCTGGTACACCGAGGCGCTGTACCGCAGCTCCGCCAAGCTGGTCCGCTACCTCACCGACAAGTACGACATCCCGCGCGACCGCGCGCACATCGTCGGCCACGACAACGTGCCCGGCACGATCCCGTCGACGGTCGCCGGCATGCACTGGGACCCGGGCCCCTACTGGAACTGGTCGCACTACTTCGACCTGCTCGGCTCGCCCTTCCACGGCACCGGCTCCCCCCGCGACGGCATGGTGACCATCCGGCCCGACTTCGAGACGAACAAGCCGGCCTTCACCGGCTGCGAGGTCGCCGGCCAGCCCTGCGCACCGCACGGTTCGGGCTCGGTCGTCCTGCACACCGAGCCCCGCGAGGACGCGCCGCAGCTGGTCGACCTCGGCCTGCACCCGGACGGCTCGCCCGGCACGATGCACATCTCCGACCACTCGAGCCGCGTGGAGACCGGCCAGCGCTACGCGATCGCGGATCGCCAGGGCGACTGGACCGCGATCTGGTACCTCGGCCAGAAGGGCTGGTTCCACAACCCGGCGAACCACCCGACGGCGTTGTGGTCGGCCGGCCTCGTCGCGACGCCCAAGGCGGGCAAGGCCAGCATCCCGGTCTACGGCCGGGCGTACCCGGAGGCGGCGGCCTACCCGTCGACCATCCCGGCGCAGGCCGTGACGCCGCTGCAGTACACGCTGTCCGCCGGGCAGCGGTACGCGGTCGGGCAGGTGACCGGCTCGGAGTACTACTGGGCGACCACGTTCGACTCGTCGAACCACACGGTGGTGCGCGGCAAGACGAAGTACGTCGAGATCCAGTTCGGCCACCGGGTCATGTACGTCAACGCGGCGGACGTGGACCTGCGGCCGTCAGCGCTGCGCTAGCTCCTCGAGGGTCGTCGGCACGGGAAACGGCGGGCGGCCGGTGCCGCTGATCCGGTACCTACCCCATGGGTCCGGATCGGCGAGCCGGCCGCCCGCCGCGCCGTGTGGCGTGTGGATCGACACCGCGGCCTTGCGCGCGCCGACCAGACCGGTGAGCTCGGCGCTGGCCAGGACCCGTCCGTACCAGTGGTACCTGCCGTCGATCGGCTCGAAGTTGCCGGCCAGGACCACGTCGACCGAGAGCTCCGTGTCCTCGATGCGCAGGGTCGCGCGACCCTCGTAGCCGTCCTCGTCGTGCTCGCTCATGGGCTACATGTTACCTCAAGTAATAGGTATCCAGTAGCTCCTGGAACGCGCCCTCGAGACTCGGGTGGCGGAACGTGAAACCGGTGCGCAGCAGCCGATCCGGCACCGCCCGCACGCTCGCGAGGACGATCTCGTCGGCCACCTCGGGGCCGAACACCCTCCTGGTCAACCCGCGGGTGAGCGCCAGGAACCGCGGCTTGCCCAGCACGCGGGCGAGGATGTCGGCGTACTCGCGGTTGGTCACCGGATGCGGTGCGACGACGTTGACCGGGCCGGCGAGCGACGGGGTGGTGAGCACGTGGTCGACCGCGCGGACCACGTCCGGCAACGACACCCAGCTGACGTACTGGTCGCCCTCCCCGGCCCGGATGCCGAGCCCGCGCCGGAAGCTCGGCAGCAGCCACGCGAGCGCGCCACCCTCGGCGGACTGGACGATCCCGAACCGCAGGTGCACGACCCGCAGCCCCGCCCGGTCGGCGACGTCGGCGGCCTGCTCGGCCTCGCGGTGCACCGACGCGAGGAACCCCGCGCCCGACGAGCTGGTCTCGGTCAGCGTCTCGTCGCCGCGGTCGCCGTAGAAGCCGATGGCCGACGCGCAGAGCAGCGTCCGCGGGCCGTCCGCCATCGCCGCCAGGCTCTCGGCGAGCGACTGCGTGCCACCGACGCGCGACTCGCGGATGGCCTCGCGGTGGTGGTCGGTCCACCTCCCGTGGAGCCGCTCGCCCACGAGGTGCACCACGGCCTGGACACCGGCCAGCCCCGCGGTGTCGAGCTCGGGGTACCAGAGCACCTCGTCGCCGGACTCCGGCCGGCGCTGGACGAGGCGGACCACCTCGTTGCCGCGGGCACGCAGGTGGTCCACTAGCGAGCTACCCAACAGCCCGGTGGTACCGGTGACCGCGACCTTCACCCGGATGAGCGTACGGGGTCTCTTCTGTCGGGTTCAGACCGACACGACGCTCACCGACAGTGCTGGATCGGCCGACAGGTCCAAAGAGGACGGCCGGACACCGGCCGCCACGAGGTGCGCACCCAGCGCGGCGATCATCGCGCCGTTGTCGGTGCACAACCGGGGCCGCGGCACGCGCAGCTCGATGCCGGCCGCCGCGCAGCGCTGTGCCGCGAGGCTCGACAGCCGGGAGTTCGCGGCCACCCCGCCGGAGATCACCATCGTGCCGATGCCGAGCTCCTTCGCCGCCCGCACGGCCTTCATCGTGAGCACGTCGGCGACCGCCTCCTGGAACGACGCGGCCACGTCGTCGACCGGGATCGCGCGGCGGTCCGCCTCCCGGTTCTCGACCCAGCGGGCGACCGCGGTCTTCAAGCCGGAGAAGGAGAAGTCGTACTTCGCGTCGCGCGGACCCGTGAGCCCGCGCGGGAACCGGATCGCATCGGGGTTGCCGCGCCGCGCGGCCTTGTCGATGGGCGGTCCACCCGGGTACGGCAGGCCGATGATGCGCGCGACCTTGTCGTACGCCTCGCCGGCCGCGTCGTCGATCGTCGAGCCGATCTCGGTGATCTTGTTCGCGAGCTGGTCGACCTGCAGCAGTTGGGTGTGCCCGCCGGACACGAGCAGCGCGAGGCACGGCGAGGGCAGCGGGCCGTGCTGCAGGGTGTCGGCCGCGACGTGGCCGGGCAGGTGGTTCACCCCGTACAGCGGCACGTTCAGCGCGGCCGCGTACGCCTTCGCCGCCGAGACGCCGACGAGCAGCGCTCCCGCCAGGCCCGGCCCGCAGGTGACCGCGATGGCGTCCACATCGGACAGCTCGACGCCCGAGGCGTCCACCGCGCGCCGCATGATCGGCACCATCGCCTCGAGGTGCGCACGGCTCGCGACCTCCGGCACGACGCCGCCGAACCGCGCGTGCTGGTCGACGCTCGACGCGACCTCGTCGGCCAGCAGCTCGATGGTGCCGTCCGGGCGCAGCCGCACGATGCCGACGCCGGTCTCGTCGCAGGAGCTCTCGATGCCCAGGATGATCGTCACGTGGTCCCGTCCTTCTGGACCTTCTCGCCGGCGTGCGCGGGGCGCGCCATGGTGTACGCGTCGGCGCCGGAGGGCTGGTAGTACTTGCGCCGCAGGCCGATCCGGACGAAGCCGTGCGCCCGGTAGAGCGCGAGCGCCGCCTCGTTGTCGGTGCGCACCTCGAGGTAGACCGGCGCCGCGAACTCGTCGGCGACCGCGAGCAGGGCACCCAGCAGCAGCCGCCCGATGCCTTGCCCCTGCCACCGCGGGTCCACGCCGATCGTGTGCACGCTGGCCTCGGCGTCGCGGCGCGTGCCGACCACGGACATCCCCGCGTAGCCGACCAGGCCGGCGTCCGGCGCGTACGCGCCGAAGTAGCGGTGGCCGTAGTCGAGCTCGGCACGCAGCATGCCCTCGGTCCACGGGTCGTCGCCGGCGAAGAGGATCCGCTCCAGCTCGGCGCAGCGCTCGAGGTCCGCGTAGTCCAGCGGGGCCAGGCGCACGGTCATGGGGTGGTCACCCGTTTCCGCGCGCCGGGCTCCGTGGCGTCGGGCCGGCGCAGGTACAGCGGGACGAGCGGGCGCGGCGGCCGGGTGAGGTCGGCGGCCCGCACGAGCCCGGCCGGGGTCGGGTACTCCCGGCCGGTGTGCGGCATGGTCAGCACGTCGGCGTAGATCGTCGTGCCCGCGCGCCGCGGCGCGGCCGGGACGCCGGCCGGCTTGTCGACGCCCGGGCCCGCGGTACGCACGCCGTGCTCGTCGTAGGTGGCCCAGTAGAGCTCCTTGCGCCGCGCGTCGGTCGTCACCAGCAGCGGTCCGGTCTCGGTCGCCGCGATCGCGTCGAGCGTGCAGACCGGATGGACGGGCACGTCCAGCGCGTGGCCGAGCGCGGCGGCGGTGGCCATGCCGGCACGCAGTCCGGTGAACGGCCCGGGCCCGGTACCGCACACGATCGCGTCCAGGTCGGACATGCGATGCCCGGCGGCGTCGAGCGCCGCCAGGACGTGCGGCGTCAGCAGCTCGCCATGGGCGCGCGCGTCCACGGTGACCTGCTCACCGAGCACCTCCAGGTGAGCACCGTCCACGACGGCCACCCCGGCCGTGACCGCGGGGGTCGCGGTGTCGACTGCGAGTACCAGCACGACGGTCAAGCCTACGGCCCGGTCAGGTGTGCCAGCGGTCGACCACCTCCGCGAGGTCGGCGAGGCGCTGGATCACGGCGTCCGGCCGCACGTCGACGGGAACCTGCTGATCGGCGGGGATGTCGCTGTGCGGGACGAACACGGCCCGCATGCCGACGGCCTTGGCGCCGCTGATGTCGTCGTAGGGCCGGTCGCCGACGAAGACGCACTCGGCCGGGTCCTCGACACCGACGGCGGCCATCGCCGCGCGGAAGGCGGCCTCGTGGGGCTTGGTGTACTCGAGGTCGCTGCTCCAGACGCGCGCGTGGAACAGGTCGAGCACGCCGTCGCGCTCGAGGACCTCCTCGTGCCACGCCGCCGGCCAGGGGGTCGAGGACAGGATGCCGATGCGTAAGCCCTTGTCCCGCAGGCCTTTCACGAGTGGCGCGACCTCCGGGTCGGTGTAGGTGGCCTGATCCCAGAAGGTGCGGTAGGCCGCGAAGCCCTCGTCGTGCTCGGGCGCCTGCGCGGTCGCGAGCACCTGGGCGATGGTGAACGCCCGGTGCTCGTCGCGCGCGAGGCGCCACGCCGCCGCCTCGGCCGTCTGGATGGCCGCCGCGACCCGCGCGGCCCGCGCCGCCTCCCCGGGATGCAGGATGTCGGCGTAGCTGCGCCACGCGGCCAGGTAGTCGACAGGACGCCAGGGGGTGAGCGTGCCACCCCAGTCGAAGATCACCGCTTGCATGACCCCACGATGCCTCCCACCCCCGACAGACTCAACCGGGTTCGCCCGCGCGGAGCCGGGTTGTCCACAACCGCGCGGTCTGTCCACAGGCCGGCTTCGGCGCGGCTGGGTCGCGCGGGCGCTGACGTAGCGTGGGACGCATGATCCACGGTGTCCTGTTCGACTTCTCCGGCACGTTGTTCCGCCTCAAGCCCGATCCGGGATGGACTGACGAGCTCGTCAGCGTCCTCACCGCGTCCAAGCTCGCCGGCGATCACCTGCCCCCCGAGCTCGCCGAGGACTGGGCGCGCCGCGATCTCGACCCCGCGCTGCACCGGCGGGTCTCCCTCGCCTCGCTCGCGGCCAGTGGGCTCGGCCTCACGCCGCAGGAGGCGAGCGCCACCTACGAACAGATGCTCGAGCCCGCGGCCTGGCAGCCCTACCCCGACACCATGCCTGCCCTGAAACGCTTACGGGACAAGGGCATCCCGGTCGCGGTCGTCAGCAACATCCCCTGGGACATCCGCACGGTGTTCCGCCGCCACGACGTCGAGGACCTCGTCGACGAGTTCGTGCTCTCCTACACCGAGGGCGTGATGAAGCCCGACCCCAAGATCTTCCTCGTGGCCTGCGAGCGGCTGGGCGTCGCGCCGGAGGACGCGCTCATGGTCGGGGACAGTGCGGAGGCCGACGGGGGTGCCGCGCGGGTCGGCATCCGGACCGCGATCATCCAGCCCCTGCCGTGCGACCAGCGGCCGGACGCCCTGCTGTCCACACTGGACGACAATGGGCTCACGAATGGGCTCACGAATGGGCTCACGGGATAGCGCGCGCCGCCCAGCTGCCGTGCGGGACCAGCGTCGCCAGCCGGGCGTCGTCCGCGCGGCGCTCCAGGCGGATCAGCAGGTGGTCGTCGGACAGCCGCTCACCCGCGCCCTCACCCCACTCGATCACCACGGCCGCGTCGACGAGCGAGGTGTCCAGGTCGAGGTCGTCGAGCTGGTCGAGGTCGCCGCCCAGGCGGTACGCGTCCACGTGCACCAGGGGAATCCCGCGACCGGTGGAGGCCGGGCGGTGCTCGCGGGCGATGATGAACGTCGGCGAGCTGACCCGGCCGGTCACGCCGAGTCCCTCGGCGATGCCGCGCGCCAGCACGGTCTTCCCCGCACCCAGCGGACCCGCGAGCAGCACGAGGTCACCGGCCTCGAGCACGGCACCGAGCCGGTTACCGAACCGGAGCGTGTCGGACTCCGCCGGCAGCTCCACGGTCGTCACTTGCGCCACCATTTCCGGCGCCCTCCGTCCCGCCCGTACGCGCACTGCTGCAGCAGCATCACGAGATGGTCGTCGACCAGCTGCGGCTGCTCGAACATCACCATGTGGCCGCCACCGGGCACCGGCACCAGCTCGGCGTCCGGCAGCTCGAGCGCGATCCGCTCGGCGTGCGAGAACGGTGTCATCCGGTCCGCGTCGCCGCTGATCACCAGCACGTGCGAATGCTTGAGCCCGGCCAGCGCGGCGTAGCGGTTGTGCGTGCCGAGCGTGTCGATGAAGTCCGCCAGCACCCGCGTGGGCGTCGCGTCGAGCAACTCGAGCAGGAAGCTCACCAGCGACGGGGCCACGTCCTTCGAGCCGAACGCGAGCGTGCGCACCGCGCGGCGGGTCAGCGTGCCACCGGCCGCGCGGACCAGCTCGACCACGCCCGGCTGCCAGTCCGCGAGCCGGCCGATGTTGCGGGTCACCGGGTTGTACCGGGACAGCAGGGGGCGCGGCAGGCCCCGCTTGCCGACCTCGCCCGCCGACGTGCCGATCAGCGCCACCCCGCACACCCGGTCGGTGAACAGCTCCGGCCGCTGCTCGGCGAGCGCCATGATCGTCATGCCGCCCATCGAGTGCCCGACGAGCACGGTCGGCCCTTCGATGCCGGCCTTGTCCAGCACCTCGCCGAGGTCCGTGCCGAGCCTGTCGATCGTGCTGGACGCCTCGGTCGCGCGGCCGGACTCGCCGTGGCTGCGGTGGTCGTAGAGCACCTGGCGCACCCGCGGCTCGGTGAGCTGGGCGAGCGCGCGGCGCTGGAAGTGCCAGCTGCGCCGGGACAGCGCGAACCCGTGCACGAAGACCGCGGTGATCTCCGGCTTGCCGCCGGCCGCGGGGTCGACCTCCTCGACGGCCAGCTCGATGCCGTCGTCGGTGACCACGGTGTACGTGCGGTCGGGGCGCAGCTCGCCGAGCGACGCTTCGGCGTGCGGGTCGTCGGGGTCGTGGTGGCGCCGCCGCGCCGCCACGCCGACCGCGATCGCCGTGCCCGCCGCGGCCACGCCGATCGTCGTGCCGATGATCGTGCCGACCTTCCTGGACACCGTCACCGGTCACCCCGGTAGGTCCGGGTCACCCGCGGCCGGTACATGCCGGTGACGATCTCGTAGTCGATGGTGCCGAGCGTGTCCGCCCACTCGGTCGCGGTCGGCTCGCCGCGGGCGCCGTCGCCGAACAGCACGACCTCCTCGCCGACCGGCACGAGGTCGTCGCCGCAGTCCACGACCAGCTGGTCCATGCAGACTCGCCCGACGACCGGCCGCCGGCACCCGGCGAGCCACACGTCGAACCGGCCGGACAGCAGCCGCGGCACCCCGTCGGCGTACCCGACCGGCACGAGCGCCAGGTTCGTGTCACGCGAAGCGGTCCACGTCTGTCCATAGGAGACGGACTCGCCCGCGGCGACGCGCTTGGTGAGCGCCACCGACGAGCGGAACGTCATGACCGGGTGGAGATCCTCCTGGTAGGGCAACGGGTTCAGCCCGTACATGGCGATGCCGACGCGGACGAGGTCGAAGTGCAGGTCCGGCCGGCTGAGCGTGGCGGCCGAGTTCGCGAGGTGGCGCAACGGCCGCAGGCCGGCGGCGACGGTCTCCTCGTACGCCTGCTGGAACCGCGCCGCCTGCAGGTCGATCGACGGGTGGCCGGGCTCGTCCGCGCAGGCCAGGTGCGACCAGATGGCCACGATCTCGGCGTGCCCGTCGGCCTGCGCCTTGGCGGCGACCTCCACGAGCTCGGGCCACTCCGGCGCGGGGCAGCCGTTGCGGGACAGCCCGGTGTCGATCTTGAGGTGCACCCGCGGCGCCCGCCCGGCCATCCCGCCGGCGCCCAGGATGTGGCCGAGCTCACGGATGCTGGACGCGGTGACGTCGACGTTCGCGGCGATCGCGGGCACGAAGTCCTCGCCCGCGACCTCGAGCCAGCTCAGGATCGGCGCGGTGATGCCGGCCCCGCGCAGCGCGACTGCCTCCGCGAGCGAGCACGAGCCGAGCCAGCCGGCGCCGGCCTCGAGCGCGGCGCGGGCGACGGGCAGCGCGCCGTGACCGTAGCCGTCGGCCTTGACGACGGCCATGGTGGCGGCACCGGACGTCGCCGCACGCTCGGCGAGCAGCGTGACGTTGTGGCGCAGCGCATCGAGGTCGACGATCGCCTCGGCGCGGGGTGTGTGTGCAGCCATGACCGTTCCATGCTCGCACAGCGGTTCAGCGCTCGTGGGCCACCCTCGCGAGCCGGACGGCGTCGGGAATCGCCTGGAGGATGGCCGACGCCGGCGCCGGCGCGCCCGCGGCGGCGAGCACCCCCGCCCGCTCGTGCACCCACGCCGCGCAGCCGGCCGCGAGCCACGGGTCGACCTCGGTGGCGAGCGTCGCGCCGATGAGGCCGGACAGCACGTCGCCGGAACCTGCGGTCGCGAGCCACGCGGACGAGGCGGGGTTGACCAGCACGCGTCCGGCCGGGTCGGCGATCACGGTCGTGTGGCCCTTGAGCAGCACCACGCAGTCGAGCCGCCGGGCCAGCGCTTTCGCCGCGGCGGGCCGGTCGGCGCCGAGCTTGATGCCGAGCGGCTCGGCGATGCGGGCGAACTCGCGGTCGTGCGGGGTGAGCACGACCGGCACGTCCGGTTCGCGGCGGTCCCACAGCGCCGGGTCGGCGGCCAGCAGCGTGATGCCGTCCGCGTCCACGCAGGCCGGCACGCCGTCGGCGAGCACCTCGGCCAGCACGTCGCGGCCGGCCTGCCCGGTGCCCAGTCCCGGGCCGACGAGCCACGCCTGCACGCGGCCGGCGTCCTCGACCGAGCCGGTGGCCACCACCTCCGGCCAGCGCGCCCGCACCTCGTCGGCGGCCCAGCCGGCGTAGCGCACCATGCCGGACGTCGCGAGCACGGCCGCGCCGGTCGACAGCACGGCCGCGCCCGGGTAGATCGCCGAGCCCGCGGCAACGCCGGTCACGCCCTGGCTGTACTTGTCGTCGTCCGGCCCGGGCACCCGCCACGCGCGGCCCACGTCGGCCGCCTCCAGCACCGACAGCGCGGGCTCGGCCAGCCACGGGTCGAGCCCGATGTCCACCAGGTGCACGGTGCCGGACCGGACCGCGCCGTCGGCGAGCACGTGCACCGGCTTGCGCGCGCCGAACGTCACCGTGACGTCCGCGGCCACCGCCGGCCCGCTGGTCGCGCCGGTGTCCGGGTCGACGCCGCTGGGCAGGTCGACCGACAGCACGGGCGCGTCGAGCGCCGCGACCAGCTGCGCCGCCACCGGGCGCAGCGGCCCGCGCGCGGAGAGCCCGACGATGCCGTCGATCACGAGGTCCGCGCCGCCGAGCGCCGCCGCGACCGCGGGGGTGAGCGCCTCGGCGGGGAGCGCCCGGCCACGGGCGCGGCGCAGCGCCTCGAGCCCGGCGGGGTGCGCCTTGTCCGGCGCGAGCAGCAGCGCGGTGACCGCGACCGAGCGGCGGCGCAGGAAGTGCCCGGCCCACAGGGCGTCGCCGCCGTTGTTGCCGGCGCCGACCAGCAGCACGACGCGCCGCCCGGCGATCCCGCCGGTCCGCTCGCGCAGCAGGCCGGCCGCGCGCGTGGCGACCCCGAAGGCGGCCTTGCGCATGAGCGCGCCCTCGGGGGTCCGCGCGAGGAGCTCGTCCTCGGCGGCCTTGACCTGGGCCGTGGTCCAGACGCCGAACACGGCGGCTACTCCACCGTGACGGACTTGGCGAGGTTGCGGGGTTTGTCGACGTCGTAGCCGCGGGCCCGGGCGATCTCCGCGGCCAGCACCTGCAGCGGCACGGTCGACACCAGCGGCTGCAGCAGCGTCGGCACGGCCGGCACCTCGACCAGCTCGTCGGCGAACGGCCGCACGGTCTCGTCGCCCTCCTCGGCGATCACGATCGTGCGCGCGCCGCGGGCCTGGATCTCGGAGATGTTCGACAGCAGCTTGGCGTGCAGCACGGCCCGGCCCTTGGGCGAGGGCATCACGACGACGACCGGCAGGTTCTCCTCGATCAGCGCGATCGGCCCGTGCTTGAGCTCGCCGGCCGCGAAGCCCTCGGCGTGCATGTAGGCGAGCTCCTTGAGCTTGAGCGCACCCTCCAGCGCCACCGGGTAGCCGACGTGGCGGCCCAGGAACAGCACGGCCTTGGCGTCGGCGAGCGAGCGGCCGAGCGAGCGGACCTTGTCGACAGTGCCCAGCACGCGGGTCACCGCGTCGGGCATCGCGGCGAGCTCCTCGTACTCGCGGGCCACCTCGTCGGGGTACTTCGTGCCGCGGGCCTGCGCGAGGGCGAGGCCGACGAGGAAGTTGGCGGCGATCTGGGCCAGGAACGTCTTCGTGGCGGCGACCCCGACCTCCGGGCCGGCGTGGGTGTAGAGCACGGCGTCGGACTCGCGCGGGATCTGCGCGCCGTTGGTGTTGCTGACCGCGAGCACCCGGGCCTTCTGCTCGCGCGCGTGCCGCACGGCCTCCAGGGTGTCCGCGGTCTCGCCGGACTGCGACACGGCGACGACCAGCGTGTCGCGGTCGAGCACCGGGTCGCGGTAGCGGAACTCCGAGGCCAGCTCGACCTCGACGGGCAGCCGGGTCCAGTGCTCGATGGCGTACTTGGCGATCAGCCCCGAGTGGTACGCGGTGCCGCAGGCGACGACGAACACCTTGTCCACGTCGCGCAGGTCCTGGTCGGACAGCCGCTGCTCGTCGAGGACGATCCGGCCGCCGGTGAAGTGCCCGCGCAGGGTGTCGGCGAGCGCGGCCGGCTGCTCCTCGATCTCCTTGAGCATGAAGTAGTCGTAGCCGCCCTTCTCGGCGGCCGAGAGGTCCCAGTTCACCTGGAACGGCCGGGTTGCCACGTCCTCGCCGTCGAAGTCGGTCACCCCGTAGCCGTCGCGGGTGATCGTGACGACCTGGTCCTGGCCGAGCTCCACGGCGTCGCGGGTGTGCTCGATGAACGCGGCCACGTCGGACGCGACGAAGGTCTCACCGTCGCCGATGCCGACCACGAGCGGCGAGGACCGGCGCGCCGCGACGATCAGGTCCGGCTGCTCGACGTGGGTGATGACCAGGGTGAACGCGCCGTCCAGGCGGCGGCAGACCGCGCGGACGGTGGCCGGCAGGTCGCCGGCGGTCGGCCCGGCGTCGTAGGCGTGGGCGACGAGGTGGGCGACGGTCTCGGTGTCCGTGTCGGACGAGAACTCGACGCCGGCGGCCTCCAGCTCGCTACGCAGCGACGCGAAGTTCTCGATGATCCCGTTGTGGACCACGGCGACGCGCTCGGCGGTGTCGCGGTGTGGGTGCGAGTTGCGGTCGACGGGCGCCCCGTGCGTGGCCCACCGGGTGTGGCCCATGCCCGCGGTGCCGGCGAACCTCTCCCGGCCGACCTCGGCCAGCCGTTCCTCCAGGTTGGCGAGCCGGCCCGCCTTGCGCTCCACGGTCAGCCCGCCGCCGGCCAGCACGGCGACGCCGGCCGAGTCGTACCCGCGGTACTCGAGCCGGCGCAAGCCGCCGAGGACGACGTCGAGCGCTGGGCGGTGGCCTACGTATCCAACGATTCCGCACACGCGAGAGAGAGTAACGAGAACTCCCGCGGGCGTCGGTAGGGCCGTCGGCCGCCGACCTCGATAGGGTCAACGACCATGGCGAACAAGGCGAAGCACCTCGCCGAGGAGCTGTCCCACAAGGGGCCGCACCGGGTGCTGCGCGGGGACCTGGCGCTCGTCGGCCTGCCGGGGGTCGTGTTCACCCCGACGGCCGGGCAGGGACTGCCGGCGATCGCGTTCGGTCACGGGTGGCTGCAGCCGCCGCAGCGTTACCTCGGCCTGCTGCGTCACCTGGCGTCGTGGGGGTTCGTGGTGGCCGCGCCCGCTACCCAGCTCGGACCGTTCGCGTCGCACCGGCTGCTGGCCGGGGACCTGCGCACGACGCTGGACGTGTGCGTGGGCGTTCGGCTCGGGGACGGGGACATCAGCGTCTCCGCCGAGGCCCTCGGCCTGGCCGGGCACTCGGTGGGCGGCGGGTGCGCGGTGCTCGCAGCCGCGGAGGATCCACGGGTGCGGGCGGTGGCCACGCTCGCGGCGACCCAGACGAAGCCGTTCGCCACGGACGCGGCGAGCCGCTGCCGGATGCCGTCGCTGCACCTGGCCGCGGGCCGGGACCTGGTGGCGCCGGCCGTCGGGCACGCGGGCCTGATCGCGTCGAACTGGGGCGGGGACGCGCAGCTGCGGCTGCTGGCGAAGGCGAACCACCTGGGCTTCACCGAGGGGCGGCACTGGTCGAACCTGCTGCTGCCGGGCAAGTCCGAGTACGCCACGCAGCGGCTGGCGAAGATCCTGCTGACGGCGTTCTTCCTCACGGAGCTGACGGGTACGGCCAAGTACGGACCGCTGCTGGCGGAGGACATCAAGGGCGCGGTCATCGAACGCGAGACCGACGAGCTCGTCGGCTGACGCACACCTACTTCGTGAGGTGGATACCGGTGGCCGCGGCGCAGGGTTGCCGCGGCCACCGGTCGCATCAGCGCTTCGGAGCCGGCTTCGCCTTCTCGGCCGGGTCGCGACCCACGACGCCGCTGAAGTTCGCCGCCGGGTCCGAGTCGTCGAACAGCGTGCCCGCGGTGCGCCACTTGCTCTGCCTGGTCTGGTCGCCGCCCTGGCCGCCACCCATGCCGCCCATCGGCATGCCGCCGAACGCGCCCGGCGCGCGGTTGCCGCTCTGGTCGCCGCCACCCGCACCCGCACCCGCGGACGCCGCCGCACGCTCCGCGCTGGTGGACTCGGGGTAACCGGCGCCGACCATCGTGCCGGGCTGGGGGGTGTTGCCGCCGGCGCCCGGGGTGTCCGCGCCGCCGAACGAGCCGCCGCCGACGCCGCCGCCGGACCCGCCGCCCGAACCACCGCCGAAGTCGCTCGCCGGCGTGGGGATGTCGGGCAGGGAGGCGTGCGGCGAACCCGGGATGTCCGGCACGCCCGGCACCTTCGAGTCCGGCCCGAAGTCCACGTCGTAGGTCTCGGGGGTGCCGTCGTCGACGGTCATCTTCAGCCGGTCGGTCGGGCCGGGCACCTGCTCGAGGTTGATCGCGGCGTCGCCGTCCTGGATCACGGCCTTGCCGTCGTGCGCCTGGATGACGCCCTCCTCCGGCTGCTCGCCGGGGTCCTCGGTGAAGTCGACCGTGTACTCCCGCGGCTCACCCGTGCCGTCGTCCACGGTGACCTTGCTCCGGCCCTGGGCGTCCGGCTGCGTGACGGTGATCTTCCGGTCGCCGTCCTGGATGGTCACCTCCTTCGGTGCCCCGCCGGCGCCCGGGATGGCGCTGCCGGGCAGGCCCGAGCCGGGAAGCCCCGAGCCGGGCAGACCGCTCGTCCCGGGCAGCGGGACCGCGGGCACGCCGCCCGGACCGGCCGAGCCCGGCGTGCTGCCGGGCCCACCCGGCAGGCTCGAGCCCGGGGTCGAGCCAGGACCGGAGAACGACGGGGAGGTGGTACCGATGCTCGACCCCGGCGTGGAGACCTCCGGCGGCAGCTGCGGGGTCGGCGTGGCACCGCCGCCCGCGCCGCCACCCGCGCCGCCGCCGGAACCGCCGCCGGATCCGCCGCCCATGGACGGTGGGGTGCTCACGGGCGGCGCGGAGCCGGACGGCGTGGTCGGGCTCGATCCGCCGGGACCGCCCGGCATGCCGGGCGGCGGCGTGGTACCGGTGCCGGGCGGCGGGGTCGTGCCCGGCGGGGTCATGCCAGGAGGTGCGGTGCCCGCGGCCTCGAACTCGTTCTCGTACTCACCGAGGTAGCTGTTCAGCTCCTCGTAGTACGCGTCGATCGCCTCCACCGTGTCCTTGCACGTCTGATCGAACGTCGCATACAGGTACTCGTGGAAATCCTGGTTGAACGAGTCACGAATCCACTTCTTGCACTCGCGCTGCACATACTCCTTGTTCTCGTCGTTCAACCCACAATCATCGTCACGAATCGTGTTCTCGATGTTCGACCCACACACCGAATCCACCCACGCCGCGACCTCCAGGATCTTGCCCCGGTCATCCGCGCTGTTCGCCAGCTCCACGACCTTCATCGCCACATCAGGCGTCGCGCTGCCCATCGTGGGCTGGTACAACCCGATGATCGTGTCAGCCTTCGCCTTGCACTCCGCGAAAACGTTCTGCACCAACGTCTCGATCGTCGACGGCGACTCCGACAGATAGTCCAGCAGATCAGTCGTCGGCGGAACCGTCTTCTCCGAGTAGTGCTGGAAGGACGCGTTCGCGGCCGCACCCGTCCACGACTTGTACAGGTTGTTGAGCTCCGTCTCCGTCGTGGAGTTGAGCTCGTACAGCTTCAGGTCCGCGACCCGCAACCGGTCCGCGTCGTCCAGGAACTTCTTGAAGGAAATACCAAGCTGCTCCTCGAACCGCTCGGTGATCTCCTCCATCGTGATCTTCCCGTGGCGACCCAGAGAGTCACCAGGCACCGCATCATTCACCGGAATGAAGTTCTCGAACACCTTCAACGCCGGCCGTGCGAGTTCGAAGATGTCATCGGACTTCTCCACGTCACCGCGGTTCCCCAGCTGCGGTGCCTGCTGGCCGTCCAGCGTGGCGCTGTTCTCGTCGATCTCGTCCTGCGTCAGACCGGCCGAGTACCCGCGCTCCTCGGACTCCGCCTGCGCGTCGTCGTAGACGTCGTCCAGCGAACCCTGGTCGAAATCACCACCACGAATCGGATACTGATCGTAGTAGCCACGAACATCATCAGGCAGATCATCCTCATCGATGAACGGATAACCCTCGACGTTCTCCTTGATGTACGCGGCGAGCAGATGCTCCTTGGTATCCGCATCCACGAACGGATCATCAAGAAGAGTCTGAACCTCTTGCCACGACCTGCTCATCGGCTACTACCCCTAACCTGCGTCTCATTCCCCGATCCGCCGAGCAGGCGAACCAACACACATCCGACCGTGCCGTCACTGTCCACGGCCGTCGCCAAGGCCAACCGGTCACGATCGCCCTCGGCGAGTGCGAGAAGCGCCGCGAGCTGGAAGGCACCGGTTGCCGCGCCGGTGTCGCCGATCAGCCCAGCCGGTGTGACCACCCGCTCGACCTCCCGTCCCAGCACCTCCGCGACCGCGCCTTGCTCGATCGTCGTCCTGGCCGGGTCCGGGCCGGACAACGCCACCCCCCAGACGTGCCGCGGCGCCGTGCCGGCCAGGACCCTGCGCAGACACCCGACCAGCGCATCCCGTGGCTCCCCCGCCACCGCCAACCGGGTGTCCCACGCTACGACCTCCGCGAGGGCCGATCGGTTCCCGTCGATCGACGGTTGGAGGAAGAGCATCGCGCATCCCTCGCCCAGCGGGGCGGTGTTGCCGGAGCGTCGTTCCAGCAGGACACGACCCCCGCCGTACTCCTCGGCGGCGCCCACGAACACCCCGCTCGCCCGCCCGGTCCGCAGGAGCCGGTCCGCGTAGCGCAGGGTGGCGATGCCGGACAACCGTCCCGCGGCGACCGTGGTGTTCGGCCCGGTGAGCCCGTGCCAGCTCGCGCACTGCGCGGCGGCGGAGTTCATCAGCGCGAACGGCATCTGGGCCGGGTTGACGAAGTACGGCTTGCGCCGCGTCAGCGAGTCGCCGGTGAAGGCGAACTGGGTCTGCGTGCTGCCGCTCGTCGTGCCGAGCACCACGCCGGTGCGTTCGTCGGTGGTGACCACGCCGGCCGCGTCCTTGCACAGCCGGCCGACCGTGCTCACGGCCAGCGCCGTGGTGCGGTCCATCGAGCCGGTTCCCTTGCGCCCCAACCGGTCGGCGGTGTCGAAGTCCGGCACGAGGTGGGCGGTGTCCGGCTCGGGGAACCAGTCGTCGGCGCGCTCGGTGGCGGGGGCGGGGCGGCCGGCACGCACGCCGTCGGCGAACGCGCCGGGGCCGTCGCCGAACGGCGAGGTAGCCGACCATGCGGTGATCACCGTCGCCATCGGCCTAGTTCCTTCCGAACAGGACGACGGAGTTGTTGCCACCGAACGCGAGCGCGTTGTTCTGCACGACGTTCAGCGAGGCGGGCACCGACGCGTTGGGCACGCAGTCCACGTCGCACTCGGGATCGGTCGCGCCGTGGTTGATCGTCGGCGGGACGAACCCCTCGGCGATCGCGAGCGAGCAGGCGATCGCGGACAGCGCGCTCGCCGCGCCCATCGTGTGGCCCAGCATGGACTTCACCGACACGGTGCGCGGCGGCTCGGCGCCGAACACGTCGTGGATGGCGCCGCACTCGGTGGCGTCGTTGGCCTTGGTGCCGGTGCCGTGCGCGGAGATCAGGTCGACGTCGCCGGGTGCCACGCCCGCGTTGTCCAGCGCGAGGCGCATGCAGCGGCCGACCGAGCCGCGGTCGGGCGCCACGGGATGACCGGCGTCGCAGTTGAGCCCGTAGCCGAGCACCTCGGCATAGATCCGGGCGCCCCGCGCGACCGCCGCCTCCAGCGGCTCGAGGACGAGCACCCCCGCACCCTCGCCGGTGAGGATGCCCCGGCGGTCCACGTCGAACGGGCGGCACGCCGTCGGGTCGACCGCACCGAGGCGGTAGAAGCCCGTGAACGTCATGCGGCACATGGCATCCGCGCCACCGCACAGTGCCACGTCCACGTCGCCGGTGGCGACCGCGTCGAAGCCGTCGCCGATCGCGTAGTTGCCCGCGGCGCACGCGGTCGCGATCGTCGAGACCTCCACATCGGACAGGCCGAGCTCGCGGGCCACGCCGACGGACAGCAGCGCGGCCGGTACCCGGGCGGCCTCGGTCGCGCTCACCCCGGTACCCCGCACGACGGCCTCGGCGATCCGCTCGCCACGGTCCGAGCCGCCGTCGGTCGTGCCGATGGAGACCAGGGTCCGCGCGGCGGCGGGGTCGAGGTCCGCGTCGCGCACGGCCATCGTCGCGGCGGCCACCGCGAACTGCCCGGCGCGGGGCAGCGTCTCGGGCCGCGCGAGCCATTGGTGCGGCTCGAACCCGGTGACCTCGCAACCGAGGTCGTGCGCGAAGCCCTCGGTGTCGAAGGCGCCGATGGGCCGGGCGCCGCTGCGCCCTTCGCGCAGGCCGCGGGCGAACTCGGTGGCGCCGGTGCCGATGCTCGACACCACCCCGAGGCCGGTCACCGCGACCCGGCGCATCAGCTGTCCAGTGCCGTGCTCAACACGCCGTAGACGCCCTCGAGGTTGACGAGCTTCTCGAACTCGGCGGGATCCACCTCGACGTCGAACTCGATCTCGAGGTTGGCCAGCAGCTCGATGAGCTTCATGGAGTCGGCGCCGAGCTCGTCGACGAAGTGGTCGGCGGGGCCGACCTGGTCCTCGTCGACCTCGAGTACCCGGCAGACCACGGCCTTGATCTCCGCGGCCCGCTCCACCACGGCGGCGTGCATCACTGGGTTCGCATCCACGACGACTGGTTGGAGAAGTCGTCCTCGTCCTCGAGCACCTCGCGGTCCCGCGGCGCCGGCTTGCGCAGCGTGGGCGCCTCGGGTGCGGGCGGGGGCATCGGGGGCGCCTGCCGCGCGGCCTCGGTCTCCTCCTCGAGGGCGCCGATGCCGCCGGGCGGGGTGTCGCCCTGCGGGCGCTGCGTGGGCCGGAACGCGAACTCGTCGTTCGGCTCCTCGTCCTCGCCGCCGAAGCCGAGGATGTAGTCCTTGTCCCGCTCGGTCTTCTCCGTCGCCCAGCCGCCGGCCTGCCTGCGGCGCCGGCCGAGCTCGCCGAGGTGCTTCGCGACCTGCTCGGCGACCGGGCCCTGCTTGAGCAGGCTCTCCCGCGACCTCTCCCGCGCCGCACGACCGTTGCGGGTGCGCAGCGCGCGCCGTTCGGACATCTCCCGGCGCACCTGGTCCATCCGCGCGCGTGCCTTCGCGGCCTTGTCGAGAGCACTCATCGGGTCCCCTTCATCGTGCTAGCGCCCCTCGCCGAACGCGCCACCGAGCCGCGCGTCGACCTCGTCGTCGAACAGATCGCCGGTCGTGCGCCACTGACCGGCGTTGCGGTCCTGGTCGCCACCGCTCGCGCCGGGCGTGCCACCCATCATCGGCATGCCGGCCATCCCGCCGCCGGTCTGCTGGCCGCCGCTCGCGTGCTGGCCGCCACCGTTGGTGCTGTCACCCGCGCTGGAGAGGCCGGCCTCACCGGTGTCGGACGAGGGCGCCGCCATGTAGTGGCCGTGGTCCGGGATGCCGAACGTGCCGATCGGATTCGCGGCCCCGCTGTCGTGGCTGAAGAACGAGCCGCCGCCACCGTCGTTGGGCATGCTCGCCTGCGCGCTGGTCGCGGCGTAGGACGGCTGGCCACCGGCCGGGTCGCGGTCGGGCAGGGTCTGCGCCTCGTACGACGAGCCGCCGCCCGGGTCGCCCATCGCGCCCTCGACCTGGTCGTTGAGCTGGCCGAACATGGCCTGGGCCGCGGACTGCTGGCCGTTCTGCGGGCCGTCCTGCTGGGTCGCGGCTGGCCCGTCGGCGCCGGAGTAGTCCAGGTTGTAGGTGGTCGGCTTGCCGGAGCCGTCGTCGACGGTGATCTTGACCGTGTCCGACGACCCGTCGGGCCGCTCGGCGGTGATCGTCAGGTCACCATCGCGGATGACGCACTTGCCGTCCGGCCCCGGTTCGATCGGCTGGTCCAAGGTGGGCGCGCCACCGTGGCCACCGCCCTGGCCGCCACCGTGACCGCCACCGTGCTCACCGCCGCCGTGCCCGGCGCCGTGGCCGCCGCCGTGATCGCCGCCATGGCCGCCACCGTGCTCACCGCCGCCATGCCCGGCCCCGTGGCCACCACCGTGACCGCCCTGGCCGCTGCCCTGGCCGTCCGTGCCGCCTGGCTGCGGCTGGTCCGAGCCCTCGCCGAAGTCGAGCGTGTAGGTCTTGGGCTCGCCGCTGCCGTCGTCGACGGTGACCGTGACCTGGCCCTGGCCGTCCGGGCTGGTGACGGAGATCGAGCGGTCGCCATCGTCGATGGTGACCGTCTCCTCCTGGCCCGGCGTGGTGGGCGAGGTGCCCGGCGGCACGTCGCCCGGGTCCTGCCCGGTCGGGTCCTGACCAGTCGGATCTTGACCGGTCGGGTCCTGCCCGGTCGGATCCTGGCCGCCGGGGCCCTGCCCGGTCGGGTCCTGGCCGCCGGACTGGCCGGGCAGCGTCGGGATGCTGGGGTTCTGGCCCGTCGGGCTCTGACCCGTCGGGTCCTGGCCGGCGGGCGTGGTCGAGCCCGGCGTCGGCACCTCGGGCACGGCCGGGGTCGAGCCACCAGGCGGGGTCGAGCCACCAGGCGGGGTCGAGCCACCAGGCGGGGTCGAGCCACCAGGCGGAGTCGAGCCACCAGGCGGAGTCGAGCCACCAGGCGGGGTCGAGCCGCCGGGCGGAGTCGTACCAGTCCCCGGCGGCGGGGTCGTGCCGGTGCCGGGCGGCGGGGTCGTGCCCGGCGGGGTCATGCCAGGAGGTGCAGTGCCCGCGGCCTCGAACTCGTTCTCGTACTCACCGAGATAGCTGTTCAGCTCCTCGTAGTACGCGTCGATCGCCTCCACCGTGTCCTTGCACGTCTGATCGAACGTCGCATACAGGTACTCGTGGAAATCCTGGTTGAACGAGTCACGAATCCACTTCTTGCACTCGCGCTGCACATACTCCTTGTTCTCGTCGTTCAACCCACAATCATCGTCACGAATCGTGTTCTCGATGTTCGACCCACACACCGAATCCACCCACGCCGCGACCTCCAGGATCTTGCCCCGGTCATCCGCGCTGTTCGCCAGCTCCACGACCTTCATCGCCACATCAGGCGTCGCACTGCCCATCGTGGGCTGGTACAACCCGATGATCGTGTCAGCCTTCGCCTTGCACTCCGCGAAAACGTTCTGCACCAACGTCTCGATCGTCGACGGCGACTCCGACAGATAGTCCAACAGATCAGTCGTCGGCGGAACCATCTTCTCCGAATAATGCTGGAACGACGCGTTCGCCGCCGCACCCGTCCACGACTTGTACAGCGTGTTCAGCTCGGCCTGGGACGTGGAGTTCAGCTCCGACAGCTTCTGCTGGGCCGCCCGCAGCCGGTCCGCGTCATCCAGGAACTTCTTGAAGGAAATACCAAGCTGCTCCTCGAACCGCTCGGTGATCTCCTCCATCGTGATCTTCCCGTGGCGACCCAGAGAGTCACCAGGCACCGCATCATTCACCGGAATGAAGTTCTCGAACACCTTCAACGCCGGCCGCGCCAGCTCGAAGATGCTCGTCGGACTTCTCCACCGCGCCCGTCTCCCCAGCTCGCGGCGCCTGCAGCCCGTCCAATGTGGCGCTGTTCTCGTCGATCTCGTCCTGCGTCAGACCAGCCGAATAGCCCGCGCTCCTCGGACTCCGCCTGCGCGTCCTCGTAGACGTCGTCCAGCGAACCCTGGTCGAAATCACCACCACGAATCGGATACTGATCGTAGTAGCCACGAACATCATCAGGCAGATCATCCTCATCGATGAACGGATAACCCTCGACGTTCTCCTTGATGTACGCGGCGAGCAGATGCTCCTTGGTATCCGCATCCACGAACGGATCATCAAGAAGAGTCTGAACCTCCTGCCACGACTTGCTCACTGGCCACCCGCCGGGGCGGTGACCGTACTGGCGGCACCCGTGTCGGTGGTGGTGTAGGCCTGACCCGCACCACCAATCTGGCCGGCAAAGGCGACGAGGTTGTCGCACATGGCCGTGGCGCCCTGGCCGAGCTGCTCGATGGCGCTCGCGTAGTCCGCCTGCCACTGGGTGTGCTTCTTGCCGAACTCCTGGTCGGTGAGCTCGGTGGGCTGGGTGTCCTCGATGTCGCCCTTCGCGTCCTCGGCCGCGTCGCCGATGGTGCGGCCCGCGCCGGACATCTGACCGGTGTCGGTGGTGTAACCGTCCGGCGGCGCGACCCCACCTGGGTTGGCTGGCGGCGTGTTCATGTCCGGTATCCCCCTTGTCGGCTCTACCTACGTGACGTCAGTTCGACGCGCGCGGGCGACGTCGGGTGCCATCACTTCTGCAAAAGCAATGTACCTATCCGCAGGTCGCGACGGGGGCCGGCAAGGAATTTGCTTCCCCAAACAGGCGACTGGCCGGTAACTACCGCAACCAGGTCCGGCCGGACAGGTCGTCGTCGGCCTCCCCGGGCGGGCGGTGCCCGGACCGCGGCCGCTCCCCACCGGGTGCCCAGGCACTGTCCGGGCTCGGCTGGTCCTGCGCTCGGTCCTCGGGCGCGCCGAGCATGAGCGTGCGGCGCGGCGGCGGTCCGTCGGGCGGATCCGCCGGACGGGTCGAGCGGTCCGTCGCCTGGGGGCGGTCCGGCGACGGCTGCGCCGCCGGGTGGCCCGGCGGGCTCGGCTGAGGTGAGCGGCCCTGCTCGGCCTGCGGTGCCGGACGACCCGGCGCGCCGGCCAGCCGGGCCTGCCGCCCGGCCAGCCGGGCCTGCCGGGACCGCATGCCCGGGGGGACAAGCGGGGCCGGGCTCGGCTCGGGCGGCCGGCGATCCCGCACCTCGCGGAACTCCTCACCGCCGAGGACGAGCCTGGCTGGTTTCGGCGTGACGCGGGCCGGTGGCTCGGGTGCCCGCTTCGCCTCCTTGGCCTGCTTGACCCGCTCGTCCATGGCCCGCTTCTCGCGTTCCTGGCGCGCGCGCATGTCCTCGACCTGCTTGTCGATCTCCTCCGAGCGGCGGGCGCATTCGCCGAGCTTGCGCAGGCCGTTCGCGGTGATCGCGTCGAGGCGGGCCTGGGTGGCGGCGCGGTCGATCTCGTACAGGGACATCCCGCGTCACCGACCTTCGAGATCGGCGTCGCCGAGCACTCCGTGCATGCTGTAGACCGGGTCGTGGTTGTCGAACAGGTCGCCGTGGACGCTCCAGCCCGTGCCGGCGCGTCCCGCTTCGCCCCCCACGCCCGCTCCGGCGCCGGCCATCATCGGCATCGCCCCTGAGGCGGAGTTGCCAGCCGGGTCGGCGGGCTCGCCCGCGCCGGCGCTCGCCAGCCCGGCCTCACCGGTGGGCTGGTCGGGCACGATCGGCCCCGGCGACGATCCGGGGTCGCCGGGCAGCACGGACTGCGGCGTGGTGAGCTGCTCGTTCTCCGCCGGCTTTCCGTTGCCGGCGGCGGGCTTGTCGGCTTCCTCGGGCTGGCCCGCGTCTCCGCCGCCCGGCCCTGGAGCGTCGTTCCGGGTGTTCCCAGCAGGGTGGTCGCCGCCGTCGGGTCGCGCGCCGTCCTTGGCGGCGTCGGCCGTCCCACTGGCCGGCTGGTCGGCCGGCTGGTCGGCCGGCTGGTCGGCCGGCTGGTCGGCCTTCGTCGCCGGGCGTCTCGTCGAAGTCGAGCGTGTAGACGGTCGGCTCGTTGACGCCGTCGTCGACCTCGAGCTTGATCGTGCCCGGATCGAAGAGCGGTCGCTCCGCGGTGACCGTGAGCGGCCCGTCCTTGATCACGCACTGCCCGTTGGTACCGGCCGGCACCCGCTCGGCACTCGGCTCGCCGGCCTTGGCCCCCTCAGCGCCGGACTGCGGCTCCATCCCGCTGGCGGCGTCGAAGTCGAGGTCGTAGCGCTTGGGCTTGCCGTCCGCTCCCTCGACGGTGACCTGGACGTGCCCCTCACCATCGGGGCTGGTCACCGAGATGGACCGGTCCCCGTCCTTGATCGTCACCGCTCCGTCGGCCACGACCGGCTCGGCCGGCGGGCCGGCCGGTGCGGGATCGGTCGGCTCGGGCGCGGTGGCCGGGTCCACCTGCGCGGGCATCGGCCCCGGCCCCGGTACCGCCGCGTCACCGCCACCGGGCGCCCCGCCACCGGGATAGCCGCCACCGGGATAGCCGCCGCCGGGGCCACCCTGGCCGGGGTCACCGCCGCCGGGGCCACCGCCCGCCGCACCCGCGCCGGGAACCGCCATCGCCGCGAAGACCTTGCTTTCCGCGATCTTGCGGAGGTTCTCCAGCGCGGCCCCGAACATGTCGTCCACGTCCTGCTTCAACTGGTCCGTCGCGACGTACCAGTTGTGGATCTTGCCGGAGATGTTGGAACGCTCGTCCTTCGCGTTGGCGACGGTCGACTTGTACTGGGCTATCGCGACACCGGCGTTTTCCGTGCAGTCCCAGCTCACCAGGTCGTCGAACAGCCTGCGGTTGACCAGCTGGCCATTGATGATGCCGACCTGCTCGTCGTCGTTGTAGGTGCAGTTGGTGTGCAGGGTCGTGCAGTGGCTGGCCACGAACTCGGCGTCGCGCTCGGACATCCGCCACCAGGTGCCCGGCGCGGCAAGGCGACCGAACGCGAGGTGCTTGTCGAGACTGTTCCGCTGGTATTCGCCGAACAGCGTGCGGATGTTGTCCATTGCGGACTTGATGTCCGACGCGGCCACCTGCACCGCCGCGGCGTAGTCGTTGAGCGTCTTCTCGACCTTCTCGATGGCCAGGCGGAAGCTGTCGAACGCCGCACCGTGCCAGTCGTGTGCGAGGCGCTCCTTCCCGCTCCTGACCACAGTGGAGATGTTGTCGATCGCGGCGGCGAGCCCGTCGAGCCGAGCGGCGTCCTTCTCGATCCGGCCCCAGGCCAGACCACAGATCTCCAGCCGCTTGTCGCCGGGCGAGGGCTGGAGCTTCAGGTCGAGCTTCTCGTTGTACCCGGTCAGGGTCTGGTCGATCGGGGTGCTCAGCGGTTCGCCGATCACGTCCCAGGCATCGCCGTCGCCGCGGACGTCCGACACGGCGTCGTTGATCAGAGACACCGCATTGGGCGGGTCGAAGTTCATTCCCCGCTCCCGGAAGCACGCTCGATCGCCTGCATGTTCTGCAACCCGCTGGTGTCGGCCTGGACGATGAGGTCGGTGCCCCGCGACAGCTGAGTGCCGACCTCGCCCAGATGCTTGCCCAGGTTGGTCAGGTCCTCGGCGATCGCCGCCAGGTACTTCTCGAAGTCGCGGCCGTGGTCGCCCCAGGAGTGGCCGAAATCGGCCGCCTTCGCGGACGTGTCACCGACGGTTGCCTTGACCTGCTCCAGCTGACTGCTCGCCTGGGCGAAGACCTGGGCGAATGCGCGGATCGCTTCCGGGTCGTATTCGAAGCCCTCCGGCATTCGGTCCCCCTCAGTGATCGGCGAAAGCAGGCACGGATCGTACGCCCGCGGACACCCTTAGCAACATACCGATCCGGCCACCGACACACAGTCGAAACAGTGCAAAATCCCAGCCCCGGGACCACAAAGTCGGTGCAGGTCAACCCACGGAGGAGACTACGCCCACCAGCCGCTGGGCGGCCGCCTCGGCCATCTCGTGCGACGGGGCCTCCACCATCACGCGGACCAGCTGCTCGGTGCCCGACGGGCGGAGCAGCACGCGGCCGGAGTCGCCCAGCTCGGACTCCACCGCGGCGACGGCGGAGGACACCGACTCGGAAGCGGCCACCGCGGCCTTGTCGGCGACCTTCACGTTCACGAGAACCTGCGGCAGCCGGGTCATCACGCCGGTGAGCTCGGCCAGCGGCCGCGACGTGGCGGCCATGCGGGCCATCAGGCGCATCGCCGTCAGCAGGCCGTCGCCGGTGGTGGCGTGGCCCGGCAGGAGCACGTGACCGGACTGCTCGCCGCCCAGCGAGAGGTTCGACTGGCGCAGCTCCTCGAGCACGTACCGGTCGCCGACCGCGGTCGTCCGCAGGTTCACGTCGTGGTCGCGCATCGCCAGGTGCAGGCCGAGGTTGCTCATCACGGTCACGACGAGCGTGTCGTCCACCAGCTCGCCGGCCTCCTTCATCGCGAGCGCGAGCACGGCCATGATCTGGTCGCCGTCGACGTAGTCGCCCGCCGCGTCGACCGCGAGGCAGCGGTCGGCGTCGCCGTCGTGGGCGATGCCCAGGTCGGCCTTCTCCGCGAGCACGGCCTCGCGCAGGCTGTCGAGGTGGGTGGACCCGCACTTCTCGTTGATGTTCTCGCCGTCGGGCAGCGCGTGGATCGCGATCACCTCGGCGCCCGCCTCGCGGTAGGCCTGCGGGGCCGCGGCCCACGCGGCGCCGTTCGCGCAGTCGACGACCACGCGCAGGCCGTCGAGCCGGTTCGGCACCGCCTTGAGCAGGTGCGCGAGGTACCTGTCGAGCGCGTCGCTGATGTCGTAGATGCGCCCGACGCCCGCACCGGTGGGCCGGCTGAACGTGGCGCCGACCGCGGCCTCGATCTCGTCCTCGATGCTGTCCGGCAGCTTGTGCCCGCCCGCCGCGAACAGCTTGATGCCGTTGTCCGGCATGGGGTTGTGCGACGCGGAGATCATCACGCCGAGGTCGGCGTTGAGCTCGTCGACCAGGTGGGCGACGGCCGGCGTCGGCAGCACCCCGACCTGCATGACGTCCGCGCCGGCCGAGGTCAGGCCCGCCGCGACAGCGGCCTGCAGCATCTCCCCGCTGGCGCGCGGGTCCCGGCCCACGAGCGCGACCGGCCGGTGCGAGCTGTCGTGCTCGGCCAGCACCCGCGCCGCCGCCGCCGCGACGGACAGGGACAGCTCCGGGCTCAGGTCGCCGTTGGCGAGGCCACGAACCCCGTCGGTTCCGAACAGGCGCGCCATGTGTGGAGTACCTCCAAGGGCGGGGAAGCAACGAACGCCACGCCCGGTGCATCGTCAGCACCGGGCGTGGCGTTCATGGCATGACCAGAGCGTGACCGGTCGGCAGGTCAGCGCTTGCTGTACTGAGGCGCCTTGCGCGCCTTCTTCAGGCCGTACTTCTTGCGCTCCTTGACCCGCGGGTCACGGGTGAGGAAGCCGGCCTTCTTGAGCGTCGGCCGGTCCTCGATGTCGATGTCGATCAGCGCGCGGGCGATCGCGAGGCGCAGCGCACCGGCCTGGCCGGTGATGCCGCCGCCCTTGAGGTTCGCGCGGATGTCGAAGGCCTCGGGCTTCTCGAGGATGACCAGCGGCTCGCGGATGAGCTGCTGGTGCACCTTGTTCGGGAAGTACTCCTCCAGCGTCTTGCCGTTCAGGAGGAACTTGCCGGTGCCGGACGTCAGACGCACGCGGACGACGGCTTCCTTGCGCCGGCCGACGGTCTGCGCGGTCTCCCCGGTCACGCGCGGCGTGGCGGGCTTGGCCTCCGGCTCGGCGGCGCTGGTCTCAGGGGTAGTCAAAGTTCCTCGCTTCGTGCTGGTGGCCGGTTTAGCGGCTGACCTTGGCGATCTCGAACGGCTGGGGCTGCTGGGCGGCGTGCGGGTGGTCCGGGCCGGCGTAGACCTTCAGCTTCTTGCCCTGGGCGCGGCCGAGCTTGTTCTTCGGCAGCATGCCCTTGACAACCTTCTCGAGCAGCCGGTCCGGACGCGTCTCCAGCAGCTCACCGAAGGACTGCTTGCGCAGGCCGCCGGGGTAGCCGCTGTGCCGGTAGGCGAACGCCTGGTCGCGCTTGTTGCCGGTCAGCACGACCTTCTCCGCGTTGACGATCACGACGAAGTCGCCGGTGTCCACGTGCGGCGCGAACGTCGGCTTGTGCTTGCCGCGCAGCAGCGTGGCGACATGCGAGGCAAGTCGGCCGAGCACCACGTCCTCGGCATCGATGACATGCCAGGTGCGGGTCACCTCACCGGGCTTCGGGCTGTACGTGCGCACGGATCTACCTCGTCGTCATTTTCGTCTGGGTGCTTGCGCGGGCCTGCGTGGGCACGTGCCCACGCCGCGCAACAACTCCTAGAAGATACCTGCCGTGTTCGAGCAGGGTCAAAGCGCCCCCCTTTGCCGGGTCCGGCCCCGCTCCCGGCGCGGCGGCACTACGGTGCAACCGGGCAGCAGAATACGTGGCCGAAGGGGTGTCATGGCTATCCGACGACCTATGCGTGTCGTGGCGCTCGGCGCCGCCGTGCTCCTGGCGGCGACCGGCGCGACCGGCTGCGCCCAGTCCGCCGCCGGCACGCCCGTGCCGAACGACAAGGCCGCGGACGCGATCACGGTCAAGGACGGGATCAAGGCGTTTCAGGACCACTTCAAGGACCTCGGCGACGAGCACGCGAAGGTCTACAACTTCCTGAACTACGACCACATCGAGCTGAACACCGAGCACGAGTCGTACAAGTACGGGGACCCGCCGGTCACCGTGCTCGAACGGCACCTCCTCGACGCGGACGACACGTCGGCGATCCTGCACCAGCCGGACGACCCGCTCGACTACGTGCGGCTCGACCAGGAGCACTCGCACCTCGCGCCGACGCCGTGGGTGGCCACGCCCACCCTGTACCAGAGTGGCTTCGAGACCTGCTTCCTGCTCACCGCGTGGCTCGCGTGCCACCTGGACAACGCGATCGCGCAGACGAGGCTGGACGCCGCCGACCGCCAGCCCGCGGAGGCGCGGGAGACGGACGACGGCATCGAGGTGACCACCGGGGCACTGCTCGGCCTCATGATCGACGAGGGCTTCATCGGCATCCCGCCGGAGCGGCAGGGCGAGATCTCCGCGCAGATGCGCGACCAGGTCGTCCCGGTGGTCATCAAGTTCGACCGCGACATGAAGTTCCAGGGCTTCGAGATCCGCGGCAAGGTCGACGACGGGAAGTCGAAGCCGCTGGAGCTGCAGATCGGCTACGAGGTGCTCGGCGATTCGAGCGAGAACGACTTCCCGGACGAGCCGGTGCCGAGCGACGTCACGGTGATCAACGACACGGCCAAGGCGGACAAGTTCTGGGAGGACTTCAACTCCAACGTGCCGGAGGGCTGACGCTCCCGGCACACCGATGTGGACGCGGGTGTCCGCATGTCCACTGTGGATCGTTGTACCACCTGAACACAACTGTGGGGCCCGGGAGAGTTCCCGGGCCCCACGGCAGTTTTCGTGCGTCAGCTCACCAGCGGGCGGAGTTGGCGCGCTCGCCGTCGGCGTAGTCCTCGGCCGCACGCTGCACGGCGGTGCCGATGGCCGCGAGGACCTGCTGCAGGTCGGCAGCGGCCTGGTCCCACTTGGCCTGGTGCGCGTTGTACTGCTCCGACGCGTTACCGGACCAGGTGGCGACCAGCGGAGCCAGGTACTGCTTCAGGTCCTCCAGGGAGCCCTGAACCTTGCTGGCGCTGGAGCTGATGCTGCCGGCGGCCGCCTGGAGACCACCGAATGTAACCTTGATGCCGTCAGGCATTTCTTTCCCCTTATCTCAAGTCTGTGCTGCTGAGTGGCTATTTCAGGAACGCGGTGGTGGTCGTTCAGCCGTCGAGCTGAGCGGACAGGTTGCCGAAGACGTCCTGCTTCGAGTCTTCCTGCTCCTGGTAGGTGCTACCGGCGGCCATGAGCTGCTCAGCGATGGCCTCGAGGGCCGAGTTCAGGTTCTTCGCGTCCGCGTCGAAGCGGGTCATCATGTTGGTGAACGCGGTAGCCGCGGCACCGGACCACTGACCCTGCAGGCCCAGAACGGTGTCCCACACGTTCTTGAGGGTGGCCTCGACGTCTTCCTTGACACTAACGACCTTCTGGTGGGCGTTAGTGAACTGGGAAACTTCACCTGTGTAACCGTCAGGCATTGGGAGCTGCCCCCTTCATTCTTCTTGGTCGGGTCGTACGCTTCTTGGTTCGTACGCCTCTTGCGACGTAGACCCTGCCATGTCCGGTTCCAGGTTGTCGCCACCTGATCGCAGGTCGTTGCGAGCGTGAACGCCTTACCGACGAAGATCCGTGACGGTGGCTTATGGACAAGTCCGGCGCGGCGAACCACGACCCGCGGCAACGCTCGCCGGCGCGATACCGGCACCGGGCCGTCCTAGCTGCGGTTTTTCTCGTCGGGCGAGTCGTAGGCGGGAGTCGCCGGGGCATCCGGACGGTAGGTCTCGGCGGTCGCGTCGAAGAGGATTCGCTGTTGCGAAAAGTCGTGGTTCTCGTCCCTCGCGCGCTTTGGTGAATCGATCCGGGGGCGCGCGGATTCATCAGAGGTCTGGTCCACTCGCGGCGCCGGCGGGGCAGCGGCGGGCTCGTCCCGCGCGTCGATGTCGATCAGTAGCTGCCGCTGCGAGAAGTCCTCGTCCTCGTGCTGGGGCGGCGGTGCCTCGGCCGGCGCGGGCCGGCGGGTCAGTTCGTCGGCGTCGGGCAGGTCCTCGACCGGCAAGTCGTTGGCGGTGCGGAACTTCGTCGCGTCCTCGCGTGCGTCCGGGGAGGTCGGCTGGACCTGGGAGCGGCGGATGCGCAACCGGCCGGTGCGTGCCTGGTTCGTCAGGTCGTCGGTGCCACGGCGGAAGTCGGCCGACTGCGCCTTCGCCTCGGACGCGGCCCGGCGGGCGCGGGTGACCGCTGCCTCGACCTCGGCCTTGAAGCGCGCGGCCGCCGCGCGGAAACCACCGTCCTGCCCCGTCATGTCGGCACCTCCGCCGCGAAAGCCTAGCTCAGCCGGTAACCGTCAGGGTGCGCACGACGGTCTCGCACGCGGCGCCGACCGCGTCCACTCCACCGCCGCCGCTCGCGGCCTGACACCCGACGCTGACCTGGGTGCGGCCCTCGAACACGACGTACCAGTTCACCGACGCGCCGGCGAGCCGCTCGCGGTAGCGGATGACGTCGCGGCCGGCGTAGGTGGCCTGATCGTCGAAGTCCGCGAACGACTTGCCGGCCTGCTCGTACTCGGTGCGCAGCCGGTCGACCGCGCGGGCGCGGTCGGTGGAGCTGTCGAAGGACAGGCGCTTCTCCTCGACGAGGACGCGGTCGTCGCCCGCCTCACCGCCGGTCGGCTTGAGCTCGGTGCGCAGCCGGTCCGGGTCGCCGCCGGTCTGCAGCCAGCCTTCGGGGAGGGCGAACTGGTACTCGTACTGGGCGATCACGCGGCTCGGCGCCGGGCCGGGCGAGGTCGGCCGCGCCTGCGGCTCGGGGCCGCCACCGGCGAGCGCCACGACCAGGACGATCACGGCGACCACGACGAGGACCGCACCACCGGTGAGGAGCAGCGCGGTGCGGTTGTTCCGGTCAGTGGTCCCGGCGGGTGGCGGGGGCGGCTGGGCTGGCTGGGCCGGCGGCTGAGGCGGTTTCGGTCGCGGTGCCTGCTCGCCGACCGCCCGCAGCGCGCCGCGGGCCACGACCGTCTCCGGCTGGTCCAGCGAGGTCGGGATGACACCGGTGCGCTTGTGCACGAGCCGGGAGACGAGCGGGATCCGGCTCGACCCGCCGACGAGGAAGATGCCGGCCAGGTCGGCGGGCTTGAGCCCGGCCTCGGCGATCGCGGACACGGTGAGCTCGGCGGCGCGGTCGAGCTGCGTGGTGATCAACTGCTCGAGGTCGAGCCGGGTGACGTGGGCGTCCGCGAAGGGCGGCGGCATGGGGACGTCGGTGTACGGGTGCCGGGAGAGGGTCTCCTTGGCACCGCGGACGTCCTGGTGGATGACGCGGCGACGCCGGCGGTCGGGGAGCTCGCGGCCCTCGATGAGCTCGTGCCAGGCGTCGTCGTCGGTGGTCGCCACGAGGGAGCCGACGTGGTCGAGGAGGAGCTGGTCGACGTCCGCGCCACCGAAGGTGGGATCGCCGCGGGTGGCGAGGACCTGGAACGGCGCCTGGTCGCCGGGCAGGCCGCGCACGACGCTGACGTCGATCGTCCCGCCACCGAGATCGAGGACGGCGAGGGCACGGCCGGTCTGGCCGGCCTGGCCGGTGCCCGCGCTGGTCTGGCCGGTTCCCGCGCCGGGCCTCGCCGGCCGGTTCGGGATGACGTGGGGGCCGGTGGCCGACGGGTGCGGCAGGCTCGGCGGGGTTGGCCGGGTGTGGACGACGTGCGGGCCGTTGGTCGACGGGTGCGGGCTGCGGATGTTGTGTGGGCCAGTGGTCGACGGGTGCGGGCTGCGGATGTCGTGCGCGCCGGTGGCCGACGGATGCGGGCTGCGGAGGTCGTCGGGCGGCGGGTAGGTGGCCGCGTGAAAGACCGCGGCGGCGACCGGCTCCGGGATGAGCACCACCCGCCGGCCCAGCCCGGTGGCCGCCTGGCGGAGCACGCGGGTGCGCACGCCGCCCCAGTCGGCGGGGTGGGTAAGCACGAGCTGGTCGACGGCCGCGCCGCCGGCCACCCGGCGCGCCTCCTCGACCGCGCGGGCAAGCACGGCCCGGATGACATCGCGGACGGCGACGACGGTGGCGCCGAGGAGCAGCTCGGTCTCGTCGATGCGGCGCTTGGGGTGCGGCTCGTAGCGGGAGGGATCCACCGCGGCCTGCCGGTCGGCCTCCTGCCCGACGAAGAGTGTCCCGTCCGGCGCGGCGTAGACGGCGGAGGACATGAGCGGGCTGCCGTCGACCGCCACGACCTGCGGCTCCCGCCCGTGCACGGAGATCGCGATGCAGGTGCTGGAGGTGCCGAAGTCGACAGCGACCCGCAGCGTCATCTCCACCCCTGTCTCGTCAACCTCGCTGGGCTGCCCACCACCCTGCCACCACGGCCCGCGCTCGGGAAACGCAGCTCACGCGGCACGCCGCGGAGAGTCACCGAAATGGCGGATCGAAGGCGACTCCCCCGACCCGCCGACGGCGACGGATGGCCGAACCGGCGCGACGGTCGCCCGAGCCCGACACCCAGCCGGTGGGGTCGGCGGTGGCGGGTCGGGCGGGCGGTGGCGGGCCGGGCGATGGCCCGCCGAACAGGCGATAGCCGGCTGGCAGGCGATAGCCAGCTGGCAGGACGGTGGCCGGCCGAGCAGGGCGATGACCAGCTGAGCGGGCGATAGCCCCTGGCAGGACGGTGGCCCGCCGAGCAGGGCGATGACCAGCTGAGCAGGCGATAGCCCCTGGCAGGACGGTGGCCCGCCGAGCAGGGCGATGACCAGCTGAGCAGGCGATAGCCACCCGAACAGGGCGGTAGCCGGCCCGGCGGTCGCGGGCCGGACAGGGCAGGGCAAGGGCAGGGCGATAGCCAGCCGGGCAGGCGGGTGCCAGCCGGACAGGCGGGTGCCAGCCGGACAGGCGATGGCCAGCCAGATAGGCGATGGCCCACTGGCCCGGCGATGACCGACTGGCCCGGCGGTCGCCAGCCGAGCGCGCGGTGGCCGACCGGCCCGGCGATGGCCGGCCCGCGCACGGCGGTAGCAGCCCGGCCAGGTGGAACGCGTGGCGGGCGGGCTTGGCCCGCCCGCCACGGCGGTTACATCTCGGGTTGGATCCAGGCGATCTGCATCAGTTGCTGGCCCAGCTTGCGGCTCACGATGGTGCCCCGGCCCGGGGGCAGCGCCGTGGGGCGGACCGTGCCGATGAGCTGGCCCTCCTCCTTGCTGCCGCTGCCCTGCAGGCCCGGGCTGGCGATCTCCTTCAGCTTGCCCAGGACCGGGTCGTACATCGCGCGCGAGGCGCCGCCGCTGCGGCGCATCGCGATGATGTGCATGCCCACGTCCTTCGCCTGCGGGATGAACTCGTTCAGCGGCTGGAGCGGGTTGTTGCCCTGCGGGCACACCAGGTCGTAGTCGTCCACGACGACGAACAGGTCGGGTCCCTTCCACCACGACCGGGTGCGCAGCTGCTCCTGCGTGACGTCCGGCCCCGGCAGGCGCTTGCGCATCGAGCCGGTGATCTCCTTGATCATGCCGCCCAGCTGGTTGCTGGACACGGCATAGCCGAGCAGGTGGTCGGTCTTGACGAAGCCCAGCATCGTGCGCCGGTAGTCGACCAGCAGGATCAGCGCTTCCTTCTTCGTGTACCGGTCGCAGATGCCCTGCACGATCGTGCGCAGCAGGTTCGTCTTCCCGGACTCGCCGTCCATCAGCGCGAAGAAGTGCGGATCGGCGTCGAAGTCCAGGTACACCGGGGACAGCGAGTCCTCGTTGACACCGATCGGGATGCCCCGGCCCGGGTGCTGGCCGTCGAGCGACAGCAGCTCCTCGTACGGCAGCAGGTCCGGCAGCAGGCGGACCTTCGGCGCCTGCCGGCCGCGCCAGGCCCCGCCGATCTTGGCGATCGCGTCCTGCACGCCGCCCGCCACGTCCTGCGGGTTGCTCGAACCGTCGATGCGCGGCAGGCCGACCAGGAAGTGCAGCTTGTCGCGGGACAGACCGCGGCCGGGCTGCCCGGCCGGGATGTTCACCGCGACCCGGCGGTCCACTTCGGACTCACTCGGGTCACCGAGACGCAGCTCGAACCGGGTGCCCAGCAGGTCCTTGAGCGCCGGGCGGATCTCCGCCCACCGGTTCGCGGACACCACCAGGTGCACGCCGTAGGACAGCCCCTGGGCGGCGATGTTGAGCACCTGCGGCTCGATCAGCTCGAACTCCTGACGGAAGTTGAGCCAGCCGTCGATGAGCAGGAACACGTCACCGAACTTGTCCTCGGTCAGCTCGCCGCGCCGCTTGCGGTTTCGGAAGTCGGTCATCGAGTCGATGCTGTGGTCCCGGAACAGCTGCTCGCGCTCGGCCATGACCGTGCTGACCTCGGCCACCATGCGGCGGACCTTGTCCGCGTCGAGCCGGGTCGCCACGCCACCGACGTGGGGCAGCCCCGCGAGCGTGCCGAGCGTGCCACCACCGAGGTCGACGCAGTAGAACTGCGCTTCCTCCGAGGTGTGGGTGAGCGCCATCGACATCACGAGCGTGCGCAGCAGCATCGACTTGCCCGACTGCGGACCGCCGGCGACCGCGGCGTGCCCGGCCGCGCCGGAGAAGTCGGCCCACAGCAGGTCACGACGCTGCTCGTACGGCTTGTCGATCAGGCCGAGCGGCGGCTGCAGCCGGCCGTTGCCGAAGAAGCCGACCGGCGAGAGGCCGCGGTCCTCCGTCGGCTGCAGCGGCGGCAGCAGCGTGTCCAGCGAGTTCGGCGTGTCCAGCGGCGGCAGCCACACCTCGTGCGCGGGCGGGCCCTGGCCGACGAGCCGGCCGACGATCACGTCCAGCTCGCTCGGCTCGGTCGGCGCGTGGGGCTCCAGCGACTTGCGCTCCTCGCGGGGTGCCTCGACCGGCACCTCCGACTCCTTGGGCACGTCCACGTAGTCCGGCACGAACAGCTTCGCGCGCCGGTCGCCGGTGACGGGTGCCGCCGGGCCGGCCGCACCCTGGATGCCGGCGGGCCGGTACGGGCCGGACACGTAGGACGCCTTGAACCGCATCATCGTGGACGTGTCGAACTTCAGGTAGCCCGAGCCCGGCACCGACGGCAGCTCGAACGCGTCCGGCACGCCGATCGCCGCGCGGGACTCCGCCGCGGAGAACGTCTTCAGGCCGATCCGGTACGACAGGTGCGAGTCCAGCCCGCGCAGCTTGCCCTCTTCGAGACGCTGCGAGGCGAGCAGCATGTGCATCTGCAGCGAGCGGCCCAGCCGGCCGATCGCGACGAACAGGTCGATGAAGTCCGGCTTCGCCGACAGCAGCTCGGAGAACTCGTCGACCACGATGAACAGCGCGGGCAGCGGGTCGAGGTCGGCGCCGTTCTCGCGCGCCTTCTCGTACTCCCACACGTTCTTGAAGTTGCCGCCGCTCTTGAGCGCCTCCTGCCGCCGGTTCATCTCGCCGGCGAGCGCGTCCTTCATGCGGTCGACGAGGGTCAGCTGGTCCTGCAGGTTGGTGATGACGGCGGCGACGTGCGGCGCGGCGTCCAGGCCGAGGAACGTCGCACCACCCTTGAAGTCGACGAGGACGAAGTTGAGCGTCGCCGACGAGTGCGTGGACAGCATGCCCAGCACCAGCGTGCGCAGGAACTCCGACTTGCCGGAACCGGTGGCGCCGATGCACAGGCCGTGCGGGCCCATGCCCTCCATCGCGGCTTCCTTGATGTCCAGCTCGACGGCCTGGCCGAACTCGCCGACGCCGAAGGGCACCCGGTAGCGGTCCCGGATCGGCCGCGGCCGCCACGCCTGCTGCACGTCGAAGGTCATCGGGTCGCCCGCGATGCCGAGCAGCTCGAGCAGCGACGGGTTGGTCAGCAGTGGCTCCTCGCCGCCCTCGTCGGCCGCCGCGGCGCCCAGCCGGTACGGCGAGAGCTTGCGGGCCAGCGCCTCGGCCTCGGCCACGGTCATCGTGTCGGGCCGGGCGAACCACTCCACGCCGCTCGCGCTGCGGGCGCCGAGCCGGTCCTCCTCGACCACGAGCCGCAGGCCGCGGCGGGCGGTGAGGCTGCCGAGGCTGTCGGACAGGTCCAGCAACGTGACGCCGACGAGGCCCTCCTGAAGGATGACCTCCTCCTCGCGGGTCACCTCACCGTCGTCGATGATGATCAGCACCTGGGGCTGGTCCGGCTGCGGTGGCGCGTTGCGGGTGAACCGCTGGCGGTCGCGCAGCTCGTCGTCCAGCCAGTCCTCGATCTGGCCGAGCGAGCCGGCCATCATCCGCAGCTGGCCGATGCCGTCGATCATCGACGGGTGCTGGGCGTGGGGCAGCCACTTCGCCCACTCCCACTCCTCCTTGGCCCGGCCGGCGGTGACGACCGCGACCAGCACGTCGTCAGGCGTGTGGAACGTGACGAGCTGCCCGATCAGGGCCCGGGCCAGGCCGCGGGTGAGGTGCCGCTCGCCGGACAGCCCGACCGCGGCGAACCCGCGGATGGCGATCTGGATGGGCAGCTCGGGGACGATCGAGTGGGCCCGGACGAACCGGCGCAGCGCCAGCGTGGCGATCGGCTCGAGCTCGTCGACCGGGCCGGTCTGCGGCGGCACCAGGCGGGTGGCCAGGCGCTGGCTGCCGCGGCCGGCGCGCAGGTGGCAGAAGTCCGGGTCGGACTGGCGGCGCTCCCACATCCGGCGGCTGGTGGCCATCGACCACAGCGCCTGCGGGTCGGGGTGCACCCACTCCAGCGCGGCCCGCTGGTCCAGCGACGCCTCGCGGGCGCGGTCACGCATCTGGCCGAGGTAGCGCAGGTAGTCCTTGCGGTCCTCGTTCATCTCGGCCTTCTTCTGGCCGCCACCGCGTCCCTGGCCGAACATGCCGACCATCGAGAACATCATCATCATCGGGAACAGCAGGGTGACCGGGTTGCGCCCGGCCGCTCCACCCGCGGTGAACAGCAGCGCCACCATGCCGAGCATCGCGACGATCATGATGACCGGCATCAGCTTCATCAGGATGTTGCCGGGGATGACGCGGGGCACCTCGGGCGGCGGCTCGAGGTGCACCTCGCCGCCGGGCTGACGCGGCGCGGCCAGCCTGGGTGAACGCTTGAACTGAACGGTACTCACCGGAGTACGCCCCCGTACGCTCTCTAGAGCCTCTCGGACCTCTTCATTTACCGGAACCGGCGGACACGCCGAAACCGGTACGGCCATACTAGGGGCCGCCACCGACAGCCAGGGGTGGTTATCGAAGACAGGTCGGGAGGGGCGCGTGGCAACCGGGACGACGGTGTTCAGCCGGGTGACGGTGGTGGCACCGAGAACACGGATCGACGTCGCGCTGCCGGCTGGGGTGGCGGTCGCGGACCTTCTCCCCATGCTGCTGGAGATGGCGAAGGAGACCACTCCGGACGGCGGCGCCCGGCACGGTGGCTGGTGCCTTGCCAAGCTCGGCGACGCGCCGCTGGACCCCAGCCGGACGCTCGCCTCGCTGGGCGTGGTCGACGGCGAGCTGCTGCAGCTGCGCCGCCGCACCGAGAACCCGCCGCCGCCGCTGTACGACGACGTGGTCGACGCGATCGCCGAGGCCTCGCCGGACAGCTACCGGCCGTGGACCAAGCAGACCGCGCGCCGCATCGGGTTCGTGGCGGGCGCGCTCGCGCTCATCTTCGCCGCGCTCACCGTGTTCATGGCCGGCCCGATGTACGGCGGCTCCGCCGTCGGTGCGGCGATCACCGCGGGCGCGTCGGCCATCGCCGCGGTCACGCTCGGCGCGGTCATCGCCCGCGGTTACCAGCAGGAGGCCACGGGCGTGCTCATCGCCGCGGCCGGCGGGCTGCCGATGGCGTTCGTGAGCGGGCTGTACATCGTGCCCGGCGCGACCGGCCGCGCGAGCCTGCTCCTCGCGAGCTCGCTGGTGCTGATCGTCGCGTCGGCATCGATCATGCTCATCGGCGCCGGTGTGACGACGTTCGTCGCCGCCGGCACCGCCGCGATGATCGGCGTGCTCGCCTTCGCGATCGGCACGCTGGTCGCGCACCCGGCCGAGGGCATCGCCGCCGGCACCGCCGCGGTCGCGCTCGCCGCGCTGTCGGTCCTGCCGAGGCTGACGATCCAGCTGGCCCGGCTACCGTTGCCGAACGTCCCGGGCAGCGCGGAGGACCTCAAGGAGGACACCGGCTTCCCGGACTACCGCTCGATCGAGCGCCGCGCCGGCCTCGCGCACGAGTACATGACTGGCATGATCATCGGCTGCGGCGTCGCGGCCGCGATCGCCGCGGTCATCACCGCCGGCAAGGGCGACGTCTGGGCGATCAGCATGGCCATCGCCGCGACGCTGGTGCTGCTGCTGCGTGCGCGCACGTACGCCAACGGCAGCCAGGCCATCGCGCTGCTCGCCACCGGCATGCTCTCGGCCGCAGGCATCATGGTCGGCTGGCTGACCGTGTCGACGCCGGCGGACCGGCTGCTGTGGGTGTTCGGCTCGTTCATCCTGCTCAGCGCCTCCGCGCTGGTGCTCGGCGTGATCTTCCCCGAGCAGCGCTTCTCCCCGCCGCTGCGCCGCACGGTGGAGATCATCGAGGCCATCTGCATCGCCGTGCTGCTGCCGCTGGCACTGGCCGTGATGAACCTCTACAGCGTTCTGCGGCACGCCAACATCCTGAAAAGCTGATCGTGCGAGCGCGCCTGCCCCGACGCCTGGTCACGGCGACCGTCGCCGCGCTGCTGGCCGTGACGGTCCCGGCCGCGCCGGCGGGTGCCGAGCCGGGCGCGGACGGTCCCAGCGGACCGACCCCGCCCCCGCTGGACGACCGGTCCAAGCCGCGTGACGACGGGCAGCCGGACCTGCCGTACACCCCGAAGCAGAGCACCAGCTGCGTCGGCGGCCTGGAGCTGGACCAGCCACCGGGCACGGTCCCGTGGGGCCAGCGGGTGCTGCGGTTCGACGAGCTGCACAGGTTCGCCACCGGCGCGGGCCAGACCGTCGCCGTGATCGACACCGGGGTCAACGCCCACGCCTTCCTCCGCGGCCGGCTCGCCGGCGGCGGCGACTACGTCCAGCGTGGTGGCAACGGGCTGGCGGACTGCGACGGGCACGGCACCGAGGTGGCCGGGATCATCGCGGCGAAGCCGCCGCGGAACGAGAAGATCGGCTTCACCGGCATCGCCTACGACGCGAAGATCCTCAGCATCCGCCAGTCCAGCGACCGCTTCGAGTACCAGCCGAAGAACCCGAACGACCGCACCGGCCTGGACAAGGCCGGCAGCCTCGACACGCTCGCGAAGGCGATCGTCCGCGCCGCCGACCGGGGCGCCACCGTGATCAACATGTCGGTCGACACGTGCCGCCCGGCGACCGAGGGGTTCAAGCCCGAGGAGCGCCGGCTCCAGCAGGCGCTGCGCTACGCGGTCGAGGACCGCGACGTCGTGGTCGTCGCGTCGGCCGGCAACATCCCGTCCAAGCGCTGCAAGCAGAACGTCGGCGATCCCGAGCGGCCGGACTACATCGTCAGCCCGCCGTGGTTCGCCGACTACGTGGTCTCGGTGGCCGCCGTGCAGCCCGACGGCGCGACGGCGGAGTTCTCGATGCACGGCCCGTGGGTGAGCGTCGCCGCACCCGGCACCGACGTCATCTCGCTGGACCCGGGGGGCGGCGAGCGGCTGACCACGCGGAGCGTGTCCGCCGACGGCCAGCAGGGCCGGATCCAGGGCACGAGCTTCGCCGCGCCGTACGTCGCGGGGCTCGCCGCGCTGGTCCGGGAGCACTTCGAGAAGCTCGGCAAGCCCCTGTCCGCCAAGCAGGTCATGAACCGGATCAAGGCCACCGCGTCACACCCCGCCGGGGAGGGCGGGCACAACAGCCAGGTCGGGTACGGCATGGTCAACCCCGTCGGCGCGCTCACCACCAAGGTCGCCGGCGAGGACGGCTTCGCGCCGGATGAGAAGGTGTCCGCGAAGTTCGACCTGCCACCGGCCCAGGAAAGAGACTGGACACCCGAGCGCGTGGCCGTCATCGGCGCGGCCAGCGGGCTCGGCCTGCTGTTGCTGACCCTGTTCATCGTCCACACGGTCCGCCGCCAGCGGCGCGACCGGCCCGGTCCGACATGACGCCTGTGAAGGAATTGCCCGCGATGGCCGTTACCCGAACCCGGCGGGTGTGCTCCGTGCTCGCCGTGACGCTGCTGCTCGCGACCGTGCCATCGGTCGTGCCCGCGATGGCCGCGCAGCCCTCCGACCCGTCCTCGCCGCCCGCCGGCGAGCAGGACCAGGGCTTCGCCAAGCCGCCGCCGCTGCCGCCCGGCTTCCCCGTGCCGGGGGACGACGGCAGGCCGGACAAGGCGTACACGCAGCAGACGCAGTGCGTCACCTCCACCGGTTCCAGCGTGGAGCTGCGTACCAAGCCGTGGGGCCAGGACGTGCTGCGCTTCGACGAGCTCAGCCGGTTCGCGACCGGCGAGGGCCAGGTCGTCGCGGTGATCGACACCGGCGTGCGCCCGCACCGGTACCTCGGCAAGCGCCTCGTCGGCGGCGGCGACTACGTGCTGGCCAAGGACAACGGGCTCAACGACTGCGACGGGCACGGCACCGAGGTGGCCGGGATCATCGCGGCGGACCCGAAGAACCAGTCGATCGGGTTCCGCGGCATCGCGCCGAAGGCGCGGATCATGAGCATCCGCCAGTCCAGCGCGAACTACAAGTTCGAGGATCCGAAGAACCAGAACAACAACGTCGACTCGGCGGGCAACCTCGGCACGCTCGCGCAGGCGATCCGCCGGGCCGCCGACAGCGGCGCGACCGTCATCAACATGTCGGTCGACAGCTGCCGGCCGACCGCCGCCGGACCGATCACCGAGGCGGAGCGGCAGGTGCAGGCCGCCCTGCGCTACGCGGTGGAGAAGAAGGACGTCGTGGCCGTCGCGTCCGCGGGCAACCGGGGCGAGAACAACTGCAGCGAGCAGAACAGCGCCGACCCGAAGAACCCGACCTACATCGTGACGCCGCCGTGGTTCTCCGACTACGTGCTCTCGGTGGCCGCGATGGAGAGCAACGGCGACCCGGCCGAGTTCTCCATCCAGGGCCCGTGGGTGAGCGTGGCCGCGCCGGGCACCCAGATCATCTCGCTCGACCCGGGCAACGACACGGGCCTGGCCAACGAGACCATCAACGCCCAGGGCCAGCGCTCGCAGATCCAGGGCACGAGCTTCGCCGCGCCGTACGTGTCCGGGCTCGTCGCGCTGGTCCGCCAGCGGTACCCGGACCTGGACGCCAAGCAGGTGATGAACCGCATCAAGCAGACCGCCTCGCACCCGGCCGCCGCCGGCGGGCACAACAGCCGCGTCGGCTACGGGATGATCAACCCGATCGGCGCGCTGACGACGATGATCCCCGCCGAGGAGGGCATCGCCAGCGACGAGGCCGTCAACGTGCCGTTCGACCTGCCGCCCGCGCAGGAGAAGGACTGGTCACCCGCGCAGGTGGCGATGATCGGCGCGGGCGGCGGCCTGGGCGTGCTGCTGATGACGCTGTTCATCGTGCACACGGTGCGCCGCAACCGCCGCGAGCCCGACCCGCTGCGCCCGCGCCCGCGCGCCTGATGTGGGTCGATCCGTCCAATGTAGACGAGCTGGGCGCGTGGGACGGTGACCGCGGCGCGTTCTGGGCCGAGCGCGCGGACCGGTTCGACGAGGGCGTGGCCGGCTATCGCGACCGTCTCCTCGCCGCGGCGGCGATCACGCCCACCTCGGCCGTGCTCGACGTCGGCTGCGGGAACGGGCAGATCACCCGCGACGCCGCGCGGCAGGCGTCCGGCGGCTCCGCGCTCGGCGTTGACCTGTCGTCGCGGATGATCACGCTCGCCCGGTCGCGGGCCGCCCGGGACGGCGTCGCGAACGCGGTGTTCGAGCAGGCGGACGCGCAGGTCCATCCCTTTCCGGACGCGCACTTCGACGTGGTGGTCAGCCGGCACGGCGTGATGTTCTTCGGCGACCCGCCCGCGGCGTTCGCGAACCTGGCGCGGGCCACCCGGCCCGGCGGCCGGCTGGCGCTGCTGTCGTGGCAGCCGCGCCAGCCGTGGTCCACGGCGTTCGTGACCGCGTTGTCGGGCCGGGAACCGCCGGTGGCGCCACCGTCGCCGGGCGACCTGCGGGACCCGGACCAAACACGGAGCCTGTTGACCACGGCCGGTTTCACGGACGTGCGGGTGCGCGCCGAGCGCGCGCCGATGTACTTCGGCGCGGACGCCGACGACGCGTTCCGGTTCCTCACCGGACAGTTCGCCGCGATGATCGCCGGCTTGGCGGAGCCGGACCGGCGGCGCGCGCTCGACACCCTGCGGGCCACGCTCGCCGACCACGAGAGCGACGCGGGCGTGCGCTACGACTCGGCCGCGTGGCTGATCGAGGCCACGCGCGCCTAGGACCGGCGGCTGCGGGTCTGCCCGGCGAGCTTGCGCAGCTCCGCGCGCATGTCCTCGCGAGGCAAGGGGTTCACGCTCATCCACGCGTCGTCGCCGGCCAGCCGGAAGCGGCCGCGCTCGGTGTCGAGCCAGCGCAGTTCCTCGCCGGTGCGCTGCCACTGGTCCTCGCCGTCGTCGCGGCGTGCCACGCCTGCCTGGCCGTTGCCGAGGACCGGCTGCAGGTGCGACATCATCCGCCGCGACACCTGGTCGCCGATGCCGTGCGCGACGAGCAGCTCGTCGAGCTCCTGGCCCGTCAGGTTCCGCTGCTCGTCGTCCCCACGGTCCACCATCGCCTCGAACGCGGCCTCGATCGCCCGGCGCGGCAGGCTGAACGGCGCGGTCCGCGGCGCGTCCACCTTGGGCACCAGCTTCATCAGGTCGCCGACGGCCTCGTCGAGGGTGACCGCCTTCATCCGGATGACCCCCTCCGGATCGGACAGCTTCTGCGTCACCAGCAGCGACTCGTCCCGGTGTGTCATCAGCGCGACGGCCAGGTCGAGCTTCTCGGTCGCCAGCACGAGATCCAGCACTCCGGTGCACGACCGCAGCAGGAAGACGAAGTCCTCGGCGACGCCGAGCGGGCCGTTCTCGTCGGCGAGGCCGCGGTCGGTCATCTGCTCGCGCGCGTCGCGAAAACGCATGCGCTGCTCGATGCCGGTCTCCCCGGTCGCCGCGATCTCCAGCGGGAACGGCGCCTCGACCTCCGCGAACACGCACAGCAGGTCGACCTCGACCGGCAGGAGCCGCTCGCCGAGGCCGCTCTCGAGCTCCATCCCTAGACGAACTTGAACTTCGTGGAGTTGTCTCCATCGACCTGCTGGTACTGCGCCGCGCTCTTCTCGGCGCTGGAGATGAACTCCTCCATGCGCGCGAGCGCGGTGGTCAGCTGCCCGTGGAGGCCCTGCTCGCTGCCCATCCGGTCGGTGAACTTCTCCGCGAGCTCCTGGCCGACCGGGCTCGTGCCCAGCATCGGCGCGTAGTTCGGCGTGGACATCTCGCTGACCTCGCTGGTGATCCTCTCGAGGTCGCGGCGGACCTGGTCGACCGCGGCGGCGAACTCGCGCACCTGCTCGGGCTCGACCTGCCAGTTCTCGCCGGCCACGGGCGTGGAATCGTCTACGTACACCTGTTCTCCTCCGATTCCTACAGCCCGATGACGGGCGGTGCCGCCTTGAGGTCGGTCGAGAACGGGTCGTCCTCGATCGGCACCCGCCTGCGGTGCTCGCCGTCGTCCTCCTCTTCGGCCCGGTTCCCCGGCGCACCCGCGCCGTACGAGCCGCCGCGGCCGTTGATCGCGCCGCCCCGGTTGAACCGGCCACGCCCGCGGTACTCCTTGTCCCCGCCGCGCCCGCCGCCAGCGCCGTACCCGCTGCCGCCGGCGCCACCGCGCCCAGCGGCCGCACCCGACGCGCGCCCGTAAGCGTTGCCGCTGCGCCCGACGGTCGCACCGCGCCCGCCGGCCCCGCGGCCCGCGTTCGGGCCGAACGCGCCACCCGCGCCCCGGCCGCCGCCGATCAGGCCACTGCGGCCGACGCCGCCACGTGCCGAGCCCGCGCCACCGCGGCCCGCGCCGAGCGGGCCGAGGCCGGAGCCGGGGAAGCGGCCGTTGCCGCCGACGAGGCCGGGGACGTTGCCGACCGGTCCGCCCGCGCCCGGACCCGTGCTGGGCGGCAGGCTCCCGCCGCCGCTCGCCGCCGGGCCGAGACCGGTGATCGACTGCCAGCGGCCCTCGGGGCTGCCGGCGAACGCCGGGTCGGTCGTGTTGTCGATGCCGCCCACCGGGCCGGGCAGCGGCAGCCCGGGCCGCGGGCCCGGGTCGATCGTGCCGGGCGGGGGCGTGGCGCCGCCGGGCGTGCCGACGCCGGGGTCGGGGTTGCCGACCGGGCCGGTGCCCGGGTTGGCGCCGTTGGAGGGCAGGCCGAACTGCGGCGTGGTCGAGTCGACGCCGAGCAGCGCGGTCTCGTAGCGCTGCATGGTCTGCACGGCCTTGCGCTTGAGCTTCTTCTTGCTGGAGCCGAAACCGAACGCGCTCGCGATACCCCCGAGTGCCGCGCCGAACGCCGCACCCATCGGCCCGCCGATCATGAACCCGGCCGCCGCGCCGCCGCCCGCGGACGCGAGCCAGTTGTTCTTCGGCATGCCCGGCATGGTGTCCTGCGCCGAGCGCAGGGCGCCGCTCGCGTCCTGGATCGGCCCGGACATCTGCTGCGCGGTGCCGCCGAGCTCGGCGATCCACGTCGTGTTGGTCGTGACCTTCTGCAGCGCCTGGTCGGCCGCGTCCCCGGACCAGAACTGCATCAGCGTGGACAGCGACCGGTTCAGGTCGTCGGAGGCACTGACCACGGACTGGCCGTGCCGGCTCCACTCACCGGCGAGCGCGTCGAGCTGCGCCGGGTTGGCCCGCTCGCCCACCATCTTGATGAGCGGCTCCAGCCCGTAGCCGTCCCAGTGGACACCGCCCGTGACGTAGTGGTCGTTCTCCTGCCGGCGCCGGCGCCGGTCCTGTTCCGCCTGCTGCGCCGCCTGCACGGCCCGGGTTCTGGCGTCCATGGCCTGCCGGATGATCTGCTCGAAACCGCCCACAGCCCCGCTCCCCACCATCATCGATTCCGACGGTCAGATTAGCGGCTCGGCACAGTCCAAGGGAGAGCCAACCGTCTGAATTGTGGGCAACTTTCCGGCTCAGTCGCGCAGCTCACCGGCCATTCGGCGGATCCCCGCGGCGAGGTCGTTCGCGTGCAGCGGGCTGACGTTCATCCACTCCTCGTCCTTGCCCGCGACGAGCTGGAAGCGGCCCCGATCGGTGTCGAGCCAACGCAGCTCGCCGCCGACCCGGCGCCACTCCATGGCGTAGCCGCCGCGGGTCGCGAGCCCGACCTGCCCGTTGCCGAGCACGGGTTGCAGGTAGGTGACGAGCCGGCGCGCGGTCCGGTCGTCGATGCCGTGCCGGGCGAGCAGGGCGTCCCACTCGCCGGAGTCGAGCTGGCGCCCGCTGCGGCCGAGCAGGGCCTGGTGGACGCGGTCGAGGGCGCCGGTCGGGATGGAGAACGGCGAGGTCATGCCGGGCTCGTGCGTCGGGACGAACCCGAGCAGCTCGTCGACGGCGTCGTCGATGCGGAGCTCGGCCATGTGCACGGTGCCGTCGCCGGTCAGCTCCTGGGTGGTGAGGACGGCGACGTCGTGGCGGGCGAGTAGCACCGCGCCCATGACATCGGAGCCCAGCGACAGCACCATGTCCAGCGCGAGCGTGCAGTCCTGCAGCAGGTAGGCGAACGCCTCGGCGACGCCCAGCGGGCCACGCTCGTCGGCGAGCCCCCGGGCGGCGAGCCTCTCGCGGGCGAGGCGCAGGCTCAGCCGGCGCTCGAGGATCGTGCTGCCGACGTTGGGAATGCGCAGCGGGAACGGCGGCGCTGAGTTCGCCGCCGCGCACAACAGGTCGACCTCCGCGACACCGATGGGGACCGCGGATCTCGCACTGATGATCATCTAGCCCCGGTGCCCGGCCTTTGGACCGCCACCGCCACCGCCACCCGCGTCGGCATCGGCGGTCGGCCACTGCTGCCCGGACCCGTTCTGGCCGCCCCCGTTGCTCGATCCATGGCCCGAGCCACCGCCCGTGTCACCGCCCGAGCCACGCCGTGATCGCCGCCCGAGCCGTGGCCGCCAACCGGCACCCTGATCCGGACCCGGCCCGCTCTGGCCGCCGGAACCGTGGTCCGCGCCGGAGCCGCCACCGTGGCCGGAACCACCCTGGTCGGCGCCACCGTGCGAACCGGAACCGCCGTCGGAGCCTGGCCCGCCCTGGCCGCCACCAGCGCCGGTGTCACCGCCACCGTGGCCGGACCCGCCGTGATCCGAACCGCCACCCTGGCCGGACCCGCCGCCGCTATCCGAGCCGCCGCCATGGTCCGAACCGGCGCCGTGGTCATTGCCGCCACCTTGGCCATACCCGCCGCCGTTGTCCGAGCCACCGCCGTGATCCGAACCGCCACCCTGGCCGTAGCCAGACCCGTTGTCCGAGCCGCCGCCGTGGTCCGAGCCACCGTGGTCGTAACCACCGCCGCCGTGGTCATTGCCGGCGCCCGTGTCCGAACCGGGCCCGCCATGGTCGCCACCGCCACCATCCGGACCACCATGGTCGCCACCGCCGCCATCCGGACCGCCGTGGTCGTAGCCACCGCCGTGATCCGAACCGCCGTGGTCGTTGCCGGCACCGTCGCCCGGCCCGCCCTGATCCGAACCCGGCCCGTCGCCCGGGTCACCGAGGTCCCAGTCGTGGCCCTGGTCGGAGCCGCCCGGTCCGTCGTGGCCGTCCCCGTGACCGTCGCCGAAGCCGTCGCCATCGCCGTGGCCGTCCCCGGCACCGTCGCCGAAGCCGTCATCCGGCCCGCCGTGATCCGGGCCGTGGTCCGATCCGGGACCGGTCCCGTCATCGGGACCCTGCTCGCCGTCCTGCCCGCCCGGCTCGCCCCCATGGTCGGAACCATGATCGGGGCCGTGGTCGGAGCCGTGGTCCGAACCGTGGCCGTCGTCGTGGTCGTCGCCGTAGTGGTCGTCATAGCCGTCGTGCGGGTCGCCGTAGTGGCCGTCGTGCGTGTCCTGCGGGGCGGTGTCCGACCCGCCGCCGCCGCCCATGATCCCGTCGAGGACGTCGGTCAGGATGCCGCCCGTGTCCGGCAGGATGCCGTCGAAGGAGGCCCGCTCCGTCTCGTCCATGTCCTCGTACGTTCGCGCCGCCGCCTCCGCGCTGGCCACGAACTTCTGCATGCGCGCCATGGCCTCTTCGAGCATGCCGCGCAGGCCTTCGGTGGCGTTGAGCCGGTCGTCGAACTTCTTCGCCAGCTGCCGGCCCACCGAGCTGGTGCCCAGCTGCGGCGTGAGCTCGGCGCCCTGCATCTGGTTGACCTTCATCTGCACGGCGTCCAGGTAGGACCGCGCACGGGTGACCGCGTCGCTGAACGAGCGCAGCCGATCCGGGTCGATCGCCCAGCCCGCGCCCGTGGTGGGGGGTGCGGCGGGCGCGGCCACGACCTGGTTCGGCATGGCCGGCGGGACCGCCACGGGGGCCGGCACCGCGCCCGGCATGGCCGTGGGCATCGCGGGCGGCGGGATCGGCCCCGCCGCGGACAGGTCCCCGGTCAGCACTCCGCTCTGCGCGGCGGCGGGGTCGACCGCGAAGGCCTGCGCGGTGGCCGGGTCCATCGCGTAGACCTGAGCCGGGTCGGCGGCGGCCGCGGTGTCCGCCGTGAAGAAGTCGTCTGCTCCCATGGCACTGGATTCCCTTGTGCGCGTATGGACGGATCAGAGGCCGATAACCGGCGGTGACGCCTTCTGGCCCGTGTCGAACGGGTCGTCGGCGTCGTAGGGCACCCTTCTGCGGTGCGGCTGCGTGGAGGCGCCCATGAGACCGCCTCCGGCCATCGGCGTGGCGCCCATCGGGCCGCCCGCGCCGTGCGGGGAGTTGGCCCCGCCGATCACACCCGAGGCCGCCGTGGGCAGCGCACCGCCGCGGGTCGGCACGCCGCCGCCCATGCTCTCCGGGCTCCCGCCGCCGATGGCGCCGACCGCGGAGTTGCCGCCGGAGATCGGGGACAGGTTCATCGCGCCCGACCCGCCCCCGCCGATGCCGCCGACCCCGGTGAAGTTCCCGTTGACCAGGGCGAAGTTGCCGTTGCCGTCCGAGAGGCCGAGCGCGCGCTGCGCGGCCGTGGCGTCGATGGGCAGGTTGGTCAGCAGGTCCCACCGCATGTCGATGCCCGTGACCGTGGTGACCTTCCGGACCCACTCGCCGGTGGCCGGGTCGAGGACGAGGCCGTCCTCGTGCGGCACGAGGACGTCGTTCTGGCCGAGGAACCGGGGCGTGGCCCGGTCGATGCCGACGGCGGCGTTCTCGAAGCGCTGCATGGTCTCCACCGCGACACGCTTGGACCCCGCCTGCTCGGCCTGCGCGGCGAACGCGCTCCGCGACCCGGCGGCCGCGGCGCCGACCGCGCCGCCGAGCGGGCTCCCGGTGAGCGCGGCGGCCTGCTCCGCGTTGATCGGCGCCGAGCCGGGCTGGTCCCCCTGCGCGATCGCCGGCATGTTCGGCATCGTCTCCTGGGCGGCCTTGAGCGCACCGGCGGCCTCGTCGATGGGGGCGCCCATGTCGCGCGCCGTGGTGCCGAGGTCGGACACCCACTGAGCGTTGAGCGCGACGGTGTGGCGGGCCTTGTCGGCCGACGGGCCCGACCAGTAGTTCATGAGGTCGTCCAGCGCGTCCGCCAGGTAGTCGGCCGTGTCGACGATGCCGTCCCCGGCCGTGCGCCAGTCCAGGGCGAGACGCTCGAGCTGGGGCACGCTGGCCTTCTCGGCCACCATCGCCACGAGCTCCTCGAGTGTGAACCCTGGCCAGTTCACTCCACCGTTGACGTAGTAGTCAGTGGCGGCCGCATTCGTACCGGTCCCCGCGCTCGGCTGGTCCACCATTCGTGTCAGCTCCCTGCCGTTTCCCCGACATTCGTGTCTGAGGGTAATGGGTTGCACGCTGTGACGGCACTAGCCTGACCGGACGCCTGCTTCCGTACGCTCGGTGGCGTGCCGAAAGTACTGTCCGTCTCCGACGAGATCGTGGCGCCGCTCTGGACCGACTGGATCCACAAGCGTGCCGGAGACGTTGACCTGGTGCTCGGTGCCGGTGACCTGCCGTTTGACTACCTCGAGCACCTGGCGAACGAGCTGAACAAGCCCTGCGTGTTCGTGCCCGGGAACCACGACGCGGACCTGTCCGGGCACGAGCGGCGCGGGCTCTGGATCCGCGACGGACTGCCAGTGGACTGGCCGGGCCCGACCGGTGGCGTGAACGCCGACGCGCAGGTCATCGACGTCGCCGGCCTGCGGATCGCCGGGCTCGGCGGGTCGATCCGCTACAACGACGGTCCCAACCAGTGGACGGAACGCCAGCAGGCCCGGCGCGCGGCGAAGGTCTCCCGGATGGCGGCCCGCCGCGAGCGCCGCGACGGGCATCGCGTGGACGTGCTGCTGACCCACTCACCGCCGCTGGACTGCGGCGACCGGGAGGATCCGCCGCATCGCGGGTTCGCCTGCCTGCACACCGCGGTCGAGCGAATGCGGCCCAGAATGCTGCTCCACGGACACATCCATCCGCACGGTCAGCCGACGCCCGACCGGGAACTGGGAAAAACCCGTGTTGTGAACACCGTCGGCTACCGCATCCTGGAGCTACCAGATGCGGGGGACGACGATGAACCGTGACACCGGCTTTCCCGTGGCGGACGCCGAGAACGATTTTCTCCGGATGCGCCGGCGGCAGGTGATGTCCCGGCTGGCGCAGTGGCTGCGCCGCTCGCCGGACGACGTGAACATCATGCTCCCGTTCGACGAGGTCGTGGCCGCGCTGGGCCGGACCGGCGAGCGGCGGCTCGGGCTGCAGGTCATCCAGCTGGACTCGATCGTCGGCACGGTCGACCGGAGCCGCGAGTTCGACCGCCGCTTCCGCCCGACGTCGGGTCAGGTGCGGGAGCGCTGGCAGCGGCTCGCGCTGGCGCAGCGCCGCGGCGAGTCGGTTCCGCCGATCGAGGTCTACCGGGTGGGTGACATGCACTTCGTGCTGGACGGCCACCACCGCGTGTCGGTCGCGCACGCGCTCGGCCTGAAGACGATCGACGCCTACGTCACCGAGGTCACCACCCGGCTCTCGCCCGAGGGCGTGCGGTACCGCGCTGACCTGCTGATGAAGGACTACCGGCGGATCTTCCTGGAGCGCGTGCCGCTGACCGGCGAGGCCCGCCGGGCCATCTCGCTGGGCGATCCGTGGGAGTACGCGGAGCTCGCCGAGGCGATCGAGGCGTGGGGCTTCCGCCTCATGCAGGACGAGGGCCGCTTCCTAGACCGCGCGGAGATCGCCCGCCGCTGGCACGACGACGAGTTCCTGCCGGTCGTGCGCATGCTGCGGCAGGCGGGCCTGATCGAGACGGAGACCGAGGCGCACGCGTACATGTGGGTGGCGTGCGAGCGCTACAAGCTGATGCGCACCCACCGCTGGGACGACGACGTCATCGAAACAATCCGCGAAAACCGCCGAGGCACAGCAAAGACCTGACCCCGATTCACGGACCGAGAAATAGGCTGACCGAATTCTCAGCCATTCATCACGACCGCGGGACAGCCGCCGCCCCCCGGCCCCTCCCGCCCCCACGATGCCGCCCACGCGACACCGTCCACACCGGACGCCCCCCATCCGCCGCCGCCCCCAACGGCGCGCCCAAATCACTCGACCACCGCGAAAACCCACGCCATATCCCCACTTCTCCCCTCGCTCACCCAACCGCTCACCCAACCGGCGCCCCCGCCCTCCCATCCGCCCAACCCCGCCCCTCCCACCCGCAAAAAACCCGCGCGCACGCGCACCCACGGTCGCATCCCCCACCCTCTCCGGGGGCACCCCATGGCTCCATTCTATCGGGGAGGGGTGACGGGAATGGGGTTCGTGCGGCGGACTGTGGATAACTCGGCGGCTGTGGACAACCATTTTGACAATCGCTCGGTTCCGGGCATTCTCGATCTCGTCGCGGGCATCTTCCCCGCGGCGCAACGGACGAGAAAGGACCGAGCAATGAGCAACACCATCGGACGTGTCATCACCGTCGTCGCGGCGGTCGGGGCGGCGCTGGCGACCGGGGCCGGCGCCGCGGGTGCGGCCACCGGGCCGGCGGGCTGCGAGCGCGGCGAGTTCTGTGTCTGGCCGGACGAGGACTACGGCGGCGCGCTCGTCCGCATCGCGCTCGAGAACGCGAACCCCGGCGAGTGCGTGCCGCTCCCCGAGGGCGCCGACGGGCGCTCATTCGCCAACCGGTCCAAACGGCCGGTCACGACCTACCAGGGACGCGACTGCAGCACCGAGGGCGAGTTCGACACCTACCCCGGCGGCGGCACGTTCGTCCCCGAGGCGCCCTACGTGGTCCGCGGGGTGCAGATCTGGGACAACTGAGCGAACATTGCCGGGTGAGCTGAGGCGGCTCTCAGTTCACATACGGGAATCTATGGAGGCCGAAATGCGTTGATCACACCAGCGACACTGAGGCAGTGGGGGAGTGTGATGGATGGATCGTCCATTTCACCGGAGAGAGCCGAGCTACTGACCAGGCGGCGGGGGCCATGGGTCGGCGGGTTCCTGCTGTTGTCCGCCTGCCTGTCGTTGCTGTCGCTGATAGCGCTGATCCGCTCGCTGGTCACGATGACCTACCTGAACATCCATTTCGCCCATGAGGTCGATCCGCTGTCGCGGGCGATCAGCTACTACACGTTCTACGGCGACGGGCGGGAGGAGTTCGCGGCGTCGGTGACGGTGCTGGCGATCGGCACGGTGCTGATGCTCGCCGGCATGCGTGCGGTGGGCATCCACTTCGGTGGCGCAGCGACGACGTTCTTCGGGATCTGGTGCACCAGCCTCACGCTGTGCGCGATCTTCCCGACGGACAACAGCAAGACGATCGAGAGCACGTCCGGGCTGATCCACCAGGTCGCCGGCGCCTCGCTGTTCCTCAGCCTGCCGTTGGCCGGAGTCAGCCTTGCCAAGCGGCTCGGCACCGACCAGCGGTGGGTCCGCACCACCCGCGTGGTGCGGCGGATGGCGATGGTCACGATGGGGCTGGCCGCGGCGTATCTGGCCACCCGCCTGCCGGACCTCTTCCCCAGCCTCGCGATTCCTGGTGTGCTGGACGGACGCGGCATCTCCGGGCTGGTGCAGCGCGCGCTGTTCGGGCTCGAGATGCTGATGTTGATGGCGCTCGCGGTGCACCTGCTCCGGGTCACCGTCAGCTCCGCCCGCGAGCGCCGGGTGCCAGCGAGAGCCGAGGCCGCCGGATGACCGCAGTCGCCATCGTGTTCGCCGTGCTCGGTTCGCTGTGCAGTGCGGTCGGCGCGCAGTTGCAGCACCAGGGCGTCCGCAGCACGTCCCAGGACTCCAGCTTCGGGCTGCACTCGATCGGCCGGCTCGTGCACAACCGGCGCTGGCTGCTCGGTGTCGCGGTGCTGACCGCGTGCGCGGTGCTGCAGATCTTGGCGCTCGCGCTGGCCCCGGTCACGATCGTCGCGCCGATCGTGGTGCTCGCGCTGCCGGCGGTCGCGATCCTCAACGCCCGCCGGTCGGGCGAGCGGCTCGACGGGGCCGCCACAGTGGCGGTCATCGCGAGCACGCTGGGCGTCGCGCTGTTCGTCGCGCTCGTGGCCGGCCGCGCCAACGCGGTCGTCTTCCCGTCGTCGGCGGTGCTGACGGCGTGCGAGATCATCGCCGCGGCGGTGGTGCTGTTCGGCGTCATCGGCGCGCTGCGCGAGGGGATCGTGCGGTGCGTGACGCTCGCGGCCGGCGCGGGCGCGGCGTACGGGCTGGTGTCGGTGCTGGTCCGGGACGTGACGTACACCTTCCAGCAGGAGGGCTTCGGCGGCGTCTCCCCGCTGTCGGCGACGGCCCTGGTGGCCGCGTTCGCCGTCGGGTCCTGGTACATCCAGCTCGCCTACGCCAGCGGCCCGCCCGACATCGTCGTCGGGTGCCAGACCGTGCTCAGCCCGCTGGTCGCGACCGCGCTCGCGATCAGCCTGCTGGACGAGACCGCGGACGCCGGCGGCGTCATCGGCCTCGGCATGGTGGCCGGCGCGCTGGTCGCCATCTTCGGCGTCCTCGTGCTGGCCCGCCACCACCCGGAGGCGGCCTCACGAGCCGCGCCCCACGCGGCCGAGCGCCGCCTGTTCCGGACGGCCTCCCGCCGCTAGACGACCCGAACCGTCATGAGTGCGTCGCGGCCGGCCCGATTCAAGCTCGAGCCGGCCGCGGCGGGAAAGACGAGGTCAGCTGTCGCAGACCCGGTCGTGGTCGACGCCGGGCAGGTCCGGCCGGTGCGCCGCACGTAGCGGCGCGAGCACGTGGTGGACGGCCGCCCGGCCCGCGGGCACCGCCCTCGGTCGTGGGGTGGGCGGCGGCATCGGGATGGAGGCCGGGGCGAACGAGGTGAGGGTGACCCGCTCGGCGCGGCCCAGGCGCCCGGACAACTTGGCGGGGTCGGCCGGCCGCGGCGCCGCGCACCCGCTCACCGCCGTCACGGCGACCGCGACCAGCACCGACACGGCGCGATAGACGGCCGGCGCACTCAGCGATCCACCCGGCATGCTTCCTCATTCCCGTGTCCGTCGCCGTTGAAAGACGAACCTCACATCGTGAACGTGGGGAGAGCCGTTACATTCCGGGAATTCCGGAAAAGGCAAACCGGAAACAGAACCTGCCGGTTAGCCGTCACCGCCGGACATTCCGCCGCCGAGCCACCGCGAGAATCCGGCTGTCCACCTGCGGATCAACACCTAGTCCACACCGGACCGGGCGGCACGACGACGCAATACCGCCGCGACGAGAATCTCGAGCCCGTCGCTCTCGACGCCGGTCCTGTCGCACCAAGTCACCCTGAGAAAATTGGACCCAACCGCATTTCGACCGGAATTCGCAGGCGGATGCGGGCCCACCGCGGAGCTCCGAGCGGCCGGCCGGCTGCAGAGTCCGCACGTCCCTGCAGCCGGCCGCCTTCTCCCCCGCGGAACTCCCCGCCGACCTGCCGTACCCCTCCGCCTGGATGTTCACCAACGCCCCTGGATCGCGGCGTCCATCCGAGTACGGCCGCCCGGCAGCCGTGCGGTCATCCGGCCGGACGTGTCGAGGACGGACACCATCGAACCCGGCGAGCCAGGTACCGACCGCCCCGTGCCCATCCCTTCGAGGAGAAGTTCCTGCTCAACACCCTCGCGGGCGCCGTCACCGGAGCCGTAGCCGCGCGGTAGCGGCTTGGTAGCGTCGGGCCGGACACACGAGAAGGGGCACCGGTTGTGGACTTCCGGATCCTCGGTCCGGTCGAGGTGTGGCACGAGCGCGCACCCGTCCCGGTCACCGCGCCGATGCAGCGGGCGGTGCTGGCCACGCTCCTGGTCCGCGCGGGCGAGACGGTGTCCGTCGACTCGATCGTCGACCAGCTGTGGGGACCTGCACCGCCGCACACCGCCCAGGTGACGATCCGCAACTACGTCCAGCGGCTGCGCCGCCTGCTCCCCCAGCCCGTGCTGGAGACCGTGCCGCCGGGCTACCGGCTGGCCGTCGACGCCGAGTCGGTCGACGCGACCCGGTTCGCGCGCCTCGCCGAGGCGGCCCGAGGGGTGGCCGCCAACGACCCGGTCCAGGCCGCGCAGCTGTTCGACGCCGCGCTCGCGCTGTGGCGGGGCACGCCGCTCGCCGACCTCGGCGACGTGCCGATGCGGCTGGTGCACGCGCCGCGGCTGGAGGAGCTGTACCTCGGCGCGCTCGAGGAGAGCATCGAGGTGAAGCTGCGGCTCGGCTGGCACGCGCGCCTGGCGCCCGAGCTGACCGAGCTGACCCGCACCTATCCGCTGCGCGAGCGGCTGTGCCGGCAGCTGATGATCGCGCTGTACCGCAACCGCCGCTCCGTCGAGGCCCTCGCGCACTACCAGCGCATCCGCGAGCGGCTCGTCGAGGAGCTCGGTGTCGAGCCGGGCGCGGAGCTGCGCCGGCTGCAGGAGCGGATCCTGCGCGAGGACCTGACGCGGTCGGTGCCGTTCGTGGGCATCACCACCGAGCGGGCACCGGGTGCCGGGCGGGCGCCGGACAGGCTGCCACCGCCGATCGCGACGTTCGCCGGCCGGGACGCCGAGCTCGACGAGCTGCGCGAGCGGTTCGCGTCGCCCGGTCCGGTCGTCTGCTTCGTGCACGGCCCACCCGGCGCCGGCAAGTCCACGCTGGCCGTGCGGTTCGGCCACGAGCGGGCCGGCCGGTTCCCCGACGGCACCCTCTACGTCGACCTCGCCGGCAACCGGCGCGGCGCGACGCCCGCGAGCCCGTCGGCGGTGCTCACGGCGCTGCTGGGTGAGCTCGGCGCGCCGCTGACCGGTGTCGACGCGGCGCGCGCGTACCGGGCCCGGCTGCGCGAGCGGCGGATGCTCGTCGTGCTGGACAACGCCACGAACGCGTCGCAGGTGCTGCCCGCGATACCCGACGTGCCGGGCTGCGCGGCGCTGGTGACGAGCCGCCGGCCGATCGCGGGACCGGACGGCACCGTGCACACGCACGTCGGCCACCTCGCCAAGGACGAGTCGGTCGCGCTGCTGGCGAAGATCGTGGGCCAGCGGAAGGTCGACGCCGAGCCGGACGCGGCGGCCGAGCTCGCCGCACTGTGCGCGCACAACCCGCTGGCCCTGCGCATCGTGGCGACCCGGGTGACGACCCGGCCGCACTGGCCGCTCGCCTCCTGGACCGAGCTGCTCGCCGCGCCGGAGACCCGGCGCGCGGAGCTGGCCGACGTGCGGGAGAGCCTGCTGGTGAGCGTGCGCCAGCTCGTGGACAGCGGGAACGAGGCCGAACGCGCGGCGGCGGACCTGCTGGCCCGCCTGCCGCGCGACGGCCGGGAGATCACGCCGGCCGTGGCGGCGCAGCTGACCGGGTGGCCGCAACCACTTGCCGAACAAGCACTCGAGGCGCTCGTCGACGCGCAGTTGCTGTACAGCCCGACCCCGGGCAGCTACGCCTACTACGGCCTGGCGGCCCTACTCTGAGTAGGTCAGGTTCTTGCCCGACTTCGGGTCGAAGAGCTCGACCTTGTCCGAGTCGAACCAGACGTCGACCTTCTCGCCCTCCGTCGCGCCCGACGCCGCCGACAGCCGGGTGACCAGCTGCGTGCCGCTGGCCGGCACGTCGGCCGAGCCCGCGTCCGCGGCCAGCTCGTCGAGCTCCTTGGACGTCGCGGTCTCCCCCTCGATGGTGAAGTACGCGTACTTGTCCGAGCCCATCGACTCCAGCACGTCGACGGTGGCGGTGAACGTGTTGCCGTCCTCCTTCGCCGTCGCGTCGAGCAGCCGCGCGTCCTCGAAGTGCTCCGGCCGGATGCCGGCGATCAGCTCGCGCGGCGCGTCGGCCGCCTCGGCCAGCCGCCGCACCCGGTCGGACAGCGTCATCGAGCCGAGGCCCGTCGTGAGCCGGCCGTTCTCCAGCGTGCCGGGCAGGAAGTTCATCGACGGCGAGCCGATGAACCCGGCCACGAACAGGTTCGCCGGGTTCTCGTAGAGGAACTGCGGCGAGCCGATCTGCTGCACGACACCGCCGCGCAGCACCACGACCCGGTCGCCGAGCGTCATGGCCTCGGTCTGGTCGTGCGTGACGTACACGGTGGTGGTGGCCAGCTGCTTCTGCAGCTTCGACACCGACGTGCGCATCTGCACGCGCAGCTTGGCGTCCAGGTTGGACAGTGGCTCGTCCATCAGGAACGCCTTGGGACTGCGCACGATCGCCCGGCCCATGGCCACCCGCTGGCGCTGGCCACCGGAGAGGTTGGCCGGCTTGCGCTCGAGGTGCTGGGTGAGGTCGAGGATCTTCGCCGCCTCGTCCACCTTGGCCCGGACGGTCGCGTCGTCCACCTTGGCCAGGCGCAGCGGGAACGCCATGTTCTCGCGCACGCTCATGTGCGGGTACAGCGCGTAGGACTGGAACACCATCGCGATGTCACGGTCCTTGGGCGCCTTCTCGTTCACCCGCTGGCCGTCGATGCGCAGCTCGCCGGAGGAGATGTCCTCCAGGCCGGCGATCATGTTGAGCATCGTGGACTTCCCGCAGCCCGACGGTCCGACGAGGATGATGAACTCCCCGTCCGCGATCTGTATGTCTACTTCAGACACTGCAAGGGCACCGTCCGGGTACCGCTTGGTCAGCTTGTCAAGGACGATCTCTGCCATTTACCTCAGCCCTTCACGGCACCCGACGTAAGCCCCGCGACGATGCGGCGCTGGAAGAACAACACGAAGATGATGATGGGGATGGTGATCACCACGGCGGCCGCGGAGATCGACCCGGTCGGCGCCTCGAACTGCGAGGCACCGGTGAAGAACGACAGCGCCGCCGGCACCGTCCTCGACGCCGTGGTCGAGGTCAGCGAGATGGCGAACAGGAAGTCGTTCCAGCAGAAGATGAACACCAGGATCGCGGTGGTGAACACGCCCGGCGCGGCCAGCGGCGCGATCACCCGGCGGAACGCCTGTGCGGGCGTCGCCCCGTCCATCTTCGCGGCCTTCTCGAGCTCCCACGGGATCTCGCGGAAGAACGCCGACAGCGTGTAGATCGCCAACGGCAGCGCGAAGGTGATGTACGGGAGGATCAGCCCGGTCCAGGTGTCGAACAGCCCGAGGTTGCGCTCCATCTCGAACAACGGTGAGACGAGCGAGACCTGCGGGAACATCGCGATCAGCAGCGAGACGCCGACCAGCGCCTGCTTCCCCGGAAAGTCCAGGCGGGCGATGGCGTAGGCGGCCATCGTGCCCAGCACCACCGCGATCAGCGTCGAGATGAGCGCGATGCCGATCGAGTTGATCAGCGCCCGGACGAACTCGTTCGTGGTGAAGATGTCCTTGTAGTTCTGGAACGTCCACTCGCTGGGGAAGAACTTCTTGTCGGTCTGCGCCTCCACTGTCTTGAACGACAGCGAAAGCGTCCACAGCACCGGAACCAGCGCGTAGACGACGATCACGATGTCGATGAAGGTCCACCGCGCCTTGCGGCCAGCGGTACTGCCGGTGATGACGGCCATCAGCGCTTCCCTCCTGCGTCGTTACCGGGCGCCGAGGCACCGAACAGCTTGATGAAGATGAACGCGATGATCGCCACCGCGATGAAGATCAGCACGGACATCGTCGAGCCGATCCCGAGGTTCAGCCCCTTGATCAGGTTGTTGTAGGTCTGCATGGACACCGACGACGTGTCGTTCGCGCCCTTGGTCAGCACGAAGATGTTGTCGAAGATGCGGAACGCGTCCAGCGTGCGGAACAGCAGCGCCACGAGGATCGCCGGCTTCATCACCGGGATCATCACCTTGGTGAACCGCTGCCACGCGGTCGCGCCGTCCATCGACGCCGCCTTCAGCAGGTCCTCCGGCACCAGCGCGAGCCCGGCCATCAGCAGCAACGCCATGAACGGCGTGGTCTTCCACACCTCGGCGAGGATGATGATCAACAGGGACGGGATCTGCTGGGTGAGCGGTGCCTCCGCGCCCAGCAGGTTGCTGAGGTAGCCGGTGTCGGTGTTCCACGCGTAGAACCACGAGAACGCCGCGACCACGGTCACGATCCCGTACGGGATCAGGGAAACCGTGCGGACCAGGCCGCGCCCGACGATCGTCCGGTGCATCACCAGCGCCAGCAGCATGCCGAGCACGAGCTCGATCGCCACCGAGACCACGGTGATCAGCGACGTGATGCCGAAGGCCGTCCACCAGTAGCCGTCGGACAGCACCGCGACGTAGTTGCTCAGCCCGACGAACTCACGCTGGTCGGGGAAACGCAGGTCGTACCGCTGCAGCGACAGCCAGACCGAGTAGATGATCGGCCAGCCGGTCACCGCGACCATCACGATCGCCGCGGGGGCGCATAACAGCCAGCCGAGGCGGCGCTCGGCCCGCTTGCCCTCGCTGAGCACGGGCTTCTTCTTCCTGGTCGGCTCCGCCTCTGCCGGTGGCGCCGTGTCGACGGTCTGGCTCACGGCAGCACTCCCTTCGACTCCAGGGCCTTCTGCAGCCCGTCACGCAGTTCGTCCGCCGTCGCTTGTGGATCGATGTCCGCGGGCGGGGAGAGCACCTTCGCGGTGATGGTGGACAGGTTCTGGTACACCACGGTCAGTGGTCGCACCGCCGGGTCCTTCAGCTCCTCCAGGATGGTGTCCTTCATCGGGTAGGCGCTCGCCATCGTCGGCTTGTCGGTCGTCGTCGCGCCCGGGCAGGGCTCGATCGGCTCCTCGTCGGTGTAGATGCTCTCGATCGTCGGCGGCACACCGTCGCAAATGGCCTGGAACTTCTGGCTGTCCGGCGCCCGCAGGCACTGCACCGCGTCGAACGCCTCCGGCTTGTGCTGCGACAGCGAGCTCACCGCGAGGTTGAGTCCACCGATCGTGGTCTTGCTCGGCTCGTCGATCCCCGGGTAGCGCGTCCACTTGAAGTGCTTGGCCCGCTCCGGGTTCGCCGCCTGCATCGCGGCGTAGACGTACGGCCAGTTCAGCTCGAAGGCGGCCTGGCTGTCCGGCGCCTCGAACGACTGCTGTACCTGCTGTTCCTGGGCGTTCGTCATCGACGGGTCGGTGACGCCGGCCGAGGCCACCTCCTTGAGGAGCTTCAGCGCGTCGACCGCACCCTGGTCCATCACGACCTGCTTGCCGTCCTTGGACAGGATCTCCCCGCCCGAGGAGGCGACCAGGCTGTTGTACAGGACGACGAGGCCCTCGTACTGGGCGCCGGTGAACACGATCCGGTTCGGCTTGCCCTCGCTCTTGAGCTGGCGCGACATGTCGATCATCTCGTCCCAGGTCTCCGGCGGCTTCGGCGTGAGCCGGTCGTCGTACCAGAGGAGCTGGACGTTGGTGTTCTTGGTTGCGGCGTAGAGCTTTCCGTTCCACATCGCCGTCTGCAGGGGACCTTGCAGCACGCCCTGCGCGGCGTCGGACTTGTTCTCGCCGGTGAACTCGGCGAGCCACTTCGCCTCGGCGAACTCCGGCACCCACGTGACATCGAGCCCTAATATGTCCAGGCCCGTGTCGCCGGCCGCGAGCCGGCGCACCATCTGCTCACGCTGCCCGTCGGCGTCGCGTGGGAGCTTGTTGTAGACGATCTTGTAGCGGCCGTTCGCCTGCTCGTTGCACTTGTCGACGACGGACTGGAAATTCTGTTCCGGCGCCTGATAGATGTTGATCGTGGTCCCGCTCTCCGACCCGCAAGCCGCGATGGTCGGGACGGCTACAAGAGCGACGGAGCCGGCTATCGCCGCACGCCATCGACTCAGACCCCGACCGCCCGTCCGGGTACTGACCATTGTGAGAAACCCTGCCTTCCCTCCCGTCGGCGACGGGAGGGCCAGTGGCACAACGCAGTCTGCGGCTGGCACCAGCACCCCGACGTGCCTTGGGAACGCGTCACCTGATGCGTTGGTCCAATGAACCTAGGCCCGAAGATCACGAGTCGCAAGGTAGATGAGCAACGATTCAGACAAGGCCTGTAACGCTCGTTCGGATTACTCCGTTCGGGGGCGCATCGCAAGTTTGGCGAGCAGGTCCCGGCCCTTCTCGGCATTGCGCGGCTGCGCGAGCACGTCGTACCGCCCGGCGACGAGCTGGCTCGCGGACGCGATCTCCCGCCCGCCGCCGCGCGTGGTCGCGTACCCGACCGCGGCGAACACGAGTCCGAACACGACACCGGCGGACAGGCCGACGAGGATCGGCGCGAAGGACATGGTCTGGGAGCTGAAGAGGCCGAGCAGCAGGCCGACGAACAGGCCGAACCACGCGCCGGAGAGCGCGCCGGTGCCGAGCACCTTGGGCCAGCTGAGCCGCCCGATGACCCGCTCGACCAACATGAGGTCGACGCCGACGATCGTGACCTCCTGGACGGGGAACTCGTTTCCGGCCAGGTACTCGACCGCCTGATGGGCCTCCTTGTACGTGTCGTACGACCCGATCGGCCAACCCGTCGGCGGCGTCGGAACGCGGGGAAGCCCCTGGTTGCCCCGTCCCGAGCCGGAGAACGCACCGGTCACCGTTGCTCACCTCGTTCAGCAGTTGACCACCATCCTGCCAACAAGGGGCAATTGGTGCTAACCCTGCAGGCGCATTGATCCCGCCCGCATCCCGGTTGTCCACAGGCGCGGCACGCGGCGAGCGTTTCCGTCAGCCGGTCCCAGTAGGCTTGGTTCCGGGGGGCCGGAGGCCACTGTCGATCTTGCCGTGGAGCGTCTTCGCAAGTCAGGATGCTTGTGGCGCACGGGTTGTGGCTCGCCGCCAGGGCCGCGCGTCAGCCGCGGTTCTTGTACTCGCGGAGCAGGCCCCGGCTGATGATCGTCTTCTGGATCTCGCTCGTGCCCTCGCCGATCAGCAGGAACGGAGCCTCGCGCATCAGGCGCTCGATCTCGTACTCCTTCGAGTACCCGTAGCCGCCGTGAATGCGGAAGCTCTCCTGCGTCACCTCGGCGCAGTACTCCGACGCGAGCAGCTTCGCCATGCCGGCCTCGACGTCGTTGCGCTCGCCGGAGTCCTTGAGCCGCGCGGCGTTCACCATCATCAGGTGCGCGGCCTCGACCTTCGTGGCCATCTCCGCGAGCTTGAACGCGATCGCCTGGTGCTGGGCGATCGGCTTGCCGAAGGTCTGCCGCTGCTGGGCGTAGTCCACCGCCAGCTCGAACGCGCGGATCGAGATGCCGCACGCCCGCGCGGCCACGTTCACCCGGCCCACCTCGACGCCGTCCATCATCTGCGCGAAGCCCTTGCCCGGCGCGCCGCCGAGCACCTTGTCGGCGCCGATGCGGTAGCCGTCGAACACCGCCTCGGTGGTGTCGACGCCCTTGTAGCCCATCTTGTCGAGCTTGCCGGGGATGGTCAGACCCGGCGCCACCTCGCCGAATCCGGACGGCTTCTCCACCAGGAACGCGGTCAGGTTCTGATGCGCCTTCGCCGCGCCCTCGTCGGTCTTCACCAGCAACGCGATGAGGTTCGAGCTGCCGCCGTTGGTGAGCCACATCTTCGCGCCGTCGATGACGTAGTCGTCCCCGTCGCGCTTGGCCCGCGTCTTGATCGCCGCGACGTCCGAGCCGAGGTCCGGTTCGGACATCGAGAAGCTGCCGCGCACCTCGCCGGCCGCCATCCGGGGCAGCAGGCTCTGCTTCTGCTCGTCGGTGCCGTGGTGGCGGACCATGTGCGCCACGATGAAATGGGTGTTGATCACGCCCGACACGCTCATCCAGCCGCGGGCGATCTGCTCCACCACGAGCGCGTAGGTCAGCAGCGACTCGCCGAGCCCGCCGTACTCCTCGGGGATCGTGAGGCCGAAGAGCCCCATCTCCTTCATCCCGTCGACGATGTCCTGCGGGTAGGCGTCGTCGTGCTCGAGCTGCTGAGCGTGCGGGATGATCTCCTTGTCCACGAAGTCCCGGACCGTCGCGAGGATCTCCTGCTGCACGTCGGTGAGTCCGGCGGTCTGGGCAAGGCGGGCCATGACGGGCTCCCTCCGGGCGAGGCTGGGGTTACTCGTCAGTATCGCGCGGTTGACGGTGGTTCGCGTCCGATGGTGCGCAGGACCACTCAGAACAGGCGGCCGGCCAGGTCCAGGCTCGCGCCGCAGTCGCGGCAGTCGTTGGCGAGCACGTAGACATCCTGGCCACAGTGGCGGCAGGTGCGAAAGCTCCGTTCGAACAGGTCGTCGTGGTCACGACCCCCGAACAGCCTTCTTCGCCCCTCCTTGCTGACACGATGTTTAGCCATAGCCACACTCTCACGTGCTCGGGTGGGGTCTGGGCAAGACCTGACCGTGATCTGTGCGTTATGTCACTGCAACATTAGACGCCATGTGACGTTCGTACACCGGACAGTGAGGAACCGCTACTCGGCGAGTCCATTCGGTTGCGTTGCGGATGCGTCGACCTGCTTCGTCTGGTCAGGCGCCTCGACGGCCTTCGGCTCCTCGGCCGGCGGTGGCTCCGCCACGGGCCGTGGGCTCTCCGCGGGCTTGGCCGGCTCCGCCCCACGCGCGTGCTCGAGGAAGCGGAGCAGCTCCACCGGGAACGGCAGCACGAGCGTCGAGTTCTTCTCCGCGGCCACCGCCACGACCGTCTCCAGCAACCGCAGCTGCAGCGCGGCCGGCGTGTCGGACATGACGCGCGCGGCGTCGGACAGCTTCTGGGATGCCTGGAACTCGCCGTCCGCGGAGATGATCCGCGCGCGGCGGTCCCGCTCGGCCTCGGCCTGCCGGGACATCGAGCGCTTCATCGACTCGGGCAGCGCCACGTCCTTGATCTCGACCCGGTCGATCGAGATGCCCCAGTCCAGCGCGGGCGTGTCGATCATCAGCTCGAGCCCCTGGTTGAGCTTCTCCCGGTTGGACAGCAGCTCGTCGAGGTCGCTCTTGCCGAGGATCGACCGCAGCGAGGCCTGCGCGACCTGCCCGATCGCGAACCGGTAGTCCTCGACGTTGACGATGGCGAGCGTCGGGTCGATGACCTTGAAGTACACGACCGCGTCGACGCGCACGGTCACGTTGTCGCGGGTGATGCCTTCCTGCGCCGGCACCGGCATCGTGACCACCTGCATGTTGACCTTCTGCAGCCGGTCCGCGAACGGCGCGATCACCGCGAGCCCGGGCCCGAGCACGGCCTCCTGCACGCGCCCCCAGCGAAAGACGAGCCCGCGTTCGTACTGCTTGATCACGCGGACGGTGCTGCTCGCCCAGATGCCCCCGACCACGAGGACCAAGATGAGGATGTAGAGAAAGACCATCGCGCGCCTCCCGGATCCCTCGATCCCGATGCTACGCCGGAGAAGATCCCTCCCGGTTCGCCGCGATGGCCGCCGCCAGCGCGAGCACCCGCTGCGCGTTGTCGACATGAAGGTTCTCGATCATCCGGCCGTCCACCGTCGCCACGCCGCGGCCCTCGCGCTGCGCGGCCTCGAACGCGTCGATGATCCGCCGCGACCGCTCGACGTCCGCCGCCGACGGCGCGAAGACCCGGTTGCACGGCTCGAGCTGGCTCGGGTGGATCAGGGTCTTGCCGTCGAAGCCGAACTCGCGGCCCTGGTGGCATTCCCGCTCGAACCCGTCCGCGTCGCGGACGTCGTTGTAGACGCCGTCGAGGATCACCCGACCGGTGGCCCGCGCGGCCAGCACGCACATCGACAGCGGGCCGAGCAGGGGCGCCCGGCCGGGCACCTGCTCGGCGAGCATCTCCTTGGCGAGGTCGTTGGTGCCGAGCACCAGCGTGGTCAGCCGATCGCTCGCGGCGGCGATCTCCGCACAGCGCAGCACCGCGACCGGGGTCTCGATCATCGCCCAGATCTCGACCGGCTCGGGCAGCGCGGCGGCGATCGCGCGGACCTCGTCGGCGGAGTCGACCTTCGGCACCACCACCGCGGCCGGCCCGGCCTTGCCCGCGGCGGCCAGGTCGTCGGCGTGCCACGGGGTGCCGATGCCGTTGACCCGGATCGTCACCTCCCGCCGCCCGTAGTCGCCGGACGCCGCGGCGGCGCACACCCGGTCGCGGGCCGCGACCTTGGCGTCCGGCGCGACGGCGTCCTCGAGGTCGAGGATCAAGGCGTCCGCGGGCAGGGTCTTGGCCTTCTCGAGCGCGCGCTCGTTGGCGCCGGGCATGTAGAGGACGGAGCGGCGGGGCCTCATGCGAGCGCCTCCGCGGTGGCCTTGTCGTACGCCGCGGCGAGCTCCGGGTCGCGCTTGGCGAGCTCGGCGGCGAGCTCGGCGACGACGTGGCACTGCTTGACCGTGGCGTCGTCCTGCATCTTCCCGTCGATCATGACCGCGCCCGTGCCGTCCCCCATCGCGGCGATGACCTTCCGGGCCCAGGCGACCTCGGCCGGCTCGGGCGAGAAGACCTTCTTGGCGATCGCGATCTGCACCGGGTGCAGGCTCCACGCGCCGACGCAGCCGAGCAGGTAGGCGTTGCGGAACTGGTCCTCGCAGGCGACGGTGTCGCGGATGTCGCCGAAGGGGCCGTAGTAGGGCAGGATGCCGGCGGCCACGCAGGCGTCGACCATGCGCGCGACCGTGTAGTGCCACAGGTCCTGCTGGTAGGTCGTCCGACCCTGCTCGAGGTCCGCGCCGGCCGGGTCGCTGCGCACGAGGTAGCCGGGGTGCCCGCCGCCGACGCGGGTCGTCTTCATCCGCCGGCTGGCGGCGAGGTCGGCCGGGCCGAGCGAGATACCTTGCATGCGTGGCGAGGCCAGGGCGATCTCCTCGACGCGGGCGACGCCGCTCGCGGTTTCGAGGATGGCGTGCACGAGCAGCGGTTTCTCGAGCCCGGCGCGGGCCTCGAGCTGGGCGAGCAGCCGGTCGATGTAGTGAATGTCCTCCGGTCCCTCGACCTTCGGGACCATGATGACGTCGAGCTTGTCGCCGATCTCGGTGACCAGCGTGAGCAGGTCGTCGAGTACCCACGGGGAGTCAAGGCTGTTGATCCGGGTCCACAGCTGGGTGTCGCCGAAGTCGGTGTTGCCGGCGATTCGGACGAGCCCGGCACGCGCGGCTTCCTTGCGGTCCGCGGCGACGGCGTCCTCGAGGTTGCCGAGCAGGACGTCGGTCTTGGGCACCATGTCCGCAACCTTGGCGGCCATCTTCTCGTTACCCGGGTCGAAGAAATGGATCATCCGCGACGGCCGGAACGGGACCTGCCGCACCGGTTCCGGCGCACCGACCGCGAGGGGGCGGAAGAAGTCCTTCGGTGAGCGCATCGTTGCCTCCAGCCCTGTGCTACCTGCGGGTAACCCTAGGGCGCGGGAGGCGGCCGCGCCGCCCACATGTCACCGACGCCACGCCCGGTTGCCGGCGCGGCTTGTCCATCTGGGACGGTGGGAACCGTCAGGGCGGGGTCGCGCTCCAACCGTGAGGGAGGTCACGTGACGGACTGGAGGCTGCCGGGCTTCACCGAGCTGACCGGGCTGGGTGCCGGTGGTTTCGGCCGCGTGGTGCTCGCGCGCCGGGAAGCCACGAACGAGGTCGTCGCGATCAAGTACCTGCTCGCCGGGGGTGACCGGGAGGCGTTCCGCCAGGAGGCGCTGTTGCTGCGGCGGGTCGTCAGCCCGCACGTGGCGAGGTTGTACGACTTCGTCGAGTCCCCCACCGGCGCGGCGATCGTGATGGAGGCGGTGCCCGGCGTGTCGCTGCGGGCCGTCCTGTCGGCCGGCCCGCTCCCGCCCGAGTCCGCGCTCGCCGTGCTGAAGGGTTCGCTGCTCGGCCTGGCCGCGGCGCACGCGGTGGGCACGGTGCATCGTGACTACAAGCCGGGCAACGTCCTGGTGCAGCCCAACCGCCGCAGCAAGCTGGTGGACTTCGGCATCGCCCTGCTGACCGGCCACAGTGGACAGACGGTAGGCACCCCGTCGTACATGGCACCCGAGCAGTGGAACGGCGCCCCCGCGGCCCCGCCGACGGACGTGTACGCCGCGACGTGCGTCTTCTTCCTGTGCGTGACCGGCACCCGCCCGTACTCCGCGCCGACGACCGAGGAGGTGCGGGACCTGCACCTGTACGCGGAGCCGCCGGTGTCCCGGGTCCCGGCGCCGCTGCGGCCCCTGGTGGCGGCGGGCATGGCCAAGTCGTTATCGGATCGTCCGGACGATGCCGCCCTGTTCGTGTCGGACCTGGAGGAGGCCGCGGAGTCGGGCTACGGCGCCGACTGGGAGTCGGCCGGCTGGAAGTGGCTGGCCACCACGGCGGGCGGCCTCCTGGCCGCGTCCCCGATGGCAGCCTTCATCGCGGCTACCGGCGTGCTGGGCCCGGCCGCCGTGCTGCTCGGCGCGGCCGGCTCCGGCGTCGCGGTCACGGGCACCGGCGCGGCTGCGGCAGGCGCCGGTAGCGCGGCGGCCGGGACCGGCGTGGGCATCCACGGCACAGCAGCCACCACCGCCGGACCTGGCGCGATCGGCGGCACCGCCGGTACCGCAGCGGGCGGGACAGGCACGGCAGCCGGAGGCGCGGCGGCAACCGGCGCAGGCAGCCACGACACGGCAGCCACCACTGCCGGACATGGCGCGATCGCCAGCACCGCAGCGAGCGGGACAGGAGCGGCGACCGGAGGCACAGCCGCCGCCGGAACCGGCACCGCGGCAAGCGGGGCAGGCGCGGCGGTCGGCACGGGCATCCCCGGTACAGCAGCCACCACCGCCGGACATGGCGCGATCGCCGGCACCGCAGCGAGCGGGACAGGTGCGGCGGCCGGAGGCGCGGCCGGGACCGGCGCGGCGACCGGAGGCACAGCGGCCGCCGGAGCCGTACCCGCCGCGGGTGTGGCCGCGGGTGGCGCAGGCGCCGGAACCACCGCTGGAGCAGCGGGTGCGGCAGCGGCCGGAGGCGGAGCGGTCAGCGGCGTCGCGGCGGGTGGCACTGGAGCGGCGGCAAGCGGACTCGGCCCCGGGGGGCTGACCGCGGCCGGCGGAGCGACGGGCGGAGCCTTCGGCACTGGCGCCGGCACCATCGCGGCCGGCGCGGGTGGAATCGCCGCGGGAGCCGCCGGCAGCGTTGGCGGGGTCGCCGTCGGAGCCGCAGGCAGCGCGGCCGGTGCGACCGCCGGAGGCGTGTTCGCCGGCGGTACCGGAGGGCTGGCTGTCGGCGCGACCGGCACGGCCGCCGGGGCGACCACCGCCGGCACGGTCGCCGGCGGTGCGGGCGGAGGCGGCGGCGGGCGGCGCAGCCGCAGCGGTGGCGGCCAAGGTGGCTGCCGTGGTCATCGCGGTGGCGGTGATCGCCGGGGCCGTCGTGATCACCCTCAGCGCCGCCGCGGAGAACCGGCCGGCGGCCGGCGCGCAACAGGGGCTGCGCGTCAGCACCCAGACCGTCCAGGCCAGCTACGACGACGTCAAGCTCAACGTCACCGCCGGCATCGTGCAGGTGTCCGGACATGCGGATCGCGGCGTGCAGCAGGCGATCAACGATGCCCTGCGCGACCAGGTCGGCGACGAGGTGAACCTGCTGCGCGAACAGGTCGCCGCCACCAGGCGCGAGGTGGGCGACGACCCGCGGCGCGACGCGCCCGTCGACCTCGTCGTGACGCCGTCGGTCCGGCTGCAGAACGACGACTTCCTGTCCGTCCGCTACGAGAACGCGCCCACGTCCGACCTCATCACCAACAGCTCCTGGACGACCTACCGCACCATCACCGTCGACCTGCGAACCGGCAGCCCACTCGGACCGACCGCGATCTTCGGGCGGGGCGACATCAGCCAGCCGACCGCCGAGGAGGTCTCCCGCGTGATCGAGGCGCAGGAACCCGGCAACATCTGCGGTGTCTCGGCGCCCCTTCGCCTGACGCCGGCGGACTTCGCCGAGAACGTGCGGATCGCCTACTCCCGCGACGCCGTCGAGTTCACGCTGGTCCTGCCGGTGCTGCCGGGCTACGCGAACGCGTGCGGCATCCCGACGGTCGCCGTGCCGTACGGGGACCTCGCCCACCTGGACGACGCGAAGCTCGCGGGTGAGCTCGCAGGCAGGTGAATCGGGTGCTCAACGGCTAGCCTGATCGCCGTGGGCTCCGTGAGCAGGGTGTTCGTCGCGCAGCTCGTCGGCCTGCCGGTCTTCGGGCCGGACGGCGAGTCCATCGGCAAGATCCGTGACGTGGTTGCGTCCCTGCGGACCGACCATCAGCCGCCCCGAGTGCTCGGCGCGGTCGTCGAGCTGGCCACCCGCCGCCGCATCTTCGTGCCGATGTTGCGCGTGACCTCGATCGACGCCAGCGCGGTCACGCTCGCCACCGGCTCGGTCAACCTCCGCCGCTTCCACCAGCGGCCCAACGAGGTGCTCGTCGTCGGCCAGCTGCTCGACGCGCGCGTGCTCATCGCGGAGACCGAGGCCGTCGCGGTCGTGGTCGACGCCGCGATGGAGCCGACCCGCACGCGCGACTGGGTCCTCGGCCGCGTCGCGCTCCAGAAGCGGACCGGCCGGCTCGGGCGCCGCGGGCCGATCCAGGTGCTGCGCTGGGAGGAGGTCCGCGGGCCGGGCGTCACCGATCTGTCCTCCGTGCCGCAGGGCACCGACAAGCTGCTCGCCGTCTTCGACACGATGCGGGCCGCGGACGTCGCCGCCGCGCTGAAGGAGCTGCCGGCCAAGCGCCGCTACGAGGTCGCCGACGGCCTCGACGACGAGCGGCTCGCGGACGTCTTCGAGGAGCTGCCCGAGGCCGACCAGAAGGACCTGCTCGCCCACCTCGACGAGGAGCGCGCCGCGGACGTCCTCGAGGCGATGGACCCCGACGACGCGGCCGACCTGCTCGCCGAGCTGTCCGAGCTCGACCAGGACCGGCTGCTCGAACTGATGGAGTCCGAGGAGTCCGACCCGGTCCGGCGCCTGCTCGCCTACTCCGCCGACACCGCGGGCGGGCTCATGACGCCGGAGCCCATCGTGCTCGCACCGGACGCCACGATCGCCGAGGCACTCGCCATGGTGCGCAATCCCGACATCACGCCGGCGCTCGCCAGCATGGTGTTCGTCTGCCGGCCCCCGTCCGCGACGCCGACCGGGCGCTACATCGGCTGCGTGCACCTGCAGCGGCTGCTGCGCGAGCCGCCGTCCGGGCTGGTGGCCGGGGCCGTGGACACAGCGCTCGCCAAGCTGCCGCCGGACGCGACCCTGAACGACGTGACCCGCTACTTCGCCGCCTACGACCTGGTCTGCGCCCCGGTCGTCGACGACACGAACCACCTGGTCGGCGCCGTCACGGTGGACGACGTGCTGGACCACCTGCTGCCGACCGGTTGGCGGGAGAACGGCCCGTGGGAGCCGGCCGGCGCGGGAAGCGAGACCGCCGATGCCTGAACCGATGGGCCGCCGCAAGCTCGACCAGCCGCGTACACCGCGCCGGTTCCGGCTGTCGTGGGACCCCGAGGCGTTCGGCCGGCTCTCCGAGCGGCTCGCCCGCTTTCTCGGTACCGGCAAGTTCCTGTTCTGGCAGACGCTGCTCGTCGCCGTGTGGATCACGCTGAACCTGGTGGCCGTGAACCTTCGGTGGGACCCCTACCCGTTCATCCTGCTCAACCTGGCCTTCTCCACCCAGGCCGCGTACGCCGCACCGCTGATCCTGCTCGCGCAGAACCGGCAGGACGACCGGGACCGCGTGTCGCTCGAGGAGGACCGCGCCCGCGCCGCGCAGACCAAGGAGGACACCGAGTACCTGGCCCGCGAGCTGGCCGCGCTCCGCCTCGCCGTCGGCGAGGTCGCCACCCGCGACTACCTGCGCGGCGAGCTGGACCGGCTGCGGAAGGACCTCAACCCACGCCGGCGCCCGACAGCCGACTCGCTTCGCGAGGACGCCCGTTGGGCGGACGGCTGACTACTCGGCCAGCCGGGAGCACAATCCGCCGAACGCGCTCAGCTCCTCGGGCTCGAGGTGCTCGACGAAGTGATGCATCACACCCGCGAGGTGGGTGCGAGCCGCTTCACGCAAGGTGTCGGTGCCCTTGGTCGTCAGCACCGCGACGACGCCCCGCCCGTCGCTCTCGAACCGCTCGCGAGTGACCATGCCGGCCACCTCGAGCCGGTCAACCAGCCGCGTCACGCCGGAGCGGGACAGCAGCACGGCGTCGGCCAGCTCGGCCATCCGCAGCCGGCGCCCGGGCGCCTCGGCCAGCTGAACCAGCACGTCATAGCCGCCGAGCGACAACGGGTGCTTGGCGACCAGCTCGGCCTCGAGCACGCGCACCAGTCGCGCGTGCGCTCGCAGGAACGAACGCCACACGTCCATCTCGGTCCCGGTCAAACGCCGGGTCACGGCAGGGTCCGCCATGGTCGTGATGTTACGGAACGCGCGCACGCAGCCGCACGACGGCGGATGCGGTCACCGGACGAGTGGGGTATGGGTGCCCGTAGCATGACTGTGTGACGACCAGCGAGCCAACTCAGGTTCCCGACGTCGAGGCTGTGCGTGTCGCGCTGTCCCGTGTGGAGGACCCAGAGATCCACAAGCCGATCACCGATCTCGGCATGGTCAAGAACGTGACCATCGGCGAGAACGGCACCGTTCACGTGGAGATCTTCCTGACGGTCTCCGGCTGCCCGCTCCGCGACAAGATCACCCGTGACGTCACCGCCGCGGTGTCCGAAGTCGAGGGCGTCCGGCACGTCACGGTCGAGATGGACGTGATGAGCGACCAGCAGCGTACGGACCTGCGACGCAAGCTCCGCGGCGACGCGGAGGAGCCACGCATTCCGTTCGCTGAACCGGGGTCCCTGACCCGGGTCTACTGCGTCGCGTCCGGCAAGGGCGGGGTCGGCAAGTCCAGTCTCACGGTCAACCTCGCGGTGTCGATGGCAGAACGCGGGCTGTCGGTCGGCGTGGTCGACGCGGACATCTATGGCCACTCGGTGCCGCGCATGCTCGGCGCCGACGGCCACCCGACCCGGGTCGAGAAGATGATCCTCCCGCCCGAGGCCCATGGCGTGAAGGTCATCTCGATCGCCATGTTCACCCAGGGCAACACTCCCATCGTCTGGCGCGGTCCGATGCTCCACCGCGCCCTGCAGCAGTTCCTCGCCGATGTGTTCTGGGGCGACCTGGACGTGCTGCTCCTCGACCTGCCGCCGGGCACCGGCGATATCGCGATCTCGGTCGCCCAGCTCATCCCCAACGCCGAGATCCTCGTGGTCACGACGCCACAGCAGGCAGCCGCCGAGGTCGCCGAACGAGCCGGCGCCATCGCGATGCAAACCCGTCAGCGGCTCGCCGGCGTCATCGAGAACATGTCGTGGCTGGAGCTGCCCGACGGCTCACGCATGGAACCCTTCGGCTCCGGCGGCGGCGAGGTCGTGGCCCAGTCGCTGTCGAAGTCGCTCGGCGCCGATGTGCCGCTGCTCGGCAAGGTCCCGCTCGACCCGCGCCTGCGCGAGGCCGGTGACAACGGCAAGCCGTTCGTGACCTCCATGCCCGACGCCGAGGCGTCGAAGGTGCTCACCGACATCGCAACCCGCCTGTCGACCCGCGCGCGCGGGCTGTCCGGCCGGATGCTGTCGGTGTCCCCGGCCTGAGTCAGGCCGGGCCGTGAGGTAGCAGGTCCATCGCGATCAGCTTGATTGCCTCCAGGATGTCGTTGCCGGACGGCGTGGTCTCGGGGTCACTCAGCCACTGGGCGGCGAGCCCGGCCAGCAGGACCTGGTAGAAGGCTCCGAGCTTCTCGGCCTCCTCGTTGTCCTCCGGAAGGGTGTCGAACAGGTCGGCGAGTGCGATACGGGCATGCCGGGTCTCGGCGGCGAACGACCGGCGCAGCTCCGGCTCCCGTTCCAGCGCGGCCAGCAGCTCGAACTGGACCGCCCATAGTTTCGACGACTCCCGGAAGGAATCGATCACGCGGTCCCAGGTCGCGACGAAGCGGTCCGCTTCCTCGTCGACCGGGTAGCTCATCTCCTTCTTCAGACCGGAGATCTCGTCGCCCCAGCGCTCCAGTGAATGCCGCAGGGCGGCCTTGAGCAGCTCTTCCTTGGAACCGAAGTGATAGCCGATCGCGGCCAGGCTCACGCCGGCCGCGGAGGTGATGTCGCGCGCCGTGGTGCGGGCGTAGCCCTTGTCCACCAGGCAGCGCTCGGCACCGTCCAGAAGTGCTTCCCGATTTCCCATGCCGCCCACCATACCATCGTCTGACACAAGTGTGTGAGACATCTGTGTTGCACGCTTGTCTGATACAGGTGTACCGTCGAAGACGCGCAGCATTCACCGACCGCTTGTCGGTCGGTACGAACGGGAAAGGGGTGAGATCAGGTGGCGTCCGGGTCGAACGGGGCCTTCTCGCCGGGTGGCGGGGTCGGCTCCGCGCTCTTGGCGGGAGACGCCGGGGGCGGCGTATGGCCGTTGGCCTTGGTGTGGCCGTTGCCGGCGTCGACGTCGTCGAAGAGGTGCTTGGTCACCGCGCGGCGCGGGTCGAAGTTGCGCAGCTGCTGGAGATCCTGCAGCGGCTTGCGGAGCTCGTCGAAGTCGTCGCCCATCTCCGAGCGGAGCTGGTCGCGGGCGCCGGTGGCGTACTCGCGGACCTTGCGCACGTTCCGGCCGAGCCACGCGGCCGCCGACGGCAGGCGTTCCGGGCCGAGGATGAACAGACCGGCAACGATGATGACGAGGATCTCGGCCCAGCCGATGCTGTCGAACACTGTGGCCTACCTTCGCCGCGCCAACGTCTCCGTCTTCCAGAGTAGCCAATCAGTCCGACTGCAAGGTGACCTGAACGGTCAGCTCCCGGCCGTCGCGCGCGAGCACCACCGCAACCTTGTCGCCGACCTTGTGGGTCCGCACCGCGACGAACAGCTCGGCCACGTCACCGACGATCTTGTCGTCGACCTTGGTGATCACGTCGCCCTGCTGGATGCCGGCCTTCGCCGCCGCGCTGCCGTCCTTCACGTTCTGGACCCGGGCGCCGTCGGAGGTCTCGGCGGACACCGACGCGGCGTTCACGCCCAGGTCGGCGTGCTGCACCCGGCCGTGCCGGATCAGCGTCTCGACGATGGGGCGCGCGTAGTCGATGGAGATGGCGTAGCCGAGGCCGATATTGCCGGTGCCGCCGTCCGCGCCCTGGAGGTTGGTGTTGATGCCGACGAGCGCACCGGTGGTGTCGACGAGCGGACCGCCCGAGTTGCCGCGGTTGATGGCCGCGTCGGTCTGGATGCCGTCGTAGATCGCGGGTTCGCCGTCCGTGCCGGGCGAGACCACCGCGCGGTGCAGGGCGCTGACGATGCCCTGCGTGACGGTGTCGGCGAAGCCGAGCGGGGAGCCGATGGCGATCACGGTGTCGCCGACGGCGAGGTCCGTGGAGCTGCCGAGCTGGAGAACCGTCGGGTTCGGCACGTCGATCTTGAGCACCGCGAGGTCGGTCTTGGGGTCGCGGCCGACGATGGCCGCCTTCACGCGGGTGCCGTCGTTGAAGACCGCCGCGATGTCCTGGCCTTCCTCGACCGAACCGCCGAGCGTCACGACGTGGTTGTTCGTGAGCACGTAGCCACGGCTGTCGATCACCGCGCCGGACCCGGATCCGCCGGAGTCACCGACCTTGACCTCGATCGACACGACGGCGGGGCGCACCCGGTTGGAGATGTCGGCGACCGAGCCGGCCGCGCGTTCCTTGCCGGGGGTGACGTCCGCGAGTGTCACGTCGCTGTGCAGCGAGTCGCCACTGCGCGCGATGAACCAGCCGACCACGCCGCCCGCGCCGCCGATCAGCAGCGCGACGAGCGCGAGGGTGAGCAGTGCGGTGACCTTCACCCGCCGCCCGAAGATCAGCTCGGGCAGGCTCAGCAGTTGGCCGGCCGGACGGCTCTTGGCCTTCTTGCTCTCGTCGAGCTTGGCGTCCTCCGCGCCGAGCGCGGGCGGGCCGATGACGGCGCCGGCCGCCGGGTCACGCCACGGGTCCCGCGCGGCATCGTCGTCCCACGGGTCGACGCCGCCGGGTGCGTCCTCGGCGGGCGGGCGCTGCAGGACCTCGGTGTTGCCCGCCGGACGGCCGAACGCGCTGGTCAGCGACTCGGGTGGCGGCGGGGCGGCCTTCATCTCGCCGAACGCCGACCGTGCGCTCGCGGATCCGCCGGACTGGGGGGAGAACGCACCGGTGACACCGTCGGGCCGGCCGAACACGGCGGCGCTCGGGGCGTCCACCTCCGGTCGGTGCAACGGTCTCGGGCCAAGGCGCGGACGGTCGTCGCCGTCGCCGTTCGGCTCGGGGGTCACCTGGTCGTTCATCGGTTTCCAGCCTGCCGGATCACCGGTGAAGTCGGCGTAGCGGGTGGGTCAGCGACCGGCGTCGTGCAGGGTGACGAAGCCCGCCCGCTGGACACTGTCCCCGCCGGAGACGGCGGGACGGTTGGCGTCGGGCGGGGTCTGCTGCTTCGGCTCGTCGGAGCTGCTGGTGGTCACGAGTGCGAGCGCACCGAGCACGAGGCCCGACACGACCACCCCGGCACCCTGCGCGGCTCGACGGCTGGTCCGGCGGCCGAGGACCGCCCCTCCCTCACCGAGCTTGGCGGACGAGCCGAGTGGCGCGCTCGACCCAAAAGGGGCCGCGGCCGCCGGCATCTGGTCCGGCTTCTGCACGACGACCAGCTGGCCGTCGTCGGTCATGGCGAGACCGTCCGGGGTCGAGGGCATGTCGACCTGCTGGGGGATGGCGCGCAGCGTGGCGAGCAGTCCGGCGGGCACCGCCGGTGCGTCGGCGGTCTGGACCGCGGAGGCGGCCTGCCGCTGGGCGACGGTCTCCGCGAGGCAGTGCGCGCACCTGGCCATGTGCGCGGCCGCCCGGTCGTGCGCCGTCGCCGACAGCTCGCCGTCCACGAACGCCACGACGGCGTCCGGCAGCAGATGCTGTTCGGACAGACCCCAACCGCGCTCGTCGGTCACGATCGACCCTCCGATACCAATTCCCTGCGCCGCTCCAGCGACGCGCGCAAAGCCTGCCGGCCCCGGTGGATCCTGCTTCGAACAGTACCCAACTTCACGCCCAGGGTGGCGCCGATCTCCTCATACGACAGGCCTTCGACGTCGCACAGCACGACGGCGGCACGGAACTCGGGAGGCAGCTCGTCCAGCGCCTCCTGCAGATCGGGGTCCAGATGAGTCTCGGCGTAGACCTGCTCGGGGCTCGGGTCGTCGCCCGCGAGCCGGTCGGTGTCCTCGGGAAGCCCCTCCATGCGCAGCCGCGAGCGGCGGCGCGCCATGTCGAGGAAGAGATTGGTGGTGATGCGGTGCAGCCAACCCTCGAACGTGCCCGGCTTGTAGCTGGCCAGCGAGCGGAACACCCGGATGAACGTCTCCTGGGTGAGGTCCTCCGCGTCGTGCGCGTTGCCGGTCAGCCGGTAGGCGAGCCGGTAGACGCGGTCGGCGTGCTCGCGCACGACTTCGTCCCACGACGGCGGTGTCCAATTGGACTGCTCGTCCAGCTGCACTGGCTGGGCCTCGGCGACGGCCGAGCCGGTCGTCTGCGTGTGCATCGGGCGGGTAGCCACCTCCCTGGGGCGCTCTGCCCCACTACCTACCTCAACGTCACCGTCGTTCATCCTGTTCCCACCCTCGGCATCCCTGCGTCCGATCAACACCGATTACCCCCCTCCAGCCCCGAGCCTCATATGGATAATCGGCTGTCTGGGTGTGAACGTAGTGAGAGCTGCCTGAGAGCCTCCTGAGAATTGAACGCGTCCCGCTGTCGCCGCGTTCAACCGATTCCTCTCGGACAACGCTAACCTCACACTCCGTGGCATCCGATACGCCGACGATCGACTCGGAAGCGCTGAACGCGTACGTCGAGGGTTACCTCACCGAGGACGACACGCTCGCCTCCGCCCGGGCCCGGGGGGTCGAGCTGGGCTGCCCGCCGATCTCCGCCGGCGGTGGCGCGGCGCTGCGGTTCCTGGCCACCGCGCTGCGGGCCAAGGCCGTGGTGGAGATCGGCACCGGAGCGGGGGTCAGCGGGCTCTACCTGCTGCGTGGCATGGCTCCCGACGGCGTGCTGACCTCGATCGACGTGGACCCCGAGCACCAGAACGCGGCCAAGCGGGCGTTCGCCGACGCCGGCATGGGCCCCGGGCGCACCCGGCTGATCATGGGCCGGGCGCTGGACGTGCTGCCACGGCTGACCGAGGAGGCCTACGACCTCCTGTACGTCGACGCCGCGAAGCCGGAGTACCCGACCTACCACGAGCAGGGTGTCCGGCTGCTGCGGCCGGGCGGGGTGATCGCGTTCGACAGCGTCCTGTGGTCCGGCCGGGTCGCCAACCCGGCCCGCCGCGACGCCGAGACCGTGGCGCTACGCGAAGTCGCCCGTGCGGTTCGGGAGGACGACCGGCTGGTCCCCGTGCTGCTCCCGCTCGGCGACGGCCTGCTCCTCGCCGCCAAGGCCCCCTAGCTCCGGCTCAGCTCTGGTCTAGCTCTCCGACGCGACGAACCCGCCGACCCCGAGGCCGGCGGCGAGCCCGATCACGATCACGGCCCAGCCCCCGCCGTTCACGTGCGACTCGCCCGACCACCAGCCCCACAGTGCGGCCGTGACCACACCGAACGGCGCGAACGCCACCAGGCCGGCGATGACGCCGGCGAGCAGCTTGAAGTTCCCGAAGCGCTTGTGCCCGGTCTCCTCGCCCACCTGGCTCATCTGCCACACGGACCGGTACGGGTCCGGCGGCGGAGGCGGCGGCTGTCCAGGGTCCATGCACTGAAGGTAAACGGCCAAACCTCGCCGGGACAGCGAAACGGGCTACTCGACCCGTTCGCCCTTGCCGAGCACGACGACCCCGCCCGTGCTCACCGTGTACCGCTCGCGGTCGGCGGCCGCATCGACGCCGATCTGTGCGCCGTCCAGGACTGTGACGTTCTTGTCCAGGATCGCCCGGCGCACGACCGCGCCCTTGCCGATCCGCACGCCCGGCAGCAGCACGCTGCCCTCGACCGTCGCCCCGTCCTCGATCTGCACGTCCGCGCTGATCACCGACTCCCGCACGGACGCGCCGGAGATGATCGAACCCGGGCCGACCATCGACTCGACCGCCGAGCCGGAGTTGACGAACTTCGCCGGCGGCAGCGGCGGCGTAGCCGTCCGGATCGGCCAGCGGTGGTTGTACAGGTTGAACACGGGGTGCACGGAGACCAGGTCCTGGTGGGAGTCGTAATAGGCGTCGAGCGTGCCGACGTCGCGCCAGTAGCCGCGGTCCCGCTCGGTTGCGCCCGGCACCTCGTTGTCGTCGAAGTCGTAGACCATCGCGGTGTCCTTGCCGACGAGCATCGGGATGATGTCGCCGCCCATGTCGTGCATCGACTCGGGGTTGGCCGCGTCCGCGCGCAGCGCCTCGAGCAGCACGTCGGTGCGGAACACGTAGTTGCCCATCGACGCGAACGTGACGTCCGGGTCGTCCGGCACGTGCGGCGGTTCGGCGGGCTTCTCCAGGAACCGGGTGATCCGGCCCTGGGCGTCGGAGTCGATGCAGCCGAACGCCTTCGCCTCGGTGCGCGGGACCCGGATCCCGGCCACGGTGACGCCCGCGCCGGAATCGACGTGCTGGGCCACCATCTGGGACGGATCCATCCGGTACACGTGATCCGCGCCGAACACGACGATCTGGTCCGGCCGCTCGTCGTAGACGAGGTTCAGCGACTGGAAGATCGCGTCCGCGCTGCCCGTGTACCACCGGGGACCGAGCCGCTGCTGCGCCGGCACCGGGGTGATGTACTGCCCGAGCACGCTCGACAGCCGCCACGTGGTGGAGATGTGCCGGTCCAGCGAGTGCGACTTGTACTGGGTCAGCACGCACAACTGGTGATAGCCGGCGTTCACCAGATTGGACAGGACGAAGTCGATGAGCCGGTAGTTGCCCCCGAACGGGACCGCCGGTTTGGCCCGGTCCGCCGTCAGCGGCCACAACCTCTTTCCCTCGCCACCGGCGAGCACGATGGCTAGGACGTGCGGCAGGCCCTTCACGACCCGACCCTAACCGCGCGACCGCGTGCGCGGCTACCGTGGCCGGGTGCACATTGGCTTGCTCACCCGTGAATGGCCGCCCGAGGTGTACGGCGGAGCGGGGGTCCATGTCGAGTACCTGGTGCCGCGGCTGCGCGAGCTCATCGACGTCGACGTGCACTGCTTCGGCGCACCGCGCGACGGCGAGGGCGTGCACTCGCACAACCCGGCGCCCGGCCTCGACCACGCCAACCAGGCGCTGCGGACGCTGTCGGCCGACCTGTCGATCACCGCCGCGGTCGACGGCGTCGACCTGGTCCATTCGCACACCTGGTACGCCAACCTCGCCGGGCACCTCGCCAAGATCCTCTACGGCATCCCGCACGTGATCACCGCGCACTCGCTCGAGCCGCGCCGGCCGTGGAAGGCCGAGCAGCTCGGCGGCGGCTACCGGCTCTCGTCGTGGGTGGAGAAGACCGCCTACGAGGCGGCCGACGCGATCATCGCGGTCAGCGACGGCATGCGCGACGACGTGCTCGACTGCTACCCGGCGCTGGACCCCGACCGGGTCAAGGTCGTGCGCAACGGCATCGACTCGGCCGCCTACCGCCCGGTGACCGAGGACGACGCGCTGCGCGAGTACGGCGTCGACCCGGACCGGCCGATCGTGGTGTTCGTCGGGCGGATCACCCGGCAGAAGGGCGTCGGGCACCTGGTCGCCGCGGCGCACCGGATGGACCCGGCCGCGCAGCTCGTGCTGTGCGCGGGCGCACCCGACACGCCCGAGATCGCCGAGGAGACCGCCGCCGCGGTGGCCGAGCTGTCGGCCGCACGGCCCGGAGTCATCTGGATCCAGAAGATGCTGCAGCCGGCCGAGGTGCGTCAGCTGCTCAGCCACGCCACCGTGTTCGTCTGCCCGTCGGTCTACGAACCGCTGGGGATCGTCAACCTCGAGGCGATGGCCTGCGGGACGGCGGTCGTCGCGTCGGACGTCGGGGGCATCCCGGAGGTCGTCGACGACGGCAGGACCGGGCTGCTGGTGCACTACGACGCCGCGGACGAGGCGGCGTTCCGGACCGGGCTCGCGGACGCGGTGAACAGCGTGCTCGCCGACCCCGCACGCGCGGCGTGGATGGGCGCCGCCGGCCGGGAGCGCGCCGAGCAGGAGTTCTCGTGGACGCACGTGGCCGGGCGGACCGTCGAGGTGTACCGCTCGGTCCGACCCTGAGCCGACCTCCGGCGAAGTCCGGCCGATATCGGGGATCTACCTGAGAGACCGTTCAGCCAACTGTCGATAACTTGGTCCTGTGGCGACGACATTGCTGGTCAGGGGCCCGGTACGGATCCGGTTGGCACGGTTCACGGTAGCCTCCGCGATCGCGACCGGGATCAGCCAGCTGGTCCTCCTGACCGTCTACTGGGCCGGCCTGACCGACGCGGCCGCGGCCAGCACGCTCGCCTTCCTCGCCGGCTCGGTGCCGCACTTCCTGATGGTCCGCCACTGGGCCTGGCGCGACAGCGAGCCCGGCCGGCTGCGCCACCAGCTGACCACCTACCTCACGGTCACGTTGATCGGCGGCGTCGCCTCGATCGCGCTGACCACGCTGGCCGAGCTCTTAGTCGTGCCGCTCGTCAGCGGCCAGGGCTGGCGGGCGGTCGTCGTGACGCTGAGCTACCTCGCCGCGAGCGGGCCGGTGTTCCTGGCCAAGTTCGCCTTGTTCGACCGCGCGTTCGCGGGCCGGGCTCAGCGCGCGAACCCCGACACCAGCTCGACCAGGGTCCGCGCGGCGAACCCGGTCGCACCGGCGGTCACCTCGTCGTAGGTCCGGTCCGAGCGGGCCGGGCCCGCGATGTCCAGGTGCGCCCAGGGCAGGCCCTCGGTGAACTCGCGGAGGAACATCGCCGCCGCGATGCCGCCCGGCCCGGGCGGGCACTGGCGGACGTCGGCGATGTCGCTGCGCACGGCCTCGGCGAACTCGTCCTCCACCGAACCGGCGTCGGACGACAGCGGCATGCGCCACCAGCGCTCACCGGCGCGCTCGCCGGCCGCGAGCACGCGGGCGGCTACGTCGTCGGCGCTGGCGAACACGCCGCCGGTGCGCAGGCCGAGCGAGATCTTCATCGCGCCGGTCAGCGTGGCGACGTCGACGATCAGGTCCGGCGACAGCTGCCGCACGGCGAAGGCCAGCGCGTCGGCCATGACCATGCGGCCCTCGGCGTCGGTGTTGGTCACCTCGGTGGTGCGGCCGCCGTAGTTCCGGACGATGTCGCCGGGCCGGTAGGCCGACCCGGACACGTGGTTCTCCGCGCACGGCACCAGACCGGTCACCCGCACCTCGGGTGCGAGCCGCGCGATCGCCTCGACGGCGGCGATGACCGCGGCGCCGCCGGACATGTCCGTGCGCATCAGGTGCATGCCGTCGGCGGGCTTGACCGAGATGCCGCCGGTGTCGAACGTGATGCCCTTGCCGACGAGCACGATGTGCGGCCGGCCGCGCTTGCCCCAGCTGAGCTGGACGAACCGCGGCGGCCGGGTCGAACCGCCGCCGACGGCGAGCACGCCACCGAACCCGTGCTCAGCGAGCCAGTGGTGGTCGCGCACGACCGCGTCGACGCCGGGGGCGCGCCCGGCGGTGCGAGTGGCCATCCGCGCGAGCCACGCCGGGTCCTTGACGTTCGACGGCGTGTTCGCGAGATCGCGGGCGAGCCCGGTGGCCGCGGCCAGCACACCCGCCCGGTGCGCCGCGGCTTCGAGCTCTGCCGTGCTCGCGGCCGTGCTCCCGGCGGCGACGAGCCGCACGGTCCGCACCCGCGGCTTGCCTGGTTCGCCGGTGACGACGAAGGCGTAGCCGCCGAGCCGAAGCCCCCACACCAGCTCGGCGACCTGGTCGGCGCTCGCGTCCGCGGGCAGCTCGACCTGCAGGTTCCGGTCGGTGGCCGGCCCGTCGTCCGCCAGCCGGCCGTTGTGTGCCCTGATCAGCGCAGCTCCCGCGGCGCGCCACTGCTCGGGCTCGCCGTCGCCGATGCCGGCGACCCAACGCAGCGCCGAGCCGGGCGGCCCGGGCTGGACCTCCCCGACCTTGCCGGTGAGCGCGACCGCGGTGATCCACTCGTCGGGCAGCTCCGCGGCCCGGGTGACCGGCGTCGGCATCGGGTCCCCGGTGCGGCACAGCACGGCGAGCGGGGCGGCCCGGCGCGCGGCGGTGCTCACCTCGATCCCGGGAAGTGCCGTCGGCAAGGCAGGTACCGACATGGCGAGATCCTCCAGACTCGACGAAGTGCTACACGGCTCTCACGGTGCCCTCCACTCTGGACGGCGTCAGCCGGCCGCGGCCTTCAGCGCGTCGCCGAGAGCGCTGGCCTCCTCTGCCGACATCTCCACGACGAGGCGCCCACCACCCTCGAGTGGGACGCGCATCACGATGCCCCTACCCTCCTTGGTCACCTCGAGGGGACCGTCACCGGTCCGGGGCTTCATGGCCGCCATAGCGTGCTCCCTCCGTCATAGCTCGCCGACTCCGGCCGGGCCGACCGGGCCGAAGTCGGTGACATTCTCCCCTATGGCATCTCGGCGGTGAAATCGAACCGATCAACTGCGTGTCGATGACCGGCCGTTATGCGTCGGGAACCCCCTGGCGCCGGCCCGCACCTGGCTGGGAGACTCGAAAATCGTGCGAGCCAGGTCCGCGCTGTTCGACGTATACGGCAGCTACCTCCGAGCGAGAGGTGGCGCGGCCGCGATCGCCGCATTGGTGCGCCTGCTCGAGCCACTCGGCTTCGAGGCGCCGGCCATCCGCACCGCCGTGTCCAGAATGGTGCGTCAGGACTGGCTGCGCCCGGTGCGCCTCGCCGATGGCCCCGGCTACGCACTGACCAGGCGCGCCGAGCGGCGGCTCGACGAGGCCGGCATGCGGATCTACCGCACGAATCCCTCCACTTGGGACGGTCGCTGGCACGTGCTCGTGCTGGAGGAGCTGCCGACCCGCAGCGCGCGCGAGCGGCTCGACTCGTCGCTACGGCTGCTGGGTTACGGCCCGCTCGGCCCGACCACGTGGGTCACCCCGCGCCCCTCGGCGCAGCTCGAGGAGATCCTCGACACGGAGGGCCTGGCCGGCAGCTCGTTCCACGGCGCGCACGACGGCGACGACGTGGCGCTGGCCGCGCGGGCGTGGGACCTGGACTCGCTGGGCGCGGACTACGCGGATTTCGTGACCGAGTGGCTACCGAGGGTGTCCGCAGTGGACGGATCGGTGCCGGCCGAGGCGTTCGCGGCGTCGCAGCGGCTGCTGCACGCGTGGCGCAAGTTCCTGTTCCGCGACCCGGGCCTGCCGGAGTCGCTGCTGCCCGCGGACTGGCCGGGCACCGCGGCGGCGCGGTTCTTCGACCGGGAGACCGCGCGGCTGGCGCCCGCCGCCGAGGCCTTCCTGTCCGACTGTCTCAACCGAGGTACGCGCACGAAGTCCAGCGCCTGATCATCTGGAGGTAGAACGTCTTGGCAGCACTGCTGGTCGACGACCGTGACGGGGTCCGCACGCTGACGCTGAACCGGCCGGAGGCGTTCAACTCGCTGACCGTCGAGCTCAAGGAGCTGCTGCTGGCCGCACTCACCGACGCGGCGGCCGCGACGGACGTGCGGGCGGTCGTGCTGACCGGAGCGGGCAAGGCGTTCTGCGCGGGGCAGGACCTCAAGGAGCACGTGGCCGCGCTGCGCTCGAACGACCCGGCCCCGTTCCGGACGGTGGCCGAGCACTACAACCCGATCGTGCGAGCGTTGACCGGCATGCCGAAGCCGGTGATCGCCGCGGTGAACGGGATGGCCGCGGGCGCCGGGGCGTCGTTCGCGTACGCGTGCGACCTGCGCGTGGCCGGCGAGTCGACGAAGTTCCTGATGGCCTTCGCGACGATCGGCCTGACCGCGGACTCCGGCGCGTCGTGGACCCTGCCGCGGCTGATCGGCTACGGCCGGGCGATGGAGATGATGTTGCTCGCGAAGCCGGTCACCGCCGACCGCGCGCTGGAACTCGGCATGGTGACGTCGGTCGTCCCGAACGCGGACGTCCTCTCGACGGCCGTCGAACTGGCCTCCCGCATGGCGGCCGGCCCGACCACCGGCTACGGCAAGATCAAGGAGGCCCTGCTGACAGGCGCGGGCGCCGACCTGGAGGCGGCCCTGCAATGCGAGGGCGCCGGCCAGACCATCCTCGGCGCGACGACCGACCACCGCGAAGCGGTGGACGCCTTCGTGGAAAAGCGCACCCCGACCTTCACGGGCCACTGACTATCCACAACTCCCGCAGTTATCCACAGAAGACCACCCACGCCCCGATTTCGTCGCCCCGAGCCGATATTCTGGCGTCAGAAGGGGTGCCCCCGGAGAGGGTGGGGGCCGCCATTCACGGGGCGGCGATTTCCTCGTTGTGGAATGGGTGTGGGGCTTGTTGGTCATGTGAGGCAGTTGCGCCCCTTGTTGAGTCGTAGCTGATCTCTGGTGTTGTGGATGGCCTGGTTCGGGTTGCGGTTTTGACCGGTGGGTGGTGGAGGTGCTGCTCGTTGCCGAGCCACTGGTGGTCTGGTGGAGTGCGATGGTGAGGGTGCGTCGCATCGACGGCTTTGCCGGAGCCCTTCCGGAGGGCGGAGGGTTTCGCACCAGCCACGAGTGCTGGATCGGTGAGCCACTCGGCCTCGCAACGGGCTCGGATTCGCATCGGCCCGCACGCTGGTGGCGGCGTGTTTGGGCGATGTCGGTTACCCAGAATGCGCGAGATGGCAGGGTTGCGTAGCGACCCTGCCGTAGATGGCGCGGCTTGCTTTTCCCAAGTCCTGCGTGCGCGCGCCGAGTTGTGCGCATGGCGTGGACTTCGCGCGCGGAATTGTCAGTGGGTGCCGGTAAGCTGGGTAATCGGGGGCCGGAGGCCAAGCGGGGCTATTTCGACTCCGGGTTCTCCACCGAGGCGAGCGCCTTTTCGATGCGTTCGCGGGCGCCGGCCAGGTGCTGGTCGCAGATCTTGGCCAGGGTCTCGCCCCGTTCCCACAGCGCCAGGGAGTCCTCAAGGGACAGTCCACCGGCCTCCAGCTTGGCGACCACCTCCGCCAGCTGGTCGCGGGCCTGCTCGTAGTCCAGCTCGTCCGTCACTGGGCGGGGGTCTCCAATCGGCTGTGCGAGTTCACGAGTGCGGCGGCCACGGCCTGGTCGTAGCCGACGAACGCCTCCGCGAAGTCGGCGCCGTCGCGCTCGTCCACGGCTTCCTCGATGCGGGCCAGCTCCGCGGTCACGCGCTCGCGGTGCTGCGAGCCGCGGCCGAACCACCACCGCGTGCCGGCGTAGTCCAGCGTCGCCTCGGTCAGCTCGCGCAGGCGGCTCGGCAGGACGCGCTTGCCGGGCGCGTCGCAGCCGGCGCACAGCGCGGCCCAGCACTCGGCCGCGGCGGCGTCGGCCGCGTGGGCGCGGTGCCGCACGAGCGTCGCGGACGCGCGCAGCTCCGGCTCGTCGGCCGTGGCCCGCGCGACGACATAGGTCGAGTTGATGGTCAGCGGCAGGAAGGTCGGCTCACGTTCCAGTCTCGGCACGGCTACCTCCACTCGCGCTCGTCGCTCCGGACACGGTCGCGTGCACGGCACCATCCGAGACGCGCACCCGCAGCCGGGTCCCCTCCGGCGCCTCGGCGGTCGAGCGCAGCACGTGCGGACTTCCGTCCGGGGCCACGCGCTGCACGACCGCATACCCGCGCGCAAGCGTGGCTGCTGGTCCCAACGTCGTCAAGCGGGCACGAGTGTGATCGAGGGCGGAGGTTTCCGCCGCCACCCGGCTCGTCACCGCCCGGCGGGACCGGTCCACAAGGGCGCTGACCTGCGTACTTCGCTGCCCCAACGGGGTCAGCGGATCGCTCAGCACGGGCCTGCTGCGCAGCGCGTCGAGCAGGCGGCGTTCCCGGTCCACCCAACCGTGCAGCGCGCGGCGCGCACGGTCGCGCAGCTGCTTCACCCGTACGGACTCCTCCGCGATGTCCGGCACCACCCGCTTGCCCGCGTCGGTCGGCGTCGAGCAGCGCAGGTCGGCCACGTGGTCGAGCAGCGGGGTGTCCTGCTCGTGGCCGATCGCGGACAGCACCGGCGTGCGGCAGCCGGCGACCGCGCGCAGCAGCGTCTCGTCGGAGAACGGGAGCAGGTCCTCGACGCTGCCGCCGCCGCGGGCGATCACGATCACCTCGACGTTGCGGTCTCTGTCCAAAGCAGACAGTGCGTCGACGATCTGGGGCACCGCGAGCGCACCCTGCACGGCGACGTTCTCCACCCGGAAGCGGACCGCGGGCCACCGCGCCCGGGCGTTGGTGAGCACGTCCTTCTCCGCCGCGGACGCGCGGCCGGTGACCAGGCCGACCGTGTTCGGCAGGAACGGCGGCCGGCGCTTGCGCCGCGGGTCGAAGATCCCTTCCGCCGCGAGGAGCTTGCGCAGCCGCTCGATGCGCGCGAGCAACTCGCCGACGCCGACCGCGCGGATCTCGTCGGCCCGCAGGCTGAGGGTGCCGCGGCCGATGAAGAAGGCCGGGCGCGCGTGGAGGATCACGCGGGTGCCGTCGGGCAGCGGCTGCTCGCGCAGCAACGCGGTCGCGCAGGTGACGGTCATCGACACGTCGGCCGCGGGGTCGCGCAGCGTGAGGAACGCGGTGCCGGTACCGGGCCGGTTCGTAATCTGCGTCACCTGGCCCTCGACCCAGATGTCGCCCAGCCGGTTGATCCACTCCGCGATCTTGCGGGCCACCGTCCGGACCGGCCACGGCCGCTCCGGCGTGGTGGTCGGCTCGCTCACTGCTGATCGCGCACGGTGGCGATCCGGCGGGTCAGCATGCCCACGAACGACGGCCGGTTCTGGTTGGCGCGCTCGTACTCCAGCAGTTCGGTGAGCTCGGCCACGGAGAACCGGCGCAGCCGGGCGCGCAGCTGGGGCAGGGACAGCTCGTCGTAGTTCTCCGCCGCCGCCACGGACTCGCCGTGCGCCTGCGTCTCCTCCGCGAGCGCGCGCTCCTCGGCCACCCATGGGTCGTCACTCTGAAAACCGTTGTGGCTGCTCAGGTCCGCGTCGGCGGCGCGGTCGGCGGCCCGGTCGTCCTCGCGGTCGGCGGCGCGGTCGAAGGCGGACGGCTTGCTGAAGTCGAAGCGGTCGCCGTCCTTGTCGAGGTCCTCGTCGAACGTCGCCCACCCGGGCGTCTCCTCGATCGGGCGCAGGTTGGCGAGTACCTCGTCGCCCCGGATTGCCAGTTCGGTGACCTGTTGCTGCACGCGCATGGACACCTGTAATGCCTGGCTCGCGACGGTCACGGGCAGGCCGGCGAGCTTGTTGGGCAGGGTGCGTGCTTGCTCCACGGCGGTGACGGCGAGCCCGGCCGCGACACGCACGGGAAGCGGGAGTGACTTCATGGTGCATAGCCTGCCTCACACCGGGCAATCTGCCTACCGAGGCGTGCGGTACGTACGCTGGGCGTCATGACCAAGCGAGTTTTGCTGGCCAAACCCCGCGGCTACTGCGCCGGTGTCGACCGGGCGGTGGTCACCGTCGAGAAGGCGCTGGAGACCTACGGGCCCCCCGTCTACGTGCGCAAGGAGATCGTCCACAACAAACACGTGGTCGAGACGCTGACCGAGCGCGGTGCGATCTTCGTCGAGGAGGCCGACGAGGTGCCCGAGGGCGCGCTCGTGGTGTTCTCCGCGCACGGCGTCTCGCCCGCGGTGCACGAACAGGCGGCCTCGCGGCAGCTGCAGACGATCGACGCGACCTGCCCGCTGGTGACCAAGGTGCACCAGGAGGCGAAGCGGTTCGCCCGCGACGAGTACGACATCCTGCTGATCGGCCACGAAGGACACGAGGAGGTCGAGGGGACCGCCGGCGAGGCGCCCGCGCACATCCAGCTGGTGGACAAGCCCGAGGACGTCGACAAGGTCTCGGTGCGCGATCCGTCCAAGGTGGTCTGGCTCTCGCAGACGACGCTGTCGGTCGACGAGACGATGGAGCGGGTCGAGCAGCTGCGCGCGCGGTTCCCGGAGCTGCAGGACCCGCCGTCGGACGACATCTGCTACGCGACGCAGAACCGGCAGGTCGCCGTGAAGGCGATGGCCGCGGAGTGCGACCTCGTGCTGGTGGTCGGCTCGCGGAACTCGTCGAACTCGAAGCGGCTGGTCGAGGTGGCGCTGCAGGCGGGCGCGTCGGCGTCGTACCTGGTCGACTACGCACGCGAGGTCGACGAGGCGTGGCTCGAGGACGTGTCGACGGTCGGCGTCACGAGCGGCGCGTCGGTACCCGACGTGCTGGTGATGGACCTGCTGGCGTGGCTCGCCGAGCGCGGCTACGGCGAGGTTCAGGAGGTCACGACCGCCAACGAGAAGGTCGCGTTCGCCCTGCCCCGCGAGCTGCGGAAGGCCCTGAAGGACAGCGTCCGCTAGCGGTACGGGTCCTGCGGGCGGCGGGACTTCCTGGAGTCACGCTCGCCCGGCTCACGCCGGGACCGGTCGTCCCGGCGTGGGCGGTCCGCCGACGGCTCACGGCGGCGTGGCGGCGGGTCGCCGTCGCGGGTTCGGCCCCGGCTGGTGCGAGACGACGAGCGGCCGCCGCCCTCGGAGTCGCGCGTCGACTGGTCCGGGCGGCCGGACCGGCGGCCGAGACCACCGCGCCTGCCCTCCGGGTTCTCCGGGTCCGCGTCGGGCCGGGCGCGGCCGCGTTCGGTCCTGCCCCGGCCGGACTCGTCGCCCCGGCGGCCGGAACCCCGGCGCTCCTCCGGGTCGCGGTCGCCGCGGCTCGCCGCACCACGGCGGCCGGTCTCACCGCGGCGCTCACCGCGCCGGGCCGCCGGGTCGGTACCGCGCCGGCCGGTCTCGCCCCGAGGTTCCGGACGGCGCCGGCTGCCGCTGTCGTCCCGAGCGTCGAAGTCGAGCTCGTCGGGCTCACCGCGCCGCCGCGTCTGGGCGGCACGGCGCTCATCGCGACTCGGCCGCGCACCCAGGTCCGGGTCGCGCTCCCGCCACAGGCGGAACACACCTATGGCCACGGTGCCGCCGGTGGTGAACGCCATCGTCGGGAAGTTGCTGGTCAGCGGCAGCGCCACCGAGAACACGAGCGCCTTCAGCCCGCCGCCGCCACCCGTGTCCGGCGCCAGCAGCACGACCGCGGCGATCGCCGTGACCGCGAAGACCAGCGGTGGCTGCACCATCGGCCCGAACAGGCTGCTCCGGCGCACCAGGCAGATCGCGGCCACGCAACCCACGACGTACGCGCCCTGGTAGACCCGCCCGAGCGAGTCCTGGCGCTGCATGTCGAAGGCCGCGGCGATGGCCGCCAGGCCGAACGCCAGCAGGACGACACCCCACCAGGGCAGCCCACGAGACTTGCCGAAGATGGAGCGCTCGCTCCACGCCGGCTCGGCGTCTTGTTCAGGATCGCTCCGGCGATCGCGGGTCGCGGTCACGGTTGCACACGTTAGTAGGTCGGAAGACCCCGTCGTCCGCCGTTCTGGAAACGACGCCGCCGACTCCACCCCATGATGTGAACCGGGACACACGCCGCCTACTGTCCGCTGCCAAGCGCCCAGGTCGGCGTCGATTGAGTTGTGTGAGGTTAGCGGTCAGTTTTCACCTCCGTTCCGGACAAATCCCCCGCGCCGAACTCCAGGCATGATCACACGGAGTATGCGCACTATTTGGCAAAATCTTTCGCCTTCGTACAGGCGGCCGGCTCACCCGCGCGACTGGCTCAGAACGGCACCTCCCCCTCCAGCTCGGCCGGCTCGCGCGCCGCGCCGTTGATCACGACCTCGTCGGAGCGCCGCACGGCGGCCAGCGGGGTGGGCACGGCGGCCGCGTCGGTCAGCGGGCCCACCGCCCCCGCGAACTGGGTCAGCGAGTCCAGCTCGCGGCGCCGGGCCTGCAGGAACCGCTGCAGGTGCGTGCTCGACACGTTCACCGCGTCGATCGCGCCCTCGGCCGCCCGGTGCGCGGCCGCCGCGTACCCCCGCACCGCCGCGATGTCGTCGGCGAGCACCCGCTCGCTGGCCGCGAGCATGGCCGCCGACGCGATCACGGCGAAGCCGGTCGGCCCGCACACGAACACGCGCCGGTCGAGCAGCCAGCGCAGCAGCTCCGGGTCGGCGTCCATGGCGGCCACGACCGCCGCGTCGGAGGGCACGAACATGACCGTGCCGTAGATCGCGTCCGCCCAGCGCTGGTAGCCCTTGCCGGCGAGCTCCGCGGCCCGCGAGCGGATGTTGCGCACGTGCACGCGCAGCGCGTCCAGCCGCTCTTCGTCGTCCTCGGTCTCCACGGCCTCGACCCAGCACGCGATCGACATCTTCGCGTCGACCGGGACCCGCCGGCCGTCGCCGACGAGCAGCAGCAGGTCCGGGCGCACCGAGCCGCCGCCGCCCACGTCGGTCTGCACGGTGAAGTGCAGGCCCTCGCGCAGCCCGAGCGAGCGAGCGGTCTCCACCAGCACCTGCTCGCCCAGCTCGCCGCGGCCATGGATGGACGCGAACGTGACCTCGTAGCGGCGAAGCGCGGCGGCGTGCTCGTCGGTCCGCTCGCGCTCCTGCCGCACGGCTAACGTCGCCGCGTCGAGCCGGCGCTGGCTGTCGGCGTAGAGCCGGCGGAACAGCGCCGCGCCCGCGGCGATCACGAGCAGCAGCACGACGGCGACGGTGCCGAACACAGCGGCCACCTTGGTCATCTCCTCTTCGCCGGGATCAAGGTCGAGAGCATCATGGGCCAGCCCACTGACAATTCCGCGGAGGACGCGGTGCCGGGCTGGTGGCGTGGCTCCCCCATTTCGTCGGCCGTCCGCCCTAACTTGGCCGCATGCGGGTGCTGCACACCTCCGACTGGCACGTGGGGCGGATGTTCCACGGCCGGGACCTGCTCGCGGATCAGGAGGCCGTGCTGGGTGGACTGGCCGACCTGGTCTGCGACGAGCGGGTCGACGTGGTCGTGGTGGCCGGCGACCTCTACGACCGCGCGGTGCCCTCGGGCGAGGCGGTGTCCGCGTGCACCCGGATTCTCGACCGGATCAGGTCAGCCGGCGCACGATTGGTGATAACTCCGGGCAACCACGACTCGGCCCCGCGGCTCGGCGCGTTCGCCCCGTTCGCGGCGGCGGGCGGGCTGCACCTGCGCACCCGGATCGCCGAGCTGGACCGCCCCGTGCTGCTCGCCGACGAGCACGGACCCGTTGCGCTGTACGGGATCCCGTACCTCGAGCCGGAGCCGGCGCGGCACTCGCTGGGTATCGACGCGGCCGGCCACGCGGGGGTGCTCGCCGAGGCCATGCGCCGCATCCGCGCCGACGTCGCCGGCCGGCAGGCGCGCTCGGTGGTGCTGGCGCATGCGTTCGTCACGGGCGGCGCGCCGAGCGCGTCGGAGCGGACGATCGCGGTCGGCGGCATCGAGCAGGTGCCGATGTCGGTGTTCGACGGCGTGGACTACGTCGCCCTGGGCCACCTGCACGGACCGCAGCGGCTGGCGGCGCACCTGCGCTACGCGGGCAGCCCGCTCGCCTACTCGTTCTCCGAGGCGCGCCACCACAAGTCCGTGTGGCTGGTCGACCTCGACGCGCACGGGCTCGCGGGCGTGGAGCGGCGCGAGCTGCCCGTACCGCGTCCACTTGCGACAGTCAGCGGCACGCTTTCCAGCCTGTTGAGTGATCGTGCACACGATGGGCTGGTCGACAAGTACCTCTCCGTAGAGCTGACCGATCGGGTGCGGCCGACGGATGCGCTGCGTCGCCTGCAGGAGCGGTTCCCGCACGCGGTCCACCTGGACTGGCGGCCGGCGGGCGGCAGCGTGGCGGCGTCCCTGCGGTACGCGGCGTCGGCCCGGGGCCGGTCGGATCACGACGTGGCGTGCGACTTCGTCGACGACTGCCGGGGCGCGGCGCCGAGCGACGGCGAGCGCGCGCTGCTGCGGGAGGCGCTCGCGGCGGTGGCCAACGAGGAGAAGGCGGAGCTGGCTGCACAGCGCGGGCACCGGGCCGCATGAGGCTGCACCGGCTGGAGCTGACGGCGTTCGGGCCGTACCCGGGGCATGAGGTGGTCGACTTCGACCGGCTCGGCGCGGACGGGTTGTTCCTGCTGCACGGCGACACGGGTGCGGGCAAGACGACGCTGCTGGACGCGGTCGCCTTCGCGTTGTTCGGGTCGGTGCCCGGGGTGCGGGACCAGGCGAAGCGGCTGCGGTGCGACTACGCCGACCCGGCGGCGGTGACCGGGGTGCGGTTGGAGCTGACCGTGCGCGGCCACCGGCTGCGGCTCGCGCGCAGCCCGGAGTACGAGCGGCGCAAGAAGCGCGGCGGCGGCACGACGAAGCAGCCGGCGAAGGCGTCGCTGACCTGGGTGGGCGCGGCGCCGAGCGGGCACGCGCCGGACGGGCTGGCCCGGATCGACGACGTCGGGCGGACGATCGAGCGGCTGCTCGGGATGAGCAAGGACCAGTTCTTCCAGGTGGTGCTGCTGCCGCAGGGCGAGTTCGCGCGGTTCCTGTGCGCGGACACGGGCGAGCGGGAGAAGCTGCTGGAGAAGCTGTTCGGCACGCAGCACTTCGCGCTGGTGGAGCAGTGGTTCCGGGAGCGGCGGGTCGCGGCGCGGCAGGCGCTGGACGAGTCGCGGCGCGCGGCGCGGGAGCTCGTGGCGCGGGTGGCACAGGTGGTCGGCGCGGAGCCGCCCGCCGCGGCCGATCCGGCGTGGCTCGACGAGCTGGGGACGCGGACGTCGGCGGAGGCGGCGGAGGCGGTGACGGTGGAGCTGGAGGCGGCCGCCGTGCGGGACCGGTGCGAGTCGGCGTATCACGCGGCCCGGACACTGGCCGACAAGGTGCGGCGGGTGCGCGCGGCGCGGGCCGAGCTGACCGCCCTGGCGGCTTCTGCGGACGCCAGGGCGGCGGCGAGGGCGGAGCTGACCGCGGCCCGGCGCGCGATGGCGGTGGTGCCGGCCGCGGCGGAGCTGGAGCGGCTGGACGGGTCGGCCCGGCTGGCGGCGGATTCGGTGGCGGCGCGAACCCACCACCTCGAGGCGGCGGACGGCGGCCGGGCGCTGGCCGAGCGGGTGCGGGACGCCGGCGAGCACTCGGACGCGGAACCCGGAACCGACAGCACCCGCGAACCCACACCGGACGACGCCGAAGCACGGCACCGAGCAGGGCGGGCGCGGGAGCTGGCCGGGCGGTTGCGGGAGGAGGCCGGGGCCATCGCGGGTCTGGTCGACGAGGCGGCGCAGCAGGTGGCCGACCGTGAGGTGCTCCAGGAGCTGGCGCGGTTGGCGCGGGACGCCGGTCGCGAGGTGGATCGGCTTGGTGAGCGGATGGCGCGGCTGCCCGGCGAGATCGAGATCGCGCGGGAGCGGGTCGGTGGGGCGGCCCGGGCCGAGGCCGAGTTGCCCGGGCTCACCAAGGTGCGCGACGAGTTGGCTGGGCTCGCCAACGATGCGCGGCGGGTGCCGGCCGCCGAGGGGCGGCTGCGGGAGGCGACCGAGCAGCACACCGGCGCCGTCGACGTGCATCAGCGGGCGCGGCAGGAGCTGCTCGACATCCGGCAGCGGCGCCTCGACGGGATGGCCGCCGAGCTGGCCGGCGCCCTCGAGCCCGGCGCGTCCTGCCCTGTCTGCGGGTCTGCCGAGCACCCGGCGCCCGCGCACGGCGACCCCGGCCAGGTCACCGCGGACGACGAGCGGGATGCGGACCGGCGTGCGGAGCGGGCTGCCGCCCACCGGGCCGAGGCGGCGGACCGGCGCGCGGAGGCCGGGCGCGTGCTCGCCGCCCTCCTGGACAAGCTCGGCGGGCGGGACGCCGACGAGCTGGCCGGCGCCCTGCGCGAGGCCGAGACACGCCACCGCGAGGCCGCCGCCGGTGCCGCCGCGCACGCGTCGTTGCGGGCCGGCCTGCGCGAGCTCGAGGCCGAGGCCGAGCGGGCCCGGGAACGGCTGCATGACGCGGAGCAGAAAACCGCGGGGTACGAGCACGAGCGCACCACCGTGCAGGCCCGCATCGCCGAGCGGGCCGGGCGGCTGGACGTGGCCCGCGGCGAGCACGCCGACGTCGGCACGCGCCGGGCGTACCTGCTCGACACCGCCGGCCGGCTGGACGACCTCGCCGAGGCCCTCTCCGGGTACGCGGCCGCCGCACAGCGCGTGGCCGAGCAGTGGTCCCGCCTCGACACGGCCGTCGCCGAGGCCGGGTTCGCCGGCATCGAGCAGGTCCGCCTCGCCGCTCGTGACGCCACGGCCATCGAGCGGCTCGAGCGGGAACTCGCCGACGCCCAGGCGCGCGAACAGGCGCAGCGACAGATCCTCGCCGACCCCGACCTGCGTGGCATCGAGGACCAGGACGTCGCCCTGGGCGCCGCCGCGGACGCGGTCACCGAGGCCAAGCAGACCGTCGAGAACGCGATCGCCGACGCGCGCGCCAAAGGGCAGATCGCCAAGGACGTGGCCGGGCTCGCCGAGCGGTTGCGCCAGGCCTGGACCGAGCTCGCACCCGCCGAGGCCGAGTTCGCGGAGCTCGACGCGCTCACCGACGTCGTCAACGGGCGCGGCCAGAACGCGCGCAAGATGTCGCTGCGCGCCTACGTCCTCGCCGCGCGGCTCGAGGAGGTCGCCGTCGCCGCGACCGCGCGGCTGCGGCGGATGAGCGACGACCGCTTCTCCTTCGTGCACAACGACGACGCGGAGCGGCGCGGCAAGCGTGGCGGGCTCGGGCTCGACGTGCTCGACGACTACTCCGGCCAGGTCCGGCCCGCGAAGACCCTGTCCGGCGGCGAGACGTTCCTCGCCTCGCTCGCGCTCGCGCTGGGGCTCGCGGACGTCGTGGCCGCGGAGACCGGCGGCGCGCTGCTCGACACGCTGTTCGTCGACGAGGGGTTCGGCATGCTCGACGCCGACACGCTCGACGAGGTCATGAACACCCTCGACGAGCTGCGCGCCGGCGGGCGGGTCGTCGGGCTCGTGTCGCACGTGGAGGAGCTGCGGCAGCGGATCCCGACCCGGCTGCGGGTGCGCAAGTCCCGCACCGGCTCCACGCTCGAGCTCAACTCGGCGTGACCGGCACGACCAGGTCCGCCGCGGACCGGGTCGCGTCGATCAGCACGGCGTTGCGCTCGTCGGAGCCGTAGGTCCGCTCGCGCGCCTCGTCGAGCGTGCGGCCGTACGCGCGGTGCCGGTCGATCAGCCACTGCCGCCGCGCGCCGGCGGGCGGGTCGAGGAACCACACCTCGTCCAGCAGGTCGCGCACGGCACACCACGGCGGATCGGCCAGCAGCAGGTAGTTCCCCTCGGTCACGACCAGCCGGACCTCGGGCGGCACCGGCACCGCGCCCGCGATCGGCTCCTCGAGGTCGCGGCGGAACCCCGGCGCGTAGACGACCTCGTCCGGTGGCCGGTTCGACAGGCGGTGCAACAGGTTCACGTAGCCGGCCGCGTCGAACGTGTCCGGCGCGCCCTTGCGGTCGGTGCGGCCCAGCCGCGCGAGCTCGGCCTGCGCGAGGTGGAACCCGTCCATCCCGACGCAGATCGCGGCCGGGCCGAGCTCGGCCACCAGCCGGGCCGCCAGCGTCGACTTGCCCGCGCCCGGCGCACCGCAGATGCCGAGCAGCGCGCGCTCCCGGGCCAGCAGCCCCGACGCCCGCGCCACCAGGTCGGCGAAATTCACGAGGCCAGCCGGCGCATCGGCGTCACCCACGCCCGGGCGCCCTCGTACCCGATGCGCACGGCCGCCGCGCGGTTCGCGTACTCGATCACCCCGGGCACGTCCGCCGCCGCGGGCACCCGGCCCAGCCGCGCCACCGCGAGCGCCGCGGCCCCGTGCCAGACGTCGCCCGCGCCGACGGTGTCCAGCACCTCGGTGGGCGCCACCTCGACCGAGCCGCTCGACTCGCCGGCCGTCCACGTCACCGGGTCCGGCCCGGCCGTGCGGATCACCACCGGGTTGGTCAGCTTCGCGCGCGAGCGGAACGCCGCCGAGCACGCGCAGATGTCCACATAGGACAACAGGTCGGCGAGTACCGGCTTCCAGCTGCCCGCGTCGAGCAGCACCGGCACGCCCAGCTCACGGGCCGAGCGCGCGGCCCGCAGCGCCAGGTCGGGATGGTGGCCGTCGATCAGCAGGCAGCCCGCGCCGGTCAGGTCCACGTCCGCCACCGCCCCCACCCCCGCGGCGTTGTGCGACACGACGGTCCGCTCGCCGTCCGCCTCCCGCACCGACACCGCACTCACCGCGGGCGGCGCCACCCGGTAGGGCAGCACGTCGGTGACCTCGACACCACACGCCGCGAGGTCGCGGGAAGCCAGCTGCGCCAACGAGTGCGAACCGAGCACGGTGGACAGCCGGGCGGCGCCGCCGAGCGCGGCGACGGCCACCGCCGCGTTCGCCGCCGGCCCGCCGGCCGCGAGCTCGACGGACGAGGACTGCACCTTCTCGCCGGGCGCGGGCAGCGTGGCGACCCGCTGGACGAGGTCCACGGTGCACAGCCCGACCGCGACGACCGTGTTGCTCACGACTCGCCCTCGCCCTGTGACATTGATTCGCTCGCAAGCTCGCTCATCGTTGCCTCCCAAGGGAGTAGCGGTCCACGGCGACCGCGGCGATCATCAGCACGGCGATCACGATGTCCTGGTAAAGGGTGTCGATGCCGGACTGCGCGAGGCCGGCCCGCAGCACGACGACGATCAGCGAGCCGGCCAGCACGCCGAACACGCTGCCCCGCCCGCCGAAGAGGCTGACCCCGCCCGCGACGACGGCCGCGATCGCGTCGAGGTTGCCCAGGGGCAGGGCCTCGGGGTCCGCGATCGGCACCCGGCCGAGCGCCTGCCACGCCGCGATCCCGTAACAGACGCCGGCGACCAGGTAGACCACGAGCGTCGTGCGGCGCACGCGGATGCCGGCCCGCCGGGCGGCCCGCGGGTCGGCGCCGATCGCGTAGACGCTCGCGCCCCAGCGGGTTCGCCCGAGCGCGAACCAGGCCGCGAGGTACATGATCAGCAGCAGGCCCATGCCGTAGGTCAGCTCGACGCGGCCGAACAGGTACTTGGTGGTACCGAGCAGGGCGACCGTGCCGTCGGTCGCCGTGTAGGTGCGATCCTGCGCGTAGGCCTGGGTCACCGCGCCGACGATCACGAGCATGCCGAACGTGACGACGAACGGCGGCAGCTTCAGCCCGGTCACGAGCCCGCCGGTGACCGCGCCGGCCACGGCCGCGGCGAGCAGGCCCATCAGCAGCGCGACGAACCCGGGCGTGCCGGTCATGGCGAGCTTGGCGATCACGAGCGTGCCGAGCACCGCGACCGCCGCGCACGCCAGGTCGACGCCGGCGGTGAGGATCACCAGAGCCTGGCCGAGTGCGAGCGTGCCGAGCACGAGCGACTGCTGGACCAGCAGCGACAGGTTGCCGGCGGCGAGGAAGTCGCCGTACGCGAGCCCGAACGCGACCAGCAGCGTGGCCAGGGCGAGGACGGGGCCGAGCGTGCGCCGGCGCACGGCCGGCAGCCGCGACGTCCGAGCGGGCATTCGCGACCTCCACGGCGAGCCGGTTTGCGGGGAAGTTAATGATCTCTGTACGGTCCGCACAACCGTTTGCGCAAACGCTTGCGACCGTACCGATCCAGGAGCTGTCCGTGGTCACCATGCGAGACGTCGCCCAGCTGGCGGGCGTGTCCATCACGACGGTCTCACACGTGATCAACTCGACGCGGTCGGTGGCCCCGGACACCAAGGCGAGTGTCCTCGACGCGATCGAGCAGACCGGCTACACGGGCGACGCTATCGCGCGCTCGCTGGTCACGGGCGGCACCCGGTCCCTCGGGGTGGCGATCTCCCTGGTCGCGAACCGGTACTTCGCCGATCTGCTCGCGGCGATCGAGCAGGAGACCACACGGTCGGGCTACACCCTTGTCCTCGCGGACACGCACGACGAGCCGGCGGCGGAGCAGTCGGCGGTCCGCACGCTGCGGTCGCGGCGGGTGGACGGGCTGATCCTGACGCCGTCGGCGCAGGCGTCCACGACCGTGCTGCCGGAGCTGCGCCGGCTGGGCATCCCGATCGTGCTGCTGGACCGGTTGACGACGAGCCAGGACGTCGACCAGGTGGGGCCGGAGAACGTGTACGCGACGTCCGGGCTGGTGCGGCACCTGGCGGAGCTGGGACACCGCCGGATCGGGATGATCAGCGGCTCGCCGGGGCTCGCCACGTCCTCGGAGCGGGTGCTCGGCTACCGGCTCGGGCTGGGGCGCGCGAAGCTGCGGTGGGACGACACGCTGGTGGTGTCCGGAGCGTCGGCGGCGGCTCCCGCGGCGGCGGCGCTCGGTTCGCTGCTGGACCTGCCGGATCCGCCGACCGCGGTGGTGGCGGGGAACAACGTGATGCTGTCCGGCGTGCTGCACGAGTGCCGGCGGCGCGGGGTGCGGGTGGGCACCGACCTCGCGGTGGTCGGCTACGACGACGTGGAGTGGGCGGACCTGGTGGACCCGCCGATCACGACCGTGGCCCAGCCGATCGACGAGATGGGCCGCACGGCGGTGCGGCTGCTGCTGGACCGGATCGCGGACCCGTCCCGCGCCCCGGCCACCCAGCGCCTGCAGACGACGTTCATGCACCGCCACTCGTGCGGCTGCCCCTGAGCGTCGGACTCGCGGGCGGGGACTCGCGGCCGGAACCGGGGACTCGCGGGTCGGGAACGGGGGCGCGGGGTCGCGAGCGTTGGGCTCGCGGGGTTGGGAGCGTTGGACTCGCGGGCCGGGGAACTCGCTCCGACGGGGACTCGCGGGTCGGAACGGGGGACTCGCGGGGCGGGAGGGGTGGGGTTAGGTGGCGCGCCATAGGTGCATGGCGGCGTACGAGCGCCATGGGCGCCATGCCGCGGCGTGGGCCTCCAGGGCCGGCGGGTCGGACGGGAGGCCCAGCGTCCGGGCGCCCTTGCGGAGTGCCACGTCCGTCGTCAGCAGGACGTCCGGGGCGCCCAGCACCCGCATCGCCACGTAGCCCGCCGTCCACGGACCCACGCCCGCGAAGCCTTGCAGCGCAACGGAAAGCTCGTCCGGGTCGGCGCCCACGTGCACGTCCACCTCACCCGCCGCGAGGGCCGCGTTGACGGTCAGCATCGTGTCGATGCGCCGCCGGGGGCCGGTCAGCACGCCGGCACCTCGCGACGCGATCGCCGCCGGGGTCGGGAACAGCATGGTCAGCGGGCCGTCGGGCACCGGGAGGGGTTCGCCGAGGGCCGCGGCCAGCACGCCGAGCGCCGTGCGCGCCGCGGCCACCGAGATCTGCTGGCCGGCGAGCGCCCGCGTGACGATCTCCGCGCCGTCCACGCTGCCGGGCAGGCGCACGCCGGGCTCCGCGGCCACCGACGCGGCCAGCACGGGGTCGGCACCGAGCACCTCGGCCACCGCGGACGGGTCCGCGTCCAGGTCGAACAGCCGGCGCAGCCGCGCCACGGCACTGCCCAGGTCCCGCATGTCGGTCAGCCGCAGCGTGCAGTCGAAGTGCCCGTCCGCCGGCCGCAGCCACGCCGTGCCCGGGCCGTGCGGCAACCGCAGCGTCCGGCCGTACGCGCCGTCCGCCACGGACTCCACGCCCGGCACCGCCCGCGCGGCGAGGAAGGCCATGATCCCCGCCGCATCGTAGGGCGGGCGGTACGGCAGCCGCAGCGTCACCTTGCCCGCCGCCGGCCCGGTCCCGCGCGACCGCCGCCGCGCCGCCACCCGCAGGCCGGACGGCGTCGCCGCGAACACCGTGCGGATCGTGTCGTTGAACTGCCGCACGCTCGCGAACCCGGCCGCGAACGCGATGTCCGCGAACCCCAGCGCGGTCGTCTCGATCAGGAGCCGGGCGGAGTGCGCGCGGTGCGCCCGGGCCAGCGCCAGCGGGCCGGCGCCGAGCTCCGCAGTCAGCACGCGCGTGAGGTGGCGCTCCGAGTAGCCGACGTGCCGCGCGAGGCCCGGCACGCCCTCGCGCTCCACCACGCCGTCGCTGATCAGCCGCATCGCGCGGCCGGCCAGGTCCGCGCGCAGGTTCCACTCCGGCGAGCCCGGCACCGAGTCGGGCAGGCAGCGCCGGCACGCCCGGAACCCGGCCTGCTGCGCGGCGGCCGCGGTGGGGAAGAACGTCATGTTCTGCTTCTTCGGCGTGATCGCCGGGCAGGACGGCCGGCAGTAGATCCGCGTGGTCTTCACGGCCACGATGAACTGCCCGTCGAACCGCGCGTCCCGCGACGCCGACGCCCGGTAGCCCTGCTCCTCGTCAATCCGCACAAGTCCACTCTGCCAGCGCCGACGCACGCGGGCTCGCGAGATTCGGACACCGCGGTGAACGCGGAGAGGCCGCCCCGGAACGCACCGGGGCGGCCTCTCGCGGCCGGAGCTAGCTGACCGACTGGATGATCACGTCGCCGGTGCCGACGAGCGCGTTCGTGTTCGTCACCACCACGACGCGGCCGTAGAGCACCCGGCCCGCGGCCGGGACCACGCGCGGCGTCACGGTGGCCGGCACCGTCCACGTCGCACCGCCCGCGCGCGCGGCGTCGGCGTCGGTCACCTGGACCGTGCCGAACGAGGAGCCGGAGAACACGTCCAGGTAGTCGTACTCCGTGGTGCCCGCCGGCACCCCGAAGCCCGCCACCCGGACCTCCCACGCGCCGACCGCCGGGTTGGCCACGGCGACCTCCTCCTCGGAGTCGCCGTCCGCGGAGGTGCCGGCCAGGACGCAGGTGCCGCTGGTGCAGTTGTACAGCTCCAGGTCCAGGTCGGCGCCCAGGTCGGACGTGTTGCCGATCTTCGCCCGCAGCTGGGTCGCCCCCGCGGTCACCGTGAGCGGGATCCGCTGCAGGTCACCTTCCCCGATCGACGGCCGGTCGACGTGCGCGCTGCCCAGGTTCGTGCCCTGGGCGCGGCCGGTGAACGGGCCGAACGAGTTCGTCAGGGTGTACTGCCGCGAGATCGGCGTGCCGACCGTGCCGGACGCGATGGTGTCCGGGTTGGGCGACACCGCCGCGCCGAGCACCGAGGCGGTCATCGTGTACGGCGCGGACGCCGTGTCCGAGGTCCGCCGCGCCTCGACCACGATCTCCCACACGCCCGCGAGCGGGTTGGCGAACGTCCGGCTGGTCGGGCTGCCCGCGTCGCACGCGTTGCCCGGCGGCACCGGCGGGTTGTAGCAGTTCAGCGACGAGGTGTCCTCGATCGGTACGCCGTACGGGTGGTTGCGCACGAACCGGATCTGGCCGGCGCCCGGCGCGGAGCCGCCGCCCTCCAGGTCGATCTTCAGCGCGGGCACGCCGGCCGGCACCCGCACGAAGTAGCTCGCGGTGCCGTTGCGGTCGACCTTGCCGGCGTGGCGGACCTGGTAGCCGTTCGCCGCGCCGAAGTCCTCGGCGGCGACGACCGTGTTCATCGTCTGGTACTCGATGCCGGTGGTCGTCGGGCTGTCCAGGTTCAGGATCGCGGAGTGGACCCCGTTCGAGCGCGGGTTGACGCTGACCGGGAACTTGACCGCGCTGCCCTTGCGCAGCGTGATCGACTTCGCCGAGCTGAACGTGCCGTCGTTGCCGACCCAGCGGACCTGGTAGGTCACCGGCCCGTTCGAGCCGGACGTGCGCTTGAACGTGTACTCGCGGGTGTAGCGGGCGCCCCGCTCGACGCCCTCGCGGTCGAAGATGCCGGTGCCGACGCCCGGGCCCTGGGTGGTCAGGAAGTCGGACAGCACCGTGTGGACCGCGACCGACGACGTGATGTCGGTGACCGCGATGTTCGCCCGGAGCGCTTGCCACGCCTTCCGCACGTCGATGAGCCCGTTGCCCTGCTCGTAGGCCTGGTAGTTCGGGATGAACCGGGCCGTGGACTTGAACGCCTGGCGCAGCTGCGCCGCGTCGTGCGGCACGTGCCGCTGCTGCGCGGCGCTGACGAGCAGCGTCGCGGCGCCGGCCGCCTGCGGGGATGCCATCGAGGTGCCCTGCAGCATCGCGTAGCCCGGCGGCAGCGCGTAGGTGCCGGCGACGGGACCGCCCGGCATCCACGTCGGGATGGTCGAGATGGCCGAGCCCGGCGCGATGATGTCCGGCTTGAACCCGCCGTCCTCACGCGGACCGCGCCCGGAGAACGGGTGCAGGTTCTCCTGGTGCGCCGCGTTCGAGCCGTAGTTGCGCTGCCACGACGCCTTCGTGATGTACGAGCCGACGCCCATGACCTTGCTGCCGAGAGACGGCTGGCTGGTCGTGTTGACGCCGGTGCCGTCGTTGCCCGCGGAGATGAACATCTGCACGTTGTGCTCTTCGATGAGCCGGTTGTACAGCTGCTCGCGCGCGGTGTTGCCCTCGTTGACCAGGTCGAGGCCACCGATCGACATGTTGATCACGTCGACGCCGGCCTGCTCGACCGCGTAGATCATGCCCTCGTCGAGTGCGTGCGAGGTGCAGCCGGCGACGAACAGGCAGGCGCGGACCGAGACGAGCTTCGCGCCGGGCGCGGCACCGTTCATCGTGCCGCCGAACAGCTTGTTGCCGGCCACGATGCCCGCGACGTGCGAGCCGTGCTCACCGGAGACGATGCCGATGTTGACCGAGTTCGTCGACGGGCTCGTCTGCACGACGAACGGCATCGACTCCGTGACCGGCGTGGCCGGGTTGTCCGTGCCGAAGCGGCCGACGTCCTGCTCGACCTTGTAGTCGGTCATCGGCTCGTCGTCGGCGAAGTCCTTGTTCTGGTTCGTGTCGACCCAGACGGTGCCCGTGGCCGGGTCCCACAGCACGCCGAACGTGCCGATGCTGCCCGCGGGGTTGCCGTCGCGGTTCACGTCGTTGCCCAGCTCGCCGCCCAGCCGCGGGTCCCGCTCGTCGAAGATGCCGAAGCGGTAGCCCGACGGCTCGCCGGGCGCCGGGCTCGACATGTCGATCCACGTCGGGTCGTTGTCCCTGTTGCGCCCGTTCGCGAACGCCGGGTCGGTGGCGGTGACCCAGTCGACGATCTTGCGCTCGCCGGTGCTCGTGGTGTTCAGCGACGGGTGGGCGAGGTCGACGCCGGAGTCGACGATGCCGACGGTCACGCCGCGGCCGTCGAAGCGCGGGTTGTCGTCGACGAACTGGGCCGCGCCGGTGTCACCGGTCGGCATGTACGGGTTGACCCGCGGCGTCTTCGCGCCCGGCGCGGGCTGCGGCGACGGGTCCTGGATGCCCTCGGGGCGCGGGTCGTCGAGCTTGATCGTGCGGTCGACGTTGGCGCCCTCGACCCCGGGCACCTTCGCGATCGACTCGGCCTTGCCGACGGGAACCTCGACGCGCAGGTAGCCGAGGTCCTCGGCGCGGAAGCGGATCTTCGCGCCCGCGCGGGTGAGGTCGTCGACGGCTCCCTCGTCCGCGATGAGCTGCAGCTCGACCGTGGCCTTGCCGTCCTCCCGCGCCTGGGCGACGAGTTCGACGTCCTGCTTGCCGAGGCCGATGCCCGGCTCGGCCGGGGCCGACGGCGCGGCACCAGCACTCCACGGCGCGGCGGCCAGCGCGACGCCGACCGCCGCCGCGAGTAAGGCCGCGCCCAGGCCGGTTCTGCGCCGGCGGCGCGAGCTACGTTGGGTCATCCCATGATCCTTTTCTCCTGCCCGAGCGTGGCCCGCGCATGCGTGTGGGGAAAGCAAAGCCAGAGGTCACGGAGTGTTGTTGAGCGGCAGGAGGCTGACTAGCGTCCGAATGGGCCAATCCTCTCCGCGGGTACGCCACGCCGGACATCCCACCCGGCTGTGTCGCGGCTGACGGCCCGTTCGCTACCCGGCATTCGGGTGACGCCGGAGGCGGCACGTAGACTCCCGCCAGTGAGTTTGACCCTAGGCATCGTGGGATTGCCCAACGTCGGCAAGTCCACCCTGTTCAACGCCCTGACCAGTAACGACGTGCTCGCCGCGAACTACCCCTTCGCCACCATCGAGCCCAATGTCGGGGTCGTCGCGCTGCCCGAGCCACGCCTGGCCGTGCTGTCCACAATGTTCTCCAGCGCTCGCGTGGTCCCGGCCACCGTGTCCTTCGTGGACATCGCCGGGCTGGTCCGCGGCGCCTCGGAGGGGCAGGGCCGGGGCAACAAGTTCCTCGCCAACATCCGCGAGGCGGACGCCATCTGCCAGGTCATCCGCGTGTTCGATGATCCGAACGTGGTGCACGTCGACGGTCACGTCGACCCGTCCGCGGACATCGAGACGATCAACACCGAGCTGATCCTCGCCGACCTGCAGACGCTGGAGAAGGCGCTGCCCCGGCTGGAGAAGGAGGCCCGCACCCGCAAGGAGGCGCGGCCGGCCCTGGAGGCGGCCCAGCATGCCGTCACGATCCTCGACGGCGGCCGCACGCTGTTCGCCGCCCAGTCCGAAGTGGATGGTCCGCGGCTGCGCGAGCTGAGCCTGCTCACCACGAAGCCGTTCCTGTACGTGTTCAACGCCGACGAGACCGTCCTGGGCGACGCCGGCCGGCGCGCGGAGCTGGAGAAGCTGGTGGCGCCCGCGGACGCGGTGTTCCTGGACGCGAAGGTCGAGGCGGAGCTGCTCGAGCTGGACGACGAGGACTCGGTGCGCGAGCTGCTGGAGTCGATCGGCCAGGAGGAGCCGGGCCTGCACTCGCTTGCCCGGGCCGGGTTCCACACGCTGGGCCTGCAGACGTTCCTCACGGCGGGCCCGAAGGAGTCCCGCGCCTGGACGATCCACACGGGATGGACGGCCCCCCAGGCCGCGGGCGTGATCCACTCCGACTTCGAGCGCGGCTTCATCAAGGCGGAGATCGTGTCGTACGAGGACCTCGTGGCGGCCGGCTCGATGACCGCGGCCAAGGCGGCGGGCAAGGTCCGCATGGAGGGCAAGGACTACGTCATGGCCGACGGCGACGTGGTCGAGTTCCGCTTCAACGTCTGACCCGCCGCTCTCGGCGTTCGGCCAGTCGCGGCTGTGGTCGAAGGTGGTGTTCCGCGTAGCGGAACGCTTCGTTGCCTGCGCTGAAACGTGCGTCGCATGCTAGGTGTCTGGCCTGCCGACTCCGTACCCCACACGACTCCGACGGGTCTCGCCCGCTCCAAAGAGGAGCGTGGTGCCGAGCCGGGAGGAGCCAGTGTCATGGCGGAGCTGACGATGCAGAATCTGGGCGGGGCGACGCAGGTGGCACCCGCCGTGGTCGAGAGTGTCTGGGGCCGGGTGGGCATGTTCATCCACAGCAGCGCCACGCACACGGTCCACCTCCGGTGGCGGGAGATGGACGGTTCCCTGGCTGCGTGGGAAGACCTGCAATCGCCGATTGCCGGGGCGCCCGTGGCGGCACGTGCCTACGACGGCCGCACCGGTGTGTACTTCCGCAATCCCGATGGTCGCCTGGTCTGCCAACGGCAGAACAACGACGGATCCGCCTGGATCACCGATATCACGGACGCGAAGCTCCGCGGCAACCCGGTGGTGGGGTGCAACGCCAACAGGCGGATGGAGGTGTTCGTCGAGGGCGACGACGGTGCCCTGTGGCACCTGTGGGCCACCGGTGACGGACCGGAGCTCGGCGCATCGGGCCGGTTCGGCGGCAGCAACGTCCGGGCAATCGCGTGGGCGCTGACCACCGGCGGTCGCCAGGCCTTCTTCCACACGAACACCGCCAACGAGTTGTGGCTCATCCAGCAGACCGCGCCGAACGGCGGTTGGTCGGCCTTCAGCGGCCCGGCCAAGGACATCCCGGCCGACCTGTCGGCGGTCGGGTTCGCCGGGGACAGGCTGGCCGTGGTGTTCACCGACGCCAACGGTGCGGTCCAACTTCGGGCAGAGCCGCCGGGTGGCGGCACCCTCGGTGGGTCGCTGGCCCTGAGCGCGTCGGGCACGAAAGCCCGGGGCAGGCCGACGGGTTTCCGGCTTCAGGACGAGCGCCTGCTGGCCGTCTGGTGGCAGCAGACCCCCCAGAACCAGCTCGTGTCGGCCAACCAGTCCACCGTGGAAGACGCTCCGTGGATCGTCCGGAATCTGGGCTGCCCCCAGCTCGCCGAGGCGCCCGTCACCGCACAGTCCGCCATGGGGGAGCTGCACCTGGGGCTACGGCTGGCGGACGGGACGGTCAGCTACAGCCTCCTGCCCGCCCCGGCATAGCCGACCCGGGACGGCGGGCCGGGACGCGACCACGCGCACCGAGCTGGCTACCGTGGCCGCGTGATGGTCGATCAGGGTCTGGTGGACGCTGCCCGGCACCAGTTGGCGAGTCGATGGCCGGACGCCGGATGGGGCGTGGCCGCGGCGGTGTACCTCGACGGTGGCGAGATCGTCACCAGCGTTGGCCTCGACAACCTCAACTCCGGCGCGTCGCTGTGTGCCGAGGCCGGCGCGTTGTGCCAGGCGTACACGATGAACCGGCTGGTGGTCGCGTCGGTGTGTGTCTGCCGGGACGAGGACGGTGCCGTCTCGGTGCTGGCGCCCTGCGGCATCTGCCAGGAACGGCTCGCGCTGTGGGGGCCTGACGTCCAGGTCGCCGTGGCGGACCCCGACCGGCCGGGCGGATGGTCCTCGCGCTCGCTGCGCGAACTCCACCCGTTCTACTGGGGAACCCGGTTCGCGGATGATGGCGGGTGGCCGTCCGCCCGGACGCATCGCTCCTGACCGGCGACCCATTGCTGCGCTCCGGAGCGGAGCCGTTACCAGGCGCTTTCGCCGACTGGTACCCGGGGCGCCGCTGATCTGGTATCAACAGTCGCCGTGGCGAACCTGGTCTCGTTCCTCAGCGCTGTGGTGCCGGCGCTCGTGCTCTCGCTCCTCGGCGTGCCCTTGCCGATCGTGGCGATCGTGATGGTCGGGTGTGGGGTCGCCGGGCTCGTGGTCGCGAACCGGCTCCGGGCCGACGAGCGGCGGGAGACCGACCGGATCCAGATGGCGGCCGTGACGCTCGCCGACTGGGCGCACCGCAACGACGGTCACTGCGAGACCGACCTCGCGGAGCTCCCGGACGGCTGGGAGCTGCCCGCGACCCCGTGGTTCCACGGCGAGGTGCTCGCGCTCGGCCGGCACGACGGGTTCGAGGTCGGCGTGACGTGCTTCATCGAGGCCAGCACGGAAGGCGCGGCCGGCCGGCACACCGGCTACCTCGTGCGCGTTCCCGCGGAGTCCCTGGAGCTGCGGCTCGACCGCGGCCGGTTGCGCCGCATCCGCCGCGGTGCGGCCGGCGCGGACATCCCCGACCCGGTCCGCGAGCGGGTGGCCGAGGTGCCCGCGGACACCGAGTCGCTCGATGTCGTCGACGGCGTGCTCTACCTGGTGCGACCGCGGTGGCCGGAGTTCAGCGCGCCGGACGGGGAGGTCGCGGCCGCGGTCGGCGTGGCGGCCGCGCTCGCCGAGTCGCGCGGCCGTTAGGTCGGTGGGCCGGACCTCAGCGCACGGCGCGTACCGGCTCGCTCGGCGCCATGCCCGCGGCGACGAGAGCCGCGGAGCGGATCGCCTCGTGTAGCTGCCAGATCGACTGTGGCGGCAGGTAGAAGCCCTCCCCCGGCGGCGGCAGCACGGCGACCCGCCCGTCCGAGACGGTGACCACCAAGCTGCGCTGCCGGTCCAGTCCATCGACGACCGGAACGTCCCAGATCATTTGCGGCTCCATGGCCACCTCCGTTGCGCTCTAACCGTCCAGGGGGTCGCGCGGAGCTGGCCACGTGTTACGGGGAGCGGTGTGACGTCACTACCGGTCAGCGCAGCAGGGAGCGCCTCGTGGGCGCCAGGTGGAGCTGCTCCGGGCCGCGCGCGAGGTGCTTGGTGACCAGCGGCAGCAGGTCGTGCGTCCAGCGCGTGGACCGGCCGAGGAGCCGGACGTGCTCCCGGTGCGCGTCCTGGTCACCGAACGCGGCGACCCACGCGAAGACGTTCGCCCCCTCGCGCAACGGCAGCGCCGGGAACGTGTTCTCGCTCGGGTCCGTGCGCAGGCACGCGAGCGGCGGCGCGCCCAGGTCGGCGAGCAGCGGGCGCACCTCGCGCAGGAACAGCTCCGCGAACTCGTCGCCCGAGTCCGGCGGGAGGTGGTAGAGCGTGACCGTGACCAGGGAGGCGGCGTCGGCGTCCGGCCGCGGGCCGGGCAGGTCGAAGCCCGTGTCCCCGGCCGCCGGGCGCAACAGCAGGACGTCGTCGGAGTCGATCATCGTGGCGTTCGCGGCGTCGCGGTGCTCGCCCCAGACCGGGCCGCCGTAGAACGCCGCCAGCGCCTCGGCTCTCGCCGCCATGCCGGGGAAGCCGCGCAGCCACACGAACCGGTCGTCGTCGTCGGTGTCGCGGAACTGGCCGTACAGCCGCATGCCGGCCGCCTCCTGCGGCTCGACCAGCGCGCGCTCGAACAGGTCGATCAACACGTCTCGCTTGCCCGGGCGCAAGGTGTACTGCCTGAGCTCGAGAACCTCGGTCATCGCGGGCGTCGCCCCTTCCGCGGTGGAGACTCGGGTGAGCGACACCCTATTGGGGCACACCGACAGTCAGCCCGTTGGGATCGCCACGCAGGGCGCGCCTGCGCAGACGTCGATCACCTCACCGGTTGCCAGGAAGTGGGCGGCCTGCGCCCGCGCGGCCGGGGTGTTCGCGGTGTCGTTGTGCGGGTCGTGCCCCGCGACCGGCGGGAGGTTGCCCAGCGGCGGCGGGGGCGAGCCGCTGTCCCACAGCACGAGCGCCGAGCCGCGGAACGGGAAGCCCGGCACCGTGGGAATGCCCCACTGCGGCTCGACGGCCGGGTCACGCCCGGGCTCGAGCGCCGGGCGCACCACGTGCAACCCGAGCGTGCGCGCCTCGACCTCGGTGGCGAAGTTGGACACCTGGTGGTCGCCGAACGCCTGATGCAGCAGGACCTGCTTGACCGGCGTGCCGGGGAGCGGGTCGTGGGTGACGTGGTTGGCGTAGCCGTTGCCCTCGCCGCGGTCCCACAACATCTGCAGGAGCGCGAACCCGACCTGCTGCTCGAGGCGGTCCGGGTAGTGCTGGTCCAGGACCGGTTGCAGCGACTGGAACGGCGCGGCCCGGTTGAGCAGCGTGGAGAAGTTGGTCGCCGGCACGAGCAGCACCGCGCGGGTGTAGTCCTGCGCCAGCCCGGCGAGCGCGCCGCCCTGGATGCCGCCGAGGCTGATGCCCGCGTAGCTCAGGCCGGCGCCGCGGTCGAGCAGGCCGGCGAACTCCGGCATGGCGGCGAGGCCGTCCGGATGGATCATGGCGCGACCGAGGAACATCATGTTCAGGTACGCCTGCTGCATCCGGTCCGGAATCGAGGGGAACCCGGACAGGTCGCCGAGCATGTTCGCCACGAACTCGACGTCCTCGCTGGACATGCCGAGCCAGCTCGCCGCGCAGGGCACGGAGTTGGCCTCGTTCGCGACCGCGCCGAGGGCGTCCACCACGGTGTGGTTGCCGAACAGGCCGTGCCCGAACAGCAGGGGCCGCGCCGCGCCGGAGCTGGCCGTGCTGCGCGGGATGTTGCACTGGAACGTCGCCTGGTAGGTCCCGTTCGCCACCGGCCGGCCGTCCGGCCCGAACGTCATCCGCGAGCCGGGGCCGCCATCCGGGCGGTCGAGGTACTTGGGCACCTCGACCGTGCCGACGACCTTGCGGGCGAACGCCGGGTCGGCCTCCGGCGTCGGGTTCTGCACGCTGGTGATCGTGACCTTCGGCGGCGCGGCACCGAGCGCGGCGAACGAGTCGTCGCGCATGGCCAGCGCGCGGCCGGTCAGGTTCTTCGTGCTCGCCACGGTGAAGTCCCACGCGAGGTGCAGGTCGGCGACCCGCACGCCGGCGTGGCGCAGGTCGGCCAGCGGCCGGCGCAGCGTGCGCCACCGGTCGGCCAGGGTCGGGTCCTGCGGCGGCCGCGGGCGCAGCATCTGCTGGAACGCCGGGCCGGCCGGGATCGGCCGGTGGAACACGTCGATCAGGTCGCGCATGCCCACGACGTAGCGGTGGCCCTCGATCAGGTTGCGTGCCGGCCGGATGACCACCGCCTGGCGGCCCGGGTCGGTGGCCCGCTGGTCCTGCTCGACCCAGTACGGGTGCCGCTTGCCGGTGGTCGCGTCGATCAGCACGATCGGCGCGTCACGACGCAGGGACCGGCCGATGTCGGTGAGCTGCGCGGCGCCGGTGAGGGTGAGGTCGATGCCGGGCACCGCCGCGATCATCATCGAACCGGGCGAGAAGCCGTCGTTGCGGTTCCACTCGGCCGGATCGATCGGGACGCCCGCGACGTTGCGCGGCATCATCTCCGGCGTGAAGTTCACCCGCCGCCCGGTCGGCGTGGACCGGTCCCGCACCGTGAAGTAGTCGTTCGGGAACGGCAGCAGGCACCCCTCGACCGGGGCGATCGGGTCGCATCCTCGAGCCGGGGCCGGTGCCGGGGCGGGTGGTGCGGCCGCGGCGGGCAGCGCCACGAGCGCGGCGACGAACGCGAGGACCAGCGCGGGCACCAGCGACCGCTTCATGTTCGGCCTCTCCCCAGGTCGGCGAACGGGCACCGCCGAACCTGGCACGCTCCGTGGCGGGCCGCTAGCCCCGAACGGCTACTTCCGGCGCTGCCCACGGCCGGACGGAGCAGGCCGATGAGCCGAACGGACCGTCGTCGTGTGTGCTCGTGGCGCAGGTGTTTGGATGACCGCGGACCCCGAGGAGACGCCGATGCCCCACCTCGTGCTCGGCCCACTGCTGAGACACGTCGACACCAGCTCCGCGACCGTCTGGGTCGAGACCGGCGCCCCCTGCACCGTCACGGTCGCGGGCGCGTCCGCCCACACGTTCACCGTGGCGGGTCACCATTTCGCGCTCGTCGTGATCACCGGGCTGGCGCCCGGCACCAGCACCCCGTACGCAGGTCGAGCTGGACGGCGAGACGGTCTGGCCACTGCCCGGCAGCGAGTTACCGCCCAGCCGGATCCGCACGTTCGCCGAGGGCGGCGACCCCGAGTTCCTCATGGTGTTCGGCTCCTGCCGGATGCCCGAGACGGACGACCCGAAGGAACGGCGGGCCAAGGGCACCGACTCCCTCGCCGCGTACGCGAACCGGATGCGGGACCAGGACGAGCGGGACTGGCCGGACTCGCTGATGCTGCTGGGCGACCAGGTCTACGCCGACGACACCAGCAAGGCGACCCGGGAGTGGATCTCGAAGCGGCGCAGCCTGTCCGCGGCGCCCGGGCCGGAGGTCGCGGACTTCGAGGAGTACACCCGGCTCTACCACGAGTCGTGGTCGGCGCCGCTGGTCCGGTGGCTGATGTCGACCGTGCCGACGTCGATGATCTTCGACGACCACGACGTGCGCGACGACTGGAACACCTCCCAGACCTGGCGCGACGAGATGGAACGGACGTCGTGGTGGGCGGACCGCGAGCGCGGCGCGCTGGCCACGTACTGGATCTACCAGCACCTCGGCAACCTCGCCCCGGCGGACCTCGCCGAGGAGGAGATCTACGGCGCGGTCGTCGCGGCGGGCCGGGACGGCGACGCCGCGGACATCCTGCGCGACTTCGCCGATCGCGCGCGCCAGGAGGTCAACGGCCGCAAGGGCACGCGGTGGAGCTACCGCCGCGACTTCGGCAACGTGCGCCTGCTGGTCATCGACACCCGCTCGGGCCGCATCCTCGACCGCGGCGCCCGCTCGATGGTCGGCGACGGCGAGTTCGAGTGGATCGAGCAGCACGCCGACGGCGACTACGACCACCTGCTGATCGGCTCCTCGCTGCCGTGGCTCATGCCGCACGCGATCAACCACGTCCAGTCGATGAACGAGGTCGCCTGCCGCCGCCCGGGCCGGCGCGGCCGGTTCGCGGAGAAGCTGCGGCAGGCCGCCGACCTCGAGCACTGGCCGTCGTTCCGGGCCTCCTACGACCGGCTCACCCGGCTGATCCTGCGCATCGCCAAGAGCGACGCGGCGACCGTGTGCGTGCTCTCCGGCGACGTGCACCACGTGTACGCCGCGCGGGCACGCTTCCCGGAGCCGGTCAAGGCGGCGGTGTACCAGCTGACGTGCTCGCCGGTGCACAACAGGATCGAGCGGCTCATGTACCCGCTGTTCGTCATGGCCTGGTGGCGCCCGCTCGCCGCGGTCCTCGGCCGGTGGGCGAAGCGCTCGCCGGACATCAACGCCCTGCCGGTCGACTGGGACAAGGTGTCCGGCCCGTACTTCGGCAACGCGGTCGCGACGCTGCGCACGTCGGGCCGGCGCGCGGAGATGGTCGTCGAGCGGGCGGAGGGCGGCCGGCAGCCGCGTCTCGTGTCGCTGTCGACGGTGACGCTGGCCGAGGGCTGACGTCCGACAGAATGTCCGGCATGACCGCGCCGTACGGCCCGCCAGGGCGTCTCGTCGTCGACTCCTCCTACAACGGCAGCGCGTTCCTGCTCGCCGCCACCGGGCCCAAGATCGAGATCAACGGGCAGCCGATCAAGGCGAACTGGGGCCCGTGGCCGATCGACCTGGCCCCCGGGCAGTACCAGGTGCGCGTCAGCACGCGCTACCTCGGCGAGATGGGCCCGGCGCAGCTCGCGGTCAACGTCTACCCGGGCCAGCAGGTGGTCGTGTACTACCGCGCGCCGGCCGCCATGTTCATGGCCGGCGCCATCGGCTTCACCCCGCAGCCGACCCGGGGAATGGGCCCGGTCATCGCGCTGAGCGTGATCGCGTTCGTGGTGTTCTTCGCGGTCGTCCTGATCACCGTGCTCGGCTGATACTCCGTTCGGCCTACATCGGCGGTGGCTGTTCGCAGACGGTTGATCACACTACGTTGCAGGCCATGGAGCGACGGAGCTTTCTCAAGGTGTCGGTGGTCGGCGCGGCAGCGGCGGCCTTCGGTGGGGCCTCCTGGCTGAGCGCGTTCTCCGCGTCGGCCGCGGACGGTGACGGGCCGTACGGGCCGCTGCTGCCACCCGACGCGAACGGCGTCGCGCTCCCGCAGGGGTTCACCAGCCGGATCGTCGCCAAGAGCCTCGAGAACGTGGGCGGCACGAGCCACCGCTGGCACATGGCGCCGGACGGCGGCGCGTGCTTCGCCGACGGGGACGGCTGGATCTACTCCTGCAACAGCGAGGTGCCGCTGATCGGCGGCGTCGGCGCGATCAAGTTCGCCGCGGACGGGTCCATCGTGGACGCCTACACCACGCTCGAGCACACCGACGTCAACTGCTCCGGTGGCAAGACCCCGTGGAACACCTGGCTGTCCTGCGAGGAGGTCGACAAGGGCGAGGTCTACGAGACCGACCCGTTCGGCGTCAACCCGGCGGTCGTGCGGCCGGCCATGGGCAGGTTCAAGCACGAGGCGTGCGCCGTCGACCCCGACCGCCAGGTGGTCTACCTGACCGAGGACGTGCCGGACGGCGGCTTCTACCGGTTCACGCCCACGACCTGGCCGGACCTGTCGGCAGGCACGCTGGAGATCCTGGTCGGGCCCGACGACCAGACCAGCGGCGCGGTGACGTGGGCGCAGGTGCCCGACCCGTCCGCCGAGGACGACGACACCCGCGACCAGGTCGACGGCTCGAAGCCCTTCGACGGCGGCGAGGGCTGCTACTACGCGAACGGCACCTGCTGGTTCACCACCAAGGGCGACAACCGGGTCTGGGCCTACGACGCGGCGAACAGCGCGATAAACCTCGCCTACGACAACGACGAACCGCTGTCCGGAGTGGACGCCGTGACCGGCACGCCGAGCGGTGACCTCTTCGTCGCCGAGGACGGCGACAACATGGAGATCTGCATCATCACGCCGGACGGCGTGGTGGCGCCGTTCCTGCGCGTCGACGGGCACGACGGCTCGGAGGTCACCGGCCCGGCGTTCAGCCCGGACGGCACCCGCCTCTACTTCTCCTCGCAGCGCGGCACCGGCGGCGGCTCCACCGACCCAGGCATGACGTTCGAGGTGGTAGGCCCCTTCCGGGGCTGAGCTACTCCGGCGGGGTCGCGATCGCGTCTATTACGCCGTCGATCTCCTCGGCGAGGCTGGCGTCGGCCGCGGTCACGCCGCCCGCGGAGTGGGTCGTGCAGCGGAACGTGAGCGTTCGCCAGCGGATGTCGATGTCCGGGTGATGGTTGTCGTTCTCGGCGATCTCGGCCACCCGGTTCACCACCTGGATGGCCTGCGGGAAGTTCGCCAGCTCGACGGTGCGCGCGAGGGCGCCCTCGTCGTTTCGCCAGTTGGTGAGGCGGCCGAGGGCCTTCCCCTTGTCTTCGTCACTGAGCAACTCGGGCATATCTCCATGGTGACGCGTCCGGCCGCCGAGCGCACCGGTAGGCTTGCCTCTCCCACGGGAGTCCGGTGCCGCCGGGCTGAGAGGAGGGCGGAAGCCCTCGACCGTCGAACCTGATCCGGGTCATGCCGGCGCAGGGAGGAGGCAAGGAATGCGAAGGTTCCCCACGATGTTCCCCGCGCTCGCCGGGGTGCTGGCGGTCTCGCTGACCGCCTGCACGCTCACGGGCGACGACTCCGGCTCGGAGTCCGGGTCGGGCGGCAAGAAGGTCGTGCTCGTCACGCACGACAGCTTCGCGGCACCGCCGGAACTGCTGGACGAGTTCAAGCGCGACACCGGCATCACGATCGACGTGCGGAAGGTCGGCGACGCGGGCGCGCTGACCAACCAGCTGGTGCTCACCAAGGACAAGCCGATCGGCGACCTCGCGTTCGGGGTGGACAACACGTTCGCCTCGCGCGCGCTCGACGAGAAGGTGTTCGCGGCGTACCAGAGCCCGGACGCCCAGCAGGGCCCGCAGCGCTACCAGCTCGACGACTCCGGCCGGCTGACCGCGGTCGATGTCGGCGACGTGTGCCTCAACATCGACCCGGCCGCGTTCGAGGCGAGGGGTGTGCCGGAGCCCAAGACCTACGCCGACCTGACCAAGACCGACTACCGCGACATGCTCGTGGTCGAGGACCCGGCCACGTCCTCGCCCGGCCTGGCCTTCCTGCTCGGCACGATCGCCGAGCTCGGCGAGGACGGCTGGCGGGAGTACTGGGTGGCGCTGCAGGGCGTCGGCATGAAGGTCGTCAGCGGCTGGGAAGAGGCCTACACGCAGGACTTCTCCGGCTCGTCGGGCCAGGGCGACCGCCCGATCGTGGTGTCGTACGCGTCCTCGCCGGCCGCCGAGCTCGGCGACGACGGCAAGGCGAAGACCAAGGCGCTGCTGGACACGTGCTTCCGCCAGGTCGAGTACGCCGGCCTGCTGGATGGCGCGAAGGATCCGGACTCGGCGAAGAAGGTGCTGGACTTCCTGCTGTCGGAGAAGTTCCAGGCCGCGCTGCCCGAGCAGATGTACGTCTACCCCGCACGGGAGGGCGTGGCCCTGCCGGACGCGTGGCAGCAGGCGGCGCCGCAGCCGAAGTCGCCCGCGACCCTGCCGCCGGCCGACATCCAGCAGAACCGGGAGCGGTGGATCGACGAGTGGCGCGGTCTCGTCCAGGGCTAGCCCCTGCGCCGGATCGACGGGTGCCACGAGCTCATCCGGGACTGGCACCCGCGCTGATCTCGGTGGTGCCGCTGGGTTTCCTCGCGGTCTTCTTCGCGTGGCCGGTGGTCGCGATCCTGCGGCTGGGCCTGCGCGAGGGCGGCGTGCTCGAGGTCCTGTCGCGCGCCGACACGTGGCAGCTGGTCGCGTTCACGGTCGGGCAGGCAGCGGCGGCGACCGCGGTGGCGCTCGTGGCGGGGCTGCCGGTGGCGTACCTGCTGGCCCGGACCTCGCTGCCGGGCCTGGGCCTCGTGCGCGTCGTGCTCCTCGTGCCGTTCGTGCTGCCGACCGTCGTGGTGGGGCTCGCGTTCCGCACGCTGCTGCCCGGCGGCGGCGTGACGGCGATCGTGCTGGCGAACAGCTTCTTCAACGTCGCGGTCGTGGCGCGGACCGTGGCCGGGCTGTGGTCGCAGCTGGACCGCCGGGCGACGGACGCGGCGCGCTCGCTGGGCGCGTCACCGCTGCGGGCGTTCCGATCGGTGACCCTGCCCGCGCTGGCGCCGGCCATCGGTTCCGCCGCGGCGGTCGTGTTCCTGTTCTGCGCCACCAGCTTCGGCGTGGTGCTGATCCTCGGCGGCGCCCGGCTGCGGACGCTGGAGACGGAGATCTACCTGCGGACGGTCGAGCTGCTGGACCTGTCCGGTGCGGCCGCGCTGTCGTTGTTGCAGCTCGCGGCCGTGGTGGCGGCGCTGACCGTGGGCGCGGTCGCGCGGCGGCGCCGGGAGAGCGCCCTGCGGTTGCGGGAGCCGGCGTCGGTGGCGCGCCGGCCGGCCGGCGCGGAGTGGGTGGTCGTCGGGGTCGCGCTCGCGGTGGTCGGGGCGTTGCTGCTGCCGATCGTGGTGCTGGTGTCCCGGTCGCTGGCGGGCGGGCTGGCGGGCTACCGGGCACTGGCCGGCACCGGGCACGCGGGCACGCTCCAGGTGTCCGGAGTGGACGCCGCGCTGAACTCGGTGCGCGCGGCCACCGACGCGACGGTCCTCGCGGTCACCCTGGGCACGCTGGCGAGCGTCGCGCTGGTCTCGTTGTCCCGCAACAGGGTCCGGCGCGGCGTCGTCGAGGCGATGGACACCGCGCTGATGCTGCCGCTGGGCGTGTCCGCGGTGACGGTCGGCTTCGGCTACCTGGTCACGCTGGACCTGCTGCCGGGCGACCTGCGGACGTCGGCGGTGCTCGTGCCGCTGGCGCAGGCGCTGGTGGTGACGCCGCTGGTGATCCGGCTGCTCCTGCCGGTACTGCGCTCGATCGACACCCGGCTGCGCCAGGCCGCGGCGTCGCTGGGCGCGTCGCCGCCGCGGGTGTGGCGTGAGGTGGACGTGCCGCTCGCCGGGCGGTCGCTGCTGACCGCGGTCGCGTTCGGGTACGTGGTGGCGCTGGGCGAGTTCGGCGCCACGAGCTTCCTGGCGCGCCCGGACTCGGCAACGCTGCCGGTCGCGATCGCGCGGTTGCTGTCGCGGCCGGGCGAGCTGAACAACCAGATGGCCTATGCCGCGTGCACGCTGCTGATCCTGGTGACGATCGCCGCGGTCGCGCTCGTGGAGTCGGTGCGGCTGCCGGGCCGTGCCGCGATCGGGGAGTTCTGATGGGCCTGTCGATGTCGGGTCTCACGGTGCGCTACGGCTCGCTGGTGGCGCTGCTCGGGCCGTCGAGCTGCGGCAAGTCGACGCTGCTGCGGGCGGTCCCGCTCGTGGAGTCGGTACGGCTACCGGGCCGCGCCGCGATCGGGGAGTTCTGATGGGCCTGTCGGTATCGGGTCTCACGGTGCGCTACGGCTCGCTGGCCGCAGTGTCCGATGTGGACCTCACGGTGGCGGACGGTTCGGTGGTGGCGCTGCTCGGGCCGTCGGGCTGCGGCAAGTCGACGCTGCTGCGGGCGGTCGCCGGGCTGGAGCCACCGGCCGCCGGGCGGGTGTCCTGGTCCGGTGCCGACCTGGCCGGGGTGCCGGTGCATCGCCGCGGGTTCGGCCTGGTGTTCCAGGACGGGCAGCTGTTCCCGCACCGGAACGTGGCCGGCAACGTGGCGTTCGGCCTGCGGATGCGCCGGACCCCGCGGGTGCAGGCGCAGGCCCGGGTGGCCGAGCTGCTGGACCTGGTCGGGCTCGCCGGCTACGAGGCGCGGAAGTCGACGGAGCTGTCCGGCGGCGAGGCGCAGCGGGTGGCGCTGGCCCGGGCGCTGGCGCCACGGCCGCGGCTGCTGTTGCTGGACGAGCCGTTGTCCGCACTGGACCGGGCGCTGCGCGAGCAACTGGCCCTCGACCTCGCGCGGGTGCTGGCCGGCACCACGGCGCTGGTCGTCACCCACGACCACGACGAGGCGTTCACCCTGGCCGACCAGGTGGCCGTGATGCGCGCGGGCCGGATCGTGCAGACCGGCCCGCCGGCGCAGGTCTGGCGGTCCCCGGCCGACGAGGACACGGCCCGGTTCCTCGGCTGCGGCACGTTCCTCCCCGCGACCATCCACGGTGGAGTCGCCACCTGCGCGCTCGGCGTGGTCGAGCTGCCGTGGGCCCCGGACGGGCAGGCCGTGCTGGGCCTGCGCCCGACCGCCCTGCGCCCGGCCGACTCGGGCGTCAAGGGCGAGGTGGTGCAGCGAGTGCACCGGCGCGACCACGTCCGGCTGCGGGTGCGCCTGGAGGACGGCCGCGAGGTGGACGCTGTGGCCGGCGTGCTGGACGTGTCCGAGACGGTGTCGCTGGCGCTGGACCAGGACGGGGTCGCGCTGGTCAGCCGTCGCGGGTGACCATGCGGGCGAGCGCGAGCGAGTAGCCGATCAGGATGTAGCACCCCGCGCGCAGGGCACCCTCGGTGATCGCGTCGGTGGGCATCGGATCCCGCACGACGTCGGCGAGCCCGGGCCAGCCGGTGGTGATCAGCACGGGGTGCAGCCAGGCCAGGGAGGAGATCGCGGTCAGCACGGTGAAGATGATCACCCCGCCGAGCGTCACCGAGAGGACGACGAGCGGGTGGTCGGTGCAGGCCGAGATCGCGAGCGCCACCGCGGCGATGCCCCAGACCTGGAACGTGACGAGGACCACCAGGAGGGCGACCCGCCCGATGGCCTCCCCGAACGGCAGCGTCGTGCCGGACAGCGTCAGCATCTGGTCGCCGCCGAGGATCGCCATCCCCGCGATGACGCCGACGGCCGCCATGACGGTCACCGCTGCGAGGGACATCGTCGCGATGCCGAAGGCCTTCACCGCGAGCAGCCGGGCGCGGCCGACCGGCGCGAGCAGCAGGTTCCGCAGCCCCCCAGCGGCCGCCTCCCCGGAGATCGCGTCGGCGGCCCACATGGTGCCCATGAGCGGGAGCAGCATCATCATCGACAGCAGCAGCACGAAGACGGGCAACACGAGCCCGTTGTCCGCGACGATCGAGGCGAGCCCCGGGATCGGCCCGGCTTCCGAGCCCTCCGGCGCGGTGGCGGCCACGGCAACCCCGATGGCGGCGATGATCGGCACGGCAGCGGCGAGCCCGAAGGCGGCCATGGTGCGCGGCCGCCGGATGATGAAGCGCAGCTCAGCACGCACGAGCCGGCTGATCGGCGCCTTGGTCCGCCCGGTCGCCCGCAGCGGCGCCGCAATGGTGGTCATACCGTCCCCTTACGTTCCGGACGCTGTGCTCGGCCGGCCGCGCCGACGAGCCGGCGGGACTGCCTTTCGTGCTGGGTCATTCGGGTTTCCCGGAGGTCCAGCTCGGGGGTAGCGGGCCTGCTTCCGGAGACTCCGCCTCGGACAACCGGGCGAACAGACCCTCCAGCCCGGCGCGCTGACGGCAGACCAAGTTTTGGACGCTGTGCCCGGCCAGCCGCGCCCACCGGCCAACGGGCCTGCCGTCCGTGCCGGGTCATTCCGGTTTCCCGGAGGTCAGCTCTTGAGTGGCGACCGCCGAGGGCCCACTTCCAGAGACTCGGCCTCGATCAACCGGGAGAACAGATCCTCCAGCCCGGCGCGCCAGCGGCGAATCAAGGTCCGGACGCTGTGTCCGGACGGCCGCGCCGACGGGCCGACGGGACTGCCGCTCGTGCCGGGTCATTCCGGCTTCCCCGCGAACAGGTCCTCCAGGCCGGTGCGCAGGCGGCAGACCAAGTCCCAGACTCTGTGCCCGGCCAGCCGCCCCCACAAGCCGGCGAGACTGCCGTCCGTGCCGGGTCATTCCGGCTTCCCGCAGGTCAACTCCTCGATGGCGACCGTCGACAAGCCCACTTCCGCAGACTCGGCCTCGATCAACCGCGCGAACAGATCCTCCAGCCCGGTGCGCTGGCGGCGGACCCAGGTCCGGACGCTGTGCTCGGCCGGCCGCCCCCACGAGCCGGCGAGACTGCCGTCCGTGCCGGGTCATTCCGGCTTCCCGGAGGTCAGCTCCTGGGAGGCGACCGCCGACAGGCCCGCCTCCGGAGACTCGGCCTCGGTCAACCGGGCGAACAGGTCCTCCAGGCCGGTGCGCTGGCGGCGGACCTCGTGGACCTCCACACCGGCCCGGACCAGGGTGGCGACCACCTCGGGGGCGGACGTCGCGGTCAGGTCGGCGCGGACACCGTCCGGGGTGGCGCGGGCCGGGACCCGGTTGTCACGCAAGGCGTTCACCGCCAGGGTGGCGTCCGGGGTGGACACCAGCAGGCCCGAGTTGCCCGCCTCCAGCAGCTCCCCAAGCTCGCCCTGCGCCACCACCGAGCCCTGGTGCAGCACGGCCACGTGGGTGCACGTCGCCTCCACCTCGGCCAGCAGGTGCGACGACACCAGCACCGTGGTACCCGCGGCGTGCAGGTCGGCGATCACGGCGCGGACCTCGCGGGTGCCGGCCGGGTCGAGGCCGTTCGTCGGCTCGTCCAGGACCACCAGCTTGCGGGGCAGCAGCAGCGCGGCGGCCAGGCCCAGGCGCTGCTTCATGCCCAGCGAGTAGCCGCGGTAGCGCCGGCCGCTCGCCTTGGCGAGGCCGACCCGTTCCAGCGCCTCGTCGACCGCGCGCGGGATCGCCGCGGTGGCCATGCCGGGCTCCGCGGCGGCGCAACGCGTGAGGTTCTCGCGGCCGGACAGGAACGGGTGGAAGCCCGGTCCCTCGACCAGCGCGCCCACGTCGGGCAGCGCGTAGCCCAGCGCCGCCGGCAGCTGGTGGCCGAGCAGCTCGACCGAGCCGGCCGTGGGCGTGACCAGGCCGAGCAGCATGCGGATGGTCGTCGTCTTGCCGGAGCCGTTCGGGCCGAGCATCCCCAGCACCGAACCGACCGGCACGTCCAGGTCGACGTGGTCGACCGCGACCGTCCGGCCGTAGACCTTTCGCAGGTTGCGGGTCCGGGCGGCCAGGCGAGCGGGAGCCCCCGCGGCCACTGCCGCGGGGGCCTCGCTCTCCCCGGTAACCATGCTGGTCACGCTAGTCACTTGGCGAGCGCCTCAGTGAGCACCTGCTCCGGCACGGCGCCCAGCGCCACCTGGCCGTCCTCGGTGATCAGCGCGGTGCCAACCTTGGACGTGATCACCCAGCCGGTGCCGAAGTCACCGTGCACCTCCTTGCCGAGGCGGCTCAGGAGCTCCATCCCGGTGTTCTGGCCGCCGTTCTGGCCGTCACCCGGCATGCTCAGCGCGCCGTCGGGCAGCGTGCCGGTCAGCACCGTGTCCCAGCCCTTGCCGACGGTGTCGAGGTCGAGCTCGGAGAACAGCTTGTCCGGCGACTGGCCGTGGATCTTCTCGTCCGGCTTCCGCTCGGTCACCGTGGCGCCCTCGGGCGGGGTGAACTTGAACAGGCCGGCGTCCTGCGGACCGTCCTCGAACTCGGTGAAGCCGACCTTCAGCGCCGGGTCGGCCTGGCCGTTCGCGAGCACCTCCAGCTGCAGCGGCACCCGCGTCTGCGAGTCGACCGACACCCGGATCTCGCGCAGCAGCGTGCGCTCGGTCGGCTTGGGCGCCAGCACCAGCTGGTACACCGGCCGGCCGGCCACCCGTGCCGTGCCGTCGACGTCGACCGTGCTGTCCTCCTGCATGGCGTTCACCAGGTCGCGGGCGGCGGTCGCCGGGTCGGCGATCCGGCCCTCGAGCGGCGTGTGCTCCTTCGCGCCGTGCGGCATCTTCGTCACGGTCTTGCGCGCGGAGTCCCACACCCACACCGTCGTGCCGTCGTCGACGACGGTCGTCTCGCTGCCCCGGTAGGGCACCGAGATCCGGCCGCGGCCCTCGCCGTCGGTGTACACGCGGACCTCGTCGCCCCCACCCATCGAGCCCGGCAGGCCCGGGATCGGCAGGCCCAGGTTGTTCTCGAGCTCGACCGAGCCGCCCAGCGCCGGCACCTTGCTGTCCAGCACCGACTCGACCAGCTGGTCGGCCTGGATCGGCGGCAGCGCCGGCGGGGCCTCCCCAGCCCCGGCCGGCGACGCCAGCAGCACCAGGCCGGCCACGCCCGCGGCGGTTCCCACCGCCGCGAACGACAGCGCGGTCTTCTTCGAATTCATCGCACACCCCTCGATTCGCTCCCGGATTTCCTTCCGTGTCATCGAGGTTGCACCACGGCGACTGAGATGACGCTGAGAGTGACCACGTGAGCTGAGAGTTGGCTGAGAGCATCGCCGGATTGTCGGTGCGGCACGGCATGCTGGGCATCATGAAACCGCGCGTGCTGGTGGTGGACGACGAGCTCGGGGTACGCAGGGCGCTGCAACGCGGCCTGTCCGCCGAGGGCATGGAGGTCGTCGTCGCCGCGGACGGGCCGGCGGCGCTGGACATCGCGCGCACCGGCGCGTTCGACGTGATCCTGCTCGACATCATGCTGCCGGGCCTGTCCGGCTACCGGGTGCTGCAGCAGCTGCGCGCGGACGGCATCAGCACCCCGGTGCTGCTCGTGTCTGCCAAGGACGGCGAGATCGACCAGGCGGACGGCCTCGACCTGGGCGCCGACGGCTACCTGGTGAAGCCGTTCTCGTTCGTCGTGCTGGTCGCCCAGGTGCGCGCGGTGCTGCGCCGCGGGCTCGCCGACGGGGCCGACCGGCGGCTGCGGATCGGCGAGCTGGTCGTCGACCGCGCGACGCGGGAGGTGCGCTTCGCCGGGGCGCCGGTGCCGCTGTCGCCGCGCGAGTTCGCCGTGCTCGAGGTGCTCGTCGGCCGCGCGGGCACGGTCGTCACGAAGGACGAGCTCTTACGCACCGTGTGGGGCGACGAGCAGGCCGCCACGCGCAACGCCGTCGAGGTCTACGTGGGCTACCTGCGCCGCAAGTTGGACGCGGCGGGTGCGGGTGGGATCGTGCGTACCGTGCGAGGACACGGATACCTCGCGTCCAGCCGCGAGCTGGACGCGGTCCTGGAACCCGGGCGCGGCCGTTGAGCGGAGCCCTCGGGCGGATCGTCGGGCGCCTGTGGCTGCGGCGGACGCTGCGGTTTCGCATCACCAGCGTCGCGACCGCGGTGACCCTGGTGGTGCTGCTCCTGCTCGCCGTGCAGACGAGCCGGCTGATCGGGCCGCTGCTGGTCAGCTCGGCCGACGCCCAGCTGCAGTCGATCCTGGACGCCACGGTCGCCGACGTGCGCACCGGCCGCCCACCCGCGGACCCGCCGGTCGGGGTGCGCGCGCGGGTGCTGGACACCGCGGGCATGCCCAGGGACGACGCCGGCCCGACCCCGCTCACCGCGACGGAGGTCCGCACGCTCAAGGCGGGCACGCCGGTGCTGCGGCTGCAGGACGACCCGCCGCTGCGCTGGCTCGGCACGGTGGCGACCGCGCCGGACGGCTCGCAGCGGCTGGTGGTCGTGGGCACGACGCTCACCGGGTACTTCGCCGCCCAGGGGCGGGCCCTGGACTGGCTCGTGGGTGCGGCGTTGCTGGGGTCCGCGGCCGTGGGCATCGCGACGTGGTTCGCGGTGCGCTCGTCGCTGCGCCCGGTGGAACGGCTGCGCAGCGCGGCCACCCGGCTGCCCCCCGGCCGGCGGCTCCCGCTGCCCAGCGCGCACGACGAGCTGCGGTCGCTGGCCGCGGCGCTGAACGGGCTGCTGGCGCGGCGCGACGACGCGAGCGAGCGGCTGCGCCGGTTCACCGGGGACGCCGCGCACGAGCTGCGCTCGCCGGTGGCCTCGATCCGCGTCCAGGCCGAGGTGGCGGTGGCGAACCCGGACCCGGAGTTCGCGCACGAGGTGCTGGCCGAGGTCGTGCACGAGTCCGAGCGGCTGTCCACCCTGGTGGAGGGGCTGCTGACGCTGGCCCGGTCGGACGCCGGGGAGATGCCGGCGGCCGAGCCGGTCGACGTGGTGACGGCGGCCCGCGAGGCGGTGGACCGACTGGGCGAGGCCGGGCCGGTCGTGTCGGTCGGCGCGCCGAGCGGGCCGTGCTGGGTGTCGGCGGCGCCGGCGGAGGTGGACCTGGTCCTGGACAACCTGCTGCGCAACGCCGCCCGGCACGCGCGGGCGAAGATCACGGTCACGGTGCTGCCGCGCGCGAAGTCGGTCTGGCTCGTCGTGGACGACGACGGCCACGGGGTCGCGGAGGAGCACCGCGCGCGGGTGTTCGACCGGTTCTACCGGGTGCAGGACGACCGTGCCCGTACCTCCGGGGGCTCGGGCCTGGGGCTCGCGCTGGTGGCAGAGGTCGTCCGGCGCCGGGGCGGCACGGTCGAGGTGGGCGAGTCCCCCGAGGGCGGCGCCCGCTTCCAGGTCCGCTGGCGGGAGCTGGCGACATGACCGGTGCGCGAGGGCGGGCATGAGGCTCCTGCGCACCACCGCCCTCGTCGACGTGCCCGTCCGGGTGGTCTCGGCGGTGCTGACCGAGCGGGCGCTCTTCGGCGGCGACGGCGTGCTGGCGCCCGGTGACGAGCTGGCCATCGGTGGCGGGCGCGTCCGGGTCGCGGAGCTCGGCGTGGGCGGGCTGCGGATCGTTCCGATCGGCGGGCCGGCGGCCGTCGGGCTGTCGATACGGCTGGCGCCGACCCCCGCCGGGGTGCTGGTCACCGCCACCGCGGCGGCCCGGACGCCCCTGCTCGGCATGGTCGCGCGGCGGCAGTTGCTCCACCTGCTCACGTCCACTGTGGACTGTGTCGGCGCGCGTGCCGTAGAGCTGGCCGAGGCCAGCGTGGTGGTCGGGACCGCGATTGTCCGGGCGGGCACGGTACTCGCGCAGCAGCGGGCCTATCCACCCGCCGCGGCGGGCCGGTGGGAGCTGCCGGGCGGGCGGGTCGAGCCCGGCGAGTCCGATGTGGACGCCGTGCGTCGGGAGTGCCGGGAGGAGCTCGGCGTCGACGTGCGGGTCGGCGGCGCGATCGGCCCGGATGTGGCGCTGGGCAAGGACAAGCTGGGGGGCGAGCTGCTGCTGCGGGTGTACCGCGCCGAGCTGGCCGACCCCCGCGCGGTGCCGCACCCCCACGACCACCAGGACCTCCGCTGGCTGACCCCCGGCCGACTCGGCAGCGTCGACTGGCTGCCGGCCGACCGGGTGTTCCTGCCCGTGTTGCGCCACCTGCCAGCCGAGAGCGGCTGCTGCGACGCCCACTAACCGACACCCGCAAGACGCCGCGCCGTCGCCAACCGGTGTGCGCCGCGTTCGGCCGCGAGCGCGGCGCCCCGGGCGCGGACGCGGTCCAGCTCGGCCGGGTCGGCGAGTAGGTCGCGGGTGCGCTCGCGGATCGGGCGCAGTTCCTCGATCACCGCCTCCGTGACGGCCTCCTTCAGCTCGCCGTAGGAAGCGAAGCCGGCCGGCACCTCACGTACCGGCTTGCCGGTGCACGCGGCCAGGATCTCTAGCAGGTTCGCCAGGCCCGGCTGCTCGTCCGGCCGGTACTCCAGGCGGCCGAGGCCGTCGGTCACGGCGCGTTTCACCTTGCGCCGCAACAGGTCCGGCTCGTCCATCACGAACAGTACGCCCGCCGAGTCCTGCGTGGACTTGTCCATCTTGCGCGCCGGGTTCGCCAGGTCCCGCACCCGCGCGGCCGCCGGCGGGGTCACGGCCGACGGCATCACGAACACCTCGCCGTACGTGCCGTTGAACCGCCGCGCCAGGGTCCGCGCCAGCTCGACGTGCTGCGCCTGGTCCTCGCCGACCGGCACCTCGTCCGCGCCCTGCAGCAGGATGTCGGCCGCCATGAGCACCGGATAGGTGAACAGGGCGACCCGCACCGGGGTGGCCTCGAGCTCGCGGCGGCCGCTCTTCTCCTTGAACTGCGTCATGCGCGCGGCCTCGCCGAACGAGCACGTGCACTCGAGGATCCAGGTCAGGGCCCCCAGCTGGGGCAGCAGGTCCGACTGCACGAACACCTGCTCCGGCTCGATCCCGGCCGCGACCAGCGTCGCGACCAGCTCGCGGGTGCGCGCCCGCAGCCGCTGCGGGTGGTAGGCGCTGGTCATGCCGTGCAGGTCGCTCACGAAGTACAGGTCGCCGGGGCGGCCCTCCCGCGCCCAGCGGCGGATCGCGCCGAGGTAGTTGCCCAGGGTGGCGTTGCCGGACGGCGTGATGCCGGAGAAGCGGGTCATCGTGGTGCTCCTTCGTGGTCACCGCCCGACCGGAGCCCCGGAAACACCGAAGGCCGCCCGATCCGGGCGGCCTGTGTGGGTCAACGCATGCGTCACAGCCGCCGGTCGGCGGCCCACCACATGGTGCTGACGTTGCGCATGACCACCATCATAGGCGCTCAGGCGGCCTTGCCGAAGTCCGCCTTGGCCCTCTTCAGCGCGAGGACCGGGCAGCGCTTGCAGCGCGAGGACGACCGGCAGCACTTCTTCTTGACCTTGCCGGCCTTCATCAGCTTCCGCACGGTGTCCGCAGGGGACTTGCCGCGGTGCTTCTTGCCCACCCGCTCGCTCCAGGTTCGAGGACCATCTGACCCGTTCTCAGCTTAGGTTAGGCTTAACTTCAACTGGAGCGCGAGCCCCGGCAGCTATCCTGGAGGACGCGTGCCGCACGTCCGCGCGCGAACCAACGCCGCCACACCATGAACCAGGAGCACACGCGCGTGCCTGCAACCGATGCGCCCGCGGTCGCGAGGACCGACCTCCGCAACGTCGCGATCGTCGCGCACGTCGACCACGGCAAGACCACGCTGGTCGACGCGATGCTGCGCCAGTCGGGCGCCTTCTCCGCCCGCGCCGAGCCAGTGGACCGCGTGATGGACTCCGGCGAGCTCGAGCGCGAGAAGGGCATCACGATCCTCGCGAAGAACACCGCCGTGCGTCGCGTGACGCCGAACGGGCCGGTCACCATCAACGTGATCGACACCCCCGGCCACGCGGACTTCGGCGGCGAGGTGGAGCGCGGGCTGTCCATGGTCGACGGCGTGCTGCTGCTCGTCGACGCCAGCGAGGGCCCGCTGCCCCAGACCCGCTTCGTGCTGCGCAAGACGCTCGCCGCCGGGCTGCCGGTCGTCCTCGTCGTGAACAAGGTCGACCGCCCGGACGCCCGCATCGACGAGGTCGTCGCCGAGACCCACGACCTGCTGCTCGACCTGGCCACCGAACTGGACGAGATCGACCGGATCGACACCACGGGCATCCTCGACCTGCCGGTCATCTACGCCTCCGCCCGCGCCGGCCGCGCGAGCCTCAAGGCACCCGCCGACGGCGGGCTGCCCGACAGCGACAACCTCGACCCGCTGTTCGACACGCTCCTCGAGCACGTCCCGCCGCCCGCCGGCGAACCAGAGGCCCCGCTGCGGGCCCTGGTCACGAACCTCGACGCGTCCAGCTTCCTCGGCCGCATCGCGCTCTGCCGCATCCACGCGGGCACCATGCGCAAGGGCCAGATCGTCGGCTGGTGCCGGGCGGACGGCAGCGTCACCAACGTCCGCATCACCGAGCTGCTGCTCACCGAGGCCCTCGAGCGGATCCCCGGGACCCACGCCGAGGCCGGCGACATCGTGGCCATCGCGGGCATTCCGGAGATCACGATCGGCGACACGCTCGCCGACCCGGACGACCCCCGGCCGCTGCCGCGCATCAGCGTCGACGAGCCGGCGATCTCCGTCACACTCGGCGTCAACACCTCGCCGCTGGCCGGCCGGGGCGGCGGCACCAAGCTCACCGCCCGGCTGCTGCGCAACCGGCTGGACTCCGAGCTCGTGGGCAACGTCTCCGTACGCGTGCTGCCCACCGAGCGGCCGGACACCTGGGAGGTCCAGGGCCGCGGCGAGCTGGCCCTGGCCATCCTCGTGGAGACCATGCGCCGCGAGGGCTTCGAGCTCACCGTCGGCCGTCCCGAGGTCGTCACCCGCACCGTCGACGGCACGCTCTGCGAGCCGTTCGAGCGGCTGACCGTGGACGCCCCGGAGGAGTACCTGGGCGCGATCACCCAGCTGCTCGCCGCGCGCAAGGGGCGCCTCGAGCACATGGGCGGGCACGGCACCGGCCGCGTCAAGGTCGAGTACGTCGTGCCCTCGCGCGGGCTCATCGGCTTCCGGACCGACTTCCTCACCGAGACCCGCGGCACGGGGATCGCCAACACGATCTTCGAGGGGTACTTCCCCTGGGCCGGCCAGATCCGCGGCCGGCACTCCGGCTCGCTGGTCGCCGACCGGTCGGGCGCGGTCACCAGCTACGCGATGCTGCAGCTCGCCGACCGCGGCTCCTTCTTCGTCGAGCCGGGCGCGGACGTCTACCAGGGCATGGTCGTCGGGGAGAACCCCCGGGCCGAGGACCTCGACGTCAACGTCACCCGGGAGAAGAAGCTGACCAACATCCGCTCCTCCACCGGCGACGAGCTGGAGCGGCTCGCGCGGCCGCGCAGGCTCGTGCTGGAGGAGGCGCTGGAGTTCTGCTCGGCCGACGAGTGCGTCGAGGTGGCGCCAAATGTGGTGCGCGTGCGCAAGGTGATCCTGGACAGTGTGCAGCGGGCCCGGGAGCGCTCGCGGGTCAAGTCCCGCGACGCCTGAGGGAACCACCGGTCGGAGCGGGACGGACCCGGCCGCCCGATCGATTGTCAGGGACGTCTGGCAGGGTCACCGGGCACCGGTTGGCTCGAGGGGAGGTGGACCGGCGTGGCTCGGCAAGCCTCGTGGCGCGTGACGCTGACGGGTGCGACGGCGATCCTCACCCTGGCCGCCTGCACGCCGGCGCCCCGCTACGTCGACACCCCGGTCACGAGCCCGGTCCCGGAGAAGGTCGACACCGGTGAGGTCGTGGTCGGCGTCAGCAACATCGCGGGCGGCTACAACCCGCACGACGTCGCCGACCAGTCCGCCATCACGACCGCCCTGGCCGACGTGCTGCTGCCCTCGGTGTTCCGGCCCGGCCCCGACGGGGTGCCGGAGCTGGACCGCACTGTGATGACCTCCGCGAGCGTGACGAGCGCGGACCCGTACACGGTCACCTACCAGCTGCGCTCCGACGCCTCCTGGTCCGACGCCGCGCCGGTCGCCGCCGAGGACTTCGTCTACCTGTGGCAGCAGGTCACCGGCAACCCCGGCACCATCGACGCCGCGGGCTACCGGCTCATCACCGACATCAACGCCCGCGACGCCGGCAAGGTCGTCGAGGTCGTGTTCGGCAAGCCCTACCCGGGCTGGCGGACGCTGTTCTCGGGGCTGCTGCCCGCGCACCTGCTCAAGGACGCGCCGGGCGGCTGGACCGGCGCGCTGCAGGCGAACTATCCCGCGACGGCCGGTCCGTACTCGCTCAAGACGCTCGACCCCGACCGCGGCGAGGTCGTGCTCGAGCGCAACGACCGCTACTGGGGCGAGCCGCCCACACTGGACCGGATCGTCCTGCGCCGGGCCGACCAGACCGGGATCGTCGAGGCGCTCGAGGCCGGCCACGACCAGCTCGCGCTCGCCCGCACGGACTCGGTCGGCGTCAACCTGCTGACCGACCTCGCCCCGGTCGTGACCGCGAAGACCGTGCCCCGCTCGACGCTGACCACGCTGGCCGTGCGCCCGGACCGCCCGCAGCTCACCGACCTCACCGTCCGCCAGTCGGTCGTCGCCATGCTCGACCGCAAACAGCTGATCACGGTCGGCACCGGCAACGGCCCGGCCGCGTCGCTGAAGGCCGACGCCCAGGTGCTCGCGCCGAGCATGCCCGGCTACCGGCCGACCATCCCCGGCGCGTCGAGCGTCGCGCGGCCGGACACCAAGGCCGCCACCCGGCTGCTGCGCCAGGCCGGCTTCACGAGGTCCGCCGCCGGGTGGAGCAAGGCGGGCAAGCCGATGCGCCTGGTCATCGCGGCGCCGCAGGAGCGCGACGCCGCGCAGCGGATCGCGAACGAGGTGGCGCGCCAGCTCACCGCGGGCGGCATCGACACCGAGGTGGTCACGCCGCCCGCGAACCAGGTCTACGCGCAGCTGTACACGGGCGAGGGCGCGCAGGGCACCGACGGGCAGGACAACGGCGAGCCGTTCGACCTCGCCGTGCTGGCCCAGCCGGTCGGCGGCGACGACGCGACCACGCTCGCGACGAACTTCGGCTGCGCGCCCGCCCAGGCCGGCGAGCAGCGGGTGGCCGCGAACCTGTACGGCTTCTGCGACGTGGGCCTGCAGGCCACGATGGACGCTGCCCTGACGGGTGCGCTCTCGGTGACCGACGCCCTCGCGGCGGTCGAGCCGGCGCTGTGGCGGGACGCGGTCTCCGTACCGCTGTTCCAGGAGGCGGACACGCTGGCCGTCCGCCCGGAGGTGTCCGGCGTGTCCATCGGCCCACCCTTCGCTGGGCCGTTCGCCGAGTCGGCGACCTGGCGGCGGTCGGCACCGTGAGCCGCCCGGGGGCGCCCCGGCACCCGGTCCGCGATCATGCGGACGGCCGCTTCGGTGCGGAGTGGACAGTCAGCGGAAATACCTGTATTGGACATCTGTCCGCAGCGGGCGCCACCGCCAAAAGTATGTTCCCACCTGCCATTTAGTACCGTGCGGTAACCATTGGGTCGCGTGCGGCCACCACCGTGTCACCCTTTGGTCACGATCGGGTCTTAGTGCGTGACGGGCGATGGCGGAGTTCCTACCGTCCTGCAACGGTGCGTCGGCGGATCGCCGTCGCCGCGTCACAAGATCACCATTGGGTGCTGATCAGACACGAGGTCCACGCGACGTGCACTAGGAACGAAGCCGCGAAGGCGGACGGAGCTTTCCCCGACCCGCCCCCGCTTCGCGGTCTACCCCCGCTCCGTGCACGATGTGTCACGACAACACAGGGCGCACGCCCGTCAAGTGCGTGCTCGCTCATGGAGGAACTAACTTGATGAGGAATAAAGCAGCGTGGCTACGGGCCGCTGCCGGCCTAACGGCCGCGACGCTCGTGCTCACCGCCTGCTCCCAGAAGGAAAACTCTGGCAGCAGCTCCGACGAAGGTGCCAACAAGCCGTCCTCCGGCTGGGAGGAGACCCCCGTACCGGAGGTCAAGGAGGGCAAGGTCGGCGGCACGTTCCGCCTGGCCATCACCGAGCCGACCGCGATCGACCCGTACAACGCCCAGGAGTCCGAGGGAATCCTGGTCACGAAGTACCTGTTCACGGGTCTGACCACGCTGGACCCCGACGGCAAGTCCGAGCCGGGTGTCGCCGAGAAGTGGGAGACCAACGACGACTGCACCGAATGGACCTTCCACCTGAAGTCGGGGACGAAGTTCCACAACGGGGAAGAAGTCACCTCGCAGTCCTTCAAGACGGGCTGGGAGCGCACGGCCGCCAAGGCCAACGCGTCCGAGGTCTCCTACCACCTGGCCGGCATCAAGGGCTTCGACGAGATGCAGGCCGGCTCCGCCAAGGAGATGTCCGGTTTGGACGCCTCCGACCCGCAGACCCTGAAGGTCACGCTGGCGGATGCGAACTGCGAGTTCGACCTGCGCACGTTCCACACGGTGTTCAGCCCGGTGCCGAAGTCGGCCGGTAGCCCGAACTCCAACAAGGCGTTCGTCGACGCCCCCATCGGCAACGGTCCGTTCATGATGGACGGCAAGTGGGAGCACGACCGCGGCATCAAGCTCAAGCGGTTCGCCGACTACGGTGCCGGCAAGACTGCCTTCATCGAGAACGTCGAGATCACCATCGCCGCCAACGGCGCCGACGACGAGTACGCCGGCTACCAGAACGGCACCTTCGACTGGGCCCGCATGCCGACGCCGGTGCTGAGCCAGGCGCGGTCGACGTACCTGCCGAAGGACCAGTGGATCACCCGCAACACCAACGGCATCAACTACCTGCTGCCGATGCTGACGAAGAAGCCGCTGGACTCGGTGGACGCGCGTGCGGCGATCTCGATGGCGATCAACCGTGACGAGATCATCAACAGCATCTTCCAGGGCTCCCAGACCCCGGCGACCTCGTTCGTCCCGCCGGTGATCAAGGACGCCTTCCAGGACGGTGTCTGCAAGTACTGCAAGTTCGACCTGGACCAGGCGAAGAGCCTCGCCAAGAAGGCGGGTCTGACCCCGGGCACCGAGCTCAAGATGCAGTTCAACACCGATGCCGGCCACGACGAGTGGATGGCCGCGGTGAAGGACCAGCTGGAGACGAACCTGGGTCTCAAGATCGACATGACCTCGGTGCCGTTCGCCGACATGCTGGACAACGAGCAGCAGCCGGCCTCCACCGGCCTGTTCCGCGCGGCGTGGGGTGCGGACTACAACACCGCGGAGAACTTCCTGACGCCGCTGCTGTCGACGAGCGCCATCGGTGCGGAGGCCAACCAGCCGACCACCGGTGACAACCGCGGCCGCTACAGCAACACGAAGTTCGACGATCTGCTGAAGGAGGCGAAGGGCAACAAGGACGCCGCTGCCCGCGTCAAGCTCTACCAGCAGGCCGAGCAGATCGCGATCGGTGACGACCTGGCGGAGATCCCGCTGTGGAACCGCACCCAGCACCGTCTCGCGAACACCGAGAAGTTCATCAACATGCGGATGGACTTCAACGAGAACCCCGACCTTACGGTCATCAGCATCAAGTGATGTGACATAACCGTGGTGGCCGCGGTCCGCTAATCCGGACCGCGGCCACCATCGGTTGGAACCCCTTTCTTCGACGATCCGAGGAAGCCGGCACCTGCTCATGGGGAAGTTCGTAATCAGGAGGCTCGCCCAGGCCGTACTGGTCGTGATCGCGGCGACGCTCCTGCTTTTCATTGGTCTGTTCGTGCTCGGGGACCCATTCGCCTCAACCGGCGACAAGACGGTGCCCCCGGAAACTCAACAAATCCTGCGTGAGCGATTCGGCATGGACAAGTCGTTGCCCATGCAGTACCTCACCTATCTCGGCAACCTGTTCACCGGTGACCTGGGTATCGACTTCAACCAGCGCCGTCCCGTTTCCGAGATGATCGGCGACGCCCTGCCGGCGACTGCCCGGCTCGCGCTCGTCGCGATCGTCCTCGACGTGCTCATCGGTGTCGTGGCCGGCATCATCGCCGCCGTCTGGCGCTACTCGTTCTGGGACGTGCTGGTCACGGTCCTCACCACGCTCGCCATCGGCATCCCCGTGTTCGTCATCGGGATCTGGCTCCGGCAGAAGGTATCCGGAGTATGGATCTTTCCGGGGGTACCGCGGCCGTTCACCGAGGTCGTACCGTGGTATCAGGAAGTCCTGCTACCAGCTATCACACTGGCCATCGTGGACGCGGCGTTCATCGCCCGCCTGATGCGCGGTTCCATGCTCGAAGTATTGCGCGCCGACTATATCCGCACCGCCAGAGCCAAGGGCCTCGGCGAGCGGAGTGTGATCATGAAACACGCGTTCCGGAACTCGATCATTCCGGTCGTGACCTACATCGGCATCAGCATCGGTGTGCTCATGGGCGGCGCGCTCATCACGGAGACCCTGTTCCAGTATCACGGCGTCGGGTTCCTGCTGGTCACCTCGATCCGGCAGAACAACAACCCGGTCATCATGGCGCTGGTGACGTTCGCGGTGCTCCTCTACGTGCTACTGAGCATGCTCGTCGACATCTTGTACGCGTATCTCGACCCGCGGATCCGGCTGAGCTAGGCGAGGGAAAGTACAAATGACCACCACACCTGACCCGACCGACCTGAGCATGCCCGCACAGGCGGTGCTCGTCGAGCCGGCGGGCCTGCACGACGGCCCCGAGCCGGAGGCACCGACCTCTACCAAGAAGCCCTCGCGTGGGCAGCTGGCCGACATCTGGCGCCGGTTCCGGCGCAACAAGCTGGCCATGGTCGGCTCGGTCGTCGTCACGATCCTCGTCCTGCTCGCCATCTTCGAGCCGTTGATCGTGCCCTACGACCCGTACGACCAGAACCTGATCAACACCCTGCAGCCACCGAACGCGGACCACTGGTTCGGTACCGACGTGCTCGGCCGGGACCTGTTCTCCGGCATGCTGTACGGCCTGCGCCTCGCGCTGGTCGTCGGCCTGTGCACGATGCTCGGCTCGATGATCCTCGGCGTCGTGCTCGGCGCCTGGGCCGGCTACCGGGGCGGGTTCTCGGACGGCATGATCATGCGGATCACCGACATCTTCCTGGCGTTCCCGTTCCTGATCGGCGCGATCCTCGTGGTCCGGACGTTCGGCTCCGGCCTCACGCAGGTGATCCTGGCGCTGGTCATCCTCGGCTGGCCCACCGCGGCCCGGCTGATGCGCGGCCAGATCCTCTCGCTGCGCGAGGCGGAGTACGTCGAGGCGGCACGGTCGATCGGCGCCTCGGACACCCGGATCGTGAGCCGGCACATCCTGCCGAACGCGATCCAGCCGGTGTTCATCTACTCGTTCACCAGCATCGGCGTCGCCGTGGTCGCGATGGCCTCGCTCGCCTACCTGGGCGTGGGCGTGCCGACCGACACCCCGGAGTGGGGCCGGTTGATCAACCAGGGCATCGAGCAGGTCCAGGTATCCGGCAAGGACTACCTCTGGATGTTCCCGAGCGCCGCCATCTGCATCACGACCCTCGCGTTCGCGTTCGTGTCCGACGGCCTGCGTGACGCGCTCGACCCGAAGCTGCGATGACTCGCTGCCGAACCAAGGAGATCCCAGACAAATGAGCAGCGCTGCGGAGATCGACCTCCAGGGCCCATCAGCGCCCTTGCTCGAGGTCCGCGACCTGCGGGTGCACTTCAAGACCGACTACGGCGTGGTCAAGGCCGTGGACGGGGTGACCTGGCACGTCAACGAGGGCGAGACGCTCGCGATCGTGGGTGAGTCCGGCTCCGGGAAGTCGGTGTCCGCGATGACCATCCTGGGCCTGGTGCCCAGTCCACCGGCGACGTTCCCGACCGGCGACGTCTTCCTGCGCGGCCGGTCGCTGCTGAAGATGACCGAGAAGCAGCAACGGAAGCTTCGCGGCAGCCAGATCGCGATGATCTTCCAGGACCCGCTGACCGCCCTGAACCCCGTGTTCAAGGTCGGCGACCAGATCGCGGAGATGGTGCGCGTCCACCAGGACGTCACCAAGAACGTCGCCAAGAAGCGGGCGCTCGACCTGCTCGGTGAGGTCGGCATCCCGAACCCGGCGGTGCGGCTGAACCAGTACCCGCACGAGTTCTCCGGCGGCATGCGCCAGCGCGCGATGATCGCGATGGCGCTGGCCAACGACCCGCACGTGCTGCTGGCCGACGAGCCGACCACGGCGCTGGACGTGACCGTGCAGGCGCAGATCATGGCGCTGCTGGAGAAGCTGCAGGAGGACCGCAACACCGCGATCGTGCTGATCACGCACGACCTCGGGGTGGTCGCGAGCCACGCCGACCGGATCAACGTCATGTACGCCGGCAAGATCGTCGAGACCGGCACCGCGGACGAGATCTTCTACGAGCCGCGGCACGCGTACACGTTCGGCCTGCTGTCGAGCCTGCCGCGGATGGACCAGAGCCGCCAGGAACGCCTCATGCCGATCAAGGGACTGCCGCCGAGCCTGGCGAACGTCCCGCGGGGCTGCGCGTTCCACCCGCGTTGCGCGTTCGCCAGCGACCTGTGCCTCGGTGAGGTGCCGGAGCTGGCGGCGACCAACGGTTCCGGGGCCGAGGACGGGCATCGCGCGGCATGCGTGCACAGTGACCGAGTTGCCATGGCACACGAGGAGAGGGTTGCCCAATGAGCCAGGGCGCAGACCCCCAGCACGGTGGGGTCGGGGTGGCTGAGCCGAACCGCCAGCCGATGCTCGAGGTGGACAGCCTCGTCAAGCACTTCCCCATCCGCAGCGGCGTGTTCATCAAGCGCACCGTCGGTGAGGTGAAGGCCGTCGACGGCGTGTCCCTCAACGTCTACAAGGGCCAGACCGTGGCCCTGGTCGGCGAGTCCGGTTGCGGCAAGTCGACGACGGCGCGCGCGATCCTGCGCCTGCTCGAGCCGACCAGCGGCAAGGTGAGCCTGGACGGCGTCGACATCACCGCGCTGAACAAGGACAAGCTCCGCAAGGCGCGGCGGGAAATGCAGATCGTGTTCCAGGATCCGTACGCGTCGCTGAACCCGCGGATGACGATCCGGCAGATCCTGAGCGAGAAGTACGACCTGCTCGGCAGCAAGGTCACCAAGTCGACGATCGGCGAGCTGCTCGACACCGTCGGCCTGGCCGAGGAGTACGCCGACCGCTACCCGCACGAGTTCTCCGGCGGGCAGCGCCAGCGCATCGGCATCGCCCGCGCGATCGCGATGAACCCCAAGTTCATCGTGCTCGACGAGCCGGTGTCCGCGCTGGACGTGTCGATCCAGGCGCAGATCGTCAACCTGCTCGAGGACCTGCAGGACGAGCTGGGCCTGACGTACCTGTTCATCGCCCACGACCTGTCCGTGGTCCGGCACATCGCCGACCGCGTGGCGGTCATGTACCTGGGCGGCGTGGTGGAGATCGCGGACCGGGACGACCTGTTCGACCGGCCGCACCACCCGTACACGCAGGCGCTCATCTCCGCGGTGCCGATCCCGGACCCGCGCCTGGAGCGCCGGCGGGAGCGCATCGTGCTCCGCGGCGACGTGCCGAACCCGGCCAACCCGCCGTCGGGCTGCCGGTTCCGCACCCGCTGCTGGAAGTTCGAGCAGCTGTCCGAGAGCGACGCGCGGCGTTGCATCGAGGAGCCGCCGCCGCTGGTGCAGGTGGGCACGACGCCGGGTCACGAGGCGGCCTGCCACTACGCGGCGCTGCGCGAAGTGGTGCGCGCCTGAGGGACGCGGGGGCCGGCAGGGCCGGGCGATGCTGAGGTTCGTTCTTCGGCGTACCGCCCAGGCCCTGCTGGTCTTCGTCATCGTCACGGCCCTGTGCTACGTGGCGCTCTACCAGCTGGGCAACCCGTTCGCCGCGGTCGGCGAGAAGGTCATCCCGCCGCAGACGCAGGCGATCCTGCGGGAGACCTTCCAGCTCGACCGGCCGCTGCCCGTGCAGTACCTCAACTACCTGGCGAACCTGTTCACCGGCGACCTCGGCATCGACTACGACAAGCGCCTGCCGGTGTTCGGGCTCATCGCCGACGCCGTGCCCAACAGCGTGCGCCTCGCCGTGCTCGCGCTGGCGCTACAGCTCGTGATCGGCATCTGCGCGGGCGTGCTGGCCGCCGTGCGGCGCGGCTCGTTCACCGACGCGCTGGTGACCGTGGCGGCTGTCGTGCTGCTGTCCGTGCCGTTGATCGTCACCGCCGCCGCACTGCGCGACACGTTCTCCGGCACCCGCGTCTTCGGCATCACGCTCTTCCCGGCCCTGCCGCGCACGATCGCGGTCGAGGTGCACTGGTACGACGAGCTGCTGCTGCCCGCGCTCGCCCTCGCGCTGGGCGGGATGGCGTTCACGGTGCGGCTGACCCGCGGCTCGATGCTCGAGGTGCTGGAGTCCGACTACGTCCGTACCGCCCGCGCGAAGGGGCTGCCGCCGCGCATCGTGGTGTTCAAGCACACCCTGCGCAACGCGATCATCCCGCTCGCCAACATCGCCACGATCGAGCTCGGCGCCATGCTGGGTGGCGCGATCATCGTCGAGACGATCTTCCAGTACAACGGCGTGGGCTATCTTTTCGCGCGAGCGCTGCGGTCGCTGAACACCCCGCTGCTGATGGCGATCATGTCCTACATGGTCATCGCCTTCGTCGTGCTGATCGCGCTCGCCGATATCCTCTGCGCGTACCTCGACCCGCGGTTGCGGATCGACTGACCAGACTGGAACCGACCCCATGACGCTCTCCGCCGCGCCCCGGCTGCTGCTCGTGCACGCGCACCCGGACGACGAGAGCCTCTGGACCGGCGGCACGATCGCCCGCTACGCGGCCGCGGGCGTGCAGGTCACGCTCGTCACCTGCACCCTCGGCGAGGAGGGCGAGATCATTCCCGAGTCGCTGCGCGAGCTCGGCGTCGAGCACGCCGACCAGCTCGGCGGCTACCGCATCGGCGAGCTGCGCTCCGCGTGTGCCGCGCTCGGCGTGTCCGACCACCGCTGGCTCGGCGGGCCCGGCCGGTGGCGCGACTCCGGCATGGTCGGCGTCGCGGCGAACGCCCACCCGCGGGCGTTCGCCGGCGGGGATCGCCAGGAACAGGCCGGCGCGCTCGCCGCGGTGCTCGACGAGGTCCGCCCGCAGGTCGTGGTCACCTACGGCCCCGACGGCGGCTACGGCCACCCCGACCACATCCGCGCGCACGACGTCACGATGGCCGCGTGCGCGCAGGTGGGCACGGTCGCCCGGATCTTCCACGCGGTGACCTCGCGGCGGGCCACCGAGGACGGCGTGGCGGCGCTCGCGCGGATAGAGGACCTGCCCTACCGGCTGCCGGCGCCGAACGAGCTGCCGGTCACCGACGACGCGCACATCACCACGACGGTCGCCATCACCGACGTGCTGTCCGACAAGCTCCGCGCGCTGCGGGCACACGCCACGCAGATCAGCGTGTGGCAGGCCGGCGACGGCGCGCACTGCTACGCGCTGTCCAACGGCATCGCCCAGCCGATCCCCGCGGCGGAGTTCTACGTGCTGGCCGCCGGCCCGGACGGCGCGGACACCGACCTGTTCGGAGGCATGTAGATGCCCCTGTCCGACCGGGTGCTGGTCGCCGTGCTCATGCTCGACGCGGTCGTGCTGGCGGTCGTCGAGCTGCTGTTCCTGCCGCTGGCGTTCGACGGCTACCTGCTGCCCAACCTGAACGGCCTGCCGCTGCCGCTGATGCCGCTGCTCGCGGCGGTCTCGACGCCCTGGCTGGTCGCGACGGCCGGCAAGCTCTCGCCCCGGCTGGCGATCGCGGCCGCGCCGCTGCTCGCGTGGATCGTCACGATCGCGTGGTTCGGCATGTTCGGCCCGGGGGGTGACCTGCTGCTCACCGCTGACTGGCGGTCGCTGCTGCTCTTCGCCGGTGGCGCGCTGCCCTCGGCGATCGTGCTCGGCCGGGTGCTCGCGACCACAGTGGGTCCCACCACCTGAGAGCCGGTGAGCGCCGAGAGGGATACTAGGGAGAGCCGGTAACCTCCGCGTGCAGGCGAAACATCAACAGGAAAGAAGCAGGAGAACGCAGTGACGTATGTGATCGCCGAGCCCTGCGTCGATTTGCTCGACAAAGCATGCATCGAAGAGTGCCCGGTCGACTGCATCTACGAAGGGGACCGGATGCTCTACATCCACCCCGACGAGTGCGTGGACTGCGGCGCCTGCGAACCGGTGTGCCCGGTGGAGGCCATCTACTACGAGGACGACGTCCCCGATCAGTGGAAGGAATACACCAAGGCGAACGTCGACTACTTCGACGAGCTCGGCTCCCCCGGCGGCGCGGCCAAGGTCGGCAAGGTCGCGGCCGACCCGCAGTGGATCAAGGACCTGCCGCCGGTCCAGCACGACGAGTGACCCGGGCGCTGCCTGCTTTTCCCTGGGACTCGCTGGCGCAGGCCGGTGCCCGCGCGCGGGCGCATCCGGACGGCATCGTGGACCTGTCCATCGGCACGCCGGTGGACCCGGTTCCCGGGCTGATCCAGGACGCGCTGGCGTCGGCTGCCGCCGAGCCCGGCTACCCGACCACGCACGGCACGCCCGAGCTGCGCCAGGCCGCGGTCGACGCGCTGGCCCGGCGCCACGGCGTGACGGGCCTGCCCGCCGACGCGGTGCTGCCGACCATCGGCTCGAAGGAGTTCGTCGCCTGGCTGCCGACCCTGCTCGGGCTCGGCGCCGACGATCTCGTGGTCATCCCGTCGCTCGCGTACCCGACCTACGAGGTCGGCGTGGAGCTCGCCGGCGCCCGCCTGCTGCGTGCGGACGGCACGGTCGCGCTCGGCCCGGACCGGCCGGCGCTGCTCTGGCTCAACTCCCCCTCGAACCCGACCGGCCAGGTGCTGCCACCCGAACACCTGCGCAAGGTCGTCGACTGGGCCCGCGAGCGCGGCACGATCGTGGTCTCCGACGAGTGTTACCTCACGCTCGGCTGGGACGCCGAGCCCGTGTCGGTGCTGCACCCGTCGGTCCGCGGCGACTCGTTCGACGGCGTGCTCGCGGTCCACTCGCTGTCCAAGTGCTCCAGCCTGGCCGGCTACCGCGCCGGTTTCGTGGCCGGTGACCCATCGCTGGTGGCGCGGCTGCTCGCGACCCGCAAGCAGGCGGGCATGATCGTGCCGCGGCCGGTCCAGGCGGCGATGACCGCGGCGTTGTCGGACGACGCGCACGTAGCCGCGCAGCGCACCCGCTTCGCGGGCCGGCGCGAGGTGCTGCGCGAGGCGCTGGCCGGTGCGGGCTTCCGGATCGACCACTCGGTGGCCGGTCTGTACCTGTGGGCGACCCGCGACGAGCCGGCGTGGGACACCGTGGCGTGGTTCGCGGAGCGCGGCATCCTGGTCGCCCCGGGCACGTTCTACGGGCCGGCGGGCGAGCGGCACGTACGGGTGGCCCTGACCGCCACAGACGAGCGCGTGGCGGCCGCGGCGGCGCGCCTAGCCTAGGTCGCTCGCGAGCCGGTCCACTTCCTCGTAGGCGGCACGCCAGCGGGCCCGCCGGTCCGCGCGCCGCTGGTGCTCCCGCTCGACCAGCCGCCCGGCGACGAACACGACCTCGGCGTCGGCGGCGGGCTGCTCGGCGAGCAGCCGGCGCACCTCGGCCTCGGCGACGACCGTGTCCTGGTGGTCGCCGAGGATGTCCTGGAAGTCCTTCGTGGCCTTGATGAGCCGGCGCACGGGCTTGCCACCCGAGGGCTCGGCGAGCTCGGCGGCGTAGCGCAGGCGCTTGCCCTTGATGCGCAGCGCGTGCAGGTCGTCGTCGGCGGGGTCGTCGCCCAGCGCGCGGGCGGCCTTGGCGAGCTTGCGGTGCGGCCGGGCGACGACGTCGACGAGGGGGGCCTGCTTGGCCTTCTTGCCGGCGGGCCGCCCGTCGGCGGTCGCCAGGTCGGCGAGGGTGCGCAGCAGGTTCGCGTAGCGCGCGCCACGGAAGGCGTCGAGCATCCGCCGGCGGGCGCGGCGCCGCTCCTCGACCAGGCCGTGCAGGAGGCGCTCGACCGCGGCCTGCTCGTCCTCGGGGAGGTCGGCGGCCTGGTTGCGGAGGTGTCCGAGGAGGACGTCGAGATCCCGGATGCGGGCGAGGATCCCGCCGAGCCAGCGCAGCTCCTCCTGTGCGGTCCCGGGTTCGTCGGTCGCCTTTAACGCCGCCCGCATCCGCCGCACGGCGACGCGCATCTGGTGGACGCCTTCGGGATCGGCGTCCTGCCGCGCGATCTGCTCGTTCTCCAGGAGGACGCGCACCTGCTGATCGATCCGCGCCCGGATGTGCTCGGCCCGCGGATCCCCCGGCGCCACCTCGCGGGGCGTGTCCAGCAGACCGAGCTCAGCAGTGCTGACCGGTAGGGATCGCGTCATTCGCCCAATGCTAAATGAACATCAGACGAATGCCAGCCGGCTCAGACGGCCGAAACAAGCCGGGGGCGCTCAGTCGTTGGCGTGCAGCATGGCGTTGAGCTCCACGCCCGAGCCGGCGCGCTGCACGACCTCCACCGCGCCGGTGGCCGAGTTGCGGCGGAACAGCAGGCCCGGCTGGCCGGACAGCTCGCGGGCCTTCACCAGCCGGCCGTCCGGCAGGGTGACCTTCGTGCCGGCCGTGACGTACAGGCCCGCCTCGACCACGCAGTCGTCGCCCAGCGAGATGCCCACGCCGGCGTTCGCGCCGACCAGGCAGCCCGTGCCGATCGAGATGGTCTCCTTGCCGCCGCCGGAAAGCGTGCCCATGATCGACGCGCCGCCGCCCACGTCCGAGCCGTCGCCGACGACCACGCCCGCGGACACCCGGCCCTCCACCATGGACGCGCCGAGCGTGCCCGCGTTGAAGTTCACGAAGCCCTCGTGCATGACGGTCGTGCCGGTGGCCAGGTGCGCACCCAGCCGCACCCGGTCCGCGTCGCCGATCCGCACCCCGGACGGGACGACGTAGTCCACCATCCGCGGGAACTTGTCCACGCCGTACACGGTGACCGCCCCCCGCGCCCGCAGCCGCAGCCGCGTCGCCGCGAAGCCCTCCACCCGGCACGGGCCGTGGTTGGTCCACACGACGTTCGCCAGCAGGCCGAACAGGCCGTCCAGGTTCACCCCGTGCGGGCGCACCAGCCGGGTCGACAGCAGGTGCAGCCGCAGGTAGACGTCGTACGTGTCGGCTGGTGGCGCGGCGAGCGACAGGACGCCGGTGCGGACCGCGACCACCTCGATCAGGCGGTCCGGGTCCGGGCCGAGCAACGCCGAGACCCCGGCGCCCAGCTCGTCGACCGCCTCCTGCTCGGACAGCCGCTGCGTACCCGGCACCCGGCCGTCGTCGAGCTTCGGGTGCGGGAACCAGGTGTCGAGCACGGTCCCGTCGTCGGCGACGGTGGCCAGGCCCACGCCCTGGGCGCCGGTGGTCTCCGGGTTCAGGTCTGCGCTGCTCACGCCGGAAAGGCTAGTGCAGGTGGAACTGCTCGTCGGTGGCCAGCTCCAGCAGCCGCTGGTCGGAGTACGGCAGGGCGGTCAGCCTCGGCCAGCCGGACCCGAAGTACTCGGGCGACTGGTGCACCCAGACCACCGTGCCGTCGTCGTGCCGGTAGACCGCGCACTTCCCCGGCTGGTCGGGCGTCCCGGTCCACAGGCCGACCCGCTTGCCGCCGATGGTCCGCTCCTTGCAGGTGCCCTCCCAGTCCCACAGGTTCCCCAGCTCGCAGCCCGCGCCGGTGTACGGGTTGCCGGGCGCCTTCACGTCGATCAGCAGCTCGCCCATGCGGTTGCCCTTGGTCAGCGGCAGCGCGGCGTAGTAGTCCCACACGTCGACGCCGTTGTACTTGCCCTCCCACCCCGCCTGGCTCATGTCCAGCGGGCCGACGCCGCCGTCGGGGGTGTACTCCAGGCCGCGGGGCGCCTCGTACCCGGCGGGCACGACCGTCACCATCGACTCCAGCAGCGACACGCCCGTCTCGTAGCGCGGTCCGGCGGTGGCGGTCGCGTCGGTCTGGCCGTCGGGCCAGTCGGGCTCGGTGCCGCTGCTCGACTCCGTGTCTCGCGACGTGCCGCTCGGGGTGGAGGTCGCGGAGGTCGTGGAGGTCGTGGAGGTCGTCGACTGGTGGCCGCCCCCCGGGCCGGCCACCTCGGAGCCACCCGCACCCGAGGTGGTCGCGACGACCACGACAGCCAGCGCGACGACCGCCACGGCGGCGACCGCGCTGCCCACGCCGGCCCACCGTGCCCGGCTGCGCCGCTCGGCCCGGCGGGCCTCGTCCAGCACGAGCGACTCGTTCATCGGCGGCGGTGCCGGGACGGACGCCATCGTGGCGCGCATGGCCTGCCGCAGCTCCTGCTCGTTCATGGCACTCCTCGTCGAAGTCAAAGAAGTCGAAGAAGTCTCAGTTGGTGAAGGTCGCGGTGGGCACCGCGCCGCGCAGCGCGTCGAGGCCGCGGGACGTCTGGCTCTTCACGGTCCCCTGCGTGCAGCCCATGACCCGGGCGGTGTCCTCGACCGAGAGGTCCTCCCAGTAGCGCAGCACGAGCGCGGCCCGCTGCCGGGGCGGGACCTGGCCCAGCGCCCGCAGCAGCACGAGCCGGACCTCGGGGCTGCCGGCCGGCGGGGCGCTCACGTCGGCGTGGTCGGCGGTCGGCTTCTCCCGGAAGAAGAAGCCGCGCCGGTTCTCGTCCAGGTACGTGCGGACCAGGATCCGCCGCGTGTAGGCGTCGATCGTGTCGTGCGCGACGACGCGGTGCCAGGCGCGGTAGAGCTTCACGAAGGTGGTCTGGACGATGTCCTCCGCGCGGTGAAAGTCGCCGCACAGCAGGTACGCGGTGCCGCGCAGGGCGCCCGACCGGCTCGCGAAGTAGTCGGTGAACCCCTGCTCCCGATCATTCATCAGACCTCCCCGTGCGATCCCTGGACGCGTTAGTCACGCGGGGTCCCGCGCCCGGGGTTGCATGCCCGCGGCAGGTAGCGTGCCGACCGTGATCCGCAAGCTCGACATCGCCGCCGACCCCGCCGACCTCACCGCCGCGCTGGCCGACATCCCCAGCGTGTCGGGCGAGGAGGCCGAGCTCGCCGCCGCCGTCGAGGCGGCGCTGCGCGACCAGGCAGGTCACCTCGAGGTCGTGCGCTCGGGCAACACCGTGCTCGCCCGCACCACGCTCGGCCGGCCGTCGCGGGTCGTGCTCGCCGGGCACCTGGACACCGTGCCGGTCAACGACAACCTGCCCGTCCGCCGCGACGCCGAGTACCTGCACGGGCTCGGCACCTGCGACATGAAGGGCGGCGACGCGGTCATGCTGCACGTCGCCGCGACCGTCCGCGACCCGCGCCACGACCTGACCTTCGTGTTCTACGACTGCGAGGAGATCGAGGCCGAGCACAACGGGCTGGGCCGCATCGAGCGATCGGATCCCGGCTGGCTCGCCGGCGACCTCGCGATCGTCTGCGAGCCGTCGAACGCGATCGTCGAGGCCGGATGCCAGGGCACGATGCGGGTGGCGCTGCGCACGACCGGGGCGCGGGCGCACACCGCGCGCGGGTGGATGGGCGTCAACGCCATCCACGCGCTCGGCGACGCGCTCGCCCGGCTGGCGGCCTACGAGCCGCGGACCGTGGAGATCGACGGCTGCGTCTACCGCGAGGGCCTGCAGGCCGTGCGGATCGAGGGCGGGGTGAGCGGCAACGTTGTGCCCGACGCCGCCGTGCTGACCGTGAACCACCGCTTCGCGCCCGACCGCTCGCCGGCCGCCGCGGAGGCGCACCTGCGCGAGGTGTTCGCCGGCTACGAGCTGACCGTCACCGACACGGCTCCGGGCGCGCTGCCCGGCCTGTCCGCGCCCGCGGCCGCCGACCTGGTCGCGGCGGCCGGCGGCGAGCCGGTGGCCAAGCTCGGCTGGACCGACGTGGCCCGCTTCGCCGCGCTCGGCATGCCGGCGGTCAACTTCGGCCCGGGCGACCCGACGCTGGCGCACACGCAGGCCGAACGCGTGCCGATCGCCGAGATCGGGCGGTGCGCGGAGGTGCTCGGCCGGTTCCTCGGCGGCTGAGCACCGTCGCGACGTCAGCGCCGCAGCTCCGCGCCGCGGGCGGCGTGCGTGATCGTGAGCGTCAGCGCGGTGAACAGGGCCAGCCAGCGGCCGGGTCCGGACTCGGTGTCCTCGGCGTCGTACCAGTGGTCGGGCTCGACCATGCCGACGAACAGGATCGCCACCACCGTGAGCGCCGCGATGCCGGCGAACACCAGGTAGACGCGGTGCCCGTCGGCGCCGGCGAGGAAGACCCCGATGGTGCCCACCACGAGGACCAGCACGAGCGCGAGCGTCCCGAAGCCCTGCCAGCCCTCGGGCGCCATGCCCCACAGGGTCGTCAGGTCCTCGACGTCCGGGTCGTCGCCGGCGTAGACGCGCCAGGTGGCGGCCGTCAGCGCGAGCAGCACGCCCGCCGCCACGCAGGCGAACACGGCGTAGCGCAGCCCGCCCAGCTCGGCGTGCTGCGCCCGGCCGGTCTCGTCGACGCGGCGGCGCATGTCGCGCATCGCCTTCTCGAGCTTCTCGATCCGGTCCTCGACACCGCCGGCCGTCATGGGGCGCTCCGGTCTTGCGACATGGCCGGACCGTAGCTGGATCTAGACTCGCGGGAGTGACGATCGAGGAATTCAACCAGGACGACGAGCACCCGTCGGAGAAGCAGCGCGGTCCCGTGGTCCTGCGCCGGTCGCGAAAGGACGAGGCGACCACCACCGACCAACGGTTGCTGGACTCCCGCGGCCCGGCGGACTGGGTGCACACCGACCCGTGGCGGGTACTGCGCATCCAGGCGGAGTTCGTCGAAGGCTTCGGCGCGCTGGCGGAGGTGCCTCGCGCGGTCACCGTCTTCGGCTCCGCCCGTACCAAGCGTGACGACTCCGAGTACCAGCTGGGCATGGACATCGGCGCGGCGCTCGCGCACGCCGGCTACGCGGCGATGACCGGTGGCGGCCCCGGCTCGATGGAGGCGGTCAACCGCGGCTGCTCGGAGGCCGGCGGGCTGTCGATCGGCCTGGGCATCGAGCTGCCGTTCGAGCAGGGCCTCAACCCGTGGGTCGACCTGGGCGTCAACTTCCGCTACTTCTTCGCCCGCAAGACGATGTTCGTCAAGTACGCCCAGGCGTTCATCTGCCTGCCGGGCGGCTTCGGCACCCTCGACGAGCTGTTCGAGGCGCTGACCCTCGTGCAGACCAAGAAGGTCACCAAGTTCCCGGTCGTCCTGTTCGGACGGTCCTACTGGGGCGGCCTGTACGACTGGGTGCACGACACCGTCTACAAGGAAGGCAAGATCGGCGAGAAGGACATGGCGTTACTGCACGTTACCGACGACGTCGACGACGCCATCCGCGTGGTCGAGGAGGCGTACCAGGCCTGGACCGAAACGCATTAGCCGCCTCCCCGGAATTCAAAGTGTTGGTCGCGTTCCAGCGAACGGTGCCGACTGCGGTTGATTGTGGCTGAGTGCCGTCACGGTCCCCTGAGGTTCCGTTGGCCGGACCAAGACCTCACACGATGATCTGACGGACGGTTCCAGGTTTCGCTGGGGTCACCAATTGTGACCTCGGTGTATCGCGGCGGATTTTCCCGCCGTGCCCGTGGCACGATCCGGATGTGGGCACACTTCGTTTCGCACGGCGCACGGTCGCGCAGGACCGCGCCCTGGTGATGGGGATCGTCAACCGCACCAGGGACTCCTTCTACGACCGCGGCGCCACGTTCGCCGAGCAGGCCGCGCTGGACGCGGTCGACCGGCTGGTCGCCGAGGGCGCGGACATCGTCGACATCGGTGGCGTCCGGGCCGGCGCGCACGGTGAGCGGGTCGACGCCGGCGAGGAGCTACGCCGGGTCGTGCCGCTGGTCGAGCAGGTCCGCGAGCGCCACCCGGACCTGGTCATCAGCGTCGACACGTGGCGGCACGAGGTCGGCCGGGCGGCGTGCGCGGCCGGGGCCGACCTCATCAACGACACCTGGGCGGGCGCGGACCCCCGGCTCGCGGAGGTCGCCGCCGAGTTCGGCGCCGGCATGGTCTGCTCGCACACCGGCGGCGCCGCGCCGCGGACCGACCCGCACCGGGTGCGCTACCTGGACGTGGTCGCCGAGGTGACCGCCGAGCTGGTGGCGCGCGCGGAGCACGTGGTCTCGCTGGGCGTGCCGGCGCGGAGCGTGCTCATCGACCCCACGCACGACTTCGGCAAGAACACCTGGCACGGCCTCGCACTGCTGCGCCGGCTGGACGAGCTGGTCGCCACGGGCTGGCCGGTGCTGATGGCGTTGTCCAACAAGGACTTCATCGGCGAGACCCTGGATGCCGACGTGGCGGACCGGGTGGACGGGACCCTCGCGGCCACCTCGGTGGCGGCCCTGGCCGGCGCGCGGGTGTTCCGTGCGCACGAGGTCGGGCGGACCAGGAAGGTGGTCGAGATGGTGGCGAGTATCAGCGGGACCCGGCAGCCGGCGCGCTGCCTGCGGGCACTGGCCTGATGCACCCGGACGCGCGTGCGTGGTTCGCCGAGCGGACCTGGCAGAGTCCCGAGTGGACAGTTGCGGACCTGGTGGCGGCCAAGGGTTCCCGCACGGTGTCGGTCGTGCTGCCGGCGCTGAACGAGGAGGCCACGGTGGCCGCCGTGGTCGCCTCGATCCGGCCGCTGGTCGGCACGCTGGTGGACGAGCTGGTGGTCCTGGACTCGGGCTCGACCGACCGCACGGTCGAGGTCGCCGCCGCGGCGGGGGCCCGGGTCGTGCGGCGCACCGAGGTGCTCACCGAACTGGCACCCCTGCCCGGCAAGGGCGAGGTGCTGTGGCGCTCGCTCGCGGCGACGTCGGGCGACCTGCTGGCGTTCGTGGACTCCGACCTGGTCGACCCGTCGCCCGACTTCGTGCCGATGCTGCTCGGCCCGCTGCTCCTGGCGCCGGAGGTGGCGCTGGTGAAGGGCTTCTACCGGCGCCCGCTCGCCACCGAGGACGCGTCCGGCTCGGGCGGTGGCCGGGTCACCGAGCTGATGGCCCGCCCGCTGCTCTCGGCGCTGCGCCCGGAGCTGTCCGGGGTCATCCAGCCCCTGTCCGGCGAGTACGCGGGCACCCGTGCGCTGCTCGAGTCGGTGCCGTTCGCCGCCGGGTACGGGGTGGAGATCGGCCTGCTGCTGGATGCGCACGCGCTCGTGGGACTGGCCGGCATCGCGCAGGTCAACCTCGGCGTCCGGCGGCACCGCAACCAGCAGCTGGCCGCGCTCGGGCTGATGGCCCGGCAGATCCTGGGCACGGCCCTGTCCCGCTGCGGCATGCTGCCCGCCGGCGTGGACTCAGCGGCCGGGGAGCTCACGCAGTTCGTCCAGGTGGCGGGCGAGTGGCTGCCGGACACCGCGGGCGTGGCGGTCGCAGACCGGCCGCCGATGCGCGAGCTGCTCGTACGGTGACTCCGCGGCGGTGGGGTATGACACGATCCTGACGTGACCACCGCTTTGATCTACCTGGTCGTCATGGTGCTCGTGGCGGCCGTGGTTTTCCTGATCGCCTCGGTCGTCTTCGGGCGGGGCGAGGAGCTCCCGGCGCTGCCGCCGGGCGCTTCGCCGACCCGCCTGCCGTCGTCGGGGATCACGTCGGACGACCTGCGCCAGGTCCGGTTCCAGCTGGTCCTGCGCGGCTACAAGATGTCCGAGGTCGACTGGGTGCTGCGCCGCGCCGGAGGTGAGCTGGACGAGCTGCGCGCGGAGGTGGCAGCGCTGCGCGAGCGGCTGGCCGAGCACGAGACGTCATGAGCGGCGCGACGCCCGGCGCCGACGGCCGCCTGCGCTGCCCGTGGGGGAACTCGGCGGACGACTACGTCGCCTACCACGACGAGGAGTGGGGCGTGCCGCTGCACGGCGAGGCGGCGCTGTACGAGCGGCTGATGCTGGAGGCGTTCCAGTCCGGCCTGTCCTGGCTGACGATCCTGCGCAAGCGGGACGCGTTCCGCCGCGCGTTCGCCGGCTTCGAGCCCAAGCGGGTGGCGGAGTTCGGCGCCGCGGACGTGACCCGGCTGATGGCCGACGCCTCGATCGTGCGCAACCGCGCCAAGATCGACGCCGCGATCCGCAACGCCCGCGCGATCGCGGACCTGGACCAGCCGCTGGACGAGCTGCTGTGGTCCTTCGCCCCGGCCGCGCGGCCCCGTCCCAAGGGCCTGGCGGACGTCCCCGCCGTCACGCCGGAGTCGACGGCCATGGCCAAGGAGCTGAAGAAGCGGGGCTTCGCGTTCGTGGGCCCGACCACGGCCTACGCGCTGATGCAGGCGACCGGCATGGTCGACGACCACGTCGAGGGCTGCTGGCGCGCGACCTAGCGGCCGGCCAGCGGCGGCGCGGCGACGACCGCCGCGGCCAGCTCGCGGAACTCCTGCTCGGTCGCGTTCCCGGTGATCAGCACGACCGTGCCGGCCAGCGACGCCACCCACGCGACCTCGTCGCGCCGCGACGGGTGGGTCGCGAACGACGTCCCGCCGACGGACTGCTCGCCGGCCGGCTTCGTGGTGGTACCGGTCTCCGCCGCCAGCACGTCCGCGGCCGTGCCGCCGGACTGGCTCAGCTGCGCGTACCGCCCGCCCGGCGTCAGCCAGCCGACCCGGACGATCACGTCGGCCGCGGCGCCGTGCCCGACGGCGGTGGTCGACGACGAGTTCGCGTGCCACGACGAGGGCAGGTCGGGCCGTCGCACGGGGAACGAGACCGACTCGGCCGCCTGGCCGAGCTTGGCCGACGCGTCCACCGTCGGCGCCGAGGACGGGTTGGCCGACGGGGCGCCCGGGTCGAACGAGCACCCCCGCGTCACCACGGCCAGCACGCCGACGATGACCAGGAGCACGGCCATCGCCCCGATCATCTCGCGCATGCCCAGCGCCGCCCGTCCCGGCGGCCGTCCGCTGTCCGTCACGCCGCCATCCTCGCAGCAGGTCGAGATCATGCTCACTCGTGCCCTCGTCCCGAAGTCTGGGAGGATCGGGAGGTTCTTTCGCGGGGCGACATCGGAAAGACACGGGAGGCGGCATGACCCAGACCACCGACCAGACCAACAACTCGTCCAGACGCGAGGCACCGGATCGCAACCTGGCGCTGGAGTTGGTCCGGGTGACCGAGGCGGCGGCGATGGCCGCGGGCCGCTGGGTCGGCCGCGGCGACAAGAACGGCGGCGACGGCGCGGCCGTGGACGCCATGCGCAAGCTGATCGGCACCGTCTCGATGCGCGGCGTCGTCGTCATCGGCGAGGGCGAGAAGGACGAGGCGCCGATGCTCTACAACGGCGAGCACGTCGGCAACGGCGACGGCCCGGAGTGCGACGTCGCGGTCGACCCGATCGACGGCACCACGCTGATGGCCAAGGGCATGCCGAACGCGATCGCGGTGCTCGCGGCGACCGAGCGGGGCGCGATGTTCGACCCGTCCGCGGTGTTCTACATGGAGAAGCTCGCGGTCGGCCCGGAGGCCTCGGACGTCGTGGACATCACCGCGCCGGTCGCCGAGAACATCCGCCGGGTGGCCCGCGCGAAGCACACGGACGTGTCGGACGTGACGGTCTGCATTCTCGACCGCGCGCGGCACGCGGACCTCGTGCACGAGGTCCGGGACGCCGGCGCGCGGATCCACTTCATCACCGACGGCGACGTGGCCGGCGCGATCTCCGCGGCCCGGCCGAACACCGGTGTCGACATGCTGATCGGCATCGGCGGCACGCCGGAGGGGATCATCGCCGCGTGCGCGCTCAAGTGCATGGGCGGTGCGATCCAGGGCCGGCTGTGGCCCAAGGACGACGCCGAGCGCGAGAAGGCCATCGGCGCGGGCCACGATCTCGATCGCGTGCTGCTCACGGATGACCTGGTCAGCGGCGACAACGCGTTCTTCTGCGCCACCGGCGTGACCGACGGCGACCTGCTGCGCGGCGTGCACTACCGAAGCGGCGGTTGCACGACCCAGTCGATCGTGATGCGCTCGAAGTCGGGCACCGTGCGGATGATCGACGGCTTCCACCGGCTGACCAAGCTGCGCCAGTACTCGTCGGTCGACTTCGACCGCCTGGAGAAGACGATGGACGAGAAACCACTGCCGCCACTGCCCTGACCAGGGCAAAGAGGACCGCGACCGACGATCGTCGGTCGCGGTTCCTACTTTTGCGGGTGTCACCGAATCGTGACGGACGGCTACCTTCCGCAACTATGTCCAGTCAGGGCATGGGGCACGGAAGGAGAGAGAACATGCGGAAGCGTTCTCTGGTCGTGGGCCTTCTCGCCGGCGTGGCAACCGCTGCTGTGGCTGCCGTGATGGTGCCGTCCGCGTTCGCGGACAACGAGGGTGGGGTCACACCGAAGATCGTGGGCGGCGGGGACGCCGACCAGGAGTACTCGTTCATGGTGTCGTTGCAGGAGGGCGGCCAGCACTTCTGCGGCGGCTCGCTGATCAACGCCGAATGGGTCGTCACCGCGGCGCACTGCGTGCAGGGCAGTGACCCGGCCGGCGTGTCGATGCGCATCGGCAGCAACGAGTACCAGCAGGGTGGCGAAGAGGCTCAGGCCGCCGAGATCACGGTGCACCCGGACTACGACGGCGCGTCGCCGGGCAACGACATCGCCCTGGTGAAGCTCGCCGCCCCGGCGGCGTCGGCGCCGATCCAGCTCGCGGCCGACGCGCCGGCGGGCACGACGTCCCGCCTGCTGGGCTGGGGCCAGACCTGTCCGGAGCCGGGTGGCTGTGGCGCGCCCGACTTCCTGCAGCAGCTGGACGTGGAGGTGCTGGACGCTAGCTCCTGCACCGACATCGACGGCTCGCTCGAGCTGTGCACCAGCAACCCGAACGGGAACGCGGGCGCCTGCTACGGCGACTCGGGCGGCCCGCAGATCGTGGGCACCGCGGGTGCCTTCCAGCTCGTCGGCGTGACCAGCCGCAGCGGCAACGGTGACTCGACGTGTGCGACGGGACCGTCGATCTACACCAACGCGACGGCGTACGCCGACTGGATCGCTCAGACAACCGGGGCCTGACCGATCCAGCACCGCGAAGGCCGCATGTGGGACTTCCACCGTCCCGCATGCGGCCTTCGACTGTCTGTAACGGTTTGCGCACGGCTCCCGATCATCTGTCAACCGGACATCGATCTACGGCGTCTTCCGGTGTGTGAGGGTGAAGGGATCCGGCATGCGCGTGCCCACGTTGATCGCCGCACTGGTCACGACCGGGGCCGGCCTCCTCGCGGCGTGCGCGAGCGCGGACGACGCGGCCGAGCCGCCGTCGCGGGGGACGCGAACGGTGCCGCAGGCGACCACCACTCCCACCCGGCCGGCCGACCCGGGCCCGACGACGATCCGCGCGCTGCCGGACGTGGTCGAGGCGAACGCGACGATCGTGAAGAAGGCGCCGCCGCCACCGCCGCCACCGAAGGGCGTGCCGTGCGGCGCGGGCGCCGACGCGTGCGTGGACCTGTCGGCGAACCAGGCGTGGCTGCTCGCGGGCGGCGACGTCGCGACCGGCCCGGTGCCGATCACGCACGGCCGGCCGGGATACGAGACCCCGCCGGGCACCTTTCACGTGCAGTACAAGGACATCGACCACCTGAGCCGCGAGTTCGACAACGCGCCGATGCCGTACTCGGTGTTCTTCAACGGCGGCATCGCCTTCCACGAGGGCAGCCTCTACGACCTGTCGCACGGCTGCGTGCACCTGTCGGGCTCGGCCGCCTCGTCGTTCTACAGCGGACTCGACGTCGGTGACGTCGTCCAGGTCGTGCCCTAGCCCGCGGCGGTAGCGTCAGCCCGTGAACCTCGCGACCGAGCGCCTCGACATCCGGCGCTTCCGCCCGGCCGACGCGGTGGCCTTCGCGGCGTACCGCTCGGATCCGGCGGTCGCCCGCTACCAGTCGTGGACGCCCCCGGTACCCCTCGACGAGGCCCGGCGCCTGGTGACGTCGTTCGCCGAGGACAGCGAGGACGCGCCGGGCTGGTTCCAGTACGCGGTCGTGCTGCGCGCCGAGGGCGCGCTGATCGGCGACGTCGCGATCCGCCGGCGGGGCCGGCTGGCCGAGCTGGGCTGCACGCTCGCGTCCGCGTACCAGGGCAAGGGCTACGCCACGGAGGCCGTGAGCGCCGTGCTGAACCGCGTCGTCGCCACCGGCGTGCACAAGATCACCGCGGAGTGCGACGCCCGCAACGAGGCGTCCGCCCGCCTCCTCGACCGCCTCGGCTTCACCCGGGAAGGCCTGCGCCACGAACACACCTGGTTGAAGGGCGAGTGGACCGACGACCTGCTGTTCGGCCTCCTGTCGCGCGACTGGACCGGTTAGCTCACGTCGCTCGAGTGGCCGGGGAACAGGTGCGCCTCCGGGTTCAGGGCCACCGCGATGTTGTTCACCGCCGTGGCTGCTTCGCCGAAGCCGGTCGCGATCAGCTTGACCTTGCCGGGGTACGCGGCGATGTCGCCGGCGGCGTAGATCCGTTCCCGGGCCGTGCGCATCGTCGTGTCCACGGCCACCGCGCGGCGGGTGATCTCCAGGCCCCACGACTCGATCGGGCCCAGGTCCGCGGTGAACCCGAGCGCCGCCACCACGGTCTGCGCGGGCAGCACGACCGGCTCGGCCTCGTCCTTCACGTCGAGCTCGACCTCGGCGAGCCGCTCCGCCGCATCGCCCCGCAGCTCGATGACCTGCGCGTCCGTGATGATCGGCACGCCCAGCTCGCGCACCTGCCGCACGGTCGCGGCGAAGGCGCGGAACTTGGCGCGCCGGTGCACGAGCGTGACGCTGTTCGCGATGGGGTGCAGCGACAGCGCCCAGTCGAACGCCGAGTCGCCGCCGCCCACGATCACCACGTCCTGGTCGCGCAGCGCCTCTAACTCCGGCACGAAGTTGACCACGCCCCGGCCCAGCCAGCCGTCCCCGGCGGGCAGCGGGCGCGGCGTGAACTCGCCCATCCCGGCGGTGATCAGGATCGCGCCGGTGCGCACGACCGTGCCGCCGTCGAGCCCGACCTCGAACTTACCGTCCACTTCGGACACCGTGCGCGCGCGCCGGCCCAGCAGGTAGGTCGGCTTGAACTGGTCGGCCTGCTCGACCAGCGAGGTGACCAGATCTCTGCCCAGCACCACGGGAAAGCCCGCGATGTCGAAGATCTTCTTCTCCGGGTACATCGCCGTGACCTGCCCGCCCGGCTCCGGCAGCGAGTCCACCACGGCGGTGGAGAGCTCGCGGAATCCGGCGTAGTACGCGGCGAACAGGCCGGTGGGGCCCGCGCCGACGATCAGCAGGTCGACCTCGGACGGTGTCTCGGTGGAGCTCATGCACACCTACCTATCGAGAGTGGCCAGCACACCACAAGTTACCCGGGCACACCTGTCCGTGACAGGCCAAACTGAAGACGTGACCGAGAATCAGTACAGGATCGAGCGCGACACGATGGGCGACGTCAAGGTGCCCGTGGACGCCCTCTGGCGGGCCCAGACCCAGCGCGCCGTGGAGAACTTCCCGATCTCCGGACGCGGCCTGGAACGCAGCCAGATCCGCGCGCTCGGCCTGCTCAAGGCGGCCGCCGCCCGGGTCAACGAGCGCCTCGGCACGCTCGACGCCGACCTCGCCGGCGCCATCGCCGACGCCGCGCAGGAGGTCGCCGACGGCCGCCACGACGACCAGTTCCCCATCGACGTCTTCCAGACCGGGTCGGGCACGTCGTCGAACATGAACGCCAACGAGGTGATCGCGACGCTCGCGTCCCGGGCGGCCGGCCGCGACGTGCACCCGAACGACCACGTCAACGCCTCGCAGTCGTCGAACGACACGTTCCCGACGACGATCCGCGTCGCCGCCACCGAGGCGGTCGTCCGCGACGTGCTGCCGGCGCTGGAACACCTCGCCACGACGATCGAGCAGCGCGCCGGGGAGTGGGGCGAGGTCGTCAAGTCCGGCCGCACGCACCTGATGGACGCCGTGCCGGTGACGCTGGGCCAGGAGGCCGGCGCGTGGGCGGCGCAGGTCCGCTACGGCGTCGAGCGGCTGCGCTCGTGCCTGCCGCGGCTGGGTGAGCTGCCCATCGGCGGCACGGCGGTGGGTAGCGGTCTCAACGCGCCGGCCGGCTTCGGTGCCGCGGTCGCCGAGTCGCTCGCGTCGGCCACGGGACTGCCGCTGACCGAGGCGCCCGACCACTTCGAGGCGCAGGCCACGCAGGACTCCGTGGTCGAGGCGTCCGGCCAGCTCCGCACGGTCGCGGTGTCGCTGTACAAGATCGCCAACGACGTGCGCTGGCTCGGCTCGGGCCCGCGGACGGGCCTGGGCGAGCTAGCGCTGCCGGACCTGCAGCCGGGCTCGTCGATCATGCCGGGCAAGGTCAACCCGGTGCTCTGCGAGGCCACGATGATGGTGGTGGCCCAGGTGATCGGCAACGACGCGGCGGTGGCGTTCGCCGGCAGCCAGGGGAACTTCCAGCTCAACGTCATGCTGCCGGTGATCGCCCGCAACGTGCTCGAGTCGGCCCGCCTGCTGGCCGCGGTGGCCACCCTGCTGGCGGACAAGGTGTTCGCCGGACTCGAGGCCAATGTGGACCGGCAGCGCGAGTACGCGGAGTCCTCCCCGTCGATCGTCACCCCGCTGAACCGCTACCTGGGCTACGAGGAGGCGGCGGCCATCGCGAAGCAGTCCCTCGCGGAGCGCAAGACCATCCGCGAGGTGGTCCTGGAACGCGGCCACGTCTCCGCCGGCAAGCTCACGGAGGCCCAGCTGGACGAGGCCCTGGACGTCCTACGCATGGCCCACGGCGGCTGACGGCGCGACCACGGCGGGCGCAGCGCAGCCGCGCCCAGCCGTGCCGGTCAGCTCGCTTCGATGTCGGCGATCACGCAGCTCACGTTGTCCGGACCGCCCTGCTCGTTGGCCAGCTCCACCAGGTGACCGACCGCCGCCTCCGGGTCGGGGATCGTCGTTAGCACCGAGCGCAGCGTGTCGTGCGACAGGACGCGGTGCAGGCCGTCCGAGCAGAGCAGGTACCGGTCACCCGCCGCCACGTCGCGCAGTGCCACGTCGGGCTCGCCGGTCCCGAGGGCCTGCAGCAGCAGCATCCGCTGCGGGTGGGTCGCCACCTCGTCCTCGGTCAGCTTGCCCTCGTCGACCATGGCCTGGACGACCGTGTGGTCGCTCGTGATCTGGAACAGCTCGTCGCCCCGCAGCAGGTACGCGCGGCTGTCGCCGATGTGCACCAGGCCCAGCTGCGAGCCCGACCAGAGCAACGCCGTCAACGTCGTGCCGCCGTCCGGCTCCGGGTCGGCGGCCATCAGGTCACGGACGGCGTCACCCGCCCGCCGGCCGGCCTCGGACATCACGTTGAGCAGGTCGCCCGCGGGCACGTCGAGCCCGCGCAACGCGTCGATCGCGGACTCGCTCGCGGCCGCGCCGCCGGCGCCGTAACCGTCGGCGACGGCGAGCACGCGCTGGCCGGCGTAGGCACGGTCCTGGTTGGACTCGCGGACGAGCCCGCGGTCGGTGCGAACGGCGTAGCGGATGGTGAGCGGCGATGTCGATGCCATGGCAGTGTCCTTTCCGGACAGATGATCGACGAGGAACTCGGCGAGGTCGCGCCGCACGGCGGTCTCCGCCTCCACCTGGTGCCAGTACTCCGCGACGGCGGCCGCGGCCGCCTCGGCCGGCAGGTCGCAGACCGTCCTGATCCGCGCCAGCGGCATCCCCAGCCGCCGCAGCCAGGCCACCAGCCGCGCCCGCTCCAGCTGTGCGGGCTCGTAGAACCGGTACCCGCTGACCGGGTCGACGCGCGCCGGCCGCAGCAGCCCCAGCTCGTCGTAGAGCCGCAGCGCCTTCGGCGAGAGCCGCGACGCCCTGGCGAACGTCCCGATGGTCAGCACCACGCACCTCCTCGAACCGGGCTCCGTGCCCGGGTACGGCCACGCTGGGCTCTCCCCCATGGTGAGGGTCAAGCCCAGCGGATTGTCAGTCCCCGGGGGCATGATGGCGCTGTGTTGCTCGCTGACGTCGTCCAGACCTCCGCCGCGGTGTCCGCCACCCGGTCCCGGCTGGCCAAGGTCGAGGCGCTCGCCGACCTGCTCCGCCGCGCCGGGGACCAGGTCGGCACGGTCGTCGGCTACCTGGCCGGCACGCCCCGGCAGGGCCGGATCGGCGCGGGCTGGCGCACGCTCGTGGAGCTGGAGCACACCCCGGCCCAGCAGCCGTCGCTCACCGTGGCGCAGGTCGACCGCGCCTTCGACGAGGTGGCCGCGGCCAGCGGCAAGGGCTCCGCACAGAAGCGGACCGACCTGCTGACCACCCTGTTCGACACCGCCACCGTCGCCGAGCAGCGCTTCCTGCTGCACCTGCTCACCGGCGAGCTGCGCCAGGGCGCGCTCGAGGGCGTCATGCTCGACGCGATCGCGGCGGCCGCCGGGGTCGGCAAGGAGGCGGTGCGCCGCGCGTTCATGCTCTCCGGCCGGTTACCCGACACCGCGGCGGCCGCCCTGACCGGTGGCGAGGCGGCGCTGGGCGAGTTCGGCCTGACGCTGGGCCGACCGATCCGCCCGATGCTCGCCTCGCCGGGCGAGTCGCTGGCCGGTGCCCTGAGCGAGGCGGTCGTGGTCGAGTACAAGCTCGACGGCGCGCGCATCCAGGTGCACAAGGACGGCGACGACGTGCACGTCTACACCCGCACGCTGCGCGAGATCACGAAGTCCGTGCCCGAGCTGGTCGAGCTCGTGCGGCGGCTGCCCGCGCGCCAGGCCGTCCTCGACGGCGAGACGCTGGCCCTCGACGACGACGGCCGGCCCCGCCCGTTCCAGGAGACGATGAGCCGCTTCGGCGCCAGCAGCGAGCGCGAGCTGTTGCTGCACCCGTACTTCTTCGACTGCGTGCACCTCGACGGCACCGACCTCGTCGACGCCCCGCTCCGCGAGCGCAACGAGGCCCTGCACAAGGCCGTCGGCGCCGCGCTGGTCATCCCCGGCGCGCTGGAGCCGACCCCCGAACAGGCGCAGGAGGTCCTCCGCGCGGCCCTCGCGCAGGGCCACGAGGGGGTCGTCGTCAAGGACCTCGACTCCACCTACCAGGCGGGCCGGCGCGGCAAGGCGTGGCGCAAGGTCAAGCCGGTGCACACGCTCGACCTGGTGGTACTCGCGGCGGAGTGGGGGCACGGCCGGCGCACCGGGTACCTGTCGAACCTCCACCTCGGCGCCCGCGACCCCGACGGCGGCCCGCCGGTGATGGTCGGCAAGACGTTCAAGGGCCTCACCGACGAGCTGCTCGCCTGGCAGACCGCGGAGTTCCCCAAGTACGAGGACCGCCGCACCGACTGGACCGTGTACCTGCGCCCGCACCTGGTCGTCGAGATCGCGCTCGACGGCGTGCAGGTCAGCAGCCGCTACCCGGGCGGCGTCGCGCTGCGGTTCGCCCGGGTCGTGCGCTACCGGCCCGACAAGGAGCCGCCCGAGGCCGACACCATCGATACGGTGCGCGCGATGCTGCCCGGGGCCACCAGCGCTTAGGCTCTCCGACGTGGACTTCCTCAGCGACCCGCCGGCCTACGACCTGACCTACGACGACGTCTTCCTGGTGCCCGGCCGGTCGTCGGTCGAGTCCCGGTTCGACGTCGATCTGTCCACATCGGACGGCACGGGCGGCACCATTCCGTTGGTGGTGGCCAACATGACCGCGGTCGCCGGGCGCCGGATGGCCGAGACGGTGGCTCGCCGCGGCGGGCTCGTGGTGCTGCCGCAGGACGTCGACCCGGCGGTGGTGGCCGACATCGTGGCCTGGGTGAAGTCGCGGCACGTCGTCTGGGACACCCCGCTCGTGCTCACCCCGGGCGACGCGGTGGCCGACGCGCTGAACCTGCTGCCCAAGCGCGCGCACGGGGCGGTCGTCGTGGTCGACGCGGCCGGACGCCCGGCCGGGGTCGTCGACGAGGCGGCGTGCGCGGGCGTGGACCGGTTCACCCGCGTCGCCGACGTGGCCGACCCCGAGCTGGTCACCGTGCCGATCGGCACCCCGCCCCGCGAGGTGTTCGACCGGCTGCACGGCCGCACCGCCCGCGTCGCGCTCGGGGTCGACGACGGGGGGCGGCTGGCCGGCGTGCTCACCGAGGTCGGCGCGCTGCGGGCGGAGCTGTACCGGCCCGCCGTGGACGCGCGCGGCCGGTTGCGGGTGGCGGCCGCGCTGGGCGTGAACGGCGACGTCGCCGCCAAGGCGAAGGCGCTGCTGGCGGCCGAGGTCGACACGCTCGTCGTGGACACCGCGCACGGCCACCAGGAGAAGATGCTGACGGCGTTGCGGGCCGTGCGGGCGACCGACCCGGGCGTGCCGGTCGTGGCCGGCAACGTGGTGACCTCGCAGGGCGTGCGCGACCTGGTCGAGGCCGGCGCCGACGTGGTCAAGGTCGGCGTGGGACCGGGTGCGATGTGCACGACGCGCATGATGACCGGCGTCGGCCGGCCGCAGTTCTCGTCGGTGCTGGAGTGCGCCCAGGCGGCCCGCGAGCTGGGCTGCCACGTGTGGGCCGACGGCGGCGTGCGCCACCCGCGGGACGTGGCGCTGGCGCTCGCGGCGGGCGCGTCGAGCGTGATGGTCGGCTCGTGGTTCGCCGGGACGTACGAGTCGCCGGGCGACCTGCGGCGCGACGAGCAGGGCCAGCCGTACAAGGAGTCGTTCGGCATGGCGTCCAAGCGCGCGGTCACCGCCCGCACCCGCGGCGACGGCGCGTTCGACCGGGCCCGGAAGGGCCTGTTCGAGGAGGGCATCTCGACGTCGCGGATGCGCCTGGACCCGGCCGCGCCGAGCGTGGAGGACCTGCTGGACTCGATCTGCTCCGGCCTGCGCTCGGCGTGCACGTACACGGGGGCGACGACCCTGGAGGACTTCCACGCGAAGGCGGTCGTGGGCACCCAGTCCGCGTCCGGCTTCGCCGAGGGCGCTCCGCTACCGCGCGGCTGGTAGCGCGCGGAACCGCAGCGGCAGCAGGACGAGCTGGCCCAGCAGCACGAGCTCCAGCACGAACAGCATCCGCTGGAACAGCCCGTTCAGGTCCTGCAGCACCTCCGGCATCGCGCCGAAGTGCGAGGTCATGAACAGCGTCAGCACCACCGACGTGACGATCACGTTGGCGTACAACAGCTTCCGGTCGGCCCCCAGGTAGCCGACGTCGGTCAGCGAGCGGGCGACCAGGTACGCCGCGATCGGCACGCAGAAGAACACCACGCCGGCCGCGTACCGGTGGATCTGGGCCGATGTGGACAGTGACTCGCCGAGGTCGGTCCGGAACAGCGCGGCGAGCAGCGACCCCAGCACCGCGAGCCCGAGCGTGACGCGCAGCAAGCCGTTGCCCAGCAAGCGGATCACCGCGAGGCCGGCCATCGCGCCGATGCCGGCCACGCACATGCACAGCACGGCCGCGCCGAACATCCAGCCCACCCGCGGCACGAACACGTAGTCGGACATCGTCGTGTTCAGGACGCTCATCCGGTCCCACGCGACGACGGTCAGCTGGGTCATGAACAACGCCGACAGCACGATGCCGGACAGGCCCAGCCGGACGGCGAAGACGGACGGGCGCGGGGCGGCGGCGGGGTGGACACGGCGCAGCGCCCGCTCCTGGATCGGCACGAGGTTCGTCACGAGATCAACACTCTCGTGCCGGGGCCTCGCGAACCATCAGGGAAGCTCCCGGTTTCCCCCGGGGGCTACCCCTACCAGGGGCGGGCGCCGCGTCCGGTCAGGCCTGGTCCTCCAGCATCTCGGTCACCAGCGCCGCGATCGGCGAACGCTCGGACCGGGTCAGCGTGACGTGCGCGAACAGCGGGTGGCCCTTGAGCTTCTCGATCACCGCGGCGACGCCGTCGTGCCGGCCGACCCGCAGGTTGTCCCGCTGCGCCACGTCATGGGTGAGCACCACCCGCGACCCGGTGCCGAGCCGGGACAGCACGGTCAGCAGCACGTTGCGCTCCAGCGACTGCGCCTCGTCGACGATCACGAACGAGTCGTGCAGGGAGCGGCCGCGGATGTGGGTCAGCGGGAGCACCTCGAGCATGCCGCGGGCGAGCACCTCGTCGATCACGGCCTTGCTGACGAGCGCGCCGAGGGTGTCGAACACCGCCTGCGCCCACGGCTGCATCTTCTCGCTCTCCGAGCCCGGCAGGTAGCCGAGCTCCTGGCCGCCGACCGCGTAGACCGGGCGGAACACGACCACCTTGCGGTGCGCCCCGCGTTCCATCACCGCCTCGAGGCCGGCGCACAGCGCGAGCGCCGACTTGCCGGTGCCGGCCCGCCCGCCCAGCGAGACGATGCCGACCTCGGAGTCGAGCAGCAGGTCGAGCGCGACCCGCTGCTCGGCGGAGCGGCCGTGCAGCCCGAAGGCCTCCCGGTCCCCGCGGACGAGCTGGATCTGCTTGTCCTTGGTGACCCGGCCGAGCGCGCTCGCCGACGATGCGATCAGCCGCAGGCCGGTGTTGCACGGGTACTCGACGGCGTTCGCGACCCCGAACGTGGCGGGGTCGATCTCCCCGTCGCGGTAGAGGGCGTCGAGGGCCTCGGCGGGCAATTCGAGGTCGGCCATCCCGGTCCAGCCGGACGGGGTGACCTCCTGCGCGCGGTACTCGTCGGCCTCCAGGCCGACCGCGGCCGCCTTGACCCGCAGCGGGATGTCCTTCGTGACCAGCGCGACGCCCTCGGTCTCGGCGGCCATGTTCAGCGCGCAGGCGAGGATGCGGGCGTCGTTGGAGTCGGTGCGGAAACCGGGCGGCAGCACCCCTGGGTCGGAGTGGTTCAGCTCCACCTGGAGCGTGCCGCCGGAGGTTCCGATGGGTATCGGCTTGTCCAGCCGGCCGTGCTGTTGTCGCAGGTCGTCGAGGAGCCGGAGTGCCTCTCGGGCGAACCAGCCGAGCTCGGGATGGTGGCGCTTGCCTTCGAGCTCACCGATCACGACGAGCGGGAGGACGACCGCATGCTCGGCGAACCGCGTCACCGCCCACGCGTCGGAGAGCAGCACGGACGTGTCGAGAACGTAAGTACGGCGCTGGTCACCCGGGCCTCCTGAGGAACGCGAAGCAGTCACGGCAACTCCCATGCGAACGTGACACCCACGTCCGCCTCTCCTCGCAGGGCCAGGCACCCACCCAGGCTGGGCGATCAGGTCAGCGTCGAGAACCTCCTCGACGCCGGCCGCGTCACCCACGAGGGCCGGGTGCCGGCCCTCTCGATCGTCGCCATCACGACCTGGGCCTCCCGGAACGGGCTGCGTGGGCGCGACCCGTCACTTTGGACGCTACCCGCGGTTCTGGTTACCCGACAGGCAGCCACGCAGGTGATTTTCGTTTCGTGACCGCACGTGCAGCTGCCGTTCCCAACTACACGCAGTGATCTTGCCCGCTCACCTGGGGTGTCCGCCGAACCGGCCATCGGCTCGCCTGATCGAGCGACGTTCCAGCCGTTTGCGAGGCGAGGGCGCCGCCCTTGCCGGGTGGCGCCCTCGTTCCTCAGGAACCGAACCGGCGGTGCCGAATCGCGTAGTCGCGCAGGGCCCGGAGGAAGTCGGTGCGGCGGAAGTCGGGCCAGTAGGCCTCGGTGAACCAGAACTCGGAATGCGCGGACTGCCACAGCAGGAAGCCGGACAGCCGCTGTTCACCCGAGGTCCGGATGACGAGGTCCGGATCGGGCTGACCCGAGGTGTACAGGTGCTCGGCGATGTGGTCGACGTCGAGGACCTCGACCAGCTCCTCGATGGTGGTGCCCTCCTCGGCGTGCTGCTGGAGCAGCTTGCGCACCGCGTCCGCGATCTCCCGGCGGCCGCCGTAGCCGACCGCGATGTTGACCTCCATGCCCGACCGGCCCTCGGTCCGCCGGGCGGCGGCGGCGATGCGGGTGGCGGTCTCGTCGGGCAGCACGTCGAGCGCGCCGATGATGCGCACCCGCCAGGTCTTGTGGTCCTCGGCGAGCTCGTCGACGACGTCCTCGATGATCTTGAGCAGGGGGCCGAGCTCCTCCTGCGGGCGCGTCACGTTGTCGGTCGACAGCAGCCACAGCGTGACGAGCTGGACCTCGGCCTCCTGGCACCAGCTGAGCAGGTCCTTGATCCGGTTGGCACCCGCCCGGTGACCGTCGACGACGTCGTCGAACCCGGCCTCGAGGGCCCAGCGTCTGTTGCCGTCGAGCACGACGCCCACGTGCCGGGGGTGGCGGCCCGCTGCCTGCTGGATGAGCCGCTTGTCGTAGATGCCGTAGACGAGCTTCGAGGCGTTCCCGCGGAATCGCCGCCAGACGGATGTCACGCTCCCGCAGGGTACGCCGCCCGGTCGGGGGCGGGGCACACTGGAACCATGCAGCGAACCGACATCGATCCGCGGTGGCAGGATCTCTCGGTCATCGAGCGGCTGGTGCGCGAGGCACGCACGGTCGCGGTCGTCGGACTGTCCCCGGACCCGGGCCGGCCGAGCCACGGCGTGGCCCGCTACCTGCGGAGGTCGGGCATGCGGATCCTGCCGGTGAACCCGAACCTGACGTCGTGGGAGGGGCTGCCGGCGTACGCGTCGCTGGCGGACCTGCCGTCGCAGGTGGACATCGTGGACGTGTTCCGCCGCCCCGAGCACGTACCGGCGATCGCCCGCGACGCGGTGGCCATCGGGGCGGGCGCGCTGTGGTTGCAGCTGCGCGTGCTGAGCGAGCAGGGCGCCACGATCGCGGCCGAGGGTGGGTTGGACGTGGTGATGGACCGGTGCCTCGCGGTCGAGCACCGGGAGGTCGTCGGCTGGTCGTGAGGACGTTCACGGTTTGCCCGGCCGTAACCTACGGTCCCGTAACCTGGGGCACGTGCCTGCCGCGACGTTGAACCCACCGCCCGCCCAGCACGTGAAGCCGCGGCTGCGGGGCGTGATCCACTACTGGTCCTTCCTGGTGTCGATCGCCACGTGCGCCACCCTCATCACGGTGTCCGCCGCGACCGTCTCGGCCACCGCAGGCTGGGCGACGGCCGTCTACGGCGCGACGGTGCTGGGCCTGTTCGGCGTGAGCGCGCTGTACCACCGGCGCTGGTGGGTCAGCCTGCGCGTGCGCGCGTGGATGAAGCGGCTCGACCACTCGATGATCTTCCTGTTCATCGCCGGGACGTACACCCCGTTCACCCTGCTGGCCATGCCCCAGCCGACGGGCTACATCGTCCTGTCAATCGTCTGGGGCGGCGCGGTGCTGGGCGTCGCGCTGAAGCTGCTGTGGCCACACGCCCCACGCTGGCTCGGCACGCCGATCTACATCGCGCTGGGCTGGGTGGCCATCTTCGTCCTGCCGGACCTGCTGCACCACGCCGGCGTGGCCGCCCTGGTCCTGATCCTGGTGGGCGGCGCGTTCTACACCCTGGGCGCGGTCTTCTACGCCACCCGGTGGCCCAACCCGTGGCCCCGAGTCTTCGGCCACCACGAGTTCTTCCACGCGGCCACCGTGCTGGCCGCGTTGTCCCACTACATCGCGATCTGGCT
>CAVSMR010000013.1:0-68331 GCA_963729115.1 uncultured Actinomycetota bacterium | reverse complement strand
CCGGTAGCGTGGAAATCGGGGGGCCCCCCGGGGGGCGATTGAATGGACCGTTCAATCGGCCGGTTCGTCCACAGGTGACGCGATCCGGGCCGGGACTGTCGGTGCTGCGCGGTAGCGTGGAAATCAGGGGGACCCCCCGGGGCTCGATTGAATGGACCGTTCAATCGGGTTGGTTGTCCACAGGCCGGCGGAATCGCGCCGGATCGTCGGTGCCAGTCGGTAGCGTGGATTCCGGGGGGCCGGAGGCGTCAGCCCGTCATCGAGTGGCGCACGATCGTCTGGTCGCGGCCCGGGCCCACGCCGACCGCGGAGATGCGTGCGCCGGACAGCTCCTCCAGCCGGGCCACGTACGCCTGCGCGTTCGCCGGCAGGTCGTCGAACGCGCGGCACTCGGAGATGTCCTCCCACCAGCCGGGCAGTTCCTCGTAGACCGGCACGGCGTGGTGCACGTCGGTCTGTGTCATCGGCATCTCGTGCACCGTCTGGCCGTTCACCTTGTAGCCCACGCAGACCGGCACGGTGTCCAGCCCGGACAGCACGTCGAGCTTGGTGAGGAAGTAGTCAGTGATCCCGTTGACCCGCGCCGCGTACCGGGCGATCACCGCGTCGAACCAGCCGGTGCGCCGCGAGCGGCCGGTCGTCACGCCGAACTCGCCGCCGGTCTTGCGCAGCCGGTCGCCCATCTCGTCGTGCAGCTCGGTCGGGAACGGGCCGGAGCCGACGCGGGTCGTGTACGCCTTGAGGATGCCGATCACCGTGGTGATCCGGGTCGGCCCGATGCCCGAGCCCGCGGCCGCGCCACCGGCGGTCGGGTTCGACGACGTGACGAACGGGTACGTGCCGTGGTCGACGTCGAGCAACGTCCCTTGCGAACCCTCCAACAACACTGTCTCGCCGCGCTCCAGCGCCTCGTTGAGCAGCAGCCGGGTGTCGGCGATCCGGTGCGCGAACTCCTCGCCGGCCTCCAGCACCGCGTCGACGACCTGCTCGGGGTCGAGCGCGCGGCGGTTGTAGACCTTGACCAGGATCTGGTTCTTCACGTCGAGCGCGGCCTCGACCTTCTGCCGCAGGATCTTCTCGTCGAGCAGGTCCTGCACGCGCACCCCGACGCGCGACACCTTGTCCTGGTAGGCCGGGCCGATGCCGCGGCCGGTGGTGCCGATCTTGGCCTTGCCCAGGTACCGCTCGGTCACCTTGTCGATGGCCACGTGGTACGGCATGATCAAGTGCGCGTCGGCGGAGAGCAGCAGCCGCGAGGTGTCCACGCCGCGCTCCTCCAGCCCGGCGAGCTCCGCCAGCAGCACGCCCGGGTCGACCACCACGCCGTTGCCGATCACGTTCGTGACGCCCGGCGTCAGGATCCCCGACGGGATGAGGTGCAGGGCGAAGTCCTGACCGTCCGGCAGGACCACCGTGTGGCCGGCGTTGTTACCACCCTGGTACCGAACGACCCACTGGACATGCTCCCCGAGCAGGTCCGTGGCCTTACCCTTCCCTTCGTCGCCCCACTGGGCGCCGATGAGCACGATGGCCGGCATGTGAGACTCCCCGGGTATACAGGACGTTTCTGGACAGGCGAAATGCCGGTGATTGAGCGTAGACCAGGAGATCACGGGTGGCTGCACTAATGCTGGGTTGCGGGTCCGCGGTGACCAGCGACGACTGGCGGAAGTTGGCCGCACGCTCGGCGTCCGACGCCCACGAGATCCCGGCCACACCGGGCAAGTCCGATGTGGATCCGCTGGTCAAAGGCGTTACCGAAGGTCACATCGTGGTGCACGGCAGTGATGCCGACCTGGCCGCGATCGTGTTGCGGCTGCTCCGCCTGAGCCGGCTCGGGGTGCCGATCGGGTACGTGCCCACCGACCCGTTGTCCACCATCGCACGCATCTGGCGGCTGGGGAAGGACCCCGTCGCGGCCGCGGTCGACGGCACGCCCGAGCCGTTTCCGCTGGTCCGCGACGACACCGGCGGCGTGCTCGTCGGGCTCGGCGTGCTCGCCCCGGTGCGCGGCACGCTGTACTGCGACGACGCGATCCCGCTGCGCGGGCCGGCCGAGCGGGTCCTGGTCACGCCGCATCCCGAGCACGGGCTGCGGGTGCGCGTCGTGCGGAAGGGCTGGCTGCGCAACAACAAGGTCAGCACGTTCGACGGCCGCGCGGTGCAGTTCGGCGGCGACCCGGTGACCGCGGTGCGCGACGGCGTGCCCCACGAGCGGCCGCTGAACCGGTGGACCTGGTACCGGCACACCGAGGACCTGCGGGTGGTGCGCTGAGCCAGCCCGTGCACGCGTTTTGCCCCTGCGCGCAACGGTCCGTGACCGGAACACCTCGTCTGGGTGCAATGGGTGGGTAAGCAACCTACCGGGAGGTAACCGTGCGCCCGCTGCGCGCCCTACTGCTGACCGCGGCCGTCGCCGCGGTCACGATCACCGCCGCACCACTGTTCACGTCCGCCACGGCGGCCGCCAACGCCGACACGATCAAGGGCGACCGCGCGACGGTCCGCGACGCGCCCGCCCGGCTCGTGCTCGCCAACGCCCGCGACCGTGACCCGGTCGAGGTCCAGGCGTACTGCGGCGACTGGGTACGGATCAACGTCCGCCCGTCGCACGCGATGTCGACCCCGATCGGCTGGGTGCTGCGCAGCCACCTGACCAAGGCGAGCCAGGCCGGCGGCCTGGACGGCGTGCCGAAGCGCTGCGGCAGCGACGCGACCCGGTGGCGCGACTGGGTGGGCGCGATCAACGCGCCGTTCCGGTCGCTGCGCAAGGTGGACGGCGCGTGGCGGCGGATCACGTTCGGCACCGGCGTGAACCTCGCCCAGACGCCCGACTGCGTGCTGTCGCTGAACTACACCCGCAACGCCTCGGCGCCCGACGTCGTCGACCCCGCGCAGCGCGTGCCCGGCCTGGACATGTCCAAGGTCAGCTTCCGGTACGTGACCACCGACGGCTCGATCGCGCTGGTGAGCGCGCCGCCGCCGGGCGCGAGCTACGGCGTGTGGGGCTTCGTGCCCTCGTCCTGCCTGCAGCCGAAGAACCGCGAGCACGTGTACTTCGACGAGCCCGTGGTCCAGCTGGAGAACCTGTCCGGGCTGCACGGCGGCACCGGCTACTCGGACGCGACGATCCGCTCCCGCGGCTGCAGCGCGGCGCTGCTCAGCCCGACGAACCCGCGGTTCGGCTACTGGCCGGACCCGGAGCCGGCGAACCGCCCCGGCTGCCCGGTGTAGTGCAAAGGGAATGCGGCCGCCCCGGCCGCATTCCCTTTTCCACCGGCGGAAATCTGTTCAACTTCTCTTCTTCTCGTGGGCTCCTGCGTGCGCGACAGTTGTCGGGTCAACCGTGCTCCCTGCACACGGAGGAACACCCATGCGCAAGATCGGAACCCTGCTCGCCACGACGGTGCTCGCGCTCGCGGGCACCGTCGTGCTGTCCGGCACCGCGAGCGCCACCCCGCCCAACATCCCCAGCGAGTCGACCGCACGCACCGAGCTCTACAACCTGGACGTCGCGCCCGACGGGTCGTCGTCGGGGTACTCCCGCGACAAGTTCCCGCACTGGATCACGGTCTCCGGTGCGTGCAACACGCGGGAGACCGTGCTCAAGCGCGACGGCACGGGCGTGGTCACGGACTCGTCCTGCGCCGCGACGTCGGGCAGCTGGTACAGCCCGTACGACGGCGCCACCTGGTCCGCGGCATCCGACGTGGACATCGACCACGTGGTGCCGCTAGCGGCCGCGTGGCGCACCGGCGCGTCCTCGTGGACCACGGCCCAGCGCCAGGCGTTCGCGAACGACCTGTCCAACCCGCAGCTGATCGCGGTGACGGACAACGTCAACCAGTCGAAGGGCGACCAGACTCCGGCGACCTGGAAGCCGTCCCGCACGGCGTACTGGTGCACCTACGCGAAGATGTGGATCCACGTGAAGTACCGGTACTCGCTCACGATCAACTCGACCGAGGAGGACGAGCTGTACCGGATGCTCAGCTACTGCTGAGCCGCCCCCTACGAACGCCCCGGGATCGCCTGGTCCCGGGGCGTTCGCCCGTTCAGCCCCGAACGATCGTCGGGACTTCGCCCCAGGCACCCCCCATTCCACTCGGAGTTACTCCCCGGTATTGATCGGGCCACTTTCGTGCCGCACAGTCGAGTGACGTTGCGGCGTGATCAATGACACGGAGGCGACTTCACAATGTTCAGCAGGTCGGGGAAAGTGCGGGCCATCGGTGGCGCCGCGTTAGCGGTCGGTGCGAGTGCGGTGCTGGTGTTCGGTGGCGGCACGGCGAACGCGATACCACCCGGGATCCCGGATTCGACGACGGCCCAGTCCGAGCTGGAGCAGCTGACCGTCGCCCCGGACGGCTCGATGGACGGCTACAGCCGGGAGAAGTTCCCGCACTGGCACACCGTCGACGGCGCGTGCGACACCCGCGAGGAGGTGCTCAAGCGCGACGGCGACGGCGTCGAGACGGACTCGTCGTGCAAGGCGACCTCGGGCAGCTGGACGAGCCCCTACGACGGCGACACGTGGACGGCGACCGGCGACGTGGACATCGACCACATGGTGCCGCTGGCCGCGGCGTGGCGCAGCGGGGCGGCGGACTGGACGGACGAGGAGCGCGAGGCGTTCGCGAACGACCTGGACGCGCCGCAGCTGTGGGCGGTCACGGACAACGTGAACCAGTCGAAGGGCGACCAGACGCCGGATGCGTGGAAGCCGCCGTTGGAGACCGAGTGGTGCCGGTACGCGAGCGCGTTCACGCACGTGAAGTTCACCTACCAGCTCACGGTCAACGACGCGGAGAAGAGCGCGCTGGCTGACATGCTGGGGACGTGCTGAGCTCCTACAACTCTCCGTTGGTCGCCGGTCAGGGCGGTGTGCAGACCGAAGAGGTCGGCGTCGTGACCGGCGACCTGGAGTTGCGCACCACTGTGGACAGCGCGGGCCTGGTGACCGCCAAGGTCCGCTACGCGGGCGCGGAGGAGTGGTACCGCGTGCGGGGCGGCTCGTGCCGCGTCGTGGACGAGCGCGACCACGCCGCCGTGCACGCCCTGCTGGTCGGCGTCCTCAACCGCCCGTCGGGCTGACTCGCCGGCCGCGGGTCAGGCCAGGCCCACCTTCGCCGGGGCCTCGGGGTCGGAGTCGGCGAGGAACGTCGCGCAGCGCTCGTACTCCTCGGTCTCGCCGATGGCCTGGGCCGCGCGGGCCAGCGCCGCCAGCGCGCGCAGGAAGCCCTGGTTCGGGCGGTGCGACCACGGGATCGGGCCGTGCCCCTTCCAGCCGGCGCGACGCAGCTGGTCCAGGCCGCGGTGGTAGCCGGTGCGCGCGTACGCGTACGCGGCGACCGGGTTGTTCTCGGTCAGGGCGAGCTCGGCCAGCGCGGCCCAGCCCTCGCTGAAGTCCGGCCACCGGGTGACCACCTTCGCCGCCTCGGTGCCCGCCTCCAGCGCGGCCTGCGGCTCGGGGCGATCCGGCAGCTGGGTCGCGGGCGGGCCGCCGAACAGGTTCTCTTGCAGCGTCATGCCGCCATCCTGCCCGACGGCCCGGACCGCGCCACTCAGCCGGCCAGCATCCGGCCCGTCGACTTGAGGTTCTCGCACGCCTGCGTCACGCGCGCGGCCATCGACTGCTCGGCCGCCTTCAGGTAGCCGCGCGGGTCGTAGGCCTTCTTGTTCCCGACCTCGCCGTCGACCTTGAGCACGCCGTCGTAGTTGGTGAACATGTGGGCCGCGACCGGCCGGGTGAACGCGTACTGCGTGTCGGTGTCCACGTTCATCTTCACCACGCCGTAGGAGACCGCCTCGTGGATCTCCTCGAGCAGGGAGCCCGACCCCCCGTGGAAGACGAGCTCGAACGGCTTCGAGCCGGCCGGCAGCCCGAGCTTGTCCGCGGCCACCTCCTGGCCGCGCTTGAGCACCTCCGGGCGCAGCTTCACGTTGCCCGGCTTGTACACGCCGTGCACGTTGCCGAACGTCGCCGCCAGCAGGTAGCGGCCCTTCTCGCCGGCGCCGAGCGCGTCCACCGTCTTCAGGAAGTCGCCGTCCGCGGTGTACAGCTTCTCGTTGATCTCGTGCGCGACGCCGTCCTCCTCGCCGCCGACGACGCCGATCTCGACCTCGAGGATGATCTTCGCCTTGGCCGTGGCGTCGAGCAGCTCCGCCGCGATCGTGAGGTTCTCGTCCAGGTCGATGGCGGAGCCGTCCCACATGTGCGACTGGAACAGCGGCTCCCGGCCGGCGGCCACCCGCTCCTGGCTGATCGCGACCAGCGGGCGCACGTAGCCGTCCAGCTTGTCCTTCGGGCAGTGGTCGGTGTGCAGCGCGACGTTGACCGGGTACTTGGCGGCGACGACGTGGGCGAACTCGGCGAGCGCGACGGCCCCGGTCACCATGTCCTTGACCTTCGTGCCCGAGCCGAACTCGGCACCACCCGTGGAGACCTGGATGATGCCGTCGCTCTCGGCCTCGGCGAAGCCCCGCAGCGCGGCGTTGATCGTCTCGGAAGAGGTCACGTTGATGGCGGGAAATGCGAACTCGTTCGCCTTCGCCCGGTCCAGCATCTCGGCGTAGACCTCGGGTGTGGCGATGGGCATCGGTACGTCCTCCTCGGGCTGGACACGGCCTGCGTGGCAAATCCTACGAGCCCCGCCCGCCGGCGCCATCGTGCCTGGCAGCCGCCGCCCCATCCGACAGCCTGAGCAACGCTCAATTCCATCTGAGCAACGCTCAGTTCACGGCGGCGGGAAAATCCTTAGGTTCTCCCTCACGAGCGACCCGGGGCTTGCCCGGGACGACAACGTGAGGGAGAAACCGCAGTGCGCAAGAAGATTCTGACCGGGGTGGCGGCAGTGGCGCTGGCGGCCGGGGCGGCGGTCGTCGTGTCCGGCCCGGCAAGCGCCGACGACGGCTGGCTGTGCATCACCCGGGACGCGACGCCGGTGTACGCCACGATGAGCAACGGCAACTTCAGCGACTACCTGTACACGCTGGACGCCGGCCGCGGCTTCCGGGCGTACCGCGTCGAGGCGAGCGTCGTGGAGGACACCGTGATCTGGTCGGCCCACTACGGCCACGGCGCGGACCGCCCGGAGCGCAACGACTACGTGCGCTCCGAGCACCTGGCCTGCTGAGTCAGCCGGCCGACCGGAGGGCAGGCGCGAGGCCACGCAACGTGGCCCGCTTGTCCGGGCCCAGCACCTGCACGGCGACGTGGTCCGCACCCGCGGCGAGGTGGTCCGCGACCCGGGCGCGGATCGCGTCCTCGTCGCCCCACGCGACCATCGCGTCGACCAGCCGGTCGCTGCCCCCGCCCGCGAGGTCGGCATCGGTGAAGCCGAGGCGGCGCCAGTTGTTGGTGTAGTTCTCCAGGGCGAGGTACGGGGCGAGCCGCTCCCGGGCGAGGGCGCGGGCGGTGCCGGGGTCGGTCTCCAGGACGACCTTCTGCTCGGGGGCGAGCAGGACGCCGGCGCCGAGGATCTCGCGTGCCCGGGCGGTGTGTTCGGGAGTGACCAGGTAGGGATGGGCGCCGGCCGTTCGGTCGGCGGCGAGCCGCAGGACGCGCGGCCCGAGTGCAGCCAGTGCCCGGGCCGCCTTCGGCACGCCGCCGGCGTCGAGGACGTCGAGGTAGGCCACGAGCTTCTCGTAGGGCCGCTGGTACGCCTCGCCCACGGCCGCCCGGTGGCCGGCGCCGACACCGAGCAGCAGGCGGTCCGAGGAGATCCGGCGGAACGCCGCCGCCGTGGCGTCCGGCGGCGCCGTCCACACGTTCACGATCCCGGTGGCGATCACGAGCCGGCCGGACCGGCCCAGCAGCTCCTCGGGAAACGTCAGGTCGGCGGGCGGCGAGCCGCCGAGCCACAGCGCGCCGAAACCCAGCTCCTCGAGCTCGGGCAGCGCGTCCGGCTCGGCGAGCCACTTCGCCTGCCGCGAGTCCCACACGCCCAGCCGACCGATGTCCATGTCATCGCCCATGTCATGGACAACGACGCGGGCGCGGGGGTCAATTCCCGACCAGCGCGCCCTGGAACGCCTCCGTGCGGGCCTGGCCGTCCCAGCCGCCCGCCGGCGCGGACAGTCCGAACAAGGCCGCCACGGTCGGGGCGACGTCCAGCGTGCGCGCGGGAGCCGACGAGACCTGGCCGCGCACCACCGACGGGTGGCCGCCGGAGATCAGGAACGGGATCTGCTCCGTGGCCGGGTGACCGTGGTTTCCCGGGATCGGGTTGGAGACGACGTTCGGATCGGTGAACCGCCAGCCCGCCTTCGCGAACGCCACGACGTCACCGGCGTTCGTGCCCAGGCCCAGCTCTGCCGGGTCGTGCACGGACAGCACGCCCTCGGCCGCCTGCGCGATCTGTCGCATGTGGACGATCGCCTCGCCGCGGGACTCCTCGGGCCCGGTCCAGTACAGCAGGTCCGCGCCGCCGTTCTGCGCGATCTGGACGTTGCCGTCGAGCAGCGGGTCGTCGTCGAGCCGGCCGGTCAGGTTGATCAGCGACAGCGGCAGCGACCAGTCCATCCCGTGGTCGGCCAGCAGGATCACCACCGAGCTCGCCCACTTGTCGTTGTCGCGCAGGTGGTCGACGAACCGCTCGAGCTGGAGGTTGGTGTCGATCAACGCGAGCGTGCGCAGCACCTTGATCGACGAGCCGGACAGGTCGGCGTGGCCGAACCGGTCGACGTCGCCGAGGTTGACGAACATCAGCGCCGGGTCGTGCTCGTCGATCATGTCCAGGGCCGCGCCCATCGTGAAGATGTCCGGCGCGTGGTTGGTGATCGGCAGCATCGGCTCGGGCGTCCAGCGGACCGACGCGCGCTCGCCGAACACGCCGAACAGGTAGTCCTTGCTCAGCACGCTCGCCGTGGTCAGGCCGAGCTCCGCGGGCAGCCGATCGAGCAGCGTGGGCGCCTTGAGGTCGCCCGCCTCGCCGAGGTCGCGCACCTCGCCGCGCGCCGGGTCCCACACGGAGTTCGCCGGCACGCCGGAGCGGGCCGGCAGCACGCCGGTCATCATCGCCACGTGGTTCGGGATCGTCTCCGCCACGGTGATCGACTTGGCCTGACTGAACGACGTGCCCTGCTCGGCCAGGTCCCGCACGGCCGGCAGGTACTGCCCGGCGGCCTCGTCGGGCCGGCAGCCGTCCACGACCAGGACGTAGACCCGCAGGTCGCCGGCGGCCCCGGCGGTGGACGCGGTGAGCGCGCCGAGCGCGCCCAGGGCGGCCGCGCCCGCGGCGCCGCCGAGCAGCGTGCGGCGGGAGAACGTGGTGCCCATCAGGCGCCGCCAGGGCCCGGCCGGCGAGCCGACGCGCTGGACCTTCTGCGTGCCGGCGCGCACCCGGTAGGAGCGCGCGTGGGACAGCGAGCTCGCCGGGTCCGCCTTGTTGGCGAGGAAGTACCAGTCCATCTGCGTGGCGGCCGGGGTCACGTCGAGCACGCACGCGCCGTGCGAGTCGACCTCGACCCACTTGATGTGCCGGTTCAGCCCGGTCAGCGCGGCCTCGATCACCGGACCGACCGTGCGCGGCGGCAGGCCCGTGATGTCGTCGATGTTGTCGGAGGTCATCGACGTGGCGACGAACTCGACGGCGACCGACGGGGACTGCGGGTAGCTGCCGGCGTCGCGCGGGACGTCGGCGGCCCACGACGAGTGGATGTCGCCGGTGAGGAACACGGTGTCGCGGACTCCGTTGTCGGCCAGGGTGTCCAGCAGCCGGCGGCGGTCCGCGGTGTAGCCGTCCCACTGGTCGGGGTTGACCACGCCTCCTTCCTCGGGCAGGCCCAGCAGCTTCAGCAGCGGGCCGAGCAGCTCCCTCGGCAGCGGCGGGACGAGCACCGGCGCGACCATCACGGAGTTGCCGACGAGCTTCCACTGCGCGCCGCTGGACGTGAGCCCGTCCTGCAGCCACGCCATCTGCTCGGGGCCGGTGAGCGTGCGGTTCGGGTCGTCGACGTCGCCGTCGAACGGGTCGGCCTGCTGGGAGCGGTAGCTGCGCAGGTCGAGCATGGACAGCTCGGCGAGCAGGCCGAACCGCAGCCGGCGGTAGATCTTGTCCGCCTCGTTGCGCACCGGCATCCACTCGAAGTACGCCTGGTGCGCGGCGGCCTTGCGGGCGGCGTAGTCGCCCTCGGTGTCGGGCTGGTGGTTCTCCGCGCCGCCGGACCACGCGTCGTTGGCCACCTCGTGGTCGTCCCAGGTGGCGATCACGGGGACCGTCGCGTGCAGCGTCCGCAGGTGCTCGTCGGACTTGTACTGCGCGTGCCGCTGCCGGTAGTCGGCGAGCGTGATGATCTCGTGCGCGGGCTCGTGCGGCCGGACGTCGGCGCCGCCGCTCTCGTAGATGTAGTCGCCGAGGTGGAGCACGGCGTCCAGGTCGCCGCGCTCGGCGAGGTAGCGGTAGGCGGCGAAGTGGCCCTGCGGCAGGTTCGAGCAGGAGACCACGCCGAACCGCAGGTGCGCGACGGCGGCGTCCGTGGCGGGGGCGGTCCTGGTGGTGCCGACGCCGGACACCGCGTCGCCGAGCTTGAAGCGGTAGTAGTACGTGGTCGCCGGGGCCAGCCCGGTCGCGTCGGCCTTGACCGTGTGGTCGTGGTCGGGCCCGGTGGGCACGCTGCCCGAGCCGACGACGTTCGCGAAGCCCTGGTCGGTGGCGATCTCCCAGGCCACCTCGACCGTGGGGCCCTGGCCGGAGCCGGGCGTCGCCTCGGGTGTGGGGGTCACCCGGGTCCACAACAGGACCGCGTCGGGTAGCGGGTCGCCGGACGCGACCCCGTGCACGAAGGCCGGATCGCCTTCGGCCGCCCAGACGGACGAGGCGGTGGCGACCGTGCCGCCGACCGCGGCCGCGGCCGCCGCGACACCGGATGCCTTCAGTACCGAACGACGATCGAACACCTGTGACATGGTCACGAAGTCTGTCGCAACGGGCGTGGGTCAAACACAGCCGTTCTGCGTAAACATCCGGTACACAATTGCCAGTTACCGACAGTAGGTTACTCATGGTAAGTTCGGCCGGAACCCGCTGACGAGGAGGCACGATGGCCGGCTTCGGCAAGAAGAGCGTGCGCGGAAAGGTCGTGCTGATCACGGGTGCGGCGCGGGGCATCGGCGCCGGGGTGGCCCGGGACCTGGCGAAACGCGGGGCGAAGCTCGCGCTCGTCGGCCTGGAGGCGGACGAGCTCGCGAAGGTCGCCGCGGACTGCGGGCCCGACGCCGGCTGGTGGGAGGCCGACGTGACGCGCTGGGCGGACCTCGAGCGCGCGGTCGCCGCCGCGGTGGAGACGTTCGGCCGGATCGACGTCGTGCTGGCGAACGCGGGCATCGCCGCGACCGGGTTCACGCGGTCCATCGACCGCCGGGCGTTCGAGCGCGTCATCGAGGTGGACCTGCTGGGCGTGTGGCGCACGGTCCGCGTGACGCTGCCGCACCTGATCGAGTCGAAGGGCTACGCGCTGCTGGTGTCGTCGGCCGCCGCGATCGTGCACATTCCCGGGAACGCGGCCTACTCCGCGGCGAAGGCCGGCGTCGAGGCGTTCGGGAACTCGCTGCGCGCGGAGGTCAAGCACCTCGGCGTGGACGTCGGCGTCGCGCACCCGACCTGGATCGCGACCGACATGGTCAACAATGCCGACGCGCACCCGGTGTTCGGGAAGGTCCGCGCGGCGAACAAGGGGCTGGCGGGCAAGACCTATCCGCTGCCGGTCGCCGTGGACCTGATCAGCGCGGGCATCGCCAAGCGCGCCCGCGTGGTGCACGTGCCGGGCTGGGTGGGCGTGGCGAAGCTGTTCCGCGCGCTGCTGCCGCGGGCCGTCGAGCGCCAGTCGCGCAAGCTCGTGCCGGCCGCGGACAAGGCGGTGCTCGAGGACATCGCCGAGCGCGGCGGGGTGGAGTCGAGCCTCGTCGGGCCGGGCGCCAGGGCCGCGGCGCGCAGCGAGGGTGCGCTGTAACGCCCGGCTGGGCGAGACCGGGAGGTAGGCATGTCGCGACGGGCGCAGATCGTCATGACCGGCGAGGAGATCAGCGGCTTCCTCGCCGCGGGCAAGGTCGCGAACTTCGCGACGATCGGGCCGAACGGGCGGCCGCACCTGGTGCCGCTGTGGTACGTCCCGCGCGGGGACGGCATCGCCACGTGGACCTACCGCGGCGCGCAGAAGACGAAGAACCTGCGCCGGCTGCCGCAGGCGACCGTGCTCGTGGAGACCGGCGACACCTACGACCAGCTCCGCGGCGTGTCGATGGAGTGCGACGTCGAGATCATCGAGGACACCGAGCAGGTCGCGCTGATCGGCGTCGAGCTGATGCGCCGGTACAACCCGAGCGAGCAGGCCGCCACGGCGGCGACCCAGTTCGTACGGCTGCAGGCGCCGAAGCGGGTGGGAATCGTCTGCACGCCGACGCGGATCGTCAGCTGGGACCACCGAAAGCTGGGCGGCACTTACTGATTCGCCGACCAGTCCCCGATCACGAGCTTCCACTCGTGGATCGCGCGGTCCGCGGCGACGCCCTCGCTGGTGTACGGGTCCTCGTCGAGCAGCCGGTCCAGCTCGGCCCGGTCGGCGACGCGGTAGACGGCGAACCCGGCGGAGTCGTCGGACCACGGCCCGGCGCCGGTCACTCTGCCCTCGCCGGCGAGGCGCTGGAGGTACTCCCGATGGCGCGGCCGGGTGGCGGCGAGCTTGTCGCGGTCGGCGGTGTAGATGGTCTCGACGGTGAACCAGGCCATCGGCGGCTCCTCTGATCGCGCTTCGTTCACGAACGCTACTGGGCGCTGTCGGTGAGGCCCGGCACCCCGGTACGGTTCCTTCGTGAACGGGGACGGCACGTACAGCACGGAGCGGACGGTCGAGCGCACGCTCGGTCACCTACGCGCCATCGATACGGGCAGCTTCGCGGTACCCGGCAAGGAGCCGGCGCCGCTCACCCTCGAGGACCTGTACCGGACCCACCGAATGCGCCTGGTCCGGCTGGCCGTGCTCCTGGTGGACGAGCCGGCAACGGCGGAGGACGTCGTGCAGGAGGCGTTCACCGGCTTACACCGCAACTGGGGCAACCTCCGCGACGCGGCGGCCGCCGTCGGCTACCTGCGCACCGCCGTGGTCAACGGTTCCCGCTCGGTGTTGCGGCGCCGCAAGACCGCCCGCGAGTACACCCCGCCGCACCAGGTGAACGCCCGCTCGGCGGAGAGCCTGGCGATGCTGACGGCGGAGCACCAGTCGGTGGTGCGCGCGCTCTCGCAGCTACCGCCCCGGCAGCGGGAGGTCCTGGTGCTGCGCTACTACGGCGACCTGTCGGAAGCGGAGATCGCGGACGCGGCCGGCATCTCCAAGGGCACGGTGAAGTCCACCGCGAGCCGCGCCCTGGACGCCCTGCAGAAGATCATGGGCCAGCCCCACTGACCTATCGCGTCCTGACCCGCACGCCGGCGCGCGCTACGCCGTGAAGTACCGGCTTCGTCAGGAGAGCTTCGTGCCACCACCCGCAACGCGCCCACCGAGGTCGACTCCATCCTCGAACCCCGCGCTCGCACGCCGACGCGCTACCCGCGGAACGCCGGCTCCGTCAGGAGACTTCGCGCCACCATCCGGAATGCGCCTGCCCGATGTCCGTCCAACCCCGACCCCGGCACCGCACGCGCGAGCCCCGTGGATGGCAGCCCCCACCCTCTCCGGGGGCACCCCTTGGTTCCATTCTATCGGTGGGGGGTGACGGGGGGTGAGATGTCGATCTTGGCTGTGGACAACCGGGCCTTGTGGATAACCCGGTTGATCTGTTACCCATGACCCAAACTCATTCGTATCTAGTTAATCGTCCCCAACGGGTCGTGAGCGGCTATGGTATAGACCAATAGGTCGGGTTGTGGTGCAAGGGAGTGGCATGGCTGCGCAGCTCATCGCCGGGGGCCGGGTCGCTACGCCGGGGGGCGTGCTGGATCCCGGCTGGGTGCTCGTCGAGGACGGGGCGATCGTGGCCGTCGGTGCGGGGGACCCGCCCGTCCGGCCCGACGCCGAAACGACGGCGGCCAAGGGCGCCTGGGTCGTGCCGGGCTTCGTCGACATCCACTGCCACGGCGGCGGCGGCGCCTACTTCACCGACCCCGGCCATGCCCAGCGGGCCGTCGAGGCGCACCGCCGGCACGGGACCACCACCATGCTCGCGAGCCTCGTCTCCCGGCCCGTGCCCGAGCTCGTCGAGCAGGTGGCCACGCTGCGCGAGCTCGTGAGCGACGGCCTGCTCGCCGGCATCCACCTCGAGGGCCCGTTCCTCTCCGCCGCCCGCTGCGGCGCGCACGACCCCGCCGTGCTCCGGCCGCCGGATGCGGGCTCGGTCGACACGCTGCTCGCCGCCGGGCAGGGCGCCATCCGGATGGTCACGATCGCCCCGGAGCTCGACGGCGCCGTCCCGGCCGTGAAGCGCCTGGTCGACGCGGGCGTCCTCGCCGCGGTCGGGCACACCGACGCGCTCGCCGAGGACGTCGTCCCCGCCGTGGACGCCGGCGCCAGCGTCGCCACCCACCTCTTCAACGGCATGCGCCCACTGCACCACCGCGAGCCCGGCCCGATCGGCACCCTCCTCGACGACGAGCGGGTGACCGTCGAGCTCATCTGCGACCTCGTCCACCTGCACCCGACCGTCGTCCGCCTCGCCGCGCGGCACGCGGGCAGCGGCCGGACCGTCGTCATCACCGACGCCATCTCCGCGGCCGGCGCGGGCGACGGCGTCTACGACATCGGCGGCCTCGAGGTCTCGGTCACCGACGGCGTGCCCACCCTGGCCGGCGGCGGTTCGCTCGCCGGCAGCACGCTCACCATGGACGCCGCGTTCCGCAACCTCGTGCACGGCTGCGGGCTCGGCGTCCTCGAGGCCGTCACCGCCTCCTCGACCCGGCCCGCGCAGCTGCTCGGCCTCGGCGAGGTCACCGGCCGCGTCGCGCCCGGTTACGCCGCCGACCTCGTCCTGCTGGACGAGACGCTGCACGCGGACGCGGTCATGAAGAGCGGCGCCTGGGTATAGCGTCAGCTCCGTGACCGACGACCCGGAGCGCCTGGTGGCCGAGGCGCTGCGCGCGCACGCGGCCCGCACGCCGCTGCCGGAACCCGACGTCGACTCGACCGGCTCGATGCTCGGCGGCTTCGGCCTGCTGTCCGGCAGCGAGGTCTCGATGCCGGCTCCCGACCAGCCCACGATCCGCGTGCCGGTGCCGGTGCCGGCCGACCACACCGTGCGGCTCGAGTCCGACGGCCGGGTGGCGGTCGGCTGGGTGATCCTGCTGGCCGTGCTGCTGGGCCTGGCCGCCGGAGCGGTCGTCGGCCTGCTGACCCTCATCTGACGTTCGGTACCTTGGGCGGCGTGACGTTGGCGACCGACACCCACACCATGCTCCTGCCGTCCTGGCTGGACCCCGAGGTCATCCTGCAGGGGATGGGGCCGTGGGCGGTCGCCGTGCTGTGCCTGATCATCTTCGCCGAGTGCGGGTTGCTCGTCGGCTTCTTCTTCCCGGGCGACTCCCTGCTGTTCACGGCGGGCCTGTTCGTCGCGACGGGGGCCATCCAGACGCCGCTGTGGCTGGTCTGCACGCTCGCGACGGTGTGCGCGTTCGCGGGCAACGTGTGCGGCTACTGGATCGGCGCGAAGGTCGGGCCGACGTTGTTCAACAAGCCGGACTCTCGGCTGTTCAAGCAGGAGTACGTCGACAAGACGCACGGGTTCTTCGACAAGTACGGCGCCCGCGCGATCGTGCTGGCGCGGTTCGTCCCGATCGTGCGGACGTTCATCACCGCGATGGCCGGAGTCGGGCGGATGGACCCCAAGCGGTTCTTCCTCTACTCCGCGATCGGCGGCGTGCTCTGGGCCACCGGCGTCACGGTCCTCGGCTTCTTCCTCGGCAGGATCGGCTTCGTGCGCGACAACATCGAGGCGATGGCGATCCTGATCGTGCTGATCTCGGTCATCCCGATCGTCATCGAGCTGATCAAGGCGCGGCGCGAGAAGAAGGGCCTGGCGCAGGCCGCCCTCGACGAGGCCGCCGAGACCACCGACCGGCTCTGAACCGTCCGGACGGCGTCAGGGCATCGAGAACATCGAGCCCGGGTTGAACAGGTTCGCCGGGTCCAGGGCCGCCTTGATCGACCGGTGTACGCGCATGCCGATCGGACCTATCTCGCGCGCCAGCCACTCCTGCTTGATCTTGCCCACGCCGTGCTCGCCGGTGACGGTGCCGCCCAGGGCCAGGCCGGCGGCCAGGATGTCGCGGAACGCCTGGTTCGCGCGCTCGAACTCGCCGTCCACGGTGGGGTCGTAGACGATCGTCGGGTGCATGTTGCCGTCGCCGGCGTGGCCGACGACCGCGATGCGCAGCCGCTGCTCGGTGCTGATCCGCTCGCACGCCGCGATCAGGTCCACGATCCGCGTCCGCGGCACGCACACGTCGTCGGTCATCCACGTGCCGTAGGCCTCGATCGCCGGCAGCACCGCGCGCCGGGCCGCGAGCAGCAGCGCGCCCTCCGCGACGTCGAACGTCGAGTGCACCAGGTCCGCGCCGACGTCGGTGCACACCTGCTCGATCGCGCGCAGCTCCTGGCGCGCCGCCTCGCCGCCGGAGTCCGACTGGCACAGCAGCAGCGCCGCACACCCCTTGCCCGCGCCGAGCTCGGTGTTCAGGTGCGCCTCGACCGCGTCGATCGACGTCGAGTCCATGATCTCCATCAGCGACGGGACGATCCCCTCGCGCACGATCCGGCTCACCGCGGCCCCCGCGGCGGTCAGCGACGAGAACGCGGCGACCAGCGTGCCCGGCGCCTGGGGCAGCGGCCGCAGCGCCAGCGTCGCCTGCGTGATCACGCCGAGCGTGCCCTCGCTGCCGACGAACAGCTTCGTCAGGTCGTACCCGGCCACGCCCTTCACCGTGCGGCGCCCGGTCGACAGCAGCGAGCCGTCGGCGAGCACGACCTCCAGGCCCAGCACGGAGTCCGTGGTCACTCCGTACTTGACGCAACACAGTCCGCCAGCATTCGTGGACAGGTTGCCGCCGATCGTGCACCAGTCGTAGCTGGACGGGTCCGGCGGATAGAACAGGCCGTGCTTCTCCACCGCGCCGCGCAGGTCGAGGTTGACCACGCCCGGCTGCGCGACCGCGAGCCGGTTCTCCGGGTCGACCTCCACGATCTCGTTCATCCGCGTCGTCACCAGCACCACGCAGCCGTCGATCGCGTTGGCCGCGCCGGACAGCCCGCTGCCCGCGCCGCGCGGCACGATCGGCACGCCCGCGGCGGCGCACGCGCGCACCACCGCCTGCACCTGCGCCGTGTCCGCGGGCAGCACGACCGCCAGCGGGTCGCCGTAGGGGGCGAGCGGCATCATGTCGCGGCGATAGCTCTCGGTGACGTCCGGGTCGACGAGTACCGCGTCCTTGCCCAGCTTCGCGGTGAGGTCGGCGAGCAGGTCATCGTGCATGGTCACGAATGAACCGTAACCGCCTTCGTGAGCGTATTTCGAGTGCTGCGAACGACTCATTAGTCACGAGGGGTGAGCCCAACCGCTGCGGAACCGAAATCGTGTACAGAACTTTCGGATGAGCAAAGTTACTTGTCGATGATTTACAGTCAAAGGCGTCTGCTCATCGGCGACGGACGAGGAGGTGGTGCGCGATGGTGCGACCCGACTCCGTCGACGCGGCCGTCGATGACCTCCTCGACCAGCCACCGAGCCCGGTGCCGACCACGCCCAGCGTGCAGAGCCGGGCTCTCGCGCAACTGATGATGAACGGCGTGCGCCCCATCGGCGACCGCCTGCGCATCACCCGCAATCCGGCGTTACAGATGGTCCGCGAGGCCTTCGACGCCGTCGGCTGGACGCCCGTCCCGCGTGGCACGAAGTTCCGCCCGGTCAAGGAGAACGGCCTCAGCGGCATCTGGATCACCGGCCGGCGGGCCGACGAGAGCGCGGGCGTGCTGCTCTACCTGCACGGCGGCGGCTTCGTGTTCGGCTCCCGCAAGACCCACCGGCACTTCGTGGCCGCGCTGTCGGCCGCGACCGGCCGGCCCGCGTTCCTCGTCGACTACCGGCGCGCCCCGGAGCACCCGTTCCCCGCCGCCGCGGACGACGCGCTCGCCGCGTACCGCTACCTGCTCGCCGCCGGCTACCGGCCCGGGCAGATCGTCGTCGCCGGCGACTCCGCGGGCGGCCACCTGACCGCGGGCCTGCTCGCCGACCTGGCCCGCCAGCGGCTGCCGATGCCCGCCGCGGCCGTGCTGTTCTCCCCGTTCCTCGACCTCACGGGCGCGGAGCTCGACGACCGCGACGCCGTGCGCCGGGACCCGTTCGTGCCACCACAGCGGGCGCGCGAGTGCGGCGCGAGCTACGCGGGCGAGCACGCCACCGACAGCCGCCGGCTCGACGTCCTGCGCGCGCCCAAGCGCCGCTGGCCACCGCTGCTGATCCAGGTCGGCGACACCGAGTGCCTGCTGGGCGACTCCGAACGGATGGCGGAGAGCATGCGGGCCGCGGGCGTGCACTGCGAGCTGCAGGTGTGGCCCGGGCAGGTGCACGTGTTCCCCGCCTTCTACCCGGTACTGCCCGAGGGCCGGGCCGCGATCCGCTACGTGGGCGCCTTCCTGCGCACGACGGCGGCGGTCACCGCGGCGGCATGACCGCCCGCGGGACCCGCCACGTGATCGTCGTAGCTACCTGATCACGGTGCGTGGCCGGGCGTTTCCGGACGTGTCCGAGAGGTTGAGGTAGAGCCAACAACGGCTGGTTACCGGAACGTCCCATCCGGAAGGGACGTACGCTACCTGTCGTGTCCAGCGTCCAGGCCGACTCGACCGTCCTGGCGACCGGTGTGCTCGAATCGGCCGGACCGGTCATGGTGTGGCTCATCGTGCTGGGGTTCGTGTTCGTCGAATGCGCCTTCATCGTCGGCCTGTTCCTGCCCGGCGACTCGCTGCTGTTCGCCGCCGGCGTGGTGCTCGCCCAGCATGATCACGAGGCGAGCGCGTGGATGCTGTCGATCGCCGCGACGGTCATCGCCGTCGTCGGCAACATGATCGGGTACTACATCGGGCACAAGACCGGCAACGCGCTGATCGCCCGGCGCGGCGGCCGGGTCCTCAACCGCGAGAACCTCGCCCGCGCGCAGGATTTCCTGGACCGGCGCGGCTTCTGGGCGATCGTGCTCGCCCGGTGGCTGCCGTGGGTCCGCACGCTCGCCCCGCTGATCGCCGGCGCGGCGCACATGGACCGGCGGCGCTTCCTGCTGGCCACCTCCCTCGGCGGGGTCGCCTGGGTGCCGACCCTGGTGCTGGTCGGCTTCTACGCGGCCGGTCTCGTCGAGGACCTGCCGTGGCTCAAGGCGGCCGCGTTGTGGGCGAGCATCGCGTTCTTCGTGATCGGCACGGTGTGGGGCGTGCTGCGGTACCGGCAGGAAATGCACCGGCCGGTCGAGACCGAAACGGTCGGCGCGAAGGCCGGTGACTGAGCTCTTACGTCTCGGCCTGCAAAAGATCCAGTAACGGCCGCCGATTCGTCGCCGGGCTGGGGCAGTATGGCGGAGTCGGCCCGCCCCCGAACTGGGCCGGAAAGGACTCTGATGCCCACGTTGACCGGGGTTCACCATGTCGCGCTCACCGTGACGGACGTGGACCGGAGTGTCCCGTGGTACGAGCGGGTGCTCGGGTTCTCGACCATCGGCCGCGACGACACGGACAGCGGACCGCGCAAGGCCTTCCTGCGCGGACCGGGTTTCGGTATCACGCTGACGCTCGTGCAGCACCCTGACGCGGATCGGTCGCTGTTCGACGAGCGCCGTCCCGGGTTGGACCACCTGTCCTTCAGCGTGCCCAACAACGAATGCCTGCAGGAGTGGACGGACCGGCTGACCGAGCACGGCGTGACCTTCTCGCCGATCACCGAGGAGCAGTCCGCGCCGGGCACCGAGGTGATCTCGTTACGGGACCCGGACGGCATCCAGCTCGTGCTGTGGGCCCGCGAGGTCTGATCACAGCCCGCCGCTGATCGGCAGCACGGCCCCCGTCACGAACGACGCGGCCGGCGAGAGCAGCCACAGCACACCCTCGGCGATCTCCTCCGGCGTCCCCACCCGCTTCATGGGGATCAGTGGCGCGCGCTGCCGCGTCCGGTCGGGCAGCCCGGCAGCGGCGTGCAGGCCGGTCTCCACCATGCCGGGCGCGACCGCGTTGACCCGGATCCCCTCGTCGGCCACCTCGAGCGCGAGGCCGTGGGTGAGCGTCTCGACGGCCGCCTTGCTCGCCGCGTAGTGCACCCACTCGCCGGGCGAGCCCCGGCCGGCCGCGGTCGACGACACGGTCACGATCGCGCCGCCGCGCCCGCCGTACCGGGTCGACATGCGGCGCACCGCCTCGCGGGCGCAGAGGAACACCCCGACCACGTTGACGTCCAGCACCCGGCGCACGACCCGGGCGTCCTGCTCGTCGAGCCGGCCCGGGGTGTTGCCGGTGACGCCCGCGTTGGCCACCAGACCGCTGAGTTCGCCCAGCTCGGCGGCCGCGTCGAACAGGCGGCGCACGTCGGCCTCGTCGGACACGTCGCCGGCGACCGTGACAGCCGTGCCACCGGCCGCCACGATGTCGTCGCGCACCTGCTCGGCGGCCACCGCGTCCGCCGCGTAGTTGATCACCACGGCGTGTTCGCGGGCGGCGGCCAGCCGGCAGACGGCGGCCCCGATTCCCCGGCTGCCGCCGGTCACGAGCACGACGCTCACGCGGCGGAACTCAGCCGTTCCAGCGCCGCGGCCGCCTCCACGGTCATCCACGCCGACAGCTGCACGGACAGGTCCCGCTCGACGAGCGTGCTCCGGCCGCGCGGCTCCTGCGCGGGCCGCGACCACTCGGGTCCGAACACCGGCCCGCTGCGGGCGAGCGCCCGGTTCCGCCACGCCGCCTCCGCCGAGGCCAGCACCAGCCGCGACGCGACCTCACCCGCGGCCGACCCGAGCTCCGGCAGCCGGGTCGCGGCGAACGCCAGGTAGCGGGCGAGGATGCCGGCGAACAGCCCGCCGTCCCCGCCGCCCCGTCCGCGCAGCACGTCGTCGTCGGCGAGGTGGGTGGCCACCGCGTTGATCGTCCGCTCGGCCCGCGACACCCACACGCCGGACGTGTCGCCGTGCGCGAGCTCGACGCAGACGCCGAGGAAGACGCCCTGGCAGTAGGAGTAGACCGTCTTCACGGTGTCGCGGACCCGGCCGTCCGGCGTCACGTAGAGGCCGTCCCACAGCAGGCCGGTCCGCGGGTCGACGAGGACCTGCTCCATCCACTCGGTCATCGAGCGCGCCCGCTGCCGGTCGGTCCGCTCACCGCCGGCGCCGGCCCACCGGGCGAACAGGATCGCGGCCGGTCCGTTGGCCGGGACGTTCTTGAAGTCCCCGCCGCGCCGCCACCAGATCCCGCCGCCCGCGTGGTCGGTCCACTCGCTGCGCAGCTGGTCGGTGATGCGGGTCAGCGGCTTGGCCACCGGGATCTCGTCGCACTCGTGTGCGCGCAGCAGCGCCAGGCCGAGCCAGGAGATGTCGTCGTTCAGGTCGTTGGTCCACTTGCCGAAGTTGCGCACCCGCACACCGCGCACCACGCGGCCGATCGTCGACGCGCGGCCGGGGTTGGGCGCGCGCAGCTGGGCGTCCACGAGGCAGTCGAGCAGGTGCGCCTGCCACCAGTAGTTCCAGTTCCAGTGCAGGCGCTGGCGGGTCGTGGCCGGCCAGGCGGCCGTGCCGAGCCGGGTGCCGGGCAGCGCCCAGACCCGCCGCAGGTGCCGGGCGAGCACCGCGCGCTCGGTGACCGCGGCGCGCGCCGCCCAGAGACTGGGCGACTCCGCGGCGGCGTCCTCCGCGTACTCCGCTCGTTGGCTCACGTCGCCCCCTCGCAGGCTCGGTCACGCCGCTCGCGGTCGCCCTGTGTTGAATTGTTCGCTCCGCAAGCTCCGCTCACGTCGCCCCCTCGCAGGCTCGGTCACGCCGGGCTCGCGGTCGGGCTCTGTGTTGAATTGTTGGCTCCGCAAGCTCCGCTCACGCCCCAATACTCCCGGCTGGATCGGTTCCGAAGTGTCCGCCGGACGAGTGATGTGACCGTCCTGTGTAACAGTTGTGCCCATGGCGACCGAGCACGTGACCTGTCCGCTGTGCGAGGCGACGTGCGGCCTGGAGGTGACACTCGACGGTGGGACGGTGATGGGCACGCGCGGCGACGCGGCCGACGTGTTCTCCCACGGGTTCGTCTGCCCGAAGGGCGCCTCGCTCGGCGCGTTGCACCACGACCCGGACCGGCTGCGCACGCCGCTGGTCCGCCGCGACGGCGAGCTCGTCGAGGCGACCTGGGCGGAGGCGTTCGCGGAGATCGACCGCCGGCTGCCGCCGCTGCTGGCCGAGCACGGCCGGGACGCGGTCGCGATCTACGCCGGCAACCCGTCGGTGCACAACACGTCCACGGCGCTGTACGGGCCGGCGTTCTTCAAGGCCGTCGGCACCCGGAACTTCTACACCGCGGGCTCGGTCGACCAGGTGCCCAAGCACTACTCGGCCGGGCTGATGTTCGGCCACCCGCTGACGATCCCGGTGCCCGACCTCGACCGGACCGGGCACCTGCTGCTGCTCGGCGCGAACCCGCTGGTGTCCAACGGCAGCCTGATGACCGCGCCGGACGTGCGCGGCCGGCTGCGCGGGATCCGCGAGCGCGGCGGCAAGATCGTCGTGGTCGACCCGAAGCGCTCGCGCACCGCGGAGGTGGCCGACGAGCACCACGCGATCCGCCCGGGCACCGACGCGTTGCTGCTGTTCGCCCTGGTCAACGTCCTCTTCGCCGACGACCTGGTGGCGCTGGGCGAGCTGGCGCCGCACGTGGCCGGCGTCGCCGAGGTCCGCGCGCTCGCGGCGCCGTTCACGCCGGAGGCCGTGGCCGAGCGGACCGGGCTCGCCGCGGCGGAGATCCGCCGGATGGCGCGCGAGCTGGCCGCCGCGCCGAAGGCCGCCGTGTACGGCCGGATCGGCACCACGACGCAGGCGTTCGGCACGCTCGCGAGCTGGCTCGTGGACGTGCTGAACGTGCTGACCGGCAACCTCGACCGGCCCGGCGGCGCGATGTTCCCGCTCGCCGCGGCCGGGCAGTCGAACGCGCGGCCGGGCAAGCGCAAGCCGTGGACGGTCGGCCGGTGGCGCAGCCGGGTCCGCGGGCTGCCGGAGGTGCTGGGCGAGCTGCCGGTGGCGACGCTCGCCGACGAGATCCTCACGCCGGGAGAGGGCCAGGTGCGCGCGCTGGTCACGGTGTGCGGCAACCCGTGCCTGTCGACGCCGAACGCGGGCCGGCTCACCGAAGCCATCGAGCAGCTGGACTTCATGGTGTCGCTGGACGTCTACCTGAACGAGACGAGCCGGCACGCGGACGTGATCCTGCCCGGGCCGACGCCGCTGGAGCGGCCGCACTACGACGTCGCGCTCTACCAGCTGGCGGTGCGCAACGTGGCGAACTGGACGCCGGCCGCGCTGCCGTGCGACGTGCCGCAGGAGTGGGAGACGCTGCTGACCCTGACCGGGATCGTGGCCGGCATGGGCCCGATCGCGGACGTGTCGGCGCTCGACGCGATGGTGGCCGCCGAGGCCGCCCGCCGGGCCGGGGTCGACCTGGAGCTGGCGCAGGGCCGGACGGGCCCGGCGCGGATCATCGACCTGCTGCTGCGCGGCGGCCCGTACGAGCTGACGCTGGCCGACCTGGAGGCGGCGCCGCACGGGGTGGATCTCGGCCCGCTGTCGCCGCGGCTGCCGGACGTGCTGTCGACGGCGAGCGGCCGCGTCGAGCTGGCGCCGGGGTCGATCGTGTCGGACGTGCCGCGGCTGGTGGCGCTGCTCGGCGAGCCGGTGGACGACCGGCTGGTCCTGATCGGCCGGCGGCAGCTGGGGTCCAACAACTCGTGGATGCACAACCTGGAGCCGTTGGTGCGCGGGAAGAATCGGTGTACCGCGCAGGTGCACCCGGCGGACGCGACGCGGCTCGGGCTCGTCGACGGCTCGCCCGCCGTCGTGCGGTCGCGGGCGGGCAAGATCGAGATCCCGGTGGAGGTCACCGACGCGATCCGGCCGGGCGTGGTCAGCATCCCGCACGGCTGGGGTCACGACGAGGCCGGCACGCGGACGGCGGTGGCGCGGGCGCACGCGGGCGTGAACACGAACCTGCTCGCGGACGAGACGCTGCTGGACGCGCTGTCCGGGACCGCCGTGCTGAACGGCATTCCGGTGGACGTGGAGCCGGCCTAGCTCACCACGCGCGGTCGAGGTCCGCGTGCTGGCGGATCCAGGCGTGCATGACGATGCCCGCCGCCACGCCGGCGTTGATCGAGCGCGTCGAGCCGAACTGCGCGATCGACACCGTCATGGCGGCGCCCTCGCGGGCCTGCGCGGTGAGCCCCGGCCCTTCCTGGCCGAACAGGAGGAGGGCCTTTCGGGGCAGCTCGGCGGTCTCCACCCGTTGCGCGCCGGGCGTGTTGTCGACGCCGACGATCGTCAGGTCCGCCGCGGCGGCGTACTTGCGCAGGTGCTCGACGTCCGGGTGGTGTTCGAGATGCTGGTACCGGTCGGTGACCATGGCGCCGCGCCGGTTCCAGCGCCGCCGGCCGACGATGTGCACGGCCTTGGCGGCGAACGCGTTGGCGGTGCGCACGACGGTGCCGATGTTGTGGTCGTGCTGGAAGTTCTCGATGGCGACGTGGAAGTCGTGGCGGCGCCCGTCGAGGTCGGCGACGACCGCGTCGCGGCGCCAGTAGCGGTAGTGGTCGACGACGTTGCGCCGGTCGCCGTCCTGCATCAGCGCGGGGTCGTAGCGGTCGTCGTCCGGCCACTCACCGGGCCACGGCCCGACCCCGACGGGCTCGCCGAACTCCCACTCGGTGGGTCCGGTCATCAGCCGACGGGGACGGGTGGCTCGGTGGGTCCGGTGGGCTGCCCGGGCCGGGCATGGCGCCACCGCAGGTAGACCCCGACGTAGGACACGACCAGCAGTATGACGGCCCCAGCCGCGACGACGGGCAGCAGGGCGCGGGGCACGATGTGGTCGTAGACGTAGTACTCGTTGAAGCCGCCGGGGAGCGGGCCGAGCCCCTGCAGCCCGCGGAAGTAGTCCTCGATCGCGGTGAGCGGGCAGATGATCGGCAGCGTGTTGACAGCGATCCCCCAGATCGCGAAGAACACGTGCACGAAAATCGTCCTGGGCCACACCCAGGCGAGGAATCCACCGAGTCCGATGTAGAGCAGCGCCGCGAAGTGCACCACCACCGTGACCTCGGCGAGGAACCCTGCCATACCACCGAATGTACCGGGAAATCACTGGTCAAGCTGCCACCAAGAGGGCGGCTCGCACCCTGTCACCGAGCTGCAACACAGCGCCGCACCAGCGAGCCTCGACCCATCGCGCCGCGCAACGAGGGTGCTCGCGCACGCGCGCGCGTGCAGAAATCACCTAACGAACGCCCCCACCCTCTCCGGGGGCACCCCGTCATCCAGTCTACCGGTGGGCACTGACAAAAGGCGTGGTCACGGGCTTGCTGTGGATAACTCGGCTTGCTGTGGACAAGTCAGGGGCGGGTCGTGGAGGCACGAAGACGGACGAAACGGGCCTGGCAGGCAGGGCGGCTGACTAAGCACGAGTAGCCAGGCGCGGCGTAGGGCTTGGACACGGACCGCGGCCCGGCAGGCAGAGCCGCTGACCAAGCACCGCAGGGCCAAGCACCGGAAGCCAGACCCGGTGCTGGGCGTGGAAATGGACCGGGGCCCGGCTGTGCCGGGCCCCGGGTCGGGTCAGCCCTCTGGTGGGCGCACCGGCGGTGCCGGTGGGGTCTGCGGGGGCTGGTCCGGCTCTGCGGACTCGCCGTTCGCCGGCTCCGGGGAGCGGGCCGGCGCGGCCTGGCCCGCGGCCGGAGCGCCAAGCGGCGGAGTCGGTGCCGCGGCGGCCGCCTGCTGCTGTGGGGACAGCGCCGCCTGCTGCTGGCGCATGCCGATCGGCGGGGTCGGGGTGACTGGCTCGTTCAGGCTGTCGAACGCGCCCTTCAGCGACGGCGCGGCCCGCACCTGCGGGTCGTCGACCTCGTAGTACTCCTTCTTCTGGAACTTGCCGAAGTTGGCGATCATGCTCGACGGGAACGTGTCGAACCTCGTGTTGTACGCGCGCACGTTGCCGTTGTAGAAGCGGCGGCCCGCCGCGATGCGGTCCTCGCACTCCACCATCTGCTGCTGCAGGTAGAGGAAGTCCTGGTTCGCCTTCAGGTTCGGGTACTGCTCGGCCACCGCGAAGAAGTTCGACAGCGCGCCGTTCAGCGAGCGCTCCGCGTCGCCCTGCCGGGCGGGGCCGGCACCGTGTGCGGCGACCGCCTGGCTGCGGGCCTCGACGACCCGGGTCAGCGTCTGCTGCTCGAACTTCGCGGCCGCCTTCGTGACCTCCACGAGGTTGCCGATCAGGTCGTGCCGGCGCTGCAGCTCGACATCGATCTGGCGCCAGGACTCCTCGATGGTGTTGCGCTGCCGCGCGAACTTGTTGTAGCTCGCGATGAAGGCCACGACGGCGACCACGATGAGGGCGACCACGACGACAATGATGATCACTGCTGCGTCCACCCAGGCAGGCTATCGCGTCAGGACCGGCCCTCGCGGGACGACAGGCAACTCACAAGCCCAGGTCGGACAGCTCCAGCAGGTACCGGTACGGCAGCCCGCGCGCCTCGATCGCCTCGCGCGCGCCCGTGTCGCGGTCCACCACCGTGGCCACGCCGACGACCGTGGCGCCCGCCTCGGTCAGCGCGTCGACCGCGGTGAGCACGCTGCCGCCGGTGGTCGACGTGTCGTCCAGCGCGAGCACCGGCTGGCCCGCGACCTCGATGCCCTCGATGCGCCGCTGCATGCCGTGCTCCTTGGCGGCCTTGCGCACCACGAACACGTCCAGCACCTCGCCGGCCGCCGCGGCGGCGTGCATCATCGCGCCCGCCACCGGGTCCGCGCCGAGCGTGAGGCCGCCGGCCGCGACGTAGTCCCAGTCGGCGGTCAGCTGGCGCAGCAGCCGGCCGATCAACGGGGCGGCGGCGTGGTGCAGCGTGGCGCGGCGGAGGTCGACGTAGTAGTCGGCCTCCTTGCCGGACGAGAGGACGACCCGGCCGTGCACCACCGAGAGCTCGGCCACCAGCCTGGCCAGTTCCCGTTTTGCCGACCGGTCAACGGCGGGAGCGGTTCGCACGTCCGCGACTCTCTCATGCCGCACCGACAACAACGGGGTCCGGCGCGCCAAGTGTGACCAGACTCAGCCGAAGCCGCGGTCGTCCTGCTTCAGCGCGGTGTCGACGGTGAGCGCGGCGCCCACCACCAGGCTCGCGAGCGGGTCGGGCAGCGGGCGGTGGACCTGCACCACGTAGTTGTCGGCCGTGGTGAACATCGTCTTCGCGAAGCCCTCCCACGTCTTCGTGATGCGCGCGATCTCGGCGCCGGTGTGGTCGGTGACGGCGAAGTTCCACGCCCGCCAGTTCTCCGCCTGGATGCCGCCGATCTGCTGCTCGCCGACCATGAAGCTGAAGCGGATCTTGCCGAACACGTTGTCCTGCACGATCTGCCCGACCTCGGACCCGTCCGGCCGCGCCACGATCATCCGCGACTTGAGCACCTTCGCCGGGCGGGTCAGCATCAGCACCGGCTGGTGGTTCGCGTCGCGCAGCTCGAACCGGTGGGTGAGGAACTGGTCGTAGCTGGAGAAGAACCGGATGGCCTTCTTGAGCGCGGACTGGCCGACCTGCGCCACCGACCCGAGCTGGCGGCCGTGCTGGTCGAACACGGCGTACTCGTTGGCCATCTCGATGAGCTTGACCTTCTGGTTCACCACGAGCACGGGTTCGGTGAACAGCGTCCCGCCGCCGTGACCGGCCTGGCCCACACCGGCCGCCCGCGTCTGCTCGCGGATCCGGTCCGGATCCGGCCCGCGGCCGAGCGGGACCTCCCACGCGCTCGCGTCGCTCGTCGGCTGCTGCGGGGGCGGCGGCGCCTGCTGCGGCTGGGTGTGCGGGGTCCACTGGTTGCCGTCCCACCAGCGCAGGATCGTCGAACCGGGTTGCTCCGGGTACCACCCGGGTGCCTGAGTCATCGCTTCGTCCTCTCCCCCCGAGTCAGGATTTCCAGACGAAGCCTGGCACCTGGTCGACCACGTCGCACAGATAATCGAGCATCCACTCCACTTTCGACAGGTCGATCTTGGACCGGTCCCAGGTCATCAGGTCGCCGCGCTCGAAGCGGAACGGCGTGCGCTGCGCGCGCTGGTCGCCGAGCAGCCACTCCATCATCCGCGGGTGCAGGATGTCGTAGGCGAACCGGTCGTTGTCGGTCTTGATGTGGAACGCCTCGTTGAACTGCTCGCTCTCCAGCTGCAGGTCCCGCACTCCGACGAAGCCGAGCAGCTTGCGGCCCAGGCCCTCGCGGGCGACCTGCAGCGTCGGCTTGGCGGCGGGCAGGGACAGTGCGACGACGGTGTGCCGGAAGGTCTCGGTCCGCTGGTCCTGGCCGCTGTCGCGGGTCTCCTTGTAGCTGTACTCGAACGCCATGACCTGCCGGCCGCGGTACTCGCCGCGCAGCACGTGCTCGGCGTTGCGGCTGTGCCCGCGGCCGAACGGGTCACCCAGGAACCGGTCGACGAGCGAGCGGTCCCGCTCGGTGTAGTGCCAGCCGCGCTCGGCCGCGAACGCCGTGAACGCGGCGATCTTCTTCTGGCGCGCCTTGTGCGCGAGGTAGATGAGGCCGCCGACCACCACCAGCACGGCGATGATCAGCAGCACTAACCCGATGTTCACGGTGTCTCCCGGTCACTTCCAGACGTAGTCCGGCACCTGGTCCAGGACGTCGCACAGGTAGTCGAGCCGCGCCATGACATGTCAGGTGCGGTCCCGGCCGGCCATCGCGCGGGCTTCGAAGCGGCGCAGCAGGGCGCGCGGCAGCAGGCGGGGCACGGCGAGCAGGGCCTTGTACGGCAGGCCCGGCACCGAGCGCGGGCGGCCGCGGCGCAGGTCGCGCAGGCACTCCGCGACGACCTGGTCCGCGTCGAGCCACAGGCGGTCGGGCAGCTCGCTCTTGTCGTCGCCCGCGCGATCGTGGAACTCGGTGCGCGTGAAGCCCGGGACGAGCGCGATGATCCGCACGCCCGTGCCGGCGAGGTTCGCGGCCATGCCCTCGGAGAACGTGGTCACCCACGACTTGCTCGCGGCGTAGGTCGGGCCGGTGCCGGGGAAGTAGCCGGCCACGCTCGACACGTTGATCACGCCGCCGTGCCCGCGCGCGAGCATGCCGGGCAACGCGGCCCGGGTCAGCCGCAGCACGGTGGTGACGTTGAGGTCGAGCTGCGCCTGCAGCAGTTCCGGGTCGACCTCGGCGAACGCGCCGCGGGTGCCGAAGCCGGCGTTGTTGACCAGCAGCTCGATCGGCTTCTCCGCGTCGGCGAGCCGGTCCTCCACGCGCTTGCGGGCCCGGGTGGTGGACAGGTCGGCGGTCATCGGCTGGACGTCGACGCCGGTCGCCTCGGCCAGCTCGGTGGCGACCTCCTTGAGGCGGTCTCTCGTGCGGGCCACGATCACCAGGTCGTACCCCTCGGCGGCGAGCTTGCGGGCGAACGCGGCCCCAATCCCGGCCGTCGCCCCGGTGACGAGCGCTGTAGGCATGTGGACACGTTAATGGCTCACCGATCAGGTGACCGGACGAAACGCTGAACTACTCCTGGCGCTCGCCGTGCCGCCCGGTCGGGTGCTCGTGTTCGCCGACGGGGTCGATCTCGGCGTCGAACGGGTCGATCACGTCGGCCACCTCGCCGATCCCGCGCAGCAGCCGTTCGAGCCGGGACGGGCTGGCGTGCGTCCCGGCGCCCGCGAGCACCCAGCCGTCCTCGACCCAGGTGACCGCGATGTCCGCGCCGATCTCCTCGGTGGCGTCGACCAGGTCCGGGGTGATCAGCCCGCGCGCGGCGGTCAGGTCGGAGACGAACGCGTAGCGCTGGCCGACCGGACCGAGCAGCTCGGGCATGTGCTCGCGCTGGAACGGCGCGCTCGGCAGCCACAGCTCGACGATGGCGGGCAGCGTGCGGCGGCACTGCACGGCCGCGATCACCGCGGTGACCCGGCCGCCCGTCTCGAGGTCGAAGACGTACACCCGGCGGCGGCCGTCCGCGGTGAAGGTCGAGCCGGCCACGACGTCACGCGCGATGCCGCCGCCGTGGTAGGCGATGGCACCGCCGGTCCACTGGGACGGCAGGAGGTGATCCGTCTCGGCGAACTGCCAGCCGCGTAACGCGGCCCAGCGACGGCGCTCCCGGTTGCGGGAGGTGAGCCGGGCCCGGTCGCGAAGCAGGACCAAGGCACCGGCGATCGCGAGGACGGCCGCGGACGCGAACCAGACCCATGCCGGTATTCCCACGGCGCAGAGCGTAGTAGGGCGGAGGGCTCAACCAAGATCCGGCGCGCCTTTCACAACCAATTGGTTGACAAAGAAGTCGTTTCGGCCGTACCGTCGTCTGCAACCAATTGGTTGCAAAGGAGGCGGCGATGACCGAGGACCGGCTCTCCCGGGCGTTCGGGGCCCTGGCGGATCCGACCCGGCGCGACATCGTGGCGCGGCTCGCGGTCGGGGACGCGACGGTCGGCCAGCTGGCCGACCCGTACGACGTCTCGGTGCAGGCGGTGTCCAAGCACGTGAAGGTGCTCGAGGACGCCGGCCTGGTGACGCGGTCGCGGGACGCCCAGCGCCGCCCGTGCCACCTCGAGGCGGAGGTGTTCGACCTGATGACCAAGTGGATCGAGCGTTATCGCCAGGCAGCCGAGGAGCGGTTCCGCCGCCTCGACGCGGTCCTGGCCACGCAGTCCGGCACCGAGTCCGGCAGGCAACGAGGAGCGGCATCATGACCACGAGGACGACCCCCGAGACCAAGATCGAGGCAGACCCGGCGGTGCCGGTGATCCGCATCGTCCGCGAGTTCGACGCGCCGCCGGAGCGGGTGTTCCGGGCGTTCACCGACCCGGACGTGTTCGCCCAGTGGCTCGGGCCGGACACCACGTCGGTCCGGCTGGACAAGTGGGACGCGGTGACCGGCGGCAGCTACCGCTACACGATGCTGCGCGGCGCCGAGGAGCTGGTGACGTTCTGGGGCTCGTTCCACGAGCTGCGCGTGCCGGACCGGCTGGTGCAGACGCAGTCGATGGCGGGCATGGGCGACGGGGCCGTGCTGAACACGCTGACGTTCGAGGCGCTGCCCGACGGCCGCACCCGGCTGACCGACGCGACGCTGGCCGACAGCTTCGAGGGCCGGGACATGATCCTGGCGAGCGGCATGGACGAGGGCGTGATCGCGGGCTACCAGAAGCTGGACGAGCTGCTCGCGAAGGGCTGACTCAGGCGGGTGCCTCGGCGGCCCACCACGTGTCCATGCGCGGGACCGCGCCGTCCTCGCGGGCCGCGCGGAACAGGAACGCCGCGATGCCGGCCGCGCCCTGCAGCCAGCCGACGCCCGGCGGCAGGAGCGGCTCGGCGTTGCGGTGCTCGATGAACCGCCAGTAGGCGTGCGGGCCCTCGCGGACCGCGCGGTCGACGAGGGTGTCGGCGAGGTGGCGACCGAACTCGAGGTCGTCGTCTTTTCCGTAGCGGCGCCAGGAGTCCAGGAACACCTCGCCGACCCCGGCCGTGCCGCAGCAGCGGCCGTCGTTGTCCCAGAAGCCCGGGTGCAGCCGGTTCGGCACCCCCGAGGTGCGGACGCTGTGCAGGCAGCGCCGGTGCCACCGCTGCGGCGGTTCGCCCGCGATGTCGGTGACGCCGGCCCGTTCGAGGGCGGGGAAGAGCAGCGAGGTGCCGGCCGGGCCGTGGCACCAGGTGAAGGTGACCGGGTCCTGGTCGTCGCTGGGCGGCATCCGGCGGAGCACGACGAAGCCGTCGTCGCTCGGGTCGCCGAGGGTCACGAGGTGCTCCGCGCCGCGGCGGGCGATGTCGGTGAGGTCGGGCCGGCCGAGCTCGGTGCCGGCGAGCGCGAGCGTGGTGGCGATGCCGGCGACGCCGTGGGAGAAGTTGGGCATCCGCACGTCGTCGTCGGTGCGGAAGCGCAGCGGCACGAAGGGCCAGTCGACCCCGGTCGCGACGTCCTCCCGCTCGGCGAGCAGCACGGCGGCGGCGTGCGCCGCGAGCTCGCCGGCGTTCTTCGCGCCGGCGCGCCTGGCCCACAGGGCGCCGAGCAGGACCCCGGCCGTGCCGAGGACGACGTCGTTGATGCGGCCGCCGGGCCGGAACCGCGGCTGCTGCAGGACCGTCTGCGGCCAGCCGTCCGGCTCCGCGAGCACGAGCAGCCGGTCCACGGCGGCGTCCGTGCCGTCCTCGCCGAGCGCGATGAGCACGCCGATCGTGCTGACCAGCCCGTCGAAGTAGTTGCCGTTCGTCTCATGTGGAGTGTTGGCGCGCAACCGGTCGGCGATCGCCTCGGCGAGCCGCTGCTCGGCGGCAGTCCAGTCGCGGGTGAGCCGGATGTCGGCGAGCGTGAGGGCGAGGCTGCCGATGCCGCTGTTCATGCCGTCGCGGTAGGCGGGGTCGAGCTCGCCGGGCACGGACTCGGGGATCCACGGGCCGCCGTCGTCCCAGCCGACCTGGTCGAGCACCCACCGCCACCCGGCCTCGGCAACCTCGCGATAGGTATCGATCCCGGTCACCGGCCGATGATGCCACCCGCCGACCGGGCCTTCGTTCGCAGCACCTCGCGCGCACGTGCGGAAGCCAAGACCAAGAGCCTCGCCGCCCTCACAGGCAAGAGTGGTGCCCGCCCCACAACCAAAGTGATCGATTCCCAGCCCCGTGAATGGCGGCCCCCACCCTCTCCGGGGGCCACCCCACCACGCCAGTCTACCGCTGGGCCCTGGCAAAGGCGGTGGTCAGCGGGTTTCTGTGGACAAGTCGGGGGGTTGTGGACAACTCTGGGGCGGGGCTCGCGAGTCCACATGCGACTCGCGAGCCCCTGCCGTCAGAGGGCCTTGCCGACGATCAGGCCGGAGTTGTCGCCCGTCACGTCGACGCGGACCGTCTCGCCGTCGCGGATCTCGCCGGCCAGCAGCGCCTTGGCCAGCTGGTCGCCGATCGCCGACGAGACCAGCCTGCGCAGCGGGCGGGCGCCGTACACCGGGTCGAACCCGTTCAGCGCCAGCCACTCACGGGCCGCCGGCGACACGTCCAGGGTCAGCCGGCGAGCAGCCAGCCGCCCGGCCAGCTGCGTGATCTGGATGTCCACAATGGACGTCAGCTCTTCGGTGGCCAGCGAGTGGAACACCACCACGTCATCGAGGCGGTTGAGGAACTCCGGCTTGAAGTGGCGCTGCACCACCGAGAGCACCGCGTCCTTGCGCTGCCGCTCGTCCAGCGACACGTCCGCGATCGCCTGCGAGCCGAGGTTCGAGGTCAGCACCAGGATCGTGTTGCGGAAGTCCACCGTCCGGCCCTGGCCGTCGGTCAGCCGCCCGTCGTCGAGGACCTGCAGCAGCACGTCGAACACGTCCGGGTGCGCCTTCTCGACCTCGTCCAGCAGCACCACGCTGTACGGCCGCCGTCGCACCGACTCGGTGAGCTGGCCGCCCTGGTCGTACCCGACGTATCCGGGCGGCGCGCCCACGAGCCGGGCCACCGAGTGCTTCTCGGAGTACTCGCTCATGTCGATGCGCACCATCGCGCGCTCGTCGTCGAACAGGAACTCCGCCAGCGCCTTCGCGAGCTCGGTCTTGCCGACACCGGTCGGGCCGAGGAACAGGAACGAGCCCGTCGGCCGGTCCGGGTCGGCCACCCCGGCGCGCGCCCGGCGGACCGCGTCGGACACCGCGCGCACGGCCTCGGCCTGGCCGATGACCCGCGCCCCGATGGCCTCCTCCATCCGCAGCAGCTTCGCCGTCTCGCCCTCGAGCAGCCGGCCGGCCGGGATGCCGGTCCACGCGGACACCACGTCGGCCACGTCGTCCGGGCCGACCTCCTCCTTGAGCATCACGCCCTCGGCCGGCAGCTCCGCGGTCCGCGTGGCCGCCTCGAGGTCCTTCTCCAGTGCGGGAATCCGCCCGTACCGCAGCTCGGCCGCGCGCCCGAGGTCGCCGTCGCGCTCGGCGCGCTCCGACTCGCCGCGCAGCTGTTCGAGCTGTTCCTTCAGCTCGCGGACCTTCTCGATCGAGCCCTTCTCGTTCTGCCAGCGGGCGGTCAGCGCGGACAGCGCCTCCCGCTTCTCCGCGAGCTCGGCCCGCAGCGCGGCCAGCCGCTGCTTGGACGCCGGGTCGTCCTCCTTGGCGAGCGCCATCTCCTCGATCTCCAGGCGCCGCACGGCCCGTTCGACCTCGTCGATCTCGACCGGGCGCGAGTCGATCTCCATGCGCAGCCGGGACGCGGCCTCGTCGACGAGGTCGATCGCCTTGTCCGGCAGGAACCGGGCGGTGATGTACCGGTCGGAGAGCGTGGCCGCCGCGACCAGCGCGCCGTCGGTGATCCGCACGCCGTGGTGGACCTCGTAGCGCTCCTTGAGCCCGCGCAGGATCCCGACGGTGTCCTCGACGCTCGGCTCGCCGACCAGCACCTGCTGGAAGCGCCGCTCCAGCGCGGCGTCCTTCTCGATGTGCTTGCGGTACTCGTCGAGCGTCGTGGCGCCGACCATCCGCAGCTCGCCGCGGGCCAGCATCGGCTTGATCATGTTGCCGGCGTCCATCGCGCCCTCGCCGGTCGCGCCCGCGCCGACGATCGTGTGCAGCTCGTCGATGAACGTGATGACCTGGCCCGCCGACTCGGTGATCTCCTTGAGCACGGCCTTGAGCCGCTCCTCGAACTCACCGCGGAACTTCGCGCCGGCGACCATCGCGCCGAGGTCGAGGGCCACCACCCGTTTGCCGAGCAGCGACTGCGGCACGTCGCCCGCCACGATCCGCTGGGCCAGCCCCTCCACGATCGCGGTCTTGCCCACACCCGGCTCGCCGATCAGCACCGGGTTGTTCTTCGTGCGCCGGGACAGCACCTGCACGACCCGGCGGATCTCGGCGTCGCGGCCGATCACCGGGTCGAGCTCGCCCTTGCGGGCCCGGTCGGTGAGGTCGACGCCGTACTTCTCCAGCGCCTTGTAGGTGCCCTCCGGGTCAGCGCTCGTGACCCGGGCCGAGCCGCGGACCTTGACGAACGCGTCCCGCAGCGCCTCCGGCGTGGCCCCGTGCCGGTTGAGCAGGTCGGCCACCGAGCCACCCTCCGCCGCCAGGCCGGCCAGCAGGTGCTCGGTGGAGACGAACTCGTCGCCCATCTCCGTGGCGAGCTTCTGCGCGTGCGTGACCGCGCGCAGCGCCCGCCCGTCCAGCTGCGGCGCGGACACCGTGGCGCCGGTCGCCGACGGCAAGCCCTTCGACAGCTGGTCGAGCTCCTTGCGGAGCACGCCCGGATCGGCGCCGATGGCCGTCAGCAGCGGCGTCGTCAGCCCTTCGCTCTGCGCGAGCAGGGCGGCGAGCAGGTGCACCGGCGTGACATCCGGGTTGCCGGCCTGTGCCGCGGCCTGGGCCGCCGACGAGATCGCCTGCTGAGTCTTGGTCGTCGGGTTGAAAGCGTCCAATTCCCCTCACCTCACGTGCGCAACGTTGCCTCACTAGGTCAACGTCAGCAAAGTTGAGTGAGTTCCACTCAACCCCAGATTTTTCGTAGCGTAACCGGTGTGCTGGCCCGACCACCCACATGTACCAATAGCCCTGTCCACAGCACCTGTCCACCTGTCCACAATCCCCAGGTCTCTATCCACAGGCAGCTGTGCACGGCGGTATGCGGGCCGGACGGCGCACCGCCAGCCGGGTGATCGGGTGGGTGGTGATCAGCGCGAGGTCGCGCGCTGGCCGGCGCGAACGCCGAAGTAGTCGCCGCCCTTGCGCGGCGCGTCGTCGGTGCCCCAGTCCCGGGTGCGCGGCACGACCTGCATCCGCGGGACGTGCTTGCGGCAGTGCACGTATGCCTCCTCGACGTGCACGACCACCCAGCGTTCGGGTGCGCGGCCACGCACGAAGTCCGCGGGCAGCTCCGGGCACTCGGCGCGCAGGTCGGCGTCCTCGACGATCCGGGCGCGGCCGTTGACGTGCAGGCCGATGAGGTCCTCGACGAAGTCGACCAGCAGCAGGCCGACGTGCGGGTTCTCGCTGATGTTGCCGAGGCTCGCGAGCACGCCGTTGCCGCGGTACTCGGGGTAGGCGACGCGGCGCTCGTCGAGCACGTGCAGGAAGCCGGGCGGCCCGGCGCGCAGGCTCGCGTCGCACTCGCCGCCGGCGTCCGCGGTCGAGATGAACGCCATCTCCATCCGGCCGACGAACTCGATCATGGCCTCGTTGAGGTGGTCGAGGACCTGGTCGCGGTAGAAGCGCTGCGCCCGCTCGGTCGTGCCGTAGGCGCCCTGGAGCAGGTGCTCGCCGGCCGAGCCGGGCCCGGTGCCGGACCGGCCCGGCGGCAGCGCCGGCCTGGTGAGCTGCTCGCCGGGCTGGACGGCCGGGCGGCTGAACCAGTCGGGTCCCGGGGGCGGTCGCTGGCCGTGGTGGGTCTGCGGCTGCTGCGGGGGGCGTTGCGGGCGGCTCACCGGGCGTGGGGCCGGTTGGAGTCGCGGCGGCTGCCCCGGATGTTGCAACGGCGGCTGTCCCGGACGGCCCGGCGGGTACGGCGGGTTGGCTGGTGGGGGCGTGCGGCCGATCGGCGCCAGCCTGCGGGTCGGGCCGTCGGCGGGCGAACCGGCGTTGGCTGTCGACGTCACGGGCGCCAGCGGCGCGCGTAACGGACGATCCTGCTGGTCATCGGCGAATTCGAGGTCCAGCAACGCTGGATCGGCAACACCGGCGGGAGGTATCCGGTCTGGTCGCACGGCGGACACGCTCTCATGCCCGCCGAACCGACGCGAACCCCCTCCCCGTGAAGTCCCCCAATCGTCCCAACGGGAAACGACTGTCTGTAGTTTTTTCTCACACGAACGGGCAATGATGGCGGACAACAGGGGAAAATCCGTCTACTGTCCTGATGTCGGGGACGCACGACCGCGAGTCGAACAGCGGCGTCGCCCCGGACGCCAAGAGGTGGAGTCTGTGCCCCGACCATGACTGCAAACGCCGTTGTGAGCCCATTACCGCACAAGGACAGCGCCGAGTCCGGTTCGGACCCTGTCGCGACCATGGTGCGGTTGATCCGCGACACCTGGGCGATCGTCGAGCCCAACGCGGGCCGGGTGGCCGAGTTCTTCTACGCGACGCTGTTCGGCATCGCGCCGGCGACCCGGGAGCTCTTCCCGATCAACATGCAGGTCCAGCGGTCGCGGTTGCTGCGGGCACTCGTGCACGTCGTCCAGATGGTCGACCGGCCGGACGACCTGATCCCGTTCCTGCGCCAGCTCGGCCGCGACCACCGCAAGTTCGGCGTGGTGGCGAGCCACTACGAGGCGGTCGGCATGGCGTTGCTGGCCGCCATCAAGGAGTACGCGCGCGGGGCGTGGACCGACGAGGTCGAGCGGGCCTGGGCCGAGGCGTACACGATCATGGCGCGCGCGATGCTCGAGTCGGCGGGCTCGGACGAGGGCCCGGCCTGGTGGAACGGCACGGTCGTGCAGCGCGAGCGGCTCACCCGCGACCTCGGGGTCGTGCGGGTCCAGCCGGACCATCCGGTGCCCTACCAGCCGGGGCAGTACGTGAGCGTGGAGACGCCGCAGCGGCCGCGGATGTGGCGCTACCTCACGCCCGCGACCGCGCCGCGCGAGGACGGGCTGCTGGAGTTCCACGTGCGCGCCGTCGACGGCGGCTGGGTGAGCCGGTCGATCGTGGCGACCGCGCAGCCGGGTGACCAGTGGCGGATGGGTCCGCCGATGGGCCGGCTGCGCGTGGACCGCCAGGCGAACCGCAACGTGCTGATGATCGCCGGCGGCACGGGGGTCGCGCCGATGCGGTCGATCATCGAGCAGCTGGCGAAGTACGGCGACAACCCGAAGGTGCAGCTGTTCTACGGCGGCCGGGTGCGCTCGGATCTCTACGACCTCGACCACCTGCAGCAGATGACGTCGACCAACCCGTGGCTGACGGTCGTCCCCGTGCTGGAGGCGGAGACCAGGAACGCGAACGTGGAGCGCGGGACGCTCGCGGACGTGGTGACCCGCTACGGCGCCTGGACCGACCACGACGTGCTCGTGTCCGGCTCGCCGCAGATGGTCCGCTCGACGGTGTCGCGGATGCTCGTGGCCGGCACGGCGCTGGACCGCATCACGTACGACCCGTTCACCGTCGACTGATCCACCCAGCCGGTCCACTGTGGACTGATCGCGCGTGGCCGTCCCGACGGGATGGACCCCGGGTCCCTGGACTCCGCGTCCCGTGCCTGGGATGAGCCGCTGGCCTCCGGCCCCCGGTCACCACGCTACCGACGAACACCGACCAAACCGGAGCGAGCGGCTGAACCCTGTGGACAACCCCCGGCCACGCGGGGGCCCCCGCTTTCCACGCTACCGGCGACCACCGACACCTCCGAGCGGCCACGGGGCCGCCTGTGGACAACTCCCCGCGTCGCGGGGGCCGGTGGATTCGTTGGATCCGCGTTGCCAGGGTGCGTGGGGATCGGCGAAGTAGATGGCGAGGTCGGTGGCCAGGGTGATGTCGGCGTGGCGGGCGAGTTCGGTGCCGCGGTCCCAGGTCAGCGACCGTTTCAACGCCTCGGGCAGGGCGCGGATGGTGAGGATCATCGCGTCGCGCTCGGCGACGGCGGGGGCTGGGGCTGGGGCTGGGGCTGGGGCTGGGGGCTGGGGGCTGGGGGCTGGGGGCTGGGGGCTGGGGGCTGACGGTTCGGGGTGGTCGGCGAGGGGGTGTGGACAGGTTCGGGGTGCGAGTGGCGCGAAAGGGCCCGGCACGTGGTGCCGGGCCTTGGGGTTTTCGCGCTCAGCGGCGGGGTTTCCACACGACGAGGGCCGTCTGCTGGCGGACGGGGACCAGCTCGTTGCGGTACGAGCGGTGGATCGCCGCGGCCGCCTGTTCCGCCGCGGCGTGCACGGCGGCCAGCTCCTCGGTGAGCTCGGCGATCCGGTGGCGCAGGATGTCGACCTCGTTCTCCAGCTCGATGATCCGCTTGATGCCGGCCAGGTTCACGCCCTGCTCCTGGGAGAGCCGCTGCACCTCGCGCAGCAGGGCGATGTCCCGCATCGAGTACCGGCGGCCACCGCCCGACGTGCGGCCCGGGCTGACCAGGCCCATCCGGTCGTAGCCGCGCAAGGTCTGGGCGTGCAGCCCGGACAGCTGGGCGGCCACCGAGATCACGAACACGGGCGTGTCCTCGTTGGCGCCCGGCGGAAACGGGACTCCGGTCATCGCTGGCTCCGTCACTCGCTCCGTTGCTGCAACATCGCGGTCAGGTCGGGCCGCGGGTCCTGACCCGCCGTGGCCGTGCGGTACTCCTCGAGCGCCTGGCGTGCCGTGTCGTCCATGTTCGACGGCACCGCGACCTGCAAGGTCACCAGCAGGTCACCGGTCTGGCCGTCGCGCCGCGCGATGCCCTTGCCGCGCACCCGCAGCACCCGGCCGCTCGCGGTTCCCGGCGCCACCCGCAGCGACACCTTGTCGTCCAGGGTCGGCACCGTGAGCGTCGTACCCAGCGCCAGCTCCGAGAACGTGACCGGCACCTTGATCGTCAGGTCGTTGCCCGACCGGCCGAACACCGGGTGCGCGGTGACGTGCACGCGCACGTACAGGTCACCCGCGTGCCCGCCGTTCGCGCCCGGCTCGCCCTGCTCGGCCAGCCGGATCCGTTGGTCGTCGTTGACGCCGGCGGGGATCCGCACGGTGAGCGTCCGGGTCCGGGTGCTGACCCCGTCGCCGCCGCACTCCGCGCACGGGTCGTCCACGATCCGCCCGGTGCCGCGGCAGTCCCGGCACGGCTCGCTGAACGCGAACGCGCCCTGGCTGCGGCTGACCAGCCCGGCCCCACCGCAGGTCGCACACGTCCGCGGCGTGGTGCCGGGCTTCGCGCCCGACCCGTGGCAGGTGTCGCAGGTCGACGGGCTGGACAGGCGCAGCGGGACCGTCGCGCCCTTGACCGCCTCGACGAAGTCGATGCGCACCTCGGTCTCCACGTCGGCGCCGCGCCGCGGCCGGCTCGTCGCGCTCGCGGTGCCGCCCCGCCGGTTGAACAGGTTGCCCAGCAGGTCGCTGATGCCCCCGCTACCGGCCGCGGCCTGCTGGCCGCTGCCGAACAGGTCGCCGAAGTCGAACGTCGACCCGCCCGTGCCGAACCCGCCGAAGCCGCCCCCCGGCCGGAACCCACCCGAGCCGAACAGCCGCCGCGCCTCGTCGTACTGCTTGCGCTTCTCCGCGTCCCCGAGCACGCCGTAGGCCTCGGACACCGCCTTGAAGCGGGCCTCGGCCTGGGCGTTGCCCGGGTTCGCGTCGGGGTGCAGCTCGCGCGCGAGCTTGCGGTACGCCTTCTTGATGTCCGCGTCGCCGGCGTCGGACGAGACGCCCAACTCGTGGTAGAAGTCCTTGTCGATCCAGTCCCTCGCACTCACCGGACGTCCCCTCCTCCCGTTTCAGATCTAATCGTTCGCTCGATCCGCCGGCGCGTCGACGTCTGGCGACGCGAACCAGTCGTGCTCCTCGTCGCCCGGCTTGGCGGTGGTCGCGGGCGTGACCGGCTCGGCCACCTCGGCGGCCGAAGCCGCGCCCGCGCCCGGCTCGTGGTCGGTGACCGCGACGAGCGCCGCCCGCACCACGCGGTCGCCGAACCGGTAGCCCCGGCGCAGCACCGCGGTGACGGTCGGGCCGCTGACGTCCGGCGACGTGTCGTGCTGGACGGCCTCGTGGACCGACGGGTCGAACGCCTCGCCGCCGTGCCCAAAGGACTCCAGACCGACGCGCTCGAGGGTCGCCACGAGCTTGTCCGCGACCGCCTTGAACGCACCGGTGAGGTCCCCGTGCTGCTGCGCGCGTTCGATGTCGTCGAGCACCGACAGCAGCTCCTGGGCCACCGACGCCTTCGCCGAGTTGGTCACGACCTCGCGGTCGCGGTCGATCCGCTTGCGGTAGTTGGCGTACTCGGCCTGCAGCCGCTGCAGGTCGGCCGTCCGCTCGTCGAGCTGGGCCTTCAGCTCGGCCTCGCGGCTCGGCGCCTCCGGAACGGCCAGGCCCGGCTCGGGCTCGGCCTGCTCCGGCGGCGCCGCCGCGTCGGCCGGTTCGGGCGCCGGCCGCACCTCACCCGTCTCCGGGTCGATACGGCGGCGGTCACGCACCACGACTCGCGGCTCCTCTCCGGCGTGCTCGACGGTTCGGTCGTCCGAACTCACTTCTTGTCCTTGTCCTCGTCGACGATCTCGGCGTCGACCACGTCCTCGCCACCCGGCTCGGCCTGCTCGGCACCCGGGGCGCCCTGGGCACCGGCGTCACCGCCGCCCTGCGCCTGCGCGCCGGACTGGGCGTACATCGCCGAGCCCATGGCCTGCGACTCGGTGGCGAGCTTCTCCATCGCGTCCTTGATGGCCGCGGTGTCGGTGCCCTTGAGCGCCTCCTGCGCCTCCTTGACCGCGAGGGTGACCTTGTCCTTGACCTCGGACGGGATCTTCTCGTCGTTGTCCTTGACGAACTTCTCCGTCTGGTAGACGAGCGTCTCGGCCTGGTTGCGGACTTCGGCCTCCTCGCGACGCTTCTTGTCCTCCTCGGCGTGCGCCTCGGCGTCCTTGACCATCCGGTCGATGTCGTCCTTCGGCAGCGCCGAGCCGCCGGTGATCGTCATCGACTGCTCCTTGCCGGTGCCGAGGTCCTTCGCGTTGACGTGGACGATGCCGTTCGCGTCGATGTCGAAGGTGACCTCGATCTGCGGGACGCCCCGGGGTGCCGGCGGGATGCCGGTGAGGTCGAAGGTGCCCAGCTTCTTGTTGTGCACCGCGATCTCGCGCTCACCCTGGAAGACCTGGATGCCGACCGTGGTCTGGCCGTCGTCCGCGGTGGAGAAGATCTCCGAGCGCTTGGTCGGGATGGTCGTGTTCCGCTCGATGAGCTTGGTGAACACGCCGCCCTTGGTCTCGATGCCCAGCGACAGCGGCGTGACGTCCAGCAGCAGCACGTCCTTGACGTCGCCGCGCAGCACGCCGGCCTGCAGGGTCGCACCGATCGCGACGACCTCGTCCGGGTTCACGCCCTTGTTCGGCTCCTGGCCGCCGGTGAGCTCCTTGACCAGGTCGGACACCGCGGGCATCCGGGTCGAGCCGCCGACGAGCACCACGTGGTCGATGTCGCCGACCTTGATGCTGGCGTCCTTGATCACGTTGTTGAACGGCGCCCGGGTGCGGTCCAGCAGGTCGCTGGTGATCCGCTGGAACTCCGCGCGGGTCAGCGTCTCGTCGAGGAACATCGGGTTCTTCTCGGCGTCCACCGTGATGTACGGCAGGTTGATGTTGGCGCTGTTCGAGCTGGACAGCTCGATCTTGGCCTTCTCCGCCGCCTCCCGGATGCGCTGCAGCGCCATCTTGTCCTTGTTCAGGTCGATGCCCGCGGACTGCTTGAACTTGTCCACCAGCCAGTCGACGATGCGCTGGTCCCAGTCGTCGCCACCGAGGTGGTTGTCACCGGACGTCGCGCGGACCTCGACGACACCCTCGCCGATCTCCAGCAGCGACACGTCGAACGTGCCACCACCGAGGTCGAAGACGAGGATCGTCTGCTCCTTCTCGCCCTTGTCCAGGCCGTACGCCAGGGCGGCCGCGGTCGGCTCGTTCACGATCCGCAGCACGTTCAGGCCGGCGATCTGCCCGGCCTCCTTGGTGGCCTGCCGCTGGGCGTCCTCGAAGTACGCGGGCACCGTGATGACCGCGTCCGTGATCGGCTCGCCGAGGTAGGACTCCGCGTCCCGCTTCAGCTTCATCAGCACCCGCGCGCTGATCTCCTGCGCGGAGTAGCTCTTGCCGTCGATCTCGGTCTTCCAGTCCGTGCCCATGTGCCGCTTCACCGACCGCACCGTGCGATCGACGTTCGTGACCGCCTGGTTCTTCGCGGGCTGCCCCACGAGCACCTCGCCGTTCTTGGCGAATGCGACGATGGACGGGGTGGTCCGCGAACCCTCGGAGTTGGCGATCACCGTCGGCTCACCGCCCTCGAGGACGGCGACGACAGAGTTGGTCGTCCCCAGGTCGATTCCGACCGCTCGCGCCATTTGTATTCCTCCTGCTTGCGCTTCCTGTGTGGGTTGAGTGCTTCCCGCTCAAGTCTGCCGCCGAATCCGCTCGGTCGTCAAAACCAGACTTGAGCCCCTATCGCTCAACCTTCCTGCCAGTCTAAACGCGGCACCCATGCGGATGGTTCCCGCCGTCGGTCAGGCCCGCGAGACGGTGATGTTCCCGCTGTTGGTGTGCAGGTCGAGGCGGTGGTCGCCGGTCGCGTCGTCGTCGATCTCACTGTCGACGTCGCCGCTGCCCGTGCTGGTCGAGACCGCGTACGAGCCAGCCGGGACGGTGACCTCGACGTTGCCGGACTTCGCGTCGACCCGCACGTCCCGCGCGGCGGCGAGCTCGACCGCGACGCTGCCGGACGACGAGTCGACCTTGGTGGTGCCGCCGATGCCGCGGGCCTCGACGGACCCCGAGGACGCCGCGAGCACGAGGTCGCCGCGCACGTCGTCCGCCTGGATGCTGCCCGACTCGGCCTTGGCGACGACCGATCCGCCGATGCCGGCCAGGGTGATCGAGCCCGAGCTGGCCTCGACCTTGACCGCGCCGGCCACGTCCTTGACGGTGACCTCGCCGGAGCTCGCCCGCACGGTGGCCGCCGCGACGCCGCTGATGTCCGCGGTGCCGGAGTCGAGCTGGCCGGTCACCGTCGTGCCCTCGGGCACGGTGACCTCGTAGTCGATCCAGCAGTTGCGCTTGCCGCAGGAGTCCAGCGTCAGCACGCCGTCCTCGACGTGGGAGGTCTGGCCGGGCTTCTCGTCGCTGTAGTGGACCTCGCGCTCGACGGAGGCGTGGTCGCCGGTCCGGATCGTGACGCCGCCCGAGTCGTTCGCGAACCGCACGCTCGTGAACGACTGCGCCACGCTGTCCGAGTCCTTGTACGACTCGGTCGCGAGGTCCCAGCCGCATGCGGTCAGCAGGCCCACGCCCGCGATGCCGATGGCGGCCGCCACGACCGCCCGTCCGATCCCCATGTCAGTGCCCCTCTGCTCAGTAAACCTGCGTCGGCTCGACGCTATGGCGCACTCGCGCGGGCGAACATCAGGGAGGCCCCCGAACCGACCCTGGGGCCAGCCCCCGAGTGTTCACCATCTGGGAGATCGTTCCCAAACTCCAGGAGAGATCGGTTAGCGTGCGGGCATGGCCGGACGCTGGTTCATCCTCGCCGTGGGGATCGCCGCGCAGGCCACCACTTCGTGCTTCCTGTACGGGCTGCCGTTCCTGATCCCGGAGCTGCAGCGCTCCGCGGGGGTGTCGCTGACCGAGGCGGCGGTGCTGGTTTCCGCGCCGCTGCTGGGTTTGCTGCTGGCGCTCATCGCGTGGGGCGCGGCCGCGGACCGGTACGGCGAGCGCGTCGTGATGGCGGCCGGGCTCGTGGCCACGGGGGTGCTGATCCTGGCGAGCCTCGCGCTGTCCGGGCTGGTGGCGCTGGGCGCCGGCCTGTTCGTGGCGGGCGCGTGCGCGGCGTCGGTGAACGCGGCGAGCGGGCGGGTCGTGCTGGGCTGGTTCACCGCGTCGGAGCGCGGGCTCGCGATGGGTATCCGGCAGACCGCGCAGCCGATCGGGGTGGGCATCGCGGCGGCGACGCTGCCGTGGCTCGGGCACCGGTGGGGCTTCGCGGCGGCGATCGCGCTGCCGGCCGTGCTGTGCCTGGTCTCGGCGGTGCTCGTGCTGCTGGTCGTGGTCGACCCGCCGCGCCCGGCCCGCACGGCGTCGTCCGTCGCGTCGCCGTACCGCGCCGCCGCCGCGCCCGCGAGGACGTTGCTGCGCCTGCATTCCGCGAGCGCGCTGCTGGTGGCCCCGCAGTTCGTGGCGGCGACGTTCGCGGTGACGTTCCTGGTGTCCGAGCACGGCTGGAGCCCGGTCGAGGCCGGCCGGCTGGTCGCGGTGGTGCAGGTGGTCGGCGCGGCTGGCCGGATCGTGGCGGGCGTGTGGTCGGACCGGGTGGGCAGCCGGATGGGACCCATGCGGGTGGTCGCCGTGCTCGCGGCGCTGACGATGGTGATGTGGGGTCTCGGTGGTTCGTCGTGGCTGTCGGTGGCCGCGCTGGTGGCGGCCCTGGTCGTGACGGTGACCGACAACGGCCTGGGCTTCACCGCGACGGCCGAGCTCGCCGGCCCGTTCTGGGCCGGCCGGGCACTGGGCGTGCAGAACACGGCGCAGAACATCGTGGCGATGGCGACCGCGCCCGTGTTCGGCGCGTTGATCACGGTGTTCGGCTATCCGGCGGCGCTTTTCACCGCGGCGGTCTTTCCCTTGTGCGGTGCGGTCCTGACACCGGTGGCCGGCGAGCGGCGGCTCAGCGCCGCGTTTCCACGCGGTGGAAGTTGAGGTAGGCGCGGGAGGGGGTGGGGCCGCGCTGGCCCTGGTAGCGGGAGCCGGCGGCCTTCGAGCCGTAGGGGTTCTCCGCGGCGCTGGACAGGCGGAAGAGGCAGAGCTGGCCGATCTTCATGCCGGGCCAGAGCGTGATCGGCAGGTTGGCGACGTTGGACAGCTCGAGCGTGATGTGCCCGTCGAAGCCGGGGTCGATGAAGCCGGCCGTGGAGTGGGTGAGCAGCCCGAGGCGGCCGAGGCTGGACTTCCCCTCCAGCCGCCCGGCCAGGTCGTCGGGCAGGGACACGGTCTCGAAGGTCGACCCGAGCACGAACTCACCGGGATGCAGGACGAACGGCTCGTCCCCGTCCGCCTCGACGAGCGAGGTGAGCTCGTCCTGCTGCCGGCTGGGGTCGATGTGGGTGTACTTGGTGTTGTTGAAGACCCGGAAGAACCGGTCGAGCCGAACATCGATACTGGACGGCTGAAGCATCGCGGCGTCGAACGGCTCGAGCCCGAACCGCCCGGATTCCAGCTCCTTGCGCAGGTCGCGATCGCTCAGCAACACCCGCTCACCCTAACCGCGCAGCCGTGTAGGCTCAGCTGGGCCCGCCGAGCGGGTCACGCGGATGTAGTTCAATGGTAGAACATCAGCTTCCCAAGCTGAATACGCGGGTTCGATTCCCGTCATCCGCTCTGGACTAGTTATCGCAGCTCAGAAGGGGTGCCTCCGGATCATCGGAGGCACCCCTTCTCTATTGTCGCCGCCCCGGTGGGCCATTAACGGGCCATTAGCCGACCGGGACCGGCGAGCCGGCCGAGCCATCGTCCGGCCCGTCATCCGTGCGCCGAGCCCGCTTCCGTGACGCCTTGTTCCGTGGCCGGCCAGCCTGGCCCACTCGGTGGTGCTTGCGGACCAGGGCGCTGAGGCCGGCGGCCATCCGATCGGCCGCTTCGCTCGTCGCCCGCTGGTAGATCAACGCCGCCCGCATGTCGTCGTGCCCCATCCGGGCCATCAGATCCTTGGTGCTGACCTTGGTCTGAGCGGCCCAGATGTTGCCGGCGTGCCGGAGGTCGTGGAAGTGCACGCCGGCGAGGCCCATGTCCTTGACCGTGGCGACCCACTTCACCCGCTGGCTGAAGCTCCCACGACGAAGCGCGCCACCCTTCTCACCGGTGAACACGAGTCCGTCCTGACCAGGCCCAGCGAACTCACGGACATGCTCCACAAGATCGGCCCGGACGGCCGCCGGCACCACGATCGTGCGCACACCTGCCCGCGACTTGGGCGGTCCGAGCACCAGCCCTCTACCCGCGGACCTCGGTGAACGCGACGGCGATGCGGACCCAGCTCCCGTCTTCCGCGATGTCCCGCCGCCGGAGCGCAGTCACCTCACCCCACCGCAGCGAAGCGAAGGCCGTCAGCAAGATCAGCATGCGGAAACGCTCGCCTCGGCATCCGGTCCGCCAGGTCGAACACCTGCGCCACGGTGAGCGTCGGTCGCTCTGCCGGGTTCTCCTTGTCGGCCCCACGCACACGGCACGGGTTGCGCGGTAAGGATCTTGTCCTCGACCACGGCCGTGTTGAGGATCGCGCGCAGCAAGCGGTAGCTCTTGGCCGCCATCGACTCCGACACCCCGGCAGCGAGCAGGTCCGCCCGCCACTGGCGCACCGCCGCCGTGGTGATCTTGCCCAGCTGAGCCGAGCCGAGGTACGGCGCGATGTGCTTGCCGAGCAGCCATCGGTACAGCTCGACCGTCCGGGGTCGCAGCCCCGCGCGCTGATCGATCCACTGTCGCGCGTAGTCCAGGAGCGGAACCTTTCCCCGCTCCGGGTCCACCCACTCGCCGGTCAGCAGCTGCGTCTGCGATCACCGCAAGCCACGCCTCCGCATCCTTCTTCGTGTCGAAGGTGCGCGGCGCTGATCGCAGCCGGCCGTCCGGTCCGGGGTAGCGCGCCTGCCAACGCCCCGACTCCCGTCGACGGACATTGCCGAACGTTCGGTGACCACCCTTGTTCGCCATCAGGCCGCCCCCTTCAAGTCCCGCCACACACCGGCGTCAGTGATCGCCTCGACCCGGCCGGCGAGCGCGAACGCTTCTAGGTCCGCGACCGCGAACCGGACATGCCGACCGATCTTGTGGAAGGTGATCCGGCGTTCCGCTACGAGCCGCCGGACGAACCGCACCGAGGTGTTCAGGTAGTCGGCGGCCTCTTGCACGTTCAGGTAGTTGTGTTTCACGTCATTCCCCCAGTTCAGGCCGCTGCCGGTTGAGTTGCCGAAAGATCGGGCGGTGGTCCCTGTGCCGCGAGTAGCGCCTTGTCGTACTCGGCTCTCCACTTGATCCGCTCCGCGATGGCGTGCATCAGCAGGTGGTCCCGTGGTGGCTGGTGCGGGTCGCCGGGCTGGACCTTCTGCCACATCAGCCGCGACCGGTCCGGTTCCGGCTTCGTGATGCCGACCTCGGCGAGCGCGGCCAGGACGAACGCCTTCCGGTCGGCCCGGTGGTCGGCGAGCGTCTTGCCCGACCACTTCCGCGACACCAGCACCCGCCGGCCGGGCAGCCCGAGGGTGGTCCGGCGGTGCGCCCGCGACTTGCACCGGCCTGGGTGGGTCCGTGCGTTCACGCCGAGCGGTTGGATGCCGTAGAGCAGCCAGACCGCGCACCGCGGCGAGCACGGCGTGACGCGCAGCTCGGCGTGCAGCCGGTCGTGGTGCGCCCGCTGCCGGTCGGTGTCGGCCTCGATCACCTCGCCGATGCTCTTGGTGAGGTACTTGGTCAGGTAGCCGATGTGCCGGCCGGCTTCCTCGGTGCCGCCGAGGATGCCCTTGGAGTGCACCTGCCGCCCGAAGGTCACGACGTGCGCCGGCTCCTCGAGCTGCGTCCAGCGCCTCCGCCCACGACGGTCAGCGGTTCGCGGGTGTCCGGGTCGACGAACCGGCCGTCGTCCCACACCGGCAGCTCGTCGCCGCTGTAGACGAGCTCGTCGTGCGCCGGCCACCACACCTGGTGGTAGGTCGCGGCGGTGACCTGCCCGCAGCACCTCGTGCGGGATCGAGCCGCGGATCGCGGCGTGCAGGTGCGGCGCGACCGCGCTTCTGCGGTTCGACGGTGGCGAAGTACTGCACGTCCCAGCCGACGCAGCGGCGCAGGTTCTGCCAGCACCGGTCGACCAGCGCGGCGAAGTGCACCGCGTCCCGAGCGGCCCGCCGGTAGTCGTAGCGTCGCCGGGTCGACCGGGCGTGCCGTCGTCGCGCACCCGCCCGTAGGTGTCGCAGGTGAGCGTGACGAACATCGACGGCCGGTACCGGCCGGCGAACTCCCGCCCGACGGTGCGCTTCTCCACCCGCCGCCGAGGCAGCTTCGGCGCGTCCTGCCGCCGCCTCGTCGACCGCTTCGGAGCCGCCTTCGTCGGCCCTTCCGGCGACGGGCAGCCGGCCGCGCATGCCGAGTTGCCGAAGTTCCGCGTCGACGGAGCGGATCTCGTCGCGCAGCTCGTCGCCTCGTCCGCGCCCGTCCGCGGCTTGCCGGTAGGCGGCCACCAGGTCGGCCCGCAGCTCCAGCAGCGCCGTCTGGTCGGCGGTGGGCTGGTCCGGGGTGAAGTCCGGTTCCTCGGCGAGGTGCCAGCCCTCCCGGCACTGGACCATCCGCAGCGCGCGAGCCTTCCGCGCGCACGGCCCACACTGCGACTCCACAGTGGACCCGCACGGCACCGGGACGTAGCGCAGCTCGCCGGTGTCGAGGTCGCCGACCTCCATCGTGAACGGCCGGACGCACACGCCGTGTTGCTCGGCGGTCGCGGCGATCACGTCCGAGGCGAGCGGTTGGCGCATCCGCTCGGCCCGGGTCTGATGGCCGTTCATCAGGCCACCTCCCGCTCGTGCTGCCCGTCGCGCAGCAGGCAGGCCAGGGCGTACAGCTCGTCGAGGGAGACGCCTTCGCTCTCGCCGGCGTCGAGGGGGACCAGGCCGAGGGAGTCGGCGAAGGCGCCGCCGCCGTAGACCTTGACTCGCACGCCGCCCGTCGGTGCGGCCGTGAACGGAGATGTGCAGCGAGCCGTCCGGTGTGTGCCACCAGCTGGCGGTCACGTCGGCGAGAGTGAATGCCCACACGAGGATGGAGCCGAGGCGCGAGCACAGGTCGAGGTTCCCGCCGGGCTGGAGGGAGATTTCCCGGGTGCCCGGGGTGACGTGCACGGATGTCGGCTCCGGAAGCGAACGTCCAAGCACGTGCGACCGGTAGGCCCCGAACAGGCCGTCCACTGTGGATGTCGTTGCGATCGTGTTCATAGCAAGGGAAGCCCTTCGTTGAGGAGGTCAGGCGACGCCGCCGGGAGCGCTGCTGCGCCCGGGCGTGCGGGTGGGGAAGGCGTGGACCGTGCCGGGCCGGCTGGGCGGCGTGTGGCCGGTGACGAACGCTTCGAGGTCTTTGATCGCCTCGTCGGGGACCCAGCCGGCGCGGACGCGCAGCGGTTCGCGGATGCCCTCGCCGAACAGGTAGCCGACACCGGGTTCGGATTCGCCGATGCGGTTGGCCCAGGCGCCCCGGTCGTAGGCCTGGTCGCCGAGCACCATCCCGACGTGGGACTTCGTGGCCACGCGCAGGCAGATGCGGCGCGGGAACAGCTCCCGCACCGGGACCGTGTCCTTGGTGGGCTCCTGGACGTAGCCGCGCACCGTGTAGCCCAGCGCCCGGCCCTGGGTGGTCAGCAGCGCGACCCGTTCGGTGATGGCTTCGCGGAGCTTGCGGTCGCCGATGTAGCGGATCAGCGCGCCGATCTCGTCGAACTCCACCATCTCCAGCGGGTTCTCGCGGGTGATCGGGACCGTGCGGAGTCGGCCGGCGAACTCGGCCTTGCGCTTGTCCACGCCCTCGATCAGGTCGTCGAGCAGCGCGAGCGCGTCCTTGCCGGTGACGGCGTAGCGGTGGAAGATCCGCCGCCCGTAGGCCAGCTCCATGCCCTTCGGGTCGATCCCCGACACCCGCACCAGGCCGTCCCGGATGGCCGGGGCGATCGACACCAGCGGGCACCACATCTGCGCGCCCTTCCCCGCCCCGGTCGCGCCGGCGTGGAGGGTGTGCGAGCCGAGCAGGGATTGGTGCCAGTCGGTGCCGTAGTCGGTGCGCCCGCTCCACACCTTCCGCAGATCGATCGTCCGAGCCGGGCACGTCGGCCAGGTCCGCGAGGTCGGGGCACGACACGGTGTCGGCGAGCAGGTTGCGCCGCTGGAAGTCGATCGACACCACGTCGCGGCTTCAGCTCCCGGACCTGGCAGCGCGCCACCCCACGAGCCACCGCCAGCGCGCGGGCGGCCTCGTCGAAGTCCTCCGGCTTCTGCCCGGGCACGAGCCGCACCCGCACCTCATCCCACGACGCACCCGACCGAACGCCGAGGACTCGCGGTTCCTGGTCGCTCGCGCGGCTTGACCCTGCGCTGGACCTTGTTGCGGCCGAGCGGGTTCGCGGTCAGCACGATGGATCGGTCGTGGTCGCGGATGGTCAGCCCGCAGTTGTGCAGCCACTTCGGCAGCCGCGGCGCGTAGACGGTCCAGCGCAGCCACCACGACCGCAGCCGCCGGCCTACCCACGGCTCGAACGACGTGCGATGCCGCCAGCGCCACACGGTCAGCCCGACAGCCACGGCGACGACCAGGAGGGCGATGGGCAGCCAGCCCCACCACCACACCCACGCGCCCAGCGAGACGGCACCGAGCGTGGTGCGCCAGTGCCGGACGACCCAGCTGGACCGCGAGGAACGTGGCTTTGACCGCCAGCCATACCGCGAGGAACACCACCGCGACGGTCGCCAGGGCTTCCACCACGGCCGTGAGCGCGCGGCCGATCTTGTTCAGCACCCACACCACGACGGCGATCCCGCCGCCCGTCATGATCAGCGTGCCGATCGTCTGCGCGTTCATCGCGCACCCCGCAGCCGGCCGAACTCCAGAGCCAGCACACCGGCACACGTCGCACAACGAGACTCACCCGGCAGCAGGCGAGCGAAACGCCGGCACCGAGCACACCGTGCGCGGGAGGCATGCTGCGCCGATCGGTGGCCCCCTCTGGCGCAGCAGAGCGAGAAGGTTCTAGCCTGTTCACTGTTCATTCCCCTTGGGATGGACAGCGCAGGAGCGGACAGGTTGGTAGCCGGGTTTCCGCTTCTGCGCCTACGGGATCAGCACGGCGAATGAAGGCGTGCGTCATCGCCACACGACCCCGCGTGTGTTTGTCTACTTCGGATAGTTGGGCTAGCTGGCCGAGGCTTGTCCGTCCTCAGCGACCAGCCGCGCGTAGGAGATTCCGTCGCCGTAGCGCGCGGTGACCTTGCAGATGACTCGGATTCGGCCCACACGCATCGGGTCGAGCCCATTGACCGCGTTCCGCACGGTGCCCTCCGAGAACTCGTCCTTGCCGAGCGCGCTGCACTCCTCCGCCAGCCGCCGCACCGACCAGTTGTGGTCGGCGAGCCACTCGCGGATCACGGCCCGGTTCAGCTTCGGCACGAGCTCACCCCGCTCGCCTCCGCCAGCTCGTTCACCTCGACGAGCGTGCAGTCCCACAGTTGCCGAATCAGGTGGTCGGCCTGAACCCAGCCGATGAGCGGATTGGTGTAGTCGACGTTGGCCACCTTCTCCGGGGCTGGACCGCGTGGACCGCGCCGGTAGTACGTGCCGCACACGGCGACGATCGGGCACTCGCGCACCCGCATCGCGACAGCGCCATTCCGCAGCGCAGGGCAGAGGCGCACCGCCTGCCCCACACACGGCACGCAGACCGGCGGTTCGGTCACCCGCACGCCCTCCGGCCAATCGGGCCAATCGTCCCGGTGGTCCTTCCACAACCACAACACGTCGCCTTCGGCGTCGCGGTCGGCCGGCTCGCCGCACACCTGGCAGAGCAACCGGGTCATCGCCCGACGCTGCCGCATCGTGTGCAACTTGCCGAACTCCGGCCGACCACGCCCCGGCGACGACGAGCACCGCGACCACAACACACCAAACTCGTCCCGATCGAGCAGGTTCTCCCGTGCGTAGCCGATCCCGCCGCCACGACGCTCCACGATCGTCACAGTCCGGCTCACGTTCGCCGGTCCACATGGTCACGTACGGAACGACGAGACGTCGGTCCGAAACCGTCTGAGCGCTAGGACTCACTCGACTCATCCCCGTCCGCTCGTAGCAGGTGTCGGGGAGCCGGCCCGTTGTCCGGCGCGATCGCATCGGCGAGCCGCTGAGCTTCGCGCGCCAGTTCCCGACAGAACTTGGCCAGCAGCTGCTCGCCACCCGGGAACGGCGGAAGTTGAATCGCCAAGTTCACCGGGTCCATGTAGATCACCAGGGCTGGTAACTGCGGGGTGACCCGCATGTACGCGGCCGCAGCGTCCCGGCCCGGCGAACAGGTGACGTTGAATCCCACGTCTCAGTTCTCCTTGTCTGGTCGTGGTGACATGCGGGCGAACTCGACACCCGCACGACGGTCGAACTCCTCGGCGGCAATCGCGGCCGCGTGGCGTGCCCAGAGCGGAATGGCCAGCTCGCCGGCCAGACCACGCCAGGCAGCGGCCACCTCTCGGTAGGCCCGAGCAAGACGGCGGATCGCTGCCACGTCCTGCGGCTTGGCGCGCATGGCCGCGAACAGCGCCGCCGTCTGCTCGGCATAGGCGGTGTTCCAGCGGGCGACGGCTTCTCGTGACGCCCGCATGGAGGTCACGCCGCTTTCTGCTCACGTGGACCCGCGGACCGGCCGCCCTTCGCGCCGCCCGGAGCCTGCATGCCCTTGGCCCGGAAGCTGTGCGCGATCCGGCCCTTCTTGTTGGCGTAGGGCGTGATGGTCATGCCCGTCGAACTCGACCGGCGCGAACGGGAAGCCCGCGAGCTTCTCCGGCGGCACCGGCTGATGGTCGGCGCGTGACCTTGACCTTGAACTCAGCGCCGAACCGGGCCGCCTCCTCGTTCGCGTCGAGAGCGCGCACGATCCAGACGAGCTGGCCGGTCTCCTTGTCCCGTTCCTGCACCTTCGGCGCGCTCGGGTCCGCCGAGAAGGCCATGGACGGCTCCACGCCCAGCACGAACGCGCCGAACGGGAACACCTCCCCGAACTCCACCGCGAACCGCGTCGGAATGAGTGGCATCTGGTTGTCCTCTCTGCACCGGCCTAGCCGGTCTAGCTGAGCTGTACAAATCGAGAGTAAGCCAGCCTGGCTAGACAAGTCAAGCGGAACGGCTGACATGCCTAGCTCGCTAGGTGGCCTAGACAAGGGCGGTTAAGGTGTCTTGTGAATGGACAGGTGTTGGCATCTGTTGGACACGCCACAGCCACTGCGGCACCCGGGAGGACACGATGGCACTCGATCCCGACGACCCGCGCCCGCCGTATGTGCAGGTCGCGAACGCATTGCGAGCCGCGATCCTGACCAAGAAGTTCTCGCCAGGCGACAAGCTGCCGTCCCGGAACGAGCTTGCCCAGACCTACAACGTCGCGCCGATGACCGTGCAGAACGCGCTACGCGAGCTGCGCGAAGAAGGCCTGATCGTCTCGCGGCAGGGCAGCGGCGTGTTCGTCCGCGAGCGCACCGAACGTCCCGTCGGCCTGCGCCCGCACATCGAGCGCGCGTTCGCGGCCGAGAACGTGACCATCGACTTCGCCGGCTTCTCCGGCGAGACCCTGCACGGCGCGATGCAGGAACCGCTGGACAAGATCCGGATCGGCCGGCTCCGCCCGAAGTCCATCAAGGTGCGCAGTCCTCATCCCGGACACGACTGCGCCGCTGGCGATCCCGTGCCGCGCCGACGACCTCAGCGACAGCCCCGAGTTCCGCGCCCGCGCCACCCGGATCACGCACCGCTACGTCGGCGCGATCACCGACACCGTCAACGAGCTGGGCAGCCTCGGCCTCGTCGAGGAGGCAACCGCGGAAGTCCACGTGCACCACGCCGCCCCACTGTTCAAGCTCTACATCATCAACGGCGAAGAAGCCTTCTTCGGCTTCTACCCCGTCCGCGAACACGTCCTCACCCTCGGCGAGGAGCCCCAGACCTTCTACGACCTCATGGGCAAGGACGCCATCCTGTTCCACCACTCCGCCAACGACGACGACACCTCGACCGGCTCCCAGTACGTCGACCAGGCCCGCACCTGGTTCGACAGCATGTGGAACACCGTGTCCACGGAGTTCACCCCGTGACGCCACCCGTCGACGACGCCGACGCGCTCCGCGAGATCCTCGCGACCACCGAAGCCCTGCTGCTCGACTTCGACGGCCCCATCTGCTCCGTGTTCGCCGGCTTCCCCGCCCACGTCGTCGCCGACCAACTCCGCGACGTCCTCGCCGAAGGCGGCCACACCGATCTCCCAGCAGACGTGGCACAGACCGCGGACCCGTTCGTCGTCCTCTTCTATGCCGCGATCCTCGGCGATGAGGAAGCCCGCTACGTCGAAGCCGCATTCCGTGCGCTCGAGGCAAACGCCGTCCGCAGTGCCAAGCCCACGGCCGGAAGCCACGACCTCATCCGAACCTGGAAACAGACCGGCCGGGCCGCTGGCCATCGTGAGCAACAACTCCGTGGCCGCCATCGCGGCCTACCTCGACCTCCACGACCTCAGCTCAGCCACGAACATCATCGCCGCACGAGCCAACGGCAACGTGCGAATCCTCAAACCGAGCCCTGCCCTCGTCGTTGAGGCAATCACGTCACTCGAAGCCACGCCTACCAGCTGCACACTCGTCGGTGACTCACCAACCGACATCGCGGCAGCTAAGGCGGCCAACGTGCGCAGCGTCGGCTACGCCAACGGACCGGGCAAGACCGAGACGCTTTCAGCGCTTCGACCGGCTGCGGTCACGACGACGATGACGCTACTCAACGACATATGCGCCGGCCTGGATTAACGCGACGATTCTAACTGAGTCGAATCAGCGGAATTTCCCACTCGGCGATGCGCATGATTGCTTTCGCAGCACCGCCCTTTCTAGGCCGTTCGTTCAAATCAAAGATAACGCCGTGCCACGGTTCTTCATCCGTCTCAGCGAGCATGATGCCTTGCGGACAACCTGACCCATCATGTTTCCTGAGCGCCCTCAGATCGCCCGCCCTCACCCGCGCTAACCCGTATTCAGGATAGGCTTCGAGCACCTTCTGTGGCTCGTGACCCAGGTCGGTTAAGACCTTACCGATAGCGACCGACATGCACGGACCAGCGAAACCATACTCACGCGCCTTAGCTTCTGAATAGTCTTGAAAACAATTTGCGCTCAGCTTCGCAGGTTCACCGACCATTGCGCGATCAAATCCACCAATCCGGTCCCAATCCACCCGCCGGTAAAGTACCGCATCATCGGGGACGGCAGTCGGTCGTCGCGCAGTTCCACGGTCGGGGGCTCCATGCTTATGTCATTGCGAACCAGATGAAGCCAGCCAAAGCCATTTTTCGAGCGTAGTATCGCATTCCTGGAGAGCTACATCGGCCTCCTGCCCGGTCGCGACGTTCTCGTAGTACACACGCACGCCAGTCCCCGGATCGAACACGAGGTCCACTGTCGCCTGAGATCCTCGCCATTCACACAGCAAACCACCGCTACCCGTGAGAGATACAAGAGGCTCGCTCTGAATCGCATATGAGCAGCCGTCAAGCACTTGAACGAATGCTCGAAGCACCTCCACCTGAAGAGGCGGCGCTCCATAACTATCCCAGTCATCGATCCGCTTGCTCAATGCGACAACACGACGAAAGACTCCAGCCATCCATCGGGCGTCGCCTTTGCCCTGTCCGCAGTTCGCGTTGCCGGGAGGACTTCCGCAGTGCTCGATGCCGAACTTGGGATGCGCTGACGAAATAGCCAACCCCCCAAATTGGCAATTGGCGCGGAGGAGAAATGCGCCACGTCTGCGGAGGCCTCGAACGCCAATGGCGACGTGATACTCATGATCGCAGCCCCCACATTTCGTGCATTTCGCCGCTGGTGAGAGCGACGAAAGCTCGATCGATTTCCGCTCGTCCCCGATCCATGAATGCCAACATACCCTCCAACACGTCATCACCGGGATTCGGAGGCATGCCGCGTGCAGTCATTCGAACACGTAGCGCTCAGACTGCCCGTCCGCACCAAACACCGCTTGATACCTATGTGAAGGCGACCAAATGCTCTATTCGATTCTCGATCCCGCATCAAATATGACGACTGAAGGGCGACCTGCTCTAGTCCGGACACAGCCTCCAGGTCGGCCAGACCTTTGAATATTCGAGACGCTTGTGCGTGTACACGCTTTTCGCCCGCCAGGTCGATGTGGTTTACGTATGTGACTTCACACTGCCGCACTGGGAAGTCTTTTCCGCCTTCGCTCTCCAGGTACTCGGCCAGAGCTGTACACCAGTTGGCAAAGGCACGTCGACGCTGCGGCCAGCGATCATACTCGGAATCCAGCTTTACTCGCCGCCAGTTAGCGGCGAACCATCCTGGTTGAAGTTGTAGCAATTCGTTACCGTCTGGACTAATTGCCCAAAGTCGAGCGCTTGGGAACGCCGAACCGAAATCTCCTGCCAGGTTTAGAGCCGCGCGAGGCAGCGCATGTTCAATTGGTGGAAAGTATGGAGGCTGTTGCTGAAGCGTCGGAAATTCCTGACGAAGTTTGTCCTTCCAGAACGCAGTGAGAAGGGCGTTCACCTCTGTGTCCAGCGCATCAAACGCTACGCCCGCCACGACCTCCACCACTGGCGGTGAACTGAACGCGACGATCTCGTCGCTTGCGGTGCTCGTCACGCCATGCTCTCCCGATCGCCCACGTCAGCTACAGACTACCTTGGAGTCAGATAATTGCGACTCTTCGTAGTTGTACGGAGTGGCACGCTGGCCCTGCGTGGCCGCCTCCCACACCCGTCAGAGCAGGTGCCTGCCGAATCTGGCTCTATGGGATCAAGGCGCGCCGCCGGCGGCGGCGCGCTCGGCCCGTCGCCCTGGCAACGTGGACCTCATCCATCGCGGCACGGCCGGCTGCCGCTCCGCTCACGCCGGCCGGCCTGCGCGGCGCAGCCCACGAGCTGGCGACGGCAGCGCCACCACCGGCGGCGAGGTGACCCAGCAGCAGCTCCCTCGGCCTCCATCGTCTAACGCCGGGCCGCCGGTCCCAAGGGCGCTCACGCGTCGCTCCGCGATGGTCTTTGCGCCCACCCTTGACACCGCCGACCCGGCGCTACGTGACGGCCTGTACGAGGGAGCCGGAAAAGTGCAGGCAGCGGAGTACCCGGCGGGCCATTACCGGGCCATTAGCACCGGTCAGCGGGGGTCAACCGCGGTCACTTGGGGTAGCTCGCGCGCGAGGTCACCGACGCTGACCAGGGCGTTGCGACGGGTTCCCAAGCTGAATACGCGGGTTCGATTCCCGTCATCCGCTCTGAGTGAGAAGCCCCAGGTCACAGTACGTCTACTGTGGACCCGGGGCTTTCGTCATTTCATGGTGGGCTTCATGGCCCGGATGATCGCCGAGTGCATGCCGGCCGCTACCTGGTGGGTTGGGGTGATGACGACTTCGGTGAAGCCGGCGGACTCCAGACCCACTCGGTATTCGCTCATGGAGAGTGCGCCCGCGATGCACCCGACGTACGAGCCCCGCTCGGCGCGCTCGTCGGCGGTCAGCGTGTCCTCGGCGACTATGTCGGAGACCCCGAGCCGGCCGCCGGGGTTGAGCACCCGGAACGTCTCGGCGAACACGGCGGGCTTGTCCACGGACAGGTTGATCACGCAGTTCGAGATCACCACGTCCACGGTGTCGGCGGGGAGCGGGATGGCCTCGATCGTGCCCTTCAGGAACTCCACGTTCGTCGCGCCGGCCTTCGTGGCGTTGGCGCGGGCGAGGGCCAGCATCTCCTCGGTCATGTCCACCCCGTACGCCTTGCCGGCCGGGCCGACCCGGCGGGCGGACAGCAGCACGTCGATGCCGCCGCCGGAGCCGAGGTCGAGCACGACCTCCCCCTCGCGCAGCTCGGCGACGGCGGTCGGGTTGCCGCAGCCCAACGATGCGGCGACCGCCTCGGCGGGTAGCTCGTCGCGCTCGGACGCGGCGTACATCGCGGAGCCGAGGTTGTCCTCGCCCTCGACGGCCTGGGGACCGCAGCACTCGGTGGTGGCGCTTCGGTCCGTTACGGCGATTGCCGCGGCGGCGTAGCGAGCCCGGACGGTCTCGCGCAGGTCCTCGGTCATCGGCCCGCTCCCTTCGAGGTGGCTGATTCGACGTTCGTCCAAGCAGGCTTGCACGCTGGATCGACATCTGTCAATATAGAAGTGTGTCGATACAGCACCTGTCCGAGCAGCGTGCGGCGGAGGTCGCGCCGATATTCAAGGCGCTGGGTGACCCCGTGCGGTTGCGACTGCTGTCGATGATCGCGTCGCGGGCGGGAGGCGAGGTCTGCGTGTGCGAGCTGACGCCGGCCTTCGACCTGTCGCAGCCGACGATCTCCCACCACCTGAAGCTCCTGCGGCAGGCCGGCCTCATCGACTGCGAACGCCGCGGCACGTGGGTCTACTACTGGCTCCGGCCCGAGACGACCGACATGCTCGCCTCGCTGCTCACCCGCCCGGCCGCGGTGACCGCGTGAGCGCCGGCCGCCCCTCGGTGCTGTTCGTCTGCGTGCACAACGCGGGCCGCTCGCAGATGGCCGCCGCGTTCCTCGCCCACCTGTCACAGGGGCGGGTCGAGGTCCGCTCGGCCGGCTCCGAACCGGCCGACTCGATCAACCCCGTGGTCACGGCTGCCATGCGCGAGGTGGGCATCGACATCACCGCCGAGGTCCCCACGATGCTGACCGCCGGCGCCGTCGAGGCGAGCGACGTGGTCGTCACCATGGGATGCGGGGACGCCTGCCCGATCTTCCCCGGCAAGCGGTACCTCGACTGGCAGCTCGACGACCCGGCCGGCCAGGACCTGCCGGCCGTCCGCCCCATCCGCGACGACATCGCGCGGCGCGTCAAGGACCTGTTGGCCACCCTGACGCCATGACGGTCAGCGCACGCCGCCACCGTCGAGGAGCATTTTCGCGGCCACGGTCGCCCCGTCGGTGCGGATCGTGCCGGCCATGGCGCTCGCCCGGGCGCGGGTCTCCGGGGTCAGGGCCGTGGTGAGCGCGGCGGACAGGGAGTCGACGGTCGGCGTCGGGCCGTCGTGTGCCACCCCGATGCCCAGCTCGGCCACTCGGGCGGCCCAGTACGGCTGGTCCGCGATCTGGGGGACCACCACCTGCGCCGCGCCGGCCCGCGCGGCCGTCGTCGTGGTGCCCGCGCCGCCGTGGTGCACGACGGCGGCCACCCGGCGGAACAGTGCCTGCTGGTTGACCTCGCCGACGACGAAGCAGTCGTCGGCGTCGTCGATCGGGGCCAGCTCGGCCCAGCCGCGGGCGAGGAGGACCCGGCGGCCCTGCGCGCGGATCGCCTCGATGGCCACCCGGGCCAGGTCCTTCGGGACGTACGCGGCAATGCTGCCGAAGCCCGCGTACACCGGTGGTTCGCCGGCGTTCAGGAACTCCTCCAGCCCTTCCGGGAGCGGACGGTCGTCGGGCAGCGTCCACGCCCCGGTCTGCACGAGGTCGAGGTCGGTCAGGCCCTGCGACGGGCACAGCGTCGGGTCCGCCGCCAGCCACGGCTGGTCGGTGAAGACGTGGTCACGGACGTTGTCCACCGGCGACAGGCCGATCTCCGCCCGATGGCTGTTGAGCGCCGCGCCGTACAGGGCGTTCACCGCCTGGGCGTCCTTCTCCCACTGCACCCGGTTGTCGGGCTCGTCCTGGAGAGAATGCGTGCCCGGCCGCGCCCCCGGAGCGAAGTGCCGCGACGGCAGCCCGATGATCTGCAAGCACGCGTACACGTAGCGGATGCCCAGCTTCTCGGCCACGTCCCGCGCGCCGGCCGGCATCAGGCCGGTCGCCAGCAGCACGTCGCATCCCTGCGCGGCCTTGGTGAGGGTGTCGAACCGCGCGGTGACCAGCGCAGGGGCGAGCCGGAACGCGTCCTGCGCCGTCGGCGGCTTCGGGCGGGCGACCACTGAACGCACCGTCGGGCCGAGCGGTACCAGCGGCACGCCGGCGCGTGCCAGCAGCCGCACGAAATCCTCGTCCGGCGGCGCGCACAACAGCGCCTCCGCGCCGAGCTCCCGCAACGCCACCGCGAGCCCCACGAGCGGTTCGACGTCCCCGCGCGATCCCCACGTCGTCAACAGCACACGCACGTCTGACTCCCCCTTTTCCCACGTCATGGCTTCGGCCGGTGATTCTGCGGCACTACCCGGGTCTTGCCGCAAGCCCCCCGGTCCGCTATAAGTTGAAGGTGGCAGGGAGTGCGATCTCCTTGCCTTTTCCTTTGTCGTACCGTGCCGTAGTGGATCTCTTCTCGCGCTCCTGGACGGCGTTGCGCACGGCCGTCGCCGACACCCCGGACGAGGACTTCGAGCGGCCGTCCGGCTGCGCCGGCTGGCTCGTGCGGGACCTGGTGTGCCATCTGGTCATCGACGCCCAGGACGTCCTGATCACGCTCGTGACGCCGGCCGACACCGAGCCGACCCGCGATGCGGTGAGCTACTGGGACGTCACCCACACGCCGCCGGCCGGCGACGACCCGCTCGACGCGCTGATCCCCCGGCTGGCCGCCGCGTACGGGGAGCCCTGGCTGCTCAAGTTCCACCTCGACGACGTCGGGTCCGCCGCGGGCCGCGCCGCCGAGCTCGCCGATCCCGCCGGCCGCGTCAGCACCCGCGACGAGGTGCTGACCGTCGGCGACTACCTGGCCGCGTACGTGCTCGAGTGGACCCTGCACCACCTCGACCTGATCGTGCACCTACCGGCCGCCGCCGCGCCGCCCGCCGAGACCCTGGCGGCGGCCCGCGCGTCGCTGGAGAGGATCGCCGGCACCCCGTTCCCCGCCGCGTTCGCCGACGAGGACGTGCTGCTGGTCGGCACCGGTCGGCGCGCGCCGACCGCCGCGGAGCTTGCCGCGCTGGGCGACCTCGCCGCGAGGCTCCCGCTCGTCCTCGGCTGATCGGCTACTGCGGACCGCCGCCGTAGCCGATCTCGTTTCCGTCCGGGTCGATGTAGACGGTCTTGCGCACGCCGTTCGGGTACCTCTCCTGCTTCGCCGGCGCCAGGCCACGCTCCGCGATCCCGGCCTCGACGGCGTCGAGATCCTCGACGAAGACGGTGTGCATCGCGTGGCCGGCGTGTTCCGGCTGCCGCACGATGTAGAGGTACCGGTGCTCGGCGAGCTCCCACACGGCCTCCGTGTCATGGGGGAAGAACGACGGCGGCGTGCCGAACAACCTCTCGTACCAGCTCAGCGCCCGGGCGAAGTCGTCGACGGGAATCCCGCCGAACAGGTCGACGGCCATGCTCAGTCCATGCGCTCGCGCATCGCCGGCAGGGCGAACTCGCGGACCGCGGTGAGCACCTCGCGGGCGAGCTTCTCGAAGGGCCGCCCCACCTCGAGCTCCCACCACAGCTCGCCGATCGGGAAGCCGGCGACCGTCACGAGCTCGCCGATCGGCGCCTGCCACCCGGCCCCTGCGGTCTTGGTCGGGGCCGGCTTGCTCACCGGGTAGTAGGGCCGAACCCGCAGCTGGTGGGCCCACTCGTCGCGGGATATCACTCCGACGTGGACGGTGAAGCGAACCGCCCGGGCGGTGAACGAACGGGTCCGCTCGACGACCACCTCGCCCCAGTGCCGGTTGCTCTCGATCCGGAACCGGCGGCCGACGCCGAAGAAGCCGAGCGCACGCAAGCCCGGGGCCAGGTCGGTGTCCACCATGAACCTGAACCACTCTTCGGCGTTGCGCTCGAGCTCGGATTCCACAGTGCCACCAAGCGTAGCTGGCCGACGCCGGATGGTGCTAAGCCTCCGCTATCCCGATCCGGGCACAAATCTCCATGAATGGCGTCACACCAGCGTCGCACCGTCGTTCCTGAGGCAGAGACCTGCAGGAGGAACGATGCCAGTGAGTACGCAGCACCCACCCGCACGTGCGACCGGCACGATAGGCGTCGCGCTCATTGATGGGACCCCCCTGGTCCGCGAGGGGTTGTCCTCGCTGCTCAACCGCACCGCCGGGGTGCGGTTCCTCGGCTCCGCGGAGGTCGCCAACATCGGCGTGCGGCTGTGCCAGCGGGTGCGCCCGGACATCGTCCTCGTCGACGCCGCGCTCGACCCGCGGGGCCAGCTGGCCCACGTGCTCACCAGCGGCGGTGCGAGCCTGCGGGTGCTCCTGCTGATCGACGACGCCCGCCGCACGAACCAGTACATCGCGGGCGCCCTCGCCGGCGGCGTGGCCGGCGTGATCCGCCGGGCCGCCCAGCCGGCCGAGCTGGTCCGGGCCATCCAGGCCGTCCATGCCGAGGGCCGCTTCCTCGACCCCGCCCTGGCCCCGGCCCTCACCGCCCCCGCGCCGCGCACCCAGCAGACGCCCCGCCAGCCGCTGTCCAAGCGCGAGCACCAGGTCCTGGCCCTCATCGCCGACGGGCTGGAGAACCAGGCGATCGCCGACATCCTCTACGTCTCCGTCGAGACCGTGCGCACGCACGTGAAGAGCATCCTGCGCAAGCTCTCCTCGCGGGACCGCACGCACGCGGTCGCGGTGGCGTTCCGCTCCGGGGTGCTGGTCGTCGACGAGCAGCAAGGAGCTGGGTCGAGGCCCGCTCGCGACTGAGCCGGCAGCCCCCATCGAAGGTTCCGAGAACGGCAGCTTCCCAGAACTTTCCTTGCCGGACGCTACCGGCAAGTAATATTCTGATGTTACTGCCGAGTAGGGGACCACAGAGACGGGGAGCGACCACCATGGGCCACTACCAGAGCAACGTCCGGGACCTCGAGTTCAACCTGTTCGAGGTGCTCGGGGTCCAGGACCGGCTGGGCAAGGGCGTGCTGGCCGAGGCCGACGAGGAGACCGTGCGCGGCGTGCTGGGCGAGCTGAACAAGCTCGCGACCGGCCCGCTGGCGGAGTCGTTCGTCGACGGCGACCGCAACCCGCCCGTCTTCGACCCCAAGACGCACACGGTGCGGCTCCCCGAGTCGTTCAAGAAGGCCTACGGGCAGCTGTGGGACGGCGAGTGGTGGCGGCTGGGCCTGGCCAACGAGCTCGGCGGCTTCGGCCTGCCGCCGTCGGTGCAGTGGGCCGCCGCGGAGCTGATCCTCGGCGCCAACGCGCCGCTGTTCATGTACCTGTCCGGCCCCAACATGGCGCAGGTGCTGTACCGCAACGGCACCCCCGAGCAGCAGCACTGGGGCGAGCTCATGATCGAGAAGGGCTGGGGCTCCACGATGGTGCTGACCGAGCCCGACGCGGGCTCGGACGTGGGCGCCGGCCGGACCAAGGCCGTCCAGCAGGACGACGGCTCCTGGCACATCGACGGCGTGAAGCGGTTCATCACCTCCGCCGAGCACGACCTGTCCGAGAACATCGTGCACATCGTGCTGGCGCGGCCGGAGGGCCACGCGCCGGGCACCAAGGGCCTGTCGATGTTCATCGTGCCGAAGTTCCACTTCGACTCGCAGACCGGTGAGCTGGGCGAGCGCAACGGCGTCTACGTCACCGGTGTCGAGCACAAGATGGGCATCAAGGTGTCCACGACCTGCGAGCTCACCTTCGGCCAGCACGGCGCCCCGGCCAAGGGCTGGCTCGTCGGCGAGGTGCACAACGGCATCGCGCAGATGTTCCAGATCATCGAGTACGCCCGGATGATGGTCGGCACCAAGGCGATCGCGACGCTGTCCACCGGCTACCTGAACGCGCTCAGCTACGCCAAGGAGCGCGTGCAGGGCGCGGACCTCACGCAGATGCTCGACAAGTCCGCGCCGCGGGTCACGATCACCCACCACCCGGACGTGCGCCGCAGCCTGATGATGCAGAAGGCGTACGCCGAGGGCCTGCGCGCGGTGTACCTGTACACGGCCTCGATGCAGGACCAGGCGTGGACCGGCGAGGGCGACGACGAGGCCCGTGACCTGGCCGCACGGGTCAACGACCTGCTGCTGCCGATCGTCAAGGGCGTCGGCTCGGAGCGGGCCTACGAGCAGCTCACGCAGTCGCTGCAGACGCTCGGCGGCTCGGGCTTCCTGCAGGACTACCCGATCGAGCAGTACATCCGCGACGCCAAGATCGACTCGCTCTACGAGGGCACGACGGCCATCCAGTCGATGGACTTCTTCTTCCGCAAGATCGTGCGGGACAAGGGGAAGGGGCTCACCTTCCTGGCCGGCGAGATCTCCGCGTTCATCGAGGCGGAGAGCGGCAACGGCCGGCTCAAGGAGGAGCGCGCGCTGCTCAAGCAGGGCCTCGAGGACGTCCAGGGCATGCTCGGCGCGATGATCGGCTACCTGACCGCGTCGCAGAACGAGCCGGCGAGCGTCTACCGGGTCGGCCAGCACACCGTGCGACTCCTGATGGCGATGGGCGACCTGATGATCGGCTGGCTGCTGCAGCGGCAGGCGGAGGTCGCGATCGCCAAGCTGGACGCGGGTGCCACGGGCAAGGACAAGGCGTTCTACGAGGGCAAGCTCGCCGTCGCGTCCTTCTTCGCACGCAACGTGCTGCCGGAGCTCTCGGCCGGCCGCAAGATCGTCGAGGCGGCGGACAACTCGCTGATGGAGCTGGACGAGTCGGCGTTCTGACCACTCTGCGTTCCGGTCACGAGGTGTAGTCACGGCGAATCGGTGGTATCTCTTGGGTACCACCGATTTGCTGAGGAGCAGCTATGTGGGATGGCTATTCGATCATCGGCTTGCTCATCGCGGGAATCGTGCTGGGCATCCTGGGGCGGCTGTTCGCCCCGGGTTCGCAGAAGATCCCGTTCTGGTTGACGATCCTCGCCGGCATCGTGGGCGCCCTGATCGGCAACTGGCTGGCGTCGGTCGTCGGCGTCCGCCACACCTCGGGGATCGACTGGATCCGGCACATCTTCCAGATCGCCGCCGCGGCTGTGGCCGTCATACTCGCGGCGTCGCTCTACGGCCGGTCCCGCACCCGTACCTGACCCGACCATGACGAAGGGCCCCGGACATCCGCCGGGGCCCTTCGTCATGGGTGCTACCTGGCCGGTGGCTTACCGCAGACGATCTTGGGCTGCGGGTTGTAGCGGACCGTGCGGGTCTTGCGGCTCATCTCCGCGCCGGTCTTCGCGTCCCGCACGATGCGGGTGTCGGTGGTGGTGAAGCCCTGCGCGCCGTTGCCGGCGTGGCAGTTCTCCGCCGGGCCCTTCTTGGTCTCCGGGTTGGTGAAGTCGGAGCGGCCACCGGTGACCGACTCGACCTCGTAGTGCTTGGTGCCCCAGATCTTCACCGTGATCGACGACGAGGTCCAGATGGTCTGGATCGCGACGCCGGTCGGCGACCCGTTGGTGAAGCTCAGGTCGATCACGCTGCTGCCGTCGTGATTCTGGAAGACCGTCGCCTCGCGGGCCGCGGGGTAGCGGCTGATGTAGTAGCTGTGCTCCTTGTGACCCGCGTCGGTCATGGCCGCGAAGTACGCGGCGTTGTACAGCGTGGTGGCGAACTGCGAAATGCCGCCGCCGACCTCGCGGCTCGGCGCGCCGTCCTTGATCACGCCGGCCTCGACGTAGCCCTGCGCCGCGGTCCGCGGGCCGGTGTAGCCGTTGAGGCTGAACGTGTCGCCCGGCTTCACGATCGCGCCGTCGACCTCGGCGGCCACCGTGCGGATGTTGACGCCCGACTCGGGCGCGAAGCCGCCGGTGCTGAACTCGCCGATGACCTCCTTGATGCCGAGCTTGTTCGCCGCGGCGGTGGTCACCTTCGCCGGCTTGTGCTTGTAGCTGGCGGTGAGCTCGCGGCCGTCGGTCTTCTTGAGGACGTCGAGCAGCGGCGTCAGGCTCTTCTTCCAGTCCACACCCTTGCCGTCCACGGACGCCTTGACGGTGGGCGTGCCGCTGGTGAACACGATCTGCGCGTCCTTGCCCGCGATCTCCGTCGACCGCAGCTGCGGGCCGACGGCGCCGACGACCTTCTTCTGGTCGACCTTGGCGGTCAGCCCGCCCTTGCCGTCCGGCGCGAACGTCAGCGCCTTCGCGATCGCGGGCGGCTCGAGGCGCGCGTCCTTGCCCTGGCCGTGCACGAGGACCGCGCCCGACACCGCGGGCGTGGCGATCTCGTCGATCGCCTTGCGCACCGCGTCGGCCGAGGTCTTCACCGGCGCCGCGGCGACCGGGAGCTCGACCGGCTCGCCGGTCGCCCACTCGTCGATCAGCGCCTGGCGCGCGGCTGCCGCGTCGAGCTCGAGACCGTCCCTGGGCTCGACGGCCACGGGCTTGATGCCGTCGAACTTGACGCCGCCCTCGGCGGGCTCGCGGTCGATGTTCCCGCGCAGTTCCTCGACGGCCGCGGTGAGCTCGGTGTTGTCGGTGGTGGTGGCGAAGCCGACCTCGCGGCTGGTGAAGAAGGACGTGAGGCGGGTGAAGGGGTTCAGCGGCTGGTCGCCCGCGCGGTCGAGGGTGCCCTGCCAGTCGATGGTCAGCCCGGCCTTCGCCGGGTCGACGGTCGTCGTCACGTCGCCCGCCTTGACGCGGACGGGTTCGGTGAGCCGCGGGCCGATCGCGTCGCGCAGCGCCTGTTCGGCGTCGTCACGGGACTCGCCGCCGATGTCCACGCCGGCCACCGTGACCCCGCGCGGCACGTCGCCGCCGGCGATGATCAGGTCGAGCGTGTAGACCACCGCGAGCGCGCCGAAGACCGCACCGGCGACGATGCCCGCCTTGCGCAGCCCCGGTTTGCCCGCACCCTTGGGCTTCTTGATCTTCACCGTCGGCTCGTCGCCGGCCATCGGCGGCGGCGGTGGTTGCGCGGACGGCATGCCGAAAGGCCGGCCCACCGGCGGGGACGCCGGCTTCAGCACGTCGGTCTTTTCCGCGTGCGACTGCGGCCACTGGTAGTCCACGGGTCGCTTTCCCCTTTACAGATACAAGCCGGTGCCGTGCTCGGTCCGCTCGCTCGCGATGGCGTGCAGGTCCCGTTCGCGGATCACGAGGTAGTTCTGCCCCTTGACCTCTACCTCGAGCTGGTCGTCCGGGTTGAACAGCACCCGGTCGCCCACCTTGACGTGGCGCACGTTGATACCGGCGCCGAGCACGTCACCCCACGCCAGCCGTTTCGCCATCTGCGCTGTCGCCGGGATGACGATGCCTCCACTGCTTCGCCGTTCCCCTTCCTCGGGAGTCAGCCGCACCAGGACCCGGTCGTGCAGCATCTGAATCTCGAGTTTGAGTTCCGGCACCGACGCATGTTATCGGTCGCGCTCGCCCGCGCCGCGAAGTGTCAGGCTCCGCGTTCGGCCGCGTCCTTGAGTTGACGCAGCGTGCGCTCGATGTTGCGCCGGTTGACCTCGGCCCGGTCGCGAACGCCGGAACCGAGTCGTCCGATCGGCCGGAACCAGGCGGGTGTGCGGTCCCAGGTGCTCTCGCGGACGAGGCAGCCGGCGCCGCGGGGCTCGAAGTCGTACTGCCAGCGGGAGATCGGCAACCCGTAGTAGGTGACGTCGAAGGCGAACCGCCGCCCGGGCTCGGCATCGGTCACGGTGACGGTCGTGGTCCAGCGCCGCCAGGTGCGCTTGTTGGTCCCGCGAAAGCGCGCGCCGACCCGGGCCTCGGTGACGCCGTCGAGCCACCGCCCACGCTCGAACTCGACGGCGACCTTCTCCAGCCGGGGCAGGTCGCTCACCAGCGTGTAGACCGCCACGGGGCCGGCCTCGATCTCGGTCTGCGCGGAAGCAGTGGGCGCGATCATTCGCAGCAATGTACCGGTCGCGGGGGCCCCCCGATTTCCACGCTACCTGGCG